>NZ_JWTA01000003.1 GCF_000813825.1 Chryseobacterium taiwanense
AGAAAAATCAAGATAACCAAATCCGATAATAAACCTACAACGGAAAAGCAAGGATAGAAACAAAAAACAAGTAATTATGTTGGTTAGGGTCATATATTAATTAAGTCTGGCTTTATAGCCCCGATTGAACGGTATGTTTGAGCTCTTTTTACTGGAATGGAATAACCGGTAGACAGGTGTAAAAAAGCGAGTAGTGAAAGCGGGAAGAAGCTCTTAATATAAAAGAGTAATACTATACATCGTCAAGAATTTAATTACAAAAAATATTTATTGCAGATTTAGGTTTCGATAAATAATAGTCAACAAAAAATCCAAAGAAAAGATTCTTTGGATTTTTGTTGTTAGTATAATTACACTTTGTAGTTTGTACATTCATATAGACAAAATTGAAGTAAATTATTCCGTTCTGTTTAATCTTGGTATTTTAATTGACTATTGGTGGAAATTTATCTGGGCAGTATAGGTAGCTGCAGGAACTG
Source organism: Chryseobacterium taiwanense (assembly GCF_000813825.1). Lineage (GTDB taxonomy): Bacteria > Bacteroidota > Bacteroidia > Flavobacteriales > Weeksellaceae > Chryseobacterium > Chryseobacterium taiwanense. Next base: position 480 of record NZ_JWTA01000003.1, read on the forward strand.
TTACAGAAACTCCACCAAGTCTTATAGATATCGGAATAGTGGAATAAGATACCTGAGTTACTAGTGCACCTAATATGCCAGAGAACATAAGCTCAAAAAAATTAGAGTCTGTTTGAAGTATTTCTGGGTAAGTAGTACCATTATTGAAATAAGCACTACACAAGCATACACCGGTGACTGTGCCTGTACCTCCATTTCTATTTGCATAAAGGCGAAGAGAATTATTCCAAATCGTAGGGAGATAATTCATCTTGATTTGAGAGACTATACTTCCAGTTTCTAAAAGAGTAAGACCTAACAGTACATTACGAGGAATAGTATAAGTTCCTAATGTAATAGGGCTAATAGGATTACTAGTAGTATATGGACCTCCTGTATAATCGTTCCCTGCTTCTGTGATGGGTGAGATGGTAATAGCAGAAGAGCTTCCTGCAACATTTACTGGGATATTTGCTGAAGGGGAAACTCCACTATCGGTAATAGTGTACGTCACAGTAACTGTATTATTGGAGGTATTAAGATTAGTATAGGTATTGGGAGATACAGAAAGAGTAAGTTGATGACCATTACCAACACCATTTCCGGTATAGGCTCCTCCGATCCCACTGATGATCGTAGTTGGTGTCGTAGAAAGAGTAATTTGTGAAGAGGGTGTTCCTAATGTACCTGCTCCACTCCCCGAAGCTGCTGCGGCTTGTAATTTTACATCAACACCAGGAATGAGCTGAGTAATGGAAGCTGATATGCTTCGCGAACCACCTGAAGCCACTGCTGAAGTATAGTTAAGCCATTTGGTTGTGTTATTGGAAGGATTTACTAGGCGATTTCCTGCTTCAGTAGGCTTTGTAAGATCTAAATTGATGCTACTTGTCTGCTCAATATCCATTAAAGCAACTTGTGGTAAGGTAAAGCTAACAGTATACGTCTGTGCTAAGCTAGGATAAAACGTAAGAATAAGCAAAGAGAATAATATTTTGGTATAGAGTGTCATTTTTGTTTTTTTATTTCGTTATATCCTACTTTTATACCTTCCTGTTGATATTTAATTTCTGTTTGCTGTTTTACAATAGTGATGACTATATTTTTAGTTTCAGAAGGTTTTAATTCAAATTGAAGGTTGTCTGTTGATATTTTATATCGTTTATCCAATCCGTTTCGATAGATTTTCAGCGTCCAACTTCCTGGGCGTAAATAAGTGAAGTCAAATGGTTCTCCTATAATACATATCTTACGATAGATTTGTTCTCCATTGGTAGCTTCTACAATGACACTATTATTTTTTTTGCTGTCTTTTTTAGGTAGATAATTGGCAAAGACATACTGACTCTTTTCTTCATTTTCGTTAAGCACAATACTCCCTTGAATATTGGCAGCTGTAGTCAAACCGAAATTATAAATATTCTCTTTGTGAATAAGATGCAAGGTTGCAGGAAAATTAGAATAGGGTATATCATTTAATTGGGTGGTCGATTTATCTATTTCAAGGAAATAATCTCCGGGAGGAACATTCTTGAATACATAATTCCCGGCTTTATCGGTAATAGTAATATGATTTCCGATAATTAATCTTATACCATCTACTTTTTTTACGCCAAGATTACTGATATTTCCGGATAAAGTAGTGTATTCTGCAATTTTTTGTACAGGAACATTCATCCGAAGAGTATAGCGTACAGAAAGTATAAAGTCTTTGTTGGAAAGATCTCCACGTTGTAAATTATAGCGTCCTGACACATCTATTTCATGATTTTTGAAAAGCTGATGATGGAATAGAGCTTCAAAAAGATTTCTGTCCTTAAAATAATCTTCAGGCATATAATTATTCTGATAAAAAATACTGAAGTTTGTTTTATCTGACAATCTGCTAATCACTCGTGCTCCGATATAGGTATTCTTTTGATTTTGCAGTTGATATCTGGAGGTAATTGCATAACTTCCAAATAAACTAAATGAAGTTTTAAATTTTTCAAATCCAATATTGGCTGTATAGAAAGTAGAATTTCCGGAAAATCCGGTCAGAAAGTTATTGGTATTACCAAATTGACCTTCAAGATTAACAGTAAATTCTCCTATTTTCTGATTTACGCTTACTCTAAAAAATCTTTCATCATAATCAAATTGCCTTGGCATAAGACGATCCTGGTATTTTTGATAACCACCATTTAATGCAATAAACCCTGTTTTTATATAATTATATTGAGCCCCATATTGTAAATAGCGTCTGTAAGGAGCTGCCAATAATAAAGTATCTCTTTGATAGTTTTGTGCGTCCTGTATGAAATTGGCAAACAGAGTGACTTTTTTTAAGGGTCTATATTGTATGTTTCCGTTAAGAGTATTTGCATTAGAAAAATAACCTGCAAATTTAGGACTGGCTTTTAAGTACATCAGGCTTCCGCTGACTTTCTTAAAATTGGCATACGTTTGAAGCATATATGCTGTTCCTTGTGTTTCATCAGTTTTACTGTAGGTAATTTCTCCAGAAAGATCAAGGTTTTTAAGAACCTTAAATTTACCTGCTACATAAGGCAAATGAGTATTGGAGTTAAAAATTGTATTGACAGATGTAAAATTGTTTTTTTCTGAAAGAGGGGTTTTATAAAGATATCCGACAGCAATCTCTGACTCTCTTTTTATTTTAAATTTCGAATAAATATTAAATTCTTCCTTAATATCTCTGAAAAATCTGGGACGATTATAAAAACCTCCAATACTAATCTTTTTAAAATCATAACGCAGTTCTGCCCCTCGTCCATATCTGGCGAATTCTGTTAGATAAGATGCTGAATAGGTTTTATCTCCAAGATGAACAAAAAGATTGGCATCTTTATAATTGATAAAATATTCTTCGTATGGAGTAAAAGCATTGAAGTCAATCGGATTTTTAGTTGCTGCATGAAACTCGATCTGATTGGTATTTTTATTATTCAAACTACCTTTACCATAAACTTCTCCTTGAAAACCATCCTGATAAACGCCTCTATTCCGGCTTCCTATAAAAGAAAGTGATGCCGAAACTGGAAGACGAAAATAAATATCTTCTTCAACAGGTTTGGTCGAAATAATTTTGACACTGCTATATGCGGTTGTTGCCTGATCAGGATTAATGGTAGAACGTGCAGTAAGATGTAAATTTTGATAATCATTTTTACCTAAATTCGGATCTGTATTTTTAATAACCGTGATTACTTTATTAGCTCCGGGCGGAAGAATCAAAGTACTCACCTGGCTTATTAGTGAATTACTACTTTCCATTACCAGATGTTCTTTGGTATTTCCGTTATTTTTAAGAATAAAAGTAGCCCTTATTACCTGTCCTGCTTTTACAAACTCAGGAGAATCTAGCAGAGTAATAGAAATATTCCGACGTTCGGCAACAATGATTTCTGTTTTTTCGGTAAGCTTATTCTCGGTATCCTTTTCCGAAATATGCAATGAAATTTCATAGTTTCCTGCAGAAGTTTCTGCAGCAATTCGTAAGGGAACAATATAAATTCTGGTATCAAATGGAGAAACTGTAATCTCATCTTTTATAAGGATAGGACTAATAAAAGAAGATGGACTTTCAACATTCAACAGGTAAGTTTTACTTGCGGAAGATGTATTCTCTATTTTAAAAGAAACAGAGGTAGGGGCTCCCGGTCGTAAACTATCTTTTTTAATAACAATTCTATGAGATTGTTCTTGAGAAAAAATTAGTATTGGGAATAATAGGATGATATATATAATCCATTTCCTAATCATTTTTAACTTCTAATTCCACATTAAGAGCAAAGGCATTTTCATCTTCATCAGTTGCTATGATTACAGCGTTGTATTTATCAGGAAGAATTTTACTGATATCTATATCGAATGATTTCGAGGTACTAGGAAGCAGTCCCATCTGTAAACTGGAAAACGTGCCTACTTTTTCTCCTGTTCTGCGATTGTAAATTTCAATATTGGCAGTAGGTTTACAATATACATTTCCATTGTTAGTAATTCCTATTTTTACACTCTGCTGTTTTCCTGCTTTTTCTACTTTTACACTTTCAAACTTAAGAGCAGGCTTCACATTTTCAGTATCATAATTGGTAATGACCTGAATGGCATATCGAACAATAGAAGTAATATTTACTCCTGGTGTATTGTTACTCGGTTTTATATCTTCGACAGGTTCTACAATAATAACACTCCAATAACTGCCAGACTGAAGATCTTTATCAGGTACGGTAATTTCATAATAAACATCCGTTGTTTCTTTAGCATTCAGACTTACTAAATTTGTATTTAGTTTTATCCAGCCTGTATTTGATTTCTCGTTGGTATGAGGGGCAGTATAATAGGTCGTTCCATCTGCTTTATAACTGAAGTCCTGCAGGAAAATTTTTACATTTTGAGGAGCATTTCCTGTATTCTGTAAGCTAACTTTTCCTTTATATATCTGTCCGTTCTCAACTTTGTACATATGAGTGAGACCATTAAGCACGACAATACCTGCTTGCAATGATGCGAACTGTAAAATAAAGGCAAGAAAAAATAAAATACGCTTTATCATGAAGAATATCTTTAAGAATAAAAGACACAGAAAAACAAGAAGAAACTTTGGCTAGATTCTTCTCATCTTAGTGTTTATATGGTGTTTTTTTATTTAATTATCAGAAATAGTGTATGTTACGGTTGCTGTAGACGTTGCTGTAGCAGATAAATTTTGATAATTAACACCTGTTGCCGAAACTACCGAATAAGACAAATTGTGACCATTACTTGCTCCGTCACCGGTATATGCACTTCCTATTCCTGAAATTATAGTTTGGGGTGTAGCGGTTAATGTCAATTGAGAAGCTGGGTTTCCTAATAAACCTCCTCCTGCTCCTCCGGTTGCACCTGCAGCTGTTACTTTAATGTCTACACCTTGAATTACTGCACCTAATTGTACAGAAATAGTACGGGTTACATCTGCAACAGATTTAATAGAAGAATAATTAAGCCAAAGAGTATTATTAGTACTGGCCGGAACTATGGGTAAGCCTGCTTCTGTAGGAACCGTAAAGCCCATTGTAAGGTTTTTGCTGGCAGTTGGTTCAATATCAACCAATGCTACTTCAGGAATACTTATCGTAATATCGTGAGCACTTGTGTTAGAATCTGCTTGTGCTTTCATATTGGTAGAAATTGCTACAAAAGCAAAGCATACTGCCAATACTGGAAGGTTTAATCGTTTCATGTTTCTTTAGTTTGTTTAGTGAAGTGAAGATAAGAAAATTTAATAAAATATGCTGAAAATATTATTTTATTGTAAAAATCGCAGAGTTTTATGCCTATTTTAGGCAATATTTACAAATAACTCCACTTTATATTTTACTTATCAAACGCTCGTCTACAGTAAAAAGAAAACTAATTTTGGGAATTAACGAAATAAATTAGAACCTACTTAGGATTCCCCAGTGAATTTTAATATCATTAAATTTAAAAGGATTTCCGAACTCATTTCCGTTAGAAAGTTGGAAACTCATGAGGCCTATAGGGATAAAAAAGTTGAATCCAAACCCAACACTATAGAGTTTGGGCTTTACATTTAAAGATTTGTTGTTGAGTTGACCGTATTGTCCGAACAAATCGAAGAAGGCTTGGCTTCCGATTAAGTATCGGTATTCTAAACTTCCGTAGTAATAAAAATCGGCGGCGAGAGAATTTTCATTAAAGCCCCGCATAGAATTCCACCCACCGAAACGGTATAATTCATTAGCTGAAAACTCAACCTTAGAATCCATCATAGCTCCTTCTCCTTTTATGTTAAGGAAATGGTTGCCATTAATATGATAATTATGCTCTCCAAAAAAATAGAATTGATTTTGATTGGCTTTAATATTATCTTTGGTATATGTTGTCGTTAAGAAATCATATCCTGCATTGATTCTTGTTTTGTAAAGAAAAAGATCAATATCGGTAGGTTCTGTCATTTCAAACCATACACCGAGACCTTTTTTATTGTAATCTTTCCCTTGGATATATAAACTATCAATGATACTCGATGTTTCAAAAGTGCCTCGAAGTCCTATTTTATTCCTGTTATTAATATGATAGTAAAGAGCCGGAAGCATTTTCACATTGGCATACGTAGAATCCTGTCTGAAAATATTGATTTTCATATTCAGTCCGACATTCGATTTGAAAAGATAAGGAATATCGGTTTGAAGGTCGAAAGTCTGTCCTTTATCCGGGTTTCTTTGCCAGTATAAATTAATTGCTTCAAAACCATTAAACATATTCTTGAAATTCACATTCAAGGTTCCATTTAGGGTGAACTTATCTGTTTTATCATTTCCGAAACCAATGACCCCATCAAAAGTATTGGTCTTTTTCTTTTCTAGAAAGAGATAAATTTGTGTAGAATCTTTGGTGAACAGTGTTTGTGGTTGCCGTTCCAAAGAGAGAAAAGGATGACTTTGGAAGTTTTTATTAATGGATAAAAGATTTTTATCATCATAAGTTTTACCTTTAAATTCCTTTTCAAGATTTTTTACGAATCTTTTGGGAACTTTTACGTAGCCTTTCATCACAAAACCATCAATTGTTCTTTTATCATTCTTATTGATGTCAAGATTTACAATTGGGTAGCCGTTTTTCTGCCCTTTATATTTCGCTTTAATTCTGCTGAAAGAATACCCATCGTCAATGTATACTTTATTGATGCTTTTCTTGGTTGAATCTAAATTCTTTGTAAAAAACTCTTTTTTTGATTTCAGTTTCGTAACTAATGAATCTGAAAGGTCAACATAGGTTTCATTAAAGTTTTTTCCTTTGTCATAAAAAATCTCTGTACTGTCGCCTTTTACTTTTACTTCTTTCAGTTGAGTCAGAAAATAATTGCTTTGAGAAAGAGAATCCAAGAATTTAGCAGCCGAAAGAGAGTCTTTTACTTTTTTTTTGGCGTTGGTTTCAGAATCTATAAGCCAATAATGTTTCTTTTGCGCTTGGGTAAAAACGCAAAATAACACAAAGAATATTTTCAGGAATAGCTTCAACTCTAAATTTATCTAAACCATTAACATGTATTTGGAATATTAAATCTTAATGGCTCAAAAATATGTAAATAAAATTTGTTTTAATAACTGAAACTAAGCCAGTTTATTATATTTCTTCATTAAATTTTCATAAGTTCCCTGTGGAAGAATCCATTTTAAAGGAACTCCTATTTTTTGTCCGAATTTACCAAAATAGTAATGAGCTTTCCATTGGTTTTTATTTAAAAGGGCATCAACATATTCCGCAACTTCCAAAGGTTCAGTTCCGTCTCCAACATGAGAATTCATCAAAGCATATACTTTATTGAATACATTTTTATAGGGCTGAGAAACTTTTGTTCTCACACGGTTTTCAGCAATATTCGTTTTAATATCACCTAAATGAAGAGAGCAAACATTTACATTCCAAGGATAGACTTCATATCGCATTGCTTCAGTCACTTTATCCAAAGCTGATTTAGAAGCAGAGTAAAATCCACGGAAAGGAAGTCCCATTTCACTTCCGATACTGGAAACATTGATGATTTGTCCGAATTTATTTTCACGCATCTTGGGCATTACAGCACTCATCATTTGAACAGCTCCGACTAAATTCAGATTGAATAGTTTCAAAATGTCTTCTTTTGAAGAATCTTCCACAGCTCCTACCATTCCCATTCCAGCGTTGTTGATTAAAACATCGATCCTTGTTTCTGTTGTTAATAATTGTGCAATAGCATTTTGTACCGCTTCATTATCTGTAACATCCGTCGGAATAGACGTGAAATATTGGCTTTCAGTATGTTTTCTGCTCAAACCATACACTTTATGACCTTTCTTACCGAAATATTCTGCTAATACGAAACCGATTCCTGATGACGTTCCCGTGATGATAATAGTTTTTGACATTAGTATGTAAAATATTTTTTTGAATTAGGAATGTTGAATTTGTTTTCACCGATCCTAAACTCGTTCATTTTTATAAGCTTGTCGAATTTATGAATAAATTCTTTGTGATAATCCTGTGGTATTTTTCTGTTTTCATCTCCGTCACATTCAGAATAGGTTTCATCCACAATGACTTTTCCTGTAGAGAAATTTACATCCTGTACAAAATTGAATTCACAAGTATCTTCAAATTGATTGAAGGCACCAATCAGATAAAAGTTTCCATTTTGAAAACGAAAAGTATATTTACTCGTATCCGTATGTCTGGAGTTTGAATAAAATGATTGAGAAATAACAAGACAATTATTTTTCACTAGTATTTCCAGTTTATTGTCTTCAGGATAGAAACCAGCTTCACTTGAATTAAGTATGGTTGAGTTTTCTTTCCATATTTTTAAACTTCCCTGACTATTTTTTAAAACATAAAATTTTCTATTAAAACCTTGATGCTCTATTTTTTCAGGAGTGTTAAATACAATAACTGTTTCTTCTTTTCCGTCTTTATCCAGATCGCCTTTTACTTCCAACACTTTTTCATAACCTTTTGGAATCACAAAATCCTCCAGCTCTTGCGATTGAAATGTTGTAAAAATAATAAAGGATAAAAAAGAAAGAAAAAGTTTCATTTACTCTTTATTTAAAATCTTTGACAGATCCTCCCAAAACATTGGATAAGATTTTTCCACTACATCTTCATCTTCAATATTTAATTCTTTGATCAAACAAAACGGAGCGAAACTCATTGCCATTCTGTGATCCTGATAGGTTTTGATAGAAATATTTTCTTCAGGATCATTGAAATTGAGAGATTTAATAGTGTTATCTGTGATCTCTGTTTGAGTTCCTAGTTTTTGTAATTCATTATATAAAGCCAAAAGTCTGTCCGTTTCTTTCACTCTTAATGTTCCAAGTCCTGAAATTTCAAAAGGAATTTTTAAAGCGGCCGCAGTTACACAAAGGGTTTGGGCAATGTCCGGACAATTGTTCATATCCAAAACAATTTTTTCTGGGAATTGAAAGTTGAGATCAGGCTGAAGGGTCAACTTATGTTCTGCCTCTGTGAAAATCGTCTGTATTCTGAAAAACTCTTCATAAATTTTTGCTATGGCAGAATCTCCCTGAGTGGATTCTTTATAGAAGCTTTTTAAATGAATCGTTTCTCTTCCCAACGCTGCAAAAGAGTAGAAGTAAGAAGCCGAGCTCCAGTCACTTTCCACTTCATAATTGATAACGGCAGATTGATTACTTTCATTATAAGGTTCAACTTTAATTAAGTTTCCGATAAAGCTTGCCTGAATTCCGAATTTTTTCAGAATATCCAACGTCATTTCAATATAAGATCTCGAAGTAACTTCACCCACAAGATTTATTTCCAATCCTTTTTCCAGTTTCCCTGCAATCAATAAGAGAGAGGTGATAAATTGGCTCGAAATATTGGCTGGAACGTCTACTTTTGTTTCTGTGATTTTTCTTCCTTGAATTTTCAATGGAGGAAATCCTTCATTTTCCAGATATTCAATTTCAACGCCCAGATTTTGCAAAGCGGTTACCAAATTTTTGATCGGGCGTTCTTTCATTCTTCCAGAACCTGTAAGAATAGTGGTTTTTCCTTCCGCAATAGAGTAGTAAGACGTAAGGAAACGCATTGCTGTTCCCGCGTGATGAATATCTACCGTTTCGGTATTTTCCAACAACGCTTTTTTCAGCAATTGAGTATCCTGAGAATTAGATAAATTCCCAATTTGTATATTTTTAAACAAACTTTCTAAAATCAACAAACGATTCGAAATGCTTTTCGAACCGCTGATTTGTATGGTTTTGTTTCCTATTAATTTTGATTGTTCTAGCTTCTTCATTATTTATTTCTGCATTAAATTTAAAATGATGAGTTTAAATTAAGTCATAACTTCTAACTCATCATTTATCACTATTTAAGTTTTTCATTATTCTGATGGCGGTCTTTATCGCGATCAGTTTTTATTTTCATTTTCTTATCGAAAGCTTCCTGAAGATTTACTCCGGTTTGATTGGCTAAACATAACGTTACAAATAAAACATCTGCCAATTCTTCGCCCAGATCTTTGCTTTTATCGCTTTCCTTTTCGCTCTGCTCTCCATATCTTCTGGCAATAATTCTTGCCACTTCACCTACTTCTTCCGTTAGCATTGCCATATTGGTCAGTTCATTGAAATAACGAACGCCAATTGTCTTTATCCATTCATCGACCTGCTGTTGCAGATTTGTAATTTCCATTGTGATCTGTTGTTTTAAAATAAAATCTACAAAAAATTATTCATAAGCTCCTAAAGTCGGAGTAGCACTTCGTGTAGTTCCTACGATATCTGTATTAGCTGAAGAGATAAGTACTCCTTTATTTCTTGCAGGAGAAGTCGATTTTACTCTTAGATTTTGTTTTGCTGTAAAATAGTTGATAAATTCAGGGTCTTTGTTCTTGTCACTTTGAGTAACAATGAGAGCATTGGCAAAATCATAACCAGATTCTGAGGTATTTGAATATTTGACGAGAGAATTTTGAAGCATGAATTCAAATTGCTGTCCTAAAGTAGGTTCGACATGAACAGCATTATCTTTATCTGAATAAACGATACTGTTTCGAATCCTTAATAACTGCAAAGCTGCTTGTTGTGTTTGTCCTGAATCATCTTTCCATTCATTAGTCGCAAAAATCCCTTCCCTAGTATAAGAACCTAATGTTTTTGAGTAATTGGCAATTGTAGCATGAGTGTAACTGTGATATCCTCCTCCATAAATCCATATACATGATAAACCACAATTGTTCATCACTAGATTCGTAGCATTCACCGTCGAACTTAATGCATAAATTCCATAATCCTGAAAAGTATGAATAAATGAATTATTGATCGTAGCAGTTGCTTTTTTCATGTCTAAACCTCTCTTTCCTCCGAATAATCTTGCGTGAGTCATGTTCAGAATAGAATTGGCTTCCATTCTAATGGAGTTCCAGTTATTAGGAATCGTATCATAATAGGTATCGTTTCTGTCTCCTCTTAAAATAACTTCATTATTCAATGCTCCATTAATATTTAAGGTAGCCGCATCGGAAACTTTCATCCCGCTATTGGAATGGAAATATACTTTTGTTCCCGGGTCTATATTCAGTTTTATCCCTGGATTAATGGTAAGATCCCCGTAGATTATTTTAGCTTTGTTATTGCTCCATGTAGTATTGACATCAATGACATTGGGGTTTGTTGGCGTCTTAATAAAAAATTCCGCATCCTGTACTACAGAAAATAAAGTAACATGCTGTTGTCCTGCACCGCTTGAGAAAAGAACTCTGTCCTCGGCAATCGCTTCAGGGCCTGTAGCTTCAGGAGCAATTTCTACAAAAATATAAAGGCTGTCTTTCTTTCTTAAAGGAACATCTTTAAAATCATAGCCTGCCTTTCCGTCTACATTTATCTTATATAAAGAAGCTGCTCCTTTCTCAAGGTTGATTCTTGGGATAAGAACATCTTTATTTTCATTATTATATACTTTTACTACATAGGTTTCCGAACGTACCTGATGATATACGGTGTCACAAAATACGGTGTCTCTCGAAAAACTTAAAGGCTGAGTTGGTTCATCAAACGTAATATCATCTTTATTACAAGATACCGCCAGAAGTAGCATCCAAAAAGAAAAAGCAAGTAATAATTTGAATTTCATCGAAATTAAAGTTTATTAAACTTCAAATGTAACGAAAATACTTGAAATTTGTTATTCCGAAAAAATTATTGAATGAGTATTTGTATATTATAAAAAATATTGTATTTTTGCAACCTAAAATTTAGCAGAGAAATATCCATTACTATTTCGAAAGCAGAACTTTAATTTTTTTAAAAATTGTATTATGAAAAACGGAATCCACCCAGAAAATTATAGACTTGTTGTTTTCAAAGATATGAGTAACGACGAAGTATTTCTTTGCAAATCAACTGCAGAAACAAAAGATACTATTGAGTTTGAAGGACAAGAGTACCCTCTAATCAAAATGGAAATCTCTTCAACTTCTCACCCTTTCTACACAGGAAAAACTAAATTAGTTGATACTGCAGGTAGAGTTGATAAGTTCATGAACAAATACAAAAAATTCGCTAAGTAATTTTTTGCTATCAAAATATTTAAAAGTCTTTCGGTTTCCGGAAGACTTTTTTTATTTGTAATTTTGTTAAAACTAGAAATGAGAAGCAGAAAATTAAAAGTTGATTGAAATAATACATTACGGAAACTCTTGGCTTTCATCCTCTAACTTCTAGCCCTTAACTTCTAACTATAATAGAAATGCAATTAGTATTTTCAGATGCGCAATATTGGGAAGATTTTCTTCCGCTTACCTTTACACGTCCTATTGCAGAAATGCGATGCGGAATTCTTACTTTTTCTGAAAGATGGCAGAAAATTTTAGAAAATACAGAAATCTCATATTTTACAGAGAGCTACCTTCAACAGAAATTTAAAGAACCGGAAAAGAAAGAAAGTCTTTTTTTAGTGACCAATTTCTTGCCGACTCCCAATGTGATCCAGCAAATTAAAGAACTGAAACAAGGAGAAGCATTGGTGTATGAAGATGAATTAATTGCGGCAAGAATCAATATGAAAGATTTTTCTCTGCATCAGATTGAGAAAATGACCGATGTAAAAGAAGAACTGATTTTCTTTAAAAAGCCAACCGATCTTTTTACTTACAATAACAAAGCAATCGATTTTGATTTTGATCTGCTTACGGAGGGAAGAACTTCACAAGAGCTTTCTTCTACCAATGGGTTCTTAGGAGATAAAAAAGACCTGTTCATTGAAGAAGGAGCCGAAGTTGAATTTTCTACATTAAATACAAAGACAGGGAAAATCTACATCGGAAAAAATGCAGAAGTCATGGAAGGTTGTAATCTTCGCGGTCCGATTGCGCTTTGCGAGGAATCGAAGTTTAATTTAGGCGCAAAAATATACGGGGCAACTACAGTTGGTCCTCATTGTAAAGTAGGTGGAGAAGTAAGCAATATCATTATTTTCGGATATACAAATAAAGGGCATGATGGTTTTGTTGGAAATTCTGTGATTGGTGAATGGTGTAATTTAGGTGCAGATACCAATTCTTCAAATCTTAAAAATAATTACGGCCACGTAAAACTGTGGAACTACAGAACAAAAGCTTTCGAAGATACGGGATTGCAGTTTGCCGGTTTAATTATGGGAGACCATTCTAAAACAGCGATCAACACTCAATTGAATACGGGAACGGTGATTGGAGTGGCTTCCAATATTTTCAAAGAAGGATTTCCTCCGAACTTAATTGAAAATTTCTCGTGGGGAGGTTTTAAAGATGATGAAAGATTTAAACTGGATAAAGCTTATGAAGTTGCAGAAAGAGCAATGGCAAGAAGAAAAGTACCTTTAACAGATGATGATAAAGCAATTTTTAAACATATTTTTGATACGTACTAGTACGGTCAATAAAAGAAACTTCAAAATTTTTTGAAGTTTTTTTTGTTTTTGATGTAATAAGATTTCATTTTTAATTGTCTTACTTATAGAAACAAAACTTATGACCCAAGAAGCCTTTAAGGATACGGTATTCATTCTCAAAGATGAGATGTATCGCTTTGCGAAAAGGTTCGTCATGAGCAGTGATGAAGCAGAAGATGTGGTGCAGGATTTAATGATTAAGTTTTGGCAGAAAAAAGAAGAGCTGATACAATTTGGGAATTTAAAGTCCTATGCGTTGAAAGCCGTCCGGAACGAATGCCTGAACAGACTGAAGCACCACGATGTGAAGTTAGGATTTGCAGATATGCAGCTTCACCGCTCAGAGCTTTACAGTATGGAAGTGAATAATCTGAAAGAACAGATTATAGGATATATCAACCAACTTCCGGAAAAACAAAAGATGGTTATCCATTTGAAAGATGTAGAAGAATATGAAGTTTCAGAAATTGCTGAAATGCTGGAAATGGAAGAAAACGCAGTAAGAGTAAATCTGATGCGGGCTAGACAAAAAGTAAAAGAACAAATCTCACAACTGATGAGCTATGAACAACGACAAATTTCAAAATAAATACGACGAGATCTTCCAGAATATAAAGGAAGAGAAAATGGATTGGAATTTTGAAGATTTCCTAAAAAAAGCTGAAGGAAATGATGATGAGGTGGAAAGTAATGAAGAAGCTCCCATTATTCCGATCGGAAAAAATAAGCCTTCTTTCCCGAAATGGTTTTGGATGGCGGCAAGTGTCGTTTTGTTTTTAGGTATCGGTTTTATATTGAATCAATATCAACATTCGGATATCAAAAATCAGGCTCAGTTGGTGGAAAGTCAGATAAAACAACAGAAAAATAATTTCATCGAAGAAAATAATGATCATCAATCTCAGGTTGCTGTGAACCATCCGAATGATTCGGTTTCCGGAGCAAAGCAGGATTCTATTTTTCAGGGAAATACAATGGCTGAGAAAGATGTTTTAGATGAAATTTTACCGAAAAGAGGAAGATTGAAAAAGGAAAGAAGGCTGAAATATGTGTATAATTCCTCTGCTAAAAAAGCTGCAGATTCTACGGGCTACAAAGATTCTTACGTGATTGTAAACGGAAAAAGAATTGAAAATGTAGAAGAAGCTATTAATGTGACTAAGTATTCATTCCAAATATTTGCAAATAACGTCAGTGAAAAATTAGTACAACCAAAAGTCGTTGACGACGATTATTAATTAACCTTAAAGATTATGCTCCTGATCAGGCTCTAATAATCAGAAAATAAAAATTGACTCATGAAAAAAGTAATCATAATATTCGCACTTGCTTTCTCACATTTTTTCAATGTGTACGGGCAGGAAAAAGATAAACTCGACCAACTTTTTGATAAATATCAGGAAGTAGAAGGGGTGACCTCTATAAAAATTGCAAAACCAATGTTCGGAATGTTGAACAATCTGGATCTTGGTGATGCCGAATTAGATCAAATCAAACCTTTATTATCAAAAATTAATGGGTTGAAATTACTCATCGCGGAAAAATCTCAGGATGCAGGTTCTGCAAAAGGACAGAAGCTTTCGCAGATAAGCAAAGATATTTCTTCTTATCTAGCCAACTTGAATTACAATGAAATCATGACCATGAACAGTGGTGGTGCCAAAATAAAATTCCTTTCTGCGGAAGAAAAAAATGGAATTTTGGATGATTTGTTGCTAAGCATTGACAGTGGCGGAGATGAAAATATTCTGGTAAAACTGGATGGAAAATTGTCAATGGATGATATTAATAAAATTATCAGCTCAACGGAGACAAAAATCAATCCTGTTACCAATACTAGAAATAGTTTTATTTCAGATAATACTTCTTCTTATTTGAATGGCGAATCCAGAAATGTAGGTGAATTTTCAGGAATTCAGGTGAGTACCGGTGTAAACGTAGTTTTCAAACAGGAAAGTCCAACGAATATTAAAGTAATTGCTGATGCCGATAAGCTTCAATATATTGTTACTAAAGTTGAAAATGGAGTGTTGAAAGTATATGTTGATAATAAAGGACAGAAAAACTTAAAGTTCAAAAATATCAGTGTAAATGTTTCTTCGCCAAGAATGGACAATATTAAAACATCTTCAGGATCTACTTTTACAACAGTAAATGCTGTGAAAGAAAATAATATGGTGATTGATGCTTCTTCAGGATCTATGGTAAAAGGTAAATTTAATATTTCTAATAATACAACAGTCGAAGCAACTTCAGGATCAGATATTAAAATTGATATTAATTCTAAAAACTTTGCATTCAAAGGATCAAGTGGTTCGAATACAACGTTTGACGGACAGGCTGGAATGGCAAGCTTTGATATTAGTAGTGGGGCTTTTTGCAAGGCGGATAATTTAAGAACAAATATGGCGGAAGCAGAATCTTCATCAGGATCTAATATATCAGTGAATGTTGCGAGTAAATTAAAAGCAAAAGCATCTTCAGGAGGGATGATTAAATATAAAGGAAATCCGGAAATCACATCTGATATCAGCAAAAATTCCGGAGGAGCTTTGAAACAAATTAACTAAGTGTTAAAACCTAATCACCATGAAAATAATTAAAAACATTTTTCTGATCGTTTGTACGATGTTTCTGATGCAGTCTTGTATTGTTTCTTCCGGAAAAGGAAATATGGTATACTTTTCAGATTCTGGGAACGATTTTAAAGGAGCGAAATTTACAAGCATTAATGTACCCATGTTTATCGCAAAACCAATGATTAAAAAAGCATTGAGAGAAGATGGGGAAGATAATGAAGAAATTATTAAACTGGTAAAAAAGGTTTCAAAGATAAAAGTCTTGACCGTAGAAAACGGTGATAGAACAATGCTGAAAGATTTTACTAATTATTTAAATAACAATAATTATGAAGATTGGGCAACTATAAAACATGAGGGAGATAATGTAAACATTCGTGTGAAACAGAAAGACGATGTTATCAAAAATATGCTGATTACAGTAAATTCTGATAAGGAGCTTGTATTTGTAGACGTAAAGGGAAGCTTTACTGCAGATGATATCTCTAGAATGATTGTTTCAGCAACTGATAAATAGACACTTCATATTCATATACTTATTATTTTGTACAAAAAAGACCGTTCCGCAATTTGGAGCGGTTTTTTGATTTAAGTTATTGATGAGTGAATTTTATGTAAACTATTAAAATCGATTTTCGTATCTCGCCAAAATGTCTTAATTTTGCAAGAAAGTAAAGATGTCTATTCATAACAAAATTGTAGAGACAGCCATCACTTTCGATGACGTGCTTCTAGTTCCTTCTTATTCAGAAGTTTTACCTAATCAGGTTTCATTAAAATCAAGACTTACCGACAAAATTACGCTGAATGTTCCTATCGTTTCTGCTGCTATGGATACCGTAACAGAAGCTGATTTGGCAATTGCATTAGCAAGAGTTGGAGGTTTAGGTTTCATCCATAAAAATATGACGATTGCGGAACAGGCTGCACAAGTAAATCGTGTAAAACGTTCAGAAAACGGAATGATTTCTGATCCTGTTACCCTTTCAAAAGATCATACTTTGGCTCAGGCTAAAGAAACAATGGCGAAATATAAAATTTCAGGTCTGCCTGTTGTAGATGCTGAAAATACATTAATTGGTATCATTACAAACAGAGATGTAAAATATCAGGAAAACCTTGATATGAAAGTTGAAGAGATTATGACAAAAGATAATCTTATCACTTCTGATAAAAATACAAATCTGGAAAAAGCAAAAGAAATTCTTCTTAAGAACAGAGTTGAAAAACTTCCTATCGTTGATGCCAACAATAAATTGGTTGGGTTGATCACGATTAAAGATATCGACAATCAATTAGAATATCCAAATGCAAACAAAGATCAAAATGGTCGTTTAATTGTTGGAGCAGGAGTTGGAGTTGGAGAAGATACTTTAGACAGAATTGCTGCTTTGGTTCAGGCTGGAGTAGACATTATCGGTATTGATTCTGCTCACGGTCATTCAAAAGGAGTTTTAGATAAAATTTCAGAAATCAGAAAAGCGTATCCAGATTTGGATATCGTTGGTGGAAATATCGTAACCGCTGAAGCTGCAGAAGATTTGATTAAAGCAGGAGCAAACGTTCTTAAAGTAGGAGTTGGTCCCGGTTCTATCTGTACAACGAGAGTTGTTGCTGGAGTTGGAGTTCCTCAATTATCTGCTATTTACAATGTTTATGAATATGCTCAGACTAAAAATGTAGCTGTAATTGCTGATGGTGGTATTAAACTTTCAGGGGATATCGTAAAAGCAATTGCAAGTGGAGCAGGAGCTGTAATGTTAGGATCTCTTTTAGCAGGAACGGATGAAGCTCCGGGTGAAGAAATTATCTTCCAAGGTAGAAAATTCAAAACTTATCAAGGAATGGGAAGTCTTTCTGCAATGAAGAGAGGTGGAAAGGAAAGATATTTCCAAAGTGAGGCTAAAAAATTCGTTCCGGAAGGAATTGAAGGAAGAGTTCCTAGTAAAGGTAAATTGGAAGATGTGATTTTCCAATTGACAGGAGGTCTTAGAGCCGGAATGGGATATTGTGGAGCGAAAGATGTTGAAGCTTTACAAAAAGACACTAAGATGGTCATGATTACAGGTAGTGGATTGAAAGAATCTCACCCGCATGATGTGATTATCACTCAAGAAGCTCCGAATTATTCATTATAAGAATATTTTAACATACAAGAGAATCGGCGGTCGCAAAGCGACCGCCGATTCTGTTTTTATTTCAGTTTTTCCTTAAAATCATCAATCCTAAAATCAGTTGCAGCATTTCCTTTCTCTATTTTTTCTTTAGCATATAATCGGAAATCATTTTCTGTTTTATCCAAAAGATGGTCATAAGGACCAATATGAGAAATAAGTTTTACCAGAACAGGAGAAATTTCTAAGCATATAAAAAGCCCCATAATAAAACTCGCTGCTAAACCAATAATTGCTGAATTTTTTCCTAATTCATCCAATGCTTGAAGTCTTGCAGCAAATCCATTGAATTTGTCTTCGAAAGTTTCAGTAGATTTTCTTTCTGTTTCCAGATTGGTATAGATTTTTGAAATTTCCTTATCAAGATATTCTAATCGTGGAGCAACCTGTTTTTTGTAATTTTCTAAATCCTGTCTTCTTTGTTCCTTTAGCTCTTGTTTACGTTTTGCATTGCTTCCAAAGCCGACTTTTCCACTGGTAAGCCCAGTTTTAGTCCCCAAAATTTCTTTTTCAAGTTCTACTGAGGCGGAATCATAAGATTTTTGGTATTGAACAATTTTTTCAGAGATTTGTTTCTTTTCAGTTTCAAAAGGTCCACTTTGTTGCAAAATACGTCCGTTCATCTCTCCCTGAAGCTGTTTTTTATTTCTTTGGATAATAGTATTTAGCTGTTTGTTGACTTCTTTTTCAAAAATTTTAAGCTCTAGTGGTTTTGAAATAATAATCCCTAAAAATGTTGCTAATACAAGACGTGGAATTGCCATTAATATTTGATTCCACCATGTGCCTGTTTTCTTAATGGAGGAAACAATATAACGATCCAGATTGAAAATCATTAATCCCCATAAAATACCAAATCCGATGGCTGTCCAAATATTATCAAATACAGTAAACATAGCATAGCCTGCAGATAATGTAGCAAATACAGCCGTGAAAAGTACAATTCCACCAATTCCGGCAAACTTATTCCATTCGCTGGGGGTTTTTCTTAAAATATGAATGTTCCCCCCAGAGCAGATCATAAGAAATTTCTGAAACCAATTAATCTTATAATCGGTTTGATTTATAATTGATTGTGTTTTTTTCATTGTTGAAAATTTATACAAAAGTAATACTAAAAATCATACCAATGTTAAAAATAGTATTATGTTTTACCAAGTATATTTGATTAAGTATTTAACCCATTGATTTTTAGTTTTTTGATGGATAAATTAGAATAATGTTAAATTTTTGTAAAATTTAATTGAAAAATATTAAGATAGATTTAAAAAAATATAATAGTTTTGCCGGAAATATTACATAAGTATATATAATATGAAGAAAATAAGTATAATTTTTGCATTAATTTCTTTTATTAATGCGTTTTCTCAAAACATTGAAAAGTCTTGTGGTTTTGATGAAATAATGAGAAGAATGAATTCCAAATACCCGAATTTAGAAAGAAACAGGGAAGAAATAGATGCGAAGTTCGCAGGTTTAAATGTACAATCTTACCTGAATAGAGTTGGGGCTACTACAACTTGGAATGGACTTTACACAGGACAAATATATGAAATTCCTGTAGTAGTACATGTTATAGAATCTAGTGCTGCAGCGAATTCGAATTTACATCTTACAGATCAGGAAATTATTAACTGGATAGGTAGAGCAAACAGTATGTATGCAACAACCTATGGTAATGGATTTTATGCTGAAGGTTCAGGTCCAACAGGAGGGGCGGTCATTCCTTTTAGACTTGTATTAGCAAAAAGGTCTCCAAGCTGTACACCTACAACAGGAATTGTAAGGTATAATGGAAGTACATTAGCAGGTTATGATTCGTATGGAGTTGCCATGCAAAGTGCTAACGGAGTACCTGACTATATGATTAAAACTCAAGTTGCACCACACTGGCCAGAAAATTCTTATTTTAATATTTATGTAGTAATTGGGTTTGATGGCCAACAACAATTATCTTATGGCTTGATGGGGTATGCAAAGTTCCCTGATTCATACGATTTTGATTATGAAAGTTTTATGAAAGTGGCTACTATTAAAAATTCAAATGATACAACGCTTACTCATGAATTAGGACATGCATTTGGATTATATCATACATTCCAAGGAATATCATATACAAGTCAGACTACATGCCCGACAAATACTAACTGTGCAACAGATGGTGATAGAGTTTGTGACACTTCTCCTTCAAGAAGTATGTATGGAGTATCTGTTCCCGGCAATACAAGCGTTGATCCTTGTACAGGTGTAAATTTTGACGGAACTCAATACAACATTATGAATTATACCAATGTTGAAAGGAAATTTACAGATGGGCAAAGAGATAGAGCAGTATTATTGATGATGGAATACAGAAAAAATCTAATTAATTCATTAGGTGCTACAGATCTTTCTACTACAGTTACCTCGCCTGTGAGCGTAATTGCAGCACAATGTAATCCTGCGGGAACACTTAACCCAACGAATAATAATTTTGCAATTGGTCCTTATAGAGTTGTGATGGGGTCTATTAACAGTATGAGTACTGGTTATGATTCCGATGAAGCATCTCCTGTTTATTATGCCGATTATGCCAATGCAACATGTATCAGACCTGCTTATTATACTGATATTTCGACATCTACGAGTACTCCGCTTAAAATAAGTTACTTGAATGGATTTGGTCAAGACAATAAATTCAGAACAAAAGTTTGGATAGATTATAATAATAACGGAACTTTTGAAACAGCTGAATTAGTTGTCAATAATGTTTCTACAAATCCTGTGAGTGCTTCAGCTTCAGTTACTCTTACAAATAATATTACTGCTCCTGCTTCAGCTGTAAAAAATACGTATTTAAGAATGAGAGTTGCTGTAGATGCTGCTACCTATGATTTTTCTGATCTTCCTGATTTTGGACCGTGTTCACAATTGCAGTATGGACAAATGGAAGATTATGCAGTAAGAGTATTAGATGTTTTAGGAACCTCAGATGTGAAAGATAATGTTGATACTAAAATCGTTTATGTGAAAGCTGAAAATAAGCTAAAACTTGTAGGAAGCAGAAATGAAGTTTTCGGAGACTACCAACTTTTTGATATGAGTGGAAAATTAATTCAGAAAGGGAACTCGAAAACAAATGAAGTTCAGATTAATCAGGAACTTCCAAAAGGAGCCTATATTATTAACTATTCGAATAATGATAAAGGAGGGTCTAAGAAGTTTATCAATAACTAATTAAAATATAAAAGGAGCTCTTGAAAAAGAGCTCCTTTTTTTATTATTACAAAAGATGAAAAAGATTATATATTTTTTAGTGTATTGTTTGCTGTTTGTGAATTGTCAATCTCAAAAGAATGATTTGATTTTACATAAAGATCAAGAGACTATGTTCGATCATAAAAGTGATCTCCTTGGAAACTGGAAACTGATTGAAAGAAATTATTGGGATGGTGAGGTTAAAAAATCATATCCCCTTCATGAATGCGAAAAAAAATATACTTTAAGTTTTGAAAAAGAAGAAACTAAAACCTTTTTAACCAAAAGCTATGCGGATGGTAAGAATTGTGAAAGAAAAAGTAATTCAGGGAAGATATTAGTTTCTATTAATGATGGTTTTTTCTCTTACTTAGAAGGTGATCTAAAAAGAAATGAATATTATAAAATTGAGCCGAAAAATAAATTTTCAATTATTTATAACGAAATTCTAGAAGGTAAAGTCCGACAGATTGAAGATGTGTATGAACGGTTTTAATACAAGATAAAAATCCATTTGTAAAAATAGTCTTACCTTTAAATAACTAATCCACAAAAAAAGCTAGTTATGAAAAATGTAATAAGACTTTCATTAATCTGTATAATTGTAGCTTTAACTTCTTGTAAAAACGAGAAAACTGTAGATGAAGAATTGAAGGAAGCTGCAGTGAATATGAACAAGCTTACACCGCAGGTTCTTAGTGACGGAGTTCGTCTTGATAGTGTTTCTGCTTTACCAAATAAGATTTTTAAATATAACTATACGCTAACTGAAGACGTAAAAGAAAGTGTAACACCTCAAGAAATTGAAGCATTTAAAAGTCAGGCAAAAGAAGAAGCGATTAAAGCCGTGAAAACTTCTGCTGATATGGAAGAGTTCAGAAATAATGACGTGACTTTACATTATTCTTATTCTGATAAAAAAGGAAAACCAACTGCCGATTTTACCATTACACCTGCAGAGTATAAAATCAAATAATATTTATTTCAGACGATCCGGATTTTGCTTTAAAAAGCTTTCCCATCCTGTATATGATTTCATATCCGTGATGGTTCCTGAATTAAAATGATGGCAAACAGCTACAGCCAAACCATCGGAAGCATCAAGATATTTTGTTGGGAATTCTTTTAATTTCAGAAGATTTTGCAACATTCCCGCAACCTGTTCTTTGCTGGCGTTTCCGTTTCCGGTAATGGCCATTTTTATTTTTTTCGGAGAGTATTCTGTAATGGGAATATTTCTGTAAAGACTTGCAGCCATGGCAACGCCTTGTGCTCTTCCTAATTTGAGCATACTCTGAACATTCTTTCCGTAAAAAGGAGCTTCTAATGCCACTTCGTCAGGATGAAATTCATCAATCAGAGCCAATGTTTTATCAAAAATATATTTAAGCTTTGTTTCGTGATTCGGGTATTTTTTTAAAATTAATTCGTGAATAGAAACCATTTCCATTTTTCCTTTCTTCACGGAAATTAATCCGAATCCCATAACCGTAGTTCCGGGGTCAATTCCTAATATTATTTTTTCAGCTGAAATCATTGCTTCAAAGATACTGCTTTCTTCAGGGAGTTGAAAAATGGATTAAAGATTATTTTCCTGACAGTTCTTTCTCAGCAATCCGAACCCATTTTCCATCATGACGAAGCAATGTTATTTTGTCAACTAAGAATTTAGTTTGATAAATTTTATGTTGGTAAATTTCCCATGCTTTAAGAAAGTTTTCATACGTAAGATCTCTGTATCCTACCGTAACATGAGGATTGAATGAATAATTTTTAAAATTAAATTTTTCTTTAACGTTAAGTTGAAGTTGTTTCAAATTCTCGTTTTTTTCAGGTTTTACATATAGAACTGGATTTTTAGGACTAGAAAAACTTCCAAAACCATTGAGGGTAATTTCAAACCGGGACAGATCTGTATTAATTTTTTGAAAGGCTACATGGATGTCCTCTTCAAGTTCAATCTCTCTGTCGAACGGAGGAAACAAAGTAATGTGAGCTTCATTTTTTAATGCTTTAGAATTAGCAAAATTAGCAACCAGATCTTTTTTAAAAACATTAATTTCTTCAATAATATTTTGTGGGGGATAGATTGCTATGAAGTACATCTTTTTCATATTTCAAAGGTAAGATTTATTTAAATTAAAAAATATTTTAATACATAAGAAAATTATGTATAGATTTGTAAGGTATTAAATCTTTGGGATGAAAAAGAACAGTCTCTACAGAGGAACACTCCAGAATATTATTTTAAAGCTGCTTTCAAAAGAAGTGAAAATGTATGGGTATCAAATTACACAACGTGCAAAAGAGCTTACAGAAGGAGAGTTGGAAATGACGGAAGGAGCATTATATCCTCTTTTACATAAATTGGAAGGTGATGGAATTATTACCTCTGAAGTACAGGAAATAAATGGTAGAAACCGAAAATACTATCTGTTAACAGATAAAGGGAAAAAGCAACAGGCGCTACAGGAAGATGAAATGAGAAGTTATCTGTTTAATCTTAAAACAATTTTTGATATATGATTTCGGCAGAACAAAGAAAGGAGGTACGTGATTATTTGCTTTCCAAAAAAATTCCGATAGATATTTTGATGGAATTGGAAGATCATTTTCTAAGTCAAATTGATCATACGATGATAAAAAATATTTCTTTTGAAAAAGCTTTTGATGAGGTAAAGAAAATTTGGCAAGAAGATCTTGAATTGACGAAAATGTATAATGGAAAAGAAGTTGTGGTTTTTGTGAAGGATATAAGAGATAGGGAAATGATTAAGATTTTCAGGAAATCATTAATGGTATTTTTCTTGATGAATGTGATTCTTTTTACACTTTCGAAGATGTTGGAAAAAGAAATCTTTAGTGAGATATTCCCATTTTTAGTAATGACTTTAACTTCTATACCATCAATGCTCTTCCTTTTGTATATACGTTATTTTAACTATGTAGGTCAATTTAGAAATGTTAAGTTCACTATTTTTCAAAACTCAAATATACCTTTGATCTTAGTGGGAGCTTTTCAGCCTTTTTTACTTGGGAAGTATGGGAAGTTGGGAGTGTTGATTTATAATGGATTTGAACAAAGTTCTATGACAGGACTTTTCTCACTCATCATTTTTTCGGGATGTGTTGGATTGTATTCATATAGTTTTTTTATTCTGTTAGGCTTTGTGAAATCTATGAAAAAGATGAAACCCTATCTTACAACTTTTAATCTGTAATATCATGAATAAAGAATATTTTACGGAAATAGAAAAATATCTGAAAAGCAAAAAATTGAGTAATGCTGTGCTTGTTGAGATCTATGACCATTTTGTTATGCAGATTTCTGAATTGATGAACAAAAATAATATCAGTTTCCAGGAAGCTTTTGTTCAGGCAAAACTGAATTGGCAATATGAACTTGAAATGGTAAAAGCGGATACTTTTTCATTTAGAAAGATCGCAAGGATTGAAAAAAAGATATTGCAGACAAGATTTAAAAAGATTATATATTCATCTCTTCTTTTTTCTGCACTATTGGGATTGATTGTTTTAATTTCTGAAGAAATGTTTTTTTATTCAGAGATTCTGGTTCTTTTATCTTTAACGTTCCTGCTAATTTATAATTTTATCTGGAAGAAAATGAGTTTTAAAGAATATCAGCAGATAAGCTTTCATCCTTTGTTGTTGAGAAATATAATAGTGGCGGTTATAGCTGTTTCCTTATTCGGATATTTTTCGGAAGCATTTGATTTCTGGAAACCAATATTGAACCAGATCATTCTTTTGTATTGTGTGATAGTGCAAATCCAACTTTTATATTTCAGAACTAAAAAAATAAATGTATTACTCTCATGAACAAAGAACAATTAGACCTTGTAAGAGATTATCTTATTTTTCAAAAACTTCCATTAGATATTTTATTAGAAGTGGAAGATCATATGGCTTCACAGATTTTAGATATTCAGAAGAACGAAAATATAAGTTTTGATGAAGCTTTTTTGAAAACTCAGAAACTGTGGGAGAATGAGTTTAAAATGACAAGGTATTCAATATTTTATTCGGAAAAAATTCCGGTAATAGTGAAGAAAATTGTTAAGGCAAAGTATAATAAGATTCTTAAAAAGTCTCTTTTGTATGCGTTGATTTCTTTTGGAGTAAATCTATTACTGATCTATGTTTCTGATAGTCAGGAAACCTATACCGATTTTTTTAGAGGACAGAATTTATTGTTTTTACTAGCTCCTGCCTTAGTATGGACGCTCAATTATAAAATCAGAAAATACGTTAAAAAAGATTTTAAATATAAAGGAAGATCACTCTATTCCATCTACCAGCAAAATATAGGAATTATGGTGGCAACTACAAGTGCAATGGCTCAGATTGTTGCCAAAGATGGTAAGCATGCCTATTTATTATTTAGAATGAATGATATGGGTGATATTTTACTTTCCTTACTAACACTATTTTTTCCTTTTTTAATACAAATGACGGTTATTTTTGGGATTCTTAATTTCTTTGAGCATAAAAAAACATTGAAAAAGTTATCCGTATTCGTAGCAGAATAAATAGACAGATAAATCAATTTAAAAAATAAAACCCCTAAAATGCAAACGTATTTCAGGGGTTTGTAATTATATATTTTAATTTACAGTTGTCAAATAACTACTTACAGTAAATGTAGATGAGGTTCCGCCCGTATAAGTTCCTCCTGTAATATACCCATGAGAGTCGGTTCCTCCGGAGATTGTTCCTCCTCTGTAAATGGTATACGTTCCGTTTACAAAATTAGGATCTGTGAAAAGTAAAGTCACTGAATTGCTGGATCCTGTTCCGTAAAATGAAGGAACTTTATACATTAAGATTGTTTGGTTGGAAGAATTCTTTATATACACATGATTTCCCGCAGTGGTGGTTACTTTTACCGATTTCTGCGTTGAAACTGAAGTCGGATTGCTTGTTGCTCCTCCTGTTCCTACAATAATTCCTCCTGTAATATTGAATGTGTTATTGTCGCAATCAAAACCTTCTTCGGGAGTTCTAGCTCCATTGGAGATTGTTGTACCTCCAGTGATCGTTAAAGTTCCGTTACTGTCAATACCATCATTGTTTTTTGCGTAGCAGTAAGTTGTTCCTCCATTAATCACGATTGCATTTGCGGCATTGATTGCATCATCCCAAGTTGAGATTTCCGTAACTCCACCATTAATAGTAAGAATGTTTTTACTTTCCAATCCCTCACCGCCATCTGAAGTTTGTGTACAGTTGATTGTAATAGTGCCACTATTTACCGTAAGATTCCCTTCCGCTTTTACGGCTTTTGGATTGGCGTAATCTGCACTGTTTCCGGATCCTGAAACTAAAAATCGAATTCCTGTAGTGGAAACATTTAAGTTTAATAAGCTATTGGAAGCTCCTATATTTCCTAAAACAATTTCTCCATCGGCAGAAATTCCTTTTCCTCCAATTCCTGTACTCGTTATGTTTAATGTTCCAGCGTAAATTTTGATATTCGTATCACTTTTTAAACCTGAAGCAGTATAGGAATCAACAACACCCGATGTATTGGTATATGTAGTTCCTGTTCCTGCATTGTTGATGGTGAAAGTACCTCCGTTAATGATAAGCTCTCCGTCTGCTGAAAATCCTTTTCCTCCACTTGCTGTTGAAGCTAACGTCAGATTAAATGTTCCGCTGTTTACCGTGATGACAGCATCTGATTTTACTGCGGTAGAATATGAAGGATCATAACCACTTCCTGAAGCTGTAAGAACTGCGGCTCCGGATAATGTCGCTGTTATATTTCCTCCGTTAAAAGTAATATTTCCTTTGGCGCTGATTGCTTTCGATTGAGCTCCGGTTAAATTTAAATTAAATGTTCCTCCTGAAATAGTAATTGTATTAGTGCCTGTTTTAATCGCTTTTACATCTGCAGAAGCTAATGTGGCGGTAATATTTCCTCCTGAAATTGATACAGCAGCATCTCCAGCATCGATAGCATCACCTGTTGCAGTGGTAACTATTGTTCCGTTGCTCATGACATATCCTTCAGAATGAAACCCGTCTGAAGCAGCAGAGATTACATTAATATTTCCATTCTGAACTTCAATGATAGACGATGTGGAAACAGCATGTTTTTTAATTCCTTTAATATTTAACGTTCCGGTTCCTGCAAAAATAATTTTGCCATCCGTTTGAAGCGTTCCGTTTTTAGTACTTGAAGATCCATCAGTAAGGGAGTTTGTCGTTCCTGACTGAAGAGTAAACGTATGAGTTTGCCCTCCTGTAATATTGATTGCCGATCCTGAAGCATTAGTAATATTCAGATTATTCATTACAAAAGTTGCAGGTAGGGTAGAGCTCATTGTTAAGCTTCCTGTGGTACTTGTTCCTAATAAATTATATTCCAGATTACTGATCGTTGCTGTTGAAACAACGTTGACTGTTCCTCCTGTTGCGGTAATATTTACCCCTTGATTTGCATAAGGATTAATGATCGTTGCATTATCTGTACCTTTATAAATAATATAAATTTTAGTCAAGTTCACTGCTGTGGAAGTAAAGGTAAGACTATCGACAATAGATTTCGGAAGATTAGGATTTCCCGAATTTCCACTAATGTGAAATTTGGAATCATTGGTGTCGAATTTAATGCTGTCTACTACTGATGTAGGAGAAGCATACATATTGTTTCCTGAATTGTGTGCAATGATGTTTTGCTGTGCCTTTATGCTTAAAGATAGAAGCATAGCTACGATAAAATAGATGTGCTTTCTCATTTTTTTATCAGTTTTAAAACGTTTTGATCTACTTGTACCAGGTAAAAGCCTGCTGTAAGGTGACTAATGTCTATACTTTCATTCGGAAGATAAGTTCCTGTATGGACGAGCTGTCCGGAAGAAGAATAAATTTTCACCTTCATTCGGTCATTTTTATCAGAAGTTATTTTGATAAAGTCTGATGTTGGGTTGGGATATAGTTTGGTGTTGTACTCGTTTTTTCCAACCTCCTGAGTCGACAATACTGAATTAACAAATGTGATTTTCCTGATGATTGTCATTGGGATAGAAACATCAGTTGCGGTTGCGGAAGTTTTAACTAAAAGATTAGTCGAGGTGAAATATAATTTGCCACTATTCTCGATACTGTAATCTTGTGTAGTTCCGTTGTAGTAAGTAATTCTGATTCCTGTCTGTGAAAAATATAAGGTCGCAGTGAGCAGAAAGAAAATCAGTAAAGATTTACTTAAAAGCTTTAGATTTTTCATTGTTATATTATTTTATAGAACAAAAATAAAATTTGCATCACAATGAAAATAAAATTTGAGGTAAACGGTGAAAATGTGTCGGTAAATGAGAAATATGTACTTAAATTGATTTTATTTTAAGATATTCTTATTTTATAAAAACGATGTAAATGTTATTAATTGTTTCTTTTTGAGTGAAGAATTTTACAAACTCTTTAGGGATGTAATGAACCTCATATTTATTAGGAAATAGAGAGTAGCTTTTATTAAAAAGCTTATAATCAAGTTTTTTTCCTTCTGCAATCACAAGGGATTTTTCTGTGGCTAAAGGTGGACCATAGGTAATTTCACCATACATTTTATCTGAACCATTATAATCTAATTTTATCAGCTGTTTTTTACCAAGGTTTTCAATGGTATAAATAGCTAATTTTTTATCATAGGAATGAATGTCGGGGCTAAATTCCAATAAGCTTTCGTATTTCAGAATGTCTTTCGGTACTTCAAGGTGATAATAACCGTCTTTATCTGTTGTTGTGGTATAAACTTTCAAAACTGTAATAAAACTGACTTCTGCAGGAATCGGTATCCCTTTGTCTGAAGCAATTATTCTTCCTGAAATTACAAAATTGGTATCGTCTTTTTGAGGTTCTTCATCATTGGTTTTTCTCTTTGAATCTGCAGATAGTGTTATTTCTTCCGAATGAATTGCTGTAGTTTGAGCGGGATAAGAACTGATCATACTTGCTGTTAAAGCTAATCCAGCGGCTGCTTTTGAAAAGGTAATTTTTCTTGGAGAACTATTTGCAATTATTCTTTTTTCTTGTAAAGGACGGTTTAATTGATTTTTGAAAAAGATTCCACAGAATTTTTCACCTTTGTTTTCTTGAATAATCTTTAAAATTTCAGCATCCTTTAAGTTTGAGAGATCTAAAACTTTTTTTGAACATAAGTCGCAATGTTTTCCTCCCGGAACATCATGCATATTGTTCAAAGGCTCTTCACAAGGTTTTTCAATTCTCAGATAAGGTCTCATTGTCTTAGTTTAGAATAAAACGAAAGTTTTAAATTATTATTTTGAAATCAAATCGCAAAACCAGAAAACATATTCTCCATTTTCTTCATTGTCATCAGTTTTAGGTTTCGGGTATGTTTTTTTGACTATCTCTCCAATTTCAAATTGAATAGGATTTTTAAAGATCGGGCCATCAAAGGTAAAGGTGTGAAACTCTCCGTTTTCTCCACAAGGATCTACATTTGTTGGTAAATCTTTAATGAAGTCTTTATCAATAATTCTTCCTGCAAAACTTTTATCTAAATATGTTTCGTTCACACAAGTCACAATGGTTTTAAAGCCTAAGTCTAAAAACTCATGGATGAGGTTGGTTGTGTCAATTTTCCATAAAGGGAAAACTCCTTTCATTCCGATGGATTGTAACTGATCTTCTCTATATTTTCTCAAATCTTCTAAAAAAATATCTCCAAAAATAGAATGAGTAACCCCTTGAGATTTTATCTTGCTCACGGTTTTATTCATGATTTCACGATATTCCTCCATCGAAGGTTCTTTCGGAATTTCCATTTTAATTAAAGGAAACCCTAAACTTTCAGCCTGTTTTTCCAATAATGAAACATGAACCCCATGCATAGAGATTCTTTGAAATTCTTGATTAATACTTGTCAGCAAAGAAGTGATTTCAAATTGGTCTTCCTGTAAAGTTTTGTATAATGCAAGTGCAGAATCTTTTCCGCTGCTCCAGTTGAAAATGGCTTTTGGTTTCATTTTGTATAAAATAAATATAAGCCGTCCTCTGAAGCCTCGCTATAAACAGCTTTTGCTGTTTTTCCAGAAAAATGGAAAAAATTAAAATTTCTTTGATCTAGTTCAGATAATTCTTTTTCATCAATTTCTTCACCATCCACTAAAATAGTGGGCTCGAATTTTTTTGATGAAATACCTCCGGTGATGCTAATAAAAGTATTGATTTCATTATTCTTAAAAGAAAATTCTTTTTTCCTTAGTTCATCTTTAGTAAGAATGTATTTTTTATCATTGTAGCCTCCAAAATCAAAGTGGAGTACATTGTTATTTTTTTGAATATAAAAAATGGGAACAATTAATTTGTAGATTCCTTCTTGATTCGTATTAGTTTTAAAAATTTTTCCTTTTGTGATTAAAGTGACCTGAATATTTTGTAGAGGTTTTCCTGTTTCAGAGTTGATTAATTTTCCGGAAATAATGAAATCTTTATCTGATATTTTTTCTTCTTCAGAATTGTTTTCTTTTAGATTTTTATTTTGTGAAATTTCTGTTGAAGGATGTTGAATGGTTACCGCATTGGTTTGGATTCCTGTTAAGCTTGCAGCAATTGTCAATCCCGCAACAAGTCGTGAATAGCCTTTTCTTTTTTCATGATTAATGATGATTCTTTCAGGCCTTGAAAAACTTCTATTTGATTGATGCTGGAAAATTTTTCCACAGATTTTCCCGTTCGATATTTCCAAAAGTTGAAAGATTTCATCATTCGTTTTTTGAGTCAAATCCAATACTTTTTTTGAACACAAATCACAAAATTTTCCTTCAGGAATATTGTGCATGTTGTTCCATTTTTCTTCACAAGGATTTTCTACCTGAAAAATTTTCATCACATTTTTTTATAAAGATAATTAAAAAATAAAACCTCAAAGAAAATTCCATGAGGTTTTAATTTATAATTATTGAACAGTTAGTAGTCAATAATTGTCTGCCCGACACGGGCCGGACTACATATTTCTTCTGTACTTACCGCCTACTTCGAACAAAGCATTGGTAATTTGCCCAAGAGAACAGTATTTTACGGCATCCATCATTACTTCAAATAAATTTTGCTGATTGATGGCAGCGTGTTGTAAAGTTTTCAATGCTTCTTCCGATTTATCGTGATTAGAATTCTGGAAGTTGTGAAGCATTTCGATTTGGAATTGCTTTTCTTCCTCAGTCGAACGGATAACTTCTCCCGGACGAACTGTTGGCGAACCATCTTTTCCTAAGAACGTATTTACTCCGATGATTGGATATTCTCCTGTATGTTTCAACCATTCGTAATGCATCGATTCTTCCTGGATTTTTGAACGTTGATACATCGTTTCCATTGCTCCAAGAACACCACCTCTTTCCGTGATTCTGTCGAATTCTGTATAAACAGCTTCCTCAACTAAATCCGTCAATTCTTCAATAATAAATGAACCTTGAAGTGGATTTTCATTTTTCGCTAGACCTAATTCTTTATTGATAATCAACTGAATTGCCATCGCTCTTCTTACAGACTGCTCGGTCGGAGTTGTAATTGCTTCATCATAAGCATTTGTGTGAAGTGAATTACAGTTATCGTAAATTGCATAAAGCGCTTGAAGAGTAGTTCTGATATCGTTAAAATCAATCTCTTGAGCGTGAAGCGAACGTCCCGAAGTCTGAATGTGGTATTTCAACATCTGGCTTCTTTCGTCAGCTCCGTATTTTAATTTCATTGCTTTTGCCCAGATTCTTCTTGCTACACGCCCGATTACTGAATATTCAGGGTCGATTCCATTGGAGAAGAAGAATGATAAGTTCGGTGCAAAATCATTAATATCCATTCCTCTTGACAAATAATATTCAACATACGTGAAACCATTTGCCAATGTAAATGCTAACTGAGAAACCGGATTTGCTCCCGCTTCTGCAATGTGATACCCAGAAATAGAAACTGAGTAGAAGTTTCTTACTTTTTCTTTGATGAAATATTCCTGAACGTCACCCATTAATCTCAAGGCAAATTCAGTCGAGAAAATACAAGTGTTTTGAGCTTGGTCTTCTTTTAAAATATCAGCCTGAACGGTTCCACGAACGGTTGCAATGGTTTTAGCTTTAATTTCAGCATAAGCTTCTGTAGGAATTACTTCGTCTCCCGTGATTCCTAATAATTTTAAACCTAAACCATTATTAGAAGGAGGTAATTCTCCGTTATATTTTGGTCTTGCTAAACCTTTATCGTCGAATTTTGCTTTTAAAACTTCTTCAACTTTAGATTCTAATTTATGTTCAGCAATATATTTTTCAACATTCTGGTCAATCGCCGCATTCATAAAGAAAGCTAGCAACATTGGAGCTGGACCGTTGATTGTCATTGAAACTGAAGTCAACGCATTTACCAAATCAAAACCTGAGTATAGTTTTTTAGCATCATCTAACGTTGCAATAGAAACTCCAGCATTTCCGATTTTACCATAAATATCCGGTGGTAAAGCAGGGTCTTGTCCGTAAAGAGTCACCGAGTCGAAAGCGGTAGATAAACGTTTTGCAGGCATTTCTGCAGAAACATAGTGGAATCTTCTGTTGGTTCTTTCAGGACCTCCTTCTCCGGCGAACATTCTCGTTGGATCTTCTCCGGTTCTTTTGAAAGGATAAATTCCTGCTGTGTAAGGAAATCCTCCCGGAAGATTTTCCTGACCTTTCCATTTAATCAAATCACCCCAATCATTGTATTTTGGTAAAGCGATTTTTGGAATTCTTAAATGGGATAAAGATTCTGTTGAGGTTTCCACTTTAATTTCTTTTCCTCTTACAAAGTAAGAATAAAACTCTTCGTGAAACGCCTTTTTCGTATCATCCCAAGTTTTTAGGAAGTCGATATTTTCCTGTTGAAGTTCTTTTTCTGCCTTTTGATATTCAGCATCTAAAGCTTCATTAGAAATAATATTTTTAACACCTTCAATATGATACATTGTTCTCGCAAGCTCAGCTTGTTTTTCAATGTTTGCATCATATTGTTTGTTGTTTTCAACAATTTCAGAAAGATAACGAACTCTTTTCGGAGGGATAATTGTTACTTCGTCTGTAATTTCCTGTTCAACAAAACCTTGTAGATTTAAATCAGCAAATTTATCGTTTACTTTAGAAACCAATCTGTTGTACAATTCTGTTGTTCCATGGTCATTGAACTGAGATGCTTTTGTTGCATAAACAGGCATTTCATCCAGTTGCTGTTCCCATAATAAATGGTTTCTCTGGAACTGCTTTCTAACCGCTTGAAGTGCATCAAGAGCACCTCTTTTGTCGGATTTATTTAAAGCAACCAAATCTGCATAATCTAGCATGTCGATTTTTTCCAACTGTGTTGAAGCTCCATATTCAGGAGTCATTACGTACATTGAAACATCTGCAAAATCAGAAACCTCTGAACCGGATTGTCCGATACCTGAAGTTTCAAGGATAATTACGTCTGGATGAGCTAATTTCAAAACATTCAAAGCAGAATGAATGAACGGAGAAACAGAAACGTTGTTCTCTCTTGTTGCCATCGAACGCATATAAACTCTTGGATCATTGATCGCATTCATACGAATTCTGTCACCCAAAAGTGCGCCTCCTGTTTTCTTTTTAGAAGGGTCGATGGAGATGATCGCAATTTTTTTATCGGGGTTTGAACGGATAAAACGTCTTACCAATTCGTCTGTTAATGAAGATTTTCCGGCTCCTCCGGTACCTGTAATACCAATGATTGGAATGTTTAGATCTTTTGATTTCTCGTCAATCGCTTGAACTAATTCTGGTTTTTCTTCTGAGAAGTTTTCTACCGCAGAAATAATTTTTGCAATACTTGTAGAATTTTCAAAACTGATAGAATCTAAATCACTTGCTTCTACTTCTTCTCCTGTCGCGAAGTCTGATCTTTTCACCAAATCATCGATCATTCCTTGTAAACCAAGTTCACGACCGTCATCCGGAGAATAAATTCTATCGATTCCGTATGACATGATATCTTCGATTTCTTCAGGCAGGATTACACCGCCACCGCCACCAAAGATTTTGATTTGTGGAGAGTTTTTTTCTCTTAAAAGATCGTAGATGTATTTAAAATATTCGTTGTGCCCCCCTTGATAAGAAGTTAAGGCAATCGCATTGGCATCTTCCTGAATAGCTGTATTTACAACTTCCTCTGCAGATTTGTCGTGTCCAAGGTGAATGACTTCACATCCTGTTCCCTGAATGACACGGCGCATAATATTAATAGCAGCATCATGACCATCGAATAACGATGCAGCAGTCACGATTCTTACTTTATTGGTTGGAGTATATTTTTGGGTTTCCATAAAAAATCTAGAAAATTTCTGAATTCCCAAATATAATAATAAAATAGTAACCGCTTATTTTAGTTTAAATTATTGATATTAAAATTGTTGTGTTGGTTTTGTTAATTAAATGTTTACCCACGGAACAAACATTCGTTTAGAAATGAACGTGTATTCATTTTTAAATTCTCAAATTAATTTCTCTACTTTTGCACCATATTATATAAGGTATGAAAAAAGCATTGCTGTATTTTGCGTTGGGAACTGTTTTGAGTTTTTTAATTAACTATTTCTTTTACAGTTCAGAAAACCTTGGTCTTGATATTTATTATGCTTTGGCTTTCGGTATTGCATGGGGAATTGCCTATTATCTGGATACTCCAAATTTTACTTTGCCAAAAAAGTTGGGACTTTCTTTTTTAGCAATGGCAGTGTTGGTATTTGTCGGAGCTTTACTATTTAACCTTGAATTGGCGATTCCTTCTATCCTTAAATTTTCTACTGTATTTGTAGCGTATTATTTAATTGCGAGTTTCAGAGCAAATAAAACACTTCGTGATTAATGCATCATCATAAAACTTGCATACATTAGTAGTAATCCCATAAAGATTATTCCTATAAAATTGATCATAAATAAGAAGATTCCTTTGAAAATACTCATTGTCCTGGAGCTTTCATAGACTCTGTGATGGGCTATAAAGAAATAGATAGACATATAAATAATAGATGCCGTATTTACAAGGATGATTAATAAACTTAAGGCACTATAATCTGGTAAAAGATCTGTGATTCTATCAAAAAATATTAAAATAAGGGTTCCTAATAATAGGAATGAAAAATAGTGGAGGGTGAAAATTCCATGATCAAAATACCACCATTTCTTTTTATTGTGAAAGAGCCAAAGGAAGAAAGCGAAAACCGGAAGGTAAATGAATAATGCCTTCGGAAGGGTGTGGATCAAAGTTTCCTTAAACTTGTCCATAATAAGATCTTTCTTTAACCCCTGATCCTGCATATGAAAAATCTTTTTGGCAAAAGGCTTCATGAAGGTATAGACCGCATAATTTTTTTTGTCATTTAAATGCAGAGAATCAAATTGCTTCATATTTAGTGCTCCAAGAACACTTATTCTGCCGTCTTTAGTTTCTCCTAAAGCGTCTGTATCAATATCGTTTCCGTTCACTTCTGTTACTTTAACATCTTTTAGAGTTTGCTTTGATTGGAGTGAATCTTTATTGAGGTGCTCTTTAGTAAGATGTTGTTTTAAGCTGTCCGTAATTTTTGCAAACTGTTCTTCTTTGGCTTTTTCTTTTTCAATTTCCTTCGCAACCTGTGTTTTTTTATCATGTTCGCCTGATTCTTCTTCTGAACTGGAAATTAGAGGAGGAAGAAAAAAAGTAATGAAACTTATGAAGATATAAAGTTTTACAGGGGCAACATACAATTGTCTTTTCCCTGCGAGATATTCTTTCGTTAATTTTCCGGGACGGAATAATAAATACTTTATGGTTTTCCAAAACTCGCCGTCATAGTGAGTAAAATCCTCAATGAAGTGCGTGAAAAGATAATGGAACGGCTGTTTAGGTTCTATATTTTCCTGCCCACAATGAGGGCAGTATCTTTCTTCAACGGAATGTCCGCAGTTAAGGCACGTTTTATCTTCTCTTGTTTTTCCGTGGCTCATAGCATATTAGTGTTTAGCACAAATATAATTAATTATATAGATAAAATAATTATATCGACAATTTTTTGATTGAATGTTTAAATAAAATTAATAAATAGAAGGTAATAAATGTTGAATATTTAAAAGTTTTTTGTTTTTACAATTTTTTAAAATGTTAAAGTCGGATGAATGAAGAGAGTCAATTTTATTGAATGAGTCTATCAAATCGGAGAAGTCAAACACATAATCAATAGATTAAATAAAATATGTTTTTGCATTCCGAAAATAATTTGTACCTTTGCACACCCTTTTAGGGGGAAATTATGTTTAATCTTTAACTAAAACGTGTGAATACATTAAGTTACAAAACTGTTTCAGCGAACAAAGCTACTGCTAATAAAGAATGGGTTGTGGTAGACGCTGAAGGACAACCGTTAGGAAGACTAGCTTCTACGGTTGCAAAGATTTTGAGAGGTAAGCACAAAACGAATTATACACCTCACGTAGATTGTGGTGATAATGTAATCGTTTTGAATGCTGGGAAAGTTACTCTTTCTGGAAACAAGTGGAACGATAAGACTTATATCTGGCATACAGGTTACCCTGGAGGACAGAAGTCTATGACTGCGGCTGAACTTCAAAAGAAAGATTCTTTAAAAGTATTAGAAAAGTCTGTAAAAGGTATGTTGCCTAAAAACAGATTAGGATCTGCTTTATTAAAGAACCTTTATTTATATGAAGGAACTGAGCACAAACATGAAGCTCAACAGCCTAAAACAATTAATGTTAACGAATTTAAATAATTAATTTATGTCTATAGTTCACAAAATCGGAAGAAGAAAAACTTCTGTAGCTAGAGTTTATGTAAAGCCAGGAACTGGTGTTATTACAGTAAACGGTAAAGATGCTGCAACTTATTTCTCTACAGACGTGATGGTTTACAAATTGAACCAACCGTTTATCCTTTCTGAAACTGTTGGTCAGTACGATGTTACTGTAAACGTTTTCGGTGGTGGAAATACTGGTCAGGCAGAAGCTATCAGATTAGGTATTTCAAGAGCTTTATGCGAAATCAATGCTGAATTCAGATTAGCTTTGAAACCAGCTGGTTTACTTACAAGAGACGCAAGAATGGTGGAAAGAAAGAAGCCAGGTCAGAAAAAAGCAAGAAAGAGATTCCAATTCTCAAAACGTTAATTTTCAGACTTCAGATATTGGATCTCAGATACTGGAATTTTTTCAATCTGTTATCTTCTATCTAAATCTATTTATCAAAACAAAAAAATTGCCCGTTACGTTTAGCATCCAAACGCTTCTCCCATCTAAAGAAGTTGTTGATTGTTTAAAAAGCGGAAAGTAAACTAACAAAAACAGAAAACATGGCAAAAGCAAATGTAAAAGACCTTCTAGAGGCTGGTGTACACTTCGGTCACATGACTAGAAAGTGGAATCCAAATATGGCTCCATACATTTTTATGGAGAAAAATGGTATTCACATTGTAGACTTACATAAAACAGCAGTTAAATTGGATGAAGCTTGTGGAGCTTTAGAAAAATTAACTTCTGCAGGTAAAAAAGTTCTTTTCGTAGCTACTAAGAAGCAAGCGAAAGAGGTTGTTGCAAAACACGCTTCAGAACTTAATATGCCTTATATTACAGAAAGATGGCCAGGAGGTATGTTAACAAACTTTGTTACTATCAGAAAGGCTGTAAAGAAAATGAACTCTATCGACAAAATGAAAAAAGACGGTACGTTCGAAACTTTATCTAAAAAAGAAAGATTACAAGTAGACAGACAAAGAGCTAACTTAGAGAAAAACTTAGGTTCTATCTCTGACATGGTTCGTCTTCCTTCTGCAATCTTCGTTGTAGATATCTTGAGAGAGCACATCGCTGTAACTGAAGCTAAGAAATTAGGTATTCCAGTTTTCGGTATTGTTGATACAAACTCTGACCCAAGAAAAGTTGACTTCGTTATCCCAGGAAACGATGATGCTTCTAAATCTATCGATATGATCTTGAGCATTGTTTCAGAATCTATCAAAGAAGGTCAGTCTCAAAGAAAAGCTGATAAAGAAAAATCTAAAGAAGAAGGAGAAGTAGTATCTGCTGATAAAGATGCTGATTTCGATGCTGAATAATTAAAGATTTATCTTTAAAATATAAAAATCCGTTAAGTTCATTCTTAACGGATTTTTTATTTGATGAAGTTTTATATTAATTGGAAAGAGTGATGCTATAAGATGACGAAATAAATTGAGTTTTTTTATAGACCGAATTACAAACCATTCCGGATAGATTATAATTCTGATTTTTAAGAACCATCGCATATCCGATCTTTCCGGCACCAATCGGAATCTTTTTTGAATAATTCTTCCCACTAATCGTCAAAACCATATTGCAACGAGACTTATTGGTGACCGTAATCGATGTTTTAGGGTTATTTGATCTGTCATTGAATAGATCGGTTAAAACATCAGCTGTTTCGGGTTTATAGGTCTTTATTAAGGCGTTGTATTCCTGTTCTGTTTGTGATGTTGATGGTGTTATAGATATAGTAGGAGAGATTCGAGGCTGTACCTTTTTAGGAGTAGAGGAAGAGCTGGTCTTGTAATTCGTATTACAACTGATTAAAAGAAAAGAAATAAGTGTTCCAAAAACTATTTTCTCTTTCATAGAATATATTTTAATTGGTAAATGAAATGTTATTATAAATAAATCGATACATCACTTATATAAACGAAAAAAGGTAAGAAAACTTACCTTTTATATTAGTTTATTCTGAACTTTATGTATGTAATTGTTTTCCCTTTTGCAGAAAATAACTCTTCATAATAGGTTCTGATGTCTCTTAAATGTGGAGTGTCAGGATCATATTCAGGAGCTCCGTAAATATCATGATGTGCTGTGATGATTTCATAGCCTGCTCCTTGTAAATACCCTAATGTATACCCATGTAAAAACTCAGAATCCGTTTTTAGGTGAACAATTCCACCGGGTTTTAGAAACTTTTTATATCTGTCTAAGAAATCTGGATGGGTTAGTCTATGCTTTGTACGTCTGTATTTGATCTGAGGATCCGGGAAAGTAATCCAAATTTCATCTACTTCATTTTCGGCAAAAAAGTGGTCTACAAGTTCAATCTGGCTTCTTAGGAAAGCAACATTATTCATGTTATTTTCAACCGCTTCTTTAGCTCCGAACCAGAATCTTGCTCCTTTAATATCTATTCCGATAAAGTTTTTTTCTGGGAATGTTTTGGCAAGACCTACAGAATATTCTCCTTTTCCGCACCCCAATTCTAAAACGATTGGATGATCGTTTTTGAAGAAATCTTTTCTCCAGTTTCCTTTTAGCTTAAAACCATTGAGAGCTTCTTCTCTTGTTGGCTGAACTACATTTGGTAATATTTTGTTTTCAGTGAACCTTGCTAATTTATTCTTGCCCATAATCTTTTAAAATCGGACAAAAGTATGAAAAAAATACCTGATTTTTTGTTTTTTGCAATGATTTTGAGATGATTTCTTATCTTATTTAGGATTGCTTAAGGCTACCATAATTGGTTTTTGAACCGTTTTTTGAGATGCATATTGAGCCCCACAAACGATACTGGTAAACAAATAATTTCCTTTTTCAATTACAATAGAGTTGTCAGCATGAGCGGGAATAGCAAGACGGTATTTGGTATTTCCCACACCTTCCATTCTTACGATAATGTTACAGTCAGAATTATTTTCGATCATCACAATGCATTCTTTGGCATTAGGATCATTATCAAATAATGAGTTTAATATTTTTACGGTTTTATTTTTGTGCTCAACCGGATTGCTTGCCATAAGCATATTAAATTCATCCGCCTCAGTATTTACAATGGCAGCTTTTGTTGCGGTAGCCGGAGTGTTGACAACATACACATTTTGAGAGGTACTTGGAGTGTATTTTATAGATGTTACTCCAGAATTGAGTTCTGATCTATATCTTGCGATTTGCTTTTCACGTATTTTGGCATTCATTTCGTCAAAAGTAATCTTGGTAGAAGGTCGTCTTTTTAAAAGAGCAAGGTTTTCCTGCATACTTTTTACTTTTGGGTCTCCCGGAGCTGCATTTTGGATATATTCCTTCATCAGCTGCATGACTCTTGGTTTTATTACAGAACGACGAGGCTCATCAGGATGGGCATCTCTCAAGAAAGCATTGAGCTCATAGATGTTTTTACTTTTTAAGATATTACTATAATCCTTGTCTTTCCCGCCTTGTGCTGAAAGATTGATACATAATACTGTACTCAATAAAAAAAGTAAATTCTTCATTAAAATATATGCTTTTAAACTTGTGATAGTGTCTCGTTAATAATTAAACAGGTGATAAAATTATAAATATTTTAAAAAAGATTCCTCATTTCTAAAAGGGAAATTTAAAAACTTTTTATTTTGCGACCTCCTGAAGATGCGAACTCTTAAGTCTTTTTTGATAAATCGGAAGGTATTTTTCGATCGGTATTTTGATCGCTTCAAAGTTTCCTGCTAATACATAAGCCTCTATATTTTCTGATGTATATACGAACTGTAAGAAATTATCAATTAAGTTCTCAGGAATTTTAAATTTTGTAAAATAGTCTTTCCCTAAATAATTTTTTATTTGAGTAATAGAAGAATTCATTCTTTCATATGCTAAATAACGCTGTTTCTTCTTACGCTCGCCTGAAAGAATATCATAGATACTTTCTAGGCTGAAGGTAAGTCCACCGTCTCTCAATCCTGCAACCGGAAGCTCAGGAGGAGTCCCGTCTCCTTTAGGAATAGGTAAGCCAATCATCTTTTTTAGCGCAAGGCCTTTATCTTCTTTTCTGATTGAATTGACATCGTATCTAAGATTACCTGTAGGTTTGAACCTGCTGATCCATACTTCCTGAATATCGTAATAAGCTATTTTAAGTTCAATTAAGTTTTTACCACCCAACATTTGCTGAGTGATTTTGAAATCTTTTCTTTCGGTAATGATTGAAGTGAAACGAACAACATCCCCCAATTTTGCTTCGAGATTGAAATTACCATTATAATTGGTAAGTACCGTTTTTTGTGTGGTAAGGTTGGTTACATACACTTGATTAAGATACAAGATAGAATTGTCTCTTAAAAAAACTTCACCAGAGAAAATTTGGGCATTGATTTTAGCTATAAAAATCAATAAAATTAAAGTAATTAGTTTCTTCATATAATTTGGCAAAATTACATAGAAATACTCCAATTTCTTACTTAATAGGCAGCAAAAACAGGTTAAAGTATATTAAACTTTATTGTAAAATTGTTAATGACTGTTATAAATATGCTTTTTATACTTTTTATCTGTGTTTTACCAAAAGCCAGCTTGTATATTTTACGGTAGTAGGTGTTATTCCGGATTCTATCCAACTGATGAAATACCAGTAGGTTGCTGTTGGTACATTTCTGCCTCCCATTGTTCCGTCCCAAGTATAATTATTGGTTGGTGTTCCTCTGAAAACTTCAGCACCATATCGGTCGAAAATTCTGAATTCAAAATTGGTTTTATCGGCAAGTCCGGAATAGTTAATCTGATCATTATGGCCATCTCCACTTGGAGTAATGGTATTTACGAGTTTTACAACCACGAAAGGTTTCTCCACCATTTGACAGTTTTTAGAATCTCTTACATATACAACGTAAGAACCTCTTGCCACATTATAGAAAACATTTGAACTCTGCCAGTTGATTCCATCCAAAGAATATTGGTAAGGAGGGAAACCTCCGCCTACATTTACCGTTACCGTTGTTCCATTGATATCGATGGAAAGAATAGCAGGAAGCTGTGCTTCAATAACGTTTACATATTGCTTGTAAACACAACCGTTGTAGGTAAGATCTACCCAATAATTTCCGATAGGAACATTCGTGATAGAAGATGTTGTTGCTCCTGTACTCCAAACATAGGATTCAAAACCTGAACCTGCGTCCAAAATAGTCGTAGTTTTTGCACAGATTGTTTGATCTAATAAAATATCAGATTTTTTAGGAGTTTTAATAGTAAGAATTATTCTTCCGATCGTAGGGCAGATTCCATTTTTTTCAAATCTTATGTAGATCGTCTGAGTTCCTGAAAGAGTTAATGTACTGTTGATTGGTGTTGTACCATTTTGTGCATCCAGTAAACTGCTATGGAAAGTATACGTAACACCCGGATCAGTTGTAAATTGAGGAATAAAAGGGAGTAAGTTAATCTGCTTATTTCCATCTAAGTCTTCGTCACAAATACTTGTTGTAACACGGTCAGTCAATAATTGAATTTGCTGTCCGATAGAGAAATTTAGCGGTTGTATTACAGCCGCACATCCGTCCGGTGAATCTACGCGAATGTAAATGGTAGTCGTTGTTGTATAGCTCCAGTTGTTAGGAAGCGTATTGGTATTTCCTGCATTAGCATCCGTAATATTTGCATAATATCTTACATTGGTAAAATAAGTCGGATTATTAAGGACAATTGGAGTGATGTTTAAAAGGTTTACTATAACGGTTCCGTCAAAATTATCATCACAAAATACCCCTGAATAATTAGAAGTTACGATAGCCAGATTATAAAGGTTTAGTGTAATTTGTGCAATACTTTTACATCCAAGATTATTTTTTACAACAGCGTATACAATTGTTCCGCTGGTTGCTGAGTAATTGGTCGGAGAGGCGATAAGTGCCCCCGGATTTTCAGTTTGTGCATCTGCTAAAGTCGGATAATAAGTGATGGTAATAGGAGAGTTATTACTTACATTGGCAGAAGTAAGGTTGAAAGTACCTTGATTATTGCTTACATTACAAGCCGAAAGAGTAACATTATTTGTGTTAAGTGCTTCTAGATTTACGGTTACGACTACAGTTTCACAATCCGGAAAAACGGTGTCGTTTCCACAGAATGTATAAGTGAACGTATCTGTACCTGTTGTTCCGGGATTCGTAACAGTATAGGTAATAACTCCTGTTGT
This sequence comes from Chryseobacterium taiwanense, assembly GCF_000813825.1. Taxonomy (GTDB): domain Bacteria; phylum Bacteroidota; class Bacteroidia; order Flavobacteriales; family Weeksellaceae; genus Chryseobacterium; species Chryseobacterium taiwanense. Next base: position 43,864 of record NZ_JWTA01000003.1, read on the forward strand.
AGCATTAATCGTTGCTGTACCAAGGGTAGGTTGTGTTACTATTGATACTGTAGAAGGAACCGGCGTTTGTGTAGAAGTTGTGAATGCTGGAGTAATTGTTTTAGTATTACAAACAGTGTAAATAGCAGTACTTTGCTTCGTACAGTTTAAAATCTTTATTTCATTGGAAATAAGCGGAGCGCAACTTCCCATTGTTACCGAACATGTATAAAAACCAGCCTGAGTAGGATTGTATGTCGAACTTGTAGCTCCTGTAATAATAGCTCCATTTCTATACCATTGATAGCTGTCGTAGATTAGTGGGTCAATCGTAAGTTGGATACCCGGAGCGCAGCCTGCTCCTGATTGTAAAATGAGGGGTTGTGTGGGAAATCCGGCAAAAAAGCCACCATATCCTACGGCATCACTTCCTGCGTTGATTCCTGCAGTAATTGCTTTATTTGAAATAACGGTTATTGTCCCTGCTGTATTCGGGATTCCATAGGTTACCCAGTTGTTGGTTCCGGTCATATCAAAAGGTCCTGTACTTGCAAGAGGAGTATTTCCATTTACTGTTACGACAGCACCTTTTTGGGTAATAAGATTTAATTTGGTCGGAATGTTTAAAATACCGGTTGGATTATTATTAGAAAGAACGAAGTTTTCATCGATAAGACCAAGTTCGTTGATTTGCTTAGGTAAATAACAATTTAAAGCCGGGATGAAATTAAAACCACCTGTTGCAACCTCCGTTCCTGCCGCTGAATTTCCGGCAAGCATCTGATAAACGTATGCATTTTTTGTGGTTCTTAAATATAAATTGTAGTGATTGTTTCCCTGCGAAATATATTTGGTGTCTGGAACTACATAATATTGACCTGTATTTAATGTAGCAATAGGAGGGATTTCATTGTTCACATAAATTTGTGTATTGTCTTCCGTAGCTATTACGAGAGCTGTTTCCATATTGGACCCGATACTTCCATTTCCTTTTACTAAGGCAAATTCGGTTCCTAGTCTTTCAACAGGTACAGCCTGATCCATCAAAATATCTGAACTTGTAGGGTTGTTTCCTGCATACTGTCCATTAAAATTACCATTAGTTACATTAATGGCTTTGTTAGCCACAATCTTTGCTCCTATAAATCCATCAAAATTACCTGTGAGATCACCTTTACCTTCAATGATATAAGATTGTCCTTTATTTAAAGTAAATGTTAATGTTGGATTGGTAACCCCTGTTGTTCCATTGGAAAATTGGACAGTAGATTTATATCCAGAGACGGTAACTGTAGTATTGTTTTCTGTTGCCAGAATACTTGTCATGAAGTTCAGGATATCATTGCTTACCGTAATAGGAGCATTGGCAGCATAAAAAGTTTTTCCGGTAGACGGTATTCCTTTTGATGTGATGATTTCAGCGTGGTTGAAAACCGAAAACCTAAGGTTAGCGTAAAAAGGAAAATCAGCTTTTAGATAAAGACCTTTTGTAGTGGGTACAAAAAGATCGGTTTGTAAAGTGGTGATAATATAGTCTCTTAGAACATCAAATTTCTGCGGACTATTTTTACTAATTGTTACAGTACCAATTAAAATATTATTATTGTAGATGCTTACTGGGAACGGAGTGGTACGACTGGTTGATAAATACAGTTTTTGGAAAGGATTTGGGTTTCCTGTTCTATCCATCATTGGAGCAAACCAATGCTCTCTGTCAAACTGTGCAAAAGTTGACATGGAAATGAAAAATATAAATAAAAAAGATAGAATTTTTCTCATTCAGGAATAGCTTTTGTCACAAATTTAATAATAAAAAGTAGTATTAAGTTGAAAAAGCAATAAAAAAACCACGATTTTAAAATCGTGGTTTTTAATAAATTTAGTATGAGTATTATTTATTCTCTGTTTTTAACCAAAATCCATCCTGAATATTTGATTGGAGTTTGCTTAGCATTTGGCTCATTCCAGCTTACGCTAAACCAATAGTTTCCGGTAGATACTTTTTTACTTCCGTTAGTAGTACCATCCCATTTGTATCCGTTTGCTTTATTTGCTTGATAGATTCTAGTTCCGTATCTATCAAAGATGTCAATTACCAAATTAGATTTATGTCCTAATTCAGAATAATCTAAAACATCATTTACACCATCATTGTTTGGAGTAATAACATTGATTAGGTTAGGGATTGTAATTTCTACAGAGATAGGATTACAATCATAAGCATCTTTTACATATACAGTTCCATTTCCTCTAGGTACATCTGTAAAGACGTTAGAATCTTGCCAGCTGATGTTATCCATAGAGTATTTATATGGAGCAGTTCCTCCTGTTGCATATACAGTCACTGTATTAGTTGCGATGTCAACACTAGAAATTACAGGTTGTTGTGCTGCATATACTTTCACAGTTTGTGTAGTCCAACATTCACCAGTTTTTAATCTTACCCAATATGTACCTACGGTTACATCAGATATTGTTTGCGTAGTTGCTCCTGTGCTCCATAAGTATCCATCAAAATCAGGACCTGCATCTAATGTCGTTTTATCTTCCATACAAATCACTTTTTCAGTTAATACTGATGATTTTGTAGGAGGGAATACAATAAGGGTAATCTTAGCGATTCTATAACATCCGTTTCCGTTTGTTACTTTTACATAAACAACTCCATTTGGTGCAATATAGTGGTCAGGAGTTAAAATTTCATTTGTACCGTTTACAGCATCCGTAGTTGAAGGGTAGTATTTTTTTGTTACGCCACCTTGTCCAGTTACAAGAGCATTTGTTAGGTTAAATTCTCCTGTCGCTGTGTTGCTTTCTAAGAAACAAGTTCTCAATGTTGCGTCTGTTACAATAGGAAGTTCTGAAACAGTGAATGTAAGTGTTACTTGTTCGCAATCTACAAATTCCGGAGCATTTCCACAGAATTTATAGACGATAGTATCAGTACCAACATAGTTTACATTTGGAGTATAGTTAATAACTCCTGTTACCGGATTTACTGTTGCTATACCATTTGTAGGAGGTGTAACAATAGTTACTGTACTAGGGTTGTATGTTTGTGTTGAAGCGGTAAATTCTGGGATAACTACTTGAGAAATATCACAAACATTCATCGCTTTAGTAGATTCTGTTAAACAAGTGAATACTTTGAAGACAGGAGTTGTTTCTGGTGGACAACTACCTATAGTAATTTTTACAGTGTAATTACCTCCTAATGTAGGGGTGTAAGTATTTGAATTTGCTCCAGTAATTGGATTACCATTTAAGTACCATTGATAAGTTTCATAACTGTCATCAACCTCTAATTTAATTCCTGGAATACAGTCTCCCGTTGTTTTTGAAATTAATGGAATTGAAGAGAATCCTGCGAAGTATCCTCCGTATCCTGCTGCACTATATCCTCCATTAACCCCAGCCGTAACAGCTTTGTTAGAATTAATAGATAGATTTCCTGCAACTCCTGTGATCCCATAAGTTACCCAGTTCGAGTTTCCTGAAAGTGGGAATGGTCCTTGAGCAGCAGTTGGGGTTATTGGGGCACCACCGTTAACACTATAAGTAACCGTTGCGCCTGCTTCTGTAAGAATGTTTAATTTTAGGGTAATAGTGCTAGTAGTAATTGAAGGCATTTCATTTACTTTACCAATTTCATCAATTTTTCTTGGCAAGAAGCAGTTCAATGGCGGAATGTAGTTATATCCTCCGGATTGAGATCCGTCTCGAGCAACTGTTTGATATAGATATACATTTTTTGTTGTACGTATATACATATTACGGTGTCCGTTCCCCTGATCAACGTATGAAGTTTCGTTTATTCTATACCAGTCTCCTTCATCAAGCGTTGCTACCGGTGTTGCGATATTATTAAGATAAACTTCGGTATTGTTTTCTGTTGCAATGACAATCCCTCCCTCCATATTATCTGCTGGATTTTGAGATAAACTTCTTACCATGGCAAATTCATTTCCAAGACGGTTGGTAGGAACAGATTGATCTAAAATTAAATCTGAACCACTTGGAGATGTTCCAAAGTTACCGTTTGCATTTCCATTGGTTACAGAAATAGGTTTGTTAGATACGATTTTAGCTCCTATAAATCCTGTTCTATTTACAGTACTTTGACTTAAAAGCCCTGCAAGAAGATAAGATTGCCCTTTGTTTAGAGTAAATGTAACTGTTAATGGAGCAGGTGAGTTGTTAACGAATTGAATGTTAGGGTCATAGCCTGAAACTGTTACAGTTGTACCATCTTCAGTGGCCAAAATACCAGTTGTAAAGTCTATTAAGGTGTCAAAAGAGCTAAATGCATAAGTAATAGGAGCTGCGGCGGCATAGAATTTTGTACCGATACCAGCTTTTCCTTTGGATGTTATAATTTCACCATGAACGCTCTGTGCTGCTCTTAAGCTACAGAAATAAGGTTTGTCTCCTTTCAGATACAATCCTTTTGTAGTCACGGTTGCTGCTTCAGAAGCATTACTTGTGGATATAAGAGCAGGGGTAACCGTATAAGTTTGAGGGGCTCCTTTACTGAGTGTTACTGTGGTAAGAAGTGTATTGTTGTTGTAAATCTTTACCTCAAAGGGGGTTGTAGAGTCTGTAGAAAGATACAACGCATTAGCATACCCTGTAGCACTGGTCGCCATAAAGTACGGAGCTATCCAGTGTTCAGTATCTCTCTGAGCAAACAAAGTACTGATTGAAAAGAAAATCAATACAAAGCTGAGTAGAAATTTTTTCATAAACGTTAGAATTAGGATTTTTGCAAAATTAAAAGAATATTTGATATGTTTTGTAAAAAATATAATAAAATATTATAAGGAAATAATAAAAAAGCCACAATTTTTCAAAAATTGTGGCTTCTAAATATGATTTCAAAAATTACTCTCTGTTTTTTACCAATATCCAGCCAGTATATTTTATTGGCGTTTTAGCTGCGTTTGGTTCATTCCAATTAATATGATACCAATAGGTACCTGTTACAATTTTTTTACCAGATGATCTTCCATCCCAACGATAGTTGTTGAATTTATCTCCGGTGAAAATCTTGTTACCATATCTGTCATAGATAACAAATGTAAGGTTCTCTTTATAAGCTAATTCACTATAATCTATATAATCATTTACATTATCTCCATTTGGTGTAATGGCATTGATTAAGTTTGGTACAGTTACCTCTACAGAAATAGGATCACAAACGTATGCATCTTTTACGTAGAAGGTATGTTGCCCTCTTGAAAGGTTAGTAAATACATTTGAATCTTGCCAAGTTGTAGTTCCATCCACTGCATATTTGTAAGGAGCAGTTCCTCCGCTCACAATAACAGTAGCGGTATTATTTGTAATTTCAATTTTAGTGATTACCGGATCCTGAACTTTTTTTACATGTACAGTTTGTTCTAAGAAACAGTTATTATGTTCAAGAATTACGGTGTATTCTCCAACAGGTACTCCCTGTATAGAAGATGTTGTAGCTCCGGTATTCCATTGGTAGCTGTCATATCCGGGACCTGCGTCTAATGATGTTCTGCCATCAATACAAATAAATTTGTCAACCAAAACTGGAGATCTTTTTACAGGAATTGGTTCTAATTTAATTTTTGTAGTTGCATTACATCCTCCTTCAGCTGATATATGAACGTAAACGTAGCCGGCCGCTGAAGCATACTTTTTAGGCTCAGTGATTTCATTATTATTCGTGTTCAGATCATTGAGTGTAGGATAATATCTTTTTACAAAAGGAGAAGTATAGTCAGTTACATTTGCCAATGTAAGATCAAATATTGCAGTTGGATCATTATCGTACTGGCATGCTGTAATTGTTGGTTCTTTTACAACAATAGGTACAATTTTTATAGTGTGGGTTACTTGTTCACAATCTACAAATTCAGGATCATTTCCGCAGAATTTATAGACAAAAACATCTGAACCAACGAAACCAGTGTTTGGAGTGTAGCTGATGGTTCCATTTGCATTTACTACTGCTGTACCATGAGTCGGAGGTGTTATAATTTTTACAGTATTTGCAACAGGGGCTTGTGGGGAAGAGGTAAATACAGGTTGAATGATTTTTTTTCCACAAGTTTCACTGCTTTTTGTGGTTTCTTTTAAACATGAAAAGACTTTGTAGGCAAGTGTTACCACAGGTTGACATCCTCCCATAGTTACCCTAACGGTATAGTTACCCCCAACTAATGGAGCATATGTATTTGAAGTTGCTCCAGTAATAATATTTCCATTGAGATACCACTGATAAGAATCGTAGCCAGGATCTACTTCAAGAATAATCCCCGGTGCACATTCTCCTGTTTGTTTTGAGATAACCGGTACGGATGAGAATCCAGCAAAATAACCACCGTACCCTGCAGAGCTAAATCCTCCGTTTACCCCTGCGGTTACCGCTTTATTAGATGTAATTGCTAGGTTTCCATTTACTCCGGTAATTGCATAAGTTACCCAGTTTGTATTTCCTAAAAGTGGATATGGACCTTCAGCAGTAGTTGGTGTTACAGGTGGTGCACCATTAATACTATAAGTAACCGTTGCTCCAGCTTCTGTAAGGATATTAAGTTTTAAAGTGATAGTATTTGTAGCAATTCCAGGCATTTCATTAATTAATCCTATTTCGTCAATTTTTCTTGGCAGGAAGCAGTTCAATGGTGGGATGTAATTGTATCCTCCGGTAGCTGTACCATTGGAACCAACTAATTGATATAAGTATACTTTTTTGGTAGCACGGATGTACATATTGTAATGTCCATTGGTTTGGGCTACGTAGTTTGCATCTAGAATTCTATAAAATTGTCCTGCATTTAGAGTTGCAACAGCTGTACCTACGTTATTTAAATAAATTTCAGTATTATTTTCTGTTGCTATAATAATCCCTCCTTCCATTTCACTTGAAGAAGCAGGAGATAAACTTCTCACCATTGCAAAATCAGTACCTAGACGATCAGTAGGTACAGACTGGTCTAGAATTAAGTCTGATCCCCCTCCATTAGGGATTGAAAAGTTACCGTTTGCGTTTCCGTTGGTAACTGTAATTGGTTTGTTGGAGACTATTTTAGCTCCTATAAAACCTGTAGAATTGGCACCGCCGTTAGCAAGTCCAGCAACAAGGTATGATTGTCCTTTGTTTAGTGTAAAAGTAATATTTGTCGGAGTTGGAGAGATATTTACAAGGTTTAAGCCGGGATCATATCCCGAAATTGTTACTGTAGTCCCATTTTCAGTTGCCATAATACCGGTAGTGAAGTTCAGTAAAGTGGTACTAGCAGTATTGATGGGAGCAGCAGCAGCATAAAATGTTGTCCCTATGCCAGCTTTTCCTTTAGAGGTAACAATTTCGCCATGGCTAAACTGAGCAGCTCTTAAGCTACAGAAAAAAGCTTTAGTTCCTTTTATGTACAACCCTTTATTAACAGGAAGGCCTGCCTCTGTTGAACTGGTTGTGGAAATCATGGCTACCGGAATTGTTACAGTCTGTGGAATACCTTTACTAATGGTAACATCAGTTCCCAGTTGTACATAATTTCCATTGCTGTCGTTACTGAAAATCTGTACCGTTACGGGAGTGGTAGAATCTGTAGAAAGATATACGGCATTTGTATATCCAGAGGCACTGGTACTGACATAATAGGGAGCGATCCAGTGTTCCGTGTCTTTTTGTGCAAAGGCCGTATTAAATGTAAAGAACAATAATACAAAAGAGAGTAGAAATCTTTTCATAGTTATTTGAATTAGGATTTCTGCAAAAATAGAATAATATTTTATATTTTTTAATAAAAAAAAGCAAAATAGATAAGGGAGATAATAAAAAAAAGCCGCGTTTTTTTAAAACGTGGCTTTTGAAATATAATATTAAAAATTACTCTCTGTTTTTCACCAATATCCAACCAGTGTATTTTATTGGAGTTTTTGCTGTATTTGGTTCATTCCAGTTGATATGATACCAATAGGTACCTGTGACAATTTTTTTACCAGATGATTTTCCATCCCAACGATAGTTGTTGAATTTATCTCCGGTGAAAACCTTGTTACCATATCTGTCATAAATAACAAATGTAAGGTTCTCTTTGTAAGCTAATTCACTATAATCAATATAATCATTTACATTATCTCCGTTTGGAGTAATTGCATTGATTAAGTTTGGTACAGTTACTTCTACAGAAATAGGGTCACAAACGTATGCATCTTTTACGTAGAAAGTATGTTGTCCTCTTGAAAGATTTGTAAATACATTTGAATCTTGCCAAGTTGTTGTTCCATCTACTGCATATTTGTAAGGAGCTGTTCCTCCATTCACAATAACAGTAGCGGTATTGTTTGTAATTTCAATTTTAGTGATTACTGGATCCTGAACTTTTTTAACATGTACAGTTTGTTCTAAGAAACAGTTATTATGTTCAAGAATTACCATATATTCTCCAACAGGTACTCCTTGAATAGAAGATGTTGTAGCCCCTGTACTCCATTGATAGCTGTCATATCCAGGACCTGCGTCTAATGATGTTCTGCCATCAATACAAATAAATTTGTCAACCAAAACTGGTGATTTTTTTACCGGAATTGGTTCTAATTTAATTTTTGTTGTTCCAATACATCCTCCCTCTGCTATTATTCTAACATAAACATAGCCTCCTGCTGATGGGTATTTTGTAGGGTTTGTAATTTGGTTATTGTTTGTATTTAAATCATTTAGTGTAGGGTAATAAGTTTTTATGGTAGGCAAAGGAAAGTCGGTTACATTTGCCTCTGTAAGATTAAATGAAGCTGTAGGATCGATGTCATAAAGACATGCGGTAATAGTAGGCTCATTTACTTGAAGAGGAGTCGTTGTAATTGTAAGTGTTACTTGTTCACAATCTATAAATTCGGGAGCATTTCCACAGAATTTATAAACAAATACGTCATTTCCGGCAAAACTTGAATTCGGAGTATAAGTAATTGTTCCATTAGCATTTACTACCGCAGTACCATGTGTTGGAGGTGTGGTAATTGTCACTGTGCTAGCCACTGGCGTTTGTGTTGAGGAAGTGAATGTTGGTTGTATGATTATTGGACCACAAGTTCCCACTGTTTTTGTGGTTTGTTTCACACATGAGAAAACTTTGAAAATTGGAGTTGTTACAGGTTGGCAACCTCCTGCAGTTACTTTTACTGTGTAATTCCCTCCTACTAGTGGAGCATAAGTATTTGAAGTCGCACCCGGAATAATATTACCATTTAAATACCACTGATAAGCATCAAACCCGGCATCTACTTCTAGGATAATACCCGGAGCACACTCTCCTGTTTGCTTTGTGATAAAAGGAATCGATGAGAAACCAGCGAAATATCCTCCATATCCGGCTGTGTTAAATCCGCCATTTACACCTGCTGTTACGGCTTTATTGGATTGAATAGCAACATTTCCTGAAATATTTGAGATATCATAAGTAACCCAAGTTGTACTTCCGGCAAGAGGGTATGGTCCTTGTGCGGCAGTAGGCGTTGTTGGTACACCTCCTGTAGCACTCGTTGTATAAGTAACAGTTGCTCCGGCTTCAGTAACGATATTCAGTTTTAAATTAATAGCTAAGGTAATATTAGGCATTTCATTTATATTACCTATTTCATCAATTTTTTTAGGCAAATAACAACTCAATGGCGGAATAAAGTTATAGCCACAAGTCGCATTACTATTAGTTCCTACAAGCTGATAAACACAAACATTTTTTGAAGTGGAAATAAACATGTTTTTATGTCCGCTGGTTCCTTGAGCTACATAATTTGTTTCATCTATTCTATACCATTGCCCTGCATTGATGGTTGTTAATGCTGTACCAATGCCATTTACAAAAATTTGCGTATTATCTTCGGTTGCAATTACAATGGCGCCTTCCAAATTTTCAGTAGAAGCAGAGGATAAACTTTTGACCATCGCAAAAGTATTCCCTAACCTTTCTACAGGAACAGCTTGATCCATAATTAAATCACTTCCTGAAGAGCCTCCTGCTCCGAAGTTACCATTACAGTTCCCATTTGTTACTGTAATCGGTTTGTTAGACTCTATTTTAGTTCCAATAAAGTTACTGATATTTTGATTTCCAGTACCAGCTAAGATAAATGATTCAGCTTTGTTCAGGGTTACAGTCTGTGTATTTCCTGTAGGACTTCCATTAATAAATGTTACCGGTAAAGCAGCGTTCCATGTAATCGTTACGGTTGTATTATCTTCCGTAGCCATAATACCTGCGGTAAAATTACTTGAAGTAGTATTGGTAACCGGTGTTGCACCAGCATAGAATTTATTTCCAATACCTGCTCTTCCTTTACTTGTTATAATTTCTCCATGTTGAGTAAGGTTTGTAGATCTTAAACTGGCAAAAAAAGGTTTATCACCTTTAAGATATAAACCTTTAGTGTTGATTATTGTAAACGCTTCTGTTGTAGTTGTTGCGTTTACATATGGAGCTAATAAAGGCTGTGCAGGGGTAACCGTAGGATCTGGGAAAATTTTTGGGTTACCTTTGCTAATCATTACTGAACCAATCTGAACATTGTTGCTATAAATTTTAACTTCAAAAGGTGCCGCAGAATCAGTGGACATATAAAGCCTTGAGATGTATGCACTCGTGCTGTTGTAAAAAGGTGCGAACCAATGTTCTGTGTCTTTCTGTGCAAAGACAGTATTAAATGTAAAAAACAATAATACGAAAGAGAGTAAGAATCTTTTCATAGTTGTCGGAATTAGGATTTCTACAAAATTAAAATAATATTTTGAATATTGTTTACTAATAATTAATCTTAAAAGTAATTTTCGGAATTTTATTGAAATATAAATGGAAAATGAAAAAAAATTTGTTATGAAAATTGGTTTTTGAAGTTTGTAAAAGTCTTTCCTGCACTGAGTTTTAATGTTTGTTAAAAAATAAAACGACCTCAAATGAAGTCGTTTTTATATTTAATTTATTCAGAAAAAATAAATTTTATTCTCTGTTTTTAATTAATATCCACCCTGAGTATGAAACCGGTAGTTTAGTATCTGGTTCTGTCCATTTTAAGATGTACCAGTAGGTGCCTGTAGAAAGTGTTCTTCCGCCGGATTTTCCATCCCATATGTAATTCTTGTCAGAAGATTTATAGACAAGAGCACCATATCTGTCAACAACCTCTATAGAAACATTCTGCTTAATTCTTAAATCTGAATAATTTAATACATCATTATGTCCATCTCCGTTAGGCGTAATGGCATTGATAAGATTTACAATTAAAAAATCTTTTGTTGTAGGTTGGCATCCGTCTGCACCTAATACATAAACTTTATGTGGACCTCTTGATAATCCCGTGAAAACATTCGAACTTTGATAATCAATTCCGTTTAGAGAATACTGGTAAGGTGGTGTGCCTCCGGAAACAAAAATAGTAGCTGCAGATCCTGAAGTTTCAATTTTTGTAATAGTAGGAGCCTGTGCAGTGGTTACATTTACTACCTGATGATAAACACAACCGTTAAATCCTAAATCTACATAATAAGTACCTGCTCCAACTGTAATGGATTGAGTGGTTGCTCCCGTACTCCAAAGGTAAGAGGTAAAGCCTGTACCTGCATTAAGTGTTGCTTTTTCATTTGAACAAATCGTTTGATCAGTAAGTGTTCCTGATTTTTTAGGTGATTTAAGTTTAATAGTAATAACCGCTGTATTAGGACATTCTGTACTGCTTTGGAATCTGATATAAAATGTTCCGGTTGAAGTAATAACTTGTGAAGAAGGAATAGCATTGATCCCGGCTTGTGCATCAGCTAAACTGGCATGAAATGTTAAGGTTACAGACGGATCTGCTGTAAATTGATTTTTATAGTCGTTTAGGTTTGCTGTTTGTGAGCCGTCAAGATCGTTATCGCAAATATCAACAGTAATATTATTGTTCAGAAGAGTGATTTTATTACCAATTTTAAAGTTGATTTGTCCGAAAACAGTCGTACAGTTTCCTGTCAGTGCGTCTACTCTTACATAAACCGTTGTGTTTGTTGTGTATGTCCAGTTTGTTGGAAGAGAGTTTGTATTTCCTGCATTTGCATCTGCTTGAAGCAAATAATATCTCACATTAAAACTGGTGGAGTTGTTAACAATCTGAGGGGTAATATTGGCAAAATTAACATTTACAATTCCATCAAAGTTTTCATCACATAAAGTTGCATTGAAGTTAGTGGTATTAATATTTGGAGATGGAGTAGTTGTTAAAGTAATTTGTGTTGTTTTTGAACATCCGTATTGAGAAGTCACATTAGCATAGATGGTTCCTGCTGGTCCTGTGTAAGTTGCAGGGACTGTAATCTGACCTGTTAAATTGGAATTCGTAAAATAGGTGACAGTAGTTCCTGAATCTGGAGATACTGTGGTAGTCGTAAGGTTGAATGTTCCGTTTCCGTTTGTATCTGCACAAGACGATAGTGAAGCAGTATTTACCTGCAGTACATCTATGTTTACAATGATCTTAAAATATTCAAAATCTGCAGGGTTGCCGTTGCCTTGTACATAGTAGATAAAAGAGTCATTTGTATCGGTTGTTAATCCTGCGTTTGGTGTATAAGTAATTTGTCCTGTTGTTGGATTTACAGTTGCTGTTCCAGAAGTTGGGGCAGAAATAATTGCTGTATTTGTGGGAATAATTGTTTGAGTAGAATTAGTGAAAGCGGGAGTAATAATTTTTGTATTACAAGATCCAATAGTATATGTTGTAGTGGTAATTGGAGGACAAAGTGTGTAATTGTAGGCGGTAGTCAGCTTAGATTCACAATTGTTTTTAGTAACCAAACAAGTATAATTTCCTGCACCGTATAATTCCGGGTTGATAGAATAGGAAGTTGCACCCGGAATAATTGTTCCGTTCAGATACCACTGATAGCCGTCATATGAATTGTCAACCTGTAATAGAACACCCAAATAACAATCTCCTGTCTTAGAAATAACGGGAACCGATGAAAATCCGGCGAAATATCCTCCGTATCCTACTGCTCCACTTCCTGCAGCAATTCCTGCAGTTACGGATTTTGTGGAATTTACGGTAATATTTCCTGTGACATTTGGAATGGAATAAGTAACCCAATTTGGATTTCCTGTTACTTGATAAGGGCCATTTGCTGCCGCAATAGGTCCGCTGTTTAGGGTTACGGTAGCTCCTGTTTGAGTAATGATATTAAGTTTTGTATTGTATGCAGTGCCTCCTATTGTATTAATAAAGCCAATTTCATCAACTTTATTAGGCATGAAACAACTTAAAGGTGGGATAAAGTTCATTCCACCTGTCGCGTATTCATTAACCGTTGAGCTTCCGGTAATTCCTGCTAATAATTGGTAAACATAAACATTCTTATTGGTAGAAATTCCCATATTGTAATTTCCGTTACCCTGATTAATGTAATTAGTGCTCGGAACCATAAAATATTGTCCAGCATTTAGAGTAATACCGATACTTGCTCCATTCAATGTAATTTGAGTGTTATCTTCTGTCGCAATGATCAGGGCGGTTTCCATTTGATACGCAACGTTTCCGTTACCTTTTACTACGACAAAATCTTTACCTAATCTGTCAACCGGAACAGCTTGATCCATCAAAACATCATTGTTGGTGAAATTTAAATTGGTATATATTCCGTTGAAATTTCCATTAGTTACAGAAATCGGTTTTGTAGATTCTATTTTTGCACCGACTAACCCATCTAAATTATATTGAGAGTCTGTACTTATTGCATCTAAAATATAAGATTGCCCTTTATTGAGTATAAACGTTTTAGTTGGTGTGGAGCTTCCATCAGAAAAAACAACATTAGGATTGTATCCGGAAACCACTACAGAAGTATTGTCTTCAGTAGCAGTAATCCCGATAGTAGAATTTACATAACCTGCTGTACCTGTGATAGGAATAACTCCTGCATAGAATTTCGTTCCTAATCCTGCTAATCCTTTTGATGTTACGATTTCAGCATGGTTTTGTAAAGAGAATCGATAATTGGCAAAGAATTTCTTTGTTCCCTTTACGTACATTCCCATAGAGTTAGGAGTGAACAGAAGAGATTGATTGGTGGTAATCAAAAAATCATTTGGAATTGTTACCTGTGCCGGATTCCCTTTACTTACCTGTACCGTAGTAAAAAGAGTATTGTTATTGAAAATTTGTACCGAGAAAGGAGTCGTTTCGTTAGTTGATAAATATAAATAACCACTTAGTCCACTTGATCCTGCTTTTGAAGCCATTGGAGCGAACCAATGATCTGTATCAAGCTGCGCATTGAATAATAAACAAAGAAATGTGCAAATGGTTAATAGAATTTTTTTCATTTTTTTCAATAAGGGATGCAAATGTAAGTATTAAAAATCAATTTTTTACATAAAATTTTAAGTGTGATGGATGTGATTGTTGAAATTATCAAATATTTAATAAATTTTTAATAAATGATAAAATCCTGTAATTGTGAAATAAAAAAATCCCGATGAAAATTTCACCGGGATCAATATTGTTAATCTTAAAAAGATTATAGGCTTACTCTGATAAATCCTGTTACTTTAAGGTCAGCATTTACAGACTTCACGTAGTCAGCAACTGAAATAGAGCTGTCTTTGATAAAATCTTGGTGTACTAAAGTATTGTCTTTGTAGAATCTCTGCATTTTACCTTTCAAGATATTATCGATAATGTTTGCAGGCTTACCTTCTTCAGTAAGTTTGTGTCTTTCGATTTCTAATTCTTTATCGATAGTTTCCTGAGAAACTTTAGTTTCGTCAAGAGCGATTGGGTTCATTGCAGCAGCTTGCATAGAAACAGATTTTGCAACTTCGTCAGCTCCTTCTACTTTTGCAGAAAGTGAAGTGATAGCAGCGATTTTGTTTCCAGCGTGGATGTAAGCACCTAAGAATGGTCCTTCAATTCTTTCGAATGTACCGATCTCGATTTTCTCACCGATAACACCTGTTTGCTCAATTAATTTATCAGCAACAGTCATTCCGTGGAAATCTGTAGCCAATAATTCTTCTTTAGTAGCAGCAAAAATAGCCATTTCAGCTAATTCGTAAGCTAGCTCGATGAAAGCTTCGTTTTTACCTACGAAGTCAGTCTCGCAGTTTAGAGAGATAATAGCACCTAAAGTGTTATCTTCATTTACTCTTGCGATTACAGCACCTTCAGTAGATTCTCTGTCAGCTCTATTAGCAGCAACTTTTTGTCCTTTTTTTCTAAGGATATCTACCGCTTTTTCGAAGTCTCCTTCCGCTTCAACTAGAGCTTTCTTGCAGTCCATCATACCTGCACCTGTTTGGTTTCTTAATTTTGCTACGTCTGCAGCAGCTGGTGTATAAGACATAATATCTATTATTTTTTTATTTAAAGATTCGTATTAATTTTTAGTTTATTTTTGAGCAGTGCAAAGATAATGATTTTAATGATAAACTAAAAAATGACTTTTCACGTTATTTAATTATTTAATAATTTTTTAAATATTCAGTTAATGAAAAAAATATTTCTTCTCGTACTCTTATGTATTTTTTCTTTAGGCTTTTCTCAGAAAAAGAAAAAGGCTAAAGCGGTTGTTGAAAAAGAAACGGCAATTATCTATACAGAAACAGATGCCGAAAATAGTAGTGAGGCCAGAGTGGTGGCAGGTTTCTTAAAACAAAACCCTAATCACCCTAAGACCGATCATTTTAAAAGGAAGCTATTGGATATTATTATGGCAACTCCTTCTCCTTCCGAATCTAAGCCAGTGATGATGGCATCTGTAGGAAAAGACAAAGTGAATAATGCTAAGACAGATAATTTTAATAAATCTTTAGCTTCTAATACAGCTTCAAAATCTTCTACTCCTACGAGAACAGTGAATTATGCTAGTGTAGGGGGAACAAGTAAAAAATCTGAGCCTAGCGAACAAGGGAAGAAAACAGCGGCGTTATTAACACATCTTTTTAGTAATGATATTAGTGATAAGGAGGCGTATGTAAATGTTAAAAACAGATCGAAGTGTAATATGGAGGTGAAAATAAGCGGTAAGAAAAATTACAGTTTAAGCATACCTGCAAAAAGTGAAAATTATGTTCTTATAGATAAAGGAGATTATCAGTTGTCTACGAAAGTATGTGACTCGCCATATACGGCGCTTAAGAAAATTGATAAGGATATAGAGATTGCCTTAAATGTAGGAGAATAGAGAAGAAGAATAGATAAAAATAAAAAAAAGGTTAAGAATGCTCTTAACCTTTTTTTATTTTTATCCTTTAAATTGTCCCATTGCAATGAACTTGTCTTGTCTTTGAGTTTCAAGCTCCTGTCCAGTGAATTTTGAAAACGCTTTTATGTTTTGTAAAATTGAACTTTTTAAATTCAAGAAAGTTGTTTCCGGATCGTAATGTGCTCCTCCAAGTGGTTCTTCAATGATAGCATCAATGAATTTTTCTCTTAAAGCATCTTTTGGGGTAAGATTCAATGCGTTTGCAGCATCCTCTTTGTGATCCCAGTTTCTCCAAAGAATTGAAGAGCAGCTTTCTGGTGCAATTACAGTGTACCAAGTGTTTTCCAACATGTAAACTTTGTTTCCTACACCAATCCCTAATGCTCCACCACTCGCTCCTTCACCAATAATATAAGTGAAGATCGGAGTTTTAAGCTGAACCATTTCGAAAATATTTCTCGCAATTGCTTCACCTTGACCTCTTTCTTCTGCTTCTAAACCTGGATATGCTCCCGGTGTATCTACTAAAGTTACTACAGGAATCTGGAATTTTTCAGCAAGCTTCATTAGTCTTAAAGCTTTTCTGTATCCTTCAGGATTTGGCATGCCAAATCTTCTGTATTGTCTTTCCTTAGTTGTTCTCCCTTTTTGAGTACCAATTACCATTACTCTTTGACCATCAAGAGTGATTAAACCACCCACTAGTGCAGGATCATCCGCAAAATTTCTATCACCGTGAAGTTCTAAAAAGCTGCCTTTGTCTGCCATACCGTTAATATAGTCCAATGCATAAGGACGATCCGGATGACGAGAAAGTTGTACTCTTTGCCAAGGAGTAAGATTTTCGTAGATTTCTTTTTTCTTTTCTAAAATCTTATCCTCAATTTGGCTGCATGCTAATTTTACATCAACACCACTTTCTTCTCCTACTAAAGAACAAGTTTGATATTGATCCATTAATTCTTTTATAGGAAGTTCGAAACTTAAATATTCCATTTCTTGAAGTAAATTAAATCTTTCAAATG
The DNA here is from genome assembly GCF_000813825.1 of Chryseobacterium taiwanense. Taxonomy (GTDB): domain Bacteria; phylum Bacteroidota; class Bacteroidia; order Flavobacteriales; family Weeksellaceae; genus Chryseobacterium; species Chryseobacterium taiwanense. Next base: position 61,072 of record NZ_JWTA01000003.1, read on the forward strand.
TATGAAAAATTATGGTAATTTTATTTAAAATTATTTATAGCATTGCTTATTCTAGAGGTAGTTTCCTCTTTCCCAAGAAGTTCCATGATGTCCGGAACGTCTGGTCCTTTCAGTTCTCCTACCAACGATAAACGTAACGGCATCATCACTTTACCCATTCCTAATCCTTTATTTTCAGCGAAATCGTGAACAACTTGCTTTAAATTTTCAGCATTGAAGGCTGCTCCTTCTAAATTTGAAGATAATTCCCCTAAAATTGCTGATGTTTCATCATTCCAAGCTTTTTTCGATGCTTTTTCATCATAAGATGTGGGAGCTTCAAAGAAGAATTTTCCGTTTTCGTAAATGTCAATTGGGAAAGTTGCTCTTTCTTTCATCAGATGAATCACTTTTAATAATTTTTCATCAGAAAGATTGATAGTTAGATCTGAATTTTTCAGAATGTTCAACAACGCTTCATCAGATGTTTTCTGAATATACTGATGATTGAACCACTCTGCTTTTTCTTTACTAAATCTTGCCCCGGCTTTATGAACTTTATTTAGATCAAATTCCTTTGCCATTTCATCCAATGATAAAATTTCTTTATCATCTGCAGGAGACCAACCTAATAATGCAACCATATTAATAAATGCATCCGGAAGATATCCACTTTCTCTGTATCCTTTTGAAACATTTCCTGTTGCAGGATCTGTAAAGTTTAAAGGAAATACAGGGAATCCGAATTTATCACCGTCTCTTTTGCTTAGTTTTCCTTTTCCTTCTGGTTTTAAAATTAATGAAAGGTGGGCGAACTGAGGAGCTTCCCAACTCATTGCTTCATATAATAAAGTATGTAAACCTAAAGATGGCAACCATTCTTCACCACGGATAACATGAGAAATTTCCATTTCGTGGTCATCAATAATGTTGGCAAAGTGGTAGGTTGGCATTCCGTCGTTTTTTACCAACACTTTATCATCTAAAGTATTTGTATTTACTGAAGAATTTCCACGGATAATATCTACAAGATTCAAAGTTCTGTCAACAGGCATTTTGAATCTTACAACATATGGAGTTTTTTCATCTAATAATTTTTGAACCTCCTCTTCAGAAAGTGCAAGACTGTTTCTTAAACGATTTCTTGTTTTATTGTCATAAGAGAAAACATCACCTCTTGCTTCATATTCGGCACGAATTGCATCCAGCTCTTCGGCAGTATCAAAAGCGATGTAAGCATAATCCGTTTTTAAGATTTGCTTTGTATATCTGTCGTAAATATCTCTTCTTTCAGACTGTCTGTACGGAGCAAATTTCCCTCCTTTTTTAGGACTTTCATCAGCGATGATTCCACACCATTCAAGGGCTTCCTCTATATATTCTTCTGCTCCTTCAACGTATCTTGCAGTGTCTGTATCTTCAATTCTTAATACAAACTCACCACCCTGATTTTTAGCAAAAAGATAATCATATAATGCGGTTCTTACACCTCCTAAATGCAAAGGTCCTGTAGGACTTGGAGCAAAACGAACTCTTACTTTCTCCATTTCAATTAAAATTTTGGTGCAAATTTACTCAATTTTATGTGTTTGAATAAGCTTTTTATAAATTGGTTGTTTCCATCAATCATAATTTCTATTTTTGTATAAATAATGAATTCTTAAACTATGTTAGAAATCGGCGAAAGACCTTGGGGAAAATATTTTGTATTGGCGGATGAACCCAATTACAAATTGAAAAGAATTGAAGTAAATCCGGGACAAAAATTATCTTACCAATATCACCACAAAAGACAGGAGCAATGGACGATCATCGAAGGTGATGCCACTGTAGTGCTGGATGATAAAGAAATTAGTCTAAAATACGGTGAAAGCATTTTCATTCCTTTAGGAGCAAAACATAGAATGATGAATCTTTCTGATAAACCTGTTGTTTTCATTGAAGTTCAGACTGGAACTTATTTCGGTGAGGATGATATTGTGAGGATTGAGGATGAGTATGATAGAGAATAATCTAATAATTTAGTTAATATAAAACATGACATATAAAATTAATATAGAGAATACAGATAAATTTTTTTGGCACAGATATGATACTATATATAATGACGAACTTTCACATTTAGAAAATGTTGAGAAAATTGTTGAGTTTGGTGTTTTTAAAGGTGATTCTGTAAGGTGGCTTAATAGGAGATATCCTGATGCCAAAATTTATGGAGCGGATATTTTACCTGTACAAGTAGAATGGACGGAAAATGATAGGATTGAGTATCATCAATTGGATCAAGATAAGATTTCAGATATTCAGTCTTTTTTTGAAAAAACGGAAAATTCAATAGATCTTATTATTGAGGATGGAAGTCATTTTCCTCAGCATCAGAAAAACTGTCTTGTTATTGGGATGGATTATTTAAAGGCTGAAGGTATTTATATTCTTGAGGATCTTCATACTTCGCATCCTCATCATGCTTATTATATTCAGCAGGGAAAAACTAAAAATTATATTTCTCCGCTTCATTTGTTATTGTTTATTGAGCACTCTATGAGCAATAATATTGAAATTCAAAACGATAAAATTCAAGAGTTGACGACGAATTCTTTATTTAATTTTGAAGAGATTAAAAATCTAATAGATTGTATAAAAAGTATAAAAATCTACAGAAGATCTACACTTCCGAAAAAATGTTATAATTGTAATTCTTCAGATTATAATTATCATAATCTTAAATGTAAATGTGGAGCAGATATTTTTGCCGAAGCGGACTCTATGACTGCTATTTTGGTGAAAAAATAAATAAAAAAAGGTAATGTATATTCAAAACATTACCTTTTTTTATTAATACAAACTTTTAAACCAAAGTTTGAATTTCTTTGTGCCTGAAAGGTTTAGTTTTAAATCAGTCTGAGGATATTTTTTTGAAAAAAAGGATATGAATTCTTCAATATTTTTTGCTGGAAAAAAAGATATTTCTTTCCAGAGAGATTCATAAAGAGGGTGGAAATCTTTAATATGAGAATAGTTTTCTGAATTGAGTTGTTTCCAAAAGGTAAGAAACTTTGAAGTATCAAAATCGTTTTTGTGTCCCCAATTATTAATTTTTTTTACAATCTCTTCTTCTTCCCTTGCCCAAGATTGATGGATTAAATAATAGTTTAAAGATAAAGTTCTACCTTTATTAGTACGCCTTGCATATTCGTATTTTGGGTAATTGGTTATAAGCATACATTTTTCATCAAAAGGAGTTATTACAAAATAGCCATCTTCATTATGTTTGAAGAGGGTAACGAAGTTCACATCAAAATTAAATTGATTTTTTTCAGGATTTTTTAAAAGATAAGAATGTTTTCTTAAGAATTTGGATAATTTCTCAAAACCATAGGCATATTCATCTCCATCAATTTGGATATGCCAACCGTCTAATCCAATGTTTTGTGCCATCATATTTCTTTGTCTGGTTTCTAATTCCATAGGCTGCATGTTGGGTATGTAAAAACTATCTTTGTATAATACAATTTTATTTTGATGGTCAATTTTTTTTATTTCAGAGAAAACTTCTTCTGGTATAATTACATCATTTCCTGCCCATGTTTTATTATTTTTGTCATATGAGATGATTATTTGATCTGCATAGTCATAGATCTGTTTTAAAGATGTAAATATATATTGATAATCATAAGATAGTAAATAACCTACTTTAATGATATTTTTTTGATCTCTCATAATTTGAAATTATTTATTTGTTAGCATTCAGCAATCCGAAAATTTCACCTTTCTGGCCTTCGGTCGTAAATGGTAAAATGGCTTTAGATGAATTCTCTGAAAGTTTTTTCCAAAGACTCTCATCTTCATAAAGACGAATAATGTCTTTGGCAAGTTTGTTCTTATCATCGATTTCAGAAATAAGAGCGGTTTCTCCTTCTATTAAATCCATTCCCTCTGCACCGATTGTTGTTGTGACGATGGGTAATGAATATTCTAGAGCCTGCCCAATTTTTCCTTTCACTCCTGCGCCGTATCGTAAAGGAGCTACAGTAAGTTTTGATCCCGTAAAATAGGGCGTAATATCTTTTACAAATCCTTTTATAATAAACTTTTCAGAATTAAGTTGCAAAATATTTTCAGGCATATTCCCTCCAATGATGTTTACTTTTATCTCTGGCTTTTGTTGCCATACAATCTCCATTATTTCATGTAAAAATACGATCGCATCAATATTAGGATTGTGATTTCCTCCGCCTATAAAAAGAATCCCATCTCTGTCTTTAAAACTAATATCTTTTTCTGTCTTAATGATCTCATGAATATTACTGATTACATGAACTTTATTTTGATCAGTCCCAGTCTCCGTAAGAAAGTTTTTTTCTGTTTCACTAATCGCAATTACTTTATCACTGTTGTTTATTGCAGTCATTTCTCGCTCCTTACCTGCATGCAGTTCTTTTTCGGTGAGAGTACTTGCTCCGAGTTCTATTTCTCTTTTTAATCTCAAATACTGGAAGTCGACCATATCATATATCATTGTTTTTTTTGATAAGTATGACTTGTAATGCTTTATAAAATAATGATAAGTTTCTATTCTCGAAATCCAGACTTTGTCAATGTAACAATCCAAGCTCTTTAACTGTTTCTTTTGAGTCATGATTTCAGCATTTTCGTTTACGTAGCTTCTCAGTATGTGAATTCCGTATGACTCATAAAGTTTAATATACTCATTGTCTATAGATTCTTCATTCATGATGATGAGATAGATCTTATAATCATGTTTTGCAAGAAATTTCATGATCTGAACGATTCTGTTGGCTCCCGAATCATGATCAAATTTTGGAAAAAATGTTTCGACAAAAAGAATAGGAGAGTTTTTGTTGTTTTTATTTATATTTAAACCACAATCAATAACCATTTTATCTGAAAAATACTTTCCCCATCTTCCATAAAAAGTTTCTGAATTTTTCTCCATTAGCTTGGCCTTATTAGAAGATACTTTTTCAGATTGATGAGAAATATTTTCAAAATGGACAACCACCGATAAAGGCTGATAATATACGTCAAGCTTTTGTTCGTATTTTAGCCTCATACAAAAATCGGTTTCCTCATAATAGGCAGGAGCATAAGCTTCGTCCAAAAGATTTATTTCTCCATTAGTATTTATTTTTCTGAACAGAAGACTACATCCAGAACAATAGTCTACTTTTTTCAAGAAATTATATTCCGGATTATCAGGAGACTGATTTCGGCCTAAATTTACAATGTGGTGTTCATCATAAACCAAACATCCGGCTTCCTGGAGGGTGTGATTAGGATAAATAAGTTTGGAACCTACCGCACCTACAAGATCATCATTTTCGATAACCTTTACTAGATGATCTAAAAAACCAGACTGCACAATAGTATCATTGTTCAGCAAGTGGATTAATTTTCCTTCTGCATGATTGATTCCATTATTGACGGTCTTCAAGAATCCTAGATTTTCAGTATTGCTAACAATCTTTAAACCCTCTATTTTATTCAGAATATCAAGCGTATTGTCGGTACTGCAGTCATTTACAATGATGATCTGAAATGGAGTTTTTTCTTTAGCCTGTTCAATGGAATATAAACAATTAAGAGTATATTCTATCTGATTAAAAACGGGAATGATAATACTTACTAAAGGCTCTTGACTTGTAGAAACAAATCTTAATTTTTCCACAATCAATTCTGCAGAAATAAGCTTGTAATCCTCTTTTTTCTGGGATTTTTTGATTCGATAGTCTTTTATATAGTTTTTTATTAGCCTTTTAATGCCCATTAGAAATTGAGTTTAAGAATTAAAATCTTATTTTTTTAACTGCCTTTTGTTGAGTAGTTTATCAATGTTTTGAACGACAAAACTTTTAAGCGGAAAATTCTGATTAAGGAGAGTATTGTTCTTCTTTAGCTCAATATCGAATTTATTCTTTAAGAGTTGATATTGTGTTGAATTACTTTTAAAATTAATCAAAAACTTATTATGCCATTCTACCTGAGCTTTTATCCTGCTTTTTATACTTTTGAAGTCATTCTGATCATTAAAGCTAAAATAATCAAAAATTTGTTTAAAATACTTGCTGTCTTTATGAAAAGCAATACCACCAACCTGTTGCGTAGAATGAACCCGGTAATTAATTAATTTTTGATTGATGAAGCCCATTTTTCCTTCTACAGTTGCTAGTAGCGTGATCCATTCATCATGATGGAAATCCTGAACTTCCGGAATAGGAAACGTAGACTTTGCAAAATCTGTTTTTACAGCCATAGTTGCTCCCGTAGAAAAATTTCCTTTCTGAGTAAGAAAATTAAAGGTGTCAAGATGAGGTTTTTTGGCTGAATATTTTTCAAAAACGTCCCATTTTGTGAAGTGATCTATGATTATTTCGGAGTTTTCGTTCATGAGAAAACCATTGGAACAGAATGCCATCATTTCAGGTTGCTCCAGAAAATGATTTATCATTACACTCACTTTTTCAGGATACCAAAAGTCGTCCTGATCACTAAGAAAAGTGATTTCCCCAGTACAAAGTGAAATAGCTTTCTCAAAATTTTTGACACTTTTTAAAGTTTCTTCATTGGTATATACTCTGAAGATGTCCGGATATTTGTTTTCGTACAGCCTTAAAATATCCATAGTAGTATCCGTAGACTTGTCATCACAGATTACGATTTCATCCACTTTCGTTGTCTGATTGAGGATTGAGTCTAGCTGTTCTTTAATATATTTTTCACCATTATAGGTGCAAAGTGCAACAGAAATTTTCATGATTGGTGTTTCAAAATGGGTATATAATCTGGAGTTTCCAACATATTTGCGATCCAATTTTCAAAGCTATATTTGAAATAAATTTCTGAATTTAATTCGTGATAGGGGGTTGCAAGAAATTGAACCAAATCCTCTAGTTTTCTTTCACCTAGTATGAAGATATTTTCCGGATGGTAAAAATCATATTTTTTAATTTCCGGATTATTAGTGACCAGTTTTTTCTTTAACCCGATAGCTTCAAAAGTTCGTAGAGACAGCCCGTTATGAACATCATTTAAAAGATCTAAAATGGCTTTAGAGCTCTTTATGTGCTCGTAATTTTTTTTGAAATCAAAAATTTCTGTAATATGAGTAATACCGGTTTCTGGATTTCTTTCAATATATTTTTTGGAACTTCCAATAACATTAATGTCGGTTTTCAAGCCCTGTTTTTTCAAAAAAGAAGATACTTCAATAAGCAAAGGCATCCGATTTTCTATATGACTTCCAATAAAAAAAATATCATTTTGTGGACTAGAACTGTTGGTAAGGTCAAAATCAAAATAAAAATTAGTGATCAGTTTAAACTTTGGATCGAATTTTAAATCTGTTTCATCAAAGACAAAAAAGTGATCAAAATATTTCACTTTATTATAGATCTCAGGATACCTATTTAAACCATCCCATTGGTAGCCAATAAGTTTTTGAGTTTTACTTTTTATTTTTTCAATGATTTCATCATTAAGAAGATCAGGTCTTATAATAAGAGCATAATCCGTTTTCTGTGAAAGGGAATCCAACATTTTTGAATGCAGATCCTTTTCTATTCTTAAGCGGTTATTTTCACGGGCAATATTCTTATAAGTACGATCTCTTTTAAATATTTTATGTGAAATATGCTTTAGCTCATCAGAAAACGAAAGTTTGTGATGAGTCTCAGAATGTTCCAATAAAAAAACTTTCATTCCCAAATACTCGAGATTTTGTTTGAACATCTGTGGCAAACCAAAATCATTGGGAATTGAAATAATGATTGTTTTATTATTCAAAAATGAATGCTTACTCATTACTTTATTGTTCTTTTTTTACTAAAAATATCCGCTGTACTGAGTACGAAAAATTTAAAAGGAAATTTTTTCTTCATACTTTTCCTATGCAAATCGAAAAGTTCTTTGCTTCTTTTTAAAATTTCCTGAGAAATTTCGGTATTTATATTGCCTTTTTCAGAGAGTAGAGCTTGATGTTTATAATAGCTTTGGCTCAATCTTTTCAAGAACTTTTTATATTGTGAGAACGTTTTTTCTTCCGAAAACAGATTAAAATGATTAGTTAATCTCTTTCTTGTCGTCTCATTATTATTGTAAGATACTCCTCCTACCTGTTGATCATCGTGAATTCTGTATTTGAACAGTTTTTCATCAATCATTATAAAACTTTTTCGGTAAGAGGTTACTAAAGCAATCCATTCATCATGATGAAACCCTTCTTTGATAGGAATGGGAAGAATATTGTTTTTTATACTACTTCTAAAAGCCATTCCTGCACCTGTTGCGATGTTTTCTATAAAAGCAATGATATTGAAATAATCAACCATTATCTTTTGATCTTTTAAAAGTTGTGGGACACTCCAAATGCTAAGATGATCTATAAAATTACCGTCACTATTAATAAATGTACCGTTACTGCAAATTGCATTGATCTGCGGATATTCACTAAAATAATGAATAAAGGTTTCTACTTTTACCTCTTCCCAAATATCATCCTGGTCGCTCAGAAAAATAATTTCTCCTGTACAAAGTGAGATTGCTTTTTCAAAATTTTTGACACTTCGTAAATTCTTTTCATTAATATGAATTTTGAAGATTTCAGGAAATTTCTTTTGATATTCGCTTAGTATTTGATGTGTTTTATCGGTAGACCCATCGTCGCACACAACAATTTCATCTACTTTAAGAGTTTGATTTAAAATAGAATCTATTTGTTGATGAATGAATTTTTCGCCATTATAGGTGCAAAGTGCAACAGATATTTTTGTCATTTACTCAGATTAAAAACCGTGTTTACCCAATTATCGAGAGTATATTTATAATATATTTCCTGTGGAATACTTTGATATTCAGTTTCAAAAAAAGATTTTTCAACATTACTGAAATCATCATTCAGAATTAAGATATTCTCGGGATTATAAAAATCGTAATTTTTAATGGTATAATTATCTGTAATAAACTTTTTTTCTAACGCCATTGCCTCAAAAATACGAAAACTTAGCCCCATTTGATTATTTCGCTGAAGATCAAGGATGACTTTTGTATTTTTATACAATTTGGGCAAAGATTGTTGGGGAACATTCTTCGTTCTGAACTTTAAAATCTCAATATTCTTTTTATCTACAATCTGAGTAATTTTCTTTTTCCAGCTTTTCTTTCCGGCAACAATGGTTCTGAAACAGATATTCAGAGGGTTGATTTTATTAATAAGAAGGTTGAGTCTCAATAATCTTTGGGTATCGTATGAAGTAATGTAGAAAAGGTCAAGCTTGGGATGCTGCTTTTCTGCAGGACAAAATTCCAAATAATTATAATTGGTAATTTTATTAAACCCAAACTTAATTACATCTTCATCGTCAAACGAAAAAACGGTGTCAAAAAAGTGTAAAATATGCTCAGCCGGATTTCTTGACATGCTGTCGTAAAGATAGGCGATGTTTCGGGTAGCATATTTTCTAATCTCTTTATGGACTCTTTCCTCAATAGCTTCCGGATTGATCACAAGGATTTGATCCTGCTTTCCTATTTTTTGCAATGATTCTATGATGAAATTTTGTCTTTTTCCATGCTTAAGATTTTTGCCTAAGAAAATTTTACTAAAGGTATTTTTTACTCTTGCCCCCAAATTTTTGTGAGTGAAAGCTCCAATGTTGATATGGTATGCCTCAATGCCTTTTTCTCTGAGCTTATTAACGATATGCTCGTCATAATGCCAAAAATCAAAACTAATCAAACAAATTTTCATATCACAAAAATAAAGATTTTAAATTTTAAATTTATACTTTTGAGCCAAAGCCCACTATTTCTAATGAAAAAAAATGTCCTTATAGATGTAGAACGATTAAAATACCCGAAATCTGGGATTGCAAATGTCTGTACATCACTCATAAAAGGACTCGATCAAAAGAGAGCTGCGTTTAACTATACATTTTATGGGCCAAAAAAGAATATTCCGGTTACAAAATCTAAATTTAGTATTATAAATTGGAAGTTTTGGCAAAAAAAGATTCCCATATCTACCTCTCGCTATGCTCTTATTCATACAACGCATCAGCTTTCAGAATATTTTCACAACATTAAAAAGAATCAGAAAAAAGTCGTGACTTTGCATGATCTCAATTTTTTACATGATAAAAGCTCTGAAAGAAAGATTAATAAAAGTAAAGGTTTAGTGCAAAAGAATATTGGAAACGCAGATTCTATTGTTTGTATTTCTGAATTTGTAAAGGATGATTTTCTAAAAAATAAACATTTATTTACACTAAAAGCCAATGTTAAAATAGATGTTGTTTACAATGGATTGTTGTTTCCTGAAAAGAAAGTCTTTTCCTCTGTTCAGGACTATTCTTTTATAAATGAAAAGTTCATATTGAACATTGGAGTGCTTTTTCCTAAAAAAAATCAAAACGTTTTATTGGATTTAATTTCGAAAAACGATAGACATTTGGTTCTTATCACAAGCTCTGCAAAATCTGAATACAAAGAAAAGTTTCTTGAAAAGATAAAGTCATTGGAACTTACCGAAAGAGTACATATTTTGGAAAATGTTGATAATGATGAGAAATATTTTTTACTTCAGCATTGCGAATCCTATTGCCATCCTTCATTAGCGGAAGGATTTGGAATACCACCGGTTGAAGCGATGTATTTTGGAAAGCCGGTTTTCCTTAGCAAATTCACAAGCCTTCCTGAAATTGGCGGTGATTTAGCTTTTTATTTCGAAGATTTTTCTGCTGAAAATATGAATGAGGTATATCTGGATGGGATTTCAGTATTTAATAAAGATAAAGAAACCTTCCAAGCTAAATTAAAAGAAAGAGCTTTAGAATTTAGTTATCTTAAAATGGCTGAGTCCTATGAAAATATCTATAAAAAACTATTGGATTAAAGCTTTAGCTTTCCAAGCCTTAGTTTCCATTTAAACTTATTGATACTGTCTCCGTATTTTATATCGATACGTTTTATTTCATATTTATTTTTCCACGGATAGGAATCTATTTCGTTTCCAATTCTTAGAGCAGCAGTAATTCCTGATTGTTCAAGCATTTCAAAAAATGCTCTTTTTTTATTCTTTTCTCGTGGGAATTTCCCATAAGGATAGGCGAGAACATTAGAAAAAATGATGGTGTTTTCTCTTAGAATTTCTATGTTTTTGTTAAGATCTTCTCTGGCTTCTTCTACAGACATTTCAGAATAATTTCTGTGAGAATGGCTATGGAGAGCGATTTCGATAAGTTCAGGATTTAAGTTTCTGATTTCATCAAAACTCATGAAATTCTTTTCCGTAGAATGCATTCTGCTCTGGATATATTCTGTAGGAATAAAAATGGTTGCTTTGAGCTGGTATTTTTCTAAAAGAGGAATTAAATACTCGAGATTATTGTAATAGCCGTCATCAAATGTTAAGATGATCTTGTTCGGAGCATTGCTTTCTTTATGAAGGTCTTTGAAAAATAGAGTAGTGAAGTTATTTTTTATATAGATAAACTGTTCTTCTAAATTTTCTGTAGTAACAATAAGATCATTTTTAGGAGCTAAGTTCTTGGGTAATACCTGATGATACATCAGAATACGGACGGCTTTTCTCTTTGATAAGCCAAATAATCCTTTTACAACACTTGTTAGCATGCTTTGCCAAATTTAGAAATTTCGTGGAGTTTTTTATACTTCAAAAACGTATAGAAAGCGGCTGTTGCTGCTGCATAATATCCCACTAAACCATCCAAAAAACCTAAACGGATAATGTATGATTTAATAAATTGATAGATCGGTTTGAAGATGATTTTTAAAACATTTGATCTTTTTCCGTTCTTATACATTTTTTCAGCCATCATCGAAGTGTATTTATTCGACTTTTCAATGTGGTGATAAATATCTCTATAAGTGTAGTGGCTGATTTTACCTTCTATTTTACCTTTTTTTTCTGAAGTTATAAACTCTTCGTGAACAATATCTTCAGAGTATTTTCCGAAATTCTTCCTGAAAAGTCTTTCTCGCTTTATATTTCCCCAACCACCATATTTTAAGGCTTTTCCTAAGAAAATATTATTAAAACCTATTTCATAGACATTGAATGGGGCTTTTTCAGACTCAACAATTTTCTTTATTGATTGTTGAGCTTGAGGATCTGGGATTTCGTCGGCATCTAAAAAAAGAATCCAGTCTCCTTCACAAAGGCTTATTGCATAGTTTTTCTGCTTTCCGAATCCTTCAAATTTTTTTTGTACAAATTTTACTTTTGGAAACTTTTTGCAGATTTCTACAGTACGGTCTGTCGAAAAACTATCAACCACAACAATTTCGTCAGCAAGATCGTAAATAGAGCTGAGATTTTTTTCGATAATTCGATCTTCATTGAAGGTGATAAACGCTACGGATAGCTTCATACTGTATTCATGTTTAAATACAAAAATACAGTTTATTTTCAGATTCGGAAATTTTATAAATAGGAATGCTTAAATGTACTCTTCTTTCAAATATTCATAGGTTTTGAATGAGCTTAAAGCGCTTAGATAGGAGAGAATAATTCCTTTTTTACCATCCAATATTCCCAACTTTAGAATATACATTTTGAAAAAATTGAAGATGCTTTTTGAAATTTGTTTTACGAAGAGATAAGGAACATTTTTTTCGCGCAAATCTTTTGCTTTTAGTTGTGCATAATGAATTACTTTATGATAATAGGCTTGATAAGAATCGAAAGAAAAATGTAAAAGATAGTTTTTAAGAGTTCCCGGATTGTTCAGATTTTGGAGCCCTTCATGTACTCTTTTGTTTTCGTCATAGCTTCCTACTGATTTTTTGAAGAGACGAATGTTTTTATCATTTTGTGTTCCCGAATAGTGAACAGGTTCACCCATAAAAAAGAATTTTCTCTTAAAGTAATAAGCATCTTTTGCTTTTGGGTTTTCTATTTCCTGCAAAATTTCAGCTTTAAGAGCGGGAGTTACTCTTTCATCCGCATCCAAAAATAATATCCATTCAAAATTGGCATAAGAGAGGCATAAATTTCTTTGTTTGGTAAAGTCTTCAAACTTATTTTGATACAACTTTACTGCTGGAAATTTAGTTTTAATAATCTCTATTGTTTTATCTGTACTGTAAGAATCTAAAACAATAATTTCATCTGCAAAATCTACGGATTTTAATGCTTCTTCTATATTTTTCTCCTCATTATAGGTAATAAGAAGGGCACTTATTTTCGGGTTCTTCATTTTCAACAACTAATTAGTATGTGTTAGATAATAAAAGTTGTTAAAAGTTAATCAATCGTTTGTATGAATTTTAGAATAAAAAAATAACACTCTGATAATGAGTGTTATTTTTTTTAAAAAATCCTAATTTGAGTATATTATTTTTGATATTCTACTATCGTTTTTTCAATAATTTTCACGCAATCTAATAACTGCTCTTCAGTAATCACCAAAGGAGGTGCTAATCTGATGATATTTCCATGGGTAGGTTTAGCCAATAATCCGTTCTCTTTTAATTGTACACAGATATTCCAAGCAGTAGAGCTGTCTGGAGTATCATTGATCAAAATAGCATTTAATAATCCCTTTCCTCTTACTTTAGTGATCAAATTTGTTTTTGTAATTAATTTTTCAATTTCAGATCTGAATAGTTGTCCCAGTTTTTCAGCTCTTTCAGATAGATTTTCATCTTCAACAACATTTAAAGCTGCTACAGCAACTGCACATGCAATTGGATTTCCACCGAAAGTAGAACCGTGTTGTCCTGGTTTGATGACATTCATGATCTCGTTGTTGGCCAAAACAGCCGAAACCGGATACATTCCTCCGGAAAGCGCTTTTCCAAGAATTAAAATATCGGGCTGTACATTTTCGTGGTGACAAGCAATTAATTTCCCAGTTCTTGCAATCCCTGTCTGCACTTCATCAGCAATAAAAAGAATATTGTGTTTTTTACATAATTCAGAAGCGTTTTTCAAGAATCCGTCATTTGGAACATAAACACCTGCTTCTCCCTGAATAGGTTCTACTAAGAATGCTGCAATATTTCCAGCTTCTCTGCTTAAAACTTCTTCTAAAGCAGCAATGTCGTTATATCGAATTTTAATAAATCCAGGGGTGAAAGGTCCGTAATTTTGGTTCGCATCAGGATCATTAGAAAAAGATACAATCGTTGTGGTTCTTCCGTGGAAGTTATTTTCACAAACAATAATTTTTGCAGCGTTTTCTGAAATACCTTTTACTTCGTAGCTCCATTTTCTTGCCAATTTTACGGCAGTTTCTACAGCTTCTGCTCCGGAATTCATTGGTAGTACTTTATCGAATCCGAAAAGTGTTGTGATCTTTTGCTCGTATTCTCCCAATTTTGAATTGTAAAAAGCTCTTGACGTTAAAGCTAGTTTTTTAGCCTGTTCAACTAAAGCATCAACAATTTTTGGATGTGAGTGCCCTTGGTTCACAGCAGAATATGCTGAAAGAAAGTCATAATATTTCTTACCTTCTACGTCCCAAACAAAAACGCCTTCTCCTTTATCTAAAACTACGGGAAGAGGGTGGTAGTTGTGAGCTCCGTATTGGTCTTCAAGATCAATGAAATACTGTGAGTTTTTTACTGCTGCTGTTGACATATATTTTGGTTTTTTACAAAGTTATAGATTATTAATGAGATGGATAAACAGAATACCCTTGCTGAAAAATGAATTGATGTAAGGTTAATTTTGAAGCTAATGAAAAGAGATTAGAGAATATTGTTCATATTCATTACGCATTGTAGGTATTATATCTTTCGAAATAAATTTCATTAAAATAAAAAAACCGCCTCAAATGAGACGGTTTATGATTTATTTAAAAAATCTTAGTGATTTTCATACTTTCTATCCATTACAAAATCCTCCATGAATTTTGTAGTATAGTTTCCTGCAAGATAATCTTCATTATCCATTAGTTGTCTATGGAAAGGAATGGTTGTTTTTACTCCTTCAATATAGAATTCTTCTAATGCACGTCTCATTTTTGCAATTGCTTCCTCACGAGTTTGAGCAGTCGTGATCAATTTTGCAATCATTGAATCGTAGTTAGAAGGGATTGTATATCCTGAATAAACGTGAGTGTCTACTCTGATTCCGTGTCCTCCAGGGATATTTAATCTAGTGATTTTTCCTGGAGATGGTCTGAAGTCTGTATAAGGATCTTCAGCGTTGATTCTACACTCGATTGAATGTAATTTAGGATAATAATTGATTCCTGAAATTGGAGTTCCTGCTGCCAAAAGAATTTGCTCTCTGATCAAGTCATAATCAATAACCTGCTCAGTGATCGGGTGCTCTACCTGAATTCTGGTATTCATTTCCATGAAATAGAAATTTCTGTGCTTGTCAACCAAGAATTCAATCGTTCCTACCCCTTCGTATCCGATAAATTCTGCAGCTTTTACAGCAGCTTCACCCATTCTTTCACGAAGTTCGTCAGTCATGAAAGGAGAAGGTGTTTCTTCTGTCAATTTCTGATTTCTTCTTTGTACAGAACAATCTCTTTCAGAAAGGTGGCAAGCTTTACCAAACTGGTCTCCTGCAACCTGAATTTCGATGTGTCTAGGCTCTTCAATCAGTTTTTCCATGTACATACCTCCGTTTCCGAATGCAGCCACAGCTTCCTGAATTGCAGATTCCCAGTGATCTTTAAGGTCTTCAGCTTTCCAAACAGCTCTCATCCCTTTTCCACCACCACCAGCAGTTGCTTTAATCATTACAGGATATCCTGTTTCTTCAGCTACTACTACAGCGTGTTCGTAAGACTCGATCAAACCGTCAGAACCAGGTACACATGGTACACCTGCAGCTTTCATGGTAGCTTTAGCATTTGCTTTATCTCCCATTTTCTCAATTTGCTCAGGAGAAGCACCAATGAACTTGATACCATTTTTCTGGCAGATTCTTGAGAAATTAGCGTTTTCAGATAAGAACCCGTAACCTGGGTGAATTGCATCTGCATTTGTAATTTCTGCAGCAGCAATAATGTTAGGGATTTTTAAGTATGAGTCTTTACTCATTGCGGGACCAATACAAACTGCTTCGTCAGCAAATCTTACGTGAAGACTGTCTTTATCAGCTGTTGAATAAACCGCAACAGTTTTGATTCCCATTTCTTTACAAGTACGTAAAATACGCATTGCAATTTCGCCACGATTGGCAATTAATATTTTTTTGAACATCTTCTTCAATTTGAAAATTAGATAATTTGAAAATTAGATAATGTTATTTTAATGTAGAATTTAATCTAACATCTAATGTCTAACATCTAACTTCTAAATTAAGATGGATCTACTAAGAATAAAGGTTGATCGTATTCTACAGGCGTAGCATCATCAACTAAAATCTTAACGATTTTTCCGCTTACTTCAGACTCGATTTGGTTGAATAACTTCATTGCTTCAATTACGCAAACGATTTTTCCGTTAGAAACTTCGTCACCTACGTTTACAAATACGTCTTTATCTGGAGATGGCTTTCTGTAGAAAGTTCCGATCATTGGAGATTTGATCGTGATATATTTGCTGTCATCAGATGCCGCCTCAGCTTTTTCAGCAGGTGCAGCAGCCTGAGCTGCAACAGGTGCAGGAGCAGCAGCTACTTGTTGTGGAGCAGTGTGGTAAACCGCAGGTTGAGCATAAGCTACTTCGCTTCCAGCTAATGGAGTTTTAATAGTGATTTCGAAATCTTTAGTTTTGTATTTCACTTCAGAAACTTCTGCCTTAGATACAAACTTGATAAGATTTTGTATGTCTTTAATGTCCATAAATTTGATATTTGATTTTGAGCCAAAGATACCAAAAAAAGACAAAAAACAACAAAAAACCGCCAAATTTTATCAAAATCGAGCGGTTTTTGTATTAAAATGAGTGTTTTTCAGTGAAAAACGACTCTTAGTTTTCTTCAGTAGTTGCTACTTCTTTTTCCAATACTACTTTTCCTCTGTAGTATAATTTTCCTTCATGCCAGTGAGCTCTGTGGTATAGGTGAAGCTCTCCTGTTGCTGCATCTTTTGCTAATTGAGGAACTACAGCTTTATAGTGAGTTCTTCTCTTATCTCTTCTTGTAGACGATTGTCTTCTCTTTGGATGTGCCATTTTGTAATAACTTTTTTAATTGATGAGCGATGAGATTCATCATCTCATCATTAAACTATTTAATTTTTATTCTTTAAATTTTTTAATGCGTCCCATCTAGGGTCGCTTTCATGTTCTTCCTCTTCCTCAATTTCTTTCGGACTGAACTGATCAAGAATTGCCAAATCTTCTTCACTTACGTTGGGTGATAACTTTTTCATTGGAATTGAAAGAGCTACATTTTCGTAAATCAATTGTGCAATATTAAATGCATGGTCGCTGGTCGGAATGGTGATTACATCTTCTTCGCTGTCATCATATTCTTCACCAAATTTTACCAAGACCTTGATTTGGTTTTCAATGGGATGATCAAAATCTTCGTTTGTAATATCACAAACCAACTCTACTGTCCCACTTACTTTGATCTCAAATTCTAAAAAAGTAGAGTGTTTGTCTAATAAAACATCTACTGTAATTTTAGGATTTGTAAAATCCTGTTCAGTATCAAATAATTGAAAGAACTCTTTATCTATCTCAAACTTGAACTCGTGCTTGCCAGTTTTCAGACCGGAAAAGCTTACGTCGTAGTTTCTTAACTTGTCCATAAAATGAGTGTGCAAAAATATGCATTTTTTTTATAATAACAAATAATTTTTCTAACAAATTAATTTAAAATTTGTTTCAAAGATTTAACCCTCTGTATCTTCAGGAAGGTCTTCATCTATTCCGTTGTCCATCGCCATTTTTCTAGGCTGCATGCGATTGTCCATCAGTTCTTTGTATTCGCTTCTGTTTTTGAATACTTTAATAGCTGTGAAAATTGCTTCTGTAAAGCTTTGTTCGTCAGCGATATTTTGTCCTGCAATATCATAAGCAACTCCGTGATCGGGAGAAGTTCTGATAAAAGGAAGTCCTGCTGTATAGTTTACCCCTTCCTCATAAGCCAATGTTTTGAAAGGAGCTAAACCTTGGTCGTGATACATTGCTAAAACTGCATCAAAGCTTTTGTATTTATTCGGCTGGAAAAAACTGTCTGCAGGGAAAGGGCCAAAAGCAAGGATTCCATTGTCTGAAAGTTCTTTAATTGCCGGAGAAATAATTTCAATTTCTTCATTTCCTATCACACCACCGTCTCCTGAGTGTGGATTTAGTCCTAAAACAGCAATCTTTGGTTTTGAAATATTAAAATCTTCAATCAATGTTTGGTTTAAAACTCTGATTTGTTTTTTTATTTTTTCTTTAGAAATGTTTTCAGCAACTTGTGCAATTGGAATATGATGAGTTGAAACGGCAACTTTTAAGTCTTCTGTTACCAAAAACATTAGACCTTTTTTGTTGAATTTCTCTTCAAAATATCCGGTGTGTCCTGCGTGTTTGAATCCCATTTTCACCATTTCGTCTTTATTGATGGGTGCGGTTACCAAAACATCAATTTCACCTTTCATCAAAGCTTCTGTCGCGGCTTCTAAAGAATCGATCGCCATTTTTGTAGATTCTTCGGTAGGAACTCCCAGTTCTACATTTACATTGTCTTTCACAAGGTTTACCATATTCAGTTTTCCTGCATGTGCTTGTGAAGCTTCATTGATGTAGTTGAAATTTAAATTTAATTTAAAAATATTTTTCTGATAGGTAAATAGTTTTCCCGAACCAAAAATTACAGGAGTGAAAAAATCTGTAATGGTTTTGTCTTTCAGAGACTTCATAATGATTTCCGGACCGATGCCATTGAAATCACCAATTGAAATTCCTACTCGTACTTTATGGTTTTTTGGGCTCATTTTGATTATCTTTGAAGATTATAATTTTACAAATTTAGCAAAAAATAATATGTTCACAGGAATAATTGAAGCCGTAGGTGTTATTGAGAAAATTGAAGAAAACGGAAGTAATATAGATTTTACGCTTACCTGTCCTTTTACGAACGAATTGAAAATAGATCAGAGCCTTGCTCATAATGGGTGTTGTTTAACGGTTGTGAAAATTGAGGAGGATAAATATGTAGTGACTGCCATCAACGAAACCTTAGAAAAAACAAACCTTGGAAAATGGGAAGTAGGAACTGTGGTGAATCTTGAACGTTGCATGAAAATGGACGGTAGATTAGATGGCCACATTGTACAAGGTCATGTAGATAAAACAGGTGAGGTTGTAAGTATTGAAAATAAAGACGGAAGTTATTTTATCACGATTAAATATGAAGATAACGGAAGTTTTGTGACGGTTCCTCAAGGTTCCATTACGGTAAATGGAATAAGCTTAACGGTTGCAAAAAGTGAAGAGACTCAATTTTCTGTTGCAATCATTCCGTACACTTGGGAGTTTACGAATATGAAACATCTTAAAGCTGGAGATAAGGTTAACTTAGAATTCGATATTATTGGTAAATATATTGCCAGACTAATAAACAAACAGAATGGCGTTTAATAAATACAGAGGATATAGCTTAAGAAACCGTGTGTTTTTTGGTTTCTTACTGGTATGTCTTTTAAGTGTCGTTGCTTCTTCCTTAGTACCTTATTTTGTGCTGAGGAATAATTCTTTGCAGCAAAGCCGTATCGATATGCAGGATAAAACAAATGCCGTAATGCGGTATCTGGATTATGCTGTAAGTAGAACGCGCATCGAAACGGCAGATCTTCCTACTGTTCTGGAGAATAAGATTTTTGAAATTGCGGATATCAATCAGCATGATATTATTATTTATGATTTAAAAGGAAATTATTTGATTTCCAATAAAGATCAAAGTCTTATTGAGCAAAAGAAAGTGCCTTTGCATATTGTTAATAAGATACTGGCAACGGATGCAAGGGTAGATATTAAAAGCTATGATTCTTCAGTAGATGCAGGGCTTACTTCTTCCTATTTGCTGTTGAAGAATAATGAGCTTGAGCCGATCGGTATTGTATATATTCCCTTGTATCATAATGAATCTGCGGATTTGGAGGTTCTTCACGAATATGTAAAGTATATTCTTTTGGTGGATATATTTCTTATTCTTTTTAGTATCTGGATAAGCTGGGTGACTTCAAATAATTTGGCGAAAAATATTACGAAGTTTTCTGATATGATTACCCGTATTACATTATTTGAAAGTGAAATGCAGCCCATCAGATATTACAAAAATGATGAGCTGAATGCATTGGCCAGAGCATATAATAGAATGATTCTTCAAATTCAGGATCAAAGGGAGCGACTTCGATTTAAAGCATCGGAAGAGGCGTGGAGAGAGATGGCAAAACAGGTTGCTCACGAAGTGAAAAATCCGTTAACTCCCATGAAACTTACGATTCAGAATTTTGAACGAAAATTTGATCCGGAAGATCCGAATATCAGAGAAAAGGTAAAGAAGATGAGTAAAACAATGGTAGATCAGATTGATCTGATTGCTACTGTGGCTTCTGCATTTTCTGAATTTGCCAAGCTTCCTGAAAAAAACAATGAGGTTATTAATCTGAATAAAGAAGTTGAAGATATCCTTAGAGTATTTAATGATGACAGTATTTTTATTCACTCCAATAAAAGTAATATCATGATTAGTATGGACAGGATTTACCTTTCAAGGATTATCACGAATCTTGTTACCAATGCTAAACAGGCGCAGAGTGATGACCGAAAACTGATCATCAATGTTGATGTGGAGCAACATCAAAGAAGAGTTATTATTTCAGTTCAGGATAACGGTGTCGGAATTCCTGAAAATATGTATGAAAGAATTTTTGAGCCTAATTTTACCTCTAAGAGTAGCGGAATGGGGCTTGGTTTATCAATGGTAAGAAAAATGATTGAGGATTATAAAGGAGAAATTGTTGTGAAATCTGAAGTAGGAAAGGGTTCGACGTTCATCATCACATTGCCAACGAATTTATAGTGAAGTCTTTTACCTTTAAACAGTTTGAAATTCAGCAATCCAAAAATGTTTTCCGTGTAGGAACGGATGGTGTTTTGTTGGGAGCTTTAGCAAGTGTAAATAATGCTTCTAAAGTGTTGGAAATAGGAACAGGAACTGGGTTGATTTCATTGATGTTGGCTCAGAGGAATTCTCATGCAGAATTTTTTGGAATTGATATTAATGAAGAAGCTGTAGAGCTTACGAGAATTAATTTTGAAAGTTCTCCCTTTCGTTTAAGATTAAAAAATAGCCTACAAGATTTTAAAACTTTTGACACCGAAGAAAAATTTGATCTTATTGTTTCAAATCCTCCTTATTTTGAAGCTTCGGATTCTGAAAAAGATAAAATTGCAAGACAGACTGTTGAACTAAATTTTTTGCAGTTGATCTCTAAGTCTTCAAAAATGCTTTCTGAAAACGGAGTGTTTTCTGTGATTATTCCTGTAGAAGTGGGAGGTGATTTTATTGATATTGCAAGAGGGAATCAATTGTTTTTAATCAAAAAAGTGAGTATTAAAGGCATTGAAACAGCTAAAACAAAAAGATTGATTCTTGAATTTTCTAATATTGAAAAAAGTCTTGAAGAAGTAGAATTTGTGATAGAAAAAAGTCCGAGACAATACTCGGACCAATATCTTGAACTCACCAAAGAGTTTCATGTTTTTCGTGAAAAATAATTATTCAAACAATTCCGTAGTATCTAATACAGAAACTTTTCCGTCTTCACATCTTATCGCTTCACCCGGGAAGTTTTGAATCATGTGATAATCGTGCGTTGCCATTACAACAGCAGCTCCGTTTTCCAGTGCTACTTGCTTTAATAACGTCATGATTTCGTTTGAAGTTTCAGGGTCAAGGTTTCCTGTGGGTTCGTCCGCTAAAATCAAATCAGGGTGATTCAATAAAGCTCTTGCAATAGCCACACGCTGTTGTTCACCTCCTGAAAGTTCATGAGGCATTTTGTGTTTTTTACTTTTCATATTTACACTGCCTAGAACTTCATTGATGCGGTCTTCCATTTTTGCTTTATCGCTCCAGCCTGTTGCTTCAAGAACGAATTTTAAGTTCTTTTCTACCGTTCTGTCAGATAGTAATTGGAAATCCTGAAATACAATGCCTAATTTTCTTCTCAGGTTAGGAATTTCAGACATCTTTAATTTAGCTAAATCAAAACCAACTACTGCTCCGTGCCCTGAAGCCAATGGAATATGTCCATACAAAGTCTTTAGTAGTGAACTTTTCCCTGAGCCTGTTTTTCCGATAAGATAACAAAATCTGCCTTTTTTGATGTTAAGGTTAACGTCAGAAAGAACAGTGAAGCTTTTTTGCGCAATCTTTGCGTGTTGCAAACTTATAATATTATCTCCGGATATATTTGTATGTGGCATAATGCTGTTTTATGATACTATTTTTAGAAACTTTTTCAATTTTTAAAAATAGAAAAAAGAAATGTAAGAACCTTAAATTTTAGTAAAATTTAACAACAAAAAATGCCTGAAAAGATTATTTTCAAGCATGTTTTGTATATGATAATTAAAGAATTATCTCTTAGCGCGTGCAGCACTTACAGTTAAACTCTTTCTGCCTTTAGCTCTTCTTGCAGCCAATACTCTTCTTCCATTTGGCGTAGACATTCTTTCTCTGAAACCGTGTTTGTTTCTTCTCTTTCTTTCTGATGGCTGGAATGTTCTTTTACTCATTACTATATGTTTAAATCGTAATTAATCTATTAATTTTTCAGGTTGCAAAGATATAGATTTTTTTATAAGATACAAACTTTCAACTCTTTTTTTTGAAATTATTATAAAGGTTTTTTATTCCCATTTTTATAAAAGTCCTGCTGCAGGCGAAATCGGTAACATTTAAAAATAATATTAATGATTTATTTAAAAGCTTTATCTTTGGAAACTCAAATTTAAAGAAACTTAGATGTTTACACCTGCAGAAATTCTAGAAATCAAATCACTTCTTATCCCTGAAAACAAAATCGTGATCATTACTCATTATAATCCTGATGGGGATGCTATTGGATCAAGTTTGGGATTAAAGCATTATTTGCAGGCAAAAGGTTTACATGCTGAAGTGGTGGTACCGAATGATTTTCCGAAATTCTTGAAATGGATGCCCGATGCGAAAAGAAATATCATTGCAGAATATAAAAGAAAGGTAGCTTTCGACTTATTAAATGAAGCAGATGTTATTTTCTGCCTGGATTTCAATTCTCCATCAAGAATCGGGATTTTAGGAGATTGGCTGGTAAAATCTAAAGCGAAAAAAATTCTTATTGATCATCACCAACAGCCGGAACAGTTTGACTTTGTGTATTCAGATACGATCATTCCCGCGACTTGTCAGATGATTTATCATTTTATTGAGGCGATGAATGATGAGAATTTGGTGAATAGAGATATCGCAGAATGTTTGTATACCGGGATTATGACCGATACAGGAGGTTTCCGTTTTCGTTCCACAAGCGCAACAACGCATAGAATTGTTGCCAATCTTATTGAAAAAGGAGCGGATCCATCAGTAATTACCTCAAATACTTGGGATACGAATACCGTTTCAAGACTTCATTTATTAGCACTGATTTTAGGGAGAATAGAAGTGGTGAATGATGGTAAAGTTGCTGTGTTGTATCTTACGAGAAAAGAATTGCAGGAATATGGTTTCCAGAAAGGAGATACAGAAGGTTTCGTAAATTATGGGTTGAGTATTGTTGGCGTAAGAATGTCGGCTTTCTTTATGGAAGATTTATATGATGATTTCATTAAAATATCTTTCAGAAGTAAAGATGATGTAGATGTCAACCAATTCTCTAGAAAATATTTCAATGGAGGAGGTCACATCAACGCAGCAGGAGGGAAGTCTTTAGAATCTCTGGCAGGCACTCTTGAAACTTTTAAGAAAAGGGTAGCTGAAGAACAATTATAAAGAAGGTTGCAATTTCTTGTATCCTTTTTCTTCTAATTCTTTACAGGTATATTCATATACTTCCTGAAACATTTCGTCCAGATTTTTTTTATTAAATAAACTGAACTTTGTCATTTTGGGAGGATCTAAAAATACGTCACAAAAATCGGCTTTGGAGTAAACGGATTTCGCAATCGCCAAATGTAAAATTCTATCAAACTCTTTCATGAGACTCATGTTGGGAAGAGGATCGTAGCTGATGGAATTTACGTGAGAAGCAATCAGAAAATCACACTTATCCATGATAGGTTCTATAGGAAGATTGTCTAAGACACCGCCATCAACATATACTTTTTCACCGATCTTGACAGGAGGAAGTACAAAAGGAACGCTGGAAGAGGCTAATAATGGTCCGAAAAGCTCTCCCTCTGAAAAGAAATCCACGATTCCGTGAGTCATTTCCGTAGCAGCTACATATACCGGTATTTTCAATACTTTAAAATCATCTTCGGGGAAATAATCTACCAAAAGTTTTAAAATAAATTTAGAACTGAAGATTCCGTTTTTTGAGAGTCTTAAATAGGATCGGGAGAAAAAGGTGGTTTGTTTTACAATTTCCATCATTTCATCCGGAGTTTTTCCTAAAGAATAAAAGGCTGCAATAATAGATCCTGCACTTGTTCCGGAAATGATCTGAGGTTTCAGATCAAACTCTTCCAAAGCTTTTAAAACGGCGATGTGGGCAATCCCGCGCATTCCGCCTCCGGAAAGAGTGAGGCCGATAACCGGTTTCTTTTTTGGGAAAGAGAAAAAGTTCATAGATCTATTTTGTGGTTACTGTTATTTGGTGAGATTTTGTGGTGTTATCAGTCAATTAAGGCTCATCACACTTTGAATCAATTTTGATGAATAAAGAGTTGAACGCCTTTGTCATCTTTTCGTCTTGTTCTACTCTTTTAATATTGTTATTGGCACAATTTCCCCATCCGAAAGTAATAAGGTCTACAATGGCATATTCATTTCTGTTTTTAGCGTGTAGATTATTTTCGAATTCATCCATTATTTTTTCAGGGCTTCCATTTTTTTTGCTCATTTGTACTCTCAGTTTTCTCCATTCTTCAATCATTACATCTTCATCAGAATTTAAAGCACGTACAAAGTTTTCGCAATTTTTAGAGAACTTGCTGTTCAATAATACAGAAGGGTCGGAAAAAGCAGTAATTTCAGTTTTGTCAAACTCATATTCTAAAGCCAGTTCCTGAATTTTTTGAGCTTTGATATTTTGCCAATATGGATCATTAACGACTTTTAAATTTTCAAGCGCTTTTTTCTTTTCGGTGAAATCCTGCTCAAGCTTTGCTAAGATTTTATCCTTGTCTCTTCTTACTTCCTGTAAGGTTTCTGGTTTAAAAACGGAGGGCTTATTAAGCAATAAGCTGCTGTACTCGAACCAAAGTTTATACGTTCCTTCAATTTCTTCTCTGGAGTATTTAGTAGCGTCATATTGACCTTTGTTGTCACAAAGCTCTGTTACGAAATTAAAGACCGGTTTATTTTGAGTGGTTTTTAAACTGTCAGTTTGAGATTCTGTCATCGAAACAGAATCTTTTGAAGTTGTATTTTTAGAAATTTCAGCTTCTTTTTTACAGCCAATTGCTGCGAGAAGCAGTAGTGATGAAATCCAGATTCTCATAAATATTTTTTAAAGGATCAAGTTTTTAGGTAAATGGTGAAGAAGTTCGGTGTTGATGATTTCTGCACAAATACTAGGTTTTTCCCAATGTCCGTTGTGTCCGCAATCCAGAACATAGGATTTGATGTTGGTTCTGTCCGGAAGGTTTTTAATCATCACCTCTGTTTTTACGGCGTTATCATGCTTTCCTGCTAAGACTAGGATTTTGACATCAAGATTTTCCAGCACGTGTTTTTTGTCGGTTCTTTCTACCATTCCTTTTACAGAAGCTAAAGCTCCCAGATTATTGGTTGAAAGAGCAATTTCTAAAGCAGTTTCTATTTTTCCTTCTAGCGTATCTCTTTCGTTAGGATTGAATAGATTAGGAACTCCGGCTCTTGCATAGTGAGCAAAAGCATCTTTAATGATTCTGTAACTTTTTATACGTTGTTCTTTTTTCTCTGCATCATCCGGAAAATAAGTAGAGAAAAATAAAGTTAAGCTTTTAAGGTATTCAGGATATTTTTCTGCAAAAGCTAAAGAAGTATAACCTCCCATCGAATGTCCTAATAAATGAATTTGAGTTAAATTCTGATCATCCAACACTTTTTTTAACTCTTCAGCCATCAATTCCATGGTTTGAATCTCTGCTGCGATTTCAGATTGCCCGTGTCCGGGAAGGTCTATTTTTAACAGGGAAAAGTTTTCAGAAAGATGAGGCTCCATATCATTCCATATTGAGCAGTTTTCCATAAATCCGTGGAGTAGGACTAAGGTTTCTTTTCCGTTTCCTTTTCTTTCAAAATTAAGCATATTCAAAAATTAAAAATGAATGTCTATATAGTCTACAAATCCCGAACCATTTACCATATCCTGAAGTCGATAAGTTTTTCCACCATTTTTAGAGGCAAAAGTTTTTGTTCCTTTTCTTGTGTAAGGTTTTCCATTATCGTTTTCAGAAATGCTTTGAGTAATTTCTCCAGTAAAATTCATGTGTTTATCAGAAACAACGGCAACGAAGCCTTTTATTTCAACAGAGTTTTTTCCGGATTTGATATTTCCTGAAACGTTGTAATGATCTTTTTCACCTTCAATTTTCTTAAAATTAACGGTTCCCGGAGTTTTAATTAAATTATGAGTGAATTTATGATCCCCGCTAAAATCTTTGAATTGATTTTTACTGCGGATACTGTCATTTATTTTTGTTCTTGCAGCATTGATGGAATCAACAATTTTTGTGCTGTCAGTTTGCGTTGAAGAAGGAGTTGTTTCTTTTTTAGAACATGAAACAATTAAAACGGCGATTGCGATTGTGGCTAAAAAGTTTTTCATCAAAAAAAATTATATCTCAAATGTAAACAAAAAAAGAGCATTTTAAAAATGCCCTTTCAGTTCTATTGGGTTAATTCTTCGTAAACTTTCTTTTCCCAAGGTTTTATATCGGTGATTCCGTAGCGTTCTTTGTTGGAGATTGCAATATTATCCAGAACATCTACAAAATTTTTATAGTTTGAATCATCTGTAGGTTTTACAATAATTGTAAATTTTTCTTTTGAAGGTGCGCGATTATAGGCTTCTGAAA
Organism: Chryseobacterium taiwanense; assembly: GCF_000813825.1. Lineage (GTDB taxonomy): Bacteria > Bacteroidota > Bacteroidia > Flavobacteriales > Weeksellaceae > Chryseobacterium > Chryseobacterium taiwanense. The sequence continues at coordinate 88,207 of NZ_JWTA01000003.1, forward strand.
TAACTTTAGAAATGTTGATTCCGCTAAAATTAGTTTCTTTTAAATTATTTGAATTTAAATCTTCAGCTGTATTTTGATGATAAAAAACTCGATTGTCTTTTCCTAAAATGAAAGTAATCTGATTTTTTTGATCAATTACTATATCATCGATTTTTGGATTTGGTTTGTGATCTTTTGCAGGTAGTCCTAAATCCATCACGTTAGGTTTTGTAAAATTGGTGGTAAACATAAAAAAGGTGATCAATAAAAAACCTAAATCCACCATAGGAGTCATGTCAACTCTGATCAGTTTTTTTCTTTGCTTGCTTCCTCCTGATTTCTCTTGTGCAATTACTTCAGCCATAATAATTTTTTTAATAGTTAAACGATGTTGATAAAAAATTGACACTTTCGTATCTTTCTTTTTGAACGTATACAAAGTTTGTACCTAATTTGTGGTATTGATTGCTAAATTTTAATTTTATTAAATTTTGAAATAAAAAAACCTTATGATGATTGTGTTTTCATAAGGTTTTATAATATTTTAAGAATAGGTTTTATTTCTTTATAATTAATTTTTCAGAAACAATATTTTTTTCTGCATCGTCAATCTGAAGAATGTACATTCCGTTTGCAAATGGTGAGGTGTCAATAGAAATATTTGTCCCAGAATATTTTTCACTGGAAATTTTTCTTCCTACAGCATCAAAAATAGTCACTGTACTTTCTTTCGGAAGATGATTGATGTGAACAATATCTTTTGCAGGATTGGGATATATTTGTGGCTTTTCTGGTGTGTTAGTCTCGGTGATTCCTAATGATTCTTTAGATCCGCTTAGCTTTACAATCCAAAAATCCGACTGACCGTGATTTCCGGTAACGTCTCCGGTATCTGGGTTCGTACTTGAATTTCCTGCGGCGGCTAAACCTCCATCTGTAGTTGAAATAATGCTCCATGCTGTCTCATGTCCGTCTCCGCCTAAGACTTTATTCCATAACAGATTTCCTGAATTGTTTAGTTTTACAATCCAAAAGTTTGTACCTGTTGGGAGCCCGGGTTCAACAATTCCGGTATTCGAAGAAATGTATCCTGCTGCGACAAAATTTCCATCCGGAGTTTGGGCTACAGAATACGCTTGGTCATAGCTAAGGCTGCCCATCGCATTTTGCCACTGCAGATTTCCTGCTGTGTCGAGTTTTATGATCCAAAAATCTCCTTGTCCGTTGTAAGTACTGTTTCCGATATTTGAAGTCGTTGTACCGGATGCTATATAGCCTCCATCTGAAGTTTGTGCTACGGAATAGGTAATATCGGTTCCTATACCTCCGAAACGTTTTTCCCAAATAATATTACCTGTAGTCCCCAGCTTTACTATCCAGGAATCTTTTACCCCTAAATAAGTGCCGGAAATATCTCCGCTGCTTTGAGAGCTGGTTTCTCCAGCGATAATATATCCTCCGTCAGTAGTTTGCTTAATATCATAAGCAAATTCTTCACCAGATCCGCCAAGAGCTTTTTGCCATTGTAGATTTCCTGAAGCGTCTAATTTTATGACCCAATAATCGTATGTATATGAGCCATGATTTCCAGTGACGTTTCCGCTGTTTGAACTTGAATGTCCACCTACAATATATCCGCCGTCAGTAGTTTGCTTTACAGAGGTTGCTACGTCCTGATTTTGACCTCCATAGGTTTTCTGCCATTCTATATTTCCAAGTGCATTCAGTTTTACAATCCAGTAATCTGCATATCCTTGATTCAAGGTGATGTCACCATTAGATGAGGTGGTATATCCTGCAATAACATATCCTCCATCTGAGGTGGTACAGATTGAGTTTGCCTGATCATCACCAGATCCGCCAAGGGCTTTTTGCCATTCAAGAGTTCCTGTAGCACTCATTTTTACTACCCAGAAATCATTATCTCCATGATTCATAGTTGCATTTCCATCAGAAGATTTTGAAAATCCTGTAGTGATGTATCCTCCATCAGGAGTTTGTACAATAGATTTCGCAATTTCGGAAACAGATCCTCCAAAAGATTTTTGCCACTCAATATTCGGAATGGAAGACTGCGAATGTATAGGGATTCCATAATGGATAAGAATGAATAAGAAAATAAATTTATATTTCATGGTATTGTAATTTGTGTTGTTGATTATTCAAATATATTAAAATTAATTTGAGAAGTGTAATGGTGAAGATTGGTTTGCATAAAAAAACTCATGCCTTTCGACATGAGTTTTTACAATATTTTGCAGTTATTATTTATTCTTTTTATAATAGTTTACTCCGCATTCCAAGAATTTTTTGAAATCCTCTTTTGGCATATATCCTGAAACCGGTGTATTGATTACTTTTCCGTCTGGAGTTACCAAAACATAGTGTGGTTGAGAGTTGTTATTAAAGTTAACCTGTTGAAATAAACTCCATCTGTCACCAATCGTTTTTACCTTTTTTACCTGTCCGTCACCCAGATCAATTTTGGTTTTTTGATCTTCAGGAAGTTCTTCTTTGTCGTCAACATATAAAGAGGCTAAAACCACATCGTTTTGAAGAATAGGTAAAATATCTGCTTCACTCCAAACGAATTCCTCCATTTTTCTACAGTTTTCACAACCGTATCCTGTGAAGTCAATTAAGATGGGTTTATCCTCTTTCTTCGCTAATTCTACAGCTGTGAAGAAGTCGTGTTCAGGATGCATTCCCAGAATTCCATCTTTTTCGTCATGGAAATAACTTACATTTAAAGGAGGTAAAATACCACTTAATAATTGCAATTTAGGACGTTCAGAAGGAATTAATCCCTGAACCAGATAAATTACAAATCCGAATCCTAAAGCTCCTAATATTTTTCTTGTAATAGAAATTTTTGGCTTTTTATCATCATGTGGGAACTTGATTAATCCAAATAAATATAATGCTAAACCTAACGCAATAACAATCCAGATCGCAATGAAAAGTTCTCTTTTTAGTAAGAATGTTTTAGAAACTAAATCTGCTTTTGATAAGAATTTTAATGCTAAAGCCAATTCTATAAAACCTAAAACTACTTTCACCGTATTCATCCAGCCTCCAGATTTTGGAAGACTTTGTAATGCTTGAGGAAATAAAGCTAATAGTCCGAAAATAATTGCCCAAGCCAATCCGAAACCAGCCAATGCAAATGTTAATAACATTGGAACGTTTGCTGAACCGGTTACTGCGCTTCCTAATAAACTTCCCAAAATTGGTCCTGTACAAGAGAAAGATACAATTACCAATGTAAGAGCCATAAAGAAAATTCCGATAATTCCTCCGGCTTCTTCCGCTTTTGAAGATTTGTTGGCAATCGAACTTGGTAATGTAATATCGTAGTATCCGAAGAAACTTCCTGCGAAGAAAATAAATATGATGAAGAAGGCAATATTCAGCCAAACGCTGGTAGAAATTTCATTGAAAATATTTCCTGCAATTCCATCAATAATATGGAAAGGTACACTTAATAATACAAAAATTAAAAGGATGAAGAACCCATAAATTAAGGCATCTCTTTTTCCTTTTGCTTTGTTTTTGCTGCCTTTTGTAAAGAAAGAAACAGTTAAAGGGATCATTGGGAATACACAAGGAGTCAACAATGCAATTAACCCACCGATGAATCCTAAGAATAAATACGTCCAATAATTTTCTTTAATTTTTGTAGAACCTGTTCCACAATCCGTTAAAGGTTTTTCAAAATCAATAGATTCAATTTTTAACTGTTTTGGATCCAGTTTTGAAGTTTCTGTTACCGTAATTTCTCCTTTAGCAGGATTTTCTACAACAGTTTCAATGGCTTTTACAGAATCTTTCGCTGCTTCTGTTTTTTCTTCAGGAGTAGCTTCTTCCGTCACTCCTTTTGGCGTAACCTGTTTATTGAATTCTAAAGTATTCGGAGCCAGACAGACTCTGTCGTCGCAGGTTTGATAAGTGATTTCGGCCACCACATCACCTGGTTTTGTTCCGTCTTTTAATTTGAATTTTTGTTTGAATCCTGCAGAATTAGAATAATAAATGATGGTTCCTCCGAAAGCTTCCGAAAACTCTTCATGTTTTTTTCCTACCTCTGTAAATTTTCCGATCAATTCAATGTTTTTCCCGGAAACTTTATAATCCGTCGGGATTCCTGTGTCTTCAGGAATATCCTTAGAATAAATATGCCATCCGCTTTCCATGGTAGCGTTCAAAACGGCTTCGTATTGATTGTTTCCTAAATCGTTGATTGTAAATTTAAACTTTACAGGATTTTTGATTTGTGCATTAATTCCTGTTGCTAAAAATAACAGAATTAATAAAAACCAGTTTCTAAATTTCATCTTACTTTTCATTAAAAATTTTGAGAATTGTATTGGTCTTCCCATCCTTTGCATTTCGTCGGTCTTGTCTGAATGGGATTACTCCAAGAATAGAATTTTCGCCATCCACCAATACCCAAATTTTTTGCCTCGCTAAAATAGATAATTTTTCGTCCCTAAAAAATTTAGAAACCTTCTTTTTCCCTGAAAAGCCCGTTGGGAAAAATTCGTCACCATCCTGTTGTCTTCTTAATCGCAGTGGGAACTTGAGTTTTTCAGCATCAAAATTCCATTCGAAACTCTTATTGATTTCTTCAATGTTTTCAATTGTAGCGTTCAGATCGATTTCAATTTGATTCTTTGTAAAGTCAAATTTTTCAATCAGAAGAATTTCATCTTCCGGCTTTTTATTAAAACTCAATCTTTCGTCCTTAGTTTTGGGACTTATCATCAAATCATTGTAGTTAACAAGTAACTGATGGTCTTTTGAAAAAAAAGAACTTCCATTTTCAGCTTTAAAAATTTTAGGAATCTCCTCTGAGGTAAAACCGTATTTTTTTAAAATCTCAAATTTTACAAAATCACTTTGCTGATTGAGTTGGTCTTTTGATATGATTTTATAGTCATTGTTAAATACTGTAAGATTATTTTCTATTTCCTGAATCTGTGTTTGAACAAAATCTTTAGTCTGATTCAGATAAGAAGAACTCTTTTTAAAATTGTCTAAAAAATGCTCGTTTGTTTCCAATAATTTGGGAACAATTTCAAGACGGATTTTATTCCGTAAATAATCACTTTTTTTATTAGAAAGATCTTCACGGTATTCGATACTGTTCTCTTTTGCAAATTCATAAATTTCCTCTTTCGTAAAGTTTAAAAGAGGACGCAGAATTTTATTTTCATTCGAAGGAATTCCACTCAGTCCATTAATTCCGGCTGCTTTGGAAAGATTGATAATAAAAGTTTCCAGTTGGTCATTTAAATGATGAGCCGTAACTAAGAATTCTAGGTTTTCCTTTTCTTGAATCTGCTTGAAAAAAGTATATCTTAATTCTCTGGCCCAAAGCTGAATGGAGTTTTCAGGTCGCTGATCTTTCTCCGAAACCTCATATAAATGAAATTTAATATGATTCTTTTCGCAGAAATCTTGAACTACTTTCTGATCCAGATAAGAATCTTCCTGACGTAGTTTATAATTGATATGGGCAATCTGAAATTTGCAGCCCGAATCTCGTAACTCATTAAACAGATACGCCAAAACCATAGAATCAACACCTCCGCTCACGGCCAAAAGATAGGGGTGGTTTTCAGGAGAGTGAATGAGATTTTCTAATTCTTTTTTTAAGTCTGTCTTTTTCAAAATTTACGGTAAGAATTTCTATTAGGCAAAGATAATCCTTATAATTCAATTCAATTCCCTACCTTTGGCTGGTCTAAAAATGATTATTTATGAAGATTTTTAAAATTTTAGCAGTTTCTGCAATGGTGTTAGGATTGACATCTTGCGTTAGTAAAAAACAGTATGAAGCGTTGAGTTCCAATTACAAACAATGTATTGAAAATATTGGAGAAAGACAACGTGAAATTCAGGATTTGAAATCACAAAATTCTGCTTTATCAGGTGAAAATAATTTGCTGAAAAGTCAGCACGATGCTTTGAAATCATCTTTGGATGCTTGTTTATCAAACACAGGTAAAAGTTCTGCAAATATTGATAAATTAGTAGGAGAGATCAATGCTTCTAACTCTTATATCAAACAATTGATTTCTAGTAATGCTAAAAATGACAGTTTAAATTTAGCATTGTCGAATAAATTAAAAAGATCATTGGATAATGTAGGTGATGATGATGTACAGGTAAAAGTATTGAAAGGTGTGGTAATGATTTCCCTTTCAGACAAAATGTTGTATAAAACAGGAGACTACAATATTCTTCCTGCAGCTCAAGAAGTGTTAGGAAAAGTGGCTAAAGTAATCAATGATTACGATAAATATTCAGTATTGATCGAAGGAAATACAGATAATGCACCATTAAGCTCTGCGAACTTGCCAAGAGACAACTGGGATCTTTCTGCATTGAGAGGAACTGCGGTTGCTAAAATTCTACAGACTCAATTTGGTGTTGATCCTGCAAGAATTACAGCAGGTGGACGTTCTGAATACAATCCTAAAGCGACGAATATGAGCGTTTCTGGAAGATCAGAAAACAGAAGAACCGAAATCATCATTATGCCTAAGCTTGATGAATTCATGAAATTAATGGATATTGCTCCAAAGAAATAATTAACAATAACATACAATAAAAACTCCCGAGATTCTCGGGAGTTTTTGTTTTTTTAAACTACATCTTCTTTTTTCAATAATGAGATAATTCGTTGTAAAAATGAATTGGATATTTCTGGTTTAGTTTTTTTTGAGGTATTCATTTTGGTGATGTACCTTTTTGATTCCTTTGTCTTGCTGATTTGATTTTCTCCGGCATTCATTTTGATTATGTGTTTTTACCTTCCTTTGCAAAGGTATTGTTTCATTCTTCAGAAAAACATCCGTGTTTTTACGGTATTTTACATCGTGTTTTTTACTGTTCTTATGATAAAGGCTAAATATTTTTTAGTTAAATTTGAATCATTAAAAAAATAAAATGAGTTTTTTTGAAGAGACAAATCCGGAAATGGATAGGTATTTAGAAACGCATGCTTCATCTGAATCCGAAATTTTGAGAAAGTTAAGAAGGGAAACCTTTCAGAAAACAACACAACCTCATATGATTTCAGGATATCAGCAAGGAAGATTGCTGACTATTATTTCTCAGATGATGCAGCCGAAAAACATTCTTGAAATCGGAACCTTTACGGGATATGCTACCCTTTGTTTAACAACTGGTTTGGCAAAAGACGGGAAGATCACAACATTGGATGTGAATGAAGATCTAGCTTATCTGCCTAGAAAATATTTTGCAGAAAGTGAATATTCTGGCCAGATTGATTTTAAACTTCAGGATGCAAAAGAGTTTTTAAGAGAAACCGATGAGGTTTTCGATCTTGTTTTTATAGATGCCGATAAAGAAAATTATGCAGAATATTTCCGTTTGATAAAACCTAAAACAAAATCAGGATCTGTAGTGATGTTTGATAATGTGTTGTGGTACGGAAAAGTATTAGAAGAAAATCCTAAGCAAAAATCGACTCAGGTTATTAAAGAGCTCAATGATTTGGCGGCAAACGATGAAGATTTTGAGAATCTTATTTTACCTTTGCGTGATGGGGTAAATTTACTTCGCAGAAAATAATTATAAACTATTAAAAGATTAAACTATTAAAAAATTGGAGAGCGCTAATTTTTTAATTTTTAATTCTTGAATCTTTTAATCAAAATATAAATGGATAAAGGAATTTGTATTGTTACGGTAGCGCCAGTTCGTGCCGAAGGTTCAGATAAAGCAGAGATTGTTACTGAGATCCTTTTCGGAGAAAGTGCAGATATTTTGGAGGTGAATAAAAACTGGACCAAAATAAAAATGCATTACGACGGCTATGAAGGTTGGATGGATACGAAGCAGATCAAGCCTATCTCTGATGAAGACTTTGCAAAAAGAAAGGTAACGGTGGTGACGGAAGATTTTTCTTCGGTCTTAATGAATGATGGAAAAACCTTATTGTCAATAGGTTCTGAAGTGGAGTTTCCTGTGGTGGCATCACGTAGAAGTCATGATATGAGAGAAAGTATTGCACTTACTGCTAAAGAATTCCTTAATGTCCCTTATTTATGGGGAGGTAAAAGCTTTTTTGCAGTAGACTGTTCAGGGTTTACCCAGCTTGTTTATAAAGTTCATGATATTAAAATACCAAGAGATACTTACCAACAGGCTGAAGTAGGAGAGGCGTTGAGTTTTGTGGAAGAAAGCAAACCCGGAGATCTTGCCTTCTTTGAAAACCCGGAAGGAAAAATTATTCACGTAGGAATCATGCTCGATGCTCAGAAAATTATTCATGCTTCAGGAAAAGTGAGAATAGATACTCTGGATTCTACAGGTATTTTCAATAAAGAACTTAATAAACATACCCACAAATTAAGAGTCATAAAAAGTATTCTGTAATGTTAAAATACATCTGAAATGGAAAATACACTATTTATAATTTTTGATGTTTTCAATTTCGGATTGCTGGTTTTTCTATGGGGATTTACCATAAAACAGTATAAAACATTACCACAGACCATTCCTGTTCATTTTGATTTTGACGGAAAAGCGGACGGCTTTGGAAGCAAGAAATACTCTTTCTTAATGCCGGTTTTTGCGACTGCATTTTACGTTCTATTTGCTTTTGTGGTGAGAGAGCCGGAATCTGCGAACTATCCTGTAAAAATTACAGCAGAAAATAAAGAGGCACAATTTCTGATCATGGAAATTTTTATAAGATGGCTTTATATTCTGATTGTAATGATCTTTTTGAATAGTTTAGATTATATGTTCAGATATGCATTTGATGAGAATGTAAAACCAAGAGTGCCTCTTGCAATGGCGATTTTATCAGTCATCGGTAGTTTAATTGTTACATTTATTTTTACAGGTATTTTCAAATGATAAAATCTAAAAACAATTCCGAGCATTATACTTGGGGAAATAATTGCGATAGCTGGATTCTGAAAGATTCTCATGAGCTTTCCGTGAAACAGGAAATAATGCCTTCGGGAACGGCTGAGAAACTGCATTTTCATAAAGAAGCACAACAGTTTTTTTATATTTTGAAAGGAGAAGCAGTTTTCTCTATTAATGAGGAAAAGTTTTCTGTAAAAGCGGGGGAAAGCATTTCGGTCTTGCCAAAATCAAAACATTATATTTCTAATGAATCGAATGAAGATCTGGAGTTTCTAGTCATTTCAAGTCCTTCTACAAATAACGATAGAACAGAAATTTAAAATACAATCAAATGTCCTTTTTCTACAATATATTTATCAATTTACTTATTTTCGGAATGAACGTTTTTTCATTGATTAATGATAAAACTAAAAAAGGCGTTGAAGGAAGAAAAGAATCTTTGCAAAAGGTGAAATCTGTCTTTAATGATTCTGATGAGGTAATATGGATGCATGCTGCAAGTTTAGGCGAATATGAACAAGGTTTACCTGTTTTAGAACAATTGAAAAAAGAATTTCCGGGACGTAAGATTTTAGTAACCTTCTTTTCTCCTTCAGGATATGAAAATGTGGTTAAGAAAAGACATATTGCGGATGTGATTTGTTATTTGCCGTTTGATACCAACAAAAATGTAAAAGATTTTATATCAGCTTTTAATGTTAAACTATTTTTTACGGTGAAGTATGATTTCTGGTATAATCTGTTGAATGAACTGAAAGCAAAGGAAGTTGAAACATATGTAATTTCTGCACTGTTTTATGAAAGGCAGGCTTTCTTTACATCCTATGGGAAATGGTTTGTAAAACAGCTTAAAAACAATATCGATTGGTTTTTTCATCAGAATCAACATTCGTATGTTTTAGCAAAAAGTGTAGGTCTTGTTAATTCTTCGGTTACGGGTGATACGAGATTTGATAGAGTAAAACAACTTAGAGAGAGAGAGAATCATGTGGATTCTGTAATAGATTTCAAAGCGGGAGAAAAAGCTGTGGTTTTCGGAAGTTCATGGCAGGCAGAAGAAAAAATAGCTGAATTGTTGGTTGCGAAAAATAATGAAGTTAAACTTATCATTGCTCCTCATGATTTAAAAAGAGTTCATCATTTACAGCAGATCTTTCCGGAAGCTATTCTTTACAGCCAAATTCAGAATACTCAAAAAGCTGAACTTTCGGATGCGCAAATTCTTATTATTAATAGTATTGGTTTGCTTTCTAAATTATATTCCTATGCAGATATTGCAGTCGTTGGAGGAGGTTTTCATGAGGCCGGACTTCATAATATTTTAGAGGCTGCAACGTTCGGCATTCCTGTAGTCTTTGGGAATCACTACAAGAAAAATCCTGAAGCGGACGATTTGATCAAAGTAAATGGAGGAAAGTCGTTTGAAAGTGAAAATGTAGCTACACAATTTATTCTTTCACTTATCGATAACGAAGAGGTTTTAAAAGAAATGTCCGGTAATGCGGAGAAGTTTGTTACAGAAAAACCTAATTCTACAGAACTGATTATAAAGAAAATAATGTCACTTTAAAAATCCTTGGTTTTTAAGATCTTTTGCAATTTGATCAATGTTATCAGGAATGTTTTCCGTGCTAAGCCAGTTCAGGTCTAAGCCATTATTAATGCATAGTTTTTTCAGGTAATGATTGTCTTCTATTTTTTGCTGGGTATCTCTTAAATATTCATCAATTTCCATCCAGTAATCTTCATCTAGTTTTTTAGTTAAGATAAAACTTTTGAAAATTTTATTGATGAGGTAAAGATAAAGTTTATACACCTGATCAAATCTTAGAGTGTTCAGTTTATCATTGTTTTCTAAAATTTCATTGATCAGGAAAAGATTCAGAGAAACGTCCCCGAATTTGTCTGTGGTTACTTTTACGTGTTCTGTAATCTCGCTGCTTATTTTTCGAATATGAATCAGATAGTATTTATGATTAAGTAAATATTTACTTAAAAGCATCAGTTTTTCACGGATGATTTCTTCCATCTGACCTCTCTTCTGATCTGTGTTTTCTGGATCAATAAGTTCAAAATATAATTTTTTTGAAAGAAGTTTGTCTTTTTTTAATAGCCTGAAAATTAATCGGTCTTTTTCCAGAGAAGAAAAATTGCTTAACGCTGCTTTGAATTCTTTTGAATATTCCATCAGTTGAAAAGTTTAGAGTATTTGAAAAATCCGTTAATGGCCCAGTTTGCGGTATAGTACAACGATTTTAGAGTAGAAAATTTCATATAATCCTTATATACCAGATATTGATCTTTCACAACATCCTGTTTCTTTCTTGAAACACTGTTGGAATGCATTCTGTATTTTGCCATTGTTTTGGGTAACGGCTTTCCCGCAGGGATTTTCTTTAATAAATTGAGCCACATGACATGGTCTTCACGTTTGCTTCCTTCGGGAAAATATTCTTTTCCTGTTCTTTGTGAATCATACATAGAAGAGAGAAGAGAAAGACGGCAGGTTTTTAGGAGGTTGTTAAAAGTAACTTCTTTGTCTGCCTTGAAATCTTCAAGTTGTGGAATAAGTTCGGCATTGCATCGCGCGTAGTTTGAATAAGCGATTTCTGCCTGTTCTTTCTGCATGAAACTAATCATTTCGGTAAGGAATTCTGGTGCCCAAAAATCATCGGCATCTAAAAATGTAATATATCTTCCTGATGCTTTTTCCAGTGAGATGTTTCTTGCATGTCCGGCTCCTTTATTTTCTGTTGAAATGGTCAGCTTTATTCTTGAGTCGTTGACGCTTTTGATGATTTCAACGGAGTCGTCTGAAGAACAGTCGTCCGTAATCAGCCATTCCCAGTCTGTAAACGTTTGGTTCATTACTGATGCAATGGTTTCTTTCAGGAATTTGGAAGAATTGTAACAGGGAGTAATGATAGAAACTAACGGCATGCAATGTTTTTATACAAATATAAGGCTTAAAATATAAGGTTTCAGCAACGGTATTTTTAATAATTTGAAAATTAAATTACGAAAGCTAAAAAAAATGTTGAAGTTTTTAAAAAAAATCATAATTTTAGGCCTTGAAAAATTTGATATATGAAGAAATTAGCATTGCTATTTGCAGGTTTATCATTATTGTCTATCTCAGCTTGTAAGGATGATGATCCGGCACAAGTGTATCCGTTGGTTGGAACTTGGTCTCCGATTAAGGAAGTAAGAACAACGATTCAGGCTTCAGGAGCTGGAGTTTCAGATGAGATTGCATATACTGATTGTCAAAAAGCCTCTAGATGGGTTTTTAACGAAGGTTCTACAGGTAAAAGAAAGGATAGTGATGATGATGCTACAACCCCGGGACAATGTATCGCGTCTGCTGACCGTACGTTTAACTACATATACAACGAAGATAAAAGTATACAAATAAAATATCTAGGAACAGTTGAGCCTGAGAATGGTAAAGTAACTCTTCTTGATGCCACTACTTTGAATCTTACCATTGAGGATAAAACTGATCCTAATGAGTATTATTCAGTGACGTATACAATGAAGAGAATTGTGCAATAATTTGTTTTTGCTATTTGTAATATAAGAAATCCTGTCTTATGATAGGATTTTCTCTTTTGTGTAAATGATTTATTAATTATTTAATAATTTTATTGAGTGAGGTGTAGTGTTATGTAATACAATTAGCTAACTTTGATTCTCTAAAATCTTTGTAATGCCAAGTCTCACTCCTAAAACATCTGCCTTAGGCTTCTTCAATGCATATCATTTGCTGAGAAGAACGACCTACAATATCACGAAGGCCAGAATAAATTACTTCGCAACAAAAACTCCTGATCAGGCTCTGAATGAGCTGTTTACTTTTGCGGCTCCCACACCACCGAGTCCTCTCAATAATAATGCAGAGACGATTGTGCCTACAGTAGCAAATCCAACGATTACCGATACTTTAAGTACAGCAAATTCTGTGGTCTATGATAATTATTGGTGGATGTATCAGGCGATGAAAGATCCTTCCGCGCAATATAAAATCGTGTACTGGCTTCATTTGCTTTTTGTCACGGATAATGATGCGAGTTTTTTTACCAATTTTGATTATAAAGAGCTTTTGAGATTTCATGTCAATGGAAGTTTAAAAGATTTGGCTATAAGAGTTACTCTGAATCCAAGAATGCTGATTTATCTCAATAACAATGTCAATAAGAAAAATAGCCCTAATCAAAACTATGCGAGAGAGTTTTTAGAATTATTTACGATTCTTAAAGGACCTCAGATAGGAACGGGAAATTATACCAATTATACGGAAACAGATGTACAACAGGCGGCAAAGGTTTTAACCGGTTTTACACTGACTTCTGCTAATCAGCTTAATAAAACAGCAAGACTTAATACGGTAGATCCCGTGACGCAGTTGCCAACAGGGTTTATAGATGTGAATACCCATGATCTTACCAATAAAACGTTTAGTAGTGCTTTTGGAGGAACGGTCATCACGGGCGCAAATACCGTGAGTACCATTCAGACGGAGTTTGAAAGTTTTATCACGATGGTTTTTAATCAGGATGAAACGGCAAAAGCGTATTGCAGAAGAATGTATCGTTATTTTGTGGGAAGAGAAATTACGAGCAGTATAGAGACAGATATTATTGTTCCTTTGGCTGCGACTCTTAAAACAAATGGTTACAATATTTTACCGGTACTTAGGATATTATTATCCAGTAAACATTTTTATGATGAAGAAGATTCCATTGCTGGAGATCAAACGATAGGTTCGTTAGTGAGAAGCCCTTTAGAATTGTACTTTCATATGTTTTCTTTGCTTCAGCTTTCGACACCTCTGTATTCTGCAAACCCAAGTTCACTGCATAGTTTTTTATCAACAATTTCCAGTTATTCCCAGAACTCGGGAATGCCTGTTTTCAGACCACAATCTGTAAATGGCTATGCCGCATATTCCAGTAGTCCGAATTATGATAAAAACTGGATTACTACATCATCTTTAAGAATCCGCTACAACAATTCTATCGATATGTTGATTAACGGAATTACGCAAAACGGATTTTTATATAAACTCAATTTACCATTGTTTGTGAAGGATAGCGGTAATTTTCAAAATCCTGCAGATGCTGTACAATTGGTTTCGGAATTTTGCGAACTGCTTTTTGTTGATTTTCCTCCAGCCACAAGATTAGATTATTTCAAAACCGTTTTTCTTAATGGGTTAAGTGTAATCAACTGGCAAAATGAGTGGAATAATTACCTTACGACCGGAACTGCCACGAATGTGAAAATCCCGATTGACCGCTTAGTAAAAGCACTTATTAAATCTCCTGAATTTCAAACAATGTAATTATGGACAGAAAAAAGTTTTTACAATTGATTTCTATGGCAGGTGTTGGAGCTCCTTTTCTGCTTAACGGAATGCCATCTCGTGTCATGAATCAGTTTCTGGATTTTAATGTGAATTGTGATCCTGTAAATGAGCGTGTTCTGGTTATATTGAGATTAGCAGGAGCAAATGACGGTTTGAATACGGTAATTCCGGTTAGTCAGTATGATACCTATGCTAATTTAAGACCGAATATTAAAATTAATAATACAGGAACGGGAGCATATATTCCTTTGGATACTACAGTGGCAGCTACTAAACAAGTAGGATTGCATCCTTCAATGACCGGGTTTAAATCTCTTTACGACTCAGGTAAATTGACCTTGTTGAATGGAGTAGGGTATCCTAATCCCAATTATTCACACTTCAGATCTGAAAATCTAATGTTTTCAGGAAAAGACGGTACAAATAATAATCCCGATCTTTTAGATGGAATGTTTGGAAGATATTTAGGTGCTTTGTATCCCGGATTGGCAGGAAATCCTACGACGCAAAGTCCGGATCCTTTGGCAATACAATTAGGAAATTTAAATCCGAGTTTATTTTACGAACATATCACAGAAAAAAATATAGAATACAATCTTACAGGTTTTCAAAACTCTTTATTTACAAATCTGTTTGTCAGTGTAATTCCTACTCAGTCAGAATATAATGATCTTTTAGATTATATAAAAAATGTTGCGAGCAGTATGGATGCTTATTACAACAGGGTGATGCAGGTTTTCAATGCCGGAAATAATTCTACTACAACTTATCCGACATCCACTTTAGCAAAACAATTGAAAACAGTAGCAAGGCTGATAAAAGGAGGGAGTAAAACAAAAATTTTCCAGGTGAATTTAGGAGGTTTTGATACCCATGTAAATCAAATTCAGTCAGGGAGTACACAGCTGGGAAATCATGCTAATTTATTAGCGGATATTTCAAATTCAATTCAGGCTTTTCAGACCGATGTTGAAGCATTGGGAATTGGGCATAAAATTATGACTGTTACCTTTAGTGAATTCGGCAGACAGGTAAGAGAAAATGCAAGTTTAGGGACGGATCATGGAGATTTAGCGCCATTCTTTATTGTTGGAAATGGGTTGAATTCCGGTGTAATGGGAGATCATCCGCTATTTACAAATGCTACAAGTTATTATTACAATCAAAACCAGCGAAGATTTGATTATCGTCAGATATTTGCCTCTCTCTTACAAGATTGGTTGGGAGCGGATTCAGGACTTATAGCTTCTACCGAATTACAAGATTTTGTAACGCCTGCCAATAAAATAAATTTAATTTCCGCGTCCAGTACAGCGACTGCAGTTTGTGCAACTTTAGGAACGCAGGAGGTGATGACGAAAACTAAAATTAAAGTATATCCAAACCCTACAAAAGATTTTCTGGAAGTGGATTTTGGAACTGGAAAGTCCGGAGAAAATGCAGTATTCATTTTTTATGATGCTTCAGGAAGGGAAGTGCTTTCAGATACACATGGGATCAATCAGGGCAAAGCAAAGTTGTTTGTAGGTAACCTGCCCAATGGTAATTATGTCCTAAGGGCTAAGACTACGGAAGTAGAATTTACAAGTAAGATCATCATTGCTAAATAACAAGAAAAGAATATTTAAGTTTTTTCTTTTAAAAAAACTTAAATTTGTACTTTATATAAAATTATAGAATGTTTTACGATCATCAGCAGATAGAAAAAAAGTGGCAGAAATACTGGGAAGATAATCAAACGTACAAGACTTCCAATAACACAGACAAACCAAAATTTTATGTTCTCGATATGTTTCCGTATCCATCAGGTGCAGGGCTTCACGTAGGTCACCCGCTTGGATATATCGCTTCCGATATTTATGCGAGATACAAAAGACACCAAGGTTTCAATGTGCTCCACCCAGTTGGCTACGATAGTTTCGGACTTCCTGCTGAGCAGTACGCTATTCAGACAGGACAGCATCCTGCAATTACTACTGAACAAAACATTAACAGATACGAAGAGCAATTAAGAAAAATAGGTTTCTCTTTCGACTGGAGTAGAGAAGTAAGAACTTCTGATGCTTCTTATTATAAATGGACACAATGGATTTTCATTGAATTGTTCCATTCTTGGTATAATAAGGATACAGATAAGGCAGAATCTATTTCTGCTTTAATTCAACATTTCGAAGAAAAAGGAACAGAAGGTTTAAATGCCAATCAAAATGATGAATTAAATTTCACAGCAGAAGAATGGAAATCTGCTTCTGAAATGGATAAAGAAGATATTCTTTTAAATTATCGTTTAGCATACAGAGCGGAAACGACTGTAAACTGGTGTCCTGCATTAGGAACAGTTTTGGCAAATGACGAAATAAAAGACGGAAAATCTGAAAGAGGAGGTTTCCCTGTTTTCCAAAAGAAAATGATGCAGTGGAGCATGAGAATTTCTGCTTACTCTGAAAGATTATTGCAAGGTTTAAAAACTCTTGACTGGTCACAACCTTTGAAAGATTCACAAGAATATTGGATTGGAAAATCACAAGGTGCGCAGGTTAGATTTAATGTTGAAGGTCATGACGAAATCGTTGAGGTTTTCACAACAAGACCTGATACCATTTTTGGAGCAACTTTTATGGTTTTGGCTCCTGAAAATCCTTTAGTAGAAACAATTACTACCGATGCTCAAAAAGCAGAAGTAGATACTTATATTGAAGAAACTTCAAAGAAAACTGAAAGAGACAGAATGTCTGACGTGAAAAACGTTTCAGGTGCTTTCACGGGAAGTTATGCGATCAATCCGTTTAGCGGAGAAAAGATGCCGATCTATATTTCAGATTATGTTTTGATGGGTTACGGAACGGGAGCTGTAATGGCTGTTCCTGCACACGATGAGCGCGATCATAGATTTGCGAAGAAATTTAATCTTGAAATTAAAAAAGTTGTAGAAACAGAAGAAGACGTTCAGGAAAAATCTTTTGATTCTAAAGATTCTGTTTGTGTAAACTCAGATTTCTTGAATGGATTAAATTATAATGATGCAAAATCAAAAATAATTTCTGAAATCGAAAATAAAGGAATCGGTCACGGAACAACGAATTACAGACAGCGTGATGCGATTTTCTCAAGACAAAGATACTGGGGTGAACCGGTTCCTATATATTATAAAGATGGGATGCCTTACACATTACCAACATCTGCATTGCCTTTAGAACTTCCTGAAGTTGAAAAATATTTACCAACAGAAGATGGAGATCCGCCATTAGGAAATGCGAAAACTTTTGCTTGGGACGAAGCGAACCAAAAAATTGTTGATACCAATTTAATTGACGAAAAAACTGTTTTCCCATTAGAATTATCTACAATGCCGGGTTGGGCGGGAAGCTCTTGGTATTTCTTGAGATATATGGATCCGAAAAATGAAGAGGTTTTCACCAACAAAGAACTTTCAGATTATTGGGGACAGGTAGATTTATATATTGGAGGTAGCGAACACGCGACAGGTCACTTATTGTATTCACGTTTTTGGAATATGTTTTTAAAAGATCGAGGATATATTAATCATGATGAACCTTTCCAAAAGTTGATCAACCAAGGAATGATTTTGGGGATGAGTGCTTTTGTGTATAGAATTGATGGTACAAATCAATATGTATCTAAAAATTTAGCAAAAGAATATACAACCCAGGCAATCCACGTAGATGTATCCTTATTAAAAGGAACAACTGACGAATTAGATACGGAAGCTTTCAAAGCTTGGAGACCGGATTATGCTGATGCAGAATTTATTTTGGAAGACGGAAAATACATCACAGGTCGTGAAGTAGAAAAAATGTCTAAGTCAAAATACAATGTTGTAAATCCTGATGATATCTGTAATGAATACGGAGCAGATGGATTGAGATTGTATGAAATGTTCTTAGGTCCGTTAGAACAATCCAAGCCTTGGAACACTCAAGGTCTAAGTGGAGTGTATGGTTTTCTGAAAAAATTCTGGAATTTATATTTCAACGGAGAAAATTTTGAAGTTTCAGACGAAGAGCCTACAAAAGCAGAATATAAAGTTTTACATACATTAATAAAGAAAGTAGTTTACGATATCGAAAACTTCTCTTTCAACACTTCTGTGTCTTCATTTATGATCGCTGTAAATGAATTACAAAAAATAAAATGTAACAAACGCAATATTTTACAACCTTTAGCCGTTATCATTTCGCCTTATGCTCCACACATCTGTGAAGAGCTTTGGAGTTTATTGGGGAATAGCGAATCGATTGAATTTGAGAAATTCCCAGTGTTGAACGAGGAGTACTTAGTGGAAGATGAGATTCTTTATCCGATAAGTGTGAATGGGAAAATGAAGTTTAAAATTTCACTTTCTGCTCAACTTTCAGCGAAAGAAGTTGAAGAATTAGTGTTACAAGATGAAAAAATGGTACAAATTTTGGATGGCAAAACTCCTAAGAAAATCATTGTAGTGCTTCACAAAATTGTGAATATAGTAATTTAAATAAAATTTAACATTGGTAAAATAAAAAAAAAATAGGGGTAATTTTTTTAAATTTTCAATATATTATTTAATATGGAATAATATTGCCAAAAAAATAAAAAAAAATTGAGATTTTGGAATTGATTCAAAAAAACTCTATCAAAAAAAAGCAAATTGTTTATTTAAAATAATTGCATTTTAATTAATTTTGCCTTTAATTTACAGCCTCAAAAAATTTAAAACAATATAATTTAGTTAAATATGGAAATGAATGTTTCAAAAAATGATGAGCAAGTAGTTGCTAAAAAAGCAGGAGGTTTAAACCCGGCTGTTATTATTCCTATCATCTTAGCAATAGGAATTTGTATTTATTTATTCGTTTTGGGTAGCCCTGGAAACTTTAAAGATGCTGAAAAATTAGGAGGAGCGTCTGTAGCTTTTTCAGATGTTGAAGGAAAAGACATTCATCCAGATTCGTTCTTGGGAATTATCTACAAAGGAGGGGTTATCGTACCTATCTTGATTACTTTCATGCTTACTGTAATCGTTTTCTCTTTTGAAAGATATTTCGTTTTAGGTAAAGCTGCTGGAAAAGGAAACTTGGATAACTTCGTTGTACAAGTAAGAAGCTTACTAAACCAAAACAAAATTGATGCAGCTTTAGAAGAGTGCGACAGACAAGAAGGTTCTGTTGGTAACGTAGTGAAAGAAGGTCTTACTACTTACAAAGCTCTAGCTCACGATACAACTCTAAACAAAGAGCAAAAAATGGTAGCGCTTAACAAAGCGATCGAAGAGGCTACAACTCTTGAGATGCCAATGTTAGAGAAAAACATGATGATCCTTTCTACGTTAGGTACTGTTGCAACGTTAGTAGCACTATTAGGTACGGTAATCGGGATGATCAAGGCGTTCTTCGCATTAGGTTCTGGAGGTGGTACTCCTGACGCAGCTGCACTTTCTACGGGTATCTCTGAAGCCTTGATCAACACGGCATTAGGTATTGGTACTTCAGCTATCGCTATTATCCTTTATAACTTCTTTACTTCTAAAATTGACGGATTAACTTACAAGATCGACGAGATCGCTATGAGTATCCAACAATCTTTTGCTGAATTCAACTAAGAATTAGGCAAAGAATTTGTAGTAAGTAAAAAGAAGTTTAATTAAAAATTTTATTAATAATGGCGAGAGTCAAACCAAAAAGACATGGAGTAGTTACGGATATGACGGCAATGTGTGACGTTGCGTTCCTACTACTTACGTTCTTTATCTTGACCACTCAGTTTAAAAAACCTGACGTGGAGCAGATCAAACCGCCATCTTCAATATCAGAGAAGTTACTTCCTGATGCAAGTTTGATGACTATCAACGCTACTCCTGACGGGAAATTTTATTTCCAGCCAGTAGAAAATGCATCTGAGAGATTACAGCTTTTGGACAACATGGGGAAAAAGTATGGAATTACTTTTGACAACAAACAAAAAGCTGCATTCCAAAAAGTACAAGCGATTGGGGTTCCTATGAACCAGCTTAAGAGCTATCTTGATTTGTCAGATGACGAGCAGAAGAATTTCAAGAGTCCTACAGGGATTCCTATGGATAGTACAAATAAGCAGTTAGTTGACTGGGTAGAGCAAAGTTTAAGCGTTAATCCTGATTACAAATTAGCAATCAAAGGTGACGTTACAACAGAATATCCAAAAGTTAAAAGCCTATTTGAAGGTTTAAGAGATATTGATTTTCTTAAATTTTGGTTGATTACATCACAAGAAGGTAAACCTAATGAATAATATCATTTAGAAATGGCAGAAGTACAAGTACAGGAAAAAGGCGGGAAAGGCGGCAAGGTTCGATCCAAGAAGCAGAATACCCGCGTAGATATGACTCCGATGGTGGACTTAGGGTTTCTATTGATTACCTTCTTTATGTTCACAACCACATTCTCTAAACCGAATGTAATGGATTTGGGTCTTCCGGCAAAACCGAAAGATGATACACAAAAACCACCTCCAACAGAAATTAAACTTTCTAACTCTATTTCTTTATTATTAGGTAAAGACAATAAGATTTTTTGGCACCAGCAGGACAACACGTCTTTGACTGACCAAAATCTTAATGAAACTACTTACGATAGAGAAGGAATTAGAAAAGTAATTGAGCAGGCAAAAGCTGGTGCGGCTGATAAAACTAAGTTTACTGTGATTATCAAGCCAACTGACGATGCTGTATATAAAAACTTTGTAGATATTCTTGACGAAATGGCAATTACTAAGAGTGAGCAGTACGGGGTTACTGATCTTAAGCCTTGGGAGAAAGCTATTTACGATAAGAAAGTTGGTAATTCAGGAGCAGCTCCTGCAGCACCGGCTACAAAGTAATTTAAACCATAACATTGTATATCTATGGCAAATGAAAATGTATACGATCCTAGTCTTACTTTAGACGAGATTGTATTTGAAAATAGAAACAAGGAATATGGTGCATACGATTTAAGACATCAGTATCCAAGACTTCTGACGAAATCTTTTATCGTTGGAACGGCATTATTCCTTATTGCGGCTTTGTCTCCTTTCATTTATCTTACCATTAAGAGACTTACTGCTCCACCTAAACAAGAAGTTAAGGCGGATTTGGTAGAAATTCTTCAGGAAGATAAAATTATTGAGCAGCCGAAAGAAAAAGAACCACCTCCACCACCTCCACCTCCAAAAGAGGAAAAAATTGAGGTTATTCAGAATGTGGTTCCGGAGCCGGTAAAAGCTCCAAAAATTGAAACTCCACCACCGCCAATTTCTAAGCAATTAGAAACAACAACTGGTTTGACTAATCAGGAGGGGGTAAAAGCTCCGGCTTATACACCTCCGCCACCGCCACCGTCAACAGGAACTAGAGCTTCAACAGCTGAGGTTAAACCTCAGGTGAGTGATACTCAGGTTTATACGGAAGTAGAGCAAACTGCAGAATTCCCAGGAGGTATTAATGCCTTCAGAAAGAAAGTAGGAGAAAACTTTGATACTTCTGCGATCGAGGGAGCTGATGGAGTTGTAAAAGGAGAAGTTACTTTCGTTGTTGAAAGAGATGGAAGTATTACAGATGTTAAAGTTACAGGTTCAAACTCTGACTTTAACTCTGAGGCAGTGAGAACTGTTAAATCAATTAAAAACAAATGGGCGCCTGCTAAGATTAATGGTCAATCTGTACGTTACAGATATAGACTACCTCTTGCAATGCAACCACCGGAATAATTTAATTTAATAATTAAATAATATCTAAAAAAGAGAAGCAATTGCTTCTCTTTTTATTTTTTTTGGTATTTTTGTCATATGATGTTCAAGTGGTTATCCTTAATAACAGGATTTTTTTATATCGTTTTAGGAATAGTTGTAATTGTTTACAAATTTTTCGTAGTTACTTTAGAACCTACAATAGCCTATCCATTGGGGGCTATTTTGGTACTTTATGGGATATTTAGAATTTTCAGAGCGATATCCCAACTTAAAAAGAATAAAGATGAATAATTCTCTTACAATAGCTTTTATACTTTTTATAGCGGTTCTTTCAGGCTGTTCAAAGAAAAAAGAAGCTTCACCATCTTACAACAAAGGAGATCTTACCATTCTTACTGATGAATCATTTCAAAGCGTCACTGAGGCTTTGGCCGATGGATATATGATTAATTATCCGGAAACTAAGCTAAAAGTAGTGACTAAAAAGGAAGATTTAGGATTTCTTGATTTATTGAATGATAAAGCAAGAATTGTTGTCATGTCGAAAGAACTTTCTCCTGAAGAAATTAAAGAATATGAAAAGCAAGTAGAACTGAAGTTTTTGCCTGCTAAATTTGCAGCAGACGCAGTGGTATTTGTTGTCCCGAATACTTCATCTAAAGAATCTGTTTCTATGGATGAAATCCAAAAAGGCTTACAATCAGAAGATAAAGAATTTATTTTTGACGGAACCAATTCAAGTAATTTGAATTTTGTTGCTCAAAAACTACATAAACAACCGAAAGATCTGAAATTCTCAGTGATTCCGGGAAGTAAGAATCTTATTGAAGAACTGAATAAATATCCTAATAAAATCGGAGTTATAGGATTGAATACATTTAGTCGTCCCTATGACAAGGCTTCAATGGAATTGAGAAGTAAAGTTAAAATTCTTCCTGTAGAAAGTAAAGGAAAACTTTATGCGGCAGATTATGCTGGATTAAGAGAAATGAAATATCCTTTTACAAGAGTATTGTACTTTTTAGCCAATGAAGGGAATTTTAATATTGCGAATGGTTTCATAAGATTTTCTTGTACACAGTTGGGGCAAATGATTGTTCAAAAGGAAGGTTTACAGCCTTATAATATTTATAAAAGAGAGGTTCAAATGTTTAATAAATAATTTTCATAGGGCTAAAATTTATTTTGGTCTGAAAATTGTCTTTAGATAATTCTAGTTTTTTTAATTTACAAATATAAAATGAAAGATATAATGATTATGAATGTAAAAAAGATTGCTTTAGGAGCAGCAGTAGTATTTTTTACCAGTTTTGCAACAGCACAAACATTGCAGGACGGTATCAATAGTATAGACAGTGATAAATTTGCTCAGGCAAAAACAAACTTCACTCAAATGATTGCTAAAGAACCTACAGCAGAAAACTATTTTTACTTAGGAAATACTTTTCTTAGACAAGGTGAGCCTGATTTTGCTGCGGCTACCGAAAACTTTAATAAAGGATTAGCAGCTGATGCTAAAAGCTATTTAAATAAAATAGGTTTGGCTTCTGTTAAATTAGGAAAAGGAGATAAATCTGCAATTGCTGAAATTCAGAAAGTTGTTACAGATTCTAAAGAAAAAGATGCAGAAGTTCTTTTCAGAGCAGCTGAAGCTTTAACGTTATTTGAGAAAAACAATGCACCTGATTTAGCTATTGACTATTTGAATAAAGCGGTTGAAAAAGCTCAGAAAAAAGGAGTTCCTGCAAACTATTATTATACATTAGGTGATGCTTATAGATTGAAGAAAATTCCTGGTGATGCAATGACTGCTTATGATAAAGCTTTACCATTAGCTACAAATAAAGCATCTGTTTACACAAGAATAGGAACTTTGTGGATGGCAGCTCAACAGTGGCAACAAGCTAAAACAAGTATTGAGAAGGCTATTGCTACAGATCCGTCTTATGCACCTGCTTACAAAGCAATGGCAGCATATAATATCAGATATCAGCAAAATGAGAAAGCGACTCAAGACCTTATCAACTATACAAAATATGCTGATGAAGATCCGTATACTCAGTTAGAAATTGCTAAACTTTATTTTACAAATGACGATTATGCAAACTCTAAGCAAGTATTAGATAAAATCTTTGATAAGATCAATGATCCTATTAAGTTCAAATTAAGAGCGTATCAGTTATACGCTAACGGAAACTATGCTGAGGCAAAACAAAATATGGATAATTTTGTATCTCAAGCAGAAAAATCAAGAATTCAGCCTGCAGATCAAGGATTACAAGGTCTTATTGCAGCTGGATTGGCAAAAACTGAAAAAGATGCAGCTAAGAAAACTGCTTTAACAACAGAAGCACAACAGAAAATCGCTATTGCAAAAGCTGCAAAAGATGAGACGATGAAGTGGGATATGGAATTAATGAAAATTTCTGGTGGAGGAGCTTCTCAAGCAGATGTAGATGCAGGACCAACAAACCCAACTATTGAGGCACTTAAAAAACAAGTAGCAGCAAACGGACAAGATTCAGACGCTTTGTTTAAACTTGCAACTGCTTATCAGGATGTTAAAAACTGGAACGGAGCTATTGTAACATGGCAGAAAATGAGTGCACTTCTTCCGGATTGGGCACCTGCTTATTACAGCCAAGGATATTCTTATCAGCAAGCTGGAAATAATGATTCTGCAAAAATGGCTTATGAGAAATTCATTAGTACAGTAAAACCTGCAGATCAGGAAGCAAACAAGCAAACTCTTGCTTATGCATATTTTGCGGTAGCTTATATGAGTAAAGACTCAGATTTGGCAAAAGCAAAAGATTATGTTGCTAAATCGGTTCAATTGGATCCTACTTATCAGGATGCTGTAAAATTGAACGCAGAAATCAATAAATAATTTAAATTATTAATATAAAGACTTCCCATTCGTTTCGTTTGGGAAGTTTTTGTTTTAAATCTTATCTTTGAGATATGAAAATAGATATACTTGCTTTTGGGGCACACCCCGATGATGTAGAGCTAGGATGTGGCGGAACTATTGCTAAATTAATTTCTGAGGGTAAAACATGTGCTATCGTAGATCTTACCAAAGGAGAACTGGGAACACGAGGAACTGAGCAAACCAGAAAAGCTGAGGCAATGGATGCTGCAAAAATTCTGGGTGTAGCTGCAAGGGAAAATCTTGGAATGAAGGATGGCTTTTTGGAGAATTCGGAAGAATATCAAATGAGGATTGTAAAAATGATCCGCAAATATAGGCCAGAAATCGTCTTGGCGAATGCAATTGACGATAGACATCCAGATCATGCGAAAGGAGCGAAATTAGTATCGGATGCGTGCTTTTTAGCTGGATTGAGAAAAATAGAAACAGTTTTGGATGGAGAAAGCCAGGAGGTGTGGAGACCCAAACATATTTTCCATTATATTCAGTGGAAAAATATTGAACCGGAATTTTGTATAGACATTTCTGAACACTTAGATAAAAAAGTTGAAGCTTGTATGGCGTTCAAAACTCAATTCTATGACCCTGCTTCAAAGGAACCTGAGACGCCAATTACGTCAAAAGACTTTTATGAGAGCTTAACTTACCGGGCTCAGGATTTAGGGCGTTTATCGGGAGTTGCTTATGCTGAGGGCTTTACGTCAGAAAAGTTAATTTCTTTGAAAAATTTTGATGGAATAGTTTGGTAGTTTGTAAATCTTGCGTATATTTGCAGCACGAAAACGGTGATTGTAGCTCAGTTGGTTAGAGCGTCGGATTGTGGTTCCGAAGGTCGTGGGTTCGAGACCCATCATTCACCCAATAAAAGTACACTTTTTAAAAGTGTACTTTTTTATTTTATAGCATTCTGAAATTCAAATTACCATATTCAAATGTTAAATAATCTAAATTTTTTTAGTTACAATTTTTAATTATCTGACTTTTGTGCATAAAAAAAGCATCTTTTTTCAGATGCTTGTGTTTTTTTAGTATTTCTTTTTTAAACTTCGTCGTCAGAATCTATTGTATAAGATTTGCTTTTGAAGTCTTTATCATGTTTTTCTGAAATTACATCCTCACCCTTCTCGTTAATGATGAAATCTGTGGACTCATTAAACATCTCCTGAAAACTTTTAAAATCTTCCTTGTAAAGGTAAATTTTGTGTTTCTCGAATGTAGCTTCTCCATTCTCTCCGAAGTTTTTCTTACTTTCTGTAATCGTAAGATAATAATCTCCTGCTTTCGTCTCGCGCACATCAAAGAAATAAGTTCTTCTCCCTGCTTTTAACACCTTAGTGAAAATTTCATTTTCATGGCGTTCCTTGTATTCACTCATTGTTAGATATTTTTTAATCTTGTTAAGAACAAATATAAAAGTTTTCTTTTAATCACAAAATTTTTTTTATGATTTATTTAACAATTGGGAACGAAACGGCTAAGCGGTTACAGAATTTGCAATTTCAGTAAGATTGATAATTTTATCGGCTTTTTGAGCGCTAGACTCTCTATGTGTGATAATTATGGATGTGGAATTGTTAATTTTTTTATCAATATTTTCTAAGATATTCTGCTCGGTTTCGGTGTCTAAAGCGGACAGAGAATCATCAAAAATGATAATATTGGGGTCTTTAATTAGAGCTCTTGCAATACAAATTCTTTGTTTTTGTCCTCCCGAAAGCATCACTCCGCGTTCCCCAACCATGGTTTTATATTGGTCTTTAAACTCGATAATGTTTTTATCAACATCAGCGATTTTGGCATACTCAACAATTTTTTCATGAGTAGGATTATCGATAGCGAATCCGATGTTATTTTCTATAGAATCCGAGAATAGGTAACTTTCCTGAGGAATGTATCCGATGAAATTCCTGTAATTTTCTAAATTATGGTCTTTAAGGTTTTTCCCATCAATTAAAATTTCTCCTTCAGTAGGATCGATTAATCTGGAAAGTAATAAAGCAATGGTTGATTTACCGCTTCCTGTTTTTCCCATAATAGCTAAAGATTCCCCTGCTTTTACTGTAAAACTTAGATTTTCTAAAGCTTTAATACCTGTGTTTGGATAAACGTAAGATACATTTCTAAATTCAATATCTCCTTTAATAGGGTAGGTTTCAGAATTCTTATTAACGATTTCAGATTTTTTATCCATGAATTCATTAATTCTTTGCATAGAAGCTTCCGCACGTTGATTAACAGAAGTTACCCAACCTACCATTGAGAAAGGGAAGATCAGTGTATTGATATACATGAAGAAATCTGCAATTTTACCAATGCTTAGTTGTCCGTCAATATATTTTTGTCCTCCAATGAATATGATGGAAACGTTAAGGAGTCCAATGACGAATAATATGATGGTGAAGAAATAAGCTTCTGTTTTTGCTAAATCAAGAGCTTTGTTTTGATAGTCTGTTACTTTTACACCATAGTTTTTTTCAATATATTTTTCTTTGGCGAAAAACTTTACCACACGAATTCCTGAAAAACTATCCTGAACAAAAGTTGAAATTGCAGACTGACTTTTCTGCATGATTTTCGACTTCTTATTTATAATTGAGCTTACCTTATATATAGCATATGATAAAATCGGGAGTGGTAACAATGTCCACATGGTCATTGATGCATCGGTTTTTACCATGTAAATTGCGGTGATAATAACCAAAACGATCAAATTGGCAACATACATTACACCGGGACCTAAATACATTCTTACAGCAACAACGTCTTCGCTTAATCTATTCATTAAATCTCCGATAGTTGTTTGCTTGTAATCTGTTAAAGATAATTCTTGATAATGTCTGTAGATCTTATTTTTAAGCTCGTATTCTATTCTTCTGGAAGCAACAATAATAGTTTGTCGCATCATGAATGTGAAAAAACCTGTTAATAATGAGCAGCCGACGATAATAGCAACATATATCAAAACCTGCTGATTGAAACCAAGATTTCCTTTTTCTGCAGAATTTTTTAATACGTCTACTGATTTTCCTACAAACTGAACTTTATATATGTTGAAAAAATTACTGGCGATGATGAATAGTACTCCCCAAAATAATAATATTTTGTGTTTCCAAAAATAAGGGTTTAGGGTTTTTAACGCTTTCATAAAGTTTTACAAAATTACAAAAATGTCATCAGACTACGAATTTCATCAATTTTAAATTTTGTATCTTTGCGCTCATAAAAAGCTCTTTGAATGTTAGGAAGAAGACAAATCCGTGAAAAAGTAGTACAGACTGTGTATTCATACTACCAGAACCCTGTAAAGTTTGATGTATTAGAGAAAAACATGTTCTCCGGAATAGAGAAAATCTATTATTTATACATCTACCAACTTAATTTTTTAGTTTCTCTGAAAGAATTGGCAGAGAATCAAATTGAGATTGGTAAGAATAAATACATTAAAACTGAGTCTGACATCAATCCTAATCAAAAATTCATCAACAATCAAGTTTTAATTAAGTTAGAGGAAAATCCTGAGAGATTATTTTTCACAGGACAGCATAAGCAGTTGAAGTGGGACTTGCATGATGATTTATTGGTGAAAACTTTCCAAAGAATTACTGCAGGAAAGCGTTATCAGGATTTTATGAAAGAAGAAGGGTATTCTTTTGAGGAGGATCAAAAATTCATTGGTAAATTATTTCTAAGATATATTGCTGAGAATGATGATTTTCATGATTATCTAGGAGATAAAGAACTTTCTTGGTATGATGATATCCACATCGCTAACTCAATGGTTCAGAAAACAATTGGTTTCCTGAAAGAAGATGAAGAAAGCAGAACGTTGATCAAAATGATTAAAGATGAAGAAGATCAGACTTTCGCAATGAAACTATTGAGAAATACATTGAATAGCTGGGAAAACAATGAAAAGAAACTGGAAGAAAGGCTGGAAAACTGGGATTTGGAAAGAGTTTCTTTGATGGATAGAGTGATTTTATCTACGGCTTTGGCGGAACTTGATAATTTTCCTTTTACCCCTTCAAAGGTTATTATTAATGAATATATTGAGATTGCAAAAGTATTTGCGACAGACAGATCCAATATCTTTATTAATGGAATTTTAGATAAATATTGTAAAGATCAAAATAGAATTTAACATGAAAAAGACGTTATCAATTATCGCTTTGTCTATTATAGGCTTCGGTTTGGTTTCTTGTAAAAAAGAAAATAAAGAAACTCAGACGGCAGATGCTGTGGCTACAGATTCTACTGCTACCACTATAACTCCTGCTGATTCTACTGTAGCTCCAGTTTCAACTGAAACAGCTGCTGCTCCGGTTTCAAACCAACCACTAACAACCATTGCTCTTTCTGAAAGCAATTTTGATTTCGGACAAATTAAAAAAGGTGATAAAGTACAACACGTATATGAAGTAACAAATACGGGTACAAATCCTTTGGTAATTTCTGAAGTAAAGCCAGGTTGTGGATGTACAGCTCCTGATTTTACAAAAGAGCCAATCATGCCGGGTAAAAAAGGAAAGATTACTTTGCACTTTGATTCTACAAACTTTGACGGAGCAGTAAATAAATATGCTGATGTTTTTGCGAATGTAGAAAAAGCTCCAATTAAATTAACATTCACTGCGAATATTCAACCATAATATGATGAGTTTACTATCAATCTTTTTACAAGCTCCGCAAGGAGGAAACTCATCCATGATGCTGATCATGATGGGGGTAATGTTTGTAGGGTTTTATTTTTTAATGATAAGACCTCAAATGAGAAAGCAAAAGCAAGAAAAAAACTTTCAGGAAACGTTGAAAGTAGGAACTAGAGTAGTGCTTACTTCGGGTCTTCACGGAAGAATTGCTCAGGTTCAGGATGATGGTTTTGTTATTGAAACATTATCTGGAAAGCTAAAATTTGAAAAAGCTGCTGTCTCTAGAGAGTTTACAGAAGCTCGTTTCGGAGATAAAGCGAAGACTGCCGACAAAGCATCTGATAAAAAGGAAATCGAAGAGAAAAATTAATTTTCTTTGTTTGAAAAATATTTCGTTTCGGCGGGGTGAGCAAAGCTCACCCCGCCGAAAATTTTTTAGTAAGCTGTCATTAATACAATTATCTTTGTTTTATGGATCAAAACACAAGCAAAACGGTTCTTATTTTAGGCGCAAATTCAGATGTTGCCAAAGAATGTATCAAACAATATATCAAAAAAGGTTTTTCAGTAATTGCTGCTTCAAGAAATATAGATTCCCTTCGAAATTTTGTGACTGAAAATCGTTTTGATGCAAAGGTTACGGTTTTGTACTTTGATTCCGTAGATTTTGATTCTCATCAAAAGTTTTATGATGAACTTCAAGTAAAGCCTCATATTGTCGTTTATTCGGCAGGATTTTTAGTGGATAATGAAAAAGCCTTAAATGACTTTAAAGGAGCTCGGCAAATGATGATGGTGAATTATATGGGAGCTGTTTCGATCTTAAATATTATTGCAGCAGATAAAAACAATAAAAATTTAGAACGAATCATCGGATTGTCTTCGCTTTCGGGTGTGAGAGGACGAAAAAGTAATTTTGTGTATGGAAGTACAAAAGCAGCTTTTACGACTTATTTGACTGGTTTAAGACAGGAATTAGCTTCAAGAAATATCAAAGTAAATGCTTTGGTGATTGGTTATATTCGTACAAAAATTAATGAAGGTTTACAATTGAATGAATCTTTAATTATGGAACCTGATTATGTGGCAAAATTCATTGTAAATGCCGGAAATTCTTTTACCATTGTTCCGAATTTTAAATGGAACCTGATTTATCTGATTTTGAAAATGTTGCCGGAGAGTTTGGTGGCTAAATTACCTTAAGCTTAAATCTCTTTAAACTGAGATTTGTTCTCAAGATAATGAATGGTCTTATTAAAGTTGTCTTCATCAATATTTGCCTTGTCTAAAATAAAATTCAGAAATGAAGATGCTGTAATGTAAAGATATTTGTCGTCTAAAATACAGTATGTAATTTCCTGCCATATAAATTTATATTCAGATTTATAATTTCTGAAACCAAAATGGGTGGGAGTAAATTCCCAAATTGTATCAGTTGAATTTATTTTAAGATTTAAAATTTCTTTATCAATAAGTTTATGAAATTTTTTCTTGTTTTTTCTGTATGATGAATAATATGAGATATAATTGCTACATGTAGCAATTCCAAATCCGGCAAATAATCCTGAAAACCCGTAATCTTTGGTAATAAAGAACATTATTGCAATTAATAAGGTGATGATTCCACCTAAAAGGTTTTTGTTGTTTTTAGTAAGATTATTTTCCCAAAGTCTTTTAAACTCATACTGATTAATTTGTCTTAAAATTATTTCTGAATAAGGTATGTTGTAAGTAAGAATTTCTTCGTTCATGGTTTTAGTTTAAATAAAAAAGCGGAGAAAAAATCTCCGCTCTAAATTTATGCTTTTAAATTCAATTTTAATTCCAGTTCATCAAGCTGCTCATTAGCAATCGAAGAAGGAGCATCGATCATTACATCACGTCCTGAATTATTTTTAGGGAAAGCAATATAATCTCTGATGACTTCGTTTCCGTCAAGAATAGCTACCAAACGGTCAAATCCGAAAGCTAATCCTCCGTGAGGTGGTGCTCCGTATTTGAAGGCGTTCATCAGGAATCCAAACTGAGCTTCTGCTTCTTCTTTTGAAAAACCTAGTAGATCGAACATTTTAGACTGAAGGTCTTTATCGAAAATTCTGATAGAACCTCCACCGATCTCGTTTCCGTTCAATACCATGTCGTAAGCGTTTGCTCTTGCTTTCCCAGGATCTGTTTCCAATAAATGAATGTCTTCAGGTTTTGGAGAGGTGAAAGGGTGGTGCATTGCGTGGTAACGTCCGCTTTCTTCGTCGAATTCCAATAATGGGAAGTCAACAACCCAAAGTGGAGCAAATACATCTCCTTTTCTTAATCCTAAGCGGTTTCCTAGCTCCATTCTCAACGCTGAAAGCTGAGTTCTTACTTTGTGCTCGTTTCCTGAAAGAATCAACATTAAATCGCCTTCTTTTGCTCCGAATTTTTCGATGATTTTTGCTAAGTCTTCTTCATTGTAGAATTTATTTACAGAAGAAGTTTTTACCCCGTCATTTTGGAATTTAGCCCAAACCATTCCTGATGCTCCGATTTGAGGTCTTTTTACCCAATCAACAAGCTCATCGATTTGTTTTCTTGTATAGTCTGCACATCCTTCTACATTGATCCCTACAACCAATTCTGCTTCATCAAATATTTTGAAATCTTTTCCTTTTACTAAATCGTTCAATTCTACGAACTCCATTCCGAAACGGATATCCGGTTTGTCGTTTCCATATTTTTGCATTGCGTCTGCAAACGTCATTCTTGGGAAAGTTCCGAATTCCTGACCTGTGATATCTTTAATCAAAGTTTTAGTCATCCCTTCGAAAACATTCATCACGTCTTCCTGTTCTACGAAAGCCATTTCACAATCGATTTGTGTGAATTCCGGCTGTCTGTCGGCTCTTAAGTCTTCGTCACGGAAACATTTTACGATCTGGAAATATTTATCCATTCCACCCACCATTAACAATTGTTTGAAAGTCTGCGGAGACTGTGGAAGCGCATAGAATTGTCCCGGATTCATTCTGCTTGGAACCACGAAATCTCTTGCTCCTTCCGGTGTAGATTTAATTAAGACAGGAGTTTCAACCTCGATAAATCCTTCTTCTGAAAGATAATTTCTTACTTTCTGCGCCATTTTGTGACGGAAGATCAATTTATCTTTTACAGGATTTCTTCTGATATCTAGGTAGCGGTATTTCATTCTCAATTCTTCACCTCCATCCGTTTCATCTTCAATTGTGAAAGGCGGAAGCTGAGATTCATTAAGAACTGTTAATTTTTCAACTAAAATTTCAATTTCTCCAGTTGGAATATTGGGGTTTTTGCTTACTCTTTCGATGGTGCGTCCTGTAACCTGAATTACGAATTCACGTCCCAGTTTTTTTGCATTTTCCATCAATTCTGCTGTAGAACGGTCTTGGTCGAAAACCAACTGAGTAATTCCGTAACGATCTCGAAGATCTATCCAAATCATAAATCCTTTATCACGGATAGTCTGTACCCATCCTGAAAGTGTAACTTCTTCATTAAGATTTTTCAGAGATAATTCTCCGTTTGTGTGCGATCGAAACATAATTATTTGTTTAAAGTTCAATGTTTAAGGTTCAAATTCGAACCTTGAATTTTCCGTTGGCAAAGATAAGATTTTTAGAAGTTTTATAAGCAAAAAAACTCCCTTTCGGAAGTTTTTGAGTAAAGTTGTATATAAAAATGTGTTTTTTTACGAGTAGTGATTGACCTTTGAATAATCAGAATGTTTATAAAAGAATATTTTAAATCTGAAAAAGATTTAGTCTTTTACATATTCAAGAATGTCTCCGGGTTGGCAATCTAGTGCTTTGCAAATGGCTTCCAGTGTGGACAGCTTTACAGCTTTGGCTTTTCCAGTTTTCAGAATAGAAAGATTGGCCTGCGTGATTCCTATTTTTTCAGCCAATTCCTGTGACTGCATTTTTCGCTTAGCGAGCATTACGTCTACGTTGATGATGATTGGCATAATTTAAATTGTTAAGTCGTTTTCAGTTTGCAAAGCTAATCCCTTTTTGAAAAATTCTACAACAAAGAGAATAATCATTCCAAAGAAAGCAAAAAAGAAGAATGTCAATAGAGTGTATACAGAATCCATTTTAAAGTAGAAAAATTCGAAAACACCTACTACAGCGATGGTCAGATTTAGAAAACAAAATCTTTTAAGCCATTTTATTGCGTTCTGATTGAAAATTTGATCTACACTCATTTCTTTGAAGCATTGATATGAGAAATAGAAAAAGAAACTCAAGAAAAACATTCCTATAATGTTGTGGATGATTTGACTTGAACCATAGATTCCCGTTACCATCTGGATGTTAGAAAAGGGATAATTTATTCTGAATTTTAACTGGTTTTCCATTGGGATTGTCCATTTGTTTTTACTCCATCCTACATCATTTGCCAAAGCAAAAGTATCTGATAATATCGTGCTTCCGGTTTTGTATTTGTATAATAAAATTGTGTGACCAATAATCTCATATACTAGGTGAAAAGCAATGATGATAAACAATACAAAAAGCAAATAACTGATATATTGTGATAAAGAATTTTTACCGATAATTTTCATAATGTTGATTATTTAAATGGTTAAATCGTTTTCATTTTGCATTTCAAAGCCTCTTTTGAAGAATGAGTTCACAAAAGCAGATACAAAACCTAATAGAATAAAAGGGAAAGTACCGAAGATAAGCTGTACAGGATTAAAAGAACCGGAAATAAAGATCCAGAAGATGATATAAATAAATACAAAAATAAAGTTGTAAACCATAAATATTCGTATCCATCTGATCACGCTTTTGTTGAAGATTTTTGGCAATGATAATGATTGTAAAACTTTATACAGACAAAAGAAGTAAAATGCAAATCCTCCAAATCCGATAACGCCAATGATGAAATCTAAGGAGTTATTCAATATTCCGGATATAAATTTAATGTTGGTGAATGGATAATTGATGCGGTATACGGGATACGAACTCATTTGTTCAATTGAAAAGGTTTCACTTAAAATAGGTTCAGTACTTTTTTGATTGTAGTGACAAATATTGTAACCAATGATAAAGTAGAGGAGAAAAAATGTTAGGATTAAAAATATGATAAACATCAAATAACTTGAATATTTTGTTATTGATTTTGTGTCAAGAATTTTCATTATACTGATTGCTTAAATTGTTAAATCGTTTTCGGTTTGTAATTGGTATTCTTTCTTGGAGAATACTGTGATGAATTGCATGATAATTCCTAAAGACAGAAAGAAAAAATAGGTTGTAAGAATTTGTACATAGATACTTGCTTAAAAAGATAGAGTGAATTTGTAAGCAAGAAAATAAATTGCAGGAAGAAAAAATAAGATAATCCTGTAGAAATAGATTTTGGTCCGAGTAATTTCATTTATTGAATGTTTTATTATTGCAAATATATAATTAATTATTGTTTTACGATAATTAATTATTGAAATTTTAATTTTTAAAACAAAAAAAATACCGAAGACCAATCTTCGGTATCTAAATATTTTAATGGATAAGAAATTTATTTTCCTCCTAAAAAGCTTCCTAGAATGTCTCCTAATCCGCCTCCTTGCTGGTTTTGTTGATTGTTATTATTACCGCCTCCAAGAACACTTCCCAAAATATCGTTCAATGGATTTCCGGAAGATTGTGATTGTCCACCACCCAAAACGCTACCTAAAATATCATTCAACGGGCTGGACTGTTGCGCTTGAGCTTGGTTGGATGCATTACCAAGAATTCCTCCTAAAAGATCTCCTAAACCTCCTGCTCCTACATTACTTTGCTGTTTTTCTTTTCCGATATATCCCATAATTACGGGAGCTAACATTGCTAAAACAGGACCGATCTTATCAATAGAAATACCTGTATTTTGGGAAAGTTGGTTTTCTACATTCTGTTTATCGCCACCAAAAATATGACTCAAAATAGAACCGCCTTCCGATTCTCTGGCTTCTAATTGAGATGAATCATTAAGGATGCTTCCGTCATGATCTTTATCTAATGCATTGTTTAGTGCTTCAGCTTCTTTAGCGTCCTGAGATTTGTTTCTCAAATAAGAAATAATCAAAGGGGCAGCTACTGCTAATAAGGCAATGATTTGATTTCTGTTGATTCCGAATTTATTTTCGGCCTTTTCAGCAACCTGGTTACTGGTGTTTCCGGTAAGTAGATCTAGTAAACTCATTTCGTATGTGATTTTTAATTGTTGAAATCAAATTTATTAAAAATTCCGAATGAAGAGTTTTTTATATTGCAATTGTTGAATGTTTTATGAAGAATTAACTTTGTGTTAAATTAATTCTTTAAAATAGAAACATTAGAGCAAGCTTCTCCGAACATAAGAGACTTTACAATCGGTTGCAATTGCTCAACAAGTTCAATGTATGCGTTTTCCGGAATCTCTTTGTCTGAACAGCCTTTTACGAGAACTCTTTTGCCTCTCATATCATCAAAGTCATAGCTTTGAATTGCGTTGTGCATCAAAATAACTTCCAAATCTTCTTTGTCTCCGAATACAATTTTCTTAGTGACATCAGTGATTTTGGCAGTAATTAAAAAATAAGCCCAAAGCGGAACAATGGCATCTGCAGAGTTGTATATATAGACATAAGCGTCTTGGTAATCTTCAGGATTGATTGCGGCCACTTTTTCACGGAAATCTTTTTCTTTTAAAATCATTTCCATGTAGAGAAAATCTTTTAAATCAATTCCTTTTCTTACTCCTTTTGGAACAAGACTCGTAAGGTCAAAATTGATTAAACCGCTTTCTGCAACTTTATTTCGTATTTCAAATTCTTCTGACATTTTTATCATTATCTTTGAACAAATTTACAAATTAAGATAGTACAATGTCTTATTTGTTTTCTATTCTGATCATAGAAACCTCCCATAACGTATATTTTTTGGTAAGGAGAAAAATTAAGTTGAGTGTTTGCTGATGGTCATAAAAACATAAAAGATTTCAGAAGAAATGAAATATTATATTATCGCAGGAGAAGCATCCGGAGATCTACACGGAAGTAATTTAATGAAAGCTTTAAAACAAAAAGATGCGAACGCAGAATTTAGATTTTGGGGAGGTGATCTTATGGAAAAACAAGGCGGAACATTGGTGAAACATTACCGTGATTTGGCTTTCATGGGCTTTTTGGAAGTTGCGATGAATTTAAAAACCATTTTGAATAATATTAAATTCTGCAAAGAGGACATCAGAAATAATAAACCCGATGTTTTGATTTTAGTGGATTATCCGGGATTTAATTTAAGAATTGCAAAGTTTGCGAAAGAATTGGGGATAAAAGTCGTGTATTATATTTCTCCTCAACTTTGGGCGTGGAAAGAAGGTAGAGTAGAGATCATCAAAAAATATGTAGATGAAATGATGGTGATTCTTCCTTTTGAAGAAGATTTTTATAAAAAGCATAATGTTCATTCTCACTTTGTAGGACATCCTTTGTTAGACGCCATTTCCACTCTTCAGGAAATTAATATTGAAGAATTTAAAAAAGAAAACGGATTAAACGAGAAAGAAATTATAGCCCTTTTGCCAGGTTCCAGAAAACAGGAAGTTGAAAAAATGCTTGAAATAATGCTTTCCGTAAGACCGTATTTTAAAGAATATCAGTTTGTCATTGCCGGTGCGCCAAGTCTCCCGAAAGAGTTTTATGAAAAATATGTAGATGAAAACGTACATTTTGTTTCCAACAGAACGTATGATTTATTAAGATGTTCAAAAGCCGCTTTGGTCACTTCGGGAACAGCAACTTTAGAAACGGCATTACTGAATGTTCCAGAAGTTGTTTGCTATCGTGGAAGTAAAGTTTCTTATGCCATTGCGAAAAGATTGGTAAAGAATATTAAATATATTTCTTTGGTGAATCTAATTATGGATCAGGAGGTTGTGAAAGAATTAATTCAGAATGATTTAAATACTAAAAATCTGGTTGAAGAATTAAAGAAAATGTTGGAAGGGGAGAATAGATCGGAGGTTCTTAAAAATTATGAATTACTGAGAGAGAAGTTGGGAGGAAAAGGAGCCAGTGAAAATGCTGCAGACGTGATCATGAAGCTCTAAAATTACTATTGTTTACTGATTAGTTTTGAAAATCAATATTTTGCTATTTTTTGTATTTGAAAATTTATTAAATTGGTTGTTCAAATCACTTGATATTGAATAAACAACCTTTACTAATTCTTTGTGTTTGTTTTATTCTCGGGATATTTCTGCAAGATACTTTTCCTGTGACTGAAAAGATCTTAGTAGGAGCTATCATTCTGAGTGTTATCTTTTTGCTTACTACATTTTACCATTCTTATTTTATTTCTAAGACTAAGCCTCTTTTGTTGATGGTTTCGTTTTTCGGAATTGGAATTTGTTTCCACTATTTTCAAAATTTTAATGATACGAATAAGGTTTCCCAAAAAGAAGATTTTGTTGTTTTTAAAATTTCTAAAAAACTAAATTCTACGGAGAAATATAAGAAATATGAAGCGTTGGTAAAAGAAGGCAAAGAATATAAAAACGCTCTCATTTATCTGCCTAAAACATCTAAAGAATTGAATTTTGAGAATTACTATAAGTCAAAAGCTTTTCGGTATGATGTAAAAGAACCTCAGTATGATTTTCAGTTTAATTATGCGAAATACCTTCATCGAAAAAAGATACAGTCGCAATTTTATCTTAACGGGGAAATTGTATCAACACAAAGATCTGACCTTTCTTTATCCGAAAAAATACAGCAGAAAAGAGTAGAGGTTTTACAAAAGATTAACCAATCCAATCTTTCTCCCAAAACTCAGGAGTTTTTAAAAGGAATCATTTTGGCTGATCGTACTGAGATTGATTCCGAAACTTTGCAGGATTTTAATAAATCAGGATTGGTGCATTTTTTAGCCATTTCAGGAACACATATCGTGGTGATTTTCGGATTGTTCTATATGTTGCTAATGAAGATTTTTCCGCTCCGGAACAGAAAATATGCAATCATTTCCAGTTTAATTTTTATTTGGCTGTTTGCTGTATTTATTGGATTCGGAAATTCAGTGGTGAGATCATGTATCATGTTGACGGTTTATTTTATCTATGTTTTGCTTCAACGAAAACCAGATTTATTACATTCTTTGGCTTTGTCTGCTTTTGTAATTTTAATTTTTGATTCCCAGCAACTTTTTGACGTCGGTTTTCAATTGAGCTTTCTTGCCGTGTTGGGAATCTTTTGGTTGAATCAACCGATTTTGCATTATTTGCCCAAAGCAGATACCTATTTTAAGAAATTGATTTTTAATACCATGTCGATTTCTATTTCTGCTCAATTGGCTACATTGCCGTTGGTGTTGTTTTATTTTCACCAGTTTTCATTTGTTTCCATTCTTGCGAATTTTATTATAGTGCCTTTTTCAGAGGTAATCATCATATTCTCTTTTTTAATGACTGCTTTTTTTGCGTTTGGTTTAGATATTTCTTTTTTTAACAGTATTTATGATTTTGTAGTTCAGACTTTACTTGAATTGATTCATTGGTTTGCAGGTATAGACTTCCTTTTTTCAGAAAATATAGCAATGAATTTAATTGAGGTAGTGTGTTTGTTCATCGGCGTTTATTTGCTGAGGTTTCTAATTTTGAAATTTAATATTAAAAATTCTGCGAGATTGATAATATGTACGTTGGTATTTTTCATCATCAGAACAGGTTTTAACGTATATCAGGATAAAAAAGATGAGGTATTAATCCACGATTTTTATAAGCATAAAGTACTTTCTGTGAAAAAAGGAAGTAAGGTGTGTTTTTGGATTGATGAAAAAACAGATAAACAGAAAGTTATACGGTTTATCGTTAATCCCTATTGTTCCTCAAGAAGACTTCGTTCAGTTATGATAAAACCACTCCCAAATACAGCTCAGAAGATTGTTTATGGAAATAAAGTTTACACGATGAAATGATTGTTGGCTTTTTTATTTTTCCGTTATTTAATAATACTTAAAATTCTTATTTAGAAACATTACAAACTGATAAATTGTGAGATTTCTCACTTTTTGATATTGTTAACATTTCATAATTTTGTGGAAATTCAAATTTAAACTTATATGGCAGGTTTAACGAGTTCTACGATAGGTAGAAAATATGCTATGGCATTATCAGCTCTATTTTTGCTGATCTTTCTTATACTGCATTTGACGACCAATTTGTTATCAGTTCTAAATCGTGATGCATTCAACACGGCATCAGACTTTATGGGCTATAATCCTTTTGTGCAGTTCTTAATGCAGCCTGTTCTTGGTTTTGCAGTTATTTTCCATTTCATTATGGGATTTGTATTGGAAATTAAGAATAACAAGGCGCGTCCAGTAAAGTACGCTTCAAACAACCCTTCTGTGAATTCTACATGGATGTCTAGAAATATGATTATTTCTGGAGCAGTTGTTTTGGCTTTCTTGGCGCTTCACTTGTATGACTTCTGGTTGCACGAAATCAACTACAAGTATGTTGAAGGTATTGCTCCTGATGCAGAACGTTTTTGGCCGGAGCTTCATGAAAAGTTTGCAGACCTTTGGAGAGTGGCTATTTATGTAATTGCTTTCGTTTTGTTGGGATTACACTTGGCTCATGGTTTCCAGTCTTCATTCCAGTCAATTGGGGCAAGACACCCAAAATATACTCCGGTAATCAAAGCCTTCGGAAAATGGTATTCTATCATTATTCCTGCAGGTTTTATCTTTATCGCAATTTATCACTTCGTAACTCAATCATAATATCAATATAATAGTATGAGTAAATTAGATTCAAAAATTCCGGCGGGTCCTCTAAAGGATAAGTGGAAAAATCATAAAGACCATATGAACCTTGTTGCACCAAACAACAGAGATAAGATTGATATTATTGTTGTTGGGACAGGTTTGGCAGGTGGTTCTGCTGCTGCAACTTTAGCAGAGCAGGGATATAACGTAAAAGCATTTTGCTATCAGGATTCTCCAAGAAGAGCACACTCTATTGCAGCTCAGGGAGGGATCAACGCAGCTAAAAATTATCAGGGAGACGGTGACTCTACTTACAGATTGTTCTACGATACCATCAAAGGTGGTGACTATAGAGCAAGAGAGGCAAACGTTTACAGATTAGCTGAAGTTTCTGCAAATATTATCGACCAATGTGTTTCTCAGGGAGTTCCTTTCGGGAGAGATTACGGCGGTCAGTTAGATAACCGTTCATTTGGTGGGGTTCAGGTAAAAAGAACTTTCTACGCAAAAGGACAAACTGGTCAACAGTTATTATTAGGTGCATATTCTTCAATGAGCCGTCAAATCGGTAAAGGGAGAATCAAAATGTACAACCGTCACGAAATGATGGAATTAGTAATTGTAGACGGAAAAGCAAGAGGAATCATCGCAAGAAACTTGGTGACAGGTGAGATTGAAAGACATTCTGCTCACGCGGTTGTAATTGCTTCAGGAGGTTACGGAAACGTATATTTCCTTTCTACCAACGCAATGGGATCAAACGTTTCTGCGGCTTGGAAAATCCACAAAAAAGGAGCGTACTTCGCAAACCCTTGCTACGTACAGATTCACCCGACTTGTATTCCGGTTCACGGAACTCAGCAGTCTAAATTGACTTTGATGTCTGAATCACTAAGAAACTCAGGAAGAATCTGGGTTCCTAAGAAAATTGAAGATTCAGTAGCCATTAGAGAAGGTAAATTAAGACCTGAAAATATTAAAGAAGAAGATAGAGATTATTATTTAGAAAGAAGATATCCTGCATTCGGAAACTTGGTGCCTAGAGACGTTGCGTCTAGAGCGGGTAAAGAAAGATGTGATGCTGGTTTCGGAATCGAAAATAATGATACGAAAGAAGGTGTTTACTTAGATTTCTCTACAGAGATCATCAAAAAAGGTAAAGAAGCCGCTATCGAAAAACATATTCACAATCCTACAGATCAGCAGATCTATGATTTAGGGAAAGCTTGGGTTGAGGAGAAATACGGTAACTTATTCGTAATGTACGAGAAAATTACTGCGGATGATCCTTACAAAACTCCAATGAAGATTTATCCTGCGGTTCACTACACAATGGGTGGTGTTTGGGTAGATTACAACCTACAATCTACAATCCCAGGATGTTTCGTAATTGGTGAAGCTAACTTCTCAGATCACGGAGCAAACAGATTGGGAGCTTCTGCTTTGATGCAAGGTTTGGCAGACGGATATTTCGTACTTCCTTACACGATTGCAGATTATCTTTCGGCTGACATCAGAACAGGTACAATTCCTACAAATTCTGCAGATTTTGACAAAGCTGAAAAAGAAATTAAAGATAAAATTAATTTCTTCTTAAATAATAAAGGAACTCATTCAGTAGATCATTTCCACAAAAAATTAGGACACATCATGTGGAATAAAGTAGGAATGGGAAGAACTCCTGAAGGGTTGAAAGAAGCTATTGCTGAAATTGCTCAGGTGAAAAAAGAATTCTGGGCAGATGTAAAAGTTCCTGGTGATGTTGATGGAATGAACACTGAGCTTGAAAAAGCATTCAGAGTTGCAGACTTTATCGAGCTTGGACAATTGATGGCAATTGATGCACTACACAGAAACGAATCTTGTGGTGGACACTTCAGAGAAGATCATGCTACTCCTGAAGGTGAAGCAGAAAGAGATGATGTTAACTTTAAATATGTTGGAGCTTGGGAATATCAAAGTGATGATATCACCACTGAAGTTCTGCACAAAG
This sequence comes from Chryseobacterium taiwanense, assembly GCF_000813825.1. GTDB lineage: Bacteria > Bacteroidota > Bacteroidia > Flavobacteriales > Weeksellaceae > Chryseobacterium > Chryseobacterium taiwanense. Next base: position 130,493 of record NZ_JWTA01000003.1, read on the forward strand.
AAGACTTGATCTACGAAAACATTGAAGTTAAAGCAAGAAGTTACAAATAATCTCCAACCTATAAATAAATAATTATGAGTGCAAAAAAAGGCCTTCATCTTACCCTAAAAATTTGGAGACAAAAAAATAGCAAAACTAAAGGTCAGTTTGAGACCTACAAAATATCAGATGTTTCTACAGATTCTTCTTTCTTAGAAATGTTGGATATTCTGAATGAAAATATCATTAATGAAGGAAAAGAGCCTATCGCTTTCGACCACGACTGTCGTGAAGGGATTTGCGGTATGTGTTCTCTTTACATCAATGGTAGAGCTCACGGTCCTGACACAGGTATCACGACTTGCCAGCTTCACATGAGAATGTTCAAAGACGGTGAAACTATCGTTATTGAACCTTGGAGAAGTGCTGCTTTCCCTGTGATTAAAGACTTAATGGTAGACAGAAGCGCATTCGACAGAGTAATGGCTGCAGGTGGTTTTATTTCGGTGAACACTTCAGGGAATACTTTGGATGCTAATGCAATTCCGGTTCCTAAAGAAGATGCAGATAAAGCAATGGATGCTGCGGCTTGTATCGGATGTGGAGCTTGTGTAGCGACTTGTAAAAATGGTTCTGCAATGCTATTCGTAGGAGCTAAAGTTTCTCAGTATGCTCTTTTACCTCAAGGTAGAGTAGAAGCGAAGAGAAGAGTTCTGAATATGGTGAAAGCTATGGACGAAGAAGGATTCGGAAACTGTTCAAACACGGGTGCTTGTGAAGTAGAATGCCCGAAAGGAATTTCTCTTGAAAACATCGCTAGAATGAACAGAGAGTATATGGCAGCTCTTGCTGACAGAGGATAAAAATTTATCATATATATAATAGAAAAAATCGTCACCTTTACCGGATGACGATTTTTTTATATAATCATTTTTTCAAACGCCTTTACGATATGAATATGAGTATTTCAGGAATAAATAAAGCAATTCATTGAAAGCTTTTTTATTCATTTTTCTTATTTGTTCTGTCATTTATTCTGCCCAGAATTTTCAGTTAAAGAAAGTCTTATCATATTGTTTTCTTGAATAACCGAAATATTAGTTAAATCTTTCATAAAATAGCTTAAATAATTGTTTTCAGTTGATTGGAAAAACTTATTTTTGCTACATTATTTAAAATCAAAAATGAAAAAATATCTTTTATTGTTTATCATCGCTGTTTTTGCGGTGTCTTGCTCTAAAAAAGTTGAAGTAAAAGGAAAAATCGCGGGAGCTTCTCCGTTAGAAAGAATCGAATTTATTGAAGCTTCAGGGGTTGCTACATTACCTTTGGCAAATATTGGAGTAAAAAATGACGGAACATTCTCTGGTAGCTTTGAAGCTCCTAAAAATGGAATGTATTTGATCAATTACGCAGGTAAACAAAATTTAGTATATCTGAAAGGAGGGCAGACTCTTGAAATTTCTGGAAATGGTGCTACATTCCCATCAGAATATGTAATTACTGGTGATGCTAAGAATAACAATGATTTCTTTATGGCCACTCAAAAATATCTTGGAGAATACGGTCAGAAAGTAAATGCTACTATGGCAGATTTGATGACAAAAGATGATAAAGCTTTTGTAGCAGGAGTTGAAAAAATTGAAAAAAATATTAGCGATAATATTGATCAGAATGTTAAGAAATTCAATCCTGATAGCGAAATTGTAACTTGGAAAAAGAATGATCTTTCTGCAACCATCCTTTCTATCCTTATGCAGTTTGAAATGAGACAAAAGCAGTTTTCTGGAAATCCATCATTCAAGCCTTCAAAAGTTTTCACAGATTATGAAACCAAACTTCAGGAGAATAAAGATGTAATGGTGAAAGAAAATCCTTTTTACAGACAGTACTTATTGACTAAAATGAGTCCTGATTTCCAAAAGTATGCAGAAGCGAATAGTAAAGGTAAAACAGATGTGACAACTTCTGAACTTTTCTCTCAGTATTTAAAAACAGATAAAAATTTATCACAAACAGCTAAAGATTATTTATTGGCGTTTGTAATGGCTCAGTCTGATATTCACCCGGGAACTCCTGCTAAGACTTCAGAAAAGATTAAAAATATTATCGATACTGAAATTAAGGATGCTACTATTAAAGCAGATCTTGCTAAAATTCAAACAGCAGTTATTGGTTTAAAAATAGGAGAAGTTGCACCGGAAGCATCACTTATCAAACAAGATGGTAAAGCTTATAAATTATCAGAAAATAAAGGGAAACCATATATGTTATGCTTTTATGCATCTTGGAATCCTTACATCGCTGAATCTACAGTGCCTGTTCTAAAAGAAGTGGTTAATTTCTATAAATCAAAAATGAATTTTGTTTTTGTAAATGTAGATGACACAAAAGATCAGTTCATTAAAACAAGCAATGCTATGTTGAAAGGGATTGCAGGAACAAATGTATATGCTGAAGGAGGATTGAACTCTGATATTGCAAAAAAATATGGGGTTTACGGTTTCAAACTTCCAAACTTTGTAATCATCGATAAAGATGGTAAAATTGCAAGCAGATCTTTTGTAAACCTTGGTGAGCAGGAATTGGTAACAATTTTAGATAAGCAAACAGGTTTATCTGCTCCTAAAGTAGATCCAAATGTTCAGCTACAGCAAGGTGGAGGAATGGATCCTGCAGTAGTAGCGGCTCAGCAAGCAGCTGCACAACAGCAGGCTCAACCGGCTCAGACAAAATAAGAAACATTTAATAACATATGAAAACCTTATCTTCGGATAAGGTTTTTTTTATTGTATTTTTGCAAACTGGAACGTTAAAGTTTCAATTAGGAAAATAGAAAATTTTAGAATGAGCAGAAAGAATAAGAAAAATTTAATTCTTGAAAATATAAAGCTGTTGACTGCAGGTGCAAAAGGCGTTGCAATCGGGAGAACAGAAGAAGGAAAAGCTGTGATGGTAACAGGTGCGATTCCTGGAGATATTGTGAATGTACGAGTAAAGAAAGCAAAGTCAAAATACTATGAAGGCGAAGCGGTAGATGTTCTTGAAAAATCACCGTATAGAGTTGATGCTAAATGTATCCACTTTGGAACTTGCGGTGGTTGCAAATGGCAGAATATGAGTTATGAAAAGCAATTAGATTTCAAACAGGAAGAAGTATATAACAATATTAAAAGAATCGGAGGGATTGAAAACTTTGAAACTGTCCCTATTCTGGGTTCTAAAGAGCAGTATTTTTATAGAAACAAAATGGAATTTTCTTTTTCAAATGCTCGTTGGCTTACCCAATATGAGATCAGTTCTGAAGAAAATTTTGGAAGTAAAGATGCGCTTGGATTCCATATTCCGGGAATGTGGAGTAAGATTTTAGATCTTAAAGAATGTTTCCTTCAGGAAGACCCTTCTAATCAAATAAGACTTGCGGTAAAGAAATATGCGGTAGATAACGGATTAGATTTCTTTGATGTCAGAAATCATGAAGGATTTTTAAGAACCTTAATGATGAGACAGAATTCTCATGGAGAGTGGATGGTTCTTTTCCAGTTGTACAGAGAAGAAAAAGAAAACAGAGAAAAGCTTTTTGAATTTCTATTGGAGAAATTCCCTCAGATAAAAACATTGGTGTATGCGATTAATCCAAAGCCAAATGATTCAATTTATGACTTAGATATCAATGTATATTTCGGTGAAGGGTATTTGATGGAAGAAATGGACGGATTGAAGTTCAAAATAGGCCCAAAATCATTCTTTCAGACGAATTATAAGCAAGCCCTTGAGTTATACAGAAAAACGCTTGAATTTGCCGATTTAAAAGGAGATGAAGTGGTTTATGATTTATATACAGGAACCGGAACGATTGCACAATATGTTGCAAGAAATGCAAAACAGGTTATTGGTATAGAATCTGTTCAGGAAGCAATTGACGCAGCAATTGAACACGCAGAATTGAATGGCTTAACGAATACGACATTCTATTGTGGAGATATGAAAGATATTTTCAATGATGAATTCCTTGCTAATCATCCAAAAGCAGATGTTTTAATCACCGATCCGCCAAGAGATGGGATGCACCAAAAAGTAGTAGAGCAGATTTTAAAACTTTCTCCTGAAAAAGTAGTGTATGTAAGTTGTAATTCTGCAACTCAGGCAAGAGACTTGGCTTTAATGAAAGACCATTATGATGTGATTAAAATTTTGCCGGTAGATATGTTTCCACAAACACATCACGTAGAAAATATCGCATTACTAATCAAAAAATAAATACTTACATTTGAGTGACTTTTTTAAGGGTATCAAAATTAGATTCTTTGAGTATAAAGGAACTGATTTTGGTATCATTAAAGGAAGAAAAATCATAAAATATTAATCAGAAAATTTTAAATGAAAAGAGTGAAAAACCTTAGTGCTGCTTTCATCCTGTTTGCTTTGATGGCAGGTCAGTACGAATTAAAAGGTCAGGAAAAAGATTCTACAGTAGTAAAAACAGATACTGCTAAAGTAAAAAAGGATGATAAGAAAAAGCCTTCTATGAAGTCTTATAAAGAAATCATCACAGACAAAGCAGTTTCTGACCAAGGAATTTTCACGGTTCATAAAATTGATGATAAATATTACTTTGAAATTCCGGATAATATTCTGAAAAAGGAATTTCTATTAGTGACAAGACTAACAAAAGCCGCTGCAGGAATGCGTTATGGAAGTACAGGATATGCAGGAGATCAGATTGGGCAGCAGGTTGTAGCTTTTGAAAAGGGACCAAAAGACAAAATTCTTTTACGATCAATTTCTTTCGTAGACTATGCAAAAGATTCTACATCGGATATGTACAACTCTGTTACAAGAAATAATGTACAGTCGATTATCAAAGCTTTTGATGTAAAAACATACGGGAATAATAAAAAAACTTCTGTCATTGAAGTAACCGATTTGTTGAATTCGGATAATGAAATGGTTTCCTTTTCTACAAATTACAAAGAAGACTTTAAAGTAGGAGCATTTCAGAAAGACATGTCTTTTGTGAATTTTGTGAAATCGTATCCCAATAATATTGAAATAAATACCACTAAGACTTTTGCTCGTACACTAGGAAGACCAATACAAGGGATTCCGGCGGCAAATCTGCCAAAAGTAAGCGGAAATTATACGGTAGAAATCAATTCCTCATTTGTTCTTTTACCGGAGAATAAAATGCAGGCAAGGTATTTTGATCCTAGAGTAGGGTACTTTGCAGTAGGATATACCGATTTTGATCTTGATCCTCAAGGTGTAAAAAGAGTTTCTTTGGTTAAAAGATGGAGACTGGAACCTAAACCTCAGGATTTAGAAAAATATAAAAAAGGAGAGTTGGTAGAACCTGCAAAACCTATCGTGTTCTATATTGATCCTGCAACTCCTAAAAAATGGGTTCCTTATTTGATTCAGGGAGTAAACGACTGGCAGAAAGCATTTGAAAAAGCAGGTTTCAAAAATGCAATTTATGCTAAAGTTCCAGATCCTAAAGTTGATCCTGAATGGAGCCTTGAAGATGCAAGATTTTCTGCAATTGTGTATAAACCTTCAGATGTTCCGAATGCTTCAGGACCGTCAATTTCAGATCCTAGAACGGGAGAGATTTTGGAAAGTCATATCAACTGGTATCATAACGTAATGATGCTTTTGAGAAACTGGTATTTTGTGCAGGCTTCGCCAAATGATGAAAGAGCGAGAAAAATTGAATTTGATGATAAATTGATGGGGGAACTGATCCGTTTTGTTTCCTCTCATGAAGTAGGACATACATTAGGATTAAGACACAATTTTGGATCAAGTTCTACAGTACCTGTTGAAAAATTAAGAGACAAAAAATGGCTTGAGAAAAATGGTCATACACCTTCAATTATGGATTATGCAAGATTTAATTATGTTGCACAACCAGAGGATAATATTGGAGAATCCGGAATTATGCCGAGAATTGGAGATTATGATAATTGGGCTATTGAATGGGGGTACAGAAGATTCTTCCAATATAATACGCCGGATTTAGAAAAAGAATATTTAAATAAATGGGTGATCAAGAATCTGAAAGACCAAAGACTTTGGTTTGGTACAGAATCTAATCCGTTTGATCCGAGATCACAGAGTGAACAGGTGGGAGATAATGCAATGATTGCAAGTACTTATGGGATTAAAAACCTGAAGAGAATTATCGATAACCTTGAAAAATGGACGCAAACTCCAAATGAAGATTATAACAATCTTGGAATGATGTATGATCAGGTAACGACACAGTTCAGAAGATATGCAGGTCATGTTTCAAAATATATCGGAGGTCAGATGGAAACTCCTAAAACGGCAGAACAGTCAGGAGTAGTCTATGAAGTTGTAGCTAAGAAAGATCAGAAAGAGGCGATGAAGTTTTTAGAGGACAATATTTTCACGACACCACAATGGTTGCTGAAAAAAGAAATCTTTGAAAAAACAGGAAAGACACCGGTAAAAACAGTTGAAGATATTCAGAATGGTGTTCTTGCAAGAATTTTAAGTCCGATGGTACTGAATAATATGTATCAAATGGAAGCGGTAGACCAGAATACCTATACAACGGTTGAGTTATTTTCAGATCTGAACAATTCAATTATTAAAAAAGATAATCCGGATGTGTACGGAAGAAACCTTCAGAGAAATTATGTTGATAATTTAATTAGGCTTGTTGACTCAAAAAGCTCAGATAGATCTGATGTTTCTGCAATTGTAAGAGGGAACTTAGTCATGATTAAAAAAGATCTTTCCGGAAGAGCAGATTCTAATACCGTAAATAAATATCACTATGAAGACCTTGTTTTCAGAATTGAAAAAGCGTTAGACCCAAAATAGAAGTATGAAATATATTACCATCATTATATTATTATGCAGTCTCGGAATGCTCACTTCTTGCGGAGGAGACGATGATATCTGTGAAAGCGGAGAAGGTACACCGAGAATGAAAGTCATGTTTAAAAAAGCCGGAAAGCAAACAACTTTAGACTCTATAAAAGTGTTTGTAAACTATGGCTCTAATGTTGTGGATTTTGGCTGGCAAGAAGACGTAGACTCCATTTTTGTTCCGCTGCGTGTAGACGATTCTCCATACACAGATATATTTGTTAAAACTACCACTACTGCAGATTCATCAAAAGTTAGAGTAAACTATACGACAAAATCAATGTATGTTTCTCCAGGCTGTGGAATGAAGAAAAACTATGAAAATCTGAAATCAGAACTATTATTATCAACTACTGTTTTAAGTGTAGAAACGGGGCAAAATTTTATTGAAAATGAAGAGAAAACTAATTTATACCTTAATTTTTAGTCTTTCATATTTTGTGGTCTTTGCTCAGGAAAAGAAAGAAGATCAAAAGGAGAAGGTGAAATGGCACTATCAACCTAATTTTATGGTGGGTTTTGATCTGCTTAATACTGGTGCTTCTTTTTTTTCGGATAGAAAATTGTATCAGGGTTTTATATCTTCCAGAATTAAAGATAAAGTTCATGGTGTAATAGACGCAGGTTTTGAATCAAATGTTTATCAGAAAAACGGTTATGATGCTAAAGTAGATGGGGCTTTTCTTAGATTGGGAGGTTTTTATATGTTAGCCAGAGACCCTGAAAATGAATTCAATGGTTTTTACGGAGGTGGAAAATTAGCCGGAGCATTTTACAAGCAGGAATATATGGCCATACCGGTTCGTGGATATGGTGGAAGCAGTGCTTCAGTAGCATTTCCTTCCTCTACCCAGTCTTCTTATTGGATTGAAGCTTCTTTAGGAGGAAGAGTTCAGCTATTCGAATCTAATTTTTACATCGACGTAAATCTGCAACCTAAATATTTAATATATACTACAAAACAGGATGAAATTCAGCCTATGATTGTTCCAGGTTTTGGCAGAAGCTCAGGTAAATTTACTATGGGATTTGCCTGGAATATTGCATATAAGTTTTAGTAGAGAAAAATAATATTATAAAATAATAAAAGACAACTTATTGGGTTGTCTTTTTGTTTTGAATGGTTTGTTGCAATATTTTATATAAATGAGCCAGCTCTTTTGGTGGGTTACCGGCATCAAAACTAACAGATTGATAGGTTTTTCCATTTGAAGTAACAATAATAGTGGAAGCTAATGCTTGATCTGAATAATGTCCAGTAGTTGGAGCTGTAAATGATGAAATTTTAGAGAGTTCAATTAAGTTGATCTGCTTTTCTATATTCTCCCAATCCGATGAAGAGACTTTTGAATTGCTCGTATTTTCGTTTAAAACAGTAATTAAATACTCAGAGTTAAATGTAAAACTTCGGTTAGTGCCTCTTGTTTGTTCTTTGAGTTCTATTTTGTCTATTTTTTTTCTTTTAATATTATTGAGTTGAGACGTGTTGTTATGTACGGAGCAGGAACTTGATAGAATTATTAGAAATGATAGAATAATAGTTTTCATTTGCTTTTATTTATTATTTTTCGATTAAATTATAACTAAATTTTAGAATTATCTTAAAAAGAAATATCTTTGTTGAATATTAATAATAAAATGAGAAGAATTTTTACATCTGTTTTATCGTTTTCATTTGTTGCAATGGGGCTTATTACTACTCATGCTCAAAAAATAGAAAAAACGAATATAAGCGGTGATTTTCCAAAAAAATCATCACAAGAATTAGCTAAAAGCAATGGCTTTGACCGTTGTTCATTTGTAGAATACGAGGAATATCTACAAAAGAAAGATCCTAAAAGAATGACAACAGATCAATTTGAAGCTTGGATTGCTCCGTTGGTTGAAAAAGCTAGACAAGAAAGATTAGCAAATAAATCGACAAGTGGAGGTATTGTTACTATTCCTGTAGTAGTACATGTTATTCATTCGGGGGAAGCTTATGGAGTTGGTGCAAATATTACCGATGAACAGGTTCAATCCCAAATTACGGTAATGAACCAAGATTTTCGTAGAATGGTAGGAACACCAGGATATAACACAAATGCAGTAGGAGCAGATATAATGATACAGTTTGCATTAGCAAAGGTTGATGTTAATGGAAATCCAACAAATGGTATTGATAGAGTAAATCTGTGTTATCCAAATTGGTCTACGGGAAATATTAATGGCTATGTTAAACCGTTAACTATTTGGGATCCAACACAATATATGAATATGTGGAGCGTTAATTTTTCTAATGCTGGATTGTTAGGATATGCGCAATTTCCATCGAATTCCGGTATACCTATGCCGGCTGGAGGAGCTGCAAATACTGATGGTGTAGTTGCAAACTATACTACTTTCGGAAGTACAGATTTTGGAGCATTTCCAATGAATGCTCCCTATGATAAAGGGAGAACAATGACTCATGAAGTTGGGCATTTTTTAGGACTTAGACATATATGGGGAGATACTACTTGTGGTACGGATTATTGTGCTGATACTCCTGTTCATGAAGATTCTAATGGAGGGTGTCCTAGTCACCCAAAAGCTAATAACTGTGGAAGTACTGATGAGATGTTTGAAAACTATATGGATTATACTTTTGATGCGTGTATGAATATTTTCACACAGAATCAGAAAGATAGAATTACTGCTGTAATGAATAACTCTCCTCGAAGAGTAGAATTGAAAACTTCTACAAAAGATATAGCAATTCCTTTATTTGCAAACGATGCAGAAATAAAATTAGAAAACGTTTGTACAACGGATAATTCAACTTGTACGCCTAGTGCAAGAACATTGAAAATCTCTCTTTATAATAGAGGAACAAGTAATCTTACTTCTGCTGTAATTTCATTTACTGTAGGTACAAGTACAGAGACGTACACTTATTCTGGGAATTTAGCATCGAATAAATATGCTATAGTAAATTTACCAATTTCAGCTGCTATGCCTTCTGGTTCTATGACAGTATCTATTACTACAGCAAATGGTGTTGCAGATCAAAGAGCTTCTAATAACTCATTTACTACATCTTATGTTTCACCTGGTCCTGCAGCAATTAATAATGGCGCATTTACGTTTACATTACAAAATGATTATTGGGGAAGTGAGGTTACGTGGAATTTAAAGAATAGTGCAGGAAATATTTTGTATCAAGGAGGACCATATACAGATGTTTTAAATCCTACTACTTCTACACCTTTGCCAACTCCGATTGTTGAGACATTCAATTTATCTGCAGCAGGATGTTATACTTTTACGATTAATGATACTGAAGGTGATGGAATGTATAACTACGGAGGATATTATAATTTAAAAAATTCTTCAGGGGTAACAGTATTTGAGGGTAGTCCTTTTGGAGTTACTCAAACAAGAGCAGTAAATCTTACGGTGTTAGGAACAAGTGATACAAGTCTTCAAAAATTTGCAGTTTATCCAAACCCAGCTACAGATATTTTAAATATAACAAAAGTGTCAGGAAAAGCTAAATTTGAAATTCATAATGCTGTAGGACAGTTGGTAAAAGCAGGAGACATTAAAAATAATCAAGTGAGAGTTGCTGAATTAGTTAAAGGAACTTACATTATTACAGTTAAAGATAATGATCTTTCTGAAAATATTAAATTTATTAAGAAGTAAGATAATATTATAATCAATATAAAAGAGAGTCCTTAAACAGATGTTTAAGGACTCTCTTTTATGATATATTCTTATAAATAGTTATTTGTTAAAAAGAGGTTTTATTTATGGTGTTCTATATAGAGATTGTCGATAAATCACGTTAAATTATCTAAATTTTAGTTAATTGATTAAATAAAAAAAAATTAATCTTTAACTTTGGTAATTAAAATAATTTTATACGAGAAGAATTGTTTATATGAAAAAACTTTTTACTGTCTTATTTTGTAGTGTGATAGGTGGGTCAGCTTTAGCGCAGTGGACTCCAGTTGTCCCAAAGAAGAGTTCAAGAACGTTGGAAGTATCTGCTTCCCGAGTGAGAGATTATTATAAACTGGATTTGGGTATGCTTCAGTCTCAGTTGAAAAATGCACAGGAGATGGGGGCAAACGCAACACCGATAATTATTTCCTTACCTACACTTAGTGGGAAAATAGAAAAATTTTCTGTGTACAGTTTTCCTGTGGTAGTGAAAGAACTGGCAGATCAATATCAGCTGGGTTCTTATGTGGGGGTAGGAGTAGATGATCCTAACAAGTATTTAAGATTTTCTTTAGCCCCAAATGATTTCCAGGCGATGATTATTGGTGACGGGGGGTATGAATTTATTGAACCTCAAATTGGTGATAAAACAATTTATGAGGTACATCCTAAAACAAAAAAAACACAAAGTGGTACTTTCTTGTGTGGAACAAACGAAACAACTGCTCAGAAAAAACAAATTTCCGGATTATTAAAAAAAGGAAGTTCTTTTACCAATCAGCCTAGTGATTTCTCCAAATCTTCTGACAAAAAATACAGAACGATGAGACTGGCAATGTCAGTTACAGGTGAATATACTGTATTTCATGGAGGAACGTTAGCGGGTGCTTTAGCAGCAATCAATGCAACAATGACCAGAGTTAATGGTGTATTTGAAAAAGATTTTGCATTGCACTTAAATGTTCAGAATTATCCAGGTATTATTTATTTAGATTCAGCAACAGATCCTTACTCTCCTGCTTCTAGTGGAGGAAGTCCAGATTGGAATTTACAGCTTCAGCAAACACTTACTACAAATGTTGGTAATGCTAATTATGATATAGGACACTTATTTGGTGCAACAGGGGGTGGAGGTAATGCAGGATGTATCGGTTGTGTATGTACAGATCCAACAACTGCGGAACCAGAAGGAAAAGGGTCAGGATTTACTTCTCCAGCAGATGGGATCTCTCAAGGAGATAACTTTGATATAGACTATGTCGCTCACGAAATGGGACATCAATTAGGTGCTAATCATACATTTTCTCATGCTCTTGAAGGGTCTGGGGTAAATATGGAACCTGGTTCAGGTTCTACTATTATGGGATATGCTGGGATTACAGGTACTAATACAGATGTTCAACCACATTCGGATGCTTATTTTCATGTGGCAAGTATAGATCAGGTATTAGACAATTTACAGACTACAACTTGTGATGTAGAAACTTCAGTGACAAATGACCCGCCAGTAATTGCAGCTTTACCAACTTACAATATTCCTAAAGGAACAGCATTTGTTTTGACAGCTTCTGCCACCGATGCGCAGGGTGATCCAATGACGTATTCGTGGGAAGAAATAGATGACGCAAGTACAACTATTAATAAAAATAATTTGGGGACAACTTCTACGGGAGCCTCGTTTCGTTCTGCTGTGCCATCTACAAATCCTACAAGATATTTCCCTAAATTATCTTCTGTGTTAAATGGAGTATTAGATAATAGTGGGAGTACTTGGGAATCTGTATCTATGGTTCCTAGAACTACCAATTATGCTGTGACGGTAAGAGATAATAATGCTAATGCTACAACGCAACAATCACAGTATGCAACGCAAACTATTATTGTTGGAGATAATGGACCATTTAAAGTAACTACTACTGTTGCTGAAGCAAATGGATCTCCAACTCCTATTTCTTGGGCGGTTGCCAATACTACCGCAGCTCCTTATAATGTAACTAATGTAAAAATAGATTACACTACAGATAATGGTGCTACATGGACGGTGCTTTCTGCATCAACTCCAAATGATGGTTCGGAAAGTTTTACTTTACCAACTTCATTGAATGGAACGACCATTAAAGTGAGAGTTTCTTCAATTGGTAATATATTTTACACTATCGGGACTGTTTCACTTACTACATTGTCTCCTTGTAGTACTGCTGCGCCTTCTGGCCTTACGGTAATTACCTCACTTGGAGGAGCTTCAATCTATTGGACTCCTTATTCAGGAACTACCACTGCGTATATTGTACGATATAAAAAAACTACGGATACTACTTGGACGGAAGTTCCTACATCAGGATCTGCAATTAATATTAGTGGTTTGACGGCAGGAACGTATGAAGTGCAGGTAGCAGCAGTATGTTCAGGTACTACAGGAACATATTCTACCTCTGTAAACTTTACAGTAACTACTTTTTCTACTGTAACTTATTGTGATTCTTCTACGGTTTATGCTACGGATGAATATATATCAAATGTATCATTGGCGAATGTAAATAATCCTTCTGGAGCTTCTATATATACAAATTATACTACAAATTCTGCATTGCAGATTAATTTAGTAAAAGGAGCTTCTCCTTATACATTAACGGTAAATGTTGGAAATGGATATGCGTATGATGCGGGTTCTGTATGGATTGACTGGAATAGAAACGGAACATTTGAAGATTCTGAAAAAGTATTGAATGCTGTGGTGTCGTCTGCTGTTCCAACTCAGTATACATCGTCTGTTACAGTGCCTTCCACTGCTATAGAAAATCAACCATTAAGAATGAGAGTTGTATTTATTTATGCAGGTTCAGGAAATAATGGGGTTTCTATCCCTTCTGCTTATGCTTGTGGTACTAATTTCTACTATGGAGAAACTGAAGACTATAACGTAATGGTAACAACAGCTTTAGGGACACGTGAAGTAAATGATCCTAAAAATGCTATCCAAATCTATCCAAATCCTGCAACTGATTTCTTAAACGTTACTAAAGTTTCTGACAAAGCAACGTATAAAATTTATAATGCAGCAGGACAATTAGTAAGTAATGGGAATATTAATGGTGGAAGAATTAATGTTTCAGCATTAATAAAAGGTGCTTATGTAATTGCTATTGAAGATAAAGGAAACGATTTATTTAAATCTAAGTTTATTAAGAAGTAATAATATAATCTTTTAAATTATACTTAAAAGCCTCATGGAAACATGAGGCTTTTTTTATTGATAAACCTTGTTATAGATATAAATTTAATATGGTAACAGATGTTATGATTATCATGTGTTATTTGTAATTATGATTAATTTTTTTAACGGTATTGATTAAAAAAAAGAAGATTAAGTAGGATGTTTGTAAAAAATGATTAGATTTGTACAAATAATACAATGTTAAGTGATATATTATGAAAAAATATCTATTTCCTCCCTTTTTACTGAAAAAAATATCTGTTTTTGTCGATATTCCCGATAGAAAATTTACTTGAATGTATTTTCTTTGAGATCATTATTAAATGATTATAGTAAGTCTTTGTAATTGAACTTACTAAAATTGATTCAGCAACATTTTAACACTCAATATATTCAATACTATGAAAAAACTTTTACTCATGTGCCAATTGCTCTTTGGCTCATTTTTAATGGCTCAGGTCGCCTATACTCAGGACTGGACGGCTTCGGGACTTAATAGCTGGACCACAAGTGGGTCGGTTTTCTCAAATAATACGACTGCAAATCAGATATGCGGAACCAGTGGTGGAACTATTAGAGGTGAACTCTATTATGGGCTTGCAGATCAGTTTACCTCACCCAATCTTACTGGAAATAACAACGGGCAAATAACAATGTCCTTTGATTATAAAGTTACCGATTATTATGCGGGAACTACTGCTACACCTTCTGCTAATATTGGAAATATAAAAGTAGAATATGCTACAAGTACTTCTGGACCGTGGACGACGGCTTATACGATTAATTCTTCCAATCACGTAGCTGCGAATACTTGTGCGACAAAAACGATTACTTTTGTGCCTTCTGCAGGAAATTTATATGTGAGATTTAATGTTACTTCTGATCTTAATTCAGATGTTTATTATTATTTCGATAATGTATCTATTTCTCAATCGGCGCCACCAACTTGTGCAGCTCCATCTGCAATAACGTTGGGAACAGTTACTGCCGCTACAGCCGCTGTGTCTTGGACGGCTCCAACGCCTGCACCTGCAAATGGGTATGATGTTTACTATAATTCTACGGGAATACCTCCGACTTCAAGTACAGTGCTTAATGCAACCAATTCTGTGCCTAGTACTACTACATCGACTACGATTTCAGGCTTGTCACCAATAACAACATATTATGTATGGGTAAGAGCGAAATGTAGTGCTACTGATCAAAGTTATTGGATTCCAATGGCCTCGTCTTTCACAACGCCATGTGTTTCAATTTCTACTTTTCCTTGGTCGGAAAATTTTGATTCAATGACAAGTATTGGATCGGGTGTATTGCCAAATTGTTGGGCTACTAATGGTGGAGGACCTTTATTCACGACTCAAGATGCTTCTGCTCAAGGGTATAATGATCCGAAATCAACTCCTAATTATGTAACTGTTTATTATCCAACAACAGCATCTTACTTATGGACGCCAAGTTTTCATTTAACAGCAAATCAGTCTTATGATTTCTCTTTCTTTTGGGTAGGAGACGGATATTCTGGTTGGGAAGGAGATGTATTGGTGAATACTTTACAGTCTTCTGCAGGTGCTACCAATTTGAATACTTTTGTGACTTCTTCACAAACAACCAATGGAGGTTCAAATAGTACAAATTATACGAAAGTTAAAGTTACATTTGTACCTACTGTAACAGGTGAGTATAATTTTGGAATTAAAGCCTATGCGGCCACATGGGATCCTTATTACCTAGGGTTTGATGACTTTAATGTAATGCCAACTCCTACATGTGTTGAGCCTACTGGGATGACAGTGAGCGGAATTGTCTCAAATACAGCTACTATAGGCTGGACAGCACCCAATCCTGTTCCTACAAATGGATATGAATACTATATTTCTACAACGAATACGCCACCTACCGTTGCTACAGGACCAGTATCCGGAACTTCTTTTGGCTTACCAAATAATTTAACTCCAAATACTACTTATTATTGGTGGGTTAGAGCAATTTGTTCTACCACAAATTCTAGTATTTGGATTCAGGGGCCAACATTTACAACGACACAGGTTCCTGCTCCATTACCTTATTCTCAGCCTTTTACAAGTAACGATTTTGGATTTGTAAATGGATCTCAGACAAATAAATGGTATTATGGTTCAGTTGCAGGTAATCCTGCTAATTCAATATATGTTTCTAATGATAATGGAGTAACAAATGCTTATGATGTGTATGCTACAAGTGTGGTGCACGCATTTAGAGATTTTGCAATTCCATCGGGAACAACTTCAGCTTCGCCTGCTATTTTGACTTTTGATTGGAGATCAATGGGAGAAGGAACAACGCCGTATTTATATGACTATATAAGTGTATGGATGGTTCCGTCATCCTATATGCCAACTGCGGGGAATTCAATTACAGCAGGAGCGAATAGAGTGTTGTTGGGTCAATTAAATCAGAAAGGGACTTGGCAAAGTTTTGTTAATACTAATGTTGATTTGTCAGGTTATGCGGGAGGTGTTATGCGTTTGGTATTTGAATGGAAAAATGATTCATTTGGTGGGACTTCACCAGCTGGTGCAGTAGATAATATTAATTTATTGATTCCAACATGTAAAGTGCCAACAACTTTAGCGGTAGCAGGAATCGTTTCTAATGGTGCAACGATAAGCTGGGCGGCTCCAACACCTGTACCTGCTGGTGGTTATGTATATTATGTTTCTACTTCAAATGTACCACCTAGTGGAAGTACTCCTGGAACGGCAACAACGGCTACTTCTGTAGATTTAGCTCCTACTTTGGTTCCGAATACTACTTATTACTGGTGGGTAAGAGCAGTTTGTTCTTCTGCAGACAGTAGTATCTGGATTCCGGGTCCAAGCTTTATGACGACACAAATTCCGGCTACGCTTCCTTATCTTCAAAGTTTTGAAGGAGCGAACGATTTCGGAATATTAAATTCTGGACAACCTAATATATGGTTCCATGGCTCAGCAACAGGAAATACGGGTAAATCTATTTATATTTCTAATGATAATGGAACTACAAATGCATATACAGATAATACTACAAGTATAGTACATGCTTATAGAGATATTCAGATTCCTGCGGGGACTAGTTTGGCTACCTTCTCTTTTGACTGGAAAGCAGATGGAGAAAGTTATTATGATTATTTAAAGGTTTGGCTGGTACCAGCAAACTTCTTACCTACATCTGGAACTCAGATTACTGCAACAACAGGAACACCTGGAGCACCTGGAAGAATTCAGGTAGGTCAGTTTAATCAAAATGGAACCTGGCAATCTTATTCTAACACAAACTTAAATCTTACGAATTATGCTGGTGAGATAATGCGTTTGGTATTCGAATGGACGAATGATAGTTCGGGAGGCACTCAGCCACCAGCAGCTGTTGATAATATCATCTTGAGAGTTTGTAGTACAACTACACCAGTAGTTACGGTTATTCCGGCTTCTATTACGCATAATTCAGTAACGATTACTTGGCCACAAGATGATGGTGGAGCTTCTTATAAAGTGAAATACCGTCCAGTTGGTTCTACAGGAGGTTGGTTGCCTACAGGAGGTCCGATTGATGTAGCAGCTGTAAATAGTGCAACGCAGACACTTACTCTGAATCCACCAACGTATTCTTTAACTCCGGCTACATTATATGAAGTGGAAGTAGCTGCAGTTTGTAATACGGTAAATATAGGAGTGTATTCACATAATGAATTTACTACAAAATGTGACCCGACTCCACCAAACGTAACATTTACCAATATTACATCTTCTTCGGCGGTTGTTAACTGGTCTCCGTTAGTGGCAAGTGCAACGTATGAAATGAGATGGAGAAAAGTAGGAGATGGATGGCCGGCTGGAACGGTTACTTTGCCGAACCCGCCTGCAAGTACTTATTTACTTCAAAATTTAGCACCATATACTCAATATGAGGTACAGATAAGAAGTACGTGTGTAAATTCTACAACACCTAACCCATGGTCAAGCTTGTCAAGATTTACAACAGAAAGAACTTGTGATATTGCACCACCAGGATTAACAATTCTTGAACTAAAGCCTACAAGTGCTAAAGTTCAATGGGATCCTTATAACGGCCCTGATGCAACAGGACAGTATATCTTGAGATACAGAAAAATAGGAGTACCGGGATGGACGAATATTACAGTATCAAATAATATTTATACACTTACCGGTTTATTGGAATTGACTAAGTATGAAATGGAAGTAGCGAATATTTGTAGTGGTACACCGGGTAACTTTACTTTGCCGTATTACTTTACAACACCTACAGTGATCTATTGTCAGCAGGCAGCAGTGAATTCAGTAGGAGATTACATTTCTAAAGTAACGGTTACTCCTAACGGAAAACCACAGATGGAAAACCCTTCGGCGGGATCAACGTATACGGATTATACAGCCGTTACCAAAGCTCAGATCGAATTGATTCAAGGATCATCAAATAATCAGTTGACGATTGATAAAGTAGCAACAGGAGATGCGGGAGTTGTCGCTTGGATTGATTTTAACAGAAACGGAGAATTTGATATCAATGAAAGAATCTTAGTATCCGGACCAAACACGGCAGCAACAGCAACTACCACATTCAATGTTCCGGCAGATGCTTTTGTAAGCAACGCAGACTATATGTATGTAGTAATGAGAGTAGCATTGATGAAAGGAGGGCTTCCTGTGAATTGTACCAACTTTGACAGTGGAGAAGTAGAAGATTATACTGTAAGAATTACCAAGAAAGCAGCTACAAATCTGTTGAATCAGGATGATATTTTGATTTATCCTAATCCGGTAACAACGGTATTAAATGTTAAGAATATCAGCAAACGTGCTAATTATAAGATTTATAGTGCTGCTGGTCAGTTGATCTCAAGCGGAATTATCTTAAACAATAAGGTAGATGTTCATGCTCTGATCAATGGAATGTATGTGATCGATATTCAGGATGGTTCAACTTCAGTACAGAAGAAATTCATCAAGGAATAAGGACAGTAAAAATTAATTACTTTTAAAATAGAATCAGCTCTCAGAAATGGGAGCTGATTTTTTTATTAACATTTGTGAATTTTTAGAGGTTGACGTGTTAGGGTTGCTCTTGTGTTAAGATTTTGTAGGAATTTTTATAAAAAAACAACTAAATTTCAATTAATTGTAAAAAATGCTTAAATTCGTAAAGATTAATTTTAATAAAACAATTTATGAAGAAACTCTTTACTTTTTTAACACTTCTTGTGTGTTTTTTCTGTACAGGCTTATTACAGCACATAAGAGGACAGGCACCTGCAACTTTTCCGTATACGCAGAATTTTACTTCTGCGAATGATTTCACCTTTGTTAACGGAACGCAGGTTAATAAATGGGTATATGGGACTGCAGCCGGTAACCCTGGAGGAGCAATTTATGTATCTAACGACAATGGTGTAACAAATAATTATACCAATAATGTTGGTAGCGTAGTTCATGCTTACAGAGAATTTACCGTTCCTGCAGGAACTACTATGACAACATTAGTTTTTGACTGGAGATCTTTTGGTGATGATTCTACATTTGATAGAATGAGGGTATATTTAGCTCCTTCTACTTTTACCCCAACAGCAGGTACTCAAATGGCAGCAACGGGTGGAAATATACAGCTGGGGGCTAATTTCGAAATGCAGAATACTTGGCAGAATTATACAAATCCCCTGGTGAATTTATCCAGTTTTGCTGGAAGTACAGTTAAATTGATTTTTGAATGGAGAAATGATACTATTATTGGAACGAGCCCAGCTTCGGCAGTCGATAATATTAACTTTTTCATTCCTACATGTGTTGTACCTTCAGCACAGGCTGTAAGTAATGTGGTTTCAAACGGAGCAACATTGAGTTGGACGTCACCGACACCGGCACCTGCAAATGGCTTTGCGTATTATATTACAACGACTAATGTACCTCCTGCTGCCGGGGCAACACCGACAGGAACTACGGCTACAGCATCAGTAAATCTGGTACCTACATTAACTCCTAATACACAATATTATTGGTGGGTAAAATCTGTTTGTTCATCTACGGATAGTAGTCTTTGGATGCCTGGACCAACTTTTACAACGACTCAGATACCGGCTAGTTTACCTTATAGTCAAGCATTTTCGGGAAGTAATGATTTTGGATTTACTACAGGTACTCAGGTAAATAAATGGTATTATGGCTCTGCAGCAGGTAACCCTGCTAATGGGATTTATATATCAAATGATAATGGGGTTACAAATACATATAACATTAGCCCAACAACTACCCAAGTAACTCATGCATATAGAGATTTTACTATTCCGGCAGGTACAACAGCAGCTTCCCCTGCGATTTTGTCATTTGACTGGAGAGCGATGGGAGAAGGGACTACTGATTATTTAAGAGTGTGGATAGTGCCTGCTTCTTTTATGCCAACAGCGGGGACATTGATTGCTACTGGGACAAACAGAGTTCAGTTGGGGCAATTCAACCAGCAAGGTACTTGGCAAAATTATTTAAATCCAACATTAGATGTTTCTGCATATGCAGGAGCTACAATGCGTTTGGTATTTGAATGGCGAAATGATACTTTTGGAGGTAATCAGCCTCCTGCAGCAATTGATAATGTTAATTTATTAATACCAACATGTAAAGTACCAACAGCTTTAAATGTAACAGGGATTGTGGCAAATGGAGCTAGTATAAATTGGACAGCTCCGACACCGGCACCAGCCAATGGATATGCATATTATGTTTCTACCACAAATGTACCTCCTACAGGAGCTCCTACAGGAACTACAACGGCAACAACTGTGAATTTGGCTCCAACTTTGGTTCCAAATACAACGTATTATTGGTGGGTAAAAGCTATTTGTTCTTCTACGGACAGTAGTATTTGGGTTCCTGGTCCTAGTTTTGCAACGGCGCAAATACCGGCTACTCTTCCATATTCTCAGAATTTTAATACCAATGATTTTGGGTTTATAAATGGAACTCAAGTTAATAAATGGTATCACGGTTCTGCGGCGGGTAATCCTGTGAATGGAATTTATATATCAAATGATAATGGGGTTACTAATGCATATACTATTAGTACATCTGCTTCTCAGGTATCTCACGCATATAGAGATTTTGCTATTCCTGCAGGAACAACTGCGGCTTCCCCTGCTATTCTGACTTTTGATTGGAGGGCTTTTGGAGAAGGAACGACATGGGATTATCTTAGAGTTTGGATGGTGCCTGTATCGTATATGCCGGTTGCAGGAACGCAAACTGTAGCGGGAACAAATAGGGTTCAGATAGGACAATTTAATCAACAGGCATCATGGCAAAATTATATTAATACCAATGTCAATTTGGCTGCTTATGCTGGGACTACGATGCGTTTGGTGTTTGAATGGAGAAGTGATACGACTGGTGGAACACAGCCACCGGCAGCGGTTGATAATATTAACTTATTGATTCCAACGTGTAAAGTTCCTACGGCATTGGCTGTAACAGGAGTTGTTGCTAATGGGGCAACGATAAGCTGGACAGCTCCAACACCTGCTCCTGCGAATGGATATGCGTATTATGTTTCTACTTCAAATGTACCCCCAACGGGAGCTCCTACAGGAACTACGACAACTACTTCTGTAAATTTAGCTCCAACTTTGGTTCCAAATACAACATATTACTGGTGGGTGAGAGCAGTTTGTTCTTCTACCGATAGCAGTATCTGGATTCCTGGACCAAGCTTTATGACGACGCAAATTCCGGCTACGCTTCCTTATCTTCAGAACTTTGAAGCAACGAATGATTTGGGATTATTGAATGGAACGCAAACTAATAAATGGTTCCATGGTTCAGCAACAGGAAATACAGGTAAGTCTATTTATGTTTCTAATGATAGTGGAGTTACCAATGCTTATACTATTACATCGGCAAGTGTAGTACAGGCATATAGAGATATTGCAATTCCTGCAGGAACTTCTCTGGCTATATTTTCTTTTGACTGGAAAGCAGAGGGAGAAAGCAATTGGGATTATCTGAGAGTATGGTTGGTGCCTTCGAGCTTTATGCCTACTCCTGGAACTCAAATTGCGGCTGGTACAGGAAGAATTCAGTTAGGACAATACAATTTGAGTGGAAGTACTTGGACTTCTTATTCCAATCCGAGTTTGAATCTTACCAGTTTTGCGGGAACTACCATGCGTTTGGTTTTTGAATGGAGAAATGATACAACAGGTGGAACTCAGCCACCGGTAGCGGTAGATAATATTAATTTACGAGTTTGTAGTACGGCCACTCCTGTGGTTACAATAGTGCCAACTTCTATTACTCATAATGCGGCTACCATTACTTGGCCACAGGATACTGGAGGCGCATCTTATAAATTAAGATACCGTCCGGTAGGCTCAACACAGTGGTTGCCTACAACAGGGGTAATCGATATCCCTGCAGTAACGGGAACGACTCAGACGTTTACCTTAAATCCACCAACGTATCCGTTAACACCGGCTACTTTATATGAGGTGGAAGTAGCAGCGGTTTGTAATACAGTTAATGTTGGGGTGTATTCACATAATGAGTTTACAACAAAATGTGATCCGACTCCACCAAACGTAACGTTTACAAATATTACATCTACTTCGGCAGTTGTAAACTGGTCACCATTAGCGGCAAGTGCAACGTATCAGCTGCAATGGAGAAAAGTAGGAGATCCAGGATGGATTGGCCCAATTAACTTACCAAATCCACCATCAAATACTTATACTCTTCCTTCTCCGGGTAATACTTTAACACCGTATACTCAGTATGAAGTTCAGGTAAGAAATATCTGTGTAAATTCTACAACGCCTAACCCATGGTCAAGTTTGTCAAGATTTACTACAGAGAGAACCTGTCCGATTCCTCCACCGGGATTAACCATTCTAGAATTAAAGCCGACAAGTGCGAAAGTTCAATGGGATCCTTACAATGGTCCGGATGCAACAGGTCAGTATATTTTAAGATATAGAAAAGTAGGAATTCCGGGTTGGACTAATGTTACGGTATCAAATAATATTTATACGCTTACAGGTTTAGCGGAATTGACAAAATATGAAATGGAAGTAGCGAATATTTGTACTGGTACACCGGGTAACTTTACTTTACCGTATTACTTTACAACACCTACAGTGATCTATTGTCAGATGGGAGCGAATAATTTATCAGGAGAATATATCTCTAAAGTAACGGTTACACCTAACGGAAAACCTCAGATGATAAAAGAATCAGCTGGCTCAAGATATACAGATTATACTGCTGATCTAAAAGCTCAGATCGAATTGATTCAAGGCTCAGGAAATAATCAGTTAACGATTGATAAAGTAGTAACAGGTGATGCGGGAGTAGTTGCATGGATTGACTTTAACAGAAACGGAGAATTTGATATCACTGAAAGAATCTTAGTTTCAGGGCCAAACAGTGCGGCAACAGCAACAGCTACATTCAATGTGCCGACAGATGCTTTTGTAAGCAATGTAGACTATATGTATGTAGTGATGAGAGTAGCATTGATGAAGGGAGGTATTCCTGTAAACTGTACTAACTTTGATGATGGAGAAGTAGAAGATTACACGGTAAGAATTACCAAGAAAACGACTGCAAGTCTCTTGAATCAGGATGATATTTTGATTTACCCTAACCCGGTAACAACAGTATTGAATGTTAAGAATATTGGTAAGAGAGCTAATTACAAGATTTACAATGCTGCGGGACAGTTAGTGTCTAATGGAATTATCTTAAACAACAAGATTAATGTCCATTCGTTAATCAACGGAGTATATGTGATCGATATTCAGGATGGTTCAACTTCAGTACAGAAGAAGTTCATCAAGGAATAATAATCACGTAATTGATTTAATTACCTTTAAAATAGAATCAGCTCTCAGAAATGGGAGCTGATTTTTTTTGATGTTTTATAACTAATGATATGATAGGTCTATAGTAAGGCTTATGGATATTTTAAACCCCTTATGTATTGCTAATAAATTAAAGTTTCAATGAAATTTATAGGATATTTTTCTAATTCAATATGTTTACTTAAAGTATGTTTATTTCCTTGTGTTAGGAGTGTTTAAAAATTCACACAAGTGTGTATTTTTTTAGATATTCACAATAATAATTAATGATTTTTTGCTATTTGATTGAAATAAAATAAATATTAGTAATATTTATAATTAAAATATTATTAGATTTGTATAATTGTTAAAAATAATATAATTATGAAATGAAGATCTTCACCTTTACTTCGTACAGTATATCTGTACAAATAATGTGTTCAAAAAAGCCTTTGAGCATATAAATGAAATTATAACTGTCTTGGGACAATTATTATCAATAAACTTTAAACACTATGAGCGTATTTTTACATTTTAAAACCAAAAAACTTTTGAGGGGATTGGTTGTATTGTTCTGTATGTTATTTGGGCTGTTTGCAAAAGGGCAAACGGGATCAATTGGTACAGGTACTGCTACATCTTCTTATCTTCCTGTTTACTCTTGTTATGGATACAATTATTCACAACAATTGTATACAGCTGCTGAGCTTACTGCAGCTATTGGAACAACCAATACGGTTATTACCAAGGTTCGATTTTATGTAGCGACAACAGCAGCAACCCAGGCCAACTATAATCAATGGAGGGTCTATATGGGTAATACTACTAAAACAACTTTTTCTTCTACAACAGATTGGATTCCTATATCACAGATATCTCAGGTTTATTCCGGGACACTAGGAACTATGACAGCAGGGAGTTGGATAGAACTTTCTCTTACAACACCATTTGTATGGGATGGAACCAGCAACTTGGTAATAGCGGTTGATGAGAACGCTCCTGGGTACTCTTGTACAGGTACTTGGGGAGCTTATACATCAGGAGCAAATACGGGGATCTATCAGTATAGTGATACTGTAAATGCAGATCCAGCTTCGCCACCTACAGCAAGTAGCAGAACAGCGTCTATTCCTAGATTGCAGCTTGTGAGTGAGGCACCATCAGGGTGTATGTTCCCAAATCAATTAGCTACAGGAACTGTTACTACAAACAGTGGGCAGATTACATGGACAGCTCCTACTCCTGTACCAGCAAATGGTTATGATGTTTATTATAATACTACGGGAGTTGCCCCAACTTCTTCTACAGTACTAGATGCTACTAACTCAGTACAAAGTACTACTACATCAGCTACGATATCAGGATTAGCAGCCAATACGACTTATTATGTATGGGCAAGAGCTAAGTGTAGCTCTACATTGCAAAGTATTTGGGTTGGTCCAGTTTCTTTTTATACGGGATATTGTGTACCAACGGGAGGAACAAGTTCAACATCTTATTATTTGAATAAAATTTTAACAACAGGAGGATGGACTAATTTGAATTATACGGCATCATCATATACAGGATATGTTAATAATTCAACAAACACAATCAGTACTTCACCTGGAAGTGCTATCAGTGCTAGCTTAGGAGCTGCAGGATCTGGTAGTTATTATTATTATACATGGGTAGACTGGAATAATGATATGGATTTTAATGATGCGGGTGAAACTGTTCTTGCAACTACTACTTACGCTGCTACAGGATCTACAACGATTAATGTTCCGGCAGCACAGGCTTATGGAAATTATAGAGTGAGATTCGCTGTGTCATACAGTGGTGCACTTACTTCATGTGGAACTGCTCCATATGGTAATTATGTTGATTACACTATAGCGGTTGGTGCTCCTCCTACATGTATGCCACCAGCAGCGTTAACTTTGACTTCAGCGACAACGTCTTCTGCGTCTATAAGCTGGACAGCATCTACAACGAATCCTTTAAGCTATGAAATTTATTATAATACAACAGGTATTGCTCCTGGAACAGGAACTACACCTCAAATTACAGGGGTAACAGCTACAAATGCTACAATTCCAGGTTTAGCAATTAATACTACTTATTATATATGGGTACGAGCAAGATGTAGTGCTACTGATGCAAGTCCTTGGTCTGGGCCTATTTCTGTATTTACTAATTATTGTGCTCCGACAGGAGGTACTAGTTCAACGACTTATTATTTGAACAATGTTACAACTACGGGAGGATGGACAAACTTAAATTATACAGCATCATCTTATACAGCATATGTTAATTCAAATATGACTGTTTTAAGTTCTCCGGGAAATAGTGTAGTTGTAAATCTTGCTAATTCTGGAACTTCTACATACTATTATTATGTATGGATTGACTGGAATAATGATATGGATTTTAATGACCCGGGAGAAACTGTTCTTGCAACAACTTCTTATGCGTCTACAGGTACAGCAACCATTAATATTCCGGCTGGACAAGCATTAGGGAACTATAGAATGAGATGTGCGTCTTCATATATTGGACAAATTACGGCTTGTGGACCAGCTCCTTATGGTGCGTATGTAGATTTTACATTGGCTGTGGTTACACCACCAACATGTTTGCCACCTACAGGTCTTGCAGTAACAGGTTTAACGGGGAATGGAGCTGTTATTAGCTGGGCAACCCCTGCAACTCCGCCAGCAAACGGATATGCATATTATGTTTCTACAACTCCTGTGCAACCAGCAACACCAACAGGAACTACGACAGCTACTTCTGTAAATTTAGCTCCGACTTTACTTCCGAATACAACATATTACTGGTGGGTAAAAGCAATCTGCTCTCCTACAGATAATAGTTATATAGCGCAAGGACCAAACTTTATGACGACGCAGATTCCGGCTACACTTCCTTATCTTCAAAACTTTGAAGGAACAAATGATTTAGGAATGCTAAATGGAACGCAAACTAATAAATGGTTCCATGGCTCAGCAACCGGAAATACAGGAAAATCTATTTATATTTCTAATGATAATGGAGTTACCAATGCTTATACCATTACATCAGCAAGTATAGTACAGGCATACAGAG
The DNA here is from genome assembly GCF_000813825.1 of Chryseobacterium taiwanense. Classification (GTDB taxonomy): domain Bacteria; phylum Bacteroidota; class Bacteroidia; order Flavobacteriales; family Weeksellaceae; genus Chryseobacterium; species Chryseobacterium taiwanense. The sequence continues at coordinate 157,225 of NZ_JWTA01000003.1, forward strand.
ATATTGCAATTCCTGCAGGAACTTCTTTGGCTACGTTCTCTTTTGATTGGAAGGCAGATGGACAGACTACGGTAGATTATTTAAGAGTTTGGTTGGTACCAGCGAACTTTATGCCTACTCCTGGAACTCAAATTGCGGCTGGTACAGGAAGAGTTCAGATAGGACAATACAATTTGAATGGGACAACTTGGACTTCTTATTCTAATACTAACTTAAATCTTACCAGCTTTGCAGGTACTGTAATGCGTTTGGTATTTGAATGGGTAAATAATACAGCTACAGGAACTCAGCCACCGGCAGCGGTAGATAATATCATCTTAAGAGTGTGTAGTACAGCTACTCCTGTAGTTACAGTTGCTCCGACTACTATCCTTCATAATGCCGCTACCATTACTTGGCCTCAAGATATCGGAGGTGCTTCTTATAAATTAAGATACCGTCCGGTAGGTTCAACACAGTGGTTGCCTACGGCAGGTCCAATTGATATTCCTGCAGTAACAGGAACGACTCAGACATTTACTCTAAATCCACCAACGTATCCGTTGACTCCGGCTACGTTATATGAAGTGGAAGTAGCAGCGGTTTGTAATACAGTGAATGTTGGAGTGTATTCACATAATGAGTTTACAACAAAATGTGACCCAACTCCTCCTAACGTAACATTTACTAATATCACAGCTACATCAGCAGTGGTGAATTGGTCACCATTAGCGGCAAGTGCAACGTATCAATTGCAATGGAGAAAAGTAGGAGATCCAGGATGGATTGGGCCAATTAATTTACCAAATCCACCTTCAAATACGTATACATTACCTTCTCCTGGCTATACTTTAACACCGTATACTCAGTATGAAGTTCAGGTAAGAAATATCTGTGTAAATTCTACAACGCCTAACCCATGGTCAAGCTTGTCAAGATTTACTACAGAGAGAACCTGTCCGATTCCTCCACCAGGATTAACCATTCTAGAATTGAAGCCAACAAGTGCAAAAATTCAATGGGATCCTTATGTAGGACCTGACGCAACAGGTCAATATATTTTGAGATACAGAAAAGTAGGAATTCCGGGTTGGACTAATGTTTCAGTATCAACTAATATTTATACTCTTACAGGTTTAGCAGAATTGACAAAATATGAAATGGAAGTAGCGAATGTTTGTAGTGGTACACCAGGTAGCTTTACTTTGCCGTATTACTTTACTACTCCGACTGTAATCTATTGCCAGCAGGCAGCAGTGAATTCAGCAGGAGACTATATCTCTAAAGTAACTGTTACACCTAATGGAAAACCACAGATTATAAAAGCTTCGGCAGGGTCAACATATACAGATTATACGGCTGATCCACTTGCTCAGATTGAATTGATCCAAGGATCATCAAATAATCAGCTGACTATTGATAAAGTAGCAACAGCAGACGCAGGAGTTGTCGCATGGATTGACTTTAACAGAAACGGAGAATTTGATATCAATGAAAGAATCTTAGTATCCGGACCAAACACTGCAGCAACAGCGACTACCACATTCAGTGTTCCGGCAGATGCTTTTGTCAGCAATGTAGATTATATGTATGTCGTGATGAGAGTGGCATTAATGAAAGGAGGCATTCCTGTTAACTGTACCAACTTTGATAGCGGTGAAGTAGAAGATTATTCTATAAGAATCTCTAAGAAACCTGCTACAAATCTATTGAATCAGGACGATGTCTTAATTTATCCTAACCCTGTAACAACGGTATTGAATGTTAAGAATATCAGCAAACGTGCAACCTATAAGATTTATAGTTCAGCAGGTCAGTTGATATCCAGTGGAATTATCTTAAACAACAAAGTAGATGTTCACGCATTAATCAATGGGGTATATATGATCGATATTCAGGATGGTTCAACTTCAGCACAGAAGAAATTCATCAAGGAATAAGAAGAATAACAATTGATTACTTTTTAAAATAGAATCAGCTCTCAGAAATGAGGGCTGATTTTTTTTTGATGTTTTTACATGTTTTGAGATTTATAGTAATTGGCTTAATAGAAAATGAAGGACATTTTTTAATTCAATATTGTTAAAATTTGATGTAATAAAATTGGAGTTATTTATGAAATTATTTTTTTTATTTCAATATGCTTGGTTTGATGTGTATTTGCTATTTAAATATTATAGTTCTTGAGATTTAAATATTTTTTTTTGTTTTTGTTTATTTCCAATAAAAAATGAGTTTTTGTGTTATTTATCTAAAATAAATATGGGTAAGACATTTGTGAGATAAAAGTATTAGTTTTGCAACCAATTTAAAATAATGGAGCCTATGACAAAATTTTTTACATTTTATAATTTTTTACAATTACAGTTTTATGATATTTAAATAACTATAGCTTTTAATTTTATGTATAATTTTCACATCCTAAGGGATTTAATATTTTTAATGATATGAAAAAGATTTTACTGCTTTTTTCATTTATAACTGCATTTATAGCGAATGCACAGGTGAGTTCTTACAGTTTTGTAAAATCTAATGGAGCTTACACTGCTTTAACAAGTCCCACAATTTTGGGGACAGCAACTGCAAATACAATTGCAGGTTCATTAGATAATGCTATCTATCCGGTAACCATTCCATTTAATTTTGCATTTAATGGGGTTAATTACTCAGCATTAAATGTTTCCACGAATGGTTTCTTGACTTTTGGAGCAACAGCTCCATCAGCATCTGAATATTCACCTATTTCTGGTACAGGGGCTTATTCTGGTGCAGTTTCTGCATTTGCTGCAGATCTTAACTCGGTATTTAACCTTGGTAGTGTTACAGGGAATATCAGTTGGGGAGTTGTTGGAACAGCTCCGAACAGAGAAGTAGTAGTTCAATGGACTGATTTTAGACCAGCCTATACGACTTCTACTACAAGTGCTTATTCTTTTTCTTTCCAGATACGATTAAGAGAAACTACAAATACGATTGCCGTTGTTTACAAAGGAGGATCTTACCTTATAGGAAGTACATCGGTTAGCGGCACTAGACAAATTGGTCTGAGAGGAGCGTCAAATACTGATTTTAATAATCGAACTAATGCGACCACAGTTCTGTTTTCAAATGCTACAGCAGGTACAGCAAATAGTAGTACTCAGGCATTTAGTACCACTGCGGCTACTCCAGGTATGCCAACTAATGGGTTGACTTATACTTGGACTCCGCCAACTTGTTTTATTCCGTCAGGTTTAACTTCTTCGACGATAACTAGTACGGGAGCGACTATAAGCTGGACGGCTCCGGCAATTGCACCAGCCAATGGATATGCATATTATTTAACAACAACTAATACACCTCCGGCTGCGGGAACGACTCCAACAGGAACATCAACGGTAACATCTGTAGATTTATCTCCAACTCTAGCTCCAAATACAACGTATTATTGGTGGGTGAAGTCGGTTTGTTCTTCTTCTGATAGCAGCTCTTGGGGATTAGGTGCTACTTTTACAACGACACAGATTCCGGCAACGTTACCATATTATCAGCCTTTTACAAATAATGATTTTGGATTCGTTAATGCTGATCAGGAAAATAAATGGTATCATGGGTCAGTAGTAGGAAATCCTTCAAATGCTATTTATATATCAAATGATAATGGGGCTACTAATACATATTCATCTAATGGATCAGGCCCTTTCGTGGTACAGGCATACAGAGATTTTGCAATCCCTGCAGGAACTACAGCAGCTTCACCAGCTATTTTATCATTTGATTGGAAAGCCGAAGGAGAGAGTTCATTTGACTACTTGAGAGTTTGGTTGGTACCTGCTTCTTTTATGCCTACTGCGGGAACTCAAATTGCTGCGGGAACAAATAGAGTTCAACTAGGACAGTTTAATCAAGAGTCTACTTGGCAAAACTATATTAATACCAACGTAAATTTAACTGCTTATGCAGGTTCTACGATGCGTTTGGTGTTTGAATGGAGAAATGATACGAGTGTGGAATACCAACCGCCGGCAGCAGTCGATAATATTAATTTATTGATTCCAACGTGTAAAGTTCCAACAGCATTAGCAGTAACAGGAGTTGTTTCTAATGGAGCAACAATAAGTTGGACAGCTCCAACACCTGCACCTGCAAACGGCTATGTATATTATATTTCTACTTCAAATGTACCTCCTAGTGCAGGTACTCCTGGAATACCAGCTGCAGGAACAACTGTAAACTTGGTTCCAACTTTGGTTCCGAATACAACGTATTACTGGTGGGTAAGAGCAGTTTGTTCTTCTTCTGACAGTAGTATCTGGATTCCTGGACCAAGCTTTATGACGACACAAATTCCGGCTACGCTTCCTTATATTCAGAATTTTGAGGCAACGAATGATTTGGGGTTAGTAAACGGAACACAAACCAATAAATGGGCTTATGGTTCAGCCACAGGGAATACAGGAAAATCTATTTATGTTTCTAATGATAATGGAACTACAAATGCTTATACCATTACATCAACAAGTATAGTACAGGCATACAGAGATATTGAGATTCCTGCAGGAACTACTTTGGCTAGCTTTTCTTTCGATTGGAAAGCACAAGGTCAGACTACAGTGGATTATTTAAGAGTTTGGTTGGTACCTGCTACTTTCTTACCAACAGCAGGAACTCAGATTACTGCAGTAACCGGAACACCGACAGCACCGGGAAGAGTTCAGGTAGGACAATTCAATCAAAATGGAACTTGGCAGTCTTACTCCAATACCAACTTAAATCTTACGAATTATGCAGGGGGGATTATGCGTTTGGTATTTGAATGGGTGAATAATGCCAGTACAGGAACTCAGCCACCAGCAGCAGTAGATAATATCATTTTAAGAGTTTGTAGTACGGTTACTCCTGTGGTTACAGTAGCTCCTGCTACTATTCTTCATAATGCGGCTACTATTACTTGGCCTCAAGATATCGGTGGGGCTTCTTATAAATTAAGATACCGTCCGGTAGGTTCAACACAATGGTTGCCTACAACAGGGGTAATAGATATTCCTGCAGTAACAGGAACGACTCAGACATTTACCCTAAATCCACCGACGTATTCGTTGGCTCCGGCTACATTATATGAAGTAGAAGTAGCTGCGGTTTGTAATACAGTAAATGTGGGAGGATATTCACATAATGAATTTACGACAAAATGTGATCCGACTCCACCAAACGTAACATTTACTAATATCACCGCAACATCAGCAGTGGTGAACTGGTCACCATTAGCGGTAAGTGCAACGTATCAATTACAATGGAGAAAAGTAGGAGATATTGGATGGATTGGGCCAATTGATTTGCCAAATCCACCATCAAATACTTATACTCTTCCTTCTCTGGGTAATGCTTTAACACCGTATACTCAGTATGAAGTTCAGGTAAGAAATATCTGTGTAAATTCTACAGAGCCTAACCCATGGTCAAGTTTATCAAGATTTACTACAGAGAGAACTTGCGAGATTCCGCCACCAGGATTAACTATTTTAGAATTAAAGCCAACAAGTGCTAAGATTCAATGGGATCCTTATGTAGGGCAAGGTGCAACAGGTCAGTATATCTTGAGATATAGAAAAGTAGGAATTCCGGGATGGACTAATGTTTCAGTATCTAACAATATTTATACGCTTACCGGTTTAGCAGAATTGACTAAATATGAAATGGAAGTAGCGAATGTTTGTACTGGTACACCGGGTAACTTTACGCTGCCGTATTACTTTACAACACCTACTGTAATCTATTGTCAGCAGGCAGCAGTGAATTCAGCAGGAGACTATATCTCTAAAGTAACGGTTGTTCCTAATGGTAAGCCACAGATGGAAAACCCTTCGGCAGGTTCAACGTATACTGATTATACAGCTGTTACCAAAGCTCAGATCGAATTGATTCAAGGATCATCAAATAATCAGTTGACTATTGATAAAGTAGCAACAGGAGATGCGGGAGTTGTCGCATGGATTGACTTTAACAGAAACGGAGAATTTGATATCAATGAAAGAATCTTAGTATCCGGACCAAACACGGCAGCAACAGCAACTACCATATTCAATGTTCCTACTGATGCTTTTGTAAGCAACGCAGACTATATGTATGTAGTAATGAGAGTAGCATTGATGAAAGGAGGTCTTCCTGTGAATTGTACCAACTTTGACAATGGAGAAGTAGAAGATTACACGGTAAGAATTACCAAGAAAGCAGCTACAAATCTGTTGAATCAGGATGATATTTTGATTTATCCTAATCCGGTAACAACGGTATTAAATGTTAAGAATATCAGCAAACGTGCTAATTATAAGATTTATAGTGCAGCCGGTCAGTTAATATCTAGTGGAATTATCTTAAACAACAAGATTAATGTCCATTCGCTAATCAACGGAGTATATATGATCGATATTCAGGATGGTTCAACTTCAGTACAGAAGAAATTCATCAAGGAATAATAATCACAGTAATTGATTTAATTACCTTTAAAATAGAATCAGCTCTCATTTTTGAGAGCTGATTTTTTGTTAATGATATTTAATGTTTATTCTAATTATTAGATTTTTGCATCAAAAAACTCGTTAGGTAATACCCAACGAGCTGTATGTTATTCAATACTGAAAATGATTCTTTCAGTTTGTTCCTTTAGATCTTCTAGATTTGTATTGTTGTAGATAATGCAGCTTGCCAGTTTTATCTTATCTTTTTCAGGCATTTGCTTTTCCATAACGGCTTCTACTTCACGATAGGTTTTTCCATCTCGATCCATTACTCTTTTAGCTCGGATATTATCTTCGGCGGTTACTAAAACAGATTTGTAGCATTGTCTATTTAATTTTAGTTCAAACAGCAGAGCGGTTTCTTTAAATACTAAATATTTAGTCTGTTTTTTTACCCAGTCTTCAAAATCAATTCGGACAGCTGGATGAATGATTTCATTTAAGCTTTGTAATAAATCTTTATTATTAAAAACTTTATCAGCTACAAATTTTCTATTGTAAAGTCCATTTTCATCATAGGCTTCTTCTCCTAAAAGTTCCTTGATTTTGGCCTTCAAATCATCATTGTCATTCACAATATCCTTTGCTCGGTCATCCGAATAATAAACAGGAAATCCAAACTCCTCAATAAATTTTGCAACTGTAGTTTTTCCGGATCCTATTCCCCCTGTTAAACCAATGATTTTTGGGGTCGATAACGGTTCTGGTTCTGCTTTCTGAGTTTCTGACTGTAATTCTTCCATACTTAAAAATTAATATCCAAAAACATCATTAAAACTAAAAGTCTCATCTAATCTTACCCCTTTTTCGGTCATTTTAAGACTCGCTAGTTCATGGTGGGCATCATGTTCAAAGAATAGTAGGTATTCATTATCAATACATTGTTTCAGGAATTTTCCTTTTTCTTCTAAGGTTAAAAGAGGTCTTGTATCATATCCCATCACATATACCTGATTGATATGTCCTGCGGTAGGAATTAAATCAGCAGCAAAAACTACCGTTTTATCCTGATACTGAATAACAGGAAGCATTTGTTTCTCTGTATGACCATCAACAAATATGACATCCATTTTCAAATCCGGAGCAAATCCGTAATTTCCGGTTGTTGGAAGCGGTAAAAAATTCAACTGCCCGCTTTCCTGCATCGGGATAATATTTTCCTTTAAAAAACTGGCTTTTTCTCTCGCATTAGGTTCTGTAGCCCATTGCCAGTGATTCTCGTTGGTCCAGAATTGAGCATTTTTAAAGGCAGGTCTGTAACCCGTTCTGTCATCGTTCCATTCAATAGCTCCGCCACAATGGTCGAAGTGAAGGTGAGTCAGGAAAACATCTGTGATATCTTCTCTTACGAAACCGTATTTCTTTAAGTTTTTATCTAAATTATCATCTCCCCAAAGCGAATAATGTCCAAAGAATTTATCGTCCTGTTTGTTTCCAAGACCACAGTCAATTAAGATTAATTTTTTTCCATCTTCTACAAGAAGAGAACGGGTTCCTAGTTCAATTAGATTTTTTTCGTCTGCAGGATTAGTTTTTTCCCACAAACTCTTTGGGACGACTCCAAACATGGCACCACCATCTAATTTAAATTTTCCACATTGTATTGGATATAGTTTCATATAATATTAAGTTTATAATGTATTTATTTTTTTAACAGTTTCATTTTCTGAGCAATCTTTCTTCCGTTTTCATCGCAGTTTTCAAGATTTGAAATGATATTTTTAAAATCGTTTTCTTTTCTGTTTTGAGAAAGCTTTTGTTTAATGAAAATCTCAGTTGGTCTAATTTTTAATCCGAAAGCTCCTTTCATTTCCTTTTCCACAAACTCTCGTCCCATATCTTTTACCATCATTGGGCATTGTTGAGAATTTTCGTATTTGGAAGTTAATTTATCTAAGTGACTATACAATTCGTATGAATTCATGAATTCAACCTTTCCATAGATTTGCACCGCTTCATAATTCCAAGTAGAAACGTTTACATGATCGTACCAACTGCTCGAAATATAGGTATGTGCTCCTAAAAAATCACAAAGAACTTCATCCCCGTTTTTCAACGTTTTCGCTTGAGGATTTGCTTTCGAAATATGAGTTTCAATATAAATATTTTCTGTGTCATCTTCGTTCAGCATCATCATTGAATGGGTTGCACGAATTTTATCTACGGAAGAAATTAACAAAGCAAAAGAATTCTCTTTGATGATTTCTTTCATCAGATTGTAATCTTCGCTTTTGTATAATTTAGGAATAAACATTATTTAAAATAATTCTCCCGGATTTTTAGGTCTTGCAATATTCAAATGCTTATATGCTTTCTCTGTTACTTCTCTTCCTCTTGGAGTTCGGATGATGAATCCTTCCTGAATTAAAAAAGGTTCATATACTTCTTCCAGCGTTTCAGGATTTTCAGCAATAGATGTTGCTAATGCCGAAATTCCTACAGGCTTGCCTTTGAAATTTTCAATCATCACACGCATGATTTTATTATCCATTTCATCCAATCCGAATTCATCTACATTCAATGAATTTAAAGCATATTTTGTAATCTCGATTTCAATTTCACCGTTTCCTTTAATTTCGGCAAAATCACGGACTCTTCTTAGCAGTGCATTAGCAATTCTCGGTGTTCCACGGCTTCTTCTTGCAATTTCAATAGCGGCGTCCTCATAAATTTTCACCCCTAAAACTCTTGAACTTCTGATAATAATCATTGAAAGCAATTCAATCGTATAATATTCAAGTCTGCTTTGAATACCAAATCTTGCCAACATAGGTTTTGTTAGCATCCCACTTCTGGTAGTTGCTCCCACCAAAGTAAAAGGATTCAGACCAATCTGAACACTTCTTGCATTCGGTCCCGTTTCAAGCATGATGTCGATTTTATAATCTTCCATTGCAGAATACAGATATTCTTCCACGACAGGAGATAATCGGTGAATTTCATCAATGAAAAGGACGTCATTCTCTTCAAGATTAGTCAACAGACCGGCTAAACTTCCGGGTTTATCCAAAACAGGACCCGATGTAATTTTACAATTTACACCAAGCTCATTGGCTATAATATTTGCTAACGTTGTTTTACCTAAACCTGGAGGACCATGTAATAAAACATGATCAAGCGCACCACCACGTTTCTTGGCGGCGGTCACGAAGACTTCAAGATTTTCCAAAGTTTTCCTTTGTCCCGCAAAATCTTTAAAACTCTGAGGACGAATTTGTTCTTCCTGCATTAGCTCTTCGCGGGAGTAATTGTCTTTGTCTGGATGTAAAAAATCAGGCATTAATTCAATTTCATTTACCGTAAAGATAGGAAAATTAGGTTAAGATGTAAAGGTTGAAATAGATATTAATTTCAGGCTGAGGTTGAGGTTTAGGATAAGATTGTAAGCCAAACTGTTTATCATTTACCAGATTGATATATTTTAAGTATTTTTGAGAGAGAAAATAAGATAAAACTCTTCTGCTTATTTCTGTGCAGAGATTCCTACAGAATGACAAATTGTATGTGCATCTTTTGTCATGCTGAAAGCATCTAAGCATTAGTAAGCTTTAGAATTATATATCTGCACTTTGTTTTAAACTAAATAAATGAAACTTATAGGTCCTTTCAAGCAAGTCGTGACACTTGCCAATCTTCCGCTAAGAGGAAAACTTTCTGATGAGCAACTTGAAATTATTATTGATGGTGGAATTTTAATTAATAATGATACAATCCAGCAAGTCGGAAATTTTGAAACTTTACAATCTGAACATCTTGATATAGAAATTGAAAGCATTGAAGGAGAACAAATCGTTCTTCCTGCTTTTGTAGATTCTCATACGCATATCTGCTTTGGCGGAAATCGGGCGAATGATTTTGCCATGCGTAATGCAGGAAAAACATATCTTGAAATTGCTGAAAGCGGAGGAGGAATCTGGAGCTCAGTTCAACATACAAGAAATGCTTCGGAAGAAGAGTTATTAAAAACGTTACTGGAAAGAATTGATTTTCTGATTTCTCTTGGAATCACAACAATCGAAGTGAAAAGTGGCTACGGATTAGATGTAGAAAATGAGTTGAAAATGCTTCGAATCATTAAAAAAGCTCAGGAACAAACGAAAGCAACTTTAGTTCCGACCTGTCTTCCTGCCCATCTGAAACCAAGAGATTTTGAAGGAAGTAATGAAGAATACTTAGATTATATTTTAACCGAAATTTTACCAAAAGTAAAAGAAGAAAATCTGGCAAAACGTGTTGATATTTTCATTGAGAAATCTGCATTTCAGCCTGAAGAAAGTAAAGAATTCTTGCTTAAAACGAAAGACTTAGGTTTTGAAATTACTGTTCATGCAGATCAGTTTACCCCTGGAAGTTCAAGAATTGCGGTGGAAGTGGGAGCAAAATCGGCAGACCATTTGGAAGCGACGATTGATGAAGATATTGAATTTTTAGCTCAATCAGAAACTGTGGCAACGGCTTTACCGGGTGCAAGTTTAGGGTTGGGAGAAAAATTTACTCCGGCAAGAAAACTATTGGATGCAGGAGCTATCGTAGCAATTGCAAGTGATTGGAACCCGGGTTCGGCACCAATGGGAAACCTGATTACGCAGGCTTCCATATTGGCTACATTTGAAAAACTGACGACTGCAGAAGTATTAGCTGGAATGACATTCCGTTCAGCGTTTGCACTTGGTTTGGAAGACAGAGGGAGATTGGCAAAAGATTTAAAGGCAGATTTCGTGACTTTTAAAACCAATAATTTCCAAAATGTTCTTTATAATCAGGGAAGTTTGAAGGCGGAGAGTATTTATATTGATGGAAAAATTAAATAAAAGATGAGTAAAAAAATTGATGCAATTAAAGAAAAATATTTGTCATTAGGAGTTCAGGAAAAGAACTTTATTTACGCATGTAAGGCTGTAAAAGGAGGAAAAAAAAGAGAAATTATTTTGAAAAATCTTACTTCTGATGTAAGAAAAGAAAATTTTGAAGTGTCTGAAGAGATGTTAATTGAGATGTTCAAAATTAATGGTGGCGAATTTAAATATGAAAACAGAGGAGGCTATTTGTACTCTACAATTTATTTGGTTGCAATAGTTGTTTTAGGGTTACTTTTTTTTACTGTAAATGATAGTAATGGAAGAAATTTAAAATTTAAAATTGGAATAGCTTTTATTCTTTTTTTATTTTTATTTATAAAGACTTTGATTCCAACAATAAAAGGGAAATTTAGAGAATAATAAATATTTTATATTATGATCTGGCAAGGAAGATTAGATGGTGAAGAGCTTCTTTATCACAGGCTCTTTCAAAGAGTGAAAGAAGAAACCAATTACGATGCAATTTCAACGAATGATTTCGTTTTACACGGATTTGCTGTGGATGAAGGCGTTCGAAGGAATAAAGGAAGACAAGGGGCAAAAGATGCTCCATGTATTATCAGGAAAAATATGTCAAATTTTCCTGTGATCCTCCCGGACTTTTCATTGCTGGATTTTGGTAATATTACTTGTGAAGATGGAAATTTGGAAAATACTCAGAATAATCTTGCTAAAAATGTTTCCAAAGTTCTGTTGAAGGGAGGAAAGTCAATCGTTTTAGGAGGTGGGCATGAAGTGACCTATGCTCATTATTTAGGAGTAAAAACGGCTTTTCCTGAACAGAAAATAGGAATTATTAATATTGATGCTCATTTTGATAACAGACAGCCTGAAAAAGGAGTAGGAGCAAGTTCCGGAACCGGATTCTGGCAAATTGCACAGGAGGGAGAAATCAATTCTTTACATATTGGAATTCAAAGAAATTCTAATACATTGAAATTATTTGATACGGCTCATCAATATGGAATGAAGTACATTTTAGCAGATGAACTTTTCTTTGAAAATCTGCCATCAATTTATCAGAGAATAGACGAGCTCATGGAAAGTGTAGATTTTGTTTATCTAACGATTTGTATGGATGTCTTTAATGCCTCCATTGCTCCCGGAGTTTCCGCTTCCGCTTATAATGGAATCTTTGCAGATACAACATTTATGCATTTCTACCGACATATTTTAAAAAATGAAAAGCTCTTGGCTTTAGACGTAGCAGAAGTTAATCCGTTATTTGATATTCAGGAGAGAACGGCAAGACTGGCGGCATGTCTTATGAATGAATGGTTTATGATGTAAATGATAAAATCATATTCTTTCGATAGAGAAAATCACTATTCTATTTACCCTTAAGGAACAAAATTTGTTGCTTTCATCGTGCTTTTTGAAAACGGCACAAATAAATTCATTGAGTTGAATTTAAAAACATAGATTACAGTATGGAACAATTAATTGAAAATAAACTTATTACAGCAGATAAGGCATTTTCTGAATGGAAAAAAGTACCATTCGAAGACAGACAAAAACTTATTGCAAAAGCTGCAGAAATCCTAAAGAACAATTCTGAGAAGTTTGGTAAAATCATTACAACTGAAATGAATAAACCAATTTCACAGTCAATTGCAGAAGTAGAGAAAAGTGCTTTGATGATGAATTATTATGCAGATGCTGAAAATATTTTAAAACCGGAAAAGGTAGATTCTGAATATACGTACTCTGAAATTCATTATGTCCCAAAAGGTGTAATTTTAGGAGTAATGCCATGGAACTTTCCTTTCTGGCAGGTGTTAAGATTTGCTGTTCCTGCCATCTTAGCTGGAAATGCGGTTGTTCTGAAACATGCATCTATTTGTTTCGGAAGCGGAAATGCTATTGAAGATGTATTTTTGGAAGTAGGTTTTCCCAAAGGAATTTTTCAAAATCTGGAAGTAGGCCATAAAGAAGTAAAAGAAATTCTTGAGCATGATGCGGTAAAAGGAGTGAGCTTAACGGGAAGTGGAAGAGCAGGTGGAGAAGTAGCTTCCATCGCGGGATTAAATATCAAAAAATCTTTACTTGAGCTGGGAGGAAGTGATGCTTTTATTGTTTTGGATGATGCTGATTTGGATAAAGCAGCAAAAGTAGGAGCTCAGGCGAGACTTCAAAACTGTGGGCAAACTTGTGTGGCAGCGAAAAGATTTATTATTGATGAAAAAATTGAAGATGTATTTCTTCCGAAATTCATTGAAGAATATAAAAAATTCGTTCCTGCAGATCCTATGAGTAAAGACACGAAGATTGCCGGAATGGCAAGACCTGACTTGGCAGATGATTTGGAAAAGCAGTTTCAAAAGGCTTTAGAGAATGGGGCGGAAATTATTATTCCTTTGGAAAGAATTTCAGATATTGAATTCAATCCGGGATTGATTCGTGTGAAGGAAGGTAATCCAATTTTACAGGAAGAACTTTTTGGTCCTCTTGGAATGGTAATGATTGCCAAAAATGATAATGAAGCTTTACAAATGGCTAATGATATTCCTTTTGGACTTTCAAATTCTGTCTGGACGGCTGATAAAGATCGTCAGTTATTCTTTATTGAAAACCTTGAATCTGGAACTGTAAATATCAACAGAATGACAAGTTCTGATCCACGTTTTCCTTTTGGCGGAACAAAGGCTTCCGGTTATGGAACAGAGCTTTCTTTACTGGCTTTAAAAGAGTTTGTGACAGCTAAGACGATTGTTGGTAATTAATTTTATTTGAATTGATGTAAACATAAAAAAACTCCCAAAATATTTTGGGAGTTTTTATTTTATAATGTTTTGATTAAACGGTTGTTAATCTTAACGTATTTGTTTTTCCGCCTTCGTATGATGGAGTAGCGTTGATGTTGATTACAAAATCCCCGGTTTCAATATAACCGTGGTTGTGTGTCAACATATTCACTTGGATAATAGTTTCATCTGTTGGTTTCTTCATGTCATAATAGTAAGCATGAACTCCCCAAAGTAGGTTCAACATAGTGATCACCCTTTTATTTCCGCTATAAACGATAATATGTGAGTTGGGTCTGTGCGCTGCAAGTTGGAAAGCTGTATATCCTGAATGTGTCAAAGTAACGATTGCAGAAACGTTAGTTGTTTTAGCAATTCTTACCGCTGCAAGACATACTCTATTGGTAATGAATCTTTCATCGATACAGTTGTAGTCTTTTTCGATAGGTTCATTTTTGTGTTGGTAAAAGTGTGTCGTCTCAATGTTCTTCACAATTTTAGCCATATTTTCAACTACCTGAACTGGATATCTACCTACAGAAGTTTCTCCAGAAAGCATTACCGCATCAGCTCCGTCCAATACAGAGTTAGCAACGTCATTTACCTCCGCTCTCGTTGGTGTCAAACTGTTGATCATTGTTTCCATCATCTGAGTCGCAATGATTACCGGCTTAGAATAGAATCTAGCCTTCTCTACCAATGTTTTTTGGATAGCAGGAACTTCTTCCATTGGAACTTCCACTCCTAAATCTCCACGAGCAACCATTAATCCATCACATTCCAATAGGATCTCATCAATATTCTGAACTCCTTCAGGTTTTTCAATTTTCGCGATAATCGGAGTTTTGAATTTACCTTTAGGGTGTTTGTTGATTAAGTCTTTAAGATCAATAATATCCTGAGCATGACGCACAAATGAAAGAGCGATCCAGTCTACTTCCTGATCAAGCATGAAGTTGGCATCCTGAATATCTTTTTCCGTCAAAGCAGGAAGAGAAACGTTTGTATTAGGAAGGTTCACTCCTTTCTTTGAACTAAGAGGTCCCCCTTGAATAGTTTTTGCTTTTACAGTATCGATTTCGTTTGTTTCAGTTACTTCTAAAACCAATTTACCGTCATCGATCAAGATTCTCTCACCAACTTTTACATCTTGTGGAAATTGTTGGTAAGTCATGTATACTTTTGTAGAATCACCTTCAATTTTTTCATTAGTGAAGGTAAGAATGTCTCCAGGATTTAGATAAGAACCTTCTTTTACGACACCGACTCTCAATTTTGGACCTTGTAAATCTCCCAAAATACCTACAGAATACCCATATTCTTTATTAAGGTCTCTGATGATTTGGATATTTGATTTAACTAGATCGTAGTCCGCGTGCGAAAAATTTATTCTAAAAATATCAACTCCCGCTTTCATTAATCCTAACATTACTTCCTTCGACGATGAAGCCGGTCCAAGTGTTGCGATAATTTTTGTCTTCTTTAAATACTTATTCATAATACTGGATAATTTGATATAGTTCTTCCTCAGAACTCAATGTATAATCTTGAATTGGAAACACAAGATTTTCAGGGAGCAAAATTACGGAAAAATCAGGAAACTGTTCCGAACTATGCAGAATATATTCTACATCTACCTGATTATTTAATAAAAACTTAATATTTTCTTCCTCTGAAAAGAGTTCTGTCTGTAATTTTTTTTGTTTACTTTCCGAAGATCTGTTCGAAATGAAAGTAAAACAGGTCTTTGTAAACTTGTGATAAGCTTCAAATCTTGGAAAAAAATAATCATAATAATCCCCATGAAAGACCATGTCTTTCTTTCGGGAGAATTTAAGATCGTTGTTCTGATTTATTTTATAGAAAAACTCATGATCGGGTATATTTTTTGCTAATCTTACCAATCCTATGGCAATATCTTCAAATTCTATATCGTCTAGATCATAAAGTTTTTGGATTTCCAAGTATATTTTCTTTTTTATTTAAAATATAAAATGCTCTCTGTGCTGCTTTTTCTTCTGCCTTTTTCTTAGAAGTTTCTGTGGCATTGGCGATTTTTTCCTCTCCCAACCAGACATGGCAACGAAAAACAACCGTTTTGTTTACCTGCGCTTCTTCACAGGTTTCGTATTTTATATTTACTTTTTTCTTTTGACTCCATTCCAGCAAAAGACCTTTGTAGCTTACAATTTTATTCTCAAGCTTATTGATCTCTGTAGGGGTTAAAAGCTTTTCTAAAATGATTCTCTTACAGGTATCGTATTGAAAATCTAAATAAACAGCACCAATTAAGGCCTCAAATAAATTTCCGGAGATATTTTCTCCTAAAGCTACTGAGTTGTGTTTTTGTAAAAGATCTATCAATTTTAAATCTTCTCCAAGCTTATTGAGGTTTTTCCTGTTCACAATCTTAGATTTCATTTGCGTCAGATATCCTTCATTAGCTTTAGGATAGGTCTGAAACAGATGACAAGAGATAATGGTACCCAAAACAGAATCTCCCAAAAATTCAAGTCTTTCGTAATTACTGTTGTCTTGATTTTTAGAAGAGCTTTTTAAAGAGAAAGCTTCACGATAGAGCGCGATATTTTGTACCTCGGCACCCAACATTTTATTAAGTTCAGTACTGAGGAAATAGTCTCTCTCCGTTAATTTTCTTTTTCTTTGTTTGAGAAGGAATTTAGAAAAGTATTTCTGTAACTCCATTCAGTAAAATTAGATTTTCTTAAATAGAACGCAAGCGTTATGTCCACCAAACCCAAAAGTATTACTCATGGCTACTTTTACATCTTTCTTTACAGCTTCATTGAACGTAAAGTTCAGTCTGCTGTCGATATTTTCATCATCAGTAAAATGGTTGATGGTTGGAGGAACAACACCATGAATAATAGTTCCTAACGCAGCAATAGCCTCAATAACACCGGCAGCACCCAATAAGTGACCTGTCATTGATTTTGTAGAATTAATCTGAATGTCGAAAGCGTGCTCTCCTAATAATCTTGAAATTGCGTTAGATTCTGCAATGTCTCCTAATGGAGTAGATGTACCATGCATATTGATGTGGTCTACTTCATCAGCAGTTAATCCTGCATCTTCCAAACAACTTTTCATTACCAGATAAGCTCCTAAACCTTCAGGATGAGGTGCCGTCATGTGATGTGCATCTGCACTAAGACCACCACCTTTTAATTCTGCGTAAATTGTAGCACCACGTTTTACAGCGTGCTCATATTCTTCAAGGACAATACATCCTGCTCCTTCACCCAATACAAATCCATCTCTGTCTTTGTCAAAAGGTCTTGAAGCTGTTTTAGGATCATCATTTCTTGTAGAAAGTGCCATCATTGCATTGAATCCACCGACACCACTTGCTGTAACGGCTGCTTCAGAGCCTCCGCACACAATTACATCTGCTTTTCCTAATTGGATAAGCATTTTGGAATCAATTAAAGCATTAGCTGAAGACGCACATGCAGAAACAGTCGTATAGTTAGGTCCGTGGAATCCATATTCAATAGAAATATGTCCAGGAGTAATATCTGCAATCATTTTTGGGATAAAGAAAGGATTGAATCTCGGAATCTCCGTATTTGCCCATCCTAAAACTTCAGTTTCGAAAGTCTCTAAACCTCCGATACCTGAACCCCAGATTACACCAACTCTGTTTTTATCTACATTGTCTTCAATAATTCTTGAATGTGATACTGCTTCTTTTGCAGCAACAAGCCCAAGCTGTGTATTTCTATCCATTTTTTTAGCCTCTTTCTTG
The DNA here is from genome assembly GCF_000813825.1 of Chryseobacterium taiwanense. Lineage (GTDB taxonomy): Bacteria > Bacteroidota > Bacteroidia > Flavobacteriales > Weeksellaceae > Chryseobacterium > Chryseobacterium taiwanense. The sequence goes on from NZ_JWTA01000003.1 coordinate 175,073, forward strand.
TCGAAATGATCTAGCGGATTGAAATTTTTTACTTCGCAAGCGAACTTGGTTTTGAAGTTTGTGGCATCAAAAAGAGTAATCGGAGCGGCACCGCTCTCACCTTTCACAAGATTTTCCCAGTATTCTTTTGCATTATTTCCAATCGGTGTTATTGCTCCAAATCCGGTTACAACTACTCTTTTTAATTCCATAAACTTTGTTTAATTTCTTTTTGTTGAAGAATATTATTTATTTACTACTTCTTCGATATAAGCGATAGCGTGTCCTACAGTAGTAATTTTTTCAGCCTGATCATCAGGGATTTGAATGTTGAATTCTTTTTCAAATTCCATGATTAGTTCAACTGTATCCAATGAATCAGCTCCTAAATCGTTAGTGAAGCTAGCTTCAGGAGTTACTTCTGTTTCTTCAACGTCAAGCTTATCAGCGATGATAGCTTTTACTCTTGATGCAATGTCTGACATAGTAAATTATTTTTTTTAATTGTTAGATGGTGCAAATATATAAAATTCTTTACGATAAAACATTTTTTTAGTCTTTTTTGTGGCTTGTAGGTGCTTATTTTGTCGTTGGTAAGTTTAGTGTTTTAGTTTTCAGGAGTTTAGATTTTAACATTTTATGCACTTGTTTTAGCCAGATGAAAATAAAATTTTATTGTATTCATATATAATAAATCATATGTGTCTTAATTTGAAATGAAATGACTGTTTTAACAAAGTTAATTTGAGCTTTTTAACAAACTTGCTGTAATTGTTATTGACGGAAATTTGTATCAAACAAAAATCAGTAATACAATGAAAAAAGTTTGGTTTATCACAGGAAGCTCAAAAGGTTTAGGAATAAGCCTTGTTGAAGCTGTATTATTAAAAGGAGATTATGTTGTAGCAACAGCAAGAAATCCTCAGCAATTAAAAGAATTGGTTGAGCAATATCCGGAGCAATTACTAACGTTAGAATTGGATGTTCAGAATAAAGAACAAATTTATTCTACCGTAGAAGAGGCGGTAAAGCATTTTGGTAAAATCGATGTTCTGGTAAATAATGCGGGCTTTGGAATTACCGGAGCAGCAGAAGCTTTTACTAACGAGCAGGTAAGAAATCAGTTGGAAGTTAATTTATATGCGCCCATTGAAGTGACAAGAGCTGTTTTACCCTATATGAGAAAAGAACGTTCGGGAAATATCTTGCAAATCAGCTCCATTGGTGGTAGAGTAGGGAATGCCGGGCTTTCAATTTATCAGGCAGCGAAATTTGGATTGGTTGGGTTTTCTGAATCTTTAAGCAAGGAAGTTACTCCTTTAGGAATAAAAGTGACTTGTATTCAGCCGGGTGGTTTTCGTACCGAATGGGCAGGTTCTTCCATGAGTTTTGCAAAAGATATTGAAGGGTATGAAGTAACAGTAGGAGGGGTGAAAGAACATTTGACCTCAGGTAAGTTTTTACCGATGGGAGATCCTGCAAAAGCGGCAAAAGTAATGATTGATGTTGTAGAAAACGAAAATCCACCATTGCATTTGGTTTTAGGAAGTGAGGCGGCGGCTATTTTGAGATCAACTGATGAAAAAAGAAAAGAGGAATTTGAAAAATGGTTGGAGGTGACAGTTTCTACTGATCATGATGAAGCGGTTAATATTTTTGAAACAGAATACGGAAAACAGTATTTAGCTAACAAAGGAATTGATTTGAAGTAATCACCGTCAATGAGGCTGTATTTTTGCAGTATCATTTTATATCTTTGCATATAAATGAAATCTAAAAGAGAAGATTTTGGGAGTATTGTGTATTCCTGTTACACTCAGCTGAGTCGACAGGGAGAACATTTTGTATATGATCATGTATTGAGTTATCAGATTTCAGGTGATTTGATTTTAAATGATGGTTTGAATGATTATTCTGCTAAAGATGGCTCAATCCGTTTTTTGAGAAGGAATCAGTTGTTGAAATTTACCAAACAGCCACCTCCGAATGGAGAATTTAAATCTTTATCAATTTATTTAAATCAGCAGACTCTTAAAGATTTCAGTGTTGAATATAATTTGATCTCTGAAAAGAAAGAATACAATAAACACTTGTGTTTATTCAATGACAGTCCTGGGCTTCAGAATTATATGAATTCATTACTGTTTTATTATGATGTCGGGAAGCTTTCTGATGAAAGATTGGTTGATTTAAAAGTAAAAGAAGTGTTGATTTTATTACTTGAAGAGCAGCCTGAATTGAAAAATATCTTATTTGATTTCAATGAACCCGGGAAAATGGATATTGAAGCTTTTATGAATAAGAACTTTCATTTTAATGTTAATTTAGATCGTTTCGCCTACCTTACAGGAAGAAGTTTGGCAACTTTCAAACGTGATTTTGAGAAGATCTTTGGAATTACGCCCGGAAAATGGTTGATTCAGAAAAGGCTTCAGGAAGCTCATTATTTAATTTTAGAAAAAGGAAAAATAGCTTCTGAAATATATCTTGATTTGGGTTTTGAAGACCTTTCTCACTTTTCATTTGCATTTAAAAAACACTATGGCACATCGCCTAGTAAAATAATATAGTCTATATCTTTATGTATGAAGTTGAAATTTGTTGGTGTAATACTGCTTTTAAGCTGTAATGTGTTGTTTTCTCAATCAAAAGGCAGAGTAATAAAAGTGAAAGACGGAGATACCGTAGTGGTTTTACTAGGAAACAACAAGCAGGAAACGTTACGATTGGCGGAAGTGGATTGTCCTGAAAATAGTCAGGCTTTTGGTAAAAATGCAAAACAATTCACCAGTTTACAGGTTTTCGGTAAAACGGTAACGTTTTATAGAGTCAATAAAGACCGGTACAAACGTACAGTTGCTAAAATATTCTATGATAATGATAAATACCTGTCCGCAGAGATTATAAAATCAGGTTGGGGATGGTGGTATTTTAAAGCTTCAAAAAATACGGAATTAAAAAACTATGAATTGGTAGCTAGAAACTCAAAGGCTGGCTTGTGGAAAGATCTGCATGCGATTTCACCATGGGAATTCCGAAAGAATAAGAAAAAGAAAAAAGAGGTTTTGTAATTTACAAAACCTCTTTTGTGGAGTTGGAGGGACTAGATTTTTAAATCTTTTAAAATCTGGATTAATTTATAAATGCTTTGCACAAGGGCTTTTAGTGATTGTTTAATTAATTTGAATTTATTGAAATTAAACTATATTTGAATTTTTTGGGTACAACTTTGGGTACAACTTTAATTTTTAATCATTTTAATTATGGCATCAGTAAGTTTTTTTATTAGAGGGAAAGTAGCAGATAAAGAAAGTACAATTTGGGCAAAGTTTAGAGATAAGGATATTGATTTACGTGTTCCTGTTCCGTATCTGACTTGTAAGCCTAAAGAATGGAAAGACGGGAAATGCAAAATGCCGTCTAAAAAGATGCATAAAGATGATACTGAAACTATAAACACTCGTCTTTCTCAATTAGAAGCTAACATTATTTCAAGTTACATAAATGATATTCCTGAAGTAGATTTAAAAGAATGGCTGAAATCTATTATAGAACCTACAACTTTAAAAAGAGAAGATAATAACTATCCGAATGATGTGATTGCCTTTATTGACACTTATATTTCATTAAAAAAAGATAGTGTTACAGAATCGACTATTAAGAAAGCTAATGTTGTTAAGCAATTAATGATAAGGTATGTAGAAGATAGAAAAATCAGGAAGAAAACATTTAGAGGATTAAAGTTTAAAGATTTAGATAATTCTTTTAGAATTGATTTTGAAGATTATTGTAATAAGGAGAGTTATAAGATTTCAACTACATATCGCAATCTTAAATTCTTAAAAATGATTTGTAAAGTTGCAGGTTCTTTTGATATTGAAGTTCATAAGCATGCGGAATTATGGAAATTTGAAGTTGAAAAAGCGACAAAGCATATCCCAAAATCAATTTACTTAACTTTTGATGAGTTGGATAAAATAGAGTATAAAGAAATGCCATATGATTATTTAGATAACGCAAGAGATTGGCTACTTATCTCCTGTTATACAGGGCAACGTGTGAGTGATTATATGAGGTTTAATTCATCTATGATTGTGGAGGATAGTGAGGGACAGAAATACATTGAATTTACACAGCAAAAGACTAATGCTAAGATGCAAATTCCTTTATTAAAAAAAGTCCAAGATATTTTAGCAAAACGAAACGGAGAATTTCCCCGAAAAATATCAGATGTAAACCTAAATCTTTATATCAAAGAAGTATGTGAGATTGCTGAAATAGATGAGATTGTATATAACGGTAGAACAGAGACAATAACTAAAGATGGGAAGAATATTACTCGTAAAGTTTTTGGTAATTTTCCGAAACATAAACTTATTACATCTCATATAGGTAGAAAAAGTTTTGCTTCTAACTTTTATGAGAAAATTCCTACTACTTATTTGCTTAATTTTACGGGACACACAACCGAGAAACAGTTGTTGGCATATATTAATAAAACGGAAGTTGAAAAAGCCAAATCAACAGCTAAGATATTTAACAGTTTAGGATATTAATACATTTTAAATGAGACTAAAAGATCTTTTAAAGTCGCCAGAAGACCCCTATCTAATTACTGACATCCGAACTAAGGGTGGAATATTATTAGATTTCTTAGTGTGTTTTTTTCACAATCTGTCAATAGATATGGAAATCATGAAATTTTTTGAAGAGGGTGATCATCATAATGTTTTAAATAAGATAAGTGATACTCGTAAGCTGGAATTTATAGAATTAGCTAAAGCGGATTTAATAAATGAGGATTTATTATCCAATATTAAAGAAGATAGTGATGGTAAATTACAATATTTATATTTTGTAAATCGAAAAATTAATTTTCGTAGCATTATCAATAATATTCATGACAGGATTTCAATCTTAAAAACATTTGGAGACTTATTAACAGAAAGGGAGTTATCGGATATTGTTATATTTTTAAATAATTATATAGATAGAAATAATGTGGATAAGAAAATGGTTGCTATAACAAAACAAAGTTTGTTTGATGAATTTTACGAATATATACAGTTGCGAAATATCAATGACAAAGTATTTATTAGTTATTATGCGTCTTTTATAAATACAAACTCTTTTCATGCAACAACTAGAGGAGGTGAATATCTTCGAAAAATTGAGTTGATGTGTGATTCTTCTATTTTGTCCAATATTAATCTAAGAACAGACTATTTTTTAAATCTTATAGATCAAACTAAATTAGAGTTATTTGATAATATTAATAATAAAATAATACAATTTCATGGAATTGTTGATAAAGAAAATTTGTTTTTTATAGATTTAAAAGAAAGTTTAAGGGATTGTCTCAAAACAATAGATAATACTCATAGGCATAAGCATAATTACTCTCAAAAGAGTTTAGATATTGATAAATGCATGAGTTATTTGAAGTTAATGTTTTTAATGAAATACCAATATGTCAAAAATGGTAAAGCAGAAAAGAGTGCCTTACAAATAGAATTCGATGAAATTATAGATTATAATGCTGACTTTAAAAAGTTTTTGATATCAAAAAGCTTTAATGAATATGAGGTCAATATTATTTTTAATTTACTATCACAGAATCGTTATAAAGATTGTGGAATTAAATATTTAAGTAACCTAAAACAGGTAGATTTCTTTAGACTTTGCTACATTTTTCATGTATTTGATTTTTATACAACAATTAAAAAACATGAATTTAAAAGTAGAGGATCATTTGAAGTTATATTAAATTTTGATAAAAAAAATGAATATAGTCTTGATTCATTGGAACAAATTCGCAAATATTATTTTAATATTGACGATAAAAATAGTAAGCATTATGTTTTTAATGGACATCATAAAATCATTAATGATGTAATTAATCAACTCGGAATTTCTGGGGATAGGCTTAAAATGATTCCTAATTAAAAAAACATGGATAAATTTTTATTCCTGATAATCAGTTGTTTATTGGCTTTTTGGTGAAATCGCAATTTCCCTATTTTTTCCCCAATTTCCCCATTTGGATTATTGCATCATAATATTAAACAAAAATTATGGTCAATTCAACAATTCAGCTGACACAAATCGATTTAGATTCATTTGGTCAATTTATTCAAAAATTAGTACGTGAAGAATTAGAGAAGTATGGCAGAAATAGTCATAATCAAGAAAACGAAAAAGATTTTTATACCCGTGACGAAACAGCCAAACTTCTTAATGTTAGTTTCACTACATTGTTTCATTGGAATAATCAAGGTATTTTAAAAGCCAAAAAGATTAAAAAGCGTGTATATTATTCTAAATCTGATATACAGCAATATCTGAATCATTAAACTTTTTGGGACAGTTGTTTTAGGTTATGTCCTAAAGTTACTATTCCCTCCCTTAAACACTCAATAATTTTACAAACCTTTTATTAAGCATAGTTCGAAATATTATGTAATGTTACAATTATGCCAAAATTTAACAAAATATGATAGATTTTATTAAAATTTTCACGAAAGATAAAGATAGCTTAGAGCAAAATATCAAGCAAAATAAAAATTTAGCAACGACTTATGTTTTAGATTATAGAACTGGACAAATTTGTTATCCATGTAGATCATATCAAAATACAATGGAAGCTAGAATAACAAATAAGATAGGATATATCAAAAATTCTCTACACAAGTATCATAATGATAAAAAGGGACTAAACCCCCAAAATTATTCTGACTTCACTTATTGTAATTTGTGTGAATCAATTTCGATGTTAGAAACAGATTTTAGAATTAGTAGCCCTGATTTTGGAATGACAAATCTTGAGTTTGGATTAAATATCACTGTTTCTCAATCAGCAAAGGATATTATTGACAAGCATTTATTAATGTATAATTTTGAAGAATTTAATCAGTATGATACCTTTCAAGGGAAAGGTAGTTATAAACAGTATAATAGTTCAGACTATTATATAAAATGTTATGATAAAGGTTTGCAATATAACTTTTCAAAGCATTTATTGCGTTTTGAAATCAAAATTCTAAAAAGTAGAATGCTTAATAAATTGGGTATTTATAATCTTGCTGATTGTAAAAATAAGCAAACGCTAAAAGTTCTTTTTAGCCTACTTATGGAAAAATTCGAAAATATGCTTATTGTAGATGATATTCCAGAAACTCTAAAATTAGATCCGAAAGATCAATATATTATTAATATGGGAAAAAGTTCGATTCATTGGAAAGAATTAAAGCAGAAAAAATCTAAAACTCATTATTATGAGAAACGATTGGAATTTATAGGACTTTTAGAGAAGTATAATCTGTTAAACATTAAATATGAGATGAAATCAACACTAATTAAGAAATTTGAATTATTAATTTCTAATTAATGAACTAATGTCAGTTATATATTTTATAACAAATGTTCTTTGTTAGGTCTCATGTAGATTAGGAAAGTTTTTCTGCATAATAATTAACCCCCTTAGCTTTATTAAGGGGTGATTTTATTTAATTAGTATTGATTTAATTGCTGAATTTAATGATTGAAAAGCAAGTCTTTTTTCTTCAGGGATATCTTCATCGCTGATTGAAAAAAATAATAAATATGAAACAGGTATTTGTAATGTATCGCAAATTTTCTTAATTGTCGTTTTTTGAGGAAAAGTAGCATTTAATTCAATTTGCGAAATAGCATTTACAGAAATTTCGCATTTTTCAGCTAATTCTTTTTGGCTAAATCCTTTTTCCTTTCTTAAAAACTTTATTGCGGTACCTATATCCATAATTTAATTTTAATTATTCCCAATATCAAAAAAATCTAAAATTTCTTTACTGATTTTACAGATTGAAAAAAGTGTTTTTAAAAATTCATCTATATTGAGAGGTTTGTTTTGTAATTTTTCTAATAATGTGTTTTTATCCTGTTCAGATAAATTGCAATTTTTTATATTTTCGATTAGTGGATTTATATTTTCCATTGTTAATGAACATTAAATTATGAATATTATTTAATGCTTCTCTATATAGGTACTTTATCGTAGAGAAGTCTTTAGTGAACTTTTTTTCTACGATTTGTCCCTCTTCATCTGTGAAAATATAATAATGACCTGTAATTGTTAAAAAAAATATATTTGAATTATTATTACTAAAACTACGTTTGATTTTAATCTTAATCTTTGGAATGAGTATTCTGAACTTTTTGTAATCATCCTTTATTTGTATAGATAATTTACCAAGGTTAACCTCTAGGCGGATCTCATCAATTAAATTGAAGAAGAATTCTTTTATTAGATTTTTATCTAATTTTGATTTAATAATATTTTCATCAAAAAATAAATTTTCACTTATTTTTTCAGTATTTATAAATTTTAAAAGAAATTTTCGAATTTGTTCTCTTTCATTTAAATTATAAAAAAAATATTTTTTACTAAAACGATTTTGTAAGCTCTTGACACTTTCTACATATTTTTCAGATAATACTTCAAGATGATTATAATCCAATAAAAAATCAGAAAAGTTAATAGCTTCAAATCCATTTTCTTTTAAAATTTCGACAATAGAACTTCTGGATACGCCTAACTTCTTAGCTACATCTTTAAGAGTAACATTGTAGTGATCGTCAATAAAGGGTATGTTGAAAAGTTCCATAATCTTAATTTGAATCAAAGATAAGTAAATAAAATTAAAATACAAGTGAAAAATGTATTTTTGTTTTATTAATGTGTTTTTTGCTTTTATTTTTCTGCATTAAGATTATATAAATAAATTTTAGAAGCAATATTATTAAATATAATACATGGAATATAAATTTATATATTTGCAATTCAAATTTTAACGGAAAAATAAGGCGTTAGCTTTTATTGTGTTTATAGAAATCTGACAGTTTCATTCGTACTGCACAATAAATAGGTGATGCTCATGCCATAGGCGTGGGCTTCCTATTTGTGGTACAAGGTTTTGTCAGAACCTCTATAAGCAAATATGGTTAAGTTCCACGCTGTTTGCATTTATTAATTCCTTGCTTTGGAGCTGAGTGGGTAAAAAATCACTTATGAAAAAGATTTTATTCATTATTCTGACACTTACTACAACATTTATTTATTCTCAAACTCAATATGAAATTGGATACAGAAAAGGTTATTCTGAAGGTTATTGTTATAATGTTTCTTATGGATGTAGTTCTCCGTCATTATCTGTAATACCCACTCCAAAAAAGTTTGATGATTATAAAAGTTATCAACAAGGTTATAATGATGGTTTTGTTTCAGGAAAAAGCTATAAAGCGAATGGAGAGGGTGTTATAAGTGATGAAACTACTTTACAAAGAACACCTTACCAATATAAAGATCCTGAAAAATTAAATTTATTCCCAACGTTTAATGTACAATCAATGCTTCAAAATAGATATAATCAGCAAACTCAAGTTCTTCAAGCTGAATATTTAAGAAAAAATGAATTAAAAGAAAATAAACAAAAAGAATCCGATTATTACACTAAAAGATTTCAGGAAGACTATGATGTTGTTAGTCAATATATTTTAACTATAAGTGAGGAAATGAAGAAGTATGAGAGTGTATTGCCTGTTGCAAAAAGATATTCGGATCAATTAAACGATTTGTTATCAATTACAATAAATTCATTAGTTGATGCAAGAAATGTAAAATTTGCAAATAGATATTTTACTAAAGCAGATTATGAGTTTTATTTTGATATGATGAATAATCATTTAAAGGAAGGGGATAAAACAATTTCAAAATTTTCTTCGGTAATAGATTTATTTACTAAAAATACTAATACTTCTAAATATCAAGGAAAATATTATACAACGGAAATTACTCTTAATATACTAGATATGAAGTTAGAGGACTACTCATTTAAAAATACACTTAGGGGGCATACTTTGCTTAATTTTTTTTCTAAGAATGGTTTTAGTTATTTGATGTTTAAAAAACCTGACATGGAAAAATATGGAATTGTATTGTTGTATTTGGCTGATTCAAATGAAAATACAATTACTTTCTATACGAGCTATAATGAAGAAATTTCTATTAATAAAAAGACAAATACTTTAGAATGGTTTTATAATGATTCTAGTCTTCCTTATGAAGAAGGAGAATTTAATATGAAAGCTATATATAGACAAATTAAAATTATGAAATAAACAACATTAATAAATTATCTTTCTGAATCATTTTATGTCTGGTAGTCCAATTTCTTCATCTTATGAATATGATTTTCTGCATGTCATACTAACCCCTTCTTTTGTTTGGTTATGCAAAACTAATAGATAATTTAGAATTTTTTTAACAGTACCAACTATTTTATTAGTCCAGTTATAGCATCCCCAAAATTTATCCATCCCTATCTAAGTAAAATTCATCAATATTAGCTTTGCTATAATAGCCGTTTTTTCTTTAGAGATTTCTGTTACAATATGTAACATATTACAGAGTATTTCCATATCTCCGTTGACAATTTTTGCCTCTGGACAAAACCTTAAAGCCATTCTTATAGGTATTACACTTCTTATTTCATGTATAAATATTCTATTTGATGAAAATAAAATTGTTACAAACTGTAACTTTTTTTGTATTTTTGTTGTTACAAACTGTAACAATGTCAATTTTTTCAGATAATATCAGGTGTTTGAGAGCAAAAAAAGGCGTATCTCAACAAAAGATTGCTGACGCACTTATAATGACTCGTGCGAGATATGTTTCTTATGAAGATGGAAGATCAGAGCCTCCTATCGAAATATTGATTAGACTTTCATCATACTTCAAAATAAGTATTGATTTATTAGTAGCTGTTGATATAAGAAAGTATTCAATTGACAATATCACAAATCTGCCAGATAATAGAATCGTTCTTCCGATTAAAGTGGGAGAAAATAATGAAAACAAAATTGAAATTGTACCACATAGAGGAAAGATGGGGTATTTGGTAGGATATAGTGATCCTGAATATATTGAAAATTTACAACATATGTCTTTACCATTTTTAAGGAATGGTAAATATAGAGCGTTTCCTGTTGAGGGTGACTCTATGCCACCCTATAATAATGGCAGTTATATTATAGGAAAATATGTTGAAAAAAAAGAAGATTTAAAGTCTGGTAAAACATACATTTTTATAACAGGAGATGGTATTCTGTATAAAAGATACTTAAAAGAAGGTGGATTGAATGATGTTTTGAAATCTGATAATACTTTTTATAAACCATATGAAATTAATTGGAAAGATGTTTTGGAAGTATGGGAATTTGGAGGAAGTATTAATACTAAAGAGTTCGAAACACAAACTTCAGAACATTTTGAAATAAAAAATATGTTTGAAATTTTGAGAAATGAAATACAATTAATTAGAAATCAATAAGTTGTGTTGTTTAAAATTAATATTGTAAGAAAAGATTTTTTTATTTATTTTGTAAGTTTATGAATAATTTTAATTATATAGATTTATTTTGTGGTTGCGGAGGTCTTTCTTTAGGGCTTCATTTTTCTCAATGGAAGGGTGTTTTTGCAATTGAAAAAAATGCTGATGCATTTAAAACGCTTGAATATAATTTACTGAAAAAGAAAAACCATTTTGAATGGCCTGATTGGCTGCCAGTGAAGGAGCATGATATAAACGAAATTATTGAAAATTATTCAGAAAATTTAAAAGGTCTCCGAGGTACTATCAATTTAATTGCAGGAGGACCACCATGTCAAGGGTTTTCGATGGCGGGACGAAGAAATGAATCTGATGAGAGAAATACTTTAATTAATTCATACATAAAATTTGTTGATTTAGTACAGCCAGATTTAATATTTTTTGAGAATGTAAGGGGTTTTACTATGGAGTTTAAAAAAAATAAAGAGAAAGGTATTGCTTACTCAAAGATAGTATTAGATAGCTTAAAGGAGCTTGGTTATTATGTGAGAGGTCAGCTTGTCAATTTTGCGGAATTTGGTGTTCCACAAAAACGGACAAGATTTATTTTGGTCGGAGTAAAAAAAGATGTTAAAAATTCTTCACAAGATTTAGTAGACAGTTTTTTCAATGAATTAGAAAGTAATAAGTTTTCATTCTTAAAGTCTAAAAAACTGAACTTATTAAATTCTGTGGAAGATGCAATTTCTGATTTATCTCAAAAAAATGAATTTGTTGAATGTCCAGATTCTCCTGGATTTAAATCTGTGAAGTATGGTTTGCCAAAATCAAATTATCAAAAATATATCAGGAAAAATGTAAAAGATTCTATACCTAACAGCCATAGATTTGCAAAACATCAAGAATCAACAATCTTAAAGTTTAAAAATATTCTTGAACTGACAACAAATAGAAGAAATTATGATATTTCTAATGAAATTAGACTTAGATACAATATAAAAAAGCATACTATAATACCGCTTTCTAAAGAAGATAGAAGTCCTACAATAACTACATTGCCTGATGATTATATTCATTATAGTGAGCCACGTATTTTAACTGTTAGAGAATATGCACGGCTACAATCTTTTCCAGATTGGTATGCTTTCCAAGGAAAATATACAACTGGAGGAAAATTAAGGATTAAAGATGTACCAAGATATTCTCAAATCGGAAATGCAATACCCCCTCTTTTTGCAGAACAGGCTGGTATTTCATTAAAAAAATTACTAATACCAAATGAGCAAAGAGAAATTACACTTTAAAACAAATATTCAGATTAAAAACATCATTGGAAAAGATCTTATTAATGATGATAATATTGCAATTTTAGAATTAGTTAAGAATGCGTTTGATGCTGATGCTAAAAAAGTTAAAGTTACATTTAAGAATTTGAAGGACAATGATGATTTAATCATTGAAGAATTTTCGGAAAATACTTCAAGAATTATTATTGAAGACAATGGAGTTGGTATGAACTTTACCGATATTCAAAATAAGTGGTTAAATATAGCTTATTCCGAAAAAAAAGAAAATAATCATCAATATAACAGAATGATGGCGGGAGCGAAGGGAGTGGGAAGATTTTCTTGTGACCGCTTGGGAGAATATTTAAATCTATATACTAAGACAAATGATGATAATGAGTTTTTAAAATTGAGCATTGACTGGAAATTATTTGAGGTTAATGATATTGGAAAGGAAATTAATGAAATAATTTTAGATTATACTTATCTAAGTAAGAATGAAATTGATGCATTAGATTTTGAAATCTCAGATCACGGTGTTGTTTTAGAAGTTATAAAGTTAAGGAGTCAGTGGGTTTATCCTTCGACTAATAAAGAAGGTAATTTAGTTTGGGATACTGAAAAATTTACCAACTTAAAAAAATACTTAGAAAAACTTATCAATCCCAATCAGGCATTTGAAAAAAATGACTTTGGAATTGTTATATCTGCACCAGAATTTGAATATGAGAATGACTTACTTCCAAATCATGAAAAGTTTTTAGGATCTGTAGAGAATACAATCTTTGAAAAATTGGATTTTCAAAGCACAAGTATTGAAAGTTCAATTATTGAAGACGGGAAAGTTATTTATACTGAATTAAAAGATAAAGGGGAAACTATTTTTTGGATCAAGGAGCTGAATGAATACTTTCCTTTAATAAAGAATGCTGCTATAACTTTATATTATCTTAATCCATACGCAAAAGCATTTTTTACTAAACAAACAGGAATAAGATCTGTTGATTATGGTTCTATTTTTTTGTTTATAAATGGTTTTAGGGTTTCTCCATATGGTGAGGTTGGAAATGATTGGTTAGGAATTGATCAAAGAAAAGCTCAAGGTTTTGCAAGATTTATTGGTTTGAGAGAATTTGTTGGGCGAATTGAGATTTTAGATAATAATAATGATTTTCAAATTGTTTCAAGTCGAGAAGGTATCGTTAGAAATGAAAATTATAAAGCTTTAACTCTTAGGGAAGATAACAAAAGTTATTTTTTTAAAACACTTCGTAGATTAGAAAGATATGTTGTTGATGGTCTTGATTGGGATAGTATTCCATTAGATCATAAAATTTCTGATATAGAGAAGAAAATTATTTCTGGAGAAACAAAAGAAGGTGATTTGATTTTTAGAGAGGAAGAAGATGTAAAAAGACGTAGGGTTTATGAAAGTATTCATAATATTATTAATGCTCGTGCAGATACGGTGCTTGAAATATATATAAATCAAGATCTTATAATTGAAAAAATACAAATTGAAAAAGAAAATTCTGAAAAAGAGTTTGAAAGAATTTTAGAGGATTTTGAAAAGCATAAAATAGACATCGATTCATTAAATAAGATTCTTTTAAGAAAAGCGGAACAAGATAAAGAATTAGAGAAGGAATTAAACAATTTAAACCGATATAATGTAAATGAAGCTACGTCAAAAGGTATTTTGCAATTACAGCTTTATAAAAACCAAAATCAAGAACAGGCAAATATAATATTAAAGCTTAGAAAAGATTTAGAGGAGGCTGAGCTGAGGAAAAAAGTTGCTGAGGAAAAATCGAAAAAAGCAATTGATGAGGCAAACTTTGCAAAGGATGAGATAGCTAAAGCTAAAAGAGATGCTGAAAAGGCTAAAGCTGAAGCACACAAAGCAAAAACTGAACTTCATGAGACTAGATCTCAAAATCTTTTTTTAAAATCGGTTAAATCACAAGATTTTGATGATATTGTAAATCTTATGCATTTAATCGGTATTTCAACTGGGACAATCCAAAATTATATTAAAGGGACTGTATATAGATTAGATAATAATATTGAAATTTCAAATAAACAGTTGAAAGACGTTTTTTCTAATCTAAATTTTGAATTAAATAAGATTTACTCAATCTCTAAATTTGCAACAAAGGCTAATTTCAAAGTGGAATCCAAAGATTCATATTTAGATTTGAAATCTTTTATTGAAGAATATCTAATAAATATTTCTAAACCATTTTTAGGTTCTAGTATTGATTTTGTTGTATATGATAATAATTTGAAAGATTTTGTAACTAAATTTAAACCTCTTGAAATTACCATAATCTTGGATAATTTGATAAGTAATTCAAAGAAGGCAATATCTGCAAAAAAATTAAAGCAATTAAGTAATGATTTCAAAGGTAAAATTGAGGTTGAATTTGAAAGTATAGATGCTGAAACTTTATTATTGAAATTTAGAGATAATGGAATTGGAGTTCCTAAAGAACTTCAGGAAAAAATATTTGAATATGGTTTTACAACTACTGATGGTTCTGGTTTGGGATTGACACACCTAGAAGAAATATTAGAAAAAATGAATGCTAAATTAGAGCTAAATAAAGATTATACTAATGGAGCGGAGTTTATAATAACATTTGGAAAAAATAATTAACTATAAAAAACGGATAATATGGATTTTACAATTTTAATGTATGAGGATGATCAGCAATATAAAGATTCATTTGAGTATAATTTACAGCCAAAAGTAAAAGCAAAAGGAAGGGATTTAGTAATACGTCACAGATTAAATGGTGACAGTATCGAGCAGGATTTAATGATGGTAGATCCTGATATCATTATGATTGACCATGATCTTGGTACAATTACAGGTGATGAACTAATTGAAATTTTAGATAATACACCAGAACATGCTCAAGTAATGTTAATTTACTATTCTGGAGGTGAAACACTCGATGATTTACAAGAGACTGTGAAAAAGTATAATTGTCATGTACAATGTTTTACAAAGGAAGGGGATGAGTTAGAAAATGCAATACTTGGCATGATTAGATAGTATAGATTTTTTATTTAGAATACCATTTATTTATTTCAGAATTTATAAATAGCCCCAAGTTATTGAGGGCTATTGTTATTTTTTACATAATAAGATAAAGGGGTGTGTCTTTTGGGCTTATAGGCTTAATTACTTTAAGTTAGAAAAAATGAATCTACTCTTTATAGTAGAATTTACAACAATTTAACACCAAAAAATATTTTGAGTGTAAAGACTCAACCCACTTTGTTCTTACTCCCGCCATCAAGTCAAAGAAATTTTTATCTCCCCCCACCAACTGTCAAACTTTTTCTCAAAAGGAGATTTTATTTTATTTGGTTTTTGTGGATCTGTTTTTATTTTCCACTTACATTTCTACTGGCTATACTCTGCAAACGATATGTTTTATTGATATTTTTTTTGACAGTTTTTATTTGTGGCGGTTTGTGTTTAAAAATATTTTAAAAACTTTAATTATAAAGTTGAAATCTCTGTCAATTGGCATGGATATTGACTTTATTAATATATCAAAGAGCTGTTTCAAGTTCTTTTTTCTGTATAGATTCTCAAAACAATATATAAAAATGCCTAAAGTGCTACGAACACGATAGGCAACATCAATAAATTTTAATTACACTAAAAATTATCGACATGACAAATTTACAAAATTGTCTGGATTCTTGCAGTATCTATGTAGGAACGTATCAGAAGTACAACAATAGAAGCCTTTACGGAAAATGGCTTAATTTAGCTGATTATTCAGATTATGACGAACTAATTGAAGCAATGAAAGAGCTTCACAAAGATGAATTCGCCTCTGAATTTATGTTTCAAGACTACGAATACTGTGATTTGTTTGAAAAACTTGGATTAATTAGTGAGTGCCATCTATCTGAAGACATATACGAAATAGCTAAGCAAATAAATGATTCTGGCTATGATCTTGAAGTTTTTGAAGCTTATGTTGATTGTATTGGAAAGATGGATTTTAACAACCTTTATGACGGTGTGATTAATTATTATATGGGTAAATATTCAGACGATGAAACTTTTGCGCAATATATTTTGGAGGAAGACATACCAGAAACTTTACCAAATTATATTCATATCGATTGGGAAAGTACAACACGAAATCTAATGTATGATTATTATTCTAGTGGAGGGTATTATTTTAAATCGTAGTATATTTGTAATGTTATAAAACCCTTTGTGCTTTAAAATTCAAATAAGTTTAATTAAATTCAAACAGATTTAAAAAAGTACATTTCAAAAATTCGGGTACAACTTTGGGTACAAAAGTAAAAAAGAGAAAATGTAATTATTTGAAAATAAATAATTTACATCTTCTCTTTAGCTTAAAAAGTGGAGTTGGAGGGATTCGAACCCTCGTCCAAACAAGCAATACATAAGCTTTCTACATGCTTATTCTACTATTGGTTTTCGACTGGAGGCAGAGAGTAGACACCCAACTTCCAGCTTATCTTCTGAGGTTTTCGAGTTTTAGCCAAAGCGTCTAAAACCTTATTTCCGCATTCCTATATCCCAGGATCAAACGCCGCAGAACAGAGCATTTGTGGAATATCTTGCTCCCTTACTAAAGTCTTCGGGGAAACGCTTGATCTACTATACTTCGATATTAAGCTGCAAGAGCGAACTCTTCGTTGCCAGTTAAAATTTTGTAGCAAGGGATTATAGAGATCGCGCTACGGTTCTCTGCATGCTTACTTATCCATTGACCTTGCTGTCGAAACCAGTCAACCCCATAAATAAAGTGTGTGCAAAGATAACCAATTTGTTTAAATAACATTAATATTGTTGATGACTTTTTAAAATATAATTGATGAAATGAATTGTTGAGAGGGGAGTCGGGTCAAAAATAATTATGAGTGTAAATGACCGTCAATAAAGAGTTGTTTCAATGTTTGAAAATTAATATTGAATTATATACGATTGAATGTTTTGTAGTTTAATAAAAAATGTATATTTTTGCAATCCAAAATGAGATGTAATATATGTTAATAATTCCAGTAAAAGACGGAGAGTCTATCGACAGAGCATTAAAAAAATATAAAAGAAAATTTGATAAAACGGGGACAGTTCGTCAATTAAGAGCTAGACAAGCGTTTATTAAGCCTTCTGTAACTTTAAGACAAGCTAGATTGAAAGCTGCTCACAAGCAAAGAAATCTTAGCAAGGAAGAACAGGCTTAAGATATTTTCTTAAACACATACTAAATTCACTCTTTAAATAGTTATATTTAAAGAGTGAATTTTTGTTTTTATACCTAAATGATGCTGAACAAATTTTTAGACTACTTACAATTTGAAAAGAGGTATTCTCCTCATACCATTACAAGCTATAAAAAAGACCTGGAAGACTTTTCTCATTTCTATCTTAAAACAGAATCTTCCGAAGATATTTCCAAAGCAGACAAAAAAATCATTAGAAACTTTATTGTAGAATTAAGTGAAAACGATATTTCTAAAAGAAGTATTAACAGGAAATTATCTTCATTACGCAGCTTTTATCTTTTTCTTCTTAAAATAGGGGAAATTAAAGTTTCTCCTACCGATAGTATCTCTTCCTTGAAATTTTATGCCGAAAAGCAAATTCCTATCTCTAAAGAAGAAATGCAGGTATTTAGCGATACGGTATTCAGTCAAATGGATAATGTGTTGGAAAAATGTATTATGGAGGTTTTATACCAAACAGGAATTCGTAAAGCAGAGCTTTGTGGTATGATCTTTGAGAATGTTAATCTAGACGGAGACGAATTAAAAATTATTGGAAAAGGGAATAAAGAACGAGTAGTTCCTATTTCAAAAGAATTGTCGAATCTGTTGAAAAGTTACTTAGATATACGCAAACCACAGGTTGATTATGAAGCTTATTTTTTTGTTAATGCGAAAGGCAAAAAACTCTCTGAAAAATTTGTTTATGTGGTAGTTAATAAGTACCTTAGTCTTATAACAACAAAAGAAAAAAGAAGTCCTCACATCCTTCGTCATAGCTTTGCTACACACGTTTTGGATAATGGGGCGGAGATCTCTAAAGTAAAAAAAATATTAGGACATTCCAGTCTTGCCAGTACTCAAGTCTATACGAATGCTAATATAGAACAATTGAAAAAAGTGTTTAATCAGGCTCATCCAAGAGCGTCTAAAAAAGAAGAATTATGAAGATCACAGTACAATCAATTGGTTTAACTCCACACGAACCACTAGAATCACACATTGAAAAAAAAGTGAGCAAATTGGATACATTTTATGACAAAATTGTAGAGTGTAAAATATTTTTAAAAGTAGAAAACAACTCGGATAAAGCAAACAAAACGGCCGAGGTTATATTGGCGGTTCCGGGAGATGATATCGTAGTAAAGAAGACGACTACAAGTTTTGAAGAAAGTTTAGACCTATGCGTTGATACTGCTAAAAAGCTACTAATCAAGAAAAAAGAGATGGCGTAGAAAAAAAAGATAAAAAAAGTCAGTAAAAAATTTGAGAATTCAAAAAAACCGTTCTATATTTGCACTCGCAAAAAGGGAACAGCGTTCTTTTGAATTCTCTTTTATTTAAATGCTTCCATAGCTCAG
>NZ_JWTA01000030.1 GCF_000813825.1 Chryseobacterium taiwanense
AGCCGGAACTTATACGCAAACGGTTACATATACTGCGACTGCTTTGTAACATCTATAAGAAATTAATAAACTAAATATTACTAACATGCCAAGACAATTTACAATTGCATCTTTGATTATTGTAGGAATCATATTAGGAACGAACAAAATTCAGGCTCAAAATACAACCGCAACAACAACAGCGAACATCACTCTGAAAGATGTAATTTCCATCGACGCAGGAAGTACTGCAATTGGTAATACGGTTGACTTCAACTATGTTACTGCAGCAGACTACAACTCTGATCAGACCATTACTAAAGCCAACTCTTTAAAAGTTACTTCAACGAAGAACTTTAATGTTAAAGTAAAAGCAGGAGGCGCTAATTTCATGAATGGAACGAACTTAATCCCTGTAAATGTTTTGACTATTAAAGCAGCTACAGCTGCCGGAACAATGGGGGGAACAAAAAGCGCTGTAGTTTTATCTGCAACGGATCAAACCTTAGTATCCAATGCTCCTCTTGGAAGTGCATTAACACTGAATTTGGACTACACTATTCCAGCAGCTAAATCATCATCTTCTGATATTTTAGGTAAACCAGCTGGAACTTATACGCAAACAGTTACGTATACCGCGACTGCTTTATAATTTAAATAAACAATAATTTATAGAATAATCCCTCAATACGTTGGAAGTATTGAGGGCTTTTCTTTTTAATCCAAATAAATCAACCTTGTAGTTATTTTACTACACGAACTTCCATGTTCCACTACAAAGAAACTTTTTTCGCCGCTGTAGATTTGTAATGTCAAAAGAGGACAATTAAATAAGAATAAAAATTAAAAATAATAGTATCATGAAAAAACAAATCTTAATCGCAGCTTTAACTTTCGGAGCAATCATATTAGGAACAAGCAATGTTCAGGCTCAAAATACAACCGCAACAACAACAGTAAACATTACTCTGAATGATGTGATCTCTATCGATGCAGGAAGTACAGCAATTGGTAATACGGTTGACTTCAACTATGCTACTGCAGCAGACTATAATTCAGATCAAACCATTACT
This sequence comes from Chryseobacterium taiwanense, assembly GCF_000813825.1. GTDB lineage: Bacteria > Bacteroidota > Bacteroidia > Flavobacteriales > Weeksellaceae > Chryseobacterium > Chryseobacterium taiwanense. The sequence goes on from NZ_JWTA01000030.1 coordinate 1,053, forward strand.
AAAGCCAATTCTTTGAAAGTTACTTCAACGAAAAACTTTAATGTTAAAGTAAAAGCAGGAGGCGCTAATTTCATGAATGGAACCAACTTAATCCCTGTAAATGTTTTGACGATTAAAGCAGCTACAGCTGCCGGAACAATGGGAGGAACAAAAAGCGCTGTAGTTTTATCTGCAACGGATCAAACCTTAGTATCCAATGCTCCTCTTGGAAGCGCCTTAACATTGAATCTGGATTATACCATTCCGGCAGCTAAATCATCATCTTCTGATATTTTAGGTAAACCAGCCGGAACTTATACACAGACAGTTACGTATACTGCGACTGCTTTGTAATAAAAGCAAACAGCAATTTTATATAAGCCCTCAATACATAGAACGGATTGAGGGCTTTTCTTTTTAATCCAAATAAATAAACCTTGTAGTTATTTTACTACATGAACTTCCATGTTCCACTACAAAGAAACTTTTTTCGCCGCTGTAGATTTGTAATGTCAAAAGAGGACAATTAAACAAGAATAAAAATTAAAAATAATAGTATCATGACAAAACAAATCTTAATCGCAGCTTTAACTTTCGGAGCAATCATA
>NZ_JWTA01000031.1 GCF_000813825.1 Chryseobacterium taiwanense
AAATGGTTTGGCACCGTTACATTTTTTGAAGAATTATAGTCCGTTGTATTCAAATACTTAAAATCTCAGAGCCTCCCGAAGCAACATTTCCTACATCCATTAAAATGAAAACATAGATCCTACCCTACAGCTAATAGATACCTATTCCCAGATTTTGAATTTTCTTCATATCGATATCATACATACAAAATCAAAGGCCTCCTATAGGAAGCCTTTGACACACCAAATCACAAAATATTAATATGAAAAATATTTACTGAAATAAATTTTGCTAACAAATAAAATTAATTTTTTGATACTATTTAATCCCAGCAAATATGTTTTATATATTATTATCTACTTACTTGAATAGATTCTGAACGTAGTAATGATAATGAGCTGATAAAAGTTATACTTGTACGGCTTCCATTTTCATCTACTTTCAAAACAATTGATTTACAGCAGGGTGATGCTTTAAAATAGTTCTCATAACGTGTTCCACATTTGAAACATTCTGTCACTATACTTTTATTTTTTTCCATAATATATCTGATTTAAAAAATGAATAGTTTTATTAAAACTCAACAATTATAAAGCTGTCGCAGTATACGTAACTGTTTGCGTATAAGTTCCGGCT
>NZ_JWTA01000032.1 GCF_000813825.1 Chryseobacterium taiwanense
AGAGAAAGCAGTTTCTCAAATTAAAAAAGACACCATAAGACCTGATCATCATAAAAATGAATCAGTCAGAATCTACAGAAAAACAAATGATGAGAAAAAAATAGCGGAACTAGGTAAAAAGATCGAAGAAAAAAGTAAAGCGCTGAAACAATTGAAGCCTGAAACTAAAGAGTTCGATAAAAATGTAGAAGAAATAGCACAGCTTTCCGGAGAAATTGCAAAAATTACCAATTCGGGAGACTTTCAAAAATCGTTGGCAAGGATAAAAATGAATGGTAAAGAGATGAGCGTTGACGAATTCTTGAATTCAGACCAATGGAAAAGTCAAATGAAGGATTTAAAAGATTTGAAATTTGAAATGCTTGATTTTCCTGAGTTTGGAAAGGAAGCTGTGTTCGTAGTTCCAACACCTCCAAGTCCACCGAATGCACCAAAAGCTCCACATGCTCCTCAAATTAAAGTGTTTAAGATGAATGATCTGAAATACCCTGCTTACAGCAAAAAAGCAGAAAGAGAAATGAAAAAAGCGAGAAAACTTGCTGAGAAAGCCAGAGAAGCCGGAGAAAAAGCAAGGGTTCAGAGTGAAAAAGCGAGACTTGAAAATCAGAAAGCAAGATGGGGTGATGAAAAGGCTAGATTGGAAGGTGATAACATTAGAAAATCTATTGCTTATGATTTCAAATACACGAAACCAACTGCTTTGAAAGTTACAGCAAACTCAATGAGACACAGCCTTGATGGAACTAATTTTTCAGCTTCAGGAATCTCTAAAATTGATGGAGATGTTTCAAGAATTTACGTTAATGGAAAAGATGCCTTCGATGAAAACATGAAAATCATCATCAACGGAAAAGAAGCTTCTAGAGGTGATTTGAAAATATTGAATGGTGATCAGATAGAATCTATCAACATAAAAAAGAATATGGAGAACGGGAAAATGACAGGTGAAATTTCTATCAATCTGAAAAACAAGAAAGAAAAAGAAGACTTATAGTATTTTAATCATGGAAGCATTATTCTATATCTTAAAAGTGATCATTTGTTCAGGCGTTTTACTGGGATATTATTATCTCTCGCTCAAGGACAAGACGTTTCACCATTACAATAGATTTTATCTGTTGTTTTCGATACTGATTTCGTTATTGCTTCCCTTGATAAAGCTTGAAGATTTTACTATTGAGGTCAATCAGAATATCTATATGCTGATCGATAAAGTGCAGAACTTTAGTCCATCAGAAAACACAAATACCCATGAAAACTTATATTATACAGTAGTTTTTTCAGTTTTAGGAATCGTTTCCGTGTATTTTTTAGGAAAATTCATCTATGGAACCTTCAAAATACATGAACTGAAAACTCAATTTGAAAGAGAAAACATCGAAGGGATCAACTTTTACCGTACTGACCTTACAGATGCTCCTTTTTCCTATTTTAAAAACCTTTTCTGGAAGAATTCTATCATGTTGAATTCGGAAATAGGAAAGCAGATTTTAAAGCATGAAATGGTTCATATCGAACAGAAACACACGTTTGATAAGATCATTTTAGAGATTATTACCTCGGTATTTTGGTTTAATCCGTTTTACCATTTAATCAAAAAAGAAATTAATTTAATACACGAATATCTGGCTGATAAAAAAGCCGTAAAACAATCGGACACGAAAGCATTTGCGCAGATGCTTTTAGCGAGTCACTTTTCCGGAGTAGAG
>NZ_JWTA01000033.1 GCF_000813825.1 Chryseobacterium taiwanense
AGGGATTAAGTTGGTTCCATTTATGAAATTAGCTCCTCCTGCTTTTACTTTAACATTAAAGTTTTTCGTTGAAGTAACTTTCAAAGAATTGGCTTTAGTAATGGTTTGATCTGAATTATAGTCTGCTGCAGTAGCATAGTTGAAGTCAACCGTATTACCAATTGCAGTACTTCCTGCATCGATGGAAATCACATCATTCAGGGTAATATTTACTGTTGTGGTTGCTGTAGTGTTTTGAGCCTGAACATTGCTAGTTCCTAATATGATTGCTCCGAAAGTTAAAGCTGTGATTAAGATTTGTTTTTTCATGATACTATTATTTTTTAATTTTTATTCTTGTTTAATTGTCCTCTTTTGACATTACAAATCTA
>NZ_JWTA01000034.1 GCF_000813825.1 Chryseobacterium taiwanense
GTTTTCGGGTTTGAAGTTGACCAATAACACCCTTGCTTCTACGAGGAGCTCATTTTTAGGTTTTCCTGTGAACCTGAAAGCTCCTATAAAAATGAGAATCTGTACGGTTTCAATCCCTATAGGAATACGATTTATAAAGTCTTCTAATGATCTGTAGTCGCCATTTCTTTCCCTTTCTTCTACAATTCCATGAGCAATTTTTGTTTCGAGCCCTTCTAATACCATCAACCCCAAATAAATATCCTTCCCCTTAAGTGTGGTCTGAAATTCACTGGTATTTACACAAGGTACCTGGATTTTGCCGCCCGACATTTTTGCTTCATGAATATAGACTTCTGTACGGTAAAACCCTCCCTGATTATTGATCACCGAAACCATAAATTCTAAGGGATAATATACTTTGAGATACAAACTCTGATAACTTTCTACGGCATAGGAAGCAGAATGTGCTTTGCAGAAAGAATATCCTGCAAAGGATTCTATCTGTCGGTATGCTTCAGCCGTTAATGCCTCCGAATGCCCCAGCTTTTTGCAGGATTCGAAAAAATTGTTTTTTACTTCTCTGAGCTTTTCAATGGAACGACCTTTACCGCTCATGGCTCTGCGGAGAATATCTCCATCTGCCAGAGACAAACCGCCAAAATACTGAGCAATCTTAATCACATCTTCCTGATAGACCATAATGCCGTACGTTTCTTTCAGGTGTTCTTCGAATACCGAATGGAAATATTCGAATTGATCGGGATGGTTATGCCTGAAAATATACTCGCGCATCATTCCGCTCTGTGCCACTCCGGGACGGATAATGGAGGAAGCGGCAACAAGAATTCTGTAATTATCGCACTTCAATCTTCTTAAAAGCCCCCGCATTGCGGGAGATTCTATATAAAAACAACCTATGGTCTTTCCTATAGCCAGATACTCATTGGCTTGGGCTTCATCTTTGGATAGCGTTGTATCTCTAATATCAACACTAACGCCTCGTGTCTTTTTGATCAGCTCTACGGTATCATTGATGGTACCCAATCCTCTCTGGGAAAGAATATCGAATTTTTCGAGGCCGATATCTTCGGTGACATTCATATCGAACTGAACGATCGGAAATCCTTTAGGAGGCATTTCTAGAGCGGTGTAATTTGTAATAGGTTCTTCTGAGATTAAAATTCCGCAGGAATGCATGCTTCGCTGATTGGGAAATTTCTCCAAGAGTTTTCCATATTGATGTACCAGTTGTACCACCTCATTCTGGTCATGCTGTATCATCGGTCTCTTCGCTAACTCATCCAGCTCTTCCTTAGGCAGGCCAAATACTTTCCCCACTTCTCTAAAGATGGATTTGTACTTAAACTCCACATTGGTTCCACAGAAAGCTACATGGTTCTTCCCGTACCGGTCAAAAATATATTCCAGTATGGTATCCCGATTCTGCCAGCTCCAGTCGATATCAAAATCCGGCGGAGACTTCCGGTTAAGGTTTAAAAACCTTTCAAAATACAGATCCAACTCCAACGGGCAGATATCTGTGATCCCTAAACAGTAGCTTACAATAGAATTAGCTCCACTCCCCCGCCCTACATGCATAAAGCCCATACTATTACTGTAGCGGATAATATCCCAGGTAATCAAAAAGTAAGAACAGAAATTGAGTTCG
>NZ_JWTA01000035.1 GCF_000813825.1 Chryseobacterium taiwanense
GTTTTCGGGTTTGAAGTTGACTAGTAAAATTCTTGCTTCTACGAGGAGTTCATTTTTAGGTTTTCCTGTGAACCTGAAAGCTCCTATAAAAATGAGAATCTGTACGGTTTCAATCCCTATAGGAATACGTTTTATAAAGTCTTCCAACGATTTGTAGTCACCATTCTTTTCCCGTTCCTCTACAATTCCATGGGCAATTCTTGTTTCGAGACCTTCTAATACCATCAAGCCTAAATAAATATCTTTTCCTTTAAGTATAGTTTGAAAATCACTGATATTCACACAGGGAACCTGAATATTTCCCCCCGACATTTTTGCTTCATGAATATAGACTTCTGTACGGTAAAACCCTCCCTGATTATTGATTACCGAAACCATAAATTCTAAGGGATAATATACTTTGAGATACAAACTCTGATAACTTTCTACGGCATAGGAAGCGGAGTGTGCTTTACAAAAAGAATATCCTGCGAAGGATTCTATCTGTCGGTATGCTTCAGCCGTTAATGCCTCCGAATGTCCCAATTTTTTACAAGATTCGAAAAAATTATTTTTTACTTCTCTGAGCTTTTCAATGGAACGACCTTTTCCGCTCATAGCTCTGCGGAGAATATCTCCATCTGCCAGAGACAAGCCTCCAAAATACTGAGCAATCTTAATCACATCTTCCTGATAGACCATAATGCCGTAAGTTTCTTTCAGATGTTCTTCGAATACCGAATGGAAATATTCGAATTGATCGGGATGGTTATGCCTGAAAATATACTCGCGCATCATTCCGCTTTGTGCCACCCCGGGACGGATAATCGAGGAAGCGGCAACAAGAATTCTGTAATTATCACACTTTAATCTTCTTAAAAGTCCCCGCATTGCCGGAGATTCGATATAAAAACAACCAATGGTTTTTCCTATGGCCAGATACTCATTGGCTTGGGCTTCATCTTTGGATAGCGTTGTATCTCTGATATCAACACTAACGCCTCGTGTCTTTTTGATCAGCTCTACGGTATCATTAATGGTCCCCAATCCTCTTTGGGAAAGAATATCAAATTTTTCGAGGCCGATATCTTCAGCGACATTCATATCGAACTGAACGATCGGAAATCCTTTAGGAGGCATTTCTAGAGCGGTATAATTTGTAATAGGTTCTTCTGAGATTAAAATTCCACAGGAATGCATGCTTCGCTGGTTGGGAAATTTTTCTAATAGCTTGCCGTATTGATGCACCAGTTGTACCACCTCATTCTTGTCATGTTGTATCATCGGTCTCTTCGCTAACTCATCCAGCTCTTCCTTAGGCAGACCAAATACTTTTCCCACTTCTCTAAAGATGGATTTGTACTTAAACTCTACATTGGTTCCACAGAAGGCAACATGATCTTTCCCGTAGCGGTCAAAAATATATTCCAGTATGGTATCCCGATTCTGCCAACTCCAGTCGATATCAAAATCCGGCGGAGACTTCCGGTTAAGGTTTAAAAACCGTTCAAAATACAGATCCAGTTCTAAAGGGCAGATGTCTGTGATTCCTAAACAGTAGCTTACAATAGAATTGGCTCCACTCCCCCGCCCTACATGCATAAAGCCCATACTATTACTGTAGCGGATAATATCCCAGGTAATCAAAAAATAAGAACAGAAATTGAGTTCG
>NZ_JWTA01000036.1 GCF_000813825.1 Chryseobacterium taiwanense
TGTAACGGTGCCAAACCATTTAGTTATTATTTCCTCCAAAAATTTTGATGTAAAAGTAAAAGCTGAAGGCCCACACTTTGTAAGTGGCGCAATATGATTCCTGTAGAGATAGTACAGGTAAAAGCAATACTGGGTGGAAATTTAGTGATACTCTGAATGAGGTTACTTTATCTACAACAGATCAGTTGCTGGTAAGTAATACAAGTTTAGGTACCAAACAGTCATTAAATATTGACGATTCTATTTCGGCAGAAAAAGCATCCAAGGTACTTCAGACGATAACATATACTGCAATAGCACTGTAAGTAACACAATACATTTATATGAGCCCTCAACACCAGAAAGTGTTGAGGGCTTTTTTACTTAAATCATATGAATAAGCTGTGTAGTTATTTTACTACAAGAACTTCCATTTTCCACTACAAAGAAACTTTTTTCGCCGCTGTAGATTTGTAATGTCAAAAG
>NZ_JWTA01000037.1 GCF_000813825.1 Chryseobacterium taiwanense
TTAAATGCTTCCATAGCTCAGTTGGCCAGAGCACGTGATTTGTAATCTCGGGGTCGTGGGTTCGAATCCCTCTGGAAGCTCAATTTAATATAAAATATCTGGGGAGATTCCAGAGTGGCTAAATGGGACTGACTGTAACTCAGTTGCTTCGGCTTCGTAGGTTCGAATCCTGCTCTCCCCACATTTTATATTAGAAAAAA
>NZ_JWTA01000038.1 GCF_000813825.1 Chryseobacterium taiwanense
AATGGAACCAACTTAATCCCTGTAAATGTCTTGACGATTAAAGCAGCTACAGCAGCCGGAACAATGGGAGGAACAAAAAGCGCTGTAGTTTTATCTGCGACTGATCAAACCTTAGTATCTAATGCTCCTCTTGGAAGCGCCTTAACACTGAATTTAGATTATACTATTCCAGCAGCTAAATCATCATCTTCTGATATTTTAGGTAAACCAGCCGGAACTTATACGCAAAC
>NZ_JWTA01000039.1 GCF_000813825.1 Chryseobacterium taiwanense
ATCAAAACCTGAAGCTCTGCCTACTGCATCACTCCCAAAGCGGTTTTTCAGATAATCCATCGTTTGATACAAACTCATCTGCTCTTCGGTATCTTCAAAAAGGTTCATCTGATGGTTACCATGAACAAGCCCGGTAAAGCGTAATCCTATCAAACGAAGCCTCATCCTTCTTGTGTATACTTTATTAAAAAGCTCCAAAGCTACTCTTGACAAGGTATGGTCAGCAGAAGTATAAGAG
>NZ_JWTA01000004.1 GCF_000813825.1 Chryseobacterium taiwanense
CCTTTTTTTATTATTTAATATGGGCAGTTTTTCTCATACTCTCCTATAATGTTTATATAATAATTCATAATAAAATCATGCTTTGCTTTTACAATAAAATTTTTCCTTTCCTTCCCTTTTATATTATCGTTGTTGGCAGTCTCTCTCATTTTTTTCATATATTCCGGATATCCCTTCCTAAGTGTAGCATAAAAACCCTCTGTATCTAATTTTTTATAAAGCTGATCCAAATACTGTGAAAAATTGGAACATTTCCCTCCTGCTTGTCTAAATCCTGCAATAAACCGATCATCAACTTCTCTAAAGTTTAGTATTCCTACTCTATCTAAATCAAAAGGCATTATAGCATAAGGATCATTTTCTTTTTTTAAATACAATAGCGTAGTATTATAACTACAACTGCTTTCATTTTGATTATAGCATAGATAGTGGTCATATCCATAAATATTTATCTTGCCTTCATATAAAATTGGTAACATAGCAACGTAGTTTTTATGAACCAAATTCATCTTAGAATCCAATTCGAGAATTTTTAACTTTTCATAACCGACAATTTCATCATCATATTTATCTTTCACTTTAATTTTTTTCACTTCATTAAAAGTAATTTTCTTTACTTCATCAGAAGATGAAATTTTATACTCAAAAACTACGTCGGTTGAATAAATTGAATGTTTTGTATTGGATTGTGCCACCATTCCCTGAAAACGTTTGGTTTTAGGAAAATAAATGCCTTTCATAAGAACATTTTCAACTTCACCATTTTCACGGGTAATTTCTACCGGAATAAAATCATTTTCATTTCTAGTTTTTTGTGCATTGAATGAGCTAAAAATAACGAAAGCTACTCCCAAATAATAAATTTTCTTCATGCCCGCTAAAATAAGAAAATTTACATTTCTCTAACCTCTTATATGACAGCCTTCCACATGATCATTTACCATTCCTGTTGCCTGCATATGAGCATAAACAACGGTGGATCCCATAAACTTAAATCCTCTTTTTTTCAGATCTTTAGATAGAGCATCTGAAATTTCTGTTGTAGCGGGAACATCTTTTAGTGTTTTAGGATTATTGTCAATTGGTTTCCCGTCTACAAATCCCCAGATATAATTTGAAAAGCTACCAAATTCTTTTTGCACTTCCTGAAATTTCTGTGCATTGGTAATCGTTGCCAAAACTTTAAGTCTGTTTCTTATAATTCCTGAATCCTGCATCAATTCTTCTACTTTTTCATCAGAATAAGACGCTATTTTTTTGTAATCGAAATCATCAAACGCTTTTCGGAAGTTTTCTCTTTTGCTAAGAATGGTATACCAGCTTAGCCCAGCCTGAAAGCTTTCCAGAATCAGAAATTCAAAAATGGTTTCATCATCATATATAGGTCTTCCCCATTCTTCATCATGATATTTTCTATATAAATCATCTTTTTCGCACCATCCGCAACGTATTTTCTCCATAATTGTTTATTTTATTCACTTAAAGATACATTTGTTGGTAAAAAGATAACAAAAGTTTATGAAAAGTTTAACATGCTTCTTTCATTTTAGGAATGGTTATTGTTTAATTCATAACAACCAACACTAAAATATTAATATTATGAACAATTCAGAATATAACAAAGCAGAACATGCTGTCGATAACACGGAAAATTCTCTAAAAAATGCGGCAGATAATGTAAAATGGAAAATTGAAGAACTAGCAGACAGAGCAAAGGATTACATTAATGAAAAAAGAGCTAATGATGAGGAAGCACAACAAGAAGATTGGTTTGACAAAGTGAAAAACAATGTGTCTGATGCATGGGACGATATTAAGGATAAAGCCAACGATGCATGGGAAAAAACAAAAGATGCAGCAGAGGATGTAAAAGCAGAATGGAATAAAAAAACAAATTAAATTTCAGTTATATAAATATTTTCAACAAAAACGGAGTCTTTTTTATAGAAGGCTTCGTTTTTATTATGTTGTAAACACAAATTATTGCTACATTTGTAGGTAAATAAACATTAAAAAATTATGTCATACGGTTTACTTAAAGGCAAAAAGGGAATTATTTTTGGAGCCCTTAATGAACAATCAATCGCATGGAAGGTTGCTGAAAGATGTCATGAAGAAGGCGCTGAGTTTATCTTGTCTAATGCTCCTATCGCCTTGAGAATGGGCGAACTTAACGGTTTAGCAGAAAAAACCGGATCTGAAGTAATTGGTGCAGATGCCACTTCTGTTGAAGATCTTGAAAAACTTTTTGACGCTGCAACAGCAAAATTTGGGAAAATCGACTTTATCCTTCACTCTATAGGAATGTCTATCAACGTAAGAAAAGGAAAACATTATACAGAAATGAACTACGACTGGTTGGAAAAAGGTTGGGATATTTCAGCTGTTTCTTTCCACAAAGTAATGCGTGTGGCTTGGGAAAAAGACTGTATGAATGAATGGGGAAGCATTTTGGCACTTACTTATATTGCTGCTCAGAGAACGTTCCCGGATTACAACGATATGTCTGATAACAAAGCGTATCTTGAAAGTATTGCAAGAACTTTCGGAAACTATTGGGGAGAAAGAAAAGTACGTGTAAATACGGTTTCTCAGTCTCCAACAATGACTACTGCAGGAAGCGGAGTAAAAGGATTCGGAGGATTCTTAGGATATGCTGAAGATATGTCTCCACTAGGAAACGCTACGGCTCTTGAATGTGCAGATTATTGTGTTACTTTATTCTCAGATCTTACTAAAAAAGTAACGATGCAGAATCTATTCCATGATGGTGGATTCAGCAGTTCTGGAGTTACTCAAAGAGTAATCAGCAAATATGATGCAGAATAATTAATATTCTATTTTTAGATATAAAACCGTTTCATTTTTTGAAGCGGTTTTTTTGTTTACTTTTCTTACAACTTCTCAATCAGTAATTATGGTAATAATTCCCGTAATCTATATACAGAAAAACAGCTATAATATCCTGAAATTTGTTCTATAAATTTTACAAAATAATTATGAAAAAGAGAATATTAGGAAAAAGTGGATTAGAAGTATCTGAATTAGGATTAGGATGTATGGGGTTAACTTTTGGTTATGGTCATCCTTCCAGTGAAAAAGATGCAATTGAACTGATTCAGAAAGCTTATGATTTAGGAATTACCTTTTTTGATACCGCAGAAGCTTATAGTCAGGGACTTAACGAAGAGTTTGTAGGAAAAGCCGTAAAATCTTTCCGTGAAAATGTAGTGATTGCTACAAAGTTTGGTTTCTTAGATGGAGATGCCAACAAAGGTGTAGACAGCAGACCTGAAAACATCCGAAAAGTAACGGAAGCCTCTTTAAAACATTTAAATACAGACGTTATTGATTTATTATACCAACATCGCGTAGATCCAAACGTTCCTATGGAAGACGTTGCCGGAACCGTAAAAGATCTTATCGCAGAAGGTAAGGTAAAACATTTCGGAATGAGTGAAGCAGGTATACAAAGTATTCGTACAGCCCATTCTATTCAACCTGTGACCGCTTTACAAAGTGAATATTCTATGTTTTGGCGTGAACCTGAAAAAGAGATTCTTCCGGTATTAGAAGAACTAGGAATTGGATTTGTTCCTTTCAGTCCACTGGGAAAAGGCTTTTTAACAGGCTCTATTAATGCTGATACAACGTTTACTAAGGATGACTTTAGAAATGTTATTCCAAGATTTTCGGCGGACAATAGAAAAGCCAATCAAGAACTAGTAAAATTGGTAACATCTATTGCTAAAGAGAAAAATGCAAGTCCTGCACAAATTTCGTTAGCTTGGCTTCTTGCTCAAAAACCATGGATCGTTCCTATTCCTGGAACGACAAAGATCCATCGATTAGAGGAAAATGCAGGTGCTGCAAACCTAGAACTTACAACTGAAGAATTGAGTACGATTACAAAAGCTCTGAATGAAATACAGATTATTGGTGAGCGTTATCCTGCCCATTTACAAGCTCGTGTCGGAAAATAAGATATATTATAATAAAAGTTTCGGCGGCTCCTTTGGAGCCGCCGAAATAATAAAAAAATTAATATGAAGTTTATAAAATTACGGTCTGTATAGAGTGTGCAGGCGCCGCAAGTTTTGCTGCCATTCCTTCAATCCACAAATTCGCATCGATATCATTATCCGTATCATTCATGATGACGGTCACCAATTGTCCATTTTCATTCATAAAAGTAGTTGAAGTTAAAGCTACTCTATTAGATGAACTCCCAATTCTCTGTGCATTAGGTTTAATGAATTTCGAAACATGTCCTACATAATAATATTCATAGGTATAGTGAATTTCTCCTGTTTTTGTGTCTGCAATAATCGGGGCAAAACAAAAATTTCCAACGTGATTAGGACCTCCTGTTTCATCAAGAAGTACATTCCAATCCGTCCATAAAGCTGTTCCTTTATTGAAATCGTTGATCATATTTCTGCCATACAGTTCGCCTAATTTTACATCGTAAATTTTAGAAAGATCAAACTGCTCTTTACAGCCTTCAGTAAAGGCCAAAAACTTTTCTGGAAAAGCTCTTTGAGTCTCGGCTAAATTATCGAAAAGCTGAGTTTTATTATTCCATGTTTCATACCAGTGGTATCCGATTCCTGATGCATATTTCGCGGTTTCAGGATCTCCCAATGTTGTTGTTGCTCTTTGATAAATCAGATCTCTGTTATGATCCCAGATCATCACTTTTTTATCTTTATATCCGTTTTTCCAAAGAGTTGGGCCTAAATTGTTTTTCAAGAACTCCCCTTCTTCCTGTGCTGTATAGATACAAGATTCCCAACTTTGTGTTGCCATGGGTTCATTCTGAACGGTCAATCCCCAAATGTTGATTCCTCTTTTTTCATATTCTTTGATGAATTTCACATAATAATCAGCCCATGGTTGGTAATACTGATTTTCTAATCTTCCTCCTTTGTACAGGCTTTTATTAGACTTCATCCAAGCCGGTGGACTCCAAGGTGAAAAATAAAACGTAAAGTCTTTTCCAATTGCTTTTTGAGCTTCTTTAATCAATGGGATTTTATACTTCTCATCATGAGCAACATTAAATGTTTTCAAAGAAGTATCATTATCCTGAACATAGGTGTATGAATCGCTTGAGAAATCACAAGAATTCATACTGGTACGAACAACCGTATATCCCAATCCATTTTTACCATAGTAAGCGTCAAGAATTTCTTTCTGCTTATTCTTCGGCATTTTATAAAAGGTTTCAGCAGAAGCATCTGTAATCGCCCCTCCAATTCCTATCAGTTTCTGATATTTAAAATCCGGATCTACAAAAATACAGGCATCCGTTTCTTTAGGCTGATCAAGTTTTTCAAATTTTACGGCTCCTTTGTCTACCATTTTTTCATTGGTATTCGAATTGGTAAGGTAAACTTTGGCTGTTTTACCAGCATTCTTTTTCCAGTAGTTTTGTGCATTTGCATTGAAAGCCATCCCGACTACAAAACAACTTACGACTAATCTCTTCATTATATCTTTTCTAATTTATATGTTTAAACCACCCAGTCTAAATTTTCATTGAAATTTATCCACTCCTTCAAAGTAAAGGAATTTAGCGATGTGTATTATTTGTTTTGATAGACTCTTACATAGTCTATGTAGTATTTTTGAGGGAAAATGGTATCATCAATTCCTTTTATTCCGCCCCATAATCCACCAACCGCTAAATTTAAAATGAGGAAGTAAGGTTTATCGAAAGGCCATGTTTCATAAGTTTTAGTTTCATTCTCATAAGAGAAAAACTTCTTATCATCAATATAAAAGTCAATTTTGTCAGGAGTCCAGTCTGCTTTGTACACATGAAATTTTTCACTGGCATCGTTTACTTTTAATGTATCCGTTTTTTGTGTTGCTTTTAAATGATTATAGTTTTTTGTGTGAATAGAAGCATGAATAAACCCTTGATTGTACCCGACATGTTCCATAATATCAATTTCGCCGTCATTAGGCCATTTCTTCAAATCTTCGCTTAGCATCCAGATTGCAGGCCATGTTCCACGACCTTTGGGAAGTTTCGCTCTTACTTCAATGGTTCCGTATTGAAAGGCAAATTTCCCTTTGGTAAGAAGTCTTGCAGAAGTATATTTACTTTCTTCCCAATTTTCTTTTCGGGCTTCTATGATTAAGTTTCCTTTTTCTACCCTTGCATTTTCCAATCGGTCTTTTGTATAGAACTGCGACTCTTCATTCCCAAATCCATGACCACCGACATCATAATTCCATTTTGAAGAATCCGGTAATCCTTTATAATTAAATTCATCACTCCATATTAATTTCTTGCTTGAATCAGGCTTATTCGAAGCACAGTTTAAAGCTGAAAACAGGAGACTTCCCCCGATTAAAACGGTTGTGATATTTTGGAATTTCATATGTAAAAGATTCGGGTTTTTCTATATTGCTTTTAAAAATTCAATTAAAATTAAGGTATTATAAGTTATTTTCAAAGTTTCTCCTTCTGATACAGGAAAAACCTATCTTATTATTTGAGATTCTTTAATCCGCTTCGCTCCTTTCAGAATGATAAACACAACGTTTCAATTCATTAAAACCCAATGTTTTCTACCGCCAAAAGCGGGTTTTATCCCGCTCTTAGTAACTAAACTTATATTATTTTGACCAATTAATTCTTTTTGTCTGAACATGCTGAGAATCGGTTCCGATCATGATATCGAATTCTCCGCTTTCCCAATCAAAATTCAGTTCGTCATCATAGAATTTCAGATTTTCCGGAGTTAAAGTAAACGTTATGGTTTTAGTTTCTCCTTTTTTAATGAAAACTTTATGGAAACCTTTTAATTCTTTCACAGGTCTTACCACTTTTCCAAATAAGTCTCTGATGTACAACTGTACCACTTCTTCCCCATCATATTTTCCTGCATTGGCAATATTTACACTGATCGTTAATGTTTGATTACCTTTAAGGTTTGTTGAACTCAAAATCAGATCAGAGTATTTAAACTGAGTGTAACTTAACCCATAACCAAATGGAAATTTTGGATCATTATCCAGATCTATATACGCCGATACATAATTTCTGTCCGTATTATTTTTCGCTGGCCTTCCCGTATTATAATGATTGTAATACACCGGAATTTGTCCTTCAGTTCTAGGGAAAGTCATCGGAAGTTTTCCGCCCGGATTTACGGTTCCAAAAAGAACATCCGCAATGGAGTTTCCAGCTTCTGTTCCCAACCACCATGTGTATATAATCGTTGGAATATTGTCTGCTGCCCAATCAAAAACCAAAGGTCTTCCCGCATTAATCATTAAAACAATCGGTTTGCCTGTTTTAGCAATTTCTTTTAAAAGATCTTCCTGAACACCTGAGAAATGTAGGTTACTTCTGCTTTTCGCTTCCCCGCTCATTGCCGAACCTTCGCCTAAAGTCATAATCACAACGTCTGCTTTTTTAGCCGTTTCCAACGCTTCTGCAAACATCGATTTGTCCTGATCATCAACATTGGCTCCTTTTGCGTATAATAATGTTGAATTTTTGTCTAACTGATTTTTGATTCCGTCAAATTGAGTGATAATTCTTTGGTTATCATCTTTAAAAGCAATCGACCAAAATCCGTGATTGGCAGATGTTTCTTTTCCGAAAGGACCTATTAAAGCAACTGTTTTCGTTGATTTTGAAAGGGGTAAAAGATTCTTCTGATTTTTAAGCAAAACAATGCTTTTCGAACCAAATTCTCTTCCGAATTTTCTGTTTTCCTGATTATTTAATTGTTCTTTCTGTCTTTTTTCATTGCTAAATCTGTAAGGATCATCAAATAATCCCATCTCAAATTTTTTAATCAAAATTCTTCTTGCCGCATCATCAATAAACTTAGGATCAACTTTTCCTTCCTGAACCAATTTGGGAAGTTCAGCCATGTAAGCGCGGCTTTCCATATCCATATCACTTCCTGCAAGGATTGCTTTTTCCGCAGCTTCTTTATTGTCTTTGGCATAACCGTGAGGAACCATTTCACCAATACTTCCCCAATCTGAAACCACAAAACCTTGATAATTCCATTTCCCTTTTAATAAATCTCTCAGAATATATTGGTTTGCCGTTGCCGGAATTCCGTTGATATCATTAAAAGAGTTCATGAAAGTAGCGACTCCGGCTTCTGCAGCCGCTTTAAACGGAGGTAAATAAGTTTCGTTCAATTGTCTTAAACTCATGTCAACAGAATTGTAATCTCTTCCACCAACTGCCGCTCCATACGCTGCAAAATGTTTCGCGCAAGCCATGATAGCATCGAGATTTCCAAGACCTTTCCCCTGAAACCCTTTGATTCTTGCCAATCCAATTTGAGTTCCTAAATAGGTATCTTCACCCGAACCTTCCATCACTCTTCCCCATCTCGGGTCTCTGGCAACATCCACCATCGGTGCAAAAGTCCAGTGAATCCCATAAGCCGAAGCTTCGGTTGCAGCAATTCTCTCAGATTTTTCTATTAATCCTAAATCCCAACTCGCCGCCTGACCAAGATTCACCGGAAATGTTGTTCTATACCCATGAATGACATCCTGACCGAATAACAAAGGAATTCTCAATCTCGATTTTAAAGCTAATTCCTGAAACCTTCTGGTTTCTTCTGCTCCAGCTACATTAAGCATCGAACCTACTTTTCCCTGTTTTATTTCATTTAAAACACTTGCAGAATTAGAATTCTGAGGTCCTGTCGCATATTCGAAACCACTATATTGAACGAGTTGCCCAACTTTTTCCTCCAATGTCATTTTCGACAACAATTCAGTGACTTTTTGATCAATCGTCTTTTGTCCGAATAGATTTAATCCGAATGCTGTAAATGCTAATAAGAAATAAATTCTTTTCATATGGTATATTCTATCTTTTTAAGGTCGAATGAAATCGTGTAATAATCATCTTTTTATTACCGCAATTTCATGATTTTATATTAAAAAATATAGGTTGCTACTGAACTTCCTGCAATGGTTACAGGAGCTGTCTTTTGGTTATACTTAATGTTAAATGTCTTATCTGTAGAATTGCTGTTCTGAACAATCAAAACTGTTTTCCCAGCTGGTGTTTTGAAAGCCACCGTTGAAAGATTATCTCCTTGTGTTGAAGCAATTCTTTGGGAATTTGCAGGAACAAATTTTGAAGCATGGGCAATAATATAATAGGCTACATTTTTGTCATACCCTGTTGCATTATTAATTGTAACTGCTCCTTTACACTGTGTACAACCTCCCGGTGTATGAGGTCCAAATGACGCATCGTTTGCTACATTCCATTCCAATGCTGTTTTGCTCCAATTTCTCATTGATCCTATAATAACGTTTTTAACGTGCCAATCCAAATCTCCAGAGAATCCTCCTGTAGAACTTGTCCATTGTTCTGTAAAATATACGTTTTTATTCGGGAATAAGTTGTGAACCATACTCAACGCCGAAATATCTCCTGCATATAAATGGAAAGCAGATCCGTCCACATAAGGATTGGCCGTTGTATCATTTAAAACCGCCAAAGGATAAGCAGGATTATCACAATTATGATCGTAAGCAATAATTTTTGTAGTAATATTTGCCGCCTGAAAAGCAGGTCCTAAATTATTTTTAATAAAAGTAGCTTGGTCTCCCGGTGTCATATACATACTTGGATTATTTCCCGGATGCAATGGTTCGTTTTGAGGAGTGATGGCATCAATCTTAATTCCCTGTGCCTGCATTGCCTGAATATATTTTACGAAATACTGAGCGTATGTTCCATAAAATTCAGGCTTTAAACTTCCTCCAACGCTGTTTCCATTGTCTTTCATCCAAACCGGTGGCGACCAAGGTGTTGCTAAGATTTTAATATTGGGATTAATCACCAAAATATCTTTTAACATCTGGATAACAGCCTGATCTTTAGTTAAGCTAAATTGAGAAAGCGTAGGATCCGTCTGTCCTGCCGGTAAATCATCATAAGAAAAAACTTCGCTGTTCAAGTCTGAAGCACCAATGCTTATTCTTAAATAATTAACACCAATTCCTGAAGCACTGAATAAGTCATTCAATAATTCCTGTTTCTTGGTTGCACTCAGCTGATTGATCACCTGAACACTTCCTCCGGTCAGAGTATATCCAAAACCGTCAATACTTTGGAAAACCTGTGAAGCATCTACTTCAATATTTTGAAAGCTATTGGTTGTATTTATAAAAACAATGTTTTGTTGTTGTTCTAATTTTACACTTTCATCTCCCTTAGTAAGCCAAACTTCAACTTTATTATCCTTTGTACTCAAGGTTTTACATGATGATAAAGGCAAAAGCACCGCACCGCTAAATAGCAGTGCAGTACTTTTTAAAAAGAAACTATATAAACTGTGAAGTTTCATGTGATTAATTATAGCCAGGATTTTGTTTTAAAGCCGTATTTGCTAACTCATTAAAAGGAATTGGCAATATCTCATTTTTATTTGCTGTAAACCCTCTTGAACCCAATTTAGCCGGAGCATCTCCCCATCTTACCAAGTCAAACCATCTGTGTCCTTCTCCAGCAAGCTCTCTTCTTCTTTCGTCTTTAATTGCCTGCATCGAAACCGGAACTGAAGCCAATCCTACCCTTGCTCTTACTGCATCTAGTAAAGCCTGAGCTCTCGCTCCTGTCCCATTAAGTGATTCAGCTTCCATTAAATATGTATCTGCTAATCTTATTGCAATATAATTCTGACGGAAATTTAGCTCTGTTGCTCCTGGTTGTGTAGATTCGTCCGCTGTTCTTGGTAAATATTTATTTAAAAAATATCCGGTATCTTTAAATCCTGCAGAATAAGTTATTTTGTTTTGCTGTACTAATGCTTTAGCATTAAATATTGTTGCGTCCAAGCGTGGATCCCCTTGCATGAAGGTAAACAAATCATCTGTAGCAGGATTGAATCCCCATCCTTTATGAATACTTGGTGCATCATTATTAGGGAGTTGTGTATTAACTCCATAAGAAATAATTCCTACCATCTGATTAACAGAATTTCCTTCGTCTTTTCCAGATCCCCAAAATCCCCAATCTGCATTACTTGCATTGGTATGCATTACTTCTAATACTGATTCTGTAGTAAATTTATTATCAATCTTCCAAAGATCGGCAAAACTTGCTACCAAATGATAACCGTATTGACTAGTCTGTCCAGGAGTACCATTTACCATTTCAAATTGTGTGGCAGCTAAAGCTTTTTTATTGTCATACAAATAAATTTTACCTAAAATAGCACGAGCCGAACCTTGTGTGATTCTTCCCAATTCAGCTTTATTATTTGAACTAATAGTTAAAGGAAGATCATTGATCGCAGAAAGAATGTCACCTTCGATTTGGCTATATACATCTTCCGGCTTTGCTTGAGGAATGTGATAATAATCGTCTGAAACCAAAATTGGTTTTAAAATAAGAGGGATATTTTTGAACATTCTTAACAGTTCAAAATAATATAATGATCTTAATACTTTAGCTTCTGCAATAAATCTTTTTCTTGTCTGATCATTCATATTTGCGTTAGGAATTCTATCAAGTAAAAGATTAGCTTTTGCTATCCCTTGGTAATAGTCTTTCCAATAACTCGCCGGCATAATAATCGGATTTATTGTATAATTCGAGAATCCTTGAATTCCTGCTCCATCCGAAGAATTTCCTCCTCCAGAGTAAAAATCATCAGAAGCACCATTAAAAAATGTCACCATATTTTCAAATCCTCCGGAATATTTTCTTAACATATCATAGGTAGCAACAAGTCCAGAAAAAGATTGTTCTTCATTTTGAAAATAATTGTCAGAATCGAAAGTTCCCGTATTTTGTACATCTTCAAGGTTACTATTATTACAAGAAACGGCTCCAAAACCAATTCCCGCAAGCATTAAAACAGAAACACTTTTATATATAAATCTTTTATTTTTCATTTTTCTTTTAATTAAAATTGAACATTAGCACCAAAAAGGAAAGTTCTTGCTTGCGGATAATACGCTCTGTCTATACCAAAAGTATCACCTCCTGCAATTTCAGGATCATACCCTGTGTATTTTGTAAAAGTTACAAGGTTTTCTCCTGTTACATAAAATCTTATTTTTGAAGCTCCAATCGTTTTTGCAACATCTTTAGAAAGAGTATATCCTATCTGAACTAATTTCAAACGTAGATAATCTCCTTTTTGAAGATAATAATCGGACATTCTAGTATAATTTTGATTCGGATCATCTTTTGTAAGTCTGGCAACTGTATTAGACGTTCCTTCACCTGTCCAACGATCAAGAATTGCAGTTTGATAATTAGCTTCTGGAATATCAAGTCTTCTTAAACCTTGGAAAATTTTATTTCCTGCTTGGCCTTGTGCAAATACCATAAGATCAAAATTCTTATAATTCATATTCAAAGTAAAGCCAAAAGTATATTTAGGCACAGAGTTCCCCAAATTTACATAGTCAGCTTCATCTATTTTACCATCTCCATTGGCATCAAGTCGTTTGAAGTCACCAGGTTTAGCATTTGCCTGAATTAATCCTCCATTAGAATTTCTGTAGGCATCAATTTCTGCCTGATTTTGGAAAACACCTAGATTTTGATACCCATAAAAAGAACCATATGATTGTCCAACTTGTAATCTAGAAACAGTTCCAAGGGTCTGAAAAGATGCAAAATTAACATACTCCTTACCTCCTTCAAGCCTAGTAATTTCATTCTTTAAATAAGCAAAGTTTCCATTTGCAGAAAAGCCAAAGTCACCCCAATTCTTTTTGTAACCTAAACTTACCTCTATCCCATCATTATTCATGTCTCCAATATTTCTCCATGGATTATTGATTAATCCAAGATACCCAGGAACTTCAACCTGTCTCAGGATATCTGTACTTTTCTTTCTATAGACATCTACACTTAAGTCAAAGTTTTTGAAAATTTTAAGATCTGCAGCAATGTTAAATTGCGATGTTCTTTCCCATTTTAAATCAGGATTCTCCAAAGTACTTGGTGCATATCCTACATGAATGATATTATCTCCAAAAGTATAATTGCTTCCTGCAACTAAGAAGTTAGCAAACTGGAAATTATCAATCCCATCATTTCCTAAAATACCATATCCTCCTCTTAATTTAAAACTATTAACTACATTGTTCTCGGGCCAGAAATTTTCATTAGAAACATTCCATCCTAAAGACATTGCAGGAAAGTTCCCCCAATGGTTATTTCTTCCAAACTTAGAAGATCCGTCTCTACGAATTGTACCTGTGAAAAGATATTTATTATCATAATCATACACCACTCTAGCAAAATAAGAAGCTTTATGTGTTTGCTTTCCATCCCATGCATTTGAAGTCTTATCAGTTGGAGAAATATCAAAATTAAAAGACGCGTCTTGCCAGTTATTTGTTGGAAGATTTTTATATGTGGTATTTTGTCCGTAAGAAATATTATACTCATAATATCCTTGACCTAATAAAACATTTAAATTGTGTAATCCAAACTTATTATGGTAAGTAAGGGTATTTTCTGTATTCCACTCAAATTTTCTCTGAATTTCTCTAAATAAATTATTTGTAGAATTAGAATTTGCTGAGCTTAAATATGCTTTTGGTGTAAATGCCTGATTCCCCCAATAAGACAATTTTCCATTTACAGTTGACTTAAAATTAAAATTCTTATTTATTTTCCAGTCGCCGAAAACGTTGGCAACAATATCATCAGACCATCTATACCTTCCTCTTTGCGTCTCTTGAAACGCCAATGGATTAGACATTTCTTTACTTACATAATGTGATATTCCATAAGGATTTCCATTGGCATCTCTTATGATATTAGGATTATTCGTATAATCGCTTGGAAATGGTTGACTTGCAATATCAGTAACAACAAGAGGTGTTGTAGGGTCAAGGTTAATGGCAGAGCTTAATGGTCCTCCAAATTCATTGTTATCACTAATACCCTGTGCTTTCACATGGGTATATGCAAAAGTTTGCCCTATTGTTAAAAAATCAAAAACCTTATGTGTAGAATTGAATCTCGCATTAATTCTTTTATAATTTGAAATATCTCTTAATACAATACCTTCCTGATCATAATATCCAAATGAGGTAAAGAACGTAGATTTATCATTTCCTCCATTGATGCTGAATTCGTGAGATTGACGTTGTGCACTATTAAAAATCTGCTTTTGCCAATCCGTTCCTGCCCCAAATGAATTTGGATTGCTGAACATCGGTGCTTTTCCATCATTAGTATTGGCTTCGTTCATGATGTTCGCATACTGTGTAGCATTTAATAAATCAAGTTTTTTCGCAGCGTTTCCTACACCAAAAAAACCATTATAAGAAAGGTTCATTCTTCCTTTTGCTCCTTTTTTGGTTGTAATAAGAATAACGCCTTTTGCAGCTGAAACTCCATAAATAGCTGCAGAAGCTCCATCTTTAAGAATTTCCATTCCTTCAATATCAGATTGATTTAACCATCCAATATTGTCTACAACAATTCCGTCTACTACCCAAAGCGGATCATTACTTCCCGCACCAAAACTGGTAATACCACGTACACGAACCGTAGGAGCACTTCCCGGTTGTCCGGAATTTGAAATTACACTTATACCTGCAGCTCTTCCCTGGAGTACCTGTTCTGGTCTTCCCGCTGCAGGAGCATTTTCAATATCACTGGCCTTAATACTGGAAATCGCACCCGTCACATTACTCTTCTTCTGAGTACCGTAACCGATCATTACCACTTCCTCAATTTTTTGCTCTTTCGGAAGCGTGTCTTTCTTGGTGTTTTGGGCACTGAAATTTGCAGTAAAATAGAGTGCTGCAACCAGTCCTAAACTTCTTGATATTTTTACATTCATATACAGTTAGTTTTTTAATTCTCAAATTGAGACAATAAAAATATATTTTTTTTTAAATAATTAACATTTTATTAATAACTATTTTAATATTTCGTTTATTTTTGGGGCTTCAAAGGCATAATTTTTATTAAAAAAAACCTTAAATTTTCATAAAAAAGAACAAAAAAAATCCCTGAAATGACGACCAAGCTCTCCAAAATCTCCCTTCCGTTGAAACTAACTTTCCTGATTTTTTCAATGGTCTTAAACTGTATGGGCATTGTAATTCTTCAACTTTCGGAGGCAAAAATCACCTACGATAAATTGGGATTTTTAGAGTCATTTAAAGATATTCCTGTTGCCCTTATTTCACTTTTTGCCGTTAACTTTATCAGCAAATTCGGAACAAAAAAATCGTTGATTTTAGCATTGAGTATTGTAGGGATTTGCTCAATTATTTTACCGTTTATAGAAGTATTTTGGTTTTACAAACTTTGGTTCGCCATCATTGGAGCTTGTTTTGCCATTGGTAAAATATGCGTATTTGGAGTCATCCGTAATAATATTTCTGATGAAAAGACACTTGCAAAAACGATGAACAGCGTTGAAGCTTCTTTTATGATTGGGATTTTTGTTGTAAATACTGGATTTGGCTGGTTGATTTCAAGCCAATTCTCTCAGTTTTGGAAATTTGGATTCTTATTTATTTCTGTTTTATCAGCTATCACCATATTTTTATTTTCAAGACTTGAGATTGCGGAACCGGTAAAAAAAGAAAAAGAAAATCTCATCAAAGAGCTTTCAGAATTCATCAGTCCTTTGATTATTGTCTTTTTAGCTGTATTATTTTCTATTGTTTTTGTTGAGCAGAGTTTTAATTCATGGTTACCCTCTTTTTATAAAAACCATTTAAAAGTCAACTCCTTCTTCGCCCTTCAGGCTTCCTCTTTCCTTGCTCTTTTTTCTTATGTGGGGAGAATGATCACTTCAAATATCATCCACAGATTCTCTTTATCAAAATATTATGTTTGGTGTTTGGTATTGATTGTTTCTGTCTTATCCATTATTATTGGAATACAGTTCTTGGGTCCGAAAGATTCTAAAATCTTGTTGTTTTTGTTTCCTGTAATTGGATTGTTCTTATCACCGCTCTACCCTATTATCAATTCAAAAATGATCACCAGAATCAATAAAGAGAATGTAAACCTTTTTACATCGCTAATCGTTATTTTTTCATCTTTAGGAAGTTCTGTGAGTTCGATTATGATGTCAATCTTATTTGGAAACCAATTACTCAACTACTATTCAGTGTATATTTTATTTGCTGTACTTGTGCTGTTTACAATAAGTTTAGTCTATTTTACAATAAGTAGAAAAACATTAAAAAAATAATTTTATTTTTACTCCCATGAAAATCAAAGACACAAAAAACAAACAAAACCTTCAGGAACTTATTGATACAAAAGACTTTGTAGCCCATGTATCTGTAGATTGTACCATATTTGGTTTTCATAATAATATCCTGAAAGTCTTACTTTTGAAATATCATGACCTCAATTTGTGGTCACTTCCCGGCGGATTTGTATTTAATGATGAAGATCTCAGAGAAGCAGCAGCTCGTGTTTTATTTGAAAGAACACATATAAAAGATATTTTTCTGAAACAATTTCACACCTTTGGAAGAATAGATCGTACAGAAAACAATGTACACCAGATTTTACTTCAAAATAAAGGAATTGAAATCCCAAAAGATCACTGGATTTTTCAAAGGTTCATTACAGTAGGTTACTGTAGCTTGATTGATTTTTCTCTTGCCAACACATTTCCTGATGCTTTTAATGAAACCTGTGAATGGTTTGAGGTCAATAACCTTCCTCAGATGGCCTTCGATCATGACAGAATCATAGAAACAGGTCTTGAATACCTGAGAATGAACATCAATACCGAAGTTGCTGCCAGTAATTTGCTTCCTGAAAAGTTTACGATGAAAGATCTGCAATCTCTTTATGAAACTATTTTAGGTGAGAAATTCAGAAGAAATAATTTCCAACGTAAAATATTGAGTCTTAACATTCTTGATAGGCTGGAGAAACTGTATGACGGTTCTGCAAATAAAGCTCCTTATTTGTATAAATTCAAAAGCAAAGTTCATAATTCACCCAATCAGTATCCTATCTCAAATGATAAAGAGGATGAAGCATAATTCTGCCTTTTAATCTTTTCAAATAGTTTAAAAAATCAATTTTCATCAGGCATTTAAAAAAAATTTTTCTGGAATAGCGAAAAGTATTATTTTTAGAAAAATTAAATTACAATGTCATATTATCCTCTTACATCAATCCCTGATTATTATGGAATTGATGCTTTACTTACCGAAGAACACAAACTTATACGCCAATCGATCAGAGAATGGGTAGAAAGTTTTGTCATGCCACAGATCGATCATGCTGCACAAAATCATACCGACATTCCCGGCTTGATGAGAGAATTGGGAAAAGTTGGAGCATTGGGTCCGTATATTCCGGTTGAGTATGGAGGTTCTGGTCTTGATCAGATTTCTTACGGTTTGATCATGCAGGAGCTGGAAAGAGGAGATTCTGCCGTTCGTTCTGCCGCTTCCGTACAAAGTTCTTTAGTCATGTTCCCTATCAATGAATTCGGCTCTGAAGAACAAAAGAGAAAATATTTACCAAAGTTAGCTTCCGGAGAAATGATCGGTTCTTTTGGATTAACGGAGCCTAATCATGGTTCAGATCCAAGCTCTATGGAAACCTATTTTAAGGATATGGGAGATCATTATCTTTTAAATGGGGCAAAAATGTGGATCACCAATTCTCCGCTTTGCGATATTGCTGTAGTATGGGCTAAAAATGAAGAAGGAAAAGTTCAGGGACTGATCGTTGAAAGAGGAATGGAAGGGTTTACAACTCCTGAAACCCACAACAAATGGAGCTTAAGAGCTTCCAAAACAGGAGAATTGGTTTTCAATGACGTGAAGATTCCAAAAGAAAATTTACTTCCTGGAGTGACTGGATTAAAAGGACCTTTATCTTGTTTGAATTCCGCGAGATATGGAATTTCTTGGGGTGTAATCGGAGCTGCTATTGATTGCTACTGTACTGCGGTTCAGTATTCTAAAGAAAGAAAACAGTTTGGAAAACCAATCGGTTCTTATCAGTTGCAACAGAAAAAACTAGCAGAATTCCTGACTGAAATCACTAAAGCTCAGCTACTTTGCTTACAATTAGGAAACCTTAAAAATGAACATAAAGCAAGTCCTGCTCAGATTTCAATGGCAAAAAGAAACAATGTGAAAATGGCGATTGATATTGCAAGAGAATCCCGTCAGATCCTTGGAGGAATGGGAATCATGGGTGAATTCCCGATGATGCGACACGCTGCCAACCTTGAATCTGTAATTACGTATGAAGGAACGCATGATGTTCACTTATTGATTACAGGGTTAGATATTACCGGAATTAACGCATTCTAAAAAATTAGAAATATGCTATAAAAAAGCCTGATAAAGTTAATTTATTAGGCTTTTTATTTAATTTATGTACACTGTCATTCCGACAAAGGAGGAATCTCTGCAAAAAAATACGATTCTTCACTACACTTCAGAATGACAAATTTCCATGTAATAGCTATGTGTAAATTAAATAGAATAAGTCTTAATCTCTTCAACAAAATTCATCTCCGGATTCAGGATTTCCTCAATTAAACTTTTAATAGATTTCATTGCATCATCAATATCACCCTTTTCGAATTGTAATGATACCACTCCTTTTTTAGCTTCGGCGAAACTCCAGATTCCGGTTTCAATAGGAAGCCCCCAAAACTCAGGAAGATTCTGTACCACATATTGATAAATACAAAGCTGCAACGCCTGTTTCCGATCACTGTTATGGAAATATTCTTCCACATTATCCTGATCAATTTTAACGATCAGATTTTTGATTTTTGCGGTTTTATAATCGATAATTCTCAGGGTTCCATTCAATCTGTCGATTCGGTCAATGAATCCGAAAAATGATATTTTCTGTGATGCATCGAGATAGAAATCTACGTTTTCAAATCGTTTTTCAATATCTAAAATTTCAAGTTTATTTCCATTCTTCACCAGATCAAGGTCATAATTCAGAATGCTTTCAATCACTTTTTTAGCAATGGCTTTGTGAATGAAATTCATTCCCTTTTCATAGAATTCCGGCTGATGTTTCAGCTTATCGATAGCAATATCTATATATTTATCTATTTCTTTAATTGAAACTTTTAAATCATTTTCTTTTAATACTTTACCTTTTAATACCTCATATATTTCTTGAAGTGTATAATGAACTAAATTCCCATAATTTTTAACCGATAATTCTTCTTCAATTTCATCGTTTTCGGAAGTATTCAAAATCTTAGAAAGGTAAAAATCAATCGGATTGTACAGGTAACTTGTAAGGTGTGAAGCCGAAACTTTTTCCTTCCATTTTTCAAGCTTCTCTAACACTACAGGTGTCTTTATAAACTCAATAGGTTCGGTAATAATTGGCTCCGATGAATTCTCTATAATGAGGTGTTCAATATGGTGAGAACTTTCCATTTCGATCTGGGTAATAAATCGGCTCTTTTCTCCCGAATTCACCCCTGAACTTAATGCATTGAACAACAAATGTACATTCTGGGAATCCTGAATCAAACGGTAAAAATGGTAAGCATAAATACTGTCGTTTTCCAAGAAGGTATGAAGATCAAAAAACTTTCGGATATCAAACGGAATATAGGTATTCTGAGAGTTTCCGAGCGGTAATTTCCCTTCATTCACAGAAAGCAGGATTACATTCTCAAAATTCAAAAGACGGGTCTCCAAAAGCCCCATAATCTGTAATCCTCTTAACGGCTCTCCCTGAAAATCTATGCTCTCGGAATTGATATGCTGATTGATCAGAATCTCCAGTGTTTCCATCGTGATTTCAAAATCATACGGACTCAGCTGGTTTTTTATAATCCTAAATGAATTCTCGAAGTGAGATACGTTTTCATACTGTATATCATCTATTTCCAGCCATTTTACTTTCTTACAAAAATCAATTAAGGAATCTAAATAAATATTCGTGGAATCTGCTTTTTGAAGCAAATTATAGTATGATAATTCTCCTAAAAGCTCCTGCAATAGTTTTCTTGATATATAAACAATATTCCTCTCTTCTACTTTTGCTTTAAACTGATTGATGACCAATTCGTCTTCGGCAGATTTCGGAAGTTCTTCAAGAATAGGAAAAACATCACGATAATAATATGATGATTTGTTTTTTTCTAGTTGTTTCTGAAGATAAAAAAGTTGCTTTACCGCATTAGAAAATGAAAGATTCTTCAGCGGAAATCCCATAGTGATATTCAGATTCTGAACTCCGTACATGACATCTAAACTTGCAGGAAGCAAATTTTCGTCCAACAAAACAACCGCTGTATTGGAATACGTCTTATTTTCTATTTCTTTAAAGATTTCAGGCAATACTTTTGTTTGGGTAATATTTCCTGAAACCTCATATACTTTTATATTTTTAGGTTGGTTAAAATCATCTTCGATCCAGTTAAAAGCTCTGTGATCGTTAAATTCTTTCCAGGTTTTATGGTTTCTCAGAAATTTTCCGGCTTCTTGTCTTTCATCATCAAAATAATAATAATCTGCCTGAAAGAAGCATTGTCCTTTATCCCATTGTAAAAGACTTCTAACTAATTTTTCTTCAACCGGAGTAAAGGCATTAAACCCGCAAAAAACAAATTTTTCTTTGGTATTTTTAGCAAAATGATCAATTTCAGCTTTTGCGGTTTCGTGAATCATTCCGGAAGTCGCCCAGTTTTTCTCCTGCAATTTTTGTTTCAGAACGGGAAGAAAAACATTCATATTTTTCCAGAAATTCAGGAATTTCTTTCTCGGAACATCATCATCTTCTCCCAAATCCTGCGCCCACTCTTTGATTCTTTCTTCATCGAACATATATTGAAGAACCACCTGATCACTTTCCGAAAATTTCAAAATATCATCCCAGTCTTTCTGTAACGTAGGAAACCATTTCAAAAAATCAGAAAAATCATCTCTTGGAATAAGATTAAGACTTTTATAGACATCAAAAGAAAAAAGCCACAAAGAAATCCCTTGAATCGGCTGTTTGTCTGCAATCTGATTGATCAGTTCTTCTACTGTAAAAAAGTTGGGTAAAAGTCCTGAATAGTTATTTTCCTCTAAAATTCTTCTAATAAAAACGATGGGACGTTTTCCCGGTAATACGATATTGAACTCGGAAAGATCAGAACTTTGAGCTAATAATTCGTGAACAATTTTATTGAGGAACTTCAAGAGGTTTTAAAGTTTTTTAAATTTTCTAATTCGGAAGATATTAATGTATTGTATTCAGCTTGTTTTTCTTTATTAATACCGTGTTCAGTCTCTTTATCGTAGGTAATCTGAAAGTTCTTATAATCGTTTGAAATTGTATTATAAATCCCTTTAAAATACTTATCGAAATCTGTGGATGTTTTAATTTTTTCTTTGACTTCTTTTCTCAGCTTTCTGGCAAATATTTCAGCAATATCGAAATGCTTTTGTTCATGCAGAAGGTAATAATCATTGATTCTTTTTACATCTTTCCACGATTTATCTTCGTTAAATCTTGTTTGGATATTAAATTCAACTGCTGCTTTAGGATTGGAAGATTTTATTACAGTGTATTCCCACCCACAATTAGTATAAGCAACTACATCCGGATTGCTTTTGCGATTAACAGGACTTTGAAAGTTTTCCCATTTAAGCTTTACATTCTCATTCCAGCTAATTTTCTGACTCAATGCCTGAATGGAAAATAATGAACACAATAAAACAATGAATTTCAGCATCTAATTTACTCCACTACAATGGTTTTGGTAATCCAAGTACTTCCTCCGCTCCAGAATTTAAAAGTATACGTTCCGGTTTGCTGCGGACTGAAATTAATTTGACTGGCAAGTGTTTTCGTTGAGGGTTGACAAGCTCCATCTGTCTTAAATTTATAGGCAGTAACGGATCTGGTTACATTATCATCATGAATATAATCATAACCATAAAAACCTTCACAATTCGATTGATAAGCAGAATACGTTTTAATACTCTGAACGGTAAAAACATCCATCGTATCATTGATAATCTTTACACTATCAATCTTTACTTTATCTATAGATTCTACGGTTTGATAGTCATCATCATCATTACACGATGTTGAAATAAAACCTAATATGACCGCAGAAATTCCAATATTTATAAACTTTTTCATACTGTTATCTTGATTTGGAAGTATAAATTTACGAATTAAAATTACCTTTCGAGAGATAGACTACTTTTTTTGTATCAAAGAATTCACCTTCAAAATAATTTTTAAGACTAAAGATTTCACATTTAAGTCCTGCAAGTTCTTCAGCAAGGTCTCCTCCTTTTAAATAAAGAACACCATTGTGTTTTGTATTGAACTGCTCTTTTTCAAATTTCCCTTTCAGCCATCTTAAAAATTCAGGCATTTGGGTAACTGCTCTACTTACTACAAAATGGAATTTCTCTTTCAGCTTCTCAGCTCTTCCATGAATAGCCGTTACGTTCTTCAACCCAACTCCTTCTGCAGCAGCATTTACAACAGTAATTTTTTTCCCGATAGAATCTATCAGCGTAAATTCTGTTTCTGGAAACAATATGGCTAAAGGAATTCCTGGGAAACCTCCTCCCGTTCCAATATCCAACACTTTTGTTCCGGGTGCGAATTCCATCACCTTAGCAATTCCTAAAGAGTGTAAAATATGTTTCTCATACAATGATTCCATATCTTTTCTGGAAATTACATTGATCTTTTCGTTCCACTCATTATAAAGAGCTTCTAATTTTGAAAACTGTTCAATCTGCGTTTCGGTAAGATTGGGAAAATATTTTAATAGTAACGATGTAGACATATCAATTATTATAATCTGCAAAAATAAGTTTTTATTAGCTTTGGTCAAATATTTAAATTTCACCTGATTCAATTTCATGAAAAAAGACCATCAACAGATGGTCTTTTCATTTATTTTCACTCTTTTTCAATCGGGTTATTGGTTCTGCGAAGTCTTTTGGCAATTTCATCATCCGGACTGCTATTTTTTTTCAATTCTTGAAGATCAAATTTCGCTACATATCCATCTTTAAACTGAAGATTCATTGCTCCTACACTCTTATCAACTTTCATAGTCTCTATATCATCTGCAAGATTAGGAGTATACGTCATTAATGTTTTTCTGTACTCCTTCCAGCTCATTTCTTTACTGCTTTTTGGCAGGAAAGCAAAGATTGTCTTAATCTTTTTAATTTGAATTAAATTAAAAGCATGATTTCCTTCACTGTCTTTAAGACTTACGATCAACCCCGGAAGGCCTTTGAATTTATATGGTCCGTCATTGATAGGATATTCTTTACTGAACCAAGCTTCCCAGACTCTCCCTTTATAATTTGCAGTTGCTTTTTGGCAATTGATATTATTAATGATTGAAAATTCTTTCTCGATATTCCACTTCTGAGATCCATCCTCTATTACTAACAAATTGGCTGTTTTATATTTGTCATAAAACTTAATGTTTTTTTGAGCATATTCTTTTTCCACAATATATCCCAGATTCTGATCATATTTTTTACCGTTATAAAGAACAGCATCGCTTTTTGTACTGCGATAAGCGGAATCTCTTTCATACTTCGCCGCATTGAAGAAATAAGATTTTTTGCCATCTGAATCCAGGTTCATGTAATCTGTAACCAGAGAATCTATTTTGCGATCAGGTTTCATCTTATATTCATACACAAAACGATAACTCTGCGCTGAACACAAAGACGCGATCAGCAAAAATAAAATTTTATACATTTTAATTGTTTTTTACAATTTTTGATTCAAAATATCTCCAAATCTAGTGATTAATATTTAAAAAACTTAATCTTAGCTCATTTCTGTTTCCTAGGAGAATTTTATTATATATATTTGTTAAAATTCAAAAAAAATTCATGAACAAACTTTCAGATAGAGTAAACAGATTAGGGTACTCACAGACTTTCGTGATGTCTAATAAGGCTAGAGAAATGAAAGCCAACGGCATCAATGTTATCAGCTTAACACTAGGAGAACCGGATTTCGATGTTCCGGACAATATAAAACAATCAGCATTTGATGCGATTAACGAAAACTACAGCCACTACTCTCCTGTTCCCGGATTTCTGGAACTTCGTGAAGCCATTGTTCACAAACTGAAAAGAGATAATAATTTAGAATATAAACCTACACAAATCTGTGTTTCAAACGGTGCAAAACAGTCGATTATCAATGTTTTAGCAGCACTTATTAATGACGGAGACGAAGTAATATTACCAAATCCGTATTGGGTAAGTTATGATGAAATGGTAAAAATGATGGGTGGAAATTCTGTAATGCTTCCTACTTCTTATGTTACGGACTTCAAAATTACAGCTGAGCAATTGGAAGAAGCTATTACAGATAAGACAAAAGCTGTTTTATTCAGCTCACCTTGTAATCCTTCCGGAGGATATTATACTTATGATGAATTAAAATCTTTGGCAAAAGTCATTGCTAAATATCCGCATGTAACGATAATTTCTGACGAGATCTACGAATTCATCAATTATGAAACAAAAACCACTTCTATCGCTCAGTTTCCTGAAGTATACGAACAGACAGCCGTAATCAACGGAATGTCTAAAGCGTTTGCGATGACCGGATGGAGAATCGGTTATTCAGCATGTCCGGAATGGCTTGCCAAAGCTTGTGAAAAAGTTCAGGGACAAATGACAAGTGGTGCGAACACAGTAGCTCAAAGAGCTTCCATTACTGCTCTAAAAACAGATCCTTCTGAATACAAATACATGATTGATGCATTCAAAAAAAGAAGAGATCTTGTGTATGATTTAATGAAAGAAATCCCTGGATTTAAGGTATTACTTCCTAAAGCAGCCTTCTATTTCTTCCCGGATATTTCTCATTATATCGGAAAAACATTAAACGGAACTGAAATCAAGGATTCTGACGATTTCGCTATGTTTATCTTAGAAAATGCTCATGTAGGATGTGTAGGAGGAGTTTCTTTCGGAAGCCCGGAATGTATCCGATTTTCTTATGCAGCTTCTGAAGAAGAGTTAAGAGAAGCCATGAGAAGAATTAAAGAATTATTAGATCAATTCAACTAAACTGAATCAAAAAAATACACCATGAACTTTTTAAAAAAAATCAGTATCGTAACCAGTATTGCGGCAGCAAGTTTCGTGGGCTATGCTTACGGACAGGATTTCCAGTGGAAAGAAGCCACATCAAACGGATACACTTACAAATATGTAACGAATGATCCTACTGCTGCAAGATATTATAAATTAAAAAACGGACTTACCGTTATTCTAAGTCCTACCAACAAGGATCCTCGAATACAAACCTATATCGCCACAAAAGCAGGAAGCAAAACAGATCCTTCAGATCACACTGGTCTTGCCCATTATTTAGAGCATATGCTTTTCAAGGGTACAGATAAATTCGGTTCTAAAGACTGGGCAAAAGAAAAACCAATCCTTGATCAGATTGATGCGCTGTACGAAAAGTACAATACGACAAAAGATGAAAGCAAAAGAAAAGAAATCTATAAAGAAATTGACAAGGTTTCTGGAGAAGCAGCCAAATTTGCCATTGCCAATGAGTACGACAAAATGATGGCTGGAATGGGTGCAGACGGAACGAATGCTTTCACTTCTTTTGAACAAACTGTTTATACTGAAGATATTCCAGCTAATGTTGTAGATAAATTTCTTACGGTACAGTCAGAAAGATTCAGACAGCCAGTTTTAAGACTTTTCCATACTGAGCTGGAAGCTGTATACGAAGAGAAAAACAGATCTTTGGATGACGATGGAGATAAAGTATACGATATGATGTTTGCTAGTCTTTTTCCTAACAACAACTACGGAAAGCAAACCACAATCGGAACTATAGAACACCTTAAAAACCCTTCTTTGAAGGCAATCCGTCAGTATTTCGACACCTATTATGTTCCTAATAATATGGGAATCATTATGTCCGGAGATTTCAATCCGGATGAAGTGATTGCTAAAATCGACAAAGCGTTCTCTTATATGAAGCCTAAGTCGATTCCGGAATATAAAATCGGGCAGGAAAAACCGATTAGTTCTCCAATCGTAAAAGAAGTTGTGGGGCCTAATCCTGAAAACGTAATGCTTGGTTTCAGATTCCCGGGAGCAACGACTAAAGATGCAAGACTTCTTAATTTAGTAGGTAATATGCTTACCAACGGACAGGCAGGTTTAATCGATTTGGATCTTGTAAAAAAACAAAAATTACTAGCCGCTTACGCTTATCCTTATGTACTGAAAGATTATTCTGTTCTTTTATTACAAGGAAGACCTACCAATGGTCAGTCTTTGGATGAAGTGAAAACTCTTTTGCTTCAGGAGATCGATAAGTTAAGAAAAGGTGAGTTTTCAGACGACCTTATCGAATCTATTGTCAATAATGAGAAGAAAAGCATCATTCAAAAGGATGAAAAATATTCTTCCAGAGCAGGAATTTTGATGGATGAATTTACGTCTGACATCGATCATAAAGTTTCTCTGGAATATGTAGATGAAATCTCTAAGCTTACCAAAAAAGACATTATGGATTTTGCTGCAAAATATTTGCAGGCTAATAATTATGTTGCGATCTATAAAAGAAAAGGTGAAGACAAGAGTATCGTAAAGGTTGATAAACCAACCATTACACCGGTTTCTGTAAACAGAGAAGACCAGTCGCCTTTCCTGAAAAAGATCGATGAAATGCCGGAAAACGCAATTGCTCCGGTATGGCTGAACTTTGATAAAGATATTACTAAAAATAAACTGGGAGATGTAGATGTATTGTCTGTAAAAAATACGGACAACGCTCTATTCAGATTATACTATCATTTTGACTCAGGAAAATGGAACAACAAAATCCTTCCATTAGCGGCAGAATATCTTCAGTATTTAGGAACAAAAAATAAATCTTCTGAAGCAATCAGCAAAGAATTTTACAGACTGGCTTCCAGCTTCAATGTAAGTGCAGGTAACGAAGAAACATACGTGACATTAGAAGGACTTAATGAAAACTTTGATAAAACCGCTTCACTTTTCGAGGAACTTATTAAAAACTGCCAAGCTGACCAAAATGCGTTAAATGCTTACAAAGCAAGATTGAAAAAAGCCAGAGCTGATGTAAAACAAAGCAAAGGTGCTATCATGTCCGGTTTGAGAAGTTATGCTCAATATGGCCCCCAAAACCCATTCAATAATGTTTTAACTGATGCAGAATTAGAAGCTTTAAAAGCAGAAGATCTGATCAATGTACTTCATGATTTATTTAATTATAAGCATAAAGTATTGTATTACGGTCCAAAATCAGGAAACGAGATTGTAACCTCTTTAAAACCTATCCACACACTTCCTAAGAGTCTGAAAGAACTAACCAAAACAAAAACTTTTGTACAGGTTCCGACAGATAAAAACAAGGTTCTTTTTGCTCATTACGATATGGTGCAATCAGAAATCTTTTGGGTAAGAAATGCAGATCAATACAATGTTTCTATCGCACCAACTGTTAGTTTATTTAACAATTATTTTGGTGGCGGAATGGGATCAATTGTTTTCCAAACCATCAGAGAATCTAAAGCTTTAGCCTACTCTACCTATTCTTATTTTGCACTTCCTAGCAAAAAAGAAGATAAAGATATGGTTTTAGCCTATGTAGGAACTCAGGCTGATAAATTCAATGAATCTACCACAGCAATGAATGAGCTTTTAACTACGCTTCCTAAATCTGAGCAGTTATTTGAAACTGCAAAAAGCGGATTAAGAAAATCGATTGCTTCCGAAAGAATTACTCAGGACGGAATTATTTTCTCTTATCTGAGAGCTCAGAAACTTGGAAATAATGCTGACATCAGGAGAAATGTTTACGATCAGTCTCCAAAACTTGCTTTTACAGACATCAATAACTTCCATGATAAGGAAATGAAAGGTAAAAATTACACCTACTGTATTGTAGCCTCTCAAGAAAAAGTCAACGAAGCCGACATGAAGAAATTAGGTGAGGTAAAAAAACTTAATTTAACTGAAATATTTGGTTACTAAATATCAATAAAAAGCTCTGAAATCAGAGCTTTTTTCTTTATAATCAATCAAAAACAATTATAGATTTTATTTATCAAAATTGATTTGTTCGATAGATGAAATATTCATACATTTGCAACAGAAAATTTAAATATAAAAACGAGAAAATTATGTCTTTAGTAGGAAAAAAATTCCCGAATGTAACAGTAGATGCAATGTCTGAAATGGGTGATGATCTTAGAATCAACATCTTTGAAGAGGCTACAACTAACCAACAAAAAATCGTTTTGTTCTGGTATCCAAAAGATTTCACTTATGTTTGTCCAACTGAGCTTCACGCTTTCCAAGAGGCTCTAGGTGAGTTCGAAAAAAGAAACACTAAAGTAATTGGTGCTTCTTGTGATACAAACGAAGTACACTTCGCTTGGTTGAACGTTTCAAAAGACAACGGTGGTATTGAAGGAGTAACTTACCCTATCCTTGCAGATACCCACAGACAACTGGCTAACCTTTTAGGAATTGTAGATCAGGATTTCGAATACAATGAAGAAGGAGAAGAAGTTTTCACAGGTTCAAACGTTACTTACAGAGCAACTTACCTTATTGACGAAACTGGAAAAATCTTCCACGAAGCGGTAAACGATATGCCATTAGGAAGAAATGTAAATGAATTCTTAAGACTAATTGACGCTTACACTCACGTTCAGAAGCACGGTGAAGTTTGCCCTGCAAACTGGGAAGAAGGAAAAGAGGCTATGAAAGCAAACAGTACTTCTACTGCTGAGTATTTAGCTAAGAACTAATACAATGTGTTAATTTGAAAATGAGATAATTTGAAAATTAATCACATTGATTACTTAAAAATTATCTCATTTTCTATTATTTACATGTTCAAATTAACAAATTTTTCAATTTTCAAATTAAAATTATGTATACAGAATTAACAGAAGATACGCTACAGAATATTGTAAACGATAATGAAAAAGTAGTTGTACAGTACGGAGCTACATGGTGCGGAAACTGCAGAATTATGAAGCCGAAATTCAAGAAACTAGCTTCTGAAAACGATAGCATTCCTTTCCTTTATGTAGACGCTGAAAAATTGCCGGAAAGCAGAAAATTAGCTAAAGTTGACAACTTACCTACTTTTGCCATCTTCAAAAACGGAGAATTGGTTAATCAGGTTCAGACGAACAAAGCAGAAAGTTTAATTACCTTATTTAACGAATTCTAATTATGAAACTACCCGTAATCAGACAATTTTTTCAAAACCAGACTCCTGAGAATCTTGAAAAGACATTAGAAGTTTTAGAAAGCTTCTGCGAGTTCAGAGGAACAAGCGAAGAAGACTTAAACGTTGCAGGAGAGTTAATCACCAACATCTGCGGAGCTTTAGAAGTTCATGCTAACGTACAAAACGGAATGAGTGAAAAGGACGCTTTAAACTCATTTGCTCAAAAGGTTTTAGGATCTATTGACAAGTAAATTATAATTGAAAGACACCTTTCAATTATTACAAAAACACAGACTTCGCGCGAAGTTTCCCTATATTTTTTCAATAAAAAATCCCGATGAAAAGACATCAGGATTTTTTGGGTTTATAAAAATGAATTATAAAATTTTGATAACATCAACAAACTTATAATTCATAACTTATCACTAGAACTAGCTTCTTCTGCTCATTAATATTCTTAAGATATACCAGAATAACAACATAATAGAAGCAAAAAGCTGTAAAGAAGCTCCTACATATTGGTCTGTTGTATATACATTTTTCAATTTGCTTGTTTCATACAAAATACTAGCTGAAGCCAAGATCACCATTCCAACCGAGAACCAAAGTCCTAAATTGAATCCGAAAATCGCTCCGGCAATAATTAATCCTATTGAAATGAAACCTCCGATAATAATGATGTTTCTTAAAAAAGAAAAATCTTTTTTTGAAGTAAAAGCGACTAAAGATAGTCCTGCAAACATCGCAATAGTAAGCATTGCCGCCTGAAAAATTACCGTTCCTCCTCCTGAATATCCTACTGCCATATATAACAACGGAAGAAAAATTACAGCTTCAAGCAAAATATAAAATCCCAACCCTAAATATTGTGTAGATCGGCTTTGAGATAAAGACCATTTATTCGCCAAAATAGAAGCCAGCCAAAAAACTCCGATAATTAACAACCAAGTGTATTTTTGTCCAAACATCATAGCAATAAGCTCTACCGGAACTACATTTAGCAATACCGTTTCCACACCAATAAATGCAAGGATGGATAAAGCAACATGCAAATATGTTTTTTTGTAAAAATTCGCCTTTTCTATTTCTGAAGAATGAGCGACTAATGCATCTGTCATCATAATTTATGTTTTATTTGATTTTTTATTCAATTCTTTTCATCGGTTTAACACCTAACACCTTTCCATCTTCTTCAAAAAGAACGGTAATAATTTCTTTAGGAGGAAGAGCTTCTTCAACATATCTATATTGAAGCATCGGATACTGATTACCATCATCAATAATCTGATAGCCTGTCATAAAAACTTTAATGGTTTTCTCAAAATGAGTATTCTCAATTAAACTTTTAAGAACTTCATCTGTTGCAGAGCTTTTGATTCTTTCAGAAAGAAAATTTCTGGCTTCTGTAAAATTAGAAACTCGTCATTAAATAATTTTATTTTTTCTTCACTTATAACAACTCCTTCTTCCCTTTTTTCATTATTTTCATTCGTTACATACAATCTTATTCTATGGGTAGGAGGCGTTGTAATCATTCCGTTTTTTTCGTAATATTCAGATAATGCGATATAAGAATATACTTTTACATTCTTGCTAATTTCCCAATCATCACGTCT
The DNA here is from genome assembly GCF_000813825.1 of Chryseobacterium taiwanense. Classification (GTDB taxonomy): domain Bacteria; phylum Bacteroidota; class Bacteroidia; order Flavobacteriales; family Weeksellaceae; genus Chryseobacterium; species Chryseobacterium taiwanense. The sequence goes on from NZ_JWTA01000004.1 coordinate 30,835, forward strand.
CTTGAGTCCTTCTTTTGAATTAACGAGATTAATACTTTCTAAATTCCCCTTCTGCTTGCTTTTACCATATTTCTTAGAAACCTCATTTACAAGCTCGTGATATTTTTTGATCATGGCTTTATTAAAGCTCAAAGTTTTTTTAACATTATCTCCTTTATCAAAATTATAAACATCCCATTCATAAAGAACTTCAGAAATTGTAGAGTCTTTTTTATAGGGTGTATAAAACACTAGAAGATTAGGAATCTCTTTTTCCTTTCTCTCAAAAATAACGGGTTGCAGAACAGGTCTGGGAGAAACATACTCTTCATCAGTTTTATAAACCTTACTCCCCAACTTATTTTCCAATTGTACAAAATCTTCTAATTTCTTCCCCTCAATATCTACTTGAACAATATTTTGAGAAAAGCAAAACTGACTTATCAATAGAAAAAAGATTGAAATTTTTGTATTCATCTGTATTTTAACTTATTCTATGAAAGGATGTATATTAAAGAACTCTATTTCTTAAAAGGTTTCACTCCAAGAATCTTTCCACTTTCTTCAAATACTACCGTTACTAATTCATTTGGAATTGTAGCTTTATCATCAGAGTATTTATACTGAATCATAGGATAAGAACTTCCGTCGATCATCGGTTTATAGCCTGATTTAAAAATTTCCAGCTTTTTCTCAAAATGAATATCTGTAGAAAGCTTTTGGTATATTTTATCCGTTACAATCTCTTTTGCCTTTGCAGATAGCAATTCGTCCGAAGCCTTTCGGTCAGAAGCTTTTAAAGCAGCTAAGAATTTCACAAAATTAGCATTGTAAGAAGTAAGCTGATTTTTACTTAGTTCTATAAGTTTTTCTTTTTGTTCACCCTTTTCAATCTTCAGACTTGTCACTTTTTGTGAAAATCCAAGCTGTATAGCAAAAACAGCAACGATCAGAAATATTTTTTTCATATCAATTTTTCGATTAGATCAATTCAAGTGATGAAGATACAAAGAATTAAATAACTTCTAAAAACTTCATAGTATCCACATTATCAGCATACGTATCCAAACTAGGATTTTGAGCTTCTCCCAATTGAACGGAATCCAAACCTAACTCATCTTTTGCCACAACACACTGAATACTTTCTTCATTTTCTGCAATAAAATTCTTTACATCATCCAAAGATGAATATCTGCTGAAATTAATTACAGAAAGCGGACTGAACAATTTATCGTCTTCTTTTAGCATCACAAAATTATTGTCCCAGAATTTTTCCTGATTCAATAAATAAACGGCTCTGTTATAATCGTAATTATTCGCATATTTATTATGATTGATCACATCCTGGAAATTCAGGAAGTTCTCAAATAGCCTATCGATTACAAAATCCTGCGGAATAAATAATCTCGTTACATTTCTGCATCCTAATCCGAAATATTGAAAAATATCTTTTGCCAATAACTGCAATTCTTCATCCGTTTCATCACCTTTCAAAACAGCAATTGAGGTTCTGTTTTTTCTAATGATATTCAAACGGTCTTTAAAGTAATATTCCAGATATCTTGCCGTATTATTGCTTCCAGTAGCGATTACAGCATCAAAATTTTCTAATTTTTCAACAAATTCAAAGGAAACATTCCCTTCAGAAAATTCGTTCCATTTCTTTAATAAAAACGGAATCATATATCTGTCTTTTGAAGAAAGCTTAATCACCGGAATATGATTGCTCAATACTACAGAAATCACATCGTGAAGTCCTACTAAAGGAATATTTCCGGCCAAGATCAACCCTACTCTTTTTGATGTTTTAGAAATAGAATATTCTTTAAGCCAATTTTTAATATGGTCTTCAGTTAATAAATCCGCCCATTGCTGCAAAGCAAATTTTTGATTTTCGTCGGTGAACCATGGATTCTCTATTTCAGACTTCTTTAATAATAATTCAAAGTCAGCATCGTTCTCATTGTAATCCTCCGATTTTTTTGATAAAAACTCTTTTAGATATCCACTTAGCCTTATAAGTCCTAAAACTTGATTTTCAATATTCATAATTTCTTTTAAATTGGGGAATATTTTGTAATTTTGTGCAAATTTAAAAAAAATTAGCGATGGCTATTAAAATAACTGATGAATGCATTAATTGCGGAGCCTGCGAACCAGAATGTCCAAACAATGCAATTTATGAAGGAGCAGTAGATTGGAAAGCTTCCGAAGGTACCGAACTGAAAGGTACTATTACATTACCATCAGGTCTTACAGTAGATGCAGATGCACCACAGGAGCCTGTAAGTGATGATGTTTATTTCATTGTAACCGATAAGTGTACAGAATGTAAAGGCTTCCACGAAGAGCCACAATGTGCGGCAGTTTGCCCAGTAGATTGCTGTGTTCCAGATGAGGATCATGTAGAATCTGAAGAAGCATTGCTTAATAAAAAAGCATTCTTACACGGTGAATAACATACACCGTCTCATACTTCATGAGACGGTTTTTTTTACCAAATATTTCAACTTTCACTAGCAAAACTAAAAGTACAACTGTAAACACAGACGTTTACAAAATCAAAAAATAAAAATATGAGCAAAAAGCACAACTTTAGCGCGGGACCATGTATCTTACCTCAGGAAGTTTTCGAAAAATCTGCACAGGCGATTTTAGATTTCAACGGAATCGGATTATCACTTCTTGAAATTTCGCACAGAAGCAAAGATTTCGTTGCGGTAATGGACGAAGCTCGTGCCATCGTAAAAAGACTGATGAATTTAGGAGATGATTACGAAGTTTTATATTTAGGAGGAGGGGCAAGTCTTCAATTTGCCATGGTTCCTTACAATTTGATGAAAGTTGACGGAAAAGCAGCTTACCTGGATACAGGAACTTGGGCTGCAGGAGCTATTAAAGAAGCTAAAAAAGTTGGAACAGTAGATGTAGTAGGTTCTTCAAAAGAAGAAAACTATTCTTTCATTCCTAAAGATTATACAGTAGGTTCAGAATACGATTATTTCCACTGCACGTCAAACAATACGATCTACGGAACTCAGATGAAATCTTTCCCTGAAGTAGATACTTTGATGGTTTGTGACATGAGTTCAGATATTTTCTCAAGACAACTGGATTTCTCTAAATTTGATTTGATCTACGCCGGAGCTCAGAAAAATATGGGACCTGCAGGAGTCACTTTAGTGGTGATCAAAAAGGAAATTTTAGGTAAAACAGGAAGAGAGAATATGTTCTCTATCTTAGATTATTCTCAGCATATTTCTAAAGAATCAATGTATAATACTCCACCGGTTTTCCCTGTGTATGCTTCTTTGCTTACTTTGCAACACTTAGAAAACAACGGAGGAATCGCTGCTGCTGAAGCTAGAAACGAAGCAAAAGCAAAACTTTTATATGACGAAATCGACAGCAATCCTTTATTTGAAACATTCTGTGTAAAAGAAGATCGTTCATTAATGAATGTTTCTTTCAAAATTACCGATGAAAGCAAAAAAGAAGAATTCGACAATGCTTGGAAAGCTGCAGGAATCAGTGGATTAAACGGACACAGAAGTTTAGGAGGATACAGAGCAAGTTTATATAATGCGTTACCTATCGAAAGTGTGCAGGTTTTAGTAGATGTAATGAGATCTATAAAATAATTAAAATATTAAAAATCAAATATTTAAATACAAATTGAGTATTATTTTAAATTTTCTTAATTTGCGCAACTGTTTAAATTTTTAATAATTCACTATTTAGCTATTTAAATTAAATAAAAAAACCATGAAAGTTTTAGCTAACGACGGTATTTCGAAAGCAGGAGAACAGGCATTGAAAGATGCGGGAATTGAAGTCTTGGACAACAGAGTAGCACAAGATCATGTGATCAATTTCATCAACGAAAATAACGTAGACGTTCTTTTGGTAAGAAGTGCTACGAAAGTAAGGCAGGATCTTATCGATGCATGTCCGAATCTGAAAATCATCGGAAGAGGAGGCATCGGAATGGATAATATTGATGTTGAATATGCTATTGAAAAAGGAAAATATATCATCAATACGCCGACTGCATCTTCAAAATCGGTTGCAGAATTGGTTTTCGGACATTTCTTTTCTCTGGCGAGATTCCTTCATGAGTCTAACAGATTGATGCCATTGGAAGGAGATACTCATTTCAATGCGATGAAAAAATCTTTCAGCAACGCTTATGAGCTTTCCGGAAAAACGTTAGGAGTTATTGGTTTTGGGAGTATTGGTCAGGAAGTGGTGAAAATAGGAATTTCTTTAGGCATGAAAGTTACCGTGTTAACGAGAAAGCCTAGAACAGAAGTTCTTAGTTTAAATTTCTTCGACGGACAGTCGGTGAAATTTGAGATTACTTCTACCAATGATATGGATGCTTTCTTAAAAGAAGCAGATTTCATAAGCATCAATACACCACAAACGAACGAATATATTATAGACGCACCACAATTTGAAAAAATGAAAGATGGTGTTTATATTGTAAATACTGCAAGAGGCGGTGTCCTTAATGAAGTCGCATTAATTGATTTCATTGAATCTAAAAAGGTAGCAGGAGCTGCATTGGACGTTTTTGAAAACGAACCGAGTCCTGAATTGCCACTGCTAATGAACCCTGCGCTATCGCTTTCCCCTCACGTAGGTGGAAACACTGTGGATGCTCAGGAAAAGATAGGACTTGAACTTGCAGAACAAATTATTAAGTTAAAAAACGAACTATAAAATAAAATATGCCTGTTTTTAAACCATTTCGTGGAATAAGACCTCATAAAGATTATGAAGCAACTTTTCCTACTCACCCTTTAGACAATTTTACCCAATCTGAAATTGCTGAAAAAGCACAGGTTGAAAATACGTACATCAATATGATAAAACCATATGTTGTAAGTAAATCTAAAGACGTAGATAGGAATTTAAGAAAAATCCGTTCTACTTTCGAAGAGCTTCTGAATGAGAAAGTCCTGGTACAGGATAACTCGGCCTATTATCTTTATGAGCAAATATATCCTAACAAACAGGTATTCAGAGGACTTTTAGGTTTAAGCAGTGTGGAAGATTTCTGGAGCGGGAAAATCAAAAGACACGAAAGTACGATTCCTCAAAAAAAGGAAAAACTGGCACATTATCTTGAAAAAGTAAACCTTCAGGCTGAACCTGTATTGTTGACCTATCCATCCAATTCTAAAATAGAATTGCTGATGAACCATGAAGAGAAGAATGTTCCTATCTTCAATCATGTAGACACTATCGGAATCCGTCATAAAATCTGGAGAATAGACAATCGTCTGAAATTACAGCAGTTCAAGGAAGTGATTGATCAGATTGATTCTTTTTATATTGCGGATGGACACCACAGAATTGGATCTACTGCATTGAATGCAAAACGCCTGAAAGACAAAAACAAAAAGCACAACGGTACAGAAGCGTATAACTTTGTGTATAGTTTCATTGTTTCCAACCAGTCTATCAAAATTCACGATTACAACAGAATTGTAACTGATCTTAACGGGTTGAGTAATGAAGAGTTTTTAGCTAAGCTTGAAAAGTATTTTCTAATTCACGAAAAGGAAGAAACTCCGTACTACCCTTCTCAGAAATTTCACATTTCAATGTATCTTGAAGGGAAGTTTTATTCTCTTCACGTAAAACATGACCTTCGTTCTCAGGAAATGTCTTTAGACAATCTTGATCACCATCTTTTGGATAAATATATCATCAAAGACATTCTTAATATTGAAGATTCTGATAGCTCAGACAAAATCAGCTATATAAAAGGAACTTCCAATATTGAAGGGATTAAATTACTGAAAGAAAGTATTGACAACGGTGAAGGTAAAGTTGGCTTCGGGATCTATCCTGTAAGCTTCAATGACATGATCAAAATTTCAGATCTTAAATTGAGTATGCCTCCAAAATGTACTTTTATAGAACCGAAATTGGTGACTGCATTATTAATGTATGACATGAAGCCTTAATTCACAATTTTTTATTTATTTTTATGCTTTGAAAAGAAATAGGTCAGTATAAAAATGAAGAAATCATTGCTAATCATATTTCCACTCTTTTTGGGTGGATTTTTATTTTCCCAAAAGAAACAGGTAAAGAAAGTAGTTCCTACTCCTAAATACAATTACCATACTGAATTTAAGAGAATCTCTGATGAGATTATGACCAACGGAACTGCTTATGACAACCTTGGTGAACTTACAAAAGGAATAGGACCTCGTTTCAGCGCAACTCCCGGCTATACAAAAGCCGTAGACTGGGCAGAAAAACAATTTAAAGAAATCGGAATTGACGCCATCTGGAAACAGGAAGCCAAAGCTCCTATCTGGATCAGAGGAAGAGAATCTTTACAAATAAAGACCTCAAATGGTGAATGGAAAAGTATTAAAATGCTTTCTTTCGGAAATTCTGAAGGAACGGGCGGAAAAGATCTGACGGGTGAAATTGTTCTAATTAATACTACTGCTGAACTTAATTCTCTATCTATCGGACAATTAAAAGATAAGATTGTTTTCGTAAATCTTCCGATGGATCCGAAAATCATCAACACCAGTGATTCTTATTTAATTACGGCTAAATCAAAATTAATTTCAGCTTCTGTGATTGCAAAAACAGGAGCAAAAGCATTAATTATAAGATCATTAACAACAGCTTACAATGATATTCCTCACGCTAAAATGGTCTATTACGAACCAGACGATAAAGCCAGAATTCCGGCGCTGTCAATTGGGTCAAAATCTGCTGATGACCTTGAAAAACTGCTAGGAAAGCAAAAGGTTACAGCAAAAATCAATATGTCTGCTGAATCAAAAGGAGAAACTGTCAATCCTAATATCATTGCAGAAATTCCCGGCAAAAAAGATTCTAAAGTTATTGTTTTAGGAGCCCAACTGGATTCTTGGGATTTTGGCGAAGGTGCTATCGATGATGGTACCGGAGTGGTACAATGCATTGAAGTTCTAAGAACATTGAAAGCTCTTGGATACGAAAATAATCACACCATAAGAGTTGTTCTGTATGCAAACAGTGAAAACGGCGGGCAAGGACGAGAAATGTATGCTTCTTATGTAAAAAAGAAAGAGGAAAAGCACATTTTTGCTCTAGGAACTGATGCTGGAGGATATTCTCCGAGAGGGTTTTCATTAGATATGTCACCACAAAGAAGAAGGCAGATCTTCGAATGGAAAAACTATTTCATTCCGTACGGCGTTTATGATTTCGATCAGACGGATGCTATTCAGGATATTTCTCCACTGAAAAAAATGGATATTCCTCTTGCTGAACTTGTCGTAGACACTCAAAGATATTTCGACTACCACCACTCTGTTCAGGATACTTATGATAAAGTAAATAAACGTGAGCTCCTTTTGGGCTCTATTGTCATGACACAAATGGTACTTATGATCGATCAAAACTGGTAAAATGAAAAAAGTATTAGGAACAATATGCATAGTAATGAATCTCGTTGCTGTAGCACAGACTAAAGAAGATTCAATCCAATTTAATAAGATTTCAACAGAAATTTTAAATAACGGAAAAGCTTACAATGAGCTTAGAGACTTAACTAAAAATATAGGACATCGTCTGAGCGGTTCTGCAGCCTATGAAAAATCGGTTCAATGGGCAGCTCAACAGCTTCGTGATGCTGGAGCGGATAAGGTTTGGTTACAGGAAGTAATGATTCCTGTTTGGGAAAGAGGAAAAGAGTCGTTACAGATCAAGACCAATTCCGGAAAGTGGAAAAGCCTAAAAATGCTTTCTTTAGGAAATTCTGAAGGAACGGGTGGAAAAGACATCACCGGAGAAATTATCATGGTAAAATCGATGGAGGAATATGAAAAATTATCCGCAGAAAAAGTAAAAGATAAGATCGTTTTCTTCAACTATCCGTTTAGCCAATCTTATATTGAAACCTTTAAAGGATATAGTGATGCGGCAAAATACAGAACAACAGCCGCTTCATTAACAGCAAAAAAAGGCGGAAAGTTTGCGATCATCCGTTCGCTTTCTTCAGCTTTTGATGATGTTCCGCATACCGGAGCAATGCGTTATCAGGATGATAAAAAAATCCCTGCAGTTGCGATCGGAAATACGGTTGCTGATGAATTAGCCGGTCTTTTGAAATCTCAACAAGTTACCGCAAAGCTTAACTCCAACTGCGGAATGAAAGGAGAAAAACTCTCCCACTCTGTTATTGGTGAAATCACAGGTAAAAAAGACAAGAATGTCATTGTTGTGGGTGGTCACTTAGATTCTTGGGATGTAGGTGAAGGCGCTCATGACGATGGAGCCGGAATTGTACAAAGTATTGAAGTCTTAAGAACATTTAAAAAGTTGGGAATTCAAAATAATCATACGATCCGTGTAGTTTGTTTCGCTAATGAAGAGAATGGTGTGAAGGGAGGAATACAGTATGGTAAAACCGCTAAAGAAAACAACGAAAAGCATCTTTTTGCCATAGAATCGGATGCAGGAGGATTTACACCGAGAGGAATTGCTCTGGAAATGGATGAAACAAAAAGAAAACAGATCCAAAGCTGGAAACCTCTGTTTCTTCCTTACGGAGCTTACGATTTTGAAAATAAATATTCCGGAACCGATATTTACCCACTTCGGGATATGGGAGTTCCAGCTGCAGAACTTGTTCCGGATTCTCAAAGATATTTTGACATTCACCATACCGAAGAAGATACTTTTGAGAAAATCAACAGAAGAGAATTACTTCTTGGTGCTACGGTAATGACACAGTTGATTTATATGGTGGATAAAAACTGGTAATTATTTTAATTCTTGATATCAGAAGAAAAGTAAACTTACTATCTATAAAAAGGATCTAAAGTAAATATTTATGATGTTTGTTCAAGACGACCTGTCATTCTGAACGAAACATAGTGAAGTGAAGAATCTCAACCAAATTTCCAAAGATTCTTCCTTCGTCAGAATGACAATGGTGTAAAACTGTATAAATAATATCAAGAATCTATTTATAAAAAAGAGTTCAGGAAATCCTGAACTCTTTTTATTTTATCATTAGTAAAGATTAAAATCCTTACACAATTTCGCTTGTTAATTCCCTTGAAAGCAGTTTTTCATGCATAGGCTTCAAAAGATCTATTGAGCCTGTTTTTACTGTGCATTTGCCTTTCAAATGAACTAATATCGTACATTGCTCAGCTTGTTCCAACGTATGTTTACAAATTTCGATCAGTGAATCTATTACATAATCAAAAGTGTGTACATCATCATTATGCAATACAAGTTTGTACACTTCATCCAGATCATCCAGTACGAGTACTTCTTCTTCGTACTGACGTTTCGGGTTTTCGTAATCTTCTATATGGTTATGAAAAAACATATTCCTCAATTTTAAACTTCACCTAATTTATCTGCCAATTCATTCGTACTATTGGGCTGTTCGTATACCAACTCTACAAGCTCAACACTTTTATTATTCATTTTCAAAATTTTGAAATGATAACTGTCAAGATCAAACTCCTGATTCTCTTCAGGAATATCTTCTAAAGCATGAAGAATAAATCCGGCCAATGTATTGTATTCGCTTTCTTCTGAAAGAGGTAATTTTTTAGGTAAAAATTCGTTGATCTCATCTAAAGGCTGCGTTGCCTGAACCCAATAAATATTTTCACCAATTTTATCTACCACTTTTTCTTCATCATCCTCTTCATCCTGAATTTCTCCTACAAGTTCTTCTAAGATATCTTCAAGAGTGATAATTCCTTCCGTACCTCCGAACTCATCAATTACAACAGCGATATGCTGTTTCTTCTGCTGGAAAATCTTCAATAAGTCTGAAATCTTTTTACTTCCTACCACAAAGAATGCATCACGCATCAGTTCTTTAAGATCTTCATGATTAAGCACCCCTTTTCTTTTTACAAATTCTCTGATGATTTCTTTAGTATATAAAATACCAATAATATTGTCTATCGAATCTTCATAAACAGGAATACGGGAATATCCGCTATCCATAATTTTATTGATGATCTCGTTGATATCTTCTTCAAAGTCAATAGAAGTAATATTCTGTCTCGGAACCATGATCTGTTTGGCAGAGTGATCTGTAAAATCAAATGCATTTTTAATGATCTCATAGTTTTCTTCCTCAATTTCTCCACTATCAGCACTTTGCTTTACCAAAAGCTGTAATTCTTCTGTGGAGTGAATTTCCTGTTCAGAAGCCGGATGTATTTTTACAATTCTTAAAAACGCATTCGACATTGAATTCATCAACCAGATAAACGGTTTAAAAATAGTATAGAAAACTCTCAAAGGCACCGCTGTTGCCATTGTAGTTGCTTCTGACTTTCTGATAGCAATCGATTTAGGGATAAGCTCTCCGAAAACAATATGCATAATGGTAATCAACACAAAGCTAATCACCAATGAAACTGAAGTAATAGATGATTCGCTAAGATTAATACTAAGAGAATCAAAAACATTTGCAATAATATGGTGTAATGCACTTTCTCCTACCCAACCTAAAGCAAGGGAAGCTAATGTGATTCCTAATTGTGTTGCAGATAAATACTCATCAAGATGCTTGATAATGTGCTCTGCCTGCTTTGCCATAGAGTTTCCCTCTGCGGCTTTTAGCTGTATTTGTGAGTAACGAACTTTAACAATTGAAAATTCTGCGGCTACGAAAAAGCCATTAAGTAAAACAAGTAATAAGGCCAGCAAAAGCCTGACTATGTCCGAATCCATTTAGAAATTAATATAAATTTATCATACAAAGATATACAAAATAATACAATTAAAACCCGTCTATTTCCTAGAAACCATCAAAATATCTAATAGATTCAGTCTCTTATGTACTGAAATACAATTATATATTTAATTTCCCAATCCTTTTAAGTTAATAATGATATAAAATAAGACCTCCGTATACACAAAAGAGTCAGCCAATCAAATGATATAGCTGACTCTCTGTTGATATGAAGAAACTACTTTTCTGTGGTTTGATTTTTAATACTTACTCCTGCTATTTCATCTTTATTTTGCTGATTTGAAACAGGTTTTTCTGTATTATCGTTTACTTTTATCTCTTTATCCTTCTTAATTTCAGATGGATCTTTAGGACGAGTAGATTCATCAATTCCTAAACGTGGAGATTTACCCATTTCCACAGGATGAAGGTATTTACCTCTCATTTCCGGTTCTTTATCAACTTCAGGAATTACTCGGTGTGCATTGGCGTAATTATCTTTTCTTATCCCGGTTACCTGCCAACTTACTTTCACTGATGGTTTATCTGTTCTAATCACAAAAGCATTATCTTTTACTTCCTGAGAAACAATCGCGTTTGCAAATGTTCCTATCACAGTTAACTGGTAACGGAAATCTTTGTTCAGAGCATCAAAATAACCTGGTAATTTTACGGTAGCATATCCATTGGCATCTGTTGTAATATTTCCGTTATAGACATTCATCATATCCGGACTTTCAACGAAACTATGGTATAAATATTTGTTCTCAGGGTCTACAGGATGGTCAATTTTAAACGTTCCACTTCCTTTTGAAATAGATCCTGTAATCTGAACATTTCCAGAGAAATACCCTGCGTAATTTGTAGTAGCACCTGAAGCAAACCCATAGACTCCATAACGCACATTCGGAACCGTAGCTCCGCCTACAGTTTGAGAGTTTCCGTAAACTCCATACGTATTTCCTATACCTGTAGTTGCCGCGAAAGAAGCATTTTTATTGTAGCCTACAACTCCTATTCCACCTACGGAACCACCCATCACTCCGGCAGTATTTGCAGATCCATACACTCCTAAATCCTGATTTCCTACCCCGAAAGTTGTATTGGCATCTGTATTGGTTACTCCATTATACCCTACTCCCTGTAGCCCTGTACCGTAATTGGATGTATTGTATGAGCCGTTAATTCCTCCTTTTAATGACGCAGCTGCATTATAAGAATATCCTACGATAGCTGCATTATCATCCAATCCGGCAACCGGTGTTGAAGGTTGTCTTACTTCTAATCTTGCTGTAGGTGTACTTGTTCCAAATCCTGAAGCTCCAGTGGAGACTATAATTCCTCGTCCTGTTGTTCCTCCATCAAAGAAACCGGCAACACCTGCGCCTGTTGCGACTCCCCAAATCCCGTTACCAGTCCCTGTACTTACCCCAACTGTTCCTCCTAAAGTGCCGGTAGATAAACCATACACTCCATTCTGAGAACCGCTTACTCCAATCACCCCAATTCCTGTGGTTGATTCTCCATAGATAGAACCGGCTGTAGCAATAGAGGTAGCCGGAGTCCCCACTAAAGTTCCTCTAATTGTATTACCAATTGAACCCGCAGTTACCTGCAATTTTATATTAGGGCTTAATGTACCCGTATTCACTCCAACACTTGTTCCATCATCTGTTAATTGTGAACTTCCTATTGAATTAGCGGTTACAAATTTAGGAACTGAGTTTGCCGTTCCGTTGATGGCTGATGTAGATTTAGAGAATAAAGCATAGGGTACGCTTAAAAGCTGAGAGTTTGAAGTCAATGTATAACTTGTTCCTCCTGTAGGATCAATTTCTACTTTTACAAAGTAAGGACCTACTCCCCAATCAATAGAAGAAAAAGTACCTGTAACCGGAGTTCCGGAACCTATTTCCAAGCTTAAAAGTCCGCTTGCACTTGTAGTCGGATTGGGTGCAAAAGTCTCTTTATATATTTCTGTTCCTGCAGGAGAAGTTTTCAGAATGCTTATTCTTACTCCAATAGCCTGATTGGTTATCAAAGCATTACTTGCGTTTCTTACCACCGCCTGATAACTCATTTTTTCAGGTGATTGAGCGTCATAATTTTGAAATAATAAGAAAATACAAACCACTAAGGCCGATTTAATTAAGTGAGAAATTTTTTTCATGATTTTTATTTTTTTGCATTAGTTTTTAATGATTTTGAAAGTTTTAATACTCGATTCAGTAGTAAGTACATTTAAAATGTAAACTCCCGAAGGTTTGGAAGTAAGATCGATCGATGTCTCAGTTTGTTTTATCTTATCTCGTAAAACATTTCTGCCTGAAGAATCAAAAAGCTGATAGCTTACATCTTTAAGATCTATACCTTCTACTCGAAGAAAAAGTAAAGAAGAAGTAGGATTGGGATATACTTTTACTCCCAATTGTATACCTGAATATTCGCTGGTTCCCATCGTTATAATTTCATAGGGTTGCTGAACACCTTCTATGAGAATTATTCCACCACCGCTTACCTGATGATAAAAAGGCTGACCTATCGAATATGAAATTGTATTGCTAGCATTGGTAACACCTCCCCCAGAAGCATTTACTGATTCCTGAGCAAAGCTCATGAAAAAAAATAATAGCAATAAAAACGAAAAATAGAATTTTGTTTTCATGGATAAGTTGGTTTTTAGGTTTTTAATTCTACAAATTTACAGCATGCATGAAAATATTACATCCGTAAAAAAACCATTTTTATCCTCGGGAATTCCCGAAAACAAAAAAAGCATCGAAAATATTCGATGCTTTCTGTATTATAGAAATTATAAATACTATTTCATTGATTAATTCTTTAAAGCTTCAGCTCCAGAAACGATCTCAAGGATTTCGTTTGTAATAGCAGCTTGTCTCGCTTTATTGTAGAAGATCACAAGATCATTTTTCAATGCCTGTGCATTATCTGTTGCTTTATGCATTGCTGTCATTCTTGCTCCGTGTTCAGAGGCTACAGAATCTAAAACTGCTTTGAAAACCTGAGTTTTAATCGATTTAGGAATCAAATTATCCAAAATCTCATTTTTGTTAGGTTCAAAGATATAATCAGTTTCTACTTCTGATTTTTCTGTTTCAGGCATTGAAATTGGAAGAAGTTGTTCTGCAGTTACTTCTTGCAATGCAGCATTTACAAATTTATTATAAATCAAATAAACTTCATCAAACTTACCGTCTCTGAAACTTTTCATTACCCCTTCAGTAACATTAGCAACTCTGTCAAATGTAAGATTATCAAATACTGCACTTTCGTTAGAAAATACCGTTCTCGTTCTTCTTACAGCATCAAAAGCTTTTTTACCAATAGTAAGAACCTCAATTTCGTACTGAGAATTATTCTGAAACTGGTTGTTAAGCTCTTTTACGATAGATGAGTTGAAAGCACCTGCCAAACCTCTGTTTGAAGTTACAGCAATGAAAAGAACTCTCTTCACCTCTCTTTTCTGAGCATAAATAGAAACCTGATCAGGATCTGAACTTGAATTTACATTCTGGATGATCTCCTGAAGTTTTTCAGAATAAGGTCTCAACATTACGATTGCATCTTGTGCTTTCTTTAGTTTCGCTGCCGAAACCATTTTCATAGCACGTGTAATTTGCATCGTAGATGAAATTGAACTGATTCTACCTCGTATTTCTTTTAAGTTTGCCATTAATTTAGGTTCAAAGTTTAAGGTCTAAAGTTTAAGGTTTAAAACTTTGAAATTCTAAACCTTAAACATTGAATTTTTAATTAGTTGTATTTAGAAGCTAAATCATTAGCCGCTTGCTTAAGAACTCCTGTAATATCGTTATCGATTTTTCCAGCTTTGATCGCAGCCATTGTATCTGGGTGCTTAGATCTTAGGAACTCGATATATTCGTGTTGGAATTCTTTTACTTTGTTCAAAGGAACATTTCTCAATAAGTTCTCAGTTCCAGCATAGATAATAGCAACTTGGCTGTCTACAGGAAGTGGAGAGTTTACTGGTTGCTTAAGGATCTCAACGTTTCTTTCCCCTTTAGAGATAACTGCTAAAGTAGAAGCATCTAGATCTGAACCGAATTTAGCAAACGCTTCTAGTTCTTTATACTGAGCCTGGTCTAATTTAAGAGTACCAGAAACTTTTTTCATTGATTTGATCTGGGCATTACCTCCTACTCTCGATACAGAGATACCTACGTTGATCGCAGGACGAACCCCTGAGTTGAATAGATCAGACTCCAAGAAGATCTGTCCGTCTGTAATAGAGATTACGTTGGTAGGGATATATGCAGAAACGTCACCCGCTTGAGTTTCAATAATTGGAAGTGCAGTTAATGAACCACCACCTTTTACGATTGGTCTTAAAGACTCAGGTAAATCGTTCATTTGGCTAGCGATATTGTCATCAGCGATAACTTTCGCAGCTCTTTCCAATAATCTTGAGTGAAGATAGAAAACGTCTCCAGGATAAGCCTCACGACCCGGTGGTCTTCTCAATAGTAGAGAAAGCTCACGGTAAGCAACCGCTTGTTTAGATAAATCATCATAAACGATCAAAGCTGGTCTTCCGGTGTCTCTGAAGAACTCACCGATAGAAGCTCCTGCCATTGCAGAATATACCTGCATTGGAACTGGATCTGATGCATTAGCTGCAACGATTACCGTATAAGCTAAAGCTCCTTTATCAGAAAGCGTTTTAACGATTTGTGCTACTGTAGAAGCTTTTTGCCCGATAGCAACATATATACAATATACTGGTTTACCAGCATCAAAGAATTCTTTTTGGTTGATGATCGTATCGATCGCAACAGTAGTTTTACCTGTTTGTCTGTCACCGATGATAAGCTCTCTCTGTCCTCTTCCTACAGGGATCATAGAGTCAATCGCAACGATACCTGACTGTAATGGTTCAGTTACCGGCTGTCTGAAGATAACTCCAGGAGCTTTTCTTTCCAATGGCATTTCGTATAATTCCCCAGTAATAGGACCTTTACCATCGATAGGGTTACCAAGAGTATCTACTACTCTTCCTAACATTCCTTCTCCTACTTTGATAGAAGAAATTCTGTTTGTTCTTGTTACTGTATCTCCTTCTTTTACTAATTTACTTTCACCAAGTAGAGCGACACCTACGTTGTCTTCTTCAAGGTTTAGTACAATACCTTCTACATCACTAGAAAATTTCACCAACTCTCCGTATTGTACGTTTTCTAACCCGTATACACGAGCGATACCATCACCGATGGTTAAAACTGTACCTACTTCCTCAACGTTTGATTGAGTATCGAAGTTGGCCAATTGCTGTTTTAAGATCGCAGATACTTCTGCCGGATTTATTTCTGCCATTGTATGGTTGTTTTTCTTTTTTTTAAAATAATTTTTATCTTCCTACACTGATATTAAAACCGTTTCTAGGTCTTGAATCCTGTATGATAACAGTATTTGTTCCATTTGGCGTATTTGCCATCTCATCCCTCTTTTTAGAGTATTCAAATCCTGCTTTTTTAGAAAGGATTTCAAGTCTGTTCATATCTAAAGAACCATCGTCTTTTACAACTCTTCCTCCAAAAAGCATTTTTATAATATTATCTGTATTGTTACATCCCATCATACAGTGTGTAATATCTGTTTCAAAATATACTGTATTGAGATCTGCAGACATTACTTCAAAGTAGCTTACAAAACCCATTTTATTATATTTATAATCTACTTCTTTGGGGTCTTTGTAACTGTTGAATTTCAAATAGAAAAGGTCTTTACCATCTAACGTTGTTATATTATAACAATCATCAGCTATGGGGTCTTTTATTACTTTGACAAAATCTTTTCCGTCAACTGAAGCAATTTCTTTTTTCAGTTTAATTTTTTGTCCAAAAGTCAGAGACGTAATTATCAATGCAAAACCAAATAAAACTTTTTTCATCTTTGTGTTGTTTAGTTTAATTGAAAACCTTTTTTAACTTGGTTAAGCTTAGTTTTTACAGAGGCGTCGATCTGCTGATCTCCTACTCTTAAAATATATCCTCCTAAAATTTCAGGATTGATAATTCTCTTCAAATCGAAGTTAGCGCTTGTGTTTACAAGATTACTTGATTTTAGGATTTCTTCAATATTAGCGTTAGAGATTTCTGTAGCAGTAGTAAGAGTAAGTCTCTGTACTCCGTTGATATCTTCAACTTTGTTGATGAATTCCTGAGCGATATTTCTCAATTGAGATTCACGACCTTGCTTAATCACCAATTTAATTAGGTTTTGAGAAGACTGTGATAATCCTTTGAAAATTTCTGATGCTACTTCAATTTTCTTTTTAGAATCGATATAAGGAGTAAGGAAGAATTTATTCAAATCTTTAGACTCTGCCATTACCTTTACTACATCTTTCATTTCAGAAAATACAGTAGCTGTTTGGCTTGTTTCGTTTGTAAAATCAAGCAAACCTTGTGCGTATCTTTTAGCTACTTTAGATGTAAGCATTCTTAGTTAAGATTTGATTTGTTTAAATAATTCTGAACCAACTCATTCTGAGCTTCGTTGTTGTCTAATTTTTGCTTCAGGATAGATTCTGCAATATTTACAGAGATGGTACCAATTTGAGTTTTGATATCTGCCATTGCAGCATTTTTCTCAGCATTGATAGTTTGTTTAGCAGATTCAATCAATTTATCTCCTTCAGCTTTAGCAGCATCTTTAGCTTCTGCTACAATTCTATCTTTAATGTCTCTAGCTTCTTTAAGGATCGCATCTCTTTCGATTTTAGCTTCACGAATGATTCTTTCGTTATCCTCTTTTAAACTTTCCATCTCTTTTCTAGCCAATTTAGCTTGATTAAGAGCGTCAACAATAGATGTTTCTCTGTCATTGATAGATGTTAAGATAGGTTTCCAAGCGAATTTACCTAACAAAAATAATAATGCTAGAAAAATAACAGACTGGATAATAAATAATCCTGACGAAAACTGATGAATTAATTCCATTATATAAATGTATAAATAATTATTACTTTTTTTTAAAATTAACATTGTTGCAGCCAACCGCTACAACAATGTTTTTGTTTGTTTGGCTTATGATGCGAATAACGCAGCAAATGCAACACCTTCTACTAGTGCAGCTGCAATAAGCATAGCAGTTTGGATTTTTCCAGATTGCTCAGGCTGTCTAGCGATAGCTTCAAGAGCAGCAGCTCCGATTTTACCAAGACCGATACCTACACCAAGTACGATAAGACCTGCACCAATAATTCTAGGGATTTCCATAATATATAATTTTAAAAAATTGTTTTTAGTTTAAATTTCAAATTTTAATTAGTGAGCTGCATGATGTTCATGTTCGTGCTCTTCAACAGCCATTCCAATGAATAGTGCTGATAACATTGTAAAGATATAAGCTTGTAGGAATGCTACTAAAACTTCTAGCAGATAAATTACTAATGTTAAGAATGGGAATGCTACTCCAGCGATCCAGTTGTTAAAAATATAGATTGAACCGATAAGTGTCATTACTACGATGTGACCTGCAGTCATGTTCGCGAAAAGACGAATCATCAAAGCGAAAGGCTTAGTAATAGTTCCTAATAATTCGATTGGCAACATGATAAACTTCATTGGAACCGGAACTCCAGGCATCCAGAAAATATGCTTCCAGTAATCTTTATTCGCTGAGAATGTAGTGATTAAATATGTAAGGATAGCCAAGAAGAATGTCATTGTAATATTACCTGTAACATTGATTCCGAAAGGCATCAAACCTAATACGTTAAGGAACAAGATAAAGAAAAATACCGTTAATAAATAACTCATAAATCTCTTATACTTATGTCCGATATTTGGAATAGCAACTTCGTCTCTTACGAAGATTACCAATGGCTCTAAGAATCTAGCAGCACCACTTGGAACTGGAGACTTTTTATAAGATCTAGCCATTCCTGTGAAAACTAATAACATTACAACCGCAACTAAGAAAATAATAAGTACACTTTTAGTAATCGAAAGATCTAGTGGTTTTTCATTAGTTGGGTGACCATCTTTACCTAAAGTTAATGTCCCTTTTGCATCTGTTTTATAAATTTTCTCATGATGTAATACATAAAAAGAACCGTCTACTTCTACAGGCTCTCCGTGCATAAAACCTTCTTTACCGTTGCTCATGAAAGAATGAAAACCATTATCATAGAAAATAACCGGAAGAGGAAAACCAATGTGGTGACCGTCTTTATCCACCATCAATGTGAAATCATGTGCATCCAACAAGTGATGATCGATGAACTCTTTGTTTTCTTTAGTTACTTTGTCTTTCTCTGAAAGCTCTTTAGCTGGAGCGGCACCAGTAGTAGCCTCGCCATGCTGTGCAGACACTAGGTTTAATACAAAAATACTGTAAAATAAAACTGCGAATTTCTTAAACATTGATAGGTTTTTTTCGTTGTGCAAAAATATGATATTTTTTCTAGTTTCAATAATTAATTTTCCTGTTTTTTATCATGATTAATTAGCTTTATCGCATAGTATGTAAGCAGCGCTGTCAGGATAAAATATGGAATTATAAAATGAAATTTATAGCCTGGAATAGCTTCAAAGTCCAATTTCTTTCTAATTAAAAACATTAAACCAAATTTTAAAAGAATTAATCCTATTACAGACATTCCTAAAAATTGTGGTGCTACTCTGTTTATTAAAATTACCAATGTAATCATCATCATAAACATCACACTTAGGAATAAGTAAAATTTCACAATAACAATTTCATCCAAATGAAAAACAAATTTCCAAAGAGAAAAATGAATCAGGAATGTTAAAAAAAATAATACTGTAACCAGAATATTAGGATTAGCTTTCATTCTAAAATTTATTTTCACCTAACATCAATTAGGTTCATTTTGATTTATCGCAAAAATAGACTTTTTCTATCTTATTTTTCCATGATTTGATTTATATCATCTCAATCATTTCTATTTTACGCACCATAATATTTCATATCCTATATAATATTACGTGTCGAACAGGTTTGATTACTAAAAAATTCCTTATTTTTGCACACCTATAATTTACAATACATATGTTTAATAGTTTACAGGATAAATTAGACAAAGCGCTTCATAATATTTCAGGACGTGGAAAAATCACGGAAATCAATGTAGCGGAAACCGTAAAAGAGATTCGTAGAGCATTGGTAGATGCCGATGTTAATTATAAAGTTGCAAAAGATCTTACTAAAAGAGTTCAAGATAAAGCTTTAGGACAAGACGTTCTTACTTCGCTTACTCCCGGACAATTGATGACTAAAATCGTTCATGATGAATTAGTAGATTTAATGGGAGGTTCTCAGGAAGGAATTAATCTTTCAGGAAAACCATCTGTAATTCTTATCGCAGGTCTTCAGGGTTCTGGTAAAACAACTTTCTCAGGGAAGCTTGCTAATTATTTAAAAACCAAAAAAAATAAAAAACCTCTTTTGGTTGCTTGTGACGTTTACCGTCCTGCTGCAATCGACCAGCTAAAAGTTTTAGGTGGACAAATCGGGGTTCCTGTTTTCACAGAAGAAGGTTCTATGGATCCTTCAAGCATCTCACAGAATGCCATTAATTTTGCTAAATCTAATGGTCACGATATCGTAATTGTAGATACAGCGGGTCGTTTGGCAATTGACGAGCAGATGATGAACGAGATCAAAACAGTTCATGCTACCATTAAGCCAAGCGAAACCCTATTCGTTGTTGACTCAATGACCGGTCAGGATGCAGTAAATACAGCGAAAGCGTTCAATGATGCTTTAAATTTCGACGGGGTTGTTTTAACGAAATTAGACGGTGATACTCGTGGTGGAGCTGCATTGACGATTCGTTCTGTAGTTGAAAAACCAATCAAATTCATTTCTACAGGTGAGAAAATGGAAGCTTTAGATCTTTTCTACCCGGAAAGAATGGCAGACAGAATCTTGGGAATGGGAGACGTTGTTTCCTTAGTAGAAAGAGCGCAAGAGCAATTTGACGAAGAAGAAGCAAAGAAACTTCACAAGAAAATCGCAAAAAATGAATTTGGTTTTGATGATTTCTTGAAGCAGATCAATCAGATCAAAAAGATGGGTAACATGAAAGATTTAATGGGAATGATTCCTGGAGTTGGAAAAGCGATCAAAGATGTTGAAATCAGTGATGATGCTTTCAAACACATCGAAGCGATCATCTACTCTATGACTCCGGAAGAAAGAAGAAGACCTTCTATTATCAATACCCAAAGAAAGAACAGAATTGCAAGAGGAGCCGGAAGAAAAATTGAGGATGTAAACCAATTAATGAAGCAATTCGACCAAATGGGCAAAATGATGAAGATGATGCAAGGACCTCAAGGAAAGCAAATGATGCAGATGATGAGCAAAATGCCAAATATGCCTGGAATGGGTGGAATGTTTGGAAAATAAAACCTAAACAACATCCAATAAATATAAAATCCGACTCAAAATTGAGTCGGATTTTTTTTTATTTTAAGCTTACAATAGTTGACTATTTATCTCCTTTTTGAGCTTTAGCTTTGATGAAATAAGAGAACCCTACGTTTACACCGAAAGTGTTTACAGTATTTTTAAACTCTGTTCCCATAAAAGTTTCTTTGTTAGAAAACTGATCAAAAGAAACTCCTAAGTTGATCCCTAAAGATTGAGTCGCCATATAAGTTACCCCTCCTTTTACTTTCCAAGCTAAACCATCAGCAGTGTACTCATCTGAAGTTCCTGAATAAGTTTCTTTTGTTTTATTAGATGCATAACCAACACCTGCACCTAAGAAAGGAACCAATTTGCTGCTGTTTGCAAAATAATAAGTTGCTGTAGGCATTACAGAAAAGCTAGAGATTGTTGATTTATCACCGTCTTCTTTTGTTGTAATGCTTGTAAAACCTAGGTCAATTCCTACTGCCAATTTATCAATTACAAAATATCCCGCAGAAGGAGTAATAGAGAACGTACTTACTTTTGGTCCATCATAGCTTTGTCCTTCTACTTTAGTTTTAGTATCAACACTGTTGAAACCCATACCAGTATTTCCACTGATTACCCAGTCTCCTTTAGTCATTTGAGCATTTGACAAACCGAAAAGTGCAACAGCACCTGCTAGTAATAATTTTTTCATGTTTATTTATTTAAAAAAGTTTATTTTTTTATTTAGCAAAAATATATTTCACTCCAAAAGTGATTGATGATAAGTTTAAACCGAAGTTATAGTTGTTAAGAGCTTTAGCATCTGTCTCTTTATACTTTAAATTCTTATACCCAAACTCCCCTATTGTCGCTTCAATAGACCAGTTTTTGTTTAGAAAATAATCCAGACCAGGTTTTACATTTACGCCGATTGATGTATAATTTGTTTTGATATCCGTAGCAGGGTTTACTGAATATATACCATTAATAGGATTTGAAACATTTGATACATACTCGTACGTTTCAGTTTTTCCAAATTCCATTGGTATTTCTAATTGTCCGAAAAAATACAAATTTTCAGACAATGTCCAATATTTTCTAACAAAAGGATTAACGACAACAGCAGATCTATTCTCTCTAGTTGTTATAAAAAATAAATTAGGGTTTGCAGCTATTACTTCAAAGGTATTTGATTTACTATTAGTATAACCAATCCCAGTACCAATAGACAAATTAGAACCAATAAAAAAGCCTATAGTAGGAATTATTTTTAACGTTTCTATTTTGACATCAATGTTTTTATTCTCTTTTTTAGAATAACCTATTTGTCCAGTTAAATAAACATTACCCCTAGTAATTTGGGCATTAGAAAGCCCGAAAAGTACAATAGCACCTGCTAATATTAGTTTTTTCATGTATAGTTTTATAATGATAAAAAAGCCCTAAGAAAACTTAGGACTTTTATTTTTAATGCTTTTAGCTTACATTATTTAGCGAAAACATACTTAACTCCGAAAGTTACAGAAGATAAGTTCAAACCGAAGTTATAGTTGTTTGTAGCTTCACCGTCTTTTGGTTTGTAGTTGTTATATCCAAACTCTCCAATTGTAGCTTCGATAGACCAGTTTTTGTTTAAGAAATAATCTAAACCTGGTTTTACAGTAACACCAACTTGAGTGTATTTAGCTTCAGTAGAAGTAGAAGTTGTAGACGTTGTAGAACCTGAAGTTACTACAGAAGAATTTTCAACCTCAGTTTTTCCAAACTCCATTGGTACTGCTAATTGACCGAAGATGTATAATTTATCGCCTAAAGTCCAGTATTTTCTTACGAAAGGAGCAACAACAAAAGCTGGTTGCTTAGTTTCGTTAGTATTTACGATTGTAGCACCTGATAATACAGTAGTAGAAACATTAGTTTCTTTTTGAGTCTGGTACCCTACTCCTAAACCTACTGCTAAGTTTGTTCCTACGAAATAACCAGCTGTTGGCAATACGTTGAAGTTTTCTAGTTTATTGTTACCGTTGTTAGTTTCTGTTTGAGAATATCCTACAGATCCAGAAAGGTAAGCTGTTCCTTTAGCAATCTGAGCATTAGATAGACCGAAAAGTGCAATAGCACTTGCTAATAATAATTTTTTCATTTTAATAATTTTAATACTTTCTGAGTACAAATTTATAAGGGTCTACGCTAATATTAAAATTTGTTAATGTGATTAATATCATTGTTAAAGTTTGTAATTTTTCCAATATAAATCCCATCAAACAAGCATTTTTGACTTTTTCACAATATTTTGAATAAAAAAACAACAAATTATCATTTAGAATATAAAAAAAGTTACTTTTCAAAATTTTCAGGCTTAAAAAAATCATAAAACTCAGTAATTTCAGCCCAATATTGTATAATAAATTAATATATGATCTATCCATTCAAAAAAAGCTAGTATTTTTTAATTGAAAATATCAAAACTTAAAAATACCTTACTATAAAAAATAAAAACTCCAGCTCTACAGCCGGAGTTTATGATAATTATTTCTTAATTTATTATTTCAAAAAGAAATTTACACCGAAGTTTACAGCTCCAAAATTATATCTGTCATCATCATACCAGTACCCTCCATGATTTTTATATCTGCTGCTGATATTTTGGAATCCTAAATACAATTCTGCATTTTTCATTTGATACCCAACTCTTGGTGCAACATATAAACCACTATTGATATAGTCTTTAGTTGAAATCGCCGCTCCTAAATCTAATCCTACAAAAAGAGGAATTTTATCAAATTTATATTTTCCTGATGCTGCAATTGGAATAAATCCGAAATCATCTACTTGGTCTTTTCCAAAAAAGTGAGAATATCCTGTAGTGGCACCGATATCCAAACCTTTAGTAATATTCCACATATAAGCAGCGTCTACACCTATTGTAACGCTTGCAGCATCTGCAGCGTCACCTAGCGGAGCTCCAATATGACCTCCAAGTCTAAAACCTTCCTGCGCATGCGCTATACCACCAAAAAGCGCAAAAGCACCTAGTAATAATAATTTTTTCATTGTTTAATATTTAAAATGTTATTCTAAAAAATAGGTATAGCAAACTAAATGCCGTTCATGAAAAAAGCAGGACTTTTTTTTGTCCTGCTTTATTTTTATCAGTTAAGAAATCAATCTTAGTTACCTCCAAATTTGAAACCTACTCCAATTTGAGCAAAGCTGTTGGTTACTTTTCCTCCGCTTCCGTCATTAGAAAGGTTTGATACCCCCATACTGTATCTTCCATCAATGAAGAATCCATTCTCAAACATGTATTCTACCCCAACAAACGGAGCAATGTTTAATTTTTTGATATCATCTTTAATATCTACCTCTCCGGATTCTCCTTCAATTTCCATATCAGCAAAATCAGAACCGATTACCGTTTTTTGTTTAGCGGAAAGAATAACGCCAAAGTTAGCTCCTGCTGCTACAGACAAACCTTCTGTAATGAAATATTTTGCAGAAATCGGAACCAATACTGTTCCTAGATTCACTTTAGTTTGCTCACCCACAAACATAATTCCAGCATTTATCCCATCGATTTTTTCTTTTGCTCCAAGCGGTGAATATAAAAGTTCTGCCTGAAATCCGAAATTATCATTGATTTTGTATTCTGCCATCCCTCCAATGTAAAAAGTATATTTGGGATCCATACTTCTTTTTCCCAAATCATCTTGATTTTCATCAATTTTCATTGTCGACATTGCAAAACCGGCTTTTGGCCCGAATCTAAATTCCTGTGCGTAAGCACTGCTTCCCATGACAGCAACAGCTGCAATAAGTAAAAGTTTTTTCATGATATATTTGTTTTTCTAAAAAATTAGCGAGCAAATATATCACTTTTTGCGGATTTAACAAGAATTATTAAAATTTAACGAAAATTAATCTCTCTGACGCTTATCCTCTTCGTTATATGCTAAAATAATCTTCTTAACAACAGGGTGTCTCACTACATCTTCTTCCGTTAAATGAACAAAACCTATTTCCTTAACATCTTTCAAAATTCTCATCGCTTCTTTTAACCCGGATTGCTGTTTTGGCGGTAAATCGATCTGACTTGGGTCACCTGTAATGATAAACTTTGCATTCATCCCCATTCTCGTTAAAAACATTTTCATCTGAGAATGTGTTGTATTTTGTGCTTCATCAAGAATTACAAAAGCATCATCCAACGTTCTTCCTCTCATAAAAGCCAACGGCGCTACTTCAATCACTTTTTTCTCAATAAAACCTTCCAGTTTCTCATGAGGAATCATATCTCGAAGAGCATCATAAAGTGGCGCCATATAGGGGTCTAACTTTTCTTTCATATCACCCGGTAAAAATCCTAAGCTCTCCCCTGCTTCTACAGCCGGTCTGGTCAATATAATTCTTTTTACCGCTTTATCTCTTAAAGCACGTGCCGCCAAAGCTACACTGGTATAAGTCTTACCCGTTCCCGCAGGACCGATTGCAAAAACCATATCTTTTTTCTCAGTTTCTTTAACTAATTTTTTAAGATTGGTTGTTTTAGCTTTAATGACTTTACCATTTACTCCTTTTACAATGATGTCCTGATCAAAAACAAGTTGCTTTTCATTTTCGTCTTTTAAATTGAGGATGTTTTCAACGTCTTTAAGCCCGATAGAGTTGTTTTTTGAGATAAACTTAACGATATCATCAAGTTTCTGTTTAAATATATCTAAAGCCTCCTGATTCCCCATCGCAAAGATAAAATGATCTCTCCCTGTTATCTTAAGGGTAGGAAAACTTGATTTTATTAAATTGAAAAATTGGTTATTAACTCCGTAGAAGATTTTCATGTCGATATCTTCCAAATCATATGTCAATTCAAACATGCAGTATTTTTATTTTAGATTTTAAATGTAAAGCTTTTTTTGAAATTTTTATCAAATTCTTTTCTAGAATATTTCGGGCTTTCTTTTTATTTTAGATAAATTTGCAGTTCTATTATTCTACAAACTATTAATGTCAATTATTACCCTTACTTCAGATTTCGGAAATTTGGATTACAGAGTCGCCGCTGTGAAAGGCAGTATTCTTTCTCTGAATCAGAAGGTTAATATTGTTGATATCACCCACGATATTCAGGCTTTCAACCTTGTACAGACCTCATACATTGTAAGAAACGCTTACAAACATTTTCCGAAAGGCAGTATTCATATTCTTGCTGTCGACAGCTTTCAGCATAAATCGAGAAAAAACATCTTATACAAAGCAGATGGTCATTACTTTATTGCAGCTGATAATGGTCTTTTAAGCTTGATCTTTTTTGACATCAAACCGGAAGCTATTTTTGAAATCACTTTAAATAACAGGTTCGACGATATCGTTAATTTCACGTCAACAGATATTTTTGTTCCTGCAGCCGTGCATTTGGCTAACGGTGGACTTCCTGGAGTAATTGGGCGAAAAATTGATACCGCAAAACAACTTTTATTCCCCAAACCTGTCTATAATGAATCTGAAAGGATGATTATTGGGGAAGTAACATACATTGATAATTTCGGAAATATCATTTCAAATATCAGTAAAGATTTATTTGAAAGTGTTGGAAACGGGTATGAGAACTTCACCATCAAGTTCAGAAACTTAGCCCTTTCAAAAGTTTTTTCAAGCCATACAGAAGTTGTTTCGGATTGGGAAAGAGAAACAGAGTTTCATGGTCAGTCAGCCGCAATCTTCAATGACAGCCAGCTTTTGGAGCTTACGATCTATAAAGGAAGTAAAAAAAACGGGGCTAAAAGCCTGTTCGGAATGAACGTAGGAGAGAATATTTACATTGAATTTTTCTAAAATTATACATTTCATAAAAAAACCGATTTTTTTTATATATTTGTCAAAATCTAAAAATTAAAAATGGCAGAGTACAAATTATTGCTTCCTTCCATGGGAGAAGGTGTTATGGAAGCTACTATTATCACTTGGTTATTCAACGAAGGTGATAATGTAAAGGAAGATGATTCCGTAGTAGAAATTGCAACAGACAAAGTAGATTCAGACGTTCCAACCCCAGTTTCGGGGAAAATCGTAAAGATTTTGAAACAGAAAGACGAGGTTGCAAAAGTAGGTGAAGCTATTGCTATTTTAGAGATTGAAGGAGAAGGCGGAAATACAGCTGCAGAAGAAGTAACAAATGAAACTCCGGTAGCTGCTCCAGATGCTGAAACTTTAAAAACAATTGAACAGCCTCTTCAAACAGCTGCTTCAACAGAATTTTCGGGAGATCTTTACTTGTCTCCACTTGTAAAATCAATCGCACAGCAAGAAAACATTTCTGAATCTGAACTAAAAACTATCAAAGGAAGTGGTTTAGAGGGAAGAATTACAAAAGAAGATATTTTAACTTACGTTAAAAACAGAGGAAACCAGCCAGCTCCACAAGCTGCTCCGATACAGGTAGCTTCTACTCCACAACCAGTGGCTACTTCAGCTCCGGCTTCTACTATTCCTGTTGCAGCAGGTGACGAAATCATTCCTATGGATAGAATGAGAAAGATCATTGCTGAAAACATGGTGAAGGCTAAGCAAATTGCACCACACGTTACTTCTTTCATTGAAACAGACGTTACCAACGTAGTAAAATGGAGAAACAAAAACAAAGCTGTTTTCGAAAAGCGTGAAGGTGAAAAACTAACTTTCATGCCTATTTTCGTGAAAGCGGTTGTAAAAGCAATCCAGGATTTCCCAATGATCAACGTTTCTATTAATGGTGAAAATATCATTAAAAAGAAAAACATCAATATCGGTATGGCAACTGCTTTACCAGACGGAAACCTTATTGTTCCTGTCATTAAAAATGCAGATCAGCTATCTCTTTCAGGGTTGGCAAAAGCGATCAACGATTTAGCGTACAGAGCAAGAAACAAGAAATTAAGACCTGAAGATACTCAAGGGGCTACTTATACTATTTCTAACGTAGGAAGCTTTGGGAACTTGATGGGAACTCCTATCATTCCTCAACCACAGGTTGCAATTTTAGCAATCGGAGCTATCGTTAAAAAACCAGCAGTTCTTGAAACAGCAGATGGTGATGTAATTGCCATCAGAAACCTAATGTTCATGTCTCACTCTTACGATCACAGAGTGGTAGATGGTTCTCTAGGTGGAATGATGCTGAAACATGTTCATGATTACCTTGAAAACTGGGATCTGAACACTGAAATTTAATTATAGATGATAATTGATAAGTTATCAATGATTCTAATGATCATATTGAGCTTATCGAAACATCTTTAAAAATACTAAACCTTCGAATTTTTTCGGAGGTTTTTTTATTGAGAAAAAAGTGTAACATTTTATACAAATACTGGACAAACCATGTAAGAAAATAAGCCACTAAAATGTCTTACATAAAAACATAAACTCCACTCATCAAAATATGAAACATATCCTGTTAGCAACATTCATTTTAAATACTTCTGCAATTGCTTTCTCACAACAAACCAATCAGACAAAATTGATTGATAGCTATGTAAAAGAAGTGATGAAAAACAATCAAATTCCGGGATTGGCTCTTGGGATTATAAAAGATAACAAAGTCATTTTTGAACACTATTACGGTACTGAAAACCTTGACGATCTTAAAAAAGTGGGTCCCAGTTCAATGTTCAGGGTATATTCTACTTCAAAATTAATGACAAACGTCGGTATTTTTCAATTGATTGAACAAGGGAAATTATCTTTAGAAGACCCCATCTCAAAATATGTTGAGCATCTTCCACAAGATTGGCAGAACATTAAGGTTAAAAATCTTTTGACCCATTCATCGGGAATGCCGGATGTTGTTGCTATCAATGATATTTTACCTGAAGACCCTAACAATAAAGCCATTGAACGCCTAGGCAAAGAGAAAATGGATTTCAGTACAGGAAATGAGTACAGATATAATCAAACCAATTATATGCTGCTTACCATGATTATTGAAAAAATTACAGGAGAATCTTTCGATACTTTTATCATTAATAATCAGCTTTCCGATGTAAAAGATCAGGTATATTTTTCATCAAATTCCTTTGAAAAAATTCCTAATAGAGTTCAGAAATACAATTATAATTCAACAACACATCAATACGAAAAATCGACCTTCAATGATGGAATGAGAGCACATTCCGGAAACGGATTAGCAATCACTCTCCCCGCTTTCTTACAATGGAGCAATCATCTCAATAAAAATAATTTACTGAATCAAAACACAAAAGAAATGATGTGGAAACCGTTTGAGTACGGAAACAAAAGCGATGTCTTTGCTTACGGTTGGGAAATCAATACAACGAATACTATTCCGTCTTATGGTTTCTCTGGTGGGAATGTAAGCGCTTACAGAATTTTTCCGCAGAATAATATGACGATCATTATGATGTCGAACGGATATAATTTCTTTCCGGTACAATATCAAATGGTAAATCATATTGCGGGTATGATTGATGAAAAATTAGCAGATAGCTATTCATTAACAGAGGAATCCATTATTTCTGAGTTTTCTAAAAAAGATAATCCTAATGCTGAAAAAAATTACCATAGCCTCAAAGCAAAAAATCCAACATGGGATTTTGAAAACCTTCTGAATAGTATTGGTTATAGCTTATTGAGAAATTCAAGAACTGATGAAGCTGTTAAAGTTTTTGAACTCAATGCTAAAGAACATCCACAATCGGCAAATGCTTTTGACAGTTTGGGTGACGGATATTTTTCAGCAAAAAACTATGCACTATCACTGAAAAATTATAAAAAATCACTTGAACTCAATCCTCAGAATACCAATGCACAAAATATGATTGAGAAAATTAATACTGTCATGACTCAAAAAAATTAATATCCAACCTATAAATTCACTCAATATAATCCCTGCGAAAGTTGGGATTTTTCATTTATAATCAACAATAATTACTTAATCAAAGAACTAGCAATATTTACTTTTTAATATTAAATAAAATTTAATTATTTTTTAATTTTATTAACAAATCAATAATTAAACATATTATTTAAGTCGTAGATAGTAAAGATTCACTTTACAAATAAAATCCATAAAATTGACGTACTTTTAACCTCCGAAATTAACAAATGCTGAAATTTTTATCCCTCATTCGAAGATCTCTAAAAAAATCTTTCGACAACATCCGAAACGAACAACTGAAGTACAACCTACTTCAGGCTATTCCTTTTTGGATTGGTTCTGTCATTACCGGTTTTTTTGCCGTGATGTATGCTAAAATCTTTGCTTGGGGTGAAAATCTTCTTCATTTTATTCTCGACTGGCATTCCTGGATGATTTTCATTATTGCCCCAATTGGCTTTGTACTTTCCTGGTGGCTGGTAAAAGAATTTGCACCCAACGCTAAAGGAAGCGGGATTCCACAAGTAATGGCCGCTGTAGAATTAGCAAATCCGAAAGAGCATAAAAAAATCCGAAGTCTTTTAAGTATAAAAATTATTGTTTTTAAAATCATTTCCTCTGTAGTCTTAGTCATTGGTGGTGGCGCAGTCGGTAGAGAAGGTCCCACTATTCAGATTGCAGGTTCTATTTTTAGAAAAGTAAATGAATATCTTCCTGAATGGTGGCCAAAAATTTCTAAGAAAAATATGATCATGACCGGCGCAGCAGCCGGACTTGCTGCAGCTTTCAATACTCCGCTTGGCGGAATTGTATTTGCCGTGGAAGAACTTTCTAAGACTCATATTAATTATTTTAAAACTGCTTTATTCACGGCGGTTATTATCGCTGGGTTAACAGCTCAGACTTTAGCAGGTTCTTATTTATATTTAGGATATCCTAAAACAAATGATGTTTCATTAATGGTGATGCTTCCTATTATTCTGGTCGCAGGAACTGCAGGAATTTTAGCAAGTCAACTTTCGGTTACTATGTTAAAAATGAATGATTGGAAGAAGAGAAAATTGAAAACAGACAGAGCGAATGTTATTTTCCTTATCATTTCAGCTTTAATTATTGCTTCGATTGCTTTCTTTATTAATAGAGAAATTCTGGGTTCCGGAAAAGAAATTATGGAACGCGTACTTTTCACAAAAGATAAACATGAGGACTGGTACGTTCCTGTATTAAGAATGTTAGGTCCTGCCCTATCTTTTACTTCCGGAGGTGCGGGTGGAATTTTCGCTCCAGCATTGACAGCCGGAGCAAGTATAGGATCTGTCATTTCCGGATTTATTCATTTAACACCCAACGAAACCAATGTTGTTATTCTTGCCGGAATGGTCGCTTTTTTGACAGGAATTACAAGAGCTCCTTTTACATCAGCTATTATTGTTTTAGAGATGACCGACAGACATTCTCTGATATTTCATTTGATGTTAGCCGGAATGGTTTCTTCTATTGCCTCTATTTTGGTGAGCAGACATTCATTATATGACGCTTTAAAAATGAGATTTTTGGAAGAGCTTAGACGATAAACAATTTAGTTGAATTTGAAATTACAAAACAGACAAGTATAAAACCTGATTTAATGAATTTTGGATCTCAAAACTTTGAAAAGAAAAGATTATACTACGGTATATTAAATCTAATTTTCTTTATCTTGATTCTAATTACTCCAGAATATAGAGAATATTTTGGTGTAATAAAAGGCTATGCTCCCTATGAGTTTGGATTTAACATTGAATTTTTTTTCCCTTGTATGTTTATATTATTAATAATTACAATTGTTATTTTCTGGAAAACAATTGAAGAAAATAAAAAATACCAAAATAAAACATTTTTTATTTTAACGATAGCTGTTACGGCTCCAATTTTGATTCTTTGGATTTTTTTTGGTGTAAAAATTATATTTGAAATCTTCAACGAATATTAAGATAATTATTAAGAATTTAAGTCTGCATTCAAGGAAATTAGAAAAATGAAGTTCCTTCTGTCAATAAAACCAACAATTATATTGCATATTACAAATATATTTTCTACTTTTGCACCTCGAAATAATTAACAAATTCATTTAACATTATGAACAATTACGAAACTGTTTTCATTTTAACTCCCGTTCTATCTGAGTCACAGGTAGAGGAAGCAGTGAACAAGTATGTAGATCTTTTAAAAGAAAAGAACTGCGAAATCGTTGCTAGAGAAAACTGGGGATTAAAAAAATTAGCTTATCCGATCCAATTGAAAAAGAACGGATTCTACACTTTAATCGAATTTAAAGGAGAAGGTACTGTAGTTGCTGATCTAGAATTAGCATTCAAACGTGACGAAAGAGTAATTCGTTACCTTACTACAAAACTTGACAAGCACGCTGTTGAGTACGCTGTAACTAGAAGAACTAAAGTAAAAGCAGCTAAAGCTTAATTATTAACCCAATTTTTTAAAACGACAAGACATGGCAATAGATGAAATGGCTAAACAAGCCTCAGCTGGAGGAGAATCAGAAGTAAAATTCCTTACTCCGCTTGATATCAATACAAAATCTGAAAAGAAATATTGTAGATTCAAAAAATTCGGAATTAAGCACGTTGATTACAAAGATGCTGACTTCTTATTACAGTTCGTAAACGAGCAAGGTAAAATTTTACCAAGAAGATACACTGGAACTTCTTTGAAATACCAAAGAAAAGTTTCTGCTGCTATCAAAAGAGCTAGACACTTAGCTTTGATGCCTTACGTAGCTGACTTATTGAAATAAGACAAAAAAATAAATAAAAGAAGAGAGTAATCTCTTCTTTTGTTGCTGAATACATCATTAATTCTAACTTGATTTTAGACATCTAAAATCTAAAAAAGGACAACAACAATGAACATTATCCTAAAAAAAGACGTAGAAAACTTAGGTCTTGAATTCGACACAGTAAGCGTAAAGCCTGGTTATGCAAGAAACTTCTTAATCCCTCAAGGATTTGCACTTTTAGCTACACCTAAAAACATTGCAGCTCTAGAAGCTACTTTGGAAGCTAGAAAAGAAGAAGAAGCTAAATTAATCGCTACTGCAACTGCTGTAGTTGAGCAATTGAAGAAAACTTCTGTTACTATTCCTGCAAAAGTAGGTTCTGGTGATAAATTATTCGGATCTATCAACAATGCAGATCTTTCTGCTGCTCTAGAAAAAGCTGGAGTTTCTGTAGAGAAGAAATATATCAAAATCCCTGGTAACACAATCAAGAGAACTGGTAAAGTAACTGCAAACATCAGATTACACAGAAACGTTGAGTACAACTTCGAATTCGATATCGTATCTGACGCTCCAGTAGAAGCTCCAAAAGCTCCTGCTAAAAAAGAAGAAGCTCCTTCTGAAGAAGCTTAATCAAGACGAGATTTTTCTCAACATATAAAACCACTTCTTACGAAGTGGTTTTTCTTTTTTAGATCATTATTGTCGCTTAGATTCCTACGGAATGACAAGCTAACTATGAGTTTTACAACATATAATCCTTCCCATTTACTCATCCCCTTTCAGTTTATGTTGATATTCCGTAGGTGGAATTCCGATTACCTTTTTAAAGATATTACTGAAAGAAGAAAGGCTGTTATATCCTACCATCATTGCAATTTCATACATATTGTATTTTCCTTCCAGCATAAGTTCCAGCGAACGGGTGATCCTCAAAGCACGCAGAAAACGAACGTAATTCATCCCTAAAATCTCTTTAAATTTCCTTGACAGCGTTCTTGTACTCATCCCGAATTCTTTCGCGGTAGACTCGATCGTTAAAGGTTTTTCAAGATTCGCATGAATGTATTGTGCCACCTTTAGTAAAGTTTCATCATTAGGAAATGGGTGCTGAACGGGAAATGCTAACTTTTTATCTCTCTTTTCAGGTAAAATTCCTTTTAATGCTTTAAGGAAATAATATTTAGACTCGTCATTTTTTGTGATTTTTCCATCCCACTCTTTCGTATATAAAATCATTTCTCTCAATAAATGACTTACCGAATAGATATTAATTTCATCAAAAAAGCCACTTTCATTTTCCTCTTTCTTAAAATAAAAATTATATAAATCTACTTTAGGGCTGGTCGAAAAAATATAATGGGGTGTTCCTGCTGGAATCCACATAAAACATCTTGCCGGTAAATACCAATGTTTTGAATCTGTAAAAACATGCACAATACCGCCTTCTGCGTATACTAATTGTGCAGAACTGTGATGATGAATCTCTGTTTTCACATTTCCCGTGAGAACATGATAGATGTAAAATTCGGCATCTATTTCTTCTACGGCTCCAAAATGACTGTCGTTCATAGAATAAAGGTAAGAAGAAAATTTCAATTTGGCGTAAATGAACAAATCTTTTTCTGTTTTCACAAATCGTGTGCTATGCATCACCCCGTAACTTTGCAGTATCAAAATCAATTTAGCAAAAAACCTTTAATTAAATTATGAAAATGATATTTGGCGTACACAGATATCACTGTATTACGCTGTGCTTATTATTGGTAAGCAATCTTCTATACTCACAAGTGATGGATTATCAGCATCTCAATTTGCAGCAAGCTGTTGAGATCGGGCTAAAGAATAATAAAAATATTCAAATAAGCCATCTTAAAAACGAAATGTCCGAGACCAAAGAGAAAGATCTCAAAATGGAAAAGCTTCCGGATATTGAATTCCATACCAGCTACAATCAGGTTACCAATCTTTTTCAGCATCAAAATGGCGTATTTGGAAAAGCCACAAAGTATGATATCATCAACGGGATGTATGATTTTACACTTGCGGCTTCCATCCCGGTTTATATGGGTGGGAAGATTAAAAATACAGAGAAGAAAGCAGCTATTGACACTGAAATTTCTTCTTTAAAAACCCATTTGGACGAAAGACAACTGACCATGGAAATCATCACGGCTTTTCTTCAAATTCATCATTTGAAAGAACAACAAAGCTTGATTAATGATAAAATGAAAGAAGATTCCGTCAATATCAAACAAGTAAAAGCTTTAAAAGCAAATGGTGTAGTAACGGTGAATGAAGTGCTAAGAACATCGTTGCAGCTTTCTAACCACAAAATGAGCTGGACAGAGCTGGATAATGATATTCAGATTGCCGAACATAAACTGAAAACAATTCTTTCATTGGAAGAAAATCAGGAAATGCATGTAGATACGGAAGATCTGATTTCAGAAAAAGCAGAAATACCTTATGTAGATGAATTAACAGAAACTGCTTTGCACAAAAATGAATCTGTTGAAATGGCTAATAAAAATCTTTCCCTCAAAGAATTAGATCAAAAGATTACAAAAGCAAATTATTTACCTAAAATTACAGCCGGCGGAGAATATTTCATGAAGTATCCGAACATGATGTTTTTCCCTCCTGAACCTTACGCTTACCGTTTAGGAATGATTGGAGTCAATCTCACCTATCCTATCGAAAGTCTGTATAAAAATAAATACAAAATGCAGGAAGCTAAAGAGAACATTCATCTGGCAAAACTGCAAATTGAAGAGAATGAAGAAAACATCAGACACAATGTTTATGAGGCTTACAAAAAGTTTGAAGAAACCGATCAAAAGGTAAAAATTGCCGAAGAAGCAATTACTCAAGCTAAAGAAAACTACAGAATAGTAAGAACGAAATATGCGAATAAATTAAGCCTAATCACGGAATTAATTGATGCTGACAACGCCTATCTGGAAGCTCAATCCAACCTTATTTCCGTAAAAATAAACCGACAACTTAAATATTACCAACTCCAATATACGATTGGAAACTTATAAAAACTATGGCAAAGAAACAATTAACGCAAAAAGAAAAAAGAATCAACAAAACGATTACTTTACTCGCCTGGATTCTTATCATCAGCGGGATTACAGGAATGATAAGTTTCTATCTTTTTTCGAGAAAAAATGTGACGACCAATGATGCGCAGATTGAACAATATATCACCCCTGTTTCCAGTAAAGTTTCAGGTTTTATCAAAGCAATTAAGTTTAACGAAAATCAATTTGTACATAAAGGCGATACTTTAATTGTGATTGACAATCGTGAATTTGTGAATCAGGTGAAAATGGCAGAAGCCAATCTTGATGCCAATTCTGAAAATGTAAATACCATTGAAAGTGGCGTAAATACGAAAGCAAGTGATACCAAAATCATCGATGCTAAAATAGCTTCTGCAAAAATTGACATCTGGAGAACCGAACAGGATTTTAAAAGATATAAAAATCTGGTTTCAGAAGATGCGGCAACTGAGCAACAATTTGAAAACGTAAAAGCGTCTTATGAACAGGCAAAAGCCAATCTTTTAGCTTTGGAACAACAAAAGAATGCGGTAAGAGCGAGTGTGAACGAACAGGAAACCAGAGTTGCTCCCGTAAAAAGCCAGATTGAACAAAGTTCTGCAAATCTTAATAATGCCAAACTCTTCCTTTCGTATACAGTTGTTACTGCTCCTTACGACGGTTGGGTAGGTAAAAAAACGATTCAGGAAGGTCAGTTGATCAAAGAAGGTCAGGCTTTGGTTCAGATTGTAAGCAAAGAAAAATGGATTATCGCGAATTACAAAGAAACGCAGCTAGGACAAATCGATCAGAATAAAGAGGTTATTATCACAGCGGACGCTTATCCCGACGTAGAATTCAAAGGGAAAATAGTTTCTGTTTCTCCGGCTTCAGGCTCCCAATTTTCTTTGGTAAAACCGGATAATGCCACAGGAAATTTCGTGAAAATCGAACAACGATTTCCTGTAAAAATAATTTTAGATCATAATCAAAACAACGAAAAATTGCTTTCCGGAATGAATGTTCTGGTGAGTGCGAAGAAAATATAAAATTTGAGAGACAGGGGAATTGAGACTAGGTGCTGGAAAGATATGTTTATTAGATTTTAAATTCTTCAAATTCCTCTCTCTCAAATTTAAAACAACTTTTTAAATTATTTTAGCGAAAAGACAGAACTGCAAAATAGCGAATTTGCTAATTTTTTCTCAAGCATATTTGCCATTTTATCTTTTACTTTTTTTACACTTTTGCCCTTTTGTCTTTTCGCTTTTTCATCACTCATGAATATGTCTTAACTCTTTTTAAACTTATTTCCAGCAAGTTTGCCATTCCGTAGAAATCTAAGCAGAGTATTCTATCGGAAAGATTCGAGCCTAGTGACAAGTTTTGTGTAATCATAAAATATTCTACGGAACGACTACAATCCTAGCCCCGATTGCAACGGCATCCTTTTGTGTAGCGAAGCGAAACAAAAGATATAGTGGAAAGCGGGATTAAGCTCTTAAAAAAGTTGAAACACATTTAATATAAAACACAATCGGCAATTGGTTCATCAACTAATCGCTCTTTAAAGAAAGTCATGCAACACAATACAATTTATCATAAATGGGTACCACAATGGCTGAAACTGCCGCTTCTTATTCTTGCGCTGTTTCCCCACTTAATGTTGTTGTCGCTTTTGCACTCCAATAGCGCCTTCACATCTTCTTTTATGGATGTAGACTCAGACGACATCCAATACTTAATGATTTTGATGTACGGGACATTTGTGGTTACCCTTTTAGTTATACAGCGGTTTATGGCCTATTTCAGTGTGAAATATTACACATTGCTGATGTCGTCCGTTTCAATTCTTATTCTCTATGGGCTTTCAGTCACTAGTGATTATCATATTATTTTAGTCATTCGTTTTCTAGAAGGGATTTTCGGAGTGATGGAAGGGGCAATTTTCTTACCATTAATTGTAGCGGAACTCAAGACCAAACACGCCAAAGAAATTGCTTATCTCTTCATGTATACCATTATTCTTACAGGAGGAACATTGACAACTTCTCTTTTAAAATCAAGCATCGAAGATTATGATTTCAAGCATATGATCTTAATGATGGTTTACTTTCATGTTTTTGTACTGATCATTGCCTTCGCTATTTTTAATAAAAACAGATTTTTTCCTAAAAAACCTTTGTACCAACTGGATATTACAAGCTGGTTTCTGCTTTGGGTATGTCTCCAAGCAGGTGGATATGCATTGATATATGGAAAAAGACTAATGTGGTTCGAGTCTGATCTCATTGTTTTTTGTTTTTTAATTTTCTTATTATTCGGAGGCTTATTTATGTTAAAACAGAGAAACCAGCCTCGTCCTTTTTTCCATTTCGAAGTGTTTAGTTCTAAAAATGTCATCGTAGGAGTTGTTCTTTTTTTTATTTTTTACATTTTGAGAGCCTCAATAAATAATGTGTACAGCATTATGGCTACAGTATGGAAATGGCCATGGGATTATATTGTAAGAATTCAATATTGGAATGTTGCAGGCAGCTTATTGGGTGTTTTTATTTCTGCATTGTGTATCACAAAAGGAGCTTCCTCAAGATTGGTTTTCTTTACCGGATTTTTGATTTTGGCAATTGATTCCGCATGGTTTACCTATACGTTTTATCCTGATACCACTCTACAAACGATTTGTCCTCCTCTCTTTCTTCAAGGAGTTGGTCAAGGATTACTTTTTACACCATTAGTATTTTTCTTAATTGCAGGAATGCCCGAGCAATATGTTTCTAATGCGACAGCCGTCGGAACTGCAACCAGATTTTGGACTACAGCTATCGGATATGCTTTAATGCAGAATTTAATGTTGTTTCTCACTTTAAAACATTCGGATACATTAAGTTCAAATCTTACCGATACCAATCCTATCTTCTATTCACAATGGAATCAGCTGTTCGGAGCCAATATGTCAAAACTTCCAGTCAATGAATCTTTATCCATGACAGGAGCTATTTTTAAAGCAAAGATAAATGCACAGGCAATTCTACTTTCCAATATGGAAATTTTCACAGGATTATTTTGGCTGGCTTTAATCACAGCATTTGTTGTATTACTGTATCATCCGGTAAGAATTGCCGTAAGAAATATTATGTAAATTTAATTTTATACAAGACCTAAGAAACGATAAAAGGGAACCTGAACGTTACCAATAACTCTCAGATTCCCTTTTCAAGCTTCCGTTTTAACACTTACTCTCCCCAAAAAGTCCATACCGAACCATTGTAAACAGCAAGTTGTTTTTTTACCGTGTCATAAACCATCAAACCTGCTGCCGGAGAAATTATATTGAGATGCGGACTCACCACTTTAGGTAAAATCATCGCTTTATTGCTATCTTCTAACACCAAAATTCCTGAAGTAGTCGTTGGAGTCCCGACAGCAACTTTCGCAATCGGATTATCATTCAAAGCATCTTGTATACTTGAATCAGCGACTCCCGTTGCATCGATAGAAAGATCTACCCAAGCACTATTTTTATACACTTTTACTTTTTTATCTGAAAGGTCATAAATCATCGTTCCGTTAACCGCATTTTGTACACTTGCAACGTCTGTTACCCAAGGAAGAACCATTCCACGATTGGCAGCACCAAATTCTATTGAAGAAGAGGCTGATTCAAGAGTTGTTTTTCCAAAAGCAACCTGCGAATACATCAAACCCGAAACCGTTATACTTACTATTAAAACTATTTTTTTCATTTTTGATTTGATTTTAAAAATTAATCAGGACACGTTTGATTATTAAAACATCTCCAACCTGTAGCAGTTCCGTCGATATTTACCTGAAGACAGTTTTGAGTCGTATTATAAACCATCATTCCTTCTTTCAGGTCTGTTGTCGGAATTGCTGCAACCTGAGCATCCGTCAATCTATTTAAAACGAAACCTTTCGTTTTAGATTCCAAAGCAATCCAAGCGCCTTTTCGTACTCCCGGCCAATTTGTATCACCGGATTGAGCTCTGTGTAAAGCGGTAATTCCAACATTGGTAGGAAGCAATGTTCCCGCAGTAATTCCAGGCTTATAACAAGGGGTAGTTCCCCCTCCTGGAACAATGATGGTATCAATTGCTGTATCACAATTTGTAGGGTTTGCCTGTTGACAAATCTGATATTCTAAAGTATAGGTTCCCGCAGGTGTTCCCGGAGCAACGGTAACAAAGCCTGTTGTTGTATTTAAATTAATATTTGAGTTTGACGTTGAAATCTGCGTCATTGTAACGTTCGTAATGGTTGCCTGTGGTCCGTTATACGTTTCAAAGTCATTATCCAAAACAATTCCTGTGGAGGAACTTCCTGCATTAATCGTATAAGAATCATCTACTGCCATTGGTGGTAAATCTCCTGTAATCGCCGGACAAAATCCTGGGTTTATAACAAGAGGAGCGCTACAACTACTTGTAGAAGCACAGTCAAAAGTAACATTAGCAAGGTAAGAAGGGTTACTATTCATGAAAAGTGTACTCGGATCTGAAACACCTGTACTTCTCTTGAAATCAAGATTAGGCCCCATCACAGCGTTGTTAACCTGAATAGCGTTATTAACTTCTATATATCCTTTTTTAGATGAAGATGCTGGTCCATGAAAAGCAGCATTCCCACCTTGATATTGATTGAGGAAAATTTTACCTTCATTATAAATAATGGCATCCGAAGGCGCATTGTTCATATTCCCATTCGAAGTAAATAGCCCGAAATTATAAATCTCACTGGAATTTCCGGACATATTAATATCTCCGGCAGAAGTAAAAATTCCCGTATTGTAAATACGTCCTCCATTGATATTAAAACCACTATTACAGACAATAGTTCCACAATTGATATAAACACTGTTCTCGTTATTGCTATAGTTTCCTGTTATTTGAAGAAGTCCACCTCCTTCATTTCTAAATTGAGTTACTGAAGTATTACTCATATTCAGGTTTCCATTAATCGTTAGATTTCCATAATTATCAATGGTATTAAGCGTATTACCTCCAAACTGTAAAACCCCCACATCTATAACTCCTTCATTTAAAATAACATTTTGCTGTCCGTTAAGGGTAAAATTTCCATTCCCCGAACCCACAGACACATTTCCGGTATTATACACATGAAGATTCACATCAGCAACCGCAGTAGCTGCTTGATTAAATAAGAGTGTCCCATGAACATCAAAATAGATCATGGCATTCGTAACTCCTGAAATATTGTTTTGAAATGTAACCGTAACTCCGGTAGCAATACATACCTTTACATTGGATCCGAAAGATGGATTATTGAACGTCATGTTTGAAGTAAAACAGACTGTTTCATTATCAGGAAAATGAAAATCCGGATTGGTTGGATTTGAAATGGTACAACCTACACATTGAGACCGTAAAATGTAGCTTATAAAAATAAAAGCCAGTAGGAAAATTTTTCTCATCTTAATAATTTGGGTACATAAATCTACAAAATTCTTTGTCACAAAACAATGAAATAGCAAATATTTTTCTAATGTTAACAATATATTGATCAATAATTTAAATGTTAGTAATTTTATCATTAATATTTTTTACCAACAGCAACATTTGAAAACTAAAAGATAATTTGTAAACTTATTGTATGGAAATCCAGGAAATCGTTTTACATCAAAAAAAATTTTTCAATACACAACAAACGAAAAATAGTAAGTTTCGTAAAATGTATCTTGAAAAATTGAAAGGGCTTATCCTAGAGAATGAAAATGCATTGTATGAAGCGATTCATAAAGATTTTGGCAAATCAAAATTTGATACCTTTACGACAGAAATTTCTTTTATCTTAAATGATATCAACTATTATCTCAAAAACTTAGAATCGCTTTCCAAACCTAAAAGAGTAAGCACCAATCTTGTCAATCAAATTGGGAAAAGCAAAATTTATTCGGAACCTTTGGGAAATATTCTGGTTATCGGAGCCTGGAACTATCCTTATCAATTATCCCTCTCACCTATTATTGCTGCTTTAGCGGCCGGAAACTGCTGTATTTTAAAACCCAGTGAAATTGCCGAACATACGATGAAGATTATGGCAAAAATCATCAATGAAAATTTCCCTCCGGAATATCTTTATGTTTATGAAGGGGGAATTGATGAAACCACAGAAGTATTAAAACTTAAATTTGATAAGATCTTTTTCACAGGAAGTACAAAAGTGGGGAAAATAGTTTACAAGGCTGCCGCAGAAAGCCTCACTCCTGTTACTCTTGAATTGGGAGGAAAATCTCCCACAATTATTACAAAAAATGCCAATCTTGAAATTGTTGCCAAAAGAATTGTCTGGGGAAAATTTTTAAATGCAGGTCAAACCTGTGTGGCTCCGGATTATATATTAGCAGAAGAATCAATCCAGACAGAATTTTTAAACGTTTTAAAGAAGTATATTCAGGAGTTTAATTATCAACCCGGCTCTGAGCATTATACAAAAATTATTAATCAGAGGAATTTTGAGCGACTTATCCAATTAATTGATCAAAACAAACTTTATCTCGGGGGAAATTCCAATAAAGAAAACCTATATATTGAACCAACAGTTCTTATAAATGTAAGTTGGGAAGATGAAGTCATGCAGGAAGAGATTTTCGGACCTATTTTACCGGTAATTTCTTTTACAGATTTTAATCTAACATTAAATGAAATTGTAGAGCATGAAAAACCACTTGCAGCATATTTGTTCACCAATAACTCAGAGGAAAAAGCAAGCTTCACCCAGAAACTATCTTTTGGAGGTGGTTGTATTAATGATGTCATTATGCATCTGGGAAATGAAAACCTGCCGTTTGGAGGTGTAGGAAACTCTGGAATTGGAAATTACCACGGAAAATTCGGTTTCGAAACCTTCTCTCACCAAAAAGCTGTTCTTGAAAAAGCAACGTGGGGAGAGCCCAACATAAAATATCCTCCTTATTCAGATAAAAAATTCAGTTGGATCAGAAGATTTATGTAAAACTTGTTC
Organism: Chryseobacterium taiwanense; assembly: GCF_000813825.1. GTDB lineage: Bacteria > Bacteroidota > Bacteroidia > Flavobacteriales > Weeksellaceae > Chryseobacterium > Chryseobacterium taiwanense. Next base: position 73,662 of record NZ_JWTA01000004.1, read on the forward strand.
CAGTTTTTTATTTAACCACAAAAGTCACAAAAGATCTAGATAATATATCAAAGTTTATCGCTAAACTGAAAAAAAGACTACAAAAGCCGTTAAAAATCTTTGATTTTATTCTTTTGATAACTTTTAAATTCTATTAGAAACTGTATAAATTGCTTTTGAATCTTTTGTGGTTAAGTTGAAATAGATTAAAAATAAAAACCGGGAAAATTCCCGGTTTTAGTTTATGATTTTTTTTGGAGCCCATTGATTAAAGAACTCTTTAACTTTTTCCAGACTATATCCTTTTCCTTGTTCCAAAACGTCGCTTTGCTGTACATGAATCATTTTCCCGTTCTTATCTAAGACAATAAATACAGGATAACCAAACTTATCACCCGGATTTCCGTATTCAGCAAAAATTTTCTCATTCTTATTCTCCGGAGAGTAATTTAAATGATAATACAGATAATTTTTATCTACAATATTTTTCAATTCCGGAGTAGTCTGTACATACTGATTGAATCTTAAACACCAGATACACCAGTTTCCTCCTGCCTGAATCATGATATTTTTACCTTCTTTTTTGGCTTGAGCTACTAGTTTATTGATATCTGCTTGCGCATCTGCTTTCGGATCATAAGGTTTCGGCAATTTTGCCTTTTCTTCTGCCGCAGCTTTTTTCTTTGCTTCCAATTCTGCAGCATCACTTTTCACCAACAAAGCTTTATCTCCTGAGTTCTTTGCTTCAGGAGTTCCTTTTATTTCTGTATTCTGAGCCCAAATTACTGTGCTTAAAACTACAAAAGCTATTATCGACACTTTTTTCATACTATAAAAATAAAAAAATAATACTTATTCCCTGCAAAAATGAAACCATATTTTTATTATCCTTAAATTTGCATTCTCTATGAATTTTTTAATCAAAATACTTTATTTAATCTCAAAGATCCCGCTTAAGATATTATATATTTTTTCGGATATCATTTTCTTTTTAAACTACTATATTGTCGGTTACAGAAAGAAAGTTATCTTACAGAATATTAAAAATTCTTTCCCTGAAAAAACAGATGAAGAACTACAGGCTATCTTAAAGAAATTCTATCTCAATTTTTCTGACTATTTGGTAGAAACGGTAAAATCATTCAGCATAAGTGAGACAGAATCACGAGTACGAATGCAGCATATTAATCAACATCTGTTTCATGAAGCAAAAGCTGAAGGTAAAAATATTATTCTACTTGCAGGGCACGTTTTCAACTGGGAATGGATTAATGCATTAGCCAGAATAATTCCTCAAAAACACTGTCATCCCGTTTACAGAAAAGTAAACAGTAATTTTTGGGAAGACCAGATGAAGAAAGTAAGAAACAAGTTTGGAAATGAGGCTTTAGAAGCTAATGAAGTCATCATGAATATTTTCAGAAATAAAAACGATGGTGACTCCGCTTATATGTTTGTGGCAGATCAGACTCCTCACGTTGCTCACGTTAATTACGGTCTTGAATTTCTTAATCAGAGAACTCCGGCTTTTATTGGTTATGATAAACTGGCGACAAGAATGGATTTAATCTTTATTTACTGTGAAATGAAGAAGGTGAAAAGAGGTTTTTATCAGGTGAACTATCATAGAATTTATCCTGATGGAGAAAAGTTCGTTAACAATGAAGTCGTAAAAAAGTTTCACAAATTATTAGAAAATACCATTCACAAATATCCTGACAATTATCTTTGGTCACACAGAAAATGGAAATATCAGGATTCCATCAAAAATTTTGATGCTGAAAAAATATAAAGAATGATGAGATCAAAGCTTGCAGTGGTCATCTTAAACTGGAACGGAAAAAGCTGGTTGGAAAAATTTCTTCCAAGTGTAGTTAATTTTTCTAATGATGCTGATATTTTTGTTATTGATAACGGATCCACAGATGACTCTGTAGAATTCTTGAAACTCAATTTTCTATCAGTAAACATTGTAGTTAATTCTAAAAACTCGGGGTTTGCAGGAGGATACAATGAAGGGTTAAAGCAAATTGATGCAGAATATTATTGTCTTCTAAATTCTGATGTGGAAGTTACTGAAAACTGGATTGAACCGATTATCAGTCTTTTTGAGAAGAACCCTGATATTGCAGCTATTCAGCCTAAAATACTTTCTTATACCGATAAAAATAAGTTTGAATTTGCAGGTGCTGCAGGTGGTTTAATCGATAATTTAGGCTATCCATATTGTAGAGGAAGAGTTTTTGATGAGGTAGAAGAAGATAAAGGACAATACGACGATGAAATGGAAATATTCTGGGCTTCAGGATGCGCTCTTTTTATTCGTTCAAAAGATTTCTGGGATCAGAATGGTTTTGATGAAAGATTTTTTGCCCATCAGGAAGAAATTGATCTTTGCTGGAGATTAATTAATTCAGGAAGAAAAATTTTTTATACCGGAAAGTCTAAAGTGTATCACGTTGGAGGCGGAACTTTAAACAAGCAAAGTACTCAAAAAACATATTTAAACATCAGAAACAATCTTTCTATGATGCTTAAAAATCTACCTTTTCCTAAATTAATAGGATTAATCTTTTTCAGATTGTGTTTGGATGGAGTTGCCGGAATTTATTTTGGTTTAAAACAAGGCTTTCCTCATCTTTGGGCTGTTGTAAGAGCACATTTTGGATTTTACGCTCAGGCTTCAGGAACCTGGAAACGTAGACAAAAACATCAGAAGGATAAATTCTACCAGTCAAAATGGTTGATCTTTAAACACTTTTTATAAAGAATGAATTTAGTTTTCGATACTTATTATTTTGATCATAATAAAGCTAATACCATCTGTTTAGCTTTTAAAGACTGGGAAAGTTCAGTTCCGGATTATGACTTTTCTGAAATAAAAGATGGTGTTGAAGAATATATTCCCGGACAATTTTACAAGAGAGAACTTCCTTGTATTTTAAGTCTTGTAGAAAAGATTAGAAGTCAGATTAAAGACATTTCCTGCATTATTATCGACGGTTTTGTATATCTTGATGATGAGATGAAGCCTGGTCTGGGAAAACACTTATTTGATGCTTTAAATGGCGAAATACCTATCATTGGTGTTGCCAAAACAAATTTTGCCACTGTTGAAAAGTATAAACTGCATTTAAAAAGAGGAAATAGTGAAACTCCTCTGTATATTTCAAGTGTAGGAATTGATATGGAAACAGCTTATGACTTCATTGAAAAGATGCATGGAGACTTTAGAATCCCGACTCTTTTGAAGAAAGTCGACACCTTAACAAGACAATTTTAAATCATGGATTTCTGCGCGATAGATTTTGAAACAGCCACTTTTGACCGGAACTCAGCTTGCGAGTTGGGAATTTGTGTTGTACAAAATTCTGAAATCGTAGAAACTAAAACATGGTTGATCAAACCTCCAAGTTTTCCCTATTTCAGTCAAAGAAATATTGATGTGCATGGAATTTTACCGCAAGATGTAAAAGATGCTCCTACTTTTGAAGATATTTGGTATGAAGTGGAAGAAATGATGTACGGAACCTTAATGATTGCTCACAATGCAAGTTTTGATGCAAGTGTTCTTCGAGGTTGTCTAGATTATTATGGGATCTTTACTCCAAAGTTAGATTATCTTTGCAGTATTCAACTTGCTAAAAAATCATGGAATTATCTTCCTAAATATGGATTGAAACCTTTGGCAGAATATCATCAAATCAAATTCAACCACCACAGAGCCGGAGATGACGCAGAGGTTTGTGCAAAAATATCTTTATTGGCTTTTGAAAAATTATTTCTCACAAGCAATGAAGAAATTTCAGAATACATGAAAGCTAAGATCAAAAAACTTTGATTCTATAGTGCTTACACAAATTTGCATCAATGGCTGAGCAACAATTTCATATTAATTACTCAAGACTTCAGACAACAGATTAAATTTCGGAATATCAATTTCAAAATTCTCTTTGGTCTGTTCATTTCTTACCAAGTATTTACCACTCATATTACCTACTCCGGAACGAAGCATTACATTCGAAAAATAAGCGAAGTTTCCTTCTGGTTCTATTTCAGGAGTCAGACCGATTACTCCATCTCCTACGATCTCTGTATAGCCAAAGCCAACATCGAAAATCAGCCATTTTCTTTTTAGAACTTTAATAGGAAAATCTCCTTTATTTTCAATCACAATGTTATATTTGAAAACGTAGCGGTTTTCTGAGGGATAACTGTTCTTACTATCATATTCAGGAACTACTGAAACTCTGATATTAGATGTGATTTTAGAAAACATTTTTTTTCATTTTATTTATTAAATACAAAAATCTCGCCTTTTTCAAGGCGAGATTGTAAAATATTTATAATTCTGTAAATTATAATCCAAGACCTTTTCTTTCGTCTCCACCTAATAGGATTTCAACAGGATTGTCGATACCTTCTTTTACCGCAACAAGGAATCCTACAGACTCTTTACCGTCGATAATTCTGTGGTCGTAAGACATTGCAACGTACATCATTGGACGAATTACAACTTGTCCATCAACAGCAACCGGTCTCTGGATAATGTTGTGCATTCCCAAGATTGCAGATTGAGGTGGGTTGATAATTGGTGTAGATAACATAGAACCGAAAGTACCACCATTTGTAATTGTGAAAGTACCACCAGTCATTTCGTCAACAGTGATTTTACCATCTCTTACTTTAATTGCCAAATCTTTGATGTTTGCTTCAACACCAGCGAAAGACATATTTTCAGCGTTTCTCAATACAGGAACCATCAATCCTTTTGGACCTGAAACCGCAATTGAAATATCGCAGAAATCGTAGTTTACTTTGAAATCTCCGTCAATAGATGCATTTACATCCGGATATAGTTGTAATGCTCTAGTAACCGCTTTTGTGAAGAAAGACATGAAACCAAGTCCTACTCCGTGTTTTTGAGCGAATTCTTCTTTATATTGTTTTCTTAGTCTAAAGATTTCAGACATGTCAACTTCGTTGAAAGTCGTTAACATAGCTGTTTCATTCTTTACAGAAACTAATCTCTGAGCGATTTTTCTTCTAAGAACTGAAAGTTTAGTTGTTGTTGTAGATCTAGAACCTGTAGCTGTCATTGGGTTTCCTCCGAATGCAGGAACAGCAGCCAATTCAGCATCAGACTTAGAGATTCTTCCATCTCTTCCAGAACCTGAAACCTGAGAAGCATCGATACCTTTTTCGTCAAGAATTTTCTTAGCAGCAGGAGACGGAGCACCTGTTGCATAAGTTTGAGGTGCAGCAGCAGGTTTTGGAGCTTCTTGTTTAGCCGATTCAGCCGCTTTCGGAGCTTCCTCTTGTTTTGGAGCTTCAGCAGCAGGAGCATCGCTACCCGCAGGTTTTGCAGCATCCATATCGATTAAACAAACCACTTGTCCTACTTGTACCACATCACCTTCTTCAGCTTTCAAAGTAATAACACCACTTTGCTCAGCAGGCAATTCAAGAGTCGCTTTATCTGAATCTACTTCAGCGATTGGTTGATCTTTTTCTACGTAATCACCATCTTTCACAAGCCAAGTTGCAATTTCAACTTCTGTAATTGATTCGCCCGGTGAAGGAACTTTCATTTCTAAAACTGACATATCGTAATTTTTATTTTTTTATGTATTATTATTTATAATTAAGCTGTTACAGGTCTTTTTACAGGAGCATCATCTCTATCGAATACTCTGTTGATTACTGCATTTTGGTTTTTCTCAAACATTTTGTGACTTCCCGGAGCCGGAGCGCCACTTGGAACCGGAGAAACTACCTGAATTCCTGTATCTCTGAAGTTTCTTAAGATATAAGACCAAGCTCCCATGTTTTCTGGTTCTTCCTGAGCCCAAACAATAGATTTTCTATTCTCATATTTAGCAAAAATCGCTTCAATCGCATCTGTTTGTAGAGGATACAATTGCTCGAATCTTACTAATGCGATGTTATCCGCATTTAATTCTTCTTTTTTAGCTAATAGTTCGAAGTATAGTTTACCTGAACAAAGAACTAATTTTTCTACTTTTTTAGGATCAGCTGTTGGATCGTCTAACACTGGTTGGAATCCTTTGTTTGAGAAATCTTCAAGCGGAGAAACCACTCTTGGATGTCTTAACAATGATTTTGGACTCATTACGATCAATGGTTTTCTGAATGCCCATTTCAACTGTCTTCTCAACAGGTGGAAATAGTTTGCAGGTGAAGTGATGTTCGCAACCACCATGTTTTCGTTAGCACAAAGTGTAAGGAATCTTTCTAGTCTTGCTGAAGAGTGTTCTGCACCCTGTCCTTCTGAACCGTGAGGCAACAACATTACCAAACCATCCTGAATTTTCCATTTTTCTTCTGCAGCTGCTAAGTATTGATCAACAATGATTTGAGCTCCATTTACGAAATCTCCAAACTGTGCTTCCCAAATTGTCAATGTATTAGGAGACGCCATTGCATAGCCGTAATCGAAACCTAAAACTCCGTATTCTGAAAGGTGAGAATTGAATACATCGAATCTGTTTTCAGAAACATGTCTTAAAGGGATATATTCTTCTTCTGTATCTTCAGTTTTTACTACAGCATGTCTGTGAGAGAATGTTCCTCTTTCTACATCTTCTCCGGAAATTCTTATGTTGTGACCTTCTACAAGAAGTGTAGCATAAGCCAACCATTCTCCTAGAGCCCAATCTAATGAGTTTCCTTCAATAGCTTTCAATCTGTTTTCGAATAGTCTTGTGATTTTATTCAAGAACTTTTTATCAGCCGGAAGTGTTGACATTTTAATTGCCAATTCTTTCAACTTCTCTAAGTCGTATTTTGTATCAACAGCATCCTGAACTGCTCCTCTCTTACCGATTGGATAGTTCGTCCAGTCTTCTGCCATGAAAACATCCATTACGTTTTTCTCAATTTCTTTAGAAGCATCAAAGTCTTTATCTAAAAGTGCTTTGAAGTCTGCCTCCATTTTAGCGATCACCTCGTTTGAAGTAATGCTATCCTTCAATAATTTATCTTTATAAATTTCTCTTGGATTCGGGTGCTTAGAAATTGTTTTGTATAAGTTAGGTTGAGTAAATCTTGGTTCATCCCCTTCATTATGACCATATTTTCTATATCCTAATAAATCGATATATACATCTTTACCAAACTTCGCTCTGAAATCAGCAGCAAAGTGGATTGCATGAACTACAGCTTCTGCATCATCTGCATTTACGTGCATTACAGGAGATTCTGTAACTTTTGCGATGTCTGTACAATATGTTGAAGATCTTGCATCCATATAGTTTGTCGTAAACGAAACTTGGTTGTTTACTACGATATGAACTGTACCTCCTGTTCTGTATCCTTCCAACGTCATCATCTGAGCAACTTCGTAAGCAATACCTTGTCCGGCAATTGCTCCGTCACCGTGAATGATGATTGGCAACACTTTAGCGTAATCCTTATATTTATCATCTACTTTTGCACGGCAAATACCTTCTACAAGGGCAGCAACCGTTTCAAGGTGAGATGGGTTCGGAGTCAGATTAATCGCAACTTCTTCTCCTGAAGCTGTTTTGATTTTTTTAGATGAACCTAAGTGATATTTAACGTCACCAGAGAATACATCTTCTTCAAATTCTTTTCCTTCAAATTCTGAGAAGATCTGCTTGTAAGATTTTCCGAAGATATTGGTAAGTACATTCAATCTACCTCTGTGAGCCATACCAAGTACAACTTCATCAACGCCTAACTGAGAAGATCTTGAGATCAACTGATCCAATGCAGGAATCAAAGTTTCACCACCTTCTAATGAGAATCTTTTTTGTCCAACAAATTTTGTATGAAGATAGTTTTCAAATGCTACCGCCTGATTCAATTTTAATAAAATCTCAGTTTTTTCATTTGCAGAAAGGTTCGGGTGGTTTTCGTTAACCTGAAGCCATTGCTTAATGAAATCTTTTTCTTCAACGTTGTTGATGTGCATATATTCCACACCGATAGAATCACAGTAAATGTTTTCTAAGTGTGTAATCAATTCCTGTAGTGTTGCAGGACCTTTCATTCCTGTTTCAACAGCACAGTTGAATTTTGTATTTAAATCTGACTTATCAAGACCGAAATTTTCGATATCCAAAGTCGGAGTATAATGTCTTCTTTCTCTAACTGGGTTTGTTTTCGTAAACAAATGCCCTCTCGTTCTGTATGCTTCAATAAGGTTTACTACCTTAAATTCTTTTTTGATGTGCTCAGGAACTTCTCCGTTGGCTGCTGCCTGAGAAATCTGCTGTACTGCGGGTGCAGATGGAGCCGAAGCCTGAATGTATTGAATACTTTCATCATCACCATAGTTCTCTAAGGCAAAATCGAAACCTTGAAAGAAGGCTTTCCATGATGGTTCTAAAGAGTCCGGGAATTTTAAATATTGTTGGTATAAATCCTCAATTAACTGAGAATGAGCTGCGTTTAGGAATGAAAATCTGTCCATTATTACAGTTTATCTATTATTAAAATTTATTTGTAGAATTAATCCTCAAATTTAATAAAAAAACAGATGTAAAGCAGTCCTAAATTATTAAAAATAACTATAAAAATGATATATTTCAGTAATTTACTTATAAACTGACAAAGATAACTTCATATTCACATTTTGATCTTCCGTTGGTCTCTCGATAAAAGTCTGGCGAATATCCCCAAAACGCATTTCGTCTTTCTTGGCTTTTTGAATAAGTTGCTGAATCGAACGTATTCTTCCGGCATACGTTCCTTTGTAATACATGATATAATCCTGTGTAGGACTTATTGTTCTGAAACTATAGTTATTATCTGTAATTCCTATTTTTTTAGACAATGGAATTCCTATAAAATAAGACACCTCTTTATCTTTGTAATTATCCGCATCTGTCATCATCACAGGAAAACCAAATTCATCGTCTTTTTTACCCAAATCCATCGTTACGTAGTTATACACTTTATTATAGTTCATCACTACGTTTTTATACAAAGCATCTTTTTTGTTGGAAGTACTGACATTAATTCCCAGTATTATTTTCTCTTCTTCTTTTTCCACCATAAGACTGTCATATTTTATGGCAGCCATCTGGTTGTCTTTTTCTACTTTGTTTCCTAAAACATTGCTCAGATTCCCCATACTTTTTTCAATATTTTCAGCAAACCTGTCTTCTGTCCAAAAATTTTCAACTCTTCTTAGCACGGAAAGTTTTGGGGTATGAACATACCAAGTGATTTTGGTTCTTTCTGGAGAAACTGCTTTAAATTTCACATCTACCAGTGTAGGATTTTCGTTTTTATCTTCAAAAAGCTGATATTTTAATGTTTTGTTTGGGTTCTCGTAACGAATGAACATTTCACCACCTCTGTTGTTTTTGTTATCTACATAACTTATGGCACTTCCTTTTCCTTCATAGGGAGTGTAATAATCTATATCGATACTTTTAGAACTGGTAAAAAAATTGTTCCAACGTGTAAAGTGCTGAAGATTGTTGAATTGGGAAAAGACTTTTTCTAAAGGATAATCAACCTCTTTTTCAATCTGGAAATTTTTGTTTTCTTCCACAAAAAAATACATGGAAGCAGCATAAGCTCCCACCAAAAGAACAATAATAACAGCTATAATTTTAAAAAAACGCATTGCACAAATGTAATACAAATAAAAAAAGTGACCAATATGCTTGACCACTTGTTTGTGTTAAAGAATCATTATCCGATATGAGTTCCGGGAGGTAAAACGGCTCCTTTTTTCACGACTACAATTCCATCCTGTACAGAATATGTTTTGTAATCTCCGTCTTTTAAATGCTTTCCTCCTATAATTCTCACATTATCTCCGATATAAGAATTCTTATCTAGAATTGCTTTTTCAATGTAGCAGTATTTCCCGACTCCCATATTAGGATTTCCTTTTTTATTATTTTTCAGAATTTCATCTGTATTCTGATAAAAATCTGAACCCATGATATAAGAATTCACAATTGTACTGCCTTTATCTATTCTCGTTCTGTTACCGATAATGGAATTTTCAATTTTATCAGCCATAATGATACATCCGTCTCCAAAGATTGCTTTGCTTACATACGATCCGTTAATTTTTGAAGGCGGCAACATTCTCGCTCTTGTATAAATTGGAGAAGTAGAAAATAAATTGAATTGAGGTAAATCCTGACATAAATCTAAATTCGCTTCATAAAAAGACTCAATCGTTCCAATATCTGTCCAATATCCTTCATATTGATAACTCAACGTCTTATACTTCCCGATTGAACTTGGAATAATGTCTTTTCCAAAGTCATCTCCTGCTCCTTCATCAAACATCTTTTTAAGAATGCTTTTTGTGAAAATATAAATTCCCATCGAAGCTAAATATTCTTTTCCTTTATGCTTATTTTCTTCCGAAACTTCAGATTTTAAATCTTCTAATGCGTCCAAAGCTGGTTTTTCTACAAATGAAGTAATATTTCCTTCATCGTCGGAACTTAGAATTCCAAAACCTGTCGCATCTTTTGCATTTACAGGAATGGTTGCAATGGTCACATCCCCTCCATTTTCAATATGGAAATCCAGCATTTCCGTAAAATCCATTTGGTATAACTGATCTCCGGAAAGAATTAAAATATAATCGTAATCATATTTTTCCAAATGCTTCATCGTTTGGCGAACTGCATCTGCTGTTCCCTGATACCAGTTATCATTCTCTACATTTTGCTCTGCTGCCAGAATATCAACAAATCCTTTACTAAAAATATCAAAGTGATAGGAGTTTTTAATATGCGAATTAAGAGAAGCTGAATTGAATTGCGTTAATACCAAAATTTTGTTTAATCCAGAGTTTAAACAATTTGAAATAGGAATATCTACCAATCTATATTTTCCTGCAATCGGAACAGCCGGTTTTGACCTTGTATACGTCAGTGGAAAAAGCCTAGTTCCCCTTCCTCCTCCAAGAACAATAGAAATTACATTGTGCTTCATATATTTTTTGCGTTTTTTTTAACTATTACTATATAATTGTAAATATTTTTCTGCCGATTTTTCCCATGCGAAATCAAAATTCATATTGGCATGAATAAGATCAGTCATCAATTCTTTTTGATTGTAAAGACTTAATGCCCTGTTCATCGCATGAATCATATCATCTACTCCAGGAAAAGCAAAATTAATCCCTGCTCCTCCTGTAGAAATATCAGCTACCGTATCTTTTAATCCTCCTGTATATCTTACCACAGGAATTGTTCCGTATCGCATAGAGTACATTTGGTTCAGTCCGCAAGGTTCTACACGAGATGGCATCAATAAAAAATCTGCCGATGCATATATTTTATGTGAAAGCTGCTCTTTATATCCCAAATCTAATGCGAAATTGGTATATGTAGCATCATATTCTTTCAATTTATTTTCAATATAAGGATCTCCTGATCCTAAAACAATAACATTTAAAGCTCCATAACTCTGTTTTATGCTTTTCCAAACCATATCCGGAAGCAAATCTGCTCCTTTTTCTTTTGCGAATCTTCCAATAAATGCAAATAATGGAAGCTCTGGTTTCAGGTTGTATTCTTTACAGATTTTTTCTTTGTTTTTCTTCTTTAGCTCAACGGCGTTCTTTATACTGTAATTAAAATCCAGCATAGGATCAGTTGCAGGATCCCAAACTTCACTATCTATTCCGTTGATAATTCCGTAAGCTTTCCCAAATTCCTGACGCACCAAACTTTCTAATCCTCTGAAACTTATAAACAATTCTTCCAAATATCCTTCTGAGACTGTAGTAAAAGCATTACAACATTTAATCATTGTTGCCAATGGATTAATCTGACCTTTCCAGTCTAAAAGACCCCATTTATAATAATCGAATGACGGTATATATTTCGCCATTTCCCAGTTCATATTTCCTTGGTATTCGCCATTATGAATCGTACCAATGGTTTTTACTCCTTTTAAAAAGGCAAAATCAGGACAATGTTCTACCATAAAAGGAACTAATCCTGTATGATAATCATGACAATGCAGCACATCTGGACGAATTTCCATCGCACTCAACCAATGCAAAACACCATGCTGAAAAGCAATAAACTGAAAACTCTCATCTGAGTATCCATAAGGATTTTCCCGATCTAAAAGTCCCGGTATCTTCACCATAAACAATTCAAATCCCAGTACATTGGTTTTCTCTTTCAGCACCTGAACCTGTAGCATATTTGGCCCCTGATGAATAAACCCATCAAAAACTATGTCAAACTCATGATTGTAGATGAAAGACTTGTTGTACCAAGGCATGACTACTTTTGCATCAATACCTTCTACTTTATTCTGGTATTTTGGAAGAGCTCCTACAACATCTGCTAATCCCCCTACTTTTGCTACCGGATAACATTCTGTACTTAGATGATATATCGTCATATGATTTTCTATAAATGTTTTTTCTTGTGTATCAATTTAATTTAGCTTCTTATCTTCTAAATTTACTTCTGTGGTTCTTATACTTCTTGTCTTTTGTCTGTCTGAGAATAATTCCGGAAAGAGGTGGCAATTTCATTAGTATTGATTTCGGATGACGCATATAATCTTCATACTGTTCTTCAAATATCTCAGGTTCTACTCCACTTCCAGCATATATTTCATCATCGGAATTAAAAATTACTTCCCAATGCGTTCCTGCATTCACTCCTATTTTATACTCGATAATTTTAGGTAAAAGATTTAAAACAACCATAAAAACATCATCTCTTCTTTTTCCTTTTCTTACATATACATAAACAGAATTTTCCAGATCATCTGCTTCTACCCATTCAAAACCATCTTTCTGAAACTGATTTTCATAAAAGGCAGATTCTTCTTTATAAATGCTATTAAGGTCTTTTACCAAAGTCTGCAATCCTTTATGAACAGGATAATCTAGCAAATTCCAGTCTAAACTTTTTGTAAAATTCCACTCAGTGGTTTGTCCAAATTCACTGCCCATGAAGAGAAGCTTCGCTCCGGGATGAGTATACATATGTACAAATAATGTCCTCAGATTCGCAAATTTTTGCCATTCATCTCCAACCATTTTATAAATAAGACTGGATTTTCCATGAACGACTTCATCATGAGACAACGGCATCATATAATTTTCATTATACATATACATCGATGCAAACGTAAGCTTATGATGATGGTATTTTCTATTGGTAAATTCTTCTTTAAAATAATCAAGGGTATCATGCATCCAACCCATCATCCATTTCATTCCAAAACCAACTCCTCCATCGTGAACAGGTTTTGTCAGCATTGGAAAATCTGAACTTTCTTCTGCGATGGTGACAATGGCATTCCCAAATTCTTTATAAACAGCGGTATTAAATTCCTGTAAAAAAGTTTTTGCCTCAAGATTTACATTCCCTCCAAAAACATTCGGTTCCCATTCCCCTTGATTTCTTGAATAATCCAGATGAAGCATTGAAGTTACCGCATCTACTCTCAATCCGTCTGCATGATAACGGTCTAACCAAAACATGGCATTTGAAATCAGGAATGATTTCACTTCATTCCTTCCGTAATTGAAAATATGAGATTTCCAATCCGGATGAAAACCTTTTCGGGGGTCTTCATGTTCGTATAAGTAACTTCCATCGAAACGATGAAGCCCGTTCGCATCTCCCGGGAAATGAGAAGGAACCCAATCTAAAATAACGCCTATATTGTTCTTGTGAAGTTCATCTATTAAAAACATTAAATCCTGAGGTGAACCAAAACGTGAAGTTGCCGCATAAAAGCCTGTAATTTGATACCCCCAACTCGGATCATAAGGATATTCCATCACCGGCATAAATTCCACATGAGTAAATCCCATATCTTTAACATAGGGAATTAACTCTACTGCAATATCTCTATAGTTTAAATACGTATTTGATTCACTTTTTTTCCATGATCCCAAATGGATTTCGTACACAGAAATTGGAGCCTCTAAGCTATTTTTTTTCCAGCGACTCTCCATCCACTTCTGATCGTTCCATTCATACCAATTGGTGGAAACTAATGAAGCAGCTTGTATATTTTGTTCCCAGCTCAATGCGTACGGATCACTTTTTTCTAAAGTTTCTCCATGAGCGGTTTCAATAGCATATTTGTATAAAGTTCCCCAAGGCAAATCTTCAATAAAACCTTCCCATATTCCGGATTCGTCCCATCTAGGATATAATATATGATCTTTTGAATTCCAGTTGTTGAAATTGCCTATTACAGAAACTTTTCTGGCATGTGGAGCCCAAACTGAAAAATAAACTCCCTGAATCCCCTCTTTCTCTACGGAATGTGAACCAAATTTTTCGTAAAGCCTGTAATGTTTACCTTCTTTGAAAAGATAAATATCATGATCGGTAAAAAGAGTATATGTCTTAACAGAATTCATATTCAAAATGATTTTGAAATAAAAACATCAGAAAAAAAGGTATTTCAAAATCTATTTTATTTTAAAATTTGGATGTCACTCAAATATATGACTTTCTCTCGTTTATTTTGAAAGTTTTTATCATTAAATTTAGGTAATACCCTTTAATTATTAAAAAATACAAATAAAAATCAGTGGAAGTCACATTTACAGATTAAATTTTCAATAAATCGATATATTAATTAATAAATACAAAATTTTAACATTAATTTATTACATTTACTTGTGTTTTGGCACGTAATTTACATACATACTATTATCGAATATTAATTATTAACTTTTAAAATCAGAAATCATGGGAAACAAAACAAATGGCTTATTGGCTTTATTAGGTTTAGGAGCTTTAGCATATTGGAAATATAAAAAATCAACTCCAGAGCAGCAGCAAGCTGTAAAAGATAAAATTAATACTGCGAAAGACAATATTAATAAATGGGGAAATGATATAAAAAATAAGGCGAATGAGGTAGCTTCTCAGGTTCAGGATAAAGTTGAAGAAACAAAAGCAAAAGTTCAGGATTCAAACTTTTAATATCAACACAATTTAACATTCATATACACACAGAAAACGCCATCATAATGATGGCGTTTTCTGTGCTTGTAAAGCGTATACTAATGGCATTTTGTTTCCAAACTGAGGGATTCTCCATTTTCCTTTTTCAAATTCTTCTACATGCCTGAAACATGGGTATGGAGACCAGTCAAATTCCTGGAAATTTTGAAGCACCATTCCATTTTTAATCAAACTCTGAAGAACTTCAGCTAAAGAGTGATTCCACATTACATATTCTTGCTTAATCTCTGCGGATTGATCAGCATAAGTTCCTTCATAAGTTTCTATGATCGGTTTCTCATTGAAGTAACTATAGGTAACTTTAGTGAAATCATCATCAAACATCCAAACAGCCGGATGAAACTCTGCCATGATAAATTTCCCGTTTTCTTTCAGAAAATAATTGATAATACGTGCCCACTTTTCCAGATCCGGCAACCAACCAATTGTCCCATAACTGGTAAAAACGACATCATATTTTTCATTTAAAAAATCAGGAAGACCATATACATCACAACAAACAAACTCTGTATCTGTACTGCATTTTTGCGCCAAATCTCTTGCGGTTTCAATGGCTTTATCTGATAAATCTATACCCGTAACTTTTGCTCCCATTCTGGATAAGGAGATAGAATCCTGTCCGAAATGACATTGCAAATGAAGGATTTTTTTATTCTGAATATCTCCTAAAAGCTCCAATTCTATTGAGTTTAGTGAAGTTCTGCCTTTCATAAATTCATCAACAAAATAAAAGTCTGATTTTAAATGTAAATCAACTTTAGCATTCCATGATTCTCTGTTTATTTCTAAATAATTCCCCATTATGTTATTTACACTACAATTATATTTTCGTTAGTAAATATATCACTAAATAATGACAACAACCCTTATCATTGTAAAAATTCACATTTTTTTTACACAAATTCACAGATTTATTATGCAAAAAATATATACATTTGTAAAAAACACAATTATTGAAAATTTATAAAAACTAAAAAACTATCATTATCCAAAAACAAACCATGCTAATGTTAAACCTAAAAAAGGGTGATTCCTTTACTCTAAAAAAGCATACTGAAGGAGATCTTACTGACTTCTGTTTGGGAGTGAGTTGGGGAGATGTAAAATTATCACTACCCTTTTATTTAAGCCTTTTTAATAGAAATAATTTAGCGGCAATTGATCTTGAATTAAGCTGTATTATGTTCGATAAAGATGGAAACAGAATTGACTGGATCCACTCACCGAAATATAACAGCTGGCTTATTCAGAATAATTTTCCATTGGGAAAACTGGCTTCTAAAGATGATGCATTTAAATATCAGGAAAACAACAATCCTTCTGTAAAAAATTCTGATAAAAAATTAATTAAAATAAATCTGGAAAAGATTAATTCTGAAATAGATCAAATCTTTTTTTATCTTCATGTAAATCCTAAAAAAGTCAATACAATTGATTTTTCTTTGATTCCCTCTGTGAAGATTCAGATGTACGAAGGAAGTATTCATCAAATTACGGAGACCCATTGTCAGTTTGAAATTCCTAGGGATGAAGATTCGGTAAAAAAGGGAACTTTAATCTTGGGAAGACTCCTTAAAGTAAATCGTGAATGGAAGTTTGAAGCAATTGGTAAAGGTTTAGAGGATAAGAAAATGGTGATGCAAACAAAAGGTCATGAATACTTTTCTTAAATAAGCAAAACGTAAATAAAGTATATAAAAAATTCCGGTTACCTTCACTGAAGATTAACCGGAATTTTATTTTATATCAATAGAATTATCTTAAAAATTCTTGCTGAGAGATTGTTTTTTGCTCACCCAATTCTAAATTTTTAATTCTTACCGTCGAGTTTTGCAACTCTTCACCTCCTAAGAAAACTAAATTTTTAATTCCTTTCTTTTCTGCATAAGTAAACTGTTTGTTTAATTTAGCATTTTCAGGATAAAGCTCTGCTGAAATTCCTTTTTCTCTTAAAAGATTAATAAGTTTCAAAGCTTCTAATGTCTCTTCACCTCCAAAATTAGCAAACAAATATTCAATATTTGATGTTGCTTCCTCAGGGAAAAGATTTAATTCTTCCATTACCAGATAAATTCTGTCAAGACCGAATGAAATTCCAATTCCAGGAACATTTTTCACGCCAAATACTTCTGTAAGGTTATCGTATCTACCACCACCGCCGATAGATCCCATTTGCGCTTCATCTGCTTTTACTTCAAAAATAGCTCCTGTATAATAATCCAACCCTCTCGCTAACGTAATATCAAAAACAAGATTCTGAATATCAACTCCTAGATTAACCGATTGTGTAAGAACAAATTCTAATTCTTCAACACCCTTTAATCCTGTTTCGTTGCCAGCAAATTTTTCTTTCAGCTGAAGAAGGTTTTCTAAAGCATCATTGGATTGATTAAATAAGAAATCTAGCTTATCAATTGAATCTTGAGCGATTCCTCTTTCTAACAACTCTTTTACAACACCTTCTTTTCCGATTTTATCCAGCTTATCTAAAGCCACAGTGAAATCGATAAGTTTATCTGTAATTCCGGCATATTCTGCTAAACCAGAAAGAATTTTTCTGTTATTGATGTGAATTGTTACCGAAACATTAAGTTGAGAAAATGATTTCAAATATAACTGTACCAATTCAACTTCCTGCCAAAGACTTTCACTTCCTACAACATCTGCATCACACTGATAAAACTCCCTGAATCTTCCTTTTTGAGGACGATCTGCTCTCCAAACCGGCTGGATCTGATAACGTTTGTATGGAAATGTCAGTTTCCCATGATTCATCGCAACAAATCTTGCAAAAGGTACTGTAAGATCATAACGAAGAGCTTTATCCGAAATCTGAGAAGTCAGTTTTTGATGGCTTTTATTTTCCCAGTCTTCCTGATTCACTTTCGAAGTATAATCTCCTGAATTTAAGATTTTGAAAATTAAACGATCTCCTTCTTCACCATATTTCCCTGTCAATGTAGACAAGTTTTCAAAACTAGGGGTCTCTAATGGCTGAAAACCAAATAATTCAAAATTTTTCTGTAAAATATTGATGATATATCTTCTTCTGGAAACTTCTAAAGCTGTAAAGTCTCTCGTTCCTTTCGCTAAACTTGGTTTCATTTTATAAATGATGATTGATAGTTGATAAATGATTGAGTATGCAAAAGTAAGCATTTGTAAAGACTTTTCCGACATCAAAAAGCCAAAGAACTCCATCCTTTGGCTTTGGGAAATAATTGAATCATCATTTGTGTTTGTTTTGATTCTTATTCCTATCAATATTTAATCAGACACTTTCTAAAATCTCTAGGATTTCTTCTCCATAATTTTCTATTTTATGTTTTCCAAAACCTTTAATTTCTAATAATTCTTCTTTTTTAGCGGGTTTATACTTTGCAACAGAGCTCAGTTCTTTATTAGTTGCAATAAAATAAGAAGGCAAATTTTGTTCTTTAGCTTTTTCAGATCTCCATAATTTTAATGCATCTAATATTTTAATATCATCTTCATTCAAAGTTTCATCTTCGACCGAATATTTTACAGGTTTAGAATCTCTTACACTGTTTACCGAATGTTTAACTTCATCATAATAAAAGATAACTGACCAAAAGTTTTCATCATGTACAAAAGCGGTTTCAACATTTAGTATGTGATGTTCGTTCAAAAACTGATCAATATTTTTTTGATCGTTTCGCAGGAATTCTTCTGCAATTCTCACTTTTAAAACTTTAATTTTCATCGGATGTATTTTTTGTGTTTTTAAATAATCTGATGGTAAACAATATTATTTACCTCCTAACAATAATATTTCATCTACTCGTATTTCTGTGATATACTTCTTCACTCCGTCTTTGTCATCATAGGATCTGTAAGTCAATTTTCCTTCTATGGCTATTTCTTTCCCTTTTGGAACATATTTTTCAAAAATTTCGGCCGTTTTTCCAAATGCAACTAAATTGTGCCATTGCGTTTCTTCTACTTTTTCTCCTTTTGCATTTACATAATGATCGTTCGTAGCCAGAGATACACTTGCTTTTATATTTCCGTTTTCGAAGTTTATAATTTCTACTTCTTTTCCTGTGTAACCAATTAATGTTACTTTGTTTCTTAGTGACATAATTTTATTATTTTAAAAATTCAACAATCAGATAAGAGACGCTCACTGTTTTCTCAAATCTATGTTGCAAAGATTCTGGAAATCTGGATATTGAGTCGGTTATAAATCATTTAAATTCATTTGTAGTCGTTTGCAAACGGATAATTTTGTACCTTTAGCTTATGAAAAAAACTTTTAAAAGAACATTAAGAGTCTCAAAATATGTGATATACAAAGAAACCTTAATAGATTATAAGGAACATTTCTGGTCTTTTTTAGGGGCTTTCTTTGGAATTGGAATTATTGCTTTTATTCAGTCTCATACATTATCTGTCACAGAAAATATTTTCCTGATTGGTTCTTTTGGAGCGTCCAGTGTCTTAATTTACGGGGCAATTCAAAGTCCTTTAGCACAACCTAGAAATCTAATCGGAGGACATGTTCTTTCAGCTTTGGTAGGCGTAACCGTTTTTAAGATCGTTCCAGATATTATCTGGCTTTCAGCTCCTTTAGCGGTTGCATTTTCAATTGTTTTAATGCAGTACACTAAAACGTTGCATCCTCCCGGAGGAGCAACTGCGCTTATTGCCGTAAGCTCTACAGGAAAAATTCCTGAACTGGGATATTGGTATGTTTTATCACCTGTTTTATCGGGGTGTATTATTTTATTACTCGTTGCTTTATTTTTTAATAATTTAACTCCAAACAGAAGTTATCCTAATCATACAAGATTTAAGAAGCTGTTAAGAAAAAAGCATGCACATCCACACAAAATGAAAAAATAAAATTATGAATTGCTTAGAATGCGGTGAAAAAATAGCCGGAAGATCTGATAAAAAATTCTGTAATGATGCCTGTAGAAACGCCTACAATAACAAGCAGAATAAAGATTCTAATAATCTGATGCGCAATATCAACAACAAATTGCGTAAAAACTACCGTATTCTGACTGAGATAAATACTGAAGGTAAAACTAAAATTGCGAAGGCAAAACTGGATGGCTTAGGATTTGATTTCAATTATTTCACCAATATAAAGGTGTATAAAAACGGAGCAGAATATAAATTCATCTACGACTATGGTTATAAAATACTGGAAGACAACTATATCCTTATCGTAAAAAATCAAGCCTAAAAGATTAGCTATATGAAAGAAATAGTAGTAATTACAGGAGCCGGCGGTTTGATTGCCCAGGAATTATCAAAAAAAATCGGAAATGATTACGAGGTAAGATTTCTCACCCGAAATAAAAAGCATGAAAATGAGTATGAATGGAATGTAAAAAATGGTACCATTGATGAAGCCGCCTTAGAAAACGCTTTTCACATCATCCATCTTGCCGGAGCTAATATTTCAGAAAAAAGATGGACTCCAGAAAGAAAATTAGAACTTATATCCAGTCGAGTTGATTCGGTAAAGCTTCTTTCAGACACTTTAAAGAAGAAAAACATTAAACTAAAATCTTTTATTTCTGCCTCTGGAATTAATTATTACGGAACGAAAACTACTGAAAAAATATTCTCTGAAAATGATCTTCCGGGAAATGATTTTCTAAGCGAAGTCGTTATTTTGTGGGAAAAAGCTGCAGACGAATTTGAAGTCAAAAATCTGGCAGAAAGGGTTGTCAAAATAAGAACTGCAGTGGTATTATCAGAAAAAGAAGGTGCTTTAAAAAAAATGCTTCCTCCTATACAATATTACATTGGTTCAGCCTTAGGAACAGGAAAACAGTATATGCCATGGATTCATATTAAAGACATTTGTTCTATTTATGAATTTGCCCTGAAGAATTCTCATGTGAATGGTGCTTATAACGCAAATTCTCCGGAACATACTACCAACGAGAACCTAACAAGGAAAATAGCCAACGTAATTAAAAAGCCTTTATTCATGCCAAATGTTCCTGGTTTTGTTTTAAAACTTATCTTTGGAGAATTAGCCAATGCTTTGCTGGAAGGCTCAAGAGCTTCTTCACAAAAAATTCAGGATGCTGGTTTCCGTTTTGAATTTTCTAATTTACAAGAGAGTTTGGAAGATTTATTATTAAAAAAGATATAAAAAGTAAAATTGCAGATGCAAAATCCAAAAATAAAGATTAAAAACACAGAAATATTATCTGATAATTGGTATATTTTGAAAAAAGTAACCTTTAGTATCGAAAAAAAAGACGGCAGTGAGGAAACTCAAAGCAGAGAAGCTTATGACAGGGGAAATGGGGCTGTTATTTTACTTTATAATAGAATTCAAAAAACAATCATTCTTACCAGACAATTTCGTTTACCAACTTACATCAACGGAAATACTGATGGAATGCTAATAGAAGCCTGCGCCGGTTTATTAGACAATGACCATCCGGAAGAATGCATCAAAAGGGAAACGGAAGAAGAAACAGGCTATAAAATTTCTGAGGTTCAAAAAGTATTTGAAGCTTATATGTCACCCGGTTCGGTTACTGAAATTCTTCATTTTTTTATTGCTGAATATTCAAATGAAATGAAAATAGCTGATGGAGGCGGTCTTGAAGAAGAAGGTGAAAATATTGAAGTTTTGGAACTTCCTTTTGAAGAAACACTTCATCTGATTGACAATGGCGGCATTAAAGATGCCAAAACCATCATGCTGATTCAATATCTCCGTCTAAAAAATATTTTGTAAAAAATTCTTACACCACGTAAAAATTAAATTTTTAAATTATGAAATTCTTACTATCATTAAGTCTTTGTTTATCATTATCCGTATACTCTTTCGGACAAAAAACAGGTACATTAAGTTCGAAAGATCAAGCTATTGCCGAACATTTTAAAACTGAATACAAAAAGAAAAATTATAAAAAATTTGAAGGAAAAATAACTCCAAAAGATACTCAGGTGCAATTTGACGATAAAATTATTTTTTATGATAAATCTGATAAAACAATCGCTTCTCTACTAAAAGAAGGCATTATTTATCCGCAATTGCTTACTGATTATCAAATGCAAAAATTCTTAGATG
Organism: Chryseobacterium taiwanense; assembly: GCF_000813825.1. GTDB lineage: Bacteria > Bacteroidota > Bacteroidia > Flavobacteriales > Weeksellaceae > Chryseobacterium > Chryseobacterium taiwanense. Next base: position 95,703 of record NZ_JWTA01000004.1, read on the forward strand.
AAACTACAGATAAAACGCAGAAAAGATTTTTAAAACTTCAAAAAGACCCTCGCGCAGGTTTCGATGTGAACAATGTAAAGTTGACCAGCGTTAAAGAACTTTCATTTGCTAATTCCAATGCCAAATCTAAAAGATTCAAAATAACTTTTAAAGATAACAGAATTGGCAGCACGATTCTCTACCTCATTGAACTTACTAATAAAAGTGTGAAAGAAGATACTCCATTGGAAGAATTTATAAAAGGGTCTAATTTGACCTATCTGGATCAGGTTGAATAAAAATAAAATCCCTCTCTTGAAATAAGAGAGGGATTTTTTATTAATGATCAGAATTTAAATCTTATCAAGAATTTTCTTTGGGAGTATTTTCTCCAATCCTGTTTTATATTCTTTTTCAAGGATCACAAATTTCCAATATTTTCTATCTTTTGATACGGCACAAGCTTTCATATTAGCATTGATGATATATGTACCTTCATTAGCTAAATATTTAACGTTATTTTTACCATATTTGCTTACTAAAGCTGCATTCATCTGCTTTTTCATTTCTTCGTTCATAGAGCTTACATTGCATTTCAGCTTAGAAGAATAATTGGTAATAGAAAAATATTCACCATTGATTAATTCTGGTTTTTCAATAGCTCCAAACTGAAGATCCTGCATCTCAATCTTCATAAAAGGATTGTTATACGTAAGGTTTAAGATCTGAGTCATCTGCTCTTTCGGAACGATCGTGAAAAACTTGGGATAGATACAATTTACAGCTTGATCTATTTTTTTCGTCTGAATGCTGCTTACAAAATAAGTAAGGTTTTTCTTTATTGCGATATCATCTGTACTAGCTTTTGTTTGGGCAAAAGAAATGAATGACAACAGAACAAATAGAAACAGAAGTGATTTGGTTTTCATCATTGTTTAAAGATTATGTTATTTAATAAATATGTCGTAGGATTCAGGCAAATCGTTACAGAATGTATTTTCGTTAAATAAAAAAAGCCATCCTTTCGGACGGCTTTCAAAATATTTTAAGATTCGATTATTTCACTTTTACAAGCTCAACATCAAAAATCAACCAAGCATTTGGTGGAATAACTCCTCCTGCTCCTCTTTCTCCGTATCCCATTGCTGGTGGAATCAATAAAGTAGCAGTTTCGCCTTCTTTTAATAAAATAATTCCTTCATCCCATCCTTTGATCACTCTTCCCATTCCGATTGGAATTTCGATAGGCTCATTTCTTTTGAATGAAGAATCGAACTCAGTTCCGTCTACCAATTTACCAGCATAATGTACAGATACATTATCACCTACTTTTGGAGCTTTCCCGTCAGCTGTTTTTGTTATTTTATAATAAAGACCAGATTCTGTTTTTTGCATACCAGCTTTTAGGTCTTCAACCATTTTCAATTGGTTTGCTTTAAATTCTTCTTCTTTTCTTTTCTTATCAGCTTCTTCTTTAGCAACGAATTCTTTGTTTTTCTCAGCTATTTTAGCTTTTCCTTCGTTGAAAGTTTTTGCAGCATCATAGTTTTTGTACTCGTCACCTTTGCTGAAAATAGAAACTTTCTCTAAAACGATATCAGTTTTAGGCTTATCCTGAGGTCCTTTCTCTACGTTTGCAATCGCATCGATCACTTCTTCACCTTTTACTATTTTTCCGAAGATCGTGTGTCTTCCGTCTAACCAAGGTGTAGCAACTTCTGTAATGAAGAACTGAGAACCATTGGTATTTGGTCCTGAATTCGCCATAGAAAGAACTCCTTTTCCAGTATGTTTAAGATCGTTTCTTTCGTCTTCAAATTTATATCCAGGATCTCCCATTCCTGTTCCTTGAGGATCTCCTCCTTGAATCATGAAATCTTTGATCACTCTGTGGAAAATAGTTCCGTCATAGTAAGGAACTCCTTTAGCTTTAGCTTTGTTATCGATTTTACCTTCTGCAAGACCGATAAAGTTTGCTACAGTTACAGGCGCTTTCTTATCTTCAAACTTTAAGATCATATTTCCTTTTGTCGTCTGAAGGTTTGCATAAAGTCCGTCATTAAGACCTTCGTAAGTTTCTTTGTCTACGTTCATTTTTTTATAAATTGGGGTACAACTCATTAGCGAAATACTTGCCGCTGCCAGAATTATATTCTTGTTAAACAATTTCATTTATTATAAAGCTTTTAATTTTATGATTAAAGGGATGTCGTTGTCAATTTTCTTCTCGTCTCCGAAAGTTCCGTAAGCCAGAGAAGATGGAACCAAAAGTGTAACTTCCTCACCATCATGTATAAAACGTAAAGCATTTTCTACCGCTTTTAATTCATCAAAATGTCCGAATTTGGCATCTCTTCTCGCAACAGGCTGATCGTAAATTTTAGTCTGATCAAAATCATAAAGATCATAAGAGTAAGAAATGAGACTTTCATCCTGTCTTCTTTCTCTTTTATCAAAACCTTCAGTATTTACCCAGTAATTAAGCTGTGTAGGATAAAATTTCTCAGTTTGTCCACCAATCCAATCCTGAATCTGGTTTCTTTCCAAAGCATTCAGATTTTTCATTCTATCTCTGGAAATATCCAAATCACTTTTGCTTAAAACACCACCTACAGGAGGATGTGCCTGTTGTGTATTTCTATTGCAGCTCAATAAGCTCAATACAGATATGAAGAGTATTTTTTTCATAAACATTGCGAAAATACACATTTCGGGAATTACTTACAAAAGTTGATGAACTTATTAGATAAAAGTTATATAACTTTTAAAATAATTTGATTTTAAATTGCTATTTTTTTTTTTCAATGTCCAGATTTTCTAACTGTCATTCTGACGAAGGAAGAATCTCAGACATTTACAACCACAGATTCTTCAATTCACTTCGTTCCTTTCAAAATGACAGAATAGCAACACATCATTAAAAACAAAAAAGCCGGGAAATTTCCCGACTTCATATAGATTTTTATTGAATTGAATTAAACCGTTTCCAATACGTGATCTACCACTACTCTCCATCCGAATGTATCTTCAGAAAGATTTGTCTGTAAATCAACCAGGTCTTTTTTCAAAATTTCCGCATAGCTTTCTTCAGCAGAAAGTTTTGGTAATTCTAGTTTTTCACCATTGTATCCTAAAGCCTGGAAAACTGTAGTTACAACTGCTGTTCCTACTCCCCAAACTTCTTTCAAAGTTCCGTTTTTCTGAGCTTCTACAACATCTTTTACTTTAATTGGCTCTACTTTTACTTCAAACCCTCTTTTCTTAGCCAATTGGATGAAACTATCTCTGGTAACACCGTCTAAGATTTTCTCAGAAGTTGGTGGTGTAAAAATTGTATCGTTAATTCTTACAAACACGTTCATTGTTCCACTCTCTTCGAAATATTCGTGAGTAGCATCATCTGTCCAGATAATTTGGTCATACCCTTCTTCAATAGCCAACTGAGTCGGATAGAAAGAAGCAGCATAGTTTCCTGCCGCTTTAGCAGAACCTACTCCACCATTTGCAGCTCTTGAATAATGGTCTGAAATTTTAACAGAAACAGGCTCAGTATAATACATTTTTGCTGGTGTTGCTACAATTGCAAACATATATTTCTCAGATACTCTTGCCTTTAATGCTTCTTCTGTAGCAAAAATCAATGGTCTAATATATAAAGACATTCCTTCTCCTTGAGGAATCCAGTCTCTGTCGATATCTACCAACGCTTTCAAGCCATCCAAAAACATTTCCTCCGTTACTTCAGGCATAGCAAGACGTTTCGCTGATTTATTGATACGTTCAAAATTCTTTTCAGGCCTGAAAAGGAAAACCTGTCCGTCTTTGTCTTTGTAGGCTTTCATACCTTCAAAACAAGCCTGTCCGTAATTTACTCCCATCATTGCTGGTGTAAATGGTATTGGACCATAAGGAACTAATTTCACATCACCCCACTTTCCATTTTCATACTCACAAATAACCATATGATCAATAAAAGTATTTCCAAATGAAAAATTGTTTGGGTCGAATGTAGAAATTCTGGAGTTTTCAGTTTTTTGAATTATCATTTCTAAAATTTTTTATGATGTTCTACAAATTTAACATAATTTTCTAAATATAAAAATTTTAGAGTAAATTTGTGAAAAAATAGCTTGAAAAGAGAAATAAAAACCACAAAAGACGGAAGTAAAACACTGTTTATCAACGAATTGAATGAAAACTATCATTCACACAATGGTGCACTTCAGGAAGCAGAACACGTGTTTATTAAAAACGGACTAAATTTAATAAATGATTGCGAAATTAATATTTTAGAACTAGGTTTTGGAACAGGTTTAAATGTTTTAGTAACAATTAATGAATATTTAAAAACTGACAAAAATCATATCATCAACTATTTTTCCCTTGAAAAATACCCCATAAATGAATCCGAAATTAACGATTTGGCTTATTTTGAACTTTTTGACAACCCTGAATTCAAAAATATTTATCAAAAAATTCATTTAGCAGAGTGGGAAAAACCAGTTGAAATCACTAAAGGATTCCACCTCAAAAAGATAAAATGTGACTTTTTCGATCTGAAAGACATTATTTTACCTAAAATAAACCTGGTCTATTTCGATTGTTTCGGAGCAAGAGTACAACCGGATCTTTGGGAAAAACCTTTATTTGAATTGGTTTCTGACAAAATGTCGGTTAACGGACTTTTAACAACATACTCTTCAAAAGGCAGTGTAAGAAGAATACTTCAGGAATTGAATTTTAAAGTAGAAAAGAAACAAGGACCTCCAGGAAAAAGAGAAATGATCAATGCTGTTAAATTATAAAAGTTAGAGATTAGAAGTTAATAGAATCTTACCTATATAATAAGGATACATTTTCTAAACTAATTTCTAGATCCTAACCTCTAACTTCTCTATAAATTTCTTTATTTTAGCTATACAAATTATTATATATGATAGACAAGATTAACATTAGAGTCTATGCTTGTGCAGTGAAAGATAAAAAAGTCTTAACCTTATTTGAAGAGTACGCAGGCGAACCTTTAATGAAATTTCCCGGAGGAGGATTAGAATATGGAGAAGGAGTTTTAGAATGCCTCCATCGTGAATTTGATGAAGAACTCAATGTAAAAGTTGAAATCAAAGAACACTTTTATACTCAGGAAGACTTTTTAGTTTCGCGTTTCAGAGAAAACGAACAATTACTTACAATATATTATCTGGTACATATTACTAATGAAGAAGACTTCCTGATCCTTGACCCATGTATCGAAAAAACAGAATGGATCGATATAGACCGACCAGACAATCCGTTTCCTTTACCTATTGACAAGATCGTCTTTGATAAATTAAAAGAAAAATTCCTGTAAATAAATTTACAGGAATTTTTTATGCTTTTGTATTTTATACTACTTACCTACTTTAAACTGATATGCTCCTGGATAAGGTTGAAGAAAACCTGAGTTCCAGTTAGACTGCAACAACGATTCCAGAAACTCATCCGTTCTGTTCACATGTGGATTATACTGATCTTTCAAATCAATATCGGCCATTTTTCCTTTTACATTCCACCAAAACGCACTCCATCCTCCTCTTAGCTCTTTTATGATTTCATATACATTTTGACCAGTTGCTCGATTCATCAGCTTTGCAAAAACCTGACCTTCTGTCGTTGTTAAATCCCTTAACTGCTTTTCATATTGGTCAGCCAGCATATTTTGTCTGTCTCTTACATATTTCCTTTTGGCTTTAGTATCCAAATTCGTCATTTCCTTCTGAATATCACGATACTGCCCCAAAGCTGTTACAAACAAAGGATATACTCTGTAAAGTTTTTTATTAAGGAAATAATAGTAGTTTTTATCCAACTGATTATTAAACTTAGGCTTGTTTAATAATGTCAACTCATCCATTACGACTACGGTTTCGCCATTTATTTCATAGAACTTGGCTTTTTGCCTTTCATCATAATAATATTTATTACCAAATTCATCTACTTTCAATAATTCAGGTGGATACTGACTTAAAGGAATATTCCCAAGGGAATCTTTTTGCCCAAAAACACCCACCCCAAAAAAGAAAAGAAAAAGGCAAATAATTTTATTAAAATTCATTATTTTTACACTTATTAGAACAAAAATTACCTACAAAAATCATTCCTTTTTATGAAATTTGAAAAGAAATCTTTAAAGTTTTTAGAAAAATACTTAAATACGGCATCTCCTACTGGTTTTGAGCATAAAGGGCAAGAAATCTGGATGGATTATATACGTCCTTATGTTGACAAAATAGAAGTTGATCATTATGGCACTTGCTATGGAATCATCAACCCTGAAGCTGAGTTCAAAGTGGTGATAGAAGCTCATGCAGATGAGATCTCATGGTATGTAAATTACATTACAGATGACGGGTTGATCTACGTTATCAGAAACGGTGGTTCAGATCAAACGATTGCTCCTTCGAAAGTGGTTCACATTCATGGAGAAAAAGGGATTGTAAAAGGAGTTTTTGGCTGGCCTGCAATCCATACAAGGAGTGCGAACCAAAACGAACCTACTCCAAAAATTGAAAATATCTTCATCGACTGTGGTGCTGTTTCCAAAAAAGAAGTGGAAGATTTAGGAATTTATGTAGGATGCATGATTACCTATCCGGACGAGTTTTTTGAAATGAACGACAGGTATTTTGTTTGCCGTGCTTTAGACAACAGAATCGGAGGATTTATGATTGCCGAGGTTGCACGACTTTTAAAAGAAAACAAAAAAACGATTCCATTTGGGTTATATATTACCAATTCCGTTCAGGAAGAAGTAGGTCTATATGGTGCAGATATGATTGCAGATACTATTAAACCTAATATCGCGATCGTTACGGACGTTACTCACGACACCACCACTCCAATGATCGAAAAGAAAAAAGAAGGCGATCAAAAATGTGGAGCCGGTCCGGTTGTTTTCTTTGCACCAAGCATTCATCACACGATCAGAGAGCTAATTATAGATACTGCAAAAACTAAAAAAATACCATTCCAACGAGCTGCAGCCAGCAGAGCTACAGGAACAGACACCGATGCATTTGCTCATTCTAACGGCGGTGTACCAAGTGCATTAATTTCCCTACCTTTGCGCTATATGCATACCACGGTAGAAATGGTTTCTAAAGAAGATGTAGGAAACGTAATTAAATTAATCTACGAAACTCTTCTGAAAATACAACCTGCAATGAAACTGAAGTATCATTAATTATATCTGAAATCTAATATTAAGTATAAAAATAAAAATGAAAACGAAGCTTATTGCTCCATCCCTTTTATCTGCAGACTTTGGGAATCTGCAAAGAGACATTGAAATGCTGAACAACTCTCAGGCTGACTGGCTTCACGTGGATGTGATGGACGGAAGATTTGTTCCTAACATCTCATTTGGCTTTCCGGTGATGAAAACAATTCAGCAGCATGCTAAAAAGTTTGTAGATGTACACTTAATGATCGTTGAACCAGAAAAATACGTTGAAGAATTCATCAACCACGGTGCAGATTTGGTTTCTGTTCATTATGAAGTATGTACACATCTTCATAGAACCATTCATCATATTCAAAGCTTAGGTGCAAAAGCAGGGGTAGTTTTAAACCCGTCTACTCCGGTTTTAATGTTAGAAGATATTATTGCTGATGTAGATTTAGTATTATTAATGAGTGTAAACCCAGGATTCGGAGGTCAGAAATTCATTGAAAATACATACAAAAAGATCGCTGAAACTAAAGATTTGATCCTAAGCAACAACTCTACTGCTCTTATTCAGGTAGACGGAGGTGTAAATCTTGATAACGCTTCTAAACTTTTCGAAGCCGGAGCTGATGTTTTGGTTGCAGGAAATGCTGTATTCTCTACAGAAAACCCAGAAAAAACAATCGAGCTATTAAAAATCTAAATTGATTGTACATATAAAAATGAAGAGGCAACCTTTCGGTTGCCTTTATCATTTCCCAAAAAAATAGAGTTTATATCGTCATTAGTTTTGCTTGTATTAATTATAAACTACTTCAGTAATAATTGTTGCGTAAATTTCTCAATAAATAACAATATAACAACACCGTAAAAACACGGAATTTTACTACCGTGTTTTTACGGTAATTAAGCTATTTTCACCAATACATCAGTCAAGACAAATCATCTTTCCCAACACTCTTACTTTTCTTATTTTAGTAAAAATTATAAACAATGAAGAATAAACTCCTCCCAGGTTTTGTAATAGGCTTACTTTTAGCAAGTTCACCCGTTAATGCCCAAAACATCTCATCTGACCGTAAAAAAATGGAGTGGTTTCAGGATGCTAAACTGGGAATTTTTATTCATTGGGGAATTTATTCTGTAAATGGTATCTCCGAATCATGGTCACTCTTCAACAATTATATCAACCATGATAATTACATGAAGCAACTTAATGGATTTTCTGCTTCCCAGTATCATCCTGAAGACTGGGTAAAACTGATTAAAGATTCCGGAGCAAAATATTCTGTTATTACTTCAAAACATCATGACGGTGTGGCGTTATGGAATTCCAAAGCTGAGAAAGCAACTACAATTCCTCAACATTCGTTGGCTAAAAAGGATGTTTTAACCCCTTTCATTAGTGAGCTGAAAAAATCCGGATTAAAAACAGGAATTTACTATTCTCTTCCTGACTGGAGTCATCCTTATTATGACATCAAAACCAGAGTTGAGAAAAGATATGACATAAAAAATGACGCCCAACGCTGGCAAAAATATCTCACCTATTACCAAACTCAATTAAATGAACTTTCCTCTCAATACCAACCTGACTTACTCTGGTTTGACGGAGACTGGGAACACAGTTCGACAGAATGGCATGCAGCGGAAATTCTTGAAAATCTTAGAAAATACAACCCAAATATCATTATTAATTCACGACTTACCAATCATGGAGATTATGAAACTCCGGAGCAAGGAATTCCAGTCATCAGTCCGGAAAATGAATTTTGGGAGCTTTGTTACACCATGAATGATTCCTGGGGATTCCAACCTTTTGACAATCATTATAAAAGTCCAAACATGATTATCAGAACATTGGCAGATGTTATTAGTATGGGCGGAAATTTATTGTTAGATATCGGACCTAAAGCAGATGGAAGCATTCCAAAAGAACAAGTAGAAATTTTAAAAAACCTTGGAAGATGGACTTCAAAGCATAAAGAAGCGATCTATGGAACGAGAAAAGGACTTCCATTTGAAAATTACAAAGGAAAATCTTCCATTTCAAAAGATGGGAAAAAACTCTTTCTTTATTTGGAAGAAGCTAAAGATTTTACAAAAATTTATGGTTTGCATTCAAAGCCCACTTCTATAAAAATCATTGGGGACAATAATGGCAAAGTAGACTTTAAAACTGACCGTAACGGAAACATCAACTTATACTTTTCAAATGTAAAATTTGATCAGGATGTCACAGTTGTTGAACTTAGCTTTAATGAAACTGTCAATATTTCCGGTAATATAAAACATGAAAATAGTACTTTACAAACAATCTTAACAAACAAAGACAACAAAAATTCTGTTTATGAAATTGCTGAACAATTATATGAAGGCAATAACATTTTCAATAATTCAGGGTTAACTAATGATGGACTTAATATGAAGATTCCTGTCACTTCAAAAACAAATCCGGAAACTTTAAAATGGGTCAGTAAACATGCTGAGGCTCTTTTTGAAACAGAAAAAGGATTACCAAACGGACATTACCCAGGAATGAGCACTCTTTCAAAAGACCGACAGACCGTTTATCTATTTGTAGAAGGAACTCCAACGGGACCAATTGCCTTAAAAGGAATTAAAAACAATATCTCAAGAATCCGTATTGTAGGTGAAGGATCTATGCTCAATCATTCTATTTACAACAAACTGTACTGGAGTGACAGACCGGGAATTATCTACATTGATATTCCAAAAGAAAGATTAGATAAAAATATGACCATTATTGCGGTTTTACTTGACAAACCTATTGAATTATACCGTGAAAAAGTAAAAGCCATAGAAAGCAACCTATAACACCTTGTATAAAAAGAAAGTCCGAAGAAAATTCTCCGGACTTTTTATTTTGAAATCTTTTTTCTTAGAAAATTTCTCTTCCTGAAAAATGAAACTGAGCTTCAATAAGAGCGTTCTCATCAGAATCAGAACCATGCACAGCATTTTCTCCAATGCTTCTTGCAAACATTTTTCTGATTGTACCTTCTGCAGCTTCTGCAGGGTTAGTAGAGCCAATTAAAGTTCTGAAATCTTCAACTGCATTTTCTTTTTCTAAAACAGCAGCCACGATTGGTCCTGAGCTCATGAATTCTACCAATTCTCCGTAGAATGGTCTTTCAGCGTGTACTTCATAGAATTTTTTAGCATCAGCAACTGTAAGCTGAGTCAATTTTAAAGCTTTAATTTTAAAGCCTCCCTCAGAGATTTTACCTAATATCGCACCGATATGTCCGTCTGCAACTGCGTCCGGCTTAATCATAGTGAATGTAATGTTAGACATAAATGTTATATTTTTTTAAAGTCATCAAAATTACAAAAAAATATCCGATTTCAGTTTTAATTTTTTTTTAACATAAAATTAACTTTTTGAGAATTTCATAATGCATTTTTTGGCACAGTAATTGTTTATTCTATTCCGATTCTCATGTTTAATTTGAGTTTTCATGGTTATTAGTTTTTACCCAGCTTCGGCTGGGTTTTTTTATATCGTTAAAAAATGTCGTTTTTTTTTATCAATTTCACAAATAATTTAACTATATAAAACACAATCAATTACTTATTGCTTCATTACAAAGCAATAACACAATAAAGAGCGTTAAAAATTTTAGATTAAAATTATTTTAAAGAAGCTTCTTCTGCCTCTTCCATCAGCTTTAAATACGTAGAATATCTGGAATGTTGAATCTCTCCTGTCTCTAATGCATTCAAAACGGCACATTTAGGTTCGTTCACGTGAAGACAATTGTGATATTTACATTCTTCCCTTTTCTTGAAAATCTCAGGAAAATAATGCTGAACTTCTTCTTTTTCAATATCAATCATTGCAAACTCACGAACTCCGGGAGTATCTATTACATTTCCGCCAAAGTCCCAAAAATGCATCTGAGCAAAAGTAGTTGTATGTTTTCCTTTTAAGTGTGTGTCAGAAATCTCAGAGGTTTTTAAATTTAACCCCGGTTGTAATGCATTGACCAAAGTAGATTTTCCACATCCTGAATGCCCGAAAAATACAGAAGTCCTGTCTTTAAGAATTTCCTGTAACTGATCTAAGTTTAATTTTGAATAAGAAGAAATTTCCAAAGAATCATATCCGATTTCATTATAAAGGAATTCTATATCTTTTACAATTTCAATTTCTTCTTCGTTGAGAACATCAATTTTATTGAATAAAATGAGCGGAGTAATATTGTAAGCTTCACAACATGCTAAGAATCTATCCAGAAACCCCAAAGAAGTTTCAGGATGTTTTAAAGTAAAGATAAAGCATGCCAAATCAATGTTTGACGCAATGATATGGGCTTCTTTTGAAAGGTTTACCGATTTTCTGATGAGGTAATTTCGGCGGGGTTCTATTTTGGTAATCCAAGCGATGTCATCCTGTTCCAGTTGAAATTCAACAAAATCTCCTACAGCGAGTGGATTCGTCAATCTGGTTTTAATCAATTTAAATTTTCCACGAATTCTGGCTTCAAAAATTTTTCCGGTTTCCATTTCTAAAACCTGATACCAACTTCCTGTAGATTTAATGACTTTTCCTTTCATAAACAATATTGCTGCAAATATAAGGAATTAGGAGATAGAAATAAGGCTTAGTATTTTAGAGAAATGAATTGTTTATACTCAAATTTCCCTAAAAACTAAGCCTTATTTAATTAAAATCTAAAAACTACTACCTATTGATCATAATATTATTCTGAACTTCAATAGATTCTTCGTGAATTGCTTTGAATACTTTTTCAATAAATTCCTGAGACATTCCTGTTTCCAGTGCTTTTTGAACGGCGTATTCCGTGATTACCTTCCAACGTTCCGGTTGAAAAATTGCAATATCGTTCTCTTTTTTAAGCTTACCGATTTTCTCAGAAATTTTCATTCTTTGAGAAAGTAATTCAATCAATTGAAAGTCAAGATCAGAAATCAATGTTCTGTGTCTTCCCATTTCTCCTTCAAATCCAGCTAAGTCTGTATTTCTAACTTTCAAATTACCAATCAATTCAGCTAAGACTTCCGGTGTGATTTGCTGCGAAGCATCACTCCAAGCTTCATCAGGATTGCAATGCGTCTCAATGATTGCACCTTGGTAACCAACATTCAGAGCTTCCTGAGTAATATCTGCTAAACCTGTTCTGTTCCCACAAATATGAGAAGGATCGATCAACATTGGAATGTTCGGAAACTGGCTTTTGAAATCTAATGCAATCTGCCAGTTTGGATTATTTCTGTATTTTGTTTTTTGGTACGTCGAAAACCCTCTGTGAATCACACCTAAATTGGTAATCCCCTGTCCTAAAAGTCTTTCTAAAGCTCCAATCCATAGAGCTAAATCAGGATTTACCGGGTTTTTCACCAAAACTATTTTGTCTGTACCTCTCAAGGCCTGAGCAATTTCCTGTACTGTAAAAGGGTTTACTGTAGAACGAGCACCAATCCATAAAATATCTACATCTGCTTCCAACGCTGCAAAAACATGATGTGCATTGGCAACTTCAGTTGCTGTTTTGAATCCGTATTCTTCTTTTACTTTTTTAAGCCAGTTTAGCCCAATTACCCCTACTCCTTCAAACCCATTGGGTTTTGTTCTTGGTTTCCAGATTCCTGCACGGAAGATTGGAACCTGCGCATTGGTATCTTTCATTCTTCTGGCTGTCTCCAACATTTGAGCTTCACTTTCCGCGCTACATGGTCCGGCAATCATCATCGGTTGAGCGAAGTCATTAATCCACTCGTTCTTTAGGTCTTTTAAATTCATATCTTTATTCTATTTTAATTTTGTTTGTGAGTTAATATCCATAGGAAATGCATTATAAAATTACTTTATAATTCTTTTCAAAAAATGCCGTTAAAGTTTTTAAAGGAATCAGGAATTTAAATGAAAGAGATTTCAGTTTTCCTGTATTTTTTGAGAAAGAAATTCAGATTAGCAGTACCAATAAAATCGGTAATAATTTCTGAAATTTCTAAAATAGGTAAACGAAAAGCTAAAATAACCGCTAAAATAATTAGCGGGTGCAAAAGTAGACAAGAAAGATGTAAACAAATTTTTCATTGTTAAAGCGTCTATTTTAGCTATTCTTTATTAATTTGTATTTGTCGAAAAATGATTTTTCGCTCAAATATTTGACAAATATATAAAAATTATGTCAAATCAAACCTCATTAAATCATCAAGATCTTTAAGAAGTGGATTTTTTTCTATAAATTTTTCGAAAATTTTCCTTTTAGTCATGACTTCTACCTTTAAATTTTCGAAGTCTCTTTTGTATTCAATTTTAATAGAATAGTTATGAACTTTTGTTTTAAAATGATTAAAAAACTCACCACTTATCTTATCAAACTCTACTTTAGCAGAATCTGAAGGGTAAGAAACCGTAATGTGATGCTCATCTGATTTAAACATTTTGAAAGTCTTCACAGCATTGAAAATAAAGGGATCTTTTCTCTGCAGTTGTTTCAGCATCAAGTTCCATTCAGCCTGAAGATCAGTATCTGTGAAATGGTTTTGCGGTAAGTTTTCAGTTTTTATGGAGACAGTCTCGTCTACTTCTACCTTTTCTTCTTTATTGATAAAAGAATTGATACTAAACCCAGATGAAGACGGGCGTTTTGATAAAGGTTTTGAAGTTTTTGTTATAACATTTTCCTCCGGTGCAGAAACTTCCGTTTCTACTTTTTTCTCTTTTACTTCCTGAGCTTGTACTGCAGGAACAGGAAGTTTAACTTCTAGTTTTTCTTCAAGAAACGGAGCTAATATTAAGAACTTTTTTTTTTTGTAACGTCTCCATTAGCCGTTAAAGAAGCCAACTGCATTAAAGCTATTTCTACAGTAAGCCTAGGGTTTTTCGAATTTTTGTAATTAATATCCGCATGATTGCATATCTCAATCGCATCAATTAATTGTTGAGCATTCCATTTCTGAGCCTGCTCTACAAATTTTACTTTCGTCTGCTCTCCTACTTCTATCAATTCGATTGTTGAAGCATTTTGAGCCATCATTAAATCTCTGAAATGATTGCCTAATCCTGCAATAAAAATATGAGAATCGAATCCTTTTTTTACGATTTCATTGAAGGAGAACAAGACTTCAGGAATTTTATTCTCTTTTGCTAAGTCAACAATATTAAGATATTGATCATAGTCCAGAATATTTAATACTTCTGCCGCTTTAGCTAGCGTAATATTCTTCTGAGAGAAAGTAGAAAGCCTGTCAAAAATAGAGAGAGCATCTCTTAATGCTCCATCCGCTTTTTGAGCAATTAAATATAGTGCATCATCTTCATACTGTACATTTTCTTTCTGAGCAATATTTCTAAGATGACTCTGTATATCTTCAATGGTGATTCTTTTGAAATCATAAATCTGACAACGAGACAAAATCGTAGGAATGATTTTATGCTTCTCTGTGGTTGCCAAAATGAAAATGGCATGAGCAGGCGGTTCTTCCAATGTTTTAAGAAAGGCATTGAAAGCCGCAGAAGACAGCATATGAACCTCGTCGATAATATACACTTTGTACTTACCAACCTGAGGAGCAAAACGAACCTGATCTATCAATTCTCTGATATCGTCTACAGAGTTGTTAGATGCAGCATCTAATTCATAGATATTATACGCAAAACCGTCTTCTGAAACAGAACCGTCTTTTTCATTGATCTTTCTTGCCAGAATTCTGGCACAAGTAGTTTTACCAACTCCTCTCGGCCCGCAGAAAAGCAAAGCCTGAGCTAATTGGTTCTCATCAATAGCATGCTCTAAAGTATCTGTAATATGGGATTGCCCAACAACGGTATCAAACTCCTGTGGGCGGTACTTTCTTGCAGATACAATAAAATTTTCCATTGGTCAAAAATAAGAAATAAAGTTTTAATCTGAAAGTGTTAAGTTTTCAAATTATCAACAAAATTTATTTTCTTACAAAATATAGAGGCTATTATTTCTCTTTTTTCTGGTAAGCATAATCAATAATATCAACGATCGCTTTTTCAATTTCCTGTCTTCCTTCGTCGGTTTTCAAATCGATACCACAGAACTTGCTTGCATTATAGCCTGTATAAAGATTAAGGTAATAAGCCCCAGAAACCAAAAGTGCAGTAATCGCTCTATATCTTACAGAATCTTCCGGTCCAAAATAAGGATCTACAATATTCGAAAAAAGCATCTCTCCCATCTCTTCTCTTTCATCTGCAATCTTTTTAAGGATAGGCTTACTTTCCGAAAGTCCCCAAAGTATAATCTTCTGAAGCTCTTTATTTTTCTTCAGATTATCATATTGGCTTAGAATAGCCATTTTAGACAATTCTTTACCTCCGTCGGAAATATCGACTTCCACGTTCTCCTGATTCACTCTACTCCAATAATCCTGAGACTTGATGTATTCATCAATCAGTTTATCGGTGCTTCCGAAATATTCATAGATTAGTTTTTTATCAAATCCCGCTACCGCAGCAATTTTACTTACTTTTAGTCCAGAATAACCTTTAACTCGTAAAATTTTGCCAACTGCTGCTAATAACTTTTGTTTGGTCTTCTCTTTATCTCTGATAGGACCTTGTACAACTTTTCTAGGCATGTTTATTATTTTTTTGCAATATGCAATTTATTTTTGATATCCTCAAATGCATTTAACGTTTTGTCAAGATGCTCTCTCTCGTGTGTAGCGGTAACACTCATACGAATACGGGCGTCTTTTCTCGCTACTGCGGGATAAATTATCGGGTTTGTATAGATTCCGTGTTCTAAAAGAAGTCTACCCACATCACCCGTAATATGCGGATCTCCAATTTTCACCGGTACCACGGCTGAACAGGTAGTTCCTGTATCTAATCCCATATCATCTAATCCTTTTTTGAAGTAATTGATATTATCCCAAAGTTTAGCGCGCCATTGCGGCTCTTCATCTATTAATTCAATAGCTTTAATGATTCCTGTAGCTGTAGGAGGTGGTGTAGTTGCAGAGAAGATCTGCTGACGAGATTGAAACCTGATAAAATTAGTCAATTTTTTATTAGCAATTACATATCCTCCCAAATTACCAAATGTTTTACTGAATGTTCCTGTAATGATATCAATTTTATCCAGTAAACCGGTGTCTTCAATTGTTCCTCTTCCTGTATTTCCTAAAATCCCTACTCCATGCACGTCATCAACCATTAAATATGCATTGTATTTTTTTACTAATTTATATATTTCTTCAATTGGGGCTGTATCTCCATCCTGAGAATACACTCCATCAATAACCACCAACTTGGTACGGTATTGACTTTCTGAAGTTTTTAATATGTGTTCTAAAGCTTCTAAGTTATTATGTGGGAATGTTTTTCTGTTTGTCAGAATACATCCTTCATATACACTTGCATGTACTGCCATATCTACTATAGCAATATCTTCTTTCTGAAGAAGAATCTGCAAGGTAGCACTATTTGCTGTATATCCTGTAGTAAAAATTACAGCTTCATCCTGGGTTCTACCAAAAAAAGTGGCTATTTTTTCTTCCAACTCATTGTGATACGAGTAATATCCTCCAATAAGTGGAGTGGCTGCAGTTCCTGCGCCATATTTTTCTACCCCTTCAATGGCTGCTTGTTTTACTTTAGGATGTTGTGTAAATCCTAAATAATCACTTGTAACGAAGCTTATAAATTCTTTTGTAGTATTCTCTGCAGTAACGTTCATTATTGAGCTGCATCCGGTATTATTTTGTAGTCTATAACGATGCCCATTAGACTTCATATAATCTAAAAAATCATAATAAACATTCGCCCTTTCCATCATATCTAATCCTGCAATATTCTCAAAATCTTTAAAAGTCGCTGTTGTAAAATCTATGTTCATCCTTAATTATTAGTTTTGTGAGTTATTTATAACAAATATAACATTATATCGTTTTACTTTTTTGTTTTTTTTTCAAAATATGAGCATATTTTTATCCACAATTACAGCACGTTACCCCTTAGATTGTCTTTTGCTTTAAAAATTAAAATCACAATCAATTTTACCTATCGATTTTATCAAAATTTATTATTTTATGCATTCAAAAAATAGTCGGAAATTTGTGTTTTTTCAAAACTATTCTTTAAGAAGACAGCATTATGAATGATTCAGAAAAAGCAGGCAAAAAAAGTTACAGATTCAAGCTTATTAAAATAGGTATCTTCTTATCGGGTCTTTCTGTATTTGCACAGCTTTATCTTTTTCAGCCTCTTCTTCCTTTAGTAAGTGAATATTTTAATGCGGGAGCCGGAAACAGCTCTCTTTTGGTTTCTTCTTCCACCATCGGAATGGCTGCAGGACTTTTTTTCTTTGCCTTTAAAGCGGATGCATACTCGCGGAAAAAATTAATGGTCTTTTCTCTTCTTTCTTCTGCCTTACTCACTTTTATCTCGACATGGATCCCTAATCTCAGCATTTTAATTGCAATCGGATGTTTGAAAGGTTTTGTAATCTCCGGCGTTTCGGCTGTAGCACTTGCTTATCTTACCGAGGAAGTTGAAATTTCGTCTATAGCACTTGCGATCAGCATGTATCTGAGCGGAAATACGATAGGAGGAATGAGCGGAAGAATTTCTACAACCATTTTAGCAGGAGAATACGGCTGGAAAAACGCTGTTATGATCATTGGAATTATAAGTCTTGTATTGGGTTTAGTTTTCTGGAAGATATTCCCAAATTCACGCTTTTTTCATCCTCAGAAAATAGATTACTCTTTAAAGATCAAACAAATGAGACGGTTTCTCTCAGATCCTTTTTTATTATCTTTATTCTGTATTGCGGCTCTATTGATGGGTACTTTTGTAAGTATTTATAATTATTTAAGCTTCCGACTTGAAGCTCCTCCATTTTCATTGAGCCATTATTTTATCGCTTTAATTTTCTTAATGTATATTTTCGGAGTTTTCGGAACGATGCTCACAAGTTATTTATCAAAACATTATGAGAAAAGAAACATCCTGAAGTTTTCAATTTTAACGATGTTCGCCTCTTTATTTCTCTTCTATTCGCAAAACATCTATCTTCTCATAATAGGCTTAGCGTTGTTTACGCTCTGTTTTTTCTCTGCACACACTATGGCAAGTCAAATGATAGCTATTCGGGCGAAATTCGGAAAATCTTCTGCAACTTCTATCTATTGGCTGTTTTATTATTTTGGTTCAAGTATTCTGGGGAGCGGAACAGGTTATTTATTACACGCTACTTCATGGACTTTTTTTGTAAGCTTGCTTGCTTCCATCCTATTTATTGCATTTCTTTTATCTGGAAAACTACTTTTATTTTCTAAACAACCTTCTTAATAGTGAGTCGATTTTCCAATATCACATATTTTTCCTACAGATAATGAATATGTTAACAATTTTCTTCAATTAATTTTACGAAAAATCACAAATCCGTGGAATTTAAGGCATAGTATTTGCAACGTGTTGTACGAGTAAGTTTATAAAAACATCAAGAACAAATTTTTGAATTTATAGCTTGTAAGCACCCAAATCTTAATTATATATTTTATTTACGAAAAACCCACAATTGTTATGATTGTGGGTTTTGTTTTTTATATTTCTTATACTATTTAGGTAAAATAGGTGGAGAAATTCTCTGGTTTCTTGTAGATAAAGTCGTTAAAAATGCTTCCAACTGCATTACTTCTTCATCCGTTAACTCCAACAATCTCAGCATATCAGATTTTTGGGAAGTTAATTCAATCCCGTTATGAACAGTTGTTCGATTTTTATAAGGTTCCGGATTTCCTTTGTTATAGATCTGAATAATATCTGCTAAAGAAGTAAAAGATCCGTTATGCATCCAAGGTCCTGTTCTTACCACTTCACGTAAACTTGGCACACGAAATTTACCTACGTCCTCCGATTTTTTAGTAACCAAATATCTTCCTAGATCTTCTTGTTCTGAACTTAATAAAGAGGTTCCAATATTTTCAAAACGATTATTTGAAAAATACCCTGAATTATGACAATTAATACATTGCGCTTTTGTACGAAATAAATGAAGCCCCATGATTTCGTTATCTGTAAAAAGATTAATTTCACCATCAATAAAACGGTCAAATTTACTTGGAGAACTTTTTATCGTTCTTTCAAAAGTAGCAATAGCTTTAGCAATTCTTTCTTTTGTTATTGCTTTATCTCCAAAAGCTTTTTCAAATAATATTTCGTAACCTTTTATTTTAGCAATTTTTCCTGCAGCTATATCAATATGCTCACTCATTTCTTTTTGATCCTGAATAGGCATTTCAGATTGTTCCTCTAATGAAGAAGCGCGACCATCCCAAAATAATGAGGTTGCATATGCTGTATTTAAAATACTCATTGCGTTTCGGGTTCCTAATTGCCTGTCGTGGCCAAAAGAAACCATCCTATTGTCACACCACCCTAATTCAGGATCATGACAAGAGGCGCACGCAATTTGATTAGAACCCGAAAGACGCGGATCATAGAATAAAGTTTTTCCTAGCAATTCTTTCTCTGAAGAATATTCATTGTCTTTTGGAAATTGTATATCGGGAAGGTGTCCTATCTCTGAAAAATAAGGTTTTGCTTCTTCATCCAGCATGGGAACAGGCCATTTTGAAGAATCACCGGAAGCATATAATTCTCTCAACTTGGCGATGAAAGATTTTTTCTGCTCAATATCTTTCTGAACTTTATTGCTCAGACAGTTATTCAAAAGTGAAACGGTAAGGAATAAAACTAAAACCCAGCTTAGCGTATTCTTCATTTTTTCCGACGAATTTCAGCAAAAATAGGTATTAATTTTATATTGAAATAAAAGACAGCCGCAATCAATATGATCACGGCTGTAAAAGATTATTTCATATGCTTATCAAAAAAAGCAAGTACTTTCTCCGGCGTTCTTCCGAAATAATTGTATCCGTCTTTAAATCGATGAGGGGTATTTTCTATCCAGTACAATTCTTTTTCCGTACTTGGTATGGTATCGAATGTAGCTTGTGCATCTTCCGGATTTTTCGTCCAAGCATCTTCTTTTACCTGCCACATGAGCAAAGGCATTTTAATTTTAGCTGTAAAGAGTTTAGGATCCATTTCTGCTCTGGTAAAACCTCCAGCTTTCATCAATTCCAAATCTAAAAGTTCCAGATATTGAGAAACACCTTGCAATTCTGAGAATGCCTGATAAATAGCTCCCATTGACGGAACTAACGGACTCGCCATGCAAGTCACATTTTCGAATAGATCAGATCGTTTGTGTATTGCCACATATTGTGAACAGCCTCCCATACATTGACTAAACAACCCTACTTTCATTTTACTTAATCTTGGATGATTGTCTACATAGTTTTTCACTCCGACGCAGTCTCTCCATTCCAGCAAACCGATTCCCGACACATTATTATTAGCTGATCCACTTTGCCCGTGATTTCTGATATCGTAAGCCAAAACATTGTAGCCTGCATCCGTTAAATGCTTCATTTGTATTACAAAATCAATTTCTACATTATCAAAGTTGCTGAAAGGTTCTCCTAAATGCCCTTGAAATCCGGCACGAGACATTGGTAAAGCATGATTGAAAATAATTAATTTATCACTTTCTCCTCCTTTTGCCGGAATATACCAACCACTTAAAGGAACTCCATCATCTGCCGGGAAATAAATATCTTCCCAACCTTCCATATTGTAATCATCAGGTGTTTTATGCAATATGCTTCTGAAATCACGTTTTACAATCCCAACCATTCCCATAATTTTAGCATAATCTTCGGGAGAGATCATATTAAGCTGCTCAGCTGCTTTTTCTAAATTTTCTTTTGATATTCTAGGCTTACCTGTCGACTGTTGTTCGGCTCCAGCAAGATGTATTTGATTTTCCATTTTTCTATTTTAATTTTTTATTTTGGAATTATTTAAGTGTATTTTTAAAGAATTGATTAAGCTCATTAACCGCTTCTTCTACATAATTTTCTCTATCATAGAGAGACATATGATTAGCTCCTTCTACCACATATTTACTTTTATCTGACGAAACTGCTCTGTTTAGCAAATCATCACTCATCCATGCACTTCCCGCATTGCTTCCAACGATCGCTAATAGTGGCTGTGTAAAAAAAGCTTCTGCTTTATTATAAGCATCGTAAGAAATAATTTGAGAAAGACTTCTCGCAGTAGCAAATCCAGGTGCAGTAGGAAACTGACATCTATCTGTATGATAATATTCCCAAGCTTCTCTTAATTCTTCATTAGGAGCATCTTCTTCTTTCAGAGGTGCTAACGGAATTGTTTGTACTTCAGGATTATTGGCATCCGCAGTTCTTGCATTAGAACCCGCCACCAAATAGGGTAAAGCATCTGCATCTTTTACATTATTTTCCCAACCATTTCTGAACATAGAACCTATATTCACTGCACTTACCATTCCTACTGCTTTAATACGATGATCGTTGATAGCCGCATTTGCAGTATATCCTGCTCCGGCGCAAATCCCCATCGCTCCAATATTTTCCCGATCTGTATAAGGAAGAGTGGTCATATAATCAATCACCGCACTTACATCTTCTGTTCTGATATAAGGATTTTCTAATTGACGAGGCTCTCCTGTACTTTCTCCCTGATAAGAAGCATCATACGCAATCGTTACAAATCCTTGCTCCGCTAACTTTTTTGCATACAAACCTGCAGTTTGTTCTTTAACACCACCTCCCGGATGTGAAACTACAATCACAGGATATTTTTGGTTTTCGTTAAATCCTTCCGGAAAATTAATTACAGCTGCCATTGTAATATTTCCGTTGTTCGTGTTTCTGAAGTTTACCTTTTGTTGTATCATAACTATTTATTTTTGTTGTTCTATTTTGATAATCCAAAGGTATAGAGAGTACAAGTCTGGAAACGTAAACAATTTACCTGAAAACAGATACATTTTACAGATTGGTTTTTATTTCTCTAAAAAACAAAAAAAGCAGTCTTTCAACTGCTTTACTCTATTTTTGATTTCTAAAAACCTTGGGAGACATTTCTGTTTTCTTCCGGAAAAACCTTGCAAAATAATTGGGATAATCAAATCCTAAACTATATGAAATTTCACTGATTGATAAATCCGTATTTCTGAGCTTATCTTTCGCCTGCTCCAACACAAAATTATGAATATGATCTATCGGAGCTTCTCCTGTAAAGTGTTTGATCAGGTCCCCAAAATAATTGGCAGAAAGATTCGCTTTTTCAGCAAAATAAGCAACAGAAGGCAATCCAGCCACATCTTTATAAAAATATTCTTTCAGGTTTTGATAAAATTCTTCAATCACTTTATTATACATCTTACTTCTTGTATCGAACTGGCGATTGTAATAGGTCTGCGTATAAGAAAGTATTAAACCTATATAAGAAATAATAATATCCTTTGAATACTGAGGTTTCTCAAACTCATCGTATACTTTTGAAAACAAATCCCAAATGATTAGTTCTTCATCTTTAGTAAGAAAAAGCGCTTCATGATTATTGTAATGGGAAAAATTGTAGTTTTTAGCCAATTGATTGATGTATTTGGCACTTACGAATATATTGAAACCTGAAGTCGGTATATTGATATCCCAATCCAACGTATTTTGAGGAGAGTCCATATACATAAACGATTTCCCCTGATCTTCAATATGAACGGTTTCTATATAATTCTTTTCCAAAGGCGGTTTTATGGCAAGCAAATAAAAATCTATGGTTACAGGATCGGAATGAAGCCGTATATTTTTTTCTTTTTCATAATTGATAATGTGCAGATCATTATTTTTAATGTCTTTTACATTAAGATAATCTGCAAATTCTTTTAAATCGAATATCCGTTTTTCCATTATCATTTAATTTAATATTCAAAAATACTAATGAAATTAAAAATAAACCTGATACTTTTTAAGGTTAAATGGAAACATTTTACAGATATGAAGAATTTCTCATCGTATTCTTTATTTTATAATCAGGAAATAATTCATTGTTTTTAAGCAACTTAAAGCCAAAACGTAATTATTTTAAAATTATAGCATTCCCAAACTTGACAAAACCAATAAAAATGCTATTTTTATTGGTTTTTTAAAAGCCCTTGTAATTATGCAGCCTGATGCTTCTCATAAGCTGATTCCAATGACTACATTCGTCATAGAATATTATTCCCACGAAGGATATGCAGATCTTCAAACATTAAAATTGATGAAGAACTATGCTAACTTTCTAAAAAAGCCTTTACATCTAGGAATGTTTGTTCCTGTAGATGAAAAAGGGAATGTACTGAAAGAACCTAAAAATTACGCGTCTTGGAAAACATTGGAGCACAACAGCAAAGGAGAAACGAATGATACTTCTGTGTTTGAAGAATACAGAATATATCAAGCTGCAGAACAACACTGCTTATTCAAAGGGTTTAAAGTAGATTACAACGGATATTCCCGGGTAAGAATTGTTGCTACTTACAATACCTCTATCGAATTGTCTTTTAACAAAACTGATCTTAGTTTCTTATCATTTCAGGATGTGGAATCTCTTATCAGTCTTCATGATATTTATTTAACACGAACCGCTTTACGCTTAATTGGTATAAAAAGAAAATAAAAAATTCCTTACTTATCATTAGAAAACCATACTATTGATTTATGATGATTCAATTATAAATCATAATAAGCTCTGTATTTTCATTTTTATCTGTTCAAAATTATTTTTTCCGAAACTAAAGTATATCCAAAAAAAAATCCTCAGAAATTCTGAGGATAAAAACTAATAACCATGAAAACTCAAATTAAACATGAGTTACATTCTTCTATTAAAATTTTGTGCCAAATAAATCACATAACCATTTTTTTAGCATTTATTAAGATTATTTAAGAAAAAATAGTAAAATTTTCCAGGTCCATCCGAAGCTTATCATTAATTTTAATCGTAAACTGAATAAAAATGCTCACTTTGTAATTTAAAATAAGAATCTATTTATGGCATAATAATAGGTAATTATTACATATCAACCAAAAACCATCCACAAAATGAAATCAGCAAAAAGTTTAAGAGGAAAGACCGTAGTGATTACAGGAGGCAGTAGTGGTATAGGAAGAGCAGCGGCAGAAGCATTTGCCTTGGAAGGTTGTAACATTGTAGTTGCAGCCAGAGGAAAAGAAGGACTTGACGAAACGGTAAGTCTATGCCGCGATCTTGATGTGGCCGCAATGGGCGTCCCGACCGATGTTTCTATAGCCGGAGACGTTCAGAATCTTGTCAACAAAGCTTTGCAATTCAACGGAAGAATCGACATCTGGGTAAATAATGCAGGAGTTATGGCAAGCGGAAAATTTGAAGAAATTCCCATTGAGCTTAACGAACAAGTCATCAAAACTAATTTGTTCGGTTATATGCATGGTGCCTACAGTGTTTTGCCTGTTTTCAAAAAACAGCAAGAAGGTATTTTGATCAATAATATTTCAATCGGAGGTTTTATGCCCGCACCGTACAGTGCAGCTTATTCTTCTGCCAAATTTGGAATCCGTGGAATGATGGAATGTCTTCATGGGGAAGTTTCAGACTTCCCTGATATTCATATCTGTAATCTTTATCCACAAATCCAAAGATCGACGGGAAATATGCATTCTGCAAAATATTCAGGGTTGGATTTTAAAATTCCACCATTTGCAGCAGATCCGAGAGATACAGCAGCAAGTATTGTACAGCTCGCTCAACATCCTAAAAAAGATCTTTTCCCAGATTTCACCTCAATGATCCTCAAAAATGTCTATGGATTATTTCCTAAACCTATTATGAATACGGCTTCCGCAGCTATGAGAGTATTGATGAGGGTAAAAAAAGCTCCTAATGACTCCGGAAATGTTTTAATTCCATCATCGGAACCGCATCGTATTTATGGAGAAACGATGTTCCCTTTACCTTCAAGAAAAACGACTCTGGCTATTGTTGCCGGTTTAGGATTAGGTTTGTCTTATATGCTTTTCAAAACAAAATCCTCAAAGTAATTAATACCAGCTAAAACGACGGGTATTCTAAATATAAAAAAACGGATCATGATATAACCATGATCCGCTTCAATTAAAAATATACGAAACTATTTTCCTCCACCACTGTTTTTTTCAACATCGGTTTTGGTATTTTCTTTTACTTTCTGGTTTCCAAATCGCTTTACAAATGAGATAGAAGCTCCGTACCAATCCCACTTCGAGGCATTTCTGAAAGTTGCTCCCTGTGTATATGTTGTTGCATCATAATTCGGTCGTTGGAAAATATTCATCAGCTGAAGACTAACTTCCATTTGAGTCTTCGGGAATATTTTCGTGGCAGAAATATTATGGAAAACATTCGGCTTATTGGTCGTAGAGTTTCCGTTATTCTGGTTAGAAACTTCAACCCAAGCACTCAGATTAATGTTTTTATTAAAAAGATTGGTGTAGGAAAGATTGGTTGAAGCACTCAAATAGCTGATATAACTGTTTGCTTGGTCCAATTTATTTTTCTGATTAAAATCACTGTTATCGATATAATACCAACCTAACCCAAGATTTACTGTAAATTTATTTTTAAAGAAGGTCTGGTTTGTATTCGCGTACACATAATACTTATGAACTTTTCCCGCAAAATTAGACGGTTGGGTAATGGTTATTTTCTGGTCTTTTCCTTCAGAGTTTTTAATATCTCCCTGTACATAATCTGTCCAATAATCCTGATCGGTAAACATATATCTTGCTGAGATAAAGTATTTCTTCAAAATTCCAAGTTTCATATATACTCTATCACTTGGATTGGGTTCCAAATCGATATTTCCGCGGCTGTAAAAACCATCGTTATTAGGAATTAAAAAAGGATTGAATTCTGCATACCAAGGTCGCCATATATTTTTATTATAGGTTAAACTCAGATCATATTTATCTGAAAAGGAATATTTAACTAAAATATTAGGTAAGAATTTACCGTAAGAGTCTTTTCTTGAAGTTCCAGCAACATCCTGACGAATTTTATAATCAATATACTCGTAACGAAGTCCTACTCTGGTTTCTAATTTTTTGAAGAACGTCTTACTGTAGTTTCCATAGATTGAACCAATCTGATCCTCATAATGAAAAACGTCGTTTTTACTTAAGCTGCCCAAATTATTTCCGTACAAACTATTTGGAATTACATTATTATTAAAATCCATTTTACCACCAATTTCAAAGTTTCCACCTGATTTTCCTAATGGTTGAGTATAATCAATTTTAACATAGTAATTTCTGTTTTCCGTATCTGTAATTACGCCTATATCTTTCGTTGATGCACCATCATTTACGGAAAGCATATCTTTAATGTAGTAACTGTCATCCGATTGTCCATAGTAGTTTGTCCCTAAGTTTACATCTAAAATTTTATTCTTTTCCTTATCATACCATTTATAAAAAACATTTGTTCCCAGATTTCGATTAAGACCACTTGAGGTTTGATTCTGCGTATAAGAATTATCAAATTCCCCGTTAATATTTTTTAATCCGTCTGCATCAGAAGAAGAGCTAGAATTACTTTGGTAATATTCCAGAATAACTCCAACTGTATTTTTATTATTTAACTCAAATTCTGAAGTGGAAGAAAGCGATGGACTTTTGTATCGTCCAATCGTTTTTGAATTGATCTGAGTCGTCGAATTATCTTCATACAAAGTATAAAGACTTGAATTTTTCTGTACATTGGTATTGTCACTATAACTTCCAATAAGCGTTTGTGTAAAGTTTTTCTTATGATAGTTTAAGTTCAGATTGCTGTACTGAGAATTTTTAGTATTCTGTCTGTTATTGAAAGTCACACTCCCTTTCATTCCTTCATCATCACGCTTCCTTAAAACAATATTGATCACCGATCCGGTTGCTTCATATCGTGAAGAAGGACTCGTAATCACTTCAATCTTCATCAGATTATCGGCAGGAATTGTCTTTAGATATTCTTTTAATTCTTTCCCTGTAAAAACAGTTTTACGGTCATTAATGTACACCGTTACCGTTTCTCCTTCCGCTTTTATGGCATCATTATTATCAATACTCACCAAAGGCGTCATTCGCAATACATCCCAAGTAGTGTTTCCCGCAAGAATAGAGCTATTCGCAACATTAAAAACAGTACGGTCAACTTTAGACTCTACAGTAGGTTTTTTGGCCACAAAAGTGACTGCTTCTATTTCTTGTTCTTTTATTTTTGATGCTACTGTATCTTTTTCAGCTTGGGCAAAAACGAAAGTCCCCATTAATAAAGCGATTGGCGCTATAATATTTTTCATTAAAATGATGTTTTCCATCTATAAGACACCAATGCGGGAATATTCGTTACACCACAAAACGTTAAATAAAGTTAATATTAAGAATTCAATTCCCAATTTTTCTAAAATAAAATCTATTATAAGTTTATAAACAAGAATAATTTCAACAATAAATAGAAATACACCTCTTTTTCTTTCATCAAAACAAGATTTATAAATTTGCAACTTAAAAATTAATCAATGACAATACAGGATCTCGTAGGCAGTTATTCAATTCAAGGTAGTAATCAGGAAGAAACAGACAGCGTTTCTTATCATGGCATATTAACTTTATCACTTGATGAAAATAACAGAATCATTGCTCAGTGGATTATCGGAGATCATTTACAAAACGGTACCGGTTTTTATAAAAACCATATTTTGGTGATCAATTTTAATTATGAAGGGGATGATCACAAAATCTATAAAGGTGTAGCTGTATATCGTTGTCTCAACAAGGATATTTTGGATGGTTTTTGGTCTGAAAAACATGGTAACCCTTTGTATTTGGGAAGTGAGTATTGTGTGCGTCTTCAACATTCGGAGTTTTTGCATTGATTTTTCAGTCGTTTTTTCCAAACTAATCATTAATCTCAACCTCATGTATTCTGGAAAATAATATCATCATTTCCAATACTCAAAAAACTCATTCTGAGCTAAATTTGGAATTTTAAAAAAAATTCTAAAGAGAATTGGACTTTTATTTTGAAATTTTTCCGCTACTGCGTAAATTTGCAAAAAGGAAAATTTATGAACTATACACTTGAACTCAATACGCAGGAACCAGGTTCTAACATTGTTTTTAACAACATCGTATTTGATGCGTTCAAAGTGAATATTGTTGAAAGACATATCGGAACGATGCGTTCTCGCTCAAAATTAAATCATGTCCTGTTCAAAGTCAGAACGTTAGACAATGATTTAATTAAAACTAAAGCAGGTAACGGAAGAATCAAAATAAAAGGTGAAGATTTTGAAATATACCAAAGATCTATGCAGAATTTGGCTTCATATGAATATAAAAACAAGCTTATCAACAGAAAAAAGGTTGAGGAAGAGTATGTTCACTTCATTCTAAGATTGGTTATTTCTAATTATACCCTAAACTAATAAACACCAGAGTTTACTTGTAAACCATCAATATCCTTTTTATAATTGTATAATTAGGATCGTATTTCTGTTTTTATATTTTAAAATTTCAAACAGAGAAAGAAGGATCTATTACAAGAATACCTTGCTATTTTCTGCATTAAAAATATAATTCATTACATTTACAATCTATTGATTATACACTCCCAAATTTAAGCAGGTGAAAATTCATAATAAAAAAAAGTTACTGAGCTTTTTGAAGTTTAAAAGAGACTTTCAGAAGTTTGGACTTGAAAAAGCACGCAGCTACGAACTTATTCTTCATTGGTTAAATAACAGACTCAGCAGAAATCAATTTCTTGTTTTATCAGGAATTCTTGTAGGCTGTACTGCAGGTTTAGCCGGAGTGATATTAAAGACACTGGTTCACGATATTCACCATTTTATTACAACCAAAGTTCATTTTGAATATCAGATCTTATTTTACATTGTTTTTCCGTTTTTAGGAATTGTTTTAACGACAAGTATTGTTCTTACTTTATTTAAGGGACAGGACAGAAAAGGAATTGGAGCTATATTATACGAAATCGCACAGAATTCCAGTATTGTATCTTCAGTTAAAATGTATTCTCAAATTGTTCAAAGTGCCGTAACGGTAGGACTTGGTGGATCTGCAGGATTGGAAAGTCCGATTGCAGTCACCGGTGCAGCCATCGGTTCAAATTATGCGCAAACCTACCGACTAACCTATAAAGAACGTACACTTTTATTAGCTGCCGGAGCTACTGCCGGAATCGCATCAGCTTTTAATGCCCCGATTGCCGGAATTATGTTTGCCTTCGAAATATTATTGACAGGGGTTGTATTCACAGACTTTATTCCTTTGGTTGTTGCTGCGGTATGCGGAAGTTTGTTATCCAGAGTTTTACTTCAGGAAGATATTTTATTTAGATTTTACACAAGAGAGCCTTTCAATTATCGTAATGTGCCTTATTATCTTATTTTAGGGATTGTTACAGGATTGTATGCACGATATTTTGTGATCATTTCTCAAAAAGTAGAACATTTTATAAAAGGATTACAAATTTCCCGTTTAAGAAAAGCCATGTTTGGTGGTGCTGTATTATCCTTATTGTGTGTACTTTTCCCACCGTTATTCGGGGAAGGTTATGATACAATAAAGGCTTTTACCAACGGAGATACTCACAAAATTATTGAAAACAGTCTTTTCAGATATTTTGAAATCAAGGAGATCACCATTATTATTTTCCTTGTTCTTGTTCTTCTTTTAAAGGCTTTTGCTACTTCTTTTACTATTTTCAGCGGAGGAAACGGAGGGAATTTTGCACCTTCTCTTTTTGCAGGTGGGACTGTTGGTTATTTATTTGCTATTATTTGTCAGCAAATTGGCTTTACAGACGTTCCAATTACCAATCTTGTTTTGGTAGGAATGGCAGGAGCTATGAGTGGCGTTATGTATGCTCCGTTAACTGCAATTTTTTTGATTGCCGAGTCTAGTTTTGGATATGATTTGTTCATTCCATTGATGATTGCATCTATTTTATCGTATCTCATTGTGAAATGGTTCTCTCCTATTTCTCCGGAACTTAAATCGATGGCTGATCAGGGAAAAATCTTTACCAATAAACATGATAAGAATTTATTGTTTTCTTTAAAAACTGAAGATTTTATTGATCGATATTCTCAAATTATTCAAGAGAATGCTCCTATTGATGATCTATTTGAACTAGTAAAAAACGGAGATAAAAATATTTTCGCCATCGTGGATGATCAAAAAACATTACGCGGAATATTAACGTTAGATGATATAAGACCTTATTTATTTACGATTGATAAAGTTTCCATGACCATTACTGAGATTATGAAAACGCCTCCTGCAATCATTCATCCGGAAGAAAGTCCTTTGGAAATTCTTCAGATCTTTGACGACACAGGTGTTTGGAATTTGCCGGTAGTGGATACCAACAATATATTCATTGGGTTTATTTCTAAGTCTAAAATCTTAATGAGTTACAGACAATTGCTGAAAGAATACTCAGATTAAATATTGATCGTTGATCTGATGATATAAAAAAACTATTCCGGGAAAATGAGCCATTAAAAGCTGATATTTTCTCGGAATAATTTTAATTTTAGGCGACTTACACCATTGTCATTCTGACGAAGGAAGAATCTCATACATAATCTAGATTCTTCATTTCACTATATTACATTCAGAATGACAGAGTCATAATAATGAGATAACAGGATTAATGTAAAATTGTATATAGTTACCTAATTTTATATACTTTCCCCTTTCTCATTCTCTTTTAAAAGAAAGGAAAACGTACTTCCTGCTCCATATTCACTTTTTACAAAGATATTTCCGCCTTGAGATTCTATAAATTCTTTACTGATGCTTAATCCTAATCCTGTTCCTTCTTTTTTGGTTCCCGGAATCCTGAAATAGCGGTCAAATACTTTTAAAACATATTGAGGTTCAATCCCCTGTCCTGTATCTGTCACAGAAAACATGACTTTATCATCCAGTTTTTTGACTTCTATCGCAATATCAGAGTTTTCATAAGAATAACGGACAGCATTGGAAAGTAAGTTATTGAGAACCCATGCCGTTTTTTCACTGTCAGCTAAAACATAGTGAACTTCAGGAGAGATATTCACAAGAAATTTGATCTGTTTCTGATCTGCTGCTGCTCTATTGGCATCTATTGCATATTCTACTATTTTTGAAATCTCAGAAGGTTTAATATTTAGCTTGATAGATCCGCTTTCCAACTGAGCGATATTCAAGAGTTCTCCCGTGATTTTTAATAATCTGTTGGTATCATCTTTAATTCCGTTCACCAAATTTTTCTGATCTTCATTCAGGTTTCCAACCTTATCATTTTCAAGCAATTGTAATCCCATCTTTATAGAAGAAATAGGTGTTTTAAACTCGTGGGAAACTGTTCCTATGAAATTGGTTTTCGCTAAATCCAGTTCTTTAAACGGAGTAATATTATGCAGCATAATTACCTGTCCTATAAACTGACTTTCTTCTTCTCCTGTAGGTACAATATTAATATCGATCACATCTTTTTCAAAATAGCTTTCTTTACCATCTGCATAGATTTTCATAAGTTCAGATTCGGTTTTTGCATTAGGATGGATGATATCTTTGATAATATTCCTTACCAAATCATTGGTAACAGCAACATCCTGAATCAATTTCCCCACAAAATCTTCTTTTTTAAGTCCTGTAATACTTAACGCTTCATCATTTACAAAAAGAACCTTTTTATTTTCATCAATTCCAATTACAGGATCCTGCATATTATCGATCAGTGTTTCGATACGTTTTTTACCTTTTAAGATCTTTTCCAACTTACTTTCTGAATATTCATGAATCTTTTCGGCCATGGTATTAAAAGATCTGGCCAGTTCGCCAAATTCACTGTTGCTTTTAAAGTGAACTCTTTCTTTGTAATTCTGATTGGCAATCTGTTTAATACTTGCAGTGAGTATTCTAATCGGATCAGCAATATTCGACGGAAGATTTACCATTAAAATAAATGCCATTAAAAAACAAAGCGTTCCCACAATAGAAATCACCGTAATGGCATCTTTAGCCGTTTCATCGGCAATACTGCTCTTATGTTGAATGGCAGCCATATTGAGCTGCATTAATTCTGCAATGTCTTTTCTGATGGAGGACTTTAACGACGTATTCTGAAGATCTTTTTTCAAAGCAGAAAAATGAATAACGACCTCTTCCGTAGCTTCTCTTTCACCGGGTTCCGTAACATTCTCTCTTTGCTTGTCCAAATATTTTTCAAATACTCCAAAAGCCAATGGATCTGAATTTACTTCCTCCAGCGCCAATAACATATTTCTGGAATATTCCAGCGTATTATAATTGGCCACTAAGATGTTATTGGTATCCCGTTTCAATTGATTGATGTACCATGCACTTAATACCGAAAGCACGATAATCATAATGAACAAAAGACCTACACCAATATTAAGTTTTGTTTTAATTCTCATGATAAAATAACCAGATCAATATTTTCCTGTGACAGTTTATTAAGTAAAGTATTAAAAGTATCTGTTGCCAGAATAATTTTCCATAAGTTCAAATGCGGTTTTCCGATGCATACAGTCGTAATTTTTCGTTCTTCACATTGTTCCATGATCGTATGGGCAACATTCGGATTATCTACTTTTATAATTTCGGCTCCTAATTCTGTTGCTAATTTAAAATTATTAATCAGATGACGCTGCTTATCCAACGCGATTTTATCAGAACTTTCACGAGGAATCTGTACATACAGAAGATACCATTGACTGTTGTAATAATTAGCCAGTCTTGCCGTTTTTCTGATCACATTTTTAGCCGTTTTTTCATTGGAACTGATACACGCTAAAAACCTTTCTTTTTTAATCGCTTTATGAATAGTAACTTCCGATTCTACTTTTCTTGTCACCTGTGAAGCTACTTCTTTTAAAGCCAGCTCTCTAAGCTGTAAAATACTTTCAGATCTAAAAAAATTATTGAGCGCGGAATTAATTTTCGTCTGATCATAAATTTTCCCTGCCTTTAATCGATTGATGAGTTCTTCAGCAGTTAAATCAATATTCACTACTTCATCTGCCTGAGAAAGCATAGAATCCGGAACTCTTTCTTTGACTTCAATATCCGTAATATTTTTTACTTCTTCATTTAAGCTTTCAATATGTTGAATATTCACTGCTGAAATCACATTGATCCCGGAATCCAGAATTTCCATGACATCCTGCCAACGTTTTTCGTTTTTGCTGCCTTCGATGTTCGTATGAGCCAATTCGTCAACAATCACCACTTCGGGACGGAGATTCAGTACAGCCTGAACATCTAATTCTTCCAGCTCTTTTCCTCTGTAGAAAAGTTTTCTTCGGGGGATAATTGGCAACCCATCTAATAAAGCATGGGTTTCTTTACGATTATGTGTTTCAATATAGCCGATCTTTACATCTATTCCGTTTTCTAAAAGGGCATGAGCTTCCTGCAGCATGCGGTACGTTTTTCCTACCCCTGCGCTCATTCCTATGTATACTTTAAACTTTCCTCTTCTTGAATTTTTGATAAGATTAAGAAAGTCTTCCGCAGAATTTCCGTCTTTCGACATATTGTATTTTTTTATTATTTTAAGTTTAATTTTGTTTGACATTGCGTTCCAAACTTTCTATTCGTTTTTCCAATGCTTGGATTTTTTCTGAATCTGTCATCTGAGGCGGAGAATCTTCTTCAATTTTCCATTTCTGGTATCCGATCCATATTCCCGGAACGAGCATGACCACCAAAAGCAAATCCCATAAAAGTACATTCTTCAGAGATCGTTTCTCTCGTTCTTTAGTAATAGATTCAAATTTAAAATACCTTGACAGCAAAAAAGTTGCCCAGCCAATAAAAAGGCAGTTGATAAAGTAAAAGTAAAATCCACCAATAAAATAGGTAAAATCAAGGTGGGCAATTCCATAAGCAGCCGTACATAGTGGCGGCATACAAGCTGTAGCAATAGCGACACCTGCAATGATTTTTACACCTTCTTTTTTTACAATCCCTATAAAACCTGCCAATCCGCCAAAAAAAGCCAGAAAAATATCAAAAATTGAGGCTTTTTGAAATGCTTCCAACAATTCTGTGGAATGATCGAAAGGATTAATCAGGAAAAATAATGTTGCCGAAGCTAAACTGACCATCGTCATTTTAATCCAGTTTCGGGCTCCTTCAATTCTAAGATTTTTATCATTAATGGCCAATCCAAAAGCGAATCCGATTACAGGCCCCATTAAAGGAGAAATCAACATCGCTCCAATCACTGCACTTATCGAATTGGTAGTAAGACCAATACATGCGATAATCATGGCAAACCCCAAAATCCAAAGATTGAATCCTTTAAAGATGACTCCTTCTTTTATTTCTCCATAAGTTTCCCACTCATGTTCTTCTTTCGCTGTGTAAATCTGCTGTCCTAAGTATCTCTTAAAAATGTCGAATCTTCTCATTCAATTATATTTTAAGGAAAGTTAGAAAATTTACACGCATTTTTGTACATCCTATCGTAAAATCCCCGACCGATTTCTCGGCAGGGATGTTTAGTTAATTTGGAAACAATTAAAAACTTACCGCCAGTGATGTCACTGCCATAAGATTATTATTTTTAAGACGATTATCCCTATTCAGAAAAATCTCATCTTTGCTATTTAAATTTTTGATTTCCGTTCTCCAAACCAGATTGGGAAGAATCCAATAATCTGCATTGAAAGAATATCCAAAAGTTTTGAACCCGTTTTCTGTTCCGGTAGCAATGATGACTCCTTTTTCATCACTGTAGTATTCTCCTCTTGCAGTAAAACTTAATTTTTCTGTTGGAGAATATTTAGCAATAATCACAGGTGAATACCAAATATTGTACTGATCACTTCCTTTAGCTTTCTGTTCGGCTCCAATATCAAATCCTGTAATCAACGCAAATTTTTTGCTCAATTGGAAGCTTCCATACAAATTGTGGAAATATCTCATCTGTTTTAGACTGTCCGGTTTATCATTTCCAATGAAAGAGCTGCTGTTCAGGGTAATTTTTTCATTGAGCTTAAATGTTAACTGATGACCGAAAGCAACTGTAGAATTTCCGTCTACACGTTGAATTCTTTGCCAACCGTTCAGAACCAATCCGCTTACAAACCATTTTCCGTTGTCGCTCGTATAAGAAATTTTAACACCTGTCTCAAAATAAGGAGAATTTTCGGCCAACAAACTTCTTGTTAAGGTAAAACAGTCTTTACTTACAGCACTTTCAAAACCAATATGAGAAGGCATAACTCCTGCATCAATCCAAAGATTTTTATTCTTTGAAATTTTCACTCCTACATTAGCTTCATAGATATTTTTTAAAACTCCGGATTCTGCCGCATAGTTGGAATTCATATAAGTCCCGGCTGCCAAAGCAATATTCGCTCTGAATTTTTCATTTTCATAATTGGCTTTTATAAACCCTAAATTTAAGTTCACTTCATTGTTTCGATGATGACTGTATATAAAAGCAGGACGTGAGTTATTTTGGGGATTGTTGAATTCATATTGATAATACAATTCAGCATACCCCGTAATTGTTAATGATTTTTTTTCCTGTGCAAATCCTAAAATTGAAAATCCTAGTAGTAAAAATATACACAGTATTTTTTTATTCATTTTAAAAATTGATTGATAATGTAAGTGAGTCATTTGTTAATACTAGGAATATACTATTTTTAATTACAGTCTGAAAATAACAGCTAATGTCAAGCGGCTATCTCTTTTTCTCAAATCCGGTCTCCAGTTTTCAACAGCTGTATCTGCCCATCCGTCCGGACTTGTAGTGCCTTCTCTTCCTGCAAAATATGGAATATTGCTGCTTCTGTACCCATATTCCAGTCTGAAAGTACAAAACTGATTGGGCATATAATCGAAAGTTGCAGTTCCCTGAAACATTTTCAGATCTTTTCCTGCTGCAAGTGCATCATTAAAATCATTATTGGCTACCGGAGAAGGCGCAAATGCCAAATAGGCTCCCGGATTGCTGATTACATCACCTCTTAAAGTTAATGCAAATTTGTTTTGATTAAACCATAATCTATTGGCTAAAGACGTTCCTATCATATAATTATCTTTTGCTTTAACACCTGCACCGGATTGAAAACCATAATGGGTATTTAAGCTGAAAGCTGCCTGCGAAATCCCTTTGCTATCTTTTCTGTTAAAATATCTTGCAACAACACTGTTATCATGGTGAAATCTTCTCACTCCTGGATTATTTCGGGTATCTTTTCCGTTTAAATAAAAATTAGCAACCAATTGTAAGTTTTCATTAGGACGGTAGTAGTTTGAGTTTCCGATTGACAATCCTGTATTCCATGAATTATAGGTTTGCCAACCATTCATTACCCAAACTTCTGTTTTAAATTTTTTAGAAGGATACGCCTGAATCCTTGCCCCCTGAAAATAGAAAGGGGTAAAATCACACACTAAACTTCGTTGATAATTCCAGTTTTCATTAAGAACATAGCTTTCCAAGCCAATATAGCTCATAAAAATCCCCGCTTCAACATTTAAACCGTGCATTACATCAAAATGATAACCTCCTGCAGCTTCACGGATGTATTTTAAATTGCTTGTAGATGTGTTTTTTCCATGATTTACCGTTCCGTCAAGATCTTGTACAATGGATCCCATTTGGCCAAACTGTAACCAAAGTCGACCGATTACATTTTTATAATTTGTTTCTAAACCAATACTCGCCATATTAATGGTAAACTCATTGGAACGGCCTATTGCCGAAGAAGCGTTGTGGGTATTATCTTTTGGACGATTAAAGTCATAATTAAAATATGAATCAACATAAGCCA
This sequence comes from Chryseobacterium taiwanense, assembly GCF_000813825.1. GTDB lineage: Bacteria > Bacteroidota > Bacteroidia > Flavobacteriales > Weeksellaceae > Chryseobacterium > Chryseobacterium taiwanense. The sequence goes on from NZ_JWTA01000004.1 coordinate 132,690, forward strand.
CCCCGGTTATAATAGTTTCTCCATCTTTATCTTTTAACGTAAGCGGAAAATCAGTTTGTCTATTTTGTCCGTTGATCCAAGAAAGGTCATACCCTTCAAACGGGATTTTAGATTGGGTGATTATAGAGTCTTTTTTTACATTTTCAATAGATGCAGAATCTGCAGTTTTTTTCTGAGAAAAAGCCCATTGATTGGTTGCCAAGCATAATACGGTAATTGCAAGGCTCATTGTTTTTTTCATTTCTAAAATTTCTTTTTTAATTATTTTAAACCATCTAAAGCGAGGTTAAGCTTCAGTACGTTGATTTTTTCAGTTCCGAATAATCCCAACAGTGGTTTTTCTGTGTGAGATGTTATTAATTCCTGAATTTTATTTTCATCGATATGTCTGATTTTAGCAATTCTTTTTACCTGAATTTTTGCCCCCTGTACAGAAATATTGGGATCTAATCCTCCTCCACTCGCAGTTACCATATCCGATGGTATTTCTGATTTCTGAATTTCAGGATTGTGCTTTATAAAATGGTCTATTCTTTCCTGGACGGTCTTAAGATAATCAGGATTAGAAGGTCCCTTATTACTTCCTCCTGCTCCTGCAGCATTATAGTCTACCGCTGAGGGACGTGACCAGAAATATTCATCTTTATCGAATTTTTGACCTATGTTGGCGTAATAGTAAGATGTTTTCGGTGAAATGTGAGAAGTCCCATTCCCCTTTTCACTGTTTACTAAAGTCTTCTCACTCTTAATGATTTCTCCTTTTCCGTTATTAGGACTTGCCTGAGCGATTCCGAAGATGAAAAGTGTATAAATTCCTGAGAAAAACACAGCACATAAAAGTGTTAATTTAATCGCTGGTAATATATTTTGTTTCATAATGATGAATGTTAGAGGTTGAAAGTAAAAAGTGTGAAGTTTAGTAATCTGCTTTTTACTTTTTACTTTTTACTTTTTACTTTTTACTTTAAATAAATAGTGATACAAAAAGATCAATAATCTTAATACCGATAAATGGAATGATAACCCCACCTAAACCATATATAAAAAGGTTTCTTCTTAGTAGTGCACTTGCTCCGATGGGTTTGTAAGCCACCCCTTTTAACGCTAGAGGAATCAACATTGGGATGACAATCGCATTGAAAATTACCGCTGAAAGAATCGCTGATTCCGGAGAATGAAGATTCATAATGTTCAACCCTTGTAATGCGGGAATGGAGGCAATAAATAACGCGGGAACAATTGCAAAATATTTTGCCACGTCATTCGCAATACTGAATGTTGTTAACGTTCCACGAGTCATTAATAATTGTTTTCCGATCTCTACCACTTCAATCAGTTTTGTAGGATCATTATCCAAATCCACCATGTTTCCTGCTTCTTTTGCAGCCTGTGTTCCACTGTTCATCGCAACACCTACATCTGCTTGTGCAAGAGCCGGAGCATCGTTAGTCCCGTCTCCCATCATGGCAACCAATCTTCCTTCCGTCTGTTCTTTTTTGATGTAATTCATTTTATCTTCAGGTTTCGCTTCTGCGATAAAATCATCAACTCCTGCTTTTTCAGCAATGAATTTTGCAGTCAGAGGATTATCTCCGGTTACCATCACTGTTTTGATCCCCATTTTTCTTAAACGGTCAAAACGTTCTTTAATCCCCGGTTTAATAATGTCCTGTAATTCTATAACTCCCAGCGCTTTTTCATTTTCTGAAACCACGAGCGGTGTTCCTCCGTTTTGCGAAATAACTCTGACTTTTTCTTCAACCTCTGTTGGAAATAGATTGCCCGAATTTGTAACAATATTTTTAATTGCGTCAGTTGCCCCTTTTCTGATTCGTGTGTTTTCATAGTTGATTCCCGAACTTCTTGTTTCTGCCGTAAAGTTGATGTACTCCGGTGAGATGTTAGAAGTAAGAAGTGCCAATTCTTTCTTTAAAACACCTTCAAAATCTAACTTTTCACTCAGTTCTACAATAGATTTTCCTTCCGGAGTTTCATCTGCCATAGAACTTAAAACCGCTGCTTTTATCAATGTTTTTTCTTCAATTCCATTGGCCGGATAAAAATTCGTAGCTTTTCTGTTTCCTATAGTGATGGTTCCTGTTTTATCCAACAGTAATACATCAATATCTCCTGCCGTTTCTACCGCTTTACCACTTTTTGTTATCACATTGGCTCTTAAAGCTCTGTCCATTCCCGCAATACCGATTGCTGATAATAATCCTCCAATTGTAGTTGGAATCAGACAAACAAATAATGAAATAAATGCTGCAATAGTAATCGGTGTATTGGCGTAATCACCAAATGGCTTCAACGTAACAGTAACAATGATAAATACTAATGTAAATCCTGCCAAAAGAATCGTTAAAGCAATTTCATTCGGAGTTTTCTGTCTTGATGCACCTTCAACCAAAGCAATCATTTTATCTAAGAAGCTTTCTCCGGGTTCTGTGGTAACTTTTACTTTAATTTTATCTGAAAGTACTTTCGTACCTCCGGTTACACTGCTTTTATCACCTCCCGCTTCTCGAATTACCGGCGCACTTTCTCCTGTGATCGCACTTTCATCGATTGTAGCTAATCCTTCAATAATTTCTCCGTCTGAAGGAATAATATCTCCTGTTTCGCAGAAAAACACATCTCCTTTTCTTAATTGATTAGAAGGAACTATTGTAATTTCCCCGTTGGAAGAGAACATTTTTGCAGGGGTTTCTTCTCTGGTTTTTCTTAAAGAATCTGCCTGAGCTTTTCCTCTTGCTTCTGCTATGGCTTCTGCAAAATTGGCAAAAAGCAGGGTGATAAATAATATTGCTGTTACAATGATATTATAGATAATGCTTCCCTGAGAAGTTTCTCCAGCTGCAATCCAAACACAAACTCCAGCCATTACCAATGTTCCGATATACACCATAAACATAACCGGATTACGGAACATTTTTGCAGGGTGTAATTTTATAAATGATTGTTTCAATGCTTCATTCACTAAATCAGCCTGAAACAAGTTGTTATTATTTCCTTTCATTTTTTTATTTGTTAGAAGTAGAAAGTAAAATGTGAAAAGAGTAAAAATCATTCACATTCAAGTTTTTATACTTATATTTATTTTTTAACACATTTTTGATGAAACCACATAGAAATTTAAAAGCCTGGGGCGACAGTATTTCTTTGATTAAAGAAGTATATCTTGTTACCAAATCTTTTCCTAAAGAAGAACTTTTTGGCACCACTTCACAAATGCGGCGAGCTGCATTATCCATTCCTTTAAATATCGCAGAAGGAGCTGCAAGAACCAGTAAAAAAGAATTTGTCCGCTTTCTTGATATATCCATTGGATCTATTGCTGAACTTGATACTTTATTGATCATTTCATTTGAATTAGAATTTTTATCTAATGAAGAATTCCATTTGCTAAATAATAAGCTTGATTTAATTGGAAAACTCGTTTATGGTTTGAAGCGAAAGTTGCTTAGTGAGTAATATCTTTTTTTATTTGGTGAGAAGTTATATGTAAAAAGTGAGCTGTAGTGACTCCACTTCTTACTTTTAACTTTTAACTTCTCACTTCTCACTTCTCTTTCTACATAGAAAAATATTCTGCGATAGGTCCCAAAGCCAATGCCGGGAAGAATGACAATGCTGCTACAATAGCGATTACTGCAAATACCATCAGTCCGAATGTTGAAGTATCTGTTTTTAATGTTCCCGCACTTTCAGGAATATATTTTTTAGCGGCAAGGCTTCCTGCAATAGCAACCGGACCAATAATTGGTAAGTATCTAGCCATTAGCATTACAATTCCGCAGGCGATATTCCAGAAAGGAGTGTTGTCTCCTAGTCCTTCAAAACCGCTTCCGTTGTTCGCACTGGACGAGGTAAATTCATATAGCATTTCACTGAAACCGTGATACCCCGGGTTATTCAACCAACTTCCGTACGTTTCAGGATCCTGAGAGTATAAATAACTCGCAATCGCCGTTCCTGAAAGGATTAAAAGAGGATGAAGAAGCGCAATAATCATGGCTATTTTCATTTCTCTTGCTTCAATTTTCTTTCCTAAAAATTCGGGTGTTCTTCCTACCATCAATCCACTGATAAAGACGGCAAGAATGATGAAAATATAAAAATTCAGAAATCCGACTCCTACTCCTCCGTAGAAGCAATTCACCATCATTCCAAGCATTTGATTCATACCGCTTAATGGCATAAAACTATCATGCATAGAATTGATACTTCCTGTAGAAATTACGGTTGTTGCAATACTCCAATAAGCAGATGCTGCAGAACCAAAACGAACTTCTTTACCTTCCATATTCCCCATGGTCTGAGAAATTCCCATATGAGAAATCGCAGGATTACCATTTACTTCGGTAATAACCGTCGGGATGGTAAGCAATAAGAAACCTATTGTCATGACTCCAAATACTGTCCAAGCTAATTTTCGTCTTCTGACAACATATCCCATTGCAAAAACCATTGCCAAAGGAATCAGCATCTGAGTTACAATTTCTACGATATTGGTGAAGTAATTAGGATTTTCGAAAGGGTGAGCCGAATTAGGTCCAAAAAACCCACCACCGTTTGTTCCTAAATGTTTTATTGCCGTAAATGCAGCAACCGGACCACGACTGACTTCTATTTTATCACCTTGTAAATTGGTTATTGTGTCTTTACCTTCAAATGTCATTGGGGTTCCGTTGAATACCAATAATGTTGCTACTACAATGGCAATTGGCAATAAAATTCTTGTACAGCTTCTTACAAAAAAGAAGTAAAAATTTCCCAATTTATCAGTTGCTCTTTCTTTCATGGCAAGAAAAACTACGGCAGCAATCGCAATACCACACCCTGCAGAGATAAACTGCCAAAGCATTAAAACCAATTGTCCTAAATATGACATTCCTGTTTCGCCGGAATAATGCTGTAAGTTGGTGTTCGTAACAAAGCTTACCGAGGTATTAAATGCCAAATCTCCACTCATAGACGGATTATGATCCGGATTGAGAGGCAGCCAGCTCATATTGGTAAGAACAAACATTGAGATCAGAAACCAAACAACGTTTATCGTCAGTAATGCTGCAAGATGTTGTTTCCAGTTCATTTCCTTTTCAGGATCTACCCCGGAGATTTTGTAAAAAATTTTGTCGATAGGATTAAAAATCCCGTCCAGCCAGGTTTTTTCTTTAGTAAAGATCTTCCCGATATATCTTCCCAGAGGAATTGCAAGCAAAACCACTAAAGCATACATGAGAACAATTCCTGTAATTTCTGTATTCATTTTTTTAAATAATAATTTATTGTAGTTTATCTGTTTGTGATGTGGTGGTGTCTTATGTTAAGGCTAAGCCTTTAACAAATAGTACCAGATAAATAAAGGCTATCACGAAGGATGTCCAAAAAATTAAGTCTAGCCAATCCTTCAATTTTTCTTTAGAATTTGGACTCATCATTCTTTTAGAATTTTTCTGGTTTTACCAAAACGTAGCATACATAGGCAAATACGGCAATGGCAATAACGAATAGTGCGATCATATTTTTTCGAAAGATTTAATGATTAAAAAGAAAAGTACAAACAGTACTAATCCTGTAAGTGTCAAAATAGCTGTCATTGTTCTTATATTAGAAGATTTTTATCGCAAGTCCTATAAACACAATTGATCCGTAAAGAAGCAAGAGTAAATGCCAAGGTTTAAACCTTTTTATTATTTTTAATTTCCAGTTTTGCATACCAAAATTTTTATTGTATGCCAGAATATTCTCAATAATAAGACCGCCAAGAATAAAAAATCACAACAAACTATATTTCAATTCATTAAAATTAAAACAGCAGATATACCAAAAGAAAAACCCTTTCATTTTGAAAGGGTCTTAATAGTATTTTGAAAGGGTTATATCATCTTATGAAGTGATTCCGTATTCAGAAAGTTTCCTGTACAAAGTCGTTAATGCTATATTGAGTAAACGAGCGGTTTCGGTTTTATTTCCGTTTGTATAATTAAGAACTTTTTGAATATGAATTTTTTCTGCACTGGCCAATTCAAAAGCCGACAAGATTTTCCCTTTTATTTTTTCTTCATTTAGATTCTGAAAATCATAAGGCAATGATTCCACCTGTAAATGATCTCCTTCCGTCAGAATAATACTTCTTTCAATAATATTTCTTAATTCACGAATGTTTCCTTTCCAAGGATGCCTTTTAAGCGCTTCCAGATAATCGGGGGAAAGTTCTGAAATCTTTTTTCCGATCTTAACCGAAAATTTCTTTAAAAAACTATACGCCAAATCTTCAATATCATTGATTCTCTCACGAAGCGGAGGCAGAGTCATGGTGAAAATATTGATTCTGTAATAAAGGTCTTCTCTAAAATTACCTTCTTCAATTTCTTTTTCAAGATCACGATTGGTCGCTGCAATGATTCTAACATCAATTTTCGTAGGTTTATTGTCTCCTACTTTCAAAAACTCTCCGGATTCCAACACACGAAGAAGTTTTGCCTGAAGATCCAAAGGCATTTCACCGATTTCATCCAGAAAAACAGTTCCGTTATTTGCTTCTTCAAAAATTCCTTTAGAATCTTTTATCGCTCCTGTAAAGGCTCCTGCTTTATGTCCAAACAATTCATTTTCCAATAATTCTTTACTGAAAGCTGAACAGTTGATCGCGATAAAGTTATATTTCGTTCTTTTACTGGCATTGTGAATAGCATTGGCGAAAACTTCTTTTCCTGTTCCTGTTTCTCCTGTTAACAAAACGGTTGCATCCGTAACGGCCACCTTTTTTGCTGACTCAACGGCTAGTTTAAGTTTTTTTGAATGTCCGATTATTGAATCAAATGAATGTTTATCTCCCAATTGTTTTTCCAACTGAGAAATACGCTTATTCAGAGAAGCTTTTTCCAATGCTTTATATACCAATGGAATGATTTTATTGTTGTCATCTCCTTTTGTAATGTAATCAAAAGCACCATTTTTGATCGCTTGAACGCCATCGGGAATATTACCAAAAGCGGTTAATAAAATAACTTCAACAACATCATATTTCTCTTTTATTTTTTTTACGAAATCAACCCCACTTCCATCCGGCAATTTGACATCGCAAACCACCACATCGATGTCGCTAAATTCTAATCTCTTTGAGGCATTCGCAAGATCGGAAGCCTGAAATACTTCAAATCCTTCAAGGCTTAGAATTTTGGATAATAAAGTTCTTATTTTCTCTTCGTCGTCAATAACCAGTATTTTACTCACTGCTTTTATTTTATTTACAAATTTAAAATTATCTTTTCCTGTTTTTTCTTTTTATGAAAAATTTAGCCACATTTTTTGAAGGCAGGTCTACAAACAAAAAATCAGCAGACTGGAAAATTGCCTGCTGTTTATCAAAACTAACAAAATTAACTGCGAAATAATTACATATACTGCATGATAGCTGCAATTACAAATACTCCTACAATCACAATAATATGGGTAGCAAAAACTTCTGTTCCGTGTAATTTGGAAGTTTTTTTCCACTGTTCCCAACTTCCGTGTTTTCTTATTTTCATAGTCAAATATTTTAAATTCCTGATTTATAAACTTGGTGTAGGTAAGCATTTTTCAAAGGCACAGGGATCTTTTCAAAAATCAGATTTTTGTATGCTTTGTCACAGGTAAACGTAAGGCTGTCTAAAGAATAGATAAAAACAGATTCTATAGCATTTTTCAAAGCCTGATCTCCCTTTTTATACATCTCATCCATTTTATTAAGGCAGAGAATCAAAACTTTCTGATCTTTATTCCCAATAAGTTTCTTTATTTGTTTTGTGAAAACATTAATTACCATAAAAGAGTTTCTGGTTCTAAAGGTATCTTTGAATTCTTCTTCTGATTCCGGAATTACTTTTACGATTTCCTGTATTGCTTCTGTATGATTCATTTTTAGAATTATTTTGAATCATTGATGCCAATTTATATTCCTTTTTCGACGAGCAAAAAATTACAATCTAAAAATCAAATAGTTATATTAAATTCTATGATAATTAGAAATAAAAAAGACTATCGTTTTGATAGTCTTTTTCTCAATATGATCATTGGTAAAATAGTTTTATCAGCAGAATTCCCTCTATTTTACTCTGACAGTAAAGTTGTTTTTAAAGATTAATTTCAATTACAAAATTTCCAGCAGCTCGTCTTTTGACAGATTATTAAAAAAAGAAGCATCTGTTTTAATTAAATCCTGAGCCAGCTTATGTTTTTTCTTTTGCATATTCATGATTTTTTCTTCCACCGTATTCGCACAAATCAGCCGAACTGCGACTACATGCTTTGTCTGTCCGATTCTGTGGCTTCGGTCGATCGCCTGATTTTCGATGGCCGGATTCCACCATGGATCAATAAGGTATACGTAATCTGCTTCGGTAAGATTCAAACCAACTCCTCCTGCTTTTAAGCTGATTAAAAATACCCGAACCTCATCATTGGTCTGGAAATTCTGAACTTTGGTTCCTCTGTCTTTCGTTTGCCCCGTAAGATATTCAAACGGAATATTCTTTTTCTCCAGTTCCGCTTTAACAAGATCGAGCATTCCTACAAATTGGGAAAAAACCAATATTTTGTGTTCTTTGGATTTATTTTCAATCTGTTCGGTAAGGATTTCAATCTTCACGGCATTATTTCCGGAATGTCCTTCTTTTAAAAGTACCGGAGAATTGCATATTTGTCTGAGTTTCGTTAACCCTGTTAAAACATGCATATTATTTTTTGTGATATCGTCATCATTGGAAGCGGAAATAAATTCGCGCAGTTCCTGTTCGTAATTATCATAAATTTTGCGTTGCTCCGCATTCATTTCACAGTAAATGACCATCTCCGTTTTTTCGGGTAATTCACTGGCAACCTGTTTTTTTGTTCTTCGGAGGATGAAAGGTTTTATTTTTTGCTGAAGTTCCAATGCTCTTTTGCTGTACTCAAATTTATCGATCGGGATTGCATAAATATCTTTGAAATACTGCTTGCTTCCCAACAATCCGGGACAGGCAAAAGAAAGCTGCCCGTAGAGATCAAACGTATTGTTTTCAACAGGCGTTCCTGTAAGGACGATTCTGTTTCTGGACTGTAATAAACGCGCGGCTTTATATCTTTCTGAATTGGGATTTTTAATTGCCTGTGATTCATCTAAAAAGATATAATTGAAACGGAAATTTTTCAGAAAACGAATATCAGACAATACCATTCCATACGTCGTTAATACGATCTCATATTCATTTATCTTTGTGATACTTTTCTCCCTTTCTGCTCCGTAATGCGTAAATATTTTCAGAGAAGGGGCAAATTTTTGTATTTCTTCCTGCCAATTGAACAGTAAAGAGGTCGGAACCACCACCAAATTGGTTGTATGTCCGTATTTTTCTCTTTGTGATAAGATAAAGGCAATGATCTGTAAGGTTTTTCCCAATCCCATATCATCGGCAAGACAGCCTCCGAAATTGAAATTGTCTAAAAAATTCAGCCAGTTCAGTCCTTCCCGCTGATAATCTCTGAGTTCTGCATTCAACTCAGCAGGAACTGATATTTCAGATCGGTTTATAGTTAAAAATTGCTCGTGGTAAGTCGTAATTTCATTTTGTACTTCTTCACTCAACACTTCTTTTTCAAATAAATCGGATATTTCCGTAAAATTGACTTTAGGAATTTTTAGTAAGTCTTCATCTATATCTCCTGCCTGAAAATATCTGTTTATTTTTTCGATCCATTCATCGGGTAAAATCCCGTGAGAACCATCATCCAGCTGTACAAATTTGCTTTTGTTTCGGAGCGCTCTGTGTACCTGTTTCAGCGTGGCTTTCTTTTTTCCGAAATGAACTTTCAATTTAGCATTAAACCAATCAATTCCGCTATTGACCTCTATGGTTATTTTGGCTTTGTGAGGATTGAGCCTGTTATTTTTAATTTCATTAAATCCAAGAATGCTAATTCCTTCATTTCTCCATATTTCAAAAGTGTTGAGAAACCAGTTTTCTTCTAAAAATTTATCTTTATGCAGATAGAAATATTCACGTCCTTCCAACTGTTCACTAAAATCAGGATGCTGATTCATGATCACCGAAGTGAGAGCAATTTCTGCATTATAATCGCGCTCTATTGTAAATTCATTTCCGTTCTGATCAGTATCAAAAATCTGCTTTCTGGAATAAACCGGAACTTCTGCTTCCCCATACTTCATGACAGGAATAATGGAGATGAAATTCCCTGTCTGATTAAGGTAAACAATGCGTTCTACTTCAAATTTTTTCTCAATAAGTTCTACAGAAGTGGCTTTTCGGATATAGCTGTAATTAATATGAACCAGATTCTCTAAAGGAGCCAAAACATGCTGAACAAATTCTTCATATTTGGAAGAATGAACCAATAAAATTTCATTATTAGCTTTAAAGAACTTAAGCACCCGAAGCATATCGGGATGATCTACATAATGAAAAGTCTGCTGATGATAGACAAAGTTTTCATTCCGGATCACCACATTTTTGAAAGGAATTGAAACATCATTAAAAACAAGTTCACCGGTAATTTCAAAAAACGGTTCTTTTTTAAATACAGTCAGCTGTATTTCAGCTTTTAAAACCTTTACATCTACAGGAATCAGAGATTTTGAAGATATCGTTTCAGAAATCTCTCTGTCATGAAAATAGGTATCTAAATCTAAGGGATTTTTAATAATTTGCTGTAAAGCATCCAGTTCAGTATCGGTATTGTCTTCATTGTATTTATTCTGGAAAACAACAAGGGCTGTATAAAATTTAATGGCTAAAGTACTTTCAGCCTTCCATATCAGATTCATCGGATCTGTACTGCTTACCGGATTTTTAATTTTTCCGGTCTGTGTGATATCCGCTTCCATGAGCAAAAAGCTCAGTTGGTTGTAATAGCGGTGCCTTCCAATAACAAGGATCTGTTTTTTATCTGTTTCCTGAGCCGCTAATTTCTTGATCAGAGATTGTTGTTGAGGAATGAGATCTTTCTTAAAAGCCTGTTCGTCTATTTTCAGCAGTTCTTTTATTTTACTTTCGATACTCAGCTTTCCATCCCCATAATTTAATTGAAAGTAGGCATCCAGATTCGATTCATTTTCCAAGCCATATCCTTTCGCTGATCGTACTAACATTTTACGGCGAAGGTTATTATCATAGAATATCCGAAAGTCTTCTTTCTCAAGAATACAATGAATGATCTCAGCCTGATGTTCACACAATTTTTGATCATCATGATCACAGGAGCAGGATGAAATAATATCATTTCCGATCTGGCTTACCGAAACTCTGGGAAAATCAAAGGTTGCATTGTTTTTAGTAAACACGCCAACATTCAGTTCAAGAGCAATGGGATAAATATTTTGGAAGTCTCTGTTTTCCATAAAACTTCCGTTTTGGGTATGTTTCAGCAATTCATACACTGAAAGTGTACTGATATTGGTATTGAATAGTATATATTCTTCTGATAATTCCATTACTGATTTCCGGCTAAGCGGCAAATTTCTGAAAATTAATAGAAAACTTGCTTATACTTTTTCTATTTAATTAATCGGCTCTTTGAATTTAACCACAAAAGACACAAAAGCTATATCAGTAGATGCTATTAGATAATAAAGTTCTCAAAAGAATAAAAATCAAAGATTTTTAAAGACTGGTGTTTTCTTTTTTCATTTTAATGATAAACTTTAAATAGATTATCTGATTCTTTTGTGTCTTTTGTGGTTAAATAAAAATAGTAAAAAAGTGAAATCCTCCGAAAAGAATTTCACTTAGAAAAATTTAATGCTCGTGTTCTCCTGAATTAGACAGTTTTGCATTCACAAAAAAGGCTCCTTTTACCACAATTCTTGCATCAGGATCAATTGTACTTACTGGAGTAATTGCTGTGTATCCCATATCCGTAGATCCTTTTACCACTTCAATTTTTTCAAAACTCATAGTATTTAAATGCTGTTTCGGTTCTTTCCCGTGACCTTTTTCCTCTTCATGCGCTTCTGCTTTTTTATTGGTCTGTACAAAGACATAATATTTTCCATCTGCTTCTACGATTGCTTCATTGGGAATTGCAGGAGTAACCGATTTATCCAGACTTACAATTCCCGTGATATTCATTCCGTCAATTAATCCTTCTTTATTTCCTGTAACATTGGCATGAACTGAGATTGTTTTGCTTTCATTTTCAAAAGAGGAACCGATGCTGTATATTTTTGCATCATATTCGGTTTCAGGATTATTGGTCAGCTTAAAATGAACGATCTGATCTATTTTCATTTTAGGCAAATCTTTTTCAAACACCTGAAGATCAAGATGAATGGAATTATTATCAATAACATCCAACACCGGAGAAGAAACATCTACATAACTTCCGATCTGTGCATTGATATTACTCACTGTCCCGCTGATTGGTGAGGTAATAACCAATCCTGATCGTAAATTACCATTTGTTACTTTTCCCGGGCTTATTCCCATCATCTGAAGCTGTCTTTCTACAGAAGACCGTTGAGTTCTCAGGCTTTTTAATTCTGCATCTGCACTTTGGAGATTCTTTTTTGCTCCTGCATCATTATCGAAAAGTTCTTTTTGTCTTCTGTATTCCTGTTCTGCATAGGTAATTCTACTGTTTATCGTCAAATATTGCTCCTGCAGCTGAATGTATTCAGGATTGCTTATGGTAGCCAATACCTGACCTTTTCTCACAAAATCACCGATCTGAACGTTAATGGTTTTAATAACTCCGCCATACAAAGAAGTTACTGTTGCTTTTCTATTGTTAGGAACTCTTAACAAACCATTGGCTTTAATGGTTGAGGTCAGTTCTTTCATTTCAATCGTTGCCAGACTCACTCCTACCGATTTCATTTGCTCTTCGGTCAGTTCTGCAATCGTTTGGGGAGCTTCTTCATGATTTTCTTCTTTCTGCTCGGTTTTGGGTTGTTCCACCGTTTTTTCTGCATCCTCTTTTTTTCCGCAGCTTATGGCAAAAAGTGAAATAAATACAAAAGCGATGATATGATATTTAATGTTCATTTTATTTATTAATTATAGAATTGATAGTAATTACAGATTCATTTACCTTTTGGATGGATTCCAGATATTTCAGCTGAATATTGGCAGCAGTTTGCAGAGCGAAAAGATATTCCACATACGATATTTCACCTGTTTTATATCCCAGCTGTCCTGCTTTTATAATCTTTTCTGCATTCGGAATTGCCTGATTCATATAATACTCATATTGTTTTACATTTTGCAGATATTGATTGAATGCATTTTCCAAAAGTGTTTCCAGTTGCTTTGTCTGTAATTTCGCATTAGATTCTGCCATTTGCTTCTGAAGTTCCCAGGATTGCATTCTCGCTTTTGTTGCCCCGAAAGTCAATGGAATGGAAACTCCTATCGTTCCTGAATGAAACCGGTTTCCTCCATTGAAATACCGCTCCATCCCGTTGATTGTCTGAAAACCCATCAAAGACTGATTGGTATACCCGATCGTAAATTCCGGAAGTCCCTGAGACTTTTCAACCTTCTTATTTTTTTCTGCAATCTCCATTTCCTGATAGAATGCTTTCACAGTGGGATGTTTCGCAATAGAAAGACTGTCAAGAACATCATCAGCTTTTAGAGGATAATAATTTTTATTGGCAGGAACGGTAATCTCTTCTGAAGTATTGAGCAATGTTTTTAAACTTTTATAAGCATTGGTAAGATATACCTCATTTTGATTGAGCAACAGGTTAATTTCTCCTTTTTGAGTTTCTGCCGTATTGATCTCAATTTTTTTAATATCTCCGGCTTTAAATCGTACCGTAGCAATTCTTATAAAATCCTGATACAGACTATCGAGGTTTTTCAGCTTTAATTGATTGTACTGCAAATATTCAATCTGATAATAATAGGTTCTGACCTGTTTTGCCAGTTCATTGACAGAGATCTCTTTATTAATCTGTTTTCCTTTGATCTCTTCAGCAATCAGCTCTTTTTTAGCTTTAAATAAGGTCGGAAACGGAATATTTTGCGAGATCGAAAAAGACTGGTCAAACTTTTTACTGTTATATTGCCCTACTTGTGCATCAAAATTCAATTTTGGGAGTTCTTTGGCAGTAGGTTGTAAAGCTTCACTGGCTTTGATATCTAGATCTTTTGATTTGACCAACTCATTATTAATCAACGCCATTTGTACAGCCTGTTCCTCGGTTAAAGAGGTTCTTTGCTGTGCTTTAAAAGTCTGTCCAAAGCATAAAAATCCTAACACGACAACTGTCGTTACTGATTTAGGTTTTATCTTTTTTATATCAACTTTTGTATTAAAAATAATATACAGCAGCGGTAATACGAACAGCGTAAGGAAAGTTGCGGTAATCAAACCTCCTATTACTACTGTTGCCAAAGGTTTCTGAACTTCCGCTCCGGCTCCCGTAGAAATGGCCATCGGTAAAAATCCTAATGAAGCAACAGTTGCTGTCATCAGTACAGGTCGTAATCTTGTTTTTGTGCCTTCAATGACACGTTTTATCATATTGGTTTCTCTCTCTTTTTCTAATTGGTTGAAAGTTCCGATCAAAACAATTCCGTTAAGAACGGCCACACCAAATAGAGCGATAAATCCTATTCCGGCACTGATACTGAAAGGCATATCTCTAAGCAATAAAGCGAAAACACCTCCTATTGCACTCATCGGAATCGCTGTAAAGATCAATGCCGCCTGTTTAAAGGAATGGAATGTAAAATACAACAGCATAAATATCAACAATAATGAAACCGGTACCGCAATCATCAATCGTTGACTTGCAGCCTGCAGATTTTCAAACTGACCTCCGTACGTGAAATAATATCCTGATGGTAATTTCACTTTGTCCAGTCTTGCCTGAATATCTTTTACAACACTTTCTACATCCCGGTCTTTTACATTAAAGCCTATTACAATTCTACGTTTTCCTTCTTCACGGCTGATTTGGGCAGGTCCTAATTTGTAACTCACATTCGCCACCTGAGAAAGCGGAATCTGCGCTCCGGAATTCGTAGAAATCATCAGATTATTTACATCATCAATATTTGTTCTGTGGAGACTGTCTAAACGCACCACCAAATCAAACCTTCTTTCGTTCTCGAAAACCTGACCTGCAGTCTGCCCCGCAAAAGCGGTGCTTAAAGCATTATTGACCTGTTCAATATTCAATCCGTAATTTGCCATTCTGGTTCTGTCGTACTCCACATTGATTTGCGGAAGACCACTTACCCGCTCGATCTGCGGCGAAGTCGCTCCTTCAACCGATGAAATTATTTTTGCTGTTTTATCTGCATATATTGCCAGTGAATCCAAATTTTCACCAAAGATCTTTACAGCTACATCTTGTCTGATCCCGGTCATCAATTCATTAAAACGCATTTGGATCGGCTGATTCTTCTCAAAAAATACTCCCGGAATGGTTTCCAGTTTTTCGGAAATCTCATCGGCCAATTCATCATAGGATTTTTTGCTTTTCCACTCCTCTTTCGGCTTTAAAACGATAATCAAATCGGAAGCTTCAGGCGGCATGGGATCTGTAGGAACTTCTGCCGATCCTGTTTTTCCTACCACCATTTTTACTTCATCAAATTGTTTGATGATTCTTGAAGCCTGCATTGAGGTTTCAATACTCTGACTCAGTGAACTTCCTTGTGGAAGAATACAATGGAAAGCATAATCTCCTTCCTGCAATTGCGGAATAAACTCACCACCCATCCTGTTAAATAGGAAAATCGATACCGCAAATAGAGCAATGGTCCCTCCTACTAAAACATATTTTATTTTTAAAGCTTTCTCCAACAATGGCTTATAGATTCTTTGCAATCTGTTCATCATTTTATCCGAAAAAGTCTCTTTTCGAGATATTTTTTTAGATAAAAATAATGCACTCATCATCGGAATATAGGTCAGTGACAAGATCAAGGCTCCCAAAATGGCAAATCCTACCGTTTTGGCCATCGGTGTAAACATTTTTCCTTCTACCCCCGCTAATGTTAAAATAGGGATGTAAACAATCAGAATTATAATCTCCCCGAAAGCCGCGCTGCTCCTGATTTTTGAAGCGGATAAGAAGACTTCTTCATCCATTTCAGATTGAGTCAGCATTCTTGTTGTTTTTCTTAGTCCTAAATGATGGATGGTTGCTTCTACAATAATGACCGCTCCGTCTACAATCAACCCGAAATCGATCGCTCCCAAACTCATTAAATTGGCACTTACACCAAAAACATTCATCATTCCTAACGCAAACAAAAGAGAAAGCGGAATAGCCGAAGCTACAATTAATCCTGCTCTAAAATTTCCAAGAAAAAGTACCAGAACAAATATGACAATCAAGGCTCCTTCAATTAGATTTTTCTCTACAGTATTAATTGCTCTGTCAACCAAATCAGTTCTGTCCAGAAACGGCTCAATAATCACATCATCAGGTAACGATTTCTGAATCGTCGGAATTTTATCTTTAATTCTTTGCACGACTTCATTACTGTTGGCTCCTTTCAGCATCATCACAACCCCTCCTACTGCATCAACTTCTCCATTATAAGTCAAAGCACCATAACGAATGGCATGTCCAAGACCTACATTGGCCACATCTTTTATAAAAATAGGAATACTTCCCGTTTCATTTTTTACGGCAATATTTTTTATATCTTCTATTGACGTTACCATGCCGATTCCTCTTATAAAATAGGCATTCGGTTTTTTATCAATATACGCGCCTCCAGTATTCTGATTATTTTTTTCCAGTGCTGTGAAAATATCGGTAATACTGATTCCCATTGCTTTCAAACGGTCCGGATTGATGGCTACTTCATATTGCTTAAGCTCTCCACCAAAGCTGTTGATTTCGGCCACTCCCGGAGTTCCGTTTAATTGTCTTCGGATAATCCAGTCCTGCATAGTTCGCAGTTCTTTGCTGGTATATTTTTTCTCACTTCCTTTTTTCGGATGGAGAATATATTGATAGACTTCTCCCAAACCTGTACTTACAGGAGCTAATTCAGGCATTCCTACTCCTTTCGGGATTTCTTCAACGGCTTGCTTTATCTGTTCGTTGATTAACTGTCGGGCAAAATAAATATCTACATTTTCTTTGAAAACAACCGTAATCACAGATAACCCAAACCTTGAAATACTTCTCGTTTCTTCTATATCAGGAATATTGGCAATACTTTGTTCAATAGGAAATGTAACCAACTGCTCCACTTCCTGCCCTGCAAGCGTAGGACATACAGTAATAATCTGTACCTGATTGTTGGTGATGTCGGGTACAGCATCAATCGGTAATTTTGAGGCACTCCAAGTTCCCCAAATGACCAGCATCAAAGTCATTATTCCAATGACTATTTTATTCTTGATGCTAAATCTTATGATTTTATCTAACATTGAATGTAATTTTTATTGAAGTCGTTCTGCTTAAAATCTTTAAACAGAATGACAAAAATGAAAAGAAACTCCATGCAACGGAATTGCAAAGATTTCATAACGAATTGATGAAAGACAGAAGTCTTCCATGAAAAATCAATAAAAATTAAATTTTAGGAGGTTGCCATATTTGGTCATACACCAAATAGACAAAATCATTTTTCTGGAAAAAGATTTTCTTTGAAAAATAGCTACGAACCTGCTCCGGAAAGGTAATGATCGGTTCTATTTTAAAAGAGGTTACCGTGATCTGGCAACAATTGCAAAAACATAACGGCGAACAGGCATCATTGCTTGCATGGGAATGTTCCTGCGGATTATTTACATAAGTAAAACTTATATTAGCATTCAGTTGCTTAGCAGCAACATCATTACATGGCATGATAGACAATGCCACGAAATAGAATGTTAAAAGCAATCTGAATAAATACATTAGGGCAAATGTATAAAAATTTTACATTTGAAAAATTGAAGTTTAAAAGAATTGCAGCCCAATAAAACTTTTTATCTTTGAGTATTATAATTTGATCCTACTTCCCTCTCTAAAAAACAAATGAAAAAAATATCACTCTTAATTTTATTAATTTCCCTTTTAAACTGTAAAAAGCAAACCTTTGATGAGTTTGATTTTTCTTTTGGAAATACTTTTGAAACAGATTTTTCAATAAAATTTGACAGCAAAAATGATTCTGTTTATATTCGTGAAAATTGGTCATCATTTCAAAATAAAACCACTAAAAGCGAAACAAACTATCTTGCAGTTTTAAATACATCACAAAAAATAAAACTAGATAG
Source organism: Chryseobacterium taiwanense (assembly GCF_000813825.1). Lineage (GTDB taxonomy): Bacteria > Bacteroidota > Bacteroidia > Flavobacteriales > Weeksellaceae > Chryseobacterium > Chryseobacterium taiwanense. The sequence continues at coordinate 150,915 of NZ_JWTA01000004.1, forward strand.
TTTTGTAGAAAGTATCAACTTTAAAACTCTTGACACTCTTTATTTTGAAAGATACTCAGATGGTGAATATTATAATTTTCACATAAAAAAAGATGGGATTGAGAAAACCATTAAAACTCACAGTCATTCTATTCCAAAGTCTTTAGAGAAATTTGCATATTGGATATATGAAACAAAGAAATCGTTGAAATTAACTGAAACTAAACGAAATTTTGATTTTAAGAGTAAAAATAATTTTCCGGAACCACCTGAAGCACCTTAAAAACTTTACTCAGAAAATAATCACATAATAATAAAAAAGTCGCCGATTACATGATAGAAACAGTCTCAGTAACAATTGCAGTAGTTTTGAGAGTCATTTCAAATCCTTTAGCAAATGTTTACCAAAAGCAGCTTACTTCAAAAAACAATCATCCATTAATCGTCAATTTTTTAACGTACTTTTTACTATCCGTTTTTTGCTGTACTCTACTTTTCTTTATAGATGTTCCTTTTTTACCTAAAAATTTTTGGATGTATTCCATTTTAGGAGGAATTGCAGGTGCTGTTGGAAATGGATTTTTGGTGAAAGCTCTTCAAATGGGTGATTTGTCAGTTTTAGGTCCTATAAATTCCTATAAATCTGTGGTCGGGATTATTTTTGGAATTTTTCTTCTTTCTGAAATTCCAAACATTTGGGGAATTCTGGGGATTATTCTAATTATTTACGGAAGCTATTATGTTTTAGACACTACCGATGAAAAATTTTTCTGGAAACTTTTCAAAAAACCTGAAATTCAGTTTAGAGTTTGGGCAATGATTTTAACCGCTATTGAAGCTATTTTTGTAAAGAAAATCATTTTAGTCTCTTCTAAAACCTTAGCGTTTATAAGCTGGTGTACTTTTGGCGCTTTATTTTCCTTTATCGTTCTATTTTTCGCCAAAATAAAAGTAGGTAAAGAGCTAAAATACACACTTCAAACCGGAAACATCTTCAAGTTTCTGTTACTTATTATCTGCATAGGAACGATGCAGTTCACCACCAATTTTGTTTTCGATCATATGCCTGTTGGATATGCTTTATCCCTGTTTCAACTGTCTACGATTGTCAGTATAATCTTTGGATATCAATTTTTTCAGGAAAAAGATATCAGAAAAAAAGTTTTTGGTTCATTAATTATGATCGCTGGTTCCATCCTTATCATATTGATGAAAAATTAAACCCTTCTTAAGATAAAACTTAAAAAGGATTTAATCATTGATCAAGTATTCAAATATTCCTTATTCTGTTAAAAATGTTGGAAATTTTTCCCTAAATGCTCTTCTATCACAAAGAACGGGTCTTCTGTCAAAGTATGCGCTCTCATGTCAATAAGACTCACTTTACTCATCATACGAAGCATAATTCTTCTTTCGCATTCATTTTCTATCCCGTCTACATTTCTCACCCCGGCTTTAAAAGCAGATCTTCCGTGAGCGCATAAATGATTGTTAACCAATATCACATCTCCCGCTTGTGGAGTAAATCCTGAATAAATGAGATGTCGCGCCTCTTCCCAAAATTCTTTCAGATGATAATGAGCCTCCTCAGTTTGTTTAATACTTGGATTAAATAACTGTTCTGCTGCATCAAATCTCATAAATGGAAGCTGATGATTTCCATATAAAACCGAATCTAATGTGTCTGCCTCATCAAGTTCATTCTCTAAATTGGCATCCTTAGGAATTTTATAGATACGATCAAAAAGAGCTCTGTAATTTTCTCCAATGGATTCGTGAGAACGGATAGAATAAAGAGTTGAAGGAACCTGTTCTTCATTTCTAATGTACATAAAACTTAAAAAGTCTGCCTGATGTTTCAGGAATGCATCTTCCGTATGCACATAAAGATCCGTCGAAGAGCCCGATCCAGTCTGTGTTTCTCTCATTTTTTCGTCAGGAATGATCGCATGGATCAGTCCTCCTCCTTTACGCTGCGAATAATACTGTACAGGTTTCGAAGGAAGCGCCCCATGAATCAGTGCACACGCAAAACCGTATAAACTGAACTTTGAATAATCTGCTGACTGCCAGTTAGGAGGCGTTGTTCCGATACTTTCCTGATCAATATCCATTAACCCTTTAAAAATTAAGGCTCCATATTGATTCTTAGAAAAATCACTGGAAAAATCGGCAGCTATATTTAATATTCTCTCGGGCAAAAAATAAGAAGCTAGCTGATGAATCTGCTTTATAAATTCACGGTTTTCATAGTTCTCATATTTTTTCTGAAGATGTTTTGCTGCGTCTTTGATCATTTTTCGTTCCTCTGAAGTCAGTTCAATCACTGTTGGAAGCACTTTTACTTGAGAAATTGGGTCTTTTTTTAAAATTTCTGTAGAATTCATAAAAAAAAATTTGGTGTTAGCTAATAATTAATATATTTGTTTTTAATTATTCTAAATAACAATAGCGAGTTCAAATTTAGAAATAATTTATAAACTACCAAATAAAAAATACAAAAAAATGAAAACTTAAAAAACTGATAACCAGAAAATTAATTTAAATAATACAAAATAATAGACCGTCTATCTATTTACAAAATCACTTTATAAAAACGTATATGAATAACAATTTAATATCCTCAGAGGAGCTCTCAAACGCAGTTTTACCTCACAATTTGGGGAATTTTGAGAATATTTTTCATTCTGCCAATTCTGAGCATTATCGAAATGCGATCAATACCACTACAGATCTTGTTCAGGAATTTCTTTCTAGAAATAAAAAACCGTTCAGCGGTATAGAAGCAAAAGAAATGAAAGAAAAGGTACAACAGATTGACCTTGATCAAAAACTTTCAACGTATGATGAACTTCTTGCTGAAGTAGATGATATTTATGTAAAACACGCTACAGCTTTTCACCTTCCTCAATATGTAGCGCATCTTAACTGTCCTATAGTTATTCCGGCTTTGGCAGGAGAAATCTTGGTAAGTGCCATCAATTCGTCACAAGATACCTATGATCAAAGTGCAGGAGGAACTTTTATGGAAAGAAAACTTATTGACTGGACGGCGAAACAGATTGGTTATGATGTGAATGACAGTGACGGAGTTTTTACAGCCGGAGGTTCACAAAGTAATCTCATGGGACTTGTAATGATGCGTGACTGTTTTTCTCAGAAAAGATACAATCACAATATAAAAATGGATGGTTTATCGCCGGAAGCAGGTCGTTTCAGAATATTTGTTTCGGATAAGTCTCATTTCAGTAATCTGAAAAATGCCTCTATCATGGGATTGGGTGAAAAATCGATCATTAAAGTTCCTACAGATGACCGTTTCCGTATGGATATTTCTTTATTGAAGAAATACATAAAAAGAGAAGAACAGCTGGGAAATATTCCTATCGGAATTGTTGCGACAGCAGGAACCACAGATTTCGGAAATGTTGATCCTTTGGAAGATATCGCCGATATTGCCGAACAATACAATATCTGGATGCATGTAGATGCCGCATACGGATGTGCCTTACTGCTAAGTGAAAAATACCGTGATCTTTTGAACGGAATTGAAAGGGCAGATTCTGTAACGATTGATTACCATAAATCATTTTTCCAGCCTATCAGCAGCAGTGCTTTTATCGTAAAAAACAAAAGAGAACTGCTTATTCTTAAACATCACGCCGATTACCTGAATCCGAAAGAGATGGATGAAGAGGAAATTCCTGCTCAAATTAATAAATCCATCACTCAGAGTACCCGTCGATTTGATGCCTTGAAATTATGGTTCACGTTAAGAATGATGGGAAAAGAGCAATTAGCTGAATATACCGACACCGTTATTGATCTTACAAAAGATACGGCTTCAATGATCTCTGAAGATCCTGATTTTGAAATCCTTTCTGATTCAGATCTGAGTGTACTCGTTTTCAGATATATCAGATCAGATATTGAAGATACGAATGCTTTGAACCTTTTTATTAAGATGAAACTGTTTTACAGCGGAGAAATCTTGGTGGCAAGTACTAAGGTGAACGGAAACTTCTATTTAAAGTTTACTCTGTTAAATCCTATTACAACCACAGAAGACATTCATCAAATTCTCACTACAATCAAAAAACATGGAAAAGACTTTAATACAGAAAAGTAAAACTGGAGAAAGCGCCAAAAAAATAACGGCTCGAGTAGTACTCAACGGAATGTTGAGAGAACTGGGAAACGGAAAATTTTATCAGGGAGTTCCGAAGCATGATCTGTTGACGGCACAGGCTCTTGAAAAAAGCAAGTATCCGCTTCACATGAGATTTGAGATGAAGAAAAACGGAATATTTTTATTCGCTCCCATTTCGTATCGATCGAAAACAACCTTCCATGAATATGGTTTTCCCATTTGGGCAGTAGATCATAACAACAACGAAATCTTTGAAGTTCATTTGGAAGAATTAATCGAAATGATCTACATAGAATTCTGCGATACTTTTACGGAAGAAGGACTGGATCGTTTTACCCAAAGAATTAAAAGCAGTGTCAGGAATCTTCAAATAACCTCAGAAGCAATTTCTGAGAGACAACACCCCATCAGTTATTCATTTTTGGAGTCAGAGCAGATTCTTCCTGCAGGACATAATCTACATCCTTTCACCAAATCAAGAATGGGATTTTCTGAAGAAGAGCAAAAACTGTATGCCCCTGAATTTGAGAATGGGTTTCAGCTGGATTATTTCCTGATTCATAAAGACTGTATCTCTGAACAATCTCTTTCTGGAATATCTGCAAAAGAGATTTTTGCCACACTGGCATCCGTTCCCGAAGAATATTATTTTGACAATATTGCGGATTACTATATTGTTCCGTGCCATCCCTGGGAAGCAAAATACTTAATGTCAACAGAAGAATATCCTGAAATCATAGGATCCGGACTAGTCATTCACATCGGTAAACTGGGCGAAGAGTTTTATGCTACCTCATCGATCAGGACACTTTACAGCCCGCAATTCAACTGGATGCTAAAGTTTTCTTTACATGTTTTGATGACCGGATCTGTAAGAACCAACAGTTTAAAGGATCTCAGAAGAGGATATGCTTCTTCCGCCTGGTGGAATGACAGAAAAACGTTATTTGAAAAGACTTTTCCAGACTTCAAACTGCTTTCAGAACCTTCTACCATAAGTGTTTTCTTTAAAAAAGAAAATATTGACAGCTTTAATATTTTAGTCCGTGAAAATCCTTTTTCATCTCAGGACAAAGTGCTTTTACTGGCGAGATTATGTCAGGACGAGTCTACAGATCATAATTTTACTACAGATTTCTTTAAAAACCTTGCTGAAACCTTACAGACATCACCGGAACAGGCAATTCTAACTTGGTTTAAAAGATATTCGCAACTGCTGCTTCCTCCTTTAAATACTTTATTTAAAGAATTTGGAATGGCTCCCGAAGTCCATCAGCAGAATCTTCTTATCCAGCTTAATGACGAACTGCTTCCTCAAACTATTTATGTGAGAGACGGACAGGGATATCTTTTGAAGGAAAGCTACAAAGAAAAATACAAAAAAGCGATAGAAGAATGTCCTGAGATTGAAGATCTTTTCATTAGAGATGAGCGTCTTTTGGATATTATTTCCCATCATTTACTGGTAAGCAATTTTGCAGCTTTGATCTCTTCATTAGGCAAAACAGGATTAATTGAAGAGCAAAAACTCATCCATATTCTTTATGACGAATTCAGCAGTCTTCATCAGTCAGAACCGTCAGATCTTACAGATTACGCTTTACACCAAAGGTATTGGGCGGTGAAATCAAATCTTCAGTCTGCCATTCTTGATGTAGACGGAGGCATTAATGCTTCTTCTATTTCTTATGCTAAAGTTCCCAATCTTCTTCACAGGTATTTCTTTTCACAACAATTGATTCATCCTCAGGGAAAGGAAGTTTTCTTTAAACGGTATTTTCCTAAAGAAGACGTCACCATCAGCATGAGACCTATCGATCTGGAAAATGATCTGGAAATGCTTCATGAATGGTTTAACAGGGAACACGCCGTAAAAATATGGCAGATGAACTGGCCGATCGATGAGCTCGAAACCTATTACAGACTGATGCTCCCAAGCGACGAAGCACATAGCTACATTATTGCAAGTAACGATGAACCCAGCTGTAATATTGAAGTGTATTGGGCGTGTAGAGATATCGTTGGAGATTATTATGAGGTTTTACCTACAGATTACGGAACCCATCAGTTCATTGCTCCGACCGATCCGAAGAAAAAATACGTATCCCCTTCTACCCAATCTATGGTTGATTATGTATTTGCACAGCCGGAAGTTGGAAAAATGGTTGGTGAAGGATCTGTTGATTCTCTTGCTTCGATGATGAATAAAGCACATGTAGGCTTCAAAGTAGATAAAGTCATTGAAATGCCTCATAAAAAAGCCAATCTTAATTTCTGCTACAGAGAATGGTACTGGGAAAAGTTTCCACAAAATAAAAATATACAAATCACCACAAACATCATAAAAAATGAATAATGAACCCATTTATAATGTCATTGGCATTGGAATAGGACCATTTAATCTGGGATTGGCAGCTTTATCCCACCCCATCCCGGAATTGAAAACGCTGTTTCTTGATCAGAGAGACGGTTTTGACTGGCATCCCGGATTGATGATCGATCATGTGACTTTACAGACTCCGTTTTTATGCGACTGTGTCTCCATGGCAGATCCTACCAATCCTTTAAGTTTACTGAATTACCTTAAAATAACGGGAAGGCTTTATCAGTTCTTCATCCGTGAGAATTTCTTTGTCCCGAGAAAAGAATACAACCGCTATTGCCAATGGGTAATTGAGCAGCTTCCACAATGCCGGTTTTCAACTCAGGTTGTAGATATTCATTATGAAGACGGTCTTTATCATGTCTCTACGGTTAATACTCAAACCAAGGAAAAAACAGTTTTCAGGACGGAACGTTTGGTGTTAGGAACCGGAACGCAGCCTCATATTCCTTCTTTTATTCCTAAAGATGATCAGCGTATACTGCATACCAGCAGCTATCTTTACCGTAAGGAAGAGCTTCTTTCAAAAGGAAGTAAAATAGCCGTAATCGGTTCAGGGCAAAGTGCGGCTGAAGTTTTTTATGACCTTCTTCAGAGCAGAGATATAAAAACAGAATTAGGTTGGTATTCGCGACCGGACAGGTTTTTCCCTATGGAATATTCTAAACTAACCTTAGAACTGACCTCTCCAGATTATGTTGAGTATTTTTATAACAGAAACCCTGAGGCAAAGAAAACCATCTTAAGCAAACAGCAGAGCCAGTTTAAAGGAATCAATTATGATCTGATCAATGATATTTATGATTTCATTTACGATCTTACTATTGATAATGCCGATCCGAATCTTAAAATTATTCCAAACAGTCAGCTCAATACCGTTGATAACAGCAGAGACAACCTCATCAATCTTGAATTTACCCAGTTAGAGCAGGAAATCCCTTACGAACAGGAAGCCGATTATCTGATTCTGGGAACCGGGTACCGTTACCATGAACCCGCATTTTTAGAAAACATTCAGGACAGAATTAAAAGAGATGCAAATGGTTTGTTTGATGTAAACAGAAATTATTCTATCGATCATAATGGTGGAGAAATCTATGTGCTTCATGCAGAAGTTCATACCCATAGTTACATTTCAACCGATCTTGGAATGGCTGCTTACAGGAACTCCTCTATCATTAATGATATTCTGGGAAGAGAGCATTATCATATCGAGAAAAAAATTGCTTTCCAGGATTTTGATGTAGAAAAATATGCTCAGATATCAACCGCCCAAATTTAACAGAAACAATGAACACCAAGTTAAGAAACACCATAAGCCAGGAAAACTGGCACCAAGCCAACAGAAACTTAATGGCAAAAACGATTGCAGAACTCATGCATGAAGAACTTTTGAAACCTATTTTTTCTTTCGAGGATGAAGCAGGATATTCCGTCTTTACCATCGAAACAGGTTTTGAAAATATTATATACAGCTTCAGAGGACAGGAAAGGATGATGGATTACTGGCATATTGATAAAAACAGTATCACAAAAACAGAAAACGGAGAAAAAATTTCTTTGATCGATGTAGCGAACTTCTTCAGAGAAATGCATCCTGTTTTTGATCTAGATCCGAATACGTTGGCTAAATATACGGAAGAACTGCTTCATACTTTGTATTGCGATGCTTTGATCCTGTCAAAAGGAATCATTTCTTCAAAAGATTTGGCAATGGCGGATTACCAGACTGTGGAACACAATATGACAGGACATCCGTGGGTCATTGTTAACAAAAGCAGACTTGGGTTTTCCCCTCGTGATTTTAAGACATTTGCTCCTGAAGCAGAAGAAAACCTGCATATTATCTGGCTGGCTTCACACCGCAGCAGATCAACCTTCCAGTCATTGGAATATATTGAAAGAGAAGCATTCTACCGTTCAGAAATCGGAGATGATTTATATGAAAACTTTACACAAAAGCTTGCTGATGAAGGAAAAATTGCTGACGATTATCTTTTTATTCCTGTTCATCCGTGGCAATGGGAGCATAAGCTTCAGGTTCATTTTGCCGGAGATATCGCGACCGGACTTTTAATTAATCTGGGGGAAGGAAAAGATGTATACAGTCCACAACAAAGCATCCGTACACTGTTCAATGTAGATCATCCTGAAAAAAGATATCTGAAAACTGCGGTTTCTATTCTGAGTACAGGAAACATCCGAGGACTTTCTCCCAAACAGATGAAAATAGCCCCTTCTATCACGGAATGGGTAAAAAGCCTGATCAAAGATGATGTTTATTTAGAAAACAAAGGAACTATATTTTTAGGGGAAGAAGCTTCAATTACATACTTACATCCGCAATATTCATCAATAGAACAAGTACCTTATCAGTATAATGAGTTTCTTGGGGCTTTATGGCGTGAAAGTGCTGAAAATTATCTTCAAGAGGATGAACAAATGGTAACGATGGCATCACTCCTTTATGTAGATGATCACGGGATTCCTTTAGTACAGGCTTTTGCTGAAAAATCAGGAATGAGTATTAAAGAATGGCTGAAAAGCTATCTTGACGCTTATCTTACGCCTCTGCTCCACATTTATTACACTCATTCACTGTGTGTAACTCCACATGGAGAAAACATCATGGTGGTTTTAAAGAATGGTGTTCCGCAGAGGATTGTCATCAAAGATTTTGTAGATGATATTGTGCTTACCAAAGAAGCCAGAGAAAAACTTCCGCCGCATCTTGCAGACGGACTTATCCAGTCTTCCAATAAAGAAAACATTCCTCTTTTTATTTTATTAGGCGTTTTTGATGCCTTCTTCAGGTATCTTTCAAATATTCTACATACGTATTCAAACTTTAAAGAACAAACCTTCTGGTCGCTTGTTCATGACTGTGTGGAACATTATAAAACAGAAAATACTCATCTACAGGAACGTTATGAAAAATATGATTTGTATGTGCCTACATTCAAAAGGTTTTACATCAACAGTCTGCGTCTGAAAAATAACGGATACAGCGAAAATAAAGCATTCGCAATTCCAAGGAAAGACGGAGCACTGCCTAATCCTCTGTATGAGATTGCCAATAAAAATTCGGTATCTGTATGATGAGGAAACTCCTTACGCTCATAAAAGAAGGATCGGTTTTTACCTATAGAGCCTTAGCCGGAAAAAAAACCGAGCTGACCTCCGGAAGTATTAACCGTTCCATCTTTAGCCTGGCAATTCCTATGGTGATGGAATTGGTGATGGAATCCGTCTTCGTGAGCGTCAATCTTTTGATCATTGCCAAATTGGGTGATAAAGTTCTTGGTCTTGTCGGGATTACGGACAACTATATCAATTTTGCTTATGCCATTGCGGTGGGTATCGGGATTGCTGCTGCAACATTAACTGCAAGAAGAGCCGGTGAAAAAGATTACGAAGGAATGGGAAGAACAGCGCAGTATATTATTTTGCTGGCTTTGTTTTTTGCTGTTTTAATTGGCGGACTTTCCTGTCTATTCTCCTCTGAAATTGTAAGTTTTCTGGGAGTAAACAGTCATGGCGTCAATGACGGATTGCAGTTTTCAAGGTTGGTTTTTCTCAGCATAGGACTAATTATCGTTCGCCTTTCTGTCAATGGACTGTTTCGGGGAGCAGGTGATGCCGATATTGCCATGAAATCTCTCTGGATCTGCCATATTTCCAACATCATTTTTGCGATTATCCTTGTTTTCGGATTAGGAGTTATCCCCGCTTTCGGACTGATGGGATTGGCTTATGCAACTGTACTGTCGAGATTTTTAGGCGTTTTGTATCAGATATACATCTTCTTTTCCGGGAAGACTAGTATCCGTATTATGACTCCTTTTCAATGGGATTTTCCATTGTTGAAAAAGATCCTGAAAATTGCCTTTGGAGGACTTGTTCAGTATATCATTCCCACCTCAAGCTGGCTGATTATGGTGAAAATCATTGCCACTTTCGGAACAACAGCTCTTGCAGGATACATTATCGCCCAGCGTATTGCTTCAGTAGCAACAATGCCTGCCTGGGGAATAGGAAACGCAGCCGGAGTGCTTACAGGGCAGAATCTAGGAGCCGGCAATTCGGAACGCGCTGAAAAAACGGTATGGAGAGCCGGAACCATCAATATGACCTATTTGGTTGCCGTAGCTTTATTCTGGCAAATCGCGGCTGAATATGTTGTCAAGCTATTCACTACAGAAGCAGAAGTTGCGAGATATGCTGTACAGTATATTCATGTTGTTTCTATGGCTTATTTACTGTTAGGATTTACCATGGTCATAAGCCGTGCGCTGAATGCAGCCGGAAATATTATGCAGGTTACGCTGCTTTACATCATTATGTTTTATGTCATTCAGCTTCCTATGGCGTATCTCTTAGGAGTGCGGCTGCAATGGGAACTGAAAGGAATATTTGCCGCTATTGTTTCTTCTGAAATCGTACTGGCTGTATTATTCCTGATGATTTTTAAAAATGGAAAATGGAAAACTATAAAAATTTAAAATGAACACTACAGACGAATTTTATGAAATTATTGCTGCTGCCATCGCAGTAAAAAAAGAACTGGTGAATGAAGACCTCACTTATCAGGAAATCCCGGAGTGGGATTCTATGTCTCATCTTCTTATCGTAGAAGCTCTTGAACAATACTATCAGGTAAAGTTTGACTTTAACGATATCATGGAAATGGGCACCGTGGGAAAAATCCGTGAGAAAATGAAAAAATACGAAGTATTCGTAGAAAACTAATTTTATGAAAATTTTAGAAAATATAATTGCCAATAAAAGCCTCTTATTCACAGAGGCTTCTACTGGCAAAACGATTCCGGTGGGAACACTGTACCGGTCTCTGGGATTAAACCCCGTCGAAAAAGGGTTGTTATTTCTATATAATGATAATCAGCTTCCGGGTATTGAGGTGCTTCTTAATTTTTATGGAACAGCACATACCATTGCTTTGCTCGGGCAAAAACTGCATACAGATTTCAAAGACCGTCTTGAAGCAGAATATCGTCCCAAATACATCTTTGATCCTCAAAGAAATGAAATTCTCGGCTACAGCCTGAAAGAGTTTTCAGAGACGATCAGCATCTTTATGAAGGATGATTATAAGCATGAAGTGACTATTAATCCCGAAATCAAGATCCTTCTGAGTACTTCAGGAACAACAGGAAATCCCAAATTGGTAAAACTCTCGGATGAAAGTCTTTATCAGAATGCTTTGAGTATTCTTCAGTATATGCCTATTCTGGACTCTGATGTGGTGGCTTTAAATGTTCCGATTAACTTCGTGTACGGATTTTCCATATTTACCACCAACTGTATGCGTGCAGGAAGAATCGTATGTTCTGATAAGGATATCATGCAGAAAGCCTTTTGGGATGAAATGGATCTGTACGGATATAGTACTTTAGGAGGCGTTCCTTACCTTTATGAAAACCTCAACAGAATCGGTTTTTTCAGAAAAGACTCTCCCAGCTTACGATATTTAACTCATACCGGCGGAGTGATCAACAGTGAATTAAGAAAAATCATTTTTTCATACTGTAATGAGTACAATAAGGAATTCTTTGCCCAATACGGACAGACTGAAGCCGGAGGAAGAATGGCTTACCTTTCCACTGAAGGGCTTTTAAATGATGAAACCTCTATTGGAACTCCGGTACATGGCGGCGATTTCAGGATTGATCCTGATACCGAAGAACTACTGTTCTCCCATAAAAGTATTTTTGGAGGATATGCAAATACACTGGAAGATCTTATTTCATATAATCAACCTAGGATACTTCATACCGGAGATACGGCCAGAAAAAGTGATGATGGAATCTATTATATCACAGGAAGGATAAAACGTATTATGAAGCTTTTCGGTATCCGCCTGAATCTGGATGAGGTTGAATTCATTCTTAAAAATGAACTGAAAGAAAATACGTTTGCCTGTCTTAATGATCGCGATAAAAAAATCATTGTTCTGTATGACAATCCGGAAATAGATCCGCAACATATTATTGACATCATAAAAAACAAACTGAGTATCAACCCACAATACATACGTACAGAATACATAGAGTCATTTCCACTATCACAAAACGGTAAAATCAACTACCCCTTACTACAAAACTTACAGCATGAAAATATTTAAAACCCCTATATTACTTTTATTTTTTATTGGTCTTCCAATGGTTGTTTCTGCCCAGCAGAGCGAACGTGTAAACGGAAAGATCATGCTCTCTGAAAAAGTGCCTGTGAAAAACGCACTTTTAAGATTAGTCAATACACCGTATCAGGCCAAGACCAATAGTTCAGGAGAATATTACTTTGATAATGTGCCGCCGGGAGAATATACACTTCAGGTGGTTTTGAATGATATTGAGTTAATGCGTGAGCAGATTCACATTGAAAAAGATGTGTTTGAAATTCCTCCAATCTATACTTCTTCAGTAGAAAACAACGTCATTGAAGGAATTACAGTATATGCTTTCAGCAGAAACAAATTTTTGGATAGGGACAGTACCACCGTCGCCAAAATGCCGTTAAAAAACATTGAAAATCCCCAGTTTTACACAAGTATTAACCAGCAGGTTCTTAAAGAGCAGCTTATTTATGATGTTTCGGATGCGGTAAAAAATGCTCCCGGTATTGTAAAAATGCAGGGAAGCGCCGGTAGAGCAGGAGATGGAAGCTTTTATTATAATTTAAGAGGGTTTCCTACCAGAATTTCTATGGTAGATGGTGTTCCTGCAACGACCAACTCAGAAATTGATCCTGCGGACATTGAACGTATCGATGTGATTAAAGGTCCTTCCGGAACTCTGTACGGAGGTACCGTAAATTCCTTTGGAGGATTGATTAATGTGACCACCAAAAAACCGAAAGATTATTTTGGAGGTGAGGCTTCATATCTTTTGGGAAGTTATAATCTGAACCGTGTTACAGCTGATGTATACGGTCCGATCACGAATTCAAGGAAAACTTTGTTCCGTTTGAATGCCGCCTACCAGTATCAGAATGGTTTCAGAGATTCTGAGTTCAGAAAATCCATGTTTGTGGCACCTACATTCAGCTATCAGGTGAATGACCGGTTAAAATTCAACCTTGGTGCTCAGATTTATACCTATGAAGGAACGAACACCCCGATTATCTTTTTACCGAGAACCAGACCATTTATTGCAACAACTCCGGATCAGCTTGGATACGATTGGAAAAAATCATATTCTAATAATGATATGAGCTTAAAGGCTCCTTCTATCAACATAAAGGCTGAGGTGAATTATAAAATTTCAGATCAGTGGAGTTCTCAGACTTTAATTTCAAGAAACTATAGAAAAACGGAAGGATTGTATCAGTACCAGTTCATGAGAGGAGCTACAGATAACCTTTTGGAACGTAATGTACAGTGGCAGAATGGTGAAGGTGCGTCTACAAGTATTCAGCAGAACTTTAACGGAGAATTTAACATAGGAAGCATCAAAAATAAACTGCTTGTTGGCTTAGATTATTTAAACCAGTCTTTGAATAATAACCTTTCTCCGATTGTTGTATTTGATTACATTGACCCTAGAAACCCTACTGCGCCAATAGCATCACCAGTAACGGGTACATATGGAAATATATCCAGAGATCTGGCATTGCAGAAGATTCAAAGCTCTACAGCTCCTTTGGTAAGAAATACGGCATCAAGTAATATGTATGGAGCCTATGTTTCTGATGCGGTATATATTACAGACCGTTTGGTTGCTTTGCTAAGCTTACGTTTTGACCATTATGAAAGTAAGGGGCAGCTTGACCTGAACACAAACATCAATACAGGAACATTCAACCAGAATGCATTGTCTCCTAAATTTGGTTTATCTTATCAGATCATCAAAGAACATTTGTCTGCCTATGCCAACTATATGAATGGATTCAGTAATGTCGCTCCTGTTGCGCAGCCGCTTGCCGACTACAGCGGGGATTTCAAGCCACAGAGATCCAATCAGTGGGAAGCAGGATTCAAAGGAAATCTTTGGAGAAACAGAGTGAATTTTACCGTAGGATATTATGATATTCTTGTGGATAATATGTTAAGAGTAGAACCAATAACCCGTGACGGAAAGAACTACAATGTGACGATCCAGGATGGAGAACAAAGAAGCAAAGGGTTCGAAATTGAAACAACCATGAACCCGATCCAGGGGCTGAATATTATAGCAGGGTATTCTTATAACGACAGCAAATTTGTAAGAGCTGCCGCGTCTGTTGACGGTCGTCGTCCTTCATCTTCGGGGCCTGCTAATGTTTTCAATTCATGGGTCAGTTATATTTTGCCGATTAAAGGGCTTCAGGGATTAGGTTTAGGCTTTGGGGTCAATCGTGTTGGGAAGCAGATTAGTGTAGACAATGTGACCACCGGACAGTTTATATTCCCAGCGTATACTTTGGTGAATGCTTCCGTGTCTCTTGAAAAAGAAAGATACAGAGTAGGATTTAAAATGAATAATTTAGGAAATACCCAGTATTTTGCAGGACAGGGTGTTATAGTTGCCCAGATGCCTCGTAACTTTGTTGCAGAGGTTACTCTTAAATTTTAATAATGAAACTTATATTCAGAAAAATTGCTTATCAATTACATGTATGGCTCGGACTCACGTCCGGGCTTATCATTGTTATTATAGCGGCAACAGGATGTATCCTCGCTTTTGAAGATGAGCTGAAACAGTTTATACATCCTCAAAGGTATTTTGTAGAAAAAATAGAACAGAAAAAATTACCGCTTTCAGAATTGACTCTGAGAGCAGAAAAAGCACTCCCCGACAGTCTGAAAATAAAAAGGGTTCAAATCTCCTCCGATCCATCAAGAACCTATATGTTCCGTACTCTGAAAATGAATAACGAGGCCCTCTCCTTTTGGGGAACCTATATTTATTATTACAGAGTCTATGTAGATCCTTATTCAGGAAAAATTCAGGAGGTGGAAAATGCAAAAAAAGATTTCTTTGAAATTGTTCTGGATCTACACCGCAGACTTTTACTCGGAGAGAAGATAGGAAAAATGATAACGGGATATTCTACTCTTATATTTACGATCCTATTACTTTCCGGACTGGTCATCTGGTATCCCCGAAAAATGAGCAAGGCCATGCTGAAAGGGATGTTTTTTATTAAAACCTCAGCCAACTGGAAAAGAATCAATTATGATGTTCATAATGTACTGGGATTCTATGCTGTCATTCCGTTATTATTAATATGCTATTCCGCATTGATATGGAGCTTTGAAGATATTGATAAATGGGTAGAAAACACATTAAACGACAATAGTATCAAGGAAAAAAAAGCTGAAAGTAAAATTCCGGCCGGAGAATTCATCCATCAGAAAAATATTTTGAATCTAGTAGGTGACAAAGTACTGAAAGACCTTCATGATAAAAAATCTGCCATGATTAATTTTCCACGAACGGAAGAAGGAACTTATTATGCTGAAGTAAATTTTGACAACAGATACTATCGGAATATTCATTATAATATTGACCAATATTCCGGTGAGGTTTTAAAATATCAGTCTTATAAAGATCATATGGGATCCGGTTCTGCATTAAGGGAGAGAAATTACGATCTGCATACAGGAAGTATTCTCGGAACTCCAACCAGACTGATTTATCTTTTGGCAGCCTTCATAGCAACTTCATTGCCTATTACAGGTTTTATTATTTATATCAATAAAAAGAAGAAAAAACCTAAAAAGAAATCTAGAATTAAAATATCCAAAAACTAAAGTACAAAAGGCTTTCTTATGAATAAGGAAGTCTTTTTTGTTATTAATTTTCTCCCTCCTTTCCTATCAAAAATATTTCAAAACTTATTCATCACACTTATCAGGAATTCCATCACACTTACTAAATTAAAAAGAACAGTTGTTAGTTTTAATTTTATGTTCATTTAGATCCTTTTTATATTAGTAACAACAATTATTAAAGTATTGTTAAGCTTGATATTTTCACTTAATATAAATTATCAAATCTAAACCTTTTTGATTATAAAAAAACAACCAATAAGCTTATTAAAATATTACATAAGTGTTAATTTAAAAACAATCATACATTATTCAAACTAATTTTTAGCTATATTTAAATAACTAACAAATCACATGCGAATGAAATATAAATCTACTATTTTTCTTTTTTGTTTCTATTTCAGTACTATTCTCTATTCACAAGTTCCCAAATATCGCGGAACAAATGGCAATTCTCATTATGATTTTTTGCAAACCTTGGATAGAGTATATATCCATATAGGTACCTTAGACTTTAATAATATTAATGCTACTAGAAGCAATCCTTTCTCATTCGCAAATGGAATGTATATGATTCTACTCAAAGACCGAGAAAAAACCGTTGTTTCTGAAAAATTAATTATTAAAAGATAATTTAAAGATACGCTTATAGTTACACCTTCCTTTTTTAAATTAAAAACTTAAATCTTGGAAGGTGTTTTTTGCTTTAAAAGTAATTCTACATTTTAACATTTAAATAATATTGCCTATGAAAAAACTTTACAACAACATGACCAACCACCTGTTCTTTAATTCCACCTAAATTAAATACAGTGAATAAACTACACAGTAATTAAAAAACCATTTTTTTAATCAAATGAATTTAATGTTTAATCAATAAGAATTGTATAAATATGAAAAAACTCTACTCATTTTTTTCAACAATTTCGTTATCAATAAAAATGTTTGCGCAACCTAATTTGCGTATCCTATTGTTATTTAATATTTTACTATACAATTTCGTAGGAGCACAAGCAGTTCCGGAATTAATGTATTATAAATTTGACACACCAGGAACAGCTGTAGCAAATAATGCCAGTGCTCCGGTAGGAACTAACCCTGCCCCTATCTTAGGACTTACTATAGGCGGTACCGGTCAATTTGGTACCGGACTACAAGGAGCTGCAGGTGCTACAGCTACCAATAGAGTAAATCCGGGTTGGACAGGGACTCATAATGGCAGTTGGACCATCTCATTCTGGATGAATGTTCCTACCCCACCAACGACCCGTTATATGTTTGGGAACACTACCGGGAACGGAACATTTAGATGTTTTATAGGTGGTGCTGCAAATAAAATCAGACTAACAGGAGGAGTTCCTTCCATTACGTTAGATATGTCCGCCTGGGCTTCAGGAACGAGTGTAATACACTATGTATATGATCAAACCGCAGGTACAGTATCCGGATATATTAATGGAGTATTTCAACAATCTGTAACAGTAGGAGCTAGTTATCCATTAGTAGGGGCAAACTTTGTTGTGGGTTCTCAGGGTACTTCAATTGATGGTACTATGGATGAATTCAGAATGTACAATAGAGCACTTACCCAAGCTGAAATTAGCACAACATGGAATATTACTTTACCCGGAACAACTTGTTCAGGATCAGTAACAGCTGGTACAGCATCGGCTTCCGTTAGTAATATTTGCGCAAATACGCCTTTCAACCTTTCCTTAACTGGTTCTACAATAGGAAGCGGCGTTACTTACCAATGGCAAAGTTCTCCTGCAGGAGCTGCTACATTTACTAATATCGTTGGGGCTACATCCATTTCTCATACGGTAACTAATCAAACTGCTGCTACAGACTACAGATGTATTGTAACCTGTACCAATGGAGGGAGTACACAAACTTCCAATATAGTTGCTGTAGGACAAAACTCTGGTATAGCATGTTTAAATTACTGTGCACCAGTAAGCTCAGGTAGCACAGGTACCTTTATTAACAATGTACAGTTTGGCGGTATTAATAATAATTCTTCCGCTTCTCAGCCCACAGCATCTCCTTATTATACTTATTATCCAAGTGCAACGACTTCTGTGATGAGGGGGACTACTGAAAACATAAGTATAACAATAGGACCTTCAGGCACTTATAGTGGTGCCATTACCTCTGTATGGATTGACTGGAATCAGGATGGAACTCTAAGTTCTACAGAACATTTCTATGTAGGACCTGGTAGTAGTTCCGCAGGGATTCCGTCCGGAACAACTTTAAGTGTACCTGTTTCTATTCCGGTAACAGCCACATTAGGAACTACCCGTATGCGTATTCGAACTAGAGGAAGTTCTAATCCAAACCTTCCAACCGATGCTTGTACGAATTTCGGATCTGGTGAAACAGAAGATTACGATATTACGGTTATTCCATCAGTGAATTGTACAGGAACACCTGTCACAGGTACAGCCGCAGCAACAATTACTAATGCCTGTGTAGGTGCTCCTTTTAATCTAGCACTCACAGGTTACACAATTGCAGTAGGCATAACTTATCAATGGTATAGCAGTCCTGCCGGCGCGGGTACTTTTACAGCGATTGCAGGTGCTACAGCCCCTAATTACGCTGTAACCAGCCAAACAGTGGCTACCGATTATCGATGCGTAGTCACATGTACTAATACCAGCCAAAGTGCAACCTCTAATACAGTTACTGTAGGACAAAATCCTCCTATACAATGTTATTGTACACCAACAGCAGGAACCACTTCTACTACTTATTACCTAAAAAATGTTGTTTCAACCGGAGCTTGGGCGAATATTAATTATTCAGCAAACTCTTATAATGCATATACTAATTCTAATATGGCTGCATTGACATCTCCAGGAAATAATATAAATCTTAACTTATCAGGCTCTGTACCGACAAGTACTTATCTGTATAAAGTGTGGGTAGATTGGAATAAAGATGGTGTTTTTGCTAATCCGGGAGAATTAGTTATTTCAAATACTTCTTCTGTTTCAACATTAACTGGCACAATACCTGTACCTCTTGGTACAACCCTAGGAGATTACAGAGTAAGATGTTCAATTTCTTGGAGTGGCACAGTTACACCTTGTGGACCAGCACCCTATGGAAACTATGTAGACTTCACATTGACTGTTGTAGCTCCACCTAGCTGCTATCCTCCTACAGGATTAACAGTATCCGGAATTACAGGAAACTCAGCTACAATAAGCTGGATCATGGGAACCCCTCCTCCAGCTGGTGGATATATATATTATATTTCCACATCATCTACACCACCCCTACCAGGATCAACTCCTTCGGGTAGTACAATGTCAAATTCGGTAGATTTGCCTGCCAATTTACTTCCTAGTACTACTTATTATTGGTGGGTACAGGCAATTTGCCCACCTACGGATAGTAGCTATATCATGCAAGGTCCTACCTTTATGACGACACAAATTCCGGCAACCCTTCCTTATCTTCAGAATTTTGAAGCAACGAATGATTTAGGATTATTGAACGGAACCCAAACCAATAAATGGGCTCATGGTTCTGCCACGGGAAATACCGGAAAATCTATTTATATTTCTAATGACAATGGAACTACAAACGCTTATACCATTACATCAACAAGTGTAGTTCAGGCATATAGAGACATTAAGATTCCGACAGGAACTACCCTGGCTAGTTTCTCTTTTGACTGGAAAGCACAAGGACAGACGACTGTAGATTATTTGAGAGTATGGTTGGTACCTTCCACCTTCTTACCTACACCGGGAACTCAGATTACGGCGGTAACCGGAACACCGGGAGCACCAGGAAGAGTTCAGGTTGGGCAATTCAATCAAAATGGAACTTGGCAGTCTTATTCCAATGCAAGCTTAAATCTTACCAATTATGCAGGTACCATAATGCGTCTGGTATTTGAATGGGTAAATAATGCTGCTACAGGAACTCAGCCTCCGGCAGCAGTAGATAATATAGTGTTAAGAGTTTGTAGTACAGCTACGCCTGTAGTTACAGTAGCTCCAGCTACCATCACTCATAATACAGCTGTAATTACATGGCCACAGGATGACGGTGGAGCGTCTTATAAATTAAGATATCGTCCGGTTGGTTCTATGGGAGGGTGGCTACCTTCAAATATCGGTCAAGATATAACGCCAAACTATCCTAATCAAAGTATTACGATTCCAAACTTATTACCAGCAACATTGTATGAAGTAGAAGTAGCTGCAGTTTGTAATACAATTGATATTGGAAATTATTCACATAATGAGTTCATAACAAAATGTGACCCGACTCCACCAAACGTGACGTTTACTGGTATTACAGCTACTTCAGCAGTGGTAAGCTGGTCTCCATTAGTGGCAAGTGCAACGTATCAATTGCAATGGAAAAAAGTAGGAGATCCCCCATCGGCATGGATTGGCCCAATTAATTTACCAAATCCACCATCAAACACGTACACTCTTCCTTCTCCTGGTAATACTTTAACACCATATACACAGTATGAAGTTCAGGTAAGAAATATCTGTGTAAATTCTACAGAGCCTAACCCATGGTCAAGCTTATCGAGATTTACAACAGAGAGAACCTGTGATATTGCGCCACCAGGATTAACTATTCTTGAACTAAAACCTACAAGTGCTAAAGTTCAGTGGGATCCTTATAATGGTCCGGATGCAACAGGTCAGTATATCTTGAGATACAGAAAAGTAGGAATTCCGGGATGGACGAATATTACAGTATCAAATAATACATATACGCTTACCAACTTATTGGAATTGACAAAATATGAAATGGAAGTAGCAAATGTTTGCAGTGGTACACCAGGTAACTTTACTTTGCCATATTACTTTACAACGCCTACGGTAATCTATTGTCAGATGGAAGCATTGAATTCAGCAGGAGATTATATTTCTAAAGTAACCGTTACTCCTAACGGAAAATCACAGATGGAAAATCCTTCAGCAGGTTCAACGTATACAGATTATACAGCTGTTACAAAAGCTCAGATCGAATTGATTCAAGGTTCATCAAATAATCAGCTGACTATTGATAAAGTAGCAACAGCAGATGCAGGCGTTGTCGCATGGATTGACTTTAACAGAAACGGAGAATTTGATATCAATGAAAGAATCTTAGTATCCGGACCAAACACGGCAGCAACAGCAACTACCACATTCAATGTTCCTACTGATGCTTTTGTAAGCAATGCAGACTATATGTATGTTATAATGAGAGTTGCTTTGATGAAAGGAGGTATTCCTGTGAATTGTACCAACTTTGCTAGTGGAGAAGTAGAAGATTACACAGTAAGAATTACCAAGAAATCAGCTACAAATCTGTTGAATCAGGATGATATTTTGATCTACCCTAACCCGGTAACCACGGTATTGAATGTTAAGAATATCAGCAAGCGTGCAACTTATAAGCTTTATAGTGCAGCCGGTCAGTTGATATCAAGTGGAATTATCTTAAACAACAAGGTAGATGTTCATGCTCTGATCAATGGAATGTATGTGATCGATATTCAGGATGGATCCACTTCAGCACAGAAGAAGTTTATTAAAGAATAAGAATCATAATAATTAATTACTTTTAAAATAGAATCAGCTCTCAGAAATGGGAGCTGATTTTTTTTTTTGTGAATATTTTTTTAAACAAACATTTCAATAAGCTATTGAATGAAATTTTTCTTTAAAAAATCTAATTTCCTATTTTATTATTCACAAATAAGAGAATTTTTAACTCATATCTGTAAGGAATAAATACTTTTTAAAGAAAATATTTTTTTTAATTATTCATTAAAATAAATATATTTAAATAACGTTTAATCAAATAAATTAAAATATTTCAAATTTTTTAATCGAAAAATATATTTAAATTTGAGAAATCAATAAAATAATTAATATGAAATGAAAATTACTTTTTATTCGTATAACTACATTCATGAAAAAGTTATACTTACTTCTTTACACTATTATCACTATTAAATTTGAAAATATGAAAATGATTAAAACCAAAAGATTCCTGAGGAACTTGGTTGCATTGTCTTGTATGATTTTAGGACTGTTTGTACAGGCACAAACAGTTACAATCGGTACAGGAGCGAGCACCCAAAGGTACCCTCTAGGATCTTATTATGCCTACGAAATGTCGGCATCACTTTATACTGCTGCGGAAATAAGTTTACCGGCAGGAGGAAGTGTTCAATCTGTAGCCTGGAACTGTACTGAAGCAATGAGCTTCAATCTTCCGATAAAAATTTATTTAAAATCTGTTCCAAGCACCACAACAACATTGACAGCACAGCCTTGGACGACTACAAAAGCAGGTGCTGTATTAGTTTATGATGGAACGGTAAATAATTTACCGATCGGTTGGAATACAATTACTTTGCAAAACCAGTACTATTATAATGGAACAGATAATTTACAGGTTCTTGTTGAAACAAACTTTGGTGGATCTTCAGGAGGATCAACAAGTAGTACAGGAAGTAAAATTACGTATTCTTCAGCTACGACTAAGCATATGTATTATTATGGGAATAATGTGCCGCAAAGCACTAATGGATACACTTCTTCCAATAGACCCAATATAAGATTGACATTCGGTGCTGCTCCCACATGTGTACCACCTCCATCAGGCTCAGGTTTAACTTTGACCACATTAACGCCAACAAATGCAGGAATCAGTTGGACAGCTCCGACCACAGCTCCTGCAGGAGGATATGATGTATACTATACAACTTCTACAGCTATACCAACAGCTACGGCTGCACCTTTTCAGACAGTGACTACGGGAACTACGGCTACGCTTTCACCATTGACTGCAAATACAACATATTATGCATGGGTAAGATCAAGATGTAGTGCTTCCAGTCAAAGTACTTGGGTTGGACCTTTAGTGATATATACAGCTTATTGTTTACCTTCTGCCGGAACTGGCTCGTCATTATATTATTTATCACAAATTAGTACGACAGGAGGATGGACAAATTTGAACTATATGGCATCTTCTTATACTGGATATGTTAATAATTCATCTAATACACTTAGCGCTTCACCTGGGAGTACAATTAATGTAACATTAAAAGGCGCAAGTACATATTATTATTACTACTATGTATGGGTAGATTGGAATAACGATTTGGATTTTAATGATGCCGGAGAAACTATTTTGGCCACGACTACAACAGTTAATACCGGAAGTTCAACAGTTATTAACGTACCTCCTGCACAACCTTACGGAAACTATAGAGTAAGGTTTGCCTCTTCAGGCTCCGGTCAGATTACTTCTTGTGGAGCAGCTCCTTATGGGAGTTATGTGGATTATAATTTAGAAATTGGTGCTCCACCAACTTGTATGCCTCCTACGGCATTAGTTTTAAATGCCACTTCCACATCATCAGCAAGTATTGGATGGACAGCTTCTACATCTGCTCCTTTAGGATATGAAATTTATTATAATACCACCAATATCGCTCCTAACACAGGAACTGCTCCTCAAATCACAGGAATAACAGGCACAACGTACACCATTCCTGGTTTAGCAGCAGATACTACTTATTATATATGGGTAAGAGCAAGATGTAATGCTACCGATGCAAGTCCTTGGGCAGGACCGATTACGGCGTATACAGCCTATTGTTTACCTTCCGCAGGTACAAGCTCGTCATTGTATTATTTGTCACAAATTACAACAACCGGAGGATGGACAAATTTAAATTATGCAGCATCGGCCTATACAGCATATGTTAATAATTCACCAAATACAATCAACACTTCACCAGGAAGTGCAATTAATGTAACATTAAAAGGAGCAAACACCTATTATTATCGTTATTATGTATGGGTAGACTGGAATAATGATATGGATTTTGATGATGTAGGAGAAACTATTCTGGCAACCACTACTACTGTTAATACAGGTGCTTCAACAGTGATCAACGTACCTGCCGCACTACCCTATGGAATTTATAGAGTAAGGTTTGCAACATCAGGTTCAGGTGCTATTACTTCTTGTGGAGCAGCACCGTATGGTAATTATGTAGATTATAGTTTAGAAGTGGGAGTACCTCCTACTTGTTTGCCACCTACAGGTATGACCGTTAGTTCAATAGAAGGAACAGGTGCTATTATCAGCTGGGCAACTCCAACAACTCCACCTGGAAATGGATATGTATACTATATCTCTACTTCGCCTACTCCACCTGCTTTTGGAGCAGCTCCTACAGGACCATCAGCAACTACTTCTGTAGATTTAACTCCTACTTTGGTTCCGAATACTACTTACTACTGGTGGGTAAGAGCAGTTTGTTCTCCTACAGATAGTAGTTATTGGGCAGAAGGACCAAGTTTTATGACGACACAAATTCCTGCTACGCTTCCTTATCTTCAGAATTTTGAAGGGACAAATGATTTAGGATTATTGAACGGAACACAAACCAATAAATGGGCTCATGGTTCTGCCACAGGAAATACAGGAAAATCTATTTATATTTCTAATGACAATGGAGTCACAAATGCTTATACCATTACATCAACGAGTATAGTGCAAGCATACAGAGATATTAAGATTCCTGCAGGAACTTCTCTTGCTACATTGTCTTTTGATTGGAAAGCTGATGGACAGACGACCGTAGATTATTTAAGAGTGTGGTTGGTACCCGCCACCTTCTTACCAACACCGGGAACGCAGATTACAGCAGTAACCGGAACACCGACAGCACCGGGAAGAGTTCAGGTTGGTCAATTCAATCAAAATGGTACAACTTGGCAATCTTATTCCAATGCAAGTTTAAATCTTACCAATTATGCAGGTACCGTAATGCGTTTGGTATTTGAATGGGTAAATAATGCGGCTACAGGAACTCAACCACCGGCGGCAGTAGATAATATTGTGTTAAGAGTTTGTAGTACAGCTACTCCTGTAGTTACAGTAGCTCCAGCTACCATCACTCATAATACAGCTGTAATTACATGGTCACAGGATGATGGTGGAGCGTCTTATAAGTTAAGATATCGTCCGGTTGGTTCTACTGGAGGATGGCTACCTTCAAATATTGGTCAGGATGTAACGCCAAACTATCCTACTCAAAATATTACGATTTCGGGATTATTACCTGCAACATTATATGAAGTGGAAGTAGCAGCAGTTTGTAATACCATTAATGTTGGAGCATATTCACATAATGAATTTACAACAACATGTGACCCGACTCCACCCAACGTAACATTTACCAATATTACATCTACATCAGCAGTTGTACACTGGTCTCCATTAGCGGCAAGTGCAACCTATCAATTGCAATGGAAAAAAGTAGGAGATCCCCCATCAGCATGGATTGGGCCAATTAATTTACCAAACCCACCTGCAAACACGTACACTCTTCCTTCTCCTGGTAATACTTTAACACCATATACTCAGTATGAAGTTCAGGTAAGAAGTACATGTGTGAGTTCTACAACACCTAATCCTTGGTCAAGCTTATCAAGGTTTACAACAGAAAGAACCTGTGATATTGCTCCACCGGGATTAACTATTCTTGAATTAAAGCCAACAAGTGCAAAAATTCAATGGGATCCTTACAACGGTCCGGATGCAACAGGTCAGTATATCTTGAGATACAGAAAAATAGGAGTTCCGGGATGGACGAATATTACAGTGTCAAATAATATTCATACACTTACCGGCTTATTGGAATTGACTAAATATGAAATGGAAGTAGCGAATATTTGTAGTGGTACACCAGGTAACTTTACTTTGCCGTATTACTTTACAACACCTACAGTGATCTATTGTCAGCAGGCAGCAGTGAATTCAGCAGGAGATTACATTTCTAAAGTAACGGTTACTCCTAACGGAAAACCACAGATGGAAAATCCTTCGGCGGGATCAACGTATACGGATTATACAGCCGTTACCAAAGCTCAAATTGAATTGATTCAAGGTTCATCAAATAATCAGTTAACGATTGATAAAGTAGCAACAGCAGATGCAGGAGTAGTAGCTTGGATTGACTTTAACAGAAACGGAGAATTTGATATCAATGAAAGAATCTTAGTATCCGGACCAAACACAGCAGCAACAGCGACTACCACATTCAATGTGCCAGTAGATGCTTTTGTAAGCAATGCAGACTATATGTATGTCATAATGAGAGTAGCATTGATGAAAGGAGGCCTTCCTGTAAATTGTACCAACTTTGACAGTGGAGAAGTAGAAGATTATACGGTAAGAATTACCAAGAAGGCTACTTCAAGCCTATTGAATCAAACAGATATTTTGATTTACCCTAACCCCGTAACAACGGTATTGAATGTAAAGAATATCAGCAAACGTGCCAATTATAAGATTTATAGTGCTGCTGGACAATTAATCTCAAGCGGAATTATCTTAAACAACAAGGTAGATGTTCATGCTCTGATCAACGGAGTATATATGATCGATATTCAGGATGGCTCAACTTCAGTACAGAAGAAGTTCATTAAAGAATAAGAATCATAATAATTCATTATTTTTAAAATAGAATCAGCTCTCAGAAATGGGGGCTGATTTTTTGTTTTTTCATAAGAAGTCAAAATTATCACGACTCCAACGACTCATTTTGCCCGTTCATCGAAAATAATCTCAAAATAATAGATTTTGGACAGAACTTTACTTCAGAAAAAAACAATACTACTCACCTTAAATTTTATTATTATGAAAACAAAAATCGGAATTACAGAAACCAACGCAGACGCTGTTGCAGCAGAATTGGCAAAATTATTGGCTGACGAAACCCTACTCTACATCAAAACCAGAAATGCACACTGGAATGTAACCGGAGACAACTTCCACGCCAATCATATTTTCTTTGAAGAGCAATACAAACAGCTAGACGAAATCATCGACAGTGTAGCAGAACGTATGAGAAAAATAGGACATTACGCTCCTGCAGCCATGAAAATCTATTTGGAATTAACACACCTTACAGAATACAGTGACAGAACCAATGATGGATTGGGTTACATGAAAGATTTGTTGAGCGATCATGAAAGTGTCATCGAATTTTTACGCGGGAACATCACTCCTTTTGCTGAAGAATACAAAGATTATGGTACTAGCGATTTCATTACCGGATTGATGGAAACTCACGAAGAAATGGCTTGGATGATCCGTTCATACTTCAGAAAATAAAAAGGAATAATTATATTTGTGTACATCATAAATAAATAGCCCTATGAAAGCTCTTATCGTAGACGATAATGATATTGCAAGAACAACTTTAGCACACTTAGCAAAGCAGGTTCCTAATCTTACAATTGTGAGTGAATTTTCAAATGCGATTGAGGCTTACAGTTATTTGCAATCCAATCCTGTAGATCTAATTTTTCTGGATATCGAAATGCCGGAAATGACCGGAATCGAACTTACGAAAAACCTTTCAGGGAAAGATACCATTATCATTTTTACGACGTCAAATAAAGAATATGCCCTAGAAGCTTTTGAGCTTAATATTGCTGATTATCTTCTAAAACCAGTAATGCCTGCGAGATTTTTACAGTCCGTAAGCAAAGCACAAGCGATTCTTGAAAGTAGAAAAGAAAATGTAGAGGTTACCAAAGATGAATTTCTTTTTGTAAGAGACTCCAATATTACAAGGAGATTGAAACTGGATGATATTTTTTATGCAGAAGCAATGGGCGACTATGTAAAATTTTACACCAAAGAAAAAATGTTTGCCATTCATGGGACAATGAAAGCCGCAGAAGAGCGATTACCCAAAGAAAGCTTCATCAGAGTTCATAGATCGTATATTATCTCTGTTGGTAAAATCGATACCTTACAAGATGGCGGAATTAAGATAAACGGAAAATTTATCCCCGTAGCAGACGCTTACAGGAAAGCTCTTAACAAAAGAATGAATGTTTTTTAAACATTTATTTCTTACAATAACTTCCTTCTGCTCATTAATTTAAAATTTAATTTATGAAAAAAATATTCTCAGTAATGGGCAACAAGCGATTTAGTTATTTTATCATTATAAGCTTCATTGCGGGTTCGTTACTCTTAATAGCTGTTCAAATCAATTCTGCCAAAAATACTAAAGAACTTATTCAAAATAATAATAAACTTTTGAATGAATTACGTTCCAGCAATCACTTACGTGAAATCGACCGAGATATTTTAGGCGTTGAAAGCAGAATCAGAGCTTCTATTGCAACGAATGACACCACTCATTTGGAAGGCATTGATCAAAAGATTTATCAAATAGAAAACTTTCTGGATTCTCTTTCCAAAGACAATGCAGATACTGGAGAAGAAAGACTTATTCATAGATTAAGTGTTTTGGCGATGGACAAAAAGAGAACGAAGGACAAACTACTCCACCGTTACCTTACTCTTGGCAATATGGATGACAATACTTCTATTGCCAATCCAAGAGCCAGAAAAATTTCGAATGAAATCACCTCTATTACTGCAAAAATCTATGAAAGCAGAAAGCTTCACATGGTAGACCTCAGTAAGAAAAATGAAGAAATGGGTCAAAAAGCCAGACTTTATGATATTTCTTTGTTAATTCTTCTAATATTAAGCGGTTCCATTGTTGGTTATCATATCCTTCGTCAGTTCAAACGTCAACGCTTGCTCATTCAGAACTTAGATATTGCAGAGAAAAAAGCATCTATTGCTGCACAGACAAAAGAAAATTTTCTGGCCAACATGAGCCATGAAATCCGAACTCCTCTCAGTGGAATTTTAGGATTTACCAATCTCTTGCTTAAAAGACCTTTGGACGAAACCTCTACAGAATTCGTATCGTCTATTCAAAGATCAGGAGAAAATTTAATGACCATCATTAATGACATTTTAGATTTATCAAAAATTGAAGCCGGAATGATGAGAATCACTCCAGGAATATTCAGCATCAACGGATTGATCAACTCTGTAGAGACTTTATTCTTAGAAAGAGTAAAAGAAAAAGGACTTAAAATTTCCAGTAAAGTAGATGCTACAATTCCGGATACACTCATAGGAGATGCCACAAGATTGACCCAAATTTTGGTAAACCTCATCGGAAATGCTATCAAATTTACCCATAAAGGAGAAGTTATTATCGAAGTTTACAACAAAAATCAGACAGAAAAACAGGTTGTTCTTGGCGTTAAAATTTCTGATACAGGAATCGGTATTGATAAAGAAAAACTGGGCGAAATCTTTGAAAGGTTCAATCAGGCCGAAGATTCTATTACCCGAAATTATGGAGGAACCGGGCTAGGATTATCTATTGTAAAAAAACTTATAGAAATTCAAAACGGAAATATTGAAGTGATAAGTGAACCTGGACGAGGAACAACATTTCATTTCTATATTCCCTATGCTATTGCTGAAGAACAGCTTCATGAGGTACATACGGTAGATCCTCAAGTATTCAAAGATAGATCCAATACTCCATTAAAAGTTCTTATCGTAGATGATAATGCGATCAATCAGAGCCTGATGAAACACTTATTGAATCAATGGAATATTGATTTTGATGTTGCTTCAAATGGATTGGAAGCCGTTGAGTATCTTGAAAAAAATCATTCAGACTTAGTATTAATGGATCTTCAGATGCCTCAAATGGATGGTTATAAAGCAACTCAACAAATAAGAGAAGTTCTAAAACTGGATGTTCCTATTATTGCAATGACGGCTCATGCAATGGCAGGAGAAAGAGAAAAATGCATTAGCAGAGGAATGAATGAATATATTTCAAAACCTGTCAATGAGCATGAATTGTTTAATTTAATCTCTAAATTCGGAATCAAACAAACCCTTACCAACCATTCTTATCAACAGAATAGTTCCCTTACTTTCCAATATATTGAGCTATCCTATATGCAGTCTATAAGTGGAGGAAATAACGATTTTGAGAAAACTGTTACTCAACAGTTCATCGATAATCTTCCGCCACATTTGAAAGAATTGACAATAGCCTATCAAAATCAGGATTTCAGTGTAGTAAAACTCAGAGCACACGATATGAAATCCAGTGTTGCAATAATGGGATTACTGCCATTATTGGAAGAAAAATTGGAACTTTTAGAAAATACGGTTGATCAAAATCCAGTATCAGAAAAAGCTTTGGAAGAAGTCAAAAACATCATTTTATCTTCTATTTCGGAAGCTGAAAAACTATTGCATCAATTACAGAATATTAAAATTTAAAACCATGAATCTATTTAGTCCGATACAACTTCGCAGTCTTGTACTTAAAAACAGGATTGTAGTATCTCCTATGCAACAATACAGTGCAAAAAACGGGATTCCCGGCAATTGGCATCTTGTACATTTAGGAAGCCGTGCCGTAGGTGGTGCCGGTCTGATCCTGACAGAATGTACCGCCGTTTCAGAAGAAGGCTTGGCAACCCTAAGCGATGTAGGAATCTGGAATAATGAACAAAAAGATGCCTGGAAAAATATTGTAGATTTTGTACATGAACAAGAGGCAAAAATAGGAATTCAGCTTTGGCATTCAGGAGGAAAAGGAAGCTTAAAACATCCTAATGAACGCATGAAGCCTCTCACTATTGAAGAAGGTGGCTGGATTGTGAAATGTTCATCCCCTACAGAAATTAACGGAGTCATTCCAAAGGAGCTTACCATTGAAGAAATTCAGGAGTTGAAAAACAAATTTACAAAAGCTGCCATTCGTGCTGTAGAAGCTGGTTTTGACACCATTGAACTTCATGCAGGACATGGATATCTTTTTCATCAGTTTTACTCGGAACTTATTAATAAACGTACAGATGAATATGGTGGAAGCTTTGAAAACAGAATCCGGTTTCTTGTAGAAACCGTTCAGGAAATCAGAAAAGCAATTCCTGAATCAATGCCATTACTGGTAAGGATTTCAGCAGTAGATTATGTAGAAACAAAAGAAGGATGGACATTGGACAACAGCATAAAACTTTCTGAAATTTTGAAAAACAACGGGGTTGATTTTATTACCGCTTCAGGAGGAGGTTTTACAAATGTGAGCAAAGATCTTGTTTTCCCGGGATATCAGGCTCCTTTTGCTACAACAATTAAAGAAAAAACAGGTCTTTTAACCGGAGCCGTTGGTATGATTACCAGTGCTAAACAGGCTAATGAAATTATTACCTCAAATAAGGCAGATCTGGTCATTATAGCAAGAGAACATTTAAGAGATCCCTATTTCTCTATTCATTCTGCTATAGAGTTGGAACTCGATACAAAAATTCCTTGGCAGTACAAACGCGCTTTTTAACCCTAATTAAAATCTGAAGAAATGGAAACTCATGGTGCATCTGTAGTCATTACCCATCATATTCTGGATGGGAAACAGCAGGAATACGAAAAATGGTTACATGAGATCGTCCCATTAACCAAACATTCAAAAGGCTTTATCGATTGGCAAGTCATAAAACCTATTCCCGATTTAACGTATGTTTATACGATAATTATAAGATTTGACACGATTGACAACCTCAGAAACTGGATGAAATCTGATCACAGAAAAAAACAGATCGAAAAAGCCAATTCTCTGTTCAGGAAAAATGATCATTATAAAATAAAATCCGGTCTCGACTTCTTATTTGAAAACGAAAATGAAACAAAAGTTCCCGTTCGCTGGAAACAGTTTTTAGTCACTTGGTCTGCAATCTATCCTTTATCATTATTGATTCCTTTATTGCTTCTTCCCTGTTTAAGACTATTAAAAATTCCTGCAAATCATTATTATGATGGACTTTTCATTTCCGGTTGTATTGTTTTTATGATGGTTTTCGTAGTCATGCCTAATTATACCAAACTTATCAGAAAATGGCTTTTTAATTAAAATTTTCTTACAGAATGATTAACCCCACTCGTCACTTCGAGTAAAATTCTTTCAGAATTTTACTCGAGAAGTTATCAAATTATATAACCAATACAATCACTGCGTTTTGCAGTGATTTTTTATTTAAAACATCATTTTTGTCATTCCGTAGGAATCTCAGCCAGACATTTAAAATAATAATCTAGAATATATTAAGAGTCAAATATTATAGCGATCGCATCCTCTCTTTTTCTCCACTAAATATTTATCATTACTCAACGACTCATTCTGCCTGTTCATCGAACTTCAATTGATTTTACACAAGGTTGCTTGTAGCTTTACATCATCAAATAATACAAACAATTAAAACCCAATTATTATGGAAATCTTACAAACTCCCGAAAACGCATTGTCTCATTCAAGTGTAACAGCTATCATCAGTGCCCCTATCGAAAAAGTTAACATCGCTGACTGGTTGCTTAATCTTCCCGATGCAGAATACCAAAGATGCTCAACACAACACATCGGAGCAGCTATTTCTACTACGTATGATGGCGAACCCGTTTCTTTAAACGTGGAAACAATTGGTGATGCACTAATGGTTCAGCATTATGTTGCTACAGTGTACAGACCTGATTATTGCAGAATGTTATCTATTTCAGATTCTATTACCAAAAACGGAAGAACAAAAGTTCAGGTGTTATGGGAACTGAAAGCCACAAAAATCGATGATAATACAACGTTGTACACCAATGAAATTCACGCGACAGCCACTCCCGAAATGTTCGAATATTTAAAAGAACATAACGTAAATCTTGCTGATGCAGCCGCATCTAGACAGGCAGCTTCCGATGCCCACAACCACGAAGAAACCCCAAACTTCGCAAAAAGCATTGAAAATAAAGCATTAACAGGCAAATACAATCAGCCTTTTTAATCTGAACTAAAAAAAATAATGAGCGTGCTTAGGTACGCTCATTTTATTTATATCCATTTATAAATCATCAAAAATGAAAAAAGATGCCATCTTCTATTCATCTCTCCTCATGGCGTTCAGTGCCGGTTTTGTCGATACAAGTACCTTTACTGTTGCAGATGGTTTGTTTTCTGCTCATATTACGGGAAACTTTGTTGTGTTTGCCTATAAATTGTCTCATCATCACACATTGAGCGACTTTACCAACCTGGTAAGTTTTCCTGTTTTTATTTCAGCAGTAATTTTAACCAGAAAAATTGACAATATTTATAAAAATGAACGGGGAATCTTTGCATCCATCGGCTTTTTCCTTATTATAGCTGGCTGTATTGCCTTTCTTTTAAAACAAAATCATATTGAAACCGGCTTTATCTATCATTTAATGCTGATGTTGATCGTATTTGCCATGGGAATTCAAAATACGGCCAATCGATTATACGCGAATTCAACATTTGGTTCAACCACAGTAATGACAGGAAATGTGACTAAAGCATTATTAGATTTCTTTTCTTATTTCTCTACACAACACACTTTGGAAAAACTGATTGAATTAAAAAAATCATTAGTTCTTCTAACCGGATTTTTGATAGGTTGCCTATTGGGAGCATTAATATCTTCAACCTTTGGTTTAGTTTCTATGCTGATTCCCGCAGTATTGATCGTTACTTATTACATGTTACTTTCAAAAGATTCATTATTTCTAAAGCCAACGTCTCATAAAAGCTGATGATTTTTGAGATTAAATAACTTTTATATTGGCTAAAAAATCCTGTTTGAAAAACACTTTTACTTCAATGCAGAAACCATTCAAATTTCTCTGACTATTTCATCTTAAAACTCAACGACTCATTTTGCCCATTCATCGAATGAGATCTGAAAATCCGCTGATTCAGGAGTAGCTTTACAATAGAAATAAAGACAAACTTTTATTAATCTAAAAAAAAATAGTATGAACACCGAATTACTTAGTTTCAAATATGAATTAGAAAAAAAAGAACCCCGCACTAATGATGGAGGGACAACAAGAGGAGCATCTGTAAAAGACTTCCCTGCTTCTATAGGTATTGCCGGAGTTTCAATGAGATTGCAGCCTGGAAGCATGAGAGAACTTCATTGGCATGCCAATGCTGCAGAATGGGCCTATGTGATTTCCGGAACGGTACGTACAACCATCATTCATCCTGACGGAAAAAGCTATACAGATAATTTTGAACCCGGAGATGTATGGTATTTCCCAAAAGGATACGGACACTCTATTCAGGCAACAGGAACAGAAGAATGCCATTTCATTTTGATTTTTGATAATGGAAATTTCTCTGAAGATCACACGTTCAGTGTTACAGATTTTGTTTCGAGTGTTCCTCCGGAAATTGTCGCTCAGAATTTAGGATTAACCCTTGAAGAAGTAGCCGCATTACCTCAAAAAGAAGCTTATTTTGCCGCAGGAATTGTTCCTGATGAATTATCTTTCAATGCCACTGCACGTCCTGAAGAATCAGATATTGAACTCACTAATCTACATCGCTATCCTTTACATTCTCAACAGCCAAGAATTATTCCCGGAGGAGGTTTGCAAAGATTGGTCACCAGTAAAGAATTTCCGATCAGCAAGACAATGGCAGGTTCTGTTTTGGAATTGCAACCGGGAGCTTTAAGAGAAATGCATTGGCATCCGAATGCAGATGAATGGCAGTATTTTATTTCCGGTCAGGCAGAAATGTCGGTGTTCTTAGCAGAAGGAACTATTGTTACAGAACAGTTTAACGCAGGAGATGTCGGATATGTTCCGATGGGAGCCGGACATTATATTAAAAATACAGGTGATACTGTTTGCAAAGTCTTGATAGGATTCAACAGCGGAGTCTACGAATCTATTGATTTAAGCGAATGGTTAGCCGGAAATCCAAAGGATGTCGTAATAACTAATTTTGGGTTGAAAGAAGGTGAAATTGAAAAATTTCCAGCGAAGAAAGTCTTCATTCAACCTGAAAAATAAAGGTTTTGATAGCGGAGAAATCTCTTCTGTCTTCCAAACAGATTAGAATACAGGAGAAATTGGCAATATTCTTAGCCTTTATTGCAGGATATACAGATGCAACAGGATTGATACAATGGAAAACCTATGTTTCCTTTATGAGTGGAAATACTACACAATTAGGAACCGCTTTTTTCAGTGAGAAATCAGAAGTTATCATCACTTCATTAACTGTCATTACAAGTTTTGTTATCGGAATTTATGCAGGAACCTGCTTGTCAATGTGGGAAAAATGTAAAATAAAAACTATTCCCATTTACATTGTTTCCATAATCCTGATGCTCTATTCTGTAATATGGTATTATCATCAAATTGCTATTATCCCTTCCGTTGCCCTCATCAGTTTTGCCATGGGAATGATGAATACGATCGTGACTTCGGTAGGAGATCTGAAAGTGAACACTGATTTTGTAACAGGAACTTTGAACAGTCTTGCTAAAAATACTGCGATATTCACAATGAGTAATGATGAACATGAAAGGAAAGAATCTAAAGCCAATGCTATTCATCTTTTACTTTTATGGATCGGTTTTTTATCAGGAGCAGCCATCTCTCCTATTCTACTTCAGGTATTAAAAAACTGGATATTAATCATACCTGCAGTTTTATTACTAACTTGTAATAGATTAATTACCAGCACAAAAAAATAAAAAAACTAAACCTTATGTTACAGAAAGATACTGTTGCTCCCGATTTTACATTGTTTGCAACTCCTGATCAAAAAATTACTTTATCTGAATTCAAAGGTAAAAACGTGATACTGGCATTCTATCCCGCAGACTGGAGCCCGGTTTGTAGTGATCAAATGGCTTTGTATAATGAAATGTTGAAATTTTTCAAAAAGTATGATGCAGAAATTTTCGGAATATCTGTAGATAGCAAATGGTGTCACCTGGCATTTTCACAATCCCGAAACCTTCACTTTCCTTTACTTGCAGACTTCGAAGCCAAAGGGGAAACTGCCAAGAAATATGGCGTTTATGACGATGAAGAAGGAGAATGCAAACGAGCTTTATTTGTCATTAATAAAGAAGGGATCATCCAATGGAGCTATCTTTCTCCAACGGCTATCAATCCCGGAGCAGACGGAATTCTAGAAGCGTTAGAAAATTTAAAAAACTAAATAATTATGTCACTAAAACCATCAGTCAACAAAAATGATCATACTCAAGGCAATGAAAATGCTGATCTGGTCATTGTAGAGTACGGCGACTATCAATGTCCCTATTGCGGAGCAGCTTATCCTGTGCTGAAAGAATTAATGAGAGAATTCGGAAGTCAGGTACAATTTGTTTTCAGAAACTTTCCGTTATCAGAAATGCATCCTTATGCAAAACCTGCAGCCATTGCAGCAGAAGCAGCTAATTTACAGGGCAAATTCTGGGAAATGCACGATGCCATTTATGAAAATCAGCAAAACCTGAATGAATTATACTTATTCGAACTGGCAGAAGCAATAGGCTTAGATATTTCTCAATTTAAAGAAGATATACAAAAAGCTGAATTGGAAGAAAAAGTAGATTCAGATTTTGAAAGCGGCGTGATCAGCGGAGTAAACGGAACCCCTTCTTTCTTTATAAACGATAAAAAATTCAATGGAGGTGCAACAGATTTACTCCAATTGATAAGAGAAAATACAAACTAGGCGAATATTACACCGCCCAAATTAAACAAAAATAAATTTTTATTAACATATACGATTTTAACTTAGGTTAAGATGGATTGAATCTAACCTTACTACATTTGTTAAACAATTCAGACATAACATATTCAACAAAATATTAATTACAAACATTAAAAATCTAAAAACATGAGCACATTAACATTAAAAGACGGAACAGAAATTTTTTACAAAGATCAAGGACAAGGACCAGTATTGATGTTTCACCACGGATGGCCTTTATCATCTGATGACTGGGATGCACAGGTAATTTTCTTCTTACAGAGAGGATACAGAGTAATTGCACACGACAGAAGAGGTCACGGACGCTCTAGCCAGAATATTTACAATCATACCATCGAACAATACGCTTCTGATGCAGCTGAACTGGTTGATTTTCTAGGATTGACAGACGTTATCCACATCGGTCACTCAACAGGTGGTGGTGAAGTCATTCGTTATGTTAACAAATACGCTAAAGGAAGAGCAAAAAAAGCGGTTTTAATCAGTGCAGTTCCTCCAATTATGGTGAAAAGCGAAACCAATCCTGATGGAGTGCCAATCGAAGTTTTCGACAACATCAGAGATCAGACTTTAAATAACAGAAACCAATTTTATCTTGATTTAACAGTTCCTTTCTATGGATACAACAGAGAAGGTGCAGTAGTAAAAGAAGGAATCCAGAAAAACTGGTGGAGACAAGGATTAATGGGCGGAATCGTAGCACATTATGATGGAATTAAAGCGTTCTCTGAAACTGACTTTACTGAAGACCTGAAATCTGTTGATATTCCTGTATTGGTTCTTCACGGTGAAGATGATCAGATCGTGCCTATCCAAAACTCCGCTATAAAATCTGCAAAACTTTTGAAAAACGGAAAACTGATTACCTATCCTGGTTTCCCTCACGGAATGCCAACTACAGAGCACGAAACAATTAACAAAGATCTTTTGGAATTTATTGAAGGATAGATTAAAGAATAACACTCTATTTTAAATAATTTTATAGATGGAAAATTCAAATACTCAAGAATCTACATTCAATCCGGACGACTTTGCTATTGTTCCTCTTCGCAGTTTTGACGAACTTGTGGTAGGAGAAGTTTTCAGAGCTCCAAGCAGAACATTAACAGATGCACATGCCTCTGCCTTTCAAACGGTGTCTTGTGATAACCACCCTATTCATTATGATGTTGAGTATGCCAAAAGATTTGGGCATGAAGCTCCGGTAGTTCATGGGTTGCAAGTATTGGCATTTACCGCTCCTGGTGCTACTTTGCTTCCTCATTATTTTGGAAACATTTTCATCGCTTTTTTAGAACTGTCTTGCAACTTTTTGAAAGAAGTACATTCAGGTGATACCTTATACTCATCACTTACAATAACAGACCTAACTCCAAAAGATAATCAGGGAATTGTAACAACAAAAGTAACGGTATATAATCAAAAATCTGAATTGGTACTTGAAGGGCAACATAAATATCTGCTAAAGAGATAATTTCATTCAGTATAAATTTATCAAAGGG
Organism: Chryseobacterium taiwanense; assembly: GCF_000813825.1. Classification (GTDB taxonomy): domain Bacteria; phylum Bacteroidota; class Bacteroidia; order Flavobacteriales; family Weeksellaceae; genus Chryseobacterium; species Chryseobacterium taiwanense. Next base: position 189,195 of record NZ_JWTA01000004.1, read on the forward strand.
TTGTCGCTTCTAACGACAACCTTTTTGGTAAAAAGTTTAATTATTTATATAATAAAAATGGAAAATAATAGATTGGGTACCAATCATACCATTTATGCAAACGGTATTCGCCAAAACTATATCGATGCCGGAGAAGGAGCCCCCGTTGTACTTCTTCACGGTTTCCCTGAAACGAATTATGCATGGAGACATCAGATCCCGGTACTTAGTAAAAAATACCGTGTGATAGCTCCAGATCTTCGTGGTTACGGTGAGACAGAAAAACCCGCAACAGGCTATGACAAAAGAAATATGGCAAAAGATCTTGCTGCTTTGCTGGATAAGCTAGGGATTGAAAAAATTTCCCTCATAGGACATGATCGTGGCGCTCGTGTTGCAACCCGATTTGCCAAAGATTATCCTGAACGTGTTGACAGGCTTGTTGTAATGGATAATGTACCCACCCGTATCGTCGCTCGGGATTTAAATGCTGAAATAGCAAAAGCCTATTGGTTCTTTCTCTTTCATCTTGTTCCCGATTTACCTGAAGTTCTTATTTCGGGGAAAGAAGAACAATGGTTGCGTTGGTTTTTCTCTGATTGGACTTATGATCCAGCAACTATTTCTGGGGAAGCATTTGACACTTATGTGAGAGCTTACCGTTCTCCGGGCGCAGTACGTGGCGCTATGGCTGACTATCGAGCCAATGCCGTTGACGTAGAACAAGATAAAGAAGATGCTGATGTCAAAATAAATTGTCCAACATTAGCGCTGTGGGGAGCAGACTTTGGCGCTGTGGGTAAGATGTTTGACATGCCTAAAGTTTGGGCAGAAATGGCTAGTAATTTAAAAGCAGTACCTATCGAACGATGCGGACACCTTCCTCATGAAGAACGTCCGGAAGAGGTAAATGCTTTGCTTTTAGAATTTTTACAAGGTTGGGCAGGCTAATAACTTACAGACTTTGTCTTAGTTTTAAAATAAAATAGATTTTCACCAGAAAAGTATTGTTTATATACCAATTACGATAAAATCGTTAAGGCCCAACCTAATGAGTAAAAGCAATATACACTCAGTAATAGTCTTTCTAGCTTTACATTAGCTAGTACATTGAAATAAAAATATTCATCAAAATGATTAAAATTAATCTGGATTAATGAAAAAAAATCAAAAATATCCATTTTATTATCTATATTTGCCCAGCAAAAAAAGAAATGATACTATCTAACTTAAAAAAGGGAAAGAAACAGTACTTACGTCAAACGTCGTGAGTCATTTTCCTTTGGTTAGAAATCAAATACATCAGGAGCTTGTCATCACGACAAGCTCCTTTTTTTGTTTTAATAATTAACATTTTTAAATATTTATGAAAGTTTTAAAATTTGGAGGGACTTCAGTAGGAAGCCCGGAAAGAATCGAGCAGTTATTACCTATTATCAATTCTCAGCAAGCAGAAAAACATTTGGTTGTTTTATCTGCGGTATCCGGAACTACCAATGATCTGGTAGCTTTGTCTGCATTATATGCAAAAAAAGATATTGAAGCTGCACATGCACACATTGATGCACTTTACGAACAATACAAAAAGTTTGTTCATCAATTATTCAAAACAGAAGAAGGGATTGCAGAAGCGTTGACATTTATTGATAAAATATTTGATCTGTTTTACCAATTTAAAAATAAGAATTTCACATTAGCTGCCGAACGAATCATCTTGGCTCAGGGAGAGATCATTTCTACTACCCTATTTCATTTACATTTAAAAGAAATTGAAGTTCCTTCCGTATTACTACCCGCATTGGAATTTATGTTGATTGATGAAAACAACGAACCCGATGTTGAATATATTCGAGAACATTTAAGCCAGGAAATCTCAAAATATCCTGAAGAAAAACTATTTATTACCCAAGGATATATCTGCAAAAATGCTCAAGGGGAAATTGACAATTTACGAAGAGGAGGTTCAGATTATACCGCTTCATTAGTAGGTGCAGCGTTACAAGTGGAAGAAGTTCAGATCTGGACAGATATTGACGGATTCCATAATAATGATCCGAGATATGTTCAGAATACAAAGTCTATTGCCAAACTTAGCTTTGATGAAGCGGCAGAACTTTCTTACTTCGGAGCCAAAATTTTGCATCCACAAAGTGTTTTCCCTGCAAGAAAATACAATGTTCCCGTAAGATTATTAGATACGATGAATCCTACTGCCCAAGGAACACTGATTTCAGGAGAAACAACCAATCAAAATCAGATTGTAGCGATTGCCGCTAAAGATGGGATTACCGCTATTCGTATCCAATCTTCGAGAATGTTAATGGCTTATGGCTTTTTAAGAAAGGTTTTTGAAATTTTTGAGCGTTTCAAAACTCCTATTGATATGATCACTACTTCTGAAGTCGCGGTTTCGCTTACTATTGACGAAACAGGCTCTCTTTCTGAAATCGTAAAAGAACTGGAACTGTTTTCGACGGTAGAAATCGATAATGACCAATCTATTATTTGTATTGTCGGCGATTTCAGAAAAAACAATCACGGATATGCCACTGTAGTTTCAGAAGCTGTAAAACATATTCCTATCAGAATGATCTCTTACGGAGGAAGTGAAAATAATATATCATTATTGATTCCTTCCATTCATAAAATTGAGGGGTTAAGATCTTTACACAACAGATTATTCTAAGGAAGTTATCCTTTTAATTTGATATCAAAAATCACTTTGCAAATCTATCTATTGGATTTAAAAGTGATTTTTTGATTTAATCTCTTACTTTTTTAAATCACTTCACGTAAATGAATTTCAAATGTTCAAAACTTTAAAAATTCTTTTCTAGATTTGCGCTTTCTAAATATTATGAAACAACCTTCACACTTTAAAGCGCTCATTAATTACTATTCCACTGAAAAAGGAGGATTGGTAAGTCCTATATCAACCGGATTTCGTGCAGCTTTTCAATTTCCTTTTGAATTACAAACTTATATTGGTGTTCATATTTTTGAAGAAGAAGACCTTATTTTCCCAGGTGACTCTGCTACCCTTGATATTGCATTGATTAACGCAGATTCATTTCTGGATAAATTATACACCGGAATGGATTTTGAAATTTCCGATAACTCCGGGATTATTGCAAATGGAATAATCACCAATGTTTATTCTTAGAATAGAAACAAATACAAAGTTTAAAGACTCAAGTTTTTATATTACTTTTTCTATTGAACTAGCTGAAAATATCCTTATTCAAGCACCCCTATTCTTTTAACGCAAAGATTTATATCCAATTCTGAATGTAATAAGAGAGCAAAGAATGGAATCAACTTCATTGATTCTTAAGAAGCTTGCTTCATCAGCGACTTTGTCGCCAATCTTTGCTCCCTTAAAATCATCTATTTTTACTATTAAAACTTTGCGTTGAGATTGCGATCACTCATTTTTTTTAACGCAAAGATTTACATTCAATCTCTGCTCCATCAGTCTTGACCGTATTTTTTATTTCCTCAGCTTTTTTTCTAAAGTAATAGAACTCGCGTACAATCTCGAAACCGATCTTTGTATATACAGATACGGCACTTGTATTGTGCTGCAATACTTCCAAGACATATTCTTCAACGCCCGCTTTTTTTAAATAGGGAATGGAATGATTAAAAACCTGAGTAGCTAATCCTTTTCCCTGATATTCTTTCAGTGTTCCCGTACCGGTATCATAGGCAGTCTGAACTCCATTAAAAGTATCAATTCCGTTAAATGTAAAAGAAACCATCACATCGCCATCGAAAGCGGCAAAAGATAATTCGGGAGTAAAGCCACGACGTTTCAACATCTCCAGAAGCTCTTCTTTTTTCAACTGCATTTCATAGGCTGCGAAGGCTTTTTGAAAAGTATCGAATAATACGTCTGAACTGATATTGCTTAATGATTTTATTTCCATAGCGTTGATTGAGAAGTTTGATGGATAACCAAACGAAATATAAGATAATTTCCCGATTTAAAATCGGTTATTCTACGCTATTCCTGGCTGAACTCCATTCAGACATCACATATTGACCGGATAAAAGAGAAAAGCAGGAAGAAAAAATGCTCTTCCTGCTTTATGGTATATATTGAATTATTAGTTTTTGTTGAATGCTGTAAGCAACTGATTGCTTTAGCCTCTATTATTTGGGGGAATTGAGGAAGCCGAAAAGACTCCCTCAATAGAATATATAAAGATTTGTGTTCTATGGTGCCATTATTTGATCGATCATAAAGAATGCTTTAGTGGTACTACATGTTCCTGAAGGGCATGTTGTTGTATTTCCTACACTGGCAGGAGATGAAGAACCCATCATATAATACAGTTTATAGAATACCTTTTCATTTCCATCATTCGTCGTCCAAGAATATAGACGCTGTTCCGGCATTCCTCCGGCATAGGTTTCAGGATCTCCCCAAAATGGGTTGGTAGATCCGGTCTGAATTCTTGCTCCTGTAGTAGCGTCGATGAGACTCGCACTTGATGTCGCATTATCACCAGCCCAGGCATTAGGAGGAAGTCTAAGCTGATTGTGTTGGTACCCTCCTGCTCCGCTCCATAAATAGTGTCCGTTTGAAATCACTTCAACATTCGCACTGCTGTTATTTCGTATTTGCAAATTCACTTGTGAAAAGGCAACTCCTTCCGGAATAAAGGTTCTTACGGAAAATTTACCGTCAGGAGTGGTGATTGAGAGCGCATATCCGTTTCTTCCATTATCTGAAGTGGCAACCAAAGGCCCCATTACGGCAATATTCTTCACTTCTGCAAGCTGTTGCTGCCCTATAGTAATGGTACATGTCCCGGAATAGAAAGGGATTACCGTATTATCAATTGTAAAAGAGGTGGTGGTTGGAGAACTTACAGTTGGAGTTCCTGTGATAGCAAAGGTTAATTCTCCATTCCCCGCTTCAAGTAATCCTTCCTGCAGAATAAGTGTTAAGCCATTAGAAGTCACCGAAACTCCCGGGCTGTATTTTCCTCCATTTCCTCCGGTATAAGGAATTTTCACAATTCCTGCATAAGGCGTCCCTGAAATATAACTGGACGGACTTAAGGTAGCTCCGGCACATTCCAAAGTAGAAATAGAAGGCGGTGTAGATGTTGCGGATATTAAGGCTCTCCATTCGCTTCCATTCCAAAAGTAATAACCTTGTGAAAGAGTACTCCCACTGTTATAGACTAATAATCCTGTCGCATTGGCAGCAGCACTCAGCTGGAAGGTAGAAGAGGTTAAGTTTACCCTTGGAACAAGCATCCCTTTGTTGGTTGAAACGATGTCCAGCATCGAAGAAGCATCCGGAGATGTCGTTCCAATCCCGGTAGCTCCGGTAGAGGTAATGGTAAAGTCATTTGCTTGTTGTGTAGTAGAGGGAACTCCGGTAGAAGGGTTATCTTTTGCCCCATCTACATGCAGGACTCCCTGCGGATTGGGCGTATTAACACCTACTTGGGCTTTGATGATTACCGTCAGCATGAAACATGCCAACAACGTTACTTTGTTTTTCATAATTTTTGTGCATTTGGGTTATTATTAAGTTTTTATTTTGAGGGGAAATCTTAATATTATGAGAAAATGTAACTTTTATATTTTTATGATCCAGAAGAAAAATATATACTCTGCGTATCCTTATAAGAAAATACAAATAATCTAATTATAATAGTTATATATTAAATTATTGTTAAGGGTCGAAATTAAATTTTATGTGATCATTTTTATCACCATAAAAATTTAATACACTGATTATCTGATTAGTTAATTTTATCCAAATGTAGTGAAAAAATAAATCAATTACTATATTTAATTCAATTTTATTCATTAATAATAATTAAAATAAAAAATTAAATCTAAAAATAAGTTAGTAAAATATATTATTTAAGTTAATTTTTATTTAATATTTTAAATCAAAATTAAGAATATTAAAAAATGATAAGGCAATAAAATAATTGAACGAAAAGCTCATTATAATAACCGATTTCATTTATTTCCATGAAGTAATAATCTGCCCTATTCCTATGATATGTACAATGAGTATAGTCGTAAAAAAATGGACATAAAACCATTAAATTTTTATCAAATAAAATGTATTTATTTTTTCAAATCTATAGTAAATCATTTCAATATCTTGATGTTTATCATACTAAATTGAAGTATTTTTCAAAAAAAATCAAGTACCTTTATACTATAATTACATCATTACAATATTCCTAATTCATTTGATTTGAATGTTGTATGAATTAGAGTCTGCCTCTTCATAGGAATATTTTTTTGTCATGTATGGCCTTTACCGTTCATTCACATACATACTAACCCAAATAACATATTATTATGAAATCACCCATTTTTCTAATTGTGATTGCATTGGCTTTAACAAGCTGTGTAAGTTCAAAAAAGTATACAGAACTCCAATCGAGATTTGATGCTGCGAATTCAGAAAATGTAAGATATAAAACTGAACTCGCTTCGGGAAAAACAAGGATAAATAGCCTTGAAGAAGCCATTGAATCTGAAAAGAAATCTAATCTTCAACTGCAAAAAACATTAAGTTCTTCACAAAACTTATTGGCTGACTGTTTAGCCGGAAGCAAACAAGGAGGCGCTAATATTGCAAAGCTGGTAGATGAGATTAAAGAGTCTAACAGATATATTCAGCATTTGGTAAATACCAAAAATAAAAGTGACTCTTTAAATATGGTTCTTACCAATAACCTTACGCGTTCATTGAGTAGAGAGGAACTAAGAGATGTTGATATACAAGTTCTTAAAGGCGTTGTTTATATCTCACTTTCAGATAATATGCTTTATAAATCAGGAGATTACCACGTAAGCGATGTAGCAGGAGCTACGTTAACTAAAATCGCAAAAATCATTAAAGATTACAAAGATTATGACGTTCTTATTGAAGGGAATACCGATAACGTCCCTATATCCCGAGAAAACATAAGAAACAACTGGGACTTAAGTACCTTAAGAGCTTCATCCGTGGTACAGGAACTTCAAAATAAATATGGCGTTGATCCGAGCCGTTTAACCGCCGGAGGACGTGGAGAATACAATCCTTTGGTTGCCAATGATACGGAAGCCGGACGTGCTAAAAACAGAAGAACGCAAATTATCATCACTCCAAAACTGGATCAATTCATGGAATTGATTGGTCAAGCACCGACTGAGAAATCAAATTAATGACTATTCCTTTTTGTTTTAAATAGCAATAGTGAAAAATATTTATGATAATAAAAAACCTACTGATATTCAGTAGGTTTTTATTTATTTTCAGTGTAGATGAAAACTTTCAATCGTAACCTTCTATATCTTTGAATTAATGGTCTTGCTTACCTCTTTTTGGAGTTTTGGTAATGTTTGGAATGAAAATCAAATAGTCGTACCCTTTTATAATTCTATCCAGTTCCAAATCCTCAACTTTAAGTTTCTTTTTAGAAATTGCTTGTTTCAAAGGTCTTAAATCATAAGCATACCAATTGTCATCTTTTATAACGGATAAGAAAGATTTATATTTATCATCCTCTTCTTTTCCAACGATCATGATGTGTAATGAATTTCGGTAATTTGCTTCCTCAATATTAGAAACCAGGTTACCAATATCGAATACTTCCATCAAACTCTCTCCTTTAGGCATGTGATTAGCTCCAAATTTAAAAAGATTCTTTTTGTCTTTCCATTCAGGGAGTTTTTCAAAAACCAGGTGTTTCATATATTGAACTCTTAACCGATGAATTCGATTTAAATAGAAACTCCTGCTTAGTTTTAGCGCTTCAAGCTGCTCTTTCTCATTGGCTGATAAATTGAGAGAGCTCAATGCGTTCATTTTTGCCAGGAAATCATCTGAGAACAAATAGAATGTGGTATTGTTTTTTGTATCATAAGCAGCGGAATTAGCGATCAACTGCGCATAAATTTCTTTTGCTTTTGCATTTTTGGACTGTTTACTCAATTCCGAAAATAATAATCGGTCTGAAAATAAACTAATTTGCTCTGTTCCGTATGCTTTGATATTATGCTGAATTATATTTTTGAATAAATCAAACTCAGCTTCGCCTTGTAAAAAAGATAAAGCCGAACCAGATTCATTGCGGAATTTGTCTAGTTCAGCAGGAGATAAAGTTTTAATTTTTGTCGATATAGTGTTGATTGTATAAGGGTCAACTTCCAGAATATAGTTGTCGAACTTAACCGTATTGATGATGGCGTTCGTAAAGTAAGGGACTTCATTGGTAAAATGCGCCTCACCTAATAACACAGAATTGTTTTTGTTGATTTCATCCTGTAGGGTTATCCATCCTTTGCCTTCGAAAGTATTGGTATTGTTTTTTTGAAAGGTAGAATAGTTTTTTTGAACTAAACTATCCATTAATATGGTTTGGGCGTAACTGAAATTGGCAATAAAAAGAGGGAAAATCAGTAGTCGGGTTATCTTCATTTATTTTTTTTTGAAAGATACAATATATTGATGCAATAAATTGATTACTTTAAAAGATTACACATAGTTTCGTCTAGTAAATACTCGCTTTTGTATAGATTTAATTTTATTTATATCTATTTTTTTCACCTTAGCAAGAATAAACACTTTTTCACAAAATTAAATGGAAGATTTACACATCCAAAACGAGTATACAACCAAGTTAAAACATTATACCACACATAAAAATGATCTAAAAAATACAACAAACCACCTAAAAGGTATTGCTATAAAAAATGTTTCATTTCGATTTGGAGGTTTTCAATCATCTTCTGTTCTAAATGATATTTCCTTTTTTATTCCAGAAGGAAAAACCACAGCAATAGTTGGAGAAAGCGGAAGCGGCAAGACTACTCTAATGAAAATCTTATTAATGCACTACACTCCGACTAATGGTATGATTGAATATAATAATCCTGAGATTAAGAACGTTTCCCACTTAAATCTTATGGATCATTGCGGTGCAGTAATGCAAAATGGAACTATTTTTTCAGATACCATAGAAAAAAACATTACAGTCGGAGCTAAAAATATCGATTATCAAATGTTAGATAAATCAATATACATTTCGAATATTGGGCCATTTATTGCCAATCTCCCTTTAAGTCTTACTACAAAAATTGGTATTGAACATCCTATTTCGGGAGGAGAAAAGCAAAAAATATTGATAGCAAGAGCTATTTATAAAAATCCTAAGTACCTCTTTTTTGATGAAGCTACGAGCGCACTTGACTCCAATAATGAAAGAATAATATATGATAATTTACAGGAATGTTTTAAAAATAAAACGGTAGTTGTTATTGCTAATCGACTATCCACCATAAAAAGTGCTGATCAAATTGTTGTCTTAAAAGATGGTACAATCGCTGAAATCGGAAATCATCAAAGTCTTCTGAAAAATAAATCCACTTACTACAACTTGGTAAAGCATCAACTAGATGTTTGTAATTAAATATTTTATGTTATTTCTTATGACTTTTTCTTACCAGCTTGTCTAAAAACTCATCCCGATAAATGTTTCCAATCGGGATATCCCGATCAAGAATCTTTATAATGTTATTATCAAAGCTGGAAATGTATGAAATATTAACTATATACGATTTACTCACCCTTATAAAATAATCTAAAGAAAGTTGATTGTGAATGGTTCTAAGGTTCAGATTGGTGAGGATTCTCTCTCCATCCACAAGAAATATAATGACGTAATCCTTTAGCCCTTCAATATATAAAATTGTATTCATGTCAACTTTCACAAATTGACGGTCAGCTCTTACCATAATATAATTATTTAAAAACTCGACTGACGAATCCACAGAATTATTTTTTAGTAAATCTGAGTATTCAATCGCTTTATTAACAGCCCTATGAAATCTATTTCTATTTATAGGTTTTACTAAATAGTCTATTGCCTCCACCTCATAACTGTCTAAAGCATGCTCTGCATGTGCGGTGATAAAAATAATCATTGCATTTTTACGTATAGATCTTGCGAAGTCAATACCGTTAATTCCCGGCATACGTATATCAAGGAATATAAGGTCTACAGACTTATTCACCAAAAAAGCCAATGCCTCTGCGGCTTTACTAAAACTACCTATGATTTTAATATTCTGATACTCTTCAAGTAACATATTCAATCCTACTCTTGCTAATGGTTCATCATCTACAATAATACATTTCATAAATTGATTTTTAAAATAACCGTATAAAAATCCTTCTCATCTTCAATAGTTAAATTATGTCTATCCGGATAAAGTATTGCCAATCTCTGTTTAACATTGGGAAGCCCAAATCCTTCCTGTCGATTTCGAAGCTTAGAATTATTTTCTTTTGGGTTTCTACAAGTAAAAACCAGTTCCTCAGATGACCATTCAAATACAATATCAACAAATGCTTTACTATCAGAATTCGCGTTATGTTTTACTGCATTTTCGACAAAAGGCATGAATATAAGTGGCTGAATTTCGACTTGTGTATGAATCCCGATTTTCACAATTTCGAAATTAAAACAATCTCTTCTCACCTTCTCTAGGTTTAAAAAATTTCTCAAGAAAGAGATCTCTGAGCTCAACAAAACCATATTTCGACTTGCATCATAAAGTTGATATCTTAAAAAATCAGAAAGCTCACCTAGAATGCAAATTGCTTTTGCAGGTTCCGTTCTTATTAAAACTTCCGTATTATTAAGCATATTAAAAAGAAAATGAGGACTTATATTAGCCTTTAACAAATTGAGTTCTGTTTGTATCAGATTATTTTTAAGCTCAAGAATAACATAATGACCTTTAATCCACTTTTGAAATAATTTAAAAGCAGCAGATGCTGCACAAAGTAAAACGATAACGATACTGTATACTAAACCTCCCCACCAAAAGGTTTTCTGAGAAATATACTCCGGTTCCATTTGAGGGTTTGAAATAAAATAAATCCAGGTAAAAAAGACTAAAACTATATAAAATACAACAATTGAAGAAAATAATAAAACAATATACCTTCCATATTTTCCTCTACATAAAATCTTAGGAATAAAATAAAAAATATTAAAAATTATGGGTGAAAAAATAGCAATAAGAAGTCCTAAATTAAAAAGCCACAAAGTTTTCAGACTCTCGTCGTGAGTAATAATTAAAGTAAATATAAAAAACACAAAAACCACTGAAAAAAAAAGAGCTCTACGATAAACACTCAATTTTTCATGTATAAAAAAATTGAGAACTGCGCTCTCCTTAATTTCACTATTCAGCCCTTCCATTATTACTTTTGAACGTACTAATTTATATAATTGTTAAAAATTTCAACCACTATTCTATACAAAACCATAATATTTCTATACAAAAGATAAATTTTCTGTTTTTCATTTATGAAAATCTCAAACTAGACTAAAAAACTTTCTAACCCTTAGCATAATCCTAATTTTTGAAACTAGCGTTAAAACAAAAAACGCTGTAAACATTCATGCTTACAGCGTTTTAGCTTATTTTGGATTTCCAAATGGCGGAGAGTGAGGGATTCGAACCCCCGGACCTGTTACAGTCAACAGTTTTCAAGACTGCCGCAATCGACCACTCTGCCAACTCTCCATAAACTCCGATTCTATCGTCGTTTTCAGTGGTGCAAATATAGAACTATTTTTGATATTGCCAAAATTATTTTTTAACAATTATTTAAAAAAGCACTTATAACTCTATGTTTCAGGATAAAAAATTATATTTTCTATTTTAAAATTTTCCGGAAAACTTCGTGGGATATTCAAAAATAAAAGAGGCAGTTTAATATAACCGCCTCTTTATTCATTCTTTATTTTAGTTCTCAGGAATTTCAATCTCTTCCAATAGCACCCTATAGCTATCCAATTGCTTTTTAATCGTATCTGTTTCCAATTTAAAGAAATCTGAAGTAGAAAGAACTTGCTGATAGTAAGCAATTCCATTAAGAAGATTTTCTTTAAAAGTTTTCCACTTTTTGATCTGAGAATTGGTTATTTTTTCTGAAAAATCAGTGATTTCTTTTTTCAGATGATCTACATATAGCTTCAACTCATTGATCAGCATATTCGGACGGTGATGATCGGACAATACATTGCTATTTCCATAAATATGCTGCACCATATTGGAAAGGGAAACTTCTTTATCAAAAAAGGCCAGATTGGGTCCCGGACAAATAACGACACCTTGCTTCTCCCCTTTTATTTCTAAATTTTGTTCCATATAAGCCGAATTTACTAACCCTACACAAAGACAAGCTTTTTCCGTAATTTTTTCTTTCTTTTTTTGAAACAGACCTTCACTCATTTGTTCTTTTTCCTGCTCCAACTCTCCAAGCTTAATCGCCTGATACTTTCTAGAAGCTGTACAAATTCCCTGTGGTGAAGAATATTCTTTGCTCAATGCCAAGAGCTTTTTCGGGCATGAACTTCCATATTTATTTTTGGATTCTTTACTTCGTCTAAAAGTTTCGTTTGAAGTTCCTTTCACCGTATTAAAAGGAACTCCTAAAGGGGAAAGATGACTCAGATAAAAATCATTTTCTTTAGATTTTGCCAATAACTCACGGGTTTCATCATCTACTGAAGTCGCTTCGGGAACTAAAAGAAACGGTGATCCCCAACCAATACTGTCAACACTATACGTTTTTAAAAGAAAATCGTGTTCTTCTGCGGTTCCTACTCCACCCTGAACCGTAATTTTCATCTCCAACGGTTCAGAAACCAAATGTTTTCCTTTTTGCTCCAACGTTTTAAGCATTAAAGAATGAGCAGATTCTATCAGTTCGTTTTTTCTCTGTTTAAATTCTTCCATAATCGGACCGAGCAACAAACCTTCTGTTGCAAAGGCATGTCCACCACAATTCAAACCTGATTCTATTCTGTACTCAGAAACCCAAAGTCCTTTTTTTGCTAAAAAATTCCCCTGAATCATTGCAGAACGAAAATCGCTGACTTTCAGAATAATTTTCTTCTTTAGGAAACCGTTTTCATCCGGAAAAAAGTCTTCAAATTCTTCAATATAACTGTACAAACGGGGATTCATTCCTGCGGAAAGTACCATCGAAGAAGACAATTTACTGTTTGCAAATCCTCTCAGCGAAGCATGCGCATCGTTATAGATTACAGGCAATTGTTCATTATTGTGAAAATTATCCTTATCTACTTTTGTCATAATATTGACATCAATACTTCCAGGAGAAAGATGGGTTTCAACAAAATGTTTGATTGAAGAAGTAATATTTTCTTTCTGATTAAGGAAAACCTGAAAGTGGTTTTTCAGCTCTGAAGTATTCGGAAGCATCTCCATGAAATTTTTCAGAGTCGTTTTACTTTTCGAAATTTCTTCTTTAAAGGCTTCAAATTTTTCATTGACGATATCATCCATCATGTCAAGATACGCCGTAATTCTCTTGGCACGATAGTCATCAATTTTAGTAGAAATCCCTGAATAATTCAGATTAAATTTCTTGCTGTAAAAATTTTTCATTTTTTCTATAATCTCATCATCAATTATAGAAACTACGGAAGAAATGCCGTATTGCGCTACACGAATAGGACTGTCTATGGTGTACGCCAAACCCATCACGGGAATATGGAAATTGTGCAAAGGTTTTTTGATCATTTTTTATATTGATTAAAATAAATGTCTTTACCTTAAATTCCCATCAACTTATTCACTTCTGCAAAAGTATCAGTTTAAAATTAATTATGCATAAAATAATAAGCCAATTTATCATATTGGTCAAAAATTACTTTAAATAATAAAAAATAACCGTAAAAAATTCAACAACAAAAGATTTAACAATAGTTTAATTTCAACCCTGAAAACACCTGTTTATCGTAACAATTCATTAAAACAATCTTAAAGTTCTCTTCAAATCATTTTCTAAACAAGCATTTAATTTTGCCAAGATTAAATCTAACGAAAGTGAAGAAAATTTTTACCTCAGTTCTCTTATGTGCTTCCATTTATTTTTACGCACAATCAGGTACTGTTTCGGGAAATATTAATGATGATTCAAGAATTGCACTTCCCGGAGCAAAAATTTCCCTGACTCCCGGAAATATTTACACAACTTCAGACGATCATGGAAATTTTGTTTTCCTAAATGTCCCTGCCGGAAATTATACGATGAAAATTGATTATCTCGGTTATGGAACCCACGAATATAATGTAACCGTAGAATCTGATAAAAATACGAAACAGAATATTGTTTTTGCAAGAAAGGAAACCACGATTGAAGAAGTGGTAGTAGCAGGAGCAACCTTAAAAAATCAGGCAAGAGCCTTAAATAAACAAAAAAGTAACGCCAATATTACCAATGTTATTTCTTCTGACCAGATCGGACGTTTTCCTGATGCCAATATCGGTGATGCTTTAAAACGTGTTCCGGGAATCACCATTCAAAATGATCAGGGTGAAGCGAGAAATCTAATCATCAGAGGTCTTGCTCCCAATCTGAACTCGGTAACCTTAAATGGTGATAGAATTCCTTCTGCCGAAGGAGATAACAGGAATGTTCAGATGGATTTGATTCCTTCAGACATGATCTCTACGATTGAAGTTAATAAAACATTGACTCCCGATATGGATGCCGATGCTATCGGAGGTTCTGTAAATCTAATCACAAGAGCTTCTCCGAATGGACGGAGAATTTCGGCGACCGTTGCAGGAGGTTACAGTCCGATTCGTGAAAAAGGAAATTATACTGCAGGATTGGTGTACGGAGACCGTTTTCTAAACAAAAAACTGGGAGCTGTATTCAGTTTTTCATACAATAACAACAATTTTGGTTCAGATAATATAGAGCCTACATGGAGTCTTGCGAAAGACGCAGCACAAACTGCTTATGTAAGCAAAATGGGAATCCGTTATTACAATGAACACCGTATCAGACATAGTTTTGACCTGAATTTGGATTATGAATTCAACTCAAAGAACAAAATTTATGCTTCTGCGATGTACAATTTCAGAAATGATAAGGAAAACCGCTATGCTTTAGGCTACAAAATAAAACCTATCTACAGTGCTGACAAATCAACGATCGAGGATTGGGAAGGAAGTATCACAAGACAGGATAAAGCAGGAGATTATAACAATGACAATACCCGTTTGGAGCGACAGAAAGTGCAAAACTATGCTTTACGAGGAGAACATCTTTTAGGTTCAAAGATTGACCTGGACTGGGCAATGAACTATGCCATAGCAAGTGAAAAGAAGCCTCATGAAAGATATATTGAGTTTGAAAATGAAGATCTAAGTTTTTCATCCAATTTACTTGATCCTAGAAAACCAATGATTCTTCCAACTTCTCCTGATAATCTTGGAGATTACCAATTGAGTGATCTTTCAGATTCCAACAGTTTTACACAGGAAAAAGAATTTGGAGCAAAAGTTAATTTACGCTTTCCGTTCTCTGTGATTGAAGATCAAAAAGGAAGAATCCGTGTGGGTGGACGTTTACGATTGAAAACTAAAGAAAGAGAAAATGATTATTTCGCTTTCGAACCCATCAACGATATGGGAAGTTTGTTGAATGTTCCCACCACCTATTTCAACGGACACAACTTCCAACCGGGAAATTATGTTCCAGGAACTTTTGCAAGCGCTTCTTATCTGGGAGGATTAGATTTATTTAATCCTAATTTATTTAATTCAGAGTCGAAACCTGAAGAATTCCTTTCCGGAAACTATAATGCCAAAGAAAATATTTATGCAGGATATATTCGTTGGGATCAGGATTTCAACGATAAACTTTCAATGATTGTTGGAGCCCGTATTGAAACTACAAAAATTAATTACACGGGAAATTATGTGCTGGATGAAGAGGATTTAGTAGGAAAAATCACCAATACCAATACGTACACCAATATCCTTCCGAATGTATCATTTAAATATGTTCCGGTTCAGAATTTGGTTCTTCGTGCAGCGTTTACTACCGCTTTGGCACGTCCGAATTATTACGCTTTGGTTCCTTACCTGAATGTCATTTCAGGAGACGAAGCAATTTCTGCAGGAAACCCGAATCTGAAGGCCACTTATGCTTATAATTTCGACTTTATGGCAGAGAAATATTTCAAATCGGTAGGTATTCTTTCCGGAGGTGTTTTCTATAAGAGTTTAAAGGATTTTATTTATACGTATTCAAGAAGAAATTACTCTGCGAATGACTTTGCTAACGATTTTGGAGGACAAAACAACCCCATTCCGGCAGGAGAAAACAACTGGAGCTTCACACAGCAAAGAAACGGAGATAATGTAAAATTATACGGTTTTGAGGTTGCTTTACAAAGACAATTGGATTTCATTCCGGGCGCTTTCTGGAAAGGGTTGGGAGTTTATGTAAACTATACCTATACACATTCTAAAGCAAAAGGAATCACAAATGAAGATGGTTTGGAAAGAACAGATGTAGGACTTCCGGGAACGGCTCCGCATATGTTCAATGGATCTCTTTCTTGGGAAAACAAACGTTTTTCTGCAAGAGTTTCTATGAACTATGCTTCTCATTATATTGATGAGCTGGGTGGAAATTCTTTTGAAGACCGTTATTATGACAATCAATTATTCCTTGACGCCAATGCTTCCTATAAAATCACAAGTCAGTTAAGAGTGTTTGCTGAAGCGAATAATTTAACCAATCAACCGTTGAGATATTATCAGGGAATTAAAGACAGAACAGCTCAGGTTGAATATTACAGACCGAAGTTTAATCTTGGAGTGAAGTTTGATTTTTAATTGAACACATCCAAACCAACCGTTCAGTTTGTCATTCTTAACAGACCGAAGCGGAGTGAAGAATCTTTATATTGCTGAGATTCCTCCTTCGTCAGAATGACAAACAACTGTTAGAAAAAGTAAACCCGTTTTACAATTTAAATGAAAAAAGTAAATTATAGTATAGCCTTATCCGTTTTACCATTCGTGGTAAGCTGCGTCGGGCAAAGCCAATTAGGAAAAAAGTTAGAACCTACTGTCGTTACAGAAACTGTAATGTATGACACTGATGATCCTGCGATTTGGATTAATCCTCAAGATGCTTCAAAAAGTATTATTATCGGTACCGATAAAGATACCAATGGAGGGTTGTACGCTTTCAATCTGGATGGAAAAATCATTAATAAAGTACTAGGATTAAAGCGTCCGAATAATGTTGATATCGAATATGGATTTGAGCTAAACGGACAAAAAACAGACATTGCTGCAACAACGGAGCGAGAAACCAATAAGGTAAAATTGTACTCACTTCCTGATTTAAAAGAGGTTGGAGAAATCTCTGTTTTCGAGGGTGAAACCGAACGTGGTCCCATGGGAATTTCGATGTATAAAAATCCTCAAACCGGAGAAATTTTCGCTATTGTAGGAAGAAAATCAGGACCTAATGACGGCTATCTTTGGCAATATAAACTGATTGAAAAAGACGGTAAAATAACAGGAGAAGCTGTAAGAAAATTTGGAAAATACAGCGGTTTAAAAGAAATCGAAAGCATTGCTGTAGATGATGAAATGGGATACATTTATTATTCTGACGAAATGTTTGGGGTTCATCAATATTACACTGATCCCGAAAAAGGAACTGAAGAACTGGCTGTTTTCGGAAAAGGTGATTTTAAATCTGATGTGGAAGGAATCTCCATCTACACTACTTCTGCTAATACAGGTTACATTTTAGTTTCCAATCAGCAGAAAGACACTTTTAATGTCTATTTAAGAGAAAATCCTACGAAAGGAAGAATTGCAGAAATTCCTGTTTCCACAAAGGAAAGTGATGGTTCCGAAGTTACGAATGTAAATCTTGGGGCAAAATTTCCCAAAGGAGTTTTTGTTGCCATGAGCAATGGCAAAGTTTTTCATCTGTACGATTGGAGAATTATTGAAGAAAGAATTAAAGCAAATATGAAGCAATAAAGAAAAAAATTTCACTTACTATATTCAACGAAACCATTGTAATTAAATTAATTGCAGTGGTTTTATTTTTTTCAGCCATTATATTTCACATTAAAAACATTAACTACAATCTGTATTAAAATTCAAATTTTAAAGGTTTCAAAAAAAGTTAATTTTTTTTAAAAACCATTTATAAAAAACTTCAATACTATGCAAAACTCTATTAATTTTACTTAATTTTTAGTTAAAAATATAATTCACCTGTTTTAATTAGTATCTTTACTCAATTATTCGCTTAACCACCTTATTTAAAAGACTGAAAAAGTCAAAGTTTACATTTAATGACAAGCAAAATCATCGGCGTAGGTAATTACATCCCTTCAGAAACCATTACTAATTTATTTTTCGATAAACATATTTTTCTAAACGAACAAGGAGATGCTTTAAAAGAAGATAATGCCTCTATCACCAGAAAATTACAAAAAATAACAGGCATTGTAGAAAGACGCTACGCTCACAGCAATGAAGTAACTTCCGATTTGGGGCTCATTGCCGCTCAAGAAGCGATTGAGAATTCAGGAATAGATCCTGAAACTTTAGATTATATCATTTTTGCCCATAATTTTGGAGATGTAAAGTTTGGTACCATTCAGTCGGATATGGTTCCCAGTCTCGCTTCAAGGGTGAAACATTCCTTACAAATCAAAAACAATTTTTGCGTTGCCTATGATGTATTATTTGGTTGTCCTGGATGGATTGAAGCGGTAATTCAAGCCAATGCTTTTATCAAATCCGGAATAGCAAAAAGATGTCTTGTCATAGGTGCTGAAACACTTTCCAGAGTTTCTGACATCCACGACAGAGACAGTATGATCTATGCAGATGGTGCTGGAGCCGTTGTTCTGGAATCTGTGGAAGACGGATCCGGAATTCAATCTCATTTGTCAGCTTCTTTCACATACAAGGAAAAAGATTATTTATACTTTGGAAAATCATATAATAATGAAAGCTGTCCAAGTGTAAAATACATCAAAATGGATGGACGAAAAATCTACGAATTTGCTCTGACCAACGTTCCTGAAGCGATGAAACAATGTCTGGATAAAAGTGGATTTTCAATTCATGATTTAGATAAAATCATTATTCATCAAGCCAATGAAAAAATGGACGAAGCCATTGTTGAAAGATTTTATCAATTGTACAACACACCACTACCGCCGAATATCATGCCCATGGTGATTGATAAATTAGGAAATAGCAGTGTGGCAACCATTCCTTCTCTACTCGCCATGATCTTAAAAGGAGAACTGGAAAAACATCAAATAGAAAAAGGAAATGTAGTTTTGTTTGCTTCTGTAGGTGCAGGAATGAATATTAATGCTTTCGTTTATCAATTTTAAAACCTTTTAATTTAAGATTTTAATTAGCTGTTTTTGGGGCTTACTTATATAATACTATTTAACAAAATGAATGTAAATAGATTATACATTTTGTCATATCCCTACGCGAAATTTATTTTAAAAATTTGATGTGTTGTTCGTCAGTAATAAATCCTTTATGCCTTTATTATTGAATTATTAATACTTTTTCGCTACTTTTACACTACTTTTTACAATATTTACACTGATTCTTATTATATTTAAGAGAAACATGAAACACTTGGGCAGAGCGATTTTACTTTTGATTTTCATCATTGGAAGTATATGCAATGCGCAATCCAAAAAAGATCTTAAAAATAAAATCGTTTCCAATTCAAAGCTTTTTAAAACCAATATTGACAAAGCGTATAAAGAATTAAATCCTTTACTTAAAGAGTCTCAGCAATTGAAAGATTCTCTTTCTGAATTAAAAATACTGGACAGAAAATGCAGATATTTTTACAGCAAAAATACATTAGACAGCCTCATTATTTCTTCAGAAAAACTTCAGAAAAAATCAAGTGAGTATCACAATGCTTATTATGAAGCAATGTCGAATATCTACATGGCTGAAACCTATTCTATGAATAAATTTCATGATAAAGCGATCAAATATTTAAGTTCAGCCTATGATCTCCTGCAAAAAGAAAATCCGAAAAGTGAAAAAATATTTTACGCAAAAGCAAATGTATTAAATAGTTTTGCCAATATCTATTTGGATAAAAATGAGCCTAAAAATGCCGCCAAAAAGATATTTGAAGAGATACAAAGCGGAGAAGAAATTACCAATCCTGAAGAACAAAACAGATTTCAATATTTAAATTATTCTAATCTTGCCAATATTTATGCTCAGCTGAATATAGATTCTGCCTATCATTATGCGAAAACATCGATACAACTAAAAGCAAAAAACTCTCCGGATGATCAGTCCATGATCACCAATTATTCAGTCATCGGAAATTATTTTAAGAACAAGAAAGATTATAAAGCTGCCATTTCTAATTTTAATAAAGCTCTTTTTATCAATAAAAATAATGGTACGGATCTCAACATGAGTGAAGTCTACAAACCTTTACAGGATATGTACCAGGAATTAGGCATGAAAGACAGCGCCGCTTTCTATCAAAACAAAATAAAGGAATATGATCTTCAAGTCCTGAACAGCAAATACAATTCGCTACAAGAAGTAATCAACAGAGACAAAAAGGAAGAAAAAAAGTCTTCAAAAAATTACTTTCTCTGGATTTTTCTTGGTTTGGGAATTGTCGGAGGTGTTACCTATTACTTCATTAGAAGAAAAACTAAAAATGCATCGGAAATTCTGAATACAGAGACCATTTTACCTGAATACTATCATCATCTTATTGATCTTTTGGAAAAGAAAGATCCTGCATTTATGTTTGCTTTTGAAAAAGTATATCCAAAATTTCAGGAAAACCTTTTAGCTAAAAACTCAGATCTTCAGCAATCAGAAATTGAATTTTGTGCGCTTTTGAAAATGCAGTTAACCACAAAAGAAATTGCCAAATACACTTTCATCGAAACTCGCACGGTTCAAAACAAAAAATACAGACTCCGAAAAAAATTCGAAATTCCGTCAAATCTTGACATTTACATCTGGATCAACCAGTTTTAATTTAATAAATAAAACCCGTTTTCATTATATTAAACACAATCCGTTTTATTTTAAAAACCATTCTAAAAACGATTAATCTTCTCTCCCATTCGTTACTCATAAAATTACATTTACCGTAAAATAACATTCAAAATCACTTCTAAAAAACATAAAAAGTATGTAATGAGTATGTAAATAAGTTTCATTTCCACAACAAAAACCGTGTTTTCATCGTCATCCTCATAAATTTGTTATGATCTCTTTCACAAGAAAAACAAAAGAAAATTCTCTTTTAACATTTCTAAAAAATCATAATAATTTTTGAATATATATAAATCTACCAGTATGACGAAAAACTCTTTTCTATCATTAAAAAAAATGTTTCTTATCGGCGGAATAAGCTTAACTTTTTTTTCAGCCAACGCCCAAACTTGGGAAAGTGTAGGAACTCCCGGTATTATCTCAGCGGGCAGTTCCAGCTATAACAATCTTGTGATTGACAACTCCGGAAATTACTACGTTTCTTATTATGATCTTTCCGTATCTAAAGCTTCTGTTCAAAAATTCAATGGCTCTTCATGGTCTTATCTTGGTGGAGCTGCAGGAATAACTTCCGGAACGGCAACCTATAGTGCATTATCTATGGATGGAATCGGAAATCTCTACTACAGCAATCAACTTGGTTATCCGGGAACAGGAATGGAAGTCAGAAAGTTCAGCTCAGGAGCTTGGTCTCAATTAACTAATGCTACCACAGCAAGTGTGAATTATCAGGCAATTGCTGTTTCTTCAAATAATACCTTATTTTCCTATAGTTCAGATGGTTCCGGTACTGTACGAAGATATAATAACGGAACTTGGGAACAAGTTGGAAATGCAGGATTTTCCACCGGAGCTACTTTTGCAGAAATGGTGATCGGTTCAGACAACAATATCTATGTATGTCATGTAGCAAGTGGTGTTAAAGTCTATAAAATAAGCACTACTGCTACGAGTTCTGATACATGGACTTTAGTAGGCGGAAATTCTGTAGGTACTGCTTATTCTTCTGATAATTCGTTTTCAGATATAGCATTAGACAGCTATAATGTTCCTTATGTGGCGTATGTTTCCAGTACCGCTGAAGGAAGAAAGCTTAATGTAAAAAAGTTTGATGGTACTAACTGGGTGCAAATTGGAAACGCCAACTTTTCTGATTCTGTAGTTAATTATACTTCACTAACGGTATCTTCGGATGGTACGCCTTATGTTGCTGCAAGTATATGGGACAGCAGCAATGCCAATCATTCCAAAAATCAGGTATACAAATATAATTCGGCTACAACAAGCTGGATAAAAATCGGAGGAGATATTATTTCAGACGGAGCCGCTACTTTCAATGATATTGCAATAGATCCTGTAAGTAATACTTTAATACTTACCTATTCTCAAAGCGGGATTATGGTAAAAAAGCTTTCTCTTACGAATCTTTCAGTACGAGATGTTCAAAAAGAGAATGTAGGAATCTATCCAAATCCAACCTCAGGAATTATTCATTTGCAAGGTGAACAAAGAATAAAATCAGCACAGGCTTATAGCATTACTGGACAATTAATTGCTTCTCCCACTACAGAAAATACCATTGATATTTCCAATACTCCAAAAGGAACTTATCTTATCAAAATTCAACTGGACAACGGAAAAGAATTGACCAAAAAAGTGATTAAAAAATAGTATTAAAATGAAAAAAGCTGTTCCATTTTTTTTGGAACAGCTTTCTTATTAGTTATGATGTTTAAGATCTAATTTAATTTTTTTCAAATCCTCAAGTTCATGAACAGGACGTTCAATTTCATAAGGAATCGGCATTTTTGAAAAAGTCTGGAAATACAGCAGACAAGCATCTTTCCACCAAACCGCGTCTCTTGCCTGAATTTTTAACCTTGACTGAACTTCCGTAAATCTTTGTTCATCAACATATGGCTGCATTTTATCCCATAATTTCTGATAATCTCTTACATTTTTCACCCCCGTATCATATTTGAAACACAATTCCTCCCACAATGTTTTCCCATCGTTCATCTGGTAATTCCATGGTACATGATGAAACCATAAGATCAAATTTTCAGGACAGGTTTTGATGTTTCCATAGATTTCATTTAACGGAGGAAAATATTGTGAAACCGCGTTACTTCCGGTTTCCGTTCTGTCAAATCCTATTCCGTTTGCATCAGCTTTATGATAATAAACAGGTGACCAATCAGGTCTTCCACCTTTGTAATCTCCCCACGGTTCTGGGCCATAATGATGTCCGGAAGCAAAAATATGGTGCAATCCTAAAGGCATAATATAATCTACCGTCGTTTCTCTTGAAGAAAGCATCATTTCTTTTACAGGATTCAAGAAATTTTGGTCGTCTGTAAACGTCATTTTAATCCACTCATCCGCAATCTGCTCAGAACTTAATTCATGATTCCATACTAATCTTCCGAAAGCATACCAATTGGCCTGTGCAAAATGATTTCCCGTCCAGTTTTCATCTTCTCCGATATTGGCAACTCCCGCAATCCCTGTAATTTTATTAGGTCTTAAAGTTCCGTCTGTGATTTTGGCAATCGTAGAGCCTTTTCCTTCAGAATAGGTATCACTTTCCAAAGTTTCTTTAAACAATGGAGCCAAATACACCAAATGATTGGAAAAGCCAAGATATTCCTGTGTGATCTGAAATTCTACCATCTCCGAAGTTTTCTTTAAAGCTCCGAATAACGGATTAAATGCTTCCCGAGGCTGGAAATCAATCGGTCCATTCTTGATCTGAACAATCACATTATCTCTGAATTTTCCATCCAAAGGAACGAATTCCAAATGTGCCTGTTTTGCGCGGTCTTCTTTACTCGGACTGTACACAAAAGCTCTCCACATTACAATTCCGCCATAAGGTTTCAATATATCTGCCATCATATTGGCCCCGTCTGCATGCGTTCTTCCGTAATCTTGCGGTCCGGGTTGTCCTTCTGAATTGGCTTTTACCAAAAATCCTCCAAAATCCGGAATCAGTTTATAAATTTCAGAAGCTTTTTCCTTCCACCACTGCTGCACATTTTTATTCAACGGATCTGAATTTTCCAGTCCACCCAAAACTTTAGGTGAAGAAAAATTAACCGACAGATATACTTTAATTCCGTACGGTCTGAAAATATCAGCCAAGACCTTTACCTTTTGTAAGTAATCTGTACGTAGCATATTAGGCGAAGCATTCACATTATTCAAAACCACTGAATTAATTCCGATTGAAGCATTTGCTCTTGCGTATTCTTCGTATCTCGGTGAAATTTTGTTCGGCAAATCTTCCCATTTCCATAAAGAATGTCCAGCATATCCCCTTTCGATGGTTCCGTCTAAATTATCCCAATGATTCAGAATTCTTACATCATAAGAAGGTTTTTCTGTAATATTTAATTGAGAAACATCAGATTTCGTTTGCTGAAGTCTTAGAATATGATACACTCCATACAATAATCCACTTTCTTTTGCTGCTGAAATAATGATTTTATCTGAATTCGATTTTATGGTATAGCCATCTTTCAGATTCTTTAACGATTTTTCTGTCCGCAATTCAATGGTCTGACCTTGCCAGTAATTCATCAATTCTTTCTTCGCAATTTCAATCGTTGGGTTTTTACCTTTTGAAATAATTTTATCCGCAGAAATACCGGTTTTTGCGTTGGGAAAACGAAGCCACAATTTACTTCCGTCTTCTGCAAAAAACAGGAGCGGAAATAAAAGAAAGATCAATAAATACCTTCGGAAATTGTTCATAGGAAAGTTTTTCTGATTTGTTATTTTTATTAATTTTTCTCTCGCAGATTATGGTGATTATGCAGATGATTGTGTTAAAAAATCTGCATAATTTGCTAAATCTGCGAGAGATCAAAAGTCTTCTAGCTTATTGATTTTTAATTAATTATCGACCAATCCTTCAATTGTTTTGAAAGTTCCGTCTTCATTATACTCCAGTTCCACCACTTTCATGCTTCGAAGCCAGGTTCTTCCCCCACTCGGAACGGAATCATGGAAAAACAAATACCATTTTCCTTTAAATTCTACAATACTGTGATGTGTCGTCCATCCTACAACTGGAGTCAAAATCACTCCTTGATACGTGAAAGGTCCGTAAGGATTATCCCCAATCGCATAACATAAAAGATGGGTATCACCTGTAGAATAAGAAAAATAATATTTCCCATTGTATTTGTGCATCCATGAAGCTTCAAAGAAACGATGTTCATCTCCATGAAGCAGAGGATTTCCATTTTCATCAAGAATTAAAACATCTTTTGGCTCTTCAGCAAATTCAAGCATATCTTCACTTAATAGAGCCACTTTTGACGGAATTGCAGGTTCGTTATTTTCAGGAATTACAGCAGATTCCAACGCTTTGTTATTTCTGTACCGTTGCAATTGCCCGCCCCAAATTCCTCCGAAATATATATAATGTTTTCCGTTTTCTTCAAAAATACAAGGGTCGATACTATAACTTCCCATCATCGGGTGTTTTTCAGGAACAAAAGGGCCGTAAGGTTTATCGCTCACCGCAACCCCAATTCTGAAAATATCATTTTTATCTTTCAATGGAAAATACATATAATATTTCCCGTTTTTGTACGCTACATCACAATCCCAAAGCTGCCTTCCCGACCAAGGAATATCTTTTACGGAAAGGACTACGCCGTGATCTGTAATTGCTCCGTTTTCCACGTCATCCAAAGAAAAAACATGGTAATCATTCATATCGAAATGATCGCCGTTATCGTTTTCTTCAATACCGCTTTCGCGATCGTGAGAGGGATAAATGTAAAGTTTCCCTTCAAAAACGTGAACGGATGGATCTGCCATGAAGTCGTTTGGAAATAGATATTTTGAGTTGTTCATTATATTTTAAGTTTAATTTATTTTGAAATGTTTGCTTTATAGTGAAATATTTCATTCATCTATTTTTTTAATCTTTCGCGAATTTTGCAAATTTTGCAGATGATTAATTGTGTTAAAGAATCTGCGTAATCTGCTAGATCTGCGGGAGAAATCTTAATTACTTTCTTCTACCAGTTTAATCAGTTTTCTGACAATAGGCTTTGCTTTAAATTGACGGTCAAAAAGTAAAGGATAATCCGTTCTGCCTTTAATTGGAAAGTCGTTTTTCCAGGATTGATTATCACTTACTCCCCACAGAGTTACTCTTCGAATATTGTCTTTATGCTTTAAAAACAAACTGAAAAAATCTTCATAACGATTTTCCCATTGCGTCTGAACTTCTTTTGGAAGTCCTTTTTTATAAGGGTTCATTTTTTCGTCATAAGCTACTTTATCAGCAATATTCGCGGAAGTTCCCCACGGTGAAGGAAGTGCACTGATATCCAGTTCTGTGATATTTACTTTTACGCCACTTTCTGCGTATGCAAGAATCGCTTTTTCATATTCATCTATAGAAGGCGTATCCATTCCAATATGAGCCTGCATTCCTACTCCATCAATCCGGATTCCTTTTGATTTTAAATCTTTAACTAACATAGTGACTCTTTTTACTTTTCCTGGATGCCATTCATTGTAATCATTATAATACAATTCGGCATTCGGATCTGCTTCCTGAGCATATTTAAAAGCTAATGGAATAAATTCTTCACCTAAAATTTCATAAAACTTAGATTTTCGGTAAGAACCATCTTCCAAAATAGCTTCGTTCACTACATCCCAACCTTTCACTCTTCTTTTGTATCGGGAAACAATGGTTGTGATATGATTTTTCATTCTCTGTTTCAGGACTTCAGGAGAAACATTTTTTCCATCTTTGTCTACAAAAAACCAATCGGGAGCCTGAGAATGCCAGATCAGCGTATGACCAATGATGAACATTTTATTTTTTTCTCCAAACTCAACGAATTTATCAGCATCTTTAAAGAAAAACTGTCCTTCCTGAGGTTGCAGATACATCGATTTCATACAGTTTTCCGCAACAATAGAACTGAATTGTTTTTTAATGATCTCTACCGATTTTTTATCTGTTCCGTTAATTTGTTCCAGATTCATCGCTGTTCCGATGTAAAACTTATCCTGATAAGCTTTCTTCAAAGAACCTTCCGACTTTTGAGCTGTTACATTCGAAACAGCTAAAGTCATTAAACCTAATAAAATGATACGTTTCATATTCATTACTTTATTTTCTTCTTTCTGCTAAGTCTTTCTCAATTTCCACTTCCATTTTCTTATTAATTTCATAAAAGAAAAGAAGTCCGCAAGCCAGAAAAAAAGGAATAGCCGGGAAAACACTCACCAGCATTTTTGCTCCTGTTGCTACCGTTTCAGGTTGAACAATATGCTGATTTCCTGATGCGGAAATATATCCGTATTTTCCAATAATTGATGCCACTAAAGCACTTCCAATGCTCAATCCAACCTTTAAACCCACCATCATTGCAGAGAAAATAATTGCCGTCGCTCTACGGTTGGTTTTCCATTCTGAATAATCGGCTACATCGGCAATCATCGCCCACAAAATCGGTGTGCTGATTCCATAGAAAAACCCGTGACAGATTTGCGATAAGAACATCAAGCCGACAGATTTCGGAGGATAGAAAATAAAGATTAAAACGAATAGTGTAGAAATGAAAAGCGATGCCATGAAAACGTCTCTTTTTCCATATTTATCTGCGAATCCCTTTGAAAAAGTGATCCCGATAATCATCATAATAATTCCACCGGCATTAAACAATCCGAAACCGGCAGATTTTGCGTCTTCACCAAAGAAATTCATTCCAATAGAGTTAAAAAATGAAGTAATGGGAGAAATGAAGTTTTTTAAAGCCGTTTCATCTACATAATTATTAAAATAGTAAACATAAGAACCTCCTTTCATCGCCAGAGTAATGAAAATCAACGCCGTAACGGAAAGCATAATCAGCCAAGGTTTATTTTTAAATAGATCTTTTAAATCTTCTTTAAAGCTTGACTGCTGCTCCGGTTTAGGAATAATTCTTTCTTTCGTTGTAAAAAAAGTAATTAATAGCATAACAGAACCAATGATTGCCAACCAAGTCATTACGATTTCGATTCCGATTGCTTTATCACCATTTCCAACTGATAAAATGATAGGCAACATGAACACCTGCACAAAAAACTGTGAGAACATCACAGCCACAAAACGATAGGAAGAAATACTGTTTCTTTCGCCCATATCTCCGGTAATTACCCCACTTAAAGCAGAATACGGAAGATTATTGGAAGCATATAATAATAGCAATAGTGTATACGTTATCGCTGCATATATCATTTTTCCTTTGTAAGAAAAATCTGGCGTACTGAAAGCCATCAAAGCCGCAATTCCCAGCGGAACGGCAGAAAACAAAATCCATGGACGGAATTTTCCCCATTTGGTTTGCGTACGGTCTGCCAAAGCTCCAATCAAAGGATTGAAACCAAAACCTGCGATTAACCCAACAACCAAAGTGATAATTGAAGCGTCTTCGGGTTTTAAGCCATAAATATCTGTGTAGAAATAGGCCAAATAGGTCACCAATGTCTGGAAAACAAGGTTGGCTGCCAAATCACCGAGACTGTAGCCTACTTTTTCAATGACTGATATTTTTTGAGAATTGCTCATATAGTTTTATTTTATTTTTTTAACGCTAAGAGCGCTAAGATTCTTTTTATATTATTCTGTATATTTTTAAGTTCGCAAAGGCGTTTCACTTAGCTAAGATTCTTAATCAGTAGCGAATGGTGAAGCTGGAATTCCTTTTTTATTTTTCAGATTGGCATCTTGGGGATTATCTGCCCAAGCGTAACGAACAGCTACAGGATTTTTAATTTCATCATTCCAGACGATGACTTTATTTCCTTCTGTTTTTGCATTTGCCCATTTGTAAATTCCGTTGTTTCCTTTTATAGCAAAACCTTTTAATTGTGAAGCTTGTGCAAAATCGTCAGTTCCTTTTTTAAAGGTTAAAATGATTTTATTTCCTTCAATTTTCATGGATTCGTAAACGGGTCCGTCTGCAATAATATTCTTATCAAACAACGCTTTTTCTGCCTGAAGAGCCAGCCTTTTTCCCACTTCTTTTTTATTGAGCGGATGAATATCATTCCATTCACCGACATCGATGGTTACCGCAAGTCCGGTATTAGGAATAGTTTGAGAAACTTTTCGTTGCTGTTCTCTTAATTCTGCCCAATTGCTTTCAACAGGTTCGGATTTTGTCTGCATGAAATTCGCCAGCTGAACAATGAAAAAAGGCAGATCTTTCTGATTCCATTTAGTTCTCCAGTCTAAAATCATCGTTGATAAAAGATCCTGATATTCCTGTGGTTTTGCCGTATTACTTTCTCCCTGATACCAAAGAACAGCTTTTATAGGATATTGAATAAGAGGATTCAACATAGCATTGTACAATCCTGTAGGTTTCCAACGGATGAACGTTTGTCCGGGAGCAGGACGATCCATCATAGCTCCTACTTTATATTTCCATTCTCCTTTTAAATCAATTTTTTCGGAACCGATTTGCAGGAAATAGTCTTTATCTTTTATAAATTCCCCTTTTCCGCTTCCGTTAGTTATTCTTACCGTGATGATATTTTTACCTTCTTTTAAAATTCCTGAAGGAATGTCGTACCAACGCGGAGGATATTCGTAGGTAACATTTCCTACTTTTTGCCCGTTAATATAGGTAACATCAGCATCTTTGATTCTTCCTAAATTGAGAAATGCAGCGTTTTCATCCGCTCCTTTCGGAAGATTAATTTCTTTTGTGAACCACACGGAACCATCAAAAGGTTTTTCCAAATCTTCCCAAGAACCGGGTACATTCATTTTTTTCCAGCCAGCATCATTCAGATCGAATTTTTCCCAATGGTTTTCAATTCCCGGATCAAGCTTCTCTAATTCTGCATACCAGTTATTGCTCAACGTTTTTTCTGAAGATTCGGTTTGAGAGATCAGATCATCACTTTTCCATTTTTCAGCTTCAGAAATATATTCAGGATATTTCTTTAATGTATTGACATCCATCCAAGCCTGAACCGGAGATCCACCCAAACTTGAATGAAGAATTCCTACCGGAATTTTATTGTACTGATACATTTCTTTTGCGAAAAAATAGGCAACTGCTGAGAAATTATGAACAGTCTGAGGATTGGTTTCTTCCCAAATTCCACCGTCCAGATCATTTTGTGCTTCTTTAAAGTTATATTTCTGAGGAACTGTAAAAAAACGGATATGGGTATTATTGGCATTTACCAATTCCTGAGGATACAATGTTTTGACTCTTCGCATCGGAAGCTCCATATTCGACTGACCTGAACATACATAAACGTCACCAATCAGAATATTTTTTAATGTAATTTCATTAATCGTCATGGTAAAAGGTCCGCCTGATTTCATTTTCGGAAGATCTACTTTCCAGTTTCCTGATTTGTCGGCTACTGTATTATATTTTTTATTTTGAAACAGGATTTCAACTTTTTCTCCTGAATCAGCCCAACCCCAGATTTTTAAAGGTTGATCACGCTGCAAAACCATTCCGTCTGAAACTAATCGGGGCAGTTTAATTTTTGCATCAATGAAGGATATGCTGATGAAAAATAATATGATTTTGAAGAATTTTGTTTTATTCATTTAGATAGGTTTTGGCTAAAGCCTTTATGAATTGTTTTTTATTTCGTAAACGGGCTAAAGCCCGTTTCTATTGACAATCTTATTGATATTCATAGAGTTTCACATGAAGAATCTGAAAATCATCAACACCAATTCTGACGTGTCTTCCCTGATGCGTTTGGTCACCATTCAATCTTCTTACATACTTAAATTTTCCATTTCCATCAATACTGATTTCATCTACAGGACCGATTCCTGCTCTTTTTCCGCCATTCCAGGAATTTTGAGCCTGAGATTTTCCTCCTTGAGCCGCAAAACCATCTTCTCCTAAGTCTTTTGCCTGAACTTCTTTTTTCTCATTTTCTTTTTCAAATTCTACCACAATTCCGCTTCCGGCAATGATGTATTCGTCTTTTGTCAATCTCAGAATCAATCCGCCTCCTTCCGGCCAAACACTTCCGTCTTTTGCTCTTGGATCCCATGGAAGCGAGAAAAAATGTCTTGCTGTAATTTTTAAATCGTCAAAATTGATAATTCGTTCGGGATTTTTCTGGTCGAAAAGCAATCCTTTAGATTGTCCCTGTCCTTGATATTTCGCCAATACAGGCATCAATTCTTTTAATTTTGAATAGGCTTCTGATAATCTTTTGCTTCCGGCTTCAGAATTATTTTCAATAGAAAACGGACTGTATCCAATGGCATCATGTTCTCCGAACGCATAAAAGGCCTGAACTCCATTATTTTGTGTCATTTTAATTTCCGGGACAAACAAAGGATTGTTGTGAAGCTTATATTTTGAAGACCACGTTGTAAACTCTCCATCATATAAATCAGGAGAAATCATATCTATACTTGGTGCTCCGGCATGCCAAATATCAATCAGATGCGCTAAAGGTCCTCCTGCAGGATATTCTCCAGGCTGTCTGTTTCTGCTGTTCATCGCAGCATTTACATATAAAGGAATGTTGTGAATGGAACGGGCAGTTTTTGCCAGTTTTTCTACATATTGAGCATAAGAATACGCGGTAAATAATTCGTCAGTATATAAATCATTTCCGAAGATTTCCTGCCAGTTTCCTTTTGTTTTAAAACCTTGTTTTCCCCATTTTTCGGATAATGAAGGATGAAGCTCTTTTTTATTTTTTGTCAGGAATTGTATCAGATTTGCAGAAACCTGTGCATTAAAGATTGTATTGGCCTCTTTCGAATAGTCTCTTGCACCTTCCAGCATTCCGATTTCATTTTCCACCTGAATCATCACCACCGTTCCCTGAGACTGATCAACGGAAGCAATGTGTTTCATTAATTCTCCAAAAGCCTTATTGTCTGCATTCAATACGTTTTCGGAAAAAGAACTGGCAATTTCCATCGGTTTTCCTGCTTTTGAATAGGCTCTAGGATATTTTTTATAGTCTTTTTTAAACCAAAGTGGTGCATAACATGACATTGAGTTTTTCCAGGCACCAAACCAAAGGAAAACAACTTTCAGATCATTTTTTCTAGCCTGATCAATCGCTTTATCAATTAAACTGAAATCAAATTTTCCTTCTTCCTGCTCGATCAGATCCCAATATGCCGGAACCAAAACCGTATTCAGTCCCATTTTCTGAAGCTTTGGAAAGTCTCGTTCAATATCCTGAAATGAGGAAGCCGAAGAATTTCCCAATTCTCCTCCTAAAATAAGAAACGGTTTCTGATCAACCACAAGCTGTGTTGCAGTTCCTTTTTTCTGCAAACGAGGCTTTTCCTGAGCATTCGCGAGAAATGACAGAAAAACACCTGAAAGAACCATTGCTTTATTCCAATTCATAATAAGGTTACTTGATTTTAACAATTTATCGTATTTCGATAGAATTATTTTATTTGATTTATTATTTAAAATAAAATGAGTTAAACTTTAAACTATTACCAGTAATAATTGATTCTTAAACACAATTTATTTTCAACATTTCTAAAATAAAAGAAAGTATTTATATACAAAACATTTTCAGTTTTTACAGCGTTTAATCGCTTTAACAATGGAGATGATTTCATTTTAAAATAAGAGCTAAACACATTACCTTATCATAAAAAATAAGAATACCTTTTTATTCTAAAAAATTCCTTTTAAAAAGCAATTAACCTTATATAAATATCTACTGAAAGTTTTGAAAAAATATTTACTATTCCTATTGATAACTTATCGTATTTTTTAGGATAAGCTTAAAAATTCCTACCTAAAAATTTTCTGTTTATCAATCATTAAATTTTAACATATTTTTAACACTAAGTTTATGTATTTTTAATGTGTTTTTAGAGGAAAATCAAATAATAAAGTCATATTTTTTTCTCCCAAAAATTCACTTACAAGCTATATTTCTTGTGTTCTTAGAAATTTAAACAGTTATTAGAAGAAACTTAATCTTCCTCATCATTTCTTACAGAAAATTTATAGATCGTCTGAGACTGATATTTTTCTCCTGGCTTTAATTCTGTCGAAGGAAATGAGGATTGATTCGGAGTGTCCGGATAATGTTGTGTTTCTAAACAAAATCCTGTTCTTGAAGCATTTTTCCCGCCTGTTTTCGTCTCATATTTTCCGTCCAAAAAATTCCCTGAATAGAACTGAACACCCGGCTGATCAGAAATGACTTCCATAGCTCTTCCTGTTTTCGAATGATATACTTTAGCTATCGTTCTCAAGCCTTCTCCGTTCAATATCCAGTTATGATCATATCCGTTTGCTTTTTCCAATTGAGCATCCTTTTCATCAATATCTTTCCCTATTTTCTTAAAAGTGGTAAAATCGAAAGGGGTTTCTTTTACCATTCTCTTTTCTCCCGTTGGAACTGACACATCATTAATGGGTAAAAACTGATCTGCATTGATCTGTACTTCATGGTCAACAATCGTCTTAGTAAAATCTCCTGAAAGATTAAAATAAGAATGATGAGTGAGGTTAATCACGGTCGTTTTATCAGTCGTTGCTTCATAAAAAATTTCCAA
The DNA here is from genome assembly GCF_000813825.1 of Chryseobacterium taiwanense. GTDB lineage: Bacteria > Bacteroidota > Bacteroidia > Flavobacteriales > Weeksellaceae > Chryseobacterium > Chryseobacterium taiwanense. Next base: position 222,679 of record NZ_JWTA01000004.1, read on the forward strand.
AGTATCGTCATCTGTAAGAGTGTAGATCACTGTCACCAATAATTTTCCGGGAAATCCGCTTTCTCCGTCTTCACTTGTATGAGTAAGCTTTAATGCAGAAAATTCATTATTTTCAATAGGTTCTACATTCCAAATTTGGGTATGAAAGCCATTTCGTCCTCCGTGAAGGCAATTGGAATTGTCATTCTTATCAACAGTGAAAACTTCACCTTCAAGACTGAACTCTGCATGAGCAATTCGGTTGGCATATCTCCCGATCAATGCACCGAAAAAATATCCGTTATCATTGAAGTAGTTTTCAGGTTTTGTAAAGCCTAATACAACATCTTCGTATTTTCCATTTCTATCCGGAGCAGTAAGAGAAGTGACAATTCCTCCATAATTGATGATTTCTGCCTGCATTCCGTTTTTATTGATGAGTGTGTATTTCTTGATTTCATCGCCATTTTTCGTTATTCCAAAATCTGAAATCTGAATCGTTCTCATTGTTGGGTTTCTTTTATATTATACTATTAAGGGTAAATTATTGTTCAAAATCACTTTCTGGAGCTCCAAGATAAGAGGGCTTTAAACCTCCTGTATCAATGAGAATTTTTTCTAAAACAATTCCGGAATCTAATACACGGAAACGCAACGTATGTTTTCCCGGTTTCATGATGGTATGTTTTGTTATTGATTTTATAATGTGCTCCGACTGCCATTGTCCTAATTCTCCGCGATAATTTCCGTTGAAGTTTACTATCTGTGGCTTTTCGCCGTCAAAAGAGATTTCATAACGAAGTCCTTTGTTGCTGTTAAAATTAAGAGTCGGGGCTAATAACAACTGGACTTCAAAAGTTCCTGTAGAAGAAAAATCTACATCATATTCAACAAAAACATTTTCATTTTCTTTGGGAGAAATATTTTGTGGAAAAGTTGTAATTCCGGATAGCGTTTTCCCAAAATCAGGAATAACTTTCCATTCAATCTTCTCTGTTTGATTTTTGCGGGAAAAGTGTTCAGCTTCCATGGAAATATAACCGTTCCTCTCTTTAAATATCTTATTTTTTGTACTTTCTTCTTTCGAAATATAGATGACTTCAGGCATTTTATCTTTTTCAGGCTGCTGCCAGTTTTCATATCCAATTCTGGTCTGATCCATCATATGCTGCCATTTCCCTCCGGAAATTTCGTTATTATATTGATGTTGAAGAAAAGTATCATAATCGAAATTCTTCTTTACTTTATCCGCAAATTCATTTGCTTTTACGTCTTTTCCGGAAGCGAGCTGTTTATTTTTAGCAACGTTAAAATACATTTCATACAAATTGCTACACGCATCGATCGGATATAAAACCAATTGAAAATAGGCATCTTTATATTCCTGAGGAATTTCGTTATAAAGCCTGTTTGCATCAAGAGCCAATTTTTGGTAATCATTGACCACGGTTTCAAATTCATTGTAATTTTCAAGGCTGTATGTTTTCCAGTCTAATGTTTCCGGGGTCACTCTTCTATTGTATTTTGCATAGAGATTGATCATTCTTGCAATCTCTTTGGAATATTGAGCTCCAAATTGTTCAGAAGCCCATTTTTCTGTATACTCGATAAGATTTCCGGCATTAAACTGTTTCGGGTTCCAGGCCATATCTAAGAAAAAACTGGTAGGAAATTCCATTGGTTTCAAATCGCCTACATTAACCACCCAAACTTTGTCTGCCCCATGTTCATAGGTCAGATTCATCTGTTCCCAAACTCTCTGAATCGGGCTTATATTGATCCATTTAGAATTTCTGGGTCCGCCTACGTAATCAAAATGATAATACATTCCGTATCCTCCTTTGTGTAAAGGTTTTGACAGATCGGGAAGCTTGCGGACATTTCCCCAATTATCATCACAAAAAAGCAAAATAACATCATCAGGAACTCTCATTCCTTCATCATAATAGTCCTGAACTTCTTTATACAGCGCCCAAACCTGCGGTGTTTTTCCCGCTTTTTTTCCCGTCGTTTTTTCTATGATTTTCCTTTGGTCATTTACAATTTTCTCCAGCAAAGCAATATTGGTTTTATCTCCCATTGCTTCGTCACCGTCTCCGCGCATCCCCACTGTAACCAGCTTTTCCCAGTTTTTACTTCTTTCAATCCCTGATTTCCAGAACTGTTGAAGAACTTCAGAATTTTTAGAGTAATCCCAGATATTCGGCACATTATTCTTTTTAATATAGCGATGCCAATCTGTTTGTGCTAAAGCCATAGGTTCGTGATGAGAAGTTCCCATAATAATTCCCATTTCATCGGCTAAAACTCCGTTTTGAGGATCATCGTCATAGAATGCTTTTCCCCACATTGCAGGCCATAAATAGTTTCCTTTTAATCTTAAAATCAGTTCAAAAACCTTTTCGTAAAACTGAGCATTAATTCCTCCGAAAGTTGCTCTTGCCCAGCTTCCCAACGAAGGTTCTTCATCGTTTAAAAAGATTCCACGGTATTCTACAGCCGGTTCTCCATCGGTATAAATTCCTTTTTTAAAATAAAGGTTTTCAGATTTTTTTACCGGAACATCTGCCCAATAATTCCACGGAGAAACACCTATTTGTTTTGAAAATTCGTAGATTCCGTAGATCGTTCCGCGTTTGTCACTTCCTGCAATTACGATTGCCTCAGAGATTCCGTTGAAATCTTTTATATTCTGAATAATAAATTTTTCTTTTTTACCTTTTAAGTCTTTTTCGTTGATTTTTTTCTTTTTGATCAATTCATCAATTACAGAATTTGTTCCGATTGTTCCGATAATCATTAACGGAGATTGAGAAGTCGAAACTTGATTTAAAAAATGGGGAGAACTTCCTGTTATTTTCTGAAAATCAGTCTGAAGATTGTGAATCGCTCTTATAATTCCTTTATCCGCTGTTTTATCAAAAAAAATAGAAAGCTGGGTAGATTTTTCTTTCACAACCATTACGTCTGAACTTTTTTCCAACATAATAAACGGCTGCGCAGATTGAATCTTAATTCCGAAGAACAGAATTAAAACCAGCATTGTTATTGACTTTGATAAAGAATTCATAGCATCTGATTTTCTGAATTATTATAATTTAATATCATTTGAAGAGGTTGCATACAATCCAATCAGGCTTCCTGTAAAACCGCCTGCAACATCCGTTGATAAAATATCTCCGGAAACATGACCTCCAAGATTGGTAAAGTTTTTCCCATCCAATGAATAATTGAACTGATAATCATCTCCACTGGCAACAACCTGAAGCTGTATATTTTTTAATAATGAGATTTTTTCACTTGAAATCAGGGTTAAGTTTCCTTTTTCAGTTCTTTCCAGCACGATGTAGAAATCTTTGTCTTTTTTCGTAATTCCAAAGACATAGTTGAATTTTTCATTCTGATAACAAGTAATTCCCGCTAACTCTTTTTCTGATTTTGGTTTGAAATCTAAACTTACCGTTGTTTCAAAAGAGGCATGTTGCTGCCTGTGAAATAAAACCGACACAGGAGCTTTTGCCTTAATGTTTGTAGAAAAAGGATTGATCTTCACTCCATTTTTAGTTAAAGAAATAAAGTTTTCTTTAGGCGCTCTCATGGCAATCCAACGATCATCCAGCGAAGCGTTTTTTAAAGGATCTGTAAAAGTGAAATTTCCATTGGGAAAATAACCGTTTTGTTGGGTAAGATTTTTAACACCATCCGGCATTTTTAATTTTGGCTTCATCGGAACCAAACCATTCTGAAAAACAGGATACGTTCCGCTCCAGTCAACGGGAAGAATAAAGGTTTCCCTGCCTGTATTCACACGGCTTTTTTCATTGGGACGAACGGCTAAGAAAACTCCGTAATATTTCCCATCGGGAGTTTCTACCAGGTCAGCATGACCTGCCCAATCCACTTTGTCTTTTCGGTCTTTAGGAAAATATCTCTGGGTCAAAATAGGATTGTTCCCTGCCGGAATAAAAGGACCTTTCGGACTGTCACTCATAAAGATAACTTCACTGTGATTGCCTCCTGTCCCTCCTTCTGCACACATGAGGTAATATTTTCCGTTTTTCTTGTATAAATGTGGTCCTTCAATCCAGATCGGTTTTTGAGTAATATCTACTCCCCCATTGACAATAATTTTATCTGAACCTGCAACCACCTGATCTTTTTGCAGATCATATTCCCAAATTTTAATTACTCTGTGACCGCTGTACTGTTCGGTTCCTTTTGGTGGAGCATCATTGTGAACAATGTATGCTTTTCCGTCATCATCGAAATAGATAGAGGGATCAATTCCGTCAAAATTCAGTTTCTGAACTTCGCTCCACCCTTTTTTGGGATCTTTTGTCTTTACAACCATATTTCCGATTCCACTGGCAATCTGTGTGGTAATCATATAGAACGTATCGTTGTATTTGTTATATTTAATATCGGGAGCATAAATTCCTTCGGAAACTCCCGCTGTTTCCACTTTCAATTGTGATGGTCTGTCCAATACATGACCCATCTGTTTCCAGTTTACTAAATCAGTAGAATGAAAAATCGGAACACCAGGAAACATTGAAAACGAAGAATTTACCAGATAGTAATCATTTCCTTTTCTGGTAATACTGGGATCCGGATAACATCCCTGTAAAATCGGAGAATAGAATTCATCTTCTTTGAGGGGATTCTCCGTGTATATTTTATCGTTTCCTTTATAGGTAAAATCTGAGAAAACCTGAGCCGAATTATTTTCGGATAAAAATAAGACAGCCGCTGCCAAGAAAGATTTTGTAAAATGATTTCTCATAGTATTTTACGATTATAAATAAAGAAAATTTAGTTTACATTTAAAATCACTTATTTCTAGATAATCTTTCATTTTTACGTTGAAATAAGTGAAATAGATTTAATTCAAACCTGAAAAAAAACAAGGCCAAGTCAAGCAAAAAAATGAATGACCTCGTTCGCTAACTATATAAAATTGATTGTACCTTTTTTAAACACCACTAAAAGCACTGAAACCTCCGTCAATCGGAAGCAAAGCACCTGTAATGAAGCTTGCTGCATCCGAACAAAGGAACTGTACTGCACCGTTGAGTTCTTCTGCATCACCGAAACGTCCCATCGGAGTTTTTGCGATCACCTTTTTGCTTCTGTCCGTTAATGAGCCATCCGGATTCAATAAAATTGCCCGGTTCTGATCTCCTATAAAAAATCCCGGAGCAATGGCATTTACACGGATTTTATCTCCATATTTCAAAGCTAAATCTGAAGCCAACCATTGGGTAAAATTAGTAATTGCAGATTTTGCGGCAGAATATCCTGCCACTCTTGTAATCGCTGAATAAGCTGCCATTGAAGAAATGTTGACAATACTTCCGCTCCCGTTTTCTGCCATCACTTTTCCGAAAACATAGCTTGGATAAACAGTCCCATTGATGTTGAGATCGGTCACCTCATCCCATCCGTTCATATTCATATCGAAAAAAGATTGGTCAGGAGATAAGGTTGCTGTGGGAATATTTCCGCCCGCGATATTTAACAGAATGTCGATTTTACCGTATTTTTCAATGATTTTTTGGGAAGCTGCTTCTAAACTTTCAATGTTCATTACATTAGCTTCCACAGCAAATGCATCACCGCCAGATTCTGTCAGTTCTTTAACACGGGCATCCAAAGTTTCCTGATTTCTTCCCAAAGCCACCACTTTTGCTCCGGCCTGTAAAAAACTCTTCGCCAAACTTCCTCCTAAAACACCGGAAGCTCCGGTAATCACCGCTACTTTATCTTTTATGCTGAATATTTCGTTCATTGTTATGAAATAATAATTAAATAATATTGAACCCTATCGGGTTCGTTGAAAATCGTATTCTGTTTTCCATAGGTTTCACCTACGGCTATTAGTTTTGAACCTTTCAGGTTCTGTTTGCTAAAGATTTTTGGACAATTCGTTTTGAATGGTCGCCATAACACCATCAAGCTGCCCCAACGCCAACATCCTTCCCAAAAAAGAATAACCAGGATTATAACCTTTATCCACCTCATCGGACAATAATCTTCCGTGATCCGGACGCATAGGAAGCGTTGGGTTTTCTGTTTCAAAAACACGGATTACATCGATTAATTTTCCTCGACCTTTCAAATGATCAGCTTCGATAAAATCTCCGTTATCAAAAACTTCCGTGCTTCTCAGGTGTACAAATTTTGTTCGCGATGCGAATTTTTGAGCCAATTTTGGAACATCATTATCCAAATTAGCACTTAACGAACCTGTACAAAAAGTTAAGCCGTTATGGGAATTATCTACTGCCTGTAATATCCAATCGATATCTTCTTCGTTGGTTACAATTCTTGGTAATCCAAGCAATGCAAACGGCGGATCGTCGGGATGTACACACATTTGGATGTTCCATTCCTCGCAGACAGGCATTATCTTTTTCAGGAAATATTTCATATTTTCACGAAGCTTATTTTTATCAATCCCATCATACAAAGCCAATAAACTTCTGAAAATAGCGACAGGATTCTGATCTCCTTCTTTAATATTACCATTCACAAAACCCTGAGTCTTCACAATAATGGAATCAATAAGATCGTTCTTATCTGATTCCGTCATCGTTTCGTTCAAAGCCTCAACTTTGGATAAAATTTCTGAAGTATAATCTTTTTCCGCACCTTCTCTCTGAAGAATATGGATTTCGAAATAGGCAAATTTTGCTTTATCGAAAAATAATGATGAAGAACCATCTTCCCAAGGATGGAAAAGATCCGTTCTTGCCCAGTCTAGCACCGGCATAAAGTTGTAACAAACCGTTGTTACTCCTGCTTTTCCTAAATTTTCAAGACTTTTTATATAATTTTCAATTAATTGATCTCTGTTTTCACCGCCATATTTGATCGCTTCACTTACGGGAAGGCTTTCCACAACCGACCATCGTAATCCGTGACTTTCGATATAGTTTTTATATTCATTGATGGCTTCTAAAGACCAAATTTCTCCATTCGGAACATCGTGAAGTGCTGAAACAATCCCTTCCACCCCGATCTGACGAAGCATATTCAACTGAATCTTGTCTTTTTTACCAAACCAACGCCATGCTTTTTCCATAACTTTTTTTAAATTTTAAATTAAAACAAAGCAGGAGGGCCGAATCTCCCACTTTGTTTCTTAAATATGAATGTGAAAATATAAGTGTTATTTTTAATATCCCGGATTTTGGTAGGCTGCCAATTCTGCTCCACTTAAATCCAACCTTTCCATCTGGCTTTGCGGAATAGGTCTCAGATATAAATAATTCGGAATTGTTCTTGTATACGTTTGCGGAGTATGAGCTCCTACTGCAGTTCCTGAAATCGAATATGTTTTTGCTACATCTCCCCATTTCTGCGTTCTTACCAAATCGTGCCATCTTAATCCTTCTCCGAAGTATTCTCTTGATCTTTCCTGAAGAATGTAATCAATAGTGATTGTAGAAGGCGTTGCAGCAATCATAGCAGCACTGTTATCTTCTGTTTTAACAACATTTCCGTTGTTGCTCCATCTCCATTTCCCTGCTCTTGCTCTGATTACATTAATAAGGTCTCTTGCCGACATTGCTCCGCTTGCTCCTTTTACAGCAGCTTCAGCAGCTACAAAATAAAGTTCTGAGAATTTCGCAATCGGGAAAGGACGGGTAATTCCTCCATTGGGCTGTCCAAGTCCGGTTCCGTTATCTGTTCTGTAAGTCCCAATCTTCCAAAGGTTTGGCCACATATATCTACTGATCCCGTTTGGAGAAACAACATAGTCTGCTCTACCCGGCAATACTCCTGCTCCTACATTGCTTTTGTAAGTCGTGTTTGAATAATCAATTGCCGTAGCTGGTTCTTCATCCAAGAAAGTAAGAATTGCATCTCCTTGTTTTACAGGTAAACCATTTGCATTATAGAGTGTTTGATTGGTAAGCCCGGCTTTATTCCAGTTTCCTCGTAAAACATATGCAAATGTTCCATCATATCTAGAGTCTAATGTTTTATCAGCAAAAGTATTTTTAAATACTTCGATTGGAGGAGCCATACATTTCCACGGTCTTCCATATGCTTGTGCTGCTTCTCTCTGTACAGATCTGGCACTTGTTCCCGTCCATTGTGCATTTTGAGAACTTTCCAAGAATGTATAATCCCAAGTTACCATCCAAGCTGCAAAATTTCCAGGAGAAGAACCTGTATTATAAGAATGGCTAGAACCATCATAATACTCACTAGATTCTGTATGATCCGCATATAACATCATTTCGCTATTTCTATCTTTACTTCCCAGATTTACATCATAGTAAGTAGATTGTAAAGAATAACTTCCGGGGTTATTGATTCCTTCAAGTGCTACATTATAAGCCTGCTGAAAATACCATTGCGCATCATGACCATTGGGATCAACTCTGGCAACTTCTGGATAGGTAGGTATATTATTGGGGTTTTGTAACCACCAACCGTATGAAAGATATGCTTTTGCCAAAAATAATCTCGCTGTAGTTTTAGTTACAGTACCTGTTAACCTAGGAGAAGTAGGCAAATCTGATATTGCTTTTAAAAGATCAGGAAATATTGCTTTTGTATACACTTCCGATACTGTATTTCTTTTTGATAATCTGGACGGAGTAATATTATATACTAACTCTCCTGAGCCTAGATCTAAAGGTACACCTCCAAATGTCTGAACAAGATTAAAATAATCAAACCCTCTGAAAAAGCTTGCTTCTGCCAATAGACTACTAGCGACCCCAATTCCAGGACCTTTTTCTAAAATACCATTTGTTGTATTGATATTTCTAAATACATTATTCCATAATACATCGGATCTGCTGCTGGAAGGTGTCACCTGACCGACACCGGTTAAGTCAAGATCTTTATAATTGGCATCTGCACCATGACCGTATGTATATTCATCGGTACCTGTTTCACATGCATTCAACCAATATCCATTTCCATAAATATAGCGCATATCTGCATATAATGATACAATTCCACTATTGATTCCGTCTGCAGTATTATAATATTCTGGCGTAAAGCTAGTACGCGGCGTTTCTTCTAAAAGATCTGAGCAGCTTGACATCGTCAAAGCAACTATAGCAACATTTGCTAATATTCTTAATTTTTTCATGAACTGAATTTTAGAATGTTAAATTTAAACCGAGCATATAATTTCTTAAAGATGGTGTATTGGTTCCGATCGTTAAGAATCTACTTTTATAAACATCTGAAACTGCCTGGTTTTCGTTACCATATGAGTTTGTTTCAGGATCCATACCCGTTTGCTTATGATATGGTGAATAGATTACAAATGGATTTGTAACTGTTGCATACACTCTTAGTTTAGAAATTCCTGCTTTTTTGAAAAATTCCTGAGTAAAGTTATATCCAATAGTAATCGTTCTTAATTTTACATAGGAAGCATCAAAGTATGCTAAAGTACTGCCATACTTAGGATTGTTACTACTTTCGATTCCTCCCGGTTTCGGATAATAAGCATCTGTATTTTCCGGAGTCCAATAATCTACATCTACGTTATTTCTACGACCATTCATCATATTTAAATAACTTGAATTACCATATAATGTACTAATTAGAATACCTCCGCTCTTAAATGCTCCTACAATACTAAGATCCCAATTTTTATACGCTACACGAGTATTAAATCCTCCTTGGAAGTCAGGATCTGCATTCATGATCTGCCTGTCTGATGCATTAATTGCTCTTACCGGTGAGCCGTCTGCATTATATCCGCCAGTATATAAAACTTTAATCATTCCCACATTTCCACCAGGTTCATACTGCTGAAGATAAGGATCTCCTTGCTGCCAAAGGCCAACATACTGGTAATCATAAATAGAGTTTATGGAATGCCCTACAAACCACCAGTTAGATTCATCTCTTGTTGCACCTGATGCAAGAGAAGTAATTTTATTTTTATTAGAATAAAGATTGAAACCTAAATCCCAAGAAAACCCATTTCTATTATTAAGAATAGAACCATTAAGTGATAATTCGAATCCCTTATTTTGAGTAGATCCTACATTCCCTAAATAGCTATTCGCTCCGGAAGTTGCTGGTAACTGTACATATTGTAATAAATCTTTGGTATCAGTTTTATAATATTCGAAAGTACCCGTCAATCTATTGTTGAAGAACCCAAAATCTAAACCGTAGTTCCATGTTTCAGAAAACTCCCATCCCAAATTAGAGTTTGGTAATAAAGACGTATAATATCCTAAAGCATAATCTCCCCCAAAGTTATAAGGACTTGTAGACAATTGTCCTAACGTTTGATATGGAGATACAGCCTGATTTGAGGTTTCACCGTACCCTAAACGAAGTTTTAAGGTGTTTACATATTTAGAATCTTTTAAGAAAGATTCATTGGCAATATTCCAACCTAGAGAGAAAGCATTATAAATATTCCATTTGTGTCCAGGAGCCAATACGGAAGACCCATCTCCTCTTACTGTAGCAGTAAACATGTAGCGGTTATCGAAATCATACATAACACGCCCCATCCATGACCTTAGTCCTTTTTTGTAATAAGTTTGTTTTGCAGGATCAATTTTAACTTCTCCTTCCGCCAATCCTAAATTATAAAACTGGAAAGCATCTGCAGGTATATCCAGCGCAGTAATACTTGAAGCATGATAATTGGTTTGCTCCTGTGATTGTAAAGCAACTACATTTACCTTATGTTTTCCTTCAAAAGTCCTGTCATACGTTAAAATATTCTCGTTTACCCAATGTGTCATCCAAGAATTACTTACAGTAGCAGTAGATGCTGTATTAGCCTCTGAACTAAACACCCCTTCACCTACATACTGTCCTGAATTTGATGACTTTAAGTTTAAACCTACATTTGTTCTAAACGTCAATCCTTTAATCCACGGAAATTTAAACTCTCCAAAGAAATTATTGTAAGAGCTAAAAGCCAAAGATTTATCTACCCAAGCATCTCCTAAATTTTTAACCCCCTCTCGAGTATATACATACTGAGTATCAGCAGACATTACAATCCTTTCTTTTAATGTACCATCAGCATTGTATGGGTTAGCAATAGGAGTTGCGCTTAAAGTATTATATAACGCCAAATTATTTCCTGTATTCACAGAATAGGCATTATTAGTAGTCATTCCAATACGGAAATAGCTTCCTAAATCCTGATCCAAACTTCCTCTAAGATTAAATCTTTCGAATCCTTGTGCCGGCAATACAGATTTTTCGTTATAATAACTAAATCCAAAATTGTAAGAGCTCTTCTCTGTTCCTCCGGAAATTCCAATATCATGATTGGTAATAATCCCATTCTTATATAATAAATCCTGCCAGTCCGTATTCACATCATTAGATTCATCAATTCCATACTGTGTAAACATTCCTGCATCCTGACGAAGTTTAATAAACTTTTCAGAACTCATCATCGGATATTTAGAAAACACAGTAGATAAACCTGTGTAGGTATTATAACTAAATGTGGCTTTCTGACGTTTTCTACCAGTTTTAGAAGTAATCAAAATGACTCCGTTCGCACCTCTTGACCCATAAATTGCTGTTGCAGAAGCATCTTTTAAAATATCTAGACTCTGGATATCATTAGGACTTATATCTGTAATAGATCCTGGGAAAGGAATACCATCTAATACAATTAAAGGATTGTTATCAGCGGTAAGAGATCTTGTTCCTCTAATTCTAATTTGCATCGCTGCTCCAGGTTTACTGGAGGTCTGTGCAATATCAACTCCGGCAACTCTTCCTTGTAATGCTTGACTCACGTTTGCAGAAGGAACTTCTCTCACCACATCTCCTTTTACAGAAGCTACAGATCCTGTTACCGCTTCTTTTCTCTGCTTCCCATATCCAATTAAAACAACCTCCTCAATCTTCTTCTCCTTCTCTACAGTATCTTTTTTTGTCTGGGAATAAACTATGCCTGAAGGTAACAAAGCCATCGCAAAAAACAATGCAGCCTTGTTACTACCAAAATTAAATCGGCTCATAATTATTATTTTTAAATATTAGGGTTGAATAAAAAGGCCAGTAATAATTATGATTTATAAAAAATCCTTAGTGTTTAACAGCCTTTTTATTTTTTATTAGATATACATATTCACAATAGCTTCAAACAATTCCTGTTTTCCGCTTTTTGGTTGAGGCTCTCCAATTTCATGGGCGATTCTTTGAAGATCTTCAAGCGTAAGATTTCCTTCCTCAAAAGCTTTTCCGTTACCATTATCGAAAGAAGCATAACGGTCTGTTCTTAATTTTGAATAATTAGAGTTTTCAAGAATATCTGCAGCAGCCAAAAGACCTTTTGCAAAAACATCCATTCCTGAAATATGAGAGATGAACAAATCTTCAGGATCAGTAGAGTTTCTTCTAATTTTAGCATCGAAATTTACGCCACCATTTCCTAAACCACCCGCTGGAAGAAGTACCAACCAAGCCTGAACCATGTCATAATAATCTACCGGGAACTGATCTGTATCCCAACCATTCTGGTAATCTCCCCTGTTCGCATCAATACTTCCTAAAAGTCCTGCATCTACAGCAGCCTGAAGCTCATGCTCGAAAGTGTGACCCGCTAAAGTTGCATGGTTCACTTCAATATTTAATTTAAAATCTTTATCTAATCCGTAATGTCTTAAGAAACCGATTACCGTTTCAGAATCATAATCATATTGGTGTTTTGTAGGCTCCATTGGTTTTGGTTCAATTAAGAAAGTTCCTTTAAAACCTTGCTGACGAGCATAGTCTCTTGACATTGAAAGAAAACGCGCCAAATGATCTTTTTCACGCTTCATATCAGTGTTTAGAAGGCTCATATACCCTTCTCTACCACCCCAGAAAACATAATTTTCACCTCCAAGCGCGATCGTTGCATCGATAGAATTTTTAACCTGAGTTCCTGCACAAGCCACAACATCAAAATTTGGATTGGTAGAAGCTCCGTTCATGTATCTTTCATGCGTGAAAACATTTGCAGTTCCCCATAAAAGCTTAATTCCGGTTTCCTGTTGCTTTTGTTTTGCATAATCTACAATCACCTGAAGATTTTTTTCATACTCTTTCCAATTGTTAGCAGGATCTACCAAATCGATATCATGGAAGCAATAGTAATTGAATCCCATTTTAGACATAAATTCAAAACCTGCATCCATTTTATGCATTGCTCTTGTTACCGCATCATTCCCGATATCCCAAGGATGATGAATTGTAGGTCCACCAAATGGATCGCTCCCGTTGGCGCACAAAGTATGCCACCAAGCCATTGCAAAACGTGTCCAGTCTTTCATAGGTTTTCCCATGACAATTCTTTCCGCATCATAATATCTGAAAGCTAATGGATTTCTGCTCTCTTTTCCTTCAAACTGAATTTTGTCGATACCTGTAAAAAACTCTTTTGTACCTGTTAAAGTGTTCATATATAATTGTTTTAATTTTTAATTTCTTTTAAAATTAGGGGTAAGAATCCCCTGCTCATTGATTCAAAAGAGTCAATAAGTGCAATGGAAAATTTCCGCTGTAGTTGTTTTAGATTATTTCTTTAGATGCTGTTTCCATCTTGAATAGGCTTCTAGATATTGTTCTCGTTTTTCTAACTGAGGTTCTATAACCGCAATTCTCTCAAGAGAAGCAAAAGCTTCCTTAGAATCTGCATAAAACCCGATTCCCATTCCTGCCGCTCTCGCAGCACCTACCGCTCCGTCTGTGTCATAAAGCTCAATAACAGCATTACTCACCCCGGCAAGTGATTTTCTGAAAATCGAACTTAAAAACATATTGGCATTTCCTGCACGAATGACCTGAATATCCATTCCGATATTTCTCATGATATCCATTCCGTATTCGTAAGAGAACACAATACCCTCTTGTGCAGCGCGTAGGATATCTCCTTTTGTATGGATATTGAAATTAATTCCGTGAATTGAACAGTTGGTTTCTTTATTTTCCAACACTCTTTCTGCTCCGTTTCCAAAAGGAATGATACTTAATCCTTTTGCTCCTACTGGAGAAAGTGAAGCCAAATCGTTCATATCTCCGTAAGAAGATAATGAAGTTGCAAAATTGTGCTTTAACCAAGAATTTAAAATTCCCGTTCCGTTGATGCAAAGCAAAACACCAAGTCTTGTCAGCTCTTCCGTATAATTAACGTGAGCAAAAGTATTTACCCTTGATAATTTATCGTAATCCAATTTATCTAAAACTCCATAAACAACACCTGAAGTTCCAGCTGTAGAAGCAATTTCTCCCGGGTTGAATACATTTAATGACAATGCATTATTCGGCTGATCTCCTGCTCTGTACGAAATCGGAGTTCCTTCCTTCAACCCTAATTCCTGAGCTGCCGTTGCAGAAACCGTCGCCTGAATCCCAAAAGTCGGGATAATTTCAGGGAAAAAGCTTTTTGGAATTCCATAATAATTAATTACATCTTCTGAGATACAATTATTTTTAAAATCCCAAAAAATCCCTTCTGACAAACCTTCAATGGTCATTCCTATCTCTCCGGAAAGTCTCATGGCGATATAATCTCCCGGAAGCATTATTTTATCAATCTTTTCAAAAATTTCCGGCTCGTTTTCTTTTACCCAGGCTAATTTTGAAGCAGTAAAATTCCCCGGAGAATTCAATAAATGAGACAGACATTTCTCCTCTCCAATTTCTTTGAAAGCCTTTTCACCATAAGGAACAGCGCGACTATCACACCAGATGATGGAAGGTCTTAATAAATTCTGGTCTTTATCTACCAAGATCAAACCATGCATTTGCCATGTAATCCCAATTCCTTTGATGTCTTCAGGATGAATTCCGGATTCGTGCATTACGGCTTCATGGGCAAGCTTCAGATTCGTCCACCAGTCGACAGGATTCTGCTCTGCCCAACCGGGATGAACCGCAGTGATTTTCATCTCTTTTTTAGGAGAAAATTCAGAGGCGATCACTTTTCCGCTCGATGCCTCAATGAGACATACTTTCACGGAAGAACTGCCTATATCATAGCCTAGTAAATACATAATGTAAAGAAGTAGATTATTTTATTAGTTTAGTATTGTTCTTTTTATAGATTTTAGCATCGAATTTATAATATCTTGCTGCACGATGCGATACATTGGTTTCAATCTCATCCAAGGGAACAATGTAATTGAATGAAGAAATCTTTTTATGAAAATTTTTAATATCTATATATTTTTCGCTTAGCGCGCTATACAACTGATACAATTGTCTTATTGTAAATCTTTTAGGAAGAAGTTCAAAAATAATCGAGAAGTCAGACTCTATCCACTTTCTTATTTCTACTAAAGATTCATTAATAATTTTATTATGATCAAATGGTAAAGAAGGTAGCTTGTCAATCGGACACCAATCTACCGTATTATATTTTGTACTATTGATCTTATGATCTATTTTACATAGAGAAAGATAAGCTACGGTAATAATTCTGTCAATATGATGCTTATACTCCATCCCCATCCATTTGATATCGTCCTGACTGCTTGCTCTCATCGGATCAGCAAAACATTTGAATTGCTTCAGGATCATTTTTTTTATCCCGGTCAGTTCATGAAGAACTCTTTGAGCAGCATCGTCAACATCTTCATCACTTAAAATTAAGCTTCCGGGAAGCTTTATCTGTCTTTCCTCATCAAGGTGGCGTTCTACCAGTAAAATATTCAGTCGGTTTTCGTGATCGAATCCAAAAACCACACAGTCTACCGATACATATGTATGAATAAAGTTTGAGTTCATCTGATGCGTTAACATTTACGTAACATGACAAATATAAAAATTCAACTGAATAAAAAAAATAAAATAAACACTATCTACTGCTTATCAGCAATTTACATATCTATTTTTAATGATAACTATACCATTAAAATTATGATAAGGTTATCATTATTAAAATGATATATATTTCAGAAAATATTAAAAAAGAGGTATTTATGTTAAAAAAAATTAGCAAAAAAATATTTTGAGATAATCATTAAAAATATGATAAGAAAATTCATAAATAATATCGATATTTTTTTCAACATTCTACAAAAAAGTATCATTTTACACCAAAAATGAATAAAAATAACTCAAAAAAATCACCCATTTTATATATCAAGGTACCAAATATTACAAAAAAGGAAATAGAACCTTAAAAAATTGATAAATCTTTCTCTCAAAAAAATTTCATCCATAAGAATTCGTACAGAAACTTAAAATATGTTAAAATTTTAGACCAAAAAATTATAGTATCAAATAGATGTAAAACAATCAAAATCATTGTAAAGCTTTACATCTCGCATATTTTTTAAATTAAAAACAAGTCTCAAAACATTGAAATATTTTATTTTTTATTTATATATTTGTTAACATTATCCTACTAAACGAAAAATTCTTAACCTTAAGAATCGAAATAGACTATACACGTCAACAAGTATATAGACTATTACTTCTATGTTAATAAATTATTACTAATTTATCTTTATCATTAATAATATAACATAAATATTTTCTTTCATATCAGTTATTTTACTCACTACTCTTTGAATCAAAATATCTATATTATTAAAAAATCCCCTTCTATTGACCTACAACACCAATATAATAGAAATTTAATCTTTAATCATGAATATGACCAATTAAAAAACAACTTAAAAAAACAAATACAACGCATTGAATATAAGATTATTAAATATAAATTTAACACCATGTTAAAAAATCATTACTAAATATCGTTTATCATTAGAAATATCATAAAAATTAACTACTTTTATCCCTTCATAATGAAGTATCAATATTTAGATCAAAAAATTTGGTGTTTATTTATGAATTTCCCTTCCATCATTTCAATATCAACAACACAATGAAAAACTTAACCATTATCGGATTAACTCCTTTTGAAAAACCGGACGTTAATCTTATCAGTAAACTCTATGAAGCAGGTGCATTTCCTGTTTTAAGTTTAGGACATGAGTTAGTGACCGCAGAAGAATCACTTAGTCAACTTGACAAAGCAGATATACCTTATTATGGTATTCATATTTCAAATGAAAAATTAAAATCTCTAACATTTTCGGATAAAGTCCAATTTGTAATTTTACCGATACAAATCTCGGTAAATCCTTCCTGGACTCAATCTATATTATATCAAGTTAGCAGTTTAGATGATGCCAAAAAAGCCGAGCAATCTGGCGCAAAAGGAATCATCATCAAAGGAAATGAAGCAGGAGGATTGGTAGGATACGAATCTACGTTTGTGCTGTTCCAGCGCGTGATTAAAGAAATAAAATCCATTCCTGTTTGGGTACAGGGCGGAATCGGGCTTCATACCGCTGCTGCTGCAAAGTCTCTTGGAGCTGCGGGTATTGTTTTGGATAGCCAATTGGCTTTATTCTCGGAAACTTCTGTTCCGAAAGAGATTAAAGATTTATGTTCAAAATTAAACGGGACAGAAACGAAAATCATCGCCAATCATCGTGTATTGGTAAGACCCAACTCTCCTTCTCTACCTGAAAATATTTCTGCTGAAGAACTTACCGAATATTTCACAAATCTTGATGTAAGCAAAAGCTACATTCCTATGGGACAGGATATTTCTTTAGCGATCGATCTGTATGAAGACTTTAAAAATCTGAAAAAATTAGTTTTCGGATTTAAAGAAGCCATGTACGGTCATTTAAAACAGGCAAAAGCACTTCAAATTATTGACAAAGAAAATATTTTAGCCAAAGATTTAAACTTAAAATATCCGATTGCACAAGGTCCGATGACCCGTGTGAGCGACGTTCCTGCATTTGCAAATGCGGTTGCGGAATCCGGAGCATTGCCATTCGTAGCTTTATCTTTATTAAAAGGTAATACTGCAAAATCTTTGGTATTTGATACTAAAAACTTAGCCGGAGAAAAAACTTGGGGTGTCGGAATTTTAGGATTTGCACCGCAGGAATTGAGAGATGAGCAAACTTCTTATATTTTAGAAGCGAAACCACCTGTTGTTTTAATCGCAGGAGGAAGACCTGCTCAGGCAAAAGTTTTCGAAAAAGCAGGAATTAAAACATTTTTACACGTTCCTTCTCCTGCCCTTTTAGATATTTTCTTAAAAGAAGGTGCTACGAATTTCATCTTCGAAGGTCGTGAATGCGGCGGTCACGTTGGTCCACTTTCAAGCACGGTTCTTTGGGAAAAACAAATTGAAAGAATTTTAAAAGAAGATCATCCTGAAAATATCAGTGTATTTTTTGCAGGAGGAATTCACAATGATTTTTCAACCGCTTTTGTTTCCATTATGGCCGCTCCGTTGGCAGCAAGAGGTGTAAAAGTCGGTGTATTAATCGGAACCGCTTACCTTTATACACAAGAAGCAGTTACTTGTGGCGCAATTCAGGAGGAATTTCAATTACAGGCTTTACAGGCTAAAGAAACGGTTTTGCTAGAAACCGCTCCGGGACACGAAACACGTTGTTTGGATACGGCTTTTGCTCAATATTTTAATGAAGAAAAATCTAAATTAATTGCAGCCGGAACCGACAAGAAAGAAGTTTGGGAACAGCTTGAAAAATTAAATGTTGGTCGTTTAAGAATTGCAGCAAAAGGCGTTGAACGTCAAGGAGATCAATTGGTGAATATTCCTAAAGAAGATCAACTGGATTTAGGAATGTACATGATTGGTCAGGTTGCGACAATGCAAAACAAAGTAATTTCTTTGGATGAATTACACGAAAATGTAAGCATTAATAATCAAAAATATATTCAGGAAGCTGAACTTTCAGAAGAACCTATTTCCGTAGAAAAACCTTTAGACATCGCCATTATCGGAATGGAATGTATTTTCCCTGATGCTAAAAATTTAGAGGAATACTGGAGAAATATCGTTCTTGGAAAAGACAGCGTAACCGAAGTTCCGGACGAAAGATGGAATAAAGAATTATACTATCATCCAGATTCCAACGAAGCCGATGTTTCCCATTCAAAATGGGGTGGATTTATTCCTAAAATCGATTTCGATCCATTGGCATTCGGAATTCCACCGCAATCTTTGGCAGCTATCGAGCCAACACAATTGTTGACTTTATTAGTTGCAAAACGCGCGATGGACGATGCTGGTTATGGTGAAAAACATACAAACAGAGAAAATATTTCTGTCATCATCGGTGCTGAAGGTGGTAATGATTTAGCAAACAGTTACAGTTTCCGAGGATACTACAAGCAGGTTTTCGGTGAGCTTCATGAAGAAGTAAAAGAAGCTTTTCCTCACACGACAGAAGATTCCTTCCCTGGAATTTTAGCGAATGTGATTGCAGGAAGAATTACCAACCGTTTAGATTTAGGCGGAAGAAATTATACCGTAGATGCAGCCTGTGCTTCTTCTTTGGCGGCAATTGATTTGGCTTGTCAGGAATTGGTCTTAGGTAAATCAGATATGGTTTTAGCAGGTGGCGCAGATTTACACAACGGAATCAACGATTATCTGATGTTTTCAAGTACACACGCACTTTCCAGAAAAGGAAGATGTGCAACTTTCGACAGCGAAGCAGACGGAATTGCTTTGGGTGAAGGTGTGGCAATTTTAGTATTAAAAAGATATGAAGATGCCGTAAAAGACGGCGACAGAATATATTCAGTAATAAAAGGTGTTGGTGGTTCAAGTGACGGAAAAGCCCTTGGATTGACTGCTCCGAGAAAAATCGGACAGGTTCGTGCGTTGGAAAGAGCCTACACTCAAGCCGGAATCAGCCCTGCATCTGTTGGATTGGTTGAGGCACATGGAACAGGAACTGTGGTTGGTGATAAAACGGAATTAAGCGCTTTGACGAATTTATTCAGCCGTTCAGGAGCTTTACCGGGACAGACGCATTTAGGTTCGGTTAAAACGCAGATCGGGCATACAAAATGTGCGGCTGGTTTGGCAGGTTTAATTAAGGCTTCATTGGCAGTTTATCATGGGGTAAAACCTCCGACCATTCACCTTCAACAACCGAATGCATATTACAATTCAACAACAAGTCCGTTCGCTTTCAATGCAGAAACAGGAATTTGGGCTGATAAAAATCGTTATGCGGGAATCAGTGCGTTTGGTTTTGGTGGAACAAATTTCCATACGGTTATTGCGAATCACCCTAAAGAAGACGATTCTGCGGTGTTGCAGTCTTGGCCATCGGAATTATTTGTGTTCCGTGGAGACACGTATGATGAGGCTAAAATTCAATTAAATCAGATTAAATCTTTACTTGAAGTTAATGACAGTATTGCTTTAAAAGATATCGCTTACAGTTTAGCGACAAGTTCAGAAAAACAGGTTCAGTTGAGCATCGTTGCAGATACAGCCGAACATTTAATGATGAACATCGAGTTAGCATTATCAGGAATTGAAAGCAAAGACACGTTCACCGTTAATAAAAAAGAAGGAAAAGTAGCATTTTTATTCCCAGGACAAGGCAGTCAACGTATCAACATGGCACGTGATTTATTCGTTGCCTTCCCTGAAATGCGAAAATTAATCGACTCTTACCCTAAATTGGAAAAAGTAATTTTCCCTTCAAAAACTTTTAATGAAGTTAATTTAAAACAGCAAAAAGAAACAATAAAAGATACTCGCTTAGCACAACCACTTTTAGGTATTGTAGATTTAGCATTGGCTAAATTCTTACAATCCATCGGAATCGTTCCCGATATGTTGGCGGGTCACAGCTACGGAGAATTACCGGCATTGTGTTTCGCTGGCGTTTTCGGAGAAGAAAAACTGGTTGATTTAAGTATTCAAAGAGCAAAATCAATCTTAAATTCTGTTGAAGGCGGCGATCCGGGTTCTATGATTGCAGTAAGTGCAACGAAAGAAAACTTACAGCCAATTTTAGCACAGGTTGAAGGTTGCTATCCTGTAAATTACAACGCTCCGACTCAATGTGTTGTAGCGGGAAGTACGGAAGCGATCAACAAATTAATGGAAGTCTTAAAACAGGAAAGAATTTCAGCGAAAAAACTGGAAGTTGCCTGTGCCTTCCACAGTCCGTTGTTGGCTAAATCTAAAGGTTTATATCAAACTGTTTTAGAGAATGTTCCTTTCAACGAGATGCAGATTCCAGTTTGGTCAAATACGACGGCAGAAATCTATCCTACAAATGTTTCAGACATCAAAGAAAGATTAACAGACCATTTGGTACAACCTGTAAGATTCGTGGAAGAACTTCAGGCGATGTACAACGATGGCGCAAGAATTTTCATCGAGGTAGGTCCCGGAAAAGTATTGACAGGACTAACAAAATCTTGCCTGGAAAAAGACCAGTTGACGTTATTTGTTGAAGATAATAACACCAATAAATTAACGCATCTTCTTTCAACGCTTGCTCAATATTTGGGAACAGGCCGAAGCTTTAATATTGCTAAACTTTTCGACGGTCGAAATGCAAAATCCATTCAAATCGATCAGCCAGAATTATACAAGAAAAGTCCTGCCATCTGGCGCGTGAACGGACAAGCAGCTCATCCAACGACAGGTTCACTCCCTGTTAATGGTGCATTACCAATCATAAATCCACTTCAAATGAACAATTTTACTCAAAATACACAAACTCCTGTAGCTGAAAATCAGACGAATGCAGAACGTATGTTGCAGGAATATTTAAATAGCATGAAAATGATGATTCAGGCGCAACGTGATGTGATGCTTTCCTTCTTGGGACAGAATCCACAGGTTCATCAAGCTCCTGTTTATCAAGCTCCGATTCAAAATATTCCGACTCAGAATATCCCAGTTCAAGAGATTTTTCCATCAACGAACAGCATTAGCCAAGCAACAATTACTGTTTCTGCAAAACAGGCTCCGACAAAGGATATTAAAACACTATTGCTGCAAGTTGTAAGCGATAAAACGGGTTATCCTCACGAAATGTTGGGTATGGAAATGGATTTGGAAGCAGATTTAAGCATCGATTCCATTAAAAGAGTTGAAATTATTGGTACTCTGAAAGCTGAATTAGGCTCTTTCTCTTCGAACACAGCGAATGAAGATACCATCATGGAACAGTTAGCTGGAATTAAAACACTAAATGGGTTAGTTTCTTGGTTAACAGAATATTCAGGCGCTTCAAATACAACAGAAAAAGTTGGAGTTATAGAAACTCAGCCTTCAACTCCTCAAGCTCAGACTGGTTTTTCTCTTGAAGAACTTCAAACGGCAATTTTAAATATTGTAAGCGATAAAACGGGTTATCCTAAAGAAATGTTAGGTTTAGACCTTGATTTAGAAGCAGATTTAAGCATCGATTCCATCAAACGTATGGAAATTATCGG
This sequence comes from Chryseobacterium taiwanense, assembly GCF_000813825.1. Classification (GTDB taxonomy): domain Bacteria; phylum Bacteroidota; class Bacteroidia; order Flavobacteriales; family Weeksellaceae; genus Chryseobacterium; species Chryseobacterium taiwanense. The sequence goes on from NZ_JWTA01000004.1 coordinate 244,930, forward strand.
TGATTTAAAAACAAAAATCGGTTTCGGTGGCGACATGGAACAAGCGGATGATTTAATGGAGAAATTAGCTGCCATTAAAACACTAAACGGATTAGCTTCTTGGATTCACGAAATGAGCGGAAACACTCCTTCTGAACCAGAGCAAAGCGCATTATCTCGTCTTCGTTTTGATTTGACTCCAACTGATATTTCTTTAACTGAAAACACAGAAATTCTTCACGGAAAACGTTTTGCCATTACTCAAAATGACAGCAATCAGACTTTAGCCATTAAAAATGAGCTTGAAAAACATGGTGCGATTGCAGAATTAATTGATTCTGCTCAAGATTTAACCAATTTTGATGGATTAATTATTCTTGATCTATTCTCATCTTCCGCCAATCACAACATCATCGATCATGTTGATTTAATCAAAAAAATGGATCTTGATAAAGCAAAATGGATTTATCTGATTTCCGATATTCCGGCTCACGTTCAGGAATTGACGGACACTACCCTTTTGCGTCATTACAAAGGACATCCGGGACTTTTCAAAAGCCTTGCTCGTGAGTTTGAACAGACGAATTGCAGATTAATCAGCTTAACATCCCCTCAACAAATCGAGCAGATCGCTGAAATTACTTTAAAGGAAATCTTAACGAAAGATAAACCTGCAGAAGTTATTTATAAAAATGATAAAAGACATAAAGTAGATATCATTCCGTCGCCTTTGTCAACAGGTTTAAGTGAAGCTCAAATTCAACTGGATACAAATTCCGTTGTATTGGTTCTTGGTGGCGCTCAAGGAATTACTTCCGAATTGGTAAAACATATGTCACAGGCTTATCCTTGTACTTACGTTTTGGTTGGAAGATCTGCAGATCCAAGAAATCAGGCGACAAATAGTGAATTAGAAGCATTTAAAACGAAGGAAGAAATAAGAGCATATCTCATCAAATCCGGAACATTCACTTCGCCTTCTGAGATTGAAAAAGAAACGATAAAAGTTTATAAAAATAATCAGATTCTACGTACCATCCGTGATATGGAGCAATTGGGAAATACGATCGTTTATAAATCGTTAGACCTTTGTGATGAAAATGGTTTATCTGAATTAATCAACAATATTTACGAAAAGTATAATCGTTTAGACGGAGTTATTCACGGTGCAGGATTGTTGGAAGATAAATTATTCAAGCAAAAAACAACAAGCTCTTTCGGACGTGTTTTCGATACTAAAGTAAAACCGCTTCGTGTTTTGGCAGAACAGCTTCGCACGGATTGTCAGTTTGTGGTATTGTTCTCAAGCATCGCTTCGGTGTATGGAAATAAAGGTCAAACCGATTACGCCGCCGCAAACTCTGTTTTGGATGATTATGCGAATGCTTTAAATAAAAAATTAAAAGGAAAAGTAATTTCCATCAACTGGGGGCCTTGGAAAGGAGCCGGAATGGTTTCTCCAACCTTGGAAACAGAATATGAAAGAAGAGGAATCTCTTTAATTCCATTGGATCAAGGGAAGGAAATTTTCCTTAACGAAATAAAATACGGAACTGAAAGTCAGGTATTAATCATGTCTGGAAGTAACTGGTAATCTCTGTTTTAAATTTAATTTATGAAAAAAACAGATGTTGCAATAATTGGTTTGTCTTGTGTCTTTCCGGGGGCACAAGATGCCAACACTTTTTGGCAGAATATTGTCAATAAAGTAGATTCTACCCAACTGGCTCCAGCCGACCGAATCGATCCTGTTCATTTCAGTGACAGCACGAATCCGGTTGACCGTTTTTATTGTCAGCGCGGTGGATTTATCCCCGATTATGAATTCGATCCAACTGCTTTCGGAATTTTACCATTGGCGGTTGAAGGAACTGAACCCGATCATTTATTAACCTTAGATTTAGTTCAAAAAGCCTTAGAGGATGCCGGAATTTTCCAGAAAAATATTTCGCTGGAAAAAACAGGAATCATCATTGGAAAAGGAAATTACACAGGACCAGGTGCAACTCGTGCCATCGAAATTGTAAGAACAGGAGAGCAAATTTCTTCTTTATTAAAAGAATTATTACCCGAAGTTTCTTCCGCTGATATTGAAAAAGTAAAACACGCTTTTCAGGGAAAAAAAGGACGTTTTGCAGCCGATACAGCAATGGGATTAATCCCAAACTTGGTGGCTTCATTAGTAGCGAATCGTTTTAATCTTGGAGGTGCAGCTTTTACTGTTGATGCTGCTTGTGCAAGTGCTTTACTAGCAGTCGATCACGCTGTTCAGGAACTTCAGAGAGGTCGTTCTGATATTATGATTGCAGGTGGTGTTCACACCGGACAAAACGCAGCGTTCTGGAGTATTTTTGCTCAGTTGGGTGCAATGTCTCGTCAACAACAAATCAAGCCTTTCAGTAATGATGCAGATGGATTATTGATTGGCGAAGGTTGCGGATTTGTAGTCTTAAAAAGATTAGAAGATGCCGTTCGTGATCAGGATAAAATTTATGCAGTCATTAAAGGTGTCGGAATCAGCAGTGACGGAAACGGAACCAGTGTGATGAGCCCTTCTGTAAAAGGACAATTAAAAGCTTTGCAACAAGCTTGGACAAATGCAGATTTAGATGAAAATCAAATCGGTTATATCGAAGCTCACGGAACGGGAACTCCGCTTGGTGACAAGACGGAATTGCAGACTTTAGCTCAGTTTTTCGGAAAAGAAGAAGGTACTAAGATTGCAGGAATCGGCTCTGTAAAATCAAATATTGGTCATGCGATGCCTGCTGCGGGAATTGCTGGTTTAATTAAAACCTGTTTGGCTCTGCATCACGATACATTACCACCGACTTTATACTGCGAAAATCCGACTTCGGAAATGCAGAACACCAGATTCGAACCTGTTCAGGAAGCAAAAAACTGGTCGAAAACAGGTTTACCAAAAGTAGCGGCGGTGAATGCTTTCGGATTCGGAGGAATCAATGCGCACGTGGTATTGGAAGGCTATGATATGCCTAAAAAAGACAAGGTTTTAATCTTGGCAAGACCAACACATGAAGAATTATTAAACGCGTTACAAAATAACGAAAAGGCGGTTGGCGAAGGAAATTTCCGTGTGGCGATTTTCGAACCGACTCCTGCGAGAATTGAAAAAGCGACTAAAATTGTTGCTAAAAATAATCCATGGAGAAATAAACAGGATATTTGGTACACCAACACTCCCCTTTTACAAAACGAAGAAAAAGTAGCTTTCGTATTTCCAGGATTAGATGGATTGGCGAAAGGCGAAGTTGAAAGTGTAAGCCGTTATTTCAACATCAATGCACCGATTGAAACAGAAGGTGAAGGATTGTTAAATGACGCTTTAAATATCTTCAACAACTGCAGTATTCTCGATAATTCATTGAAAAAACTAGGAATTATTCCCGATATGAATGCAGGTCACAGTTTGGGAGAATGGCTCGCAGGCTACTCTTCTGAATTGGCGGAAGTAAATTCTGTAAAAGCTCTCATTGATGTTTTAAATCCCGAAACTTTTGAATTAAAAGATTCTAAATTCATCGCCATCGGAGCAGGAATTGAAACCATTAAACCTATCATTGAAGAGATTCCGAACGTTTATATTTCTAATGACAACTGTCCAAATCAGGTGATTCTTTGCGGAAGTAATTCGGCTTTGGATGAATTGGTTCCCGTTTTAAAATCAAAACAGATCTTTCATCAGATATTACCCTTCCAATCAGGATTTCACTCGCCTTTTATCGCTGATAAATTAGATGTGATTTTAGCAGGAATGGAAAAGGCACAGTTTCAACAGACGAAAATTCCGTTATGGTCGGCAACGACTTTGGAACCTTATCCGGCTGATCAGGAATCTATCCGAAAACTGAGTGCGGAACATCTTGTGGAACCCGTTCGTTTCCGTGAATTGACGGACAAATTATACGAAGAAGGCGCAAGATTTTTCATTCAGGTCGGAACCGGAGGTTTGATCGGATTTATTGATGATACGTTGAAAGGAAAAGCATTCAGCACGATTGCTTCCAGCGTTGCGACACGTTCTGCATTAGCTCAATTCCAAAGAGTTGTTGCGGCGTTATTCGTGGAAGGAAAAACAGTTGCACTGGACTTTTTAGATATTCAAAATCAAACCAAAAAATCATCCGGAAAAGGCATTAAACTAGAATTAGGTTCGCCAATTATCCGTGATTTTAAGGAAATTCAACATTTAGCAAAATCAATTGATACATCGAAGCCGAAAGTTTCTGCAACCGTTGCAAAAACAGGACATCCTTTGGTTCAGGCATTTCAGGATAATATTTCGGATATGATTAAAATGCAGGAAGAGGTTCTAACTTTATTTCAAGATCGTCCGAAAGTTTCAGTTCCGAATGTTGTATTGCCAAAAGTTCAGGCTCCGATAAGCAAGAATTTTGAAAAAACATTGTATGTAACGTTGGAAACCCACCCCTACCTTATCGATCACAGCTTATTGAGACAGCCAAAAGGCTGGACGGAAGTTGCCGATATGGAACCCGTGATTCCTATGACGATGATTTTCGAACAACTCGCTGAAATTGCTCAAGCAGAAATTGAAGGAAGCCAGGTTCATAAAATCATGAATGTAAGCGTTTTTCAATGGATGAATGTCGCAAAACCTTTCGAAAAAACTGTAAAAGGAGAATGGAAATCTACAAACCACGCTTATTTAGATATTAAAAATTTTGCGAATGCTGAAGTTTTATTAACCTCAACTGCAAGACCGAATCCAACCTTTAATCTTTCTATCGGCGAAATATTACCCATTGAGAGAACTCCCGAGGAAATCTACGAAATGCACATGTTTCACGGTGAAAAATATCAGGGAATTACAGAAGTTTCAAAGGTCGGAACGAAAGGAATTATCGGAAAAATAAAAGGAAATGGTGGAAAAGGTTCATTGTTGGATAATGCAGGTCAGTTATTCGGGCTTTGGTTACAATTAACTTTAACGAAAGACAGAATTGCCTTCCCTGTAAAAATCAAAGACATTGAATTTTTCGGAGATTTACAGGATCAGGATGGTATTTTCGAATGTACCTGCAGTCTGACTGAAATGAATGACGAATTTGCGATCGGAGATATTCTTTTAACTAAAAACGGAAAAGTCTGGTGCAAAATTTCAGGGTGGCAAAACCGCCGTCTCGAAATCGATGCTGCGCTTTGGAATGTTTCGATGTCGCCTTTGCACAACCGTCTTTCGGAAGAAATTGCTCCCGAAGTATTTTTCTTCCATCAGGCGTATTCAAGGGTTGCTTCTTGGGATTTTATTCTGAAAAGATATTTCAATCAGACCGAAAAACAACATCACCAAACTTTGCTTCCTAACAAGAGAAAAAGCTATATGGTAAGTCGCGTTGCGGTAAAAGATGCGGTGAGAAATCTTCTTAAAAAAGAAAAAAATCATCCTTGCTTCCCGATTACTTTTGAAGTTGGCAAAGATGAGGTTGGAAAACCTTTCTTAATCGGAGATTCCACGCAAGACATTCACATTTCTTTAGCGCATAAAGGAAAAGATGCGGTTGGAATTGCAAAAAGTGGAAAACCAGTCGGAATCGATATGGAAATCATGGAAGAAAGAAGCTCAGGATTCTACGATTTGGTCTTTACCGATAACGAATTAGCTTTATTAAAAGGCAAAGATCAGGCAGAATGGACAACAAAATTCTGGGTAGCCAAAGAAGCCTACGGAAAATTCGTCGGAACAGGACTTAAAGGAAACCCGAAAAACTTCGCAGTCGAGAAAATAACAGAAGATTCTTTATGGATCAATCAAACAGAAATCAAAACAATTAAACATAAAAATTATATCATAGGATGGACACTATAAACACTACAGCAAAATTAAATCACGAAGAATTATTCACTCTTTTAAAAGGTTTTATCACAGAAGTTATCGGTGAAGAATTTGTAGAGGAAATGGACATTACACCGGAAAGTTCTTTCACTAAAGATTTGGAAATGGACAGCATCGAAATCGTTTCTTTTTCAGAAAAAATCAAAGCTCATTTTGGCGACCAGATCGACTTTACGGGATGGTTGTCTTCAATGGATCTGGACGAGCTGATCAACCTAGATTTAAGTATGATTATCAATTACATCTACGAATGCCAATAATCTCTGTTAACGACAAAAAGGTTCATATTCAGGAACTCAACAAAGGGGCTGAACAAACTGTGGTGCTGATCCACGGTATGTTCAGCAACCTGTCTATTTATTATTTTAATATTGCTCCGATTCTGGCAAAACACTTCCATGTGGTGATGTATGATTTGAAAAGTCACGGCATGAGCGAGCGTTTTACAGACGGTTACGATCTGGAAAATATGTCTTCCGATGTTTTAGCGTTGATGGATATTTTACATATTGAAAAAGCACATCTTGTCGGTTACAGTTTCGGAGGATTGATTTCTTTAAAAACCGCTTTAAAATCTCCCAATCGCATCGAGCAACTTGTTGTTATTGAAGCTCCCGATCCGCAGGACGAAAAAGCGAGAAATATTATTGATGAGTACAGCAAAGAGTTTTTGGAGCATTATGTAGCCAATTTTACCGACACCACCAAAGTACAGATGGGCAAAAGACAGATGGAAAAAAACCACAGAATGTATGAATTTCTGTTTAATCAGACCAGCATTAAAGCGGATATGATTAAAGAAAAACATTTCCTGAGCGAAGTTGATTTTTCTGAATTAAAACCTTCGACAATGCTGATGTATGGCAAAGATTCCAACTGCAGACCGACAGGAGAATGGCTGAGTACTCAAATCGAAAATTCTGAAATACAATTAATTCAGGGAGATCACAACATCCCGATTCAGGAACCTGTTTTGATTGCGGAAACTATCACCCATTTTTTATCAAAATCATTAAAAACCTTATCACAAAACCATGGCTAAATTTGTATTTATAGTTCCACCTTTAACTGGTCATGTCAATCCCACATTAAGCATCGGTGCTACTCTTCTGGAAAGAGGACACCAAGTTGCATGGATAAGCCTCGACCAACAATTACAACATAAACTTCCGGAAGGCGGAGAATTATTATTGATTCAGTACGACCAGACCGACGAAGAAAAAAGAGAAAGCGAAAACTATCTCGATATTATTTCTAAAAAAGTGGTTTACGGAATCGACAGCATCAAATTTCTGTACGAAGATGTGCTGATTCCTCTAAACAGACATTGCTATAACGGAATTATTCCTTTATTAAAAGAATATCAACCCGATTTAGTGATTGGTGACCATCAATTATTTGCCGCTTCTATTGCTGCGAAAAAATTAGGATTGCCTTATGCTACGACAGTGACCGCTCCTGCTGCAATTAAAATCATGAGTGAACTTCCGAAAGTTCATGAATGGGAAGAAAAACAAATCATCGCATTACAGCAGGAATTAGGCGTTGAAGAAAACCACGCATTAGATTGTTCGGATTTATTGACGCTGGTTTTAACCTCCCAATATTTCTTTGGTGAAATGGATTTGGAATCGAATTTCCAATTCACAGGTCCTGTTCTTACGGAACGCCGTGTTTCTTCTGATTTTGATTGGGATAAATTCAATGCTAATTCAAACAAAAAGATTCTGGTAAGCATCGGAACGACTTTCGATCACGAGCATAAAAAAGCATTTTTCCAAAAGGTTGTTGATGCTTTTAAAGATGAAAACTTAACGGTTGCTGTGGTTTCAGACCCTCAACTTTTTGAAGAATGGCCGGAAAATTTTATGGTCTATCAACAAATTCCTCAGTTGGATTTACTACCTCATCTTGACGGTGTAGTTTCTCACGGCGGTCATAATACGGTTTCCGAAACGTTGTCAAACGGTTTGCCGTTGGTGGTGATTCCGATTGCGTATGATCAGTCGCATGTTGCGGGACGTGTTGTGCGTACCGGAGCGGGTGAACGTCTGAATTTTAACAGATTTAAAGCCCATCATTTAAACGAAGCCGTACAAAATATTTTAACCAATCCTGAATACAAAAAAGCTGCAGAAATTGTTCGTGAATCTTTCGTTGAAGCAGGAGGAAGCGCAACTGCAGCCAATTTATTAGAAAACGCCATTTCAAATTCAACTATGGGAAAACCGAAGTCTAAATTTTTATTTGTTGTTCCTCCGTTTTTTGGACATATCAGTCCAACTTTAAGCGTTGGAGCGAGTTTAATTGCCCGTGGTCACGAAGTAAAATGGTTCGGAATTACGCCTTTAGACAACAAACATATTCCGGAAGGCGGAAGTTATTTTTATCCAGAAAAGGATTTAATTCCATATCAGGAGGAAATTGCTAAAATTTTAAAAAGACAGGATGATGGTCCCGCCTGTTCAGGGCCTGAAGTGATGAAACTGGCTTTGGAAGAAACCTACGTTCCTTTCGCAAAAATGATGATGCCCGGTTTGGAAACACTAACTAAAGAATGGCAACCCGATGTTATTGTGAACGATTGTATTACTTTTGGAGGAGCGCTTTTTGCTCATAAAAATAATATCCCATGTGTGACAACAACGCCTGTTCCACCCGATGTAATGGGCGATACAGAAAACAGTGCCCCGAAAATCTTTGAATGGCAGCAGAATTTAATTAAAACTCTTCAAAAAGAAGTTGGAATTGAAGATGACGGAATCTTCATTCATTCTCATCATTTGAATTTAATTTTTACCTCACAAAAATTTGCTGATTTTGATGAGGTTCCCAGTCACATGAAATTTGTTGGGCCTGTGAAAGGAAGGCCAAATCCTGCACCTTTTGACTGGGATAAACTGAATGCTTCGACAACACCGAAAATATTTGTTTCATTAGGTACATTATTGGTAGACATCCGAAAAGCATTTTTCGAAAAAGTAATTGCCGCATTTGCAGATCAGCCTGTAACAGTAATTGCCACTACTCCACCGGAAATTTTTGAGGAATGGCCTTCGAACTTTATTGTGAGCAGTTTTGTACCTCAATCTGCGTTGATGCCGCATATGGATGCCGTGATTTGTCATGGTGGTTTTAACACCGTAAATGATACCTTCACCAACGGATTGCCGATGTTGATTACACCCATCGCTTACGACCATTTTCATATTGCAAAACTGATTGAAAAAGCAGGTTGCGGAATCAGCATCCGATATAAAAGACTGCGTGTTGATGCACTTCGCGAAACGGTTTTTGAATTATTGGAAAATCCAACGTATAGAAATGCAGCGAAAGAAGTTCAATCGAGCTTAATTAATGCCGGAGGAAATGATCGTGCGGTAGAATTGCTTGAAAATTTTGTTGAACAATCCACTTTAGTTCCCGTGTAAGCCTATGAAACGAAGATTGTTATTTGGCGAACGAATGTTGCTTGGCGACGGAACAGAACCTTTCAACACGGTGATTCCTTTCAGATTAAAGGGAGCATTTGTGCTGAAAGATATTCAGCATGCTTTAGAAAAAATCCAGGAGAAGCATCCTTGGTTAAAAGCTGTTATTCAACATGATGAAAAAAATATTCCGTGGTTTGAGGTTTCAGAAAAAGTAAAAATTCCGATTAGGATTTTAGCGAAAAAAGAAGAAAACGACTGGCTAGAAGAATCGAAAACTGAGTGGTACAAAATGTTCAATTACAAGGAACAACCGCTGATGCGATTTGTCTGGATCAAGGGCGAAGAAATTTCAGATATGATGTTCGTGTTCCACCATTGTTTATGTGATGGTGGTTCTGCAATGGTTTTGCTAGATGAATTTTTAAAATTATTGGACAATCCAACTTATGATATTGGTGTGGAAAATCCAATTTTGGGAATCCATGATGTCGTTCCAAGTGAAATTTTAAATAACCGCGGGCAAAAATTCAAAGCAAAAATAATTGGAAGACTGGCTGCTACAGCCATTAAATGTATTCCTGTCAACAAAAAATCTACGGACAGACAAAAGGATTATTTACTCAACTGGAAATTTGATAAGGAAACAAGTAAGGAATTAATCGATTATTGCAAGTCCCAAAAAGTGACTGTCAATACCTTTCTTTGCGCTACGATTTTAAAGGCATTTCAAAAGGTCAGAAAGGAGAAAGCATTTAATAAAGTTTCTTGTCCTGTTGATATCAGACGTTTTGCCAATCAGATCAAAGCCGACCACATTTTCGCTTTTGGATTAATGATTGTCGTTTCTTTAAATAAAAAATTTAGCTTTGAAGAAAATTTAAAACTAATGCAGGAAACCGTTGAGAAGAAAACCTCTAAGCTGAATCCTTATATCACCATGATGGTGATGGAATCTGCACACGATGCATTGACGAATTTCACCAAATTGCTGAAAAACGGAAAGTCTTCCAACGACTGTATGTTTTCCAACTTGGGACGTATTTCCATTGCCCACGACTACAAAGAGTTTACACTAGAAAATGTTTTCAGCCCTTCTGTAATCGGACCTTTAGGAAACACAACGACTATGGTTGCTTCTACTTTCCGCGGAGAAATGGATTTTTCTTTCATGGGAAGTGAAGGTTATTTACCATACTCTGAAGCATTGGCTATTCGTGATGAAGTTACTGCCATCATAAAACACAAACTGGAATCTTTAGCTGTATATGATTAAACGAAAACTCATGATGGTGGAAAGAATCATGTACGTTGATTCTAAAACTCCTGTAAATTGCGTATTTACAGCTAAAATTAATGGTGAAATCTCTGAAGACCTGTTCAGAATTGCTTTAGATAAAATTCAACAGAAACATCCATTGTTAAGGGCTTCTATCGATCATAAAAGTGCAAAATATCCATTCTTTGTGGAAGAGAAAGAAATTTCACCGATTCCGCTTCGAATTCTTGAAAGAAAATCTGATGAAGATTGGCTGTTGGAATCTGAAAATGAATGGTACAGAATCTTTGAAGATCGTACAAAACCTTTAGCACAATTGGTTTGGATAAAAGGAGAAAACGTTTCCGAAATTCTTTGGGTAATGCCCCACTGTATCTGTGACGGTACAACGGGTGTAACCTTATTACGTGAGCTTTTTTCTTTATTGGATAATCCTTCTTTATCATTAGATTCTTATCAAACCTTTAACTCTGTTAATGATTTTCTACCTGCAGATTTTAATCTGAAAAAAAAGAAACGAAAAGCCCGATTTTACCTGATCATGGCTAAATTATTCTTTTTATTACAAAGTAAAAGCAAGGACAGAAATCTTGGAAAAAATTATGCTCTTCACCGTAAACTGGATGCTACTGCTTCCAAAAAAATAGTTGAAAAATGTAAAGCCAAAGGAATTTCCGTTCATGCATTACTATCTTCTGCTGTTATGCAAGCGTTTCAGGAAACTTTAGGTAAAGATGCGCAAGGAAAAATAATTAGTCCGGTTGATGTAAGACATTTTATTCCTGAAATTAAACAAGATCATATTTTCGCCTTCGCTCCTACTGTAGAATTATCTTTGAAAAAAGGAACTCACAGTCTGTTGGATCAAGCTGAACATATCAAAAAAGATCTTGTTGATAAAATAGAAAAAACGGAAGCAAGAGAATTGTTGTGGATGGGTGAAAATATGCATCCTATTGTTGAACGAATGATTTCGTTGTTGAAATCCAGTAAAGGCGGACACGACATTACGTTGTCCAATATGGGAAAAATTGATATTCCAGGTGAGTATAAAAACTTTACACTGGAAACGATTTACAGTCCTACTGTCGCCTTCCCTTGGTTGAATTCCAATACATTGGTGGTTACAACTTATAATCAGCAAATGGATTTCACTTTTATGTCTAATGAAAACTTTCTTCCGAAAGAAGAAGCAAAAAAAATAAAAGATAAAGCTATTGAGCTATTGACTTCATGAAATTTAAAATAAAAAAAGCTCAACCCAAACCACTCAAAAAAACCACACTCAATCGCTTTCTCAGAAAGCGAATGCTTATTTATTTGATTCCAAACGTACTTTTCAATTTTATTATTGCTTTAGCCAGTTTTAATGAATTAGGATATACCCATTTTTTTGCCTGCACTCAAAGTTTAGCCCGACTTACTTTACCGATGGCTATATTTTTACCCGTAGTTCTTACCATTGACATTATTAAAAGAGTTACGGATGCAGCCAATCAAAAGGCAATTGAATTTGAAGTAGATGAGCAACTTAATTTAAAAAAACTGCTCACTAAACTGAGTATTCTACATGGTTTGATTAGTGGTTCACTTGTTTTATCAAGTTTATTATTTGGTCAGTTCATTCTTTCAAAATATTACAAACTAGATCCAACAGCAATGGCTGTATTAGTTGGAGTTTTGGCTGGAATACTTTCCGTACTCTTCACCTATCTTCCTATTAGAATCCTTAGAACTTATTTATATAAACCTTTGGCACTAGATTCAATTGAAACTAACAACCATTTATAGAAATCAAATTTAAATTATACCCGTATTTAATTGTCTTAATTAATACATCAAACATCTGAAATTAGTAACTATTAATTTCAGATGTTTTTTTTGATATCTCTATTGAATTACAAAAATTCGGAGCAATGAGCTTCCAAAGATTCTTTAAAAAAACACATTTTAAAATAATTCACAATTCATGAATGCTTTTTATTCATAAGGATCCATTGAATTTTCTACAACGAACGACTTGTTTAAAATAATTCTAAATTAAAATAAAAGTATTACAATATTTATACATTTACTTTCAATCAATAGAATAATTATAAATAACACATAAACAATACTTTACATATAATTTACAATTTTACGCATAAGATAATTCACTATCTTTAGAGAATTAAAACTACTAACCATGTCTAACTTTAAAACCCTATTACGAACGTATTCTGTTCACCCATAAAAGGTAACTCAAAATTTATTTTTAATCGTAACAAAACCTTCTTTTTAATAAGAAGGCAGAAATCTAACATCAAATTCAACGAAATGATTATCAACAAAATCCTCAACGTCGATGATTATTACTACGACGTGTTCATGGCTATTTCAGAAGCTCTCACAGGGTTTTCCGTGAACGAATTACAAGCTACAGGCTTAGCTGAGACGTATTATACGCACATCCTCGGCAAAATAGAAACGGCAACCTTCATCGAATTTTTAAACACTTCTAAAACGATCCTAGAAAATTCTTACAGTCAGGATCAGCTTAAAAATTCAATCAACGCTGAAATTATTGCCAATCCTTCCACTCAGGATATTGCCAACAGTGTTATTACACTTTGGTATTTAGGAACCTGGGAAGGGGCTTATGTTAACGACCTTTCTTACAAAGAAGGGCTGGTTTGGAATGTCATGAACGCGCATCCGCCGGGAGCCAAACAACCTGGGTATAAATCTTGGGCCGTTAAACCTGTAAACAGCAACTCATGAGCCAGACAGACAATAAAAAAGATGTAATCATCGTAGGAACGGGGATTGCAGGATCATTGATCGCAAAACTCCTGACCGATCACGTATTCGATACTCAAAAAGGAAAAATGATTCACAGAGCGGATGCCCAAAAAGGCAATGAAGTTCGCGAATTATCAATATTAATGTTTGAAGCGGGTCTGGAAGCTGGATTGGAACTGGACTCAGTCTCTTCAATGACCAATTATAATGAGTACATGCGTACTTTTTATCTGCAGGAAGCTAAAGTTCCGAACTCTCCTTATCCCAATTTAAAACAGGCTCCCTCCCCAAATGTTTTGGATATGGAACCTATTATTCCCCCTTTTCCAGATAAAAAAGGATACTTGGTTCAGTTCGGTCCAATGCCTTTTGCGAGTGATGCCATTCGTGTTGGTGGCGGAACCACCCTTCACTGGTTGGGAACCACCCCTAGAATGCTTCCAAACGACTTTCATTTGAAGGAAAAATACGGAAGAGGAATGGATTGGCCAATTACTTACGACATTTTAAAACCGTACTATGAAATGGCCGAATTTGAGATCGGAGTTTCAGGAAATGTTTCAAAACAGGAATACCCTATTTCTGAAAGTATGGAACAATATTATGGCGATTATGTATTCCCAATGTATGAAATTCCACAAAGTTATATGGATCAGAAGATCATTGACGGACTTTCAGGAACAAGTGTTCAATTAAATTTTGAAAACATTCCGTTGATGCTTGTCCCATCACCGCAGGGAAGAAACTCTACACCCAATCCGAAATACGGAAAAACAAAAATCATTAAAGCAGAATCTTCAGAATCGGGATATAAACTGGTTTTGGATGGTTCAGGAAAAGAGGAATATAAAGCGCTTGGCTCAGTCTGGAATCCTTATATGGGAGAACGTTGTGAAGGAAATGCATCATGCGTTCCGATCTGTCCAGTTCAGGCCAAGTACAATGCGTTAAAAACTTTGAAAAAAGCTTTGTATAAAGTCAATGAAAATGAAAATCTTTCTCGCAATCCTTTCATTGAAGTAAAAGCTCAAAGCGTTGTTTACAAATTAAGCGTAGATCAAAATGATAAAGAGAAAATTTCAAAAGTTCATTTAAGAAGATATGCTTCAAGAGAGAAAACGGATTTCGTTGAAGATGTGATTGATACTTCAGATTCAATCGTTATTCTTGCAGCAAATGCTTTTGAAAATCCTAAAATCTTATTGAATTCTAAATATACAGTCCTTGAAAATGGTCAGAAAGTTGAAAAAACTGTGGCCAACAGCAGTGATCAGGTAGGACGAAATCTAATGGATCACATGGTCATGCTGACTTGGGGACTGTTCCCGGAACCTATTTATTCTTACAGAGGACCGGGTTCTACAACCAATATTTCATCTTTCCGTGACGGAAATTTTAGAAGCGAATTCTCAGCCTGGATCTCTCCATTAGACAACTGGGGATGGAGCTGGCCAACATTTTCACCGGGATCTGATCTTTCAGAATTTTTAGGGGAAGGTCTTTTTGGAGAAGATCTAAAAGAAGCTTTAACCTACCGGCTTTCAAGACAGGTTTTATTCCATTTTGAGATTGAGCAGTTACCGAATCCAAATAACAGAGTGACCATTAACGATCAATATCTGGATGTTTTGGGAATTCCCCGTCCTGTCATTCATTATGAATTGACCGATTATGAAAAGAGAGCTATGGAACAGGCAAAACTGGCTTCAGACCAGATGTTTGAAAGACTGGATATTGAAGATTTCACAAAATATAATGCGACAGACAATAATACTTGTGTGTACAATAATGTAAGATATTCTTATAACGGAGCCGGTCATATCGTAGGAACTCACAGAATGGGTTCTACTCCGGAAGATTCTGTCACGAACAGCTATTGCAAATCCTGGGATCACCCGAATTTGTACATCGTAGGAGCAGGAAACATGACTACTTTGGGAACTTCAAATCCGACACTAACTTTATCAGCATTCACGATCCGTTCTGTGGAATCTATTTTGGCAGATCTGGAAACTAAACTAAAAAACTAATCATGAGACAAAGACTTATCAATAAAACAGAACCTCAGGAAACTTCTTTCGCGAAAGGATCAAATCTTATGGGCAGAAATGCCGCTGTAGCAGAGGCTCTTTCATTACAATCCTTATTATTTGACACTTCAATCAGTAAAGCTGACTGGATCGAAGGTTTAAAATACCACAGCAAAACACTGACAAACCTTTTATTAAATGATCAGATCAAAGAATTTAATGATTATTTAAGTTCACAGTTTGCCGGAGTAATTTCAGAATTACAACCTGCTGATTTATCTGCTAAAACAAGTTTGGAAGCTAAAAAAGGTGGGTTAGAAAGTCTTGATTACCGTCCGGTTTTACAGGATCTTTTGCAAACCGCAATTTTGATTGAGCATTCTACGATTCCCCCTTATCTTACTGCTTTGTATTCAATTAAAGACGGAACCAATGCATTGGCTTCACAAATCATTCGAAGTGTTGCCGTAGAAGAAATGCTTCACATGATCATGGTATGTAACGTCATGAATGCGGTAAGCATTCAGCCTTCTGTAAACAGACCTCAGAACTACCCTTCCTATCCGATGAAATTACCGATGAATGTTGATTTCTTTGTTGGGTTAGAAACGTTCTCTACTAATAGTATCGCTACATTTATTGCTATTGAAAGTCCGAGCAGCCCTTTGGTAAAAGCACCGAAATACCATGAAGAATTTGAACCGACTGTTTCCTTTGCCAAAAGTGCCGCTATACAGGAAAATAATCACTGGACGCTTGAAAATATGAAAGGGTTCATCATGGAAAACGTTCATACCATTGGTGAATATTATGATGTCTTATTCTTTTATATCACTGTTTTCCAAATCATTGCTTATTATAAAGAACATGGAACATTTCCACAGAATTTTGAAGAATTGAATACTGGTGGAATTTTCACCGGAGATCCAGCAAAACAAATCCGTCCGGAACAATATTACGGAAGCGGCGGAAAATTACATGCTGTAGAAGCGCTAACTGGCGTAATTGCTGTTTTCCAGGAAATTAAAGGACAAGGAGAAGGTGCTGATGATTCTATTTTCGATGTAGATCCGTCTCAGTTTGAAGAAGGTGCGGAATTGGCGCACTATTTCAGATTTAAAGAAGTCTTCCACGAGCATTTTTATGTGGGAGGAGATTACAAACCTTTCACCGATGAAGACGGAATGATGCCTGTGACGACTCCACCAGTCGGAAAACCACTTCCTGTTGACTGGAATGCTGCTTATCCTATGAAACCTAATCCAAAAATGGCAGATTATCAATCAAATCCGCAACTATACGCACAAGGAAAAGCATTTAACCAAACCTACAAAAGTCTATTGGATGCCATTCAGGCGGCTGTAGAAGGCAATGCAAAAGAGCTTGAAAAATCAATCATGTATATGTATGCTTTGAAAGAGCAAGCCATCGGATTGATGAGCCAGCCTTTAAATTCTACTCAAAATGCAGGTCCTACTTTCGAATACCCATCAAACTAATTGAACAACCATAAAAACTTAACATTATGCTAAAAAGAGAAAAAGAAATTTTTGAAAAAGGAAGTGAACTTTTAAGATCACCACAACCAACAGAGAATCAACAAGGTTATCTTGCGGGTCTGATGAAAGGATATTCTAAACTTTTAATCGATGATCCTGTAAGACCATTTAGAGAAGAAAACCTACAGGAAATCGCAAACAATGTTGACTATGGGGTTTTAGAAGCACTCAACGGAACTTGGGTAAGTTATAATGCCAATTACAATAAAAATATAACAAGACCATGTCTGGGAAGCGGAGTTCATACAACGATCATGCCTTCTCCAGGGACAAATCCATCAACAATTCCTGGAAAATTTAGCTTTGATACGGAAGAGTATATTGAAAAACTAACCTTTGAGATCGTTCCCGGCGGTGTTCGTAACCGTGGTGGTGCCACTGAATTATTTTGCGGTGCGGTAAAATATGATCAAACTATTAAAAGTGTAAATAAAGTTGAAGGAAATCCAGATTTACAGTACGCCGGAATTCACGAAGAAAACGGAATGTATCTTTGGTTAAGTGATGTTTATAATTATGCTGCAACTGAAGAAACTATCAAAAGAGACCGCGGAATTCATGCTTTTTCTGAAGAAGACTACAAAAAATACGGCTACGATGGTAAATACAGAAACGAACCATTAGTTGAAGTAAGAGATGAACACGGTAATCCTTCATATATCCTTTTAAGCCAGTTAAAAGAAGGACAACAATATTACGAAATCATTCCAGCGCAGGAAATAAAGCCAATGGATGGAATCACTGGACCTTATTTCATCCCTGATTATTCAATCTCAAGAAGCGGAGTTATTCCTCACGGAAGTACGATTACTGTGTTGGGAGATATTACCCCCGAAAATAAAGACAACAAGCAATATTACCTTAGAGAGGGCGCTCCAAAGTTCCCTACCGGTATTAAAACTTGGGATCCTCCCCATCTTGCTATCTCACCTACTATGGGAGGTGCAGGAGGTCCTATTAATCTTGACGAACCAGCTCCGGCTTGGGTTCACGAAACTTTAACGGATGAAAATGACCCAGGTTCGAATAAAATCTATACTCAAAGAATATTAGCAAACGAGTTATATCCTTATTGTGTAAGACCGGATATGCGATTAAGAGATACACTGAGCGGACAAACTGTTAAAAATTATGTTCTTGTTCAATTATCATCAAGAATGAGCACCGGAGCACAAGGTGGAATTTTAAACGTTCCTTTTGTGAATCGTTTTGTACCGACCGTTGAAATAGAATTTAATCTTTGGATCGAAACTGTGGTTGAAGATGGAAAAGAAATTCTTCAGCTACAATATGAGCAGATCATATTCTTTGAATTTGATTTCGGGAATGACGGAGGTACAACAAGCTGGCCTCACATTCAGGTAAATACCCTTCGTAAGATCGAGGATATCCCTGCAGATCAGAGAAAAGTAATTGAACAAGAATTTTTCAATGCACCTCCTGCAATGAGCATGACAACTACTGCTGCTGTTTCTGAGCGTATTGCCAATCCTCCTTCAGGATGTCCTTATCATAAAGAATAAGAAATCTCTAACTTATATTTTCAAAACAAAAAAAACAACACTTCAATTTGAGGTGTTGTTTTTTCTTTAATAAGCTAAAAATGAATCATAAAGACACTCATATATCAGCATTTTATGATTATATTTTATCTCATTCTTTCATTAATTTCTTCCTGCAGATTGGTAATTTTTTCTTTTATTTCTTCACTAAGCTTACTAGGAAAATTTTTAAGTTTTTTAAGATCGAAAGCCAAAATGACAGAGGCTACCCCAACAAAAATAAATGACAATCCGGTAACAACAACCAATGACATTCCAGAAAATATAGGGTTAGCCAAAAGCATAAAAGACAGAATAATCCCAAGAATACTGAAAATAGCAAGATTTCCCCAACGAAGCACGTGTGCATCTTTTAAGTCAAAAGAAATTCCCAATAGCTGGAATGAACGGAACATTACCGTAAATCCAACAATGAAAGGAAGTATACTCATAGATATTTTAGGATAATTAACTAAGTAGATCCCCATTATTAAAGATAAAAGCCCACTCACAAGATACCATCCCCAACCGTTTAATGATTTACGGTTTTCAACAGAGAAAAAGATATCAAATATCCCTGAAACAATAAAAGATACGCTAAAGAGGACAGATAAGGCAACATAGGTTCCGAGAGGTGAAGAGAATACATAGATTCCACATGCAATAAAGATAATTCCCAGTATAAGAGGGATGTACCAATGTTTAACAGAGTTTCTGAATGATTTTAATAGATTTGGCATAACTGAATAAATTTTTAGTGCCTACTTTGCAATACGGTGTTCGGCGATTCCGTGTTTATATTTTTATTAATCATATTTGAAAAATCTCTATAAAAGAAATGTGAAAATGCCTGAATATTGACCTATAAAGTCTTCATTACCGCATAAAAACTTTTCTTTAGACACTCTAATTTACGTAAAAACATCTGAATATAAACCAGTTAATAATTAAAATTATTATGACATTTACCCAAAATAAGAGAATAAGAACCTTTAAAAATTAATTCCAAAGATCAGGTCAATAGGAATATTTATTACATTTTCTCTCTAATAACCCATCATAAATGTAATCCATAAAAAAAAGCCTTAATGTTTCCATTAAGGCTAAAAGTTTATTCAAACTAAACTTATTTATTCAAAAACTGAATTGCTTTTGTAACAAAAGCATCGTGATTCTGAAAGAAAGACGCATGTCCTGAATCCGGGAAAATCAATAACTCTGAATTCTCTAAACTTTGAGACATATTGTGAGCATTCTGCACTGATACTGGAAGATCATTTTCGCCATGTACAATTAGAACCGGATTTTTAATATTTTTTAGTTCTACAAGTGCATTTACATTGGGTTGAGCCCAAGTTAAAACCGCTGTGAACTGTGATGCTGAAGTTGCATCACTCAGCGTAAGATCTCGGTCAATCGTACGAAGCTGAATTCTTGCATACGCTGCTTTTCCGGCTGCAATACTTTGTGTAGATGAGGTAAATCCGAATTTAAGGAAAGATTCTTCAGGGCTTAATCCAGCGGTACTTGCCACAATATTAGGTAAGTTTGACAGCCCGATTGCTCCTTGCGGACCTGTTCCCGTTAAGATAATTTTATTAATCAAAGCCGGTTTTGTTAAGGCAACTCTTTGAGCGATAAAACCTCCCATTGAAAAGCCCATAATGTTGACCTTAGTAAGATGAAGTGCTTCAATAAAATCAATGGCATCGTTTGCCATCGACTGGATATCACTAGGAGTTGTTCCTTTTGATGCAGCAACTCCCTTGTTGTCAAAAATGATTACCTTATTTTTTTGAGCCAATCCGTCTATTACCGCAGGATCCCAATCATCCATAGAACCACCCAAACCTGGAAATAATACAATAGGAGTTCCACTTTCTCTTCCGATAACACGGTATGCAAATGATACACCTTTTACATCCACAAATTGAGTTTTGGCATTTTGATGAGTTGGAGCCGGAGCTTCCTGAGTAATTGTAACATCGTTTTCACTTGTACAAGACATTGCTAAAGTTGTAAAAAGTGTAAAACAAAGTGCACCTGTAACTGAAATTTTTCTAATTGTTTTCATTGTAGTTTATTTTTGTAAGATTATGGTGCAAACTTACAGGATGAAAGCAAGCGGGTCACTTGGAAAGTGCTTTAAGCGGACATTTTGAAGATTCACACAGACATTTGGGAAGATGAAATGTTTTCTGTGATTGATTTGAAATGAAAAAACCTTTAAATCATATTATTTAAAGGTTTTCTGCGGAGAGTTAAGGATTTTCTCCTTAATACGAGTCTATTCTTTGATTTTTAAATGACTACTGTAATGAAATTACTCCTATTTTTTCAGTATTGATTGTTCCGCTTTAACTTTAAGATTTTTCAACCATACTTTGAGTGAATCTTCCAGTCCTCTTTGAAAGGTATTCTGAAGTAGGTACACCAACCATCCCTCCATGCTTTCTTCAACTCTCACTACTGTTTTTCCTTCCTTTTCGATAAAAGACCAGTTGTGTATTGCAAATGCTCCAAATGCTTTTCCAGACCATCCGATTTTTCTTTCAGGAATAACAGTATGTAAAGTTGAATGAATAGTCAATCCACCGCTTTTCCAGCCAAAACTGCTACCTTTTTTGAATAAACCGTTCAATTTAGGTTCCTTCACATCACTATGCCATTCCTCCCAATGATCGATATCACTCATAATCCTAAAGACCTCTTTGGGAGAGGCATTTATTGTAATTTCCTGATATGTTTTTACAGGAGCCTTCTTATTAATAGATTCAGATACATCATACGAAATAAATACTTCTAAGCAGGTAATAATTACTGTAAGTACCCCTATTATTAATAGTAAACTATAAGTTATCATTTTCATTTTCTATTTTTTTAATATTCCTTATTTAAAAAATTCTTTGTAATCATGAACAAATTGTTCAAAACTGATCGCAGTCTGCCCTGTTATATCACGAATCGTGCTAAAAACCTCAGCAGCCTCACCTCTTGCATAATGAGCATAATCTTCAATAAGACCTCCTACTTGCCATTCCGGAAATCCGGTAGAAGTCAATGCTTCATACATTTGTTCGGAGTTTAAATCGATATAGGTAACTTGGGTATCTAATACACGAGAAAATATCTCTGCCATTTGAAAATGTGTAATAGATTCTTGTCCGGTAATATTGTAAATTTTGTTTTCATGTCCATTTTCTGTTAAAACTTTCATAGCTACTGCTGCAATATCTCTTATATCTACAGCACTAACGGTAGCATTTCCCAATGAGCCATAAAATTTTCCTTCGTATTTAATAGAATTCCCAAATGCCAGAAAACCCTGCATAAATAAATTCGCACGTAAAAAAGTATAGTCCATTCCTAGCTCTTTGATCCTGTTTTCTACCACTGCATGATATCTGAGAAAACGAACATTTGAATTTTCATCAGCAGCCAGTTGAGATAGCTTCACAATATGCTTTACACCAGCTTTGTGAGCTGCATTTACAAAATTAAGTTGAAGCTCCTCTGCATTTTCCGATGAATTCGTAAGCAAAAATGCTTTTTCGATACCTTGCAATGCCTGAACAAGACTATCATGATCTGAAAGATCACCTCCTACAATTTCCGCCTGAGGTAAATTAGACATCAAGTCACCTTGATTGTTATTACGAACCAAAGCTCTAAAAGAGACATTCATGTTCGTTAATTTCTTAACAAGTTGTGTTCCTACACTTCCTGTAGCTCCTTTAATTAAAAGATTTGTTGATTTCATAAAAACTGTTTTTTTCTATGCCAAATTTCAATCTAAATAGAAAAACAGAATTGTAAGAAAACGAAGAATGGATTTAAATATTAAAAAAATAATGCAAGAAACATTTCAACCAATATTGAGAATAAATTGGCTGATATAAAGTATTTACAAAAGAGTAATGAATAGTCTATCTAGTTTTTAGGATCGCAAATCGATTCTTGAAATTTCAAATATTTGGATGG
Source organism: Chryseobacterium taiwanense (assembly GCF_000813825.1). Taxonomy (GTDB): domain Bacteria; phylum Bacteroidota; class Bacteroidia; order Flavobacteriales; family Weeksellaceae; genus Chryseobacterium; species Chryseobacterium taiwanense. Next base: position 267,389 of record NZ_JWTA01000004.1, read on the forward strand.
GCTCAGATTAATATAATGCTGAAAGTCTTTGATAAGCTGGCTTTGATCATAATATCCACATGTATTTATTACATCAAACCAATCTATTTTTGCGTTTTTACAAGAAGCTTCCTGTATCATCTGCACCGCCTTTAAAAAACGTTGATATCGATACATTTCTTTTGAGGTATATCCAAAATGCTTTTTATGATTGACTTGCAAGGTTCTTTCGGTCAATTTATTTTTTTTAGAAATCTCTTTTATCGGACTAAAAGTAGAATAATCAAAAGCTGCAATTTGCTCTGCTATTTTATTACGGTTTCTCAAATAAGGTTCACAAAAATCAAGTATCACTTGAGTTCGACTTTCTTTATTCGTCTGTTTCAATTCAGACCAAAGTGTTGTAAAGCAATTTTGATGTAACAATTCATCAGGATGCATAGCCAAACTCTCTACCAAATCTATATTACCAAAAAATCTGAAAAAGGCATCATCTTTAAAATTACAAACTAAGATTTCGGTATCCGGTGGTAAAATATAGTTAAAAGCATGTTTTATAGATCCCAACACGATACATTTTTCTACTGTAATTTCTTCTTTATTATTAGCAATAAAAGAAGCAGGAGCCCCAAAACTGAAAATCATGATAGTCTGATATGATGGCAAGAGCGTTTTTTCAATAGATTCTTCTGATCTGTTTTCTGCATGGTAAAAATGAGAAAAAACACTTTCAAATACTGAAGGAACCGATATTCGATTGCTAATATAACCCTTCATAATTTTCTAATTTTTAAAAATTAAAACCATTCATATTTTAACACTTCCTCTATTGACATTAATCAAAATATACATGCGTATCCTACACAAATGTATTTAAAATTTTCAATATTCAGAATAACAAAAAACCATTGCCTTTCTCGTCAATAATCATTATTCATCCCGTAAAAATCATCTATTTTTTAGAAACCCTTTTTATAAGTTTATAAATTTCAAACCATAAAACGGAAACAGCAGCAACCATCAAAACCAATCCTAACTCTATTGTAGTAAGAGAAGTTACACTGAAGAATTCTGAAACAGGCTTTACATATAGAATGATCAATAGAAAAATCAAAACCAACAGAGATATTCCTACAAGTAAAAAATTACGGTTTTTAAAGCTTTCAAAAATACTATAATAAAAAGAGCGGTTTACAAAACTTAATAGAATGTTGGCAAATATAAGAGTGCTGAAAACCAATGCCCTTGTTTTTACCTCATCATTTCCAAGATCAACAGAATATTGATATACCCATAATATTCCAGCAGTGATAACTAATCCCTGAATAATACTTATTGTGAGCTCTCTCCAATTCAGAAATGTATCTGTAAGAGCTCTCGGAGGTTTTTGCATTGCATTTTTTTCAATAGGTTCATTTTCATAGACAATGGAACAGGTAGGTCCCATCACCAATTCAAGGAATATTACATGCACAGGAGTGAATATATGTGGAAATACCCAGCCCAGAAACAGAGGTAAAGATACAGTGAGTATAATGGGAATATGGATAGAAATAATATATTGAACCGCTTTTTTAATATTTGCATAAATTCTTCGCCCTGCCGCAATTCCCACAACCAGTTTTTCCAGATCATCATTGGTAATGACCAAAGCTGCGGCTGATTTAGCAATTTCAGTTCCTTTATTCCCCATAGCTACACCAATGTGTGCAGCTTTTAAAGCGGGTCCGTCATTTACCCCATCTCCAAGCATAGCGACAATATCTCCCTGTTGTTTCAGTGCGGTAACTACTTCTAGTTTAGCTTCGGGAAACATTCTGGTAAACAAAGTTGTATTTTCTGAAATCTTCATTAAGTCCTCTTTTGAACTCGCTGCAATTTCACTTCCATTAACAGCTGGAGTATTATTTTTAATTCCGGCCTGCAACGCGATGGCTTTTGTTGTATCTGCATTATCTCCTGTAATGACTTTTACCTTAATTCCTGCATCATAGATTTGCTGAAATACATTTTTAATCCCTTCTTTAGGAGGATCATAAAATACAAGAAGTCCTAAAAATTCAAATGTAAAATCCTGTTGCTTCACTGGAAAATCATTTCCTTCAAAATTCGATTTGGCAACACCTAGAACCCGATATCCCTGTTCCCCGAATTCTTTTATCTCTCCTCGTATTTTATTTTTTTCTTCTTCTGATAACTGAGAAACATTGAGAATTGCTTCGGGAGCTCCTTTTGCTGCAATGATCCGATCTTTTTGTTCATTTTCAAAAAGGTGGGTCATCATAGGCGGTTTACCTTCCAACGGATATTCATGAAACATCTGATATTCCTTTCTTTTGTCGGAATTCTGAGTCTGCTCATACACCTTATGCAAAGTTATTTCCATAGGATCAAATGGGACAGGTTCACTACTCCACATTGCATAATCAATAACTTGACTTAATTCTTTGGTACTGAACTCTTGCTGTTCATAGACCTTATCTGAATGGTAATCATAAACATGTTTCAACTGCATCGAATTTTCAGTAATCGTTCCTGTTTTATCAGTACAAATCACCGTAACACTCCCTAAAGTCTCTACAATGCTGCTTCGTTTAATGATAATGCCTTCACGCATCAATTTCCAAGCTCCTAAAGCCATAAAAGTTGTAAAAGCTACAGGAATTTCCTCCGGAAGTACAGACATAGCTAAGGTAAGACCACTCAACAAACTGGTCACAAAATCTCCTGTTTTGATAAAGCTGAAAATACATACCGCCAGAAAGATAATGACTCCAATGATTGCCATTCCTTTTACAAAATTCCGAATCTGAATCTGCAAAGGGGACGATTCTTCTTTTATGTTCAGTATAGACTGTCCTATTTTTCCAACTTTAGTTTCTTTGCCTATTTTTTCAACCTGAAAGACCGCAAGTCCGGAAACCGTAATGGTTCCGCTATACACTTGGTTGTCTTCCGATTTATTATCTTTAAAAACAGAAAAACTCTCTCCTGTAAGTGAAGATTCATTGACAGAAAAATCATTGCTATGTAAAATTTTTCCATCGGCATTGATTAGGTTTCCTTCTTCTGTAATACACAAATCTCCGACAGCGATTTCGAAAGTGGGAATTTCAATGACCTTAGAATTTCTGATTACTTTACTCAAAGGTTCATTAAGTTTTTCTAATTCTTCCAACGCTTTCTTGCTCCGATTATCCTGATAAAAAGAAATTGCCGTGACTCCTACGATAGCAACAAACATAAATACTGCTTCTCCATAATCTCCTATTAACAGATAAATGAGAGATACCGCTATGAGCAAAATGAGCATGGGTTCTTTCAGAATATCAATCAGAAGATTGATCCACGTATCTTTCTTAACCGATTCCAATCGGTTATATCCGTATTTTTCTCTGGAAACAACAACTTCAGCTTCCGTAAGTCCTTGTAAATCTTCGGGTATATTGTAAGTCATGTGAAATGGATGTAGTATTAAAATTACTAATTGTTTTCTTCATAACAGAGTATTATTCCTATTTTTTAATTTCTCTTCGAACCTAAAATCTATTTAAACATTTAACAAACTATGCTGACCAATAAAAAAGGAACCCATCTTTCGATGAGTTCCTTCCTGAGAAAAAATTTATTATGAAATTTTATTTTTTAATAATTTCCGGCGAGGCAACAGGATTCTGATCCCAACCGCCACCAAGTGCTCTGTAAACTGCAACACTTGCTTTCAACTGGTTAACTTTCTTTTCAACCAATTCAAATTTTGATTCCAATGCATCACGTTGCGTCAGCAAAACTTCCATATAATCAGCACGGGCATATTTGAATAAATCATTGGAAATGTCGATGGATTTCGTTAAAGCATCAACTTCTTTGGTTTTAATACCTAAACTATTTTCCAGATTTTTGATTTTAGAAAGCTGGTTGGCTACTTCAATATAAGCTCCCAAAACAGTCTGCTCGTAATGATAAACTGCCTGAACCTGTTTAGCATTGGCATTATAATATGCCGCTTTGATCGCTGCTCTGTTGATCAACGGAGCTGTAAGTTCACCCGCTAAAGAAAACAGAAACGATTCCGGTTTAATAAGATACGTAGGATTAAATGCCTGTAATCCGATACCTGCACCGATGCCCAAAGAAGGATAAAATCTAGCTTTTGCTGATTTGATATCTAATTTTGAAGCAGCTAATTCATATTCAGCCTGTTTGATATCCGGACGGTTTTCCAACAATTCTGAAGGAATTCCGGCATAGACCGTCTGTGGCACAACCGAATCAAAATCCTGACTCCTTTCCACAGGCTGAGGAAATCTTCCCACCAGATAATTGATCTTATTTTCAGTTTCCACAATCTTCTGCTGAATATCGTATTGCATTCCCTGTGTTTTGAGAACCTGTGCCTGAAATCTCTTCACGGCAAGTTCATTGGAACGGGCATTCTTTTTTAAATCTTTAATAATATCCAGTGCATTTTCCTGAATTTTAATATTTTGATTTAAAATAACCAATTCATTATCCAGAGCAAGCAATTCGTAGTAAGAATCCGCAATTTCTGAGATCAGATTCGTGATCATGAAATTTTTCCCTTCTACACTCGCCAGATATCTCTGAACCTGAGCTTTTTTCGCATTGTGAAGTTTTCCCCAAATATCGGTTTCCCATTTTGCCTGTACTCCAACTCCAAAGTCAAATAAAGGATCGGGCATTTCTTTTCCCGGTTCCATTTCAGTATTGACTTCCATTGCTCCGATGTTCGTATAACGGCTTACTTTATCAACTCCAACTCCTGCTTTTAAGCCTACAGAAGGTAAATATTCTCCTTTCTTCGCTTTAATTTCGTTTTTAGAAATTTCAATTTCCTGAAGGACAATATTTAATTCCTGATTATTTTGTAACGCCTGATTGATCAGATTTTGAAGATTCGGATCACTGAAATATTCGTTCCATTTTTGTTTTCCAGAATTTACCGTATCATTTTCTGCTAATGCGTATTTTTCTGGAACCGTTCTGTTTTCAGCACGTTGCTGTACGTCTATTGATTTGCAGGCCGCGAGACTTAATAAAAAGAAGGCAGCTCCTGCATATTGATATATTTTATTTTTATTCATAATGGATCATGTCTTCGCTTAAAGGTGATTCGTCTTCGTCTTTGATCATTTTTCTGCCATCGGATAATTTGGCAAAAATGTAGTAGAGTCCCGGAATTACAATAACTCCGAATAAAGTTCCAATCAGCATTCCTCCCAATGCGGAAGCTCCGATGGTATGGTTTCCAATGGCACCTGCTCCACCCGCAAAAACAAGTGGCACCAAACCTGCAATAAATGCAAATGAAGTCATCAAAATCGGTCTGAAACGGGCTCTGGAACCCTCAATCGCTGCTTCCAGAATAGAATCTCCTGCCTGTCGTCTTTTAACAGCAACTTCCACGATCAATACGGCATTTTTACCGAGTAACCCGATGATCATAATTAAACCAACCTGCGCATAGATATCATTTTCCAGTCCCATTGCTTTCAACAACATGAAAGATCCGAAAACTCCGACCGGCAATGAAAACAGTACCGCAAACGGAATGATAAAACTTTCGTATTGCGCCGCCAAAACCAGATAAACGAATACCAAAACGACTAGGAATACATAAATTGCTTCATTACCACGTTGTGCTTCATCATAAGACAACCCTTCCCAAGCTACTTTATAACCGTGAGGTAAGGTTTTTGCCGCCACTTCATTAATTACCTGAATTGCGTCTGCCGTGGTATAACCTTCAGCCGGAAGTCCACGGATTGCCGCTGAGTTGTACATATTGTAACGGGTAATTTCGTTCGGTCCCTGTGTTTTTTTCATCGTCATAAACGCTGAATAAGGAACCATTTCACCATGATCATTTTTCACATACAATCCTAAAATATCGGTAGGAAGTCTTCTGAATTCCGGGGAAGACTGAACATAGACTTTAAAGAACTGTCCGAAACGTATGAACCCCTGTTCGTAAGTACTTCCAATCAGGATATTCAGATTTTCCATTGCAGTACCGATAGAAACTCCTTTCTGCATGGCTGCATTATTATCGAAAACCAATTCATACTGAGGATAATTGGCTGCAAAGAAGGTGAACACTCCGGTCAATTCTTTACGTTTTTTAAGCTGAGCAATAAAATCTTTATTGATTTTATCAAAATCCTGATAATTCGTTGTTCTGTTAAGATCAAGTAATCTCATGGAGAAACCTCCGGAAGATCCGAAACCAGGCACAGCAGGCGGTTCAAAAAATTCTATCGTAGCTCCAAGATCTTTTGATTTCTCTTCAAGCTCTTCCATGATCTCTTTTACATTGTGCTCACGGTCGTTCCAGCTTTTCAAGTTAATCAAACACGTTCCTGCATTGGAACCACGACCTTCCGTCATGATCTCGTATCCCGCCAAAGATGAAACGGATTCTACTCCATCTACACCCTGACAGATTTTCTGTAAAGCTCTTGAAACTTTGTTGGTTTGTTCCAGCGTTGATCCTGGAGGTGTTTGTACGATGGCGTAAATTGTTCCTTGATCTTCATTCGGAATGAAACCACCCGGAAGCGCTTTATTCACAACAAAAATTCCGACGCAGAATGCTACTAAAATTCCCCATGTCACGACTTTTCTGGTAATGATTCTTCTTAAGAATAAAGCATATTTTCCTGTAACTTTATCAAATCCCTTGTTAAAAGAATCTAAAGCTTTAGTGAAAATATTAGATTTTTTCGGTTTCCCATGATGACTTTTCAATAACATTGCCGCCAAAACCGGAGTTAATGTTAAAGCCACAATCGCAGAAATTACAATCGAACTCGCCATCGTAATCGAAAACTGGCGATAAAAAGTTCCCACAGGACCTGTCATAAATGAAATAGGGATAAACACGGCAACCATTACTGCCGTAATTGCGATAATCGCTCCGGCAATTTCTCCCATTACTTCTTTTACTGCTTTATAAGTGGAAATATCACTTTCCTCCATCTTCGCGTGAACAGCTTCAATCACGACAATCGCGTTATCTACCACGATTCCAATTGATAAAACTAAAGCAAAAAGGGTTACTAAGTTGATTGACATTCCAAACATTTGGATCACAAAGAAGGTTCCGATCAACGAAACGGGAACAGCGATAATTGGAATTAAGGTTGAACGCCAGTCACCTAAGAAAATAAAAACTACAATTGCTACCAAAATAAAGGCATCTCTTAGAGTATGCATTACCTGTTCAATTGATGCATCTAAGAATTGCGAAACATCATAACTGATCTTATAATCAACTCCCGGAGGAAAATTTCCTTTCATTTCCTCCAACTTGGCTTTTACATCTTTAATAACGTCATTGGCATTACTTCCGTAGTTTTGTTTTAACACAATAGAAGCAGAAGGATGTCCGTCGAGATTTGAATAAATATCAAAAAACTCACTTCCCAACTCAACTTTTGCAACATCTTTAAGCTTAATATTTTCTCCTTCAGAATTGGAACGGACGATGATATTTTCATATTCTTCAGGCTTATTATATTGACCTTTATAGGTAAGAACATATTCCAAAGACTGCGCTACAATACCGGAACTCTGCCCGATTCTTCCGGGACGCCCAATGATACTCTGTTCACCGATCGCCTTCATCACTTCATCCACAGAAATCGAATAAGCACGCATTCTATCAGGATTCAGCCAGATACGCATCGCATACCTTCTACTTCCTAAGATCTGAGATTTTGCAATCCCGTGAATACGGTTGATTTCTGGAATAATATTTACTGTTGCATAGTTATAAAGGAATTTTTCATCCATACTTTTGTTGGTACTGTACAAGTTCACGTACATCAACATACTCGGCTGGATCGGGTTTACAACAACTCCTTCTTTTTGCACCAATTCAGGAAGCAAAGGCATTACCTGATCTACTCTTGTTTTAACCAAAACTACGGCTGCGTTGGGATCGGTTCCCGGATCGAAAATAACGTTTACAGTTGCTTCTCCGGCACTCGTTGCATCGGTTGTGATATAACGCATTCCCTGAACTCCGTTGATGGCATTTTCAATGGTAATTAATGAAGATTTTACCAAAACATCGGCACTCGCTCCTGGGTACGCAATGGTAACAGCAACGGTTGTAGGAGCAATTTTCGGAAACTGTTCGGTAGGAAGCTGTTTCATTGCCAAGCCTCCGATAAATAAGATAACAACCGATAATACGATAGCGAATACCGGTCGGTGTATTACTTTTTTAAACATAATCTTGCTTTTTAATTACTCGGCATACAGATCCAGATTCGACATTACTTTTTCAGGGTTCTGGTATTTTGAACTGATCGTCTGATTCTCCTGAACCATTCTAAGACCATCCAAAAGGATTCTTTCGTCCTTTCCAAGACCTGAAGCTACAACATACAAATGCGGTAATTCGGCAGCAATTTTTATTTCTCTTGCTTTTACTTTGTTGTCTTTTGTGATCACGTAGACATATTTCTTCTCTAATTCTTCAAAAGTCGCTTTCTGAGGAATCATCAAGGCGTTTGCATAAGGTGATGTAATCACAACATTTCCGGTTTCACCAAATCTCAATAATCCTTTTGGATTCGGGAAAGTAGCTCTGTAAGCGATGTTTCCGGTTTCGTTATCGAAATCAGATTCTATGGTTTCCACAACACCGTCCTGAGTAAATTCTTTTCCGTTGGCCATTCTCAGACGAACATGCATCTGATCATTGGTTGTTCTCTCACTCATCTGATTCAGATATTCCGCCTCAGGAACATTGAAATACACCCACATTTTGCTGTTGTCTGACAGCTCGGTAATCAATTCCCCATCATCTACCAAACTTCCTTTTCTCACGTGTAATCTTCCAACAATTCCAGTAAAAGGAGCGCGGATCTCCGTGAAACCTAAGTGGGTATTGGTTGAGGAAAGCTCAGCTTTAGCTTTTTCATATCTTGCTTTTGCCATTGCCATTTCCTGAGGCGCAACAATGTCTTTAACTGCAAGATTTTTAGTGTTTTGATATTCGATTTCGGCGTATTTTGCTTCTGCTTTGGCACGATTTACATCAGATTCATATAAATTAGGCATAATTTTAAACAAAAGTTGTCCTTTCTGAACAAACTGCCCTTCATCTACATAAATCCCCTGAATATATCCTTTTTCCTGAGCACGAAGCTCAATGTGATTGATCGAACGGATTTGCGCTACATAATCTTTATCGATTAAGGTATCCTTTACAAGCGGACTCGTCACATTGAAAGAGCTTGCTTCTTTCTTTTCTTTTTTCTCAGAATTGCAGCTTAGACACAACAGAATAAGGCATAGATTTATATACATGAGACTTTTCTTGACCATGATAATAATTTTTATAATATTTTAAAATTGAAAAATAGAGTTACCGGTTTTCAGAACGAATCATGAAAACCTTATAGTTTTTCGGAAAAAGTATTATAAAATCACAGTCGGATGACCCTGTACTGGATGTACAGATCATCTGTAAGAGTTTTTAAAAGTCTAGAATGAGAAAGTGAGACAGCAATTTTCCTGTCATGAAATACAGTGACATAATCCGAGATCAAATGCCAGAAACCTTCTCTGAAAAGCATGAGCAATTCTGAAGAAGCAGAAGTTTCTACATTTTCATCATTTTCGGTATCGTTTTCGGAAAGATTAGCACGGATTTTATTATAACGAGGGTGCTCAATACTGTATAAATCATCTTTTCCGTACTCTTTAGCAAATACAGTAAACTCTTCTGCACTGTTGTCCTGCTTTGTGAGAATATCTGTTGTAAATTGGAAATCAGGGGAAATATCGGTAGAAATATACTGCTGCATTTGCCCATAATACAAACCTAATACGGTAAGTAATACAAACAGCAAGCTGTATAAATATTGGTGAAACCTCCCTTTCATGTTAGTGACAAAGGTAAGTAATCTTCAAAAGGACAGCAAATCATTAACTTATTAAAAATTGTTAAAATAAATAACAAAAATTCATTGACTTTGTTATTAATAGCCTTTTTATACTATACAAATTTATTCATACAAAACAATTAGAACCATTTGAAGTCATACTTTTAAAAATCTGCAATCAATATAAAACGGAAAACGCATTAAAAAATGCCTTTTCCGTCAGAGTGAATCTTTGAAGCTTCAAGACTTTTCAGAATAAATTCGGAATTCATACGTTTTTCAATTTAAAAAATACTCAATGCCACCAACGTCAGAAAGCTGCATATACTCACTTATTTCTACACTTTCTATTCTCTCTAAGAACGAGTTGCTAAACAAGGCATAAGAAGGCTGTTTTGCAAGATTATTCTTCAGCATTTGATGAGCCTCTATCACTGGCTTTCCATATAATTTCTTGAAACTTCCAATATTGTATTGTGAAAACTTTCCATAGTGTACAACGAATTTTAATGACAATTCAATGGTGGTATTCAACATTTCGTTCAGCTCCAGAATTTTCATGTTAAAAGCGCTCCTCATCATCCGAAGGATCTTAGAAACTTTTTGATAGGACGGGTTTTGATCGTATTTATAAAAAAGAATCGCATCGCCCTCGATTTCAGAAATATCAAAATATCTATTGTTCACATCAATCAAAATAGAAAGGAGTTGTCTTACAATATATTCTCCGGTATAAAGCTTGGTATTGAACACAAATTCAGTAAATCCGCTGAAATCGGGAATCAAAATGATTCCATCTCTAACATTTGTATTCTCCATATTAATTGGGGTTAAAAACCTGTTACATTCTAAAACGTAACAGGTTTCATTTTACTCTATTGCCATCCTCCACCAACTGAACGGTAAAGGGTTGTTATCGCATTTAATCGCTGAGTTTTCAGAGAAGCCAGATCTAGTTCGGTTTGCAGTTTATTGGTTTGAGCTAAAATCACCTCAACATAAGTCGCTGAATTGTATTTAAATAAAACATCCGCTTTATGAACCGCTTCATTAGATTTTTTTACTAAACCTTCCGCAATCTTCTGCTGTTCTTCTAATTTTTGAATCTGCACCAAAGCATCTGAAACTTCACCCACAGCTTTTAAAACCGATTGTTTAAAGTTGATTTCAGCTTGTTCTGACACAATTTTTGACTGTTCATATTGCGTTTTCAATTGCTTTCCGTTCAAGATTGGTTGTGCTAAAGTTCCAACCACAGAACCGAAAAGCGAACCCGGAATATTAAACCAATTACTTGCCTTAAAAGCATTCAAACCACCTTGAGCCGTGATATTGAAAGACGGATACATATTTCCTTTCGCTACATTGATAGAAGAAATACTTCTTTTCACATCTAATTCAGCGCTTTTAATATCGGGTCTGTAACTTAACAATTCGGAAGGAATTCCAGTTGCAATATTATCGGGTGATTGAACATTATTTAAACTTGCACTTCTTTCAATTTTATCAGGCATGGAACCTGTTAAAATACTTAAAGCATTTTCCTGAGTCGTAATTGAGCTTTCAATCGCCGGAATTGATTTTAAGATCTGATCTTTTACAATTTCCTGCTGCTGAACAGCTAAAGCTGTGGTTAAACCTAATTCTTGTTGTTTGGCTAAAAACTTTAAGGTATTATCGGAATAGGTCAGGTTTGATTTCGTAATTTCCAATTGCGTATCAAGCATCAACAAATTATAATATCCTTGAACAACCGTAGCAACCAATTGTGTCTTAACCGCTTTTGCTGCTTCCTGAGTTTTCAGATAATCTGCTAAAGCCTGTTCTTTTCTGCCTTTAATTTTACCCCAAATATCAGCTTCCCACGAAATATTAATGGAAGTTGTATAATCTTGTGTGTATTTGCTTCCTAGAAACTGTCCTGCCATTACCCCATTCATACTGTTATCAGAAGGTCGGTTGATACTTGCATTGGCAATAGTTGCGCTCACCGTCGGAACATTTCCCCATTTACTTTGATTATATGCTAATGAAGCAAATTCGATCTGTTTTAAAGCAACCTGTAGATCATTATTCTGAGCCATTGCTTTATCAATCAAACTTACCAAAACAGGATCTTTGAAAAAGTCTTTATAACTGATTTTTGCAATATTTTCATTGTGATCAGCTACGATACTGTCGCTTCTGAAGGCTTCAGGCATTTTCACTTCGGGCTGTTCATATTTCTGAACTTTACAGGCAATAGCCGTTCCCGAAATCAATGCGATATATGCTATATTTTTAATTGAATTCATTTTAAAAATCATTTGAATTAATATTCCCAATCGGCTTCTGTTACTACTCTACCATTGATTTTCTCATGTAATGCTTGAAACACCACAAACAGAACAGGAACCACGAAAACTCCTAAGATCGTTCCGAATAACATTCCCGAAATCGCAGCATAACCGATGGAAAGGTTACCCATGGCGGAAGGTCCTACCACGAAAACCAATGGAACCAAACCTGTTATGAATGCTAATGAAGTCATCAAAATCGGACGAAAACGTGCTTTTGCTCCTTCTACTGCCGAAGCAATCAAACTTTTTCCTGCTCTACGTCTCTGGATGGCAAATTCTACGATAAGGATCCCGTTTTTCGCCAATAGACCAATCAACATCACCAAAGCGATCTGCACATAAATATTGTTGGATAATTCTGCAAATGTAATTCCCACAAATACCCCTGATAAACCAACCGGAATTGCGATCAATACAGCAAAAGGAAGAATATAACTTTCATATTGTGCAGATAAAAGGAAGAATACAAACACGATACATAATCCGAAGATCATCACCGACTGCGAGCTTGAACCCGCTTCCTCACGGCTCATTCCTTTGTAATCATACGTATATCCAGGAGGAAGAACCTGCTTGCTCACTTCTTCAATCGCCGCCATTGCTTGTCCCGTACTGAATCCAGGAGCCGGCATTACCGTTAAATTCGAGGAGTTGAATAAGTTGAAACGGTCAACCACTTCTGCACCGGTTACTTGTCTCAAACTCACCAAAGTATTCACTGGAACCATTTCGCCAGAACTGTTTTTCACAAAAATTCCGTTCAAAGATTCTTTATCCTGTCTGGTTTCCGGAGTAGATTGTACCAAAACTCTGTAATATTTCCCGAATCTGTTAAAATCCGAAGACTGAATACTTCCATAATAGCCCTGCATTACACCCAAAACATCGGAAACACTTACGCCAAGTTGCGCCACTTTTACTTCATCAACGACAACCTCAAACTGAGGGTAAGAAACATCAAAAGTTGTAAATGCCACTGCAACTTCAGGTCTCTGCATTAAAGCACCCATCATTCCGTAAGAGATATTTCCTAAATTCTGAAGTTCACCGTTTGTTCTGTCCTGTAGCACCAATTCCATTCCGCTGGTATTCCCGAAACCATCAACGGTTGGTGTATTGATTACCAAGAAATTTGCTCTTTTATCCTGAGAAAGCATTCCCTGAACCTGACCGATAATATCGTTGATATTGCTTACCTGACCTCTTTCTTTACCATTTTTCAGTTTAACGAAAATAGAAGCTGCCGAAGAAGACATCGAACCACTGAAAAGGTTTAATCCATCTACAGAAATCACTTTATCAACTGCAGGATTTTTCATCAATTTATCTTCCGTATCCGAAACCACTTTCGACGTTCTGTCTTTAGAAGCTCCCGGAGCCAGATTTGCGGTTACAATGATAAAACTCTGATCTTCATCTGGAATAAATCCTTTTGGTGTAGTCATAGACATCCAAGCAAATAGTCCACCGAATACCAAAACAATGATTAATGCAATCCACTTTCTTTTTAATAAAAATAAAACAGCTTTTCCGTAACGGAATGTCAGTTTGTTGAAACTCGCATTAAATACGGCAAAGAAACGGTCTTTGAAATTCATTTTTTCATGAGAACCTGCATGGTGTTGTTTTAAGAAAATCGCACACAAAGCAGGGCTTAAGGTCAATGCATTAATTGCTGAAATCACAATAGCAATCGCTAACGTTAAAGCAAACTGCTGATAAAACAATCCTGTCGAGCCACTCATAAACGCTACCGGAACGAATACGGCAGACATAATTAAGGTAATCGAAACAATCGCTCCCGTGATCTCACTCATCGCCGACATGGTCGCGGCTCTCGGGTTCAGCTTTTTGTGTTCCATTTTAGCATGAACCGCTTCCACGACGACAATGGCGTCATCCACCACAATACCAATGGCCAGTACAAGGGCAAATAACGTCAATATATTGATTGAGAACCCGAAAATTTTCATAAAGAAGAACGTTCCCACAATGGAAACCGGAACCGCAATCGCCGGAATCAGTGTTGAACGGAAATCTTGTAAGAAGATATATACCACGATAAATACAAGGATAAACGCCTCAATCAACGTGTGAATTACCTGCTCTATTGATTGGTCTAAGGCATCTTTAGTAGCATACGGAATCTCGTAAGCCATTCCTTGTGGAAAAGATTTCTCCAATTCTTTCATTCTTTGCTGAAGGGCAATCTGCACTTCATTGGCATTCGATCCCGCCATCTGGAAGATCGCCATCGTTACAGATGCTTTCTTATTATATTTCGAAGCTACGGTATAACTGTATGCTCCAAATTCTACTTTCGCAACATCTTTTAATTTTAAAACAGAACCATCACTTAATGCTTTGATTGTAATATTTTCATATTGTTCAGGTTCTGTAAATTTCCCTTTGTAACGAAGGACATATTCCATCGCTTCTTTACTCCTTTCCCCGAATCTTCCAGGTGCTGCTTCTAAGTTTTGAGACTGGATCGCTCTTGAAACATCGGAAGGTGTTAAATTATAGGAAGTCAGTTTATTCGGATCCAGCCAAACTCTCATTGAATAATCCTTATTTCCGTACACCATCGCATCTCCTACTCCTTTTACTCTTTTTAATTCCGGAACGATGTTAATTTTCGCATAGTTTTCAAGGAAAAGATCGTCCATTGTACCATCTTTACTCGTTAAGGAAACCATGGCAATCATACTGTTCTGTCTTTTCACTGTGGTAATTCCCGCCTGAACCACCTCAGAAGGAAGCTGGTTGGTTACCTGAGCTACTCTATTCTGAACGTTGATTGCTGCCTGATCTGGATCTGTCCCCAGTTTAAAAATAACAGTAATGGATAATGAACCGTCGTTACTCGCCGTAGAGGTAATATAATCCATATTTTCTACCCCATTGATCGCATTTTCCAATGGTGGTGCAACCGATCTTGCAATCGTTTCTGCATTGGCTCCGGGATAAGCTGCCGTTACCATGACGGTAGGCGGTGCGATATCCGGAAATTTCGTAATCGGCAGACTTACCATTCCGACGATACCCAAAATAACAAGCAATACGGAGATAACCGTCGCCAGTACGGGTCTTTTTATAATTTTCTTTAACATGATTTTTTCTTACGATTTTTTCGGTTGGGCCGCTTTCTTTTGTGCAACTACTGGAGTTCCCGGCTGTAGTCTGTCGAAGCCAGTAACAATGTATTGATCTCCACCTTTCAACCCTTTTGATATGATGAAATTATCTCCTGCCTTTCCGCTCACTTCAATCGGAAGCATGGCCGCTTTTCCGTCTTTAATGGTGAATACAAACGTTTTATCCTGAATGGTTCTTGTAGAAGCGATCGGCAATAAAATAACGTTGCTATAGAACTGATCTAATACAATTTTTCCTGTATTTCCGCTTCTTAAAAGGTTTTTAGGATTGGAGAATTTTGCTCTTAATGTGATAGAACCCGTTGTTTTGTTAAACTGCCCTTCAACCGCATCAATCTTCCCTTTTTCCTCGTACTTTTCACCGCCTGAAAGCAATAGAGAAACCATCGGCGTATTTTTAATGATCTCGTTGATGCTGCTTCCTTCCGTTTGTCTCTGGAAATTATTGAAATCATTTTCACTCATGCTGAAATAGATATAAACATCATGAATATCCGACAATAATGTAATTGCTTCCTGATTTGAAGGCGTCATCAAACTTCCCAGACGATAATTGAATCTCCCAATATATCCGCTCACCGGAGCTTTTATCGTTGAGAAATTAAGATTGATCTTCGTCGATTCAATCGTAGACATTGACTGGCTTACCGCTCCTCTTGCCGCATTATAAGCCGCTTCTGCTTCCTTCACTTGAATATCCGAAACCATTTTATTTCTGAATAATTCCTTTTTTCGGTCTAAATCTATTTTAGACGTTGAAAGATTTGCTTGTGCCGTAATCAGTGCTGCCTGAGCACTTTTTAATTGTTCCTGAAAAACACGATCCTCAATTTTGAACAATGCCTGTCCCGCTGTCACGAAATCTCCTTCGTCCACGAAAATTTTGCTTAAATATCCTGTAACCTGCGGACGGATTTCAACATTCGAAACGCCTTCTATAGAAGCAGCATATTCTCTTGAAACAGAAGCATCTCCCTGCTTCACTATTTCTACCGGAAGTTCCGGAGCCTGCTGCTGATAAGCTTGATTTGGATTATCTTTTTTACACCCAGTAAGCACCAATAAGGTTACTCCAAGTATAATCGATTTCTGAATAGAAAATCTCTGCATAACACTTTTCCTTAAAATTTTACGAGGCAAAATTCGTTTGAAAAAAGTTCTACAGAAATACTCGAAAAACACCTAAATTTGTCAAAATGACGCCTATTTTTCAGAAATCATGAGAAATATCATATATTTACAATTTGGATGGTTATGATTTTTATATCAAATATTTTTCTTTTGTCTTAAAAACAAAAGAAACAAAAATTCAAGACGGGAAGTTCAAGCTAAAAATGGTTTTTATTCTCTAAAAATTCTAAAACTCGTGCGAATATAATATTTGTTTTTCAATTTGATATTTGTGTCACACTCAAACAGTAGAATTTTTTTAACGTTCATAAAATCCATTTTCTTAACGCTTTCGCTTCCTAAGTCAAAGTGAAAAACGTTAAAAATTTAGATAAAAGACATCAATCAGATATCTTTATCTTTTAATATAAATCATCTTTTTTATAATCTAACGGAGATTTTCCGGAATGTTTTTTAAAGAACTTGCTAAACGATGCCTGATCGGAAAATTTCAACTGTGTAGCCACTTCGTTTACATTGGAATTGGTATTTCGAAGTAAAATTCTTGCTTCTACTGCCAAAACCTGATGAATAATATCTCGGGGAGACTTGTGCATCGTCTTATTAATAACTTTCGTGAGATATTTTCGGCTGATAAAAAGCTGATCGGCGTAAAACTGTACATTGTGCTGCTCTTTAAAATGCTTGCGAACGAGGATAAAAAAACTTGTGGTGATTTCATCTTCGCGATACGTAACAGAATTCGGTCGGTCTGTTTTTTTAAAATGATTATCGATCTCGTAAATAACTAACGAGAAATGATGCCAAATCATTTCATTGAAGTAATAATTGTCTTTTTCGGTGTCATTCAGAACTTTCAACTCATCGAGATGAAAATTCATTCTCCGGTAAAGATCGGGTTCGTTTCGAATAATGTTGGTAGGGTCTGAAGAAAGACTTTTAAGGACATCATTCGACTTATAATTGAAGCCGGCTTCCATAATGAAATCTAAAGAAAAGAAAATGTACTTCGCTTTATAATCATCCGATACTTTTTCTATACAAACTGTTTCTGCGATGGGAGAAAAGATAATATCCCCTTTTTCTGCTTCGTAGCTTTTATCTTCGATTCTGAAACCAATATTCCCTTTCTGGATCATAAAAACAGCAAAATAGTCGGAACGAAAAGGTTTGTTCAGCTCTACACTGTGATTGGCTGTTTCAATCTCCATGACAACAAACTCTTTTATTCTTAAATCGAATTCTACTTCCTGAAGTAGCTCTTCAAAAGTAAAAAGTGAGATGGGATCAACAGATTTTGAGCGGGAATTACTGGCCATATACAATGAGTAAAAAGACTAATTTCTTATTTACAAAATTAGTCTAAATTAACACATAAAAAATATCCCTTGTTATAAATACAAGGGATATTATTAATACATCTTATGGGGATTATACTGTTTCTAATTCTAAATTCTTCTCTCCAACATATACAAGTACACCGCCTAACCAGGTTTCCAATACCGGGATATTTCGCATTTTCATATACTGTGAAGCCTGAGTCGTTAAGGAAAGAGGATCCTGATCCAATATCACGAAATCTGCAAAGTGACCTACATTTAATGAACCCACCCACTGATCTGCATAACATTGCCATGCAGCATCATAGGTAACGGCAATCAAAGCTTGTTCAGGGGTAAGACACTCATCACTGTTTAAAACTTTAATACCTGCTCTATTCTCTTCCATTATTCTGGTAATTGACTGCTCCATCATTCTCAAAGGTCCCAAAGGGCTTACTTCATTATCACTGTGAAGACTGATTCTCATACCAACAGCTAAAGATGAACCACAAAGATCCAGCATTTGTGCTTTCTCACCGAATATTACTTCGCTAAAAGCATATCCCCAATACCCGACATGTCCGATTAAGAAACTTGGTGATACTCCCATTTGCAGCATATTGGTAATCTGATCCGCTGTCAGAAGCGAGCAATGTTCTATACGATTACGAAGTTCAGGACCTTTATAGTGTGCAAGAGCACTTTGATAGGCATTTATCGCAAATGTTACCGCCTGATCTCCATTGGCATGAACCATTAATGGCCAACCTTTCCCAGCTACCACAGTATTGATTAGTGCATTATAGCTTGGTGGAATCGTATTTGCAGGAATTCCAGTTTGTGGAAAATTAAATATCCCTGTATTATCAGCAGGATTACACAAGTATGGTGTACTCTGATATCCGGTTAATCCTTGGTTTGAACCGTCAGAAACAACTTTAACGTGCCCATAATAAACTGGTTTATAGTTTTCAGGCTCTGTATAAGCGCCTAAGTTATTAGCATCTTCCTGACTGCCACAAAGATAAGCCCCACCTGTTCGCACTGTTTCTGGATGAGTTTCAAAATATTTAGTCAAAAGCTTTTCAAATCCTTTATTCAGCCCTGCATCATACATAAATGTAACTCCTCTCGAATTTGCTAACTGGAAAAGTTCCGTTAAATATGTGTTTATATGTACGCTCATCGCAAGGATCTGTACCATTACCACCTCCAATGCAGGCTTCATCTCCGGACTTTCTTGTAGCTGTCCGTTAGTTGCCGTAATATAATCATCAACGGATTGATACTGGCTCTGTATTGTTTTACTATGACTATATACATGATTTAACGCCTTCGTATTTAAATAAAGCGTATGCATTGAAGCGCTTAACAGAATAATAGATTCGTCTGCATTAATACTATCAAGTACTGTATTGGTAATCGTTTGTAATTCTTTTGTACCATCTGTATTTCTAACAAAAGGCATCAATGACGGATCCAGCCCTCTTCCTAAAACTACATAACCAGGAATTTTAGGTAAGTTATTGTTTATAATTGATCCTACAGAAGTCAAATCGTAAGTAGAAAGTAAATCCTGTCCATTAAAAGGACTCACATCTAGCCAATCAGTCATCATCGCAGTAGGAACCATATGAACATGAGGCTCAATCAAACCGGGAAGTAAAGTCTGTGTTCCGGTTAATTCTTTGGTTTCATATCCCGGATAATTTTCCATCATATGTGCTTCCACATCAATTTTCTTTCCTGTCACCACTACATTTCCATTCGCGATCCCAATAGATTCAACTGTATCTGTTGATCCACCAATCATCGGTCGGATGGTTCCTCCGCTAATCATTAGATTTTGGGATTGTTGATCAGTTAACTGTGTAGAACTGGGCTTCATTTTAGCCAAATTTTCTGAACTAAAAAGCTCTTCTTTAAGAATGTCTAAAACAGGGTTGTTACAAGCACAATGTGTGCAACCATGAGAGTGTACGTGTGTTTTTTCCATAGAAATGATTTGGTTTAATTTTGTGTTGAGTTTGATTTTATTTGAAGTTTAATTCTGTTACCACATCTTCAATTATAAATTACTTTATAAGCATAGAAAGAACAGCCAATCATCAATGAAGGTTTACTCGTCTATTAAAATTAAAAGGGGGGGAATTTTGCTAGAGTATTATGTTTTTAAGAATATTAAAATCGGAAGAGTTTTCATTATTAATGTATTAGTTTATTATGTTAAAAATAGTAAAAATATCTTTTCAAAAAACTTTTTTATCACTAAATATTGATTAATTTTATCTATATAATATTTTAATTTACAGAAAGTTAATACCATAATCCACATCACCAATTTCAATTTCTTGTGCTATGAGAAGCTTTGAATAAGGTCTTTATTCTTTAACGGATAATAATATATCACTATAGACACCAACAAAATTCCTCTGATCTTTTCGTCATTTTTATTTCTCTCTTCCTTCTTATTTACAATACATATCATTCTTCTCACTACACTCAACTGTCTCTAAAAAGAAAATCATACATAATTCTTATTAGATCTGGACTTTTTAACAAAGTATTCTGAACTTCTCAACAAACATAACAATCTGATTAACAATGTAATTTTGTCAATAAAAATAATACTGTAAAGCAGTAGGCAATATAAAATGACAAATAATACAACAAAAAGCAAGAATGAAAAATCTACTTGGACACCTAAGCTAGTTTTAAATACGTATATCGGTAAAAATATAGAAGGAGAAGCATTTATTACAGATCATATTTTCAGTTATATCCTTCATGGAAAACATGATGTATGGGTGGGCGGTAAAAAATACTCGTTTCAAGAGGGAGACTTTAGATTTTTTAAACGAAATCAATTGTCAAAATATGTAAAAAATACGGATAATGGCGGCTTTAAATCAATAGCTGTTCACATTGATCAGACAACTTTAAAAGAAATGAGTAAGCAATACTCGCTTTTTGCGGAAGAGACATATTCCGAAGGAGAAGCATTCTTTATACAACCGGATCATAAATTAAAAGGATTTGTTGAATCTCTTACCCATTATTTACAAGAACCCAAGGTTGATGAACGAATCGTACTTCTAAAAACTCAAGAATTGGTCTTCTTACTATTGGAAAATAATCCTTCATTTAAAAATATACTTTTTGATTTTGCTGAACCTGGTAAGATTGACCTTGAAGCATTTATGAATAGCCATTACCGATATAATGTAAGCATCGAACGCTTTGCCTTTCTTACTGGAAGAAGTCTTTCCGGATTTAAAAGAGACTTTGAGAAACTTTTCAATACAAGCCCGAGCAGATGGCTAATCAGAAATAGATTGGAAGATGCAAAATATCAGATTGAAAATAAGAAAGAAAAACCGTCTGAAGTCTATCTGGAATTGGGGTTTGAAGACCTTTCCCATTTTTCATACGCCTACAAAAAAGCATTTGGATATGCACCCAACAAAAGAATTTAGACAAATCAATAAAAAAACCATAAAATTTTATTACAATGGACATACAATTAAAAGGAAAAAGAGCGTTAGTAACAGGTTCCAGTTCAGGACTTGGAGAAGCCATTGCAAAGATGCTTGCTGATGAAGGAGCTACTGTAATTATTCATGGGCGAGATAAAGACCGTGCCGAGAAAGTGGCTAACTCAATATTAGAAAAAGGAGGAATTGCAGAAGTTGCAATTGGTGACCTTTCAACTGATGAAGGCGCAGATCAGGTTGCAGAAGCAGCACTGAAATCCGGGCAGATAGATATTCTTGTAAATAACGCTGGAGCTACCTCTCACAAATCATGGGGAGAAGCCACCGCAGACGATTGGCTGGATATTTATAATACGAATGTAGTTTCTTATGTTCGGATGATTCAACGTATTGTACCACAAATGAAAAAACTGGGATGGGGACGCGTAATTCACATCGGTGGCGGTCTTGGTATACAGCCTATCAAAGAACAGCCTCATTATAATGCAACATTGGCAGCCCGTCATAATGTATCCGTTTCTTTAGCAAGATCATTAAAAGAAACAGGAATAACATCCAATGTGGTTTCTCCCGGAGCCATTATTAATCCAATGGTTGAAGACTGGCTTAAAAATGCTGCTCCTAAGTTCAATTGGGGAACTGATATGGAGGAAATCAAATATAGAGCAGTTCAGGATCTAATCCCAAACGATACAGGAAGATTTGGTGAACCTGAAGAAATCGCAGGGACTGTTTTATATCTTTGCAGCCGTTTTTCAGATTACATCAGCGGCTCGGTTATAAGAGTTGACGGAGGTACTATACGCTGTTTATAAGTTTTTAATAATAAGAGTTGGCCTATTTTATAATTTGCCAACTCTTTTTCTTTTACTATTTTGATAATTATTATAATTTTTCAATGGAAGTATTTTTACTTCAAAATTCCCACTTCTTTCCAGAATCATTCTCTACATTTGTTGTATGAAAATCCTTGTTGTTGAAGATGAAAAAGAACTTTTAAAGTCAATTTACGATTCGCTGGTTCAGGAGCAGTATCTTATTGAAACGGCCGAAAATTACAATGATGCAAGTGAAAAAATTGGTTTGTATAACTACGACTGTATCCTTCTCGATATCATGCTTCCCGATGGAAACGGGCTCCAGCTTTTACAGCAATTGAAAGAGTTGGGAAAGTCTGAAAATGTCATCATTATTTCCGCAAAGGATTCTTTGGAGGATAAACTGAAAGGTCTTGAACTCGGAGCAGATGATTATTTAACCAAACCATTCCACAATGCTGAACTCAACGCCAGAATAAAAGCCGTTTTGCGTCGAAAAAACCTTGATGGAAAAGATTCAATTATTATTTCCAATCTCGAAATGGATCTTACGGAACGAACTTTGACCGTAAATGGAGAACATCTCGCTCTTAACAGAAAAGAATTTGACATTTTGAATTATTTCCTGCTTAATAAAAATCGTTTGGTGACGAAAACAGCTTTAGCAGAACACGTTTGGGGCGACAACATTGATCAGGCAGATAATTTTGATTTTATTTATTATCAGATTAAAAATTTAAGAAAGAAACTTCAACAAAGCGACGCTGAAATCGAAATCGAAGCCATCTACGGAATCGGCTACAAATTAAAAGAAAAATGAAACTCCTCAACCGATCTCTTATTCACCTCATGTCGTGGCTATTGCTTATTGTAAGTCTTTGGTCGGTGGTGTTTTATTTTAATATGCTGAACGAAATCAAAGACAGCGTAGATGAAGAACTGGAAAATTACAAACGACAGATTGTTTCCAGAGCCGAAAAAGATCCCACTATTTTACAACAAAAAACTTTTGATGAAGGCTTTTTCTCTGTAAACCCGATCAGTAAAAAAGAGGCTCTTAATTTTAAAGACACCTACAAAGACACTGAAATTTATGCCCAAGATGCCGATGATGAAGCTCCTGAACTGGAACCTGTACGAGTTTTAACGACTGTTTTTGAACAGAATGGAAATTTTTACGAGCTAAAAATTTTCAACAACATGGTGGAAGAAGATGATCTCGTAAAAGAATTGCTTTGGGACGCCGCAGGATTGTATGTACTTTTAATTTTCAGTATATTAATAATCAATAATTTAATTCTTAAAAAATTGTGGAAACCTTTCTACGATTTACTTCAGGATCTAAAAAATTATCGTCTCGGAGCAGGAAAAAAATTTCCGAAAGTAGAGACAAAAACCAAAGAATTTTCAGATTTGCAGGAAGCCGTAACAACTCTTTTACAATACAGTGAAAAAACGTACGAGCAACAAAAGGAATTCATCGGAAACGCTTCTCACGAACTCCAAACTCCTTTAGCAATTGCCATCAGTAAACTTGAACTGTTGATGGAAAAAGAAAATTTCACCAATGATCAAGCGGAAAAAATTGCAGAGATTATGGAAATTATTGAAAGGTTGGTTCGTCTCAACAAATCACTTTTACTATTGACAAAAATTGAAAACAAACAGTTTTTTGACAATACTGAAGTATCTGTGAATGAAATTGTGACTAAAAGTGTGAATGACCTCCATGATATTGCTGAATTTAAGAGGGTTGAAATTTCCGCTAAAGAAAACACACAACTTTCTGTTAATGCCGATTCAGCCTTAATTAATATCATCGTTTCCAATCTTTTGCGAAATGCTATTTTCCATAATGTCAAAAACGGAAAAGTAGAGATTGAAATTTCTGAAAATTATTTACTTGTAAAAAACACAGGAAATCAGAACATCCTAGCTCAGGAAAAGATCTTTACTAGATTCCAGAAAAATCAACAAAATCAATCTGGGACAGGTTTAGGATTGGCGATTGTGAAAGCCATTGCGGATTTGTATGGATTTTCTGTCGTATATGCTTTTGAAGAAGAAATGCATCAGTTTAAAATGAAATTTTAAAATATCCTGGAATATTTTAAATGCAAAGACTTATTATAAAAATCTAATTTTTTAGAGTGCAAAGAGTAATCAATAAGTTGATTGTAAGCGTACGTTTTTTCAAGCTTCATTAAACAATTTGTCGCAATCTTTACATTAAAATTCAACAAAAAATCAGCTCAATCTCCAAAATCTGCGTGAGGTTTTTAAAGACTTAACAAAAAACTTTTTACTTTTTACTTTTTACTTTTTACTTTTACAAAAAAATTCCCATTTCATTCCAGATTTGTTCCCAAAATTTTCCCGATTCATACTGTTGATTTGCAATATGAAAACAATTAAAGGAATATTACTCATCGGAACAGTTCAATTGTTGGGATGCTTTTCAGTAGCTGCGCAAACACAATCTAAATCGGTAAAAGTTTCTCATGCAGAACCTATTTATCAAGACTTAGTAAGAGATCTTGGTGCAAGAAAAGGAGAAAAAGAATTAAACATCGGAGCTGATTTTTCAAGCACGAACAATTACAGAGAAAATGGCTATTTAGCCGAATACGAATTTGCACCCATCAATCGATTAGGTCTTGAAGTGGAAACTGATTTTTCTTTTTTCAGTCCCAAAAATGGAACTCCTAAAGAACAAGTTCCGGGAAACCGTTTAGACGGAATCAGATTTTCTGCACAGTACTCATTTTTTGTATCAGAAAAGGCTAAAACCTCAATGGCTATAGGTTATACACAAGTTTTAGAATTTAATGATTTTAAAAACTATGGTAAAGGAAAATTCATCACAGGTTTAGTATACAGTCCGTTTTTTGTAGCAGCGAAAAGATGGGGTTCAAACATTCATACTTTGGTGTATACCTATCCGAAAATTCAACACGAATTGAGAGAAAACGGAACTGTAGTTGACTGGGAAATCAACAGTTCTGTGATGTACACGATTCCCAATACAAGTCATTTTATTGGTATGGAACTCAATCAGGAAATCAGTCACGGAAAAATCTCGTCAACTTTACGTCCGCAAGTTAAAATCAAACTTGATTCTCATTTTGCAGTCGGCATTGTAACAGGAATTCCTTTGAATCGTGATAAGCAGAATAACTCTTCATTCTTTAGATTAGTTTATGAACTTTGATTATGTTTTTCCAAGGTGTAAAGATTTTTACAGCTTCAAAGTTCACGATTTAATAAATCTCAATGATTTGTATGGTATTAACGTAAATCTTTTTTAATCACTAAGTATTTCAAATCAGTCGAACCCGCATTACTAATTCCATGTTCAGAATTGGGTGGACAATACAAACTTGTATTCGGACCTACTGTTCTTGTTTTTCCGTCGAGATAGAAAGATGCTTTTCCTTCAAGAATGTAAAAAAATTCTTCTTCGGGGTGATGATGTGGAGGGTGCGTAGATTTTCCGGGTTCTACAATACTCATTTTCAAAGTATTTTCTTCCGTAAAATTTTTGTCACCAAACCAGTATTGATAGCCAACTTTTGTCTTGGTTGCTTTCGACACATCAAATTCGTTGACACAGTTTTCGATCGTGTAATTGATGGGATCTTTAGTTTTTTGAGCATTTACGGTCTGCTGAAACACAATACAAATCAATAGTACTGTAATACATTTTAATCTTTCCATATTCTGTAATAATATGAAAAAAAATGGGAATTTTAAATTAATGAGTAATCGCAATGGTGCAAATATTTTTACAACTTCAAATTATATAATTCATCTTCATCCTTTAGAAATTTCGTTCCCAAATGTTTCCAGAATCGTTTCGGAAATTAGCAATATAAAATTTACATTATGAAAAATTTAATTTTAACAATCAGTATTTTAGCTTTAAGTTTCAACTTTATATCAGCTCAACATCTTCATCCCAGTGAAGTTTCATCTGTGATCTTAAATAATTTCCAAAAGACCTTCCCAAAAGCCAGAGATATAGAGTGGGAAATAAAAGGAAATCTGTATGAAGTAGAATTTGAGACAGGAATTTTCGGTGATGACCACAAAGCTCTGTATACACGAGACGGAAAACTAGTCAGACATGAAGAGGAAATTGCCAAAAGTAATCTTCCAAAAACAGTTTTGGAAACCATTCACAGGTATTATTCAAGTTATAGAGTTGATGATGTGAAAAGGATTTCAGAAAACAGAAAAGTCATTTACAAGGTTGAACTGAAAAACTATTCAACAGAATGGAAAGTTGTTTTTGATTCCCAGGGAAGAATTTTACAGAAAAGAGAAGATTAAATAATCATATAGTTCAACTTAATTCGAAATAAAACATCTATAAATAAAAAAACCTTTAAATCATTTGATTTAAAGGTTTTTTGCGGAGAGTGAGGGATTCGAACCCCCGGACCTGTTACAGTCAACAGTTTTCAAGACTGCCGCAATCGACCACTCTGCCAACTCTCCATAAACTCCGATGTTATCGTCGTTTTCAGTGGTGCAAATATAGAGCGTTTTTTAATTCCCACAAAATATTTTCCACACAAATTTTAACAAAACTTAATAATAGACTAGAAATCAAATCAATTATTTTTATCAAACATCGATTAATAATAGAAATGTTCGGAATAAAAAATAAAAAACACATCCCGAAAGATGCGTTTTATATGTTGTAAAAGTTAATTTGCTATTAATGCAATTCTGCCAAATACTTTTCAGCATCCATTGCAGCCATACAACCGCTTCCAGCCGCGGTGATCGCCTGTCTGTAGATATGATCCTGAACATCTCCTGCAGCAAAAACCCCAGGAAGATTTGTTCTTGAAGAACCTTTTTCAGTATCGATATATCCGTTTTCATCTAAATCGATCTGCCCGACAAAAATATCGGTATTAGGTTTGTGACCAATCGCGATAAAAATTCCGTGAACATCTACTGTAGATTTTTCCTGAGTCTGATTATTAATTACCACCGCTCTTTCTACCAGATTATTTTCACCTTCAATACCAATTAATTCATGGTGGAATTTCACTTCAATATTTGGTGTATTCTGAACTCTGTGAATCATTGCTTTTGAAGCTCTGAACTCATCTTTTCTCACCAACATGGTAACTTTGTTTACCAGTTTAGCAAGATAAGTAGCCTCTTCAGCTGCTGTATCTCCTGCTCCAACTACGACAACGTCTTTCCCTCTGTAGAAAAATCCGTCACATGTTGCACATGCAGAAACCCCTCCTCCATTATATTTTTTCTCGTCATCTAGCCCTAAATATTTTGCAGTCGCTCCTGTAGAGATAATTACTGTTCTCGCCAAGATCTCTTTATTACCTGCATATAATTTGTGGATCCCTCCTACTTCCTTAGAAAATTCAACTTTAGTGATCATTTCATAATGCACTTTTGTGTCGAATCTTTCCGCTTGTTTTTGCAAATCCATCATCATTTCAGGACCTGTAATTCCCGCTGGGTAACCCGGAAAGTTATCCACCTCCGTAGTTGTAGTCAATTGTCCACCCGGTTCCAGACCTGTATACAATTCAGGTTTAAGGTCTGCTCTTGCTGCATAAATTGCCGCTGTGAAACCAGAAGGTCCAGATCCAACGATCACACAATCTAAAATGTTTTGCTCCATAATTTGCTTTTCAAAGATTTAAAAATTTACGAGTGCTAATTTCGTAATTTTTAATATTAATTTAAAGTTATTTTAATGATAGTTGTCAATATCTACTATGTCAATTTTCAATGGTTCGGGTTGTGCGAGGTTCGGGATTCGAATCTATAATGTTGATCTTTCTATCAACTCGCACCTCGTATCTCGTTACCTCACATCATACTTTCATCTTAATCTTATCAACATTGATGATTTTGTAGACCAGCTCTTTAATAAGTTCTGCTTCACTCATATTTACAGCTCCCAATCCTTTTCCTTTCATATCAAATTCTCTTAAAATAGAGATCACTCTTGTGGCGTGCTTCAAAGGATATAGTCTTGCCGACTCTGCATAGTCTTTAATGAAATACGGATTTACTCCCATTTGAGAGGCAATCGCCTGTGGTGATTGACCTGTCATTGTATTATAAATAATGACATTAGAGAAATAGTTATATAAACTCGCCAACATCATCACAAAAGGATTATTTTTCGGATTTTTACCCATAAAATGAGCAATTTTGAATGCAGCATTGGCATTTTTTGTTCCTAAAGCTTTTTGTAATTCAAAAACGTTGTATTCCTTACTGATTCCAATATGGTTTTCGATAATTGTTCCATCCAGTACTTCACCTTCTTTAAGAATGATTTTCAGCTTATTCAACTCATTGGCAATTCTAGAAAGGTCATTTCCTAGATACTCTGCTAAAAGATGGGAAATGTTGGGCGCGGTTTTTATGCCTAAAGAAATACATTCATCGGCAATCCATTTCGGAAGGTTGTTTTCTCTGATGGATTCGCTTAAAAACAATGCATTGGCTTTATCCAACGCTTTGGTTACTTTTTTCCTGCTGTCTAGTTTTTTGTGTTTATGGGCAAAAACCAACACGGTAGACGGAACATGATTTGTAACATAAGCTTCTAAAATTCTGTTTTCCTCTTCATTTAATTTTAAATCCTGCGCTTCTTTTACAATAATCACCTGCTTGTCTCCCATCATCGGAAACTGTCTCGCCAACGAAAGAACTTCCTGATAAGAGGTATCCTTTCCATACACCACCGTTTGATTGAATGCTTTTTCATCTTCATTCAAAAAATCGTGTTCTAAAGCTTTTACAGCAAGATCTATAAAGTAAGGTTCTTCTCCGTGGAAAAAATAAATAGGTAATACTTCTTTATTTTTAATATTTTTGAGGATTAAATCTAATTCTTTCATCTTATAAATGGAACTTCCAAAACTGAATTTTCAGGAAACTTTTGATTTTAAATTCAAGAAAGACAAAGATAAGTTTTTTATTTATGATTTAGTTCGTAAGACCTATCTTTTACTCACTCCCGAAGAATGGGTTCGCCAACACTGGATCCATTATTATCTTACTGTAAAATCGTATTCTACCTCAGCTTTAATTACTGAAAAAAAGATCGTTTTAAACGGTTTGACAAAGAGAATCGATCTTCTGATCACAGAAAAAACAGAGCCTATTATTTTAATTGAATGTAAAGCTCCACAGATCAAATTAACCGAAAAAACGTTTGAACAGACCGCAAGATACAACTCCATTATCGGAGCCAAAGAGATTATTTTAACGAATGGTCTGCAACATATCAACGCTTATTACGAGAACGAACAATATCAGTTTTACAGACCTGAATAAGCTTTTCTAACACTCAACATTTATTATGGAAATAAAAAACATCATATTCGATTTTGGAGGCGTCTTAATGGACTGGAATCCCAGATATTTTTTCAAAGCCTACTTTAATAACGACGAAAAGATGGAATATTTTCTTGAAAACATTGCTCAAACTTCATGGAATGAAGAGCAAGACCGAGGAAGAACACTTTCTGAAGGAACAGAAATTCAGGTGAAAAAATTTCCGGACTGGGAAAAAGAAATCAGAGCTTATTATGATAACTGGACTACCATGTTAAAAAGTGATATTCCTGATAATGTAGAAGTATTGAGAAAGCTTGGAAAAACCCATTATCACTTATTCGGATTAACCAACTGGTCGGAAGAAACGTTTCCCTATGCGCTGGAAACTTATGATTTTTTTCAATTATTTGACGGAAAAATTGTGGTTTCCGGAACCGAAAAATTAATTAAACCTGATCCTAAAATCTGGCATATTTTGTTAGAAAGATACAATCTTCAAGCCCAGGAATCAGTTTTTATTGATGATAATCCGAAAAATATTGAAATCGCTCAATCATTAGGTTTTGCAACCGTTCATATTACTCCTGAAACTAATTTAGAGCAAGAATTAATCGATTTAGGTATACAATTCGGGTAAGCTTAAATCTCATTTTTCATAGCACCAATCTCATTGTAAGTTATTTTTATTAATTTAGATAAGTCATTCCTATAATGACAAAACAACACTAAAAATTACAAAATATGATACGATCAATCTTGTCCGCAGCATTTTTAATCATTTCAGGGACAATTTTCAGTCAAAATCTTAAACCAATTGCTTATCAGGACGGTTCTCAAAAGCTGAACGGACTGGTAACTTCCAACGCAGGCAAAAAACTTCCGGGCGTTTTAATCCTTCCGGCCTGGAAGGGAATTGATGATGAAGCAAAAACAGCTGCTGTAGAACTTGAAAAACAAGGATACATTGCTTTTGTTGCAGATATTTACGGGGAAGGCAATATTCCGGCAGATAATGCAAGCGCAGGGAAATCTGCGGGATATTACAAACAAAATTATGAGGCTTATCAGAAAAGGATAACCCTTGCTTTGGAACAATTAAAGAAAAACGGGGCACTTCCGAATAAAATTGCGGTGATCGGTTATTGTTTCGGAGGAACGGGAGCTTTAGAATCGGCAAGAGGAAGTCTTCCGGTAGTAGGCGTTGTTTCTATTCATGGAAGCATCGGGAAAGATCAGACCAGAAAGAACGGTCCTATTTCTACTAAAATTCTGGTTGAAAATCCAGCCGATGATAAAAGTGTAACTCCTGAAGATTACAACAATCTGATCAAGGAAATGAACGAAGGAAATGCAGATTGGCAGATCATTACGTATGCACATTCAAAACATACTTTTACAGATCCGAAATCACCGGATTATAATGAGATCATGGCAAAAAGAGCCTGGAATCATACGTTGATGTTTTTGAAGGAAATTTTGAAATAATTCAACTACAATACATAAAAAAACAACCTCAACAATAGAGGTTGTTTTTACATTTATAAATCACTGGTTTCATCACAATTAGAACACCACCAATATTCTTTTTCCTTATCTTTTAACTTCGTTTTTGTTTGCTGCTCACAATTTTCACAGACACATAGATCACTTTCATTTTCCTTTGCTTCATAATCGCAATTAAAACAACTCCAACTCGTCAAATGAGTTTTTCCGTTGATAAACCAAGTAAATGAATTTTCTTTACATTTAGGACAAGTTTGTAATGCCATATTTAAATTGTTTCTTCTTCTCTATTTACCAAATCCATAGAAAACGCAGGAAGGCAAATTGCAATATATTCACAAGGCTCTGAAAACGGATTGCTGTAACGGACTCTTGCTCCTTTTTCAATCAAAATACTTTGACCTTTTTCTAAAGTCACAATTTCTCCGTCAATTTCAAATTGTTTTTTCCCGGAAATGATTAAGGTAAACTCGTCAAATTCGGGAGTTTGGTGTGGTTCGCTCCAATCCGGCGGTGCCACCATATGAGCAATTGAAATATTAGAATTCTGCGTTGAATTTCCCCAGTGTTCTTCTATTAATTTTCCATCTGTTGTCGGAACTACAAACGGTGATTTCTGAATTTTATATTTTTTCATACCCAGTTCTCTTTTTTTATTTCATACACAAAATTGGTTCTCGTCGGTTCTCCGAAATAAGCCACTTCCTCTTCCGCAATTTTTTGTCCGCCCAATCGTTCTAATGCAATTTGTGAACGGAAATTTTCTTTTCCAATATGAAAATAAACAATATCCACAAACTGAAAAATATAATCCAGCATTATCTTCTTGATCTGAGGATTGATTCCTTTTCCCCAAGATTTTGTTCCGTAAAAGGTATAGCCAATAAAAATGCTGTTTCTATGTTCATCAAAGTCATAAAAACGTGTACTTCCTAAAATATCTCCAGTCGATTTTTCAACAATTTTAAAAGCTCCTTTACTTTCTATGGCACCTTTGAAAAAGTTTTCAAAAACTTCTCGCTGGTAACGATCTTTATTCGGATGTTGTTGCCACACTTTAGGATCGGAAGCCACTTCATATAGAGATTCAAAATCCCCTTGCTGTAAGGGGATTAATTGATATTCCTGATTTTCTAGAATGGTTTGTATAGAAAATTTCATCAGTATATTTTTGATTTAAATCAGACTGATTTTAGCTTTTAGCTTTTGCTGCGTCAGATTCAATTTTTTTAATTTCTTTCAGTTTGTCTGAAATTTTAATGACTGCATCTAGTTTTGCAGGTTTCATACTTACTTCCGCCTGAGAATTATCCCATTTAATCACTAGATTTCCTGTATTTTCATCTGTTGGATTTAAAGTAATTTCAAACCACTCTTGTTTATCCGCAAGTTTATTCACAGGAACAGTAACGTCTACAACATCCTGTTTTGGATCATACGTATAAGCGCCCCACTGCTGAAAATCTTTATTTAAAATAACTTTCCATTCTTTTTCTGTCGGAACAATGAATAAACCATACGTTCCTGCAGGAACTACTTTTCCTCCGAAATTAATTGACTGTCCGAAAGTAATTTTTGTTGATGAATTCGCTCCGGCTCTCCAAACCTGTCCGTAAGGAACCAAATCTCCGAAAATCTTACGTCCTTTCACTCCCGGTCTTCCGTAATCGACTGAGATTTTAGACATTGAAAACTGCTGCTCTACCTTCTGACGCGGACTTACAGCCGGTACAGAATAGTCTTGTGCAAAACTGAAAACTGAAGTTGATATGCAAAGTGCAAATAGTAACTTTTTCACGTGTAAATTTTTGTTTAAAATTACAAAAATCAAAACAGAATAGCCTTCTCCAATTCCAATAATTTTTGTTTTCTCCATATTCCTCCCGCATAGCCCACCAACTCTCCGTTTGAACCAATCACGCGATGGCAGGGAATCAAAATGGCTATTTTATTAATTCCGTTTGCAGTTCCTACCGCACGAATCGCTTTTGGATTTCCAAGAAGTTCTGATTGTTGTTTATAGGTTCTGATCTCCCCTACAGGAATTTCTCTCAACAGTTGCCAAACTTTCTCCTGAAACGGTGTGCCTGTGATATATAACGGAACTTCAAATATCTGTCTTTTGCCTTCAAAATATTCCTTCAATTCTTCTTCCAGCTGCTTAAAGTGTTTGTTCTCACCCTGCACAATTTCCGCATTCAAAGCTTTGGATAATGCGATGAACTGCTTTTCCATATTTTTGCGATCTGTAAATTCGAGCAGGCAGATTCCTTCATCAATAGCGCAGGCAAACATGGTTCCGAGAGGGGTTTCTATTCTTTTAAGATCAATAATCATCTGTTTTTTACTTTTTGTCGGCGAACTTCCCAAAATGTTTTTAAATCCTTCATTAAAACCACTTAAGCTTTCATATCCTGAATCTAAAGCCGTTTCTATAATACTTTCTCCATTTTTAATTTTCTTAAAAGCAGCATTCATCCGAAATTCTCGTTGAAAAGCCTGAAAAGTCATCCTATGATTTTTTAAAAACCATCGACGGAGTGTTACAGGTTCTATATTTCTTTTTGAGAGATCTGCATCTTTTATTTTCAGCGATATATCTTGCGCCAGTTCTGCCAACAGCTCCTGAATATATTGAGGGGTTTCATTTAATTTTTTCAGAGGGTTGCAGATCTTACAGGCACGGTATCCTTTTTCAATAGCTTCTTGTGTGCTTAGGAAAAATTCTACGTTTTCCTTTTTGGGTTTTCGCGCAGTACAGGTCGGCCGGCAAAATATTCCGGTCGTTTTTACAGCCATCCAGTAAGTTCCTTCAAATGAAGAATCTTTATCTAAAGATGCCTGATACATTCTGTCTGCTGTTAATTTCATTACGATATAAAAATAGGTGAAAAACTTTTCTCTTTTATAATTTCCAGGCCTTTTTCTTCTAAGCTTTTATAAATATATCCATTGGCAAAATTACCTGAAGAAATTCTTTTTACGCCTAATCTTTTTAATGTGATAAAGTCCGGAAGTTCAGGCATCGCCATTACGTTTACAGGAAGTATTGTTGAATTTACAATTGTTTCAATATCATTTTCTGAAGTAATACAAGGAACGAAAATACCATCAATTCCTGCTTTTTCAAAGAGCTTTATTCTTTGAAGTGTTTCTTCTACAGGGTTTTCCAATCCCAATAAAAACGGATCAGTTCTCAGGTTAACGAATATATCAATATTGTTTTCTTTTAATTTTGAAATAACCGATTTCAGCTTTTCGTAAACAATCTCTTTATCTGTAATTTGTCTGATTCCATTTACCATCACACTGTCTTCAATATTAATTCCGACTACTCCTCTTTCGGCAAGCTTTGAAATATTTGAAACGATTTCTTCCGCATTTTTTCCATAACCGCCTTCCAAATCTACCGTTAATGGGATTGATATAGATTTTAAAATTCGTTCAATAATATAAAGATACTCATCAAAGGTCATATTTTCACCGTCTTCATATCCTAAACTATGGGCAACAGCTGAACTGGAAGTTGCCAATGCTTTATATCCTAATTTTTCATATACTTTCGCACTTTGCGGATTCCATACATTTCCTAATAATAAAGGCTCTTCGTTTGTATGCAGTTCTTTAAAAGTCTGAATATGTGTCATATTATTTTTTTACAAAACTAGTGTTATCAGCATTCTGTATACAACCGAAAAATGGACAAGTATTTTTTCAAGAAGCAAGTATATCTTTGTAAATAATTTTACAAATCAGAAAGTAAATTATTTCGGTACAAGTTTACTGAACTCTTCTACCTAGATGTTTCGTCATTTGGTTTTTATAGGTATAAATTAAATCTTAAAAATAAAAATTGAGCAGTCCTTACTTACCGCTCATCATATTCTTTTATAATCTCAGCTTACATTCCTGCTGTCATCATCGACATATAATAATTGGCACAATGTAAAGAAGTCATCAATAATATTTCTTTTTCGAAAAAAGTATCGAAGGTATCTGAAGTTGTGATTTGATATTCATAATGCATAGTATGCCATTTTAAATCCGGTTTCATCACTAAAAGCTCTATTCCGTTTTGATCAGCAAGTACAAATGATTCTTTGAAAATACCTCGATGTTTAAAAATATATCCGCTTTTAATTTCATTAAAATACGTTTGAATCACAATTTCTCCATTCCAGTTCATTCTGAATTTCAAAAGTATTCTTTCACCTTCTTTAAGCTCAATAGTCGTTCCCCAAAAACCTTTGGGTTCAATCTGATATTTTGAATGTAAAATTTCAAATTCAGCACTGAATCTAAACCAACTTGTATAAGTCAAAGTTCCAATAGACGCTTCGTCTTTTGTTAATTCAAAAACTAAAGAATTGCTTGATTTTACTTTATATTCTGTCATTAGCTTTATTTTGTTGATGGTGAATGTAATTTCAAGATTACTTATTTATTCTTTTCCAACTTCTGTTATAAAGTTTTTTCAATCAAAAACAATATAATTTCTTTCATGGATATAATTTTATATAAGGCTTCACTAAATTATATTAAAATTTACAAATTGAGATCGTTAACAAACAATTTTATTTCAAAAACACATTCTGATAAATTAAAATATTTCTATTTAAAATCATCACTCTCTAAGTAAAATCAAAAAATAAAGTAAAACAAAAACCCAATAACAAATTCTCAATAAATTACAAAAATACTTAAACTATCTTGTACTATCCTGCTCTGTTAATTTTTATTTTGTAAAAATGTTATACTTTTAAAAAATCAGAAAAGCTTTATTTTTTGAAGAAAAACCTGTTAAAGATGCTGCTCAAAAAAATGCAGTACAATTTCATGGCAAACAAATAGCAAAATAGTAATTCATCAATATACCAGATCAATGAATAATACCTATACCGGAAGTTCGATTTCTTCTGTATTCAAAAAGAAAAATTATCTTTTTCCTTTAATTCTTATCACGAGTTTATTTTTCTTTTGGGGATTTATCCACAACCTCGATCCTATTTTGATTAAACATTTACGAAGCGCTTTTCAATTGAGTCATTTTCAGGCTTCATTGGTAGACTCCGCTGTTTTTGCGGCGTACTTTTTACTCGCCATCCCTGCAGGAATCATCATTCAAAAATATGGCTACAAAACAGGAATTTTAACGGGTTTATTCTTTTTTGCAGCGGGATGTTTTTTATTTATTCCGGCTGCCAATACAATTAGTTACCCGTTTTTTCTCGGAGCATTATTCGTTTTGTCCTGTGGTTTGGCAATTTTGGAAACTGCAGCAAATCCTTATATCACGATTTTAGGCGAACCGGAAAAAGCAGCACAAAGATTGAATTTTGCTCAGTCTTTCAATGGTTTAGCAGCTTCTGTTGCTCCTATCATTGGCGGAATTTTTATTTTAGGTGAAGAACCAAAATCTCAGGAAGAACTTTCAACACTTTCTGAAGCAGCAAAAGTAGCCTATATTCAAGCTGAAACCTCACTGGTAAAAGGACCTTACCTAATTTTAGGTTTGATTCTTTTGCTGGTGATGATTTTATTTTTATTCATAAAACTTCCGGAAGTATCCGAAAATAAAGAAAAATCAACCAAGAATTTCCTGCAGGTTTTAGGTGTGGAAAATGTCGGTTGGGGAGTCTTGGCTCAGTTTTTTTACATTGGGGCACAAATTTATATCTTTAGTTTTCTTTTGGTATTTGCGGAAGACGCTATTGATATGGCCGGACAAGAAGCAAAATACTACGCAGGAGTTGCCGGACTTTTATTTATGATTGGACGCTTTGCCGGAACGTTTTTCATGAAATATATTTCGCCACAAAAGCTGCTGGGAATTTATAGTGTAATCAGTATCATTCTAAGCATTTGGATCGTTATAGGATCGGGAATTTCAACGTTGTATGCACTTGTTTTGCTGACATTCTTTATGTCAATCATGTTCCCAACGATTTTTGCTTTAGGAATTGAAGGAGCGGGTTCGGAAACCAAATCAGCATCGAGTTTGTTAATTATGTCGATTGTCGGAGGTGCAATCATCCCTCCAATAGCAAGTAAAATCACAGATATTTCAGGGAATATTCATTTATCTTATATCGTTCCTGTTATCTGTTTTATCATCGTATTTCTGTTTTCACTAAGATTCAGAAATAAAAATTCATCATCATAATTAATGAAAATAAAATCGTTCATGTCTTTGCTGAGCGGAGTGCCTTTGTGAACGAAAAATATGCAGAACAATAGTAAAGAAAATCTTTGCGCACTTTGCGTTAAAAAACAAGGCGCATAAAAAAGGATAAATTAAAAATGAGCAATTTAATTTTAAAAATAAATCAAAGAGACAATGTTTTGGTCGCTTTGCAGGATATCCCCGCAGAAACCGAAATTGTTTTTGAAAGTGTAACATACAAGACTTTAGAAGCTATTCCTGCCAAACATAAATTCTTCATGAACGACATGAAACAAGGTGACGAAATCTTTATGTATGGCGTTTTAGTCGGAAAAGTTCAGTACGATTTGGGAGCAGGAACCCGAATGACAACAGAAAACACAAAACACGCCGCCGAACCTTATTATTACCGTAAAGTCGACTATCAATGGACAAAACCTGATGTCAGTAGATTTCTACATAAAACTTTTAAAGGATACCACCGTTCAAATGGCAATGTAGGAACAGCCAATTACTGGCTTTTTATTCCGACTGTTTTTTGTGAAAACCGCAATCTTGATATCATTAAAGAATCCCTTTACAACGAACTCGGATATGCTGTTGATGCAAAATACAAAAACTACACACATCAACTCGTAGAAGCCATTTCAAAAGGAGAAAATTTGGATGATATTGATTTTTCGCCATCCAATATTCCTTCTAAAGAAAGAATTTTTAAAAATGTGGATGGAATCAAATTTCTCAATCACACAGGCGGTTGTGGCGGTACAAGACAGGATGCCGATACGCTCAGCAGATTGTTGGCCTCTTATGCCGATCATCCCAATGTTGCAGGGGTTACTTTGTTGAGTTTAGGCTGCCAACATCTTCAGATTGATAATTTTAAAAAAGATTTATACAACAGAAATCCTGATTTCGACAAACCTCTACTCGTTTTTGAGCAACAAAAAGCCGAAAGTGAAGAAACCATGCTTAAAAATGCAATTTTCGGAACATTAAAAGGACTTCTTGAAATTAATAAAATTGAACGTGAAGATGCACCCATCAGCAAACTTTGTATAGGCGTAAAATGCGGTGGAAGCGATGGTTTTAGTGGAATTTCAGCGAATCCTGCGGTTGGACATCTTGCAGATATGCTTTCTATTTTGGGAGCTAAAGTTCTACTCGCAGAATTCCCAGAATTATGTGGCGTTGAGCAGGAATTAATCGACCGTTCTGTAGACAAAGAAACTGCCGAAAAATTCATTAAATTGATGACGGAATACGATGAATTGGCTCATGCAGTCGGTTCAGGCTTTTATATGAATCCATCACCGGGAAATATAAAAGATGGCTTGATTACCGATGCCATAAAATCTGCCGGAGCAGCTAAAAAAGGAGGCTCATCTCCTGTTGTTGATGTTTTGGATTACACAGAACCTGCAACCAAACCAGGATTGAGCTTAGTTTGCACACCAGGAAATGATGTGGAAGCAACCACAGGAAAAGCAGCTTCCGGAGCAACTTTAATTTTATTTACCACAGGCCTAGGAACTCCGACAGGAAATCCGGTTTGTCCGGTTATCAAAGTAGCAACCAACACCGCTCTGGCAACAAAAATGTCGGATATTATTGATATTGATACAGGTGCGGTTGTTCGTGGTGAAAAAACGATTCAGGAAATGGGTGAAGATATTTTGGATTTCTGCATTGAAGTCGCCAGTGGAAATATTATTCCTAAAGCTGTAGCATTGAATCAGGATGATTTTATTCCGTGGAAAAGAGGGGTAAGTCTTTGATGGAAGAGACAAGTTAAAAGTAAAAAGAGCCAAGTTTAAAGATGCGGACAAAATTCCCCTCCTTTGGAGGGGTGGCAAAAAATCTTTGATTTTTTGACGGGGTGGTTTATGACAGTATCAATAAAATAATAATAAAAAAAAATGTTTTCATTAAAAAATAAAAAAGCAGTCGTAACAGGCGGAGGAAGCGGAATCGGACAAGCCATTGCCGTTCAACTTGCAACCAATGGTGCGGAAGTTCATATTCTCGAAATCACAGAACAGAACGGACAGGAAACTTTAGAGAAAATACAATCTGTAGGCGGAAATGCAAAAGTGTATGCCTGTGATGTTTCAAAACAGAAAGATGTTTTAGCTGTTTTTGAGCAAATTGGAGCGATCAATATTTTGATTAATAACGCCGGAATTGCACACATTGGAAAAGCGGATACGACTTCAGAAGAAGATTTCGACAAATTGTATAATGTCAATATTAAAGGTGTTTACAATTGTCTGTTTGCCGGAATTCCACAAATTAGAAAATCAAATGGAGGTGTAATTATCAATATGGCTTCGATTGCGGCATTGGTCGGAATTCCTGATCGATTTGCGTACAGTACAGCAAAAGGTGCGGTGAAAGCAATGACGATGAGCGTTGCCAAAGATTATATCAATGAAAATATTCGTTGTAATTCAATTTCTCCGGCAAGAGTTCACACGCCTTTCGTGGATGGATTTTTACAGAAAAATTACCCTGGTAATATTGAT
Organism: Chryseobacterium taiwanense; assembly: GCF_000813825.1. Taxonomy (GTDB): domain Bacteria; phylum Bacteroidota; class Bacteroidia; order Flavobacteriales; family Weeksellaceae; genus Chryseobacterium; species Chryseobacterium taiwanense. The sequence goes on from NZ_JWTA01000004.1 coordinate 307,082, forward strand.
GAAATGTTTGAAAAATTATCGAAAACTCAGCCAATTGGAAGAATGGCGCAACCGGAGGAAGTGGCATCTTTAGCATTGTACTTATGCAGTGATGAAGCGTCATTCATTACGGGCGTAGACTATCCAATTGATGGTGGTTTTACAACTTTGAACAATTAACTTTTGTAAATTAATACAAAAGTTGAAACGGAGCTAAACTACCCTAGCCCCGATAGAAACGACATCCTTTTTTGTTATTGCGAGGGCTGAAAAAGTTCAACAGATTGCCTCACTTTGTTCGCAATAACAAAAAAGATATAGTGGATAGCGGGATTAAGCTCCTAAAAATAAATTTAATAGAAATAATAAGATTAAAATATGAAATTAATAAAATTCGGAAAACCAGGACAGGAAAAACCGGGAGTCATTATCGGCGAAAAAAGATACGATGTTTCTCATTTGGTAAAAGATTACGATGAAAACTTTTTTTCCGGTGATGCTTTAGAAAGATTAAAATCTGAAATACATACACATAATTTACCCGAAATTTCGGCTGACGAAAGATTGGGATCACCTTTGGCAAGACCTTCAAAAATCATTTGTGTAGGTTTAAATTATAAAGATCATGCTGCTGAAACCAACGCTCCGATTCCTCAGGAACCGATCTTATTTTTCAAGGCGACTTCGGCAATTGTTGGGCCGAATGATGATTTAATTATTCCGAAAAACAGCACAAAAACCGACTGGGAAGTTGAATTGGCTGTTGTGATTGGGAAAAAAGCAAGTTATGTTTCCGAAGAAAATGCACTTGAGCACGTTGCAGGATATGTTTTGCACAACGATTATAGTGAAAGAGCCTTTCAAATCGAAAGAAACGGACAATGGGTAAAAGGAAAAAGCTGTGATACGTTTGCGCCAATCGGACCTTTTATTGCAACGCCTGATGAAATTGAAAATGTTCATAATTTGCGTCTTTGGCTGAAAGTTAATGGACAAATTTTACAGGATGGAAACACTTCAAATTTGATTTTCAATATCCCTTTTGTGGTGAGCTATATCAGTCAGTTTATGACTTTGCTCCCGGGTGATGTAATCACGACAGGGACGCCTGCTGGTGTTGGTTTGGGACAAAAACCTGAACCGTGGTATTTGAAAGCTGGAGATGTAGTTGAATTGGGAATTGATGGTTTGGGAAGCAGTACACAGCACGTAAAAGCGTACGACGAATGAAAAAATTCTGTCTCGCTCTCGACTTGGTAGACGATGAAAAACTGATAGCGGAATACGAAAAATATCATCAAAATATCTGGCCGGAAATCAAGCAGAGTATTTTGAATTCGGGAATTTTGAATATGGAAATTTATCGTATTCAAAATAGATTATTCATGATTGTTGAGGCAGATGATAATTTCTCTTTTGAAGCTAAGAATGAAGCGGATAAAAACAGGCCGAAAGTTCAGGAATGGGAAGAATTGATGTGGAAATTTCAACAACAATTACCCAATTCGAAGCCAGGAGAAAAATGGAAACTGATGACTCAAATATTTTCACTGTAAATCCAATTTTAGTAAAAATAATAGTTTATGATTATTGATTCTCACGTGCATTTTTGGAAATTTGATCCGATTCGTGATGCTTGGATTACGGATGAAATGACTGCAATTCGACGAGATTTTTTGCCACAAGATTTTTCGTTTTATTTAAATGAAAATCAGGTTGAAGGTTGTATTGCAGTTCAGGCAGATCAAAGTGATGAGGAAACTACTTTTTTGCTGAATTTGGCTAAAGAAAATACTTTTATTAAAGGCATTGTAGGCTGGGTTGATTTGGCTTCCGAAAAATTAGAGGAATCGCTTCAAAAGTATCAATCTGAAAAGTTAATTAAAGGTTTCAGACATATTGCTGAAGGTGAAGAAACGGGATTTTTGTTGCAGGAAAAAGTACTCAACGGAATCAAAAAACTTCATCAATTTAATTATACTTTTGATATTTTGTTGAGGCAGCATCAACTTTTGGATGCAGTGAAACTTTCAGAAAAATTACCAGATCAGCCTTTCATTTTAGATCATTGCGGAAAACCGGATTTGAAAACAAATGATTTGAAAGACTGGAAATCGAATATTTCAGAATTGGCTAAAAATCCGAATATGTATTGTAAAATTTCGGGGCTTTTGACGCAAGGAAGCTGGAATTTGATTGATGAAAAATCAATTTTTGAAACTTTAGATTTTGTTTTTTCTCAGTTTGGGATTGGGCGTTTACTTTTCGGGAGCGATTGGCCTGTGATGCTATTGGGTGGAAATTATGCTTTATGGCTGGAACTGGTTTCAAAATATGTCAATCAGTTTTCAAAGGAAGAACAAAAACTTTTTTTCTTTGGAAATGCGGTGAAATTTTACAAATTGTAGTTGGTATTTTTTAACATTAAGAAAATTAATATTTTAAGAATTACTGCTTAATTCATCTTAAGCAAAATCAATTTATTGATTCTTAAAAGTAATTATAAATAATCTCTTAATTAGGCTTTATTTCTAAACTTTCTTAATGGTAAAAAAGAATAAACTCTGTTTATTTTAATTAAGAACTTTAAGAATTAAAACTTATAATTAACCACAAAAGTCACAAAAGATTTTGACATATGAGTCACATTAAATTTAAGTTAAAAAACTTTGAGAATATTTAGAACACATAAGTTAAAAAAATCAAAGATTTTTATTGTGAGAATATCATGACTAGAACATTTACGCTTTTGCGAGCGGAAAATATGCAAAACAATATAAAAAAACTTTGCGCTCTTTGCGTTTAAAAACAAAAACATGAATTTAAATTTAGATAATAAAATAATCATCGTAAGTGGTGGTGCAAAAGGTATCGGAAACGGTATTGCTAAAATTTTAGCCGAAGAAAAAGCATTCCCAATCATCATTGGGAGAAACGAAGAAGACAATAAAAAAGCAGTTCATGAAATCATTAATAATGGTGGAAGGGCGGATTTTGTGACTGCCGGACTTTCTCAACCCGAAGAATGTAAAAAGGCAATTGATGAAGTCGTAAAAAAATATGGGAAAGTTAATGGAATCGTCAATAATGCAGGAGTCAATGACGGAGTTGGTTTGGAAAACGGTTCGTATGAAGGATTTATGGCATCTTATCACAAGAATGTTGTGCATTATTATCTTTTGGTGCATCATGCACTTCCCTACTTGAAAGAAAGCAAAGGTTCGATTGTAAATATCGGAAGTAAAACTGCCGAAACCGGACAAGGCGGAACTTCAGGTTATGCCGCGGCAAACGGTGCAAGAAACGCTTTAACAAGAGAATGGGCGGTGGAACTTTTACCTTACAATATTCGTGTGAATGCTGTGATTGTTGCAGAAGCTTGGACTCCCCTTTATCAATCTTGGATTTCTACTTTTGAAAATCCGGAAGAAAAACTGAAAACGATTACCTCAAAAATTCCTTTGGAAAAACGAATGACGACTTCGGAAGAAATTGCGAATATGGTTGCGTTTTTATTATCGGAAAAATCTTCACATACAACGGGACAATTGATTCATGTGGATGGTGGTTATGTGCATTTGGATAGGAGTTTGGGGTAATATAAATCATTTTAATTTTACTTAAGTCAAAAGATATTTATAAATTTGTTTAAAACGAAAAAGATGGAATCTGCTACACTAAAAAACATCAACAAAATTCTTAAAGACGCTCCAGAAAATATTTTGGAGAGAATCTTAGGTTATATTGAGGGGATTTTAGAAGAGGAAAATACTGATTTTAAACTTTCTGAAGAACAAAAAGAAAGTCTTCGTCAAATAAAAAAAAGATCCTACAAACAACACACAGAAATTGATGCTTTTCTTAACGAAATGAGTTCAAAATATGGCATTTAAGATTATCATTTCTGATGAAGCAAAAGCAGATGTTGAATACTCCTATCTTTACTATAAAACTAAAGTCACTAAAAAAGTAGCCGATAATTTTTTCAAAGATTTTAAATCTAATTTAAATACCATTTCTAAGAACCCATATTTTAAAATTTGGTTTGAAGATTTTCATGGAAAGTTAATGAAAAAGTACCCCTTTCTGATATTTTATACAATTAATAAAGATGCTAAAATCATTGTTATAGCAAGGGTATTTCATACTTCTCAAAATCCTAAAAAGTATGATACTATTTAATAGTAAAAATCAGGGATTATAGTTCTAATTTCATTTGAAACATCCTCTATTATTTTAACACAGTTCAAAACAAACTTATCATCGACTTCAATTAAAGTTGCAACTTCTGAAACATCACCTTCGTTGAAAAAATCTTCATTTGGTAATTTAATTCTAAAAGGTAATGAACTATATTTATTAACTAATAAATCATAACTTCTTCCTTTTCCGTGTTTAAGTACATTTATTGCACAGTTGAAATCTACAAATAAGTCATAAAGATCATTTTTACCTAAATTAATGAGAATCTTTTTTGCTTCTTCAAAGCCATTTTGGCATTGTAATCCCTCTTGAAGCATGGATTCAAATAAAGAAAAGATTCCAATTGAGATAATTACTTTATTTACTTGTATCATTTGAAGATTTTTTACAGCAACGGTTGATCCATTTGTTTGTAAATCTTCAATTATTTTAGATTCTGCATGTTTCATCATTTCTAATGAAAAATTGGCACTCTTGAATGCTAAATCTTTAAAACTATGCATATATTTATTTTGAAAAAAATACAAAATTTAATTTATTCTTTATTTACATAAACCTACAAAAAACCTCGCAAGAAAACTTACGAGGTTTAAATATTTTAATCCGAAAACTACATCGTTTCCATCTTAAAACTCATGCTTTCAATCACTTTCAGGATCGCTTCAACCGTATCCATTGATGTTAAACAAGGAACACCGTTTTCAACACTCATTCTTCTGATCTGGAAACCGTCTCTTTCAGCCTGTTTTCCTTTGGTAGTCGTGTTGACAACGTACTGAACTTTTCCTTTCTGGATCAAGTCGATCAGATTTACATCTTCCTCTCCTATTTTGTATCCTATTTTGCAAGGAATTCCTTTTTCTTCGAAGAATTTTGCAGTTCCTTCTGTAGCCCAGATTCTGAAACCAACTTCATGGAATCTTGATGCTAAATCAGCTGCTTCCTGCTTGTGTTTATCTGCTACTGTGAACAAGATCGATCCGTGCATCGGAACTTTTCTTCCTGCTGCAACCAATCCTTTGTAAAGTGCTTTTTCTAGCGTTGTGTCTTTACCCATAACCTCTCCTGTAGACTTCATTTCTGGGCCTAAAGAGATGTCAACTTTCGTTAATTTAGAGAAAGAGAACACAGGAACTTTTACGAAAACACCTTCTTTATTTGGAACCAATCCGTTTTTGTATCCTAAATCTGTCAGTTTTTGACCTAAAATTGCTTTTGTAGCCAAATTTGCCATTGGAACATCCGTGATTTTAGACAAGAAAGGAACTGTTCTCGATGAACGTGGATTTACCTCGATTACATATACATTTCCTTCGAAAAGTACATATTGAATATTCATTAATCCAATCACATTCAATCCTTTAGCTAATCTTTGAGTATAATCTACCAAAGTCTCAACTTCACTTTGTGAAATATTCTGTGGAGGATACACTGCAATTGAGTCTCCGGAGTGAACTCCCGCTCTTTCGATGTGCTCCATAATTCCAGGAATGATTACCGTTTCACCGTCGCAGATCGCATCAACTTCTATTTCTTTTCCAACCATGTATCTGTCGACCAAAACCGGATGTTCCGGACTTGCATCTACTGCAAATTCCATATAGTGAGCCAATTCGCTTTCTGAGTATACAATTTCCATTGCTCTACCTCCCAAAACATAACTTGGGCGAACCAATACAGGATAACCGATTTCGTTAGCGATTTTTATGGCTTCTTCTTTCGAAGTTGAAGTTTTTCCTAAAGGCTGAGGAATTCCCATTTCCTGAAGGGCTTTTTCAAACTTATCTCTGTTTTCAGCTCTGTCTAGATCTTCCAAAGAAGTTCCTAAAATCTGAACTCCGTGAGAAGCTAATTTATCTGCCAAATTGATTGCAGTCTGTCCTCCGAACTGTACTACAACACCTTTTGGTTTTTCCAATTCGATGATGTTCATCACATCTTCTTCTGTTAGAGGCTCGAAGTATAATTTATCTGAAATTGAGAAGTCTGTAGAAACTGTTTCAGGGTTGTTGTTGATGATAATCGCTTCGTACCCCATCTCTTTGATTGCCCAAACTGAGTGAACTGTTGCGTAATCAAACTCAACTCCCTGTCCGATTCTGATTGGTCCAGAACCTAGAACGATGATTTTTTCTTTATCAGAAGCAACACTTTCGTTTTCTTCTTCATACGTTCCGTAGAAATAAGGGGTTTCAGATTCGAATTCAGCAGCACAAGTATCTACCATTTTGTATACCGGCATTACTCCATTTTCTTTTCTGAAATTGAAAACTTCACGCTCAGTCACATCCCAAAGAACTGCGATGTTTACATCTGCGAAACCTAGTTTTTTAGCTTCTAAAACAATTTCTTTGTTAAATTTGTTTTCAGCGATAACTTTTTCGAAGTCAATTAATTTCTTGATTTTCCAGATGAAGAATTTATCGATTTTGCTCCACTCTACGATTTGTTCCCAGTCGTACCCTCTTCTTAAAGCATCTCCAATGATGAACAATCTTTCGTCATCACAAACTCTGATTCTTCTTTCGATTTCTTCTGCCGTTAAAGCTGCAGCCTGCTTAGTTTTTAAACCGATATGTTTAATCCCAGTTTCAAGAGAACGGATTGCTTTTTGTAAAGACTCTTCAAAATTTCTTCCAATCGCCATTACTTCACCCGTTGCTTTCATCTGAGTTGATAATCTTCTGTCCGCTGTTTCGAACTTATCGAATGGGAATCTTGGGAATTTAGTTACCACATAGTCCAAAGCTGGTTCGAAACAAGCGTAAGTCTTTCCAGTAACTGGGTTCATGATTTCATCAAGTGTTAATCCTACCGCAATTTTAGCAGCGATTTTAGCAATCGGATATCCTGTTGCTTTTGATGCTAAAGCTGATGAACGGGAAACTCTTGGGTTTACCTCGATGATATAATAGTTGAATGAGTGTGGATCTAACGCTAACTGTACGTTACATCCCCCTTCGATTCCTAATGCTCTGATGATTTTTAATGAAGCGTTTCTCAATAACTGATACTCTCTGTCTGAAAGCGTTTGAGAAGGCGCAACAACGATTGAATCTCCTGTGTGAACTCCAACCGGATCGATATTTTCCATGTTACAAACCACAATCGCGTTGTCGTTTGCATCACGCATTACTTCGTATTCAATTTCTTTGAAACCTGCAATTGATCTTTCGATCAAACATTGCGTAACAGGACTATGTTTTAGTCCTAATTCAGCAATTTCTTTCAATTCAGCCTCTGTGGAAGCAATTCCACCACCTGTTCCTCCCATTGTGAAGGCAGGACGAACAATTACAGGATACCCGATTTCGTTAGCAAAATTTAATGCTCCTTCAACGGTATTTACGATATCTGATTCTGGAACTGGCTCGTTTAATTCTCTCATCAGTTCACGGAACAAATCTCTGTCTTCCGCTCTGTTGATTGCTGAAAGTTTTGTTCCCAATACTTCAACTTTACATTCTTCAAGAATTCCTGATTTTTCCAATTCTACTGCCATATTCAGGCCAGTCTGTCCTCCCAAAGTTGGTAAAAGCGCATCCGGACGCTCTTTTCTGATAATATGACTTACAAACTGTAATGAAATCGGCTCGATGTATACTTTATCTGCGATTTCAACATCCGTCATAATCGTTGCAGGATTTGAGTTGATCAAAATTACCTTGTAGCCTTCTTCTCTCAAAGACAAACAAGCCTGCGTTCCTGCGTAATCAAATTCCGCCGCCTGACCAATGATGATAGGTCCTGAACCGATTACTAAAATTGTTTTTATATCTGTACGTTTTGCCATTTCTAAGTTAGATGTTAGATGCTAGAAGTTTAAATGTTGACTTTTAGCACTGTTTTTATTTAGATTTAATTTTTACACATTGTCATTCTTAATTTCTGAGATTCTTCTTTCGTCAGAATGACAATTACATGTCTTACTTTTTGAAGTTTTCCATTAATTCAATGAACTCATCAAATAAGTAGTTTGCATCTTCTGGACCTGGACTTGCTTCCGGGTGATACTGAACTGAGAAACAAGGGTGAATTTTGTGTTTCAAACCTTCGTTTGTTCTGTCGTTCAATGCGATGTGCGTTTCAATTAAATCTGTTCCCTTTAAACTCTCTTGGTCAACTGCATAACCGTGGTTTTGAGAAGTAATTGCCACTTTATTTTTCTCTAAATCCAACACCGGATGGTTTCCTCCTCTGTGTCCGAATTTTAATTTGAAAGTTTTAGCTCCACAAGCCAAACCGATCAATTGGTGTCCTAAACAGATTCCGAAAATTGGAACTTTTCCTAGAATTCCTCTGATCATTTCCAGCGCGTGTTGGTTATCTTCAGGATCTCCAGGACCGTTTGACAACATGACTCCGTCCGGATTCATCAACAAAATTTCTTCTGCCGTTACATCCTGAGAAACTACCGTAATATCACAGTTTCTCTGAGACAATTCTCTGATAATTCCCAACTTAGAACCAAAGTCTACCAATACTACTTTCAAACCTCTTCCCGGATTTGCATAAGGAGTTTTTGTAGAAACCTGCTCCACCTGATTGGTAGGAAAGTTTGTTGATTTTAATTCTGCAACTACTGTACTTTCGTCAGCATCAGCGTTTACAATTTTCCCTTTCACCACTCCGTAGTTACGAAGAATTCTTGTCAGTCTTCTTGTATCGATTCCTGAAATTCCTGAAAGGTTTTTCCTTTTAAATAATTCATCTAAAGTAATCTGAGTACGGAAATTTGAAGGCAAATCACAAAGCTCTTTTACAATAAGACCTTTGATAGCCGGCTCAATACTCTCATAATCATCTCTATTAATCCCATAGTTCCCGATTAATGGATAGGTCATACACACAATCTGACCGCAATAAGACGGGTCAGAAATCAGTTCTTGATACCCTGTCATTCCGGTATTGAAAACTACTTCTCCTGCAGTTTCCAATTCTGTTCCGAAACCTTCTCCATGAAACACTTCACCGGACTCCAGTATTAACTTTTTCTTCATTTTTTTATTTAGATTTTCTTTTACTTTCTATTTTATTCTTTTAATCATCCTTACTATTGATGATCTTTCTTTTTGAACCACCCCGTCAAAAATTCTTTGAATTTTTGCCACCCCTCCAGAGGAGGGGAATTTTGTGGGCACTTTACTTTTAACTTGGCTCTTTTTACTTTTCTCTTACTTAAAAGTATACCCTTCTTTCTCTAAGGCCTCTTTCAAGATTGCCATTCTTGCGAAAACACCGTTCTGCATTTGCTTGAATACTCTTGAACGTTCACATTCAACTAAGTCTGTATCAATTTCAACTCCTCTGTTGATAGGAGCTGGGTGCATGATGATCGCTTCTTTTTTCATTGCTTTTTCTCTTTCTTTCGTCAAACCATATTTCCTGTGGTAATCTGAAGCTGAGAAACTCATTTTTGCATCGTGTCTTTCGTGTTGGATTCTTAGCAACATTAACACATCAACTTCTGCAATTAATTCATCAACACTTAAATAGGTTCCGTTGATTAATGCTCCTTCATCAAACCAGTCTTCAGGTCCTGAGAAATATACTTTTGCACCTAATCTTCTTAATGCTTCTGCATTTGAATTGGCAACTCGGCTGTGTTTTACATCTCCTACAATTCCTACTTTTAAGCCTTCAAATTTTCCGAATTCCTGATAAATCGTCATCAAATCTAGCATACATTGAGAAGGATGGTTTCCCGTTCCGTCTCCTCCGTTGATTACAGGAATTTTAATCTGCTCCAATTCATCAAAATATCTGTCTTTTTTATCTCTGATTACAACAAGATTCACTCCAAGACTTTCAAGCGTTCTTACCGTATCGTAAAGGCTTTCACCTTTGTTTACCGAACTGTGAGAAGCGTCAAAAGGAACTACCTGTAATCCTAATTTTCTCTCGGCAATATCAAAACTTGTTTTCGTTCTTGTACTGTCTTCAAAGAAAAGATTTGAGCAAAAAACTTCCCCTTCAATTTTAGCAGTTTTCCCATTCGCAAAAGCCAAGGCTTCTGTTACTATACTGTTGATTCTCTCGGTGCTTAGTTCTGTAATTGTAAACATAATATCTTAATTTTTTACAAAAAAAAAGCGAAGAAAATATCTTCGCTTACTATAAATAAATATCGTAAAGGGCGTCTACGCCCGGTAATTCTAATGATATAAATACTGTGTTATTCATTAGGTGCAAAGATACAACAATTTTACAAACTGACAAAACTAAAGTTTGATTTAGATTAAAAAATCTTAATCTCTCGTTATTTTCATTTTTAAATATTATTTTTGTTACAACTCAACATTATTATATGGATTTAAAAGACAGAATGATTCTCAGCATAATTCAGGAAGACTCCACTTTATCTGTAAAAGAAATTTCAGAAAAGATTGGTCTTACCTTTACTCCAACCTATGAAAGAATCAAGCAATTGGAGAAAAACGGAATTATTGAGAAATATGTAGGTCTTTTAAACCGTGAAAAACTGGGTCTGAATATCGTTGTTTATTGCAATGTCCGCCTAAAAGAGCAATCTCAGAAAGTTTTGGAAACATTTGAGAAAAACATTGGTAAACACGATGAAGTTCAAGAAATCATTAGTCTTTCCGGCGAATACGACTATATGTTGAAGATCATTGCAAAGGATATTAATTCTTATAATGAATTCGCCGTAAATGTGATTTCAAACATTCCTAATATCGGACAATACCACAGTTCTATCGTGCTTCACGAAGTAAAAAAATCTACTAAGTTTAAGATTGATTTGGATTAAAATGAAATTTTGTATTTGGGTAATTTTACTTATTACTTTGCTTACATCCTGTCGTGAAGATAGATGGTCAAGTAAAACAGAAAACAGGTTTCTTCTTGGGCACATAATTGATACTACACAATATAAAACTATTGAAGAACTATATTTAAGTAGAAAAGTCAATAAAATAATAACTTCTGATAGTATAAATAATCAAGGTTATTTTCACTTTTATTCTCCGTTAATATATGATAACAAATATGTTTATATTGAAAAAAAATATCATCCAAACAAAGACAAGAACATAATCTTAAAATTAGACCATAACGGAGCTTTAGTCGATTCAATAATAATAAATAAGTACTCAACAATAATTAATAATTTTATTATTGAAAAAGACTCATATATAAGCTGGTTTATTGATAACAACAAAGAAATCAAACAACTTGAAAATATTACTTATTTTTCTAAATCGGACACAACAAAATTAAAAAGATTAATTAAATCACTTAAAAATAACAACATCGCATTCTATTCAGAAGTAAAAAATTCTTCTAATAGTAATATTGACACTTGCAATTTTATCATTTCTTTTAAAAATAATAAGCTCCAAAAATTCAATTATTCCAAAAATATTCATTCTCAATCTTTATTAGAAATTATTGGCGACAATAATATATCCTACGATTTTTCTGAAAAATATAAAGAACTTTCTTTAGCTACAACTAATTTTTATAACGTAGACAATTTTTTTGCCAATACCCACAAAACCTTTATTCCCGGAAATAAACCCGACTTCAATCTATATATAAATGGCGGAGGAATGGATCCTTGCAATCTCTTTTATGGCACTTATTTCATTACACTTCAATCGGGAATAAAATTAAAAAATATGAATCAATCTATGTGTGACGATAAGAAGCCTCAAGAATTCTCAGACTACAGAAGTTATATGGACAAATCGCTAAACTTTATCATGATAAGTGATGTTGACCCCCACCTAAATTCAGTTTTATATATATTAAAAAAATAAAAATATCCTTAAAAAAAGACTATCAACCCAATAATTTATTTTTCAGTTTATTAAACTGATATTCTATCTTATCCAGACACAAATTCCCGATACTTCCCTGATGGGTATGATTCAGATTTCCAATTTCAAAATCAAACTCATTATTTTCAATCTCCTGTCCCACTTTTATATAAGCATCACGGAATGAACTTCCATTTTTCACTTCTTCATTAATTTTCTCTACGCTGAAAAGATATTTATATTTTTCATCTTCAAGAATTCCATCTTTCACCTGAATATTTGGTAACGTGTAATTTAAAATTTCCAGACATTCTTTTAAAGAATCAATTGCCGGGAAAAGAATTTCTTTCGTCAATTGCATATCTCGGTGATAGCCTGAAGGAAGATTGTTCGTCAACAAAATAAACTCATTCGGCAATGACTGAATTCTGTTGCAACGCGCACGAACCAATTCGAAAATATCCGGATTTTTCTTGTGAGGCATAATGCTACTTCCCGTTGTAAATTCTTTAGGAAAACTGATAAAATCAAAATTTTGACTTAAATACAGACAAACATCGTAAGAAAATTTACCCAACGTTCCCGCCAAAGTTGCCATTGCCATCGACAACATTTTTTCTGACTTTCCACGCGTCATCTGAGCATATACTGAATTATAATTCATGGACTGGAAACCTAAATTATACGTCGTACTCTCACGATCAATCGGGAAAGAAGAACCGTAACCTGCCGCCGAACCCAGCGGATTTTTATTAATGATATTTTTAACCGAAAACAACATTTCAACATCATCCAGCAACGCTTCTGCATATGCTCCAAACCACAATCCAAATGAGGAAGGCATTGCAATCTGTAAATGGGTATATCCCGGAAGCAAAACATTTTTATGTTGTTCCGCTAATTTGATCAATATCTGAAAAAATTCATCCGTTAATGCGGTAATTTCACGGATTTCATCCACTAAATATAATTTAATATCTAATAAAACCTGATCATTACGTGATCTTGCGGTATGTATTTTCTTTCCTGTATCACCTAATTTTTCAATTAAAATAGATTCCACCTGCGAATGAATATCTTCCGCATTTTTATCAATTTCAAAAGTTCCGTTTTCGATATCTTCTAAAATTTCTGCCAAAACAGATAGCATCTGCTTTGATTCTTCATTGGAAATAATTCCAACTTCTGCCAACATTTTACAGTGCGCCATCGAACCTTTAACATCGTATTTCGCCAAACGCTCATCAAAGTCGAGATCCTTCCCGACTGTAAATTGATTAACTAATATATTGGTGGCATTATCGTCTTTCTGCCATATTTTTTTCATATTCTTTCTTTAAAAATTTAATCTATTTTGACAACTCAGCAGAACCCATTTCTATTTCTGCAACTTTAAACATTTCCACATTTTTAAAGTCTTTCATTTTTAACATTAATTCTTGCATAAATCTTTATTAAAAACATTCAAACTCCATCGCCTGCTGAGTAAGGTCAAAACAGTAAAAAACTAACTATTTTTTCTAAATTTCTTTTGTCTTAAAACAAAAATTCAAGACTTGGAAATTCCGGCTAAAAATTATTTCTGTTCTCTAAAAATTCTAAAACTTGCGCGAATTCAGCAATTGGTTTTTCATCTCAATATTTATTGCGCGCTTCAAACAGAAGAATTTTCTTAACACCTACATTTCCTAGGTCGGTTTACAAGTCTCCATCATCAAACTTCCAGCTTATAAAACTTTCTCCAGAATCTTGATGTAAATCTCAATTCCCTCCGCAATTTCTTCAATGAAAATAAATTCATCTGCGGTATGAGAACGCCTACTGTCTCCAGGACCTAGCTTAACAGAGGTACAAGGAATAATCGCCTGATCGGATGAAGTGGGTGAACCGTAAGTTGTCCTGCCTATTTCTAATCCTGCCTGTACAAATGGATGTTCCATTTCTATTTTTGATGAATTTAGCCTGAAAGATCTCGCCGTTAAAGTTGATTTCATCTGTGATTGGATGATTTCAAAGGCTTCTTTATTAGAATATTCATCAGTAACTCTTACATCTAAAGTAAAAGCACAGGATTCCGGAACGACATTATGCTGAACTCCGGCATGAATCCCTGAAAGTGTAACTTTAACCTCACCTAAATAATCCGAAACTTTTGGAAATTTGAAGTTTAAGATATTCTGGAGATCTTCCATACATTTCACAATCGAATTATCATTATTCGGATGAGCAGCGTGAGAAGGAGTGCCTTTCATTTCTCCATCAATAACCAAAAGTCCTTTTTCCGCAATCGCTAAATTCATCTGCGTTGGTTCTCCTACAATAGCAAGCTCCACATTCGGAAGCTGTGGAAATAAAGCTTCGATCCCGTCAAACCCTGAAATCTCCTCCTCTGCCGTCAAAGCAATAACTAAATTATATTGTAAATCTTCTTTATCATAAAAATGTAAAAAAACCTGCGCCATCGAAACCAAAGAAGCTCCTGCATCGTTACTTCCCAATCCGAATAATTTCCCGTCTTTTTCAATCGGTAAAAAAGGATCCAGCGTGTAAGCTTTATTCGGTTTTACGGTATCATGATGCGTATTCAGCAAAATCGACGGTTTGAAAACATCAAAGTTTTTATTTACTGCCCAGATGTTATTTTTAAAACGTTTGGTAGGAATCTGATGTTTTTTGAAAAAATTTTCAATCTCCACAGACGTATTAAATTCATCTTTGCTGAATGACGGAATTTCAATCAGTTTTTTCAACAATTCCACTGCATTATTTAGCAATTCTTCTTTACTATAAACAGATTTCAGTTCCTGCATGATGGTTTTCTATGTGGTTTTTTAGTTCGGTTTCTTTGATTAAGAATACCTTATTTACATTATTTTTTACTGCTCCAAGAGCATTTTCCAACTTGGGAAGAATTCCTTTGTGAAGTTTTCCTTCGTCTTTTAAGGTTGAAAATTCTTCTTCTGAAATATTTTTGATAGTAGATTCCGGATTATTCACATCTTCCAAAACGCCATCTTTATCAAAGCAATACAATAATTCCACATCATATTTTATTGATAATGCCTGTGCAATTACCGAAGCAATCGTATCTGCATTGGTATTGAAAAGATGTCCTTTTTTATCGTGAGTAATCGCTGAAAATACTGGAACCAACCCAAGTTTAAGTAGCTTTGAGATGATTTTTTTATTGATACTTTTCTCCGTAATATCTCCTACAAATCCAAAATCAATCTCCTCATCTTCTCTTTTTGTTGCTTTAATTAAATTAGCATCTGCACCGGAAAAACCTATAGCTTTACACTTCTTTTGCTGAAGCTTTGCCACAATATTTTTGTTGATCCCTCCTGCATACACCATTGCTACAATATCCAAAGTATCTTTATCGGTGATTCTTCGTCCATTCACCAGCTTTTGCTTAATTCCCAATTTATCCGCTAAAGTCGTCGCTAATTTCCCACCACCATGAACAAGAATTTTCTTTTCCTGAATTTCAGAAAACTGCTCCAGAAATTGCTCTAATAATTCTTCATCATCAATCAAAGCACCTCCTATTTTTATGACGAAAAGCTTTTCTTGCATGATTTGATTATTTTGAATTAATTTCTTCTAAAATTTCAGAGAAAACTGCCTGAGCTGAGAAAATTCGGTTTTTCGCCTGCTGATAAATAATAGAATTACCACCATCCATCACTTCATCACTCAATTCCACATTTCGACGAACCGGAAGACAGTGCATTACTTTTGCATTGTTAGTATTTTCCAACTTTTCATTTGTCAACATCCAGTTTTCTTTTACTTCCGGCATTGCCGCATAATCATCAAAAGACGACCAGTTTTTCACATAGATAAAATCTGCATCTTTCAGTGCTTCATCCTGATCGTGGATTACTTTTACATTTTTTGTGAAGTTTTTATCTAAATCATACCCTTCAGGGTTTGTGATCACAAAATCCACATCCATTTCCTGCATCCATTCTGCAAAAGAATTTCCCACTGCATGAGCAATAGGCTTGATGTGAGGCGCCCAAGTTAAAACCACTTTCGGCTTACGTTCTTCTTTCCAGTTTTCGGTAATCGTGATGCAATCTGCCAAACTCTGTAAAGGATGACGTGTTGCAGATTCTAAAGAAATAACCGGAACTTTTGCATGTTGCTCGAACTGGCTTAAAATGCTTTCATTAACATCATCTTCTTTGCTTTTCATTCCTGCAAAACAACGAACCGCGATGATATCACAGTATTGATTTAATACTTCAATAGCGTCTTTGATATGCTCAACCGTATCGCCGTTCATCACAGCACCATCTGCAAACTCCAAATTCCATGCTTCCTGAGCTGCATTTAAAGTTAACACATTTAAACCTAAGTTCTGCGCTGCAATCTGACTACTTAAACGGGTTCTCAAACTTGAATTTAAAAATACAAGTCCAATGGTTTTTCCTTTTCCCTTCCCGGTTTCCGAAAGAGGGTCTACTTTAATTTGTAAAGCCTTTTTTATAATTTCCTGCAAGTTTTCAACATCACTTACAGAGGTGAATTTTTTCATTTTGAATTGATTTAAAGATTTTCTAAAACAGTTTTTAAAGCACTGATAAATACATCAGTTTCTTCTTTTTTAATGTTAAGTGCCGGAAGAATCCTCAACACAGCCTTATCATTAGAGTTTCCTGTGAAAATATGATGATCGTACAACAGTTTATTTCTCACTTCTGAGCAATCCCTGTAAAGTTCAATTCCAATCATCAAACCTTTCCTTCGGATGGTTTTAATATGTGGAAAATCTTTAATTTCATTTTCAATATAAGCGCCCATTTCCTGAGCATTTTCGATGAGATTTTCATCTTTCATTACATCTAATACAGCAATCGCCGCAACACAAGCCAAATGATTTCCTCCGAACGTTGTTCCTAATAAACCGTTACTTGCTTTAAATTTAGGGTGAATTAAAACGCCGCCAATCGGAAAACCGTTCCCCATTCCTTTTGCCGTTGTAATGATATCGGCTTCAATTCCAAATTCCTGATGGGCAAAGAAATACCCGCTTCTTCCATATCCTGACTGAACTTCATCCAAAATCAAAACAACATCATGTTTTTCACACAATTCTTTGATTTTAGTTAAAAACTCAACCGTTGGAATCATAATTCCGCCAACCCCCTGAATTCCTTCGATAATTACAGATGAAATTTCACTTCCTTGTTTTTCGAAAACTTCTTGAAGCTGTTCGATATTATTCCATTCAGATTTAATAAATCTTTCGTCATAATTTACCGGAGCTACAATTTTGGGATTATCCGTCACCGAAACCGCTGCTGAAGTTCTTCCATGAAATGAACCTGAAAAATACAATACCTTACTTTTTCCGTTATGAAAAGAAGCCAGTTTTAAAGCATTTTCATTCGCTTCAGCGCCAGAATTACATAAAAACAAGTTGTAATCTTCCAAACCTGAAAGCTTCCCTAATTTTTCAGCTAATTCAGTTTGTAATTCGTTCTGAACCGAGTTTGAATAGAAAGATATTTTCTCTAATTGATCTTTTAATTGAGTTTGATAATGCGGATGGTTGTGACCTATAGAAATCACAGCGTGACCTCCGTAAAAATCAAGGTATTTTTCTCCTTTATCGTCCCAAAGAAATGATCCTTGAGCTTTTACCGGATTTATGTTGAATAATGGATATACGTTGAATAAATTCATTTTTTGTTTTTTTATTATTTTTCTTTTGTCTTGAAACAAAAGAAACAAAAGTTCAAGACTTGGAAACTTTCGCTAAAAAATATTTTTGTTCTCTAAAAATTCTAAAACTTGCGCGAAATCAGCATTTGTTCTTCGACTCGACTTTCGTGTCGCGCTTCAAACAGTAGAATTTTCTTAACGTTCACAAAATTATTTTTCTTAACGCTCCATTTTCCTAAGTCGTTTTTAATTCGAGCTTTTAAAATTCACAATTGACTTATTGACAATTCACATTTTTAATTCACATTTAAAATGCTATCGGCTTTAAGTTTAATCCTAAATTCTCTTCCCATCCCAATGCAATATTCATATTTTGAACAGCCTGTCCGGAAGCTCCTTTTAACAAATTGTCAATCGCTGAGTGAATAACCGCAACATTTCCACTCTTTTCTATATGAATCACACAGCGATTCGTGTTGACAACCTGTTTTAGATCAATTGCTTTTTCGCTTATCTTTACAAAAGGCTCATCTGCATAAAAATCCTTAAACAATTGTTCGATATCTGAAAGTTCTAAATCTGTTTTCACTGTGGAACTCGTAAAAATTCCTCTCGCAAAATCCCCTCTCCATGGAACAAAATTCAGACTGATTTCATTTGTATTAAAAGAAACTAACTGCTGTAAAATCTCATCCACATGTTGATGTGTCAAAGTTTTATACGCTGAAATATTATCATTCCTCCAGGTAAAATGCGTCGTTGCCTGTAAAGACTGACCTGCACCTGTTGAACCCGTAATCCCTGTTGTGTACACTTCATTCAACAAACCTTTTTGAGCTAAAGGAAGCAAAGCCAGTTGAATTGCCGTTGCAAAACATCCCGGATTCGCAATACTTTTCGCTCCTGAAAGTTGTTTTTTATTGATTTCAGGCAATCCGTAGATAAAATTTCTGTTTGAAAAATTTCCATCTAAACGAAAATCGTTTCCTAAATCGATCACTAACGTTTCATCTTTTACCGGATTTTGAGTCAGCCAATTCTGACTTTCTTTGTGAGGAAGACACAAAAATAAAATATCTACCTCTTCAGGTTTATCTGTCAAGACCATTTCACAAACCGTCGCTAAATCCGGGTACAAATCTGAAATTTTTGTTCCCGAATTCGAACGACTATATAAAAAACTCAAAGACACATAAGGATGAAAAGCCAGCAGTCGAACCAATTCGCTTCCCGTATAACCGTTAGCTCCGATGATTCCTGCTGTTTTTATTTCTTTTTGATTAATCTCAATCATTTTATTTTTTCCACAGGTTTCACCTATGGCTATTATTATTGAACCCTCTGGGTTCCCTGTTAAAATCCAGAATTAATCTGATGATATATATTTAATGAATTGCTTACAATTTTCGTGTACCCTTTTACATCTTCACCCGTCCAAGCTCTGTTCGCTTCACCATAACTTCCGAATTTGTCTGACATCAAATCGTGCTCAGATTCAATTCCGTTTAAGATAAATCTGTACGGATGAAGGGTTACAAAAACTTTTCCGCTTACTGTTTTCTGAGAATCTACCAAGAAAGACTCAATATTTCTCATCACAGGATCTAAGAAAAGTGCTTCGTGAAGCCAGTTTCCGTACCAATCGGATAATTGAGACTTCATCATCTGCTGATATTTTGAAAGCGTGTGTTTTTCCAATAAATGATGCGATTTAATAATCACAGACGCCGCAGCTGCTTCAAACCCTACTCTTCCTTTAATTCCAACAATCGTATCTCCAACATGAATATCACGCCCAACCCCGTAAGCCGAAGCTAATTCTTCAATCTTTTGAATCGCGTAAACTGAATGTTCAAAATTCTCTCCGTTTACCGCTACAACTTCCCCATTTTTAAACTCAATTTCCAAATCTGAAGGCTGAGTTTCTTTAATTTGAGAAGGGAAAGCTTCTTCAGGTAGATAATTTCTTGAAGTTAATGTTTCCTTACCACCAACAGAAGTTCCCCAAAGTCCTTTATTCACAGAATATTGTGCTTTTTGGAATTCCATTTCGTAACCGTAGCTTTTCAAAAACTCGATTTCTTCTTCACGAGATAAAGCCATATCACGAATCGGTGTGATGATCTCAACATTCGGACACATCACCTGGAAAATCAGGTCGAAACGAACCTGATCGTTTCCCGCTCCTGTACTTCCGTGAGCAATAGCATCTGCTCCAACTTCAATCGCAAATTTTGCAATTTCCTGTGCCTGAATTGTACGCTCTGCACTCACAGACAAAGGATAGGTATTGTTTTTTAAGACATTCCCAAAAATCAAATACTTCACGCAAGAATTGTAATAATCTTCCTGAGCATCCACGCACCTGTATTCTTTCACCCCAAGATTTAAGGCTTTTTTCTCCAGTTCTTTTTCTTCTTCTTTAGAAAAACCTCCGGTATTTACAGTAACTGCATACACCTCATACCCAAGTGTTTCACTCAGATATTTGGCACAGTAAGAGGTATCCAATCCTCCACTAAACGCTAAGATGACTTTCTTGTTCATTGCTATATTTAATTTCCGGCTGCGTATGGGCAGCTCCATTTTTTGTTATATTCTCTGGAACGAAAAGCATCGCTGTACACAGACAGTTTTTTCGTTCTTTTTTCATTAAAATATCATAATTCACACAGTTTTTACAACCATTCCAGAATTCTTCATCCTGAGTCAGCTCAGAATAAATTACCGGTTTATAGCCTAAATCACTGTTGATTTTCATCACGGCAAGACCTGTCGTAAGCCCAAATACTTTCGCATTCGGATATTTATCTCTAGATAATTGGAAAACTTTATTTTTAATTAAAGTCGCAGCACCCCTTTCCCTGAATTTCGGAGAAACAATCAGTCCGGAGTTGGCCACAAACTGACCATGCGACCAAGTTTCTATATAGCAGAAACCTACCCACTCCCCATTTTCAGTAGCCACCACAGCATTGCCTTCTGAAATCTTCTTACTTAAATACTCTATGGAACGTTTTGCTATACCCGTCCCTCTACGCTGTGCAGAATCGTACATTTCCTGCTGTATTTCACTCACATACATCAGATGTATGGATGAGGAAATTTCTATTTCCATTTATTTATCTAAATTTTTTGGCAAATTTAAAATAAAATTTCTTTTAAATCAAAATAAAAAAGATAATTTTATTGAATTTAATTAATATACAGGTAATTTTATCTTTACACTAAATTAACATTTTGCTAAATTATTATATATTTGCTAAAAAGATATAGTTATGGAAAATCAATGTCCAAAATGCAGCAGCACGAAAGTTGTAAAAAGTGGAATCGTGAATGAAAAACAACGCTTCCACTGCAAAGACTGTAACTATTATTTCACGGTAAAAAAACTCGGAAAACAAATAGATGATTACTACGTAACGAAAGCATTACAGCTCTATCTTGAAGGTCTAAGCTTCCGAGAAATAGAAAGAATTATCGGTGTTTCTCATGTTACGATCAGTTCTTGGATCAAGAAATATAATATCATCAGACCTCCCCATTCGGAATTTCATCCGGTGTATAAAATTTTAAAACAAAATGAATTGCTTGAATACATGAGCAAGGAAGAAAATATTAAAAATTCAGGTTTAATCATTACTCAGTTTGCGGATAAATATATGCTGATAAAATGGGAAAGATTTAAAAAATAAACTTGAGAGTTATAAGTTATTAATTATAAGTTATGAGTTTTCTTGTACGCAGATAAAAATAATTATATAATTAAAAATCAAAACATTATATATGATACTAATTCAAAAAAAAATGAACATTTTAATAACTCATAATTCATCACTTAAAACTTAAAACTATAGTATTACCATTAATATATATTAAATTTCTTCAAACAAATTATTAATTACAATTTGGCTTTCACAAAAAACAACGCCAAAAATTGATAATTTATGAAGAAATTACTCACTTTTATTGGATTAGCTTTAATCAGCAATTCTTTATATTCTCAAGGTTCGCCTGATTATGGAAGTGGCTTAAAAGTAAACCTCAACCAACAAGGCGATAAATACGTCAGATTTATTTTGTGGGACCAATTTTGGTTAAGAAATACTCAAATGAACCCCGGAAGTATGGTTGGCGGAGAAGCTACCGATAATTCCTGGAGCTTAGGAAACAGACGATTGCGTGTTTTAGCGTATGCTCAGATTTCCAAAAGATATATGATTTTGGGGCATTTTGGAATTAATAATCAAACATTTATCAACGGTGGTGGTTCCGGAACTTCAGGAACAGGCGGTTATGGAAACGGGAAAAAACCTCAACTATTTTTTCATGATGCGTGGAATGAATATGCAGTTATTCTACCTGGGGAAGCAGGAAAATTCAGTTTGAGTTTAGGAGCAGGACTGCATTATTACATGGGACTTTCCCGTATGACCATGGCTTCTACCTTAAATTTCCTTACAGTTGATTCTCCTATTTTCACCTGGCCGTTAATTGATAATTCCGACCAGTTCGCCAGACAATTGGGAATGTTCGCAAAAGGAAAATATGGAAAATTGGAATATCGTTTTAGCTTAAATAAACCTTTTGCAACAGATATAGTTCCAACAAATGTTACCGATCCGTCTAAAGCCGTGGCTGTTGATAATAATGGAAATCCTAATTTTTCAAAAGCAGGGTATGTTGAATATCAATTTTTGGATGAAGAATCTAATACCTTACCTTTTAAAGTTGGTTCTTACTTAGGTACAAAAAAGGTTTTTAATGTAGGAGCAGGCTTTTATCATCAAAAAGATGGAACACGATCTTCTGTAAATTCAGCTATTGAAAAACATGACATTTCACTCGTTGCAGTAGATGCTTTTGCAGATATCCCTTTAGGAAATGCTAAAAATAAAATGGCAGTTTCGGCATACGCAGGATATTACAACTATCAATTTGGCCCAAATTACATCCGAAATTTAGGCATTATGAACATCGCTTCTACAGATCCTAATTTTATCGGAGACAAAGCGATTGCAGGACCGGGAAATCTACAACCTACTATTGGAACAGGTAATATTATCTACGCACAGGCTGGTTTACTACTACCTAATCAAACCGAAAAACCAAAAATCAGAATTCAGCCTTTTGCAGCATTTACCCATAAAAGCTTCGAGGCGTTTAATAAATCATCATCACAGTTTGATATCGGTGCGAATTGGTTCATAGATGGACATCACGCGAAAATCACAACCCAATATTCCACAAGACCAACCTATACAAGCCCTACGGAAAGTCCAAAATCTAAAGGAGAATTCATTATACAATTCCAGATTTACTTATAAAAACATTAGACATTAAACATTAAGATTATCTAAGCGGTTAAGATAAATTAAGAAAAACATCAAAGATGTTTTTAAGCGTGATACTTATTATTTTGACTTTTTCAAATACCTTAATGAATCTTTTTTACAGCAAAGTTTCTAAACTTCTTAATGTTAAAATAATTAAATACAAATTATCAAAAAAACTCAATATCAATTTAACTAACATCAAAATTTAAGCAATATGAGCGAAAATCATCACGATACCTACGAAAACATGACCGACAAGCAGAAAAACCGCACGATATGGAGCGTGATCACTGCATCATCACTCGGCACATTGATAGAATGGTATGACTTCTATATTTTCGGAAGTTTAGCCGTAGTTTTAGCCACAAAATTTTTCCCGGCAGACAACCCGACTGCAGCATTTTTATCTACGCTTGCCACTTTTGCAGCAGGATTTGTGGTAAGACCTTTCGGTGCATTATTCTTCGGAAGATTGGGAGATATTATCGGAAGAAAATATACCTTTTTGGTTACTTTGTTAATTATGGGGTTCTCAACATTCCTGATTGGATGTATCCCAAGTTATGAAACCATCGGATTTATGGCGCCTGTTTTAGTTTTAATTTTAAGATTATTACAAGGATTGGCTTTAGGAGGGGAATACGGAGGAGCTGCAACGTATGTCGCAGAATACGCACAACCCGGAAGAAGAGGTTACTGGACTTCATGGATCCAAACAACAGCAACAGCAGGACTTTTCATTTCATTAATTGTAATCCTGGTAACGAAAACCTCTCTTTCTGCGGAAGAATTTGACGGTTGGGGTTGGAGAGTTCCGTTCTGGATTTCTATTTTAATGGTGGGAGTTTCTTACATCATCCGAAGAAACATGAAGGAATCACCGCTTTTCGCCAAGGCTAAAAGCGAGGGGAAAACTTCTAAAAATCCGTTAAAAGAAAGTTTCGGGAATAAATTCAACTTCAAATTTGTTTTATTGGCATTATTCGGAGCTGCAATGGGACAAGGGGTGATCTGGTACACCGGACAATTCTACGCCATGAGCTTCCTTCAAAAAGTAATGAATGTGGAATCTGCACAGGTTGATTCATTAATGGCAACCGCTTTATTTTTAGGAACTCCTTTCTTCGTATTTTTCGGATGGCTTTCTGATAAAATAGGACGAAAAGCAGTGATGTTAACAGGGATGCTTGTTGCTATTTTAGCGTACAGACCGATTTATGACTCGATGTTCAAAAGCGTAAATCTTGAAAGTAAAACAGTCGCCGTTAACGGAATTATAGAAAAAAGAACAGCAAAAATCCATGATAAAATCACCACCGACAGCTTAGTAACTTTCCATAAAGAAATACTTTACACAGACGGAACTTTAATAAAAAAAGACAGTGTAACTCATTGGTCACCGAACGGTCCCGTTATGAAAGACGGAAAAGCGGAAGAGCCAAAAGTTTCTCAAAGCATTACACTTGCTGATAATACAAAATGGTATTTGATATTTTTAGTATTCATTCAGGTGATTTTTGTAACAATGGTTTATGGTCCTATTGCAGCATTTTTAGTGGAAATGTTCCCGGTAAGAATCCGTTACACATCGATGTCTTTACCTTATCACATCGGAAACGGAGTATTTGGAGGATTACTTCCTGCTGTTGCAACCTATTTAGTAACCACAGGAAAAGAGGCAGGGCACGCAACCTGGTATCTGGAAGGACTTTGGTATCCGATTGGAGTTGCTACCGTCTGCTTAGTGATCGGATTATTTTATCTTAAGACTAAGAACAATAATATTCACGATTAACCACTGAATCACTCAAATTTTTATTAATTTTAAAACAACTAAAATGAACGGACTAAAAAAAATATTAGGCATACTTTGGATAGCCATCGCATTGGTGGTAGGATATTTCGGAATTACGGTATTGGGAATTCCAAAAATCACCTCAGGAAAACAGGAAGACTTGGTTTTCGGAATCATTATTTTGTTTGTTCTGATGCCAATTATCTCAGGCGGATTAGCCATTTTCGGCTATTATGCTTTAACCGGAGAATATTCTGACGATAAAGTTTAATCTATAAACGATGAATGATAATTGATGAATGATCCAGCATTTATTCATCAATTATCTTTTATCAATGATCATGTATGAAAAAGAGACACGAACAAAAGCTAATCATTTTAAGCCTCGGACTTCTGATCGCATTCAGTATTCCTATCTCTTTGTTGTTCAACAGCGACAAAGAAGTTTTCGGGTATCCGATGATTCTGATTTATATTTTCGTGATCTGGATGGTTTCCATCATCATTTCTTTTGTAATCGTAAAAAAATATGATGAGTAGTTTCGCGTTATTTACCGTGGTTATGTTTTATCTGGCACTTTTATTCTTAGTCGCTCATTTGGCGGAGAAGAAAAAGAGTAAGCTTTGGATCAACAATCCCTACATCTACGCGCTTTCTCTGGCGGTGTACTGCACAGCCTGGACGTATTACGGAAGCATAGGAGTTGCCGCAACAAGCGGACTTAATTATCTTCCGATTTACATTGGTCCCATCGTGGTAATTCCTGCATGGATTTACATTAATACCAGAATTGTACGAATTTCAAGAGTCAATAAAATCAGTAGTTTGGCGGATTTTATTTCATTACGATACGGTAACAGCAGAAGTTTTAGTGCAATTATTACAATTGTCTGCCTTTTAGCCATTGTTCCTTACATCGGTTTACAGATAAAAGCAATTTCCGAAACTTTTCACTTGGTAACGGAAACACCAATGTCGAATAATATTCTGACAGATAATGCAACTTTCGTTGTGGTTTTAATTGCCTTATTCTCTTCCTATTATGGAACAAAATATGTTGATGCTTCTGAAAAACGTCTAGGAATTATTTCTGCGATCGCTTTAGAAAGTTTTTTAAAGCTTTTCTTTATTATCATTTTAGGATTTTTCGTCATTTATTTTGTTTTTGACGGATTTTCAGACATTTATCAAAAAGCCAGTCAGTTTGAAGATTTTAAAGAAAAAAATACCTTCAACGGAATTGAAGGCGCTTTGAATTGGATGGTTTTATGTATGATTTCCGGAACGGCAATTTGTATTTTGCCAAGACAGTTTCATACCGCAATTGTTGAAAACAGACAGGAAAAACATATTAAAACTGCTATTTGGTTCTTTCCTCTTTATTTATTGATTTTTACCATTTTCATCTTCCCGATTGCATGGGGAGGAAGATTGATTTTTGACGGAGAAAAAGTAAATCCGGAATTCTACTCTATTTTAATTCCTCAGCATTTTGGCAATACATGGATTACTGTTTTTGTGTTTTTAGGTGGATTAAGCTCTTGTATTTCGATGATTATTATTTCTGCCATCACTTTATCCATCATGCTTTCCAACAACCTGATCATTCCGTATGGTTTGTTGGGAAAATTTAAATCTGAAAACGAAGTTCAGAACACACGAAATATTACCAACATCAGGAAATTCAGCATTTTCGCATTGATCATCATGGCGTTTGCCTTTTATAAATATTTCATTTTAAAAACATCATTAGATTCGGTTGGTCTGATCTCATTTGTTGTGATTGCACAATTAGCACCCGCATTTTTTGGAGCTATTTTCTGGAGAAGAGGAAGTTATAAAGGTGCCGTTGTCGGATTATTAGCAGGATTAGCAATTTGTTATTTTGGTTTAATCATTCCTCAATATTATTTTTCTTACAATCAGGAATTCAAAGGAGCTTTGAGAGATATTTATAATGCTTTCGATTTTTTCACGATTCCCTATTTAGGTAAAATTCCTCAGATCTTCTTTTGGTCGTTATTGGTAAACACAGGTTTATTCAGTATTATTTCTGTAAGTATCAAAGGAAATTACCGGGAAAGAAATTTTGCCGAACTGTATGTAGATATTGACAAATACATTCAAAACCACGAAAACGCTTTCATTTGGCGCGGAACAGCCTATGTTTCAGATATTAAAAATATTCTTGAAAGATTTTTAGGTAAAAATAAGACAGAGCAAGCGTTAAGAATTTTCAATTTAAAATACAATATTGATTCCCAAGCAGAAACTGCAGATTCAAGATTTATCAAGTTTTCAGAAAACCTTTTAGCCGGAAGAATCGGAACTGCTTCTGCCAAAATTTTGATTGAAGGCGTAACGAAAGAAGATAAAATATCTTTAAAGGAGGTCTTAAATATTTTAGAGGAGTCCAAAGAGAATATTACACTCAATAAAAAGCTAACCGAACAATCTGAAGAACTTCAAAAGCTATCTGATGATTTAAGAAAAGCCAATGAAAGTTTAATCATCAAAGACCATCAAAAAGACGATTTCCTTGATTCCGTTGCTCATGAATTGAGAACTCCGATTACCGCTATCCGTTCTGCCGGAGAAATTTTAGCAGATGACGATGATATCCCTTTAGATATCAAAAGAGAATTTTTAAATAATATCATCACAGAATCTGACAGACTAAGCGAAATCATTAATGACATTCTTTATTTAGACAAACTTCAACACGGAGAAATTGTTTTACATATTCAGGAAAACAATATCATCGAAACCTATAAAAAGGCTTTAAACCCTCTTCTGCATTTGATTCAGCAGAAAAATATCCATTTGAGTGAAGTTAATCTCTTAAACCAGTTTTTATTCAGATATGATGAAGCAAGAATGATTCAGCTATTTCAGAACATTTTAGGAAATGCCTTAAAGTTTACCGATGAACAGGGAACCATTCAAACGAAATTATCTGAAAAAGAAAATCAATTAGTTATTAAAATTTTCAACACAGGAAAACATATTCCTGAAGAAGATCTGGAAATGATTTTTGATAAATTTTATCAGTCGAAAAATCAAAATATTTTAAAACCTACAGGAAGCGGACTTGGACTCGCCATTTCTAAAAAAATAGTTCAGGCTCAAGGAGGCTCCATAAAAGCAGAAAACAGTGGGTTGGGTGTGACTTTTACCATCACCCTCCCTGAAAAAATAAAAGAGAATAAAAATGAAGTTGAACAACACAAACACACCCCATGAAAAAGATAATTATTGCAGATGATGAGCACAAAATATTAATGTCGCTGGAATACAGTTTCAAAAAAAACGGTTATGATGTTTTCATTGCAAGAGACGGTACAGAAGTTCTGGAATTCTTAAAAACAATGGTTCCGGATGTGATTTTACTGGATATTATGATGCCAAACTTAGATGGGTACAGCACATTGGAACTCATCAAACAAGACGAAAAATTAAAAGATACAAAAGTTATTTTCCTGAGTGCGAAAAACAACCCGAAAGATATTGAAAGAGGATTGGAAATGGGAGCTGATGCATATGTAACGAAACCTTATTCTATAAAAAAACTGATGCAGCAGATTGAGGAAATGTTTTAAACCATTAAAGTTTTAATTAAGGAATTAAGAGTATTAAGAGATTGCTTCGTCGCTTCGCTCCTCGCAATGACAAAACCAAAGAGCCAACAACTCCCTAAAAAACAAAAAATTCATATGAATACAGATAGTCTATTCACAAGAAGTATAGAAGACAAAGAGAATTTCTGGAAAGAACAGGCTCAGGAAATCAGCTGGTTTGAATTTCCTACGCAGATACTTTCTGAAGATGAGAAAAATTATACTCAATGGTTTTCCGACGGAAAATTGAATATGTCTTATCTGTGTATTGACAAACATATTGAAGACGGTTTTGGAGAGCAGGTTGCCATTGTTTATGACTCACCTGTAACCCAACAGAAAAAAACCTATACATTTAATCAGGCAAAAGAAGAAGTTTCAAAATTAGCAGGAGGATTGGTTTCTTTAGGCCTAAAAAAAGGAGACACCGCTGTTATTTATATGCCAATGATTCCGCAAACGCTTTTCGCCATGTTAGCTTGTGCGAGAATCGGAGTGATTCACAATGTGGTTTTCGGAGGTTTTGCACCCCATGAATTAGTAGTGAGAATCGACGATTGTAAACCTAAAGCGTTGATAACAGCAACCGCAGGAGTAGAAATCGCAAAGAGAATACCCTATTTACCTTTGGTAGAAAAAGCAATTGAATTAGCTCAGGATAAAGTTGACAACATCATTGTTTACAACAGAAAACTAGTAAACAATCAACACGAAATGTTTGAAGGACTGATCGATTATGAAGAATTAGTTCAACAATCAGAACCTGCAGACTGTGTTTCCGTTGAATCTACTCACCCACTCTATTTATTATACACATCCGGAACAACAGGAAAGCCAAAGGGAATTACCCGTGATACAGGTGGATATGCAACAGCGTTAAAATTTTCCATGAAATACATTTACGGCGTTGAACCGGGAGAAACCTATTGGGCAGCATCCGATTTTGGCTGGGCAGTTGGTCATAGTTTTTCAGTGTACGGACCTTTAATCAATAGAAATACAACTATCATTTTCGAAGGAAAACCCATTATGACTCCCGATGCAGGAACATTTTGGAGAATTATTTCAGAATATAAAGTTTCAGTAATGTTCACTGCTCCAACAGCCATTCGTGCAATTAAAAAGGAAGATCCGAACGGAGAATTGGTAAAAAAATACGATTTAAACCATTTTAAAAAACAGTTTTTAGCCGGGGAAAGATGTGATGTTGCGACTTTAGACTGGTTTGCAGAACATATCGGAGTTCCTGCAATCGATCACTGGTGGCAAACTGAATCAGGCTGGCCAATGCTAGGTTTAATGACCTATGATGAAAATTACAAAATAAAAAGAGCCGCTGCCGGAAAACCAATTCCGGGTTACGATATAAAAATCTTCGATGAGAACGGATATGAACTCGATGCACACCAAGAAGGATACTTAATCATCAAACTTCCACTTCCTCCGGGAGCCTTATTAGGAATCTGGAATGATAATGAGCGTTTTCAAAATAGTTATTTATCACAATACAACGGATATTATTTTTCAGGAGACGGAGCGATAAAAGATGAAGACGGTTATATTTTCATTACAGGAAGAGTCGATGATGTCATAAATGTTGCAGGACATCGACTTTCCACTTCTGAAATGGAGGAAATTGTTTCGTCTCATCCCGATGTAGCAGAATGCGCCGTTGTCGGAATTGATGATGAACTGAAAGGACAAATTCCTTTCGCTACGGTTGTTTTAAAAAATGGCTCCACAATTTCGGAAGAAGAAGTAGAAAAAGACATTGTAAAAACTGTCCGTGAAAAAATCGGAGCTGTTGCCTGTCTTAAAAATGTAATGGTTGTAAAACGTTTACCAAAAACACGTTCGGGAAAGATTTTAAGAAAACTGGTCCGAACCTTATTAGACGGAAAAGAATTCCAGATTCCATCGACAATTGATGACGAAAAAATCATTGAAGAAATTCAGGAAAAAATTACAGAATATAGAGCCGGAACAAGAAATTAAACATAAATTTAATCTAAATAAAATTCAAATTTCAAAAACGAAAGAGATATGAGAAATTACCTAATAGAAGATTTACCACACTATTTTGAAGAGTATAAAAACTCTATCAAAAATCCTAAGAAATTCTGGGACAAGATAGCCGACCAAAATTTTGTGTGGTATCAGAGATGGAGCAAGGTTGTAAAGTATGATATGAATGAAGCGAAAATCACCTGGTTTAAAAACGCAAAACTAAATATCACCAAAAACTGTTTAGACAGACATCTTTCCGTAAGAGGCGAAAAAACAGCTATTATTTGGGAGCCCAACGATCCGAAAGAAGAAGCACAGCATATTTCTTACAACGAATTATATACAAGAGTTAACAAAACGGCCAATGTTTTAAAAGAAATGGGCATCGAAAAAGGCGACAGAGTCTGCATCTACCTTCCGATGATTCCTGAGTTGGCGATTACCATGTTGGCTTGTGCTAAACTGGGCGCTGTTCATTCCGTAATTTTTGCGGGATTTTCCGCATCTGCCGTCTCTTCAAGAGTCAATGACTGTGGAGCAAAAATGGTGATTACATCAGACGGAAGCTACAGGGGAAGCAAAGTGTTAGACTTAAAAAGCATCGTAGATGAAGCGTTGGAAAAAACACCAACCGTGGAAAATGTTTTGGTGGTAAAAAGAACCAACAATCCAATTAAAATGAAGGAACATAGAGATTTCTGGCTAGCTGATCTGTATGAAAAAGCATCCGCTGATTTCGTTACCATCATTATGGATGCAGAAGATCCACTTTTCATTCTGTATACTTCCGGTTCTACAGGAAAACCAAAAGGAATGCTTCATACGTGCGCAGGATACATGGTTTATACCGCTTATACTTTCAAAAATGTATTCAACTATAAAGAAAACGATATTTATTGGTGTACAGCCGATATCGGCTGGATTACAGGACACTCATACATTTTGTATGGACCACTTTTAAATGGGGCAACCACCGTAATCTTCGAAGGTGTACCGACTTACCCTGAACCGGACAGATTCTGGGAAGTTATTGAAAAACACAAAGTAACCCAATTCTACACCGCTCCTACTGCAATTCGTTCATTAGCAAAAGAAAGTACAGAATGGGTGGACAAGCATGATTTAAGCACCTTAAAAGTAATCGGTTCTGTCGGTGAGCCTATTAATGATGAAGCTTGGCATTGGTTTAATGATCATGTCGGAAAGAAAAAATGCCCGGTTGTTGATACTTGGTGGCAAACTGAAACGGGAGGAATCATGATCTCACCGCTTCCATTTGTTACCCCTACAAAACCGACTTATGCAACGCTACCTTTACCGGGAATTCAACCCGTTCTGATGGATGATAAACGTAATGAAATCTCGGGAAATCAAGTAACAGGAAATCTTTGCATCCGTTTTCCGTGGCCGGGAATTGCAAGAACAATCTGGGGAGATCATCAACGTTATAAAGAAACCTATTTCTCTGCTTTCCCTGGAAAATATTTTACAGGTGATGGTGCTTTGAGAGACGAAGTTGGCTATTACAGAATTACAGGTCGTGTGGATGACGTGATTATCGTTTCTGGGCACAATTTAGGAACCGCTCCAATTGAAGACAGCATCAATGAACATCCTGCTGTAGCGGAATCTGCGATTGTAGGGTTTCCTCACGATATCAAAGGAAGTGCATTGTATGGCTTTGTTATTTTAAAAGATTCAGGAGCGGACAGAAAGCAGGAGAATCTTGTAAAAGAGATCAATCAATTGATTTCTGATCAAATAGGACCAATTGCTAAACTGGATAAAATTCAGTTTGTTTCAGGGCTTCCGAAAACGCGTTCCGGAAAAATCATGCGTAGAATTCTGAGAAAAATTGCAGAAGGAGATTTCAGTAACTTTGGAGACATTACGACTCTATTAAATCCTGAGATTGTTGAAGAAATTAAAAACGAGCGAATTAATTAAACTATATGAACTGAGAAATCAGGAGAACGGGCTTAAACGCCCGTTTTTTCATTTACAAATACTTAAAATTAAACACACGTTCAATAGAAATATACAAATATTAAATCAAAAACAATAGATAAAATTATAAAATATTAAATTTTATTAAAAATAATTTAATTCGTATTCAAAATAGTATTATCTTTAAGGTACAAATTTAAAAACTATTGCTTATGTCAAATATATTAGCTGGATTATTTGAACATCACAGCGATTACAAAAAGCTCGAAGCAGATTTAGAAAATTCTGGTTTCACAAGTTCTGATTATATTGTATATCTTAATGATTCACTGCACCATTCCCAATATCTGGTCAGTGTAGCTGTTCAAGATAATCACCAAGCCAATATTGCGAAAGATATTTTCACCAAGCACACGGTTCATAAAACATATTTATTTGAAAATATGAGTATTGAACAAGCTGATTACGCCCATCTCAAAGGATATATTGATGCCAGAAATAAGGCTGAAATTCACAACTGCCCGGAAGTAAGAATAAAAGCATCAAGTACAGGGATGGATTCTGAAGTAAAATTCTAATAAAGATAAAATTCTAATAGCCAAAGATCCGTAGAGTCATCTACGGATTTTCTTATTGGAAAAATGCTTATTTTTTCGTATATTCGTCTAAACATAGGTATTCACATGAGCTACGACTTAGAGCAAGAAAATAAAGAAATTCTTGCAAGATATAAAGATTTAATTTCCAATACATACAGAACTTTGGATGAGGAAAACAATAAGCTCATCCGAAAGGCATTTG
This sequence comes from Chryseobacterium taiwanense, assembly GCF_000813825.1. GTDB lineage: Bacteria > Bacteroidota > Bacteroidia > Flavobacteriales > Weeksellaceae > Chryseobacterium > Chryseobacterium taiwanense. The sequence goes on from NZ_JWTA01000004.1 coordinate 340,225, forward strand.
ATATTGCGCTAGATGCTCATAAAGAACAAAGAAGAAAAACCGGAGAACCTTATATTTACCACCCTATTGCCGTAGCAAAGATTGTTGCTACCGAAATTGGTTTGGGAGCTACTTCTATTGCCTGTGCGCTTCTACACGACGTGATTGAAGATTCAGATTATACATACGAAGATTTAAAGAAAATATTCGGAAAAAAAATTGCGGATATCGTAAATGGATTGACGAAAATATCCATTATGAACCATCAAAATATCTCCGTACAATCTGAAAATTACAGAAAGCTGCTTCTTACCCTTTCAGAAGATTTCAGAGTTATTCTGATTAAGATTGCAGACCGTCTTCACAATATGCGAACCTTGGAAAGCATGGCTCCGGATAAGCAGAAGAAAATTGCTTCTGAAACCGTTTATATCTATGCTCCGATGGCGCACCGTTTAGGGCTCTATAATATCAAATCTGAGCTTGAAGATCTATCTTTAAAATATAACAATCCTGATGTTTATAATGAAATTTCGGAGAAATTAGAATTAGCTAAGGAAAACCGTGAAAGATATATTGAGGAGTTTACAAAAGAAGTTTCTAAAAAGCTACATGAAGAAGGATTAAACTTTAAAATTAAAGGTCGTGCAAAAGCTATTTCTTCTATTTACAGAAAGATGCTGAAACAAGGGGTTTCTTTTGAAGAGGTCTTTGACAACTACGCGATCAGAATCATCTATAAATCAGATGCTAAGAATGAAAAATTTCTTGCTTGGAAAATATATTCAATTGTAACGGATGTTTATCACAGTAACCCTTCCAGAATGCGTGACTGGATTACACAACCGCGTTCTACAGGATACGAGAGTTTACATTTAACGGTTCTTGGTCCTGATAAAAAATGGATCGAAGTGCAAATCCGTTCCGAAAGAATGGATGAAATTGCAGAAAAAGGAGTTGCTGCACATTACAAATACAAAGAAGGCTATAAACAAAGTTCGGAAGACCGAAATTTTGAAAATTGGGTAACAGAGATTCGTGAAGTACTGGAACAACAGCAAAACCTTTCTACATCAGAACTTTTGGATAATATTAAACTTAATTTATATTCAAAAGAGGTTTTTGTATTTACGCCCAAAGGGGAAATTAAAATTTTACCGACCAATGCTACCGCTTTAGATTTTGCTTTTGCTGTGCATTCAGATTTAGGAATGAAATGTTTAGGTGCAAAAATCAACGGAAAGCTTGTTCCTATTTCCTATACCCTTCAAAACGGAGATCAGGTAGATATTTTATCTTCACAGAATCAAAAACCAAAATCAGATTGGCTTGAATTTGTTGTTACTTCTAAAGCTAAATCTAAGATTAAAAGCTATTTAAATTCACAAAAAAATCAGATTGTAGAAGAAGGAAAAGAAATTCTTCAGAGAAAACTGCGCCACGCAAAAATTAACTTTAATGATGAGGAAATCAATAAACTGCAAAAATTCTTCAATCTTAAAAGTTCGCAGGAGCTATTTCTTAAATTCCAAAATAACGAACTGGATGCAAGCAGTTTAAGAAAATATATCGAAAGTAAAAACGTTTTCAACAACTTACTTTCCAGATTCAGAAAGTCGCCTTCAAAGAATGTACACTACGAAGAGCCTAAAGAGCAGAATCTGGATATGATTGTCTTCGGGAAAGATGAGGAAAAACTTAATTACAGCTATGCAAAATGCTGTACCGTAATTCCGGGAGACAAAATTTTTGGATTTATTACTATTTCTGACGGAATTAAAGTACACAGTGACAATTGTCCTAATGCTATCAATCTACGTGCACAGTACGATTATAGGGTAATTCCTGCAAAATGGGTAAATGAAGAGAGCTTTAAAAACAGAATAAAAATTGAAATTGAAGGTCTGGACAGAATGGGAATGATCAATGATATAACAACCGTAATAAGCGGCGCAATGGGAATGGATATGAAGAGTATGTCTATTGAATCTAACAATGGTGTTTTCAACGGTACTATAAATCTTGAAGTGAAGAATAGAAACCAGCTAGAAGAAACCTTCAAAAAACTGAAAGGTATCAACGGAGTTTCAAGGATAAGAAGAATATAATTGGAATGAAATTAACTTTATATTTTAAAAAATTCTTCAACAGTAGTCAGTTTTCGGGAATTATGCTCATTTTATGTGTCATAGTTTCCTTATTGATTGCCAACTCATCTGCCGGCGAAAGTTTTCAGAAACTGTTAGACACAACAGTAGGAACTTCTCTTTTTCATTTAGAATATCCTATAAGTATCTGGATTAATGATGGTTTAATGGCTATCTTTTTCCTATTAGTAGGTCTTGAGATTAAAAGAGAAATTATTGAAGGGGAACTTTCTTCTTTTAAAAATGCTTCTCTTCCTATTTTTGCTGCTGTTGGCGGAATGCTCGTTCCTGCCGTTATTTTCACAATTTTCAATTATGGAACGCCTTACGAAAATGGTTGGGGAATTCCTATGGCAACAGATATCGCTTTCTCATTGGCTATTATTTCAATGCTTGGAAGCAGGATCCCCAATTCAATTAAGATTTTCCTAGCTGCATTGGCGATTGTAGATGATTTGGGAGCTATTTTGGTAATTGCCATCTTCTATACCGACCAAATCCACTGGGTTTATTTATTCCTTTCTTTAGGAGTAACAATCTTATTATTCCTGTTAAACTTTTTTAAAGTCACCAAACTTATTTTTTATATTATTCTGGGGTTATTTCTCTGGTATTTCCTTCATCATTCCGGAATTCATGCGACGATTGCAGGAGTTTTACTGGCGTTCTCCATCCCTACCAATGAATCAAATACAGAAATATCTCCATTAGAAAAACTGGAACATCAACTACAATTTCCGGTAAGCTTTTTAATCATGCCTGTATTTGCTCTTGCCAATACGAATATCACATTTACTAATGGAATGGTTGGTGGACTTACCAGTACGTTAGGACTAGGAATTATCTGCGGATTGGTTTTAGGTAAATTGATAGGAATCAATCTGTTCTCTTTTTTAGCTATAAAATTAAAAGTAAGCTCTTTACCACAGAATAGTTCATGGAGACAAATGATAGGAGTCGGATGTTTGGCAGGAATCGGTTTTACCATGTCTATTTTTATCTCCCTGCTTTCTTTTAAAACGGAAATACAGATTCAGGATGAAGCCAAGTTTGCCATACTGGTCGCTTCTTTTTTATCAGCATTTTTAGGCTTTATCATCTTGAAAATAAGTTCTAAGAAATATTCAGGAGAGTAAAACTCAATATTTACAAAAACAAAGCCTTATTAAATTACACCATTAGTTTAATAAGGCTTTTTACATCAGGATTATGCTTTAAAATCGCTTTGCTGATTTAATTTTCTGGTATGTTCTTCATCGCTTTCCAAGTTAGGTTCCTTAGTTCCCGTGTGATAACTTAAAGCTTCCTTCTGAAGTTCATCTGAAAGTAGTTTTTCAATTCTGAGCTTTCTGATCGCCATATTCAGTTCGTTTCCGAAAAGAAGAAGATATACATTTACATTTACCCAAACCATCAGAAGGATCATACTTCCGATAGAGCCATATAACACGTTGTATCTTGCGATATCTTTTACATAAATGGCAAAAATATAAGTGGTAAGAACAAACAAAACCGTTGTTAAGATTGCTCCCGGAACTGCCTGTCTGAATCTTGTAATCTTCACGGTACCCAACCAATAAAACAAGGCCAAAAGGATAAAGTAAAACACAGGAAAAGAAACAAATCCGATGATTTTAGAAAGGTTATTCACCAGCCATGAAATATCATAAGACGGGGTAAACAGTTTCATGACAACTTCTACATAATACACTCCAAAAAGTGCCAGAAATACAATTAAAATAAACCCGATGGTAATGAAAAAAGAAAGTATAAATTCTTTCACATCCGTCAGCTTTTCTTCAGAATTTTCATTAAAACCATTGATTAAGGAAAACGTACCATTCGTCGCAAATACCAATGCTAAAACAATCGTCAGATTACTGATTCCCTTCATATTAGGAATAATATTTGTTTCTATATAGCCTCTTACATCACCTTCCATATTTGAGGGAAATACATTGTGCATCAAAACCTCAAAAATATAGAATTGAAGCTTGTCATAATGCGGCATATAAGGTAAAACGGACAATAAGAAAAGAATAAACGGAAATAAACTTATGGTAAAGCTCCAGGAAATTGCCGCTGCTTTTCTTCCTATTTTCCCTTTGAAAATACCTGAAATATAGATTTGAAACATCTGCCAAAGCGATATTCCTAAAACAGGAATATGAATGTCATCAAAAAACTCTTGAATTTTCAAGATAAATCTAGGAAGTTTTATACCCATAAGTTACTTTAAAATATGATCTATTCTATCAAAGTTTCTGTTTACAAATGTAGGTGAATTAAACCGGAAACCAACTCCCACCCGAAACAACCACTGTGTTGTTGAATAAAAATTCTCATTAGAACTGTTGATCCAGTTCAGCTGAAATCCCCCACCGAAAAACCATTTTCCGTTATCATATCCCATTCTTGCATTGGAATACAATCCCACATTAAACTCATGAAAGTCTTCTCCTATTAATTTTGAATAATACAATTCTGGATAAGCTTCTACGATAGTATACCAATTGCCTCCAATTTTTTTCTGCACACCTCCACCCGATCTTAGAGCAATTCTAAAATCCTTTGAAGGCGAATCATCTGCACTTTCACTAAAAATTTCGCCCTGATAGATTGTCTTATTAAGATCACTGAGAATATTATACTGATAAAACAATCCTGTACTTACAATAAAAACATCTTTCAGCGGCTTATACGTCATATTGTTGAAACTTCTGTAGTCAGTTTTATTTCCCAGCCACAGATAACTTGTTTCGCCTTTAAAAGACTTATATTTCGCATCAGGAAACTGTAAATAACCTTCTTCATTATAATCTTCGTCGTAAATCAGGCGCATAAATTCTTTGGTATCCTGAAAATACAATCCTTTCACTTCACTAAAATAAACATATTGCCTGAGTTTTGGGCTAAGAAAAAAAGTAAATCCTACGTTGAAATACTTTGATTTTCCTTTTTCGGGATCATCATTATTGATTCTCGTTAGTTTCGGAGCAAAAGAAAAACTCACATCCAGCCATCGATAGCGCAAGAAAAACTCGGTATAAAAAGCGTCATTAGGTCTTAACCGAAAAACTTTATCCTGATACAATAATCCAAAAATATTGTGGATATAACTTAATCCCGTAACGACTGAAATTTTATTTTTATCCTCTTCTACATATTTCTTCTCCTGAGTTTCGTCAATTTCCTGAGCATAGGAAAGTAATGAAAAACAGATCAAGAAACAGGAAAGGATTTTTTCTTTCATGAGATGGGTGTTCTAACAAAAGTAATGATTTTTTTAAACTTAAAATTCTCTAAAAGTTGCTCAAATTATGACTTTCTTTAATTTATGAATATCTTTGACCCTGTAAATATTTAAAGACAGAAAATGCAGATTAATTTGCTTTGTATTGGTAAAACAGACGATAAGGAAATCACTTCATTAATTAGTTACTATCTAAAACGTCTTCCCAAACACTGGAATTTTGAAATTATTGAAATTCCTGATGTTAAAAATGCCAAGAATCTCACTCCGGATCTTCTGAAAAAAGAAGAGGCCAAGCTTTTTCTGAACCATATCGATAAGAATGATTTGGTGATTATTCTCGACGAAAAAGGAAAACAATTTACCAGCAGAGAATTTGCTCAGAAAATTGATACCTGGATGAATTCATCGGTAAAGAAAATTCACCTTTTGATCGGTGGAGCGTATGGTTTTTCTGATGAAATCTATAGTAGAACCAACGAAAAAATGTCATTATCTAAAATGACATTTACGCACCAAATGATTCGGTTATTTATCGTTGAACAATTGTATCGTGCTGATCAGATTTTACAGGGAAAACCTTACCATAACGATTAATATTTCTTTTAAACTAAATTTTTAAACCAATCTGTCTTTTAGCTTCACCCACCACAAAAGCAACAGAATTAGCAATATTAAAACTTCTGATCAATTTAGACATCGGAATGGTCAAATGATTTTCAAAACGAGCTAAAACTTCTTTGCTTAAACCAACACTCTCTTTCCCGAAAACCAGCCAGTCTCCATCTTTAAATTCTGTTTCCAGATAAGATTTCTCGGCATGAGAACTCATCAGAAAAACGCGAGAAAGATCAGGAATAGTTTGTATCCATTCGTCTACGTTGGTATATTCTGTCACATCCAAATGAACCCAATAATCCAACCCCGAACGCTTTAGATTTTTATCATTTATTACAAATCCAAAAGGGTGAATAAGGTGTAAACGACTTTCTGTTCCTACACATAATCTTCCGATATTTCCTGTGTTATTAGGTATTTCAGGTTCTACAAGAACAATGTTTAGCATGAAATTGATATTGATTTAAAAACTTTTTAAAGATATAATAAGATTAATTTTTTGTAACTACCGTCACCACTTGGGTAATTCCTTTTTCTTTTAATTTTTTCTTGATTTTATCATCGGTAAGCACCATTACATATTTAATGTTTTCAGAAGGGACTTTTTTCACAGCCTCAACATTACTTTCCGTTTTATTGATGTAAAAAATGGATTTACCCGGTGATTCTTCAGATTTTTTCAACGCTGCCACCAAAAGAGAATTTTCCTGAGGCTTTGTTTCAGCTTGTTGAGCATTTACGAAAGCCATCACTCCAAGAGTGAAAATTGTAGTTACGAATAATTTTAGATTTGGTAATTTCATATAATATATTAATTATTTTTTCTCACATTTGGTATAATATTCTGCCAGAAGAGCTTTTTCATAGCCTAAACTTACTGCTTTATCTAAATTTGTACAGCCTTCTTTGGGTTTTTCGGTATCAAATAGAATCTGTGCTTTAGTAACGTAGGCCTGAGCAAATTTAGGATCAACTGAAATTGATTTATTAACATCCGCAAGAGCCTCTTTTGGTTTCTTCATTTTAAGATAGATATCTCCTCTTCCGCTGTATAATAATGATTCCGGTTTTTCAGAAATCAATTGGTTATAATCTTTTAAAGCACTTTCCAGATCTCCATTTCTTTTCTTAAGATTCGCCAACCCTGTTCTTGCGAAAATATTATCCGGAGCAAAACTTAAAATATGCTTCAAGTCCTGTTGTGCCAAATCTTTCTTTCCTAAATTCTCATAAATTTTTGAACGGAGTAAATAGAGATTCGCACTCTCTGGTTCTAATGAAATTCCGGTATTGACGTATTCTAAAGCTTTGACTTTATTTCCTTTTTGATTGTGTAAAGAAGCCAAATTTTCGTAAACAGAAACCGATTTCGGATTTGACTTTAATGCAGATTCATAAGATTTGAACGCCTGAGTTGTTTTCCCTAATCTTCTCTGAGAAGTTCCCAGTCTGTCATAGTATTCCGACTGAAACCTCTGAATATTTTCTTTATCTGCAAGCTTTGTATACTGCTCTTCTGCGCATTTATAATCTGCTTTATTAAAGCATTCTTCTGCTATTTTTTTATCTTGTCCGTAAAATGATTGAACTGCCGAAAATGTGGCAAGAGTAAGAAGGAATAGTTTAGTTTTCATATAGTTTTAGTTTGTTTGTTGATCACTTTTATGGCGAGCATAGCAAAAAGCCCTCCCAATAAAGATCCAACAAACGCCCCCACCAAAATATCTATCGGAAAATGCACGCCTAAATAAATTCTGCTGTACGCTACTACTGTAGCCCACACAAATATAAAATAAGGAATCCATTTAAGCTTATTTTTTAATAAAAAACTTAAATAAGATGCTAAAAAGAAAGTATTAGAGGCATGTGCAGAATAAAAACCAAATTGTCCCCCACATTTCACAATTCTCATATGATCTTGTAAACTTGGGTCGTGACAAGGTCTTAATCTCGCTACTCCATATTTAAAAATGCTTGCAAGCTGATCGGAAATAGTAACTCCAATCGCGATAAATATTAAGATAAAAACAAATGATCTTAGCTTATAATTTTTGAACAGTAAATAACAGAAAATAATGTAAAGCGGAACCCATATCCAGGTACTTGAAATCAACATCCAAAACTGATCGAAAGAAGAACTTCCTAAATTGTTTAGATATAAAAATACACTTTTATCTTCCTGAATAATTTCTTCCATACGTTCTTATCTGCTTACAGGTCCTTCGTAAGTTTCGTCTTCAGAAGGTTTAATTTTTTCCTGCTCCGTTTTATTAGAAGATGGTTCAGTTAAGATATCTTTTTCAATATCTTTCATCGGATTAAAATCTTTGGCAGCATCTTTTACCTTCTCAATCTCACGCTTAATCTCAGAAACAGGATTATCTGTTTCTTTCATAATTTCTGTTTTGATGTCCTCTACTGCACCACGCATTTTTCTTACGCCTGCTCCTAAGTCACGCGCAATCTGAGGCAATTTATCCGGTCCGAATAATACTACGATTGCCACGGCAATCAGTGCCATTTCTCCAATGCTTAATTCCATTTGCCAAAATTACGAAAGATTATGCAATTGTATTATGTTATCCATCAATTTTAAATAAATTTTAAGAATTTAAACTGATTAGAGTTTCGGGGTTCGTGATTCGGGGCTTTTGAAGTTTTAATCATGTGATGATCATTCTTAGGAAAGTAGAGTTTATTATCATTATTATGTTCTACACTATACTACTCTTCTCTTCTTTCTAAAGGAATTTAATTATTAAGAAAATTTAATTCACATTATTTTGATTTAACATGGAGTTTTTATATCTTTAAAACAACAATCTATTTAAAGATTCATTTCATAAACTTCATATTTTACTATCAAAAGCAACAAGAGGATCAAATGTGATCCCCTTGTTTTTTATTCTATTACCTCTTTTTTTGAGTTTTTATTTTTGAAATTAATATAAGTAATGACCACACTTACCGCCATTAAAATAAATGCCAGGAAGAATGGAGCTCCCGAAAACTTAAATGGTGCTTCGTCGTGGGTAAAGAAGTAAAATAAATTAGTCATCATTGGAGGTCCGATAATAGAGGTTGCACTCATTAAACTTGTTAGAGCTCCCTGCAATTCACCCTGTTCATTTGACGGAACACTTTTCGTAATTACCGATTGTAAAGCCGGCCCGCAAATTCCTCCTAAACAATAAGGAATCAAAAATATAAACATCATCCAACCTTGTGATGCAAAAGCAAATAACAGCATTCCAATTGCATATAAAGCTAATCCGTAATAGATGCTTTTTTGTTCTCCCAATCTTGGTGTCGTCCAACGGATCAATCCTCCCTGCACTAAACCGACCAATAAACCAACAACTCCAAGGGAAATCCCCACCATTCTTTCATTCCAACTGAATTTATACATGGTAAAGAAACTCCAGTTACTTTGTACCGCGTGTCCCGCAATATAAATCAATATCAGTGAAACAATTAATCCAGAAATTTCTGGGTGTTTACCTAAAAATTTAAATGAACCGATCGGATTTGCTCTTTTCCAGTTGAACTCTCTTCTTTTATCTTTATCTAAACTTTCCGGAAGAATGAAGTATCCGTAAAGGAAATTTAACAAACACAGCACAGCTGCTGCATAGAAAGGAACTCTTGAACCGTAATGTCCTAAAACTCCTCCTAGAACCGGTCCAATAATAAATCCAAGACCAAAGGCAGCTCCAATTAAACCAAAATTCTTGGCTCTGTCTTCATCGGTAGAAATGTCTGCAATATAAGCACTCGCCGTGGTAACACTCGCGCCGGTAATTCCGGCAATAATTCGTCCGAAGAACAACCACCAGATTGTGGGTGCCAAAGCAAGAAAAATATAGTCCACTGCAAAACCAAAAAGTGAAATCAAAATAATAGGTCTTCGTCCATATTTATCACTCAAATTCCCTACTACCGGAGAGAAGATGAATTGTGTAAAGGCATACGCAAAACCCAGCCAGCCTCCATATTTGGCGGCTTCACTAATATCACTGTGGATCAGTTCCTCAATTAATTTCGGAACAACCGGAATGATGATTCCCCATCCCGTAATGTCAATCAATAATGTAATAAATATGAAGCCGATGGCGGCTTTTTTTCTTGAATTTTCCATACCCTGCAAAAATAATCAAATCGGGAAAAAGAATGAGAATAAATTATTATTAAGTAAAAAGGCAATAGTTAAAAGTTCACAGGGAATTTTGAAAATAAAAAAGCCTTCCGAATTTGGAAGGCTTTTTCTTATTTATTGTAGTTTAAATTATTTTGAAGCAAGTACTTCTTTATTCGAAGTTGATTTCCCATGCACTTCTTCTTCTTTTCCTTTTTTAAGGAAGTCATAAGCGATTGCCGATGCCACGAAGATTGATGAATAAGTACCAAATCCGATACCGATTAACATGGCAAACATAAATCCTCTTAAGTTATCTCCACCGAAAATGAAGATCGCTAAAATTACTAAGATTGTAGTAAATGAGGTGTTGAATGTTCTACCCAATGTACTTGAAATAGAGTCATCGAATAATCCAGCTAATGTTAAAGATTTCTTCTCTCTCAGGTATTCTCTAATTCTGTCGAAGATAATTACCGTGTCATTAATAGAGTATCCTAATACCGTCAAGATCGCCGCAATGAAATCCTGGTTGATCTCCATGTTGAACGGCATATATTTATGAAGCAATGAATACGCTCCTAAAATGATTACCGCATCGTGGAATAACGCAGCAACTGCACCTAAAGAGAACTGCCATTTTCTAAATCTCAATAAGATATAGATAAAGATAATTCCTAATGCACCTAAAACTGCATAAACACCGTGAATTTTAATATCATCCGCTACAGAAGGTCCTACTTTTTCAGAAGAGATAATTCCAGCATGTTCTTTATCTGCAGATTTGAAATCTTTCAATGTAGTTCCTGCAGGTAAGTTTGATTTTAATCCTTCGAACAATTTCTGCTCAATGATCTGGTCAGCTTTTAAAGATTCGTCTTCAATTAGATAATCTGTAGAGATCTTTAATTGATTGTTGCTTCCAAAAGTTTTAGCTTCAACAGAAGAATTCTTACCATCTTCAGTTTTGAATAATGCTACCAACTTATCTTCAACATCTTCAGCTTTAACATCTTTATCAAATCTTACTACATAGTTTCTACCTCCGGTAAAGTCAATACCGTATTTGAAACCGTGAGTAGCAATTGAAATAATACAAGCAACTGTTAATACCGCTGAGAAAATATAAGCATATTTTCTTTTTCCGATGAAATCGATCCAAGTATTTCTGAATAGATTCTTCGTTGCAGGAGTCCAAACAGAAAGTCCTTTTCCTTTATTTAATCTTGAGAAGATCATTACTCTTGAAAGCAATACTGACGTGAATAATGTCATTGCAACCCCGATCATCAACGTCAAGGCAAAACCTTTAATAGGTCCTGTTCCGAAGAAGAACAATACAACCGCCGTTAAGAAAGTAGTTGTGTGACCATCGATAATCGCATTCAATGCATGTTTGAAACCATCTTTATAAGCTTCAAGGATACTTTTCCCTAAGAATAATTCTTCTTTCGTTCTTTCATAAATGATAACGTTCGTATCGACCGCAACTGCCATCGTTAAAACGATACCCGCGATACCTGGAAGTGTAAGAGTAAAGTCTCCAGAATCCATGATACCGAAAATATAGAATAAGTTGATTACCATTGCAATTACCGCATAAACACCAGCTCCACCGTAATAGAAAATGATATAAACGATAATAATAGCAAATGCAATCATGAATGACATTAGACCTGCATCAATAGATTCCTGACCTAGAGACGGACCTACAACCGTAGCCTGAACTACTTTTGCACCTGCAGGTAATTTACCCGCTCCTAATACGTCTACCAATTCTTTAGCTTCCTCCTGAGAGAAGTTACCAGAAATCTGAGTTCTACCGTTAGGAATTGCACCTACAACGTTCGGAGCAGTATAAACTCTACCGTCCAATGTTACCGCAACTGGTTTACCAACGTTTTTCTCTGTTAATGTTTTCCATTCTTTAGCCCCTTTAGAATCCATCTGCATGTCTACTACTATTCTGCTTAGCTCATCATAACTAATGTTTGCAGTTTCAACAGCACCGTCTACTGGAGCTTTTTGGTTGATGTTACCTCTGATTGCGTACAATACTAAGCTTTCAGTATCTGTAGCCTCAGGTTTGTAACCCCACATGAATTGTGTATATTTAATGTTAGCCGGACGTAAAGACTGAGCTACTTTGCTGTTCAAAATTTTGTTTACAACAGCTGTATCAGATAATTTTACACTTCCAACCGCACTTGGACTCATAGATTTTCCTCCTTGGATGATATTTGCAAAATTTGTGTTTTTTGCAACACCCATAGAATCTCCTTTTGCAGCTACCATTGTGCTCAATGTTTGGAAATAAGGAGCAATCTCAGTGATTTGCTGTACTTCCCAGAATTGAAGTTTAGCAGAAGTCTGAAGCATCTTCTTTACTTTGTCGATGTCTTTCATTCCCGGCATTTCAACTGAAATTCTAGCAGTTCCAGGTACTCTCTGAACATTTGGCTGAATTGCACCCAACTTATCAATTCTCGTTCTGATTACTTCAAAAGCTGTTCCTACAGATGCATCGATCTTTCTTTTCACGATGCTTTTTACCTGCTCATCCGGTGTATTATACTTCACCTCAGTAAGAGTAGTATTTCCGAAGATTTCAGGATCTGCTAGCTTCAGGTTTGTACCTTTAGCTTTGTTTACAGCATCAAATTGTTCGAAGAAATTGTCGATGTAAGCTTTTGTAGAATTCTTTTGAGCTTCATCAGTTTTGTTTAAAGCCTCAATAAGAACAGGATTTGTAGAATAATTTGTTAAATCATTCACAAGATCTCTTTGGTTAATTTCCAAAAGAACATTGATCCCACCCTTCAAGTCAAGACCAAGTTTCATTTCCTTGTCTTTTGCTTTAGTGTAATAAAGTTTTGTGAATCCCAGGTTCAAAGTATCCTTAGAAAGTTTTGCAATTTCTTTCTGATACTTTTCCGGATTGTCTCCTGCAATAGCAGTTGCCTGCTTTTCAATTTTGCTGGCGTACCAAGTTGGTAATAGCTCATTTAAGCAAATCAACCCTAGTACAATAGCGACAATTGTAATAAGTCCTTTTCCTTGCATTTTGTTATAACTACGTTAAATTAAGTCGGCAAATATAATCATTTTATTGAATTTTATGAATTTTTAACAACAGAAATCGTTTATTTTCAGATATATCGGCATTCTTATTTTCATTTAAGATTTAATAATTTTTTGATGATATTTTAATGAATTTTTCAACGGTTAATTGGTATGAAATTTTCATTCAGATTTAATACACTAAATATCAAAATATTATGAAAAAATTACTTTTTTCCGCAAGTATTTTTTCTTCCCTTATTATTAATGCTCAAAGTATTAATATAGAAGAATTTGCCACGGGATTTACGGCTCCCGTCGAAATTGTACATGCGAACGACAGCAGAATGTTTGTTGTTCAGCAAAATGGAATTATTAAAATTCTACAGTCAAATGGAAGTACTAATACTACCAATTTCCTGAATATCAGTTCAAAAATAACCTATGGTGGAGAAAGAGGTCTTTTAGGACTTACTTTTCACCCTCAATATGCCACAAACGGTTATTTTTTTGTGTATTATAACGATACCAACGGAAATATTACTGTAGCCAGATACACCCGAAGCTCAAATCCTGATGTTGCTGATCCGGCGACAGAAAAAATCATTCTCAATCTCCCAAAACCATTTGACAATCATAATGGAGGAAGCATTCATTTTGCACCCGATGGATATTTATGGATCGTAACAGGAGATGGCGGAAGCGGTGGAGACCCCAATAATAATGCTCAGAATAAAAATTCTCTCTTAGGAAAACTTTTAAGACTCGATATTAATTCTACAACCCCTTATAATATTCCACCCAATAATCCTTTTGTAGGCGTAGATGGAGCTGATGAAGTCTGGGCGTATGGATTACGTAATGCATGGAAATTTAATTTTGACACGACTTCCGGAAATGTAATGATTGCAGATGTCGGTCAGGGTCAGATTGAAGAAATTAATCGACAGCCTATTTCTCAAGCAGGTCTCAATTACGGATGGAGATGCTATGAAGGAAACACCCCTTACAATACAACAGGCTGTCCAAGTACTTCTACAATAACTTTTCCTGTAGCAGCATACAATCATACCGGTGGAAAATGTTCAATTACCGGTGGGTATATTTACAGAGGCACACAATATCCGGCTTTACAGGGAAGATATATTTTTGCCGATTACTGCTCTACCCAACTTGGAATTTTAAATCCAGATGATTCAATTACATGGACTACGGCATTCTCCGGAAATAATTTCTCAACGTTCGGAATTAACAATCAGAATGAATTATTTGTAGCAGCCGTAAATAATGGCAAAATATTTAAAATTACTTCAGGAACACTTGCTACTCAGGAAAATAATTTATCTCCTTCAATAAAAATTTACCCAAATCCTGCTTCAAATAAATTATTTATTGATGGGATAAAAGACAGAGATATTTCTGTCGAAATTTTTAGTTCAGATGGAAAAATTGTATTGGAGTCTCAAAAAATAGGAAACGATGGAGGTATTGATATTTCAAGAATTCCTGCAGGAGTCTATTTCATTACTCTGAATTCAGAAAAATTAAAGTATTATAGCCAGAAATTAATTATTCAATAAAATATATTAACACATTCATAAAAAAAAATCCAACCATTTGCTGATTGGATTTTTTTTAAATATTGATAGTATTTACTTTTAAATGGTCATAGAGAAAATCCTCGTTTCCGGTTTATTTCTCATCATTCTCAAATCGAAAACCATAGCCACATTTCTTGTAAACGCTCTTCCCTTTTCTGTTATTTTTATCTGATTATCCTGAATTTCCACCAATTCATCTTTCTCCATTTCCTGCAACATTTCAAATGCATTTTCTAATTCAGGGAAAGAATTATTATGATCAAAAGTAGTTTCAAGCTGACACATTAAATTCAGGATATGTCTTCTTACAATCAGATCTTCTTCGTTTAGAATATGCCCTTTTACAACCGGAATTGTACCTTCTTCTACTATTTTCTGATACTCTTCCACTGTTTTCACATTTTGAGCAAAAGCATACCATGAATCTGAGATTGCAGACATTCCTAAACCAACCATTAATTGGGTTTTGCTTGAGGTATAGCCCATGAAATTCCTGTGCAATTTCTTCTGAATTAAAGATTGATACAAATCATCATGCTCCAAAGAGAAATGATCCATTCCCACTTCAATATAACCTAATTCTTCCAGTAATTTTTTACCATCTTCATACAAACGACGCTTTTCTTCACCGCTCGGAAGATCATTTTCATCGAATCCTCTTTGTCCAACACCTTTTACCCATGGAACGTGTGCATAAGAATAAAACGCCAAACGATCCGGCTTAAGCTCCATTGTTTTACGGATGGTGTTTTCCATTGCTTCCCAAGATTGGTGCGGAAGCCCAAAAACCAAATCATGACTGATTCCTCTGTAACCAATCTCTTTTGCCCATTCCGTCACTTCTTTCACTTTTTCAAAAGACTGAATTCTATTGATTGCCTTCTGAACTTTAGGATCATAATCCTGAACGCCAAAACTCACTCTTCTGAACCCTAAGTCATAAAGCGTTTGTAAATGTTTTCTGGAGGTATTGTTAGGATGACCTTCAAAAGAAAACTCAGGGTGTTCTGCAATCTCAACCGTTTCAAAAATACCTTCTAATAAAGTCTTTAAGTTTTCCGGAGAGAAAAAAGTCGGCGTTCCTCCTCCTAAGTGAAGTTCCTTTAATTTAGGTTTTTCATTAAACAATTGAAGATACAACTGCCATTCTTTCAACACGCTTTCCAAATATGGAATTTCAACGCTGTGTTGTTTTGTGATACGTTTATGACATGCACAGAACGTACATAACGCTTCGCAGAAAGGCAAGTGAATATAAATAGAAATTCCCTCTTCTGCATTGGTTTCCTTAAAGGTCCTGATTACGCTCTCCGTCCATTTTTCAGCTGAAAAAGTACTTTCGTCCCAGTAAGGAACAGTAGGATAAGAAGTATAACGAGGTCCGGGAATATTGTATTTATCTATTAAAGAATTCATTTTAGGTTTAATTTTAAACTGAATTTCAAATTGAAATTTCTTAATGCAAAATTAAATATATCTTATGAATTTTGAACCATGAAATATATTAGTCTCTTTTATAGAAATTTATAATGAGTCTAAATACTCTTATTGAAAAATTTATTCTTATTAATTGAAGATTCTTGTCTAAAAACTTAGGTTAAAACTTTAATTTCATTTTAGCTATTCTGTCTTTTCCGGCAAATACCACCGTATTTTCATCTACCCATTCACAAACGAAAAATCCCTTTTCTTCTGAAATCTTTTTCCAAGTTTTTCCGAAGTCCGAGGAATAACTGATATGCTGATCTCCTACGGAAATAATTTCTTTGCCTTTAGAATTAGGTTTAATTTTCACACAGGTCGTATACCCTGCATTTTTTCCGGACGCTTGAACCTGCCAGCTTTTACCGCCATCATTGGTAGTTGCAATATTGTTGATATTATCAGTTTGTTTTGTATAATCCCCTCCGACTGCAATTCCAAATTGATCATCTAAAAAATCGATCGAATACATTCCCTGAGAAGATTCTCCTTGAATAAATGGAGTTTTGAAAACTTCAATTTCTTCGTTTTTAAGATTCAACTTTAAGATTCTGGATGCTTTTCCTCCGGTTGCAATCCATACATACTTTTTAGTTGATGCAATATTCGTATTACTTGCCGCAAAAGCCGCTTCTCCTTCATTCAGAATAATACTATTTTTGAAGCCACTCCATTTTCCGTTTTTAAGAACAGCTAATTTCAAACGGTTATCTTTATCCGAATCACTAAAAGTAAAGGCTAAATCACTATTTATAAAATGTAAAGCATCATAGAAAGCTGTTTTCACGGTATCTCTATAAATAACTTCAGATATCAAGTCTTTTTTATTAATTTTAAAAAACTCAGCCGGACTTTCGATATTTATAGCATAAAAAGAATTTTTATCCTGCCCCAATGTTCTGAATTGTAATTTCTTTTCAGATAATTTGATCTGTTTCTGATTTTGAGGATTATTGATGTCTACAAAACCAAATTTAGCATCCGTTCCGCTATACCAGACTTTGTTATCATACAACTCGATCGCTCTGATGCTGATTTTATCATTAAAAATAGTTTCCAAACTTACTTGTTGAGAAAACGAAAGGATTCCTAAAAAAGAAAACAGGAGGGGAAAGATTTTTTTCATGGAAACAAAAATAAAAAATCCACAGAAAAATCTGTGGATTTGTATCGTTTTAAATTTTTTATAAATCTAAGTCAGGTTTTTGTAATGGCTCCTGCTCCGCTTTGAAGGTTTCTCCATATCCTACTTTGTGAAGCTTAGAGTGTCTAAGACTATATGCAAAATAGATAATTACACCTAAAGCCAGCCATGCAGTTGATAATAATTTTGCTTCATGACTTAAGTTCCAGATCAAATACACATTGATACAGATTCCTAGTGTAGCAATTACAGGCAATGCAGGAACTTTGAAGTTTCTAGGCAAATTCGGTTCTCTTTTTCTTAAGATCCAAACTGCTACACATACCATCGTAAAGGCAAATAAAGTTCCGAAACTCGTCATATCGGCTAATTTACTGATTGGCGTTAACGAAGCTACTGTTGCAATTACAATTCCTAAAAGCATTAAACTTTTTGCAGGAGTTTTTCTTACCGGGTGTACATCGCTGAACATTTTAGGAATCAAACCGTCTTTAGACATTCCCAAGAAAATTCTTGATTGTCCCATAATCATTACCATCAATACGGAAATCAAACCTACTGTTGCTGCAATTGTGATAATATATCCAGCCCATCCTTGACCGGCAATTTCAAACGCATACGCAACAGGCGCTTTAATAGCATCCGGGAACTTCCCTTGAGGATTAAAGTCTGTATAATGCATCATTCCCGTAAGAACCAATGAAACCAAAATATATAATACTGTACATACCAAAAGTGAAACAATAATCGCAAATGGCACATCTTTTTTAGGATTAATCGCTTCTCCAGCTTGTGTAGAAACCGCATCAAAACCTACATAGGCAAAGAATATCGCTGCTGCTCCAGAAATAACACCCTGAATTCCGTACGCTTCTTTCATCGTTTCTCCCTCTTTCACCATGGTAGCTGCAGGAATAAAAGGATTCCAGTTTTCAGCATTAATAAAGAAAGCACCTGCAATAATTACAAATATAACCGCAGAAACTTTCATGATTACGATAAGGTTATTCGCTTTTGCGGCTTCTTTCGTTCCTTTTATCAACAAAGAAATTACTACTAACACAATTACAAAAGCCGGTAAATTCATTGAAAAACCATCTCCTGTATAACTTGCAGGATCTGAAGTAAGATAGTCCGGCAAATGAAGACCGAACATTTTAAGCAATTTATTAAAATATCCGGACCAGGAAACTGCCACCGTCATAGATCCCATCGCATATTCGAGAATAAGTCCCCAACCGATAATCCATGCAAAAATTTCTCCTACCGTCCCATAAGCATAAGCATATGCCGAACCTTCTACAGGTAGAATAGAAGCAAATTCAGAATAACATAAAGCAGCGAAAACACACGCAATTCCCGCAATAATGAAGGAAAGTGCCAATGCAGGTCCTGCATGATAATAAGCACCTGTACCCGTTAACACAAAAATTCCTCCTCCAATGATCGCTCCAATTCCGATTGCTGTAAGACTCCATTTACCAAGTACTCTTTTAAGCTGACTACTTTTAACATCATTCTCAAAAGCACTCATTGGCTTTTTCGTCCAGATTTTTGACATATTTTACTATTTATTAAAGATTTACGAAAATATAAAAAATTTAGAAACCTTAACGTTTATTGACAATTTTTCATCATTAATTTTAAATAATCAACGCTAAAAAACTGATTACCACTACATTTAAATCATTTCATTTTCTGTATTTTTTTATTTATTTTTGATCACATGAATTTATACGATCTTTTCATAAAACCCTATGAAAGCTACACTTCTTTCCAAATCTTCCTGGAATTGTTTGCTTCTATATTCGGAGTCTTAAGTGTTTACTTTTCCATCAAAAAAAACATCTGGGTCTATCCTACCGGAATTATCTCTACATTAATCTATGTTTATATTCTTTACAATTTCGGATTATTAGGAGACTGTATGATTAACGTTTATTATACAGTAATGAGTATTTACGGATGGGTATTATGGGCAAAAAATACCAAAGATCATGTTCATGTGGAAGTAACCTGGGCGACAAAAAAAGAATGGGTATATGGAAGCCTTCTTTTTATATTAAGTATCATTTTAGTAACGACTATCTATTATTATAAACCTTATATAGACAATCATTTTTCCATGAAAGGCACAGATCTTGGTTTATATCATTTAGATTGGGGAAATAAGTTAGATATTGTAACGACATCCATATTTTTAGTTGGCATGTGGTTTATGGCTAAAAGACGTATTGAAAACTGGATTTTCTGGATCATCGGGGATTTTATTTGTATGCCTATGATGATTTATAAAGGTCTCGGAATCACTTCGGTTCAATATTTGGTATTTACTATAATGGCTATCTTAGGATACCTCAATTGGAAAAAAAGTTATAAAGAAAAAAAAGTACAATAAAGTCATGAAAAATTTATTTAAAATAGCATTTAGCATTTTCGTAATGGGTAGTCTTACCTCTTGTGCAGTATACACTGATTCAGGATATGGATATGGAGACCCTTATTATAATAACGGATATTACTATGCACCAAGCGGATATTACGGAACTGGTGGATATTGGGGTAATGACGGATATTATTACAGAAACGATTATACTTATTATTATGACAACGGAATACCTTATTATTACTACAATTATAATAATTCAAGAAGAAAAGTATACGTAGAAAGAAGAACGACGACGACTTCTCAAAGACCTAACAACGGTTTCGGTAACGGATTCAATAATGGAAATTCAAATGGTGGTTTCAGACCGAATACTGGACAAAACAACCAAGGAAGCCAAAGACCGAATAACGGTTTTAAAAACCCGAATAACCAGGGGAATCAAAACCAGAACCAAAACAGCAATCAGGGAGGGTTTAGAAACAATCCGTCTACTAATAATAACAATAACTCCAACGGCGGATTCAGAAATAATTCGTCAGGTAACAACAATTCTTCAGGAAATACAAATTCGAATAGCGGCGGCTTTAGAAACAGTTCCGAGAGCAACAGTCAACAGAATAACTCTCAGCAAAACAGTAATTCCAATAGAAACGGAGGATTTAGATAAAACGATTATAAATAAGAGAACGAACAGCTAACACTGTTCGTTTTTTGTATTAATTATAGTAATTTTGCAAGTTCAAATTTACACAAATAACAAAGCATATACCTATGGATTTTTATAAATATCAGGGAACGGGAAACGATTTTGTAATGATAGACAATCGTTCCGGAGAATGGAATGATCTTTCAATTGAGAATATTCAAAAACTTTGTGACCGCCGTTTCGGAATTGGTGCAGACGGACTTATTAAAATCAACGCTATGGACGGTTATGATTTTGAAGTTGATTACTACAATTCTGATGGTTCAAAAAGCTTTTGTGGTAATGGAGCACGCTGTTCGGTTGCTTTCGCTTTTTTCCTTGATATGTTTGAAGGTAAATGTAATTTTATGGCAATTGATGGAGAGCACGAAGCTGAAATCCACAATGGTATTGTAAAATTAAAAATGACTGATGTTGAAACCATTTCAAATGATGGAGAAGACACGGTAATGGATACAGGATCTCCACATTATGTAAAATATGTTGAAGACATCATCAATTATGAAGTTTTTGCCCACGGAAACGGAATCAGAAACTCTGAAAATTATAAAGAAAAAGGAATCAATGTCAACTTTGTGGAAAAAATTTCTGATGATGAGATTTTTGTAAGAACCTATGAACGAGGCGTTGA
Source organism: Chryseobacterium taiwanense (assembly GCF_000813825.1). Lineage (GTDB taxonomy): Bacteria > Bacteroidota > Bacteroidia > Flavobacteriales > Weeksellaceae > Chryseobacterium > Chryseobacterium taiwanense. The sequence continues at coordinate 361,370 of NZ_JWTA01000004.1, forward strand.
GGACGAAACTTACAGTTGTGGAACAGGAGTTACGGCTTCTGCTTTAACTTTTTTACAAAATAACAATCTAATCTCTGTAAAAGTTAAAACCTTGGGAGGAAATCTTAAGGTTTATGCTGAAAAAAATGGGGATTCTTTCCAAAATATTTGGTTAGAAGGTCCCGCAAAACAAGTTTTTAGAGGAAAAGTCGATCTTATTTAAAAAAACAAAAAAACTTTAATCACCATTTAAATGAAAAAAGCAATTCTCATCATCATCCTACTTGTATTTGTAGTAGGCGGATTTTTTGGATTTAAATTTTATAAAAAATATTACGCAAACAACATCGAAAAAGACGGATATGTTTTGATTCCTCACAAGGCAAATTTTAAACAAATTCTGGATTCTGCAGCAAAATATATTGACAATAAAGAAGCTTTCGAAATTGTAGCAAAAGAAAAAGATCTTGATAAATATTTTAAACCCGGCCGTTATCACTTTCAAAAAGGAATGGGAAACTCTAACCTTGTCAATATGATAAAAGCGGGAAACCAAGCGGAAAACAGCTTTAGAATTGGTGACTTTGGAGATATATATCAAATGATTGGTAAAGTTTCAAAAAAAACGGAATTGGATTCTTTACAGTTTGTAAATGACCTTAATACTATAGCTGTAGAAAAAGGATACAATAATGCAGAAGATCTCAAAAAATATTTTTTCATTGATACGTACAACTTCTTCTGGACGGTAACTCCTAAAGAGTTTTTCAAAAAGTTTGATGATCAGTACAATGAATTTTGGAATAGTGAAAGAAAAGCTAAGGAACAACAGTCTGGTTTAACCAGAGACCAAATCTATGCTTTAGCCTCTATTGTTTATAAAGAATCCGGTGGTAAAGATGATGAAATGAAAACGATTGCAGGATTGTATATTAACCGTTACAGAAAAGGAATGAAACTTCAATCTGATCCAACGGTAATCTACGCTATTAATAAGCAGACTAATTTCAAAGAATCTATTAAAAGAGTATTTTATAAGCATTTATCAACTCCGTCTCCATACAACACGTATGCTAATAAAGGCATTCCTCCGGGACCCATCTGTGTGGTAAATAAAAATTCAGTCGATGCAGTTTTAAATGCAGAAAACAATAATTACATTTTTATGTGTGCAGATCCGGCAAAACCCGGCTACCATAAATTTACAGCCAGTGCAGAGGAGCACGCTATCAATGCAAAAGCGTATCAGGATTGGCTAAATTCAAACAATATAAAATAAAAAATAAATTTAACTTTATTTTAACAAATTAACAATTAACATTTAGCCTTAAAACACGACATATACTTTATAAACAATAAACTATCTTAATATTATAAAATTCTCAAGCATTGTTGATTTCGTAATATTAAGACAAATATTTCACGATTTTACACAAACAAAAACGTTATGAATCAGACGGAAATCATTAACATTTTCACAAAAAAAACCTTGGGACTTACTTTTGTACTTTCTGCGGCAGCATTTGCTTTTGGACAGGAAAAAGTAGGTATTTCAGGGACTGTTGTTAACAAAAACAATCAGCCTGTTCCCTATGCATCAGTTACTTTCAGCAACAAAACAAGCAAACTTCTTAGTGACGCTGCTCTTACTGATGAAAAAGGTCAATATAAACTTGATATTACTCCCGGAAACTATGATATTACTGTAGAAGCCATTGATTACAAAAAAAGTGTTGTCAACAAGCAAATTGCAACAGCAGGAAGTATCGGAGCCTTATCTATCGAACCGGAAAAAAGTTCAACAAATATCAAAACTGGGGATATCCAAGCAGTTGTGATTACTGCTCAATCTACAAAACCCTATAAAGTAGAGCTAGATAAAAGAACATATGACCCTTCTCAGGATATTGTAAGTAAAGGTGGAAATCTTCAGGATGTTCTATCCAATGTACCTTCTGTTTCAGTAGACACTGATGGTACAGTTTCTATGAGAGGGAGCTCAAATGTAAAATTTTTAATCAATGGAAAACCGTCTGCATTACTCGGAATTGATGACGGCGCTAATGCATTACAAAGTATTCCGGCTGATCAGATTGAAAAAATCGAAGTTATCACGAACCCTTCTTCAAAATTTGAAGCAAGCGGAACTGCCGGTATTTTAAATATTATTTTAAAGAAAAGTAAAAAAACAGGCTTCAATGGTAGTGTTATTGGGACATTAGGATATCTTCCTCAAACAAACCTGAATGCTAACCTTAACTGGAGAAAAGGTAATTTCACATGGTTTCTAAATGGTGGAGGTGGATATCGGGAGTCAAAAAATACCAGTAGAAATAATGATTATTTTAACAATGCTGCATTAGATGATGATTTGGTAAAAAGAGATACTAATTCTGAAACTAAAAGTAAAAATAACAACTATAATGCTTCCGCAGGTGTAGTATATGATATAACCGAAAAAACATCGGTAAATGCATCCGGTACTGTAAGAACATTCGACAGCGAGAATTTCGGTAATATCGATTACGCTTACACCCCTTTTAAAAATCCTTTTTATACATCAAACAGAAGTACGTTTGGCACAAACAATAACCTTGCTTTTCAGGGAGATTTTGGATTAGATCATAAATTTGATGATAAGGGACAAAATTTATCATTATCATTAAGCTTACAAAGAAGCCGCTCATACAATGATACTAATATTGATGATACGATCAATAGTTTGAAAGATATCATTAATCAAAATACCATCAATAAAACTGTTATTGGTAAAGTTGATTACGAGTTGCCTATTGGTGAAATGTCAAAATTAGAAGCAGGTTATAGAATTGATATCAATACCAATGATTACAGTAATGATGTGCGTGAAAGCACTGCAACAAAGCCTTTAGATTTCCTTAAGCCATATACTTATGATGCTACCTATAAGGAAACTTTCAATGCTTTTTATTTACAATTCAAAAGTAAAATAGGAAAATTAGGTTATCAGATTGGTGTGAGAGATGAACTATCGAATGTAGATATTAATTATTTAAGCCTTAACCCTAATCCTGCTAAAAATTCAGTTATAACCACTAAAAATTATAACAATTTATTTCCAAGTGTTTACTTAAGTTATGATTTCTCAAAAGACAATCAGCTTCTATTAAACTATACGAGAAGAATAGACCGCCCGAGATCATTCTTTATGATTCCTAACCCGAATTATAGTGACAATCAAAATATCTTCGACGGAAATATCGATCTAAACCCTTCTTATGTTGACTCTTTTGAATTTGGATATAGTATTTCTAAGAAGAAATTTACATTAAACCCTACTCTATACTTCAGACATCAGACCGATGACACAAAAATGCTGGTATATAATATTTTAGCTACAGATGACAATGGAGATATTATTAATCCAAAACGTATAGAATCCCATACAAAACCAATCAACTTAGGTACAGATGACCGCTACGGTTTAGATTTTAATTTCAACTGGGACGCAACAAATTGGTTGAAATTCTTAGGAAATGTTGACCTATTTGGATACAATACAAAAGGAAGTACACTATACGATACTTTTGATAAAGATGGAAATCCTATTCAGGCGGTTGCTAATTTTGAAGGTAAAGGTTTCTCAACAAGAGCCAGACTTTCTTCAACTATTAAAGTTGACAAAACATTTAGTTTCCAATTACAAGGTTTTTATAGAGGAGGTCAGAAAACAGCTTACCAAGATAGAAAAGATATGTATGCCATTAACTTTGGAGCATCAAAAACAATCTGGAAAGGAGATGGAACTTTAGCTTTTAACATTCAGGATATCTTCAATACAAGATCGATGAGATCTACAACATATACAGCAAATAGTGTTAGAGATTCTTATATGCAATGGCAGCCAAGACAGTTCTCAGTTTCTTTAACTTACCGATTTAAGCAAGGAGAAAAAATAGAACAGACTAAAAAGAAAAAAGACATCAACTCCAATGCAACAGGAGATGATCAACAAGGAGGACCAATGTAATCCTTCTTTATATAGTACAAAAAATCCCGAAACTAATTTCGGGATTTTTTTATTTCTTTATTTTGACAATTTTGATTTCTCAGCTTCAAAAATTCTTTTCCTTAGATCGCTGGATGAAAATCTATGATCTCTCTTATTGTAAAAAATCTGGATTCCTTTTTCTTCACAGTATTTTTTTCCAGTAAAATCTTTATCCATATAATCGTCTCCGATAATTCTAACGTCTATAACGAATGATTTCAAAATATCTTCCAAATCTTCTTCTGTGTAATAAGGAATGATCTCATCTACTGCATTGACTGCTTTTAGCTGGATATACCTTTCTACAATGGTCTGGGTAGGTTTGTTTTTATTAGGCCTGTCATGCGAAGGATCAATCTGTAATCCTACAATCAGATAATCACATACCGTTTTCGCTTCTTCCAACATTTTTATGTGGCCGGCATGAAGCAAATCAAACGAGGAAAATGTAATGCCTATTCTTTCTGTTTTCATAATGTGCATTTAAAATTTCGCTTATAAAGGTTCTTTAATACATAAACCAATATTTAGCTAAAGTATTATTTAATTTTATAACTTTTTCTACAAATTTTGAAAATTTTAAACTCAAAAATTAATTTCTTGAATTTAAATATTTTTGCCATTCCCAAGTGGTTTTCAAAGCATCCTCCAAAGAGGTTTCTGATTTCCAGTTAAGTTCATTTTCCGCTTTATCTGCATTAGCATAAGCAATCGTGATATCACCTTCCCTTCTTGCACAAATCTGGTAAGGAACCTCAACATTATTTGCTTTTTCAAAAGCTTTGACCACTTCCAATACTGAAGAACCTTTTCCTGTTCCCAAATTGTAAACATCAATTACAGCCTCTTCTGACTGAATTTCCATCAATCTTTTCAAAGCAGCAACATGGGCTTTTGCCAAGTCCACGACATAAATATAGTCTCGAACTGCTGTTCCATCTATAGTTGGATAATCATCTCCCCACACACTTAATTTCTCTCTTATTCCCGCAGCAGTCTGCATTACATAAGGTACTAAATTATTAGGAACACCAATTGGAAGCTCCCCCAATTTTGCCGTTGGATGTGCACCAATAGGATTAAAATATCGTAATAACGAAATTTTTCGTCCATATGCTTTCGCAAAATCGATCAAAATTTCCTCACCCATCTGTTTGGTTTTCCCATATACACTTTCGGGTAATTTTAGTGGTGTATTTTCATCGATTGGCATTACATCAGCTTGTCCGTACACTGTACAAGACGAACTGAATATAAAGTTTGAAATATCTCTTGTTTTAAACTCCTGAAGAATATTAATTAAAGAAAATAAATTATTTTCATAATAATCAACCGGCTTTTCCTGGCTCTCTCCTACTGCTTTATAGGCAGCAAAATTGATACAACCATCAATTTGATGCGCTTCAAAAACCTGATTCAAAAGTTCTTTTCTTTTTAAATCGAAAGGATAGAAAACAGGCTTTTTACCCGTAATTTCTTCTATATTTTTTAAAATAAATTTTTCCGAATTTGATAAATCATCTACAATAACAACATCAAAATCGTTATTCAAAAGTTCTACAACGGTATGTGAACCAATATATCCAAGACCTCCCGTTACGAGTATTGCCATTTTTTAGTAATTGTTTTTTTTAATCATTGCCTGTTCCTATATCTTCTATTTCATTAATTCCTTTATGTTCCTTTATTTTAAATACATTGACAATGATTAAAATTAATATGAATGAAACTAGAAACTTAAAACGATAATTTTCTAAAATATTATATCCTTTTAAAAACCCTATTAATAAAGGATAGCCCATTATAAAAATCGCTAGAAATAAACTAAGATTTAGAAATACAACTGCTTTATCATATTTTTCAATCAAATTAATAAATGCAAATGAATTGATAACTAGCGAAATACCTATAATTAATGTTTTAAATATGCTGAAATTATTAAATAATCCAAGAAGTGAAAATGCAGATAATATAAAAAGTAATAAACTAACAATTACAGCTAAGTAATAAACTGGTTTATATTTAAATATCTTTCTTTTCATTAATTAATTACCCCATAAATTCCAACACAGCATCAGTAATATACTTCAACTGTTCGTCATCTAGTTCTGTGTGCATTGGCAGAGAAATTACTTCACCCAAAAGCTTATCTGTGTTTACAAAATCAGCGTCATTACTTTCCTGATAATATGCTTTTTGTTTTCTCAATGCTACCGGATAATAGATCATTGCAGGAATTTCTTTTTCCGTTAAGAATTTTTGTAATTCATTACGCTTACCGTTCAAAATTCTTAATGTATACTGGTGGAAAACATGAGTAGAATCTTCAGCTCTCTTAGGAGTTAAAATATTTGAATGATTGGCAAAAGCTTCATCATAAAAATCAGCAGCTTTTCTTCTCGCCTCGTTGTAAGAATCCAAATGAGGAAGTTTCTTTCTCAATACCGCAGCCTGAATACTGTCTAAACGAGAATTCACTCCCACCTCATCATGATAATATCTTTCGTACATTCCATGGTTAACAATCCCTCTCAAACGGTGTGCTAAATCATCATTGTTAGTAAAAATAGCTCCTCCATCTCCATAGCAACCTAAGTTTTTAGATGGAAAGAATGAAGTAGTACCCACCGTTGACATTGTTCCCGATTTTTTTACGGTTCCATCAGCAAAAGTATAATCAGCACCGATTGCCTGTGCATTGTCTTCAATAACGTATAGGTTATTTTCTTCAGCGATTTTCTGAATTTCTTCCATATTCGCACATTGTCCGAAGATATGAACCGGAATAATAGCTTTTGTTCTTGGAGTAATCGCTTTTTTTATAGCTTCTGTTGAAATTGTAAATGTATCGTAATCAACATCTACCAAAACAGATTTAAGTTTAAGCAAATGAATCACCTCTACAGTTGCTGCAAAAGTAAAATCAGCCGTGATCACCTCATCACCTTCCTGTAAATCTAATGCCATTAAAGCAATCTGCAATGCATCTGTTCCGTTTGCACAAGGAATCACATGCTTTACATCTAAATAAGACTCCAATTCATTCTGGAAAGACTTTACTTCAGGACCATTGATAAAAGCCGCAGAATCCATTACATTTAAAACTGCATTATCTACTTCGTTCTTTATTTTGTAATACTGACTTTGCAAGTCAACCATCTGAATTTTTTTCATATATAAATTTTATTGTTTAATCCTACGCAATCGCTCAAATTCTCAATATCGGCTTACATAAAATAATCATGAGACGATTTCGTAATAAATTATTTCTGTAAAAATAAGGAATTTAATATCCTTTTAAAAATTTTATTGATTTTGTTTTATCTTTATACAAAATAAATGCATGAATAGATTTCTATCTTTTTGTTTTTTAGCAATTTGCTCTTCATTTTCTGCTCAGACAGAACTTGTTTTTGTTTATTTTAATGATAAACCGAATAAAGCTGTGTTTTATGCAAATCCATTATCAGAATTAACTCAGAAGTCTTTAAACAGAAGAGCGACACTTGGTATTGCCTTAAACGATCAGGACGCTCCAATAGAGCAGTCTTTCATACAAAGTATTCAGAATTTAGGCATTCCTGTTACCGATTATTCCAAATGGCTTAATGGAGTTGCTGTAACTGTTAATCAAGCTCAGGTCAATCTTATCAAAACACTTCCGTTTGTTTCGTCTGTACAAAGTTTTGCCAAAAACTCTTCATTAACTGTAAAAGTTCAGTATCAAAATAAATGGAACGATTTTGAGAAAACGAATAATGTGTCCACCATCTTTAATTATGGTTCTGGCTTAGAACAGATTGATCAAATTAATTTAAAACCATTGCATCTTGCAGGATACACCGGAACAGGAGTTACTATTGCAGTAATCGACACCGGATTTCCTTTCGTAAACACAGGTGCTGCTTTTTCAAGATTATGGACCAACAATCAAATAAAAGGTGGTTATGATTTCGCCACAAAAAGCACGGATATTTACAATACTTCACTAAACAATCATGGTTCTGTGGTATTGGGAGCAATCGGAGGCTACCTTCAAAATAGTTTTGTAGGATCGGCTCCCGATGCAGATTTTTATCTTTACAGAAGTGAAAATACCACTGTAGAAATTCCGGAAGAAGAAATGTACTGGATTGAAGCTGCAGAAGAAGCAGACAGAAAAGGCGTAGACCTTATTACCTCTTCTTTAGGATATTCTGTTTTTGACGATTCTAAATACAACTATTCTTACTCCAATATGAACGGAACTACTTCATTCATTGCAAGAGGAGCTGAAATTGCCGTTAATAAAGGGATATTTGTACTGATAGCAGCCGGAAATTCAGGAGAACAGCCTTGGCATTACATTACAACACCGGCAGATAACGCCAAAGTGTTCTCAATAGGCTCGGTAGATTCTGCTAATCTGTCTTCAGCATTTTCATCGTATGGACCCAATTCAGCAGGAGCAATCAAACCTGATGCAGCTGCAAGAGGAACAAATTCGACAACAGTAGACAACGGATCTCTCATCACTGTTTCCGGAACCTCTATTGCAACACCCATTGCTGCAGGTGGAGTTGCCTGTCTTATTCAGGCTTTTTCTACGATGAACAGAGATCTTATGAGAAATAAATTACGCCAAACCGCCTCTCTTGCTCCAAGCTATACCGATCAAATGGGATATGGAATCCTTAACTTCGGAGGCTTTTATAATTCTGTTTTAAATACTTCTGAACTCGTTAAGAAAAATTCTGTTGCTATTTTTCCAAATCCTGTAAAAAATATTTTAAATATTGCTTCTGAAAGTGATGTTCTTTATTTGGAAGTTTATGATAATTTAGGACAATTAATTACTAAAGTCAACAATCAAAAATCTGTGAAAGTTGAGAGTTTTCCCAAAGGAGTTTATTATCTGAAAATTCAGACGAAGGATAAGATTTACTATGAAAAATTTATAAAAGAATAAATTGAAAAACCTCTCAGATTGAGAGGTTTTTGTTTTATATAAATCATTATAATTTATAATTCAATAGTTTTGTTTTGGAGATTCTTCACTTCGTTCAGAATGACAATTAGGATATTTTTACGCTGAATTTCTACTCGCATTAATATTCCCAAACAACGAACGTGTTACCAACTTTCCGTATGCTTCTACATCGCCTTCTCCTTTCTGAATTTTCATTAATGCATACTGCTGAATGCTTAATAACGGAAGAACTATTCTTTCACGGATCTTCACCGATTTTCTGGATAACGGGTCTTCTTCCTGAAGCATTTTAAGTCCTGTCAGTTCCAGCATAATATTTTTGGAAAGTGTATATTCATCAAACAACACATTCCAGAATGCCCCGAATTTAGGGTTGTTTTTAATATAGTAAGTCAATGGGAAATAAGTCTTATTCATACTCATCATTGAGTTTAGCACTAACGTTTTAAAGAAGTCTGAACCTTTGTACAATTCTATCACTTCACCAAATCTTCCCTCCTCTTTCAACTGCTGCATCGCAAAACCGAAACCGAAAAATCCGGGAACGTTTTGTTTCAATTGTGCCCATGAACCTACAAACGGAATCGCTCTTAAATCTTCAAATTTAAGCTCACTTCCCCCTCCTCTTTTTGACGGACGGCTTCCTATATTGGCTTTTCCATAATATTCAAGCGTACTCATTTCCTGAAGATATGGAACAAACATTGGATGGGCTTTCAGATCTGAATATTTCTGATAACTGATTTCTGCCAATTCAATGATTAACGCTCTTTCTTTTTCTGTTAAGTCCTTTTTAGCATTTTTAAAGACATCATTCTCTACTCCAGCTGTCAGAAGTTGTTCAAAATTGTATTTTGCCTGTTCTTTATTTCCGAAAATACTGGTAATCGTTTGTCCCTGAATCGTTAATTCAATTTTATTATTCGCGATTGTTTTTCCTTGCGAAGCGTAAAAATCGTGCGTTTTACCTCCTCCTCTTGCTGGTGGCCCCCCTCTACCATCGAAGAATACGACTTTAATTCCGTTTTCTTCGGAAAGTTTCGTTAATACTTCTTTTGCCTTATAGATTTCCCAGTTTGCTTTCAGATATCCTCCGTCTTTTGTTCCGTCTGAGAAACCAAGCATAATGGTCTGCTGATTTCCTCTTTTTTCCAAATGTTTTTTGTACACAGGATTCTGATATAATTCTTGCATTACATTTTCAGCATTGGCAAGACCTTCCATTGTTTCGAAAAGGGGAACAATATCCATATTGATGTCTTCATCCTGATACCCACAGATTTTGAAAAATGCATACACATTCATCACATCTTTTACGGCATCGGAGTTGGAGATAATATATCGATTCATTCCTCTCAATCCATTCAATTGTTGAATTTCTGAAACCTGAGAAACCGTCAACAAAGTATCTTTAATAATATCTTCAAAATCATCAGGATTTACTTTTTCTGAGATCTGAATTAATCGATTAAATTTATCTTCATGACTTGCTCCAAGAGTTCCGTAAACTTTAGTAAATACTTCATCTATCACCTTCTGATGAATTCTGCTGTCCTGACGAACATCCAATGTCGCAAAGTGAGTTCCGAAAATTCTTACACGATCTTTGAAGTTTACCAAAAGATCCAAGAACAAAGAATTGTGCTGTTCAACTAAAATCTTCTCAGCTTCTTCCAATCTTTTAATAATGTCATCCGCTGTGATTTTTTCATTTCTGAAGATTGCAGAATATAACTCGTTACTAAGTTTTGTCAAAACATCTGAAACCCCTCTAAAACTTAATCTTCTTCGAACCGTTTTCAGATTATTGTAGTAAGCTTTCAAAATGGCAGAATGAAGTTCTTCCGCTACTCTTTTTGTTACTTCTGCGGTTACGAAAGGATTTCCGTCACGGTCACCTCCCGGCCAAAAACCTAATTGGATCAAATCTTCGTGCAAATGAAAATACTCACTTCCGAAAGTCGATTTTATTTTTGTGAAAAGCTCTCCAATTGTATCGTAATAAACATATCTCAAGTAATAAATAATACTCAAAGCTTCATCAATCGGAGTTGGTTTTTCTTTGTTCACAAACGGAGTTTTCCCCAATTGCTGTAACAACATATCGATATTCGTGATAGAATCTGTCGTAATAGCATTTCTAAGGTCATGAAGGATTCTCTGTACCGAATTCGGATAGAACTGTGTTGGGTGAGCCGTAAAAACAACTTTCACCGCAAAATCTTTCAGTTTTTCACGAATTTTCTCCAGTTTATGATCCTGCAATGAACGTTCGTACATATTGGTTACCGTTCCGTTATCACTTTCAGAGTGAAGGTTCGGAAATGCAGCATCTTCAATACTATCAAACAGAACAACCTGTCTCTCAATATATTGTATAATTTTAAAAAGCAATTCGGTCTTTTGCTCTTCAGTCTGTAAATCGGTATGATTTTTAAAGAATTCTTCAACGATGTCTTCGGGTGTTTTTCCGGCTTCGTAGCCGATCTTACTTTCTTCACAAAGGAAAGGAAGCAACATCCCGATATTCGTCATTTTATCATAAGGCAGGCTCATAAATAATGAATTGTAGATCTGGAACTTATTTTCCACAATCTGCCTGAATTTTTCTGCGCGTTGGTCGTGTATCATATAACAAATGTAGGAGATTTTCATTTGATTTCAAATGACGTTTAGTTTAAAATTATATAAATTTTATGGATATTTTTGCAGGATATATACACTATTCTATATTCTATTCAAAAGTGTTTTCTTAAAAAATTCAATTCAGTGATATTGTTTTTTATTGAAGTCATGAGTATTAAGAAACGAAAATACTTTTTAGGTATCTAAAGTAAATTAAGTTTATATGTATCTTCGTAAAAAACTATAACCATAAATGAAATTTGGAATTATTTTTTACGCGATCTTAGGAATCTTAGCATTTTTATTAGGTGTTTATTTATTACAGTATTCTATTCTAATTTCACTTATTTTCTTTATTGGAACCTTTATTAATGGAGTTTTCATTCATAGAGAATATTCTATTCATAAGAGTGAAAAAATAGAATACAATGAAAATACTCTTCCGGAAGAAGTAATTATAAAATATTCAAGGTCGGGCAGAATTATTGCTATTGCCACTTACAGTATTTTTATGATTTTGGGATCATTTTTTCTTTTGTACCTTAAATTTAAACTCAATGGAACAGCAATATTTATATTAATTATACTTAGTGCATTTACAGGTTATTTTATTTTCAAAATAATTATAGAGATAAAGAAAATATCACAAATTATCATTTCTATCAATGAAAAAGGAATACAAATAAAGAATAATCCTACGTACTTATGGAATCATATCCAGCTTGAAAAAATTATTGTAAAACGTGTAGTAACACGCGAATCAAAACATGATTACCAACCTGAAATTAATTATTTATACTTTTTTCATAATAATGAGAAAATAGAAATCAATATTGATGATTTTGATATTACGGATTATCAGCTTTCGCAGGTTTTAAAAATATTTAGAACTCGTTACAATAATTCAGGTTCATTCTAATTTTGATTGCAAGACATTAATAATTAATTTTACATTTCACACCAATCTCTATTCCATGAAAAAGATATTTATATTCCTTGTAATGACTTTTCTTTTCACCGCGTGCGGTGAGGATTGTTATAATGCTCCTCAACCGATCGTTTTTGAATTCGTGAATGCTAATGATGAAAACCTGATCACCAATGGAACTTTAAGCTCTTACTCTGTGGTTGAAGAAAATCAAACCGGAGTACAGCTGACCAAAACTTCTGATGATAAAATCATTTTAGAGAATGTGGGAGCCTATAATGGTACTAAAAACTATACATTTAGTTCAAATCTTAAGATTTTTGATTTCTCCATACAATCATCTGAATTTAAAGGTGGTTGTGATGGCTATCAAATCAATAAGTTAACATTTACAGGAGTCAATATAGATGTAACAGATGACAAAGGATATTATAAAATTATATTCAAGTAGCTTCATTGGCATTGTTTTATCTGAAAAATAGTTATGAGAATTATTTCAATTTTTTCTTTTCTGATACCGGGTTTATTACTCTCCCAAAATACAGTTCCTTCCGATTTCAAAAAAATTCCTGAAATCCTGGATAATACAGAGCTGCTGTATCCTTTCATTGTTCCCGAGAAAAAATATGAATATTGGTCAGTATTTCGTAATAATCCGGATCCGGACAAAGCGATTGTCTATGAAAGTCAGGCACCAGAATTTATGACGATTAACGATCCCGCTCCTGAAAAAGGTTTCTTTCAGAAATGTTTAGGTGAAAACTGTTTTACTTTCCTTATTGCCTGTGAAAATAGCCAGTCGAAATATTTCTCAAACGAACAGCAATTAAGAAATTTCATCGGCTCTGTTGATAATCTTCCAGAAGCAATTTTAGTAGCCAATACTTATGGCTTTACAGTTGACTCTTCTGATATCTCTGGTGGAGCCTACAAAATTGAAGACCACTATATCACCATGTATCTTTCAAAATTCAAAAACTGCCCTGTTACAAAAGAATCATTTTGGATTAAAATAAACAGAAAAACTGGTAAAATAGATTCAAAAAGTAAAGGAATATATTCTCAAAATAGCGATTGCCAATAATTACAATTATTCAATAAAAATATTCATTCTTTACTACAAACATTAGACTATTTTTTTTTATTTTATTAACATTAAGTGAATTTAATTTTGTTTTTCTACTCGTTTTTTAATAGTTTCGTTTTTACTATTTTACAAAAACTATGAAAAACCAAAAATTCAAGGAATTAACACTGGAGCAACTCTATGCCCAGAAAAAAAAGATACAAAGTATTACCATTGCTATAGCTCTACTTCTAATGGTTGCTTTTTGTATTCTTTTCTATTTTGCCATTTCTACAAAAAAGTTTGTTCTTATTGCTCCTGCTATTGGCAGTTTTATGACTTTATTACCTACGCTGATTATATTGACTCAGATCAATGAGGAAATAAAATATAGAAATTCACAATAACACCACATTCTAAAAAACTTTACATCATGGAATCAACTTGTTTAAACTGTAGTCAACCTATTACAGCAAATTTTTGTGGGAATTGTGGACAAAAAAAGTATAAAAGAATCGACAGAAAGTATATTATGGATGAAGTGCAGTATACTTTCATTCATACGAATAAAGGCTTTTTATACTCTGTAAAAAATATCATCAAAAATCCGGGAAAAACCGCCCGTGAATTTATAGAAGGGAACCGAGTTAATCATTACAAACCTATTTTACTGGCGTTTGTATTAAGTGGTATTTCGGCTTTTATTTCTTATAAAATATTAGGAATGGCAGATACCGTTATGAAACATTTTCAAAGCGAGAAATATGCTGCCGCTGCCGGTTCACAATTTATGCATGATTATATGTCGTTTGTAACCTCATATAATTCTTTTATCATGCTATTATCCATCCCGTTTTTTTCTTTTTTCACTTATTTATCGTTCAAAAAGTGGGGTCATAATTATTATGAACATATTGTAATCAATTCCTATATTCTTTCTTTTTATACAATATCACTTATTGTATTATTTTATCCCGTCCTATTTTTTTTAAAAGGGAGTCCTGCTACATTTTACAATGTTAGTATGATTTCTTTACTTTTAACCCCTTTATTACTAGTCTTTTTCTTCAAAGAATTTTATAATGATAAACCTTTAAAATCTATTATTTTACGAGTTTTGGCTTTAGTTGGTGTAATCATAGTTGGTGTATTTATTCTTCTGACAGCTATCATTGTTTTAGGGTTTATTGTTGCTATGTTAAAAGGCCCCGAAGCTCTTGAATATCTTGCTCCTAAAAAACATTAATCTGAATATCTATGAAAAATTTAGTTGTATTAACATTTGTATTCTTCAGTCAGTTATTTTTTGCCCAATATCAAAAGGTTTATAAATACGATGAGTATAACCAAGGTTGGGCGTTAGTAAAAACTTCTTCAGGAACATTTGGATTTATTGATAAACAAAAAAAGGTGATTGTACAGCCTATTTATTCCAAAATAGAAAAATTTGGAGTTTTGGATGGGAATTTTGCTTTAGTGAAAACCATCTCTGATGGATATGGATTAATTGATAGATTCGGAAAAGAAGTCGTTCCTGCCATCTATTCCAAAATAGAAAAGTTTGATGCTGTAAAAAAAGACTGGGCTTTAGTAAAATCAAGAACAGATCATTATGGCTTTCTAGACAGAACCGGAAAAGAAGTGATACCAGCAACTTACACGCTGGAAGAAATAAAAGCTAAATTTCAATAGGTATAATTGAAAATAATGATTGGAATTTTAAAATAATCTTAACTTATTTTTGAAAAAGCATTCCGTACATTTGGGTAACAAAAAATGTAAGAACAATGCTTAATTTCGAGTTTAAAAACCCTACAAAAATACTTTTCGGAAAAGGTGAAATTGCTAAAATTTCCAACGAAATTCCTAAAGATGCTAAAATCTTAATGATCTATGGAGGAGGCAGCATCAAAAACAACGGTGTTTACGATCAGGTAAAAGAAGCTTTAAAAGATCACGATCTCTATGAATTCGGAGGTGTTCCTGCCAATCCTGAATATGAGGTTTTAGTAAACGCTTTGCTGTTTATTAAAGAAAAAAATATCACTTTCTTATTAGCTGTTGGAGGTGGCTCTGTAATTGACGGAACAAAATTCCTTTCTGCAGCAGCCAATTATGAAGGAGAACCTTGGGAAATCCTTAAAAAGCCAGTAAGAACTTTTGAAGGTGAAGGAATGCCTTTCGGAAGTATTCTGACATTACCGGCTACAGGTTCTGAAATGAATTCAGGATATGTTATTTCAAGGAGAGAAACCAACGAAAAATTATCTTCGGGAGGACCGGGACTTTTCCCTCAGTTTTCTGTTTTAGATCCGGAAGTGGTACGATCTATTCCAAAAAATCAAATTGTAAACGGATTGACAGATGCTTATACTCACGTATTGGAACAGTATATGACAGCTCCTTCTCCTGCAGATCTACAGGAAAGAATTGCTGAAAGTATTCTGATCAGCTTACAGGAAACCGCTCCAAAAGTTTTGGCAGATGATTTTAATTATGATGCAGCCGGAAACTTTATGTGGTGTTGTACAATGGCTCTTAACGGATTAATCCAGAAAGGAGTGATTACCGATTGGGCTGTTCACGCAATGGGACACGAATTAACGGCATATTTCGGAATCGATCACGCAAGAACTTTAGCTATCATCGCTCCATCACACTATCGTTACAACTTTGAAACAAAAAAAGGGAAACTGGCTCAGTATGCGGAAAGAGTTTGGGGAATCAAAGAAGGTTCCGTAGAAGAAAAAGCAGAGTTAGGAATTAAAAAACTGGAGGAATTCTTCCATAGCTTGCATATCCAGACGAAACTTTCAGAATATACGGAAGACTATAAAGGAACAGCAGAAAAGGTAGAAAAAGCTTTCACAGACCGAAATTGGGTAGGTTTAGGTGAATATAAAAAGCTTACGCCACAAGATGCTTACAAAATTGTAGAAATGAGCTATTAATACATTTTAAGGTTTAGGGTTTTCCATTTAAAGTTAAAATATTCAACTTGAAACCCTAAACTTTAAACCTTAAACAGATAAATTTATTTTTTTTGCAAACATTCATTTAAAAAACCTTTATTTCATTACAGATATTACAAATTTATTTATATTTTAGCACATTCTTAAATTTGTGATAATGAAAAAACAGCTACTTTTATTTGCCTTTTCAGCTTTGGCGCTTACTTCTTGTGAAGATGACAATATGCAAGCATACGAATTAGATATTCTAAAAGGAGATTGGAAGACAAGTAAAACGGAAATTGTATCAGGAAAAGATGGTAAAACAGTTCTTTTAAGTACTCCTGTAACCGGATGCAGCGTAAAGGATATTACTTCTTTCAGCATTGATTATTCTACTTCATATACATATTATAGTGGTACCGGTGCAGATTGTAAAATCGCTGGTAAAAGTGAAGGTACTTATACTTATGATACAGAAACTAAACTTCTAAACATTAAGTATAACAATGATAATAATCAACCTTATAAAGTAGAAATCTTATCAAGCTCTGAGCTTAAAATTTTAGATTTATCAAGTGATATCGACTATAACGGAGATGGAGTAAACGATCTCGTTTACGCTTCATTTAAAAGATAATAACACATAGCTCCCGATATTTTCGGGAGTTTTTTTATACCTTTATCCTACAAAAATTTAGAAACAATGAAGAAGATGTTATCAGCATTCTTATTGCTGACTTTTGCCCTTTTCTTTTCTCAGGAAAAAAAGCCGATGTACTGGCAAGACATTCAAAATTTCAAAAAGCTAGATCAGGAAAATGCTCCCCCTAAAGACGCCATTCTTTTGATAGGAAGCTCCTCTTTCACAAAATGGACTGATGTAGCCAATTATTTCCCTACTAAAACAATCATCAACAGAGGTTTTGGTGGTTCTAGGCTTACAGATCTTAATTATTACGCAAATGATCTTTTAAACTATGAGCCTAAGCAAATCATTATTTATTGCGGAGAAAACGATTTTGCAGATGATGACAAACTAAAAGCAGATGTTGTAGTGGAAAGATTCAAAACGTTCTATCAGAAAGTCCGTCAGAAATTCCCCAAAATAGAAGTAGATTATATTTCAATAAAGTATTCGCCAAGCAGAGAAAAGCTATGGCCTCAAATGAAGGAAGCGAATAAAAAGATCGCTAAATTCATGAAAAAGCAAAAGAATTCAGAATTTATAGATATTACAGGCGTGATGAATGATGCAAATGGCAATATCAGAAAAGAGCTTTTTGTAGAAGATATGTTGCACATGACTCCGGAAGGCTATAAGCTTTGGACTTCTGTAATGAATCCTTATATGAAATAACTTCATGAACGACCGCACAAAGAATCTACCACTCTATAAAAAAGCAAAGGAAATAGATCAGACATTGAGAATTATTACTGATTTATTTCCTGAAGAGAATGAATACTTACAAACTCTAAAATCCAATCTGCTTGAGGATATTATGGTTATTCAGGCTAAAATTTGTGGTGCAGAAGCGGTAAAGCTTTATGATATTAAAATGGAAAATGCTGCCATCATAAGAAAATCAGCAAGAGATATTATGGTAAGCGGAAATACTCTAGAAATGTTTGATTTTGCTGAAGCAAAATATTATAAATTAATAAGAAACCTAATAGAGGAATTTCGCCTTTTATTTAGGGATTGGGTAGCCGGATTTAATCCAAAGCATTTTATTGTAGATGATTGGGGATTATTCAATCCTCCCGGAATACCTCAGGATTACATTCAAAGAGACGATGAATTAAACTTCTTGGATGAAAATGAAGATAATGAAGATTAATTTTACCATATAAAAATAAAAAACTCCCTCAAATTGAGGGAGTTTTTTATTTTATTTCTTTCTCTTAGACTTAGAGATTGCTTTCTGTTGTGCTCTGTTGGCTCCAAACTTCTTCGGCGCCTTTCTTTTTGAAGGACCGCCCCAGTTTTCTTTGGTATTTTTTGCTTTCTTTTCATGGAAAGCTCCTCCTCCTTCATTAAGTTTCACCTGAGCAGGATTTTTCATGATTACCTGATCTTCTTCGGAAGCAATTTTCTTAGGATTAATCTTCACTTCCTCAGGGAAATCGATAAATTTTAAATCTTTATCCATCAATAGCTCGATGTCAAGAACCAATGCTTCTTCTTTTTTCGTTACGAAAGTGATTGCTTTACCATCTTTATCTGCTCTACCTGTTCTACCGATTCTGTGAATATATTGTTCAGGAATATCAGGAGTTTCAAAGTTGATAACGTGGGTAATATCCGAGATATCCAAACCTCTCGCCATTACGTCTGTAGTAATCAATCCTCGTATTTCTTCATTCTCAAAACGCTTCATTGCTTTCAGTCTGTAGTTCTGAGACTTATTAGAGTGAATAACATCAAACTGTCCAGGGAAAAGTTCATCAATTTTAGTAAATAATAAATCTGCGTGTTTCTTATTGTTATTGAAAATCAAAACTTTGGACATATCCTCTTTGTTTTTCAATAAATTTTCAAGCAAATTGATCTTCGTATTGAAGTTTTCAACTTTATAAGCTGTCTGTTCTATTTTTTCAAGAGGTGTTCCCGATTTTGCCAATGAAATTTCAACAGGACTTGCAAAATACTCATCCAACATTTCATCAACCGCTTCTGTCATGGTAGCAGAGAATAAAATATTTTGTCTTTTCTCTTTCATCATCTCAAAAATATGCGTCAACTGAGGTCTGAACCCTAAATTCAGCATTTCGTCAAACTCATCAATGATTAATTTCTGAACTTCTTTTAGTGAAATGGCGTTATCAATAGACAAATCCATTACTCTTCCCGGAGTTCCTACCAAAATATCACAACCGTCATTAAACAATAACTTTTGTGTATTGATATTTTTACCTCCGTAGATTCCTATAACTCTTGCAGTGATGTTTTCCGTTAATTTTTCAAGGATTTCTGTTACCTGAACTACCAATTCTCTGGTTGGAACCAATACCAAAACCGTTGGATTTCCGGATTTGTTGTATTTCCAAGTTTTCAATACAGGTAAAAGATATGCTAACGTCTTTCCTGTTCCGGTTTGCGCAATTCCCATCACATCTCTTCCTGAAAGGATAGGTTTCAAGCTTTTTTCCTGAATAGGAGTCGGTTCAAATAATTCTAAATCTGCTAAAACATCAAGAATTTTAACCGGAAGGTCAAAATCTGCAAAAGTGAGTTTTTCCATTTTGCAAAGATAGGTATTTAATTTTTTAAACTTTGAAAGGAAATTTGAAGATAAAACTTAAGAGTAAGTTTGTCATTCTGACGAAGGAAGAATCTCAGTAAACAATAACAGATTCTTCACTCCACTTTGTTCCATTCAGAATGACAGATATAATTTTTAATTATTTTCTTGTAATTCTCAACAGAATAACAATTACTAAAAATACTGAAAAAATAAAACCTAATACAGCCACCAATGACAGCTCTCCTATTCTGGGTCCTGCTTCTGAAACAAATACAATTGCAGTTGCAATGATATTCGCTCCCAAAACCATTGTCAGAATCAAATTAACAATACTTGATTTTATTAACTGATTCGTTTTCTCTAGATTTTTTATCTCACTTGAAACCGTGAATTTATTCTCATCCAATTTTTGCAGCACGGAACGCAGTTCTTTCGGAATTTCATCCACGTTATCCGTGAAATTCATCATTCTGTCCATTCCGGTTTTCAACAGATTTTTTGGATTGATCTTTCTTGTAAATATTTTTTTGGTGTGGGGATGCAGACTTTTTACAATATCAAGATCGGGGTTGATACTTCTTCCAACTCCTTCTATCAAAGTAATTCCTTTAAATAAAAGATAAAAATAATCCGGCATATACAAGCGGTTATCTTTCAATACATCTTTCATTTTGTTGATAATCACCTGCGCATTGATTTCTTTCAAAGACGAACTGTGAACAAAATTCAGAATATCTTCTACATCACTTTCAAATCTTCTTTCATCCGGAATTTGGTAGCTAATCGCCATTTTTTTCAGATACCGTACAATTTTATGAGGATTTTTTGCCACAAAACTTACAATAAGGTTCTCCAAAATCTCTTTATCATTAGGCGGAATCTTTCCTACCGCTCCAAAGTCGATGAAAACAACTTTTCCATCTTTTTTTACTAAGATATTTCCGGCATGAGGATCTGCATGAAAGAAACCATAATCCATGATCTGAGAAACAAATAGCCTTAAACCTATTTCTGAAATATTCGCAGGATCAATATCATTTTCTACAAGAACTGGAGTATCCGTAACTTTTATTCCATCAATAAATTCCATGCAAAGAATATTGTTGTTGCAAAATTCTTCATAGATTTTCGGAACATAAGTTTCTTTGTTATTTTTAAAATTCCTTCTGAATTGTAATATATTTTCTTTTTCGTTAATCAAAGAAACCTCTTCTAATAAAGACCTTTCGAAAGTAGAAATCGCCTGTTTCAGATTAAGCTTCTCTCCTATTTCGGAATAAGAGGAAATCAGTTTTTCCAAATCTTTTATCAGCAACAAATCATCTTCAATAATGGTCTGAACATCCGGTTTTTTAATTTTTAGGATCACTTCAGTTCCATCAAGTAAAATTCCTTTATAGACCTGAGCAATAGAAGCGGTTGCTAATGGATCTTTCTGAATATCGGCAAAATGTTCATTCACAGAGATATTAAACTCATTTTCCAGAATTTCCTCTACATTCATTTCTACCGTATCCACTTTATCCTGTAATTTCTGTAATTCCTGAATCAATTCTTTGGGAAGCAGATCCTCTCTGTTGCTAAAAGTTTGTCCCAATTTCACAAAAGTAGGACCCAGTTCTTCTAACACCAATCGAATTCTTTCATAAACAGTTCCTTTGGAAACGATTTCATCAGAAGTCTCATCTACTTTTTTTCCGCCCTGCATTCTTGCCAATACATCTTTGAATCCGTATTTGCTTAATACCGAAAATAGTTTGGCTGATCTTTTAAGTTTTCGTTGTTGCTTATCAAACATAATCATTGTGAAAAATAGATTGTTCTAAGGTATTCAAAAAATGTTCCTAATGAAAGTTTTAATTTAAAATCTAAAAAAGATTTATATTTTTGATTTATGATGAAAAATATAATATTGATACTGATTGTAAGCTTTTTTACAAGTTGTATTTCAAGAAAAAATACAGAATATGTTCTACATGGTAATTATGTTTTAACAAAAGCAAAATTCTTTAAAATAGAAACCAAAAACGGAATTCATATTTTTCATTTTAAAAATGATTCTATTGAGGGTGTTTTCACTAAAATGGTTGACACCAGTTTTGTAAATAAAAATTACAGAAGAATTAGATTAAATAGAAAATACACTCTATTTCTGCAAAAAGAAATCTACGCTAATTTAAGAACTGAAATTCAGGAGACAGAAATTACTGATAACAATATTATAGTCTGGAAACCAGGAATGAAAGCTGAGTATTTTGTCGACTGTGAAAATATTACTGGTGACATGATTAATCCCCGATTTACTCTTCTAAAATATATTGATCCTAATCCTCCAAAATACTAAATTAAATATGTGCAGACTTATTATTCTTGTTCTTGTATTTTTCATTGTCGTTTCATGTAAATCTTACAGAATAAAAAATGTTTATTTTAAATCTGAAACATTGAATGTTGACACAAGAATCACAAGAATTGATTCAACAGGTAATGATTACGTATATTTTTTGAAAAATGATACATTACAAGCATATTTTACCAAGCCTAAACAATGTGACAAAGTTTTTAACACAGTGATTGATACGACAAGAAATTACAACTTGACGATTAAAACTGATGCCAAATATAATTATGATTCAAAAACTAGGGACATGTCTTATTTTCTTGATAGAAATAGCGATACATTTAATTACGAGGATTTTAGATTAATTCTTTTAGACAGTCCTGATATTTGTGGACAAACTGTTAATTGTAAAGAAAATCTTGAGTTTAAAGAAAGATTCTTAGCCTCTGTAAAATTTATTGATACACTTATCTATTCAATTCAAGGAAGAAAATTTCATGAAACTTTAAAGTTTATCTCAAAATATACTCATGTCTCATTTGAAAGCACACTTAATTATGCAAGAATATATCCCGGAATAGCTTACGAAAAAGACAGAAAAATATGGCTCGATTGGTATGAAAAAAATAAATGTACCAATATTCAATTTAAAGAATAAATTTATTCGAGTTTATTCCACAAACAGATACTCATTATAATGTCCCAAAAACTTTACATTGGCTTTAATAGCGATAAGTTCATCAATCGCATTTTGAGATAATACAGGATGCCATTCACTGGCTACATTGATAAAGAAAAAATAGTTTCCTAATCCTGTTTTCAAGGTACGGCTCTCGATTTTTGAAAGGTTCATTTTTCGCCATGCAAATACGGAAAGTACCTGATGTAGCCCTCCTGCGTGATCTTCAGGAAGGGTAATGATAAGAGACGTTTTTTCCGAGCTCTTTTGTAAGGGAAGCTCTAAGATTTCTTTGTTTTTAGATATCACCACAAACTTGGTATGATTCTGTTCAAAATCCTGAATATTTTCGTGAATGATCTTTAAACCATATAATTTAGCTGCGGAACGATTGGCTACAGCTGCCCATTTTTCATTTGGCTTTTCCGATACCAATTTTGCAGATGCGGCAGTAGAATTAAAATCCTGTGATGGAATTTCCGGGTAATATTCGTGTCTAAAATGATAGGTTTGAGCTAATGCTTGTGGGTGAGAAATAATCTTCTCCACCACCGAATTTTCAGGATGCACCATTAAATGATGGGCAATAGGCATCACCAGTTCCGTTTCTATAAAAACATCAAAATTATAGAGATAATCCAATGTCATCGAAACCGTTCCTTCTATCGAATTTTCAAGGGGTACAACGGCTTTATCTACCTCATTATTCATTACGGCATTAAAACAATCCAAAATACTGGATTGGGGTATTAATTCTTCTTCCGGAAATATCTGTGAAGCCGCCAACTGTGTAAAACTTGCCTGCGGACCGAGAAATGCTATCTTCATAGAACAAATGTAGAAAATATAATTACAAATTAATACTATTCTAGATTTGTATTAATTTGTAAATAGTATTTTTATAAATCATAATCCTTACTTCAAACTATTCATCAAAACTATTTAGAAATGGCAATAATTTTTTTAAATCAAAGTGAGTGTACTATTTGCAACCAAACTTTAAATGAAGGACAAGATATTGTGGGATTTCCTGCAATGTTTAAAGATAATAAATTTTATATTTTTAACGATTCAGGATTTCACCGTGCCTGTTTAGAAAAAAGTTTATTAGGAAGAGAAGCATTAAAATATTTAAAAGAACTCGATCTCTCAAAAAACAATTGATGGATATTTATAAACTTAGTATAAAATATTCTGTAGAAAAATTATCTTCAAATATAAAATCCCGCCCAAAGGCAGGATTTATATTTAAAATTCAAGTCAAAATTATTCCCACTCAATAGTTGCAGGTGGTTTGCTTGAAATATCATAAGCTACTCTGTTGATTCCTCTTACTTCGTTGATGATTCTGCTTGAAACGGTATCTAAAAACTCGTAAGGAAGTCTGCTCCACGTTGCCGTCATAAAGTCGATGGTATTTGCAGAACGAACTACTGCTGTATATTCGTACGTTCTTTCATCTCCCATTACTCCTACAGATTTTACCGGAAGAAGTACTACGAAAGCCTGAGAAACTTTTTCATACAAATCATTTTTGTATAATTCTTCGATGAAAATATCATCAGCTTCCTGAAGAATTCTTACTTTTTCAGCGTCTACCGCTCCTAATATTCTGATTCCTAATCCTGGACCAGGGAAAGGGTGTCTGTGAACCAAATGATGAGGAATTCCTAGTTCTTCTCCTACTTTTCTTACTTCATCTTTGAATAGTTCTCTTAGAGGCTCTAACAATTCAAATTCCATATCTTCAGGAAGTCCACCAACATTATGGTGAGATTTGATCACTGCAGAAGGTCCGTTTACAGACTGACTTTCGATTACGTCAGGATAAATTGTTCCTTGAGCTAAGAATTTAGCGCCTTCAATTTTATGAGACTCTTCATCAAAAACGTGAATAAATTCGTTTCCGATGATCTTTCTTTTTGCTTCAGGATCATCAACTCCGGCTAATTTTGACAGGAATCTTTCAGATGCATCTACCATTTTAATGTTCATATGGAAGTGTTCTCCATAGTTATCCATTACTTTTTTGCCTTCGTCTTTTCTTAATAAACCAGTATCAACAAAGATACAAGTCAACTGATCTCCGATTGCTTTATGAATTAAAACTGCTGCTACAGAAGAGTCTACTCCTCCTGAAAGTCCTAGGATCACTTTTTGATCTCCTACTTTTTCACGGATTTCTTCAACTGTTTTTTCTATATAGTTAGTCAACTTCCAGTTTTTCTCTGCATTACAGATTCCGAAAACGAAATTTTCTAACATTTTCCCTCCTTCTTCTGTATGAGAAACTTCCGGGTGAAACTGTACGCAGTAGATTTTTTTATCTTCGTTTGACATTGAAGCGATCACTCCAGATGTTGCGTTCAATTCAAAACCTGCAGGTAATTGTCCAACCTCGTCAAAGTGACTCATCCAAACTACGGAATTGTTAGAAACACCTTTCAATAAAGAAGATTCTTTTACAATTTCTAAGTGAGCTTTTCCGTATTCACCTTTTACTCCTTTATGAACTTTTCCTCCTAAAAGGTGTGCAGTAAGCTGCATTCCGTAGCAAATTCCTAACACAGGAATTCCTTGTTCATACAATTCTTTTTCAACTAAGTGAGCATTTTCTGCGTTTACAGAACTTGGTCCTCCTGAAAGGATGATTCCTCTTGGCTGTTTTTCTAAAAGAGTTGCTAATGGTGTATTGAAAGGTAAAATTTCAGAATATACACCCATCTCACGAATTCTTCTTCCGATAAGCTGATTGTACTGTGATCCGAAATCTAATATGATAATACCGTTGTTCATTATTATAATTGATAAATGATGATTGATAATTGATGAGTTTTTCATGTTTAAAAGAGCATTTGTCATTCCGCAGGAATCTAAACTCTTTACATTTTTATCATTGTTGCAGGGATTCCTACGGAATGACAAAAATTATGTATAAACCTTAACTCAATTTTTATTTAAGCTTTAGCTAAAGCCAATTTGATTTCTTTTTTATTAATTGGACTAAAGTCCAATTCTATTGATGAAATCTTTACAAAAAAAGACCTGGATTTCTCCAAATCTTTTTTTGATTTTTTATTTAGAACTTTCCGATGTCTTCTCTATAGAAGCCATAATCGAAATGTACATGACTTGCATCTTCGTAAACTTTTTTGCGGGCATCTTCGTACGTTGCTCCGGTAGCTACAATATTCAGCACTCTACCTCCGTTAGAAACAACTGCATCACCTTTTTTAACTGCTCCTGCATATAAAAGCTGACTGTGTTTCACTTTGTCTTCTCCTACGATTTCAAAGCCTGTTTCGAAGTTTCTTGGATATCCTCCTGAACACATTACCAGACAAACTGCTTTTTCGTCTTTAAATTTAAGTTCAAGATCTTTTCCGTTCATACAATCCTGGATAACATCTAATAGGTTGTTTTCCATAAGAGCCATTAATACCTGAGTTTCAGGATCTCCGAATCTCATATTGTATTCAAGTAGGTAAGCTCCGTTTTTAGTCACCATCAATCCGAAGAAAATGATTCCTTTAAAACTGAAACCTTCTCCTTTAAGACCTTTTAGAGTAGGCTCAAGAATATTTTTTTCAAAATCAGCATAATGCTCCTGAGTAAATTCAGGGCTTGGTGCTACCGTTCCCATACCTCCTGTATTTGGACCTGTATCTCCTTTTCCTGCTTTTTTATAGTCTTTAGCAGCAATACAAGGGAAGATTTTCTCACCGTTTGAGAATGCAATGATAGAAGCTTCAAAACCTTGTAAGTATTCTTCGATAACGATACGGATACCTGCATCACCGAATACTCTTCTGATCATAAAATCGTGAATCGTAGCTTCAGCTTCCTCTAATGTTTCGCAGATTACCACACCTTTACCTCCTGCAAGACCACTTGCTTTTACTACTAATGGATATTGCTGTGTCTGAATATATTCTTTAGCATCGTTATAAGCATCAAATACTACCGCTTTTGCTGTTTTGATATCATAGGTCTGCATAAATTTCTTAGAGAAAGCCTTACTTCCTTCTAAGCTTGCAACTTTTTGAGTCGGACCGAAAACTTTAAGATCATGTTTCTTAAATTCATCTTTCAAACCTGCAACAAGTGGCGCTTCAGGACCTACAATCGTTAAATCTACTTTTTCTTTGATTGCAAAGTCTCTAAGTTCTTTAATCTCTGACAAATGAACATTTTTCCCTATTGCATCGGTAGTAGCGTTTCCGTTGGCAAAAAACATTTTAGTAACTCTAGAGTCTTTCTGAAGTTTTGCTGCCAAAGCAGATTCTCTTCCACCTTCACCTATGATTAATATTCTCATACTTTATTTATTATCTAGTCTTAATTGTACAAATATATAATTTTGAATGCTATAAATACAATCTCAAAACTATTTTTTAATTCTATTTTAATTAATGGAAAAAATGTCTAACACCAGTAAACATCATCGGAATTTTGTGCTCATTTGCAGCTTCAATACTGTCCTGATCTTTTACACTTCCTCCTGGCTGAATAATCGCAGTAATTCCTTCCTGAGCACAGAAATCTACTACATCACGGAAAGGGAAAAATGCATCTGAAGCCAAAACTAAGTCTCCTGTAAATTTTTCTTTTGCTCTTTCAATCGCTTGTTGAGTAGCCCAGATTCTGTTTACCTGTCCACCTCCGATTCCGAAAGCCTGAATTCCATTAGAAACAACGATCGCATTAGATTTTACATATTTTACTACTCTCTGAGAGAATAATAATGCTTTTTTCTGCTCTTCTGTAGGCTGAGTTTCAGTTACTACTTTAATATCATCCGAGAAGATGCTGTCGTTATCCTGAACCAAGATTCCTCCATCGATTTTCACCCAAGTTTGTTTGTCAGAAACAGGGTTTACGATTTTTATGATTCTTAAGTTTTTCTTCTTTCTTAAAATTTCCAAAGCTTCTTCATCAAATTCAGGAGCCATTACAATTTCAAGGAATGTTTTGTTTAATTCTTCAGCTGTTGCCGCATCGATTTTGTAGTTCATTGCAACAATTCCTCCAAAGATAGAAACCGGATCACACTCGAAAGTTTTTGTATATGTCTCCAAAGCTGAAGTTCCGATGGCAACTCCACAAGGTGTAGAGTGCTTCACAGCACAACAAGCCATTTCTTCTTTGAATTCAGTCACCACTTTCCAGCAAAGATCCATATCACGAAGATTATTGAAAGACAATTCTTTACCTCCCAATTGTTCGAAATCTTTCATCGCACCGTTTTCAAAAGTAGAAACGTAATAAGCAGCTGTCTGATGTGGATTTTCACCATATCTAAGGTCAGAAACTTTTTTGTAAGATGCATTCAGATACGTTGGATATTCTTCCTCTAAAAGCATTCTTGAAATAGCTGCATCATAAGCAGAAGTAAGGTTGAATACTTTTCCTGCTAACTTTTTACGTGTTTCGATGTACGTGTCACCGTTTTGCTCCATTTCGATTTTCACTGCTGCATAATCTTCAACATCAGTAATTACCGTAACAGAATCAAAGTTTTTAGCCGCAGAACGAAGCATTGAAGGACCTCCGATGTCGATAAACTCTACCTTTTCGTGAAGAGAAATGTTTTTGTTTACATTCTCGAAGAAAGGGTAAAGATTCACAATCACCATGTCAATCAGACCAATTTCGTGCTCCTGAACTGTTTTCATGTGCTCTTCGTTTGAACGAACCGCCAACAATCCACCGTGAACTTTCGGGTGCAACGTCTTCACTCTTCCGTCCAACATCTCAGGGAAATTGGTAACCTCATCAATCTGAATTGGATTTAAACCAGCGTCTTTCAAATGTTTGAACGTCCCTCCCGTAGAAATCAATTCATAGTTTTGGGCTTCCAAAAACTGCGCGAATTCGATTAATCCGCTCTTGTCAGAAACACTGATTAAAACTCTTTTTTTGCTCATTTTTCTTTCGATTTTTTACTTTTTACAGCTATTTCAAACTGTAAATCGGGTCTTTCACCTCCGATTTTACTTTTATTTTACTTAGATTTTTTCTTGTTTTTCGAAATAATTAAAATCTAAATGTGTTTTTTAATCTAAAAAGATGGTGTATTTTTTAACCACCCCGTCAAAATTCTTTCTGAATTTTGACACCCCTCCAAAGGATGGGAATTTTTGTATCGTTAATAATTTGTAGTTAATTATTATTCAATACTTTATTAATTGCTTTTGGAAAAATCTCATATTCAATGATATGAACTTTTTCAGCGAGTGTTTCCGGAGTATCATTTTCTGTGACTTCAAATGATTTTTGAAGAATAGCTTCTCCTTCATCGATTCCTGAAGTTACGAAATGTACGGTTGCTCCACTTTCTTTTTCTTTAGCTTCAATTACTGCATGGTGAACATGATGTCCCCACATTCCTTTTCCTCCGAATTTTGGCAGCAAAGCTGGATGAATATTGATAATTTTCCCTTTCCAAAGTTCACAAAAATCAGGTTTTAGAATGGATAAAAATCCAGCCAATACGATTAGATCTGTATTTTCTGGGATAATTTTACTCAATTCACTGCTGAAGTTTTTACCTCTTGGAATTAAAACGTTATCTATGTTATGATTTTCTGCTCTTTCCAGTCCGTAACATTCTCTGTCAGCAACCACTAAAGATATTTTTGCATTCTGGATTTCTCCATTATCAATGGTATCAATGATTCTCTGAAGATTGGTTCCTGAACCTGAAACGAGTATAACTAAGTTTTTCATTAATTAGAAGTTAGAAGTTAGAAGTTAGAAGTTAGGTTGTTTATCTTAAGCCCACTTTCTACTACTACATTCTATTTATTTAAAATTTCAAATCAATCTTCTCGCTTCCTTCTGTGATTTCTCCGATTTCGTAAGCATCGTCAAGAAGGCTTAGTACTTTTTCAGCTTTTTCAGCATCTACTACTACGATCATTCCAACTCCCATATTGAATGTTCCAAACATTTCTTCACGAGCTACTCCTCCTCTTTTTTCCAATTCCAGCATAATACTTGGAATCTGAATTTTTGAAGCGTCGATTGAAGCACATAGTCCATCACCGATAATTCGCGGAATGTTTTCGTACAATCCACCACCCGTAATGTGAGCGATACCTGCAACTTCTACTTCAGGAAGTACTTTATGAATATCTTGATAATATAATCTTGTTGGAACCAAAAGTGTTTCGTATAAAGGTTTTCCTTCAAATTCTTCATTGAAATCAGGGAAAACTTTTCTTACCAAAGAGAATCCGTTTGAGTGGAAACCTGAACTTGGCAATGCGATGATTTTATCACCAGCTTTGATTTTTGAACCGTCAATAATCTGGTCTTTTTCAACGATTCCTACACAGAATCCTGCAACATCATAATCTCCAGGTTGGTACATTCCCGGCATTTCTGCAGTTTCTCCACCGATTAATGCACAGTTGTTGTCTTTACAAGCTTCTACCATTCCTAAAACGATTTCAGCAGCGATTTCTGAATCCAGTTTTCCACAAGCTAAATAATCTAGGAAGAATAATGGTTTTGCACCGTGACAAAGAATATCATTGGCACACATTGCGAAACAGTCTACTCCGATAGAGTCGTATTTTTTTGAGTCTAAAGCTACTTTTAGCTTTGTTCCCACACCGTCTGTTCCTGAAACCAAAACAGGATTTTTGTACCCTCCGATTTCGTAGAAAGCACCAAAACTTCCCAAATGATTCAATACATTTGAATTGTGTGTTTCGCCGACAGCTTTTTTAATCTTGTCAACTGTTTTGTATCCTTCTTCTTTGTCTACTCCTGCTGATTTGTAAGTGTTGCTCATAATATTTTAAATAATCTAGCAATGTAACAGTTTAGCCATGTAACAATGTATTCAATTATAAATTGGTACACTGATAAATTGGTACATTTTATTTTTTACATTTATTCAAATTTAGAAAACAAAAAAGCCGACAATCTTAGTAGATTATCGGCCGTTGTTTTATCTCAGAATTTCAGAGCCCACAATATTCCCTTTCTTGGAAAAATATTGATTAAAGGAAGTCTGAATTTTCATCTTTTTTCTTTTTTGCAAAGATATTAATTTTAAGTTAATATTCAAATCTATTTTTCAAGGATAGATTCGATCGCAGAAATTTTCTTAATTTTATCTTTTAATTCGCTGTCTTTCTCTTCATTAGAAATCTTCTGAGCCGATTTATCAAAATTATCATTGAAGAAAGGAAGCGTAAAAGTATCTACGATATTCCCACCGTGCAAAGGAAAACGCTTTTCTGCAGCTTCCAAAACTCCCAGACCTCCTCTTCCACCAGGAGCTGTAGCCATTAATAGCATCGGAACTTCATTCCAAACGGCTCTGTTTTTAATTCTTGAAGTCCAATCGAATACATTTTTAAATGCTGTTGAATATGTTCCGTTATGCTCAGATAAAGAAACTAAAAGTAAGTCAGCTGTATCTATTTTTGCTGCAAAATCTACAGCCTGTTGAGGAACACCGCTTTCTACTTCTCTCTGATGTTTATAAATAGGCATTTCAAAATCATTCATGTCAACGATTTCTACTTCTGCATTTTCAATTAACGAAGTGGCGTAAGAAACTAATAATTTATTGATTGATGTTTCGGAATTGCTTCCTGCTATTGCTAAAATTTTCATTGTTTTCTATATTATTTTTAAAATAAGTTCTTGTTTAATTGTTGACGCAAATGTCGGGAAGATTTTTGTTAAAATCTAATATTTTATGTTTTTAACCACCTCGTCAAAAATTCTTTCTAAATTTTCGCCACCCCTCCAATGGAGGGGAATTTTTATTTTGCGAAATTGTTTGTCTTCAACTATTTTAAATAAGCTGGTAAATCCATTGGAACTTCCATTAAAAGAATTTCAGCATCTTCAACGGCTTCGATATTGAAACTTTGAGTATCCCAAATTCCTAAACCGTCTCTTTCATTCAAAATTCTGTCACCTACTTTTGCGCTTCCTTTTAATACGAAAGCATAGACTCCGTTTCCTTTTTTATTGAGCATATAGTTTTTACCGTTTCCTTTGGTAAAATTAGCCAGATTAAACCAAGCATCCTGATGAATCCAAACTCCGTCATCATTTTTATTGGGTGAAAGAATCTGTTGAAATCCGTTGATTTTTTCTCCTTCCTTAATGCTTTTTTGGTCATATCTAGGTTCTACTCCTACTTCTCTTGGGAAAACCCAGATTTGAAGAAATTTCACAGCCTGATCTTTATTTTTATTGTATTCGCTGTGCATCACTCCTGTTCCCGCACTCATCACCTGAATTTCTCCTTTCTGGATAACGGCAGTGGTTCCCATCGAATCTTTATGTTCCAAATCTCCTTCCAAAGGAATTGAAATGATTTCCATATCTCTGTGAGGGTGTGTTCCGAATCCCATTCCCTGAGTAACAGTGTCGTCGTTCAATACTCTCAACACTCCAAAATTTGTTCTTTCAGGATTTTGGTATCCTGCAAAGCTAAATGTATGATAAGAATTTAGCCATCCGTGATTTGCATGACCTCTTGTGTCTGCTTTATGATATACTGTTTTCATATTGTGATTATTTATGCTACAAATGTACGGTGTGCGAACTGAGAAAATGTTGATGTAGGGTAAGAAAGGATTTTAGTCTTATCTGCTTTATTATTCTATATCCTAAATTTAATTAAAAAAGCGAATTCAAATTGAACTCGCTTTTTTAATATATTTTTTTATAAAAATCTAGTCTTGGAAAATTTACAACAATCTGATCCAGTTGCCATTTCCATCTGCCATTAATCTAAAACCAGATATACTTGCACCTAATCCGACCCCACTTGACATTGACACTCCATTACTTAATGCAGTATTTCCAGAATATAATATTGAATTGGGTGAAGTAATTGTCCATGTTGTAGATGATCCTGTAAAATTATAGATGCTGAAATATAAAATTGTTCCGGCAGCATAACTGGATGACGAAGGTATAGTTAAATTACCAACCGAGACAGCTGCTCCACCAAGATTCATAACAATTGTTCTGACCTCTAAGTCTGTAATAGTTCCGGTATTCGAACTTAAAAGTTGAACTTTATCTGCAGCACTCCCTCCTCCTGATGGGGTCGCCCAAGTTCCGTCTCCTCTAAGATATGTTGTATTATCTTTAGTTCCTGTTGCTGATATTTTAGCTAAAGTAACCGCATTATCCGCAATTTTAGCTGTAGTAACAGAAGTATCAAAAATCTTAGCTGTGGTAATCGTATTATTGGCAACTTTACTTGTCGTAATTGCATTAGCTTGAATATCCGCATTTTGTATACTATTACTCAGTGCCAATTTGCTATAGGCAATAGCAGCAGAAGCGTTAACTTTAACATCAGTTATGGAGCCGTCAGCAACCGTAGCTATTGGCGTATTCCAAGTTCCGTCCCCCCTAAGGAATGTCGTATTATCTTGAGTTCCTGTTGCTGATATTTTAGCTAAAGTAATTGCATTATCTGCAACTTTAGCTGTAGTAACAGAACCGTCAAAAATTTTAGCAGTGGTAATTGTGTTATTTGCAACTTTACTTGTCGTTACTGCATTAGCCTGAATATCTGCATTTTGTATACTATTAGTAAGTGCCAGTTTACTATAGGCAATAGCGGCAGAAGAGTTAACTTTAACATCTGTTATCGAGCCGTCAGCAACTGTTGCTATTGGCGTATCCCAAGTTCCGTCTCCTCTAAGGAATGTCGTATTATCTTTAGTTCCTGTTGCAGATATTTTAGCCAAAGTAATTGCATTATCCGCAACTTTAGCTGTAGTGACTGCATTAGTTGCAATTGTAGTTACAGCCGTACTACTGATAAGAACATCTCCGGTAGCAGTTTGTGGAGACTGAGGAGCATATGGAGCCGTAGAACCTGTTAAGTAAATCTGTCCTGCTCCAGTACCATTAGATAAACCACTTCCTGCAGCACCTGTGGCTCCTGTAGCTCCAGCAGAAGCAATAAGTGCCCAAGTAGCAGGATAACTTCCCGGTGTTTGTCCAATTAATCCCGAAGTTGAATTAATATACATATAGTAGGATCCATTATACGTTACCCCATCTCTATTAGTATATGTACTATTAACCGCACTATATGCACCTCTGTAATTAAGACCTATTGCTCCGGCCGGACCTTGAGCCCCTTGTATTCCCTGTACACCTAATATCCCGTTACAAACGTAATTTGTGCTTGTAACTTCTGATAGATCCAGAATTCCATTGGCATTAATATCCAGCCCGCTTTCAACCTTCAATCCTCCTGTACTACAATTTATACCTGCAATTTCAATCGTTGTTTTCACTAAAGCGCTGGATGCAGAACTTCCAAGAGAAGATCTTGAAGCCTTACCTATTGTTCCGTCTGTTTTCATCACCAAAACCTGATCATAAGTAGTAGAGCTACTTCCGTCAGTTAATGCACGAACACGTAAGGTTCCATTGACATCTAAAGTTTCGGTGGGTTGTTGTGTGTTGATTCCGACATTACCAGTTTGAGCTTTCATAGTAACTATACTGGCAAGTATAGCTACAAAAAGTAAGTTTTTTTTCATGTTTTTCGTTAGTTTCTTGTTTTTAGTAAAAAGTACACGCAAAGATATTGTTTTTATTAAAAAAAATAACTCAAAAATTAAGGAAATATTAAAATAAAGATCAATAAGAAAGGTGATCGAAAATCTCTTCAATCACCTTTCTTTATTTACTTTTAAAATTAAAGCAAATAGTAAATTCTATATTTTATTACAACTTTATTTTAAAAATGTACTTGTTGAATTTCTTTTTCAACTTCTGTTGGAGTTTCATCTTCTGACTTAATGAAAAACAGAGTGAGTACTGCTCCCAATAGCATACAAACACCTCCGACAACCACATAATCGATTGCCTGTTTTCCAAAAATTCCACTTACAATTGGTCCTCCAAAAATCCCGTTGATGATTTGAGGAATCACAATAAAAAAGTTGAAAATACCCATATAAACCCCCATTTTCTTTTGTGGAATCACTTCAATCAACATTGCATAAGGCATAGCCAAAATACTTGCCCATGCAAATCCTAAACCTACCATTGAAATCCAAAGATAATTTACATCTTTAATGAAATACATGAGAATCAATCCAATTCCTCCAAACGCTAACGCTAATGCATGGGTTTGTTTTTTTCCGATCCATTTAGCTATAGGAGTCAATAGAAATGCGAACGGAATTGCCCAAAGATTGTACATTCCGAATAATTTTCCCGTCAAATCGCCTGCATCATTAAAAGCTTTTGAATGCGTATCATCCGGGGAAAGCCCAAAATGATGTGTTGCCAAAGCACTTGTCGTAAATACCCACATCGTAAATAATGCAAACCATGAGAAAAACTGAACGGCTCCCAATCTTTTCATCTGGGAAGGAATATTTGAGAAGTCTTTGAAAATATCTGTAAGCTTTGATGGTTGCTCCTCAATCTCTTTTCCTCCTTCAAATGCTGCAAATTCTTGTGGGGAATATTCTTTTGTAGTAAAAATGGTGTAAAGTATGGTTAGCAAAAGAAAACCTGCCCCTACATAGAAAGAATAAATGACATTATCTCCTACAAAGCCTGCTTTAGCTACGTTTGAAACCCCTAATCTGGTTAACCAGTCCGGTAAATATGAACCAATCACCGCTCCAATTCCGATTAAAATAGTCTGTACTGAAAAACCAATTGTTCCTTGATGTTTTGGCAACATATCTCCTACCAATGCACGGAAAGGCTCCATTGCCACATTGATTGAAGCATCCATCATCGCAAGGAAAATAACTGCTAATAATAAAACATTTGCTGCCATCATTTGTGTTGCGGAAGCCGCATTCGGAAGCATAACCAAACCAATTGCACATAAAACTGCTCCAATTAAAAAGTATGGTTTTCTTCTTCCCAACGGGCTCCAAGTGTTGTCGCCCATATGGCCAATAATCGGCTGAACAATCAATCCTGTAATCGGTGCTACCAACCAAAACCATGACAATTCATGAACATCCGCTCCGAAATTAGCCAGAATTCTACTTGCATTTCCGTTTTGCAAGCCAAATGCCATCTGGATTCCTAAAAATCCCATGCTCATATTGATGATTTGAAGCATGGATAAATTTGGTTTTACAACTCTACCAAATTTACCCCCACCATTTTTGCCAACCATTTCCGCCATTATTGCTTCAGTTTTTGAATTAATACATCTTCTATCGGTGTTTTTTCTACCACCACTTTATCTACCACTTCATTAGGTACCGTTACGGAAAGTACATATTGTTTTACTTTCCATTGTCCATTGATCTTTTCAACGACTCCTGAACCACGGCAAATTTTCATTTGGGTATCTAATAATTCATCGAACCAAGCCAGTTTTCCGTCTTTACTGAAATAGATATTTCTTTTTAATGAGGTGAAATTCCAGGTTCTTTTTTTATCAAAGTAAGGTTTTGCCCAAACCATAAAGGCTTTTTTATCCCAAACTTCGGTGGCATCTGTTCCGATAAATGTGGATTCATCAGCAAAATAATTAAAGTACGTATTGAAATCTGCTTTTGCTGCTGCAACATTAAAACCATCGAGCATTGTGCCAATATCCGTTTTTTCTTTTTCAAATTTCGCTTGAGCCGAAATGGTGGTGAAGTTCAGTACAAACAGGATTAAGACAAAGAATATTTTAGTTTTTTTCATTTTTAATTTATTTGTTTTTAACGCAAAGAGCGCTAAGTTTTTCTTGAATACTAAACTCTAAAAGTTCGCAAAGGCGTTTCACTCAGCAAAGTAAAAAAGTTTAGATCTTGTTTACATTTATTTTAATTCAATAACCATTGATGTTTTTGCCGGTATGATTAGGTTTTTCTGTAATGAAAATTCTTTATCAGAAAGTATATCTTTTCCTTTTGAAAATCCTTTCAATGATTCTTCAAAATGTTTCAGATTTAATTTTTGTTCTTTTTCATCATTATTTAGAACAACCATCACACTTTCTTTTTCATTATATCGAAAATACACAAAAACATTATTCTGAGGAACGAAATTTTTAGTTTTTCCTGTATGAATGACTTCGCTTCCTTTTCTCCAGTTCAGTAATTTTTGAGTAAACTGATAAAATTCCTTTTGTTCAGAGGTTTGAGAAGCCAGATTAAAAGCATTTTGCGAATCAGATTTCCATCCACCAGGAAAATCTCTTCTGATATCTGCATCGCCACCTTTGTTTTTATCACCGCGCATTCCTATTTCGGAGCCATAGTAGATTTGTGGAATTCCACGAACGGTTGAAATTAAGGTTAAACCAAGTTTATACGCTTTCGGATCTGCATTAAAGATTTCATTCCATCTTTCTGTATCATGATTTTCCAAGAAAACCATTACATTATTGATATCCGGATACAGGAAATCGCTTGTGAAAACATTATAGACCTTTACCAATCCTGAATCCCAACCTTCTTTTTCTTTTAATGCTTTGGGTAAGTCTCCATACAGCATAAAATCCATTACGGAAGGTAAATAAGAATTGTAATTGGCTGCTTCTCCTGTTTTGGAATCTTTCTGCCACGCAGAAATCTGACCTGCTGTATACAACCACGTCTCTCCTACTATATTAAACTTCGGATATTCATCGGTGATCGCTTTTGCCCATTTCGCCATCGCTTCTTTATCGTTGTAAGGATATGTATCTACGCGGAAACCTCCCAATTCGGCATATTCTATCCACCAAATTGCATTTTGTGTGAGATATTTCAGCACCAACGGATTTTTCTGATTAATATCAGGCATTGTGGTATCAAACCAGCCGTCTAAAGCGAGCTTTTTATCTATTTCAGAGGCATTGGTGTCAAATTGGGTCGTTGTTTTGTAATTGGAACGTTTAAACCCGTTTTCTCCATCTTTAAACCAATGAATCCAATCTTTTGTCGGCAAATCTTTGATCATCCAATGGGAAATTCCCCAGTGATTGGTTACATAATCCATCACCAGCTTCATATTTCTCTGGTTTAATTTTTGGGAAAGTTCTTTGTACTCTTCATTGGTTCCGTAACGCCCATCGATTTTGTATAAATCTGTCTGAGCATATCCGTGATAGGAATA
The DNA here is from genome assembly GCF_000813825.1 of Chryseobacterium taiwanense. GTDB lineage: Bacteria > Bacteroidota > Bacteroidia > Flavobacteriales > Weeksellaceae > Chryseobacterium > Chryseobacterium taiwanense. Next base: position 399,264 of record NZ_JWTA01000004.1, read on the forward strand.
TACCTTTTCGTTGTCTTCATTTACAGGAGTTAGCCAAACAGATGTTGCTCCTAAGTTTTGAATATAGTCAAGATTGTTGATCACTCCTCTTAAATCTCCCCCATGACGACCATTAGGAAGGCTTCTGTTTGCTTTCTCTGTCAGATTCGGACTTGAATCATTTTTTTCATCTCCATTCGCAAAACGATCCGGCATGATCAGATACATGACATCTTTTGAGGTAAAGGATTCTCTGTTCGCAGAATTGGGGATCCTCTGTTTTAATTCATAGGTGTAAGAGCCTATATTTTTTTTCCCGTTCTTAATGGTAATCTTAAATTTCGGGACATTAATTTCGTGGGTATTTACCGTTACAAAAACATAGTTCGGATTTTCAACTTTTTGAATATCTTTAATCTGAACTCCGTCCGAAAGCTCAATTTCATTTTTAGCAATATCTTTTCCGTAGACTAAGATCTGCAGTTCCGGGGTTTTCATTCCCTTCCACCAAAACGCAGGTTCTACTTTGTCTAAAGGTTTTTGAGAAAAGACAAATGCAGCTGCTGAAAGTGCTATGATTGTATATATTTTTTTCATATTATTTTTTATTTCGTGTATCCTATACAGAATAATGTTTCTCCTTTATTTACCGGTGGGGTTCCTATTTTATATAATATCGTTCCATTTACTTCTGAGACAATATCTTGTTTTTTATTTCCAAATTCATCTGTAATATAGCCTAAAATCTGATTGGTTTTCACACTATCTCCACTTTTTAAAGTACTGTAAAAAATTCCGTTTTCCGGAACACGGACATAATTTTGATCATTGAAGAAAGTCTGTATTTCAGCAACATTGGTTTTAGGAATTTTCCCTGTGTAATTTCCTGAAAATTTCAACATTCTGTAAACGGAACTTTTAATTAAATGTACACTTTCATTTTGTACTGTTCCCAGTTTTCCTGCTTCAATACTCAATGCAGTAATTCCTTTTTGAGTTGCTTCTTTGAACGCATATTTAGAAACATCTGAGGGTTTTAAATGATAAGGATATGAAACTATATTTTTCATTCCGGAAGCTTCGGACAGCTTTAATGCTAATTTTGTTTTTTCTAAATTATCTTCTCTGTTATAAAAGCAAACGAACGGAAGCAGATCTTCATTCGCATCTCCTCCATGAATATCGAGAAATATATCAGAATTAGAAATGATTTCTTTTGTGATTAAATATGCGATTTGTTCTGTCGGACTTCCGTTTTGTAATCCTGGAAAGATATTATTTAAATTTTTACCATCCAAAGGATTGATAAAAGGGGTTCTTTTTTGAAAAGACTCAACATTTGCAATCGGAATGATCACTAAACTTCCTTTTATATTTTCAGGCTTGATTTCTTTTAACAATTCCTGAACTGCAATAATCGGTGGATATTCGTACCCGTGAATTCCTGCTACAATACTGAAAACAGGTCCTTTTTCTTTTCCTTTGATAATCGTAACAGGTAGATAGGTTTCTTTTGAGTCGCTTTTAATAGCGAAAGTCATATCTTTTCTGAAAGTGCCATTTTGTTTTAAAACTTCTTTTACTGATTGTGATTTCACTATTGAAAAAGAGGCAAAAACAGACAACATAACTATTTTGGAGAGTAATTTTATCATTTTTAAACTATAATTAAGGTTCAATAATTTCCATACGTTTTGCAATTTTATTTGCTAACCAGCTCACATAAAACAACTGGAAACTATGGTAAATCATTACCGGTAAAAGAAACAATACTTTTTGCTCATCTGGAATTCCCAGTACCAACAGAAATAAGCTGCCGTGAACCAAAGATTTTTTAGAGCCGCAAAATGTTGTTGTAATCACATCTTTCGTATTAAAATTTAATCTTTCAGCGAGAAATTTAAGGATATGATAGACTGTAAAGAACAAAAACACAACGCTGAAAGCCAATACTACAAATACTATTGAAGGAACCGAAACAAAGATATTTTCGATAAATGCGCTTGAAAAACTTTCATAAACGATTAATAAAATAATCAATCGGTCAAACTCTGCGATAATATTTGAGTACTTTGTCAACCATTTTTTGAATAAGGGATTTAACAAAACACCTAAAATAATAGGCAGTAACACTTTAATTAAAAGCTGTTCGATAATTTCAGTCTGATTTCCCGATGACGAATTGGAAACCAGAAAAAAACTCATGAGAAGCGGTGTCATAATAATTCCTATTAAACCTGAAATTGAAGCATTAAAAATCGCTGAAGTCACATTCCCTTTTGCAATCGAAACCATTACCACAGATGAAGAAACGGTTGATGGTAAACTCCCCAGAAAAAATACGGAAAGCCAAATATTATAATATTGTGTATCTTTTATAAAAGGATAAAATACCAAGACCAATAGAGGAAACAGAATAAATGTTCCTGACTGAATAAGCAAATGTAATTTCCAATTGGAAACGTCTTTTACCACTTCTTTCAGGTTCAGCTTTAAACCATACAACAGAAAAATCCCGGCAATTCCCCAATCGATAAAAGCAGAGAGATTAAAATAGGTGTTGTAAGATTCCTGAAACGGAAGAAATTTGGCCATCATAACCATTACAATCAATAAAAGAAGAAATATATTCTGCTTGTTAAAAATTTTAGGCATCAACTTCATTACATATCATTTATAAAAGGAAAAAATCCTTAAAGGCAAAACCTTTAAGGATTCTAAAGTTAAGAAATATTTTTATTTTACAGGCTTAATGGAGACTGCAAAACCTCCACTTCTTACCATTTTAAAATTGATTTTCGACTTGCTTGTAATCTCCTTTTTGTAGATGTTATAGCTTTGAGGATTGTTGATGTAATCTGCATCTTTTCCATCTTCGTAGATGGTTGCTTCATACTTCTGACCTTTGTTCAGGAAAGAGAAATCTACTGTGTAATCACGTTTGTTTTCATCTGTAATACCTCCAACGAACCAGTTTTCTGTACCTTTCGCTTTTCTTGCTGTTACTACGTAATCTCCGGGTTCTGCCGATAAGATTTTCGTATCATCCCAATCAGCTGCCACATCTTTGATAAACTGGAAAGCATCCATGTGCTTTTTGTAGTTTTCAGGTAAATCTGCCGCCATCTGAAGTGGCATATACATTGTCACGTAAAGTGCTAACTGCTTTACCAGTGTAGTTTTCACGAAACGTGTATCTCCAGGGAAATAGTAATCTAATTTTGTCTGGAAAATTCCCGGTGTATAATCCATGGAACCTCCCATCCATCTTGTAAACGGAAGAATCGTCTGGTGATCCGGATTATTTCCTCCAAATGCTTCATACTCCGTTCCACGAGCAGCTTCTGCAGAAATGTAGTTTGGATAAGTACGGCTTTCTCCTGTAGGGCGTACAGATTCGTGAGAATTTACCATGATTTTATATTCATTTGCTTTTTCTGCAATTCTGTAGTAGTGATTGATCGTCCATTGAGAATAATGATGTTCACCTCTTGGAATGATGTCTCCAACATATCCTGTTTTTACTGCATCATACCCATATTTGTTCATCAACTGGAACGCTTTATCTGACCATCTCTCGTAGTTTGTCGCTGAACCTGAAGTTTCATGGTGCATGATTAATTTAATACCTTTCGAGTGTGCATAATCGTTTAACTCTTGTATATTAAAATCTGGATAAGGGGTAATAAAGTCGAAAACAAATTCTTTTGAATGCCCGAACCAGTCTTCCCAACCGATATTCCAACCTTCAATCAATAGACCTTGGAAACCATTTTCTGCTGCAAAATCAATATACTCTTTTACTTTGGTTGTATTGGCAGCGTGCTTTCCATTTGGCGTCAGTTTTGAAAAATCTGTTTTATCGATATGTACATTTTCAGCAGTAGAATATGCCCATTGAGATTTTCCGATGATCATTTCCCACCAAACTCCCATATATTTTGTCGGGTGAATGTAAGAGGTATCTTTATATTTTGTTGGCTCATTAAGATTGAAAATCATTTTAGATGCCATCACTTCTTCTGCTTTTGGCGCTACAATAATTGTTCTCCAAGGGGTAACAGAAGGCGTTTGAATATATCCTTTCGCTCCCTGTCTGTCTGCAGTAAGGTGAGTTTTGAATTTGAAATTCTGAGCATCTACTTCTAAATGAGAAGCCGGATAATTTAGAACAGCAGCTTCTGCAACGTTGATATATAAAGGCTCTTTCCCTTCTTTTTTCAACATTACTGGAGACTGAACTGCATTTTTAATTAAAGTCTGAGAAGCGTTTGCATCTGCTGCTTCCGGCCATCTTGCAGGAATTTCAGAAACTTTTGTTTCCTGATATTTGTATTCCTGAGAATCATAGTCTGCAACAATCCACCAAGATTTCATATCTGTAGGAAAATCGAATTCAGAATCTTCTTCACGAATTGTGAAATAGTTCAGATTTTTCTGTTGAGGAAATTCATATCTGAATCCTAATCCATCATTGAACAATCTAAATTTTACCACAATACTTCTGTCCGTAGAAGCCTGATTCAAGGTAACCGCCAATTCATTATATTGATTGATATAGTTTTTCTTTTCTCCTAAAACCGGTTGCCAAGTTTCGTTTTTTGAATCACGTTTCTCATCAACTTTTGTAAAACCATTGTTCAAATCGAATTTAGCATCTTCCGGTTTTGCAATTTCTGATGCAAATTTTATTGAAGCGTCTTTAAATAACCTCAACCCTAACTTAGAATCTTCAACAACAGTTTTCCCATTGTATTTAAGGTTATAGTAAGGAACTCCCTGCTTCAACTGGAAATCCATTTCAAATTTTCCGTCCGGCGATTTTAAAGATTGTGCATTAACACCCACAAACATCATTGAGAGCAATAACGCTCCAACTGTAATTTTCTTCATAATGACTATTTATAACTTTAAAAATAGCAAAGTGCTTTTATAATATGGCACTTTGCTATATAAATTCAGATTAACTTAATATTAAAGTGGTTGGATTTTGTAAGTCCCTATCTTCACATCAACAGAAATTTTATAATTACCTCCTGTTCCATCAAAATTAATATTTCCATTACTCCCTTTAGGCGCGATATATCCTGTATTACCATCACCCTCAATATTTCCCCAATCTAACTCTCCCCAAGATTGTTGACCTAAGAATTTTATTTGTGTTCCTGTAGGAAGAGAGATTATATGTTCAAATTTACCACCTCCTAGATTTGTCATGGGAATGGCTGTACTCGCATTCCAACCATTAACTGTACCCACTAGATAAAGATTGGTAGGATTCCAATTATTAATTACAGAAGGAGTAACTGTAATCGTTTTTTGTGCAGGATCGGCATTAATTGCAATTTTATACATCCCTGTAGTACCTGTAAACTGAATATTCTCAGAAGGTGCCGCAACTAAATTTGAAGACCATGTTTTAAAATACTTATAGGCATCATTCATTCCTGTTACATCTAAGCTATAATTCAATGGATTCCAATCTTGCTGACCTAAGAATCTAAATGACTTTCCATTTTCTAAATACGTATAAATTGTAGAGGAATTATCTTTTTTATACAACATTTGTGCACTTGTAGCATTCCATCCAATCGCAGAGGCATCACCAACAATATAAAATGATGGTAACTCGGTAAGATAAGGAGTAACTGTCATAGATACAGTATTAGAATATAATACCAAATTTCCAACTTTCGAACGTAATCTGATTTCTATTTGATTACTTATATTTGGTAAAAATCCACCATCTAATAATGTTTTGTTAAAATCACCTACAGTATATGTTACTGATAGATTTTTAGCGATCACATCGACATTTTTTGATGTTCCAAAATTAGTTCCTGCTTTTGCAATTTCTAATGTATTACTAGCTGCAACTTGAATATTGAATTGTGGATTTACCCAATCAAATTTTACTGCTTTATTAGCTTCATCCTCCTTTTTAAGGATTAAAGTATTTGCATCTGCTAACAGAGTTGGATTAGTTCCCTCACCCAGAACAGCTTGATCTTCATCTTTTTCACAAGAAGTAATCAAAAACCCAACAAACAAGATTATAAATATTTTTAAAGTTTTTTTCATGATATTTTAATTGTTGATTAATATCCCGGATTTTGAGATAAATTTCCATTTAAATTAAGATACTTGTTAGGAATAGGAAATAGAAGTTTAAAACTTGAAAGATCAGATCCATTCATACTACCTCCTTTCCATTGCCAGTTATATCCCGAAAGATATTTACCAAAACGAATAAGATCCTGACGTCTATAACCTTCCCAATATAGCTCTCTCCCCCTTTCATTTAAAATAAAATCAGGAGTTAATGCTGATTGCGAAACGCTTGTAACACCAGCTCTTGTTCTAAGTGCATTGATATAGGTAAGTGCCGTTGCTAAATTTCCTTTTCCATTAACAACCGCTAACTCTGCATACATAAGATAAGCATCTGCCATTCTAAATAACGGAAAATCTGAATCAACAAAATTTGCATCACTTCCGTTTGCTCCTGTTGAAGTTTTATTAGAAAACTTAATCAATTTAGTTCCTTGATCAAATTTCATATAATCTGTGATAGAAGCTGGATCTGTATTTCCAGCAACTTTCATAACTCTTGGATCTGTATTTCCTACAGATTGCATAAATTCCTGTCTTACTCTAAATCCTTGCCAACCAAAATCAATACCTAATCCTACCCCTACTTCATTGGTACAACTTGCGTGAACAAGATATGTGGTGCCACCATAGGTTCTTGTTCTTATACCATCAAAAGCAATTGGGAAAATAATTTCATCTTGAGCACCATTGACATGATTATCTGCTTTAAACAAATTTGCATAAGGAATTTGAGCAATTTTGTAGGATGATCCTATTACTTTCTCAACTTCAGCTAAAGCTTCTGTGCTTTTATCTGTTCCTGTATAAACTTTTGCATTTAAATAAAGTTTAGCTTTTAACATCCAAACTGCAGCTTTATCCGCTCTTCCGTATTCGTTCATTCTTGGTGCGGGAAGTTCACTTTCTATTGAGTTCAGTTCATTGATAACATAATTGAACATGAAGTCTCTTGACTGCATAATCGGTTTTACTCCAGTTCCTATATTATCTTCTTCCGTAGCAAAGGGCATTTTACCATAAATATCAATCGCATGATAATATGATAAAGCTCTCAAAAACCTTGCTTCAGCTCTGAAAGTTTTAATTTGTTTTTTTAATTCTTCTGAAACTCCTCTTGAATTTAATTTTTCATCGGTTGTTTCTCTCAAATATTCATTTACCAAACCTATCTGGAAAAATACCCTAGCAAAAAAAGCTTCATTAAAAACATTATCGGCATTCCATGTATTGAAATTCAAATCACGAATTGTCGGGTTATCACTTTCACCCCATGCAATAATAGCTTCATCAGTAGTAAGTTCCTGAAGCTGCCAATATCCTCTTAAATATTGCGAAAATCCTTCATTTGGACCACCATCATCTTCCGATCCTAAATCAGATTCACCATTAGCCGATTTCTGACCTGTTACTGCTAATCCTGCATAAATTTTTGCAAGAAATTGCTTGTAAGAATCAGGATTTGCATAGAATTGTTCAGATGTGTATAATTCATCATCATTAACTTCTACATTCAAATCATTAAGACATGAAGTTGTCATAAAAAGAAATATACCCGCAACGGCTAAATTTCTTAATCTAAATATTTTGATTTTATTTAATTTCATTTGTTCTAGTGTTAAAAGTTAGCATTAATCCCCAATGTAAACATTCTTGCTCTTGGATAAATTGAGTTATCCAGACCGTTATTAAATACTTCTGGATCTATATTTTTATACTTAGTAATGATTAAAACATTTTGTGCTGCACCATATATTCTAAGAGAGGCATTTTTACCAATGAAATTATTAAGTGTGTATCCTAAAGTAAGATTGTCAAGTTTTAAAAAACTACCGTTTTTCACGTAATAGTCTGACATTTTGTTTGCTGTACTAAAATTGGTAAAACTAAAATCTACTGGTGCATTGTTAATCGTATTATCTACAGTATTATTGATATGGTTTACATGAGATCTATCTGCTGAAATCTGATCATAAACGTAATTACCCAAACTCGCTCTCCAACCCATAGAAAAATCCCAATTTTTTCCTATCGTAATATTAGTTATCAATCCCATAGTGACATCTGCCTGAGGTTTTTTGTAATTGTACTTATCTGCTGATGTAATTTCACCATCTCCATTTCTATCAACATATGCGTTCTCAATAGGTTTCCCGTTTGAATCATATACTTGTTGATAAACCCAGAAAGCGTACGGAGAATATCCCTCTCTAAATGTCTGAACAAAACCACCTAAGCCAACTCCTCCTTTATCAATTCCGTTTACTTCAAGTTGTTTAATTTCCACATTATTATAAGAAAGGTTATAATTAAAACTTAAATTAAAATTCTCCTTCTTTACAGCTTTTACATCCAATCCTAGATCAATTCCTTTAGATTGAAGTGAACCAATATTTTTAGGACCAATAATCCTTAAATTTTCTAAAGGACCTTCTGGAACAATCGATAATAAATCTTTTGTATCGGCAAGATAAAAATCTAATGTTCCTTTAATTCTATTATTCAAGAACCCAAAATCAAGTCCTAAATTATATTTTACACTTTCTTCCCATTTAAGATTTTCATTATAACCATTTGCTTTTGCAATTTCATAAAATTGGTTTCCGAATTGATAATATAAAGTTGAAGAAACATTATACGTTTTAAAATAATCGTATCTATAAATTCCAATATCTTGTTGACCAGTCTTACCAACACTTACTCTAAGTTTCAGATCTGACAAAGTAGTGCTTTCTTTTAAGAAATTTTCCTGAGAAATTCTCCAAGCTGCTGCAACTCCACCAAAATCTCCCCAGCGATTATTTTTGCTAAAACGGGAAGAGCCATCCCTCCTGTAATTAACGGTAAGGAGATATTTGTTGTCAAAACCAAAATTTAATCTACCAAAAAATGCCTGTAGATTCACATCTGGCTTAGAATCTGGATTATAGAAATTATTGGCTGGATCTAAAGTGTAAAGTAATGTATTTCCTGATGTTGAGCTTACTTTATGATAATTTTGATATTCATAACCAGCTAAAGCCTCTACATTAAATTTTCCAAAAGTTTTCGTATAATTCAATTGTAGATTAGCATTTTTATTTAAAATACTTTCATCAGAATAAGAATCTTCACCATAATAATCAAAAACATTATTCACCCCAAAATAACCACTACGCGAATTTTTATTAACGACAACATGACCATCCAATTCCTTGCTGTCAATACCTGCATTAACGATTAACCTAACGTCAGGAAAAAAATGTAATTTATAATCCATATTGATGTTTCCAAAAAATCTTTTGAAATTTTGTACATCATGTCTATTCATCAACATACTTACAGGATTCGAAACACCAACCGGTCTTCCTGTAGCAGGTGTAGTCCATTCTGTGTAACCTCCATATGGAGACGAAGAGTCATAAACACTTTGCGTAGGATCATAAGATAATGCATTTTTTATAGCATCTTCACTTGCCTTATTTTGAAAAGTATAAGAATAAGTACCTGTAATATTAAATTTTAAATAATCGTCAAAAAAGCTAGGGCTAATAGCTATGTTAGCAGTATTTCTTCTATAACGAGATGTCATCAATAATCCAGAATTATCAAGATTATCAATTGAAAAACGTGTAGGAACTTTCCCAAAAAGGCTTCCTGAAACAGAGGCATTGATATCCGACGTTACTGAGGTTCTGAAAATCTCTTTTTGCCAATCCGTATTAGAATTTCCAAGCATAAAGGCTTTATCCGGAGCGTACTGAGTAATAATTTCTCTAAATTGATCTCCTGAATATACATCAATTTTCTTTGCCAGTGTATTAACGGTCATAAATGAATTCAATGAGACTCTTAGTTTTTTACTACCTTTTTTTGTAGTTACTAAGATTACACCATTAGATCCTCTCGATCCGTAAATTGCCGTTGAAGCTGCATCTTTTAATATTGAAAATGATTCAATATCATTAGGATTAATTGTTGATAATGAAACACCATCCAAAGGAAGTCCATCTACAACAAGTAAAGGATCATTACTTGCATTAAGAGATGAGCCACCTCGAATTCTTATTGTTGCTTCATTTCCTGGGGTTCCGGACTGGGTAATTACCAAACCTGAAGATCTACCATTGATGAGTCCTTCGGCTGTAGTTACCGCACCTTTATTAAAATCAGCTGATGATAAAGCTGTAATAGACCCCGTAAGATCCGTCTTCTTCTGCTTACCATAACCAATCAAAACAACCTCCTCTATTTTTTTCTCTTTGGTAATAGAGTCCTTTGTCTGCGCGTGAATCATTGAACTAGCCAATAAAAATGCAGGCGCAATTTTTAATACTGTTGTAAAGTTTTTCACAATCTTATTTTTATATAGTTTCGTTTTGTAGTAAACTGGCATAAATCCAGTCTTGCAATTTATAAAAATTTTATAATTATCATAAAATTAACAAAAAATTAAAATATAATTATTTATATTAAACACCATTAAAAAGTTAAAATACTAAATTACAATTCATTAAATGATAATATGCAAAACATAATATATCTATCACCAATATCAAAAGTTAAACAATTGTTTAACAAAATAAACCAATTTCATATATAATTAATGTATCTTATCATATAAAAACAGTACAGATATTAGTTTTCAGAGATAATCAGTATCTTTGCATCTAAACTTTACTATTAAATGTCAAACAGAAAGATGATTACGGCAGCTTTGCCTTATGCAAACGGACCGGTTCATATAGGGCATTTGGCAGGTGTCTATATTCCTGCGGATGTTTACGCAAGATTTCAAAGAAGATTAGGAAAAGATGTAGCGTTTATCTGTGGATCGGATGAACATGGTATTCCTATTACAATAAGAGCTAAAAAAGAAGGGGTGACTCCTCAGGATATCGTTGATAAATATCACGAAATTATCAAAAAATCGTTTTCAGATTTAGGAATTTCGTTTGATGAATATTCGAGAACAACTTCTAAAAATCATTACGAAACAAGTCAGGATTTCTTTAAGGTTCTTTACGAAAAAGGAAAGTTCACAGAAGAAATGTCTGAGCAGTATTTTGATGAGCAAGCAGGAGAATTCCTTGCTGACAGATATATTGTCGGAACTTGCCCTAATTGTGGAAATGAAAATGCGTACGGAGATCAGTGTGAAAAATGTGGTTCTACCCTTTCTCCATCAGAATTGATCAATCCGAAATCAATGCTAAGCGGAAATGTTCCTATTTTAAAAGAAACAAAAAACTGGTATTTACCTTTAAATGAATATGAAGACTTCCTGAACGAATGGATCATTGAAGGTCATAAAGACGACTGGAAACCTAACGTTTACGGGCAGGTTAAATCTTGGTTGAATGATGGTTTAAAACCTCGTGCAATGACCAGAGACCTAAACTGGGGGGTTCCTGTTCCGCTTCCGGGTGCTGAAGGAAAAGTACTTTACGTATGGTTCGATGCACCGATAGGTTATATTTCTTTCACCAAAGAATGGGCGGAGAAAAACGGAAAAGACTGGAAAGATTACTGGCAGAGCGAAAATTCTGATCTGGTTCACTTTATCGGAAAAGACAATATTGTATTCCACTGTATTATTTTCCCAAGTATGATGAAAGCTCACGAAGATTACATCATGCCGAAAAACGTTCCTGCATTTGAATTCCTGAATCTTGAGAATGATAAAATCTCAACTTCAAGAAACTGGGCAGTTTGGGCACACGAATATGTTGAAGATTTCCCGGGACAACAGGATGTTTTGAGATATGCTCTTCTTTCATCGGCTCCTGAAACAAAAGATAATAACTTTACATGGAAGGATTTCCAAACCAAGAATAATTCTGAATTGGTAGGAATTTTCGGAAATTTTATCAACAGAGTGGCCGTTTTAATTCATAAATATTATGATGGAATTATTCCTCAAGGTGATGTAAATGCTCCCGAATTACAGGAAATCAATAAAGCAGCAAAAGAAATTTCAGGATTCTTAGAGAATTATGAGTTCAGAAACTCTTTAACCGCTTTAATGAATTTAGCACGTTTCGGTAATCAGTATCTTCAAACAGAAGAGCCTTGGAAAACGATTAAAGATAATCCTGAAAAAGCTGCACATTCATTATTTGTTGGAGCTCAGATTGCTGTAGCTTTAGCGCAGTTATGTGAACCATTTATGCCTTTCAGCTCTGAAAAATTATTGAATATGTTCAATGTTCAAAAATCGGATTGGAATGACGTTGAAACAAAATCTGTTTTAGTTGAAACAGGACACAAAATCAATGAGTCATCTCTTCTTTTCTCAAAAATTGAAGACGATGTCATCGAAGCTCAAATCCAAAAATTGGAAGATACCAAACAAAACAATAAAAAAACAAATCCTAACGCAAATCCTATGAAAGACGAAATCACTTTTGATGATTTTACAAAAATCGACTTGAGAACAGCAACCATTACAGAAGCTGAAAAAGTAGAAAAAGCTGATAAATTACTGAAATTGACTGTTGATACAGGTGTTGATGTAAGAACCGTTGTTTCAGGAATTGCAGAAAGCTTCACTCCAGAAGAGGTTATTGGAAAACAGGTGATGATCTTATTAAACCTTGCTCCAAGAAAAATCAGAGGAATTGAATCTCAAGGAATGTTGTTATTGACAACAAAACCGGACGGAAAATTATCTTTCGTGACTCCGGATGACAGCAATGTTGAAAATGGTATTGAGATCGGATAATTCTTATCTTTAGCATTAAAATATAAGCACCTGAAAAATATTTTTCAGGTGTTTTCGTTTTTAATATCAAAGAAAATGAAGTGTTTCTTATTTTTAAGAATCAATATGTATTAAATATATTTCTTGTTAATTGTTTATCTTTAAGCAGGAATAATTTTGATAAAAACAGGATCTTCCAAAAGAAAAACACTGAATATTCCATTTAATTCTTAAATTTGGCTAATGCAAAAGTATCTTTATCTCATCATCATATCATTCTCTCTTACCAGCTGCTACACATATCAGGTTAAAAAACCGAAGAATGCAGCAATCGACAATAACCAAGATGCTAAAAATAAAGCAGCTTCTGCTAACAATATCCCTAATCAAGCCAAAATCGCAACAACTGATTCCAAAGGTCAGAATTTACAACAAGCACCTGTTCCCATTAATGTTCAGGAGAAACTTGCACCCAATAAAAATTTTAAAATTGATGTTGATGGTAAATCTTATAAGATCATCGTTGACCGTTGGGAAAGAGACAGTCTAATTGCGCATCCTGTTCGCAGTCCTAAAACAGTTTTGAAATTCCATAAAAACCAGATCAATAGCGAAAAAATTGCTGAAAAACGTTTTTCACAACCTATTGCTGACATCATCACGGTACTTGTTTACGCCGGTATTGGTGTTGGAATTTGGGCTCTTCTACAATAAATTTTAAATCTTTTGTTCTATCTATAGAGAATTTATATTGTATTTATTGTCTAAAAAAATTCTATTTTTTAACCAGTTTGGCTAAATAAGAATCCTCGTCCTGAATAACTTTATCGATTTTAAAGCCATTATTTTCTACTGCATTTTTTAGTGTGGTAAAATCAAGATACAGCCATTTGATAGGATCTTCCGACTCTCCTTTATAATGAACCGTATAATCCAGTTCACCATAATATCCTTCCGCAGGAATATACACTCCTCCATCTTCATCACGGTCGAACATATAGAGAATATCTGTACTGTCGATCAGAATCTGCCCTTTTTCATTTAATAAAGAATAAAGTTTTTTAAGGTAAATATCAATCACGTTAAGGCTTTGAAAAATTCCTGTTCCGTTCATTAATAACAGAATTGTATCAAAAGTTTCTCCCTCAAAGTGAAGCATATTTTCTGCAACCGCTTTTTGAATTCCCCTCGATTGACAAACTTCAATGGATTTTGGTGAAATATCTAATGCGGTAACATCAAGGTTTCTTTCATTCTGAAGGTATAAAGAATGTGAACCCGCTCCTGCTCCGATATCCAACGTCTTTCCTTTGGATAACTTCAACGCTTTCTGTTCGATTTTATTCATTTCTTCAAAGTCTCTGAAAAGATAGTCCACCGGAAGCTCATCCAGTTCAGAAATTGAAGTTTCAGTCTGCAAATCTTTCGGATCTTCGTTGTGATAAAAATCCCAGATAGCGCGCCCCATTAAGTCTTTCATAGCTGTAAATATGGGTGCAAAGATACTATGTTCTAAAAAGAAACGAAAAAATATATTCCAATTTGAAAACTTCCCCTCTATTTTAAACATCAAAATCATGTTAAATATTTTATAAGTGTGATTAACATTATCTATTTTCTAGGCACTATTCTTCTTACAATATTTTCCTAACTTGTCTGTTTTAAATACAAGAACAACCTCATGACAAATAAAAATAATAATGTTCATCAGGGTTTTACTTTCAGTAAGCATGTTCCGGAGGAAATTTCCAATTTCGACAGGGTTTTCGATGTATTCAGAGATTTGCTCATCCACACTTCCGGCGATCTTGAGGAAGCTTTTGAATGGCTCGATATGCTCGACAGAGAATACAATATTTTCGATGATGAATATACCCGTGAAGATTTTGAAGAAGATCTGAAAAAACGTGGTTATATCAAAGCTGAAGATCCTGAAGACGGCAATTCCGGAACCGGAGAAGGCAAAAATGTACTGACTGCCAAACTGGAAGCTGCACTACGTGAATATGCCCTGGATCAGATTTTCGGAAAACTTCAGAAAAGTGGCGTTGGAAACCACCGTACGCGCAAAACCGGAATTGGAGATGAACGTGATGGTGAACATAGGAATTTCCAATATGGAGATGATTTATCTGCGGTAAATATGACCGAAAGTCTGAAAAATGCTCAGATCAACAACGGAATTTCTGATCTTAGAATGACCGAAGACGACCTCATTGTAGAAGAAACAAAACACAAGGCTCAGATGAGTACGGTTTTGATGATAGACATCAGTCACTCTATGATTTTATATGGTGAAGACCGGATTACTCCTGCCAAAAAAGTAGCCATGGCTTTAGTAGAGTTAATCAAAAGAAAATATCCGAAAGATTCTATTGATATCATTGTTTTCGGGAATGAAGCATGGCCTATAAAAATTAAAGATCTTCCTTATTTACAGGTTGGTCCGTATCATACCAATACTGTTGCAGGATTGGAACTGGCGATGGATATTCTCCGCAGAAAAAGAAATACCAACAAGCAAATCTTTATGATTACCGACGGAAAACCAAGCTGTCTGAAATTACCCAATGGAGAATATTACATGAACAGTGTAGGACTCGATGAAAGAATTGTTTCAGAATGCCTTCATAAAGCGGCACAAGCAAGAAAACTGAAAATTCCGATCACCACCTTTATGATTGCACAGGATCCTTATCTCCGAAAATTTGTTGAAATCTTTACAGCTCAAAATAAAGGAAAAGCTTTTCTAACAGGACTTTCAGGATTAGGACAGATGATTTTTGAAGATTACGAAAAGAATAGGATTAAAAGGATTTAAAAAGAGCCAAGGAAAAAGTAAAAAGACAAAAGTTAAATGCCTTTGCAAACCAAAACAAAGCAGTTAGTTATTACTAAATCTTGACGAACTTTACGTTATTTTAATACTGCTCTATAAAAACATTATATCATTAAACAAATGAAAAACGATACAACATTTAAAGAATTAAAAAATTCAGGATATACAGATAAAACCATCAATCAGGAAATTCAGGCTAATTTGATTGCTAAAATCAAAGCTAAAGAACCTGTTTTTGAAGGACTTTACGGCTATGAAGATACCGTAATTCCGCAATTGAAAAAAGCGATTCTGGCAGGTCATCACATTAATCTATTAGGATTGCGCGGACAGGCAAAAACAAGAATTGCAAGAAGCATGGTGAATCTTCTGGATGAATATATGCCGATTGTAAAAGGTTCTGAAATTAATGACAGTCCGTTTCAGCCGATTTCAAAATATGCGAGAGACCTGGTTGCAGAGCTTGGTAATGAAACACCAATTTCATGGGTTCACCGTTCAGACCGTTTTTTTGAAAAACTGGCGACGCCTGATGTAAATATTGCAGATTTAATTGGAGACATCGATCCTATTAAAGCAGCAACTTTAAAATTACCTTATTCTGATGAACGTGTGTTACATTACGGAATGATCCCAAGAGCTAACCGTTCTATTTTTGTTTTGAATGAATTGCCCGATCTGCAAGCCAGAATTCAGGTTTCTTTGTTCAATATTTTACAGGAAGGTGATATTCAGATCAGAGGTTTTCAATTGAGAATGCCTTTGGATATTCAGTTTGTATTTACTGCCAACCCTGAAGATTACACCAACAGAGGAAGTATTGTAACCCCTTTAAAAGACAGAATCGGTTCTCAGATTTTCACTCATTACCCGAAAAGTGTTGAACTTGCCAAGCAGATTACTGAGCAGGAAGCTTTGATTTCTCCTGAAGATCGTGACAAAATCCAAATCTCTGAATTGGCGAAAAACCTTCTAGAAGAAGTTGCTTTCGTGGCAAGAGACAGTGAATATGTGGATGCTAAAAGTGGAGTAAGTGCAAGATTGACGATCAGTGCTATGGAAAATCTTTTCGCAGCTGCTAAATTGCGTCTTTTAGAAACCGATTCAGAAAAAACAAACATCCGTCTTTTAGATTTTATGTCTATTATTCCTTCTATCACAGGGAAAATTGAACTGGTGTATGAAGGTGAACAGGAAGGTGCGGATCATGTTGCTAAAATTCTGATCGATCAGGCGATTATGAGATTGTTTGAGGATATCTTCCCACGTATTTCAAAACTGGAAAAAGAGGGAATTAAAACACCTTATACGGATTTAATCCAATGGTTTTCGAAGAATCAGCTTGAACTAAATTATGCAGATACGGATGAAGAATTCTATGCTAAACTGAGTAAGATAGAGCCACTCACAACGGTGGTGAAAGAAAACGCTTCTGAGCTGAGCCAAGAAGATCAGAATTTCTGCAAAGAACTTGTTTTATGGGCTTTAACGATTAGTAAAAAATTAGATAAATCTGAAAATCAAGCAGATTACACTTTTGATTCAGCAGATGTAAGACAGTATTTCCGTAATTAAAAATTACCTGATCAACTTATAAAAAAACAGACTTCTTTATAGGAAGTCTGTTTTTTATAGAATTAAAATTCGAAAGTATAGTAAAAGATTAAATTTAAAAAAGTAAAACCCCATCTTACAATAAAATGGAGTTTTACAGATGAAAAACAAGGTATCTTTATAATGCAGGACCAGCTGCATCTTTTATTTCCTGTAACAATCTTTTTCGTTCGCGAAGTCTTTTTCTCGCCAAAGCAGATTTTCCACTTAATATTTTAACGAATCTGGCATATTCGAAACGTTCTTTTCCAAAATGATGGGTGAAAACATAGATCAACACTCCAAGCCCAGCCAAAATGATGTATCCGAATATTTTTTTAATCGCTACAATAATTGCATTCAGCTGAATTATTTTCAACCCTGTTGCCGCATTTTGTGGAGTAACGGTCATTCCGTCTATATAAACAGCCAGATCACCGATAGCAACGACCTGAAAATGATAAAGGAACCATGAATAAACAGCCGAGAAAAATCCAACGGCTAAAAAGGTTCTCCAGACCAACACCAGTCCGATAGCGGCCAACATATCATCCATTTCCAGTTTATCTAATGTGTAAAACCACACGGAGATGAAAAGCGAACCCATTCCGTATCCTTTCAGAAACATGGGTAAATACCAGTTTTCGTAATTGAATTCCAACACCATAGAAAAGTACATTACCATTGCATAGCCTATCATTGCAGAAAAACCTGAAAAGATAAACATCTTCAATGGAATTTCTTTTTTAAACCAAATAATAGCAACAACTCCTGCTAAAATAAGCCCGGGAATCATTAGTAAATTTAATTTAGCGTTCGTCAATTGATCATATCCTAAAACTCCCACTGCAAAAGAATTCTGAACAGAACTTGTTCCTAAAAACATTCCTAGTGCAAAAAGCATGAACAATCCGTGCTGAACATTATTTTTAGTGAATATTTTAAAAGAAAGATAAGGTCTTTTTAAAGTTAGCTGACGAACCGCTAATAAAGCAAAACTCACAAAAGCTGCTATGCTCGCATTGATAATATTTTTTGAATTAAGCCAGTCCTGCTGTTTTCCGAATGAAAAAACATATGCAGAAAACATAAATGTAGAGACAAAAAGCAGGATGCTTAACCAGTCAATATAATGTAACGGAACTTTTAACGCAAAATATTTATCATGCATAAAAATCCAATGTATCAAAGCCAATACAAAACACGCAACTGCCATAATCACATAAAAATGTTGCCAGTTATAATTAATGGAAACTTCTGCCGCATAATATCCTGAAATCTGATTGAGCACTAAAACAAATGTATAAAACGCTCCATAAAACATTCCTCTGTTGCCGATCATCGCCATTAATGGTAAAAATAGCTCTATCGTTACCATCATTTTTAAAAATCCTATAAATAATGATGAAACAATAAAAATCATAGGATCAATAGTCGTTGAATTGAGATAGCTCAGCAATCCCAGAAGCACTAGTAAAACCGTCATTTTATCCCGAACCTTGAATCTCATTTTCATTCTGAGAACGATCGGCATACACGCTCCCATTCCAATGGTCGTCGCATAATTCGCCCACATGAAATATTCAGTCATTGAGCCGGTTCCGCTTACTACATAACTGATATTTCCTACATACACCCCACCAAGCGGCATTACTACTGCAAGCAGTAATACAATCAGTAAAAGCTGTACAGGTTTCGGAACCCAGTCGTTATATAATCCTTTGTTGTACATGTTTGTAGATTTAACTGAGAGCCAAGTAAATGGTAAAAAGATTAAAGTATTACGCAGATCATGAACTCATATCAATCGTTACGTATTTTTTAATTCACTGAATTTTACTTTTTACTTGATTCTTTTTACTTTTTACCTTCAAAACTCACATTTACATTCATCCCTGCGCTCAGTTTATCTATCTCTTCTTTTTTATTGGAAGCCGTAAACTCAATTCTTACAGGAATTCTCTGTTGAACTTTGATGAAGTTTCCGGTCGAATTATCTGTAGGAACACTTGAATATTTTGAACCCGTTGCTGCAGAAATCGCAGTTACCACCCCTTCAAATTTTTGTCCGCCTAAAGCATCTGCTGTCATCATCATTTTTTCCCCGATTTTAATATTCGGCATCTGACTTTCTAAAAAGTTGGCAGTTACCCATTTTTGTCCGTTCAGAACAATCGTTGCTACTTGTTGTCCCGGTTGAATCAACTGTCCTTCAGAGATCGTTCTTCTTCCCATTACACCGTCATAAGGAGCTGTGATTACCGTATAAGACAAATTGATTTTCGCCATATCCAAAGCAGACTTTGTTCTCTTAATTTCTGCATCATTAATTCCTAATTTACTTTTGACTTCCGTTGTAGAAAGATTGGCAGACTGTTTTTGGTTCACCAACGTTTCATACGCTGCTTTTTGAGCGTCATATTCGGTTTTTACCTGATCGTATTGCTGTCTTGTGACTGCTTCTGAAGCCAAAAGGTTTTTATATCGGTTTAAGTTTTGCTCGGCATTCCATAGTCTTGCTTTTGCACCGGCAATATTAGATTCCATAACATTGATATTGTTTGAAACCGTATTCACTGATGAACTTGTTGCCGTTTTCTGAGCCAAAGCATTCTGATAAGCCGCTTCAGCCTGACCAAGCTGCGTAAGAATTTCACGATTGTCAAGAATTACCAGTGTATCTCCTTTTTTAACCTTTTGATGCTCAATAAATTTTATTTCTTTGATATAAGCTGAAACTCTAGTGTTAATCGGGTTAATAAATTCTTCAACCTGTGCTGCTTCTGTATAGGTCTTATCTCCTACATGGAAATATTCACGAACCAACCAGAACAATCCGAAACCGATCACCAAAAAGACAATACTATTTGAGATGATGGCTCTGATTTTATTCTTTTTATTTTCTTTCTTTTTTGCCGCAGCACTTGACTGTACAGGTGCTGAAGATGTATTTTGAGTATTTTGTTCCTTGTTTTCCATTGTTTTCAGTTTTAAAAATTAAAGAGTTCCCGTAGATTTCAGAAGATTGTAATATTGATACAGCACATTGATTTCTGCATTGGCATAATCCAATTCTGACTGTAGTTTTTGGTTCTGAGCATCGATCATTTCCGCCTGCACTGCCAGTTGATTTAAATATTTAGCTTCTGTAATATTATAGTTTTCTTCCGCCAGTTTTTTTGCATCATTCAAAATATCTGCCTGCTGAATAGATTCCTGGTATTTTACATACGCAGCATTCACAACCATGTCAATATTTTGTTGCGTCAAAGTCATCGCATCATTGGCCTGATTTTTTTGCAGCTCTCCTAACTTTACTCTTTCTTTCGTTTTATATAGATTGTCAATATTATAACTTAAAGAAACTCCTGTTTGCCAACCTCCAGAATACATATCTAACACTGGATTTCTAGTCGTAATCGGTCTTTGCAGAGTATATCCTCCAAAACCTGCAACCGTAGGCATTTTATCTGTTTTAATAATTTCAATATTTTTATCTGCAACATCCATATTCGTTTTTGCAGATTTCATTACAGGATTACTGTCATGGGCAAGATTTACATAATATTCCATTCCGATTCCTGTCTCTTTGTTCTCTAAACTTTCAATCGGGATAATCTCTGTATCAGTAGGTAATCCCAACGCAATACTTAAATTATAATTAAGGATTCTCTTATTGTTTACTAAAGTCAAAATTCCCTGATCCAGATTTTTGATTGCCAGCTCGCCACGAATCACCTCATTTCGGGTCACCATTCCCTGCTGATAGAATTTCTGGATATTTTTTAATCTTTCCTGAGCCAGTCTTTTGTTATTTTGAAATACTTCCTGTTGATTTAAGATCTTATAAATATCCAAATAATTGGAAATCACCAAAAATTTCACATCCTGTATATTTTTCTCTAAATCCAATTCCGAAAGCTGTTCACGAAGTCCGGCCAGCTCAATAGATTTGTTTACCAATCCCCCTTTGAAGATCAGTTGAGTTGCCTGAACCGCATAAGAACTTCCGTAATGAGGCATCGGAACATTTGTAGAATTGGAAAAATCTTTATCAATTGCTACAGCATCTCCTAAATAAAACTGACTTGTAGAAGCCGTTATTGTAGGGAGTTTCTGAAGTTTAGTAACATTCGTGTTCTGTTTTGCAATGTCGATATTTTGAGCCGAAACTTTTAACTGCTGATGATTTCGCACCGCGAGTTCGGCGACCTCATTCGCGGTCATCTGTTTTATTTCTTGTGAAAAAAACAGCGCAGGAAATAGAGCTACCACGAGTGATAGTGCTGTTTTTACATTCTTTACCATTTTACCTTGTTTTACGAGTACAAAGTTATGGCGCTTACAAACTCAAACAAATGTTTGAGAATTGGAAAAAGATGTTCAAATGTAAGATTTTAACTTTCGAACTGATGTCTGTATTGTGATGGACTTTCTCCTAAATGCTTCTTAAAAAAGTGAGAAAACGAGTATTGATCACTGAAGCCCAATATCGATGAAATTTCAGAAACAGGCTTAGTTGAAGAGTTCAGTAATACCTTTGCTTCATTCACAATAATTAAGGCAATAATCTGACTTGCTGACTTCCCCGTAATGCTCTTAATGACCGAGGAAAGATGTCTGGTTGTAATCGACTGACGTTCGGCATAAAACTCAACCGTTCGTTCCGTATGATGATTTTCAGCAACATCATTTAAAAAAACAAAAACAATCTCTTCCTGTCTCGACATTTGGTTCATAGAGCTATTGTCTTCTTTGGAAATAATTCCCGCCATCTGATAACAAAAAACAGAAAAAAGATGCTCCACAATTTCTTTTTTGTAAGTCATTTCTGTTTCAGAATCTAAAATATATTTAAGAAAATTCACACTTCTCCAAACTACCTCCAGTTCTTCAGGTTCAAAGGGAACTCCGATGTTCATTTGCTGTCTGAAATAACGATAGGTAATCAGTCTATTGAACTTTAATGACAACGCCGAAATAAACTCTCTTTTATAAGACACCATTCTCGACTGAAAATCGTCACTCACAGAAACCATTTCATACACTGTTTGCGGATCTGTCACCATAAACATATTGGCAGAAAGTTCTAAATCACGGAAATGCTGTTTGAGTTTTATTGTCCCGGTTTTAATAAATATAAAAGCCGGATTTTCAGGACGAAACGGTTTATCGACAGCAATTCTCTCGAATATATTATGTTGTGTAAAAACATCAACCCCGAATTTTTCTAAGACAGACATAACACAAATGTAAGCAAAGTCTTGAGCGATTGCAAAAATTTATTATTTTAGTATTTTACAAAATTCTGATATGAGAAAGATAGATTTGTTACTTGCTGAGTACGGTGAAAGCCATAGAAACTCAACCAATAAACTGATTCACTGGATCTGTGTTCCTTTGATCTTCTGGACAATTCTAGGTTTTATCTCATATATTCCGACTCCTAATATGTATCTGAAATACTTTGGTTTTTTGAGTATTGCGAGCTTTATTGCTTTAGTTTTAGTAACGATCTTCTATTTCAGATTATCCTGGAGAATTGCCATAATCATGATCTTTGTAATGCTGCTAATGGAACATTTCGTTTCTTTAGCGAACATCACTTTTGGAACAAAATCATGGATTTTTTACCTCGCTATTTTTGTCATCACATGGATTTTACAATTTGTAGGTCATAAAATTGAAGGCAAAAAACCGTCTTTCCTGAAAGACTTACAGTTTCTTCTGATCGGACCTATCTGGTTATTAACCTTTGTTTTAAAAAAACTGGGAATCAGATATTAATTTAATCTTCTAACGCATAGACCGCAAAACTTGCCAACCAATGATCTCCTCCATAATTCCCCTGGAAAAGTAACGGAAGTCCATTGTTTAAAAATATAGTCGCTGTCTTTTGAAACTCTTTTTTCAACGGATGATTATCCGGAAGAGATTTTGCAATTCCTTTCATACACCATGCTTTTGTGAATGACAACCCCACCAAATGCACCGTTTGATAGTCACTCAGATCACTTACTACAGGAATTTTTTCTATATTTTCCAGACTTCGTTTTTCATAGAATTTATTCAGCCATTGTACAAATTCTTTTTGAGGCAGAACTCTTCTCATCAGATCAGCAATTTCTAAACTTGGAGAAAAGAAATCCGATCCGTCCGGTTCAAGATAAGCCGGAGTTTTTGTATTGTTTAAGTAAAAATATTTTGCTTTTTCAACCAATTGATTTTCAAAATTCTTATCACCAGTTGCTCTTGCCCAATCCAGAGCAAAAACCATAGCGAATGCCGTATTAGGATGAACTCCTGTTCTGTTTGGATACGTCTGTTTAGGTAAAAAAGTCTTCCATGAGCTCAAAATTTTATCCGTTAAAGGCTTTAAGTTCTGATGCCAAATTTTCGCTTTCGGATGGTTCCAAGTTGCTAATTCTTCATCCAACTTTAACAACCAGGCCCAACCGTATGTTCTTTCGAAAGTTCCTGTTAATTGGTATTTTGTAAAGTAATCTGCTTCTGTCTGAAGGTTTTCTTTTTTAAAGGAATTATCAAGAATGTTTTCAATGTCTTTTGCAATTGATAAATTCGGTTTTGTTTTTAGTAAGCGAACCAGCATCCAATGTCCATGAACAGAACTATGCCAGTCAAAACATCCATAAAAGCTCGGATGCAGATCTTTTGGACTCAACGGAACTTCACCGGCATTGTTAATAATATGTGCCGTTTTATTCGGATATTCCTGATTGATACAGTGAAGCGGTTTTTCGGATAATTTGATAGCCATTTCATCTGTCAGTTTCGAAACTTCCTGAGCATAGAAAAAAAACGGAGAACATATAAAGGCTAAAAGACTCTTTTTCATTCAATAAAAATATAAAATAAATTCAATTTTAATCGTTTGAAATGCAATAACTATAAAGAAAACAGAAGAAATCATATTAATTTCAAACAATTATTGAAAATTTACAATAAAAATCGATTCTTCGCATGCTTTTTGATAAAACTATTCAAACTTTATGTATGAAAAAATTATCTATCTCATTATTTTGTTTACTTCTTATCGGTTGTAACAAATCTGAAAATATTGCCAAAGAGGAAGTTCGGGCTGACTTAACAGAGGTTCTTCAGGAAGATAAAGTTGCCTTTAGCTCTCCTGTTGCTTCAAACTCGCCTCAACCACCAAGTTTAATTTCTGAAAAAACAGAATCTGAAAATAAATCTAACTCTCCTACACAAAGAATTGACACTATTTCCAAGAAAATTATCAAAAACGGAGATATGAGAATCCAGGTTGGAGATATTAAAAAATCACAGAATCAGATCAATGAGATTATAAAAAACAATCAGGCTTATATTCAAAAGGAAGAGTTTCAGAATACGGATATAGACGAGAATTTATATATAACCATCAGAGTTCCCCATAAAAAATTTGATGCTCTTGTGAATTCTTTTTCTAACGGAGTGGGTACTGTTCTGTCTAAAAATATATCTTCCAATGATGTTACAGAAGAATATACTGATGTTTCCATAAAATTAGCCAACAAAAAAATATATCTTGAAAAGTACAGAGATATGCTGAAAAGTGCATCTACCACAAAAGATATGTTGGAAATCCAAGAGAACATCCGGGAACTTGAAGACGAAATTGATGTATCGGAAGGAAGATTGCGTTTTATTAATGACCGTGTTAATTACAGTACATTAAATCTAAACCTGTACAAGGAAAAAGTGAGAAGTTCCGCTACATCGAATATTGGTTTCGGAAGCCGTTTCGGAGACTCTGTAACAGAAGGCTGGAATAGTTTTGTATCTTTTATTCTGGGAATGATATCACTTTGGCCATTCTTTTTATTGATCCCTGTTTTTGTTTTTCTTTGGAGAAAATGGAAAGGCAGAAAGAAGAAATAATTTAAAAATCCGAATAATTACTCTATTTTCTTTAATTTGTAGAAAAAACAAATGAATGAAAACGAAATTTCTTACATCATAAGAAAATGTATCTTTAATGTTTACAATAAACTTGGACCGGGTCTTTTAGAAGCCGTTTATCAAAAGATTTTAATTTATGAACTGGAAGAAAATGGACTTGATGTAAAAGCGGAATTAGCACTTCCGATTATTTACGATGATAAAGAATTTGACCTAAATTTTAGAATTGATATTTTAGTTGAACATAAAGTAATTCTAGAGTTAAAATCAGTGAAACATCTTGAAGATATTCATTTTAAACAATTACAAACCTATCTTAAACTTTCAAACAAAAAACTTGGGTTACTTGTAAATTTTAATACCACTAATATTTTGGATGGAATTAAAAGAGTTGTGAATAATTTATAATTTTTTCTCTCGCAGATTTTGCTGATTGCGCTGATCTTTTACTAATTAAAAATAAATCTGCACAATTTGCAAGATCTGCGAGAGATAATTGAAAGTATATTTTATACTATTTACCCAAAACAAATACAGCAGGAATTTTGTGAAGTTCCGGTTTCTGTTTTTGCCAGTCTTTTATCGTCTTTGTTTTGATAAATTCTAGCTCTGGATCGTTGATATTGGCAGCAATACACAATTTTGTGTTTGGAGATAAAAACTTCGTCAAGTCTTCAAAAAGCTGATTATTTCGGTAAGGAGTTTCCATGAAAATCTGGGAATATCCCGTTTTTTGCACTAAACTTTCCAGGTGTAAAATCTGTTTTTTCTTTTCACTTTTATCAATCGGAAGATATCCATTAAATGTAAATTCCTGACCATTAAATCCACTTGAAATCAGCGCCAAAATAATCGATGAAGGCCCTGAAATAGGAATTACTCTGATATTTTTTTCGTGGCACCATTTTACCATCAGATTCCCTGGATCAGCAATACAAGGAAGTCCGGCTTCTGAAAGCAATCCAAAGTCCTGACCTTTCAACATCAATTGCTGCGCTTCTTTAATATCGGCGTTTTCAGTGTATTTATCCAGAAGAAAAAGCTTTAAATCTGACTGCTTTTTTTCGGGAGCAAAAAACTTAACTACTTTTCTGGCGGTTTTTTCATTTTCCACAAAGAAGTAATCGGTTTGCATAATATATTCTTTTATCACAGGAGAAAAATGTGTGATAGAAGTATTTTCTGAAAGGTAAGCCGGTAATAAAAAAAGCATGGTTTTTGAATTGTTGTAATAATGATTGGTAAATTACGATTTTAAAAATAAATTTTCTGCAATCTTCTCGCAGCCTTTGTCTAGAAGTTGAAAAACATTTTCAAAATCTTTCATATCTCCCCAGTACGGATCGGGAACTTCAGTATTTTTATGATCTCCTAAAACTTCTAAGAATAGAGATACTTTTTGCCTTTGTTCCTCATTTTCTGTTTTTGAGATAGCATCAGCTAATACACCCTCATCCATACAATAAATTTTATCAAAATTTTCAAAATCTGCCGTTGTAATTGGTCTTGATCGTTGTCTTGAAATATCTATAGTATGATTTGCAGCCGTTTTTATGGCTCTTTTATCGGGATGTTCACCTTCATGCATAGAAATTGTACCTGCAGAATCCACAATACAATTTTCAGGAAGCTTGGTTTTCATAATTCCTTCTGCTAAAGGACTTCTGCATATATTTCCCAGACAGACCATTAATATCTTCATATATTTTATATAAAATTAAAATCGTTCACTTCTTATTAGTTAGGCAAAACTAAACAAAAAATGAAGAATAGGTCATATTCTTCATTTCTCGTATTAAATCAATTGATTTTTAATTTTTTATCTTTTCAGTAAGTTCTTTAACGTATTTTTTTACTTCCTTATCGATCTTAGAAACATCCTTAATCGTTTCACAAGCATACATTACCGTTGAATGATCTTTACCTCCCATCTCTTCACCAATTTTAGTAAAAGTAGCGTTGGTAAATTCTTTAGCAAAATACATCGCCAATTGTCTTGGAAGAGCAATTTCTCTTTTTCTTGTTTTAGATAAAAGCTGCTCTCTTTTAATTCCAAAATAATCACATACCACTTCCTGAATGAAAGGAATATTGATTACTTTCTTCTGGTTAGCTGCAATCTTATTGATGGTATCTTTTAACAATTCTAAACTTAAGTCAGACTTATAAATTGTAGAATAGGCAATCACTGAGTTGATTACTCCAATAAGCTCTCTTACGTTTGTTTTTGCTTCTGCAGCAAGGAAATCAAGCATATCTTCTGTAAGAACGATACCGTCTCTGCTTAATTTATCTACGATAATTTTCTTACGGGTATGTAAATCCGGAGATTTAATCTCTGCAGAAAGTCCCCATTTGAAACGGGAAACAATTCTGTCCTGAATATCCATAATATCAGCCGGAGCTTTATCTGAAGTAAGGATAATCTGTTTTCCATTCTGATGTAGATAGTCAAAGATATGGAAGAAGCTATCCTGTGTTGCAGACTTTCCTGATAAGAATTGAATATCATCGATAATCAATACATCTACCATTTGGTAGAAATTAGCAAATTCTGTTTGCTTATGTGCTTTTGCAGCCGAAATAAACTGCTGAATAAACTTTTCAGAAGATAAGTATAAAACTACTTTATCCGGAAACTGGCTTTTTACTTCAAGTCCTACCGCTTGTCCTAAGTGCGTTTTCCCTACTCCATAACCTCCATATAAAAATAAAGGGTTGAAAGCAGTTGCGCCCGGTCTTTTTGCAATAGATCTTGCTACTGTAGCAGCAAATTTATTACTTTCTCCCTCAACATAGTTTTCGAAAGAAAAGTCCGATTTTAGATTCGAATCAATATTTACTTTTTTGATTCCCGGAACGACAAAGGGATTAACGATATTTGAAGAGAAACCTTGCGGCATTGTCTCTTGAACTTTTGGAGTGGGAACTGTTTTCCCTTTCATATTCATGGTAACGGGTTTTTCTAAGCCAGCCGGCTTATTTTCCATTACCGAATACCAAAGTTTAACACCTTTTCCGATATTTTTCTTCAGGGCAGCAGAAAGCAGGGATAGGTAATTATCCTCAATATATTCTTTGTAAAAATCACTCGGAACCATTAGTGTAAGATTATTGTCAACCAAAGAAACCGGTTGTACTTTATCAAACAATAAGTCGAAAGATTTTTCAAGTTTTTTAAGATCAGAATTATCTTCAGCTGCGTTGAGATTATCACGCATAAACTGAAGGCACCTCTGCCATATCATCATTAAATTTTCATCCATATTTATGCCCTGATTATTCTTTTGTTAGTATTACTTTTAGGAGGAAGACAAAGGTCTAATTTTTTATTTTTAAAAAAAAATATTGCGGGTATTGATTATTTAAAAATATATTTGTATGTATAATTTAGACCTAAAAATGATACACACAACACACTCAATACGAGTACGTTACGGAGAAACAGACCCAATGAAATATGTCTATTATGGGAACTATGCAGAGTACCTAGAACTGGGAAGAGTAGAGTTATTTCGCAGTATAGGGATGTCTTATAATGAGATTGAAAATCAAGGTATTTGGCTGCCTGTTTCTGACTATAAAATTAAGTACTTAAAACCTGCTTTGTATGATCAAAAATTAGAAATTCATACGTACTTAAAAAAAAGACCCGGAGTACGAATAGAATTTGAATATGAAATCTACAATGAGGAAAGAGTAAAAATAACTGAAGCTTCCACCACCCTATTCTTTTTATCTGCTGAAACTAATAAAATTATTAAATGTCCAGATTTTCTAATGGATCTTATTAACAAAAATTGGGAAGAGGAAAAGTAAGTACTAAAAAATATTTCACAAATAAGTAAATTAAAATTTTAAAGATATATCATCCATCACCCTAACAACTTATAAAAAAAACAACCAATAAATAAATAAAATAAACAGCTATTAATCCAATACAAAATATTTTTCATTACAAGAAAACAATATTAACATAAACATTGTTAAAAAAAATAAAAATAAGTAAGTTTTTTATATTATATTTACACCACTAATTACTCAGAATACAAACAATTAAAATATAAAAACATGAAAAAGAATTTCTACACCCTGATATTCTTGGGCTTATTTGCGACGGGCATTGCACAAACAGGGAACGTCGGGATTAATACGGCTACTCCTTCTGCTACATTAGATGTAAATGGTAATGCTAAGATCAGAACGACACCAAACTCTACAACTCTTACAGGTCATCAAGTTTTAGGAATTGACACAACCACTAAAGAAGTTAAAACATTAGATCCTTCTTTGTTTATAACTGGTACTAGTGGTACTAACAGTACAATAGCAAAAGCTACAGTTGTTGGTAACGGTGCTCTTTTAGGATTAAGTGGAAGTAACGGATATGAAAAAATTAATTTCGGTCCTGCTACTTTAGGAACAAATTTCGATACAACTACTGATAGTTATACTGTTCCAACTACAGGGGTTTATGCTGTGAAATTCAACTACCGATATGGAGACGGAGTAAATTTAAATGTAAGTCTTCTTAACTTTAATGGTGGTACTCCAAAAATTGGGATCTTCAGAAACGGAGTTGTAATGGACGAAGGTTTTTTCGGTGGGGCTAGTATTTCCCTTCTTGCTCCTCTTGTAGCTATTACTGTAATTATCAGTGATACGTATGTTGATTCTGTTTATCAATTAAATGCTGGTGATGTTATCGACTTCAGATACAACCAGGCGGGACTTAACGTAGCTTTGCTTAGTAGTAATGTAACTGCTAAGATGGTCGTTTATAAAATTTCTGACTAATCAGTAAAGTAAATATACAATATAAAAAAGCATCACGTTCAAGTGGTGCTTTTTCTATATCCCTATATTATATAAGGTATATAGAAAATAAACCCCACTCAAGTTTATTCTAAACAATTCACAAAATAATATATTTTTCTATTGACAATTCATAAAAAAGAAGTATATTTATCGCGTTTTTAATTCCTATATTTATTAGATTATGAAAAAAATTCTATACTCTTTATTAGTGTTTGCTTCTGTGACATTGTATGCACAGAAAAACCCAAATGTAAAATTTGCTATTTGCAATGACGCAGTAGGAACCGTAAATCTATTTAACGCTAGAAAAGCAATGGTACAAAGTACAACTCCTTATAAAGCAGCTGCACTACCTACAGGTTTAAAAAAATACAGCTATTTAGCTCAGAATGGGTTAACAGAAGTAAAGTATAAAAAAGATGTGGGTACTTTAGATTGGATCACATTAGCTAATATCAATACCCAATACCAACTTCCTGAAAACAATCCTGTAATCATTGAAGGATATGAATTTAATGATTCATCTACAAAAATCTATGCAGAAATTATTGCGCAAGCGCAAGTAAAGGAACATGATGGTAAAAAAGTATTATTCATTACTACTCCTGAAAAATATTAATCATATATAATAATGGTATATAAAAAAGGTATCTCGTTGAGATACCTTTTTTATTTTAATATTTACTTGTCCACTTCTTTTTGAGCTCATCATAAATTTTCTTTTCAGTAGAATTATTTCCTGGCTCGTAAAACTTTCGATCTTTTATTTCATCAGGAAGAAAATCCTGGTCAACAAAATTCCCGTTGTAAGAATGGGCATATTTATATTCTTTGCCATAATCCAGATCTTTCATCAATTTGGTTGGAGCATTTCTTAAATGCAGAGGTACTGGTAAGTTTCCTGTTTGTTTTACAAAAGCCAAAGCCTCATTGATAGCCATATATGCTGAATTACTCTTAGGTGATACTGCAAGGTAAATGGCAGTTTCGCTTAAAATTATTCTCGCTTCAGGATTTCCAATAACATTTACCGCCTGAAAACAATTATTGGCAATTACCAAAGCATTAGGATTCGCTAAACCAATATCCTCAGAAGCCAAAATCAACATTCTTCTTGCAATGAATTTGATATCTTCACCACCTGCAATCATTCTTGCCAACCAATATACCGCTCCATTGGGATCACTTCCTCTCATGGATTTTATAAATGCTGAAATAATATCATAATGCTGTTCACCATTTTTATCATACAATGCCATTGTTTCCTGTAAAACAGATAGCACATCATCATCATGAATTTCTTTTTTTTCGGAATTTTTAAATTGATTCAGAACCAGCTCTACAGAATTAATCAGTTTTCTACCATCTCCTCCCGAATATTGAATAAAAGCCTGTTTATCTTTAATGATAAAATCTTCTCGTTCATCTTTATTATATCTGTTCAGTGCTATATCAATAAGTTCTTCAAGCTTTTCATAACTTAACGCTTTTAAAACATAGACCTGACTTCTGGAAAGCAATGCCGAAACAACTTCAAAACTTGGATTTTCAGTTGTCGCTCCAATTAAAACCACCCATCCTTTTTCTACTGCATGTAGAAGTGAATCTTGTTGAGATTTATTAAAGCGGTGTATCTCATCAATAAATAATATCGGAGATTTTCCTGAAAACAAATTTTGTTTTTTTGCATCTTCAATAACTTCTCTTACCTCTTTCACTCCTGATGAAACTGCTGAAAGCTTGAAAAATGTACGTCCGGATTTTTCAGAAATAATCTCAGCCAATGTAGTTTTTCCTGTTCCCGGAGGTCCCCAGAAAATAAGAGAATTCAATGTATCATTCTCTATCATTTTTCTGATCGTGCCTTTTTCTCCGGTAAGATGCTCCTGCCCTAACACATCTTCTAATGTTTTAGGTCTAAGTTTTTCAGCTAATGGAATATTTTGATTCAATTTTCTAGATTTAATAATAAGTTGAATGTTCAGAACATAAGTATTTCAATGATTTTAAACTATGAAATGAGCAAATCGACAAACACCGGATTTTATCCGACAAACGGACATTTGCAGCCCTGAAACTTCTAACAAATTTAAACTAATTTTCAATTTTTTACGCTATTTTTGCAATGTTTTGAAACCAACATTCAATAAAATCGTCACATTTCCTCTGGTACTATTCATCCGATTTTACCAATGGTTTATTTCGCCTTTACTTCCTAAAAACTGTCGTTATGAGCCTACCTGTTCGCATTATATGATAGAAGCATTACAGGTTCATGGGATTTTCAAAGGTTTTTGGCTGGGTGTAAAAAGAATTTCAAAATGTCATCCTTGGGGAGGAAGCGGATATGATCCTGTACCTCCAAAGTGTAATCATTAATATAAAAAACATCATTATAATGAGTAATGTATTCTTTAGAGTTTATCTCTTGGTTTTTGCTTTTTTCGCACAAAATCTTTTTTCACAAAATTATGCCGACGGACTTTCTGACGCCACATTAAATGTAAATAATGAAAAAATAGCCGTAAAAGTATTTTCTACTACGGATGCTGAAACCTTCAAAGATTTTTCAAGCAAAAAAAATGACAATACTCTTGTTATCGTAAATTCAGCCAACTTAGAATCTAAAGGAGGATGGGGAGCTTTTTATGATGCTTCTTTAAATATGTTTAAAATGAGTGGCTATCAATTTTTAGATAAAGATTTTAAGCCTACACAAAATAAAGAAGATTACAAATATCTGGCAAAAGTTCAGAAAGTTATACAACCTACAGATCAGGTAGCATTGGAAACAGAATATAAAATCTGGGATCCTTCTACCGGAATTCACTTAGGACCCATTACATTGCACTATTATAGTTTGATGTTCATTTTTGCTTTCGGATTAGGATATATTTTAATGACAAGAATGTTCACAATTGATCATGTGAATCAAAAATATCTGGAACCTCTTTTCACATGGACTTTGATTGGGACTATTTTAGGAGCAAGATTAGGACACGTTATTTTTTATCAGCCGGAACTTTTTAAACAGGATTTCTGGAGTGTATTTTTACCGATCCAAACAAAACCGGAATTCAAATTCACAGGTTTCTCAGGTCTTGCCAGTCATGGTGCAACGATCGCATTAATTTTAACAACGTTGTATTATTCATATAAAATCATCAAGAAAAATCCTTTCTGGGTATATGACAGATTAGGAATTGTAGTAGCTTTGGGAGGTGCATTTGTGCGTATGGGAAATTTCTTTAATTCTGAAATTATTGGTAAACCTGTAGCTCCAAACTCTCCGTTTGCTTTCCTTTTCCCTCAGATGAGTGACGAATACGGAATCACTGTTCCTCGATATCCTACTCAGTTATTTGAAGCAATAGGTTATGTTCTTTTGTTTATCCTTTTATGGGTATTATATAGAAAAACTGACAAAAAATATCAGCAAGGTTGGTTATTCGGTTTATTCTTTATTATTCTTTGGGCAATCAGATTCTTCGTAGAATTCTTAAAAGAGCCTCAAGGAGACGAATTTATTCAGTTGGGAGGATTAAATACCGGACAAGTATTATCGATTCCTTTTATGATAGCAGGTTTAATCATCATGCTGTATTCTAAAAAGAATAAGATAGCTCCGGAAGCTGATAAAACTTTCTAAGCCAACAATTATACAATATTAAAAGTCACAATTTTTTTGTGACTTTTTTGTTGATATATAAGAAAGTAGTTTCCAATTCTTTTATTACGTCTGTAGGCTGCATCGATTCTTTAGAATGTTTTTCTGCAGCAAAGTCAGCTGATTTTCCATGAAGCCAAACTCCCAGAATAGCTGTGTTTTCAGAAGAATATCCTTGAGCCAGTAAAGATGTTAAAATACCCGTCAAAATATCCCCACTTCCTCCTTTTGCCAGTCCTGAATTTCCTGTAATATTAAAAAAGACATTCCCATCAGGCGTTATTATCTGTGTATGATGATCTTTTAATACAATATATAGAGTATGCTCCATAGCTTTTTGTATAGCTAGATCAGTTCTTTCAAATGCATCTTTTGTTGTTCCGAAAAGCCTTTCAAATTCTTTGGGATGTGGGGTAATGATCGAGTTTTTAGGAATCAGTTTTATATAGAATGTATCTTTAGAAATAATATTAAGCGCATCCGCATCCAAGATCATGGGTGAGGAACAATTTTTCAAAAAGTTAATAAGACTTTCTTCTGTTTTATCATGAGTTCCTAAACCAGGACCAATTCCTAACACAACTTCTTGATCAACCTCTATACTTTCAATATAATTTTCTCCTCCTTCTATAAACATTGCTTCCGGTGAGGTAGTTTGTAGAATATCATATCCACACTTTGGGCTCAATGCAAACACAAGTCCCGCTCCACTTTTCAAAGCCGCTTTTACAGAAAGAACAGCCGCTCCAATTTTACCATAGTTTCCTCCTACTATTGCAAGTTTGCCAAAGGTTCCTTTATGGGAATATTCATTTCTAGGTTTAAATATATTCTGAATCAAACCTTCATCAATAGTAAAATAATGAGTCTCGGTTTCATTAATAAATTGAGAATGAAGACCAATATCTAAAATCACAACTGTACCTGTATATTTTCCCGTTTCAGGGTATAAAAAGCTTTTTTTCCAGAACTGAAAACTTAATGTATAATCAGCTTTCAACACTGTTTCACCTTCATCAATATTTTTATCAGCATATAATCCTGAAGGGATATCTATTGATATTTTTATATTATTTAAAGAGTTTAGCTCATTAATAATTTTCTTTTCCACCTCTTCTATCTTTCTGGAAAGACCTGTTCCAAAAATGGCGTCAATACAGGTTATCTTGTCACTCAGTTTGTCTTTTTGGAAATCTTTAAATTCTTTAACGGTAATTCCTGAAAAATCTTTCAGTTTATGGTAATTAATAGTTGCATCCGGAGAGAAATTCCCGTTCAAATCTCTTACAAAAACATCAACATTAAATCCTTTTAAATACAATAGCCTTGCAATCGCAAATCCGTCACCTCCATTATTACCATTTCCGCAAAAAACAGCAAAATTTTCATGAATCTTACAATGTTCCAACAACCAATTAACACAAGATTGTGCTGCACGCTCCATTAATTGTACAGAAGAAACGGGCTCATTCACAATCGTAAATGCATCACATTCTCGAATTTTTTCTGCATTAAAAATTTTCATTAAAATGTTTTTCTTAAATTTAGTGAATATTATTCAGTCAAGTGAAGGATTTGATAACAATTAAAAAAATATAAATATGGGATTTTTCAAAGAATTTAAAGAATTTGCTGTTAAAGGAAACGTAGTAGATTTAGCTGTCGGGGTAGTTATTGGTGGGGCTTTTGGTAAGATTGTAACGTCTTTGGTAGAAGACATCATCACACCGGCTATTTTAACACCAACATTGGAGAAACTACAGCTAAATAACTTAGCAGAACTGGTAATTCCCGGTACGGCTATTAAATATGGAATGTTTTTATCTGCAGCAATTTCGTTCATTGTTGTAGCTTTTGCATTATTCTTAATGATTAAAGGAATCAACAAACTGAAAAAAGAAGCTCCGGCTGAAGCTCCTGCAGGACCTACTGAAGATCAAAAACTTTTAATGGAAATTAGAGACTTGCTTAAAGCTAAAAACTCATAAAAAAAACGCCGCAAATTTTTGCGGCGTTTACTTTTTAATCTCTCTCTTATTGAATTTGCAAAATACTTGAAATCTGCTCAGCCAATGACAACCCGATTCTATCCTGAGCTTCCAAAGTAGAAGCACCTGTATGCGGCGTCAAAGAAATCTTTGAATGATTTAATATCTTTTTTGAAGGTGTTGGTTCATTGATGAAAACATCCAACCCTGCAAATCTTACTTTTCCTGAATCTAAAGCATCAATTAATGCTTCTTCATCGATTACTCCTCCTCTTGAGCAGTTTACCACAGCAACACCATCTTTCATCATTTCAAATTCATTTTTACCGATCATGTAACCGTCTTTTTGTGCCGGAACGTGAAGCGTAATGAAATCTGAATGCTTTAATACATCTTGTAAAGGCTCAGTTTCAATATCTACATTAATAAACTGGTTATTATAGAATTTTACTTTGATACTTGCTTTTCCTATGTTGTTGTCAGCAGCGATCACTCTCATTCCAAGGCCTAAAGCAATTTTTGCAACTTCCTGCCCGATTCTTCCCATTCCAACAATACCAATTGTTTTACCTTTCAGCTCAATTCCTGCTGCATACGCTTTTTTCAACCCTGCAAACTCAGTATCTCCTACTAAAGGCATTTTTCTGTTTGAATCCTGCAAAAATCTTGCTCCTGAAAACAAATGGGCAAAAACCAATTCAGCCACCGATTCTGATGAAGCTGAAGGGGTATTGATTACATGAATTCCTTTTTCTCTTGCATACTCTACATCAATATTATCCATTCCTACTCCTCCTCTACCAATAATCTCAATAGAAGGACAGTTATCAATAATATCTTTCCTTACCTGTGTAGCACTACGTACCAAAATTGTACGAACATTGTGCTCATTAATGTAATCTACCAGCTGTTCTTGTGGAACTTTTGTAGTAATCACTTCAAAACCCTTCTCAATCAATGCATCAATACCAGATTGATCCAAACCATCGTTTGCTAAAACTTTCATAAATACTTTTAATTATTTAAAAAATTAAAAGATTTAAAAATTAAAAGAAAAAGCATCTGCTTTTAATCGTTTAATCTTTAAATCTTTAATTATATCTTTAATCTTCTTTAAAAACTTCAATGGTTACCTGCTTTTCGATAAGGTCTGTAAATTTACCTTTATATCTTGTAGCTCTCACCAAATGATTATCAATCCAATGATAATTTCCTCCTCTCGGTTTTCCGCACAATACACTGTGATATTTAAAACCATGCTTATCTAACCAATCGATCGTAATTTGTTTCAGATTTTCCGTTCTTGAAGTGAAAAAACAAATCTGGTGTCCTTCGTCATACCATCTGTTAATTGTTTCCAAGGCATCTGGAAAAGGCTCACAAGTCACCATTCTCTCAGGTTCTTCATTCGGAACATCTTCTGTGATGGTTCCATCGATATCAATTAGGTAATTTTTTACTCCGTCCTTCAGAATCGGACTCAAGTGATCTTTGTATTCTAACTCCATTATGAAATTTTGTATCAACAAATTTATGACTTTTAAAATAAAAACCCTTTATTAAAGTTTATTTAAATTAAATTTTTACTATAAAAAATATCATTAAAAGAATAAATTAACAATTTTTCACCGATTCTATTATTATAGGTTAAAATTTTTCTATTCAGAAAAAATAAAGTTATCTTTAATATTCTATAGATAAACCCCTTCTGATGACACAAAGAATTTTATCTTTAATTTTTGCTTTAATTGGTTGGTTCGCGGTGATTACCCAATATTATTTGATGGTAAAAGGCAATCAGATTTCTTTTACAGAAGCAACTATTCGTTTTTTCAGTTATTTTACCATTCTTACGAATTTAATTGTTGCTGTATATTTTACATTTCAGGCCTTCAGTAGCTTTTCAATAATTAAAAAATCTGGAATACTTACTGCTATTACTATTTATATTCTGATTGTTGGATCTATTTATCAGATTATTCTTCGCTCAACATGGAATCCTACAGGATTACAAAGACTTGTTGATGAACTTTTACATACTATCATTCCTATTCTCGTACTCATTTACTGGTATAAGTTTGAAAACAAAAGAGATTTGAGCTACAAACAAATCCCTTCGTGGACAATTTATCCTTTACTTTATCTTTTTTATATATTGATAAGAGGGCATTTTTCAGATTTTTACCCTTACCCGTTTGTGAATGTAACCGATCTTGGTTATTCTCAAGTTTTTATCAATTCTTTCTGGATTTTGGTGTTCTTTATTGGCTTATCAATGCTTTTCGTACGCATTGGAAAAGCATTGAGTAAATAATAACTATTCACAATATTTCCGGGAATTCATCCTTCTCAAACCTAAAATCATGATGTTTTCCCAAAAATTTCCAAAATACATTTATTACACTTACATTTGTAGAAATGGAAGAATTTGTAGTTTTAGTAAATCCTGAAGATAAAGTTTTAGGATTGATGGAAAAACAGCAGGCTCATATTAATGGCCTTTTACATCGGGCTTTCTCCGTATTTTTATTCAATGATAAAGGTGAAATGCTTTTACAGAAAAGAGCATCAGAAAAATACCATTCTCCTAACCAATGGACGAATGCAGTCTGTTCGCACCCCAGAAATGGAGAAACTTATCTTGATGGTGCAAAGAGAAGAGTAAAAGAAGAGCTGGGAATAGAAGTCGATCTTTCCGAAAAATTCCATTTTATTTATAAAGCAGATGTAGGAGGAAATCTTTGGGAACATGAATTAGACCATGTTTTTACAGGATTTTACAATGCTGACTTTGCTCTTAATAAAGAAGAAGTAGAAGAAGTGAGATACATCTCAATGGAAGATCTGGATAAGGAAATCGCAGAAAAACCGGAGACTTTCACAGAATGGTTCAAAATTATTTTAGAAGAATATAAACATCATTTTTAAGATGATCAAGCATTCATTATTCATTATATTGTTGTTCTTAGGGCATTTTTTATCCGCTCAAAAGAAGCAAACGTATGAAAATACCAATTATTCCATCAATTTTCCTGAAGGATGGATGGCAATGAATGAGACAGATATTGTCAACATTTTCCCAACCAATCAAATAGGAGCCGTTACCATTTCTGAATATCATGATTTGGATTTACCCTCTACTGAAATCAAAAAATTTATCCTAGCTCTTTACAAGTCTCCTGATGACGAAAATAAAGTGAAAAGCACTAAAAGCAAAAAAGGATATACCGAATATTTTTACGAATACTTTGACGAAAAAGAAAAGCTTTTCTGGATCACTAAAGTATTTCAAAAAGAAAAAGAACTGTATCTTATTTCCATCAATTGCGGTGAAAAATACTGGAACGGAAATTACATGAGCCTTTTTAACGAGACCTTTAATAGTTTTAAAATAAAGAAATAGAAATTAAATATGAAGAAAACAGCATTGTACGACAAACACGTTTCTTTGGGAGCTAAAATCGTACCTTTTGCAGGTTTTGAAATGCCTGTACAATATTCCGGAGTAACGGAAGAGCATTTTGCAGTAAGAGAAAAAGCAGGATTGTTTGATGTTTCTCACATGGGACAATTTTTCATCGAAGGTCCCGGTTCAAAAGATCTTTTACAATTTGTAACGACCAACAATGTAGATGCTCTTGAAAACGGAAAAGCTCAGTATTCTTGCCTTCCTAACGAAAACGGAGGAATCGTGGATGACCTTATCGTTTACAAAATGGAGGACGATAAATATTTTGTGGTTGTCAATGCTTCAAACATCGATAAAGACTGGAACCATATTTCAAAATACAATACGTTCGGAGCAAAAATGACCAATGCTTCAGACGATATGTCTTTATTGGCTGTTCAAGGTCCGAAAGCAACTGAAATTCTTCAAAAATTAACAGAAACTAACCTTTCTGAAATCCCTTACTACAACTTTACTGTAGGTTCTGTAGCTGGAGTTGAGAATATCATCATCTCAAACACCGGATATACAGGAAGCGGTGGTTTCGAAATTTATTTCAACAACGAAGCAGCAGAAAAACTTTGGGATGCGATCATCGAAGCCGGAGCTGAAGAAGGAATTGTTCCTTGCGGATTGGCTGCAAGAGATACGTTGAGACTTGAAAAAGGATTCTGTCTTTACGGAAATGATATCGACGATACCACTTCTCCAATTGAAGCAGGTTTAGGATGGATCACTAAATTCGATAAAGATTTCGTATCTAAAGAAACTTTTGCAAAGCAGAAAGAAGAAGGAGTAACGAGAAAATTAGTTGGTTTTGAATTAACTGATAAAGGAGTTCCAAGACACGACTACCCTGTTGTAGATGCGGAAGGAAACGTGATCGGAAAAGTAACTTCAGGAACACAGTCTCCAATGAAAAAAGTAGGTTTAGGTCTTGCGTATGTAGATAAACCTCACTTCAAATTAGGTTCTGAGATCTTCATTCAGGTAAGAAACAAAAATATTCCTGCAAAAGTGGTGAAAGCTCCTTTTGTATAATTTGGAAATAACACAATAGAAAACCCGTCTTGTACATTTTACAAGACGGGTTTTATTTTAATGTAAATATTTTTAGAAGCTTATTCCCGCTTTCCGCTGTATCTTTTGTTCCGCTTTGCTGCACAAAAGGATGTCACTACAATCGGGGCTAGTTTTTTTGCCGTTCATTTCAAAAGAAAGTATATCTACAGAAGTTAAGGTTTGTTTTAAATAAAATATTCATAACGTTTGTCATTCCGTAGGAATCCAGGTTTACTTGATAATAAACAAGAGCACAAACTAACTGCTTAGATTCATACGGAATGACAAATCAAAATATCTATCCTTTCACAACTAAGAATTACAATTTATTAATACTCTAAACTTTTGAGATTGCTTCGTCGCTCCGCTCCTCGCAATGACTAATTCACACCAAAAAACTCCTGCAAAGCCGCCACATTATTCTTATCATTCCCAACAAAAATGTTGTTATCGGTGATAAAAACAGGACGTTTCAAAAAGGTATAATGATCCAGCAACAATTCTTTGAAATCCTCTTCTGTTAAAGACTTTGCATCCAGTCCTCTCAATTTGATCTGAGTTGATTTTTTGCTGAATAATGCTTCATAAGACTTTGTTTTTTTATGCATTTCCTCTAGTTCTTCTTTCGTGATGGGTTCTTTTTTAATTTCTCGAAGTTCCCAATCTGTAAGGTCGAATTGCGCTAAAATTTTTCTGCAAGTGTCGCAGGTATTAAGATAAAATACTTTTTTCATTATTATTGTAAGTCTGTTATTATTTAAAATTCGTCTTCATTTCACTTTCTGCTTTCAAAAGTAGGATTTAATCTAGGATTTTGAAAATTATTAAATACCTTTATTCAATCAAATTTTTAGTGGAAATGGAAAACAAACCTATTACTTTTCAGTTTATTTCAGAGCCTTCAGATGTTAATTACGGAGGAAATGTACATGGTGGAAGCGTTATGAAATGGATTGATCAGGCGGGATATGCTTGTGCAACAACCTGGAGCGGTAATTATTCTGTAACCGTTTATGTGGGAGGAATCCGTTTCTATGAACCCATCAAAATCGGAGAAATTGTAAAAGTAGAAGCTCAGGTGATTTATACAGGTTCTTCAAGTATGCATATTTCGATCAATGTGTTTTCAAGAAATCTGAAACAACCGAATTTTGACAAAAAAACACATTGTATTATTGTTTTTGTGGCTGTTGATGAAAATGGGAAAAAGCTTCCGGTTCCGAAATGGATTCCTGAAACTAACGAGGATAAGCAAAAAGAACAATACGCAAAACGTCTTATGGAATTGAGAACCCAGATCGAAGACGAAATGAAGCCATTTTTATAATGGATAGAAAAGATTTCATTACCCTTTCTTCATTAGGATTTTTAGGATTATATTCCTGTGGAATTTCTAATTTAAATATGAATAAAAAATCATTGGCAATTCAATTATACACGGTTCGTGATGCTATTTCTAAAGATCTCGAAAAGACTTTTGAGAAACTGGCCATATTAGGATTTACAACTTTTGAAATCTATGGATATGACGGAACCTTTTTCGGAAAAACAGCTGCAGAATTTAAGAAAATATTGTCTGATAACGGATTAAAAGTCATCAGTTCGCATCACAGAACTGGAATTACCGATCATGAAGACGGAACTCTTCTGAAAAACTGGAATAGAACGTTGGATGATTTGAATACGATTGGATCAGAATATGCTGTTTGCTCCTATCTTCCTGAAGCAGAAAGAACATTAGAAAATTATCAAAAGCTTCCTGAAATTCTTGAAAATGCCGGACAAATTTCCAACCAAAACGGAATTCA
Source organism: Chryseobacterium taiwanense (assembly GCF_000813825.1). GTDB lineage: Bacteria > Bacteroidota > Bacteroidia > Flavobacteriales > Weeksellaceae > Chryseobacterium > Chryseobacterium taiwanense. Next base: position 441,182 of record NZ_JWTA01000004.1, read on the forward strand.
GCTGGCCTATCACAATCATGATTTTGAATTTCTAAGAAAAGATGAACAACATACTTTTTATGACTTTATTCTTGAAAACACGTCCTCAGATTTAGTTAAAATGGAACTGGACCTATATTGGATTTCGAAAGCAGGTCTAGATCCTTTAGCTTATTTTAAAAAGTACCCCAAAAGATTTCCATTGTGGCATGTGAAAGATATGAAAGCAGGAACAAAGGACTTCGCAGAAATCGGAAACGGAACCATTGATTTTAAAAGAATTTTTGAAGCTAAAGAGAAAGCCGGGTTACAATATTGGTTTTTGGAACAGGATTCCAGTGAGAAAGATATTTTTGAAAGTATAAAAATCAGCAAAAAGTATATTTCGGAACATGCTTTCTTTTTAAAATAAATTTTATATTTGCAATACAAAAGGAAATGGTGTTCTTCCTTACCCAACCGCTTTACAAAAGCTGATGACGCCTGATTAATAGATTATTAATAATAATTGGATCAGGAAAATTATGTCTAAACATCAACGAACATTAAGTCATAAAGCAACATTTCACACCCGATTTTTCTTCAGAAGATTTCCGGCCTTACCTTATCTATTGAAATGGCTTTGTATAAGTCTTATTATTGGAGCATTGGTAGGAACAGCTTCTGTAGGCTTTTTACAATCGTTGGAATGGGTAACCAATTTCAGAGAAAACCATATCTGGCTGATTGCGTTACTTCCTATAGCTGGTTTTTTGGTTGGTCTTTTATATTATTATTTTGGTAAAGACGTTGAAGCCGGAAATAATTTGCTGCTTGAAAATATTCACGAACCCAAAGAGACTATTCCTTTCAAGATGGCTCCTTTTGTGTATTTGGGAACCATTATCACTCATTTTTTCGGAGGTTCGGCCGGTCGTGAAGGAACTGCCTTACAAATGGCTGGAGCAATTGCCGATCAATTGACAAAACCGTTTAAACTTGACAAATGCGAACGGAAGATCTTAATCATTTCTGCCATTGCTGCGGGTTTTGGTTCTGTTTTTGGAACTCCTTTAGCAGGAGCTGTTTTTGGGCTTGAAGTTTTCCTGATCGGAAGAATTCGTTATAATGCCATTTTCCCAGCATTCGCCTCTGCGATTTTGGCAGATTGGGCAACGAATCTTTGGAATGTAAAGCACACGCATTATCATATCGATCTTATTCCCAAACTTGAATTTCTTCCCATTTTATATAGTATTTTAGCCGGCATCGCTTTTGGAATTTGTGCAGCAACATTCAGTAAGGTAATTCATTGGGCTGGTTCTATATTTAAAGCTAAAATAAAATACCCTCCTTTTCGTCCTGTAATTGGTGGAATTATTGTTGCAATCGCTGTTTTTGCAATGGGAACGACAAGATATATCGGTCTGGGAATTCCAACTATTGTAGAATCTTTTGAAATGCAGCTTCCCCTGTATGATTTTGCTTTAAAAATGATTTTTACCATTGTTACCCTTTCAGCAGGTTTCAAAGGTGGTGAAGTGACGCCGTTATTCTTTATCGGAGCAACGTTGGGAAGTGCCTTATCTTTATTTATTCCGCTTCCATTTGGTTTGTTGGCAGGAATGGGATTTGTAGCGGTATTTGCAGGAGCTACCAATACTCCATTCGCTTGCATGTTGATGGGAATTGAATTATTCGGAGCTGAGTGTGGAATTTACGTTGCTATTGCCTGTGTTGTGTCTTATTTACTTTCAGGAAACAACAGCATTTATACGAAACAAAGAATCGGGGAACCCAAAAACAAAAGGTTTGGACATCTAAGCGACAAGAGCTTCTCTGATTTATAAGATGAGTTATTTTAAATAGGATAAGAAACAAAATTTCTTACCTTTAAAATATGTTTGATTACAGATTAAAAGTTTTCCACACCGTAGCTTCCCGATCGAGTTTCACAAAAGCTTCGGAAGAATTGAATATCTCTCAACCTGCCGTAACGAAGCACATTAAAGAAATAGAAAATCAGCTGAACACAAAGTTATTTGACAGGAAAGGAACTACCATTCAGCTTACACAAAGCGGGAAAGTGTTGTTTGAATATGCTGAAAGGATCAGAAATATTTACCGTGACCTGGAATTTGAGATCAACCAGATTAATCAACAGCATAAAGGAAAGCTTATTATTGGCGCAAGTACAACGGTTGCTCAGTACATTTTACCTGAAATTCTGGCAAAATTCAATTCATATTACAAAGACATTAAAATTGAACTGCTTACTCATAATACGGAGATCATTTCTGATCTGTTGAAAGAAGGCAAAATTGACTTGGGGATTATTGAGGGAGAATCTCAATCGAATTATTTTGAGTATCAAATATTTAAAGCCGATGAAATTGTTTTAGTTGCAAAAGCGAATCATTCTTTAGCTAATAAAACCTTGAATGTAAAAGATTTATATGACCTTGAATTAATTTTCAGAGAACAGGGTTCCGGATCTTTAGAGTTTATTCAAAACCGTTTGAGAGAAAAAGGAATTGTACTTGATCAGCTCAATATTGTCATGCAGCTAGGAAGCAGCGAAAGCATTAAAAATTATCTTTTACATTCAGATTCTTTAGCATTTCTGTCGATCAGTACGGTTTTGAATGAATTAAAAAACAATCAATTAAGCATTATTGACATTAAAAACTTCAGTATTGAGAGGAATTTCCATTATATTCTTCCCAAAGGTGAGCAATCAGAACTTATCAGGCTTTTCCTGAAATTTATTAATCAGTTTTAGTTTTCAATACACAATATTATAACTTAAAGTTATCCATTATAACAAAATACGATTTAATTTGTAATATTAATTTACGGAATTTTGAACCATCAATTTAAAATTCTACCCAATGAAAGATTTCATTCTGAATGAAAAATCTAAGAAAATTATTTTCATCGTATTAGCTGTTATTTGCCTGACGCCTGTTGTATCTTCTCCCATTGCTTTACTTTTAGGTTTTATTTTAGCCGTTTGCAATGGAAACCCGTTTGAGAAAAGTCTGCATCAATATATTCACTTATTATTACAAATTTCAATTGTCGGACTAGGCTTTGGATTAAAGTTGAATGAGGCTTTGGAAGCCGGAAAATCAGGTTTGCTCCTGACCGTTATCAGTATCTTCACTGTAATGACTTTAGGATATTTTATGGGGAAATTTTTAAGGCTAGAACGGCCTTTATCTTATCTGATTTCCGTAGGAACTGCCATTTGTGGTGGAAGTGCAATCGCGGCTACTTCCCCGATTATTAAGCCTAATACGAAACAAATTTCACTAGCTTTAGCCATTGTTTTCACTTTAAATTCCATTGCATTATTTGTTTATCCTGCCATCGGACATTTCTTACATCTTACCCAAGAGCAATTTGGTTTATGGTGTGCTGTGGGAATTCATGACACCAGTTCTGTAGTCGGAGCCGCAAGCAAATACGGAAATGAGGCTTTAGAAATCGCCACAACAGTGAAATTAGCTCGTGCGTTATGGATCATTCCGGTTTCATTAATCACTATGTTTATTTTTAAAAACAAAGAATCAAAAATTAAAATCCCATGGTTTATCGGATATTTTATATTGGCTATTTTGCTGAATACTTATTTTCCGATTTTTGATCAGCTGAGTTCAGGAATTACCCATATCGCCAAATCAGGATTGAACCTTACTTTATTTTTCATCGGTTCTACTCTATCCATCCAGACTTTGAAAACAATAGGATTGAAACCTCTGACTTTGGCTGTTTTCCTTTGGGGTTTTATCAGTGTTGGGAGTTTACTTTTTATTCTGAATTTTGATTGAGTTTTTTGAGGGATGATTCTTTCTTTAATTTCGGCGGCGGCAAAGCCGCCGAAATTAAAGAAAGATTAAAACAGGAAATGACGGGTGGAGATTTATATTTTTGATGATGGGAAACTTGTTTTTAACCACCCCGTCAAAAATTCTTTGAATTTTTGCCCCCCTCCAATGGAGGGGAATTTTTAACTGTAAATAGAGTTGTTATCTAAATGACAAAAGCCCTTTGAAGATTCAAAAGGCCTTTGCGTATTAAATGTGGAAATGTTTATTTCTCGTTGAAACAATATCTTATACTGCCGACTGATCACAAGTATAAACTTGTGGGCATGCCATATATTGACTGCAATACCATGGTCCTGTTACAGATCCTGCACAATCGCATCCACAAAGAGATAAATCAGGATTCCCGCTTATTCCTCCCATAATGTTTTTAAGATCTTGTTTTTGTAATTTCTTTGCGTTTTTTAACATGTTGTTTTTCATTGTGATTTAGTTTTAAAATTTGTACTATTTTATAGTTTATTGTTTTCTAAAGTTAAACAAATATTAATTACAAAAAGTAAAATTTAATATTAAATTTTATAATTCATTTATTTAGTATGATTTAATCATAATATTAACGATGAAATGATATAAAATATTTCTTAAACACTTATTAATTATTCTGTAAATTCTAGGTCTTTGTCATGAGTTTCTGAAATCGTCAGTGAAGAGTAAAAAGCTAACCCAAATACGATTACCCCTAATAAAGCTGCACTTATAATAACGGAAAAGTCTTTCTTAAAAAAATCAAAAATAAAGATCATCACAGGAACCAATCCACGCACCATATTCGGAACTGTTGTAGTTGCCGTATTTCTGATATTCGTTCCGAATTGCTCTGCAGCCAATGTGACAAACATCGCCCAATATCCTGTTCCCAATCCTAACCAAACACAGAATACATAATATTTTGTCTCTGTATCTGTATTCCCAAACAACATAATGGCAACCCCAATAATGGTAAAAACCAGCATATAGAAAATAGCCATTTTCCTTGACTTTAAAGCATGAGAAATAAATCCGCTCATCAAATCCCCCGCAGAAATACCGACATAAGCCCACATAATTGCTTTTCCGGGATTCAGGTCTTTGATTCCTAATTCAGGGGCAAATTGATTGGCCAAAACCGCTAGAATCCCAATGCAATACCAAGTGGGTAATCCTATTGCAATACATTTTAAATATCGAATCAAACGATCTTTATTTGTAAAGAAAGAAAGGAAATTCCCTTTATCAACAGATTTTTCTTCAATACTTTTATAAATTCCGGATTCAGAAACACTGATTCTTAGAAATAAAAGCAAGATTCCTAAAATTCCCCCGATAATGTATGAAATATTCCAACCTCCGGCCAATTCTACCGTTAATTGAGCCACAACTGCACCCATTAATCCAAAACCAGCTACTACGGAAGTTCCGATTGCTCTTAAATTCTTCGGTAAACTCTCAGAAACCAGTGTAATTCCCGCTCCAAGTTCTCCAGCCAATCCAATTCCAGCAATAAACCTTAAAGCCGCATATTGATAGACCAAATGCTCTTTTGGAAAATAAGGTAAAAATCCACAGGCAATGTTGGCTAAAGAATAGACTAAGATCGATCCGAACAACACAGACAGTCTCCCTTTTTTATCTCCAAAAATTCCCCAGAAAATACCTCCAAGAAGCAAGCCTATCATTTGACAATTCAAAATAAAGGTACCATCTATATCGGGATCCAAGCCTAAAGCTTTCAAACTCGGAATTCTTACAATTCCAAACAAAAGCAGGTCGTAGATATCTACAAAGTACCCTAAAGCGGCAATAATAACAGGAATAGAAAAGATGTACTTCAATTTTGAAGACAAAGAAAGTTCTTGCATATTCAATCTATAAATTTCGCTAAAAATAAAAAACCTTTCAATTTCTTGAAAGGTTTTTATAAAATATCTTTTTTAGATTGTTATCTCGCAATGTTCACAGCTCTCGTCTCTCTGATTACTGTTACTTTTACTTGTCCAGGATAAGTTAATTCGTTCTGGATTTTTTCTGAGATGTCATAAGATAATTGTGAAGCTACTTCATCATTTACTTTTCCACTTTCTACCATTACTCTTAATTCTCTACCTGCCTGAATTGCATAAGCTGATGAAACTCCGTCGAAACTTAATGCTGCAGATTCAAGATCTTTTAATCTTTGGATATAAGATTCTAAAACCTGACGTCTTGCTCCCGGTCTTGCTCCAGAAATAGCATCGGCAACCTGAATGATCGGTGACAATAATGAAGTCATTTCAACTTCGTCGTGGTGAGCTCCGATTGCATTCACAACTTCTGCATTTTCACCATACTTTTCCGCCCATTGCATTCCTAATAAAGCGTGAGGAAGTTCAGATTCCTGCTCAGGAACTTTACCGATATCGTGTAATAGACCTGCTCTTTTAGCTAATTTTACATTTAATCCTAATTCAGCAGCCATCGTTGCAGCAATATTAGCTACTTCTCTTGAGTGCTGTAATAAGTTCTGACCATAAGAAGAACGGTATTTCATTCTACCTACGATTTTAATCAACTCAGGGTGTAATCCGTGAATTCCTAAATCAATAATGGTTCTCTTACCAACTTCTATAATTTCTTCTTCGATTTGCTTTTTCGTTTTCTCTACAACTTCTTCAATTCTTGCAGGGTGAATTCTACCATCTGTAACCAATCTGTGAAGTGATAGTCTTGCAATCTCTCTTCTTACCGGATCGAAACATGAAAGAAGAATTGCTTCCGGAGTATCATCTACAATAATTTCTACACCAGTCACTGCTTCTAAAGCACGGATATTTCTACCTTCTCTACCGATAATTCTACCTTTTACTTCATCAGATTCGATATTGAAAACAGATACTGAATTTTCGATTGCCTGCTCCGTTCCAATTCTCTGAATCGTCTGAATAACGATTTTTCTAGCTTCATTCTTCGCATTCATCTGAGCTTCTTCCATGATACTCTGAACATGCGCCTGAGCTCTTGTTTTTGCTTCAGCTCTCATAGTTTCTACCAATTCTGCTTTAGCTTCGTCTGCTGTATAGTTAGCAATTTTTTCAAGGATTTCAACTTTTTTAGCAGTTGCCGTATCCAATTCCTGTTGCTTTCTGTCTAAAATTTCTGTTTTCTTAGAGTAATCAGCAATTTGCTTATCCAAATCTTTTTCAAGTTTTCCTGTCTTGCTAAGCTCGTCATTCAACTTGTTTTCTTTGTCTTTGATTCTCTTTTCAACCTCCTGCATTTTCTTTTCTCTAGATTGAATATCTGCATCATGTTGAGATTTCAATTCTAAGAATTTTTCTTTAGCCTGAAGGTTTTTTTCTTTCTTTATGGATTCAGCTTGTACATTAGCTTTTTCTACAAGGTTTTCAGCATTCTTCTTTGCATCATCTATAATAAATTTTGCTTTAGTATTTAATGAGCTTTTGGAAAAAAACATTCCTATTACTGCACCTATTACTAAGCAAATCACGCCTATAATAATAGCGGTTGTTGTCATATATATTGAGTTTTAATTGTCAAATTTCATAAATAAAAAAAGCCCACAATAATCCAGAGATTGAGAGTAAACTCCTAATCAACACGATTTGAACTGATTTCCATTGTCTGTAATCCGGACGAACCGGCACGCCATTCAACGGACATTTGTTCGGTAATTGTTTAGCGTTGAGTTTACCTTTAATGTGTTAGAATTATTGTAGGCAGTCTTGTGGAAAATTTATTTTCCAATTTCATTCAGCGATTGATTAATCTTGCTTAATCTTTCGTTGGTAGAATTTATATTTTTTTCGTAGTTCATAGACACTACCTCAGCGTTAGTTCCTAATTTAAGGGCACACATTGCCAAAGCATCTTGCTTGTCTCTTACATCGAAGTTTTGTTCAAAATCTTTAATCATATTCTCTATCTGCTTCCCCACTTTACGCAAAGTTTCTTCCTCTGCTGCGGGTACATTCAGCGGATATACTCTTCCTGCAATGTTGATGGTTATTCTCCTTACCTCCATTTATAATCCACTGTTTTGAAGCTGAGCAATACAGAAATCTATCTCTTTCACCAATCTGTTGATATGGTTTTTCATTAATCTATTATGTTCAGGATTTCCTGATATTGCTGAATAAAGCTTTATATTTTTTTGTTCTTCTGCTAATACCTGATTTTTTTTTCTTTCTTCATCATACTTCCTCTGCAATTCTTTATTTTCAATGCTTAGTTCCGATAATTTTTCAGTCAGATTATTGTAATTCTTTTGCAAATTCATAATCTTCTTTTCTAATTCTGAAAAATTGGTTTCTAACTCTTGAAGCATTTCAGGTTTTGTATATTCTAACTATTAGCAAAAATAACAAAATATTAATATTAACAAAAATAAAAATCTCTATATTTTGAGTTTAAAGCAAAAAAAGGAGACACAACGCGTATCTCCTCAATATTTATTTTTAAATATTTTTTATTCAAACTTCAATACAAACATAATAGCTCTTGTCTGTAAAGTTGATATAGCCGACGCCCAATAAGGAGGAGTTGTCGCATTATCAGCTACAATCTCGTTATTCATGAAGAATGTACCTCTGATTGCAGGAGTCAATTTAAATTTATTGAAATAAAACTGGATACCCATTTCTGCAGACCAAGCAAAGTTATGCGTTGTAGATCTGAAAACCTGTTGCATATTGTCGTCAGTAGAATCTGAATTTGACTGTAGATTTACAATGTAGTTCACCCCTGCTGCAACATATGGTCTTGAGTTATACCATCTTTGCCCATGAAGCTCTAACAATACAGGAATATCAACTAAAGTAGATTTCACTTCTCTATTTCTATCTTTATCTGTAAGAGTCATTGGAATAAACGGATCGTTAGTCAATGTTCCATTAGAGTACTGGTTATTATAACTGGTATCAAATATTAATTTTCTTTGAGCAAACTGTAACCCTGGCTCCATTCTTAGGTCTAAATAATCATTAAGCCTCCATTTTGCGATAAGACCAGCCCCAAAACTTGTACTTTCTTTAGATGAAACAAGATTCTGGTTCCCATAGGTTCCATATCTTGGATTAAGTACGATACGGTAATCCAGCATATTGCCATTCAAATAAAATCCCCAACTGAACTTTTGCTCATCAAAGTCTTCCAACTTATCCATTCTGTTTCGGGTTCTGAATTGTGCATTTGCCAAAACTGCAATATTTACTGACGCTAAAACCAGTGCTCTTAATAAAAATTTATTCATAGGTTACTTTGTTGCTTTATAAATTGTGGCTATACCTAAACTTAGTTTTTTATATTCAACTTTTTTAAATCCTGTATCTAAAAGAATTTGTCTCATCTTCTCCCCAAAAGGAAAAGCGTTTACAGAATCCGGAAGATATGTATATGCCCTATTATCTTTTGAAACCAATCTGCCTATAGCAGGTAATATATTTTTAAAATAAAACATATAAAATGGTCCTAAGAACCCCTCAACCTTTGAAAACTCCAGTATATAAACACTCTTGTTATCTTTAACAACTCTTCTTAATTCTGCTAACCCTTTGGTAAGGTTCTCAAAATTCCTTACTCCAAATGCAACGGAAACAGCATCAAATCTATTGTCCTCGAAAGGTAAATTTTCTGCATCCCCCTTTTGCATGGAAATTTTGCCGTCTAAATTAAGTTTTTTTATCTTAATAACGCCAACATTTAACATTTGTTGCGATAAATCTAAACCAATTACTTTGGAACCTGTTCCTTTTTCTATTGTAATTGCTAAATCTCCCGTTCCTGTAGCCACATCCAACACTTCTTGTGGTTGATCATTTTTCATCCACTTCACCAAAGTATTTCTCCACAAAACATCAATTTTCAGAGATAAAACACGATTCAGAAGATCGTATTTCGGTGCAATATTGTCGAACATATCCTCTACCTGGCTTTTCTTTGTAGCCTCAGAATTGTAGGGAGTAACTTGGTTGATATCTTTTGTCAAAACTTAAAACTTGTAATATTCTTTATAATAATTAAGGTAATCCTCTTTTCTGAAAATCTTCGATCTGGATTCTACCTGCTGAATGTTTTTAATAACTTTATCATAATCTTCATCTACATTATAATAAAAATCATCGGTGTAAAGCTTATTGAAACGTCTTGCCCCTCCATAATATGCCTTTCCGTCGATAATTGTTTTATCAAGAGCCAAAAGTAATGAATCTTTTTTAAGATTGTATCCATAATATTGATCATTCACATAATAATCCTGATGCGCAATATTAATCAATCCACGAATTTTGTTTACTTCAAACGCAGAATCGTAAAGTAACTTTTTATTTTGATCGAAAACTTTAATAGAATTTTTCCCTTGGTTCAAATCTACATGAACAAACTGCCCAGCAGCAACAATTCCTTCAGAACCGTTATTAATCTTATAGTAATAAGTATTGGGCGTAGGATTATCTACCACATAATAATTCTTCTTGGCTAAAAAAAGGAAGTAGATCCCAAAGGCAATGATAAACACCACAACTGCAATAAGTAAGCCTTTTAAGGACGAATTGTTTTTCATAGATTGTAAAGTACAATTTTTGCAAATTTAATAATATTTTTAATTCTCCGTTATTAATATTAATTATTAACTTTGCATCTTTAAAAAAAATCATATAAACGAATGCCGAATACGATCATTATTGGTTCTGGATCTTACCTTCCTACAAGGATTATTGGAAGAGATTATTTTCTAGATTCAGAGTTTTATTCAGAAGACGGGGTGAAGATTGACAAGCCTGCTGAGGAAACTATTGCGAAATTTGTAGAAATCACAGAAATAGAAAACAGGAGATTCATAGAAGAAGATCTTTCAAACTCACAAATCGGTTACGAAGCTGCAAAAATTGCTATTGCAGATGCTAAAATAGATCAGGAAGAATTAGACTATATTATTTACGCAAGTAATTTCGGAGAAGTAACCGTGAATGGTTATGCTGATTTCATGCCGACAATGGCTGCGAGAGTAAAAAACAAACTAGGCATCAAAAACAGAAAATGCATCACTTATGATATGCTTTTCGGATGTCCGGGATGGGTAGAAGCTATGATTTTAGCTGATACATTAATTAAGGCTGGATCTGCAAAAACAATCTTAGTAATCGGAGGTGAAACATTAAGCAGAGTAACGGATCCATCTGACAGAAACAGAATGATCTTTGCTGACGGAGCCGGGGCTGTTGTAGTAAAAGCTACGGATAAAGAAAATGTTGGAATCATTGCTCATAATACAATTTGCGACAATGGTATCGAGCTTGATTATTTAGCAAACGGACCATCAATCAACAAAGAATCTGATCAGACTCGTTTATTTGTAAGAATGCAGGGAAGAAAGATTTATGAGTACGCTCTTAAAAACGTTCCTGCTGCCATTAAAGAAACTATCGAGGATGCAGGTCTATCTATTGAAGATATCGACAAAATCTTAATCCACCAGGCAAATGCTAAAATGGATTATGCCATGATTGAAAGACTTCACAAACTTTATAACGTGAAAGAGTACGATCACTCTATTTCTCCAATGACAATTCAAGACCTTGGAAACTCGTCAGTTGCAACAATTCCTACCATGTATGATTTAATAATTAAAGGAAAAATGGAGGGTCAATCGTTTAAAGATAAAGGTAACGTTGTGATGACTTCGGTAGGTGCCGGAATGAACATCAACGCTATCGTTTATAGATTTCCTTAATATTATTTTTAATTTAAAATATAAAAAAGCACAGGGAAACTATTCTTTGTGCTTTTTTTACATTTAGTTATGCAGAAAAATTTTTTAATTATTGCCGCTATCTTTCTATTTTTAGAAATTTACATTTATCAGGCAATAAAGACATTAACAGACAACTTCTGGATAAGAACCGGATATTGGGCAGTATCTTTAATCATTTATGGTATTTTCGCCTATGAAGTCACTCATTTTAGCAGAGCGGACAGAAGTACCACAAGAGCTCAAATCATGATCTCTTTATTCTTGGTTTTTATTCTTCCTAAAATTTTCATCGTTCTGTTTTTATTAATTGATGACATAGTAAGAACCGGAGGTTATTTAATTGGACTCACACATTCCTCTACCGAAAACTTCTTTCCAGAGAGAAGAAAGTTCTTAAGTTTGGCAGGATTAGGATTGGGAGGTGTACTTTCTGCTTTATTTATCGACGGTATCACATTTGGAAAATACCGCCATAAGGTAAGAAGAGTCCGAATGAATTTCAACAATCTTCCTAAAAGCTTTAAAGGCTATAAAATCGTACAGATTTCTGATGTTCATAGTGGAAGTTTTTCTGACCCAAGCAAATTGGAGCACGCCATTAATTTAATTAACGAACAAAATCCTGATTTGGTTTTATTCACAGGAGACATGGTAAATAACGTTGCCGATGAATTCAAACCTTTCATCCCTCTATTCTCAAAAATAAAAGCAAAAGATGGCAAGTTTGCCGTACTAGGCAATCATGATTATGGGGATTATGTAAATTGGGATTCAGCGGATGCAAAAAAGAAGAATCTTGACACGTTAATTGACTACGAAAGACAGGCTGGTTTTGACATGCTTCGAAATGAGCACCGAATCATCGAAAAGAATGGTGAAAAACTCTATATTCTTGGGGTTGAAAACTGGGGCTTGAAACCGTTTCCTCAATTCGGAAGATTAGATGATGCTTTAAAAGACGTTCCTGAATCAGCTACAAAAATTTTGATGAGCCATAATCCTACCCATTTTGATTATGTGGTAAAAAAACATCCCGGAAATGTTCATTTGACGCTTTCAGGTCACACTCACGGAATGCAGTTTGGATTAGACTTAAAAAATATAAAATGGTCACCGGTTCAATACAAATATCCAAAATGGGCCGATTTATATGAAAGTGAAGGAAAAATGCTTTACGTTAACAGAGGTTTCGGAGTATTGGGATACCCCGGAAGAGTTGGTGTTTTACCGGAAATTACTCTTTTTGAATTGGCTTAATCTTTTATCCCACAGATTTCACGGATTTACACAGATGTTTGTGGATAATTTTTGTTGCTTAAAATCTGTTTGATCTTTAGAATGAGTGAGAAATGATTTTGATCCCTAATAGTTTTTACTAATCTTTTCACGAATTAAAACATAAACACCTGTGTAAATCCGTGAAATCTGTGAGAAAATAAAATTAAAAAATATAATCTTTCATACGAGAAGTGGCTAATTCTTTCTCATTGATCCAAGTAAGGAGGGCATCTAATTTGTCCTCCATTTTTTTGCCCGAATTCATTCTTCGATAAAACGGGATATCAAATTGGTACTTATTAAAATCTGTAAACTGCCAGGAATTAAGATAGATCAGAACAAAATTATCATTCTTTAATGTTTCGAAAACCATATTCTGGTAATACTTCATAGGCAGCACCTGAAATACAAAATCATTATACGGCAACTGACTGTAAGGAGAGATACTTTCCGGAACGATACTTAATCCATCCTCTTCTGTGATTTCCGTATCTCTTTTCAAGCGCTTAAATGGGAAAAGAATATTCGCATTATCGATGTTGGAAACATAATTAAATTCCAACAGCTTTAAACTTTCCTGAGACAGCTTAACATCTTTCTGACGAATTCCTCTGATCTGTTTTTCTAAAAAATCCTGACTCGATTTCTTGGTTTCTTCAATTGTATGGAGATCAGAATTTTTATTATAAAAAGCAATTTCATGCCCTTTGGATGAAATTGCTTTTATTAAATTTTGAAGTTTTTCAACAATAGAAATTTCAATAAAAAAACTTGCTTTAATATCATGAAGATCTAAAATTCTGAGAACAGCTTTTGTATTATCTTCTGTGATCTTTAACCTCTCATCATCAGAAATCTGAATACCGTTTTTAGTTTCAGCCTCCATATTTATGATGTTAAAGGTCAATAAAATCATTTAAAGTAAAGTTTATATAAAATTTATATTTAATTAATAATCAAGTGTTAAAAAACATTTTATTTAAAGTTAAATTTAAGTAATTAGTTTTTACCTAATTTTACTTTTAAATTTTTGATCATATCTTTTGACATTTCAGAAATTCCGAAATCATACGTCAATCCCCAATCCTTTTTCGCTACAGAATCATCAATCGAAGCCGGCCAAGAATCTGCAATCTGCTGTCTGAAATCCGGTTTATAATCGATCTCAAAACCTGGGATTTCATTCTTGATTTCTGCTGCCAATTCTTTTGGAGTAAATGACATTCCACCCAAATTATAAGATGAACGAACGGTAAGATTTTCTGATGGAGCTTCCATTAATTTCAACGTTGCATTGATCGCATCATCCATATACAACATCGGCATTCCAGTATTTTCAGAAATGAAGCTGGTGTATTTTCCTTCTTCAATCGCTTCGTAAAAAATCTCTACTGCATAATCTGTAGTTCCTCCCCCTGCAGGAGTTTTCCATGAAATCAATCCAGGATATCTGATACTTCTTACATCTACTCCATATTTATCAAAGTAATATTCGCACCATTTTTCTCCCGCCATTTTAGAAATTCCGTAAACAGTTGTAGGATTCAATACAACATCCTGCCCTACATTTTCTTTAGGGATTCCTTTTCCAAACACAGCGATAGAACTTGGCCAGAAAATCTTTTTAATTAGTCCTTCTTTCGCCAATTCACAAAAATGAAGAAGAGGTTCAAGATTCAGTTTCCAAGCAAAAATTGGCTGCTTTTCTGAAGTTCCGGATAGCAATGAAGCTAAATGATAAACTGTAGTGATTTCATAATCTTTGATAACTTGTCTTACCAATTGAGTATTGGTAACATCCATTCTTTCGTAATGACCTGCAGAAGTAATCCCCTTTTGCCATCTGTCAAGACCGGAAGCAACCACATTATCTGCTCCGTGAATTTCAACAAGCCTGTTTGTAAGTTCGGTGCCAATTTGTCCTAAAGCACCAGTAATCAGTATTCTTTCCGTATAGGATTCCATTTTACTTATTATTAGTTGATTTGAGCAAAAATAAATATTTTAAATCCTATCTTAAAACAAAATTGTAAATTCGGTTATAAAATTTGTCAATGAAAAAAATCACCATATCGCTTATCCTTTTTTCTCACACGGTTTCAGCACAATACACCGACATCAATATCGTCAAAGAAGTCAAGGTGAAAAATAAAGGAGTTGTGGTTTCTGCCCATCCTCTCGCAAGTGAAGCCGGAGCAAAAATTCTGAAAATGGGAGGCAATGCCTATGATGCGATTACTGCCACACAATATGCTTTAGCAGTGGTTTATCCACAAGCTGGAAACATCGGAGGTGGTGGTTTTTTAGTGGGAGTAAAAAATAACGGCGAAAAATTTACAATCGATTACCGTGAAACAGCCCCAAAAAAAGCTTCGAGAGATATGTATCTTGATACAACAGGAAAAGCCAATACAGATCTATCCCAAAACGGAAGATTAGCCGTTGGAATTCCCGGAAGTATCGCAGGTTTCTTTGCCACTTTAAAGTATGGGAAACTTCCTATGGATAAAATCATTCAGCCTGCAATTGACCTTGCTGAAAAAGGATTTGCCATCACTGAGCAAGAAGCCAATTTACTGAATTCAAATAAGCCTCATTTTCAAAAACACAACCAGTCTTCCATTGTTTTTGTGAAAGATACACCTTGGAAAGCAGGAGATATTTTGATTCAAAAAGAATTAGCTGCAACTTTAAAATTAATTCAAAAATCAGGTTCAAAAGGGTTTTATGAAGGAAAAACAGCAGAACTTCTTGTTTCTGAAATGAAAAAAGGAAATGGAATCATTACACTCGAGGATTTAAAGAATTATAAAGTAGCGGAAAGAAAAGCTTTAGAATTTGATTATAAAGGAAACAATATCGTTTCGATGCCATTACCTTCGAGCGGAGGAATTTTATTGGCTCAAATGTTAAAAATGGCAAGTTATGAGAATCTTGAAAAATATCAACAGAATTCCACACAAGCTGTTCAGATCATGACAGAAGCGGAAAGAAGAGCTTATGCTGACAGGGCAGAATATATGGGCGATCCTGATTTTATTAATGATAAAACTTCCTATCTGATCTCTGATGATTATCTTAAAAACAGATGGAAAAGTTTTAACTTCACAAAAGCAACTCCAAGTTCTGAGGTTGGAAAAATCATTAAACAACCCAAAGAATCTACTGAAACCACCCATATTTCTGTTATTGACAAAGAAGGAAACGCTGCGGCTGTCACTACCACTTTGAACGGTTTATACGGAAGCAAAGTCGTTGTTTCGGGAGCAGGATTTTTCCTGAATAATGAAATGGATGATTTTTCGGTAAAACCCGGTGTTCCGAATATGTTTGGAGCAGTTGGCGGAGAAGCCAATTCTATTCAGCCGAACAAACGAATGCTTTCATCAATGACTCCTACGATTGTTTTAAAAAACAAAAAACCTTATATGATCGTAGGAACTCCGGGAGGAACTACTATTCCTACTTCTGTGTATCAATCGATTGTAAATGTTATTGATTTTAAACTAAATGCTAATATTTCGGTAAATGCTCCAAAATTCCATCATCAATGGCTTCCTGAAACAGTGGCTTTTGAAAAGAATTTCCCTGAAGCAACCATTAAAGATCTGGAAAAACTAGGTTATAAAACCGAAAAATGGGGACAAATAGGCAGAACGGAAATGATTTTGATTGATGACAACGGGAATATTCATGCGGTTGCAGATGGTCGAGGCGATGATTCTGTAGCCATTGAATAACAAAATAAAAACATAAAAATTTCATTCAAAATTTCTTCAAAATTGTATTAATACATTAGCAATATGAAAATTTTAATTATAGAAGACGAGTCAGAGCTATCTAAAAGTATTGCTGAATACCTATCTGAAAAAAGCTATTTGTGTGAATTTGCTTCTACTTTTCATGAAGCTATGAACAAAATAGAAGCATTTGATTATGCCTGTATCATCTTAGATATTATGCTTCCTGATGGAAATGGTCTTGCTATTTTAGAGGCTCTAAGAAAAGAAAATAAACAGGATGGTGTCATTATTGTTTCGGCTAAAAACGCACTGGATGATAAAATACTGGGGCTGCAAATGGGAGCCGATGATTATCTTACTAAGCCTTTTCATCTTTCTGAATTAATGGCAAGGATCTACTCTATTATCCGCAGAAAACAATTTAATAATTCGAATACTGTCATTCAAAATGAGTTACAGATAGATCTTTTAGCCAAAACTGTTTCTATTAACGATCAAATGATTGAGCTTACCAAAAAGGAGTTTGACCTATTGATTTACTTTATTGGCAACAAAAATAAGGTCATTTCCAAAAGTACTTTAGCAGAACATTTATCGGGTGATTTTGCAGATATGCTCGACAATCATGATTTTGTGTATGCGCATATTAAAAATTTAAAAAAGAAGCTTTACGACGCCGGATGCAATCATTATTTGAAAACAGTTTACGGAACCGGATATAAATGGATCTCCTGATGAAAAAGTAACAAAAATCTATTTCAAAAAACCGTAACTTATATTTCCTCAACATTTTATTTTGAAACCATTATTAAGCAAAGCCACAAAGCCTTTTATCATTTATGTACTTATTGTACTGATGATAAGTATTCCTATTTATTATCTGGTAGTAAATACAGTTTGGGAAAGTGAACTGGATGAACATAATAAAACCGTTGCAGAGAAAACCGCTTATGAATTTAACCTGCTGAAACTTTCTGATGCAGAATTACAAGAAAGCATCAGGCTTTGGAACCGTATTCAACCTGAAACCAACATAGAAAGTATTCCTGAAGGTGTTTCACATACAGATTCATATTTTACGATAGAAAAGCAAAAGGATTTTGCCGGAAAACACGAAATAGAAAATTACAGATGCTTAAAAAAAACTGTTTACATTAATAATAAGCCATTTCTGTTTACGGTACAGACCAATATTGAAGAGTCACAGGAAACTATTGCCGTGATCGCTGTAACGACTGTTTTCTTCTTTATTGTCATTGCTTCGGGTTTATTATTTATTAATCGAAAACTCTCTGTAAGCATATGGAAACCGTTTCGAAATACATTAGAAAAACTCAAAAAATTCAACCTGAATAATCACCATCAAATTGAGTTTGAAAAAACAGACACCGCAGAATTTGAAGAACTTCACGAGTCATTACATAAACTAATAGAACACAGTGTATCTGTATATAAAGCTCAAAAAGAGTTTACTGAGAATGCTTCGCATGAACTCCAGACTCCATTAACTATTATTAAGTACAAAATAGATCTCCTGCTTCAGAATGAAAGCTTAACGGAAGAACAGTATTTGATTGCAGAGGATATCAATAAAGCCTTAACACGCAGTTCGAGGATTAACAAAAACCTTTTACTTCTGGCGAAAATAGGCAACAGTCAGTTTGACAATTCAGAGAAAATTGAATTTGATATTTTAGTCAATCAAAGTCTTGAAGTGTTTGAGGAGCATTTTAATCAGAAAAACCTTACTGTACATTCATCTATCTATCCGAAAATTGAAGTTCTTGGAAATAACGGGCTTTGTGAAATTCTCATCAATAATTTATTAATTAATGCAATCCGTCATACGCTTCCTAAAGGTTCAATTTCTGTACGTTTAACGGAATCTTTTTTTGAAGTTTCAAATTCCGGAACAGAAAAACTGAATACGGATTCTCTATTCAAAAGATTTTCAAGACTTTCTTCTGATAATAACGGAAGTGGTCTAGGATTGGCTATCATTAATGAAATCTGCAGATTTCAAAAATGGGAAATCAACTATACATTTGAAAACCACCATCATATTTTCTCTATAAAGTTCTAAATTCAAAGTTTCTCCTAAATTGGGTTGCAATTTTGTGTCATCATTAATCTAAAAGACATAAAATACCAATGAAAGGTTTAGTATCAAGCATACTCATTATTATTGTATGCTTTCAGAAAGTTTACGCACAAGACAGTTTAGAAATCAACCAAACTCAAGACAGTATAGTTTCAACATTTAATTCAGAAGACAAAACCCATCAGTTTAGTTATAAAAAACTAATTGTACCTGCAGCTTTTATCTCTTATGGAGTTGCGAGTTTGACTATAAAGGATTTGAAACAGCTTAACTTTTCCACTCAATATGAAATCAGTGAGCATAAACCGGATCACATAAGACTGGACAATTACACACAATATGCTCCCGGAGTTTTGGTGTATGGTTTAAATGCTCTTGGAGTAAAGGGAAAACATAACTTTAAAGACAGGACTATTATTTATGGTACTTCATTAATGATTACTACCGCCTTCATTCTTCCTCTTAAACATATCGTAAAGGAAGAAAGACCTGATTTTTCTAATAATTTATCTTTCCCTTCCGGTCATACTGCCATGGCTTTTGCTTCTGCTCAGTTTATGTTCAGAGAATATAAAGACACCAATTTTCTATTGGGAATCTCCGGCTATTCTCTTGCTGTTTTTACAGCAGCATACAGAATGTTGAATAATAAACATTGGCTTGGTGATGTTGTCGGAGGTGCAGGTTTCGGTATTTTATCTACTGAATTAGCTTATTGGCTATATCCTAAGATCAATAATTTTTTAGGTGGTAAAAAAGAAAAAAGCCAAACGCTGATTATGCCCTACTACCAAAAAGGAAATGCCGGAATTGGTTTTGTAAAGAACTTTTAAATCTTTTGTCATGACCTTAAACATCATACTTTTATTTCTAGGAACCATAATCGCTTTCTGGATCAGCGCCATCTGTGGTGGTGGCGCAAGTCTGATTTTAATTCCTATTTTAAATCTGCTTTTACCAAGTTCAGTCGTTCCTTTTTCATTAACGATCGGTACTTTTACCAGTTCTGTATCTAGAATTTCTGTTTTCAAAAAGCATATTAAATGGCATATTTTCTTTTGGTTCGTTCCTTTCTCGATTCCTGCTGTATTGCTTGGAGCTTATCTTATTAAATATGTCAATCCCAATTATCTTCAATTAATTGTTGCATTTTTTCTTATTG
Source organism: Chryseobacterium taiwanense (assembly GCF_000813825.1). Lineage (GTDB taxonomy): Bacteria > Bacteroidota > Bacteroidia > Flavobacteriales > Weeksellaceae > Chryseobacterium > Chryseobacterium taiwanense. Next base: position 461,040 of record NZ_JWTA01000004.1, read on the forward strand.
CCAATCTCCCGGAGCTATTTAAAACTAAGAAGTTACAGAAAGAAAATCAAAAACCATATTCTAAGTTTCTATTAGCTCTTATAGGATTTTTTGCAGGATTTATTTCTGGAATTACAGGAGCGATCGGTTTATTATTCAATCGGTTTTATCTTAGATTCGGACTTAAAAAGGAAGAAATCGTCGCAACAAGAGCGGCTAATGAAGTTTTTCTCCATTTAATTAAGCTGATTATTTATATTTCTCTTGGCTTATATTCTTCTACTGCATTATGGTTGGGAATCACAATTGCCGTTGCAACCATCCTCTCATCTTATACTGTAAAATACATCCTTCCTTATTTAAGTGAGTTTTTATTCAAGAAAATCGGTTACGGAGCAATGGTTCTGTCCGGCATTTTATTATTAATAGGAACCTCAGATAAAATAATACAACAGGACAAGATCTCTTTATCTACAGTTCATAAAACCTCTGAATCAGAATCTATCATTTCATGGAGAAATACCGATTTCATCATAGAATTTGCCTTTGACGATGGTTTTGAAGTAGAACGACCGATAAAATCTGATGAACTCCCCAATATTGTTCGGGAAAAATATAACGGGATGAAAAATCAATATGATACCATTTATATAGAAAAGGTATTTTCTTTCGGTCAGCAGCCTACCTATGAATTTTACTGTTATAAAAATAATCAAATCATTAAAAAATTAGAAATATAATAGCTTTAAAGGTTAAATAAGCTAATTATTATATGGAGTTGATATTTTCGGCGGGGCTTTCAGCCCCGCCGAAACTTTTCCTGACTTTTGTCATATTTTAAAGTAAATTTTCTTAATTTTCGCCCTTTAAAAATCAAAATTATTTGTTTTGAAAGCAAAAAAAATCTATCAGCAGCTTTACTTTCAGGTGATTATTGCCATTATTGCAGGAATCCTTTTAGGAAGATTCTATCCTGAACTGGGTGAAAAAATGAAACCTCTCGGTGACGGATTTATCAAATTGGTAAAAATGATCATTGCACCTGTAATTTTCATTACCCTTACGTTAGGAATTGCTCATATGACCGATCTTAAAAAAGTAGGGAGAATTGCCATAAAAGCAATGATTTATTTTTTCACATTTTCTACGTTGGCATTAATTATCGGACTGATCGTAGGAAATGTTCTGCAGCCAGGACATGGCTTAAACATAGATCCTTCTACTCTTTCAGGTGATGTTTCACAATATCAGCAAAAAGCGCATGAATCCACACTAACTGGTTTCATCATGAATATTATTCCTGAAACGTTGTTCAGTCCGTTAGTTGGTGAAAATATTCTACAGGTACTACTTGTTGCTATTTTAATGGGAGTTGCGTTGGTCTTAACAAGAGAAAAAAGCCAAAAAGTAACCGCTTTTTTACAAGATCTTTCTACTCCGGTTTTCAAAATTGTTCATATGCTAATGAAGCTTGCACCGATTGGAGCTTTCGGAGCTATGGCATTTACCATCGGAAAATACGGGCTGCATTCTGTACTGAATTTAATATTCTTAGTAGGAACATTTTATATTACTTCCATTCTTTTCGTGGTATTGGTTTTAGGAGCCGTTGCTTGGTACAATGGTTTTAGCATTTTCAAACTTATGTACTTTTTAAAAGAAGAACTTCTTTTGGTATTAGGAACAAGTTCTTCAGAATCTGCACTTCCGGGAGTTATGGAAAAACTGGAAAAAGCAGGATGTTCAAGAGCAATCGTAGGATTGGTAGTTCCTACAGGATATTCTTTTAATTTGGATGGCACCAACATTTATATGACGCTGGCTTCTTTATTTATTGCTCAGGCTTTAAATATTCATCTTCCTATAGAAAAGCAAATTATGCTGCTGTTGGTTGCTATGCTAAGTTCTAAAGGCGCTGCAGGTGTAACGGGAGCTGGTTTTGTTACTTTAGCAGCTACATTAGCCGTAATTCCTGAAATTCCAATTGCAGGAATGACATTGATCTTAGGAATCGATAAATTTATGAGTGAATGTCGCGCTCTAACAAACGTTATCGGAAATTCTGTAGCAACTGTTGTTGTTGCTAACTGGGAAAAACAACTGGATAAAGAACAGCTTCATTATTGCTTGAGCCATCCGAATGAAATAGAGAAAAAGCTCGAGGTCTAACTTCAGAAACTTTTGCTTGTTTTTAATTTAAACAATCGAACTGTTTACACTAAAATATTCAAGCTTGAAGGCTGAACTTTGATATGAATAGGAGATTTTATTTTATTAAACTCTCCATCCAGATGCCAATTCTTCGTATTTACCTTAAATTCAATTTCTGAAACAGGAAGATACGTTACATAATCATCGTCTTTCAGTTTTTTAGTAAACATTCTGTAAGCAAACAATGCAGAGTAGGTCAAAGGAAACTTTTTAACCAAAACAATATCTACTAAACCATCACTTTTACTGGCGTTTGGAGCAATAAAAGCATTATTTCCAAATTGACGTGTATTGGCAATGTTCAGCATCAGATATTTTCCATTGTACTGCTGATATTGTTCATCAAAAAATTTAACTTTAATAGGTTTATAATTAAAAAACGTTTTAAGAGAAACTTTAATATAGTTTTTAAATCCTCGACTGGTTTTCTCAAATTCTTTCACGACCTTTCCATCAAAACCGGTTCCTGAAACATTAATAGACAGCTTATCATTCACCGTAAATGTATCAATCTTCCTAGATTTATTTGTCTTAATCTTTTCTAAAAGCTCATCCAGATTTTTTCTGAAGTTCGTTTCATTAGAAAATCCATTCCCTGAACCTGCCGGAAAAATAGCTAAAATCTTAGAGGTCCCAATAAGATTGCGGGCAATGGTCGAAATAGTACCATCACCTCCTATCGCAACAAAAATATCTATATTCTGAAAGTTATACTGAATAAAATCATCGGTCCCCTGAATAGATTCAGAGATATAATATAAAGGATTTTCAACCTTTTTCTTCAATTCATCAAGAAAGGGTTGATAATTTTTTTTTGCCGAAAAAGGATTAATAATAAAAGCTACGTTTTCCATCGGGACAAAAATAAAAAAATGCTTCCTGATAGAGAAGCATTTTATAATTATTTAATTTTCATTCGTTCTTTAAACTGTGGTGTTAATGTTCCATTAAGGTCCTGCCAAGAAACCGGAATCGTAATATCACCTGCTGCAAAAGCAGTTATTTCATAGGGACTATAATGGAAATACAGGTTTTTATTATCAAAATAAAAGTTTTCCGTCGCCGGAATTACTTCTACTAAAAGCATATCTGAATTATTAATTTCACCTTTATCATCGGTAGCTCCTCCGTTCATTTTATTCACATTCTTCATCAGCAAAGCTTCCAGCTTATTTTTAGGCATCGAAGTAATCTCCTTTAATTCTACTTTTTTATTATTCTTTAAATCAAAAACTCTTTCTGAATACCCATAATTATCATGTGCCCCACCTTCGTAAGAACCCCAACTATATTGTATATGGAGATAATCATTGGTATTAGATTTCAGATCCATTCCTAAGTCCGAATACCATTCCTGAGCAAATTTCATATCGGAAAGCCAGTCTTTTGAATCTTTTTTAATACTATTAAAGTATTCATTTTTATTTTTTTCCAACAGCGACTGAAGCCCGTTTTTAGAAAAGTCCTGAACATTCTTATCTCCGAAATAAATGCTATCTAACAGTTTTTTATCCTTAATACTTGGAAAAACCAACATTTTAGAAGAATATCTTATTGTTAAAGAATCATTAAGCTTAATAGAATCATTCACCTTAACCGTATCAACAGAGAATTGATTAGCTTGAGTTTCCACATTCGTTGTTATGTTTGTCGTTTCAGATTTCTTACAAGCAGTAAAAGTAAAGAAGGCAGAAAGTGCCAAAACAGCAATTGTGTTTTTCATAATTTTGATTTTGAATTTGATTTTCTTTTTACATGCAAAAACCATTCAAAAGATGAATGGTTTTAGAATTATTTCGAAATTTTTATTGTTTTTATTTTTTTACCAAACTAATTACCTGATTTTCCTGTTTGGAAGCAACGCCCCAAATCTGCTTAAATGCAGGATAATATTCTTTCGGATAATCCGCACTTGCCACTTTGGTTGTAGAAACAATTTCCAGCTTATTACCTTTTTGTTCTATGATGTAATTATATTCTATTTCTTTATCCTCAGTAACAATTTTTTTGCTCTTTGGCATTTCTTCAATTACATATCCTTCAGGGATTTCCAATACTACTTTTTTCACTCGTGTGTATGGAGAAATAAAATCAATAGGATATTTACGCTCTTCTGTCTGATCAAATTCATTAGATGTTTTGTTCAAAAATAGCATCGGATTGATTATGATTTTTTTACCAATTTTATCAATCATATTTTCAGAGGAAAATTTCATGGTACTTTCAAAATCACCGTTCTCTAAGACTTTTGAATCGATACCCGTAAAATCTACTGAAAAATTCTCTTTGTACTGTTTTTTATATTTATCAGCATTATCATCATAACTTTCCTTAGCAAACATCGCATATGTTCCTGTATCTTTATCGGAATAGCTTCCTGAAACATTTCCATCATCATTAATTTTTGCATCCACAGTAAGATAAGTGAAACTAGGCTTGTTATTTACCATAGACAATTGCTGTACTTTTTCTTTCGCAATCAAAATCCCAAACTGGTTCCAATCTCTTGGAGGTAACTGATCTATTGAAGCTTGTTTTGATGTTGCGTCATACAAATGAAAACCATCTTTTGTTTGAATTGCAGCTATTACAAAATTCATGTTTGAAACATTGGGAGAGGCAATATTGATTATTCCATTATTTATTGTTGAAATCGTTAATGGATCAGCTTTAATTCCTGCTTCACGAAGCATCATCACAAGGAAAAGATTGATTTCCGCAGCATTTCCTGTTTTAGTTTCAAGCATTTTTTTGATCCCATCTTCTACATAGATCCCCCTGTCCTGGTTCCATGTGAAAGTATTTTTCACATAATCAAAAATAGCATTTGCTTTCTCAACTTCATTAGAAATTCCGGCAATATTGGAAGGCATATTTTCTTTTGCCAATTTTGTTTTTTTTAACTCTCCACCAAAATCTTCATTTTCATAAAGTCTTTGTTTGATCTGCTCCCAAGACGAAGAAAACAATTTTAATTCTCTGAAATTCGTTGAATGAAGCTCTGCACTGACTTTTGTTCTGTAGTTCCTGTCATTAGTCACAAATTTTTCAGTTTTAAAGCCTTTCACATTTTCATATCCGAATCGATAGGTTCTGTAATTCGTACCATACAACAACTTTTCTTCTACCTCTCTATATTTTGGACTCAAGAAACCTGTATAGTTTACATTGTATGCGATATTTGAAGGGCTGTCCAAAACATATTCTGTATATAATGAAGGTGTATCTGCCTCTATTAAAATTTCAGGAATTACATATAAAAACGGTGAAGTTACCTCATATTGATATTCAATAACAGACCCACTTTTCACATTTGGAAAAGCAAATTTGGTAATAGAATAATTTTTACTCTCTTTACTTTTATACTTTGAGCTTTTATCAACTTTTGTTGCAACAGAACTTCCATTTTCCAAATTATAGGTAAAGGCTTTCATTTTGGAAAGTACTTCCTGATCACTTCCACTTTGATAAAGAGGAATTTCTAAATTCAACCAGTCTTCGGCTTTGTCTTTATCATAAATTTTAACTCTATAAAAAGCTCTTTTAATCAGGTTACCTGTAGTATTATCTACACTAAAATGTACGGATTTATATAAAATTTCTGCAGAAGCATTTTCGTCTAAAGCTGACTTTTGTTTAGATAAATCCGCATCGTTAAATTTGGGAGGATCAAGGAATTCATGTTTTTGTGCCTCAATGAAAATAAAATTCACTGAACAAACGGCTAACATTAAAAATTTTTTCATGCTTAGATTTTAGAAATTAAAATTTTAGAGTTGTCTAGGTTAAGAGTTTTTTTTCTGAAATTAATATAATCGTTATATTTTTCCTTAGGATAAAGTCCTTTGTTGATTTTAATCGTTCTGTTTACTTTCAATTCTTCTCCATTTTTCACAAAACTTAATTTATATGTTCCAAATTCAGAATTAACGGTTACATTTTCAGGAATTTCATCCAGTTTATAATTTTTAGGAACTGTGAAATTGATTTCGTATTCATCTTCAAAAGACTGTCTTAATTCAAAAGGCAATTCTCTATTTTCTTCCGTTTTATAAATTGTATTGGAATAAATGGGAACTGCTCTGAAAATTATACTACTGCCCGCATTTTTTGAATAATTGTGTGCCTTAAAATCAAGATCAAACTTTGCAATCGCATTATCTTTATCATTAATGAAATTTTTCATTTCAATTTTTTCAAAATTCAAAATGTTTAATGAATTTTTCATTATCTCATTCCTTTCTTTTTGATCCATATTGGTAAGAACCAAATTATTATCATACTGAATTCCTGTGTAAGAAAAATTTCCTTCTCCTACAATACTGTTATCTTCATTAATTTTGATCTTCAGGTTTTGCTTTTCTTTACTTTGCTCTGCAGAATATGACGGAGTTTCAATTAATTCAATCCCATTTTTTCTGATAGAAAGTACGTTTCGATCTGTTGTACTATAACTTAAATGATTGAATGCCATCTGTTGGGAAGTATTTTCCAGCCAAATATTTCCTTTCTCCGTTGGAATCATCAAAATCACGTGATTACCTCCCATTTTTGGAAATTCTTTATCAAAAGAAACTGGTGAAGATCCTGAATTGATTACCGAATAATAAGATGGAATACCAGCTTCATCCAACAGAGTTTTCATATAATTGGTAAGCCCTTTACAATCTCCATATCCTTTCTTCTGAACCTCATCCGGAAGCATTGGCTGCCATCCACCAATCCCCAATGCAACGAAAATGTATCTGGTTTTTGTCTGCATATATTGGTACAATTTCTTTACTTTTTCTTCAGTTGTTCCTTGTAAGTTTAAGGCATTCACTTCCGCTTTAATGGCAGGAGTCGACAATGAAACTGGCTGTAAAATACTATTATAATACCAAGAGCCGAAATCACCCCAGTTGTTGATACTCCCCTGCTTCCCTTCCAAATTAAATTTAGTTAAAGCGAAACTCACTTTTGGTAAGATTTTTATAGGTTGTGGTAATAAAAATGCATCATCTATTGCCGGAACATTTTTATACATATACGTTTTTTCACCTGTAGTATCATTTTCTACAACAGATGTATAATTATATTTTGAAGGATAAGTTTTTGACTTAAGTTCAATTCCTGATTTATTAATAATTTTCATTTCAGCTTCTTCCAACGAAACATTGGTAGATCTGAAAGGGACAAAATCAGGTAGAAAAACAGTATTTTCTTCACCGATCTGATAAGAAAACTCAACTGTATAAGGATATTGAGTAGGTGTATATGATAAAGCTAAAACCCTGCTGTTAGAATAAAAAGTACCTTGATTATTATTGGCAAAATCTCCAAAATCAGACTTAGAATATGATTTCATTTTCTTTCCAGATTCATCATAAAGAGTCACTTTTACATCTGAAATATTATCGCCTTTTTCATAAGGAATGGCAATCACCGCTTTTTCATCTCCATCTTTATTTAAAACAGTGGTTACTGTTGTGTATTGATATTTAATATCATTAATGGAGTTTATTTGAATTGTTGTAAGATCTTTTCGGATAACAGCATTCGCATTTTTCTTCAAATTTTCAGGAATAGCAGAGGCAGGAAAGCTCTGGGCGAAATATAAAGAAGCCATTGATAAAGCTCCAATACAAAATATTTTCATCATGGTTATTAAAATAAAAGCAAAAGTAATGAAATCTAATAACTGCTGAAAATAATTTTTATTGCCTTAAAATCTTTAAAATAAAAAACAAAAAAGACTCCAAAAATGGAGTCTTTTATTTATATCTATAAGAATTGATTAAGCATCAATCTTAGCATATTTAGCATTCTTTTCGATGAATTCTCTTCTTGGTGGAACTTCATCACCCATCAACATAGAGAAAACACTGTCCGCTTCTACTGCATTATCGATAGTAACCTGTTTCAAGATTCTGTGTTCAGGGTTTAGCGTTGTTTCCCAAAGCTGTTCAGGATTCATCTCTCCAAGACCTTTATAACGTTGAACCTCTACTCCTTTTCCGTCCGGAGACATTTCTAAAGTAAATTCTTCACGCTCTTTTTCGTTGTAAGCATATTGCTTTTTGTTTCCTTTTTTCAATAAATATAAAGGTGGTTGAGCAATATAAATATATCCATTCTCAATTAGTTCTTTCATATATCTGAAGAAGAATGTCAAGATCAATGTAGAAATGTGAGATCCATCGATATCGGCATCGGTCATAATTACGATTTTATGATATCTTAATTTAGCCATATTTAACGCCTTACTATCTTCTTCTGTACCTACAGAAACTCCAAGAGCGGTGTAAATATTTTTAATCTCCTCATTATCATAAACCTTATGCAGCATTGATTTCTCAACGTTCAAAATTTTACCTCTTAATGGAAGAATCGCCTGGAAGAATCTGTCACGACCTTGTTTTGCCGTTCCACCCGCGGAATCTCCCTCTACAAGGAATATTTCTGATTCAGCTGGATCTTTCGATGAACAGTCAGATAATTTACCAGGAAGTCCAGAACCTCCCATTGGAGATTTTCTCTGAACCATTTCACGAGCTTTTTTCGCAGCTTGTCTAGCTTTTGCAGCTAAAACAACTTTTTGAACGATAATTTTTGCTTCGTTAGGGTTTTCCTCCAAGAAATTGGTCAACATTTCCCCTACAATTTTATCAACAGCACCAGAAACTTCGGAGTTCCCTAATTTCGTTTTGGTCTGTCCTTCAAACTGAGGCTCCATTACTTTTACAGAAACCACTGCCGTAAGACCTTCACGGAAGTCATCTCCTGTAATTTCAACTTTTTCTTTGGCAGGAAGTCCTAATTCATCTGCATATTTCTTCAAAGTTCTCGTCAAAGCACGTCTGAAACCTGCTAAGTGAGTACCTCCTTCGTGAGTATTAATATTATTTACGTAAGAGTGAAGATTTTCATTAAATGATGTATTATAACGCATCGCCACCTCAACCGGAATATCATCTCTTTCACCTTCCATGAAGATTACATGCTCCATGATAGACTCACGGTTTCCATCGATGTAGGCAACAAATTCTTTTAAACCACCTTCAGAATGGAAAATTTCAGATCTGAAAGATCCGTCTTCTAATTTTTCTCTTTCATCTGTAAGGGTAATTGTAATTCCTTTATTAAGGTAAGAAAGCTCTCTTAGACGGCTCGCTAATGTATCGTAGTTGTAAACTAATTCTGTAAAAATAGTATCATCCGGCTGGAAAAACTGCTTCGTTCCTCTATTTTCACTGTGCCCGATTTCTTCAACTCCGGTTTGAGCTTTACCTCTTGAATATATTTGTTGATAAATGTTTCCGTCTCTGTAAACAGTTGTGATCATTTCATTGGAAAGCGCATTTACACATGACACCCCAACTCCGTGAAGACCTCCGGAAACTTTATAAGAATCTTTATCAAATTTACCTCCCGCTCCGATTTTAGTCATTACAACCTCAAGAGCAGACTTTTGTTCTTTTTCGTGGAAGTCAACCGGGATACCTCTACCGTTATCACTAACCTCGATTCCGTTTCCTTCTTTAATAGCAACGAAGATCGTGTCACAGTATCCTGCCAACGCTTCGTCAATAGAGTTATCTACTACTTCATAAACCAAATGATGGAGACCTCTTACTCCCACATCACCAATGTACATTGAAGGACGCATACGAACGTGCTCCATTCCTTCCAATGCCTGAATACTACTAGCTGTATATTGTTTCTGACTCATATCAAATTTTAAAAACTTTGCCAAATGCAAAGACTTACAAATATCGTGATTTTTTTCGAGGTGTGAAAGTTAAAATATGTCAAAAAAAGTAATGGTTTTCCAAGCTAAATCAGAAACAATTTATTTAAAAAATATCAAAGTTAAAATCTATTATTTAAATCAATACTGTTGTAAATCATACCGAGCATCAATAATTTATGCTTAAATTTATTTACTCAAAAGTTGGTATTTATGGATGATTTTCTAGCAGCTCGTGCGCAGATGGCAATGTCACTTGGTTTTCATATCATATTTTCCTGTGTGGGTATGGTAATGCCTTTTCTAATGGCATTTGCCCACTGGAAATACTTAAAAACAAACAACGAAGTGTATAAAGGGCTTACCAAAGCCTGGAGTAAAGGAGTTGCTATTCTTTTTGCAACCGGAGCCGTTTCCGGAACTATGCTTTCTTTCGAACTCGGACTTCTCTGGCCACAATTCATGAAACATGCGGGTCCCATCTTCGGAATGCCTTTTTCATTGGAAGGAACTGCATTCTTTATTGAAGCTATTGCTATAGGATTTTTCCTTTACGGATGGGACAGATTTAATAAATGGTTTCATTGGTTTTGTGGATTTCTGGTGGGTTTAAGTGGTTTAGCTTCAGGAATTTTGGTTGTAGCAGCCAATGCCTGGATGAATTCACCTGCCGGATTTGATTATGTGGATGGACAATATTTAAATATAGATCCTATAAAAGCGATGTTTAATGAAGCTTGGTTTCCACAGGCTCTGCATATGACAGTTGCAGCATTTTGTGCGACAGGATTTGCGGTTGCGGGAGTTCATGCATATTTAATTATGAGAAAAAAGAATGTTGAATTCCATACAAAAGCATTTAGAATTGCAGCCGGATTTGCATTAATCGGAGCATTTGGAGCTCCTTTAAGCGGTGATGTCGCTGCAAAATCTGTTGCGGAAAGACAACCCATCAAATTAGCAGCAATGGAAGCGCATTTTGAAACAGAAAAAGGAGCTTCTTTCGTGATTGGTGGAATTCCAGATGAAGAAAAAGAGGAAATCAAATATGCTGTGAAAATTCCGAAAGTATTAAGCTTTTTAGTCGCAAATGATTTTAATGCTGAAGTAAAGGGACTAAAAGATTTCCCCAAAGATGAATGGCCTCCGATTGCGGTTGTCCACTACTCTTTTCAGATTATGATTTTCTTTGGAGTCGTCATGATTATCATAGGAATGGTTTATTTATATGCTCATTTTTTCAAAAAGGAATGGCTGACAAAAAACTGGTTATTAAAAACATTCTTCATTGCCACTCCTTTCGGGTATATCGCTTTGGAAGCGGGTTGGACAGTCACGGAAGTCGGAAGACAACCTTGGATTATCTACGGAATCATGAGAACAGCAGATGCAGTAACCCCAATGCCCGGAATCCAGTATTCTTTTTACTTCTTCACGGCCATTTTCGTTTCATTATCATTAATTATCATATTCCTTTTGAGAAGACAGATACAAATGGTTCCGAGATTATACGATCCAACAGATCTTGAGTTTAATCCTAAAAACAAAAAATCATGATTTACGTAGTTATAGGTTTTCTTTGGCTATCAATTTGCCTGTATGTGATTTTGGGAGGAGCAGATTTTGGAGCAGGAATTGTAGAACTTTTTACAAAAAAAAGAGCCCGCGATAAAACAAAAGAAATCATGTATGAATCGATTGCTCCTGTTTGGGAAGCGAATCATATGTGGCTGATTATTGCAATTGTAATTTTGTTTGTGGGTTTTCCTGAAATTTATACCACGCTTTCAACCTATCTTCATATTCCATTGGTTTTGATGTTAGTTGGAATTATTGCAAGAGGAACCGCATTCACTTTCAGACATTACGACGCAGTGAAAGATGATTGGCAACATGTGTACACCCAAATCTTTTATTTTTCGAGTTTGTTAACGCCTTTTTTCTTAGGATTAATCGCTGCAGCCACCGTTTCCCATTCCATAAATCCTGATGCGACGAGCTTTTTAGACTTGTATATTTTTAGTTGGTTAAATTGGTTTGGAATTGCTGTCGGATTATTTACTGTTTCCATTTGCGCTTATCTGGCTTCGGTTTTTGCTTTAAGAGAAACCAATGACCGGTTAGAATTAGGTTTAATGATCAAAAAATCAAAACAGACCATGATTTTTGTAGTAATAACGGGTATTCTGGTGTTTTTCACTGCATATATTTCCGATATTCCATTAGTCATGTGGGTGTTTTCTAAACCTTTAGGAATAATGGCTGTTTCATTCGCCACGATTTGTTTACTGCTTATTCTTCGTGCTATGAATAGACAAAAACTACTTCCCGTAAGAGCTTTAGCCGGATTTCAAATCGTTATGATCTTAGTAGCGGCAACTTATCAGCACAATCCAAATATCATCCTTTTCGCCAACGGAGAACACCTTTCTTTACTGGAACAGGCAGCTGCACCGAAAACAATTTCCGCATTGGGATGGGCTTTACTATTGGGTTCCTTATTTATTTTGCCATTTTTATTTTATTTGATGGCTTCATTTAGTAAGCAGAGAAAATAATCAAGTCATTTTGAACCGGATGGATTCAGCAGAAAGATATTATCTTAAAGAATTTGAACTCATAAGTTTTAAGCCTTATGTTTACAGATTTTTCAAAAACGATCAAAACATTCTTCTAATGGAAGTTACATGCGGAAGCCACGCTTTGTGGCAAATATGGATTAGATTTAATGAACAAGAAATTTTACTTTACAAACATGAAGGAGATTTAGGGTAAAAAAAAATTGCCAAATTATTTATGTCTAATTGCTACAATCCAGCATATCACAAAAGATATGTTTGGGTTTATGATTAAAGAAAGAAGTCATCTCAATGAATATCACTCTATTTTTTTAACAAAACAATTTCAACCCTTCTGTTTTTAGTTCTATCCAATTCTGTCTGTTCAGGATAGACTACAGGGTTAAGATGCCCTGCTCCTTCCGCTTTAATACGCTTAGCATCGATTCCCATTGCTAATAAAAAATCTTTGATTGATTTTGCCCGTGTAAAAGACAGATTAAATGTTCCTAAATCCTGATCTTCGCCATCAAAATTTTCATAATCACAGCAGATATGTCCCTGAAGTTCAACTTCAAGGGTAGGATTTTCTTTCAGAATATTATATAGTTGATACAATTTTGATTTTGCCTTGGGAAGCCACACATGACGCCCTCCAATAAAATTGACATCAGGTAAAGAAAAAGTATCTTTTACCTTCATTGAGGCAATTTTCACATCAAAAAAGCTTGGGTATGCTTTTCTTGAAATCTTCTCCCCTTTCTCAAAAAACCGTTCAATAAAAATATCTACCCGACGGTTTTCTGCTAATAAATTTTCTGAACTGTTATCATTAATTTGTTTAGATATTCCCAATCCTACAGAACTTGCCAAATGAATATTCTTCCCGATTTTACTGCTTAAATAATCACTTACTTGTTTCGCTCGATTTTCAGATAATGTTTTGTTTAAAGCTTCATTTCCTAATGGATTGGCATTTCCGAAAATCCTAAAAGTAAATTTTGCGTCCAGTTTTGCCAAGCTATCCAGTTTCTGTTTCGATTCTGTACTGAGCTCGTAGCTGTTATTTTTAAAATAGATGGAAGTAAGTGTCTGTGAATACACAACTGTAGAAAAGAAAAGTAGAAACAGAAAGGCTTTCATCAGAATTGTTTTCTTAGAAACGCAAAGTAACAGAAAATAGTTTGAGCTTTTGGGGATTTTATAAAAAAGTTCCGGCGGAAGCTTCGCTTCCGCCGGAACTAAAATTTATCTCAAATTAATTTAAACCAATTTCATCAAAAGGTTCTCCTCAATTTTTTCTACTTTCACTAAGTTAGCTTTCGTTAAAGTTTTGGAAGCTTTGTCCCATTTTTTTCCTGAAAGTTTAGACTGCTCTTTTACTTCGACTAAAGCAATCTGCTCTCCCGATTTCAAAATTTCAAGGATTACTTTTTCATCGTCTCCCAATTCAATTTGAGGAACTGCTTTCTCCGGTCTCATCTGAGGGAAGAACAATACTTCCTGAATAGATGCATTATTCGTTAAGAACATGATCAATCTGTCCATTCCGATTCCTAATCCTGAAGTTGGCGGCATCCCGTATTCAAGAGCTCTTAAGAAATCTTCATCAATAAATTGTCCAGCTTCATCATCTCCTTTTTCAGATAATTTCAACTGATCTTCGAAACGCTCTCTCTGATCGATAGGATCATTCAACTCAGAATATGCATTGGCAATTTCTTTCCCACAAACCATAAGCTCAAAACGCTCTGTAAGCCCTTCTTTGCTTCTGTGTTTCTTAGTAAGTGGAGACATTTCGATCGGATAATCTGTAATGAAAGTCGGCTGAATGAAGTTTCCTTCACATTTTTCACCAAAAATTTCATCGATTAATTTTCCTTTCCCCATTGTTCCGTTCACTTCGATTCCGATAGATTTAGCAAAATCAAACAATTCCTGTTCTGTCTTTCCTGTAATATCAAAACCTGTGAATTTCAGAATCGCATCCGTCATCGAAATTCTTTGGTAAGGCGCTTTAAAGTCAACCTCATATTCACCAAATGTAGCTTTTGTAGTCCCGTTTACCTGAATCGCACAGAATTCCAATAGTTTTTCTGTGAAATCCATCATCCAGTTGTAATCTTTGTACGCTACATAGATTTCCATTGCTGTAAATTCAGGGTTGTGCGTTCTGTCCATCCCTTCATTTCTGAAGTTTTTCGAGAACTCATACACTCCGTCAAATCCACCCACGATCAATCTTTTCAGATACAATTCGTTTGCAATTCTTAAGTATAATGGAATATCTAAAGCATTGTGATGCGTAATAAATGGTCTTGCAGCAGCTCCACCAGGAATTGATTGTAAGATTGGAGTTTCAACCTCAAAATATCCTGCATCATTAAAGAAAGTTCTCATCGCATTGAAAAGCTTTGTTCTTTTCACGAAAATTTCTTTCACCTGAGGATTTACCGTTAAGTCAACATAACGTTGTCTGTATCTCATTTCAGGATCTGTAAATCCGTCATGTACTACTCCATTTTCGTCAGTTTTTGCCTGAGGAAGCGGACGTAAAGCTTTTGTTAAAAGCGTAAAGTTTTTAACTAAAACCGTTTTTTCACCTACCTGAGTTGTGAACAATTCTCCTTCAACTCCAATAATATCTCCTATATCTAAAAGGTGCTTATAAACCTCATTATATAAAGTTTTGTCTTCACCTGTACAGATCTCATCTCTGTTAAAATATACCTGAATTTTGCCTGTTGAATCCTGTAGCTCAGCAAAAGATGCTTTCCCTTGAATTCTTCTAGACATCAATCTTCCTGCAATCTTCACCTGTTTACTTTCAGAAAAATCCTGTTTTATAGATTCCGTAGTATCTGTAATTACATATTCATCTGCAGGGAACGCGTTGATTCCCATTTCAACAAGCTTATTCAGCTTTTCTCTTCTAATGATTTCCTGTTCTGATAATTGCATTGTATTTATTTAAAATAACGTGCAAAATTAGTGATTTTTGAATTGATGTTCAATGGATATTTACAGAAATTAAAGTTTTTTTAACCTAACTCCTGTTTTAAAGGAGAATTCCCGCAGCCCGACTTGAGCGGAAATCCTTTTGTGAGGAGGAACGA
Source organism: Chryseobacterium taiwanense (assembly GCF_000813825.1). GTDB lineage: Bacteria > Bacteroidota > Bacteroidia > Flavobacteriales > Weeksellaceae > Chryseobacterium > Chryseobacterium taiwanense. Next base: position 476,633 of record NZ_JWTA01000004.1, read on the forward strand.
CGAACAAAAGATTGGGAGCGGAAGGCGGAAATTGCTGCTCCAAAAATATGGAATGAATAAAAACGAAGCTTATTTATTTCAGAACCAGCCATTACGGTTTTGCTGAGGAACGAATGTCCAAGCCAACATTCTGCTTATTTTCTGACCTTGAGCCATTTCGATTATTTTAAAATCAACAGCTTTTACTTTTTTCAAAAGGTTTGTAAGCTTGAATAAATTATCTTTTTTAGAAACCAGACACGTAAACCAAAGAACCTGCGAAGAAAACAAAACACTTTCTGAAATCATTCTTGATATAAAAGCAAGTTCACCACCTTCACACCATAATTCAGACTGCATCCCGCCAAAATTGAGCAGAGGTTTTGAGGTTTTTGTTTTAGTCAGATTTTTTGTTTTTCTGAGATTTCCTTTTAAAGCAGATTCTTCAGAATCATGAAAAGGAGGGTTGCACATCGAAAATGCAAACTTATCCTTTGGGTCAATGATATTTTTGAATATAAATTCGGAATCTGGCTGCTTTTTTAATTGAATAACGGAAGATAAATCGGGATTATGATCCAAAATCTGCTGTGCATTGTTCAAAGAATCCTGATTGATATCTGTTCCCAACATTTTCCAGCCATACGATCGATGAGCAAGTAAAGGGTACACAAGATTGGCTCCGACACCAATATCCAAACCATGAACAGCATTTCCGGTTGGAACTTCACTTTTGTCTTCGGCTAATAGATCAGCAATATAATGTACATAATCTGCCCGTCCCGGAATTGGCGGACAAAGATTGGCATCAGGAATATCCCAGCTCTGAATATTGTAATATTGCATTAACAATGCTTTATTGAGCAATTTTACCGCTTTTGGAATACTGAAATCAATTGTTAGATTCTGGTAAGCATTCAGAGAAACAAAGTCTTTCAATTCTGGCACACAAGAAATCAGCAAATCAAAATCATAAGGATTACGATGCAGATTTCTTGGATGCAGATTTGACTTTTCGGCAGTCATCTATTATTTTTTCTGACTTAAAATGTATTGAACCATTTTTTTAGCATCTTCTTTAGACACTTGAGAATGAGGCTGCATAGGCACACTTCCCCAAACTCCACTTCCTCCTTCTATGATTTTTGTAGCCAAAGCATTAATATCTTTTTCAGAATATTTATCTGCTATTTCCTTATAGGATGGCCCAATCATTCTTTCATTTAAAGAGTGACAACCTGAACAATCTAATGTTTCAATAATCTGATCTCCGGAAAGATGAGCATTGGTTGCCTCCACTGGTTGTGCAGATGTTTCTGAAACTGCCCCTTCTTCTTTTTTAGAACAAGAGAACATCAGTAGACCTAAACATCCGGCCAATAATAATTTTTTCATTATTTCTTAGCAGCAGTAGAATCTGTTGTTGCAGGAGCAGCAACCGGAGCAGCCGTTTCAGTTTTTTTAGCCGTAGAATCTACAACAGTTGGAGCATCTGGCTCAGGCAACATCGTGTTGCTATCTTGCAGGTCATGATTAGGCTTTTTTGAACAGTTAACTACGAATAAACTTCCGATAAATGCGATTGCTAATACTTTTTTCATTATTTTTTCTATAAAAATTTAGACAAAAATATAAAAAATATTGCTTGTAGAGGGCATAAAATGCTTTTTAATCGTTGTAATCAGAAATTGTATTTTTGTGTAAACATGAAAATTATGATTATCCTTTCAAAAATCTTATTTTTCTTAAGTCATCACGGCTTTTATGCAGTATTGATCTTTATTCTGTTCTTCGGAATTATCGCTTTTTTAACGAAAAAAGGATGGTGGCTTATTTTAATTCTGCCCTTTTCAATTATTAACGGAATCGGTGGACAATTTATCAATGCGTGGTTTTTAAATAAGTATGGTGTGGAAGGCACCGCTATCATTACTTCTGATGTAGAAACCAATTCTACCCTTAATGATCAATATATCCATGATTATGAAGCTATTGTAAAAAAGCAGGATGGAAAATATGTGGATACTTTTTTTTCTACAACTTCGGCAGCAATTTATCCAATTGAAAATGCGATAAGGATTCCGAGGACAGAGCAGGAATTTCCCGTAAAATACATTCCCGGATATGAAAAAAACATAGTCATACTCTATCAACAGTCCAATGAAGGAAAACAGTTTAAAGAATATGAAAAAATAAGACCTATTAATACGGCAAGAATAAAGTACCAAGCCGATCCTATGAATAAAGATTTCGTTCAGGAATATATCAATGCATTGGAAGACTATCTGAAAACATATGACAATCAGGAGTATAAAAACAAACTGGAGCAATTGAAAAAAGAACAGAACTCTATAAAATAAATTTTTCTGAAATTTTTAGTAAAATCAATATTTTATCTGTTTTAATTGGTCATAAAATTCAAAAAACTTATCAAAATTCTTAAGATCTATCAAAAAAATAAATTAGCTTTGTATATTATTTAAAATAAGCTTTATGAAAAAAATAATCTCTACAACCTTCGTATTTTTGGGGTTCCTTTTTGCCAACTTATTTTCTGCACAGGAAATTTCTAAACAACAAATGCTTGTATTTCAGTCTGACAATGTAGATACTTTTAAAGCAGCTTTTCCAAAAGATGATTACAATAAATGTCTTGCCTTAAAAGAAAATTCATTCAGTTTGTTATCACTAAGCATAAAACATGATAAAAAGAATATTTTCAATTATTTAGTAAGTAATGAAGCTGATCTTAATAAAGCATGCGACAATCAAACCCCATTAATGGTTGCTGCGAGATACGGAAAATCTGATTTTGCAAAAGAGCTAATAAAAAAAGGAGCTAATAAAAGCCTGAAGAATGAAAAAGGAGAAACGGCAAAAGACTTCTCTGCTAAATACAATCATCCTGAAATTGCTTCAATTTTAAAATAAAACATAAAAAACTTCCGTGAAGGAAGTTTTTTTATTTCAACCTCATCATAAAATAAACTGAAATAAAATTTTGTTAATTTTTATTTCTCATTTCAAAAAAATATCTACATTTGCATCATGATTACTTCAAACAACAAATTTTGGTGGTGGCATTCAAACTCTTCGTCGGGTCTGAAGCTATACTCTTGTTGTTAATCCGCAGCTAGAATATTATAGAAAAATATACAGAGACTTTGACGATTTCGTTAAAGTCTTTTTTTATTCATAAAATTTAAAACACTACCAATGTTCACACAAAACATCAACATAAAAACCACTTCAAAAAAAATGCTGGGAGACCTACAAACTCCCATGAACATCTACCTGAAAATAAGAGATCAGTTTCGCGATACTATTCTTTTGGAAAGTTCGGATGCTAAAAATATAGATAATAATTTCTCGTTCATTGCGATCAATGCCATTGCTGGAATAGAAATGAAAAACCTTCAGGAATTCGAAGTAAAATTCTCTGGTGAAAATCCTAAGAAACATCTTTTGGCAGATTATAATGTTCCTGAGCTTCTAAATAATTTTTCAAAATCTTTTGTCTGCAACAAAACCAAAGATGCTATAGAAGAAACTGCTCAGAGTCTTTTCGGATATACCAGTTTTGAAGCCGTACAATTCTTCGAAAATCTTAAGTTTAAAGCTCAAAGTCCAGAGGTGGAAATTCCAATTTTGCGTTACCGACTTTATCAATATGTGATCGCTATCAATCATTACAATGATGAAATGCACATTATTGAAAACCAGATCAAGGGTGTCAAATCTGAATTATATCTATTAGAAAGCTTGATTAAAAACCAAAATTCAGTTATTTATCCTTTCGAAAAAACATCTGACGAAACTTCTAATATTACTGACGAGGAATATATCGAACTGGTGAAAACCGCTCAGAAACACTGTATGCGAGGTGATGTTTTCCAGTTGGTGTTAAGCCGAAGATTTGAGCAAAAATTCAAAGGCGATGAATTCAATGTATACCGTGCGTTACGAAACATTAATCCGTCTCCTTACCTATTCTTTTTTGATTACGGAGATTATAAATTATTCGGATCAAGCCCGGAAAGCCAGTTGATTATTAAGGATCACAAAGCCATTATTCATCCTATTGCAGGAACTTTCAAACGAACAGGGCATTTTGAAACCGATTTACAGTCTATTGAATCTCTGAAAAACGATCCGAAAGAAAATGCAGAACATACGATGTTGGTAGATTTGGCCCGAAATGATTTAGGAAAATTAGGAAAAAACATAACCGTTACAAAGCTTAAGGAAATACAGCTTTTTTCACACGTTATTCACATGGTAAGCGAAGTCACTGCCGATCTGCATGAAGATACCAATCCTTTTGAAATGGTCGCAACTACATTTCCGCAGGGAACTTTAAGCGGTGCTCCCAAACACAAAGCTCTTCAACTGATCAATACCTATGAAAAAGATTCCCGTGGTTATTACGGAGGTTGTATCGGGATGATCGGTTTGAACGGAAGCTGCAATCAGGCTATTATGATCCGTACTTTTTTAAGTAAAAACAACACACTGTATTATCAAGCCGGAGCCGGAATTGTAGCAAAATCAAATGCAGAAAGTGAGTTACAGGAAGTGAACAACAAGCTTAATGCTCTGAAAAAAGCCATCGAAAAGGCAGAAAAAATATAACAATCCAAAGATTCACAAACTTATAAACTATCCACAATGAAAATATTAGTCTTCGATAATTACGACAGCTTTACTTACAATTTGGTTCAAATGATCGAAAGAATTCTGAGTACAAGAGTAGATGTTGCAAGAAATGATGAGATTACTTTAGAAGAAATAAAGCAATATGATAAAATCATCCTTTCACCCGGTCCCGGAATTCCTGAAGAAGCCGGAATTCTTCTGGATGTCATTAAAGAATACGCTCCTACCAAAAGTATTTTAGGTGTTTGTCTTGGTCAGCAAGCAATTGCAGAAGCTTTTGGCGGAAGTTTAATCAACCTCAGCGAAATTTATCACGGTGTTGCTACGGAAACCATCCAAACCAGTGAACATAACCTTTTTAATGATTTGCCACAGACTCTGGAAGTTGGAAGATACCACAGTTGGGCAGTCAATCCCGAAGATTTCCCTGAAGAACTGGAAATTACCAGCACAGACAGCAAAGGAATGATCATGAGTTTGAAACACAAAACCTATGATGTTCACGGCGTTCAGTATCATCCCGAAAGTATTTTAACTCCGGATGGAGAAACCATTATCAAAAACTTTCTTTTAAATTAAATAACATGAAAGAAATTCTGCAATATCTTTTCAATCACAATACGTTGTCCAAATCTGAGGCAAAGGCAATTATGATTGAAATTGCTCAAAATAAATTCAACGAAACGGAAGTCACCGCTTTTGTAAGCATTTTCCTGATGCGAAACATCACCTTACAGGAACTGGAAGGCTTCAGAGAAGCTCTTTTACAAATGGCAGTTCCGGTACATCTGGATGCAAGTGATGCTATTGATATTGTAGGAACCGGTGGTGACGGAAAAAATACGATCAACATTTCTACGCTGGCAAGTTTTGTCATTGCAGGAGCCGGACAAAAAGTAATAAAGCATGGAAATTATGGAGCTTCCACAGTAACCGGTGCTTCCAATCTTTTGGAAGAATTGGGATATCAGTTTAAAACTAATTCTGATGAATTAAATGTTGAATTACAGAACGCCAATATCTGCTTTTTGCACGCTCCTTACTTTCATCCCGCTTTAAAATCTGTAGTCAGCTTGAGAAAATCTTTAGGACTGAGAACATTTTTCAACTTACTGGGTCCTTTAGTAAATCCTTCAAAACCAAAATATTCCATGATTGGAACTTACAACCTGGAAATTGCAAGAATATACCAGTATTTACTGCAAAAAGATGAAAAAGACTTCATTTTGGTCCACGGAATGGATGGTTATGATGAAATAAGCTTAACCCAAGACAGTAAGATTATTACAAAAGGCGGAGAAAAAATTTATTCACCGGAAGAACTCGGTTTTACAACCGTCACTCCTGAAAGTATAGAAGCCGGCAAAAACACACAGGAAACCGCAAAAATTTTCAGGAATATTCTGAAAGGAAAAGGTACAGAATCTCAAAATGCTGTTGTTTTGGCAAATGCCGCCGTTGCATTGCATCATACCAATAAGTTTGGAAACTATGAAAATTGTTTGAATTTGGCTAAAGAAAGTTTGTTTAATGGTAAAGCGCTCAATAGTTTGAATCAATTAATTATTCTCTAAAATGAAAACACTTTATCAATCTAAAAACAGAAAAATCGAATTGAAAATTATCGGATATGACGAGCCTAATAACGGTCGAGAGTTGCATATTGCAGAACTGTACATAAACGGCAAGAATCTTTCTGATAACTATTTTGAAAATAAATGGAACAGATTGAATTTTAATTTGGATGAATTTCAATTCGAATCACCAGATTCAAAATATATTTTTATTCCTGCAGAGGGAAATAGTTTTGTAATCAATGCCAATACTTTATCGATGATCAAACTTCCTTACAAAGCACTTTCAACACTTCATTTCAAAAAGAATGAATTTCCTGAAAACAAAATAAAGATCTATTACAGTGATGAAACTATTGAGTTTAACTTACCAATAACCGAGTAAAATCTGGAGATGAACATTTTAGATACAATCATATACACAAAAAAACAGGAAATTTCGGATTCAAAATCAAAAATTTCTTTACAACAGCTGAAAGATTCAGAATTTTTCGGAAGAGAAACATTTTCTTTAAAAGAAACTCTACGATCAAAATCAGGAATTATTGCCGAATTTAAAAGACAGTCACCTTCCAAAGGAATTATTAATGATAAAGTTTCCCCGTTAGAAGTTGTTTCTGCTTATGAACATTTCGGAGCAAGCGGAATCTCGATTTTAACAGATAAAGATTTTTTCGGAGGGAGTTTTGAAGATATTTTACAGGTTAGAAATCAAATCAATATTCCTATTCTGCGGAAAGATTTTATGATTGATGAGTATCAGTTTTATCAAGCAAAAAGTATGGGAGCAGATGTTGTTTTATTGATTGCAGCCTGTCTTTCAACACAACAGACACTTGAATTTACAGAGTTGGCTCATGAATTAGGATTGGAAGTATTATTGGAAATCCATACTGAGGAAGAATTAAAACATTACAATTCTAATATCGATATGGTGGGAATCAACAACCGAAATTTAAAAGATTTTAAAGTCGATCTGCAACATTCTGTTCAATTGAAAAACCTGCTTCCGGAAAATACCCTATCCGTAGCAGAAAGCGGAATTTATTCGATTAATGATTTTAACTATTTAAAAAATAAAGGTTTCGACGGATTTCTAATGGGAGAACATTTTATGAAAAATACTAATCCTGCCAAAGCATTTGAAGAATTTATTTCCAATACAACAATTTAAAATGAACAATCAACTCCGACTAAAAGTTTGTGGACTCACCCGATTAGATCAAATTCAGGAATTGATTTCTCTGAATACAGATTTTCTGGGCTTTATCTACTATGAAAAATCTCCTAGATATGTTCTGAATCATTTGAGTTTAGAAGAAATTTCAAAGATTAATCATCAGGGAAAAGTTGGAGTGTTTGTTAATGAAACTCTTGAAAAAATTGTTGAAATAACAGAAAGAGCCAATTTGAATATAGTACAACTTCATGGTGATGAAAACGAAATTTTCATTTCAACAGTAAGGAAAAGACTGAATGATAAAGTTAAAATTATAAAAGCTGTAAGAATTGATCCGGAATCTATCATTTCAGTGGATGAGTATTCTAAAAACAGGTTCTTCACTTCACTTCGTTCCATTCAGAATGACATTGCTTACTTGCTATTTGATACAGATTCAAAAGCATTTGGCGGCACCGGAAAACAGTTTGACTGGTGCATTTTAAATGAAATTGAAATCCCCCTTCCCTATTTTCTGAGCGGAGGAATTTCAGAACAGAATATTGATAATCTTAAGATCCTGAACCAACAGCCTTTTTCCATTGATATTAATTCAAAATTTGAACTGGAGCCCGGAGTGAAAGACCTAAACAAAATAAGAAGATTTTATGAAAAATTATAAAAACCCTGACAAATACGGATATTACGGAGAATTCGGTGGCGCATTTATCCCCGAAATGCTGTATCCGAATGTAGAGGAATTACAGAAAAACTATCTTGAAATCATTGAATCGGAAGAGTTTCAAAAGGAATATCAGGATTTATTAAAAAATTATGTGGGACGTGCCACTCCTTTGTATTTTTCAAAAAATTTAAGTCAGAAATACAACACTCAGATCTACCTGAAAAGAGAAGACCTGAATCATACAGGAGCTCATAAAATCAACAATGCACTGGGACAGGTTCTACTGGCAAAACGCCTAGGAAAGAACAGGATTATCGCAGAAACCGGAGCCGGACAACATGGCGTTGCGACTGCTACGGCTTGTGCTTTATTAGGGTTAGAATGCATTGTATATATGGGAGAAATCGACATTCAGAGACAGGCTCCGAATGTAGCAAGAATGAAAATGTTGGGTGCAGAAGTGATTGCTGCAACTTCAGGTTCAAAAACGCTAAAAGATGCCGTAAATGAAGCATTAAGAGACTGGATCAATCATCCTGCAACAACACACTATGTCATCGGAAGCGTAGTCGGACCTCATCCATTTCCTGATTTAGTAGCTCGGTTTCAGAGTATTATTTCAAAAGAAATTAAAGAGCAGCTTTTCGAACACATCGGAAGACAAAATCCGGATTATGTCATTGCCTGTGTTGGTGGTGGAAGTAATGCGGCAGGAACTTTCTATCATTTTGTAGAGGAAGAAAATGTAAAAATCATTGCTGCGGAAGCAGGTGGTTTTGGGGTGGATTCAGGAAAATCTGCAGCTACAACCTTTTTAGGAACTTTAGGGGTTTTGCACGGAAGTAAAAGTCTGGTTATGCAGACAGAAGACGGACAGGTTATTGAACCTCATTCAATTTCAGCAGGACTGGATTATCCGGGAATCGGGCCTTTTCACGCTCATTTATTCAAGGAAAAACGGGCAGAATTTTTCAGTATCAATGATGATGAAGCGTTACAGTCTGCATTTGAACTGACAAAACTGGAAGGGATTATTCCTGCATTGGAAAGTGCTCATGCATTGGCCGTTTTAGATAAAAAACAGTTTAAAGAAAATGATGTTGTTGTGATTTGTTTGAGTGGTCGAGGCGATAAGGATATGGAAACGTATTTAAAGGAAATGAAAAGGTAAATAACCTTAAACCAACATTTTCTTCTTCTCACCGCTAACTTCTAACTTCTAAAAATATGAAAAAACTAAACATCTACTTCACCGCAGGAATTCCACAGTTGGAAGATACTGCCGATATTATAAAAACCATTCAGGATTCCGGAGCAGATATGATCGAAATCGGAATGCCTTATTCTGATCCGGTTGCAGACGGTCCTGTTATTCAGCAAGCCCATGAACTCGCTTTAAACAATGGAATGACGATTGAGAAACTGTTTTCACAGTTAAAATCCATTAAAAACGAAATTAAAATTCCAATTATTTTAATGGGATACATCAATCCGGTATTAAGCTTTGGTTTTGAAAGATTCTGTCATGAATGTACTGAAAGTGGAGTTTCAGGACTTATTTTGCCTGATTTACCACCTATTGAATTTGAAAAAAATTATCAGGAAATTTTAGAAAAATACCAGCTGAATTTCACATTTTTAGTTACTCCGGAAACTTCAGATGAGAGAATTTTATATTTAGATTCTTTAAGTTCAGGTTTTCTATATGCTGTAAGCTCTTCTTCTACAACCGGAAATGAAAATACCGTTTTAAAAAATGAAGAATATCTTTCCCGATTAGCTTCTCTCCCCTTACAAAATCCTGTCATGATCGGTTTTGGTATTAAATCAAAAGAAGATTTTGAAAATGTAACTGAAAAAGCAGATGGCGGAATTATCGGAACGGCTTTCGTCAGAATTCTGTTAGAAAACCAAGATTGGAAATCCGAAGCGGAGAGCTTTATTAAAAGTATAAAGAATTAAAAAAGCAGTCTTACTTTTGAACAAGTAAGACTGCTTTTTTAGTTAAAAGAAATACTGATCCAGTTCTTCAATAAAACTTTTCTCAGAAGGGTTCCATCCCAGCGTTTCCTGAGTCTGTGTACTTATTGCCGGACAGTTTTCCTGCACAAAATACGTCATCCAGGTAAAATACTGTTGTGCTTCTTCTTTGGAAAAAGATTCTACAGGAATATTAAGCTTCTCCCCAATGTATTCTGCAAATTCTTTCATCGACAATTGTTTGTCGTTGTTCACCGCATTATATCTCGCTCCTTTTTCACCTTTTTCAAGGGCTAAACGAAATAATTTTGCAGCATCTAAACGATGAACAGCCGGCCAGACATTACTTCCGTCTCCTATATATGCTGCAGCTCCGTTAGCTTTTGCCAATTCTGCCAACATCAAGCCGAAACCACCTTTGAAGCCTAGTTCAGAATTCCCATAGACACTTGGAGAAAGACGTACAATAGAGGCATTAACGCCCGCTTCCGTCAAGCTCACAAAAGCTTTTTCAGAAAACCGGATCGATTCCGCAGGAGCTTTACTTTCTTCAGTGATTTTTCCATTAATCAAGGGTAATCCTAATGTTCCTCCTGTCACCACAATAGGTTTATCTGTTCCTTTCAGCACCTCTCCCATCGCTTCAATCGCTTTCTGGTCTTTAAGTGCATTAGTTTGGTAATCTGAAAAATCATGAATAAAAGCAGTGTGAATAACCCCATCGGCTTCTCTTGCTCCTTTTTGCAAAATATCAAGACTTTCCAAATCTCCTCTCAACACTTCTGCTCCGGCTTCTGACACAAACTTTGCAGATTCTTCCGAACGAGCCAGTCCTGTTACCTGATGTCCGTTGGCGATTAATTCTTTTACGACAGCTGAGCCTACAAATCCTGAAGCTCCTGTTACAAAAACTTTCATACTCATATTATTTATTGTGTTAAAATTTCTGATACAAATGTACTTTCACCCAACTTTTCAAAACGAGGTCATTTGACACAATTTCATGATTATCTCATTAAAAATAATTAATTTTAATCATTATTTCAGTAAAAAAGATGTCAGAAATTTTTAAAAGATATTTCCAAAACGCTCTTCCCGGTTTAACGGAAGAAAAGTTCAGTTTGATTTTAGAGAAAAGCACCCTGATCCGTCTTCAGCGCAAAGAAGTTATTTGCAGACAGGGCGATATCTGTACCTCAAAGATCTTTGTTTCAAAAGGACTTCTCCGAAATTATTCCACTTCTGAGGACGGAAATGAACATATTCTCCAGTTTGTTAATGAAATGTCATGGACCACAGATCCTGAAAGTTTTTATAATAACACTTCTTCAAAACTGACTATTGAAGCACTGGAACCTTCCGAAATTTTTGCCTTTAATCTCAATGATTTCAACCAGCTCCGCGATGAAATTCCTACTCTTAGTATTTTTATTGAAGAGCTTTTAACGAGAAAATCAATGGAAATCAATAACAGGCTCTTAGTAAACATCAGCAGTACTCCCGAAGATAAATATTTACATTTTGTCAAAAATCATCCTGATCTGCTCAGCAGAGTTCCTTTACATATGATCGCTTCCTATCTTGGAATGTCTAGAGAAACGTTGTCAAGAGTAAGACGGCAAATTCTGAAAACGGTTTGATTGAGTCATCACAAAATAGAGATTCAAGAATAGATACCATAGATTTTGTCCATTCCATACAAGGATAAAAATCACTAAATTTGTGTATTCAAAAACCGGTATGAACACACATCAGAATAAAGTAGTAGAATTCGAAGATTTAGGCATAAAAGAATATCAACCCTCTTGGGATTATCAGGAAAAACTGATGAAAGATATTATCGATACCAAAATAAAAAACCGCGACTTACCTGCAGAAGAACATAGTACAACTCCCAATCATTTTCTTTTAGTTGAGCATCCTCATGTCTATACTTTGGGGAAAAGCGGACATGAAGAAAATATGCTGGCCGGAATTGATAAGTTAAAGGAAATCGACGCTACTTTCGTCAAGGTAAACCGTGGCGGAGATATTACTTATCATGGGTACGGACAAATTGTAGGCTACCCTATTTTGGATCTTGAAAATTTCTTCACCGATATTCACAAATACATGCGAAATCTTGAAGAAGTCATCATCAGAACCATCGCTGAATATGGTTTAAAAGGCGAACGCTCTCCGGGAGAAACAGGAGTTTGGCTGGATGTAGGAAAACCTTATGCGAGAAAAATCTGTGCAATGGGTGTGAAAGCTTCACGATGGGTAACTTTACATGGTTTTGCCTTGAATGTCAATACCGATATGCGTTATTTTGAATACATCATTCCTTGTGGTATCAAAGATAAACAGGTGACTTCTTTGAAAAGAGAACTTGAAAGAGATCTGACTCCTGAAGAAATGGAAGATATCAAAGCTAAGATCAGAAAGCATTTTACGGATGTCTTTGAAGCTGAATTGGTGACTAAAGCATAAAATTAATCTACATAAACTATATTAAATCTGTTTCTTTGGGAGACAGATTTTTTTATTAAGTATCTTTGAAAAAAACGTTCGAATGAAGATTTTAAGATTTCTACTCTTATCAACAGCTCTTTTTTTATGTTCATGTGTAGGTTCTGATCTCACTTCTCTGCCCAATACGATTGAAGAAGCTAAAAATGATAAATTATTAATTCATATATACAGACCTTCTCAAAGAATTGTGACCATTAATAATTCAGAATATTATCTCGAAGATGCTTTTACAACCTTCAAGTTTAATTCTAAAAAAGACTTAAAAATTAATAAGAATTTTTTTGCTTTTATTGTAAAGTTGAAAAATTTAAAAACCGGAGAAAAAATGCTGACTGAGAATGATCATTACCAATTCATTAATTATTATTCAGACACAGGAGGAATTCATGATTCTAATGTAAGCATTGATTATGATGATATCAATCTGAGAGAGAAACTAGATACCATATCAATGGGTTTTAGAAATCATCTTAAGCAGGAAACCCTTGTAAAATTTACAAAAATAAAATAGTCCTTATCTTTTTTACTTCATCAAAAAAACTCACCTTCACATGTCGCAAAATTTCAAATTCTTATCTTTTCTATTAATTCTCTTCTTTTCCTTCACATCTGCCCAAACAAAGTATGCCCGTAAGATTGACAGTTTAATATCAACTAAAACTCCAAGAACATTCAACGGGGTTATTCTGATCACTAAAAACGGGAAAATACAGTATTCAAAAGCTTACGGTTTTCAAAATGTTAATACTAAAGTTCCTCTGAAACTTAATGATCAGTTTGAAATCATGTCAAATACAAAACAAATTACAAGTGTTTTGTTATTAAAACAAGTTGAACAGGGAAAAGTAGATTTACAATCATCCATCAAAAAATATTTACCTAATCTTACCCAAACCTGGGCAGATTCTGTGACGGTTCATCAATTACTGAATCATACGCATGGAATCATTGATCTTGAAAAACCTTTGTTATTTAAGCCGGGATCTGATTTCAAATACGGAAACCTTTCTAATATTCTTTTAGGAAAAATCATTGAAAACGTTTCTCATAAAACGTATACGGAACTGGCAAATGCACTGTTCAAACAGTTAGGAATGAAAGATACGTTCTGTTATTCCAAGGAAAACCGAAGAAATCTTGTTTCCGGACATCTGGTAAAAAAAACTATTTTCAGCCCGGTTCAGGAATCTTTTATCAACAATGAAAATCTACCCGCAGACGGAGTAATAACAACCGCAAAAGATCTATCCATCTGGAACAATAATCTCCATAAAGGAAAAATTCTAAGCCCTGAAATGTATCAATTAATGACGACTCCATCAGCAATGTCGCAGCATGATGTTTTTGGAAAAGATAAAATGGGATACGGTTACAATATCAGAATTGTAAAAGACCACGATATTCAGTATTTCGGTCATACAGGATTGGGAGATGGTTTTGCTTCCCTTAATATATATATTCCCAAAAGTGACATCAGTATTATTGTTCTGGAAAATCAAATGAATGAAGACGGCGATCTCTATTATTATTTTGAAACTGAGATTAAAAATATCATTCTCAAAAACGATTTAATTAAAAAATAGACCTAAAAGCTGTATCGATTTGATACAGCTTTTTTTTATTACTGAATTAAAAATCAACAATTTAAAATTCCATTAATAACTATTATAGATTTTTTAAAACGTTAAATTTTACTAAATTAAATTGTACGCAATTTAATTGGCTATATATTTGCATAGTTAATATAAGTAAACAATAATTTTAAAATAAAAACAACATGTCATTACTACAAGATTTAGAATGGAGACATGCCGTGAAAGCATATGATCCGACTAAAAAAGTTTCAGAAAAAGATTTAAATACTATTTTAGAAGCTACAAGATTAGCTCCTACTTCATCAGGTTTACAGCCTTTCCGTGTTATCGTAGTCGAAAATCAGGAATTAAAAGAAAAAATGGTTCAGGGAGCTTTGAATCCTGAAGTCATGAGAGATTCTTCCCATGTTTTGGTGTTTGCCGCTTGGGACAGCTATTCTGACGAAAAAATCGACAAAGTGTATGACTATCATACCGATGTGAGAGAATTACCAAGAGGACGTTTTGGAAGCTATACCGATAAAATTAAAGAAATTTACGGTGCACAAACTCCTGAAGAACACTTCGCACACACTGCAAGACAGACTTATATTGCATTAGGATTTGCTCTGGCACAGGCTGCAGAACTTAAAATCGACAGTACTCCTGCAGAAGGTTTCAGCAATGTGGTAGTGGATGAAATTCTGGGACTAAAAGAATTAGGGTTAAAAAGTGTAAGTTTACTTTATCTTGGCTACAGAGACGAAGAGAAAGACTGGCTGGCTTCAATGAAGAAAGTCCGTGTTCCGATGGAGGAATTCATTATCAGAAAATAAAAATCATCAATTTTCATTTTTCAATCGTATGGAAAATTCAAAATCTTTAAAATTAGAAAATCAAATTTGCTTTCCGCTGTATGTGATTGCAAAGGAGATCACAGGACTTTACCGTCCCTTTCTTGATGAACTCGACATTACCTATCCTCAATATCTTGTTATGATGATCTTGTGGGAAAATGATGGTCTTGCCGTGAGCAGCATCGGGGAAAAACTATATTTGGACAGCGGTACACTGACTCCCCTTTTGAAGAGATTGGAAGCCAAAGGATTTATTCAGCGAAAAAGAAAAAAAGAAGATGAAAGGGTGGTTGAAGTATTCATCACCGAATCAGGAAAGGCTCTTCAGCAAAAGGCTTGTGAAATTCCTGAAAAAATTCACAACAAAGTAGGGGTAACAAAAGAAGATTGGATAACCCTGAAAGAAAGTGTCCAAAAAATATTAAGCAAAATAGAAAAATAAATGCAAACTTTATATACAACAAAAGTAACCGCAAAAGGAGGAAGAAACGGTCAGGTAAAAAGCGAAAACGGAATTCTTGATTTGGAAGTAAAAATGCCGAAAGCTTTAGGAGGTGCAAACGATGATTTCACCAACCCTGAAATGCTTTTCGCAGCCGGATATTCAGCATGTTTTGACAGTGCTTTGAACCGAGTGATCAGTTTATCAAAAACTAAAACCGGAGAAACCACCGTTACCGCGTTAGTAAGTATTGGTCAAATAGAAAACGGAGGTTTCGGATTGGCGGTAGAACTGGATGTGAATATTCCGGGAGTTTCGATTGAGGAAGCACAATCTTTAACGGAAAAAGCACACGAAATCTGTCCTTATTCTAATGCCACAAGAAATAATATTGAAGTAAAATTATCGGTAACGAATAATTAAGAATAATTTTCTTTGATTATATATAAAATCTGTTTCTTTTGAAACGGATTTTTTGTTTTTTAGGTGTTCTTCTGAGGAAAATAATTAATTTTATAAAATCATCAAAACAACCATTAAACATCGAATAATGAAAGAAGAAAAATTTACAAAATTCAGCGATCAGGAATTATTAGACAAAAGAAAAAACTTAAAGACACAGCTCATTATTAATGCTGTACTTATCGGATTTTTAATAGGAATTTCAATATATGGAGCCATAAAAAACGGTTTTACTTTTTTCACACTTTTCCCATTAATCTTTGTATTCTTTTTAATAAAAAATAAAACAGACAGCAAAGAACTGGAAAATGAAATTAATTCCAGAGGTTTAAAGTAATTAAGGAAAAATAATCTCATTCTTTATTTTAATAATTATTTTTCTATTATTTTGAAAAAACTATTTGCTTTAACTATTACAATTTGTTGTTGGTTACATTTTCATTCACAAAATACTTACGCATTTTTCGGTTCGTTCAATCGCGATAAAGATACAGAAGGACTTTATGTATATGAACTAGATACCATAAAAGGAAAATTATCGAAAATAACTTCCTATACGGGAATTTTAAACCCCTCATTTCTTACTGTATCACCGGATGGAAAATATGTTTTTGCCTGCACGGAAAGTAAGACAAAAAACGGAGGGAGTATAAGCAGTTTTGCATTTAACCGGGAAAATAGGACCTTAACTTTCATCAATAAGCAAAAAAGCGGTGGCGAAAATCCGGTTTATATAACGGCTCATAAAAACGGAAAATGGTTGGTCAATGGAAATTATACCGAAGGCAGCGTTTCTGTATATCCAATTTCAGAAAACGGAAAAATTGAACCTTATGTTCAGAATTTTCAATTCTCGGAAGGAAGTATAGATTCTGGCCGACAGGAACGTGCACACATTCACTCCACTGTTTTTTCTCCGAATTTTGATTACCTATTTCTTCCGGATTTGGGAGCTGATAAAATTAGAGCTTATGAGTTCAATAGTGACCATAATGAGCCATTAAAAACCGCTGAAGTTCCTTTCACAAAAACAACCTTAGGAAGCGGACCGAGACATTTAACTTTTCATCCGTACGGAAAGTTTGCCTATTGCATTGAAGAAATGGGCGGAGCAGTAAGTGTGTATTCTTATGATAAAGGAAAGCTGAATGCTATTCAAAGAATCAATACGCACTCTGAGAAATACAAAGAGGATTTTGAAAGTTCCGATGTTCATATTTCTCCTGATGGAAAGTTTTTATATGCATCCAATCGAGGTATAGAAAACAATATTGCTATATTTTCGATCCAAAATGACGGAATTTTAAAAACAGTCGGATATCAATCTATAAAAGGAAAGCATCCGAGAGTTTTTGGACTTGATCCCAGTGGGAAGTTTCTGATTGCCACCAATGTACAAAGCGGAACTGTGGTTGTGTTCAGGAGAAATTCTGAAACGGGTTTATTGAAAAAAGTTGGGAAAAAGATTAAAATTAAAAGTGTTTCCTGTGTACAGATCAGGAAATATAATTAACTTTTGCTAATTCAAACAACTACACAACTTTATGAAAAAACTTATTGTATTCTTTATTATTTTGATAACAAGCAATTTACTTTCGCAAAACATGAAAATTATTAATAACAATAAAGAAAATATCAATATTAAATTAATCGATAGTACGACAATATCAAACCTAGTTTCAACTTTTAATGGAAAAAAAGATCTTTCGAAATACAAAAAATTCACTTCCAAAACTTTTGTTTTAAATGACCATCGCATTATAATTGAGTTTTTTGATAGACAAGGAGTTTTAATTAATAATGAAAATGATTTTGATAAATTAAAAGAGGTACGGTTTGTTAAAAATCGAATCTGGAATCTGAAGAAAAACATCTCGTACAAAACGGAACTAAACTTTGAACAAGGATTAAAAATTCGTGAAAGTGAAAAACCTGAAAAACTATCAAAATTTAAAGAAATATATGGAGATTCTTCTCTCGGAGTTTATAAGTTAAGAAATAATCAAATATTATTTCTTAATGATTACGGAACAAAAAAGTATGCAGGAATTTATCCAGACCTTAAAACTCTTGCCTCAGAAGAAATCAACATTTCAGAACAATATTATAGTTCCGATGACGAAGAAATTTTAATGAAAAAATTAGCCAGCGGAGATGCTTTAACAGATTTTGAACCTAATGAACATTTAGTTTATCCTAAATATATTGCTGATATTATAAAAAATCATAAACTTGAACTTATAGAGCAAAAAGTTTACATAAAAGAATTTTACGGCAATTTGTATAAATCCAAAAGAAACGGATTGTATTTTTTAATTGATGAAATAAATCAAAAAAATGGCTCCGGAAGTGTAATGAAAATTTTAGAAATCAACATTTTTGATAACCTAATTGATGTTCGAAATGCAAAAAAAAATTATACAAAATTTAAAGACAAACCTTTTTTTTTAGAAAATTTTTATCAGAAAATTTCTAATCAATATGGTAAAGACTTCCCAAAATATGTTACTCAACTTATTGATAAGCTTCCTAAAATTTTAAATATTGAGATAGAAAATCTAACATTTGATGAAAAAGGGCTTGAAACTTTAGATGAAGCAATTGTATGGAATCACGAGAAGAGTCAGCTATTCGATCAATGGTTTCCTTGTGTATTAGCTTTTTATGGACAATATTATATTCAAAACAAAAAAGATGGAAAATGGATTACTAAATTTGATAAAGAATCCGATCTATGGATTCCGCAATTAGAGCTTAATAATGGACGTTTTGCGTGGGATGAATGGCAATTATATAAAGGACTTTACGAAGGAGGGACACGTTTATCATGGCTAGAAGATTTCAAATAGATATTTATTACCTAGTCACAGAATCACTTTTCTTAAAAGCATCTACTTGTTGATAAGAATCGTTTTTCTCTTTTTCTTTTTTATCTGAAATTAAGATTCCGAAAAGATGGTCGATTTCATGCTGGAAAATTACGGCAGTGAAACCTTCTACAATTTCTAAATATTTCTGACCTTTCAAATCAACATATTCCAATTGAATGACTTTGCTTCTGTAAAACTGATCTCTGAAATCGGGAATCGATAGATCTCCTTCGGGGCCGAGATTCTGTAATTCTGATCTCCAGACAATTACAGGATTGATGAAATATTCCAGAGGTTCACCCTGTTTATCAAAACGTTGAACCCAGATAATTTTTCTATTGATTCCCACCTGTGGTGCCGCAATGCCTACTCCACCATCGGTTGAAAGCAAAGATTCTTTCATTCTTTTAACTAAAACCGCTGTGTTTTTATCTAACGGATCAATTTCTGTGGAAAGGCTCAGCAATGTTTTATGCTGATGTTCATCCGTTGTTTGATATATTGGTAATGCAGTATTGATATCACCATGATTGATAATTGAGATCTCAGTAGAAGTCAGTTTCTGAGCATGGAATAAACCGATGAAAAGTATGAGAAGAAAAGGTAGTTTTTTCATTTTTTGAAAGATGTTATACAAATATAGCCAATGTCTATTAAAAATGCTGTCCATCATTCTGAACGAAGGAAAAATTTCAGCTTTGTTTTTAGAGATTCTTCACTCCGCTTTGCTTCGTTCAAAATGACAAACGTTGTGCATAAAAAAACGGGCTAAAGCCCGTTCCTATTGATATTATATCGTAATCTAACTATTTCCGACTATCCAAACTGATTCTTTTTACTTTTTACCTGGCTCTTTCTTAATACGTTTTCGTCATATCGCTCGGAATAATCAGATTGAAATCTGTCGGAATATAATCTTTTTCAGGTACTTTTAATTCAGGATTTTCGGATTCAAATACGGAGATCACTGCCATTTTCAGGTTTGGATTTTTCTGTTTGATGTACCAGTAAATTCCGCCAAATTCTTTGCTGTGGTAATTTCCATTGTAATGGATAAATGTTTTTCCGGCCTGAATATTTTTCAGAATAGATTCCGCCATGGTAGCGTCTTTTGTCGCCTGAGCGGAAATAAAGTTCATCACTTTTGTTCCGTCTGCGTGATCTCCCATCATGGTTTTCATTTCAGGATAACCGGGCGTATCCAAAGTTACTTTAATAGGCAGCTGAGCAATGTATGTTTTTTCTTTTGCTGATAAATTACTCAGAGATTCTAAGCCTTCTTTTGCTGTTTGAGAGGCATATTTTCTAGGAATATTGGTCGCAATAAAGCTCAGTTTTTTATCTTTTGCAAAATCTACCAAGGGTTTATAATCTGTTGTGAAATTACTCCACAACCGCGCCGAATCTTTTAAGGTTTTAGCATCAAATTTTCCATTCAAATATTGGTTTAGCTGAGACTGATTGTCTCTTTCAAACATTTCTGCTCCCAAAATAAGTTGTCCGTTCTTCTGGGCATATAAAGCTTCGGTAATTTTCAGCTGAAGCCAATGATTGATGGAACTGTTATGATTTTCACCAAAGAAAACCACATCATAATCAGCCAGTTCTCTGAATAATTTTTCCGGCTTGATTTCTTTTCCTTTTTTATCATAAAACTGATAGGGTTTGAAATTCTGGGCGCTCAATACGCCACAAACAACAAGCAATATCGCGATGAAAATATGTTTCATTTTTTATTTTTTATAGTTTTAATTTAACGCAAAGTTTGCAAAGGTTTATTTTATTCTAACTTAATATTTTACGTTTCGCAAAGACGTTTCACTTAGCAATTGAATTACAGATTGTTATGCTGAACGGGACGAAGTGAAATGAAGGGTCTCTATAACTTAAGCTGAGATTCTTCCTTCGTCAGAATGACAGGCTGTATGCTGAACAAATCTACAATTTTTGCAGTTTTACCGTTTACAAGTTAGCCTTTTTACTTAAGAAAAAAGCCGCCCTGTAAAAAACAAAACGGCTTCATAAAAATTATCTAACTATTTATTTTTCTAAACCTGCTACAAGGTCTTTCCACTCTTGTAATTCAGGGATTCCAGGTTTTCTTTTTCCAAAGAACTGAACGATGAAATCTCCTTCGCTGTTAAATACTTCAATAGCCGTTACTTCACCATCTTCCGTTGGTTTCTTTACGATCCATGCCTCAGCAATTTTCGTAACGTCAAGGTGTAAATTGAAGTCAGGATCCATTACATTGAACCACTGTTGGTGCCAAAGTGTTTTTGTCACAGTTCCCGTATGGATCTGGATGATTCCTCTGTTTCCAACAAATATCATGATCGGCAATTGCTTTTCAGCAGCATCTTCAAGTACGCTTACCACTTTTGCGTTGTCGATTTTTTTAGTGAATCCTTCCGGAGCCAATCTTAATGCCTGAGTTCTGCTTACTCCGAATTTTCTTGTCATCATGAAGAAATCATGCGTATCTTTCAATTCTGTCCAGGCTTTTTGGAAACCTTCTACATCAATATCCGCATCTGCTTTTTCTTCAGCTTTTGGAGCTACCGCTTCAAATTCGAAAGTTGAAGTCTGCTCTTCTGCCTTGAATTTTTCAACAATTGCATCAAAAGCAGCTTCGTTGCTGTCTTTTGTCAAATAAATTTTGTGTAGAGCCAATCCGTCTTTTCCGAAGAACTGTAAGCTTTTTCTGTCTCCTTCTACCACTGCAAAAGCAAATTTCCAGTGGTTTTGGAAGATTCTCAAATCAATATCTTCTCCTACGAAAAGCTGTGCATGCGGACTGCTGAAATCTCCGTTCAGATAAGTTCCTTTTCTTTCGTGTACACACTCTTCATTACGGGTAAGAGCCATCACTTTTCCTAATTGTTCCGCTTCAGTCAGAATTTCTTTAAATTCCGGCTTCAAAACCGTTACTCCTTCTCCTACATTGGTTGCCAATAGTTCAGCTTCGCTTACTCCAAGTTCCGTAGCTGCATTTCTGATTCTTAAATGTGGATTTTCAGCTTTCAAAGCTTCCCATTTTTCCTTAAGATCGTTTACTAATGTGCTCATTATTTTATTTTTTTATGGTTAAAACTGTATAATTTCTTGTTATGGTTTCGTTTCCTGTTTTACTTTTTACCTCTTCTTCCTTTTCTGAGATTTTCATTCTTTTGAAATCACTTTTAGAAACGGTCTCCTCCATTTCGTCTGTATTATACAACGTAAAGTCGAATTGGGTAAAAGGCAGTTTCTCCATGAAATCTCTTTGCCCGAATGTCAAAACAAAGGTTCCGTTGTCTTTCAAGACTCTGTAGATTTCATTTAAATATTCAATCGGTTGCGCCCAGAAATACACTGTGTTTACCGTAAATATTTTATCAAAAACTCTGTCTTCAAAAGGTAATTTCTCTCCTTCATACAAAATAAAGTCTGCCTGATTCTTATATTCTTCATTCAGCCTTTTCGCTTCATGATGCATGGTTTCAGAAATATCAATTCCTGTATATTTTACATTTTGAGCCTTGTTCAAAATACTTTTAACATGGGCTGCGTTGCCATGACCGATTTCAAGTATGATTTCATCGTCTTCTATTAAAAGCGTTTTAATGCTTTCCAGGGTCATTCCTATGTTCGTAGCATTCATCATCTCGCCTATTTCAATTCCCTTTTCTCCCTGGGGATTGGCAAGATTTTGCGCTAATATTTTTAAGTCTTCTTTTTCCATATTATCCAAAAATGATCATGGGGTTATTAGTAATTGGATGGTCGCAAATGGTACAGGGAAAGTTATAGGCTTTGCTGATATTTTCAGCGGTAAAAACTTCCGTTGGTGTTCCGTATGCGGAAACCTTTCCTGATTTCATCAATAAAATTTTATCTGCATACTGCGCTGCCAGATTCAGATCATGAAGAACTACAATGGCAGAGTTTGCCTTTTTTGTAAAGTTTTTAATGATTTCCAACGCTTTATATTGATGTTTTATGTCTAAGTTGTTTAACGGTTCATCCAGAAAAACAAGTTTGTGGGCGATATCGTTCTGCAACTGAGCCATTACTCTGGAAAGATGTACCCTTTGTTTTTCACCACCCGACAAAGTATTGTACTCTCTGTCTTTTAAGTGAAATACATCGGTTTCGTACATCATATTGTTCATGGCTTCATGATCTCCCTGTCCCGGTTGTGCATCGAAATACGGGTAACGTCCCATCATGACGACATCTTTTACATCAAGCGGAATATCGTTGCTGTTGTGCTGAGAAAATTTCGCTTTATGTTTTGAAAGTTCCTGCACCTGCCAATCATTGATATGTTTATCTTTAAATAAAATCTGATGCTTAGATTTTACTTCATTGGCCAAAACACTTAATAGGCTGGATTTTCCGGCTCCGTTCGGGCCTACAATGGCCAAAAATTCACCATATTCCAAATGAACATCAACAGAATCCAGAATCTTGAATTCTTTATGTTTGTAACTTATCTGATGCGCCTTTATCATTACAACGATTTTTTAAATTTAATTAAAATAGCAATGAAAATAGGACCTCCCATTAATGCAGTCAAAATTCCGATCGGTAATTCTGACGGTTCGACAATGCTTCTGCTGAATGTATCTGCCAGCAATAATAAAATGCTTCCGCAAATTGCTGATAAGGGTAAAATGAAGGAGTAGTTCGATTTAAATAAAAGTCTTAAAATATAGGGGATAATAAGACCTACAAAGCCAATCGTGCCTGAAAATGCAACACAACTTCCTACCATTAATGCAGTGATAATGATAATCTGTTTTTTTAAGCGTTCTACATTAATTCCTAAATGCTGTGCATCTTTTTCACCTAACATCATTGCATTCAATGCTTTTCCTTTGGGTAATAAAATAATATAGGAAATGACCAAAACCACTGTCAGAATAATATTCTTCGTCCATGTTGCCGCAGCCAGACTTCCTAAATTCCAAAATGTTAAATCTCTCAACTGGTCGTCTTTTGAAATATAGATCAAAAAACCTGTGATGGAAAACCCGATCGCCGTAATGGCAACTCCGGTCAACAGCATCATGACCACATTTGTTTTTCCTCCGCTCGTGGAAATTCTGTACACCAACAGCATCGATAAAAAAGAACCGATGAAAGCGGCAATACCTACCAATGAAAATTGTACAGCTTCAGGAAGATATTGCTTGAAATGCCCTCCTAAAACAATTGCAATGGCGGCAAGTAGTGTTGCTCCCGATGTCAATCCTATTAAATCTCCTGTTGCCAGAGGATTTTTAAATAATCCCTGTAATCCTGTTCCCGAAACGGCAAGCATACTGCCGATAAGAATCGCCATGATAATTCTGGCTGCTCTTACGTCCCAAACTACATATTTATCACTTAATGATAAACCCGGATCTCCTTTTATTACTTTTCCCAACACTTCAAACGCAGATTTACCACCAAAATCGTAAACCCCCGTATTAAGAGACCATACTGCTATGATGACAAGCAGTATGGCACTTATTGTAATATAAAAGTATAGTTTACTTTGTGTTTTCAATTAAAAGTTTGTTTAATCCTACAGCAGCTTCTCCTAATCTTGGTCCGAAGCTTGAAACCAAACCTCCGTCCATAGCAATAATCTTTTTGTTTTTACCAGCGTTTGTCTGAGAAACACCCGGCATTTTTAAAGCACCTTCGTTTCCTCCAGCTCCCTGTAATCCGCTTGAGAAGAAGAATAACACATCAGGATTTGCTTTTACAACCGCTTCAGGCGTCAATGGTTTGAAATCTTCGAAGTCATTCACAGCATTTTCTCCACCTGCAAGACCGATTAATGCAGCCATTGGTGTGTTTTTTCCTGAAACCATCAACATATTTCCTCTTGCGTAAATGAAGAGTACTTTTGGCTTTTTAGCAATAGGCTGAACTTGTTTTAAATCAGCATCTATTTTATCGTTAAGCTTTTGGTAATCTGCATTCCCGATTGCTTTTGCAACGTCAGCGATTAATTTTTTAGTTCCGTCAATTGTAAACTCCTGCTGGAAAACTTCAGTTTTGATTCCTGAAGATTTGATTTTTCCCATTAAATCGGGATTGATATCTTTATCAGAAGCTAAAATCAATGTTGGAGAAACCGCCATGATCGGCTCAATCGTCATTGATCTCATATGACCTAAATCTTTAGCCGTAGCTTTCAAAGATTCCGGATAGGTACTTGTAACGTCTGTTCCTACGATTTCTTTTTCGTGACCTAAAGCAGCAACAATTTCTGTAATTCCGCCATTAAGGGTAACGATTTTATTATTTGATTTTGGAGCTTCAGAAGAAACTTCTGTTGTATTTTCTGTTGGCTTTCCAGCTTCTTTTTTACAAGAATACACTGCTACCAATACTGAAGCTGCAAGAATGAATTTTTTCATGATCTACTATTATTTGATTTATAGGGTTTAGAATAATGGTTTGTATTCAAATTGAGGATGTCCTCTTTCTCCTTTCTCATCGGTCATATTTTTAAATCTTAGTTTAAAATAATATCCTTCTGCATCTTTGATTACATAGAAAACAGTACTTTTTACCTGAGATCCGGAAGGCCCCGCTTCTCTCCAGTTACTTCCGATTACACGTTGATCATTATATACAAACTTAGTTTGGTCAATATCAGAGAATTTAAAAGCATTATAAGCTTCCGCTCCTGTAGTAGTTCCTGTTGCTTTTACTTCATAAGCACCTGCTCCCCCCATATTATTGATTGTAATAAAATCAGCATATACATAAGTTCCTGCTCCTTCAATCACGTTAGTAAATACCGTAAAACCGATATCCCAATTTTTCTTTTCAGGTTGAATAGAGAGTTGGCTATCATTAACTAAGCTTACAAAATTGTAGTTATACGCTGAATTTTTAGTAATATTAAGTTCTTTGATATTGGTAGTCTCATCAAGTGGCGCATATCTCACCTTGTAACCACTTCCCTGTCTTACAACTTGTATTTTCATCCAACCTCTAGATTCTGAACCTGTATTCACAGAACCTGCTGCTACATTACCTGTATAAACTTTTACCCCCATATTGATAAGATAAATTCCATTATCAGAGGCATTAGCTTTAACTTCTTCAATAGCAGTATATCCTGAAGGTATATTTCCTTTTACATCATCAATGTATCCTATATTTGCAGTACTATATGGTCCCACAACAACGTCAGTAGTCATCGTTCCAACACTTGCTGTTGTTACTTGCTTAATATCTGTTGCATTTGGAATTTTTGCTGCTGCCATCGCTACTGATGAGTTTAGCACAACTTTAAATTCATTTCCTGCATAGAAAGCCAAATCCCAATCGTTTCTTTTTGTAAGAATCATAGAGTTTGTTCCGAAATCAAACCACACCTGATTTGGCTGGGTAGCACCTCCTACTTTAGCATCTACAGTATATCCGTCAGTTTTTGGAACTGCAACCGGATCTTCATTATCATTTATACAAGATTGTGCAGTAAATGCTCCTCCAATTAAAAGATAAAATAGTATTTTTTTCATATTTAAAATTTTAGAAGTTATAGCCAACTCTTACAAAATAGCTTCGGCCATAGAAAAGATTAGAATTTGGATCAGCCGATTCATGAACGTTTCCTGAAATGGTAGTATCTCGAACAGATGACACATCGAAAATGTTCTTCACTCCCGCACTTACTTCAAAATGATTTTTAAAGAATGGTTGAGTCACCGTAAAATTCATCATGCTAAAATCTTTACGTTCACCAATAATATATTGAGAAGAGGTAAGATCTGATACCAATGTAAACATTTGAGTTTTACCTGTATATTTATAGAATAAAGATAATGTTGTATTGATTTTCGGAATGATATAGTTAGCTGCAAGATTTGCCTCGAATGTATAGAAGAAATCATCAGGAGATGTAAGCCCGCTTTCATTCAAGGATTTTGAAATTCCATAATATGCAGCATTAGCAGATAGACTGAACTGTCCTTTATGAGCTCTAAAATTACCCTCGAATAAATAACTTTCGAAACGGTCTATATTTATATATTGAAACTTCATAGGCAGAATACTTGTTTGTGCAAGTTCTATTCTGTCTTTTACTTTTAAATAAGTAGCACTCGCTCCTATTCCTAAATTCCACCCGGAATCTGTTACGATTTTTTTATCTGCATTCAGTGAAGCCGTCATTCCTGTTTCCGGTTTCAGATTCTGATTTCCTTGAATATCGTGGTTACTGTCTACCTGATAGGTATACAACTCGTCAAAGTTCGGGAATCTGTTAGCACTTCCTACTACAAGACGAATATTATCATTATCTGTAACTTTTGCTCTTGCCGTTAAAGAATAATTATGCTGTGTATCAAATTTGTCACTTAACGCTAAACGGTACCCCGGACGAATTGAAAGCCAATTATTAGCATTCCATTCTACGGACATAAAATTAGCATAATTGAAAATTTTTCTCTTTACATCATTTGTTCCTCCGAAGTTTCCAGCTATATTCCCAGCAAATCCTGTTGTATGATCTAATTCATATCCAAGCTGGAAATCTATTTTATCATTATCAAGGAAATTACTGAACACTCCTCTGGAATATAAAACATCTGATTTGTTATAAGATTGATATTCATTCAGATTATCTCTTACCTGTCTGTTAGGAATATCGTAGACAAAATCTCTGTATTTTCTATCTTGAGTCTGATATGAAAAATCTCCTGTATAATTGATGGCTCCAAGTTTTGTCTGAACGTTTAACTGGTTGACATATCTTGTCGTTTTATAATCTCTATCTGTAGAGATAAATGTTCTGTTTCCTTCTCCTAAATAGAGTTCAGTAACTTTTGGATTATAATAATTCAGCTTTTCATTTAGAAACCCGAATTTATAGAAAATTGATGTCTTATTTTTAGTATAGCGTAAGATTCCATCAACATTTAAGACATCTTTTGGTTGCCATGAATAACCTCTTTTTTCATCTTGCTCAAAATATTTATACCCCTCCTGAGTTCCTTTGAATCCTTGAAAATCATTATGATTAATATTCGCTCCCACATACCAGTGTTCATTGATATTATACCCAATATTTAGATTTTGGATATGCCTTCCTTCTCCTTTTTTATACCAGTCATATTCTTTACCTACAGTTTCTTCCTGTAAAAAAGCATTTAAAGTTAATTTTTTCTGACTGTTCTTCTTGGTAATAATATTAATAACTCCGGCAACCGCATTACTTCCATAATCCACTCCCATTGAACCTCGTACAACTTCTATACGTTCTACGTTATTTACATTCAACTTAGTTAAATCGATATTATTTCCTAAACCAATATCTCCTACTACCGGAATGTTGTCGATAAGTATTTTTGTGTATTCCCCCCCAAGCCCCATAAGGTTTGCTGTTGAATTTCCGGAATTACGATCTGATGTAATAAGAATGTTCAAACTTTGATTAAGAACTTCCGCAACATTGGTTGCCGCCATATTCTTGATCTGCTCTGCATTAATAACTTCAACTTTATAAATCGATTTATTAATTGATTGTTGCATATATTGTCCGGTAATGACAACTTCTTCAATTTTTTTCTGATTTAAAGAATCTTTTTCCTGTGCATGTACCCACACTAAAGCAGATAATGATACTATTGAAAGTATTTTCTTCTTCATGAAAACTAAAAATTTTTGACAAATATAATATTTTATTTAGAATAGTTAAAAATAATTATATACTTTTGTGGAATAATTCTAAATAAAAATAACGTCATGAAATTAAAACTACTTTTAGGAGCTTTAGCTTTAACTGCTATTAACGTTCATGCTCAAGTAGCAACAATTAATGAAAACTTTAATAGCTTTGCAACTGGAAGCACATCTTTCCCTTTTAATGGATGGACAAGTGTGCTACCTGGACAATTAGCTAGTCCACCTGCTCCTATGATGGTGATTTATGCTGAGACTGGTGACGCTACAAACAAATATGTTTCATCTTATTCTGGTGGTAATTCCGATGCTCCGCAGTATTTGGTTTCTCCACAGATAGAAGCACCTACAGGAAATAAAACCCTAACTTTTAAAGCTAGAAAAAATTCAGCAGGTGCTCCGGTAATACTGCAAGTTGGATTAGCATCAAGTCCTACAGATATGACGACTTTTGTTGCTGTTGGAGCTCCTGTAACGCTTGCTACAGCGACACATCAAACAATTAGCCGTGTAATTCCTAGCTCAACTTCTTCATATATAGTTTTCAAAACTGTAAATGCTACAACAGGAGTACCTCATACTGCCACTGATATTGATGATGTATCATACGATGTAACTCCAGTAGGAACCATCAACGAAAACTTTAATAGCTTCACTGTAGGCGCGTCGGCAATTCCGCAAAATGGTTGGAATAAAGTAATCAATACGGTACCGCACAATGTTTACACTGCAGCAAATAATGGAAGCACTACGATTCAATTTTACTCTGGTGGTGTAGCTGGTGCAACTGCTTACCTTGTTTCTCCAAAAATTGTAGCTCCGGATGGAAGCAAAAAACTTAGATTTACAACAAATATTACAGCAAGCTCAACAGGAAATGCAACTATTGAAGTAGGAATGGTTTCTGGTACTACAGCTGCCGATATGGCGACTTTCACATCTTTAGGAAGTCCAATTACATTAGCAATAGGTTCTACTACACCCCAAACTATTACTTTAGATGTGCCAACTTCTACATCTCAGTATATTGCATGGAGATTTGTTGGAGCGGCAACCCACTCTGCAGCTTATGTAGACGATGTAATCTATGATGTACTTGGTTCGTTGGCAACATCTGAAACAAAATCAAATACTTCAGCTTTAAGTTTTGCAATCAATGCCGATAGTGAACTTCAGTTCGTAGGAAAATCAGAGGTAAAATCAATAAAAATTTATTCTACGTCTGGAAATCTTGTAACTCAAGGTGTGGTTAAAAATAACAGATTCAATGTTTCAACTTTAGCAACAGGTGTTTATATTTTCGTTTCGGAAAATAATGCAGGAACTGTTACTAAGTCGAAATTCATTAAAAAATAATACTTTCTATTTTTTCTAATAAAAGGCTGCTCATTTCGATGAACAGCCTTTTAAATTTTTGATATGAAAATAAGAAAAGAGATTGAAAAAATTCAATCTCTTTTTATTTAAGTTTAGGAATTATAAAATCTTAAAGCCTTTATAAACTAAAGTAGAGCTTTCCAGCATTTTTGAAGAATCTCTACGGAAGTTCAGCAGATGATCTTGCCCATTATGTCTATTGTGATGTTCTACACTTTCCCATAATTCAACTAAGAAGAAAGTTCCTTTATTATCTTTATCTTCAATAAGATCATATTGCAGACAGCCTTCTTCTTTTCTAGTCTCTCTCACTAAGGCCTGAAACAATTCTACCGCTTCCATCAGATAATTTTCATTAAACTTGAAAAGCGCAACGATATGTAAATTCATATTTTGTTATTTATTACTGTAAATGTAAAATATTTTCAAAGTCATCACTCTTTCCGTTTCATTTATTTTTCCACAATGAGTTGAATTTTATTTAAAAAACAGATTTATAAATCGTTATTGAGCTCATAATAATAACCAACGTCCCAATTACAACAAACATACTTTTCACAGGAAGCTTTGCTGTAAGCATTGCAGAAAAAGGAGCGGTTACAATTCCGCCCAGCAAAAGTCCTAAAATAATATTCCAGTGTTGTATTCCCAACGTAAAAAAGAATGTGACTGCTGCCGTTAATGTTAATATAAATTTTGCTACTGTAGAGCTTCCCACAGCAAATCTGGGCGTGAAAGAATTTTTGATTAAAGTTCCGGTCACCAAAGGCCCCCATCCTCCACCTGCGAAAGAATCAATAAAACCGCCAATTAATCCCAGTCTGGTAAGATTGGTTTTTCTTTTCAATGCTTTGCTTTGTTTTTTCTTGAAAGCATTAGATAAAATCTGAACTCCAAGATATAATGTATAAAATGCAATGATCGTTTTGGTGATTTTAGCATAATATTCACCCAGATAAGTAAGACAAAGAGCTCCTATAATCGCCCCTATAACAGCCGGAATCGCCAATCTTTTAACCAGATTTTTGCTTACATTCTTTAATTTAACATGACTGATACTTCCTGCGGCTGTTGTAAAGCTTTCTGCGGAATGTATACTCGCACTCACAATGTGTGGTGGAATATTCAGAAAGAGTAAAGTCGTTGTGCAGATTACACCATATCCCATTCCCATTGATCCGGCTACTACTTCTGCTAAAAACCCGACAAGCATCATCCAGTAAAAGATATAGTTGTCTTTTGCCAGAACAATAAATAGCTCATCCAGATATCCCAATTCATACATAGAAAAAAATAGAATACCCAATATCGCAAGTGTTACAAAAAACACATTGAGCCTGATCTGAACTTTTCTTGAAATCACCATATTAAAGAATACTTGTTATTTCAATCATTATTTCAACTGTTTTATCAATAAAAGCAGCATTTTCTATGGTATCACTATCTATAAAATTGTTGAGAATGATAGAGTCATTTTTCTTTGCTGAAAGTAGATTCAGCCTACTTGCATCTTCTTTTGGGATCATAGATTGTTGATTTGAAGTAATGCAAATATCTAATAAAATATTTATCCTACAAAACAAGTAGACTAATTATTCAAAAAAAAGGATTTAGATCAGTCGATCAAATCCATTAGCGTTTTACTTTCCAAAATACGTAGAGAAGCGTCCCGAACTTCTATCAAAACATCATGTAGACCACAGTGATCTTCATTACAGTCTTCACATTTTTCATAAAAATTCAGACTTACACAAGGCAACATAGCAATTGGTCCGTTTACCAAACGAATAATCTTTGCCAGTTTTACGTTTTCAGGATTTTCTTTGAAAAAATACCCTCCTCCTTTTCCTTTTTTACTGTCAAGGATGTCTGCTTTTTTCAATTCCAGTAAAATATTCTCTAAAAATTTCAGGGGAATTTTCTTATGCTCTGCAATTTCAGAAATAAGTACAGGACCGCTATTCCTCTTTTCTACAAGGTATGCGAGTGCCTTAAAAGCATATTGGGATTTTTTTGACAACATTATAGCAAAAATAAGAAAAAAAGTGAAATAGTAAAAAGAACCAGAGAACAGTAAAAAGAATCATCAGCTGAATCTCAAATTTTATAGATTACTTACACTTTGTTCTTTTACATTTTTTACTTGGCTCTTAGTTTTTTCCTACATTTGTTCCATGTTCAGTAAACAAGAAGCACAGCAATTAAAAAAAGAGTTTTGGACCGCTTTCGGAAAATCATTTCCCAGAAAATGGCTTTTGTACGACACCAAAATAAAGGATATGTCGTTCAAGTTTTATGCAGATAATAAAAAAGCAGAAGTTTCTTTGGATATCGAAATGAAAGACGAAATTTTCAGAGATGCTTATTATAATAAAATATGGTCGCTGGAAGATATTCTGAAAGATTTTATAGGAGACTTCACTAAAGAAGAGTTTTATACACTCGAAAGTGGAAAAGTAATCAGCAAGATCTGGATTGAAAAACATAATGTTTCCATTTTCAATAAAAACACATGGCAGGAAACCTTTGAATTTTTTGTTGAAAAAATGGACGGTTTTGAACGATTTTATTATGAGTATGAGGATTTTATAAAGGATGTTTAAGTCATGAAAATTCTATCTGCTTTTTTATTTGTAAGTTTAATTTCCTGTAATAAATTTTCTAATCAAAATTTATATTTAATTGATGATTTTAAAGTATCAAGAAAAGAGTTTACAAAGGATACAATTGATTTGGAAAACGTATCTTCAGAAGGCGGTGAATTGATTTCTTATTTTTCAGATAAAAAGAAGTTTAGGGTATTTGATTTTTTTATTTATGGAGAAATGGGTAAACTTAATTATACCTATTTCACCGATAATAATCTGAAAATTAAATCTGTAATAAAAAGGGATTACAAGTACGACAAGCCAATCACGGAAGAAAATTTAAAAATTGATTCAACAATTATTTATTATGATTATTCTGAAAAACCAATATTGCTTGATCAAAATTTGAAAGAAATTCACAGTATTCAGCAATTGAAAAAACAACAAATTGAGCTTGATTCTTTCTTTAAAAATAATCTAAGAATTCATAAAGATTAAACTGTATAATTTATGAAAATTAAATATTGCTGGAGATGTAGAATGGATGTTCCTATGCTTGATAAAGAAGAAGCCGAAATTGCTTCAAAATTATTATCGGAAGGATTTCAGGAAGCTAAAAAGCAAATGAAAGCTCCGATATCGGAAAATTTCAAGAAACTTCTTAATTATTATAAAGATTTAACCGGTTTTGAGGAAACAAATCCTAATGCAATCATGCATCACATTATCGATATGTATGGTCCGGATTGTGAAAACTGCGGTAAACCTTACAGAACAAAAACTGCCACTATATGTCCAAAATGTGGTAACAAGAGAAACTTGAAAGAAAATCTTTCATAAAATCCAAACTATTGTTTAAATATTTTTCGTAATTTAGTCAAACCAAAAAATATTAGTATCTGTTTATTCATCGAGCTTTTCAGCTAAAACAATTCTGATATTTCTTATAACTCAATCACAAAATATTTAAAATAATGGAAGAAAACTCGTTCATTTTCAGCGATGGCGCTGATCCTAAAATGATTGAAGCTTACAAAAAAGCTCAGGAAACCTTCAAATACTTCTGGAGAGAGCAATCCTGGGAATACAGAAGAATCATTCCTAGTCTCAATCTTTCTTGCGTAAAAGTAGCTTTTTCTGAAAAAGACTCCGAAACCGGAAAAGATATTGTAGAGCATATGTGGATCAACGAAATTGATTTCGATGGCGATCACGTGAAAGGCTATCTTATCAATGAACCCAACAATCTTACTAAAATTCAGGCAGGGGATTATTTTGAAATTCCTTTACATGAAATCAGTGACTGGCTTTTTACGATTACTCCAAGTGTGAAAAAACCGAAAGGTCTGTCAAAATTATTTTCATCTTCAGAAGATCCACTTCCAAAGGCTTATGGAGGTTTTACCATACAAAAAATGCGAGCTGATATGTCCGATGCAGAGCGAAAAGAACATGATGGTTTTTGGGGACTTGATTTCGGGGACTTCAATGAAATTCATGTTGTTCACGAGCAAAAAGAAAAACCTGAAAATCTTGTAGAACATCCTATGAGTAAAAACATGAAGGAAAAATTAGTAGAATTCTTACAAAATTATCCTGATGAACTGACCAACATGGATGATAACGGATTATCTCTGATCCACAGGGAAACTCTTGCAGGAAATTTAAGTTCTATAGAAATAATCTTAAGCTCGGGAGGTGATAAACATTTAAAGACAAGTAAAGGAAAAACAGCCTTGGATTTTGCAAAACAAATGAATTGGGAACATTTGATCCCTGCTTTAGAAGATTAATTATACAGAGAAACTTTCGGGTTTCTCTTTCTTTTTTGCCAAATGACAAATGTTGT
The DNA here is from genome assembly GCF_000813825.1 of Chryseobacterium taiwanense. Taxonomy (GTDB): domain Bacteria; phylum Bacteroidota; class Bacteroidia; order Flavobacteriales; family Weeksellaceae; genus Chryseobacterium; species Chryseobacterium taiwanense. The sequence continues at coordinate 510,874 of NZ_JWTA01000004.1, forward strand.
ACAATTTTCTTTACTTAAATTGCATTTATGAAAGAATTATTTGATTTTATGTTAAGATTTGGAAACCTGAATCAGCAGCAAATGGATTTCATTACAAGCAAAGCTACAGAACTGGATCTTTCGAAAGAAGAATACTTTTCTGAAGCCGGGAAAATCGCCAAACAGGTCGGATTTGTTATTGACGGGATTCTTCGTGTTTGCTATTACAACAATAAAAGTGAAGAAATTACAAAATATTTTATTGAAGAAAATAATCTGGTTGTAGATCTTGAAAGTTTTGACAATCAAATTTGTTCGAGTGCTTATGTTCAGGCGGTGACAGATTGTAAAATGATTGTATTCCAGCGAAAGGACTGGCTGGAACTCTTACAGACGATTGTCGGTTTTGATGCAATCGTTCACAAGATTATTTCAAGAGCATTGATTCAAAAAGTGGAAAGAAGAAGTCCGCTTGTTTCAGAAGATGCGACAACCCGTTATCTGAAATTTCTAGAGATCTACCCTACTGCTGTCAACAGAATTCCACTTTCTTATGTAGCTTCATATTTGGGAGTTACTCAATCTTCTTTAAGCAGGATCAGAAAGAATATAAAATAATTAAGGTAATTATATAAAGTTTTTAATCTGCTATCTTAATTATTATGACGCTGTCATTCTGAATGTAACGCATTGAAATGAAGAATCTAAGCTATCATGAGATTCTTCCTGCGTCAGAATGACAATGGTGTAAAATCGTATATAGCCTCATAATTAAATTCTCATTTTCTTTAAACTTTTAAGTTTCAACTCCTTTTTTGCCAAATGGCAAATGCCACCTTATTTAATTGACGGAATTTTACATCATCAATTAAAAACAAAATAATGCAAACAGTATTAATTACAGGAGCCAACAGAAGCATTGGTCTTGAAACAGTAAAACAGCTTTCAGCAAAAGGATTATTCGTTTATTTAGGAAGCCGAAATCTTGAAAATGGAAAAAGAGTAGTTGAAACACTGAACAAACAAGGTTTTCAAAATATCAAAGCCATCGAAATTGATGTTACCAATCCTGAATCGATTTCAAAAGCCAAAAATATAGTAGAAAATGAGCAGGGAAAACTGGATATTCTGATCAACAATGCAGGAATTTTAGGAAATACTCCTCAACTGGCATCAGATTTTTCCATTCAGGAAATTCAAACCATTTTTGATACGAACTTCTTTGGAGTCATCAGTGTCACACAGGCTTTTCTTGATTTGCTTAAAAAATCGGATAGCCCAAGAATCAGTAATATTACTTCAGGATTAGGTTCTTTAACCTTGCACAGCGATCCGACCTGGAAATATTATAATATTAAAACTGCAGGTTACGGAACTTCAAAAGCAGCTTTAAATGCGTACACGATTGTTTTGGCTTACGAATTGAAAGATTTATCTTTTAAAGTAAATGTGATCGATCCCGGTTATACGGCAACAGATTTTAATGCACACAGCGGTCCCGGTTCGGTGGAAAGTGCTGCCTCTTTCATCATCAAGCATACTTTGACAGATAATAATGCTCCAACAGGGCAATATTACAGTAACGATATTGAGGACGAAATTGGAATCAGTCCTTGGTAATTTTTTAAATAACAGTGTGAAGAGAAGCTTTCGGGTTTCTCTTTTTTATTAAATACGTATTCACGATTCGGTTACATCATTCGTTGATTGAGCTACTTTTCTCATCTGCCATCTTCCCACCTTTGTACCATCATTTAAAACCAATAAATATTTAAAAAATGGAAACAAAAAAAGTATGGTTCGTGACAGGAGCTTCAAAAGGACTTGGATTAGCCTTAATCAAAAAATTATTAGAACAAAATTATCGTGTTGCTGCGACAACCAGAAATGTAGAGTCTCTTATTTCTGAAATCGGAGAAACTTCAGAAACATTTTTACCGCTTGAAGTGAGTTTAACCGACAATGAAAACGTGCAATCTGCCATCGCAAAAACCATCGAGCATTTCGGACAATTGGATGTTGTCGTGAACAATGCAGGTTACGGACAGCTTGGAACGTTGGAAGAACTTTCAGACAAAGAGGCAAGAGCGAATTTTGATGTCAATGTTTTCGGAACACTGAATGTAATCAGAAATGCAATGCCTCATTTTCGTCAGCAAAAATCAGGACAGATTTTCAACATCTCTTCTATCGGAGGATATTCAGGGAATTTTCCGGGGTGGGGAATTTACTGTTCCACAAAATTTGCCGTTGCCGGTTTAACGGAAGCTTTGGCAGAGGAAATTAAAGACTTCGGAGTGAAAGCAACGGTGGTATATCCAGGATATTTCAGAACCGATTTCTTGTCTAAAGAATCGGTAAGAACTCCTGAAAATTCAATTCCTGAGTATGAAACGGCAAGAAATTCTGAACAGGCTCACCTTGATGAAATTAATGGAAATCAGCCCAATGATCCTGAGAAAGGTGCAGAAGCAATTATTGCCATCAGTGAAGTGGAAAATCCGCCGGTGCATTTCTTATTGGGAAGTGGAACGGATGAGTTTTTGAATAACAAGATTAAAACGCTTACAGGTGATGCCGAGAAATGGAGTGAATTGACGTTTTCTACTGTGATTTAATTTTTACGTTTTAACATAAAGATTCGGTTTTGACACAACGTCACTTCGAGTAGATTTTTGAAAAAAATCGTATCGAGAAGCTCAAGATAAAAAGTTCTCGATACATTTTTCTTCATTTCATTACGAAAAACACTCGAACTGACGAGAATCGAATTCTTTTAATCAGACTTTATAAAGATCCTTCGGCTTCGCTCAGGATAACAGGCGCAAAACTATTAGAGAAATGTCATCCTGAGCTTGCCAAAGGATCTCATTCTATTTTTTTAACCATTAAGATTTTGTTTAAGGAATTTAGAGTATTAAGATGATATTTTGATTTAAAATTTATTCAAAAGTTAATTTGGTTTTTCTTAATGAGACTTAACTCATTATCTATCAATTTAATATTTCAAATTCAATCCAACATTCAAAATAATTAAATAACTTAGTCATTATGAAAAACACATTTCGTTTTAATTCGCTTTCTGAGTTTCATGCTTTCTGCAATCTTCCGAATCCTGAGCATCCGTTGATCAGTCTGATCGATTACAGCAAAGTCCGTTATCCTGTGGATGATACTGAACTGAAATGGATACAGAATTTTTATTCGATTGGTTTGAAACGGAATGTGAATGCTAAGTTCAATTATGGGCAGCAGAAATATGATTTTGATTCCGGTGTGTTGTGTTTTGTTTCTCCGCTTCAGTTTCTGAGTCTTGAAATGAAACCCGGTGTGGAAGTGGAACCAACCGGATATTTATTGCTGATTCATCCCGATTTTCTTTGGGGAACTGCTCTCGCAAAGAAGATCAAATCTTATGAATTTTTCAGTTATCAGATCAATGAAGCGCTTTTTCTTTCGGATAAGGAAGAGAAAATCATTGTTGAACTCTTTAAAAATATTGAAAAGGAATATCAGACCAATATCGATAAATTCACGCAGGAACTGATTGTTGCCCAACTTGAATTGTTCCTGATCTATGCAGAACGTTTTTATGAACGTCAGTTTTTTACTAGAAAAAAATCCAGCCATGAACTATTGGAAAGATTTGAAGAAGTACTTTCCCAATATTTTGAAAACGGAAACCTTATCGAAAACGGCATTCCTTCTGTAAAAACCATTGCTGAACAAATGAATATTTCACCGAATTATCTGGGAAGTTTATTGCGAATTCACACCCAACAAAATACACAACAGCATATTCAGAATAAGATTATCGACACTGCAAAAGAACGTTTGAGTACAACTCATCTTTCGGTAAGTGAGATCGCTTATGAACTGGGATTTGAGCATCCGCAGTCTTTTAGTAAGTTGTTTAAGCAGAAGGTGAATCAGTCGCCGGGAGAGTTTCGGAGGTTGTTTAATTGATGTTAAAAAATCAGTTATTTTCAGAGCAGGTACATTCTGGGAAAATTCCTTATTTTTAAAAACAATTAATTAGACTATGATCAATAAGAGAACTATTATATTCTTTATTATTATAATTTACAGTAATGCTTTTTCTCAACAAAAAGTTTTGAAAGAACTTAATGAAAAAACATTTTCATGGGTTTCAAATACAAAAAGTCATATTAATGCTAAAGATACATTACAAATTGATCTACATTTTACTAACAACAAAATTGAATTCATTCCAAAACTGTCTTCATTTAAATCTGAAAGTTTAGAAAAGGTATCTTGGACTGAACAGCGCCCTGAATATTATTCTTTTAAAATAAAAAACAACATTCTCTTTTTTATTGATCAAGATCATAAAACAGCTAGATCATTTAAAATCATAAAAGAAAAAAATCAAATAGTTAAAATAATAGATTCCAAATCTTCAAAACAGTATTTGCTAAATCAAAATTTTCAGAAGTCATCTCCGCCTCGTATTTCTGATTAAATAAATTATAATAAAAAAAAGAGAAGCCAAAAACTTCTCTTTTTTTATTTTCTCTCCAAAACTCTTCTTCCTCAATCAGAAAAACAAGCCTCATAAAACACCCATAATCACTAAAGAAAGTAACGAATTAAACCATTACCCGTTATTTTTCTTAACACTTATAAGTTTCTTGTTAAAGTATAATGCTTTCATTATCTTTAATAAAAAATCAACCAAATTATAACAATGAAAAAAATACTTATCCTTCTCCCAGTATTCATTTTTGAGATCTGTTCCGCTCAAAAAGCTAAAGCAGAAAAAGTAAAAGATAAATTTGAATCCCGACAATCTCAGGACATGTCTGTTCCTCCTCCACCGATGATTGCTTTTCCGGCTCAATATCCTAAAGGAAATAAAGCATTTCTTGAAAATGTAAAGAAAAATCTGGATAAAGCAGCTCTTCAATCTCTTGGAAAAAATTTGAAAACAAAAATTATTCTAAAAATCAATTCAGATGGAAATGTGCTTAATATTTCTACTTATGGAAACAATGAAACTTTTAATAATGAAGTGAAAAAAGCAGCAGAAACAGCTACTGGTAATATCATTTGGGAAGCAGGAAAAAATAATAAAGGAGAAAAAGTGATTGATATTGTTAATCTGCCTTTTCAATATTCAAATTCTTAAATAAGAGCCTTCATTTTAGGAATCATATCAACAAAAAAGAGAAACAAATGTTTCTCTTTTTCTATTTTATCTATCCAAACTTCTTCTTCCTCAACCAGAAGAACAGTCCTCCTAAAGCTCCAATAATTACTAAAGGAAGCAGTAAATTGAACCATTGCCAGTTGTTTTTCTCTTCTGTAATTCTTTGTCGGTCCAGAAGACGTTCTTCGATGTTTCTGTTTCTTAATTCCATCAGATTGCTGTCGTCCAAAAGATAGTCGAGAGCATTTCTTAAGAACTGTTCGTTTCCGAACTGTTCGTTGGTCAGCATATCTACTCCTAAAGGTAAAGGCTGCCCTTTGATCACTTTATTTCTTCCCACATCTCCGTCTGCAATCACGATCATTTTATTATCAGAACTTGTTCCTTTGAAACCAGGATAAGACTTTCTTTCAATTCTTGAAGCGTAGGCAGAATTAAATTTACCTTCCAAAGCTACTGCATAGATTTTCGGAGTGCTTGGTTTTTCCATTTGCCCAAGACTGTCCACACTTGCAATTTCTTTCAGATCAACATAATTTGGAACCTGTTTCAGCAAGGTTCTTTCACTTGATTCGAAAAGAACTTTTGTTTTTATATTTTTTCTTCCGCCTAATGTATCAATCGATGTTGGAAATTCAAATTTTACCGGATTGATATTTTTCGTGATCGGATCATTCTTTTCAGCAATTCCTAACGGGAAATACGGCCACGGAAGACTTGTATATTGAGGATTCCCCCCTACTTCTCCGGTTACCAATCTCAACAGTGCAAATTTCTTCACATCTTTTACCAGTGCAGGATTGATTCTGATCCCGTAATTGAAGAAAAAGTCTGTCATATTGATGTCTACCGGGAAAGGCATTACTTTTTTAGACCTTGTCAACGTATCCATTTCAGCATTTACCGCATCAATCATCCACAGCGTTTTTCCGCCGTTCATGATGTATTGGTCAAGGATTACTTTTTCTCCGTCTGTGAAAGCTTTTCTGGGTTTTGCAATTACTAAAGCATTCATTTGCTTTAAAATAGGAACATCTGCCAATGTAAGCTCAGTCTGATTTTTAGGAATAATCGGACCTGCATCGTAATTTTCTGTGGCTAAATGCATGAATCCCTGGAATTCTTCCGGGCTCAACTCATCCTGATTGACTAAAATTCCAATTTTCTTTCTTTTGTCAACCGCAATATTCTTGATGTTTGAAACTAAATTGTATTCTAAATTCTCAATTGATTTCGTTAACTGCTGATCTGCATCAATCCCGTTCTGCTGAACCACCAACGGAACAGAAATCCCTCTTTCTCTATATTTTACAACCGCATAAGGAAATAAATAGATCTGAGAAACTTTTCCGTCTTTCACATCAGGAAGTACAGAAGGCTGCATTCCCATTGCCATCAAAGTATCCTGAGGAATTTTACTTTTAATAGGGTCAATGAATTTGAAATCAATTTTTGGATTAATTTTTCTGAATTCCTCCAACATAAATTTCGTTTCACTCTGCAACTGCTTAAAGCTTGCAGGGAAATCTCCTTCCAGATAAACATCAACAGTCACAGGTTTTTTAATAGACTCTAAAACCTTAATTGTATTATCGGAAAGTGTATATCTTTTTTCTTTCGTTAAATCTAATCTGATTCCTGAAATGGCAAGAATAATTACCAACGGCAAAATAACAAACAGTAAAATTCCGAATGGTGATTTGAATGGTATCTTCTTCATAATTCTACTTCTTTTTAGTGATAAAATGGTTGGACAAAACTAGGGTGACACCAATAATTAAAACAAAATAAGCCACGTCTTTAAAATCAATAAGACCTCTTGTAAAGCCTAAGAAATGTTGATAAAAACCGATATTCTGTAAAATAAAGTCTGCTCCACCCAATAATTTATAACTTGCCAATTGTTCGATCCCGAAATACATGATAAAACACATGAAAACGCCCAACAAATAAGCCATGATCTGATTCTGAGAAAGTGAAGAAGCTAAAATCCCCACACCTGAAAAAGCTGCGATTAAAATAATTAACCCGAAATAACTTCCGAACGTCATTCCTAAATCAATATTTCCTTCCGGAACTCCTAAAACATATACTGTGTAAAGGTAAATCAAAGATGGAATTAAACATAAAATTCCAACCACCCAAACAGATAAGAATTTTCCAAGAACCAAATCCGAGATTTTCAAAGGTTGGGAAAACAGCCAGTTTAAGGTACCCGTCTGTTGCTCTTCCGCAAAAGTTTTCATAGAAAGTGCCGGAATGATGAACATTAATAACCAAGGCACCAAAACAAAATAACTTTGTAAGGAAGCTAGCCCAATATCAAAAATGTTGGAATCATTCTCGAAAAAAAACAAAAACAATGTCGCTACCAAACTGAAAGCCGCAATGATAATCCATGCGCTCCAGTTCCCAAAATAGCTCCAAAGTTCTTTTTTAAAAATTGCAATCATATATTAGTTAGAAGTTTTAAGTTAAAAGTCAGATGTATTGTATGCTTATTATTTAAAAAAATACATCGACTTCGCACTGCTTTTTACTTGTCTCTTTTTACTTTTTACTTTTATTAACCAGCTTCACCGTCATCATAATCAGAAATACCAGAACGAAAAATCCTGTAATTAATTGCCACCAATATTCAATGACCATCGATTTTAATATCACTGTGAAAACTACCAGAAATAAAATAAAAGTTGCGATTTCGTTCGCCTGTCTCAATTTGATATTGGCAGTTTCCAAAGTATTTCCGTTAAGTTCTCGGAGTTTTAAAACTTTTTTCCAACACCAGTAATGGTAAATCGCCAGTCCGATCAGGAAAGTAAGCTTCAAATGAAACCACGGCATTTTCATTAATCCTGTATTTAAGAAGATCATTACCAGTCCGCAAACCGCCATAATCACTCCTGCCGGAACGGTAATAATATTCCAAAGTCGGCGCGCCATGAAGGTGTATTGTTCTCTTAAAATTTTCTTTTTATCCTCGGCAAATGCATCGGTATCTTTATAGTAAACGAAAATTCTCACGAGATAAAAAATTCCCGCAAAATAACTTACCATGAAGATAATGTGAAGCGCTTTGATGATGGTATACAGCATTTAAATCAATATTATTTTATAGGAACAATTTCACAGTTTCTGTCAAAGTTTTTCAAATAGTCAAAAAACAATTGTTTCTCTTTTTTTGAATCTCTGTAATTTTTATAAGCAACAAGCCCAATCACCATTAGATAAATGGATAAAATATAATATTCTCCAGAAAAATTTCTTATTAAAATAGTTAATGAAAAACAGAAGAAAATAGCAAGAGTTAATAATTGATAAAATTCCAGTCCAATAAATAATTCAAGACTATATTTATCCTCGTTATCTCTGATAAAATTTCCCTTAAAAGTTTGAAAATCTTTTTGCATTAATCTTACTTTAAAACCATTTTCAAAAACTTTTCCTGTAAAACTTTTACCAAAGAAATCAGGAAAACCTCCAAATATGCTGTTTTTAATATTTTCTAAAACATCTTCTTTTGATTTAGAAAATTCAACACGATATTCGGACTTTAAAAACATGTAAATAAATTATGCGCAAAGATAGTTTATTTCGGAAAAAAAGAGAATTTAATCTAAAAATTTCGGATGAAAATTGCTATATCATTTTGAGAAAAACTGCCTTTACAATTATTTATTGTTTTTTTCTTGCAGGAATACTGTCTGCCTTACTTTCTTTATAATATTTCTTTGTATATAAAAGGTTCTCCTTCTTGTCATAATATTTCCAGGCTCCGTAATAATACCAGTGACGTTCGTTCTGGGAAATTTCAAGCTTAGTCTGTCCTTTTTCCATGATCGTTCCGGTTGGAAAGTATCTTTTGATTTTCGTAATATCTCTTTGAATGTTTTCTTTTTGATAGAGTTTATCGTCAAAATAGGTTTTCCAAACGCCTACCTTCTCCCCTTTTTTATATTTTCCGATAGCAACAAGGTTTCCTTCGTTGGTAGGATATTCTTCTTTCCATTTACCATGTCTTTTTTGAGATTTTTCACTCACTTTTACATATTGGTTCATCTTCGTTTGGCAGGAAAATGTGAATAATGATACGACTAAAACAATAAATATTTTTTTCATAAAAAAACAGGATTTCTGTAAATATAAGAAATCCTGTTTTAACTCTACAAATGTAGAACAACTTTATTTTTGTCTTAAGAGATCACCCCTAATTCTTTTCCAACTTTTTCAAATGCAGCAATTGCTTTATCCAAATGTGCTCTTGTATGTGCCGCCGAAAGCTGAACTCTGATTCTTGCTTTTCCTTTCGGTACAACCGGATAGAAGAATCCGATCACGTAAATTCCTTCATCCATCAGTTTTTCAGCCATTTTTTGTGCTAAAGGCGCATCGTAAAGCATTACCGGAACAATAGCAGCATCTCCATCAGGAATATCGAAACCTTTAGACTTCATTTCTGCTCTGAAATATTCTGCGTTTTCCATCACCTGATCACGAAGAGAAGTGTCTTCAGAGATCATATCCAATACTTTCAAAGCTGCACCCACGATTCCCGGAGCCAATGAGTTTGAAAATAAATAAGGTCTTGAACGCTGTCTTAGCATATCGATGATCTCTTTTTTACCGGAAGTAAATCCTCCTAAAGCACCACCAAGAGCTTTCCCTAACGTAGAAGTAATAATATCTACTCTACCCATTACTTCATTTGCTTCGTGAGTTCCACGACCTGTTTTCCCGATGAAACCAGTTGCGTGAGAATCATCCACCATTACCAAAGCGTCATATTTATCAGCTAAATCACAAACACCTTTTAGGTCTGCAACGATTCCGTCCATTGAGAAAACTCCGTCTGTAACAATAATTTTGAAACGGTGATTTTTTTCAGAAGCTGCGATCAGCTGAGCTTCCAGATCTTCCATATTATTATTTTTGTAACGGTATCTTGCTGCTTTACAAAGACGAACTCCGTCGATGATCGAAGCGTGGTTCAATTCGTCAGAGATAATAGCATCTTCTTCTGTAAATAAAGGTTCGAAAACACCTCCGTTTGCATCAAAACAAGCTGCATAAAGGATCGTATCTTCCAATCCTAAGAAATCAGCGATCTTTTGCTCCAATTGTTTGTGAATATCCTGAGTTCCGCAGATAAAACGTACTGAAGACATACCATAACCGTGAGATTCGATCATATCCTGAGACGCTTTCATCACTTCCGGATTGTTTGATAATCCCAAATAATTGTTGGCACAGAAGTTCAACAGCTTTTTTCCGTTCGCTTCTATTTCTGCACTCTGCTGAGAGGTAATGATTCTTTCTCTTTTGTAAAGTCCGTCGTTATCAATATTTTGTAGTTCGTTCTGTAAGTTTTCAAGATACTTTTTAGAGATCATTTCTAATAATTTTTAAGATGTGCTAATTTAATAAAATCGTGGTAAACTCATAGCTTTTCTGTTTTTTATTCTAAATGCTTAAATAAAATCCAACTATTTTCGTTAATAGTCTATAATTCTAGTAGACTATTATTTATATTTGTTGTTTAAATTCAGTAAAATGCGATTATCACCAGTACAAAAAATTGAAAACATATCCTCCGAAGACTTTCTAAAAACTTATCTGAAACCTGCAAAACCTGTCATTTTAAAAGATTTTGTAACTCCCAAAAGTCCGGCATTCAAAAAATGGAATTATGATTATTTTAAAGAAATTGCAGGCGATCACAAAGTCAATATTTACGGAAGCGAGATCGAATCACTGGACAGAGTGGCCAGCAAACCGATCGGACAGAGCACTTTTTCAGATTATCTCGATTTAATTACCTCCTCTCCTACTGAGCATCGCCTTTTTCTCTTTAATCTATTAAGCATTAAACCTGAACTTAAAAATGATATTCATTACAATGATGTTACAAAAGGAAAAATTCTGAAATGGCTACCTTTTATCTTTTTTGGAGGGGAAGGCTCTATCACCCGAAATCATGTTGATATTGATATGTCGCATGTTTTTATTACCCAGTTTCAAGGTATCAAAAAGATCTGGCTTTTCCCTTGGGAACAATCGGATTTACTGTATAAACTTCCTTATAATTTTCACTCGATTACTAATATCAAAGAACCAGATTATGATGAATTTCCTGGACTAAAATATGTAGATGGGTATGAAGCCATCATCAATCCCGGGGAAACGCTTTATATTCCTTCCGGTTGGTGGCATTACATTCAATACGAAACGGAGGGCTATTCTGTTTCAATAAGGGCTTTACCTTCAAGCTGGTTGGAAAAATGGAGAGGGTTTAAAAATCTTGTTCTTATCCGGCATTTTGATAATGTCATGCGAAATCTGTTTAAAGAAAAATGGTTTGATTTTAAAGTAAGAAAAGCTACCCGAAAAGCCAACAGAGCGATTAAAAGACAGAAAAACTTCCAGATTTAACAGAAATCTTAACCCTAAATAAATATATTATGGAATTCATTTATCTTATCCTTTCAGCAGAAAGATCAACGTATTCTTTCTATCCTATTGCTTTTTATTAGTCTTTATGAAACAAAAACCCTTCAGAAGTTCTGAAGGGTTTTATTTTATTTCTTTAAGAATTTTATGTTCTTATCTTTCACCTTGAAGATATAGGTTCCGGGAATCAGTTCTGAAATATTAATCGCTTTTCCGGGTTCATAAACCGCCTTTCTCACTAATTTTCCGTCAATAAAGTAAATGGCAAAATCTGTGGCTCTGTCAAGTCCTTTAATATTGATTTCGTTCTTTGCCGGGTTTGGATATAATGCAAATTCATCTTTATTAATCTCTGAAGTACTCAATGCATTATCCTGAGTTACTGTCGAATTTTTTTCAATAATCTGATATTCATAATTGAACTCTACACTCGCCACCGTAAATGCTACAGATTCCGTGAAATACTGATTGTTTGTTGTGTTATCAAGCGCAAAATAAGCAACCTGACCTCCTGTTCCCGTCACTTTAATCGGTAAAGGCATTTCGTAAAAGCTTACAGAAGAATGACTTTGTGTTTGTGAAGCCTTAAAGGTGATCTGATTCCCTGTCTGTTTCCAACGAATATCATAAGTAGGATAACCCTGTCCATAAATCCAATCGTTAAAAAACTCAGTAAGATCTTTTCCTGTAGATAACTGAATAGAATTTTTGAGATCTACCGTTCTTACGTAGTTATATGCTAAAGCAGGTCTTGCATGATAATCTTTTAGAGCCTGATAAAAAGCTGTTTCCCCTAAAATCCATTTTATCATTCTCACCACATATCCTCCTTTTGAATAGGATAATCTTCCACTGAAAATAGCATTGATGTTATTTAAACTTGCATCAGCAACGTAAACACTTCCACCAGCAGCACTTGTAATATAGTCTTTTTCTGATAATAAAAAGTTCATAAACTCTGTATTGGTCATTAGCAGCTTTTCATTTGCCAAATGTGCTCCAAATGTTGCAAAACCTTCATTCAGCCATATATCGTTCCATGCTCCGCAAGTCACTTTATCACCAAACCATTGATGAGCCAATTCGTGGGCAATCAGTCCTTTATCCCAACCTCCCATAGATGACATGGTCTGGTGTTCCATTCCACCACCATATTCAAATTCCATGTGCCCGTACTTTTCATTCCTGAAAGGATAAGGCCCGAAATAGGTTTCAAAAGTATTCATCACCTGTTTTGTCCAGTTGATGTTGGCCATGCTTGTCGTATTACTTGCAGTAGAAGGATACACATAATTGATAAATGGAAAAGGCGGCGTTCCCATGGTATCGGTAAGTTTTACATAATTTGTAATCGAAAGCGCAATCAGATAGGCCGCTGTCGGATACATCGTTCTCCAGAACGTCAGTTTTTGCCCGTTTCCAAGAGTCGTTTCAGACATCAATGTTCCGTTTGCAGCTACATTATACTGAGAAGGTGCCGTTATTTTAAAATCAAATCGATCAATTTTATCATTCAAGCTTTGTTTGGTTGGAAACCAGTCCTGTGCTCCGTAAGGTTCACTTAAAGTAGAGAGAATGGCCGTTCCACCTTGAGATCCTGTTGAAAAAGAGTTATTCGCCGTTGGTGGCGTTCCTGAATAATGAATGGTAAGTGAATCCAATACATTTGCAGCAAGTGCAACCGGAAAATCCACTTTTACTTCTTTTGTAGTTAACTGCTGAAAAGTAAGATTCTGACCGTGATATTTTACCTGAGAAACCGTCAACGTATTTGAAAGATCAAAGTAAATATTACTCATACTCTGATTCGGCTTGAAATGAGACGTTACGGTTCCCGAAATCTGATATACAGTAGGATCCAGATTCACATCCATCCTTTGATACTGAAGATCATAGTTTAAGGTATTAGGATTGATATTGTAAGCGGTCATTTTATTCGCAAAAGATTTCATTTCCTTCGCTCTGAATGATTTCATTTCAATATTTTCATCCTGTGCAGAAATCTGTTGAAAAGTAAGAATACTTAATATCAGAAAATAGAAGTGCTTCATTTATAAATTATTAAAAATCAAAGATAAAAAAAACCTTCTAATCAAATATTAAAAGGTTTTTAGAATTATTACTTTATATGTTAAAGTTCTAAAGTTGGTTCAAGAATTTTTTCCATTCTCTTTTTTACCATATCTACAGAACCTGCATAATTATTTACCAACAGTGAGAACACCAATGTTCTTCCTGAATTCGTTTTTATGTATCCCGCAAGGGTTTTTACTTTATTCAGCGTTCCTGTTTTTGCAAAGACCTGCCCGTTTCCGGCTTCATTGAACATTCTCTTTAGCGTTCCTGATTGTCCGCCAATTGGCAATGAAGTCAAATATGTCTGATAATACTTTTGGTTCATTAAAGAGGTAAGATATTTTACCTGGGCAATTGGAGTTACCGTATTGCTTCTCGATAATCCGCTTCCATCCATATAATTTAAACCTTCTGCATCAAAAGCAACATCTTTCAAATGATCTTTCACTACAACTTTGCCACTTTCGCTGGTCTGATCTCCTTTTCTGAAAAACCCTACCGTTCTCAGTAATGCTTCTGCAAGAGAGTTATCACTATGCTGATTGGTGTAATACACAATATCCGTTAATGTAGGAGACTTATAAGCAGAAACCAATTTTCTGCTTTCCGGTTCTGCATCCGTCATTTTCGGAGTTACTTTCCCTGTTACTGCAATTCCGCTTTTCACCAAAGTAGTTCTGAATGAATTTGCAAGATAAGCAGGTGCATCAGGTAATTTTGTAGTTAAAGTACCATTTCCGTCATATTTTTCTGCATATACCATTTGATTGGCATACGGAGAAACATAAAAGAATTTTTTATCTGCTGATAAGGTATTCTTTTTGACGATTAATTTTTCATTTGCTGGATTAATTTCACGGGTTGTACCTACCGGTAAATAGTAATTATTGTTTTCTAACCACACAACATTTTCCGGAAGTCTTGAAATGTTACCTTTGAAAAGCGCTGTCTGAATAATAATATCACCATTTACTTTTTTAATACCCTCACGTGTAAGCCCACTCATAAAATCTGTAATGATTTCTCTGTAAGATAATGCGCCTGCTTTATTGGTTCCTAAAGAAGGATCTCCACTTCCTACAATGTACAGATTACCGTTTAAAACCCCGTTTTCATCTATCTGACCTGAATATTCAAGCTGCGTCATCCAACGATAGTTTTCCCCCAACAAATTCAAAGCGGTCTCCGTCGTAAGCAATTTTGTGGTAGAAGCCGGAACCAAAGGCATATTTTCGTTATACGAAGAAATGATCTTTTTGGTCTTAGGATCGAACACCACAAAACCCCAACTTGCGTTTTTCAACACGGGATCCGTCATCATTGTATTAAGGTTCACATCCAACAGTTCTTTCGGCGAGAGAATTGTTTTTTCAATCGCAGCCACGGGAGAAGGCAGACTCAAATTGGGTTTCTGACTATCGTAAGTGGGAGTGAAAAGAACCGTAGAAACGGTAGACTGAGCGAGGAATAAACCAGAGGCTAATACCGTAATACCTGAAATATATTTTCTGAATTTTACCATCTAATTTTCTTTTTATTACTCAATTTGGATGGCACAGAATAACCATAGTTAAATCTAAAAAGCACAACCAAACATATAAGCAACGATCAAATGTAGAAATTATTGCTATTACTCAGATATTTAAGGTATTATAAAACCTTATAAAATTTGTTAAAATTTGTTAAAAATCAACAAAAACGTCTTTTTTGATGCTTTGATACGCAGTGATTTCGTCAAATTCTTTCAGACTCAACAAAACCAACTTTTTGAATTTTTCGTAGTTCTTTCCTCTTGGAAGTTTGAGTAAGATTTGAAATTGATAGAGATTATTAAGTCTTGCTATTTGAGATTTTTCAGGTCCTAATACACAGTCTTCGGGAAGATATTTTCTTAAAACCGAACCTAAAAATTGAGAAGCACGATTCACCTTTTCTTCTTTTCTATGTTTAAGCTCAATCATAATCAACTTAGTAAAAGGTGGATAGTGAAATTTTTGACGTTCAGTTAAAATGTATTTATACACCTTTGCAGGATTATTCATTTTAATCAGCTGGAAAACAGAATGATCCGGATTAAAAGTCTGAATTAATATTTTCCCTTTCCCAGAAACTCTTCCTGCTCTTCCGGAAACCTGTGTAATGAGTTGATATGCTCTTTCTTCCGCTCTGAAATCCTGAACATACAACATAGAATCTGCTTTGGGAATGGCTACCAATTCGATATGGTCAAAATCCAAGCCTTTGGAGATCATTTGAGTTCCAACAATAATATCGATTTCTCCGTCTTCAATTTTCTCGTACAATTTCTCATAGGCAAATTTCTTTCTCATGGAATCGACATCCATTCTGTCAACCTCATTTTCAGGAAACAGTTTAGAAACTTCTTCATGAATCTGTTCAACGCCTACTCCTCTTTCATTCAGTTTTTCTGAATGGCATTTCGGACAAGCTTTCGGTTTTGAAGCTCTTTGACCACAATAATGGCATTTCATTTCGTTTGCAGCCTTGTGATAGGTCATTACCACATCACAATTCGAACAATAATTGACATACCCACAAGATTCACATTCTATTACATTCGCATAACCACGGCGGTTATGAAGTACAATAGCCTGATTTTTTTCGTCTACAGTTCTTTTCAATTCATCAATTAATCTCAAAGAAAAGTTTCCGGAGACTTTTTTTGAATCCTGAGCTTCTTTAAAGTTAATTAATTCATATTCAGGAAGCGTTACTTTCCCAAAACGTTCTTCAAGAAAAACATATTGTATTCGATCTTTTCTTGCATTGTAGTAACTTTCCACAGAAGGTGTTGCAGATCCCAAAATCACACGAGCATTATAAAAATTCCCCAACACTAATGCAGCATCTTTTGCATTGAAATAAGGCGAAACTTCTCTGGGTCTGTAAGCAGAATCATGCTCTTCATCTACTACAATCAATCCTAAATTCTGAAAAGGCAGAAACAATGCATTTCTTGTTCCGATAAGGATTTTAATATCATTTTGTCTGATTCTCCTCCAGACTTCCACACGTTCAAAATCGGTAAGTTTTTGATGGTAGAAACCAAGTTGTCGACCGTATTTTTTTTCTAATCTTTGGGTAATTTGTTTGGTTAAAGAAATCTCAGGAAGCAAAAACAGAACATTTTTTCCTTCATTGATGCATTCTTCAATTTTTTCCAAATAAATATGGGTTTTCCCGGAAGATGTCACTCCGTGGAGCAAGACATTTTTTCCTTCTTCAAAAGCTTCATCAATAGTAATCTTAGCTAATTTTTGAGATTCTGAAAGTTCTTCAATTTCTTCAATTTCCCCTTCATAGCTTTCGATCCTGTCTTTCTGCATATAATATTCCTCCACCAGATTTTTGTCTGCCAAAGCTTTGAAGTGTGAGCTTCCGAAATAGCCGTCTTCAAACAGATCAGATTTTTTAATATGCATATCCGGATTTTCCGTCTGCTTTTCTAAAATATGAAGGAAAAGATCTTTTTGCTTTTGGGCCCTTTTTAAGCTTAAAATAATTTCCGTAAGGTTCTGATTTTTTAAAACCTCATCGTTAATTCTGACATAAGCAACTTCTTTCGCTTTGTATTTTTCCGCAATTTTTTCATCAATTTCGATGTATTGCAGGTCAATTAAGGAATTAATCGTCTTAATAATATCTTTTTTCGGAATGAAAGCTTCAATATCCGTTAAATTAATCAACTGACGAACTTCCAATGCCTGAATAAGATACATTTCGTTGACATCCAGATTTTCAAAATCAACGGTAACATTAGGCTTTAATTTTAAATACGTTTCACTTTCCAGTTTCAGGGAAGACGGAAATGCAAAACGATAAATTTCTCCTAATCCCGATAAATAATATTCTGAAAGCCAGTTCCAGAATTGTATCTGCTCTTGCGGAACAATCGGTTTGTCATCCAAAATACTGATGACTTCTTTGGCTACAAAACTTTCAGGAGCATTGTCATGAAGTTCAAAAACAATCCCTGTATAAATCTTTTTCCCACCAAAAGGAACCAATACACGCATTCCTACCTGAATTTCAGATAATAGTTCCTGGGGAACTTTGTATGTAAAAGATCCTTTTAAATTTAATGGTAAAACGATTTGGGCGTAATTCAAGAGAAATATTTAAAGTGTAAAATTAATTTTTTCTTTTGTGAACTGCAATAATTTATATTTTTATCGTTCTAACTATAAACGAACTTTAAAATTAATAAACTATTTATGAAAAGACTTTTATCCGCTGTATCACTCTTTTTGATACTTATCATTCAGGCACAGGAAAAAATCACTTTAAACAAAGGAGAAATTACCATCCCAATCGGCAAAAAAGTTCTGCTGAAACCTGAAATAAAAAATAATACAATCAGTAAATTCGAAATCGTAAAAGAGGAAAATATTACCGAAAAGATTGATTTTTTTGATATGCTCCGCAACTACAAAAAGGATGATGTAAAGGATAACAGTGTTGAGCTTTTATTTAGTGAAGGTCAACTGATGGGATCACCTATTTTTGTTTTGAATGTTATTCAGAAAACCGGAAAAAATATGATCTTTAAAGCTAAAATTAGATTAAAAGGAAGTTCTTCCTACCAATCGACTTCAATTACTCCTTCAATAAGCAATACAGCCCATATGGAACAATGGAAAGACAATATAGATTCTATTATCCTGTATGATTTTGAATTGAATTAAAAAAGCAATTCAATAATTTGATACCAAAATGCTGAAGTAAATAATCCCACTATAATACTAAAACCAATCGTCAAATTCGTCAGCTTTGTGTTCAATCTGAACTGTTCTGCAATAATACTTGAGGTAAGAACGGTCGGCATTGCAGATTCAAAGATGGTGATTTTGGCGATGTTTCCTTTTATACCAAATAAAAATGCCAGTCCTAAGGTAATGGCAGGAGCCAGAATCAATTTATAGAACATAGAAGCGGACATTTGAGGAATCAATTTTTTCCAGCCATTGAATTTTAATTGTAATCCGACTGAAAATAATGCCAATGGACTTACTGTTGCTGCCAGTTTATCAAAAAACGGTTCTGCTAACGTAAAATCTATGAATTGAGATAAGATCAGCGCTGCAATACAGCCTACTAATGGTGGAAAGGTAATCAATCTTTTCAGAATGAAAGTCGCGCTTATTTTCCCTGACTGACTTCCTCCTCTTAAGGCCGCAATAATTCCTAATGTAGAAAGCGAAAAAAACATGGTCTGATCACATATAATGGCAATACTCAAAAGACTTTCACCGTAAAAAGCGGAAACAAGCGGAAATCCTATGAATGAAGTATTGCTATACCCACTTACCAGTTCCAATGTACTTCTTGAACGCCTTGAATATCCTTTGCTTTTACTGTAAAACATCATAAAGAAAAAGCAGAAAACCGAAGTAAGAAAAGTTGCTATAATCGGGAAAAGCATTTCTGTTGTCCAGTGGACTTTCGGCAGATATTTGAACGAAACAGCAGGAAGCGCAAGATAAAGAATCCAGGTATTGATTCCTTTATGAGCATCGGGATGAATGGATTTTGTAGCTTTGAAAACCATTCCTGCGATAATACACACTGCGATCAGGACAAAATTCACCATAGTTGAAAAATATGGTGCTAATTTAAGGTTGATTTTCTAGTTGATAATCAAAACTGATATTTTTCACATAACTTTTATCATTCCGTAGGAATCTACCGTTCAGCTAAAATTATACAGCCTAGATTTCTACGGAATGACAAACTCTATTATTAATTCATCGTATCCCAAAGGCTCATCACTTCCACTTTTTCCAAAGGTTTTGAAAGATTAATTCTTCTTGAAGAATTCGGAAGCAAGTCGAAGAAATTATCACTGAAATGAGTGTCTCCGATTAGATAAACATCTTTTGCCAAAACATCTGTAGAAACGTCGATTTCTGTAGAAGAAATTTTCCTGATTTTGATGGATGGTTTTGGAAGTTTTAAATCTTTTGGTTTTACAAAAAAATGGTTCATTTCAGCAATGATTTTATCTTCTTTGTCCCGAATAATCACATTGAGATAAATTTCATTTTTATTGGTATCACCAATTACATCATTAATTACTAAAGGATCAAATTTTAAAATATGAGTATCTAAAACTTTTCCATCAGGAACACTCACTGCGGCAGCCAAACTTTCTCCATTAAATTTAGAAATATCAAATTCTATGGTAACGTCTTCAAACTTTTTCAACGTATCATTAACAGCATAAAAATTCAAAACTCCATCTTTTTCCTCCGTTAAAATCACTTGGTTTTCAAAGCTTCTTTTGATCTGATAATGCAACGCTTTCCAATTTCCTAAATAATCGATTGAAGACCACGAAACCACCGGCCAACAATCATTCAGCTGCCAATACAAAGTTCCCATATTATAGGGCTTTGCACGGCGATGTGCTTCAATCGCAATCTGCATTCCACGAGCCTGAAGCAACTGAGAAATGTAATTATACTTTACAAAATCTGTCGGAATTTTGTAATCCCGTTTCATATAATTATCAATGATTTCCCAACCTCTAGAATGTTTTTCGTGCGCTTTTATTGTTCCGTTTTGTAAACTTAAATCAGGAACTCCCGAAAACATAGATTTTGTTGTTTCCAAAGTCGACATTCCCTGAAATCCGTATTCTGAAGCAAATCTCGGAACTTTTTCGTTATAAATTTCAAACGGTTGCTCTCCCCACCAAACTCCCCAATAATGAGAATCGCCTTCTGTTAAACTTTCCTTGTGTCCCCAACCGATAGACGGTGAACTTTCCCAATAAATTTGCTTGTCACTAGTTGCATATTTTTTAATTGCGTTTGGAATCACTTCATGAAAAATCTTTTTATAATCTTTCCATACCTGCAACGAATCTTCTTTTGAATATTTGAATTGTTTCTGATATCCCCAGTTTACGATCGCTTCGTCAACTTCATTATTTCCGCACCATAATGCTAATGAAGGATGATTCTGAAGTCTTTCGATCTGATCTTTGACTTCCATCTCAACATTCTTTTGAAAATTTTCGTCAGAAGGATAAAAGCTCCCTGCAAACATAAAATCCTGCCAAACTAATATTCCGTTTTCATCACAAGCCTTGAAAAATTCATCGTCTTCATAAATTCCACCTCCCCAAACACGAATCATATTCATATTCGCTTCCTTAGAATCTTTAATCAGTTTTTGATATTTTTCTTTGGTAATTCTTGGCGTAAAACTGTCAGAAGGAATCCAATTAGTCCCTTTTGCATACATTGGATTTCCGTTCACTTTAAAATAGAAAGATTTTCCTTTTTCATCCTTTTCCTGAATCAGCTCAACCGTTCTTAGCCCAATTCGTTCAGACTTTTCTGCAAGAATTTTAGAATCTTTTTGTAATGAAATTTTTATTTGATATAAATTCGGATCGCCCCAACCGTTGGGTTGCCATAATTTTGGATTTTGAATCTGATAAGGAACTGAAATTACATTTATTCCCGATTTTAAAGTAATATTTTGAGATTTTCCATTGATTAAAAAACTATATTTCCCTTCTTCTTTAGTAAAAATTTCAGCATGAATATTTAAGTCGGCTTTTTGCTTGGTTAAAACTTTCTGCTCGATTTTTACATTTTCAAGTTTCGCCTGATTCCAGAAATTTAATTCTACCTCTTTCCAGATTCCGGCAGTCACCAACCTTGGCCCCCAATCCCATCCAAACTGATATTGTGCCTTTCTTACATAGCTTCTCGGAGATTCAGGAGTCGTAAAAGCAACTTTTTTTGCCAGTTCTTTTCCCGCGTTTACCGCAGATTTAAATGTAATCTGTAAAACATTTCCCCCAATTTTCAAATGTTGCTTTACAGGAATCGTCCATTTTCTGAACATATTATCTGTTGACTGTAATAATTTTCCGTTCAAATAAATTTCGGAAAATGTATCCAATCCATGAAAGACCAAATCAACGTTTTGATTGGCCAATTCTTTTGATGAAATAATAAATGAAGTCTGATAGTCCCAATCTTCATTTTCTACCCACTGAACTTTTTTCTCGTTTTCATCTTTGTAAGGATCTGGAATGATCTTATTATTCATCAAATCCAAATGAACTGTTCCCGGCACGGAAGCCGTGAGCCATTTATTTTCTTTGGCGTTTTTGAACTGCCATTTTTCTGATGACAGGTTTCGCTCTGAAAATTGAGCGAATAGTATGTTTTGTATGAAGAGAAGAGAAAAAAGTAGGGTTTTATTCATCAATAGTTTGATTTAGATTACAATTTAAACGTATAATTTGTCATTCTGACGAAGGAAGAATCTAAGCATGGAAAAGACATTCTTCATTTCGCTTCGCTACATTCAGAATGACAAACGTTATGAATATTTTTTCGGGTAAGTTTATTTACTTTTCAAAGCAACCACCTCATCTGCATCAGCAAAAGCTCCCCCATCAGTAATTGCAGAAGAATGAAAATATCCAGCTTTCGTAAACTCTCTTACCTCTTCAATATTGGTAGAACGAAGTCCCCCCCCTACAAGAATTTCGATTCTTCCATTGGATAATTCCACTAGTTTTTTCAGGTTTTCTTTACCTTCTGAAACATTCGGTTTCTGACCGGAAGTAAGGATTGTTTTAAAACCACAATTTATCACCTTTTCTAAAGAATCTTCTAATCCTTTTGCACGGTCGAAAGCACGGTGAAAAGTACATTGATATGGTCTTGCCAGTTCAACCAATTCTTTATTCTGTGTTACGTTTACCTCATCATTTTCATCTAAAATTCCGAATACAAAACCATCAACATTTAATGTTTTTAATTGAACCAATTCGGATTTCATTTGTGCAAACTCTTCATCAGAATACGTAAAATCTCCACCACGAGGACGGATCATCACAAAAATCGGAATATTGATCTTCTCTCTTAGCAATTTTGCGGTTTCAAAATCCGGAGTTGTTCCACCTTCGCTTAATCCGTCGCATAATTCTATTCGGTCTGCTCCATTTTCAAAAGCAATGATTGCAGACTCAGGATTGAAACATGCTATTTCTATTTTTGACATTTTAATTTAATTTTTAGGAATTTCCTGAATTACATCAGCTATAAAATAATTTTCTTTTTCTTTAATCACTTTTACACGAATGGCATAATGTTCTTTCAATTCTTCATCTTTAAGAATTACGTTAAACATAAATTCTCTTCCATTCTGAAAAGTAAGTTCACACATTGACACTTTTATATCACCCCAATCTTGTCCTGTGATCAAAAAACCTACACCAATTCCAGCATTTTCGGAATCAAATTTCCCTTTCCATTTTTCCTGAAACTGTTTTTCTGTAAGACTTCCATCAACACCCAAATCGACATTCATTGCGTCAGTTTTGTACTGATAGTAATCTTTTGTTGTAATTCTACGCATTGCGTCATCCAAATTCCCCAAATCTGTTTTAAAATAACTTTCAATACTATTTTTCAGCCATTTTTCTGCTTCATTAGATTCCTTGGAATGATGTATGTAAACTCCATTACAAGGTAAGTTTTTCTTTGCTTCAGTCTTATCCTTACAGGAAATCATTAAAAATAAAGATGCGATAATTATCTTTTCCATTCTTAACTCAACTCCCTATTTTAAAGCAAATTCAGGTTTTTCCAGACGGTTTCCTTTTTGGTCGTATACTGCAAAGTTAAATCCGTCCTGAATACAATAAGAACCGTATTCTCCTTTTTTATTAATTGCAATAAATCCTACCTGAATATCTTTCAGATTTTTATTTCTTCTTTGGGTAATCTTTACAATTCTTTCAACCGCTTCTTTACAGGCCTGTTGCGGATTTCTGCCCTGTCTCATCAGTTCAACCACCAGATGAGTTCCTACCGTTCTGATCACTTCTTCTCCATGACCTGTTGCTGTTGCAGCTCCGACTTCATTATCCACGAATAAACCAGCTCCGATAATTGGAGAATCTCCTACTCTTCCGTGCATTTTGAAAGCCATTCCGCTTGTTGTACAAGCTCCTGAAAGGTTTCCGTTGGCATCCAAAGCAATCATTCCGATGGTATCGTGATTTTCAATGTTGACGATGGGTTGATATTTGCTGTCTTTCAACCATTCTTTCCACTCTTTTTCAGATTCCGCCGTCAGGATATTTTCTTTTTTGAATCCTTGAGAAACGGCAAATTGTAAAGCTCCGTCACCCACTAACATGACGTGTGGCGTTTTTTCCATGACTGCTCTTGCTATGGAAATTGGGTTTTTGATATTCTCCAGACAAGCTACAGAACCGATATTGTAATTTTCATCCATAATGCAAGCATCCAACGTCACTCTTCCGTCTCTGTCAGGACGACCGCCGTAACCAACACTTCTTTCTGTAGGATCATTCTCAACTAAGCGGACTCCTTTTTCAACCGCATCTAAAGCACGACCTCCTTTTCCAAGAATGGTCCAGGCTTCTTCGTTCGCTTTTAATCCGAAATTCCATGTGGAAAGAACGATGGGTTTATTGACTGTTTTATTATTTTCGGGAAGTTCTTTAGCAATCAGATCCAGTGGATTCATAGCCAATGCTAAGGAAGCTACTGCTGATCTTTTTATGAATTTTCTTCTACTCTGCATGTTCGATTTATTTGGGTCACAAATTAGCAATTTTCGCGTTAGCATAAAAGCAAAAAAGGCAACAGATTATTTTCTGCAGCCTTTTATGATATTTATCTAACAATATGTATTAATGGGGTAATTGATCTCTGAAATATCCATAAACCCATGTTCCGAAAATCGCACTTAATAAAGTGATGATTACGGCGAAAGCTCCTGTTCCGATCTGGGCAAAAAGAGGTCCAGGACAAGCTCCCGTAATCGCCCAGCCGAAGCCGAAGATCAACCCTCCGAAAATCTGTCCTTTATTAAACTCCTTAGGAGCTATGGTAACAGGTTCTCCGTTTAATGTTTTTATCTTAAACTTTTTAATCAGCCATACAGAAATCATTCCTGTGAGCACCGCACTTCCTATCACTCCATACATATGGAATGACTGCAAACGAAACATTTCCTGAATTCTGAACCAACTGATGATTTCAGCTTTTACAAAAACAATCCCAAATAATATTCCTACCAAGAGGTATTTAAGGTTATGATACCATTTATGTTGAGCGTTTATTTCGTTATTGCAAACTGCATTATTATTTTTCATTGCTTATTTTTTTAGAGTGAAAGGATCATTGGTAACACAACATTGGCCACAAAAAAACCACCGATCATAAAACAGATCGTCGCCACTAAAGACGGCCATTGAAGATTGGAAAGTCCCATAATAGCATGGCCACTTGTACATCCTCCTGCATAGCGGGTTCCAAATCCCACTAGAAATCCGCCGACAACCATTGTAATAAAACCTTTTAAGGTCAAGAGGCTTTTAAAATTCATTAATTGAGTCGGTACAAGATTGCTGTAATCTGTGATTCCATATCCCGCCAATTCTGTTTTAAGCTTTGGATTTACAATGATCTCACCCGGATTTATTAAAAAATAGGCAGAAAGCATTCCTCCAAAGAAAATGCCTAAGACAAAGAATAAATTCCAGCTTTCTTTTTTCCAGTCGTATTTAAAAAAATTGATATTTCCCGGAATACATGCTGCGCAAATATGTCGCAGTGACGAACTGATTCCGAAAGATTTGTTTCCTAAAATCAGTAAGATTGGGACGGTAAGACCTATCAACGGACCAGCAATATACCAAGGCCAAGGTTCTTTTATAATATCCAGCATAAATTATGTAAGTATTGATATGATTTATTTCTTTTTGAACTGACAGAAAATAAAGTTCTGAACGGTATTAAACGGGGTAATATGATCTTCCGTAAAAGATTTTACCAGTTCAAAATCCGGTGAAAATACAGCTTTCAGGCTCTCTTTATCATACTGTGAAATCTGCAAACCGCTACATTTTTGCGGACCATCTACAGAAAACGTTCCAATAATCAGCGTGTCTGAAACTGTATTCCTTACAATCTCTACATATTTCTGAACTTCTTCATCTGTGGTCAGAAAATGAAAAGCCGCTCTGTCATGCCAAATATCATAGGTTCTATTAGGCTCAAATTCTGTAATATTTGTCGCAATCCAATCTACATGTTCAGCTTGAATTCCTAATCTTTCTTTTGCTTTTTCTAATGCTTTTGCGGAGATATCTAAAACGGAAATATCTTTAAATCCTTTTTCCAGTAAAAAATCGGTCAGATTACTGTCTCCACCACCAATATCTATAATTTTTGAAGACTTATCTTTCGAAGCTTCTTCTATAAGCTCCAAAGAAGTTTGCGGAATTTTTTGCGTCCAGCTTACCTCATCAGGATTCTTGGTTTCATATACATTTTCCCAATGATCTTTATAATCCTGTTGTTCAAAATTTATCATTATTTCGTTCTATTTCTTTATGAATACTATGTTGTAAAAGTAACGCACATTTTAACTAATATAAGGAAAAACCTTCGTCTGACATACAAAATCGCTTGTAGGAATATCAGTTTGGGCAATCGCTTTAAATCCTCCTTCAATTTCGGTAAAATTTCGGTAACCTCTTGCCTGAAGAATGCTTGCTGCCATCATACTTCTGTATCCGCCTGCACAGTGAAGATAAAAATGTTCTTCCGGATCAATCTGAGTGATCCATTCATTGACATAGGCTAAAGGTTGATTATAAGCTTCATCGATGTGCTCTGCATTGTATTCGCTTTCTTTTCTTACATCAATAATTTTTACCGTTATATTCTTTATTTCATCTTCAAACTGTTTAGCTGAAATACGATGAATTGAATCTATTTCTTTTCCGTTCTTCTTCCATGCTTCAAAACCTCCTTTTAAGAAACCTAAAACGTTATCAAACCCAACTCTGCTCAGTCTGGTAATTGTTTCTTCTTCCTTATTCTCATTGGTCACCAATACGATCGGTTGTTTTATATCTGCAATTAATGCTCCTATCCACGGTGCAAAATCTCCATCCAGTCCTATATTAACGGATTGTGGAATAAAGCCTTTTGAAAATTCATGATTGTTTCTCACATCAAGCACTAAAGCTCCTGAAAACTCTACTCTCTCTTCCAATTCTTCAGGAGATAAAGCCTGTGAACCATGTGATAAAACCTTATCAAAGCTTTCATATCCTTTTTTGTTCATTACTACATTCATCCCAAAGTAAGCGGGAGGTGGCAAAAGTCCTTCTGTTACCGCTTTTATAAAGCTTTCTTTATCTTTTTGGTTTAACGCATAATTGGTTCTTTTCTGATTCCCCAATAAGTCCACCGTTTCTTTCTGCATATTTTTACCACAAGCAGAACCTGCTCCATGAGCCGGATAAACAATAATATCATCATTTAAAGGCAGAATCTTCTGATATAAACTTTCATAAAGCATACCTGCCAATTCTTCCTGTGTCATATCCGCTGCTTTTTGCGCTAAATCGGGGCGTCCAACATCTCCCAGAAACAAAGTATCTCCACTGAATAATGCTTTTTCTTTTCCATACTCATCAATTAATAAATAAGAAGAACTTTCCAGCGTATGTCCCGGAGTGTGCAGCACTTTTATTTTAATCTTTCCGATTTCAAAAATATGATTGTCTTCGGTAATAATCGCTTCAAATTCTGGTTTTGCGGTTGGTCCATAAACAATAGGAGCTCCCGTTTTTTTGCTTAAATCTACATGACCGCTTACAAAGTCTGCATGAAAATGGGTTTCAAAAATATATTTAAGGGTTACTTTATCTTTTTCCAATCGATCAATGTAAGGCTTTGTTTCTCTTAATGGGTCTATAATAACCGCTTCTCCTTCAGAAATAATATAATATGCTCCCTGGGCTAAACATCCTGTATAAATCTGTTCTATTTTCATTTTTAATAAATTTTGTTTTTGTTGAGTACAAATTTCCTGTTTTAATATTTCTCCTACCGCTACTTTTGTTACATAAGAATTTTATAGAAATATTTCTTTAATGATGATATAAAATCCCATAACCAAAATGAACCATCCGAATGCTGATTTAAGCTTTTTCCCATCAATTTTTTTTGATAAGTAAGAACCTATCATAATTCCGAGAACAGCAATTGCTGATATGGATGTCAAAAATCTCCAATCAATAGTAGTATGGTGGATAGAGGAAAAAAATCCGATCAGAGAGTTTATAGAAATGATGACTAGAGAAGTTCCGATTGCTACTTTCATTGGAGTTTTGAGAAGATTAACCAATGCAGGAATAATCATGAATCCACCTCCTGCTCCGACTAATCCGGTTAAAATCCCAACAACTGAACCTTCTCCTGCCGCTAGAAGTGTATTGTTTTTATTTGTTTCGCTTTGATCCTTTTGTTTTCCATCTTTCCGTATCATTTTGTAGGAAGCAAGGATCATTAATCCTGCAAAAATCAGCAGCAGGAAAATATCTTTAGTAATCACCAAATTATTGATTGCAAAAACTTTCTCCGGAATGAGAGGTAAAAGATAGTTTCGGGTGAGAAAAATGGAAATCACAGAGGGAATTCCAAAAACGACGGCTATTTTAAGATTCACCAATTTCTTTTTAAAATAAGCCAATGAACCTGCAACACTACTGATTCCAACAATAAAAAGCGAATATTCTGTGGCCACCAATGCCTCTATTCCGAAAAGATAAACCAAAACGGGAACGGTAAGAATACTTCCTCCTCCCCCTATTAATCCTAAAGAAACACCAATTAAAACAGCCGCGATATAACCAAAAATTTCCATTTTTACTTCCTTCTCAATTTGAAAGCAAAAATGGAAATTCCAAAATTTCTGTACCGCTACTTTTGTTACATAACTTAAAATAAAAGTTGAATTTTATTTCTGCCCAGCTTTAGTTTTCCTTCTTCTTCCAGCTGTTTCAATAATCTGGAAACAACAACTCTGGCCGTTCCCAACTCGTTTGCCAACTGTTCGTGCGTGATGATGATTGTACTAGAATTTGACAATTCTGATTTTTTCTGAAGCAGATTCAGCAATCTTTCGTCTACTTTTTTGAAAGCGATTGCGTTGATAATATCCAATAATTCTTCGAAGCGTTTATGATAAAGGCGGAAAATATAATCTAACCATTCCGGATATTCTTTGATAAAAAGAGAAACTTTATCTACAGGTAAAAACAGAATCTCGGTATCTTCTTCCACTTCGGCTTTTACAATACTTTTTTCATTGTGCATTCCGCCCAAAAACGACATAATGCAGCTTTCTCCGGCTTTGATGTAGTATAATAAAATCTCGCGTCCGTCTTCCTCGGTACGAATGACCTTCATCATACCTCTCATCACAATAGGAATGGAACGGATGGAGGAATTCTCATCTAAAATAATATCTCCTTCCTGATACGTTTTTACAATTCCATACTGATAAAGTTTTTCAACCAGCTCGGGAGAGGAATTAAATTCTGAAGATAAAACCGTGTTTTCCATAATACTATTAAATTCCTTACTAATTTACGCCAATTTCATCTACAAAAAGCCACGCTTTTGAATCTGCACCTGGATTTCCGGCAGGAATAATCCCAGCATTTTCAATTTTAACTTTGATATATTTTGAGTTTTGATTTCCTACGGTAAGCTTAATTTTCCCTTTCGCATTCAGGATTTCTTCTTTCCCTATTTCTTTGATCAGTTTAAAATTCGTTCCGTCATCAGAAATAAAGATTTGCGCTGATTTCGCAAAATGGATCCAGCTTCCTTTATTATCCAAGGTATTAAAATACACTTCTGAAAACTGTGTTTTCTGCCCAAAATCAATAGTTGCCACCACATCTTTCCCCTGAAATCCTAACCATGTTTTTCCCAACTGTCTTTGGTTTCCGATAATTCCGTCTACCAAAGTGAAAGCTCCTCCAAAAGAATAATTCTCGCTCGGCTGTTGCTCCAATGTAATTTTTTTGCCTGTCGTTTTTGAAACTGTAAAAGTTTGTGAGGAAACCGCACTTTTTAATTGTCCGTTTTCAAAATAAGCAGATTTTACCGTTAATGATTTTGAAACTGAAATAGGATTTTTATAACCCTGAGAATTTGCGGTAGGATCAGTTCCGTCTAATGTATATCGAATTCCGTTAGGATCCTGTGACGTTGAAAGTTCGTAAGAAACCCCTGTATTGGCCGCCGTTACTTTTCCGGTAATATTATAGATGCTTTTTGCATAATTCACTCCCATTTTATCCAACATCTTGAATTCATTGATCACTCTTCCTTCAAATTCCTTATAATTTTTAGGATCAGAAGTTCCCCATCCGACTTCTGAAAGCGCGAACAATCTTGGGAAGATCATATACTGAACCTGCTTAAAGTCTAAAATATATTCCGTCCATAAGTTTGCCTGAACCCCTTTGATAAACTTTGCCTGTTCTGCGTTCAATTCGCTTGGAATCGGGTTGTAAGAATATACTTTATCTAAAGGCGTAAATCCTCCGAAAGCATTCGGTTCTGTGGCAGGATCTCCCTGATAATGATCAAAATAACAATAAGAACCCGGAGTCATGACAGCAAAATGTCCTGATTTGGCAGCTTCAATTCCTCCATTCACACCTGTCCAGCTCATTACGGCTGCATTGGGAGCTAATCCACCTTCTAAAATTTCGTCCCAACCGATAATTTTTCGCCCTTTAGAGTTCACATATTTTTCAATTCTATGGATGAAATAACTTTGCAAGCCATGCTCATCTTTCAAATTATTCTTTTTAATCAATTCCTGACAATGTGCACATTCTTTCCATCGGGTTTTTGGACACTCATCACCTCCGATATGAATGTATTCAGAAGGGAAAAGCCCCATCACTTCATCCAGAACATTTTCCAAAAACTTGAACGTTTCATCTTTAGGGCAGAAAACATCATCAAAGACGCCCCATTTTGTTGCCGGTTCAAAAGGACCTTTTGTACAGGCCAATTCTGGATAAGCAGTCAATGCAGCTAATGCATGACCCGGCATTTCAATTTCCGGAACTACTGTAATATGTCTTTCCTGAGCATATTTTACTACTTCTTTAATCTGATCCTGTGTATAAAAATAAGGACCGTAAGGTTTTCCATCAAACGTATTATCAACATACGCTCCGATCATCGATTCTTTACGTTTTGCACCAACTTGTGTAAGTTTCGGATACTTTTTAATTTCAATTCTCCACCCTTGATCGTCTGTTAAATGCCAGTGAAAAGTATTTAACTTATACATTGCCAGATAATCGATATACTGCTTGACTTCTGCAACCGTGAAAAAATGACGGCAAACATCCAGATGCATTCCACGCCAAGCGAATTTGGGTTCGTCTTCTATTTTCATTGCAGGAATTTTCCCTGAATCTTTATACTGTTCAAATAATTGAATCAGTGTCTGAAGAGCAAGAAAATACCCTTGTTTTGTATAAGAATTTATGGTAATACGTTTTGGAGAAATATAAATGGAATATTTTTCATTTTTTTCATCATTCTTTTTGGGTATATGTGATAAAGTTGACGGATACAGTGAGTATACTAAATGAACTTTATCTTGATTTTTTTCATATTTAAAATTAAAGCCTTGAGCAAAATGCTTCTTAAAATATTCTGTTTCTTCCTTAGGAAGATATTCACTTAATATAAATGCTTTAGGAATGATAAATTCGCCCTCCGAAAATTCAATTTTCTGCGGATAAGGAATTAAATTCAGTTTTTTTTGAGAAAAAATAAGGTTTGAAATAAATAAGAAAAATACCAGTAAAAAACGCAACATACTACGGGATTAAGATTTCAGCGAATATACTTAATTTCCGAAATTCACCTATCTTTTTTAACTTATTAAAAGCTAAAATATCTAATTTTGCATAAAATAGACAATGAAAAAAACAATTGTATTGGCTGGAATGTTATTATTTTCAGTTTCGACACAAGCACAAATTTTTGATGCCATTAAATCTGCTGTAAAAGATAATACGGGTATCGATCTTAATACGCCTGTAAAAACGACAACTTCTACTACCACTCCAAAAAGTACTTCTACAACTTCTTCTCCCGTAAACCTTGGAAGTCTTACCTCAACACAAATCTCATCCGGATTAAAAGAAGCCTTAAGCCTAGGAGTGAATGAAGGAGTAAAAAAACTGGGTGTGACTGACGGCTTTTTAAAGAATGAGGCTGTAAAAATTTTAATGCCGGAAAAACTAAGAAAAGTTGATACCACTCTTCGTTCTTTAGGATTGGGAAGTCTTGCAGATGAAGGGGTAAAATTACTCAACAGAGCTGCTGAAGATGCAGTAACAGAAGCGGCTCCTATCTTTACGAATGCCATCACTTCGATGACGATCACAGATGCAAAAAATATTCTGTTGGGGAACGATAATGCAGCAACAAATTACTTACAAACCAAAACGCAGACTCAGCTTTTTACAGCTTTTCAGCCTAAAGTAAAAGCTTCTCTAGGAAAAGTAGGCGCAGACAGTGTTTGGAAAAGTATCATTACAAAGTATAATACATTAACTGGACAGTCTGTAACAACCGATCTTAATAATTACGTCACCACAGAAACCATCAACGGTGTTTTTAAAATGGTTGCTGAAAAAGAAGGCGGAATAAGAAATACTCCTGCCATGAGAACGACGAGTATTTTGCAGAAAGTGTTTGGAGCGCAGGATGGGAAGTAATCTTCTTTGATCATAAAAATTGATTTTCCCAATCTCTCAGATAAAAATCGATGTAAGAGATTGGGAAAAATTTTAAACTATTTTCAAAACTCCAGAATCTGCTCTTAAAGAAGCACCATTGGTAGCAACAGATAAAGGACTTGAAAGATAAGTAGCTAAACTTGCCATCTCAGACGGATCTATAAATCGTTGCAGCAAAATATGGGCATTTGATTGCTGTAAAACGGCATTTTTCATTACTTCTACATCAAGATTTTGAGACTCAGCAATATTTTCCATAACGTTTGCAACTCCATCAGAATAAGTCGGTCCACCCAAAATTGTATTTACCGTAACTTCAGTTCCTTTTGTCAATTTAGATAATCCATTAGCAATTGCTGACATCGCAGATTTTGTCATTCCATAATGGATCATATTTTCTGGAATGTTCACTCCGGATTCGCTACTGATAAAAATAATCCTTCCCCATTTCTTGTTCAGCATTTCCTGTAATAAATGTCTTGATAAACGAACACTGCTCATCACATTGATTTCAAAATATCTATACCATTCATCATCTGTAATATTCTCAAAATCTTCAATTCCAAAAATTCCGACGTTGTTTATTAAAATATCAATATCGGTAAGTTGTAATAAAAGTTTTTCCACTTCTTCTTTTTTAGAAAAGTCAGCAGCTATCGCTGAAATGGTAGCGTCAGGAAATTGTTCCTGTAATTTTTCCTTTGCCTGATCAGTCTTTTCTTTTTGCCGTCCGTTAATGATAACCGAAACTCCTTCATTTAATAGTTGTTGTGCCATAGCAAATCCGATTCCCTGTGTTGAACCGCTTATAAATGCTTTTTTTCCGTTTAGTTTTAAATCCATTATTTTATTTTTGTAATGATCACTCAAAAAATAGTTAAAAAAATTTCAATCTAGTATTTTTAGTTGTAATTCAATCTGTTGTCTAAGTATCTTTTCATTAGGATACATTCTTCTCAACGAGTTAATTCCACACCAAAGAGTAATCAGGAATTTCCCTAGTGAATCCGCAGGAAGCTTTGACTTAATATTCCCACTCTGTTGCTCTTTAGTAATCACTGAAGTATAAAGTTTTTCTGTTTCTTTTAATATTTCAACCGCTTCATTTTCTAATTCATCATCTACAAAAGTCATTTCTATAAGTGTATTTGCAACGATACAGCCTTTCATATGAGCCTTTTCTGAGGCTACAGCCACGGAAATAAAAAAATCTTTGATCAACTGAATAGGATGATCACTCTTTTCAACTTTCCATTTAAAATCATCAAAATCTTCTCTTCGCTGCCGCAGTGATTTCTTGAAAAGTTCTTTTTTCCCACCTTTGAATGTATTATAAAGACTTCCAGCTCCTGCACCGGTAGCTTTACTGAGATCAGCCAATGAAGTAGCATTATATCCTTTTTCCCAAAATAATTCCTGAGCTTTGAGAATTAATTCGTTGTCCTGATAAAGATTAGGTCTTCCTTTCATTTATTATTGTAATGATCGATACAAAATTAGTGAAAAAATTAAAATAAAAAAGTATCGTCGATGAAAAAGTAAAATTTCTCAACAAGATTGCTGAAGGTAGAGTAACCGAAACCACTCTATCTTCATCAATCTTATTACTTCATCTTACAAAGTAATCAAGATGTATTCATATTTTTTTGTTCAAAAATTAACAATTTTACGGTCGATTTTTGACTTAAAATTCTTTCAATTTAAGATTCCAAATTGCATTTCTTTTTAATTACATCATTTTTATGATAAGTGATGCTTTTTCAAATAAGAAATTCTGTTTTCATTTCTAAAATAACTCCATTTTTTTGACCGCAAATATTATTTCAAATTAATGTGATTTTATTTTTTAATAATTTTTCTTGGATAAAAGAAAATTTGTTTCAACTCCATTTTTTAGGGAAACAAAATCTTATAAAAAACTAAAAATATGATAAAAATCATATTCTACTTCAAACAAATAATAAAATTAAAATACTGAAAAACAATTAATTAAATCCAAATATTAACATTAAGTTAAAAATCATTAAATTTTTATTAAAAAAAGTTTAATATAGAAAGCAAATTAAAACATCGAAATGCGCAATCGATTACATAAAGGTTTTTAATTATTTTTTTCAGTAGTTTTTTGAGAAATAGCTAATCTCATTTTTCGTATTGAAAAGCAAAATTTAACACATCAAAAAACTTAAATTATGTCATTTGAAAAAATAGCAGAATCTGGCTTTCTGGTTCGTAAAAAACTTGCGGTTTTATTTTTGTTTTCATCTGCTGCAATTTTTGCGCAACAGGGCAAAGAAGTAAGCGGAAAGATTACCAACAACAAACAAGCTCCTATTCCTGATGTAACGGTAAAGGAAGAAGGTACAGAAAATTCCGTTACAACCGATGCAGAAGGTAATTTTGTCATTAAGCTGTTAAAAGATCAGTCTTCTCTTTCTGTTGAAAATGAAAACTTTCAGTCGCAGATCATCCCCGTAGACAATCGCTCTTTTATAACAATCCCACTCAAAGAAGAGAAAACGAAAAACATCGAACAGGTTGTTTTAGTAGGTTACGGAAGCGTTAAAAAATCAGATCTTACCGGTTCTGTCAATACTTTAAGCTCTGATAAGATTGTGGAAAGAAATACAACAAGTCCGCTTGAAGCCATACAGGGAAGTATGGCTGGAGTGAATATCACTTCAAACTCAGGAAGAGTGGGTGATGGTTTCAAGATTAGTATTCGTGGGAGCAATTCTCTTATCTCATCAGGAAATCCATTGTTTGTAGTAGACGGTGTACCAACAGATAATATCGACTTCCTTAATCCTCAGGATATTGCCAGAATGGATGTTTTGAAAGATGCATCTTCAGCGGCAATCTACGGTTCCAGAGGAGCAAGCGGTGTTGTTATTGTCACCACCAAAAGTGGGGCAACTGTAAAATCCGGAATTAATGTTTCTGTGGAAACGTCATACGGAATAAGAACAGCAACCCGCCTCCCCAAAATGATGACGGGAGCTGAATGGTGGAATTTTCACCAAGCCGCGTATCTGAGTTCGACACCCACTACCCAGACTCCTGCACAATTGGCTACTCTGGCAGGAAATCAAAGTCCGCTTTTAGTTCAGCGAGCCAATAACGGATATAATTTCGACTGGTATGATGCTGTATTGCAACCTGGTGTTATGCAAAATCATTATGTAAATATTTCAGGAAGATCAGACGGTGGATTAGGATATAACCTTTCTTTTGGTATTCAGGGAAATGAGGGTATCATTGCCAATGATTCTAATGACAAGTATACGTTTAAACTTGGCATCAATCATAAAATCAATTCTAAATTTACTACAGGAGCCAATATTACTGTGGCAAGAACGATTACTGAATATGGTAGCGATACTGCCATGCGTTCTGCATTCAGCTTCAGTCCGCTTATGTCGCCTTACGCAGTTGATGCTATGGGAAATGATATTCCTGGCCAATTGTTTTTGCTCCCAGGAAAGCTTACTTATCCGGACGGTTCGTGGGCCATCAATAAAACAAGTACAATAAATCCGTTGTTAGAGATTGCCAATTCAAGGCAAAATGAAAGAATCTGGCAGACTTTGGGGAATTTATTTTTCCAGTATCAGCCGAAAAAATGGCTATCCTTTAAAACAACTTTTTCTGCAGGATTCTCAAATACCAATCTCGGAATATCGAATACAGCCCAAACGAATATCGGGATTGCCCTTATCAACAAAAACTCTGCATCGGTAGCTAAAACAGAAAATTTTAATTATACCTGGGACAACCAGATTGATTTAAAATATACATTCAATGATGCACATGATGTGAGCCTACTCCTCCTTCAAAGTTTGTATTCTAATGAAAATGAATCATCGTATGGGTATTCAAACGGACAGCCTTTCAATTCAGAATTTTACAACTTAGGATTTGGTCTTCAAAGCAGTTATCAGCTTCAAGCTCCTCCTTACATGAAAAGAACGCTGAACTCTTATGCTGTACGATTAAATTATGCATTTAAAGACAAATATTTATTGACAGCATCTACCAGATGGGACGGCTCTTCTGTATTGTCTACAGGTAATAAGTGGACCGCTTTTCCTTCTTTGGCCTTAGGATGGAAAATCAATAAAGAATCTTTTCTTGAAAATGTAAAATCTATTTCAGATTTAAAACTGAGAGCCAGTATTGGGTATACAGGAAATGATAATGTAGCTCCCTATCAATCTCTTGCGTTATTGGATCAACAAACTTTTTATGCCAATGGAAATGAGCTGGTTCCAGGATTACAGTCTTCTGTATTTGCCAATCAATCGCTTACCTGGGAAAAAACACGAGAGCTTAACTTTGGATTGGATTTCGGATTTCTCAGAAACAGAATCACAGGTTCGGTGGATGTATATGACCGTCTTTCAGAGAATCTGATCTACAGACAACAATTACCTGCAGAGATGGGTGTAAAATATATCTATGGGAACGTTGGTTCTGTAAGTAACAAAGGTGTTGAAGTCATGCTAAACACAAAAAATATAAAAAGTAATCTCATTACCTGGGAAACTACTTTCACGTTCACAAAAAATGTAAATAAGCTCGAATCTATTTACAATCAGGATCAGGTAAGTGACAAAGGAAATAATCTTATTTTGGGATCTAGCTTAAACCCTAATTTTAATTATGTATATGATGGGGTTTGGCAGGAAAGTGAAGCAGCCCAGGCAGCCGCTTACGGAATGGCACCGGGACAAGCAAGACCTAAAGACATCAATGGAGATGGTAAGTTTGATGCTAATGACAGAACAACTATCGGAAGTTCTGTTCCGAAATGGCAGGGAAGTTTTTATTCAAGGCTTACCATAGGGAAATTTGATTTTAATTTTTCGATCATAACCAGTCAGGGACAAACCGTTTTAAGTACATTCCATCAAAACTTTGCCGATGTTTCGGACAGAGGACGTCAAAAAATGGCAATGGAATATTTTGTACCCACCAACAGTGCAGGAATTGCTTCTAATGCGAATAACAGCAACCCAAGACCCGGACCTGTAGCAACCGGAGCCGGAGCTTTCTGGTCAACAGGATTTGGCTATTACAGAGATGTATCATTTACCAAAGTAAAAAATATTTCTCTAGGATATACTTTTGAGCCCGAATTTCTTAAGAGAATAAAAATGACGAATTTGAGAATTTACGTAAACGTTCTTGACCCCTTTGTCTTTACTAAATTCGACGGATATGATCCGGAATGGGCTGCAGCGAATATGGGAATAAACAGACCCGCAGCAATAACTACACAATTGGGATTAAGTGCTAAATTTTAATTAAACCATCATGAAAAAAATACTATTATTATTACTATTTACCACTTCACTTTTTAATTCGTGCAGTGATTTTATAGAAGAAGAAAGTTTATCTAATGTACCTGCAGACGAAGCTTATAAAACTGCAATCGGTTTTCAGTTGCTTGTGAATACCAATTATGCGTGGCTAAAAGACATCTATGGTGGAGATCCATGGCTTTTTGTAGCGGGTACAGATATGTATGCAGAAGGACGAAGTCCGGAACCTGCCGGTCTAAGCCAATACAAACAGCTTATTCCTGCTTCGGAAGGAGTAGATCAATTATATATGGCATGCTATCAGCTTATCCAGTCTGTTAATAAAACCGTCTATTATTCTGCCATTACAGAACAGACTGCCAATATTCCTGTTTTAGTTGGAGAAGCAAGATTTTTGAGAGCAAATGCTTATTTCCTTTTGGTTCAAACGTATGGCGGAGTGCCTATTGTAGAAGAGAATTTCACTAATCCAACTTTACAATTTAACAGAAATTCTGCTCAGGAAGTTTATACATACATCATTAAAGAACTGGAAGCTTCATTAGCTGCTGTAGGAACGACAGCATACTCCACCAGTGGAAGGGTAAATAAAAAAGCCGTGAACGACCTTTTGGCTAAAGTATATCTTACAAGAGGATATGAAAGTTTCGGTGCTTCTACGGATTTTGCTACAGCTGCAACCTATGCTGAAGCTGCGATTGCAGGGCAAGGTTTAACTGTTCTTCCATCCGAATTGTTTTATCCGGGGAATGACCTGAATACAGAAACTATTTTCTCTGTACAGTATAATTTTAATTCAACATCAAGCTCCCCTACTACACTAGGAAATAAACAGTTTTATTATTACAGCTCATATCTTGGAGGTGCAGAAACTAATGGAAGCGCGCCCCTGAGAAGCTATAATCTTTGTCCGACCACTTATGCCTTAAATTTATTCAAACAAGGGGATTTAAGATGGGAAGCTACGTTTATGAATGTGGTATATGAAAAGTACTATGATTTCTTTAGAGTAGCGGATAAATCAACTCTTAAAATTAAACATTTTTACGAACCCATGTGGTACACTGCTATAGACAAAACTGCCTGGATGACTGCCAATGCAGCAAAACTTGCCACCGGATTTGTTTATCATGATAAAGGAACGTATGACGCTGCTTATACATTAGTTAAGAATCTGGATTATCAGACCATTCCAGTGAAAAAGTTTGATGACCCGGCAACCACAACACCATCAAGTACAGGTCCGGTAAGTACAAGAGACATTATTGTTTCCAGATTGGCAGATACTTATCTTATTGCTGCTGAAGCCTATTTAAAATCCGGAAACTCAGCGGCAGGACTTGCGAAATTAAATGTGGTAAGAACTAGAGCCGGAGTTCCAAATGCAACACTGGCAGAGTTTGACATCAATTATATTCTGGATGAACGTGGCAGAGAAATGCTGGGAGAATATAACAGATGGTTTGATCTTAAACGTACAGGAACGCTCGTAACAAGAGCCGTACAATATAATTATAAAATTACCAGTGCATCCAATTTTAATGGGAATAATGGTGCCTTGAAAATTTTGAGACCAATACCTCAGACGGTACTGGATTTAAATCAAAATAAAAACTTTCCACAGAATCCGGCTTACTAAAAGCAAGATTACAATCTAAAAAAAATCCGTCTTAGCTGTAAGACGGATTTTTTTATGTATTAAAACTGCATTTCAGGAATCTCTCCTTCAATGATTAAATCTGCTTCTGTAGATTGAATAATGTGTTCAACCGAAACTCCAGGAGCTCTTTCAACAAGCTTAAATCCGGCTGGTGTAATGTCTAAAACAGCGAGTTCAGTCACAACTCTTTTTACACAATTTACACCCGTTAGAGGTAAAGTACATTTTTTAAGGATTTTACTT
Source organism: Chryseobacterium taiwanense (assembly GCF_000813825.1). Taxonomy (GTDB): domain Bacteria; phylum Bacteroidota; class Bacteroidia; order Flavobacteriales; family Weeksellaceae; genus Chryseobacterium; species Chryseobacterium taiwanense. The sequence continues at coordinate 550,443 of NZ_JWTA01000004.1, forward strand.
TCTCCTGCTTTGTTCACGTGCATCATTGCTACGATGATATTTTCCGCTGAAGCTACCAAATCCATCGCACCTCCCATTCCTTTTACCATTTTCCCGGGAATTTTCCAGTTGGCGATATCACCGTTTTCTGAAACTTCCATAGCGCCAAGAATTGTTAAATCCACTTTCTGAGCACGAATCATCCCGAAACTGAAGGCTGAATCAAAGAATGAACCTCCATCCAGAATCGTTATCGTCTGTTTCCCTGCATTGATAATGTCTGCATCTTCTTCTCCTTCGAAAGGAAACGGCCCCATTCCCAACACTCCGTTTTCACTCTGAAATTCTACAGAAAGATTGTCCGGAACATAGTTAGCCACCAATGTTGGAATTCCGATTCCTAAATTTACATAATATCCGTCTTTTACTTCTCTGGAAATTCTTTGTGCAATTTGTTCTTTAGTTAGCATAGCATAATCTTATCCCGCCAAATTAGCCATTTTTTCAGAATTACGAAATAGTTTCTTTTCTTATCCTATGATAAATTTTGCTTTTCAAATTGTTGTAAATTTGTGAGTTCTTAATTTTACTCATGAAAATTTTATTAAATTATTTAAAACCATATAAATGGCTGATTTTAGCCTCTCTTTTATTAGCTTCAATCAATCAGGTCTTTTCATTGTTTGCTCCGGCTATTACAGGAAATATATTAGACAAACTGGTTACCCATCCCAACTTTTTTGACAAAGAAAAACTTCTCCCAAGAAGTCTGAACGAATATCTCTACGGAACCAATATCTATCATGGCGTATTCTATTTCCTAGGATTGCTTATCGGAACAGCGATGATCAGCCGAATTGCAAAGGCATTTCAGGATTATGTAGTGAATGTGATTATCCAGAAGTTTGGAGCTAAAATCTTTACTGACGGTTTAAAACATTCTATGAGATTGCCTTTTCAGGAATTTGAAGACCAGAGAAGTGGCGAAACTCTTTCTATATTAACTAAAGTTCGCGAGGATTCTGTGAAGTTTATCAACAATTTCATCAATGTATTTTTCGGAATTTTGGTAAGTATCATTTTCGTTTCGGTCTATGCGGTTCGTTTGCACTGGACCATTATGCCGGTATATGTGGTAGGAATTATTCTTATTGCTGTAGTCACCAATTTATTAAGCAAAAGAATCAAAAACATCCAGAAAAATATCGTAACCGAAACCACCAATTTAGCGGGAAGCACCACTGAGAGTCTTAGAAATATTGAAATTGTAAAAAGTTTGGGACTCACCAATCAGGAAGTGGAACGTCTGAATAATAATACGTATAAAATCCTGAATCTGGAACTACGAAAGGTAAAAAGCATCCGCTCTTTAAGCTTTGTACAGGGAACATTGGTGAACTTTTTACAGCAAACTATTACCTTCACTTTATTATTACTGATCTTTAAGAATATTGTAACTCCGGGACAGTATTTATCATTAATGTTTTACGGATTCTTCATTTTTGGACCGATGCAGGAAATAGGGAATATCATCATTTCTTACCGTGAAGCTCAGGCTTCTTTGAATAACTTCGACAGGGTAATGAAAAAAGAGGTTGAACCCAAACCAACCAATCCGAAAAAAATCGGAGCTATTGAGGAACTGGAATTTCAGGATGTTTCTTTCCAACATCAAACGGCTCATTATAAGGCATTGAATTCAATTTCATTTAATGTGAAAAATGGAGAAACAATAGCATTTGTAGGACCAAGTGGTTCCGGGAAAAGTACATTGGTAAAACTGCTTGTTGGATTGTACAGGCCAAAAGAAGGCTCTATCCTTTATAATAATATTGACGGAAAAGAATTTGATTTTGATGAATTGAGAAATCAAATCGGTTTTGTAACACAGGATACTCAGCTTTTTGCAGGAACCATAAAGGAAAATCTTTTGTTCGTAAATCCTTCTGCAACGGAAGAAGATCTTCAATTAGCCTTAAAAAAATCTAGTTGTACAGCACTTTTAGAACGTGCTGAAAACGGAATTTTAACGGTAATCGGTGAAGGCGGATTGAAATTAAGTGGTGGTGAAAAACAAAGAATTGCCATTGCAAGAGCTTTATTGAGAAAACCTCATTTGTTGATTTTTGATGAAGCAACTTCTGCGTTGGACAGTATCACCGAAGAAGAAATTACAACGACCATTAAAGAAATCTCAAAGGAAAAGGAACAAATTACGGTTCTTATCGCACACAGGCTGAGTACGATTATGCATGCAGATCGAATTTTCGTTTTGGAACGCGGACAAATTGTGGAAACGGGTTCACATTTACAATTAATTGAAGAAAAAGGTTTATATTACGCTATGTGGAGACAGCAGATCGGTGAAAGAAAAATCGCGGAAACTCTGACTTAATATAAAACTAATTTCAATGAAAAAACTTTTAACCATTTTTATTGTCACGATTTCAACATTGATTTTTGCTCAAGAATCAAAGGAAAGCAATTGGATTTTGAAACTGAATGCGACGCAATTAATCGATGTGGTTTCTTATCCTACTTTACAAATTTCTGCTGAAAGAAAGATCAATCCGTATTTCAGTGTAAATGCGGAAATTGGTTATCAACTCTATGATTTTAGTAAACCGGATACGATATTTTTAAAATCAAAAGGCTTTAAAGCCAATCTCGAAGGTCGGGTTTATTTATTCAAAATGCTTCATTCAAGAATAGAATCTAAACGAAATGAATTTTATGTTGGTTTACAATTGTTTTATCGAGAAAATGAAGGGACAAATTCAGTAGATTATTCGCCAAAAAACGATGAAACCAAGTTGTATACTGATAATTTTGGAACGAAAAGAACGGCAAAAGGTTTTAATATTACTTTCGGAAATCAAATTTCAATGTCGAAAAAAATTATTCTGGAACCTTATATCGGATTGGGATTGATGAATCGAAAAATCGACAACAGCGATATTGAATATGATGAAATAAATGACACCCGAAACGGAACCGGATTAAAATCACTTTTTCAAAAACTAAACTTAGAAGAAAGTTCAGGAAATGTTTTTAATTTTTGTTTTGGATTGAGGGTTGGATATAGATTATAGAGGATGGAAGTTTGGTGATGGGAGCTGGAAGTTTACATGATTGAAAACAGAGATTCTTCCTTCGTCAGAATGACAAAGTATAAATAAAAATTACCCCGAAGTAAATTTCGGGGTAATTTATTTTTAAAAAACTGTAAGCTAAAATATTAGTCTCTTTTTCTTACTGTTCTCTGTTCGATTCTTTTTTCAAATTTCTCACCTTGGAAAATCCTTTGGATCATGATTCCCGGAATGTGAATCTCGTTCGGATCCAATTCTCCCGGTTCTACCAATTCTTCCACTTCAGCGATCGTAATTTTTCCTGCTCCAGCCATAGGATGGTTAAAGTTTCTTGCAGAACCTTTGAAAATAAGGTTTCCTGCGTGATCTCCTTTCCAAGCTTTTACGATTGAAAAGTCTGCTTCATAAGCATGTTCTAAAATATGTGGTTTTCCTTTGAAATCTTTTACTTCTTTTCCTTCCGCTACTTCGGTTCCGTAACCTGCAGGTGTATAAAAAGCAGGAATTCCTGCCTGAGCTGCTCTGCATTTTTCCGCTAACGTTCCCTGAGGTGTTAATTCTACATCCAATTCACCGGAAAGCATTTGTCTTTCAAATTCTGCATTTTCCCCTACATAAGAAGAAATCATCTTCTTGATCTGTCTTTTATGAAGCAATAATCCTAATCCGAAATCATCAACACCCGCGTTGTTTGATATACAGGTAAGGTCTTTTACATCACTATCTACCAATGCATTAATCGAATTTTCAGGAATTCCGCAAAGACCAAATCCCCCCAACATGAGCGTCATTCCATCCTCAATTCCTTCAATTGCTTCTTTTGCATTTTTTACTCTTTTATCTATCATTATTATAGTATTAGATTTTCAGTTCTAAATTTAAACATTTTTGTGAAACCGCGAAAACTACTTTATATAAGGTATTACTTTAAAAGAAGACTTTTCATTTGAACCATTAAGAGAATGAAGAGGTTAAGATCAATTAAGTAAAACAATATGGTTACTAATTTTATTTAAAAATATTCTGTAAGGTATTGGTTTTTATATAAAAAAGTTATATTTTTGCATCCTGTTATTCAACCTCTGACGATCAACGTGTAAGTTGCTTAGCTTTAACATTTTATTTATTAATAATGGATTTATTAAAGTACGTACAAGAGAAGTACATTGCTAAAAAAGAATTCCCTGAATTCAAAGCAGGTGATACAATTACTGTGTATTACGAAATTAAGGAAGGACAAAAAACAAGAACTCAGTTCTTCAAAGGAACAGTTATCCAATTAAGAGGTACTGGTTCTACAAAAACTTTCACTATCAGAAAAATGAGTGGAGATGTAGGTGTTGAGAGAGTATTCCCAATCAACATGCCAGCTTTACAAAAAATTGAAGTTGATAGAAGAGGTAAAGTTAGAAGATCTAGAATTTATTACTTCAGAGACCTTAGAGGTAAAAAAGCTAGAATTAAAGACGTTCCTTACAAGAAATAATTCAGACAACAATACATACAAAAAGAGACTGTTTACTTTAAACAGTCTCTTTTTACTTTTAATGAGTTTTCCTCTCCTATTCAATTATTTAATAAAATCATACAGCGCATTCCAGAATTTGTCATAGACTTCTATATGCGGAAGATGTCCTACATTTTCAATCTCAACTAATTTGGAACCAGCAATTTGCTGCTGGGTTTTCTTTCCCAATTCCTGATATTGCCCCATTTTTGCCTGTAGTTCTTTCGGAGCTCTGTCTTTTCCTATTGCCGTTCTATCTCTTGTTCCGATAATTAATAAAGTCGGAGTTTTGATATTTTTAAATTCATAACAAACCGGTTGGTTGTAGATCATATCCGAAGTTAGAGCTGCGTCCCAAGCTACTTTTGGATAATCCGAATGCAACGTCCATCCCGCAATCAAATCAAGCCAGGGTTGATATTCATCTTTCCATTTATTATCATAATAGAACCTTAACTGATAATTTTTATAGGTATCAGCTGTATTTTTAAGTTCTGACTGATACGCCTGATCTATGGTTTGATACCCTGCAAAAGTTTTATAATCTTCCAGCCCGATTGGATTTTCAAGGATCAATTTCTGAACTCTTTCAGGATACAGCAACGTAAATCTAGTTGCTACCATTCCTCCCATCGAATGCCCAAGAACAATGATTTTATCAATTTTCAGTTCATCCAAAATAGCTTTTGTATTCTCTGCCAATTGCGAAAATGAAAATTGGTAACTTTGTGGTTTTGAAGATTTTCCAAATCCGATCTGATCGGGAATAATCACTCTAAAACCTTTATCTGAAAGATCTTTTGCTGTTCTTTCCCAATAGGCTCCGTTAAAATTCTTCCCGTGAAGAAGCATTATTATTTTCCCGTTTGAAGTTTTTGGCTGTACATCCATATACGCCATTTTCAGATTGTTATTCTGGGATTTCAGATTGAGAAAATGAACTTCATAAGGATATTTATACTCTGTAAGTTCTGCATCTAAAGATTTGACCTGAGAAAAAGCAAAATTTGATGCAATCGATAGCATTAAAACAGCAACAACATTCTTAATTTTTATCATACTCATTATTTTAAACATTAAAATTAAAAAACCGTTCCCAAAGAAACGGCTTAGAATGTATTAATTATAATTTTTTTAAGATAATTCTGCTACTTTATACTCTTTCTGCCCCGGTAAATTCATTAAAACAATCGCAAAAAGAATTAAAGCAATTCCAATCCATTGAATAAATACCACTTCTTCGCCCAGCAAAACAAAAGCCATTGTTACAGAAACAGGAAGTTCTAATGAGGAAACTATGCTTCCTAATCCCAACCCTGCATTGGGGAAACCTATATTAAATAAAATCGGAGGAATAACAGTTCCGAATAGCGATAAAATCAGACCGTATTTCCAAAGAATATAATAATCAAAAGCACGAATATGTTCTGTATTTTCTGTAAAGTTGAGATAAACCGACTTCAATCCATCAATATGTAAAGGTCCGATTTGAGCAAAAAATAAAAATGCAAAAATGACTATGGATCCGCCACAAAGCATTATAAAGCTTTTTCTCAAAACGGGAAGATGGGTTGCCAATGTATTTGAGGTAAACATGGTCAAAGTATATGAGGCTGCCGCCATTACTCCCCAGAAAACGCCTTTCCAATCAAGCTCTATTTTTGAATTGATTAAGTTTGTCGCTAAAACAGTTCCTACTAAAACAATGATTACGGATAGTATTTTTCTTGCATTGGGTAGTTTCTTAGTCATAACACTTTCAACCACCACACTAAACCACACCGACTGCATCAATAAAACAATAGCTACAGAAACATTAATATACTGAACCGCGATATAATAAAATAAGCTTGTACAGCCTAATGAAGTTCCTGCCAACATTAGATTTCTTACTTCTTTTGAACTTGGAGTCGGCAAAGTTTTTTTAGAAGTTATGGTTTGAATAAGGTTTAAAATTAAAAGTCCAACTAATCCTAATACAAACTGAGAAGTTGTAACTTCTGATGTGGTATATCCATCCTGATAAGCCAATTTAACAAATGTAGCCAACATCCCATATATACTCGCTCCAATACCTACAAATAAAACTCCTTTAAATATATTTTTCTTCTTCATAATTCATTTTTTGAACAGCTTGCAAAGGTATGGTATAATAATTAAAATTTTCGCTGACAAAATCATTATAGATAAATAAAATCGCCGCGAGCTTTGCTCGCGGCGATTTTATTATATTAATTTATAGAATTGACTATTATTTTTTAACGATAACTTTTGAAGCCGCGTCAATACCAATCCCTTTTACTTTTACAATATACGTTCCGGTAGTCAATCTCTCTGTTGAAATTGATTTCTTATCTTCCGGCGAAATTTTATCCTCTGAAGAAACTAATTTACCAGACATATCATAAATTTCCACACTTACTTTTCCTAAAGTACTACTAGGGAAATTGATAAAGAATTCATTTCTAGCCGGATTTGGATAGATTGAAATGGTATTCTCTTTAACAGATTTAACCTCATCCGTACCTAATACACAATCCGCTGGTACTGTAAAATCTTCTACCTGATCATTAATATTAGTTTTAGATCCTGCAGCAGCATTTACACCTAAACCTCTTTTTGCAAAAGTTCTCCAGATCATACATCTATCAGCTCCCCCTGTAGTCGCCATTTCAGCTGCTAATACTGCATCTCTACCATCAATAAATGTAGGGTTACAAATCTGAAGCTTTAATGCGTCCGTTACAAGTTGCAACACTCTAGAACTTCCGTTTGTTGTTCCAGACATCACATCTGAAGCGTAACCATACTTAGCAACATATTGCCAATGAAGATCCCAAAGCATTGTCGCCCAAACAAAACCAATAGAGTGTACATCCGGAACTAAAACACCACTTGATGTATATTCCATTCCGTTAGTATCTCCATAGGTATAATCATTAATTGTAAAATCAGGAGAGTATCTAGCTGGTCTGATTCCTCCACCAGCTGTTCCTTGTCCAACTGCATAAGTTCCAATCCCTCTTGCAACCGAAGCATTATCCCCTACTTTATTGGTCAACATTAAAGCAAAGAAATCGGACCAACCTTCTCCCATTTGCTCTTTATCGGAGGATGAACTTAAGCATCCAGCACCCGTCCCCGTTAATCTGTTTGAAATACCATGTCCATACTCATGAATAACAATTCCATTATCAAAACTTCCATCCGGTGTTACTGTACCACTTTTTAAAGTTATATTTACCTGAGTATTTACTGCTAATTGCCCCTTAATATATTCTCCTTCGGCATTATCTATAAGCACAGACGGAATTGTAATAGTAGCATCTGTACCAGACATATTAGATATTGTAGACCCATTTACTGCATTATTATAAACAATAGCAGCTATTGCTCCTGCATCTTGCAAATTTTTAGTTTTAATTGTAAATGCACATGTTCCTCTCTCTACTAAACCTATTTTCCCTGTTAACGACCCGGTAGGCAAAGCTGTACATCCATCCAAAACTGAGGATAGCTGAACATTTCCAGTAACGCCAACAGCGTCTAAAACATTACCAAATAAGGCAGTTCCAGCTGCAGGATAACGAGACGCTGCACTACTAGGAGTATTATAGAAAACATATTTGTTATAATTTGACCATAAATACATCTGCATTCTTGGTTTACTACCATCTGACGGGGAAGCAAAATTTGCATTATTCGTACCTCCTCCATCTTGAGCTTCAGCATTTACATAATCACTTCCGACTCCACCAAGTCCAAAGTTTGTATTTTGAAAATTTCTTGCCGCCGGTGTAAAACCAAACATATAGAAAATGTCATGTACTTTATTATTGAGATAAAATAAATTTGTAATCGAGGCATTTAAATTACTCGTAGAAGTTCCTATTATACTAAACGGAAAATCAAAGTTCCTTGAAGCCCCTCCATCAGGAGAAGATCCTACTGAATTTGTATTATTAATATCATCATATGCATACACATTATTTCCTCTTGTGTTTGTATAATGAGTCGCACCATCATAATGCCATCCTTCTGGAGAAGCTGTTAAAACCCAGGGATTACTTACAGTTGCTCTAGATCCAAATGTTGCAGCTTCTAAAGGCAAAGGAAAAACATTATATGATGCATTATCAGGAACCAATAATGAGAAATTCTGCACACTCCCGTTTACAGGTCCTACAAAATCATTGTGATATTGAGTATAATCTTGCGAGAATGCATCATTATGGAAATTACATGATAAATTCAAATCTAGTTTATTAATAATGTTCCCATTTGTTGCATCAACAAGTATATCCCAGTAATTAGCTGCATTTGGTTCAGGAATAGAAAACTGGTAAGCTAATTTCAAAACTCCAGCATCTTCTACATAAATCAAACGTTGCTTAGCTACATTTCCTGTTTCTGGTTCTGCATCAAAAAAATTTAAAATAGGATAAGACTCTATTTCTTGTTTTTGTAAATTTTGAGCAATTTTTTGAAGTGCAACTGTTTTATTAATACTCACATTATTGGAAACTACTGAACTATAATTTTTCAAAAAATTATCCGAATAGTAGATAATTTTATTATCTCTTATAAGAGCCGTACCTGCTGCATTATAGACCGGGAGATTATTATAAGTTTGCTGAAACTTCACAACACTTCCATTTAAGGATTTTGAAGTATCAATATTATCAATAATAAAATTAGTAAGATCTGACTTCTTATATTCTCTTAATTTATTTTGAGAAATATAATCTTTAATTAGCTTCTCATTATCTTGAGCAAATAAATTCGAAGAAAAAACTGCAGATACTGCAAATAAAAGGGGTAAAACTATTTTTTTCATATACACTAATAAAGGCGCTAATTTACAAATAATCCACAGTCCTATATCATTTTTATTTAAAAATTTCACATAACATTTTAATTATTTTTTTCATTTCATCAATTTTCTCTAAAATGTGAATTTATAAATACTCTAAATATGCTCAAAAACCCTTATTTCCTGAGACTCAATAATATAAAAAAAGCCACTCAAATGAGTGGCTTACTATTTCAAATGTGATGAAGATTATTTACCTTCTTCCATTTTTCTTTTCAATTCTGCTAAAGCATCGATGTCTCCAAGAGTTGATCTTTCTTCGTTGTTTGAAGAAGAAGATACATTTCTAGAAGCAGATTCTTTTACATTTTTCTTCTCTTCGTCTCTGAAGATACCTGTGTGAGAAACTACTACTCTCTTGAATTCTTTGTTGAATTCGATTACTTTGAAATCAGCCTCTTCACCTTTCTTGATTTTAGATCCATCTTCTTTCTCTAATAATCTTGATGGGCAGAAAGCTTCAACTTCAGCATCTTCGAACTGTACAGAAGCACCTTTATCGTGTACTTCTACCGCTTTACCAGCGTGGATAGTTCCTTCAGCATATTTAGTTTCGAATGCATCCCAAGGGTTGTCAGTCAATTGCTTGTGACCTAGAGATAATCTTCTAGCTTGGATGTCTAATTCAAGAACTACAACATCTAATTTATCACCAACTGCACAGAACTCAGATGGGTGCTTGATTTTCTTAGTCCAAGAAAGATCAGAGATGTAGATCAATCCGTCGATACCTTCTTCTAACTCTACGAATACACCAAAGTTAGTGAAGTTTCTTACAGTTCCTACATGCTTAGATCCTACTGGATACTTAGCTTCAATATTTTCCCATGGATCTTTAGACAATTGCTTGATACCAAGAGAAATTTTTCTTTCTTCTCTGTCTAAAGTAAGTACTTCAGCTTCTACTTCGTCACCTACTTTTACAAAGTCACCTGCAGATCTCAAGTGAGTAGACCAAGACATTTCAGAAACGTGGATCAATCCTTCTACACCTGGAGCAATTTCTACGAATGCACCATAGTCAGCAAGAACTACTACTTTTCCTTTTACTTTGTCACCTACTTTCAAGTCAGCAGAAAGAGCATCCCAAGGGTGAGCTTCTAATTGCTTCATACCCAATTGGATTCTTGTTTTCTCATCATCAAAGTCAAGGATAACAACTTTTACAGTTTGTCCGTCCTCAAGGATTTCAGATGGGTGGTTCACTCTAGACCAAGAAAGGTCTGTAATGTGGATCAATCCATCAACACCTCCTAAGTCGATAAACACACCGTAAGAAGTAATATTCTTAACAGTACCTTCAAGAACTTGTCCTTTCTCTAACTGAGCGATGATTTCTTTTTTCTGACCTTCGATATCTGCTTCGATCAATGCTTTGTGAGATACAACTACGTTTTTGAACTCAGGGTTGATTTTTACAACTTTGAACTCCATAGTTTTACCTACGAACTGATCGTAATCTTTAATTGGCTTAACGTCAATTTGAGAACCTGGTAAGAATGCTTCGATTCCGTGTACGTCAACGATCATACCTCCTTTAGTTCTAGATTTCACAAAACCGTTTACGATTTCTCCAGTTTCGTGAAGCTCATTTACTTTATCCCAAGCTTTAAGCGTTCTAGCTTTTCTGTGAGATAATTGTAACTGACCTGTTTTGTCTTCTCTTCTGTCAACCATTACTTCAACCTCATCACCTACTTTTAGGCCTTGGTTGTAACGGAATTCGTTAAGAGAAATAACACCTTCAGATTTGAAGTTGATGTCTACGATAGCTTCTTTGTCAGTTAATCTTACAACTTTACCAACTAAAACGTCGTTATCGTCTAGGTTGTTCAAAGATCCGTTGTAGATTTCTTCTAAATCGCTTTTTTCTTTTCTCGCATCTGCATCAAGACCTGATTCGAAAGAATCCCAATCAAATTGTTCTGGTGCTACGTTTTGGTTTAATAAAACCTCTGCTGAATTTGTCTCTTTTGACATTTTCTAAATAAAATTTGTATTCCTTCTTTTTTAACGGTTTGAATAAATGCGGATTAAAAAATACGGAAGTAATTAATTATAAGTAATTTACTCATCAAACCTTTTCGCCACAAAAGTGGGTGCAAAGATACATCTTTTATTTCAGATAAACAATATTTTAAAACTTCTTGAAATAAAGCATAATTCCCTAACAATCAATAGGAATAATTTTATTTTTGGAAACCGTTTTCCTTCTCAATTTATTACCTTTCAACTGGTAACCAATAACGAAATCACTACCTTTGCACCATGGAATTAGAATCTATCTACAAAAAACTGCAGATTCAGGACATGAATCAGATGCAGAAATCTACATATAAAGCGACAGAAAACAATCAGGATATTGTTTTGCTCTCTCCTACCGGATCAGGAAAAACACTGGCTTTTTTATTTCCTGTTCTCCGAAACTTAAAGAAAAATGTTTCCGGAATTCAAACATTAATTTTGGTTCCTGCAAGAGAATTGGCCTTACAGATTGAGCAGGTTTTCAAAGCAATGGGAACAGACTTTAAAGTTTCGGTTTGCTATGGAGGACACGATAAAAAAATTGAAGTTAATAATCTGATCGAAGCTCCAGCAGTTTTAATTGGGACTCCTGGAAGAGTTGTTTATCATTTAAGAAACAATAATTTTGATCCTAAAACTATTCAGACATTGGTTTTGGATGAATTTGACAAGGCTTTAGAACTTGGTTTTCATGATGATATGGAATTCATTTCTAATTCATTAAAAGGACTTTCACAGAGAATCTTAACGTCCGCAACGGCAATGGATGAAATTCCAAAGTTTACAGGATTGAAGAATGAAAAATTAGTTGATTTCTTGAAATTAGGTGAGGCGAAACCGGATATTCAACTTCGAAAAGTAATGACTATTTCTGAGGAAAAACTGGATACTTTGTTTAATTTAATTTGTAAAATCGGTAACAAAAGAACGTTGATTTTCTGTAATCACCGTGAAGCGGTTGATCGTATCTCTGAACTGTTGCGCGAAAAAGGAATCGATCGAGAAACCTTCCACGGCGGAATGGAACAAGACGAAAGGGAACGTGCTTTACTGAAATTCAGAAATGATTCTGCAAGAATTTTAATTACAACCGATTTGGCTGCAAGAGGATTGGATGTACCTGAAGTTGAATCAATTGTACATTATCAATTGCCTCCAAAAGAAGATGCCTTTATCCACAGAAACGGTCGTACCGCGAGAATGAATGCAAAAGGTTTTGCTTATTTAATTATGAAGGAGGAAGATAATTTCCCTTTCATTAAAAATGATGTTCCGGAAGAAAGTGTTCTCGGGTTCAATAAAGTTCCTGAGAAAACGCCTTTTCAAACGATTTACATCAGTGCAGGAAAAAAAGATAAAGTAAATAAAGTAGATATCGTTGGATACTTACTTAAAAAAGGTGAACTTCAAAAAGAAGATGTAGGCTTGATCGAAGTAAAAGATACTACTTCTTATGTTGCTGTTTCAAGAAATAAAGTAAATACACTATTGAAAAAACTAAGCAATGAAAAACTGAAAGGTAAGAAAGTGAAAATGGAAATTGCTTATTAATTAAGGTTAAAGTTGAGATTAAGGCTAAGTTTTTTTAGCCTTAATCTCAACCTTAAATTATTTTACTCCTTTTACTTTTGTAGGCAAAACATATACTGCTTCCGAAGCTGTGATAAACAGAACATTATTATTTTCCCCTCCGAAAGTTACATTGGAAGTCCATTTTTCAGGAATCGGGATTTGATAGATTTTCTTTCCTTCTCTGTTGAAAACAGAAACTCCATTTCCTGTTAAATAAAGATTACCAAATTTATCCAGCGTCATTCCGTCTGAACCCATTTCACAGAAAAGTTTCTTTTCAGAAAGCTTTCCTTCTCCAAGAATATCATATACATAGGTTTTTCCCGCATCAATATCTGAAACGTATAATTTTTTAAATTTTTCGCTTCCTATAATTCCATTCGGCTGAGTAAATGTTTCCAATTTTGAAATTTTACCTTCTTTATTTCTGTAATACAAATTTTTCTGAGGAATTTCCTGTTTAAAATTCACCCAATAATCTCGCTCATACAAAGGATCTGTGAAATACATTCCTCCAAAAGAATCTATCCACAAATCGTTTGGTCCATTCAGTCTTTTTCCTTCAAAACCTTTTGATAAAACTTCTACCTTTTTATCTTTTGAAATTTTCCAAATCTCTCCCTGATCATCCGAACATGTGATTAAATTATCATCTTTATCGAAATACGTTCCGTTTGCTCTTCCTGTTTTATCTAAAAACTCAACAATTTTATTCGTTTTCCAATCCCAGTAATAAATTTTATCATTAGGCTGATCGGTAAAATATACATTACCATTTTTATCCGCAGACGGACCTTCCGTAAAGCTGAACTGATCAGAAACTTTTTCGGGCTTCACACCATCATAAAACATTTTGTTATTATTTACTGATTTACAACTAAGTAATACTAAAACCAAACCAACCCAGCCGGTTTTCAATATTTTTTTCATTCTACACATAATTTTTTGATAGGCACAATTTACAACATGTATCATCGGATTCAAAGATTATTTTTTCAATTTGAAGCATTAAACACAATATTTAAAAATGTCCGAATAATACTATTTAAGAAGAAGATAATATTAGTAGTAAAACTATTTATTTGAGAGATTTGCAAGAGCAGAATCAACTAAAAATTTCAATTGTAAAATTTACAAAATGAGTATTTACTCAAACAAAATAACATTCTGCACAGCATATAATACAACTTTCAATACGATGAATATACAATCCGACAACTTCCAGCAAACAGAAATAGATTATGAAGACTTCAGAAATTCTGTGGGAACCATGGATCAATCCGGAAAGAGAAAATGGGTGTTTCCGAGAAAACCTAAAGGAAAATATACCAATTACAGAAATTACACAAGTTACTTATTACTGGCTTTGTTCTTCGGGTTACCATTTATTAAGATCAATAGCAATCCTGTTTTTTTGTTGAATGTCATCGACAGAAAGTTTTTCATTTTCGGACAGCCTTTTTATCTTCAAGATTTTTTTATTCTTGCTCTAGGCGCAGTAACTTCCGTGATTTTCGTTATGCTTTTCACCGTTGTTTTCGGAAGAATCTTTTGCGGATGGCTCTGTCCGCAGACTATTTTTATGGAAAGTGTTTTCAGAAAAATCGAATACTGGATTGAAGGTGACCGAAACAAACAAATGAAACTCGACCGACAGGAATGGGATGCAGAAAAAATCAGAAAAAGAATCACAAAATGGTCTGTTTTTGCTTTAACATCGGTAATTATTACCAACTTCATGTTTATGTATATTGTAGGCTATGAAGAGGTTTTTAAAATAATTACAGAAGGCCCTGTAGATCATTCTTTAAAATTCTTAGGCATGATTGGTTTTGCCGTAGCTTTCTACTTTACTTTTGCATGGCTTCGTGAACAGGTTTGCACACTCGTTTGTCCGTATGGAAGACTTCAGGGAGTTTTAATTGACAAACAAACCATTAATGTGTATTATGATTTTAAAAGAGGAGAAAACCGTTCAAAATGGAGAAATAATGAAGACAGAAAAGTGGTAGGAAAAGGAGATTGTATTGATTGTCATCAATGTGTAGTTGTTTGCCCAACAGGAATTGATATCCGAAACGGACAGCAATTAGAATGTGTAAATTGTACCGCATGTATCGACGCATGTGATGAAGTTATGGAAAAAGTAGGACTTCCGAAAGGTTTGATCCGTTACGCCACAGAAGCAGAAATTGAAAATCAGGAGAAATTTAAGTTTACTTCAAGAATGAAAGCTACAGCTGTATTTCTTTGTTTGTTAATTGGATTTCTAGGTTTTCTGTTGTACGACAGAGGTACCATGGAAGCAAAATTCATCAAACCTGCAGGATCTACCTTCTTTGTGAAAAATGGGAAAATCACCAATTCTTTTATTTATACTTTATTAAATAAGACCAATGAAAGAAAGGTCTTAACAATTAAAGTAATTACTCCTAAAAATGCAGAGATCGATTTCTTCGGAACAAATACAATTATTTTAAAAGGAGATCAGATTTTAAAGGGAAACATCAATATTAGTTTTCCTGAAAAAGACATTAAATTTTCAAAACAAAATATGACCATTGGAGTGTTTGATGAAAAAGGAGAAATGGTAGATTCTTTTGAAACCATATTTGAAGGGCCGTTCAAACTTCTCTTATAATTTTTAAACCTTGTATTTTTTAATAAATTGCGTGGGAGTCATTCCGGAAGTCTTTCGGAATACTCTCACAAAATATGAATATTCTTCGTATCCTAATCTGAAAGCAATTTCCACCAGACTTTCATCCAGATACATCAGCATTCTCTTTGCCTCCAAGATCGTTCTTTCGGTAATCACATCTGTTGCCGTTTTTTGTACTACCGTTTGAGTGATACGATTTAAATGTTTAGAAGAAATATCCATTAATGAAGCATAAAAAGCAATTGATTTTTCTTTACTGAAATACTGCTCAACCCAATTTTCAAAATCTTGGTAATGTTTAAAATAAGAAAGACTTGCCGATGAAACCAAATGATCGAAATCTCTGGAAAACTGTCTGGTTGATTTAATAAAAATCTGTGACATCAGTGAAAGCATATATCCATTTTTCATCATATCCTGACTGTGATATTCTTTTTCCAACTCAAGAAACAAACTTAGATTTTCTTTTAATTCAGTTTCGTTAAGTTGTAATTTTCGTGGAAAATTGACAGATCCGAAAAATGGAAAACTTCTTAATTTTTGATGTACGTAATGCATTTCGTAAAAATCCGGTAAGCAAAAGAAAAGATAACCTTCAATATCGTCCGAAAGTTCCCAACTGTGAATTTGCCCCGGAGACATAAAAAATAAACTTCCTGCGGAAATTTCGTACCTCTGAAAATCAATCTCATGAATCCCTGTTCCTTTGGTGAACAAAATCGTAGCGTAGAAATCATGACGATGGGCTTTTTCAAGATGACGATGCCCTACAATGAGATGATTCTGTAACGTACTGAAATAAAAATCAGAGGCACTTTTCCCAGACTGAAACAGATCGATATGAAGCACGGAAATAGAATCCAATGTAATTTTTATTTTAACCAAAATTAATGAAAACAAAAGGATTTTCCTTAGAAATTCATCACGACTTTTAGTTTTATCAAATGCAGAAAACATAAACATACATTATATATTTGTTACGTTTTTTAAAAATTTTTATCTTTGAAGATTAGGATTCTAAAAATGAAGATAAATTTACCCGATAAACTGTATTATTCAATAGGAGAAGTTGCAAAAGCATTTGATGTAAACACTTCATTAATACGTTATTGGGAACAGGAATTCCCCATTATAAAACCTAAAAAAAACAAAAAAGGGAATCGATATTTCACACCGGAAGATATCAACAACCTTCAGATGATTTATCACTTGGTAAAAGAGAAAGGCTACACATTGGACGGAGCTCGTGTTGCCTTGACTACCAACAGTAAAATTTCAGAAACCGTCACTCTAATTGACCATCTGGAATTCGTAAAAGCAGAACTTTTAAAACTTAAAGATTCTTTAGCAGAAAGGGACGTTGAAGGCGTTTGATTTTCTGAAATCCTTCATACATAAATTCGATTTATTTCAAACATAATTAGATTTAATAGGCTTTCTTATTAAATTTACTTTATGATGAAAAAAAGCTATTACACAAAAATAGCAGGACTAGGCATTTTCCTGCTCGTTCTCCTTGTGTTTCAGAATTATTCTAAAGCAGGAAACGAAAATTTTCCCGAAGTTACATTCATTTCTGAGAACACAGCAACTCTGAAGTTAACAGACTTTGATCCCAATGATTTGAACGAAAAACAATGGCAACATTTAGGTTTTTCTGAAAAACAAACCGCAACGATTCTGAAATACAAAAACATAGTCGGCGGAAGATTTATTTCTAAGGAACAATTCAAGAAATGTTTTGCCGTTTCTGCAGAAAAATTCACTGAACTAGATTCTTTTATCTTGTTACCCGACAATAATACGGAAGCTAAATCTGACAACTTCAAAAAATTTGAAAAAAGAGTAATCACAGTTACCAAAAAATTCAATCCGGATCATTATTCTGTTGATGACTGGATAAAAATGGGATTTAGCCAAAGACAAGCCGAAGCTATTTTAAAGTATAAAACGTATTTAGGAGGTAGTTTTATCAGTAAAGAAAAATTCAGGGAGTGTTTTATTATTAGTGAGGAAAATTTCCAAAAGATCAGTCCTTATTTAACTCTTCCAGAAAAAACTCCTCCAAATTTTAATCAAAATACTCAAGGATTTAAATCTGAGAAAATTAAAATTCAATATCATGCTTTTGATCCTAATACATTAGATCTTGAAGGCTGGAAATCTTTTGGCTTTTCTGATAAGCAAGCACAAACTATTATTAATTATCGAGACCGTAATCTAAGAGGAAGTTTTAAAAGTTTAGAAGAAATTCAAAAGTGTTTCGTTATTTCTGCTGAAAAATTTGAAGAGATGAAACCTTTTATCAAATTAAGTCCAGCTTCAAATACTAATGAAAATCAGAAATCCAAGATTATACAGCAGGAAAAAACTGATTTCTCTAAAGTAGATCTAAATTCGATCACCTTCAAACAGCTTATAGAATTTGGCTTTGATGAAAAAGCTGCGGGCTCGATGATAGGTTTTAGAAAAAAATTGGGTGGATTTGTGAATAAAGAACAAATTCTGACCACTTATAATATTGATGTAGAATTAATGCAAAAATTACTCGCTGTTGCCCAACTAAATACTTCAAATGTACCCAAATATACATTAACAGACGCTCCTGAAGAATGGCTCAAAAACCATCCTTATTTTAAATATTCTGCAGACAGAATTATTTTTTACAGAATCACTAATCCTGATGACAGAAAAATATGGAAATATTTGAAGCTGAAACCTGAATATGAAACAAGGATGAGATTGTATGTGAAGTGATGATGAGTATGTAAAGATGCTTCGACAGGCTCAGCATGACATCACTAAAAAAATGACTGCTAATAAAAACAGTTAGTATTAGGAAAATGTCATGCCGAGCTTGCCGAAATATCTCAATATATTTTTAAACTAAAAATATATTAATCAAAAGTTTTGCTCGAACCTTCCACTAATTTATTCAAAGTAGCCAATTCTTCATCGGTTAAATCTCTCCATTTTCCGATGGGTAAATCTAGTTTTATATTTAAAACACGGATACGTTTCAGTTTCTTAACTTCGTAGCCCAAATATTCGCACATTCTACGAATTTGTCGGTTTAAACCTTGTGTCAAAACGATTCGGAAATTCATATCGTCGATTTTTTCTACTTCACATTTTTTTGTGACAGTGTCTAAAATCGGAATTCCGTTTCGCATTTTTTCAAGAAATCTTGGATTGATGGGTTTATCAACTCTTACAATGTATTCTTTTCCGTGATTGTTTCTTGATCTAAGAATTTTATTTACAATATCACCATCGCTCGTCAAAAGTATCAATCCTTCACTTGGTTTATCTAACCTACCGATTGGGAAAATTCTTTTAGGATGATTAATATAGTCGATGATATTATTCTTTTCACGTTTGCTGTCTGTTGTACAAACGATTCCTACAGGTTTGTTGAAGGCAATGTAAACATGCTTTTCTTCTGGTTCACGGATAGGTTTCCCGTCAACCTCAATAACATCTTCATCAGAAACTTTTGTTCCCATTTCAGGAACTTTACCGTTTATTGTAATTCTCCCTTCTTCCAAAAGTTTATCTGCCGCTCTTCTAGAGCAGTATCCGACTTCTGATAAATATTTATTGATACGTGTTTTTTCCATTAATCTTCTCCGTAACCTGTATAATTTTTGTTGCTAAAAATGGTAATTCCATAGCTTAATCCGATAATAAACGGATTCTTATTGGTATTTCCCAATTTATATCCTTCTAAAACAATTCCTCCTTCCTGGCTCAGTCTTTTTGAATAAGAAACCTGCATTCCTAATCGTACTCCCCAGAATTCAGAATCTGAAACCACTGCATTATTGATCTGTTTTCCGTAATTAAGATCGATATAAAACGGACGGTCTCCCGGATTAAAAATAATTTTCGGCTGCACCATGACATACAACAAATGATAATTGTCTTGTATAAAGCTATATTTAAAACCCGCTCCTAATGCAAAGTTAGGAAGAAAATTATATCCACCAATTGCAGTAATTCCGTAGCTGATTTTATTAGGCGTTTTTGGAACTATATATTGGGTGTTGTTGGGAACTTCTTTTTCTTTAAATATATTGTATCCTAAATTCACAGAAGGATTAAAATAAAAATCCATTTTCTGTTTTTTTGTCTCCGTATTTTGTGAAAAGGATAATAAATAACCACATAAAGCGGCTAATAAAAGTAATTTTTTCATCATGAATTATTAAATCTAAAATCGTTTTCTAAGAAATCTGATGTAGCATCTTCAATTTTATAGTCTCCGATTTTTGTTCTTCTCAATTGTGTTAAGTACGCTCCTACTCCTAGTTCCTGACCAATATCGTGAGCAAGACTTCTTATATATGTTCCTTTTGAACAGCCTACTGTAAAGCTTACTAGAGGAAGGTCTATTTTAATATCTTCAATATAAAGGATCGTTGTTTTCCTTGACTTCATTTCTACCTCCTCTCCTGCTCTCGCTAGATTGTAAGCTCTTTGTCCATCAATTTTTATCGCTGAAAACACCGGTGGTTTCTGTTCAATTTCTCCTAAAAATTTTCCTAAAGCAGTTGTAATCTGCTCTTCTGTAATATGTGAAAAGTCCTGATGAAGAATTTCTGGTTTTTCGGTATCGTAAGATTCTGTTTGTACCCCGATTTTTATTTCTGTCCAATATTCTTTCGGAGCATCTTGTATTTCAGGAATTTTTTTCGTGAATTTCCCACAACAAACAATTAAAAGTCCTGTAGCTCTCGGATCTAAAGTTCCAGCATGGCCTATTTTGAATTTTTTGGGAAGATTAAACTCTCTTTTGAGTTTATATTTCATTTTATTGACAGCCTGAAAAGAGGTCCAATCCAAAGGTTTGTCTAATAAAAATATGTGTCCTGATTGTAGATCTTCTGCAGTCATTATTTTATGAGTAATGAAAATTGGTAATGAGTAATTTTAGCCGCTACTATTTAAAGAAATAAAAATAAATAAGCAAAGCTACCCCAACGAAAATACGATACCATCCCCAAGGTTTGAAACCGTATTTATTCAACACTCCGATGAATGCTTTTATGGCAATTAACGCTACTATAAACGCTACTACATTTCCAACAATAAAAATGGTAATGTGATCCTGTGAAGCCATGATCATTTCATAACCTTTTTGCGGAGTTGCAGTTTCTTTCCCCCATGTTTTTACAAACACCGAATACACCGTAACTGCCAACATCGTAGGAACTGCTAAAAAGAATGAAAATTCTGCGGCAGCTTTTCTTGTTAATCCTTGTGCCATCCCACCAATAATTGAGGCCGCACTTCTACTTGTTCCTGGCATCATTGCTAAGCACTGCCAAAAACCAATGGTAATCGCATTTCTAACTGTAATTCCTTTTTCATCATCAATTTTAGGATTTTTAAACCATTTATCTGCAAATAGCAAAACGACTCCACCTAAAACTAACACTGATGAGATAGCGATTTGATTTCCTAAAACCGCTTCAATTTTATCATCAAATAAATACCCTAAAACTAAAGCAGGAACAACCGCAAAAGCCAGTTTATAATAAAATTTCAGATTGTTTAAATCAAAGAATTTTTTCCAATAAGCAACCACGACGGATAAAATAGCTCCAAACTGAATCGATACCTGAAACATTTTTAAAAATTCATCTTCAGGTAATCCCATCAAGTTTGCCGTGAAACCCATATGAGCTGTTGAAGAAATAGGAAGATATTCTGTTAATCCTTCTATAATTGCAATAATAATTGCATTGATTAAATCCATAATTTATGTAAAATTAAAAGATTAAGAAATTCAGAAATTTAGAACATAATGTTTAAATCTCTGAATTCCTTAATCTCTGAATAAAAATTTATTTTCTTATTTTTTTTTCAAAATGGCATATACCTCAATGGCAAAACCAATGACTACAAATAGCGGTGCAATTCTGATTCTACGGATAGAAAAAATACCATCATTCCAAGAATCCGGATTATATTCTCCGCCTACTGTATTCGCATCCGGACCCATCATTAGAAGAAATCCACCTACAATAAATGCTAATCCTATTAACATCCATTTAAAGTTTTCTTTTCCGAAGTAAAAAGTATTTTCTTTGGAAACTTCTGTTTCTTTTCCGTAGTCCGCCGCGGAAAATTTGTTTGTTTTATTGCTCATTTTTATGAATAATATAAATCATCAACATTCGTTTTCAGGAATCTCCAAGTAGCAATTACTGTACTTAATACGGTAATAAAAATACCTACTCCCAATACTAATAAAACCAGCCAGAAATACTGTTGATTATCTTGTACGAATGCAGAACCGATTTGACTTGTGAAATAGTACCAAACTCCAAATAATGCTAAAAGCCCTATTACGGAACCAATAGCTCCCAAAATAACCGCTTCTACAATAAAAGGTTTCAAAATAAATCTTCTTTTTGCTCCTACCAGCTGCATGGTTTTAATGATAAATCTTTTTGAGAAGATCTTCAAACGAATTGAATTATTAATTAAAACGACTGCCAATACTAAGAATAAAAGAGAAAAACCTAAGATCCATTTTAGTATTCTGTTAAGGTTGTTGTATACGTCTACCATAAGACTGCTGTCATTTTTAACATCTACAATCCCAGGAACTGAACTTATAATTTTAATTGCTTCATCTATTTTCGTAGGGTCTACATATTCAGGTTTTAAGGCAACTTCTATAGACGATGGGAAAATGTTTTCTTCAAATAATGCATCGCTATCAATCCCCATACTTTTTTTAGCTTCCTGAGCTGCTTTTTCTCTGGAAATATAGGTAGCTCTTTTTACAGGAGCTAAAATCTGCACCTTTTTAAAAGTTTCTTCTTCTAGTTTTGCAATTTTAAGAGAGTCTTTCGCATCATAGTTTTCATCAAAGTAAGCATTTACTACAAGCTGTTCTTTGATATAGTCAGAATACTTTTGAGCATTAATTAAAATAAGCCCCATTAATCCTAACAAAAATAACACTAATGCAATACTTATTACTACTGTAATATTGCTAGACCTAAGCCTTTTCTTATTAAACTCATCTACAGATTTAGCCATTAATATTAAATTTTTTGGCTAAAATAGAAAAAAACTTCCGAAATTTGGGAACGAAAAAGAGAAAATCACTGTTAATAAAATCATAAAAAACATTGAGTGTAAAAGCAAAAAAGCATCTTGGTCAGCACTTTTTGACGGATGAAAACATCGCAAGAAAAATCGTAGAAGGTCTTAGTTTTGAGAACTATAATAAAGTAATGGAAGTAGGTCCCGGAATGGGAGTTCTTACCAAATATCTTTTGGAAAAAGATCAGGATACTTACCTTGCAGAAATTGATAAGGAGTCTATAGAATACCTAAAAAACAACTATTCTAAAATAACTGAAGAAACTTTTGTAGGAGATTTTCTGAAGCAGGATTTTCAATTTACCAACGGAGAACAGATTGCTATTATAGGAAATTTTCCTTATAATATTTCTTCCCAGATTTTATTTCAAATCATAGAGCATTATGAACTGATTCCTGAAATGGTAGGAATGTTCCAAAAGGAAGTTGCTGAGAGAACTGCAGCAGTTCCGAGAACAAAAGATTACGGAATTTTGTCTGTTTTGGTTCAGGCTTATTATGATACTTCGTATTTGTTTACGGTGCATGAAAATGTATTTAATCCTCCTCCAAAAGTAAAATCCGGAGTGATCAGATTAACAAGAAACCCAAAAGAAGGTTTAGCAGGAAATGAAATTCTTTTCAAACAGATTGTAAAAGCAGGATTTAATCAAAGAAGAAAAAAACTTTCAAACGCACTGAAAATTCTGAATATTCCGGAAGCTTTAAAAACACATGTATTTATGGATAAAAGAGCTGAAGAATTAAGCGTTTCCGATTTTATTTCCTTCACTCAACTCTGGAAAGAGAATCAATAATTCTCAATTCATAAAGTTAGAAGCTTTATTTAAGATTTAACAATAAAAAAAGCCTTTCAATAATCTGAAAGGCTTTTTTCATTATCTTAAGAGATATTACTCTCTATTTTTCAACATGATCCATCCTGAACTGTTCATTTGAACTTTTGATTTTGGATATTGGAAGTTAAATTTGTACCAGTACGTTGAAGTCGGCAATCTTTTTCCTCCTACAGTACCATTCCAGATTGGGTTTTGTTTTGTAAATCTAAAGATCTCAACGCCATATCTGTCATATACAGAACCTGTGAAGTTATCAAAATCTCCTAGAGATGTAAGATCTAAAACATCATTAATTCCATCCTCATTTGGAGTAATGATATTATTAATATGTAGGGTAAAGAAGTCTACTGAGTTTTCACAACTTCTTCCTTTTGTTCTTACATACACTGTGTAATTTGCATTATCCGTCAATCCACTGAATACATTTGAATCCTGCCAATTAATTCCATCAATAGAATATTCCAAAGTCGTTGGGATATTATTAATTGAAGGGTTATTTGCGGTTACAGTCAAGGTATTATTGCTATAATCAAGCCCTGAAACAAAAGGAGAAGCAGCTGCTAATACTTTTACAGAGAAAGTTCTCTTACAGTATCCATTGTCAATAACCACTGAATAAATCCCTAATTGATTAACACTTATTGTTTGGGTAGATTCTCCAGTACTCCATAAATATTTATAATTAGGACCTGTTCCTGCATCTAAAGTCACTCTGTCTCCTATACACATTTCAACATCTTTCAAAGCTGTAACAATTTCAGGAACAACTTCTACAGTAACTGTTGCCGGTTTTGTAGAAACGCAACCTTTAGCCCCAACTGCATATACTTGGAATGTCGTTGTATGATCTATTATTACCGTCTGAGTAGCACCTGTACCTGAAAAATTACTCCATTGGTAAGTAGTTCCTCCAGTTGCTGTTAAATCAACCGAATCTCCCGGACAAACTTTCAATTTAGAAGACATTAAAGTAACTGTAGGCGTCGTTTCTTTTGCAAGCGTTAATTCAACCATCTTACTACAGAACCCACCATTTGACACGACAACATATATAATCTGTCCGTTTGTACCATTATAATGATATGGATCTTGGATATAACTATTATTTTGTGCTATTGCATCCGTCTGGTTTACATAGAAACGGAATACCGCTCCCGGTGTAGTACTAATTAATGGTTTTGAGAAATTTAAATCAAAATCAGGAACATCAGGAGTTGCACAGTGAAGCAAAGTAGCATCTTGTGCAGTAGGTGTTGTCCCTCCATTAATAACAATCGATGCCGTTCCCGGACAAGGGCTTCCCGGATAACTTACTTCAACCGTATATGTTCCAGGCTGAACAGCCGTAATAGAATTTGTAGTAGCACCCGGTACTACAGTAGTCGTTGTACCATTATTATAATACCATTTATAGTTAACATTTGGATCACTTACAGAAGCTGTAATAACTTGAGGAGCATTATCACAAACATTAATTTCTTCAGGTAATGTAGCCCCACTAGGATCTAATAGTTCTACTCCAATATTAAATGATCCTCCTTCTAAGAATACGGCTGAGTCATACGCGGTATCAGTTGCATCAGCAATAACCATTTTAAAGTGATAAGCCTGTCCAGCAACTACTGTTGCAGTTGCCGTTAAAGGTATTGTTCTACCATTAAAATTTGTTTCAATATTTGTTGTATTGTACCCCGCAAAATACGTAGCATTAATTGCACCACAAGTTAATGGACTTCCATTAAACTGAACTGCAGGACGAATATTTGTAACACTTACTGGACCCGCACTTCCCGGAAGAACTGCCATATTTTGATAAGGACCTCCTGAAACTGGTCTAAGTAATAACGCAAATGCATCTGAAAAATTACATGGAAAACCACCGGTATATTCCTCGGAAGCAAATAAATAATTAAACTTCACTTGTGAAGAGGTGGGAACAAAATCGAATTCCAAAACCACAGCATCTTTTAAAGTACTACTTGGGTTTGTAGCTGCTACCAAATCAGGATCACTTGCTGTTCCTACTATATCACTTAAAGAACTAGTTACATCTACATAATCATTTCCCGTACGTTTTGCTTTACCCGTAACCAATACTATCCCGTCTTTAAAAGGGAAACTAGTTGTACCTCTATGGAAATACCCCCATGCTCTATCTTCGTTAGTTGCTGGTAAATTTGGAGTTACTTGAACATTTGAAACCTGGGGTGTAACACAAGAATTAGTTCCTGAAGATATTAAAACATCTTTAACCAATTGCGTGATATTAAAACTTGATGGGGCATATGTTGGTACGTTTACATCAATAAAAGCCCCTTGTTTCTTTGCCAATCCGCTATTAGGTTTCGGAACCTTTCGAGTCTGATTGGTTTGTGAAAATAAAAAATTAGTCGATAAAAGAAAAGAAAAAGCTAATAGATATCTCCTCATAATAATATTTGTTTAAACAAATTTAATTTATTTTTAAATATCTGACACCTTTTTATTAATATTTATACAAAAAAAATATTCTCCAAATAATTGGAGAATATTTCTGATAATTTTAATTTCTATTTTTAAGTAAAATCCAGCCACTTCTTTGTTCGAGTTTCTTACTCGCCGGATTTTCCCACTGTACTCTGTACCAATATGTACCAGTAGGAACGTTCATACTTTTTATATTGCCATTCCAGATTGTATTGGATTTACCTGCTTTAAATACTTCTGCTCCATATCTATCAAATATAGATGCTGCAAAATTATTATAACCGCTTATACCTGTGAAATCAATTCCATCATTTATTCCATCTTGATTTGGAGTAATCGCGTTATTCACAACAAATGTAAAGAACTCTAAAGGCGTACTACATTTTGCATCTTTTATTCTTACTCTCAAATTGTAATTTGTATTTTTTAGAACATTGTAAAACACATTTGAAGTCTGCCAAGTTACCCCTCCATCAATAGAATATTCCAATACCCCACCTACAGGATTCGTTACAGATAGAGTCAATGTTTCTTTCTCATATACAACATTCGTAAATTTAGGCAAGTCAGGATTGATTAGCTGAGCAGTGAAAATCTTTGTACATGTACCGTTATTAATTTCCACACTATATGTACCCGGTGTATTCACCATTATTGTCTGACTGGTTGCTCCAGTATTCCAAATGTACGTATAGTTTGGACCAGCTCCTGCATCTAAAATACCAGAATCTCCTGCACAAGCATATACATTTTCAAGAGTAGAAACAATTGCCGGAACAACCTCTATCGTTATTGTTGCCGGATTGACTGAAGAACATCCGTTTCCTCCTAATGCATATACTGAATAAGTTGTCGTTGTCGTAGGAGTAACAACCTGAGTATTTCCATTTCCGGTTAAGCCCACCCAACTGTAAGTTACACCTCCTGTCGCTAATAGAGTAACTGGCTCTCCAGCACATATTTTTGATTTAGAACCTGAAACCCCTGCTGTTGGAGGCCCCACCACTACTGTAACAGACGCCTGATTTGGAGAAATACAACCATTTGCTCCCACAGCGAATACTGTATACGTTGTTGTTACTGCAGGTGAAACAGTTTGTGTACTGCCATTTCCTGTAAGACCATTCCCCCAGTTATATGTTGCCCCACCAGAAGCGGTAAGTGTAACTGATTCCCCAACACAAATCTGAGCCACAGAAGATGTCAGAGCTGCAACAGGAGCAACTTTATCCTGTACTACAGTTACGTTTGCTGTATAAGTACAAGCTAAATTTCCAGGCTGCGATGTATTTGAAACCGTTAATGTATATGTTCCACCAGCGTTTACAACCGGTGTTAAAGTATTTGCACCAGAAACAATATTTCCTCCCGTAGTCGTCCATGCAATAATAGATCCGGTAGGAATAACCGATGACGAAGCATTTAAGGTAATTTGAGATACAGTACACGTTATATTTTGAGGTGCTGCTATTGTTAAAGTAGTCACTGCAGTTTTTAATAATAATAAGTTAACGACATAACTACACCCTCCATTTTTTACCAGTACGTATACTGTTTGATTTCCTGCACTTGGAAAAGCAGTAGGAACCGGAATTGTACTGGCATTTCCAGCAATTGCATCAGCCTGATTTACATAATAAGCAAAAGTAACTCCTGTTACTGTAGATGTTATTTGAGTTTGAGCTGAAGTTAAATCATAATTTATATTACCCGGTTCATAACATTTAACTAGTGTTGCATTTTGTACCGTTATCGGCTGAGAAACTTCAATAGTAATTGTAGCCGGGGTTTGTGAAGCACATCCATTTGCACCAATTGCATTTACTGTATAGGTAGTTGTCGTTGTGGGTGATACAATTTGAGTATTTCCTGTTCCTGTTAAACCTGTCCAAGTATAAGTTGCTCCTCCACCTGCTGTTAACGTCACGCTTTCACCTGAACAAATTAATACTTTTGAAGCCGTTAATGTTGTTGTAGGTGGAGCACTATTTCCTGTTACCGTAACATTAGCAACAGCAGTACACGTCACATTATCCGGAGCAAATGTATTAGAAATCGTCAATGTATAAACTCCTGCCGCACTCACAACCGGAGATAAGGTATTAGCTCCGGAAACGATAGTTCCTCCTGTAGTCGTCCATGCAAATGTAGATCCGGTAGGATAAGTTGAAGCTGAACCATTCAGTGTAATCTGAGGCGTAGTACACGTCAATGTGGAAGGAGCTGCAATCGAAGCTATCATCTGTGCAGCTTTCACCAATTGTAGCTGAGCAACTTTAGAACAGAAACCATTTTTAACCAATACATATATTGTTTGTCCACCAGCACTTGAAAATGTAGTAGGAGCAGCTATCGTATTTCCATTTCCAGCATTAGCATCTGCCTGATTCAAATAGTATGAAAAAGTAGCTCCTGCAGTTGTACTGATTGAAGGCTGAG
The DNA here is from genome assembly GCF_000813825.1 of Chryseobacterium taiwanense. Classification (GTDB taxonomy): domain Bacteria; phylum Bacteroidota; class Bacteroidia; order Flavobacteriales; family Weeksellaceae; genus Chryseobacterium; species Chryseobacterium taiwanense. The sequence goes on from NZ_JWTA01000004.1 coordinate 579,019, forward strand.
CTGATGTCAAATCATACGTTATATTTCCGGCAGCATAGCAAGCCGTTAAAGTAGCATTCTGAACCGTAGGTGAAGTTCCCCCTACAATTGTAATAGTTGCTGTTCCTGGACATGTATTTCCAGGAACCAATACTTCTACTTTGTATACTCCGGGTAATGTCGCTGTATAAGAGCTTGAAGTAGCCCCCGGAATAGACCCATTATTTAAATACCATTGATAAGTTGCATTCGAATTCTGAACAGAAGCATTAAAAGTCTGTGGTTGATTGTCACACACATTAATAGAAGCAGGCAACTGAACACCTGTAGGATCCAGGATTTGGACTCCTATATCAAATGATCCAGCTTCCAAATATACAGAGGAATCATAAGACCCATCATCCCAATCGGCTAAAACCATTTTAAAATGATATGATTGCCCTACAGTTACAGTTGCTTTCGCTGTTAAAGGAATTGTTCTTCCGTTAAAGTTAGTTTCTATTCCTGCAGTGTTATAACCTGCAAAATAAGCTGCATTCAAAGGTCCACAACTAAGAGGGGAACCATTAAATTGATTAGCAGGACGAATATTTTTCACACTTACTGGACCTGCCCCTCCCGGTAAAACTGCCATATTAGTATAAGTAGATCCTGGGATATTAGGTTTAAGTAATAAAGCAAATCCATCGGTAAAATTACACGGATAATCTTCAGCATATTCTTCAGAAGCGAAAATATATCTGAATGTAACTTCATTCGAAGTGGGTACGAAGTCAAATTCTATATAGGTAGCATCATTATAATTATTAGCAACTCCCAAAGCAGTAGACAAATCGGTATCACCTGTTGTAGAATACGTATTACTTAAAGTACTCGCAATATAAGAATTCCCAGCATTCCTTGCATATCCCGAAGATAAAACAATTCCTTTCGTAAAAGGAAAAGCAGTCGTTCCTTTATTGAAATATCCCCAAGTCCTGTTTTGATTAGAAGCAGATAAGTTTGGAGAGACAGTAACATTCGTTATATTGGCAGAAGTACAAGCTGTCCCTCCTTTTATTAGCACGTCTTTAATTAATTGGGCAATATCGTAGCTTGATTCAGGGTAAGCGCTTGTATTTACATCAATAAAAGCTCCTGTTTTCATACTTTGTAAAGTAGGCATAGTAGTACTTCCCGCTCTCCCTTTTTTTTGAGAAAACATAGAATTATTACTTATAAGCACTAAAAACAAAGTAAAAAATAGACTTCTTGTCCTCGTATTTAACATTTTACAATCTTTTAAACAAAAATAACACTTTTTCTGATTTTATTTAATTATTTTTATTTTTATCATTTTTCTTTTAACAAAAAATAATTAAATTATCCATGAAAAACTATTATCCACTATCTTTCCTAATATTATTTATTTCTTCATTTTTTTATTCCCAAATTAAACCACTTGTTATTAATAATAATACAAATTATTCAGTAGTTGGTAGAATTAATATCTACTCAACAAACAATTGTAATGATTATTATATTTTTATACCTGCTGATTTCATAATAATGCCAAACAGCTCTGTAACTTATAATAAATATGAAAATACAAACTTATCTAATCCTCCTATAACTCAGTATTTATTAAATGGTCCTAATATTATCAGTTATAATGACCCAGTTTTAGCATCGAATGGATATATAGCTAATAATACTGATTGGGAACAATTTCAATTTCAGACAATAGATTCCAACAATATTGCTATTGATACATTTAAAGTAGGTGTATTTCGATCAAATTGTGACAGAAAAACATTTTCGACACATTACGGAACCTATTCCACAGCCGAATGGGTGATTCACCCCACTTACCATGAGGTAAATATTTACTAATTATTATAAAAAAACAGGGCTGAAAATCAGCCCTGTTTCTTTTAAAATATTTATTTTATAATTATTCAATATTTTTCAATAGAATCCAACCTGTTTTTACAACGATTTGTTTTGTTGCAGGATCTTCAAAAGTTACCTGATACCAATAAGAACCTGTAGGAAGTTTTTTACCCTGGAATAAGCCATCCCAATACGGACGTACTTTTTCAGCGTTATAAACTACTCTTCCATATCGATCAGAGATTACTGCTTTGAAACTATTATATTTACTAATTCCTCTAAAGTCAATCATATCATTTACATTATCCCCATTCGGAGTAATTACGTTTTTCATGATGAATGTAAAATATTCTAAGACTCCAACACAACTTGTTTTTTTAACTCTTACACGAATAGAAACAACCGTATTTTTAGGAATTTTTGTAAATATATTAGAATTTTGCCAAGTAACTCCGTTATCTATAGAATACTCTAATGGCCCATTACTTGGGTTACTTGCTGTAACTACCAATACTTCACTTTCATTATAATCAACTTTTATAATTTGAGGAACTATAGCTCTGATAACTTCCGTTTTATATATTTGAGTACAAACCCCATTATCGATTATTACCGAATAAGTTCCCGGTGTAGCAACAGAAATCGTTTGTGTTGAAGCTCCTGTACTCCAAAGATAAGTATAATTCGGACCTGCACCAGCATCTAACGTAATCTGATCTCCTTCACAAATCATACCTCCAGAAAGATTTGAAGTGAGAGCAGGAACAACTTCTACCGTAACAGTAGCTGGTTGTAAAGACTTACATCCCTGTGCTCCGATTGCATATATAGAATATGTTGTAGTCTGTGTTGGAGAAACTGTTTGTATAGGATTTGTTCCAGATAAACCACTTACCCACTGATAAGTCGTCCCGTTAGAAGCTGTTAAAGTAACAGACTCCCCTACACATATTTTTGTTTTTGTAGCGACTAACTGAGCAACAGGAGTTGCTTCTTTTCTCAATGTTAAAGTAACCATCTTACTACAAAAACCTCCGTTTGATACTACAACATATAAAACCTGTCCATCTGTACCATTATAATTTGCCAAACCTGCATCAGGAATATAGTTAGCATTTTGAGCTACTGCATCTGCCTGATTTACGTAAAATCTAAAAACAGCAGCTACAGTTGTGCTTATTAATGGCTTCGCATCATTTAAATTAAAAGTGGTTACTGTTGGTGTTGTACAAAGCTTCAAAGTTGCATTTTGTGCAGTTGGAGTTGTACCTCCTACAATCGTTATTTTTGCTTCAACTGGGCAAGTATTTCCCGGAATAGTAACTACAACCGTATAAACACCTGGCGATGTTGCAACATAAGTCGGACTTGTTGCACCTGGGATTAATACTCCATCTTTATACCATTGATAAGTAGCTCCAGTAACACCCGAAAGCTGAGCTACTAAAGTTTGAGGTGCATTATCACACACATTCATACTCGCCGGCAATGCAACACCATTACCATCAACAAGCTTAATACCTATATCAAAAGATCCTCCTTCAAGAAATACCGCAGAGTCATAAATTGTATCTCTAAAATCAGCCAAAACCATTTTAAAATGATAAGCCTGACCAGGAACAACCGTTGCAATAGCCGTCAACGGAACTGTTCTTCCTTCAAAATTCGTTACTACATTAGAAGAAGAATTATACCCACCGAAATAAATCTCATTCGCAGCTCCGCATGACAAAGGCGTACCATTTGCCTGGGTAGCAGGATGTATATTTGTCATACTCACAGGACCTGCCCCGCCGGGTAATATCGCAACATTTACATAAGGTCCTCCTGAAACAGGTTTAATCAGTAATGCAAATACGTCCGCAAAATCACAAGGATAAGTACTGGTATATTCTTCTGATGCAAAAAGATAATTGAACTTTACTTGATTGGAGTTTGGAACAAAATCAAATTCCAACATCACATTATCCTTATATTCATATGAAGTATTAGGCTTAGGAACTGCCGTTACAAGATCCACATCATCTACACCTGCGCCAGTAACAGTGGCATTTTGAGCTGATGCCACATTTCCTGTTTGTCTTGCATACCCAGTAGTTAAAACAATTCCATCTTTAAATGGAAAGTTTGTAGTCCCTCTATGGAAATACCCCCAAAACCTATCATTATTAGTTTGAGGCTGAGCTGGAGTAACTGTTACGTTAGACACATTGGGCACAGTACAACCTGAACCTCCACTAATTAAAACGTTTTTAACAAGTTGATCTATAGTATACGTAGACGGTACGTAGCCTGTTGCATTTACATCAATAAATACTCCCGCTTTATTATTTACACTAGATACCACATTTTTAGGTGGCTTTCTCTGAGAAAATAATGAAACCGAAACAAACAATAATACTAAGAGAAAAAGGTAGTTTTTTAGTCTATATTTTAACATTTTGTTGTTGTTTGTTCAAAAATACTAATTTTTATAATTAAAAAATCACTTTAATCTAGATAATTAATAAGAATATCTCAATTTATTTAAATTTTAATCTCATTCTAATTTCGTTCTCATTTCAAAACAAAAAAGACTAATCTACAATTAGTCTTTTTAATAAATATATTATTTACCGTTATCGTAAATCGGTGGAAAATTAATCTTTTTTAAGCTCATCAATCATATTCTGGAGTTCTTGTATTTTATCTTTCAAAGATTTGATTTCATTTTTGTTTGAATTCACATTACTCTTCAACATTACTGCTTTTGCTCTTTCACTATGATCGTCTTCATCTTCGTCTTCATTGATCTCTTCAATATCTTCCTGAATGTCTTCAATATCTTCGTTGATCTCTTCAATATCCTCACTGATTTCCTCAATATCTTCGCTAATCTCTTCTATGTCTTCCTGAATATCTTCAATATCTTCCTGAATGTCCTCAATTTTTTCATGACTCTTATTCACCGACATTTGTATAAAAATCGCAAGATAGATCGCTTCTAAAGAAACTACTGTAGTAAGAATAAGAAGCATTTTATCAAACTCTACAATATGCAATATGGGAAGAAGAAATGAAATAGCAAAAAACAAAGTATGCACAATAAGGGATGGTATAGAACCAATCCACCAAGTAATTCCGTTGGCAATTTTTTCTAAAAGCTCTGCTCTTTCATTATATTTTTTCATCTTCTTCTATTTTTATATTAACTCTTTTGTCACACCTAATCCAAATAGTGCAAAATCATATTTTGCAGGGTCTTTATCATCAAACTTTCGGATAGCAATATCTAATTCTTCTACAGTTTTCCAGTCATTTTGTGTTCTTGCAACCAATCCTAATTTTCTGGATATATTTCCCGTATGTACATCTAAAGGAATTGATAAAAATCGCTGATCTACATTCTCCCAAATCCCAAAGTCTACTCCACGCTTATCTTTACGAACCATCCATCTTAAAAACATAATAATTCTTTTGGCAGATGAATTTTTGTAAGGTGAACTTACATGTTTATGACTTCTATGTTTTTCAGCTCCTAAAAAATTACTTCTGAACCTTTCAATCCCATGCTGAAAATTGAATTCTGTGTCATTGGTTTTAAATAAGCTTTCCAGACTTCCGTTTTCTTTATAAATCCTTTGAAACTGCTTGATAAAATATCCGAAATCTTCTCCATTAAAGGTCCGGTGAATACTTTTATCCTGAAGAATTTTTAAATCTTCATCGGAATGATTCATTACAAAATCATAAGGAGAATTGCCCATAATATCCAGCATTTTTTCAGCTGATTTAATGATCGATTTTCTGTTTCCCCAAGAAATCGTTGCGGCAAGAAATCCTGCAATCTCAATATCCTGCTGTAAAGAAAAACGATGCGGAATCTGAATAGGATCGTTTTCAATGAAATCAACATGGTTGTACTGATCTGCTTTTTCATCAAGAAAGCTTTTCAGTTCTTCAAAACTCAACTTCATTGTATTAAATTTTCACAGCTTCTAAAGCTTTTGGTAAAAATGAATTAGCGAATACAGTTCTGGCTTCATCCGTGAATACAGTCAGATCTCCGTATCGATTGGAAAAATGTCCTAAAATTAATTTTCCTACATCTGCTTTTTGAGCAATGGTTGCTGCCTCTAAAGCTGTTGAATGTCCTGTATAATCTGCCATTTCTTTTAAATCATGCAAGAATGTAGACTCATGATATAATACCGTTACATTTTTAATGATAGGAATTACGCTTTCCAGATATCTTGTATCACTGCAAAATGCATAAGAAACAGATGCAGCAGGTTCAATCGTCAAGATTTCATTTTTCAGCACATATCCATCACTTAATACAAAGTCTTTTCCTGCTTTTATATTGTGATAATCACAGGTTTCAATCTCGCTGTATTTTGCTATCTCTTTCATATTGAGATGGCGTTCTTTGGGTTTTTCTTTGAAAAGATAGCCATTGCAATAGATCCTATGATCTAACGGAATCGTATATACTTCTACTCTATTGTCTTCGTATATTTTTTCAGACACGTTTTTATCCAATTCATGATAAACCACTTCAAATCCCCTATGTGTTTCTGTAATGGAGAAAATGGTTTCCAACATATTTTTGATTCCTTTGGGACCATAAACATGTAACGGAACTTCTCTTCCCAACAAGCGAAACGACGCAATCAATCCGGGTAATCCAAAACAATGATCACCATGAAGATGGGAAATGAATATATGATTGATTTTTGAAAATCTTGCTTTAGCTTTTCTCAGCTGAACCTGAGTTCCTTCACCACAGTCGATCAGGAAATTTCTTTCCTCCATTTCCAACAACTGAGCGGTAGGTGAAGTATTCACCGTTGGTATCGCTGAATTAAAACCTAATATGGTTAAATAAGTACTCAATGTAATAGTGTATTATGACGACAAATGTACAACAGATTTTTAATTTAAATACTGTCATTCTGTGAAATGAAAACCTATCGTTAAATATTAGATTCTTCCTTTGTCAGAATGACAAGAGACCCTAAAAATTATTCTTTTACTTTTAAGAAATCTAAGAACAAATCTAATGCCTGTTTTCTGTGGCTGATTTTATTTTTTGCTTCAGGCTCCATTTCTGCGAAAGTCATGTCGTATCCTTCCGGTACAAAAATAGGATCATATCCAAAGCCTTTAAATCCTTTATTTTCTGTCAACAGATTTCCATGCACTCTTCCATCGAAATATTGAGCTCCATTTTCATCATAATAGCATAAAACAGTAATGAAATAAGCTTTTCTATTTTCGATACCTTCCATTTCATTTAAGACTTTCTCAATATTTTTAGCAAAATCATGATCTCCTGCATAACGTGCAGAAAAAATTCCGGGTCTACCGTCCAAAGATTCAACAACCAATCCGCTGTCGTCACCCAAACTTGGAATTCCTGTTCTTTCAAAACAATATTTAGCTTTAATTAAAGCATTGGCGTTGAAGGAATCTCCATCTTCTATAATTTCATCATGAATATCATAATCCGTAAGACTTTTTACCACAAACTCGTTTCCTAAAATCTGTTGGATTTCTTCTTTCTTATGTATGTTGTGTGTTGCTACTAATAATTCCATATATCTAAAATTTTCTTACTTAACTCTACTTATTTCTATTTAATTCTTTTACTATATTTTCAGTAATGCTTCCTAGTTCTATATTAAGTAAAGAACCATTTCTTTTCCACACTACCCTTTTTATATTATTTGTATTAATTTTCAGCAAATATTGTGTTTTGCTATTTTTTAATTCTAGTTGAATAATATTATAAATACAACTAACCTTTTTTGTAGTTCCAAATGCATGCTGTTCCTTTTCTAAAAAAACAAATCTTTCAATATCAGAAAGTTTATATTTTTTTGAGCTAAATAATGTATTTCTATGAATCAGTTGATTTTCTTTTTTAATAATTCTAATAATATTTTTTTTAACTCTTACCACTTTAGAAAGACCTTCACAGAGTAAAAACAGACCCAAAGCAAACACAATTCCTACTGAAATTAATTCTTTAAAATCGCTTTTCCGATCGACCGAATATAATAAGCCAGCGGTTATTATCAAAAAAATTAATGAAATTAAAAGATGGATTAAAAAATCAATCCAATCTTTTAATGATAATGAATAATGCAATGAAAATTCATCACCATCATCTTTAGCTAAGAAATTCCCTATTTTCCTAAACATCAACTATACTTCAGAATAATGCACTTTATACTTTTTCATAAATAAATAGTAAAATAATGAGAAAAGTACAATTCCAATTGCGAGTATCACCCATTCGGAAACTTTAAAAGCATCCGCAAAACTTTCATTTTTAGTATAGAATATTAAAATAGAAGAACAAAGATTATTAAACGCATGTAAAAGCATGGGAAGCAAAAGTGACTTTGTCTTATAATACACCAAACCCAACACACATCCCAATAAAACCGCTCCTACAAACTGCCATGGATTTGCATGAACTAACCCAAAAACAACAGAGGCAAAAAGGATAGCTTTCCACGGTTCAACTCCTTTATTAATCAATCCTTTCTGAATAATCCCTCTGAAAATAATTTCTTCAAAAATGGGAGCCATCACCACTGCGGTAATCAACATAATAACAGGATCATCTGTAAGCTTGCTCATCAACTGTTCAAAAAATTTATAATATTCTCCAAAAAAAGGTCCAGTTGTCGGAATCTGAGCCGTAATAAATTCTCCTATAAACATCATCCCTATCATCAAAGGAAAAATAAGAAGATAAGTGTAAAAATTAGTTGGTGAAAAGTTAAAATTCAGTCGTTTTTTTGTCGTTGGTCGTACAATAAAGAAATCAAAAGCGGCAATAATCGGAATAAAAACCACAGCATTTCCAGCCATCATAAACCATCCTTCGTTCTGAATATTTTCTTTATAGATAACACTCCAAAGTACACTTACAAGCCCAACAATAACACTTCCAAAAATATATCCTCCCAACAAAACCAGTCCACCTAACCATGTGAATGTATATTTCGGATATTTGCTAACTTCCATATTCTACTATTAACAATTGAAAAACAAAGATAATTGATTTTCTACGAAAGAATCCCGAATATTAATTTTTGAATTATAAAAAAATGAAAACAAACCCATCAAGCGTTTATTATTGTTTCACTTTAAAGAAGCATGTTTTTTACCTAATTTTAAATAAATCATAAAGTTTTGGATATCTTTTTATAAAAAATTTTTCTGCAGTATCTTTGCACCTTAATTTTTTTACATGGATAGTTTAGTAAATCGGTCAGAGAATGTTAACTTATCCTTGCTTACTTATGTGTGTTTTACTTTTGTAGGATATTTCATTATAGGATTATCTCTGTCTGTTCTTCCGATTTTTATTAATAAAAGTTTAGGATTTAGTTTAGTTGTTGCCGGATTAGTTATTAGTTTACAATATGTTTCCACCTTTTTTCTAAGGGCATATTCAGGAAAGATCATCGATGGAAAAGGGCCAAAACCAGCTGTTTTATTCAGCATGATCAGCTTTTCTTTAACCGGTATTTTTTTGATAATTGCTTATTATTTTAAACTTTCACCTTTCATCAGTCTTATATTCCTAATCATTACTCGTTTACTTACGGGTTGTGCAGAAGGGATGATTGGAGCAAGCCCTATCAATTGGGCGATTATGGCTGTTGGTGATAAACATACCGCAAAAATCATTTCCTACAATGGAGTTGCCTGTTATGGAGCATTAGCAATCGGAGCTTCTCTCGGAGTTACTATTGAGCATGAGTTCAGCCTTTACGGAATAGGAGTTCTTTCAATTATCTTAGGAATTTTAGGATTTCTTTTTGCTAAAACTAAAGAAAACAAAACGAATATTAATCCACAGGAAACTCAATCTTTCTGGAAAGTCTTAGGAAAAGTAGCGCCTTTTGGAGTGTGTTTGGCTTTGGGAGGAATCGGTTTTGCGTCTATCTCGACATTCATCACCTTATATTACAACCATTTTCATTGGAATAACGGAGCTTTATGTTTAAGTGTTTTCGGAGGATTATTTGTTGCTGGGCGATTGGTTTTCAGTAACGTCATCAATAATTATGGCGGAATCAAAGTAGCAATTGCTTGTCTTATAGTGGAAACTATCGGACTTTTAATCATTGCTTTTGCTTCCAACTCCCAAATGGCACTTGTCGGAGCCGGAGTCACTGGTTTAGGATTTTCATTAATCTTTCCTGCTTTAGGCGTTGTTGCTATTAAAAGCGTTTCTCCATCAAGTCAGGGATCTGCATTGGCAGGATACGGACTTTTTATCGATCTTTCATTAGGAGTTGCGGGACCATTAATTGGTGGTGTTGCGGATATTTATGGAATGAGCTATATTTTTCCGTTTAGTGCGGCGATGGTTTTTATTGGACTAGGATTAGCATATTTGCTTAAAAGAAAATCCAGTTTATAATTATAGTGCCTTAAAATTTAACCACAAAAGTCACAAAAGCTTTTAACACATTAGTATATTTAAGAGTATTTTCTTTGCGTATAGAAGAACACATTAGTTTAAAAAAATCAAAGATTTTTTATCTTGAACTTTCGTTTTTCAATTCTTTATGGCAAAAAACTAATCTGCTCTAATGTGTTTAGAATAATCTCTTTAGTGACTTTTGTGGTTAAAACAAATTCAATTTTCAGAATTCGACAAAATTCACGATTTTTGCAACTTCAAAATACAATATGTCAGACTTAATCAAAGAAATAGAAAAAAGAAAAACCTTCGGGATTATCTCTCACCCCGATGCCGGAAAGACCACTCTTACGGAAAAGTTACTACTTTTCGGAGGTGCGATTCAGGAAGCAGGTGCAGTAAAATCCAATAAGATAAAAAAAGGAGCTACCTCCGACTTCATGGAAATTGAAAGACAGAGAGGGATTTCTGTGGCAACTTCCGTATTGGCTTTTGAATACAGAGATCACAAAATCAATATTTTGGATACGCCGGGTCACAAAGATTTCGCAGAAGATACGTACAGAACTTTAACTGCCGTAGACTCCGTAATCGTTGTTATCGACGTTGCAAAAGGGGTTGAGGAACAGACCGAAAAATTGGTTCAGGTGTGTAGAATGAGAAACATCCCAATGTTGGTTTTCATTAATAAGCTTGACCGTGAAGGTAAAGATGCTTTCGATTTGTTGGATGAAGTTGAACAAAAACTAGGATTAACAGTTTGTCCGCTTTCTTTGCCGATTGGTATGGGAAGTGACTTCCAGGGAATTTATAACATCTGGGAAAACAACATTCAATTGTTCTTAGAAGAGAAAAAACAGAAAGTTGGAGAAACGATTAAGTTTGATGATATTAATGATACTTCAATTGATGATGTAATTGGTGAAAAGGCCGCAACAACATTAAGAGAAGAATTAGATTTAGTTCAATCCGTTTACCCAGAATTTAATCGTGAAGATTATATGAAAGGGGATTTACAACCTGTTTTCTTTGGTTCTGCCTTGAATAATTTTGGAGTTCGTGAATTATTGGATGCCTTCATTGACATCGCTCCGATGCCACAGCCAAAAGAAAGTGATACACGTATTGTAAAACCTGAAGAAAGCACTTTCACTGGATTCGTTTTCAAGATTCACGCGAATATGGATCCGAAACACAGAGACCGATTGGCTTTCGTTAAAATCGTTTCAGGAACATTCAAAAGAAACGAAAACTATTTACTGGTAAGAGAAGGTAAGAAAATGAAATTCTCTTCACCCAATGCATTCTTTGCAGACAAAAAAGAAGTGGTAGATGAAAGTTTCCCCGGAGATATTGTAGGTCTTCACGACACGGGAAGTTTCAGAATTGGAGATACATTGACAGGCGGTGAAAAACTAAGCTTCAAAGGTATTCCAAGCTTCTCTCCTGAGCATTTCAGATATATTAATAATAATGATCCGTTGAAGGCTAAGCAATTGGCAAAAGGAATCGATCAGTTGATGGACGAAGGTGTTGCTCAGTTATTTACCCTTGAAATGAACAACAGAAAGATCATCGGAACCGTGGGTGCACTTCAGTATGAAGTTATTCAATATCGTTTAGAACACGAATATGGGGCTAAATGTACGTACGAACCTCTTTCTATGCACAAAGCATGTTGGGTAGAAGCTGATGAAAAATCAGATGAATTCAAAGAATTTGCAAGATTGAAGCAAAGATTCTTAGCAAGAGACAAATACAACCAATTGGTTTTCTTGGCAGACTCTTCTTTCACTATTCACATGACACAGGAGAAATTCCCGAATGTGAAGCTTCACTTCATTAGTGAGTTTAAGAATGCTTAATTAAACAAAGCCTTTAATAATATAATCCGTAGAATTTTTTCTGCGGATTTTTTGTTTCAATAAATAATACTCTCTTAAAATTTATATATTTGAGGCCAACAGAAGGCAGTAAAAAACTTTGTCCATTACTCATTCTGTCACAAAAAACACCAAAACATATTACCATGGAAAAACAAACTGTTATTGCAGGCTTTCAACACGTCGATAATTCCCAATATCAAATTTTAATACAGTTTTTAGAAAATGTAGCTTCCCATCCAGTCGTTAAAGAGGGTTTAGAGCAACAAATGAAATCGATGGATCTAAAAACAGGCGATCAGGTACTGGATGTAGGTTGCGGTGTCGGTATTCAGGCGCAGGAAATAGCAAAACGTGTAGGTGCAACAGGAAAAGTTGTAGGTACAGACATCAGCAACGTCATGATTGAAGTTGCGAAAAGCAAAATATCAAATTCTGATTTACCTATCGAATTTTTTGTTGCTGAAGCAAGTTCACAACCTTTTCCTGATCAGTCATTTGATTCCATTAGAACAGAGAGAGTTTTAATGTATATCACAGACATTCAAAAAGTACTGCAAGAATTCAAAAGACTATTAAAACCTGGTGGTAAACTGGTTATTTTTGAATTTCATTGGGATGGAACACTAATCTCTCATGAAGATAAAGAACTTACAAGAAGAATAACTCATTACTTAACAGATAGTTTCCCTAATAATCGTATCGGAGCCGATCTATATTACGAACTGAAAAGTAATGGATTTAAAAACGTAAATGCAAAACCCTACACGTACTACGGAAGCGATGAAATTATCCTGGATATTGTGAAAAAGACCTATATACCTGTATTACAACAAGGGATTTCCAAAGGAATATTTACAGAAGTAGAAATAAACAATTGGTGGAAATCTTTGGATAAAGGTGTTGAAACCGGAAAATTTTTCATGTCTTTCCCTGGACTGATCGGATATGGAACAAAAGATTAGAATTTAGAAAATTAATGTACATTTAAAAACTATGAAGCTATCCTTTTGAGATCGCCTCTTTTTGTTGGAAGTCTGTTTTATTAATAGTTAATAGTTGATTGTAACAACTATGTTAATGTAAACTTTGTATATTTAAATTAAGAAATCGAACAATCTTGAATTCAATAATCCAAAGCTACCTTTCAACTGTACAAGAAACCTGCCCTAATATTCCTAATGATGCTTTAATATTATTAGGAAATGAGCTGGAAATCTTTGAGCTTCAGCCCAAAGATATTTTCATTCAGGCAGAGTTATTTCAAAAATCCATAGGATATATTCATTCGGGATTAATACGTGCTTTTTATATCAATGAAAAAGGAGAAGACATTACCGTTAATTTTGTTGATGAAAAAAAACTGGTGGTTCATTTAGACGCTTTAAGTAAGAATAAACCCAGCAAATTTAGTTTTCAGGCATTAGAAAAAACTATCATTGTAAGCATTCCAAAAATACATATTGATTCTTGTGCAGAGAAATATCCTGTATTGGAAAAATATCTCCGGATTATGATTGAACAAGTTTATTGCAGAATGTTTAACCGACTTGAAGCTCTACTGAATGACAATGCAGAAGAGCGTTATTTAAATTTTGTAGAAGACTTCCCTACTCTATTCAATCGTATTCCTATTTCTCATCTCTGCACTTATCTCGGAGTAAAGAGGCAGTCTTTGACCCGAATCAGAAAAAAAATCCTAGAACGTTCAAAATGACACATTTGTGTCAGTAAAACAAGCTCATTTTGTTTGAAATTTGTTTAAAATTTAAAGCTTATGTCAAACGAAAAACACATATGGATTTCCCCAGAGAAAAAAGGCATTCGAGAAAACAGGCTCTTAGCCAGGAAAGTACATGAGAACTTAGGTGATACCGGTTTTAAGCCTCAATACTCTGCAAAGTGGGTAGATGTAACTAAAGATTGGACAGGTGCGCTTCGGGTACAAATTCAGCATGAAGATGCTAAAGGAATTACACCAACAATGCTGAAATGGTGGTTTGAAAATCTGGCACAAAAGACAACCTGGAACGGAAAAGATTTCACTGGTCCTGAAGTAAGTTTTTACCATTTATGGCATCACAGAGATCATATTGCCATTACACCACTCACTCATCCCCAAAACGGTACGAATAATGGATTTGCCGTTGGTGCCTACAGTAAAATCCAAGAACAGTTCAACGATTTTCATGAAGTAATCAACAATAAAATGTTGACAACAGTTCTTGATGAGACTGAGTTTTCTTTCTTAATTAAAGCCGGTAGCTTAACTGTGGGCAGAATCAATCATTATTATGAACCCACAGAAAACGGCTCAGCTTTCTACGCAGAAACTTATATGGGAGTCGACATTCCCATAATCGGATGGCTCATCAACTGGTTACTTTTACCATTAGTTTTTTCAAAAAAAACAGCTGAGCATTGGATAAAACATAATATTGAAGAAACCGGACAAACTGAAAAAGTATTGCCATACCTTTACAAAAAATACGCTCAAAAATAAGTATGAATAATAAATTTTAAGAAAGCCGATAATCTTTCAAAACATTTTTAAATCCATTATAAAAAAAATCCCCCTTTCAGATGATTTTGAAAGGGTTTTATATTGAAAAAGCTTTTGTAAAACACCTAAAATAATTTTACAAAATATTAAAAATCAAATACATAAAATTTTACACTCAATAAACTATCCATTTACAATCTTTACAAAAGCTCCCCTCCTAATTTTACCACATCGAAAAAATTAATGTTATGAAAAAATTCATCTTACTGGTTGCTGTTTCAAGCACGTTTATCATGTGTAAAAAAGGAGAGGCAACAACTTCTCATCTAGAGAATGCTATAAATTCAGCTGATAGTGCAGTTTCTGCAGCTTCGGATAAAATCAATAAAGTCAGCGATCAGGCCAATGCAACTTTGGATTCTGCCGATATTAAAATTAAAGATTTTGAGAACACTAAAGAAAAAGTAAAAGAGCAGTTTGAAAATACTTCAAAAATAGTAGACTCGCTTTCAGATAAGATTTCATCGACAAAATTAGAAGCAAAAACAGAGAAAAAAGATTCAGTAAAAAAAGAAGAGAAAATTGTCGTAAATGTTCCGGTTCCGAAAGTCATTAAAGAAACCAAAATCGTCTACAAAGACAAACCTAAAACAGAAAACTACGAACTGAATGTTCCGAAAAACAAAATGGTAAAAACCGGAGTATTGGAACTGACGGTAGATGATGCAGAAACAGCAAGAGATATCGTAAAAGAAGAAGTAAAAAAGTATGACGGCTTCATAAAAAGTGAGAATACTTCGCTAAACAATAACGAGAAGAAAATAGCCTATTTAAAAGTACGAGTTCCTATTCAGAAATTTGAATATCTGATGGAAGATCTCAGCTACAATATCGGTACCGTTGAAAACAAAGGCGTTGAAGTTTCGGGTCAGGATTTTGTTCAGAATACGATGTGCGAAGTTGACATCACTCTTTACGGAAAAGACGGCGGATACACCGAAAACAAAGAACCCAAAACGTTCGGCGAGAAAACATTTGCCGCTCTTTCTTCCGGTTGGGATGTTATCATGTCAATTTTCCTATTTATTCTTCCGTTGTGGCCATTATTTTTAATTGTTGGTATTGGATACTATTTTTATAAAAAGAAAAACAAAAACACTCCAAATGACGATTCTAATTCAATTTAAATTCATTTAAAAACACAAACTATTCATACCTATTTGTCATTCTGACGAAGGAAGGATCTCAACTATTGATAAAAGATTTTTCCTTAGTCAGAATGACTGTTTTGATGTTTTGTCTTTTTTAATTTTATTTTAATCGGATTTCATTTACCAAACCAGTAGTTCTTACTAACTTTAAGTATGGAAAAATAAAACCTTAAACGACAAAAGAAAGAAGTAATCCCGGAAAAAATAAAATAAAATAAAATAAATATATAATTAATATTTGTGGTTCGTGTGAAAGTAAAAAGGCTCTCAAATTGAGAGCCTTTTACTATTTCAATATATAATTAAGCAATTACTTTGCAATGCTTCTTGAAATTACGATCTTCTGAATTTCAGAAGTTCCTTCGTAGATCTGAGTGATTTTTGCATCTCTCATCAATCTTTCTACGTGATATTCTTTTACATATCCGTATCCACCGTGAATTTGTACAGCCTCGATTGTTGTGTCCATTGCTACCTGAGAAGCGTATAGTTTTGCCATCGCTCCGCTTTCAGAAATATCTTTACCAGCATCTTTCTCACAAGCAGCCTTGAAGCAAAGCATTCTTGCCGCCGTGATCTGAGTTGCCATATCAGCTAATTTAAATGCAATCGCTTGGTGATTGATGATCTCAGTTTTGAAAGCTTTTCTTGTTTTAGCATATTTCAATGCCAATTCATAAGCTCCTGAAGCAATACCTAAAGCCTGAGAAGCAATCCCGATTCTACCTCCATTCAAAACAGCCATTGCAAAATTGAATCCGAAACCGTCTTCACCAATTCTGTTTTCCTTCGGTACTTTTACGTTATTGAAGATCAAAGAATGTGTATCACTTCCTCTGATTCCCAATTTATCTTCTTTCGTTCCGATTTCAAAACCTTCCCATCCTTTTTCAACGATGAAAGCATTGATTCCTTTATGTTTTTTCTCAGGATCAGTTTGTGCAATTACAATATAGTAAGATGCAGTTCCACCATTTGTGATCCAGTTTTTGATACCATTTAGTAAATAGTGATCTCCTTTATCTTCTGCTGTTGTTTTTTGAGAAGTTGCATCAGAACCTGCTTCAGGCTCAGACAAAGCGAAAGCTCCGATTACCTGCCCGCTTGCAAGAGGAGTAAGGTATTTTACTTTTTGCTCTTCAGAAGCGAATTTCTCAAGACCAGCACATACCAATGAATTGTTCACAGACATTACAACAGCTGCAGAAGCATCAATTTTTGCAATCTCCTCCATTGCCAAAACGTAAGAAACGCTATCCATACCTGCACCTCCGTATTTAGGATCTACCATCATACCCAAAAGTCCCATTTCTCCCATTTTCTTTACCTGTTCTGCAGGAAACTTCTGGTCGCGATCTCTTTCGATAACTCCCGGTAATAGTTCGTTTTGAGCAAAATCCCTTGCTGCCTGCTGAATCATCAGCTGTTCTTCTGATAAATTAAAGTCCATACAAATTGAATAATTAGATGGTCGCTAATTTACACTTTTTGAGCAAATCTGAAAATAGAATCACAAATTAGACTAAATCAAGGAATACCCTTAATTTTTAAATATTCATCATATATAAATTAAGTTTGAATTATTAAATATATTATGGCATACATTTTATTAATTTCTAATTAATCGCTTCCGATTTCCCCAATTAAAAAAAATGCTTATATTTAAATTTATTAAAATTACACTTAAAGAATCATGACGATCAAGAGATTATTTGATATACCATATCACGCTTTGGAAAAATTTCCTAAGTCTGATATGTTCGTGACTAAATATCATGGTGAATGGAAAAAAACATCCACTCAAGAGTTTATCAATGAAGGAAATAAAATTTCTCGCGGACTTTTAAAATTAGGAATAAAACCGGGAGATAAAATCGCTTTAATCACGACCAATTCACGTACTGAATGGGCTATAATGGATTTGGGGCTTTCTCAGATAGGAGTTGTTTCCGTACCCGTTTACCCAAGTATTTCCCCCGAAGATTATGAATTTATCTTCAATAATGCGGAAATTCAGTACTGTTTTGTCTCTGATAAGGATCTTCTGAATAAGGTCATGAAAGTGAAACACAACATCCCTTCCCTACAAGGTATTTTCACTTTTGAAAACGTAAGTGGCGCTGCCAACTGGAAAGAAATACTGGATCTGGGTGAAGACGATTCTACACAAATTGAAGTGGAAGATCTTTCCAAGGCTATTAATCCGGATGATTTGGCAACCATAATCTATACTTCCGGAACAACCGGAAAGCCTAAAGGAGTTATGCTAACTCACGAGAATATTGTTTCAAACGTTTTAGGTTCTATCCCAAGAATTCCTAAAAAAAGAAGCTTAGATTACAAAGACACAAGAGTATTGAGCTTTTTACCGATCTGTCATATCTTTGAAAGAATGCTTTTTTACCTTTTCCAATATAACGGTTTCTCAATCTATTTTGCTGAGAGCATCGATAAAATGGGAGAAAATGTAAAAGAGGTTAAACCTCATTATATGAGTGTAGTTCCGAGACTAGTAGAAAAAGTATATGATAAAATCTACAATACAGGATCTTCTGCAGGAGGGTTAAAATCAAAAATCTTCTTTTGGGCACTTAATCTTATCACGAAAAAGAAAACCGTTTCAAAACCTTCAGGTTTACAACAAATCATTGCTGATAAATTGGTTTTCAAAAAATGGAGAGAAGGTTTGGGAGGTGAAATCATCACATTAGTTTCCGGTTCTGCCGCTTTATCTACAAGATTGAATTTAATGTTCCAAAATGCCGGAATTCCTATTCTGGAAGGTTATGGTCTTACAGAAACATCTCCTGTAATTTCCGTAAACAGTTTTGACAGCATGAAAATAGGAACTGTAGGTCATCCTTTGGATAATTTAAGTGTAAAAATTCAGGAAGACGGAGAAATTACTGTAAAAGGACCTTCTGTATTTAAAGGATATTTCAAAAATGATGAAATGACCAAGGAAGCTTTTACCAATGACGGCTATTTCAAAACTGGGGATATCGGACATATCGACAGCGACGGATTCTTACAGATTACCGATCGTAAAAAGGAAATGTTCAAAACTTCCGGCGGAAAATATATTGCTCCTCAAACCATCGAAAACCTTGCAAAAGCATCGAAATTCATAGAACAGATCATGGTCGTAGGTGATGGCGAAAAAATGCCATGTGCATTAGTACAACCTGATTTTGAGTTTGCAAAAAGCTGGGCGATGAGAAACAATTTAAACCTAGGTTCTACTCCACAGGAAATTGCTAAAAGCCCTGAACTGAAAGAAAGAATTGAAAAAGAAATTGATGGCATCAACGAACATCTTGGAAATTGGGAAAAGATCAAGAAAATTGAACTGACTCCTGAAATCTGGAGCATTGATGCTGGTCTTTTAACTCCAACTCTGAAACTAAAAAGAAAAGCTATTAAAGAGAAGTTTATTGATCTTTACAATAAGATGTATGAACATCACGAATAATATTAAACCGCTTCTATCGAAGCGGTTTTTTATGTCTTAATACTTTATTTGTCATTCAGAGCGAAACAAAGTGGAGCGTGGAATCTAAATTTTATTATTATACTCATTGCTTAGATTCCTACGGAATGACAGACTTTATGATGATATTAAAAGATTGCTTCGTCGCTTCGCTTCTCGCAATGACATAAAAAAAGCTGTCTCAAAATTTGAAACAGCTTTTATATTTTTAAATCGTAATTGAAAATTAGAATTTAATTACAGATTTCATTCTTTCGTTTTCTTCCATTACCAATTCGTCATCTACAAGAATTTTTCCTGAATGCTCATCGATAATGATTTTCTTTCTCTGAGCAATTTCCATCTGCTTTTGAGGTGGAATTGTGAAGAATGATCCTTTTGGAGCTCCTCTTTCAAGACCTACTACTGCAAGACCGTTGATAGAGTTCGTTCTGATTCTGTTGTAAGAAGCTAATAATCTGTCGTCGATTTTTGACGCGTAATCTTTAGACTGCTCTAGCAAATATTCTTCTTCTTTCTGAGTTTCAGAAATAAGACCTTCTAGCTCTTCTTTTTTGAATTTTAAGTGATTTTTTAAATCATTGATTTTATCATTCAACTCACTTAACGTTTCATTTTTATGAGCAATTTTAGCTCCGAATTCTTTGATTCTTTTTTCAGAAAGCTGAATTTCAAGATCCTGATATTCAATCTCTTTACCTAATGCTTCAAACTCTTTATTGTTTCTTACATTATCTTGCTGAGACTTGTATTTTTCAATTAAAGTTTTTGCATGGTTAATCACTTCATGCTTCGTTTTAATCTGATCATCCTGATCTTTGATATCTGCATGAAATTTTTCAGCTCTTTTTTCAAGACCTTCGATCTCAATCTCAAGATCTTCTACTTCAATTGGCAATTCTCCTCTTGTATTTCGGATTTCGTCCAATCTAGAATCAATGATCTGCAAATCGTATAAAGCTCTTAACTTCTCTTCAACTGAAATATCGTTGGTTTTTGCCATATTTTAAATGAAATAATTTACCGGGTTTGTTTTCTCAATAGATTTTGAGATTGCAAATGTACTAAATTTTTGTGATAATATTTCAAATAATTGTTGAGTTACAAATTGTTCTGATTCAAAATGTCCGATGTCACAAATCAACATTTTTGATTCTGTCATGAAAAAATCGTGGTATTTTACGTCTCCCGTTAAATAAGCATCACATTTTCTAGAGATAGCAGATTTTATTCCGCTTGCTCCAGAACCTCCCAAAACACCTACTCTTTTAATTTTTTTATTATTAAAATCTGAATGTCGGATGATTTCGAGATTGAATTTTTCTTTCACAAACTTCAGGAAATCTTTTTCATCCATCGGTTCTTCAAAATCTCCATACATTCCCAATCCTGAATGATGATTATCATTATCCAAGCTATAGATTTGGTAGGCAACTTCTTCATAGGGATGTGCTGTTTTCATTGCGTTGACAATCTGCCCTTTTTTATAGTCTTCAAAAATTACAGAGATCATATCCTCATCAGCATTTTCTCTGATATTCTGCTGCCCTGAAAACGGATTTGAACCCTCTATGGGTCTGAAAGTACCGTTCCCGTTGATTGTAAAGCTGCATTCATCATAAAACCCAATACTTCCAGCTCCGGCTGAGAAAAGGGCTTCTTTTACTTTTCCGGAATGCTCTTTCGGAACAAAAACCGTTAATTGCTTTAAATTATTTTTTTTAGGCTGAAGAATTTTCAGATCTTTTAATCCTAACTGATTGCAAATTCCTGCATTTACTCCAAAGAAGTCATTATCAAACGCTGTATGAATAGCATAGATGGCAATTTTATTCTCAATCGCTTTTAGAACAGCTCTTTCTACATAATTTTTACCCGTTAATGATTTTAACCCCGAAAAGATAATAGGATGAAAACAGACAATTAAATTGCAGTTTTTCTCAATCGCTTCTTCTACTACATTTTCCAATGCATCATGACACACCAAAATTCCGGAAACTTCACGATCCGGAACTCCGCATAACAGTCCTACATTATCAAAATCTTCTGCCTGATGTATTTGTATTCTTTCTTCAATCTTTGAAATTACAGTTCTTAGCTTCATTACATAAATTTTGTACCTCAACGAAGATATTAATTTTAATAGATTTAAACGAAGATAAAATTATGTTCTGCCCGATCCCCACATTAAAAGCAACTTTACCATTGAGAGTTTTAAAGCATACCTCATCTTGAAGAAGCAAAGAAAAAACCGACCTTATAGAAAAGGCCGGTTCACAACAAACACTTAAAATATACTTGAAACTAATCTTTAAATAATGATACTCTTGTAAAAGATTCTATAACTACATTACAGGTCATATCTGCCTGCATCGTCATTACATAACCTCTTCCAGGGTTAAGACTGTCAGCATCTGCAATCGTGTAGAAATAGAAGGTAAGAATATTCCCTGTTCCGTTTGAACCTGCCGGAAGCAGCTGAACCGAAGTAATTTCAAAACCGGAATCAGGATTTCTGAAGGTTGCTTTTACTGATCCGGAAGAGTTGGATCCCGGAGTTACAGTCGCAATCAATCTCCATACATGAACTTGTCCGTAAATTTCATTCTCACGCCATTTATTTGTAGCAGACACATAAATATTAGACGTTACACCAGGGAACGGTACTGTTGTTTCCGGCCAGCTTGTAGTAGGACTCGGAGCAAATACTAAAGGTGTTGCGTACGTTACTGTAACAGCTGCACCATACGTACTACCTGATGCACCTAAACTAAGAGAGGGTTTTACATTTGCGTTTCCAGAATTGATCTTAACGACACCGTCGTTACCAGCCTGAGAGTTTGTGGGAACAAAGAACTGTCTCCAGAGGGTACCATCCCAATACTGGAAATTATTGGCTGTTGTATTAAAGATCAAGGTTCCTGCGGTAAGGTTAGCGTTCACAACACCTGCAGGTGGTACTGTTAACGCGTTATTATCAGCAAGGTTCGCATCTCGTTGCGCATCTGAAAGACGGGGTATAAGAATCCCTTTCTGAGTAGAAGTAATATCCAACACTGCTGCTCCATTTGGAGACGTAGTATTAATCCCAACCTGAGCATATATAATACCACATATGAATATTGGAATAAAAGAAGTTAATAATTTTCTCATGATATTAGATTTTGTTGAATAAAATTACAAATCACATCTTAAAATATATTAAAAAATAAATTTTTATTTTAAGTATTTTATTCGTATTTTACCTAATATAACATTTTGAAAAACAGTAAATTACAAACAATAACTCACCTATTTTCGATTAAAAAATTTTTAACATTATAGAGAATCTTTTAACAGTCGAATATTTAGTATATATTCAATAGAAATTATTAACTTTCTTGTGAAATAACAACCCAAAATGGAAAGAGAGCACAACCTTGTTCCTGAAGACATTCTCTGGAAAAGATTCCTTTATCGCATAATTTATCGTGCCGATACCAAGCTCGGAAAACTCTTCGATATCATATTGTTATCATTAATTTTAATAAGTACTGCCATCATCATGATGGAAAGTGTACCCCAATTAGACAAAAGATTCCATTACACTTTTATCATTTTAGAGTGGATCATATCATTATTTTTCACCGCAGAATACTGGTCCAGAATTGCTGTAGTCAAAAATAAAAAGCAATATATCTTTAGTTTCTTTGGAATTATTGATTTCCTAGCTTTAGTCCCATTCTATCTGAGCTTTTTCTTTCCTGTTACCAAATACTTTCTTATTTTCAGAATGCTGAGAATGCTGAGGATTTTCAGAATTTTCAACCTTCTGGATTTCATGAACGATGGCTATCTTATTGTAAAAGCCTTAAAGAACAGCTCCCGCAAGATTTATATTTTCCTTTTATTTCTGATTATTTTTTCGGTCATCGTCGGCTCTTTAATGTTTATGGTAGAAGGAGGAAGACCCGGCTTTGAAACGATCCCACAATCTATTTACTGGGCAGTGGTAACGGTAACCACAGTCGGATATGGTGACGTCTCTCCTATTACTCCTATGGGAAAATTCTTTGCCGTTATTTTAATGTTGGCTGGTTATTCCATTATTGCGGTTCCTACAGGGATTGTAACCGCTGAAATGCGCAACAAAAGACAGAATTTAGAAAAGATATGTGAACAATGCGGTAATGAGGATATTGATGATGATGCTAGATACTGCAAACAGTGTGGCAAGAAATTAGCTTAGGTTTAGATATCATTTGATCTATTAACCAAATACCACAACATCATGGAACCTAAAAAGAAAAACAAGCCCAACAGTTTAGTCATTATTCTTTTTGCATTGATTGTATTAATGATTATCATCTATTTCATTCTTGTCATGTTCTTCCCCACTGTTTTTGACCTTTTGAATACAGGAGACATTCAGCCTATACCCAATAAATAAAATTCTATTACAATAAAAAAGAAGCTTTCCATTTTGGAAAGCTCTTTTTTTCAATGCACTTAATACTATAAAAAAAAACAGGAACTGATTTCTCAATTCCTGCTAAAAACAAATTTTATTTTTTTATTGCTTTAATAGTCTGTTTAGAACCATCTTTCATATTCAGAACAACCAAATACATCCCTGAATTTAATTCTCCTAAATGAAGCGTTGAATTCGGATTCTCAAATGTTTTCACCAATCTACCTGCAATATCCATTACAGAGACAGATTTTACGTTTTTCACATCTGAGATATTTAATACATCTTTGAATGGGTTTGGATATACTTTAACTTCTTCTTTTCCTGAAGTCTCGGAAGTACCTAGACAACCTGATGAACTTACAGTAGCTGTAACCATTTGTCTTGCGGATTCACATCCTGTACGTACTTTCCAATCATAAAAATAATAATAACTTGTTGAAGTTGTATTACCTGAACAACAGTTTCCATTAGTAATCGACACAACTCCAGGCAATGTTAAAGGATAAGATCCCCAAGAACTACCTGACTCTCTAATCAATCCAGTTACACTTCCTGTTTTTGTCATCATCATCAACTTGTAGCTGCTTCCCGGAGCAACTATAAAGTTTAATGGGACAAATGTTTTAACAGGAGTAGCACTACCAGTTAGATTTACAGTAATAGACTGAATAGTTGTTGCTGGAGAAACACTTCCATCCTGTAATGCAATAGTCACTGTTCCAGCTCCAGTTCCTGTAGGATAAACATATACACCTTCCAGTGTGAAACCAACCAAAGCATTAAAGAACAAACCTGCCTCCAATGTATAATTACTTGTAGAAACCGCATTCGCAAAACCAACAGATCCGTTTGTTCCGGTTGCAGCCGACACCCAGTAATTAGTCGTAGTTGCTAAAGCTGGTGTAGTATATGAATTCCCCGTTGCCAAAACTGTACTTCCAGTTGAACTATCATACCAATTGATTGTCGCTCCTGTACCTGTAGTCGCAGATAGTGTTGCCGTTGTTCCAGGACAAACTGTTGCTCCTGTAGCAGACAATACTACCGGTGGCTGACATAAGGTTACAAATGATGTAGACCCTGTCCAAACACTTCTATCAGTACCAACACATGATGATCTCACCCAAACATAATAAATTGTAGAAGGTAACAATCCACTTATTGGAGCAGATGTCGTTGTAGACGTAGTTGAATTTGTAGAATTTAAAACCGTACTTGATGTAGGCGCTGTATTTAAAGTACTATAATACACTTCGTATCCAGTAGCTGGAGCCGTTGAGGGAGCCGTCCAAGAAGCTGTAGCTCCTGAAGGTGTTACACTCGCAGTAGCAACTGTTAATGCTGTTGGCTCTATACAGCTAGCTATTGTTGTAAAGCTTCTTATTGTACAAGGTGTAGCCGGTGCTGCAGTTGTAGCAGTGTATCCTGTTACGGAATAATAATAAGTCGTAAAATAATTTAAAGCACTTGGAAAAGTATAAGTCGCTACATTTCCTAAATCAAGATCATTTATAACATCGGTTCCTCCAGAGGTAGTTCCAACTCTTAATTTATATCCAGTCACTCCATTTATTGCCGTCCATGTAATAGTAGGAGTTATACTTTGACCTGTTGCACTTGCTGCAGGAGCCGTAACGGTAGGACAAAGACCTAACGTTGTAAAGTTTGCAGAACTAGACCAAACTCCTTTGTCTGTACCATTACAATTTGCTCTCACCCAATAATAATATTGCGTAGAAGGAGCCAGACCTGATAGATTTGCTGTAATTACACCAGCCGCAGTTGACCCCGATGGTGTAACATTATTAGCTGGAGTAGTAGATGATGTATTATAATAATATTCATACCCATTTGCAGGAGGTGCCGTAGAAGCAGTCCAACTGATGGTCGCCGTATTTGGAGTTAAAGCAGAGGAAGCAAGCCCTGTCACCGTACTCGCACAATTGGCTACCGTTGTAAAAGTTCCCGCTGCTACATATCCACTCCCACTTCCCGCCAAGTTTGGTATGTGGGAATACATAGATTGGGCGGTTCCGTTTAAAGCCTGAACCTGAACCTGATAAGTCGTATTCTGATCTAAACCTGCTAATGAAGCTGTGGTAGCAGAAACAGGATTTCCACTAAAATTAGTCCAATCACAGTTTCCTATAATTCTATATTGAACATTATAAGTAGTTGCACCCGTAGGAGCCGTCCAACTTAAAGTGGCCCCGCTATTAGTTACCGCAGTGGTTGCAGCGAAAGTTCTTACCGGTAATTGCGTACCCGGAGTCCATGAATACTTCAATCCTGCCGGTATTTTAACATTCACATTGGTTGTTCCTGAAAACAATAAAGAGCTACTATTCGCACTTCCAGTTACCACTTTAGACCAATCACAAGTTGTTCCTGCTGGTATATTACCATTCATAAGTGAACTTACATTGGTTGCATAAGTGGTACTATTCCCTCTTATACCCACCTGAGGCGATGTTCCTGACGTACTTACAGTTCCAGGATCTGTACAACTTCCATAGATTATATTGATCTGCCCTGTTGCATAGACTAATCTAATTTGAAAATTTAAATTTTCCGTAGCTCTGTTATGATAATTTGCGTGATCCTGCCATTGCACAACAAATTCAGTTCCTAAATCTTCATATCTCACCTCATGATTTCCTGGTGGCTGTGTAGTGTCAGCCGATGAGAACCCTCCATCCTGACCAAAAGCAGCAATAGCACCTGTTGTTGAACCTAAAGTTGACATAGGAGTATAGTTTGTACCCGTAGGGGCAGCTCCAAAAGTTATATACCCATTTGCACTTACATAACAAGTTGTCATAGCGACACCTCCAAAAGTAAAAGGCGAAGATAATGTAATTGCTGACGAAACCTCATTATCATAAGTAGTATTCGTTCCTGTTGGGAATAATTTTGTCCCTCCAGTAATTGGCGTATAAGTATTGCCGGTACTTTTAGAAAAAGCGTAATTGGCAATATTTGTCTGTGCGCTAACCCCTATCCCTAAGGCCAACATACACATTAGTAAAATTCTCTTCATGCTTATTAAATATTATTGCGGTAAAAATACAAAACAAACATAATAATTTCACCTAAAATTAACATTTAATTAAAAATCACTTAACAAAACAATGTTTTAATTAACAATAAAACACAATAAATAAAATTTAAATAAAAAATCAATAAAAAGAGATATATTTAAAATATGCTGATTATCAACACTTTAAAAAACAACAATATTTCAACAAAAAATGAATATTAACAATACTTTTTTTACAAATAAAAAATAAAAAAAGTGACTTAAAAAGCCACTTTTATCATTAAAAAGACAAAATATATTCAATTTAATTAAGATAAAACTCGTACTTATTGAGCAATTGTATCTCTTTAATCAAGTCTCCATTCAAATTCACAGAATGCTTCATTGATTGCACTTCCAAATGCTCCGTATTTAGTTCATCATCAACGTTTTTAATATAAAATTTCAGTTTCTGATTCCCTTGATTACGTTCTAGAACTGTTCTGAAGAAATTTAAATCTTCCGGTCGGAAATCCATCACATCCATTACCAAAGAGATACTTTTTGCAAATCTTTCAAAAGCTTCCTGAAGTTCTATCACCTCATTTACATTTACAAAAACTCTTCCGTCTTTTACCTGCGCAAATTTAATCTTCAAAATAACAAAACGCTGAACTTCAAGCTTTTCTTTCAGCTTCATATAGTCACGATCTCCCAATCGGAAAGAATAGGATCCTGAATAATCTTCCAGCGTCACAAAAGCAACTTTTTCTCCACTTCTAAAACCATCTCTCACAACATATTCAGTAATAAGACCTGCAACCGTGTATTCTTTTCCGCCACCGCCATTTTCTCTTTCTTTCTGAAGAGTCTTCCAGTCTTTTTTCTTTTCTTCAAACAACTCTTCTTGTTTATTGGCAAAAGCTATCTCCTTATAAGCATCCACTTCATCAAGATTCAAGAAATGGAAAACACCTTTGGGCTCTGCTTTCTTAGTTACCTCTTCAATCACTTCTTCTTCCTCACCTGCAACGATATCATCAGAAACAATTTCCGTTAAATCCGTTGTTTCATCTGCAGAATCCTGTTCCAAAACCGGAGCTTCATCTACCACGACTTTTGCTTCTTCATCTTTTTCTAAAACATTTTTCTTAGAAAGACTTCCCTGAATAAATTGGAACTGATATTTAAATTCATCTAAAGGATGCGCAGAAAGATAGAACCCGATCGTTTCTTTTTCTTTATTGAGTTTATGCATATTTGGCCATTCCGGACAAGGTGCTAATTTCGGTTGTTCAATCTGAACTTCTTCTGCAAAATCAGCAAAAAGAGAATGTTCCATCTCATTTTTACTCTCCTGAAAGCTTTGCCCATAGCGAATTAATCTTTCCAAATTGGTTCTTCCCGCCATATCAATATCGAAATACTGACCTCTGTGGAAAGAATCTAATTCGTCGAAAGCTCCTGCAACAACCAAACTTTCCGCAACTCTTTTATTCATTTGAGAAGGTAAAATCCTTTCAAAAAAATCATAGATATTTTTAAATCTGCCATTCTCCCTTTCTCTCGTAATACCCTCACTCGGACCTTCACCAATACCTTTAATCGCTCCTAAACCAAAACGAATCTGTCCTTTTTCGTTTACTGAAAATTTATATTGAGATTCATTCACATCCGGTCCCAAAACATCGACACCCATACTTTTACAATCTTCCATGAACATAGTGATCGATTCAGTATTGTTAATGTTATTACTCATCACACTCGCCATATATTCTGCCGGATAATTTGCTTTCAAATAAGCCGTTTGATAAGCAATAAACGCATAACAAGTAGAGTGAGATTTGTTGAAAGCATATTCAGCAAAGGCTTTCCAGTCATTCCAGATTTTCTCTAACGGACCTTCATCTAGATTATTTTTTCTTCCGCCTTCGATAAACTTCGGGTACATTTTATTCAGAACTTCAATCTGCTTTTTACCCATCGCTTTTCTCAATGTATCGGCTTCACCTTTTGTAAAATTGGCTAATTTTTGAGATAAAAGCATTACCTGTTCCTGATAAACGGTAATACCGTAAGTTTCTTTTAAATACTCTTCAGTTTCGGGTAAATCGTAAACAATTTCCTCAATGCCGTGCTTTCTATTAATAAAGTTTGGAATATATTTAATTGGACCTGGACGGTACAATGCATTCATTGCAATCAAATCGGCAAAAACCGTCGGTTTAAGCTCTCTCATGTACTTTTGCATTCCCGGACTTTCATATTGGAAAATCCCAACCGTTCTTCCTTCCTTAAATAATTGATATGTTTTAACATCATCCAAAGGAATCAAATCTGGATCAATATCAACTCCATGTCTCGCTTTAACTATTTTCAAAGCATCTTTAATGATCGTCAATGTTCTCAGACCCAAAAAGTCCATCTTCAGAAGACCGGCACTTTCCGCCACCGAGTTATCAAACTGTGACACCAAGATATCAGCATCTTTCGCCGCAATCGTCACCGGAACCAAATTACTTACATCTTCCGGCGTAATGATTACACCACAAGCGTGAATTCCGGTATTTCGGATACAACCTTCCATTTTTTTAGCACTTGCTAAAACTCCATGACGTGAATCATCCGGTGTATTAAGAACATACTTCATCTCATCGACAAGCATTTGTTCTTCTGGTTTCAGCTTATCATATTTAGACAAAGCTTTAGCAATGTTCATTCCCGGACTTGGAGGAATCAGTTTTGCAATATTATTTGTATCAGGAATCGGGACATCCAACACTCTTCCCGCATCTTTAATCGCAGATTTTCCACCCAAAACTGAGTACGTAATAATCTGCGCTACCTGATTTTTACCATATTTTTCAACTACCCACTTGATAATTTTATCTCGTCCTTCATCATCAAAATCGATATCAATATCGGGCATGGAAATCCTTTCCGGATTCAGAAATCTCTCGAAAAGGAGATCATATTTAATGGGATCAACATTGGTAATTCCGGTACAATAAGCAACCGCAGAACCTGCAGCAGATCCACGACCTGGACCAACCCAAACTCCCATTTTTCGGGCTTCGTTACAGAAATCCTGTACAATCAAAAAGTAACCAGGGTAACCTGTATTAGCAACAACTTCCAGCTCAAAATCAAGACGTTCTTTTATTTCAGGAGTAATTCCTCCAGTTGGTTCGTATCTTTTTTTCGCTCCTTCATAAGTTAAATGGGTCAAATAAGCCATTTCTCCACGTTTTCCACCATCAATTTCATCTTCAGCATGAATAAATTGCTCCGGAATATCAAATTTCGGCAAGAGAACATCTCTTTTTAAAGTATATGGACTGAATTTTGCCGTAAATTCTTCATATGCATCAAATGCATCAGGATAATTTAGAAAAGCTTCCTTGATTTCATGAGAGTTTTTAATATAATATTCTCCGGTTGCCAACCCTCTTCTTTTCCCAAAACCTTTTCCAACAGGCGTTGTCAGCTTTTCACCATCTTTAATACAACTTACAATATCCTGAATATTAGAGTCATCTTTGTTGGTATAAAAAGTTTGGTTTTGAGCTAAAATTTTGACATCATATTTATCAGCAAAGTGTAACAGAACATCATTCAAATGCTCTTCTTCAGGAAGTTTATGGTTTTGAATCTGAACATAAAAATCATCCTCAAAAGTATCTTTCCACCATTTGAAAAGCTCCTCCCCTTTTTGTTCACCCGTATTTAAAATCGCATCCGGAATATCTCCATGAATTCCTGAAGTTAATGCAATGATTCCTTCTTTATATTCAGCAATCAACTCACGGCTAATCCTTGGAACTCCGAAATAGAATCCTTTCAGGAAACCGATACTTGAAAGTTTTGCTAAATTTTTATATCCGTTAAAATCTTTCGCTAGTAAAACAACTTGCGTTCTTCTGTCGGGATCGTCTTTAGTAAACTGTTTTTGCTCGTAACGATCTGAGATATAAAATTCACATCCAACGACAGGAATTAACGGTTCCGAAGCAGGCTCATCTTCATTGAATTCAGTTCCGTTTTCTTCCGCTTCCTGCTTTTTTGCTAGATATTCTTTATATTTTTTGGCTCTGTCACCATTTGCTCCTTCTACCGCGGAAACGAACTTAAAAGCTCCCATCATATTTCCCAAGTCCACCATTCCGACCGCCGGGAAATTTTCGTCTGAAGCTTTTTTAATTAAATCATTAATGCTTGAAGTCGCCGTTAAAGTTGAAAAAACACTTTTATTATCGAAATTAAAGTATTTCCCTAAATCAATATCATCAATACTTCCGACATCAGATTGCTTTTTCTTATTATTGAAATCCGCAACCTGCCTTCTGATAATAATATTGAAAGGCTTTATTGGATCAGGATAGAGCGTTTTA
This sequence comes from Chryseobacterium taiwanense, assembly GCF_000813825.1. Classification (GTDB taxonomy): domain Bacteria; phylum Bacteroidota; class Bacteroidia; order Flavobacteriales; family Weeksellaceae; genus Chryseobacterium; species Chryseobacterium taiwanense. Next base: position 610,251 of record NZ_JWTA01000004.1, read on the forward strand.
AAATACGCAAGCTGATCTTCCGAAGTTTTTAAAACCTCAGCAGGAATCACTCCGATTCTCATCATCTCGAAGAAAACCTGAGCCGTTGCATTTACGTCGGCTGCCGCGTTGTGCGCTTCATCGAACTTATAACCGTATAGTTTTTCGTATAATTCTTCCAATTTCGGAGGCTTGAATCTGCCTCCACGACCGCCTCCAAGCTGGCAAAAATCCGTTCCCAAAATCATGGTATCGGCTTTTGGTTTTTCCTGAAGATTGTCGTTTATATTTTTTCTGTAAAATTCGGCTCCAACGATGTTGTAGTCGAACTCAACATTGTGTCCGGAAACGACTCTTACTTTTTCTAAAACTTTGGCAAATTCATTTAAAATTTCTTCAAGATCACGACCTTCGTCATTGGCAATTTTTGTTGTAATCCCGTGAATTCTTGCAGCGTTGAAGGGGATATCATACCCTTCAGGTTTTATAATATAATCCTGATTTTCAATTAAAGTTCCATCATCATCATGCAACTGCCACGCAATCTGAACCATTCTTGGCCAGTTATCAGAGTCTGAAAGCGGAGCGTTGAAATTCTTTGGTAAACCTGTGGTTTCTGTGTCAAAAACTAAATACATCTAAATTTTTCAGCTTTTAATTAAAAGAGAATGTAAAGTTACTTTAATTTTACATTTAAAATTAACTAAAAAAATCTTTTTACAATTTACAGATCACGATAATTATTTTCATTAACACAGCAATTTTACATAAAAATAAAAAGCCAAATAACGATTCATACATTCTATTGTAATTTTAGACCCTATTTTAAATATTTTATATAAATTTGTCAACTTAATATATTTTATTATTGACTGTTATGAAGAAACATTTACTTTTAATTAGCACATTAGCTGTAGCTTTAGTTAGCGCACAGAATAATGATGCTTTGAAAAGAGAGTTTGAGAGACAAAACAAAGAGAACAATGTAAAATTCGACTCTTATGTTGCGAAAGTGTATGGAACAAATTTAGATGCAGAAAAGCTAAAAGAAATAGAATCTCTAAGAGCTAATTTAGCTGGATTTAATTTTGGAGTTCCTTATTTTTTACAAGCAGAAGATACAAGACAGTTGCAAAACTCAAATTCTGATCTGCTCAATACTTCAGGAAATATTACTGGTTTGACAGGTGCTTTTAATGGAGAGAATATAAAGTATACTATTTTTGATGGTGGAAATATTTATGATACTCATAATGCCTTTAATAATGCTACTGGAAGAATCACCAACAAAGAAGATGTTTTACAAAGCTACTCTGATCATTCAACAGGTGTAGCAAGCTTTATCGGGGGAAGAGATGCCCCCTTAACTAGTAATGGTGTACCGGTTGGAAATGCTAAAGGTGTTGCTGTCAATTCTACAATGGATAGCTATATGTTTAGTACAACAACTTTACCTAATAACTCTTCAACAAGTACCGTTTTTCAAAAGATTCTTATAGCCCAGCCTAATGTATCTAACCATTCTTACGGGGTTAACTCGGGATGGACAGAAGCTTATAACTCTACCGGATATGCTTCTTTTACATATAATGGTTTTAAAGCTTCAAACGGTACATTCTATGATTACCAAGGAACTTACAACACTAATGACAAAATGTATGATGAAATTGTCTATAACAATCCCTCTTATATTATTGTAAAATCCGCTGGAAATTATTTTAATATGGGACCAACCGGAACTGGATCAAGTGCTCCAAAATATTACAACTCTGGAAGTGGAGCTGTTGCATTCAGCTCAACAGATACTATACCTCCCAATAATTGTTCTTTAGGGTATGATTGTATTGGAACTGGATCTCTTGCAAAAAACATAATTGTAGTAGGGGCAACAGACATTATCACTACAAATAATTATCGTTATAATACCGCAAGTGATGTTATTCACTCTAGCTATAGTAGTGCCGGTCCAAGAGATGACGGAGGAATTAAGCCGGATATATCAACCGTTGGAACAAATGTTTTTTATGCAGCCACCGTTAATACTTCAAACGCTTCAACTTGGGCACAAGGAAGTGGAACTTCTTTCTCTGCGCCTATCGTAACAGGTATTATCGGGCTTTGGACTCAAATTAATAAGCAATTATTCAGCAATTCATTACTAAGTGCTACGTCAGCAAAAGTCCTTACTATTCACTCTGCATCAGAAGCAGGAAATATTGGTCCAGATCCTCAATTCGGATGGGGTTTTATCAATGCTAAGAAAGGAGCTGAGTTATTAGTTGGAAAATCTAACAATACAGTTATTTTTAATAATGAAACTTTAACAAGTGGGGTCACAAACTCTAAAACAGTTAAAGCTTCAGGCTCAGAACCTTTAAAAGTAACAATTAGCTGGTTAGACCCTAAATACACACCCAATTACCAACTTGTATCTGATGTTTATAATAATAGAACATCTAAATTAATCAATGATATTGATTTAAGAATAATTGATACTACGAATAATACTATTTACTATCCTTGGAAGTTAAACGCAGATAGCCCAATGACTCCTGCCACGAAAGCTGACAATACAGTTGATAACGTTGAACAAGTTGTAATTGATGCTCCTGTAGCTGGAAGAGCTTATAGAATTGAAATTACGAATAAAGGAACATTAGTAAATGACGCAGGAACTGCAGCCCCTCAAAACTATTCAATCATTGTAACTGGATACAACGAAGTATTAGGTACTAAAGAAGCAACCAACTCTGTTAGCGGAATTATTGTTGCTCCAACACTTACTAAAGATGTTGTAAATGTAATGAAAGCACCTAGAAAATCTACTTACACAGTATATGATTTATCTGGTAAAAAATTACAAAATGGTGTAATTAACAATGATCAGGAAACCATTAACTTATCGGCTTATACGAATGGAGTTTACATCATTGAAGTAAAAACTGATAAAGATGTAATTTCTAAAAAAGTTATCAAAGAATAATAAAGAAAAACATAGCATTTAACACAAAATACTAACACTTGTTAGTATTTTGTTTTTTTATGTATATTTGCTTCCTATGGAAAATACACTTCACGGAAAAGTTTCTCAGGATATTCTGTTAAAAGCATACAACCATATGATGCTTGCTAAAGCAATGGCAGACATTTATGAAGAAAACAGAAATATTTGCAAATACGTTCATAGTACTTCAAGAGGTCACGAAGCCATTCAATTGGCAACAGCATATCAGTTAAAAAAAGAAGACTGGGTTTCTCCTTATTATAGAGACGAAAGTATCCTTTTAGGGATTGGTTTTGAACCTTATCAATTGATGTTACAATTATTGGCAAAAGCTGACGATCCTTTTTCCGGAGGAAGATCTTATTACTCTCACCCTTCAAGCAGAGATGAAAACAAACCCAAAATCATTCACCAAAGTTCAGCAACAGGAATGCAGACGATTCCGACTGCAGGTGTTGCTCAAGGGATAAAATATATTCAGGATTTTAATTTACAGCAATTTGAAAACAATCCGGTTGTTGTCTGCAGTCTTGGAGACAATTCCGTAACGGAAGGAGAAGTGAGTGAAGCGCTTCAGTTTGCCGCTTTACATCAACTTCCTATTATTTTCTTGGTTCAGGATAATGAATGGGGAATTTCCGTAACAAAAGAAGAAGCCAGAACTTGTGATGCTTACGATTTTGTAGCTGGATTTACAGGATTGAGCAGAATGAGAGTAGACGGAACTGATTTCGTTGAAAGCTTCGAAGCGATGAAAAAAGCTGTTGACTTTGTAAGAACTGAAAGAAAACCTTTAGTTGTTTGTGCAAAAACAGTTTTAATTGGTCACCATACTTCAGGAGTTAGAAGAGAATTCTATAGAGACGAAGAAGATTTAACCAAACACAGAGCAAAAGATCCAGGAGAAATTCTTAGAAACCAATTACTTGAATCTGGTGTTGATGAAGAATTATTAAAACAAATTACGAAAAAAGCTCGTCTTGAAGCTGAAGAAGCCTTCGAAAGAGCTAAAAATGCTGAAGATCCGAAACCAGAAACCGTAATGCAACACGTTTTTGCTCCAACTCCTATTACGGAGGAAGTCGGAACTCGTGAACCTACAGGCGGAGAGAAAATTGTAATGGTGGATGCTGCTATTCACGCTATCCAAGAATTAATGTGGAAACATCCGGAAGCCCTTCTTTACGGACAGGATGTTGGTGAAAGAATTGGTGGAGTTTTCCGTGAAACAGTTACTTTAGGTAAAAAGTTCGGAAGCAAGAGAGTATTCAATACAGCGATTCAGGAAGCGTATATTATAGGTTCCACAACAGGTATGAGCGCAGTTGGTTTAAAACCGATCGTTGAAGTACAGTTTGCAGACTATATCTATCCGGGAATCAACCAGTTGATTACTGAAATTTCAAAATCAAGTTATTTAAGTCAGGGTAAATTCCCTGTAAGCAATATCATCCGTGTTCCGATTGGAGCATACGGAGGTGGTGGTCCTTACCACAGTGGAAGCGTTGAAAGTATTTTAGCGAATATTAAAGGAATTAAAATCGCTTATCCAAGTAACGCTGCGGACTTTAAAGGTTTATTAAAAGCGGCTTATTACGATCCAAATCCTGTAGTTATGTTAGAGCACAAAGGGTTGTACTGGAGCAAAGTTCCGGGAACTGAAGATGCAAAAACAATCGAACCTGCGGAAGATTATATCCTACCTTTCGGAAAAGGAAAAGTAATCATTGAAGCTGATAAAGAAGAAACTGAAAAAGGAAGAACTTTATTGGTAGTGACGTATGGTATGGGAGTGTATTGGGCTAAAGAAGCTGTGAAAAACTTCAATGGAAGAGTTGAAGTAATTGATCTAAGAACTCTAATTCCTCTTGATGAAGAATTGGTATTCGAAAGAGTAAAAGCTCATGGAAGATGTATCGTTTTAACAGAAGAACAACTTACCAATTCATTTGCAGAAGCTTTTGCCCACAGAATTTCTAAGAATTGCTTTAAATATCTTGATGCTCCGGTTGAAACAATGGGATCACTAGATACTCCGGCTGTTCCGATCAACTTAATACTGGAAAAAGAAATGCTTCCAAACGCTGAAAAACTTTCCGCAAAAATAGAAGAAATGCTGAAGTATTAATTCTGGTAAAAATAAATAAGACCTCTAAAATATTTTAGAGGTTTTTTTGTGCAATTTTTTTATTACTTTTAATAAAGTATTAAAACGCAAAGCACCAATGATCACCACAAAATACATTAATTACAAACAAATTCTCAATGTATCCGGAACTCATCTTATCTGGATTTCAATTTGGTGTACTTTAATCACCGTTTTATTTCACTTTTTTCGTTGGGAATGGATGATCATTCCTTGGGTTCCGGTTGCCCTCATTGGTACCGCAGAAGCTTTTTTAGTGGGTTTTAAAAATAATCAGGCTTATGACAGACTTTGGGAAGCCCGAAAAATTTGGGGCGGAATTGTAAACTCCAGCCGTTCCTTTGCTTCTATGGTATATGCTTTTAATACAGACAATGAAGAAGTTGGACTTTTTGATTTAGAAGACCGAAGAAAAAAAATTGTACATCGCCACATTGCGTGGTTATATGCATTTCGAGATCAGCTTTTAGTTCCGACTGAATGGGAACACATCAAAGCAGAAGAAGAGCACTCTTCACATATTAATCATAGACGTAACAGATTAATTAAAGCAGGGTTTCCAGATTATGGAAGAACCCCTATTTTTCTTAACAAATACCTTTCTGAAGAAGAGGCAGAACTTCAATCTCATTATAAAAACTTCGCAACATTTTTAGTCTCTCAACAGGCAAAAGATGTCAATGATCTAAAAAATATCAAAGCGATTTCTGAATTCAATCAGACACAGTTGCAAAATTGTCTCAATGAATTCTACAACTTCCAGGGACAAGCAGAAAGGATTAAAAAATTCCCTTCCCCAAGACAGTTTGCAAGTACAGCATTTATTTTCAATGTACTTTTTATTATGTTGCTTCCATTAGGTTTAGTCAACGAATTTGCTAAACTCGGAACTTGGGGAGTATGGTACAGCATTCCGTTTTGTATAATCATCGGATGGATTTATATTATTATGGAATTAGTAGGTGACTACTCCGAAAATCCGTTTGCCGGATTAATGTTTGATGTTCCTATGCTCTCAATCTGCAGAACCATTGAAATTGATTTATTACAAATGACCGGAGAAACTGAACTCCCTGATCCTATTAATTCTAAAAATGGAGTCTTGGTGTAAAGGAGATATTTAAAACTATATTTATTCAAAATTTTCACACAACAATTGCAGTCGTATTTTTCACTTCAGAGATCATAAACGAGCTGTGTGTACTTGCAATATGTTTAATCGTAGTTAATTTGGAAAGCATGAAATTTCTGTAATCCTGCATATCTTTCACATTAATCTTCAATATATAATCATAATCACCACTCACATGAAAACATTCTGTTATTTCAGGTAAATTCACCACTTCTTTTTCAAATTCAATGACGTATTCTTTTTTATGCTGAACCAACTTCACATGACATAGTACCGTAAAGTTTTTATTGATCTTATCTTTGTTCAGGATCGCAACATATTTTGAAATTACTCCTAGTTTTTCTAATTTTTTAATACGTTCATAAACAGCCGTTACAGAAAGACCTAGTTTGTAAGACAGTTCTTTGGTAGTTTGTTTAGCATCTTCCTGCAAATAAATCAACAGTTTTTTGTCAAAATCATCAAAATCCATAGTTATATTTTTGGTTTAACTTTATATTCGATACATAATTTAAACAATATTACTACATTTTTTCAATTCTATAGATTTATATTCTAAAAAATTAAAATACCATTGTAAAAAACATCAGTTATTTACATTTTTATCCGTATTAAAAATCATCAAAACTATGGACCACTTTAATGCGGCTAACGAAATTCAGGATTTACAATATTTCGGAGAATTCGGAGGAGTAAATCCTTCTATTTCAGATAGCTCAACCTATACTTTCCTTTCAGCAAAAACAATGTTTGATACTTTCGAAGGAAATGCAGACGGATGCTACCTGTATTCAAGACATTCTTCACCTATGAATCTGTATCTTTCACAAGCTTTGGCTAAAATGGAAAATACAGAAACGGCTAATGTAACAGCATCCGGAATGGGAGCAATTACTTCTGTTCTAATGCAGATCTGCAAAAGTGGAGACCATATTATTTCAAGCAGAACCATCTACGGAGGAACATATGCCTTTTTAAAGAACTTTCTTCCCCCTTATAACATCAATACAACTTTCGTTGACATCAACAACTTTGAATCGATAGAAAACGCTATTACACCCAATACAAAAGTTATTTACTGCGAAAGTGTAAGCAACCCGCTTTTGGAAGTTGCCGATCTTAGAAGACTTTCTGAAATCTGTAAAAAGCACAATCTAAAACTGATTGTTGACAATACTTTTTCACCTTTATCAATCTCCCCTACTTCATTGGGAGCAGATATTGTGATCCATTCTTTAACGAAATTCATCAATGGAAGCAGCGATACTGTTGGTGGTGTTTACTGTGGAAGTCAGGAATTTATTAATGATACTAAAAACGTAAATACTGGAGCTTGTATGTTGTTGGGACCCACTATGGACAGCTTCCGTTCGGCAAGTATCTTAAAAAACCTGAGAACTCTTCATATCAGAATGAAGCAACACAGCCACAATGCGATGTATCTTGCTGAAAAATTCGAAAACGACGGATTAAGAGTAGTATATCCTGGTTTGAAATCCCACAAAAACCACGAGCTTATGAAAAGTATGATGCATGAGGAATACGGATTCGGTGGTTTATTGACATTAGACGCAGGAACAACTGAAAAAGCGAACGAACTGATGGAAATGATGCAACAGGAAAACTTAGGTTATTTAGCCGTAAGTTTAGGGTTCTACAAAACATTATTCTCATGCTCCGGGAGCTCTACTTCTTCTGAGATTCCAGAAGAAGAACGTACCGAAATGGGAATTTCAGACGGCTTAATAAGATTCTCAATCGGGTTAGATCACGATATTGAAAGAACATATACGAAAATGAGAGAATGCATGCTAAAAACAGGCGTTCTCAACCATGAAACCATTTCCATATTCTAATTTATTGTATAAAAGCTGTTGAAATTCAACAGCTTTTATTTTTTTTAAATGTAGTATTACACTGTCATTCTGAATGGAACGAAGTGAAATGAAGAATCTTTTTATAATGAGATTCTTCCTTCGTCAGAATGACAAATGATAACTTATTTTTTTCAATTTTTATGAAAATGTTTTGGGAATGCCTCTTCCGGTTTCATTTTTAATACATTCAGTAAAATCCACGATTTTAAAAATCCATAACCGTAAGAAAACATTTGGATATAAGTAGAAACTACAGCCATTGCAGCAATCGCAACATTTTTAGTAACAATAAGCGCATGAAGCAATACCATAAAAGTATACAATCCAAATAAGGCAAGGATAAAACCTCTTCCCAACACGAAATACTCCACAAATCCTAAAACATATCCTAACAGGAATAAAGAAGGAAATGCAAATGAAATCTTTACATAATTAGGATGTCTCTGATTCAAAATTGGTCGTGCACAGCCAAACTGATAGACTTGTTTCGAAAATTTACCAAAATCTACACGTCTTTTATGATACACCGCAATATCATCGAAAAAAGCCGTTGTAAAGCCATTTTCCCAAAGCGTCATAGAAAGATCCGGATCTTCACCGATTCTCATTTCTGAAAACCCTCCTACTTTTTCAAAGACTTCTTTTTTCACTCCCATATTAAAACTTCTGGGCTGAAACTTGGAAACCGCTTTTTTATTTCCTCTGATCCCTCCTGTCGTAAAAACCGAGGTCATAGAGTAAGAGATTGCTTTCTGCATCAGATTAAAGCCTTTATGTGCCTTATCTGCTCCACCAAAAGCATCGCAAGGAATTTCAAGAATATCTTTTTTAATATTTTCGATATAATCTTTTTCTACAATTACATCACTGTCCACAAAAACCAGCCAATCATTGGCCGCTCTTTTAGCACCATAATTTCTACTCAAACCCGGTCCTGAATTATCTTTTCTGAAATATTTAATATCTAAAATCCCATTAAAATTCTCAATTGTAGGTTTCAGATCTATGAGCGAACCATCATCTACAATAATGATTTCAAAAACTTTATCAGTTTGAAAAGTCAGTGAATTGAGAAGCTCGAAAAGTTCATCTTTTCGGTTAAATATGGCAACAACAATGGAAATCGTAGGATTCAAATCTGGAAATTTTATTATTAAATGAAAAGTGATGTATTAAAGTAATATTCTAGTTTTCTAATTTATGTACCTTCTTCGTTCCCTCATACATTTCATACTGCAAAAATCTTGTTTCCAATTTTCCGTTGAAAAGCTTGATTTTTCTTGACGGACGAAGACCGATTTTCTTTACCGCTTCCAAATCTGAAGAGATGAGCCAAGCCAATGTATTTGGGTAATGTGTTTTGAAGGTATCTCCTATTTTTTTGTAAAAATCATCATCATTAATCGAAATTCTCTCATCATAAGGCGGATTGAAAACCATCAATAATGGGAAAAGATCTTTTTTAGAATCAAAGAAATTCTGTTTTCTTACTTCAATCACATCTTCCATTTCGGCAGCTTCAATATTCATTCTTGCGGCATTCAGCATTCTTGCATCAATATCGTAACCAACGATCTTTCCTGTAAATTCTCTTACACGATTAATTCTGAATTCTTTAATTTTCGCAAATAAATCAGCATCATAATTCTGCCAATTCTGGAAAGCAAATCTTTTTCTGAAAATCTGCGCAGGAAGATCCATCGAAATCATCGCTGCTTCGATCAATAAAGTTCCTGAACCACACATTGGATCTAGGAAATTTCCTTTTCCGTCCCAACCTGCCAATTGCAGCATTCCGCTTGCTAAAACTTCATTAATAGGAGCTTCACCCTGCTCTCTTCTGTATCCTCTTTTGAACAAAGGATCACCCGAAGAGTCTAAAGAGATTGTAATTAATTCTCTGTCGATATGAAGGTGAAATTTAATATCGGGATGTTTTGTTTCTACATTCGGACGTCTTTTGAATTTTTCCTGAAAATAATCCACAATAGCATCTTTCATTTTCAGTGTTACAAACTGAGAATGCTTAAAAGTTTCAGAATTTACGGTTGCATCAATCGCAAAAGACTGATCTACATCCATAAAATCTTCCCAATTGAACTTGAAAAGCCTGTCATAAAACTGATGTTGGTTGAAGGCTTTAAATTCATGAATTGGTACTAAAATTTTCAATGCCGTTCTTGCAGAGTAATTGATCTTATATAAAAAGCCCAAATCTCCTTCGCAGTTTACCGCTCTATTCTTAACTTCGACCTTTCTTCCGCCCAGTTTTTTGATCTCTTCTGCTAAAATTTGTTCAAGACCAAAAAATGTTTTTATCTGTATCTGTATATTGTCTATGTCCATAAGTAATTATTAAAAGTGTTAAAGAATTAAAAACTAAAAGATTAGGTATTCATTTTTTCAATCAATTGAATCTTTCAATCTTTCAATCTTAAAATACTTTTCCTTTTACCGCACAAATTTAGTTATTTTTGTATTATGGAATGGTTTGAATCTTGGTTTGATACCCCTTATTATCATTTGCTTTATAGTAACAGAGACTATACTGAAGCAGAAAATTTTATCACAAAACTTACAAAAGAGCTTCAGCTCCCAACTTCTAGCACCATCATCGATCTTGCTTGCGGAAAGGGAAGACACTCGGTTTTCCTTAATAAATTAGGCTATGAAGTGATTGGTTTGGATCTTTCTAAGCAAAGTATTGAACACAACAAGCAGTTTGAAAATGAAACTTTACATTTTAAAGTTCATGATATGAGAGACGCCATTGATTCAAAACCTGTAGATGCTGTTTTCAACCTGTTTACCAGCTTTGGATATTTCGACAATGAAAAAGATGACAAAAGTGTTTTTCAATCTGTATACAATTCTTTAAAACCTGACGGCTTCTTTGTTTTGGATTATCTGAGTGAAGAGTTTGTAAGAGAGACTTTGGTTCCTGAAATGGAGGTGCACAGAGAAGGAATTGATTTCAATATTACCAAAAAGATTGAAGGCAGACATATCATTAAAGACATCCGTTTTGAAGCAGATGGTAAACCTTTTCATTTCTTTGAAAAAGTAAAACTTCACACATTAGAAACCATCAATTCTTACGCCACTGAATGTGGTTTTGAAAGAGTTAAAATCTGGGGAGATTATCAATTGTCTGAATTTAATGCAGAAAAATCACCCCGTTGTATCAATTTATTTAAGAAAAAATAATCTGAAATTGGTTTGAGGATGAATACTAATATTGTATTTTTATTAGCGACCCTTTTTTCAATTTATTCCGGAATTCAATTCGGATATTTTGATAGTCATACTCCTCCTCCTCAATTTCTTATTTCCAGTTTATTGGTAATTATTGGAATACCTTTAATTTTTTTCAGAAAAATAATTTTTAAAAATAAAACAAACTATAAATTACACCTCATCATAATAAGTGTGAATCTTATAATTGTTTTACTTTGTTTCTCACCACTTTTAAATTAATATGACTGTTACTCTACTTATATTAAGCGTCATTGCCGGAGTTTTACTGGGAAAGTACTTTGGTAAAAAAGAAAAACTGGCAAAAAATCTCTTAATTTTAAGCGCCGGATTTTTAATTACGATCTGCTTAAATGAAGTTTTCCCTCAAGTATACACAGCTGAAGCAGGAAGTAGCTTGGGAATTTTTGTCATTGCCGGTGTTTTGCTACAGATGATTCTGGAAGCTTTAACCAAAGGTTTTGAGCACGGACATTTTCATCATCATAACGATCATAATATTCTTCCTGTTGCTTTAATGGTAGGATTATTCATTCATGCTTTCATTGAAGGAATTCCTTTAGCGAATGAAGAACAGGAATTATCCCCTTATCTACTAGGAATTGTTTTCCATAACCTACCTATTTCTTTTATTTTGGGAGCATTCTTATTCAACAGAAAAGAAGGTAAGTCTACCACTTCTTATCCGTCCCTTTTAATTGTGGCTTTATTCGCGCTGGCTTCGCCAATGGGAATGTTATTGGGTAATTATTTCAATCCCGATTTACAGCCGTATTTCTTAGCAATTGTAGGAGGAATTTTCTTACATATCTCTTCTGTAATCATATTTGAAAGCAATAAGAACCATAATATCGACTGGGTAAAAATCGGATTAGTGATTTTAGGGGTTTCTTTGGCTTTGGTTATGCATCTCTTCCATGATCATTCTCATGTTGGTCATCATCATTAAATAAACAATCCTTTTTAAAATATAATAAGAGAGACTCTACGTAAAGTCTCTCTTTTTTATGCTTTCTTGATTCTAAACTTTTATCAATAAAAAGCTCCGAATTAAAATTCGGAGCCTCAATTTAATCACTCATTACACATCTGGAAATTAGAATTTCCATCCTAATGTAATAAAGAAGTTGTTAAAAGTATTTTTAACTTCAGATACTGCATAGCTTTCATTGGCTACATCAAAGTCTGAAGAACTATATCCTGTAGAATAATAAGGACTTCCTGAGATCACCTTACCATATAAGAACGGATTGTTATATTTTGAACTTACATTCTGGTAAGAGGCATCAATATAAAAAGCTCCGAAGTCGTATCCTAAACCTGCTCCGAAAGTATTTCTTTCACCCAATGTCCAGTTATTATAGCTTGTATTTCCTGCAGTTCCCGCATTAGAATAAGCACTCACTGTACCTGAATCGAAAGGACTTGAAGCATAAGAATACCCTCCTCTTAATCTGAAAGATTTAATTCTGTATTCTGCTCCTACTCTTACTTCTGAAAGGTTTTTGTAGTTATCTTTAAAGAAATCATTCAATTCTTTATCTGCATCTATTTCCTCTTTGTACTTAGGTCTTGTAATTCCTAATGTATAATCTACGTTGAAAGAAAGATTTTTGCTTGGAACATAAGCACCACTCACGGTTGCTTTCATAGGACTTCTAAAGTTTACAGTCTCACTGTACGTTCCGGATCCCATATATCCTTGGTTATCCAAACCGTATTCCGTGTAAATTCTATCCATTCTCCACCAAGTCGGTGTTTCAATGGTAGCTCCTAATCTTAATTCTTTACTTACTTTCCCAATCATACCAAATGAAGCTGAAAACCCATTTGATTTTTCGGTATAAGGTGTATATTGTTTATTGAAAGAAGAAACAGAATTATCTAAATCCAGTCCGAATGCTGCCGTATCCCATTGTTCAACATCAGCATAATGAAAATTAAGACCAGCACCGAAGTATAAATAATTTTCGTAATTCGCACCTACCCCAATATTCATCTTAGACTTTGTTCCGTATCTGTTATAAGCATGCCCTAAATACGTCAAATTACCTGTAACAGGATTGTTATTAGAATCAATAAGATCTTTTTGAAGAACTATCTTTGAGTTCCCCGGGCTTTCAACATAATTCTCAATAGACTGATTGGAGAAATTAACCCCAACATTTACAAACTTCCATCCGCTTTCTGTCATCAACTGAAACGCTGCTATACCTCCTACATTTCCGATATCTACTTTATTAACATTATAATCAATAGAAGAACCAGCCAATGAACTCTTGTTCTTATTATTGGTAATAGAAAGCGTTGCGGAAACATCTCCCGAAATAGCAACCCCTAAACCGGCCGGGTTAGTAAGCAAAGAACTTGCATCTCCACCTAAAGCCCCGTTAGAACCTGCCATCGCGTTAAACTTTGAAGAACCATTCATCGGAGTATTTGAATATACGTCGATGGAATTCCTTAAGACCGAAATATCCTGAGCCTGCGCAAAAAATGCAACAGAAATACTCATTACTATTAAAGATTTTTTTAACATTATTTTTTGAATAGTTATTATTTTTTATTATCTGCCACCTCTGAAGCCACCGCCTCCACCGCCGGATCTGAAACCGCCGCCGCCTGAAGAACCTCCTGATCTAAATCCACCTCCGCTATTAGAGTTGTTGAAGCTTCCGCTGTTATTTCTGAAACCTCCGTCACTTGGTCTTGGCTGAGATTGTTGAGGGTAGTTATTATAATTTGGTCTAGGTTGTGAATTCTGATTACGGAATCCTCCCTGATTTCTAAATCCACCATTATTATTGTTTCCTGGTCTAAAACCTCCGTTGTTGCCATTGTTTCCTCTGAAGCCTCCTGTATTTCCGTTTCTGAAACCTCCATTATTAGAATTAACGTTATTTCTGAAACCTCCGGAGTTTACCCCATTTTTATTACCAAATCCTCCATTATAGCTGTTATATAATCTTCCGTCAGCTCCTCTTCTTTTATAAGGTGCATAGTAATTACTTCCCCAGTATCCGCCATTCCAGCCCCAATATGGACTTCCGTAGTAGCCTCCCCAATAAGGATTATAGTAACCTCCCCAATACGGGTATCCCCAAGAGTTCCAACCGTTCCAGCCCCAAGAGCTTCCCCAACCCCATGAAAGGCCAAAGTTCCAGCCCCATCCGCTGTTCATACCCCAATACGGGCTATACCAACCACCCCATCCCCACGGAGAACCCCATCCCCATGAATTATCGTAGTAGTTAGTCTGAGAACCGGCAAAAGCTCCCCAGTCAGAATCTGTTGCGTTATTGTTAGTATTCCAGTTATAATCATTCCAAGAATCATATCTTCCTTCTCTAGAATTCGCTTCTGAATTTTGGATAATATTAGAACCTTCATTGTAATCGTAGTATTCACCTACTCTGTTGCCGCCATCATTAATAATCACTCCTTCTGGTAGTGTATCTTTATTAGGGTCATAGTAAACCCCGTCTGTCTCACTGTAGCCACCCATCTGAGCACCACAAGACACGAGTAATAATCCGCCTGCCACTGCTAAAACTCCTTTTGATTTTACCATACCAAGCAAATTTTTATGTATATTTCTTTTCATGATAACGTAAAAATTTTTAATTTAAATTATATTTGCAATCTGTACTAAAAACGTACCAAAACTCATGTACAAATATCTATCAAAAATAGATTTTTATTTTTAGATAACAATAATAGGAAAAAGTTAAAAAAATCAAAAAAAATAATGGCAAAATTAACCTCAAGAAGCGAAGATTACAGCAAATGGTATAATGAGTTAGTTGTTAAAGCTGACTTAGCTGAAAACTCAGGAGTAAGAGGTTGCATGGTAATAAAACCATATGGCTATGCAATCTGGGAAAAAATGCGTGATGAAATGGATAAGAAATTCAAGGAAACAGGTCACGTTAATGCTTATTTTCCGCTTTTTGTGCCCAAGAGCTTGTTTGAGGCTGAAGAAAAGAATGCTGAAGGTTTTGCCAAAGAATGTGCAGTGGTGACTCACTACAGATTAAAAACAGATCCGGACAATCCTTCAAAGCTGATTGTAGATCCGGATGCGAAACTGGAAGAGGAATTGATCGTTCGACCAACTTCAGAAGCAATTATCTGGAATACTTATAAAAACTGGATTCAGTCTTACAGAGATTTACCGATATTAATCAACCAATGGGCAAACGTTGTTCGTTGGGAAATGAGAACACGTCTTTTCTTAAGAACGGCAGAATTCTTATGGCAGGAAGGACACACTGCTCACGCTACAAAAGACGAGGCAGTAGAAGAAGCTGAAAAAATGAATAAAGTATATGCAGATTTTGCAGAAAACTTTATGGCAATCCCAGTAATTCAAGGATTGAAAACACCTTCTGAAAGATTTGCAGGAGCTGATGAAACGTATTGTATTGAAGCTTTAATGCAAGACGGAAAAGCACTTCAGGCGGGAACTTCTCACTTCTTAGGTCAGAATTTCGCAAAAGCATTTGATGTAAAATTCACCAACAAAGAAGGTAAAATAGAACATGCTTGGGCAACATCTTGGGGAACTTCAACCCGTTTGATGGGAGCTTTGATCATGACTCACTCGGATGATTTCGGATTGGTATTGCCTCCAACTTTGGCTCCGATTCAAGTAGTAATTGTTCCGATTTTTAAAGGAGAAGAGCAATTAGAACAAATTAGTGAAGTAGCATTGGATATTCAGGCTAAATTGAGAGCAAAAGGAATTTCTGTAAAATTCGACAACGATACTCAAAACAAACCGGGATGGAAATTTGCTGAGTACGAATTGAAAGGTGTTCCTGTAAGAATCGCAATGGGACCAAGAGATTTGGAAAACAAATCAGTAGAAATTGCAAGAAGAGACAACTTAACGAAAGAAGTTCGTTCTATCGATGGTCTAGATTCTTACATCGAAGAATTATTGAAAACAATTCAACAGGATATTTACAATAAAGCATTTGAATTCAGAAAAAATAATATCACGAAAGTTGATACGTATGAAGAGTTCAAAAAAGTCTTGGAAGAAAAAGGAGGTTTCATCTATGCACATTGGGACGGAACTGCTGAGGAGGAAGAACAGATTAAAGATGAAACGAAGGCAACTATCAGATGTATTCCTTTGGATGATGACATCGAAGAAGGTGTTTCTTTAATCTCAGGAAAACCATCTAAAAGACGAGTTTTATTCGCAAAAGCGTATTAAAATTAACGCAATAAATTTGATAAATCTTTAAAAATCTTCGCGATTTTTAAAGATTTTTTTTTGATTTCACCATTTAAAGATATTTTTTTATAAATTTATAACACATTAATCTCAAAATAATTTATTATGTCTTTAAATGTCATTGATTTAATTAAAGGACAATTAGGTCCTGCTCTAGTATCTCAGGCTGCAGCCCAGTTTGGAGAAAGTGAATCAGGTATTTCTAAAGCAATTGGAGGTTTATTGCCTGCTGTTGTAGGAGGATTGGCAAATAATTCGGATAATCCGGGAGTTTTGGATGCCATTACGAATGCCTCTTCGAGTGGAATTTTAGGTAATTTGTTGGGAGAATCTTCTAACAATTCCATCATTACGACATTATTATCCTCAATTTTTGGAGACAAACTGAGTGGATTAGTAAATACAATCGCTACTTTCGCCGGAATCAGCAACAACTCCTCAAGCTCACTACTCAACCTAGTGACAGGAGCCGCCGCAGGTTCTATCGGAAAATATGCCGCAGATAATAATTTAGGGCAATCCGGAATTTCAAGTCTGTTAAACGATCAAAAAGGAATTATTTCTTCATTACTTCCCGCTGGTCTTTCTCTTGGAACTCTAGGATTAGGAAATATTTTCGGAGGAGCTTCTGAAAGTGTTTCTGCCGCTACGTCTAAGGTAACAGAAACTATTTCTGATGCTACCTCTAAAGTGACAGATTCTATACCATCATATTCTTCTTCTGATAATAACAACAATGACGGCGGTGGCGGTTCAATCTGGAAATGGCTTCTTCCTTTGTTATTATTAATTGCCGCAACGTATTTCATCTGGAAGCAGTGTGAGAAGAAAAAAGCAGATGCAACGCTATCAACAACAGATTCTACAACCGTAATTACCGACAGCACGGCTACTATTACCCCTTCAGATACTACAGTAACAACAACTGTTACAAAGGTAGATGAAGATATTGATCTAAACGGAACAGCATTAAAAGGCTATAAAGGAGGGATGGAAGATCAAATGATCACTTTCCTGAAAACCGATGGGTATAAAAATGCAGCTAATGATGATGCATTAAAAAGCAAATGGTATGATTTCGACCATGTAAACTTCAAAATAGGTAGTGCAACTGAGTTAGAAGCCGGTTCTGAAGGACAGCTTCAAAATTTGGTCGCTATTTTAAAAGCTTTCCCCGAAGCAAAAATTAAAATTGGAGGATACACAGATAAAACAGGTGACGAAGCTAAAAACCTAAAACTATCTGCTGATAGAGCCAACTTCATCAAATCTTGGCTAGGTAAACAAGGAGTTGGAGCACAGGTAATCGCTGCAGACGGATATGGAAGTCAGTTTGCAACTGTAGATGCAAGTGCCTCTAACGAAGCCAGAGCTGTTGACAGAAAAATGGCAGTAAGATTCGCTAAATAAAATCTTTAGAATCTATAAAAATAAAATCCCGGAAATGATTTTCGGGATTTTTTCGTGTCCTTAATTGGTCATTTTGATATATTTAATTACATTTGTTAGTCATTTCTAACATTTATGAATTTCAATTTAAAAAGCGCTTGGCGAAAAGATAAAACTTCACACTCTTTATCAGAAGCTTATTCTTCTGTAAAAGTTCCTAAAAATGCCAGTTTTTGGAAAAAATACCTTGCCTTTGCAGGTCCGGGTTTAATGGTTGCTGTTGGATATATGGATCCCGGAAACTGGGCAACAGATATTGCAGGAGGAGCTCAATTTGGCTATACTTTACTTTCAGTAATTTTAATCTCTAATATTTTTGCAATGGTTTTGCAGCACCTATCTGTAAAGCTAGGCGTAGTTGCGGAAAGAGATCTTGCTCAGGCGTGTCGCGATCATTTCAGCCCAACAACCAATTTCATTCTTTGGGTTTTCTGCGAAATTGCCATTGCAGCCTGTGATCTTGCGGAAGTGATAGGTTCCGCTATTGCGTTGAATTTATTATTTGGTATTCCTTTAACCTGGGGAATTGTGATTACCACCGTTGATGTACTGCTTATTCTTTTACTTCAATCAAAAGGATTCCGTTGGATCGAAAGTATTGTGGGAGGATTGATTTTTATTATTCTCGCTTGTTTTGTTTATGAATTAATTATTTCTCAACCAGCTATTAATGAAGTATTAGGAGGATTAATACCTAAAGCAGAAATCATTCAAAATCCTGCTATGCTATACATTGCCATAGGAATTTTAGGAGCAACCGTAATGCCTCACAACTTATATTTGCATAGCAGCATTGTACAGACAAGAGACTACGACCGTACCAAAGAGGGAAAAAAGGAAGCGATAAAGTTTGCCACGTTAGACAGTACCGTTTCTTTAATGCTTGCTTTTTTCATCAATGCAGCTATTTTGATACTAGCAGCCGCTACATTCCATATTACAGGAAACAAACATGTTGCAGATATTCATGATGCCTATAAAATGTTAACTCCTATTTTAGGGGCTTCCATGGCAAGTATTGCATTTGCCATTGCTTTATTAGCTTCGGGACAAAACTCAACTCTTACAGGAACTCTTGCGGGACAAATCGTAATGGAAGGTTTTCTAAATATCCGATTAAAACCTTGGCTAAGACGTTTGATCACAAGATTAATTGCAGTAATTCCCGCTCTTATAGTTGCCATTTTATACGGAGAAAAAGGGACTACAGAATTACTGGTTTTAAGTCAGGTAATTCTGTCTATGCAATTAAGTTTCGCTGTTGTTCCGTTGGTAATGTTCACAAGTGATAAAGCAAAAATGGGTGAATTTGTCAATAAACCTTTTTTGAAAACCTGCGTTTGGATTATTTCTTTTATCATTATCATTCTGAATCTTTACCTTCTTTACCAAACATTTTTTGGAGAATAGATTTTAAAATTCTAGACTATATAGCAAAATATTAGTCCGATTCATTCTTAATTTGAATGAGCTACCTTTTCTGCCTAAATGTCACGCTTTTTCCTTTGGCAGAATCTTTGCGAATAAAAAGGAAAATAAAGATTGAATTATGGTAAATCAGGATATTAACGAAGAAAGCATCAATAATCAAGAAGAAACAAATATTCAGAACGAAACAACAGCTGAAGACAATGTGACAGCTCAACCGACTGCAGAGGAACTTTTGGCAGAAGAAAAAGACCGTTACATCAGATTGTATGCTGAATTTGAAAACTATAAAAAAAGAACCAGCAAAGAGAAGATGGAATTCTTCCAATATGCCAATCAGGATATGATGGTTTCTATGCTTGGGGTTTTGGATGATTTTGAAAGAGCGATTAAGGAAATTGCTAAAAACGGAAATTCTGCTGATCTGCAAGGTGTTGAATTGATTTATAACAAATTCAAGAATAAACTGACTGAAAAAGGATTGAAAGCAATGGAAGTAAGAGCGGGAGACAGCTTTAATGTAGACTTCCATGAAGCGATTACTCAAATCCCTGCTCCTTCAGAAGATTTGAAAGGAAAAATCGTAGACGTAATCGAAACCGGATATACTTTAGGAGATAAAGTGATTCGTTTTGCAAAAGTAGTTACAGGAAATTAAAACATAAGCAATAAGTAATGGGTAATAAGCAGTTTGAATATTACCCATTTCTCATTACTAATTACTCATATAAAAGATGTCAAAAAGAGATTATTACGAGGTTCTTGAGATCAGCAAATCTGCATCAGCCGACGAAATAAAGAAAGCATACCGTAAAATGGCTATCAAATTTCACCCAGATAAAAATCCGGGTGATAAAGAGGCTGAAGAGAAGTTCAAGGAAGCAGCAGAAGCTTATGAAATATTGAGCGATGAACAGAAACGCGCAAGATATGACCAATATGGTCACGCAGGAGTTGGCGGAAACGGCGGCTTCGGAGGTGGCGGTT
Source organism: Chryseobacterium taiwanense (assembly GCF_000813825.1). Classification (GTDB taxonomy): domain Bacteria; phylum Bacteroidota; class Bacteroidia; order Flavobacteriales; family Weeksellaceae; genus Chryseobacterium; species Chryseobacterium taiwanense. Next base: position 630,753 of record NZ_JWTA01000004.1, read on the forward strand.
TCGGCGGCGGAATGAACATGGAAGATATTTTCAGCCAGTTTGGAGATATTTTCGGTGGTGGCGGTTTCGGAGGATTTGGCGGCGGCGGTGGTCGTCAGCAAGTGAAAGGTTCTAATTTAAGAATCAGAATCAAGCTGAACCTTGAAGAAATGGTAAACGGAACACAAAAAACCATTAAGGTGAAAAAGATGAAGATGGCAGAAGGTGCCACTTCAAAAACTTGTCCTACGTGTGGTGGTTCCGGAGTTCAAATGAAAGTGATGAACACCATGTTCGGTCAAATGCAGACTCAAACCACTTGTGGAACTTGTCAGGGAATCGGAAAAGTTGCCGATAAAATTCCGGCAGGAGCTAATGCACAAGGTTTAGTAAAAGACGAAGAAGAAATCACGATCAATATTCCTGCAGGAGCTAGAGACGGAATCCAATTAAATGTAAGAGGAAAAGGAAATGACGCTCCATTTGGCGGAGTTCCTGGAGATTTATTGGTAATCGTTGAAGAAGAAGTTGACAAAGTAATCAAAAGAGAGGGTGACAACCTTCACCAAGAATTATATGTTTCTTTTGCTGAAGCAGCTTTGGGAACCAAAAAAGAAATCCCAACAGTTGGTGGAAAAGTGAAAATCACGGTAGATCCGGGAACTCAATCCGGAAAAATCCTAAGATTGGCAGGAAAAGGTCTTCCAAGTATCGACAGCTACGGTAAAGGAGATATGTTTATTCATATCAATGTCTGGACTCCACAAAAATTAACGAAAGAGCAAAAAGAGTTCTTCGAAAATCAAATGAACAGCGGAGAAATGGTTGCAGAACCATCCGGAAAAGAGAAAACTTTCTTTGATAAAGTAAAAGATTTATTCAACTAATCATAGTAAAAGAGGCTTAATTTTTTAAGTCTCTTTTTTATGCTTTAATTTCTAGCTTATCATAAACATTAACACTTTCCACAATAGAAATTGAAGAAATATTGAGGTTTTTCTTCATCAAAGCTTCTACATTTCCTCTTCATTTTCTCTATTTTAGTGTTTCAATCGCTAAAAAACGACTATGAAAAAGGCTTTGATTCTGTTATTCTTCACTCAGATCGTATGTGCTCAGCAAAATCCTCGATATTTATTTGATGATTTGTACTTCGCAGATCCATCGATCCATGTTTTTAATAACAAAATTTTCATCTACCCTTCTCATGATATTGATACTGAAGTAAAAGATCCAACTAATGGAGGTCACTATAACATGAAAGATTATCATGTGCTTTCGATGGACAATATTCAGCAGGAAAAAGCAAAAGACCTTGGAATTGTTTTAAAACTAGAAGACATTCCATGGGCTGACAAACAACTTTGGGCTCCTGATATTGCTGAGAAAAACAGTAAATACTTTCTCTATTTCCCTGCGAAAGATAAAAAAGGAAACTTTAAAATCGGAGTGGCAACATCAAATACTCCTGAAGGTCCTTTTACTGCTGAAAAAAATCCTATAAAAGGAAGTTATAGCATCGATCCGACTGTTTTAAAAGACAACAATCAATATTATATTTATTTTGGAGGGTTGAAAGGTGGTCAACTGGAAAAATACAGAAACAATAAGCTTTTATCCGAAGCAAAAGAACCCAATGATCAGGATAATGCACTTTCTCCTAAAATCGCTTTATTAAGTAAAAATATACTTGAATTTGCAGAAAAGCCAAGAGATATTCTGATATTAGATGAAAACGGAAATCCTTTAAAAGCTGGAGATCATGAGCGCCGATTTTTTGAAGGAGTCTGGATTCACAAATACAACAATACCTATTATCTTTCCTACTCTACCGGTGACACTCATAAGCTTGTATATGCAATCGGAAATAATCCTTACGGTCCATTTACTTTTCAGGGAGAAATCCTGAGTCCGGTTGTAGGCTGGACAACGCACCACAGCATTGTAGAAATTGACAAAAAGTGGTATTTATTCTATCATGACAGTAAACCTTCAGGTGGAAAAAATCATTTGAGAAGCATTAAAGTAAGAGAGCTTCAATATGATCAACAAGGACATATTAAACCAATGAACGGGCAAGATTAATTAAATTCTATATTCTCTATTAAAAGCAAAGCGGGGCTTCAATTCTTGAAGCCCCGCTTTGTTTCATTATTTATCAAATTTCTATTTTCTTTTAACCAAGGAAACAACTCCTTTTCCCATTGTGAAAAGTGCAACACCAATCAACCCTCCTGCCAAGCCGAATACAACTTGTTTCAGTGCTTCGTTCCATGTTGGTAAACTATGATGCAAAAAATCAATATTATGATCGAAAATTCCACCAGCTACTAAAATCAACGCAATTGTTCCAACAATACCTAATCCTTTAATTACCCAAGGAAGAGCGTCTATCAAAAGCTTTCCTATTTTAGCAACAAAACCTTTACCTTTGCTTTTTTTAATTAATTTAAAACCAGCATCGTCCATTCTAACAATCAAAGCTACGATTCCGTAAACACCTATAGTTGCAATGATTGACACCACTGAAACTGTAACAATTTCTACAAGAAACGGATCAAATTGTGATTTCAAAGCTTCATAGCCATCTTTTGCCGCAGCCAATGCAATGATTACTATCTCAAGGGATAAAATGAAGTCGGTTGTAATAGCTGATTTTACTTTTACTTTCTCAGAATCTTCACTTTCATCTGCAACTTCAGTAGCTTCTTCTATCACCTCATGCCCTTTTTTATCTCTATGAAATAAAAATTCAATGATTTTTTCAACTCCCTCAAAGGCAAGATATAAACCACCTAGAATCAAAATAAACTTTATAGCAGGAGAATACAGCCATTCAAGGAAAAAAACAACAGGCACAATAATCAATTTATTAATGAATGAGCCTTTCATAATTTTCATCAATACAGGAACTTCTCTTGAAGAAAGGAAACCGGTAGCCTTTTCAGCATTTACAGCTAAGTCATCTCCTAAGATTCCTGCTGTTTTCTGAGTTGCTACTTTACTTGTAACCGCCACATCATCCATCAAAGCTGCGATATCATCCAAAATCGCAAAAAAACCAGATGCCATAAAACTTTAATATTTTTTTAATAATTGTTAAAGAACAAAAATAATTATTTAATTCGATTTATTGTATGATTATTACACGTTTTACAAGAAATTAAAATTGATTCGTGATTTAACAAACAGAAAAAAATTTCATCCAAAAAAATGACGTTAAAACAATTTTATATGCGGTTTTTCACTTTATTCCTTTTTTTTCTTATTTCAAACTTTACCATTGCTCAGACAAAATATATTTTAGGATTATCAAAAACCGATCATAATATGGTGGTTTTAGATTACAATTCCCTTGAAATTATCACTAAAATTCCAGTTGGTGAAGATCCTCATGAAGTTGTGACTTCTGATGACGGTTCACTTGCATATGTTGCCAATACCGTAAATGGAACCGCTCATGAGATCAACTTGATTGATTTAAAAAATTTAAAGCCTCTCAAAAATATTGACACACGACCTTTATACGGATCTCATGGATTGGTTTATTTAAAAGATAAATTATGGTTCACGGCTCAAGGTTCAAAAGCTGTCGGAAGATATGATGTAAAAGATGATAAGCTTGAATGGTCGATGGGAACAGGACAAAACATCACCCATCTATTGTATGTAACTTCGGATGCTGAGCATTTTTACACGACCAATGTAGATTCAGGGACAGTAAGCGTTTTCGATCATGTTCTGTTACAACCCACCGTTCCTCCAACCGGAGTTCTGCCTCCGAATGCAAAACCAAGATGGGATTGGGTTCAGACGTTAATCAATGTAGGAAAAGGTGCAGAAGGTTTCGATGTTTCACAAGATGGAAAGGAATTATGGACAGCAAGACCGGATGGACACATCCTCATTGTCGATTTGAAGAAAAGAGAAATTAAAAATGATATTGATGCAAAAGTTCTAGGACTTCATCGTCTGAAATTTACTCCCGATGGAAAAACTGTATGCATTGTAAGTGTAAAAACAGGAGAATTGCTTTTTTACGATGCTCAAACCAGAAGAGAAGTAAAGAAAATAAATGCTGGACAAGGTGCTGCCATGTATATGGATAAAGAAAAGAACAGACTGTTTATGTCTTGTACTCCAAACAATTCTGTTTCTATAATTGATCTAAATAAAATGGAAGTGGTAAAAAAACTTGATATTGGCGGAAGACCGGATGGTATTACGATGGCTGTGGTACAATAGCATTGAATAATTTGTATATTCGCTACAACCATTATCACCAAATCAATGATGAAGCACATTCAATTAATTTTAATTTTATCTTTCGGTCTTTTTTACGCTCAGAATAAACAGTTCATTTACGAATACAGATCTGTTCCGGATTCCACAGACAGAAATACTATAATAACAGAATTCATGGTTTTGGATATTAATAATGCTAAGAAATCTGAATTTTATGGACTGGAAAGGTTTAAATCTGACTCTACCCTGCTTGTTGACAGTAAAAAAGGGGTTTTCAGTATGCCGCCCAACAAAGAGATGATCAGCGACAGAGTGATTAAATTCCCCAATTCAAATACGATCAATCATATAAAAATTTTTGATGATAAATATTTTGTAAATCAGGAAGTGAAACTCAACTGGAAATTACTGAATGATTTCAAGACCATTATGAATTATAAAGCCCAGAAAGCAACTACAGAATTCGGTGGCAGAAAATGGACAGCTTGGTTTACCACAAATATTCCTTTTCAGGATGGACCTTACAAGTTTTTTGGACTTCCCGGTTTAATATTGGAAATTGAAGACAGTACCAACAGTCATCATTTTACTCTAAAAGGGGTAAAAGATTCCTCAGAAGAATTTATCTATCCCAATCTTAATAATTACAAAGAAATAAAAGTCAATTACCCACAATTCGTTAAAGTATTCAAAACTTACAGAATAAATCCGGCAGCTTCTCTTATAGGTAGAATTCCTGACTATACAGATTCTGAAGGAAATCATATCAACGGGCAACAAAAAGTAAAGGAAATAGAAAAAATAAGACTGGAAAAATTAAAAAAAGACAATAATATTCTTGAAATTGATTTATTAAAAAAATAATGAATGGACAGATTGAAATAATCATTCAACAGTGGTAAAAATCATCTTTCAAAATTTATTTTCATTCCTAATTTTCTGTAATTTTATTCTATGAAAAAGCTGATTCTTCAATACCATTTCTTTGTTTTAGGATTAATTGGCTTTGTTTTAAGTTCATGCAATACACGAAAATTCAAAGTTTGGGTGGGAACTAATAATGATCAGAAAATCTATAATTTAAAATACGGTGAACATCAACGCCAGAAAATGGATGTTTTTCTTCCCTCCGATTATCCTGAAAACTCTCCTGTTGTGCTGATCGTTCATGGTGGTGCTTGGACGTTAGGAAAAAAGGAACACATGATCCAGATTCAAAAAATGCTTTTTAAGAATAATATTCCGAGCATCAATATGAATTACAGATTGGTTTCAAAATCCAAGAAAATCACTTATAAGGAGCAATTGGAAGATATTGGTTCGGCAATTACCAAGTTTAATTCTTTAGCTCAAAAAGCAGAACTTCAACCTAACAATTATATTATCTTAGGTGAAAGCGCAGGAGGACATCTGGCTTTACTGTATGGCTATCAAAATCCAAATCAGATCAAAAAGATCATTTCTTTAAGTGGTCCTACAGATTTTTACTCCCCGGAATATTTACATTCTTTTTATTCGAAATATTCTTCTCCAACCATTCAAAAAATGGTGGGAACAAAATTTCATCGCGAAAATCTATCAGAAGAGTTTAAAAAAGCAAGTCCGATTGCCAATATATCAAACGTTCCTACGCTTCTTTTTCAGGGAAATCAGGATTTTTTGGTGAACCAGAAACAAGGTTTAGCACTAGATTCTGCTTTAACCGCTCAAAACATTCCCCATAAATTCGTGTATATGAAAAATGCAGGCCATGCTCCAAGATTTTTCAGTAAGACGAAAAGAGACAGCATAATTTATCCTAATATTCTGGAATGGATCCTAAAGTAGTTTTTTTGTCATTCTGACGAAGGAAGAATCTTTTTATATTCCCAACTTTACGTTTTTTAATGTAAATAGAGATTCTTCAATCCGCTATGCTACTTTCAGAATGACAGAGTATTCCACTTTAAATAACAAATTACAATCAAAGACGATATTCAAAAAAAAAATAGCCCGTTAAAAACGAGCTATTAATATATTTTAATTAATTCCTATTTAATATCTTCATCAAAATCACCGTTCTCATATTTTGAAAAGTCTTCTTTCTTTCCGAACAAAAACTTACCAATCACCGGAACTGTTGTTACCAAAACAATGATAATAATGATAATCTCCAGTTTCTTTTTAAGATCAATTCCAAACTGATCCATAAACAGCTTATCCAAGTAATGTCCTGCAAAAATAAGGATGAACGACCAAAGAACAGCTCCAATAATGTTATCTCTAAGGAATGCTTTTTTATCCATCTTCACGATTCCGGCAATAATAGGAGTAAACGTTCTTACCACAGGTAAAAATCTCGCCATAATAATTGCTAAAGCTCCATTTTTTTCGAAAAACTCATGTGCTTGATACAAATGTTTTTTCTTGAAAAGCATGGTGTCTTTCTTCTTATATAAAGCAGGTCCTGTTTTACGTCCGAAATAGTATCCGATTTCGTTACCGATAATCGCTGCAAGAGCAACTGCCGATGCTAAAATAGTTGTATCTAAGAAATCACTTCCTGTGGAACCGAAGGTTTCCGAAATAATTTTTACGGCATAAATTCCCGATACGAAAAGTAGAGAATCACCGGGAAGGAAAAATCCTATAAACAACCCTGTTTCTGCAAAAATAATGAACAAAATAAGCCAAAATCCCCCATTATTTATATAAAACTCCGGGTTTAATAAATCCTTCCAACTATTGAAATCTTCCATAACTATTGATGAGTAACAAAAATAAGCTTAATAAAGTTCAAAAGGAAATATATTAGCATATTTTAACGAAAATTCAGATATGATTTTTATAGGTCCATATCATCTTCAGAAACCGCCGTTCCATCGGCCATCAGAAATGCTTTCAGGAATGGAGTAAGATTTCCGTTCATTACAGAATCTACATCTGAAGTTTCAAAGCCGGAACGTACATCTTTTACCAATTTATAAGGATGCATCACGTAGTTTCTGATCTGACTTCCCCACTCGATCTTCATTTTGTTGGCTTCAATCTCGTTACGGGCTTTCATACGCTCTTCCAGTTCCATTTCGTATAGTCTTGAACGAAGCAACTGCATTGCTTTTTCTTTATTTTGAAGCTGCGAACGAGATTCTGAGTTTTCAATAATAATTCCTGTCGGTGCGTGACGAAGACGAACCGCTGTTTCTACCTTGTTTACGTTCTGACCTCCTGCTCCTGAAGATCTCATCGTTTCAAATGAAATATCTGCCGGATTGATGTTGATTTCAATCGTATCATCTACCAAAGGATACACATATACGGAAACAAAACTGGTATGGCGTTTTGCATTAGAATCGAAAGGGGAAATCCTTACCAATCGGTGAACTCCGTTTTCTCCTCTCAAATATCCGAAAGCAAATTCGCCTTCAATTTCCAACGTGACGGTTTTTACTCCGGCAACATCTCCTTCCTGAAAGTTCAGTTCACGAATTTTATACCCTTGTTTTTCGGCCCACATCGTGTACATTCTCATCAACATCGAAGCCCAGTCACAGCTTTCCGTTCCTCCGGCTCCCGCAGTGATCTGAAGTACTGCAGAAAGTTCATCTCCTTCATTGGAAAGCATATTTTTGAATTCTAGGTCTTCTACCTTCTCTACTAATTGAGGAAAAGCTTCATCCAGTTCTTTTTCAGAATCTGGATCTTCTTTAGCAAAGTCCATTAAAACCTGTAAATCTTCGAACTGAGTATTGATCTCATCATAAGCTTCTACCCACTTTTTCTTAGAACGAAGCTGCTTTAAAAATGCTTCAGCCGTTTTCGGATTGTCCCAAAATTCCGGTGCAGCTGTTTTTTCATCATCATTGGCAATCTCTATCTTCTTTTTGTCGATCTGAAGGTATTTATGTAAATCTTCAATTCTGGATTGAATTTCTTTTATCTGGTCGTTGTTGATCACGATTGTTTATTTTTTGCAAAAATACGGATAAAATAATGAGTAAGGAATAGTGTATTATGAGTTATATTTTCAAGTATATTACACTATTAAAACTATGATTAAATGAATCAAAATGAAATTAATAGATTATTGGTAAGAAAGATAAACACTATTCTTTAATTACCTTAGCCTCAAACATTTTTTCCAAATCTTTTTTTGATCTTTTACTTTCCATTTTGAAACCAAGCATTGTTAAAAGATAAGCAAACAACAGCATACATAAAGGAAAAACAAGATCATTGGAAATTATTCCCTTGCTTTTAATTAATGTTATAATTAAGAAAAAAATGACGAATGTGCACCAAAATATCATGAAAATCGATACTAACCGATGTAACTTCATTTTAACCTCAATCTGTGTTTCATAGGTATTTTCTTGAATTGTTCCAGTAATTTGAGGGAGAAAAGAATTTCTATTTTTAATAATTCTATTAATTTCAAAATTATTTTCAGTAATAGTTCCTTCGTATTCTTTTGTTGACCCATTATTGGATGTAAAAGGTTTTCTTTTTGCCCCTACGTTTTCAGAAAGTATCCTGATAACATTTTGTTCTGACAAATTTGTTGTATAAATCAAATGTTCAAAAGGTAAATACTTCATTTATTCACTATTATTTAAATCATTTCAGCAACAATCTCCCCAATTTTCGGAGCCAGTGCCATTCCCATTCCTGAAAGTCTTACCGCACAGAATTGTCTTTCAGAAATTTGTTTTACAATGGGAGTTTTTTCTGAACCCATTGCCATAATTCCGGACCAGCGCATGGAAATTCCAACATGCTGATCAGTCAGAATTACTTCTTTTAAAAACGTCTCCAAATGGTTTTGTAGAAATTCTGTAGTTTCAAAAGCGGTGGTTTCTTCTGTCTTAAAGTCCTGATTTCTTCCACCACCCAATAAAATTCTATTTCCGAGATTTCGAAAATAATAAAACCCTTCATCATAATGGAAAGTTCCTTTTAGTTTTAAATTCTCAATCGGTTCCGTTAGAATAATTTGTCCGCGGGCAGGAATAATTTCTTCTTCTTTTAAAAATGTTGAAGCAAAAGCATTCGTACAATGAATCAGCTGATTGGTTTTAATCAAAATATCTTCACACAGCTGAACTTCAATTTCGTTTCTATTTTCAGCAATATATTCCACTTCTGTTCCGAAAAGAAATTCAACTTTTAATTCATTACATTTTTCGAATAATTTTTGCAATAATTTTCCTGAATGCAAACTTCCCTCACACGGATTTTCTATTAAATATTCAGATCTTCCTAATCCGAATTCTTTGATTTTATTTTGATGCAGAAAATAGGTTTTCTCAGTTCCTATAATCGACTTTAATTTTTCATTAACCTCATCAATGCTCTGTAAAGGTTCATCATGATTAAGAATTTCAAAACCTCCGTTTAATTCAAAATCAATTGCTGAGTTTTTAAAATAGTTCTGAATTTTCTGTAATCCTTCAAACCTTATCTTTACCAAATCCAACGTTTTATCCCAACCCATTTTCTCAGAATCAGCAATGATCTCTGTCAAGCTTCCGAAACAGGCAAAACCCGCATTTCTGGTTGAAGCTCCCAACGGAACTGAATTTCGTTCAATAATCAAAACAGATTTTTCAGGGTATTTCTCTTTAATCGAAATCGCAGTCCATAATCCCGTAAAACCAGCTCCAATAATGATGATATCTCTTTTTCTGTAAAATGTTTCAAGTTCCCAAACGCTGATCATCTTAGTAGTTATAAATTATGAGTTAATAGTTATGAATTCAAATAGTAGAGTTAGCATTTAAATAACTCATAATTTATAACTCATACCAATTTAATTTTTACTTTCGTTTTCCTCTTCCTCCCCATTATGATGAAAGCCTATCGCTCTTCTTGGTTCTTCCACTACTTTATAAGCGTCCAGTTCAGTTTTCAGGCTTTGTACTCGATATTGAAACTGATCAAAATTATTAATGATCACATCACCCAGAAATCTTGCAACCTGATCCAGATATTCCTCGGTCAGTTTACCTGCAGCATCTCTTAAGGCTCCATTCAAAAGGGTTTGATCTATTTTTAAATTCTCATTTCGGGTTCTTTGGTATACATTTTTGATTCTTTTCTTAAGACTTTGGGTAAAATCAATCAGCATGGTATTACTGAAAGCTTTCATCTGAGAAGAAACGCCATGCCAAAACGGAATTTTATCAGCTTTGTTATTTTTAAGAATTTTATATAGTAACGAATCGTTTTCCAAACCTCTTGTCATGGCAAACAATATAATTTCAGAGCGTTCTGAAGCATTTGGCGGAAAGACAGGAACCATCACATCAAATCTTCCGGGAGCTAAGACTTCTTCATCAATTTCAGATACAGAATTGGCTGAACCAACCATCAATAAATCTTCCTGCTCAAATCTACTGATATAATGAAGTATGATTTCCTGAGTTTCAAGATTACAAGATGCAACGTCTGTTTCCGCCTTTCTCTCTAACATGATGTCATCAAAATCATCTAAGAAAAGCAAAACTTTGTCTTCTTTCATCATGGTTAAAAGAAAATCGTTGAAATCGGTTTTATTTCCATTGATAAAAGAAGTTCCCAGGTAATGTTTTTTCACTTCTTTAAACTGATACCCTATAATCTCGGCAATTTTATTCGCCCAAAAAATCTTTCCGCTTCCGGGAGGACCATATAAAATAATTCCAGCCGGTTTATTGATTCCCCAATCTTTAATTTGTTGTGGATTTAGAAAAGGTTCTAGAATACCTGAAATATAAAAGAACAAATCTCTATATCCTATAAAATCTCTTTGTTTTAAGCTGATTTTATGTCCGAAATAGCTATACACAAATTCATAATTTCCTCCCAGTTTATTATCAATTCCGTAGCTCGAAATGGAAGATTTAAAAAAACCATTATCGAAAATATTCGGATTGGTTTCCTTTATCGCTTTTTCTACTTTATCTTTTGGTTGTTTAATGGTTTCTGCAATTTGTTCGAGAGTTTTTGTTTTATCAAGATCCGTTTCATACAATCGTAAGAAGTCAATATTCTCACGGGCAAATTTTTCAAAATCTTCTTTTACTTCGAAGTTTGTACTGATACAAACTCCCAATTCAAGATCAAAATCCTGAATAAATTGTTTTATAGCTTCGGCAGAAACATTAAGTTCCTTTGCCAGTTCAATAAGTTTCATAATTGCTGATTAATTCTATCAAATTTAATGTATTTAGGATTAAATGTAAATTGATTTATGATAATTCTGTAACATTTTCTAATTTATATAGACTACTACTATGTAAAACAAATTACATGGAAAAGATTTTATCAGTAAAGAACCTGACGAAAAAATTCAAAAGAGTGGTTGTAAACAACATCTCTTTTGACGTCGAAAAAGGAAATGTCTACGGACTTCTAGGTCCCAATGGAAGTGGAAAATCCACTACATTCGGGATGTTGCTTTCAACTATTAATCCTACAAGCGGAGACTGGTATTGGTTTGGAAAAAAAGGAACTGATCCCGATACGCTGAAAAGAATAGGAGCGATCATTGAGCAGCCTAATTTTTACCCTTATTTAAGTGCAGAAACCAATCTTAAGATTGTTGCCGAAATTAAACATACTCCTTATTCAAGAATTGAAGAAGTTTTAAAGACGGTCGGTTTATACGAAAGAAGAAAAGATACCTTCAAAACCTTTTCTTTAGGAATGAAACAGCGTCTTGCGATTGCTTCTGCGATGCTAAACAATCCTGAAGTTCTTATCTTAGATGAACCGACAAACGGACTTGATCCTGAAGGAATTATCCAGATCAGAGAAATCATCAGCAATATTGCTAAACAAGGGATTACCATTATTATTGCCAGTCACCTTCTCGATGAGATTGAAAAGATTTGCAGCCACGTTATTGTATTAAAAGAAGGAACTTCTCTTTATTGCGGAAGAGTGGATGAAATGACTTCCAACAATGGATATTTTGAGCTTAAAGCAGATAATAACACTCAGCTTTTAGAGGCTTTGAATGAACTCCAATGGTTTACGGCAATCAATCAGGAAGATGGCTTAATAAAAGCTCATGTTCGCGACGATGCAACGATTTCCGCTTCAACACTGAATCAGAAACTGACTGAAAAAGGAATTTTCTTATCACACCTGAACAAGAAAAAGCTGTCTCTTGAATCTCAATTCCTTGAACTTGTAAAAAACACAAATTAATCATGACAAAATTATTAAAACTTGAATATTACAAAAACCTGAATTACAGACCATTCAAGGTTTTCACCATTTTATATTTCGCTATTCTTATTGCGTTACTTTTCATTGGATTGGTTGATTTTGATCTTTTCGGAGGAACCGTCAATTTAAAGGAACAAGGCATCTATAATTTCCCGGAAATCTGGAATTTCACGACTTGGATTGTAGGATTATTGAAAATTTTCTTAGGATTAATCATCGTTTTTTCGATTTGTCAGGAATTTGGTGACCGAATGTTTAAGCAGAATACTATTGATGGTTTAAGCAGAAAAGAATTTATCGGTTCAAAATTATTAACGATAAGTATTTTCACGATTATCTCAACTGTAATTGTCTTTGGAATTACGATGTTTTTAGGCTACCAATATTCCAGTACAACAGAATCTGCAAAAGTTTTTGAGGAAATATTTTTCATCGGAAATTACTTTGTAAAGCTGTTTACGTTCTTTTGTTTCCTAATGTTCCTTTCTGTTTTACTGAGAAAATCGGTCTTTGTATTTCTTTCTATTTTTGTTCTTTGGATTGGTGAAGGAATTATTCAAAGTATTGCATTGTATTTAAAATCTCAGCATGCTACTGGAGCGCAAATGGTAGAAAAAGCTCAAAATTCGTTTTCTCTTACCAAACTAATGCCTTTGGAAAGTATGTCGAGCTTAATTCCGAATCCTATGATGAGATTAAAAGCAGCACAACTGTTAGGAGGAAAATATGAATTCCACTACCCTACAGAAAGCCTTATTGCTTGTTTAGTTTGGTGCGCCATTTTCATTTTCGGATCATACTGGATTTTAAGAAAAAGAGATTGGTAATATTTTAATTGAAAAATTGGAAATTAACATAGTAAAGTGATTCGTCTGAATCACTTTTTTTATTTTTTGGCTTAAAATTTTCATTCGATTTCGACAAAAATAACTGCTGTGAAGAAAATTTTCTATGTTCCGGGATTGATCAGTGCATTACTGATACCGATTTTATTTTGGTATTATGGAAGTCAAAAATTTAAGGAAGTAAATCTTGGAGTCATTGACATTGGTCTCCCAGCTAAATCTCATGACGGAAAAGAATTAGCATATGCAAGTTTCGAACCCTATCGAAACTGGAATTATCATAAAATTATAGTACAACCTAGTTTAGCTAAAGAAAATTCTAAATTTTATGTTTCCGAAATTAAAAAACTTCAAAAAGAAAATCGCGAAAAATCCGGAATAGAATTTATTTTAGATAACAAAAACACATATAATGATATTGTATCTTTATTAAATGACATGGAACTTAGCAAACATCCTTCTTATCATTTGGATCTTGACAAAACAGGACATTTTTTTGTAGTTCAGGAATCTTCTATTTCAAATATTCCCACATATAATGATGACACAATAGACAGATGCGGAAATGAAGTCATAGATTTTTCTAGCGAACAATTTAAAATATCTCTTTTAAAAGGCTTCTCAAAATTTGAATATCAACTTACACAATTACCTGAACCATCATTTTATATCATCTTTGGATTTTTATTATTTATAAACATCTCCATGTTAAGTATCAAAGAAAGATTTCAGTTGCAAAAGTTTCATTCTTAAAATAAACCAGATTCTTCGATCCATTTCATTCCTAGACGAGTTGCTTTTTTTCTTATTTTTAAACTTCACTTATAAAACACCAAATGATTCAGCTTGCGGCTTCTAAAATTACAAGGTTTTGCTTTTTAACATTAACTTTTCTATGTTTATCGTGTTCTGATGGAAAGAAAAATTCGTTTAGAGTTTTCACCTCATCAAAAAAGGAAAAACCATCTTTAAATACTGAAAAGACTCATAAAAAAGCCAAAGAAGCTTTATCATTTTGTAAAGAGAAAAAATTCAATACCAACTTTTGTATTTTGATCGATATGAGTTTGCATTCAGGGGTCAACCGTTTTTTCATTTATAATTTTAAGGAAAAGAAAATCACTAAAAAGTATCTTGTAGGTCATGGTTGCGGAAACTACATCTGGAGTTTGGCACAATCAAAAGATAATCCGGGTTTCAGTAATGAAGACGGAAGTCATCTTTCTTCTCTTGGAAAATATAAAATCGGAGAAAGGGGCGTAAGTGAATGGGGAATTAAAGTAAAATATTTAATGCATGGTTTGGAAGAAACCAACAATAATGCGCTGAAAAGAGCCATCGTTTTTCATTCCTGGGAAAAAATGGATGATCATGAGATCTATCCTCAAGGTTCCCCCGAAGGTTGGGGTTGTCCTACAGTTTCAAACAACGCCTTAAGAGAAATCGATCCTATCTTAAAAGATACATCTAAACCGATTCTGATGTGGATTTACAATTAAAAAAGACTGCCTTTCGACAGTCTTAAAAACACCTTACTTAATTATATATTTACTTCTTATCTTTTTCAAGTAAAGAAATATAGTCTCCGTATCCTTTGTCTTTCATTTCCCCTTTCGGAATAAATTTTAGAGAAGCTGAGTTGATACAGTAACGAAGTCCGCCTTTATCTGCCGGTCCGTCATTAAAAACGTGTCCCAAATGGGCATCTCCGGTTTTACTTCTTACCTCTACTCTTGTTATTCCGTGAGAGCGGTCTAACTTCTCATCAATCAACTGTTTTGTAATCGGTTTTGAAAAACTTGGCCATCCACAACCTGATTCAAATTTATCGGTTGAAATAAATAAAGGTTCTCCCGTTGTAATATCTACATAAATTCCTTCACGGGTTTCGTCCCAATATTCATTTTGAAAAGCTCTTTCAGTACCGTTTTCCTGAGTTACAGTATATTGCTCCGCCGTTAATTTTTTCTTTAAAGTTTCTTTATCCTGTTTTTGATATTTCATTTCTTTTGTTTGTTTTTTTGGAAGTGGGTTTGCATTTCTTGCCATTTCAAATAATCCCGGTTCGATATGGCAATACCCTCCCGGATTTTTATCTAAATAATCCTGATGATAATCTTCTGCTTTGTAGAAATTTTTCAAAGGAATGGTTTCTACTGCCACTGGTTTATCATAATTCTTAGCTAATTTTGCAACCTCAGCTTTTACAATAGATTCCGTTTCTTTATCTGTTGAATAAATTCCCGTTCTGTATTGGTTTCCTCTGTCATTTCCCTGTTTGTCAATACTTGTAGGATCAATTGTTTTAAAATATAAATCAATTAAAAGTTTTACATCTACCTGTTCAGGATCATATTTTACTTTTACAGTTTCCGCAAAACCTGTGGTATGACTTACTACTTCTTCATAGGTAGGATTTTTTTTATTTCCGTTGGCATATCCAACCTCTGTTCCTACAACACCTCGAATTTGTTGAAAAAAGTGTTCAGTTCCCCAAAAGCATCCTCCTGCAAAATAGATTTCTTTTACGTTTTTATTGTCCATAATGGTCTCATTTTCCTTTTTAATTTCTGTGGATTTTGGTTTGGCATCTCCACAGCTTGTAGCAAAAACTGCTATACCCAGAACGACTCCAAGCAGTATTAATATGTTTTTCATTTTTATCTTTTTATTTGTAATCATTTTTCCCATTTAAAATCATTAAACCAAATCCTAAAAGCATCAGATCTTTTAAGATAAAGAAGTCTGTAACCGGAACTCCGTCTACTATTTTCCAAATTCCCGGAGTCGTAAATACATAACTCAAGGTGATAAGGAAAGTAACAATCATTCCAATCGCAGCGTACTTTCTGAGTGATGCAAATTTCACACTAAATACTAATAGTAAAGCAATGATAATTTCTATCGTTCCGATAGCATTTGACACTGTTTGCACACTTACAATATCATATACGAAAAAGGTAAAGAAATGGTTTTCTACCAGACTTTTTATTCCTTCTGCTTCGGTCGGTGTGAATTTGAATATTCCAATCCAAAACAGGATCAATGCAGCCCCGAAAAGCGAGACATAATACCCGATCCTTCCCGTTCGGTTTTCTTTGTTGATTTCTAATGTAGTTCCGTTCATTGTAATGATTTTGAATGAATACTTTGTTTATTTTCAAAAGTATAGTCGGAACATTTTAAAAATCCTGACAAGGATTGTATTAAATATCTAAATTTTTAATTACTTTTTCTTTAAATAACTGAATTTCAGTATTATTTATTTCATTTTCTTTCTCCTGAGAAAGCTTTCTTTTCAGAATATCATCTAAAATTTCGAGTTTTTGCTTGTAGGCTCTGCACCATTTGCAGATTTTAAGATGCAGATTGAGTTTCCAATTCTCGCTTGGAGAAATGTTTTCAGCATTGCGTTTTTCCATGAGCAAAGTCACTTCACTGCATGGTAAAAAGATCATATGTATTAGTTTTTTCAACATTCTTGTACTCCTTATGATTTTGCAAACCAGTTAAATTCCAGACACTCCCGCAACTGCATTCGGCTTCGTTGTAAAATCTTCCAAAGATTAGTCGTAGAAATATTCAATTCCTGACTCACTTCGGGTGCTTTTTTTTCTTCGAGATAATACATTTTCATCGGAATCTTCCATCTGGAGGGTAATTCCTCTATACAATCTTCCAATGTTTTATTAAAATCTTTATCATCGAGAAGCTCAGTTTCTTTATTGGAAGCATCCCAATCATTAAGGACATCATCATTTTTCCAAGAACCGGTTTCATCAAAAAAATGGTCTAGTTTTATTTGTGGTTCGGATTTATATTTTTTGCGATAAAAATCTGCAACTTTTCTGTTTAAAATAGTCATCAGCCAAGTCAACGGTTGACTTTTCCCCTCAAATGAGTCATACGACGAAAAAGCAGAAATAAAAACCTCCTGAACAACATCTTCAGCCTCAAATTTATCCGAAAGCAGATAAACCGCTCTTCTCAACAGTGGTTCCGAATATTGTTCTATCCAGTTTTTGATGGTTTCGTTTTTTGTCATTTACTTTAGTTTACTAAAAATATCAACACATTTTTACTGTTGTAAATACATATAATAATCCGCTAAAAATCAACGAATAAAATATTGTACAGGATAGTGCCCAGAAACCAATCGGCTTTTTTTCAAGTCTTAAACTCCAAACCGATAAAATCCAGTTAATTACAAGTATTGGAATTATAAGATAGAAACAAAACACTGCAGCATAACCCATAATTTCGCTTCCAATAAGGCTTCCCAAAAGACATATCAAAATAAACAAAATGGGATATGCAATCGTAATTCCAATTACCTTTTGCGCCATTCTTTCAGCTTTTGTTTTCAAGATATTTTAAAGTTTTAAGAAAGATAAATAATATTTTTCAATTTTTTAATCCTTATCATAAATATGGGATTGCTTCGTCACTTCGTTTCTCGCAATGACATAAAGAAAAACATGAAAATGCTACAAAAATTCCCCTACTCTGGAGGGGTGGCGAAAATTTTAAAGAAATTTTTGACGGGGTGGTTTTCAACTGTATTTTTCTCCTAGCCCCGATTGCAGCAATTGTCTGAGCTCATTTTTTGGATTTCGGGCGGCGGCAAAGCCGCCGCACAAAAATCCCAAAAATAGCGAGTGCGGAAAGCAGGAAATAGCTCCCAAAAAAGAAAGAAGTTAAAGATTAGCTGATAAAAGTTAAAAGATGGAAAACAATAGATTTTTCCTTCGTCGAAATGACAATATCTAAACAATTATTTTACACACAGGTTAAAACAACAAACTCTATTTTACTATTGCTTTAAAAACATTAAATTTGCATCTTATCGAAAATTTGTAAAAAGCAAAGTAATATATATCATTATGACATCACAAGAGATTCGTCAAAAATTTTTAGATTATTTTAAAAGTAAAGAACACCTTATCGTTCCTTCGGCTCCTATCGTGCTGAAAGACGACCCTACGCTCATGTTTTCCAATTCAGGAATGACGCAATTCAAAGACTATTTTTTAGGTTACAAAGAGCCTAAAGCCCCAAGAATTGCCGATACTCAGAAATGTTTAAGAGTTTCCGGGAAGCATAATGATTTGGATGATGTAGGTAGAGATACGTATCACCACACTATGTTTGAGATGTTGGGGAACTGGTCTTTTGGTGATTATTTCAAAAAAGATGCTATTGCTTTTGCCTGGGAATTGCTGACGGAAGTGTACGGAATTCAGAAAGAAAACCTGTATGTAACCATTTTTGAAGGAGATGCTTCCGAAAATCTTGAAAGAGATCAGGATGCTTATGACTATTGGAAAGCTGTGATTTCTGAAGACAGAATCATCAATGGAAACAAGAAAGATAATTTCTGGGAAATGGGTGCAAGCGGACCTTGCGGACCATGTTCTGAAATTCATGTCGACCTAAGAAGCGAAGAAGAAAAAGCTAAAGTTTCAGGGCTTGAATTGGTGAACAACGACCACCCTCAAGTTGTGGAAATCTGGAATCTCGTTTTCATGCAATACAACCGTAAAGCAGATGGAAGCTTAGAAAACCTTCCTGCAAAGCATATTGATACAGGAATGGGCTTCGAACGTCTATGTATGGCACTTCAGGGAAAATCTTCCAACTATGATACTGATGTTTTCACCCCTCTAATTGCTAAAGTTGAAGAACTTTCAGGTAAAAAATATACAGGAATTTTAGAAGACGAAAAAGATATTGCAATCCGCGTTGTGGTAGATCACATCAGAGCGGTTTCTTTTGCTATTGCAGATGGCCAATTACCTTCAAACGGAGGAGCAGGTTATGTGATTAGAAGAATTTTAAGAAGAGGAATTTCTTATTCTTACCGATTCTTAGATAGAAAAGAACCTTTCCTTTATAAGTTGGTTGCTGTTTTACAAGAACAAATGGGTACATTCTTCCCTGAATTGGAAAAGCAAGGAACTTTGGTAACAGAAGTGATTAAAAGTGAAGAAGAATCTTTCTTAAGAACCATTGAAACAGGATTAATCCGAGTTGATAAATTGATTCAGCAGACGATTTCTGAAGGTAAAAAAGTGTTGCCAACAGAAGAAGTTTTCGAATTATATGATACTTACGGTTTCCCGGATGATTTAACAAGAATTATCGCTGAGGAAAAAGGTTTAACGATCGATGAGGCAGGGTTTGAAGTTGCTCTAAATGAACAGAAACAACGTTCAAAAGCTGATTCTGCTCAAAAAGTGTATGACTGGGTTGTTTTAGAAGAGCAGGAATCTAACTTCGTAGGTTACGACCAGATTGAAGCGGAAACTCATATTACAAAATACAGAAAAGTAGAAAATAAAGACGGAGAATTTTATCAGGTGGTATTGAGCAACACTCCTTTCTACCCTGAAGGTGGTGGACAAGTTGGTGATAAAGGTGTTCTTGAAAATGCTGCTGAAAGTTTCGAAGTTTTGGAAACAAAAAAGGAAAACGGATTGATTATTTCTTTAATCAGCGGGCTTCCTAAAGATGCAAGTGCTCTTTTCTATGCCAAAGTAAATGCAACCGACAGAAAAAACTCTCAGGCAAACCATTCTGTAACTCACTTGTTACATGAAGCGTTAAGAGATGTTTTAGGAACTCACGTTGAGCAGAAAGGTTCTTACGTTGGTCCTGATTATTTACGTTTCGACTTCTCTCATTTCAACAAAATGACGGAAGAAGAATTAGCTTCGATTGAAGAAAAAGTAAATGCAAAGATCAAAGAAAGCATTGCTTTACAAGAGTTCAGAAATATTCCGATCAAGGAAGCTTTGGATAGAGGTGCAATGGCTTTGTTTGGTGAAAAGTATGGAGACAATGTGAGAATGATTCAGTTTGGAAGTTCAAAAGAACTTTGCGGAGGAACTCACGTAAAAAATACAAGTGAAATCGGTCATTTTAAGATCAATTCCGAAAGTTCTGCTGCTGCGGGAATCAGAAGAATTGAAGCCATTTCCGGAGATAAGTCTGAGGAATATTTCAAAGGTTTAGAAAAACAAATCACTGAACTTTCTCAATTGCTGAAATCTAAAGATGTTGTACGTTCTATTGAAAAACTGATCGAAGAAAATACATCTTTGAAAGCTGAGGTTGAAGCCTTTAAAAAAGAAAAAGCTAAAGGAGAAATCGGTGACTGGAAAAATGCTTACGAACAAAAAGGAGACAAACAGCTTTTAGTGAAGAAAACATCTCTTGATGCAGGTTCTGTAAAAGACATCGTGTTCCAGTTGAAGAGAGAAATCCCTACTTCGGTGACGATTATCCTTTCTGATGCGGACGGAAAACCAATGATTACCGTTGGAGTTTCTGATGATTTAGCCGCAAATTATCAGGCTGGAGCAATCGTAAAAGATTTAGCTAAAGAAATCCAAGGTGGTGGTGGTGGAAACCCAGGTTTCGCAACTGCAGGAGGAAAAAATCTTGATGGTTTGGAAAATGCTTATCAGAAAGCTTTGAATATTTAATTTTCAGAATTAAATTCAAAATATAATAAAGCAGTTGTTTTTTTAGCAACTGCTTTTTGTTTTTAATTAACTTACGTTTATTTTAGGATTTCTTTCAATTCATCTTGAAGCTCTTTCTTTTGTACATCTGTATACAATGTAGAATTAGACAGAGACTTCTTGAAATCATTAACTGTATTGAGATAATTTTGCTTTAATTGGATTTGAGCTTGTATAATTTGTAAATATCCCTGTGAAAAATTGGGATAAGAATTTATTAATATTTTCCAAGCTTGAATAGCCTTTTCATATTGTTTTTCATTGTAAAAATACCATCCTTTTCCATTTAAAATACCAATTGAAAAATTGAGTTTAGCGCCATAATTGGATACTATTTCTTTATCGAGAGACGACTTAATCCCCACATCTTTTTGTTGATTTGAAATATACTTGGCCTGAATAGCTGACCAATCTTCAAATATTTCATACAATGCAGTATTTATAAGTAAACCAGGTGTTGCGTTATGATCTGCTTCTTTAAAACGATATCCCTTCATATTTAAAAAAGGATTGTTGATTTTTTGGGTAATAACAGAATCCATTTTCGCAAAATCTTCGGGATAATCATTTCCTATTCCAAAACGATAATATTTTTTAGCTCTAAACGATAAACCATTGAGTTTAATTATTGAATTAGTGAGATCAGTATTTTGTTGAAAGAAAAACGGACTCATAGAAATGACAGCATTTAGATCGTTTATTCTTGAACTAAAAAGTGAAGTGGTAAAATATCCATATCTGGAATGTCCTATCAGCATTCTATATTTTGAAGCTTTATAATCTTTTTCTGCAAGGGGAATAAGTTCATCAAAAATAAATTCCTCATTTTCGAGAGCATGCCCATTAGCATCAGAAATTTTTTGTTGGGTTTCAATATACCGATAGCGCTGCTCAGATTCTACACTAATTATTACAGATGATGGTATCTGTTCATTACTTGTTAAATAATCAATCGTATTTATAATGTAATTATGACTTCTTTGATTTTGCTTGTCAAATACAATAATTAACGGAAAAGTATTATTTACATCGTTCTGCCATTCTATCGGAACTGTAATAGAAATCTTTTTTGCAAAGCCAAGATATTTAGAACTTATGATAGTATCTTTTAACTTTCTATATCTTTCATAGTTTTGAGAAAATAAAAAAGTATTCAATAAAGTGAAAACAAGAAGTAAGAGGTATTGTTTTTTTACCATTGCAGATTGTATAAATGATGTCTAACATTTGATTTTACACAAGGTGTGAATCCAAGCTATAATTTTATTAAAAATAAATAATATCCGTACACAAAACAATTTTATTTCAAACCTAAATGAAAAGACTAAATAAGTTTAGAAAACTTAAAAAATCTTAAATAAAATTAATTTTTCATTAGCAAGTGAATTGAATAAAATGAAAATCTACTGTCTTTCATAGAGATACATCGGATTTTATTTTTAACAAAAGATTATATTTTTTCGTATTCTTTTGTAACCTTCTTATCAATAGTTTTGTCTTATATATAAAAAAACTAATGTCAAAACTTCTCTCTACTCTATTTTTATTCTCCGCAGTATTGTTTTTCGGGCAGATTCAGCTCAAAGTCATCAACAAATCCAATAAGCAGCCTATTCATAATGCAGCAGTATACTGTGATGATGAACTTCTTGGGAAAACAGATTTCAATGGTAATCTATCTTTCAAAACAAAATGTAAAAAGGTCGAAATCCTTGCCAGCAATTTTGAAGATGTTTTGGTAGATGTCAAAAAATCGATGGAAGTCTCAATGCAGCCTCTATCTGAAAAGTTGGATAATATCGACAGAGTGATCATTAGTGATAAAAGCGATCCCAAAGCATTAAGGATTTTGGATGAACTGAATAAAAGAGCCAAAGAAAATTCTCCGAAATCTTTAAATTCTTATAATTTCAAATCGTATTCTAAATTTTCTATTGATGTAGACAGAGATTCTGTTGATACGTATAAAAATTTCTTAGCAGTCAGAAAAGATTCCCTTTCAAAGGTGGATAAGAAAGATTTTAAACAGAAAGAAAAAGATAAAAAAGATTCATTGACGGCAGAAGATTTCATCAGTGCTACGGAAGAAAGCCAGATGTTTCTTTGGGAAAAAGCAACCGAATACAAATATTCAAAGAGTTTTGGCGAGAAAACGAATATTATCGACAACAGAATGTCCGGTTTTAAAAACCCGATCTATGAAGCTTTAGCCATTAATATTTCAAATTTAGACAGAACTCCAAGACAATTAAGACCCGAAAACAGAAAGTTGTTCAACTTCTACCTATCCGATACACTACAGCTTGACGGAAGAAAAACATACGTGATCAAATTCAAAGAAATCACAGACAAAAAGAAACAGAATCCGAGAAAATTTAACGGAAAAATCTATGTGGATTCTGAAACTTATGCTCTAAAGAAATTTGAAAGTGTCAACAAAAAACAAAATGAAGGAAATATTATCTCTGTCTGGAAACCGATCAACGGGAAGTGGTTTTTAGATTCTGAAGATATTAAGCTAAAAATGGGAGGCCAAAGTTTTGACACTTCAAAGAAAGATAGCATAAAACCCGGAGAGAAGCCAAAATACAATAAAAAGAAATTCGGAAATTATCTGTACGTTAAGAACCGTTTCTTCGATTTCGATATCAATGGAGAACAAAAAGCTTCAGAGTTTAAAGGATATTCTCTGGAAATGAAAAATTCTGACGGAAGCCTTTTGGAGAAATACAGAACGGACAGTCTTACAACAAGAGAAAGTACAACGTATACAAAAATTGACAGCTTCGTACAGAAGAATGATTTTGAGAAAAAACTAAACACTTTAACGCAGTTAATGCGAGGAAATATCCGTTATAAGATGATCGATTTTGATATTACCAAACTATTCAGTTACGATAAATATCAAGGAATACGTTTGGGAGCAGGTTTGAAATTGAATGAAAAATTCAACAAGACTTTTTCTCCAGATGGTTATTTTGGATATGGATTTAAAGATCATACCTGGAAATATGGTTTAGGCTTAGATGTCAAACTTTCGGATAAGAGAACTTCTGTGTTCAGACTTGATTATGTAGATGATGTTTTTGCTGCAGGAAGATTCAGTAATAATATGTGGGATATGATGATGAAAATTTCGGACATGAATCTGGATCTTCACAATGAAACTTTTTATAAAAATCAGAAATGGGGCGCTTCTTTCCTGTATGATATTTCCAATTCGTTAAGCATGAAAGTGACTGTGAATAAGGAAAAACAAAAAGCTCTTTTCGATTACCAGTATAAAAATCTAGGAAACAGTTTCGATAATACAAGTGCTACTTTATCTTTAAAATTCGCTCCGAATGATAAAAACATTATGACGCCAAGCGGAAAATACACCTACGAAAAAAGTTACCCTCAGATTTTCCTGAATTATGAAAAAGGCTTTGAAACATTAGGCGGAGATCTGAATTATGACCGATTAGACGCCTTATTTATTCACCAGTTCAGATCTAAATTAGGATATACCAACATCAAAATTTTCGGAGGAATTTCTTCAGGAAACGCACCGATCTGGAAAAACTTTGAAATTGCAGGTCAAAATGATGCTAATGTAGATCACTGGTATTCAAATATCAGTACGCCTTCCAATTTAGGATTTGCTACGATGCCTTCGGGAACTTTCTTTGCTGATAAATTTGCTGCATTTAAAATTTCCCAGTCGCTTCCATTCAGATTCAAAACTATCGGAACAAGATATTCCAGTATAGATCTTGAATATCAGGCAGCTATCGGAGATTTAAAAAACAGAGGCGATCATCAGTTCCAGTTCCAGGTTTTGGATCATTATTATCAGGAAGTCGGATTGATGTGGAACCGATTTTTAGGAAGAAGTTTCGGAGTCGGATTCTCTTATAGATTAGGATATTATCAGACTTCTCAATTTAAAGACAACTTCGGAATCAAAATCAAACTAAGCATACTTTAGTAATACTAATAAAACTCTCGATCATTTCGGGAGTTTTTCTTTTTAAAAGAATTAGAATTTATTTTAAACCATTAAGAGTACATTAAGGGATTAAGCGAATTAAGAAAAATCATTCTGATTTTTAATGTATTTAACTCAATAGAAAGAAGCTTAATAATCTTAACATCTTCATGAACTCTTAATGGTTAAATAATCTAGAGCAGCAAATGAGATGCATTATTTCATAAAAATTAAAATCATTTTATCGCATTAATATCAATTAACAAAACTTTTCCAGAACAATAAATATTACTAATTTTGAAAAGTTTTTCTATGAAAAGGGTTTTATTGTTTCTATGTTTTTTCATGTTTATTTTTGGTTATTCACAATCAAAAATCACCTCCATTGAAACCGTTATCATTGAAGATAAAAGCGACCCGAGAGCACTGGAAATCCTGAAAAAAGTAAATCAGTTGTTCAAAGAGAATTCTCCCAAAACACTGAATTCTTATTCTTATAAATCCTACGAAAAAGTTTCTTTGGATATAGATGAAGACAGTATTTCGCAGTTCAAAAAACTTTTCGAAAACAATCTTTTTAAAAAGAAACGAGAGAAAGATTCTCTCAACAACATTACAGCCAGACAAATATTTTCAAAGAGCAAACTTTTTCTTTGGGAACGGGCTCAGGAATTTTTATACTCAAAAAAATTTGGTGAAAAGATCAACATTCTGGACAACAGAATTTCCGGACTGAAACAACCTATTTATGAAATGCTTGCACTGCAACAAAGTAACAGAGATGTAGTTCCTGACCAAATAAAGTACGAAAACAGGAGACTTTATCGTTTTTTTCTCACCGATACTACTGAAATAGACGGAAGAAAAAACTTTGTCATCCGTTTCCGGGAAGTGAATTACAAGAAAAACGACAAAAAAAGAAAATATAACGGCGCCATCTACATCGATACCGAAACCTACGGTATTAAAAAAATTGAAAATTTCAGTAAGAATAAAAATGACGGAATCATTACCAGTACATGGGTTTTCTACAACAACAAATGGTTTCTCGCACAGGAAACCGTAAAGCTGAAAATGAGCAATATGGTACTGGAAGAAGAAAGCAAAGAAAAGCACGAAAAAAGGAATAAAAAGAGCTTTGGAACGTATGCTTTTCTCACTTCAAGATATTTCGATTTCCAGTCGCCAATTGAAGAGAACAAACAGGACTTTAAAGGCTATACTTTCACTGTAAAAAATGCCAACGGAAAAACATTAAACCGATATCGTACAGATCCTTTAACCGAAAGGGAAACCAATACCTATGCAACGATAGACAGTCTTGGTAAGATTTATAATATTGATAATAAAGCTCAGATTTTGTCAGGATTATTAAACGGACAGATACGGGTAGGAAGTTTAGATTTTGCTCTAGATGAGATTGTAAACTTTAATGCCTATGAAGGATTCAGAGTAGGATTAAAGGCAAAATTGAATGAAAATTTCAATCCCTATTTTTCTCCTGATTATTATTTCGCTTATGGCTTCAAAGATGATCAATGGAAATACGGAATTGGGCTTGATATTAAAACATCTCTGGAAAAAAACTCTTATTTCCGAATCGAACATTATAATGATGTAACAGCTTCCGGAGAATTTTACCGAAAGCTGTGGAGCTTTAAAATGCGAACCTCAAACTATGGAAATAACCTTAATAACAGCAGATATTTTCAGTTTAAAGGAGTTTCTCTGTCTTACACCAATGATCTTACCAATGCATTGACAATCGTTTCTACAGTAAGAAGAAACTCTGAAAAAGCCATGTTTGATTATGATTTCAGAGATAAAGGAGCGGCTTTTGATAATTTCAATACGCTTATCACCCTCAAATATTCTCCGAATTCTACCAACATCATGACTCCACAAGGAAAGTCATTGCTGGATCAGAAGTTTCATGAAATTTATCTGAATTATGAGCAGAGTTATAAGCTTTTCGGAGGAGATCTTAATTATTCCCGTTTCGATTTGCTTTTCCTATACAACTTAAAAACGATATTGGGAACAACAGGTTTCAGACTCTATGGAGGAATGGTATTTGGTGCAGCTCCGATCTGGAAAAACTTTACGATGAACGGATTGGCTTCTACGAGAAACGATTTCAACTTCAACCTTACCTCCTATCTTGGCTTTGCAACATTGGAAGGCGGAAAGTATTATAATGATAAGTTTGTTGCTTATTATTTTACTCACAAACTTCCTTGGTATTTTAAAAGCTTTGGACAAAATATTTCAAGTCTCGATTTTGTACTCCGTGGAACAATTGGTGATATGAAACATCCCGAATATCATGATTTCAGATACAGAACCTTAAACCGTCTGTATCAGGAAGTGGGATTGGAATGGAACAATTTCCTTTCCAGTTATTTTAATTTAGGATTGTTTTACAGAGTCGGATATTATACAACATCAAATTTTAAGCAAAATTTTGCGATACAGTTTAAACTCAAATTATTAGAATTTTAAAAATCAGCTTATGCAGAAAATAGAAATAAAAGCGGATCAGTTTTTCGAATTATTGAAATTAAAAGATACATCGATGTGGGAAATTTTCGCACAAATGATTGATGGTAACGAGAAAGAAATTATTTTTCTTGACAATGAAGATAAAATCCTTTTCAACTATGTTCTTCCGTCAACAAAAGAAAAAATGGAAGAAGACCGAAAAGAATTCTCAAAACAGTTTGCTGATAAATTGGCTAATTTGAACTAAAAATAAGAGTATGCACATTGTCATTCTGAACAAAACGAAGTGGAGTGAAGAATCTTTTGATATTCCAGAGATTCTTCCTTCGTCAGAATGACAATGTGTTTCTAATTAAAAACCTATTTCAAAAATTCGTCCACTGTTTTCTTTGCAGTAGCGACATCGTGCACACGAAGAATTTTAGCGCCTTGCTGCAGTACTTTCAGATGAAGTTTCTGTGTTTCTTCATTGATCTCTAAAGGAGATTTTCCTAACGGTTTATAAATAAAAGATTTCCTTGAAATCCCGATCAACAGAGGAAATTTTCCAAAACCCAAATATTTGACCTCTTCAATCATCTTCATCTGATCTTCTACTGTTTTTCCGAATCCAAAACCGGGATCTAAAATAATATCGTTAACGCCTTTTTCTAATAGTTCTTTTGTTTTTTCAGAGAAATACTGATTAACAGAGGCTGTAATATCCTGAAATTTGATCTTATCATGCATCGTTTCATACGAAGGATTCACGTGCATCAAAATATAAGGAAGCTTGGTTTCCGCAGCAACGTCAAACATTCTTTCATCAAATTGTCCTCCGGAAATATCATTAATAATATCAATTCCTTCATTATAGCCAAACTTCACAGTTTCAGCATAAAAAGTATCTAAAGAAATCAAGATCTCCGGGAATTCTTTTTTGATTAAAGAGATGATGTTTCCCATCCTTTCAATTTCGGCTTCACTGCTTAGAAACTCTGCATTTGGGCGTGTTGACTGTGGACCGATGTCAATAATTTCAGCTCCTTCTCTTATTAATTGTTCGGCATGTTTCAACGCAGATTTTTCATTATTGAACTTTCCCCCATCTGAAAAAGAATCGGGAGTAAGATTCAGAATTCCCATGATTTTTGGTAAAGATAATTCTACCATTCTTCCGTTACAGTTCAAAGAATGCTCATTGATAGATGATGAAATATTTTGCATATGCAAAAATACTAACTTCCGGCTTCTCATAAGCAACTTCCAGCCAAAAAACTAAGTCCTTATTCCTGCTACCTAAAACCTATTTTGTATCTTTGAAAGATTAAGAGAATTTATGCTAAAGACATCAATACAATTCGAAAAAATTATCAGTGAGTGCCGTGATTTGTTTGGTAAAAAATTACAAGATTACGGAGCAGCTTGGAGAGTACTAAGACCCAGCTCAATTACGGATCAGATTTACATTAAAGTTAACAGAATCCGTACTTTACAAATGACTGATAAGAAAATGGTGGATGAAAGCGAAGAGGACGAATTTATTGCGGTGGTCAACTATTCTATTATCGGGCTTATTCAGCTTGAAAAAGGTCTTGCCAATGATTTTAGCGAAAATAAGGACGAAATTTTAGGTCTTTATGATAAATATGCCAACGAAGCCAAAGCGTTAATGGAAAGAAAAAACCATGACTATGGCGAAGCTTGGAGAGACATGAGAATTTCTTCTATCACAGATTTAATTTATCAAAAAGTATTAAGAACGAAACAAATTGAAGATAATCAGGGGAAAACCATTGTTTCTGAAGGTTTAGACGCGAATTATTTTGATATGCTGAATTATGCTGTTTTCTGTCTCATCAAATTCTCTGAAAAAGAAGAAAAAACCGAACCAAAAACTATTTAATATGTTTAAAGCTTTATTACGCTTTGTTATTGCGATTATTTTCATTCTTTCGGGCTTTGTAAAAGCGGTGGACTTAGTGGGTTTTTCTTTCAAGATGGAAGAATATTTCGCTCCTGATGTCTTTGCTATGCCTTTTTTAGAAAAATTTGCATTACCACTTTCGGTATTTGTCGTGATTTTGGAGCTTCTTTTAGGGTTTATGCTTTTAATTAAATTAAAACTTAAATTCACGCTTTCTTCACTGATTGCTCTTTGCATTTTCTTCGGATTCCTTACTTTTTATTCCGCTTATTTCAATGTAGTAACGGATTGCGGATGTTTTGGGGATGCGATTAAATTCACACCATGGCAAAGTTTTATCAAAGACATTGTGCTTCTAGTAGGCTTAATCGTAGTGTTCATCCTGTACAGAAAAGAATTTAAGAAAAAAGACTCTTATAGCTACAGTCCTAAAAAAGAATCCAATACCTTCAAATATATCCTTTTAGGAGTATTTTCTGTAGCCATGATCTTGATTGGTGCTCACGGAATTATCCACGAACCTATTATCGATTTCCGTGATTATAAAATCGGAACCGATATACAAGTTGAAAAACAAAAAATCAGCAAAGATCCTTCGGTATATAAAACTTTCTATAGTCTTAAAAATGAAAAAACAGGAGAAGTTGTAAAGATAAATCAGGACGACTACATTAAAGAAACCAAATATTGGGCAGAAGGTTCGCCATGGAAAATTGAAGAAGGGAAAAACGAGTCTGTACTTATAAAAGAAGGCTACAAATCTGAAATTGTAAAATTTAAAATTGAAGATCCTTCCGGAGTTGAGTTGACTGAAAGCATCCTTCATGCTCCTAAAGCTATTTTGATATTTTCATATGCTCCTAAAGATGCTTCCCCTGAAGTATTAAAACAAGTAGAAGCGAAAGCAAAATCTCAGGGCGCTACAGTTGTATATGGAGTTTCAACGATTGCTACGACCTTCAAAACAATTCCGAATGCAATGATGGATGGTACAGCTATTAAAACAATCGCGAGAAGCAATCCTTCTGTATTGATCCTTGAAAACGGAAAAATTACAGACAAAATCCCGGCAAAAGATTATCTGAAATAATCCATCTTTGCCTGTATAAATTTTAAACACTAAACTTTTAATATAACATTGTAAGAATGCAAAAATCAAATAAATCTATTGCAGGTTACCATTTATTAATGATACTTTCTTCTGTAGACGGAGAATTTGCTCCTGAAGAAGGAATGCTTGTTCAGCAGTATTTGGCAGATGAATTTCCTTTCAGAATGAACTTGGATAATGAACTGGAAACACTGGCTCTTCTGCAACCCGAAGAATGGAAAGATCATTTCGAATTCCATGCACGTTGCTTCCATGATGATTCAACAGAAGAGGAACGTGAAAAATTTGTACAATTTGCAAAATCTTTGATAAAAGCTGATAATGTAGTTACTGACGAAGAACACCTATATTATAAACTTTTAAAAAACTTGTGGAATATTAATTAATTGAAACATTAGAGATTAGAAGACAGAAATCAGTAAAAAACACTGACTTCTTCGTTCTAACGTCTAACAATCTAACTTCTAAATAAAGAAACTATGAGAAGAAAAATAGTTGCAGGAAACTGGAAAATGAACAAAAACGTAATTGATGCTCAACAATTAATGACTCAATTATTAGAATATAAAAACAATAATACGACCAACTGCGAAGTTTGGATCGCTCCTCCTGCATTATATTTAATGATGGCAAAAGATATCTTCGAACAGGATGAAATTGGAGTATTTTCTCAGGATATGAGTGAGCACGAAAGCGGAGCTTACACCGGAGAAATTGCTGCTGATATGCTTGAATCTATTGATGCAACAGGATCATTGATCGGGCATTCTGAAAGAAGACAATACCACGGTGAAACTGATTCTCACTGCAACAGAAAAGTAAAATTGGCTTTAGACAAAGGTTTAATTCCTGTATACTGCAACGGTGAAACTTTGGAGCAAAGAAAAGCAGGTCAACATTTTGAAGTGGTGAAAAACCAGACAGAAGTTGCGCTTTTCACACTTTCTGCTGAAGAAATTAAAAAAGTAGTCATCGCTTATGAACCAGTTTGGGCTATCGGAACAGGTGAAACAGCTACTCCTGAGCAAGCTCAGGAAATTCACGCTCACATCAGAAGTATCATCGCTGCAAAATACGGACAGGAAGTTGCTGACGAAGTTTCTATCCTTTACGGAGGTTCTGTAAAACCTGATAATGCAAAAGAGATTTTCTCTCAACCTGATATCGACGGAGGTCTTATTGGTGGAGCAGCTTTGAAATTGGAAGATTTCTCTAAGATTATTGAGGGTTTTAATTAATTTTGAATACAATATTATAGGAAAGATCGTCTTTTGGGCGGTCTTTTTTGTTTTTAAATCTTTTCTCTCAGATTTTTCAGATTGCGCTGATGTTTTTTAACGCAAAGCTCTAATTGATTAGGGATAAGTTTTAAGAGAGCAAAGAGTAATCAACAAGTTGATTTGATGAAGCTTTGTTTTCAAGCTTTACGTTTAAATGAATTTTTGAATTGTAAGAAATAAAAAAGCGGCGGCATCTTCGATGCCGCCCCTTAAAAAAAATCTAATTATTGAATATCGACTATATACATTGTCCCTTTGTCCTGTTTACCTGTTTTAGGTAAATTTTTCGTTTTAGGATTTCCGTTTCCATCGTCTGCAACCCCAAAATCATCATCGTTGAAAACGGCCAGTTTATTATTTCCTAAATACACGATTCCTTCAAACTTATCATGTTCATATCCTATTTTTGATACCAGATCAACGGCTAGCGTTTTTGTAACAGGTTTTAATCCTGCCGTATTGATTTCATCCCAGGTAGATTGCTCAAGAGTTTTTCCGTTAATTTTCATTCCGTCTACAGCTGTTAAATCTGTTCCCGAAACATCGGAAGCATTTGTAAGATTAATTCTGTAAACTTTTTTGAGTCCGCCAACCGAACCGAAATTCCCGTCTCTTTCAATGACTAAAAATTCAGTATTGCTGATAGGAGTAATATCACAAACGGAATCTGAAGCACCTCCATCCTGTTTATATAAATATTGTTTTGTCTGACCTGTCGCCAAATCAAAAGTTACAATTCTTGTTAAAGTAGTATTCGTTGCCAAAGCTTTCGTAGGAACATACATTGTCGACTGCATCGTACCTACCAACATTTTTCCGTCCGGTGTCATACACATTCCTTCCATTCCACGGTTGGGTCTTCTTTTGGCAAAAACGGCAGGAAGTTTTCTTGTTCCCGTATTTACACTAATCGGACTGATTCTTTCCAGCTCTACTCCATCCGCACTATAATGAACAATATGAGGTCCATATTCATCAGAAACCCAAAATGTTCCGTCTTTTGCGGCAACAATACTTTCACTATCCAATCCGTAATTATCTGTTCCTAAAACACTTCCGTCTGCAGCATAGGCCACTTCTCCTGTGCTTCCCATTCCTACAGGATTTGGAAGCCCTGTAATCGGCTGCCCTGAAGGATTTTTAAGCTTAATATATTTAATCACCTCTATTTTCCCTTCCGCATTGATTTTAAAATGCATAATAGTCGGTGTAAAATCAGGAACAAGAATTTTAATCCCATTCGAGTACGCAACATTAGGACCACGATCGGTAATCACGTAAAATTCTCCTTTTTGAGTCGGATGTGCCGTCGCTCCAGAGCCAAAACCTCCGTTGATAATATTAACTCCGTTCAAAGTTTTTAAGGTCGAGAAAGGAAACTCCTGTGGTAGTTTTGAATAATCTACATCAGGGTTGGTTGTATTATCATCATTGTTACAAGCCGCCAAAGCTATAAAAGCAAAAATAGGTAATAAGAATTTTTTCATTATTCACTTTTTGTTGAACGCGAAAGTAAATAATGATTGTAAACTGATGTTGAATGGAATATTAAATTTCTATTGTCTTGAAATAAAAAACAAAATTTCAAATCTTAGAAATAAATATTAGGTCGGTTTTAGAATATCAAAATTCCCCTCCAAGGGAGGGGTGGCAAAAATTCAAGGAATTTTTGACGGGGTGGTAAAAAATGAATTATAATAATCAATGAGAAATTCACTACTATTTCATGGGTTATAAAATATCAACATCAATAATTAACAAATAAAAAACGCACCAAATACCTTGATGCGTTTTTATTTATTTCCCTAAAGAAAATTATTTTTTCTCTTTAGATCTCTGTAATACTTCGTCTACCATTCCGTAGCCTTTTGCTTCCTCAGAAGTCATCCAGTAATCTCTGTCTGAAGCTTTCTCTACCCAGTCGTAGGTCTGACCAGAATGTTCAGCAATGATGTCATACAATTCTTTTTTCAACTTCAGCATCTCTCTTAGGTTGATCTCCATATCAGAAGCCACCCCTTGAGCTCCTCCTGAAGGTTGGTGAATCATTACTCTTGAGTGTTTAAGAGCAGAACGCTTACCGTTTTCACCTGCTACTAACAATACAGCTCCCATTGAAGCCGCAATTCCTGTACAAATTGTTGCTACATCCGGCTTAATAATCTGCATCGTATCATAAATTCCCAATCCTGCGTATACACTTCCACCAGGAGAATTGATGTAGATCTGAATGTCTTTTGAAGGATCAGCACTTTCTAAGAATAAAAGCTGAGCCGTTACAATATTAGCAACCTGATCGTCAATACCTGTTCCTAAGAAGATAATTCTGTCCATCATCAAACGTGAAAAAACGTCCATCTGAGCAACATTTAATCTTCTTTCTTCCATAATGTACGGCGTAAGATTTGTCGGTCCATACATTCCCATATACTGATCGGTTACCAAACCGTTATTTCCTAAATGCTTTACAGAGAAATCTCTGAATTCTTTTTTAATGTCCATATTTCTATTGGTATTATTTTAAATTTTTTCAAAGTTTAAATTACAACTTTTATTCCTAAAATTATATAAGACTTTTTGTCACAGAAGAAAAATAATTAGTAAACAGTTTGTCTGAAATTATCTTTTTCGGTCTCCGTAAATACCTTTGATGGGAGAATATTCAATAATATCGCTTAAACGCATGGAAGCCTGTTTCAATAAGGTGATTTTCTGGATCAGCTCAAAATACTTTACAGGATCAGAACTGCTGTGTTCATCAAGCTCTTTAGCCGTTTGTTTTATTAAATAATCTATATATCTGTATTTATGAAGCAAAACATCCCCTTTCACCTGCTCTGCAATTTTATCCCCGTAATTAGGTGGATAAATATTTCGGGACGCCCAGTTTTCAAGATCATCCAAAGGAATCAATGCATCTACCACTTTTGACGTGATCTCTTCATCCATAAAAGATACAAAAAAGGTTCCACTCCTCAATTCATCATTCTGAATCCCTTCTTTTACCTGATTGATGATAATTTCATTTCCCTTTACCAAAAATTCGTAGCCCTCTTCTTCAAAATGCTGGAGAATTTCTTCTATCACGGTGATCTGATATTCTTCCTCCTGATCATCTTTTCTTTTCAGAACAATATCTCCAAACATCAGCATATGATCTACCAGTTTATTTTCCATAAATAAAACTTCAAACATAAACGGATCTCCTTTTTCATCATTCAAAGGCACCACCTCCATTTTTACAGGAGCCGACTGTTCCTTTTGCTGCTGAACATGCTGATTCTGATTTTGAGTCACCTGTCTCTGAACATCAAGCTCATTGAACAAACTCTGCTCAGAAAGTCCGAATTTATTGGAAACTTGCTTTAAATAAACTTCTCTTTTTAAAGCATTTTGAACAAAACCAACCGATTTTACAATATCTCTGATCGCTTCTGCTTTTTTTATCGGATCATTTCCGATGTCCTTGAAAAGAATTTCTGCTTTAAAATCAATAAAATCCATCGCTTCATTTTCGATGAATCTTTCTACATATTCTTGCGGATGTTTTCGTGCAAAAGAATCAGGATCATCACCATCCGGGAAAAGAAGAACACGAATGTTCATTCCTTCTGTCAAAAGCATATCGATACTTCTAAAACTTGCTTTAATTCCGGCATTATCACCATCAAAGAGAATCGTAACGTTTTCTGTTAATCTTTTGATCAGTTTAATCTGCTCCGTCGTCAAAGAAGTTCCTGAACTGGCCACCACATTTTCAATTCCCGACATATGCAGTGAAATCACATCCATATATCCTTCTACCAAAAGGCAGACATTCTTTTTCGAAATCGCCTGTTTACTTTGGTTCAACCCGTAAAGAACATTTGATTTATGATAAATTTCTGTCTCCGGAGAATTAAGGTATTTTGCAGTCTTTACGTTATTTTTAAGAATTCTGGCTCCAAAACCCAACACCCTTCCCGAAAAACTATGAATCGGGAAAATAACTCTTTCCCTGAAACGGTCTACTCCGGCTGGTGTATTTTCCGGAAATATGGAAAGTCCGGATTTCTCTAAGATTTCTTTTGAATACCCTTTCTCTATAGCATATGCAGTGAAAGCATTTTTCTTCTCAGGAGAATATCCAAGCTGGAATTTTTTAATGATATCATCACGAAGCTCACGTTCTTTGAAATAAGACAGTCCAATCGCTTTTCCCTCTTCTACTTCCCAAAGGAAATTCTGGTAATAATCATTAGCAATTTCATGGATCTTATACAGTAAATCTCTTTCGGACTGCGCATTTTTTGCTTCTTCGGAAAAATCTTTCTGATCTTCTTCAATCTCAATTCCGTACTTTTTTGCAGCATGACGAAGCGCTTCCGGATAAGTAAAATTCTCAATTTCCATCAGGAAAGAAATAGCAGTACCTCCTTTTCCTGTTGAGAAATCTTTCCAAATCTGTTTACTTGGTGAAACTACGAAACTCGGAGATTTTTCATCATGGAACGGACTGAGTCCTTTATAATTAGACCCTGCCCTTTTCAACTGCACATATTCACCAACAATCTCTTCTACACGGATTGTTGAGAATATTTTATCTATGGTCTGCTTGGAAATCATGCTACAAAAATATACAAATTTATATTGAAATTGGCATACTTATAGACAACTCAATATTTGAATTCCACTAATTTTTTGATTTTTAAATGATTTTATTTTTAATTATTTTTGAAAAACTATGAAACCTTTGACCATGAAATATTTAAAAAGATTTTTATTGCTTATAATTTCTTCAATAGTATTTTTTCTCTTATATCTCGAAATCGGAGGAAGGTTTATTATTAATGATGTTGATAAAAAAATGATCATCCATAAAATAAGAGACAGTGAAAAAATTCCGGCCAATTTTTCAAATTTCTATAATACCGTTTATCCCAACTCTTTATCAGAAAATTCATGGAATTTTGTATTTAGTGCTTTCATAGATCCTGATCATTCGCAAAGAAAAGAATGCCCTTGCAATCAGATAGCTTATAGATTATTCCCAATTTTAGAAATCAAAAACAAACAGTTTATAGATCAATTCTTAATCGCAAGATATATAGAACATCATTTTAGCCAGCAAGATTGTTTAAACTTTAACTTCGATCATTTTGATTTTTCAGAAAACAGAAAAGGGTTACAGAAAGTTTCTAAATCATTATTTAATAAAGAAACGAAAAATTTGACACCATTAGAAATGGGAGAGATTTTGGCACTTTACGAAGCTCCTCAACGAAATAACCGATACAGAAATCCTGAAAGAGCAGAAGTAAGAGCCAGACATTTCTTAAATTTGTACGAGAAAAATGTAAATAAGTAATGAATTCCACTATACATACAATAGAAGACTGGCAAAATATAGTTGATACCATCATCCCTCAGTTACAGCATAATATTTTCCTTTTAAAAGGAAATTTAGGAGCCGGAAAAACCACTTTCACTCAGTTTTTGCTTAAGAGTTTAGGAAGCACGGACGAAGTGAATTCTCCTACTTACTCTATCGTTAATGAATACAATACTCCCAAAGGAAAAGTTTATCATTTCGATTTATACCGTTTAAAAAACATTGAAGAAGTATATGATATCGGTATTGAAGAATATCTGGATAATGCGTTTTTATGTATTATTGAGTGGCCTGAAGTATATGAAGATGAATTGTATGGACTTAAATACCACGAAATGAGTATCATTAACACGGGTGAAAACAGAGAAATTTCATTCGACTAAATATTATGTATCTTTGCTTAT
This sequence comes from Chryseobacterium taiwanense, assembly GCF_000813825.1. Classification (GTDB taxonomy): domain Bacteria; phylum Bacteroidota; class Bacteroidia; order Flavobacteriales; family Weeksellaceae; genus Chryseobacterium; species Chryseobacterium taiwanense. Next base: position 668,085 of record NZ_JWTA01000004.1, read on the forward strand.
TGAATTCAATTGAAAAATAATTATCTGTAAGATATAATTTAAAATGAGTACTACAAATATTTTCACCCCTTTTACTGAAGAGGAATTGATCCCGAAAGCAGAAAAGCTTGAAGTAATAAAAAAAGGTAAACAGTTCAGTATTGGAGTTCCCAAAGAAACCTGCCTTAATGAAAGGAGAACATGCATTACACCAGATGCTGTACAAGTTTTAGTAGAACATGGTCATGAAATTATTATAGAATCCGGAGCCGGACAAGGCTCGTTTTTTACAGATCTGCAATATTCTGAGTCGGGTGCCAGAATTACAAAAGATCCGAAAGAAGCATTCGGACAAGACTTAATTTTAAAAATTAACCCGCCTACAGAAGACGAAATTGAATTTATGAGACCAAATACCTATTTGGTTTCAGCACTTCAGATCAACTTAAGAGATAAAGATTATTTCTTAAAACTCGCAGAGAAAAAAGTAAATGCCATCGCTTTCGAATTCATCGTTGACGAATACAAACAATTATCTTTAGTTCGATTAGTCGGTGAAATTGCAGGAACGGTTTCCATTCTTTACGCCTCAGAACTTTTAGCCTTATCAAATGGTTTGATGCTTGGAGGAATTACAGGAGTAAGACCTGCAGAAGTGGTAATTTTAGGAGCTGGAATTGTAGGTGAATTTGCCACAAAAGCAGCCATAGGTTTAGGAGCCAGTGTAAGAGTTTTTGATAATTCTCTTTCAAAACTAAGAAGACTTCATACCATTGTAGACAGCAGAGTTCCTACTTCTATTATAGATCCGAAAGAACTTCGTAAAGCTTTAAGACGTGCAGATGTAGTAATTGGAGCTCTTCCAAGATTAAATATGACCCCAATCGTGACCGAAGATATGGTCATGAAAATGAAGAAAGGCAGTGTCATCATCGATATTACAATCGACAACGGAAAAGTAATCGAAACATCTGAACTGACTACCATGGAAGATCCTTATATCATTAAGCATGGTGTCATCCACTGTGGGCTTCCCAATCTAACTTCAAGAATGCCGAGAACAACAACAAAAGCAATCTCTAATTTCTTTCTTTCCTATATTTTAAACTACGACGAAGAAGGCGGCTTCGAAAATATGCTGGTTCGCAAAAATGAAATGAAACAAAGTCTTTATATGTACAAAGGAAGACATACAAAGAAAATCATTTGCGACCGTTTCGGACTTACTTATCATGATATCAATCTTTTAATTTTCTAATGAAATCGCCAAGGTTGAGGAACGTAAATTCAATATTTTTGACGCGATTCCATACGACCTTTTAGAAACAGTAACATCTACGTATGAAAAAACTTAAATTCTACTTAATTGGTCTCATTCCGGGACTTGCTATTGTATTTTTTGTCTTAAATAAAAAAGGCGCAAGCTGCAGCGGTTATTTACCGAACAGCCGTGTTATTGCAGAAACGCTTTCCAAAGATTTCAAATATTCTGATGCTTTTAAAGCAGAGATGACTGCATTAAAAATCAATGAAAAGTTTTTAAAAGATAGCATTATAACTAAAGGAAAAGTAGATTTTGACAGAAGTCACGCACAGAAAACGCCTTGTCCTGATTATCTTTTGACCTATCCTGAAAATAATCCAACTTACGAAATTTCTTACGAAAAATGTGAAGAAACCGTAACGTTGAATTCTTTGAAGAAATTGAAATAATTTTTCGGATGGAAGGCAATTACTACATGATTCATGATTATCTGATATTCATTGGAGTATTTGCTATTTTCTTTTTTGTAACCGTAAGCATTTATTTATTTAGCCAGAATCAAAAATTTAAGATCCGAAATGCAAGACTTTCGGAAGCTAATAAAATTATTGAACAACGCTTGAATGAAGTTCAGCTTGAGCATATCGGAACAAAACTCAATCCGCATTTGTTTAAAAATATTTTAAATTCTGTTCAGTCTCATGCGTATCAAACGTATATGTCTTTGGACAAACTGGCCAATGTTTTAGATTATATTTTATACGAAAGCAATAACAAATTCGTAAGCCCAAAAGAAGAATTAAATTTCGCTTTAAGTCTTATTGAGATTAATAAAATAAAGATAAATCCACTTTTTGATTTTAGAATCAAATCAAGAATCAACAAATCGGATACAATTTACGAAGAGAAAGTTTTTGCCCCTTTAATTTCTGTTGATTTAATAGAAAATGCTTTCAAGCACACCGATTTCTTAGCACAGGATTCATTCATCTCCATCCATATGGAACTGGAAGGCGGAATTTTCATCATGAAAGTAAACAACAAAGCTTCTTTAAAAAATGTATTGGAAAAAGAAAAAAGTGGCTTCGGAAGTCAGTCTTTAGATCAACGACTGAAAATGATATACAACAATCATTATTCTCTTCAAAAAAGTTCAAAAAACGGTATCTTCACGGCAGAATTAACAATCAATTTAGGAGAATTCTATGATAAAATGCGTTATTCTTGATGATGAATTACTGGCAATCAGCTATTTAAAACTCCTTTGCGAACAAATTGACAACGTAGAAGTTGTGAAAGCATTCAATGATCCTAAAGTTTTTCTAAACGAAATTGAAAATATTGATTGTAACGTCTGTATTTTAGACATCGAAATGCCTGGAATGAACGGTTTACAAGTTGCAGAACTGATTTCCGGTTCAAAAAAAATCATCTTTACGACCGCTTACAAAGAATACGCCGCAGAAGCTTTTGATTTAAATGTAGTCGATTATGTAAGAAAACCGATCAAAAAAGAAAGGTTGATTCAGGCTTTTGAAAAGGCAAAAGAACTCGTTCAAAATCCCCCGAAAAAAGATTTCATCGAATGGAACACCAACATCGGTAAAACAGTGATCTTTACAGATCAGATTGCTTATATCAAAACCTCTGAAATCGACAGCCGAGATAAAGATATTATTCTGAATGACGGCACAAACATCGTTTTAAAGAATTTAAACTTTAAAAACCTCCTGGAAATGCTTCCCTCAAAAGATTTCGCACAGGTCAATAAAAAAGAGATCATCGCTTTGTCTTCCATTAAAGTATTTTCAACGAATGAAATTATCACCACCATTCTTACTGAAAACGACCATTTTTTAAAATTACAAATCGGAGAATCTTATAAAAGCCCCTTAATGGAAATGTTCGGAAAGTAGATCTTTCAAAGGTTTTCGGTTTCATTACAAAATTCAACAGCTTTATTACAACTGCCTTATTTTACTCTTTTAGTCAGCGTACTTTTGCCTCTGATTAAATGATTTTATAATGAAAAAACTTTTCTATGCAGGCGGAATTCTCATATCCGGACTTTGCTTTTCTCAGGAAACAGAATCAAAAGTTAAAACCTCTTTTTTCGACGGAATTGCAGTTATCGGATATGTAGATCATGGAGCTTTTCTCAACTTTACAGGCCCAAATATCAGCTACAAAAACAAAGATGTAAAATTCGTTTTGGGAATGCTTCCTTCATTACGCATCAAAGAAGATCAATCGGAAGGCACCAAAAACAGTGTCATCACTCCCAATCTTGGAGCAGGTTTTACAGTGGTCTACAAAAAATTAGCAGTACAGATTCCTTTTTACTACAATACAAAAACTTCCACTCAAAATGGAGCCTGGAAAATGGGAATCGGATTGGGATATTCTTTCAAGTAGAATTTCATTACATTATTTGTAGCATTTATTACATTTTAAAAATAAAAATAATTATAGTAATTATATTCTTATCAACTTTGCATAAAATATTGGAATTATGAATTGGGGAAAATACAAAAACATTATTTTCTATGTCGTTACCATCGCGGTTTTCTCTTGTCTGATGTATTATTTCATCATAGAAGGGCAAACCTTGGAGGTAAAAGAAAATATCGTTGTAAAAACAACTGGTGGATCTACCTGGGATAATTTTTTAGAATCCTTTAAAACCAATCTACACCATCCTTTAGCTCTTCTGTTGGCACAAATTGTCACCATCATTTTAGTAGCAAGACTTTTCGGATGGATCTGTATGAAAATAAAACAACCTTCTGTAATCGGGGAAATGATTGCCGGTATTGTTTTAGGACCATCATTGTTAGGAATGTATTTCCCAGAATTTTCAGCATTCCTTTTTCCAAAAGAATCATTAGGTAACTTACAGTTTTTGAGCCAGATAGGGTTAATTCTCTTCATGTATATCGTGGGAATGGAACTCGACCTGAGCGTTTTAAGAAAAAAAGCACATGATGCTGTTGTCATCAGTCATGCAAGTATCATTATTCCTTTCGCATTAGGAATCGGGCTTTCTTACTTTATCTATCAGGAATTTGCGCCACAAGGGATTCAATTTACCTCTTTTGCATTATTCATCGCCATTGCAATGAGTATCACGGCATTTCCTGTTTTGGCAAGAATTGTTCAGGAAAGGAATCTTCAAAAAACGAAACTGGGTACTGTAGTCATTACCTGTGCCGCAGCCGACGATATTACAGCTTGGTGTATCTTGGCAGCAGTCATTGCTATTGTAAAAGCCGGATCTTTTGCTAGTTCTATCTATGTTATTTTAATGGCGATCGGATATGTTTTCTTGATGATCAAAATTGTAAGACCATTCCTCAAAAGAATTGGTGATTTACAAGCCGGAAAGAATACAATCAACAAACCGATGGTCGCTATTTTCTTTCTGACGTTAATTCTTTCTGCTTACGCAACAGAAGTTATTGGTATTCATGCATTATTCGGAGCATTCATGGCTGGAGCAATCATGCCTGAAAATGCTAAATTCCGTACCATGTTCATAGATAAAGTGGAAGACGTTGCATTAGTACTTTTACTACCTTTATTCTTTGTATTTACAGGACTTCGTACAGAAATAGGATTATTGAATGACATTCATTTATGGATTACGGCAGGATTTATCATTCTTACCGCAGTTATCGGAAAATTTGCAGGAAGCGCATTAGCAGCCAAATTTTTAGGAATCAACTGGAAAGAAAGTCTCACAATTGGTGCCTTAATGAATACAAGAGGATTAATGGAGCTTATCGTTCTAAACATCGGATATGATTTAGGCGTTTTAAGTCCTGAAATCTTTGCCATGATGGTTATAATGGCTTTATTTACAACCTTTATGACCGGACCTGCTTTAGACTTCATTAATTTCATTTTTAAATCTAAAAAGACCGAGGACGAAGAAAACACGAATCATAATGATGCACAATACAGAGTCCTTCTTTCTTTTGACAATCCGGAATCAGGAAGTACTTTATTGAAACTTGCCCACGATTTTACCAGTAAAATGAATGGAAATAAGAGCATTACCGCCATGAATATTGCTCCTGTAGAAGAAATGCATGCGTATGATATAAATGAATATGAAAACGACCAGTTTAAAAATGTCATCGATACTTCTCACGATTTAAAACTAAAAGTCACTACTCTTTTCAAAGCCTCTACCGATATCGAAAATGATTTAACCAGTATTTCAAACAAAGGAAACTACGATTTATTGTTAATCATGCTTGGAAAATCAATGTATGAAGGAAGTTTACTGGGAAGGCTGCTTGGTTTTACTACAAAAATCATTAATCCTGAGAAATTACTGAATACGGTAAAAGGAAAAGGAAATATTTTCAACAACTCTCCTTTTGACGATTTTACTTTACAAATTTTAGATAAAACCAATATTCCGGTGGGAATTTTAGTTGAAAAGGACTTCAAATCTGCAGATAGAGTATTTGTTCCTATTTTTAATTTAAGCGATTTTTATTTGCTTGAATATGCTAAAAGACTAATTAATAATAACAACTCTCAAATCATTATTCTGGATGTTGCAGGACAGATCAGAAGTAATATTGAAGTAAAAGAGCTTATCAGAAGCATAGAACAAGTTGCCCCCAATCACATCACCCTATATAACGAGAAGAAAATTGAGCAGGAATTTCTGAATTCTCAAGATCTTATGTTGATCAGCAGCAAAAGCTGGAAGAATTTAATCGATACCAAAAGTTTATGGTTATCGGATATTCCATCAACATTGATTATTTCTAATCCTTGATAGTTTGCTTTCTCTTAGCACAAAAAAGCACCTTTTTTAAGGTGCTTTTTTGTGCTAAATAGTTTATTCCAATCAAATATATTAATCAACAATAATCTTTAGTTTAGATTATCTATACGAGTCATTCAATTCTTAAATAATAAGAGTTTAACTGATATTAATTTTTTATCTTTTTACTGATTATATCAACTAATATAAACATTCTTGAGCGATACTTTTAACTCAATTAAAATGAAGAATTATAATGAGTAATAAGAGAAAAAGGAAGAGATATCGCTAAAGTTTTACCTAAATTATTACAATAGCAACATGCATAAAAAAATTAATAACTTGGTTTAAACCTTTGTTCTCATTGGTCTTTAGTATTTCATAATATTTTCCAGCTTACTTATTACTTATTACTTATTACTTATTACTCTATGAATAGTAATAGCCGTAAAATATGTATTCAGCCTAAGAGAGGTATGCTCATTTTCGTTTCTGTTTTTCGGTTTGGTTATCTTGATTTTTCT
>NZ_JWTA01000040.1 GCF_000813825.1 Chryseobacterium taiwanense
GGAAAAGGCAAGTATCGATGAATTTTATCTTGATCTTTCCGGAATGGATAAATTTTTCGGTTGTTACCAATGGACCAAAGAGATTGCTCTTGCGGTAACCAAAGAAACCGGACTTCCTATAAGTTTTGCTCTATCCACCAATAAAACAGTTTCGAAGATTGGGACAGGGGAAGCAAAGCCTGTCGGAAGATTGGAAATTAAAGATTTAGAGATTAAACCGTTTTTAAATCCGTTATCCATTAAAAAAATTCCG
>NZ_JWTA01000041.1 GCF_000813825.1 Chryseobacterium taiwanense
GGAAAAGGCAAGTATCGATGAGTTTTATCTCGATCTTTCAGGAATGGATAAGTTTTTTGGGTGCTACCAATGGACAAAAGAGATTGCTCTTGCGGTAACCAAAGAAACCGGACTTCCCATAAGCTTTGCTTTATCAGCTAATAAAACGGTTTCGAAGATTGGAACAGGGGAAGCAAAACCTGTCGGAAGATTGGAAATTAAAGATTTAGAGATTAAACCGTTTTTAAATCCATTATCCATTAAAAAAATTCCG
>NZ_JWTA01000042.1 GCF_000813825.1 Chryseobacterium taiwanense
ATCAAAACCTGAAGCTCTGCCGACAGCATCACTTCCAAAGCGGTTTTTCAGGTAATCCATTGTTTGATACAAGCTCATCTGCTCTTCGGTATCTTCAAAAAGGTTCATCTGATGGTTACCATGAACAAGCCCGGTAAAGCGTAATCCTACCAAACGAAGCCTCATTCTTCTTGTATATACTTTACTAAAAAGCTCCAAAGCTACTCTTGACAGGGTATGATCAGCAGAAGTATAAGAG
>NZ_JWTA01000043.1 GCF_000813825.1 Chryseobacterium taiwanense
ATTTGAGAAACTGCTTTCTCTATTTCAAGATTGGTCTTGGCTATTTCTTTGTTCTTCGCATTCACCATATAGGCAAAAGCTACTGTGAACACTACCGGTAAGGCTAAAATTCTTCGCGCATACCCGAATTTCGTCTGTGATTTTTGTAACATTGTTAATCGCTTTTTTAAATTGGAACTTAGAAACGGACTCGTCGCTGGTAACTCTACTCCGGAAAAGTGACT
>NZ_JWTA01000044.1 GCF_000813825.1 Chryseobacterium taiwanense
CCGTCAAGTTGAGAGTTATTACGTCTCTCACAAGACACAAAGAATGTATCCAGATCCATATGTACAATCGCTCGGTTCACGTTACAAAATTAGATACTATTTGTATCTTTTTTCATATATTTGATGATACAAATTGTATCAATGTCAATTTTTTCAGATAACATCAGGTTTTTAAGAACTCAGAAAAATGTATCCCAGCAGGAACTTGCAGATCAAATTTCTATGAGCAGGGTTCGTTATTCCAAATATGAGGA
>NZ_JWTA01000045.1 GCF_000813825.1 Chryseobacterium taiwanense
AACTGAGCTAAGGAGGAATGTTCCTTTGTTTTAGTGGTGCAAATATAATATGAATATTACGATTACACAAATTTTTATTTTAAAAATATTGAAAAAATTCCTTTGCTCATGGGGTTTTGAAAGCTATTTTGTTATTTTTCAATAATTTAAGAATGTGAAAAATTTTATTAGGAATTAAAAATAAACACATAAAAAAAGACCTACATT
>NZ_JWTA01000005.1 GCF_000813825.1 Chryseobacterium taiwanense
TCTGAGGGCTTTTATTATTTTAGAGAAATATTTTTAAACTCAATTACGAGCCATATTCATTTTTCCATTCTTCAGCAACTTCACTGAGAGTCGTGTAGAAATCTTCACCATACTTTCTCGTAAGCGGAGTTTTTAGGAATTTATAAACAGGTACCTGTAATTCTTTTCCTAAAGCGCAAGCATCACTGCATACATTCCACTCGTGGTAATTCAAAGCGGAAAAAGTAGAATATTCTGTAATTCTGATCGGGTACAAGTGGCAGGAAATCGGTTTTTGCCAATCTACAGCACCATCCTCGTAAGCTTTTTCAATACCGCATTTCGTAATTCCCTTTTCATCAAAAGTAACATAAGCGCACTCGCGGTCTTCAACCATTGGCGTTACATACATTCCGTCAGACGGATCTGTAGTCCATGTTCCTTGCTCTTCCAGTGCTTTTATTCCTTCTTGCGTTAAATAAGGTTTTATCTTATCAAAAATATTGTCTAATATCTCAAGCTCTTCTTTATCTAGCGGAGCTCCTACATCACCTTCCACACAACATGCGCCTTTACATTTGGTAAGATTGCATACAAACTCTTCGGAAAAAATATCCTCGGAAATTAATTTATCGTCTATCTGAATCATAATCTTTAAAATATATCAAAATAGGTTTCTGCCTTAAACATAATTAAGCTTAAAATAATAAGCCACAAACTCAATTCCCTCATCCAGTATTTGGGGAGGAATCTTAACATTCTACTCAATATAATGCTTGACGGAAACGCCAATAATAATAAATACTCGTAATTCTTATTCATATAAAGAATAATCGTAACCAGCTGTGCCAATGAAAAAACCAATAAAAAAGTATACTTATACTTGCTGATCGGGCTTTTTTTATTGTAATTGCTAAAGTGGTCGTATATCGCATAAATAAGAAGCAATGCAATAGGAATTAAAGGGAAAAGTTCATGGTAATCAGTAATGATTGTCATCTTTCCAAAAGGAAAATAATCGAGATTCCATGTAGTGAAATCAAGAAAATACATTGTAGATAAATAGCTGATCACAATAAGAAGGACTCCTAATAAAAATCTGATGATGTTTAAACTTACCCTTTCAGAGGTTGCAATAACGTGTATCAACACAAAAACAGCCATTGGCCAGGTTGTCGGAAGAAATATGAAATTAAGCGCCACAATGGAGCCTACCAATACGTAAGATTTCTTTCTTAGATCTTCGTTCGTACTCGTAAGAAGAAGCATAAGAAAAGCATTCGTAAGCAAAGCTACAGCAATGCCGATATCTATTCCTCCAGGATACAATCCGAAAATAAAAAATGTATATAAAAATAAAGGAAGATGAGTCTGATAATTAAGGGCAATAGAGTGAAAACAGAAATAGGCCAAAGCAATTCCTAGAAATGTAATTCCGGCAACAATCGCTTCATAAGTGTTGAAATTCAGTATGTTAAATAATATTACTATAAAAAGAAGAAAAACAATATAGACCGGTATCGAAAAAATATTGCTTTCTTTTGAAAGTAATTTAAACATTTTTTATAAATTTGTGCAAAGTTAATTTAAAAAAGGAAAATAATGACGTCTTTCTTTCTATTCTTAAGTAAAGTTTTCAAATGGTCTTTCGGTTTTTATGATGCATTTGGAAATGTTTTAAACTGGATCTTGTTTATCGTTTGCTGCGTATTGTTTACGTACTGGTGCTATGTTTTAGTATCAAAGTTAGGTGGAGATAAAGACAAAGATTATTATTCTCCTACAGAAGGTAAACACCCTTACTACGATCCAAAAATCTACAAAAAAGAAGGTTAATTAATTGGTTATATAGTAAAAAACCGATCAAATATTATATTTGATCGGTTTTTTTATGGTTAATAATTAAATTACTAATTATGAATAGGAACAACCAATACAGGGATTGGAGAACTTTTTGTAAGTCCTTTCGTTAAACTTCCTACAAAAACATCATAAATTCCGCTTCTTCCGTGTGATCCCATCACGATAAAATCAGCATTCTTTAGTTTTGCATACTCTAGAATGATATCTTTTGCGATCCCTTGTTTCAAAAGGTGTTCACAGTCTACATCATGAGCAAGAATTCTTTGCTGAAGTTTATTCAGTTGTACCAATTCTTCTCTGATCTCGTTTTCTTCCACTTCCGGGAAATATTGGTACCCCATATCGCCAATAGCAAAACCTATATCGGTAGGAGCAACATGTATCAGATTTATTTTTCCATTGACTTGTTTTGCAAATTTCACGGCTCCATCTATCAGCTGATCTGTCTTTTCCCCAAAATCTACGGGTAATACTATATTTATCATATGGTCATATTTTGTCTCTTAAAGGTAAGAAAAAAATAGATAAATGAAAAATTTTAAAATTACAATATTCTTAAATCTAAAACTTTATCCTCTTCCAGATAAGCCTCAAGAATATCATTTTCATTCACTTTTCCGACTCCTTTTGGAGTTCCTGTGAAAATAAGATCTCCAACTCTCAACGTGAAATATTGAGAAACAAAAGTAATGATGTCATCAATACTGAACATCATGTCTTTTGTATTTCCGTCCTGTACTTTTTCTTTGTTCTTTAGTAATGAGAAATTCAGAGCGTCAAGGCTGAATTTTTCTTTTTTGAAAAAGCTGCTTACGACAGCCGAACCGTCAAAACCTTTTGCTAATTCCCAAGGTAAACCTTTAGATTTTAGATCACTTTGAAGATCTCTTGCCGTAAAGTCTATTCCCAAACCGATTTCTTCATAATGCTTGTGAGCAGATTCTTGCTGGATGTATTTTCCCCCTTTCGAAATTTTAACGACAACTTCCAGTTCGTAATGAACATCTTCAGAAAATTCAGGGATGTAAAAATCATTTCCTTTTAAAACGGCGGTATCCGGCTTCATAAAGATAACCGGTCTTTCAGGAATTTCGTTTCCTAATTCTTTCGCGTGTTCGCTGTAATTTCTTCCTATGCAGATTATTTTCATAATTCTTTTATTTATTTCATTGCGAGAAACGAAGTTCCAAAGCAATCTCGTAATGGTATTATTAATTTTTTTAAGGAGCTATTTCCCGCTTTTCACTATATCTTTTGTTCCGCTGCGCTTCACAAAAGGATGCCGTTGCAATCGGGGCTAGGAGATTTATCTTGTTTAAAGACCTCCCCGTCAAAAATTCTTTCAGAATTTTGGCCACTCCTCTGGAGGGGTGGAATTCTGCCTGTGAATTTAAAACTTTAGAAAACCATAAAGCTTGTCATTCCAGAGGAATCCCAACGTAGTATTAGAGAACAGTTTTATGTCATTGCGAGAAGCAGAGCGACGAAGCAATCTCTTTATTTAAAAAGAAAAATGCCGTGGCTTAGATCCTTTCAGGATGACAAACTGTGTTCAAAACCTTTGCTGAGTGAAACGTCTTTGTGAACTAAAAATATTCACAACAAAATTCAAAAAACTTAGCCAACCTTGCGTTTAAAATAATAGATTCTTCATTCTGCTTTGCTCCAATCAGAATGACAAGGTTTGCGTTCAATTTTTAACGCGTAAACTCATTCCCACAATAATAGCACACAAATTTATGACTCGTTAAAATGGAAATACCAAAGAAACTTGTTGCACTATCATCTCTGTAAATGTGATTAGAACCACACTTCGGACAAACAAAATCAAATTCAGGATCTTCAATAGTATGTTCTACTTCCAGAGAAAATTCTTCGTTCTCCTTGTAATCCTGTAAAACTTGTTTTGCTTTTTCCAGATCTTCCTCAAAAACCTGCAGCTGAATTCCTCCTACGGCCTGAGAAAGCAACCAATCCGACTGGATTAATTGTTCATTGGCAATAAAACTGTTGATCCCGTTTTCAGCCAGGATTTGTTTGTCTCTATTCGCCTGAAGAGCAGTTTCATAAAATTTAAATTTAACGAGCTCACTCATCTTTTTAAAATTTACTTAATAACTGAATTTTTGTGAAAACCTTCTTAGTATATAAAGGGAAATCCGCATTCTGCAGCCATCCGAAATATCCAAGATCTTTCTGGAAAACAGCTTTCACGCCTTGTCCTTTATACTTTCCGAAGTTGAAAACCGCTTCATTTTTATCGTTATATCCGATGAATCCTGCCAAATCTGCATTTTTGTTATGAAATGTAAACTCACTTAGTTCGGCAATTTCATTCGGAACATCTTCATATTTTCCAACCTGTGCATCCAATACTTCAAAAGTAGCCATAACATCAGCTTCTGCAGAGTGTGCGTTTTCCAATGTTTTGCCACAGTAGAACTGATAGGCAGCTCCCAGATTTCTAGGCTCTTTTTTATGGAAAATCGTCTGTGCATCCACTAATTTGAATTTACTAAGATCAAAATCTATTTCAGCTCTTAATAATTCTTCTGCTAATAAAGGAACGTCAAATCTGTTAGAATTAAAGCCTCCCAAATCTGCTCCTGAAATCATTTCCATGATTTTGGAAGCAATCTGTTTGAATGTAGGAGCATCTTTTACATCTTCATCATATATTCCGTGGATCTGGCTCGATTCTAGAGGAATAGGCATTTCAGGATTTACTTTCCATGTTTTGCTTTCCCTTGAAGAATCCGGATTTACTTTTAAAATACAGATTTCTACAATTCGGTCTTTCCCGATATTGGTTCCTGTAGTTTCCAGATCAAAGATGCAAAGAGGTTTATATAATTTTAAATTCATTTTTTTGTAAGTTATGAGTTGAAAGTTATGAATTATGAGTTAAAATGAAGTCGTATATTTTACAACATATCACTAATAACTCAAAACTTATCACTTAATTAAGTTGTTTTTGAAAGATAATTGAAATAAAAATGTAATAGATAATCACCAATGGTATTCCTGCAATTTTGAAGATAGTCAGAATAAGAATTGAACCAATTAATAAAGCTACTTTAGGATAATTGTCCTGAAGTTTCATCGATTTGAATTTCATGGCGATCATTTTGATAGGACTGATCAAAAGCCATGAAGATAAAACAGTCAGTATGATAAGACCCAAGCTGAATGTTTCGTTTTCAAATATTTTTGGTGATGCGATTTCCACCAAATAATAATAAATCCCAAATATCAAAATGGTATTAGAAGGCGTATTCAATCCCTTGAAATAATATTTTTGATCCTCATCTAAATTGAAAATAGCCAGTCTCAGACACGAAAATAACGTGATAAACAATCCAAGATATTTAATTTCAAAAGGCAAAGAGAATCTTAAAAGATGAGTGCCGAAAGGTTCAAGCATTTTAAACATTGCCAATCCCGGAACCAGTCCGAAACTTACCATATCCGCTAAAGAATCCAATTGAACACCTAAGTTTGAATTCGATTTTAAAGCTCTGGCTACAAAACCATCAAAAAAATCTAAAATCAAGGAAAGAATAATGCAAATAGCTGTCGTTTGATAATCGCCAAGAATAAGATGGATGGCTCCCACACTGCCTGAAAATAGATTTCCCAGAGTGATTGCATTCGCAAGATTATTTTTAATAAAATTCATAACCACAAAATTAAAACAATATATCAAATAAATGAATGTAAGAATATATCAATTTAAAGGTGTGCTTAATTATTGCTACATTTCTATATTGCAGCATTGTTGCATTCATTGTATACGAATTTGATGTAAATTTGTGCCATGAAATTTTTTAAAGAATTTAGAAGACAAGAAGTTCTGGTATTGTTATACCGGATTTTTTTAGCATATTTTTTCTATCAGATTGCCAGATTTTTATTTTGGTATTTTAATAGAGGCTTAATTAAAATAGACTCAGTTTCAGATTATTTTAGCCTGTCTTATCATGGGATTGCATTTGATACCACCGCAATTTTATATGTAAATGCTCTTTTCATCCTGCTGAGTTTAGTTCCTATTGTGGTTAATACAAAGAAAGTATATCAGAAAATCCTTTTCTGGCTGTACTTTATCACCAACGGAATTACCTATGCAATGAATTTCGGAGATTTTGTGTATTTTAAATTTTCTCAAACAAGACTTACTTCAGCCGCATTTCAGGTGGCACAGCACGAAGAAAATATTTTCAAAGTATTTACCGCTTCTATTATACAGAATCCTTTTATTCTTATCTGGTTTGTCGCTTTGATGTGGCTCTGGGTTTTCCTTTATAAGAAAGTGAAAATTACAGAACGTAAACCTGTAAAATTAATCCCGTATTTTATTTTATCCATTCTAACACTTTGTGTGACTGCAGTTTTAGTTGTTGGTGGAATAAGAGGGGATTTTAAACACAGTACAAGACCGATCAATCTTGTAGATGCAAATCGTTTTGTAAAGCTTCCGGCTCAGGGAAATATGGTGCTGAACAGTACATTTTCCTTTTTCAGGACATTAAATACCAATAATTTCAAAGAAGTACACTTTGTAGACGAGAAATTTATTGATGAAAATATTCAGCCTTATAAACAGTATGACAGGAAAGTAACAAACAAACCTAATATTGTTATTTTTATTGTAGAATCCTTTGGTAGAGAATATTCCGGAGCATTTAATAAAGACAAAAATATTAAGGATTATGTTTCTTATACGCCGTTTATCGATAGTTTGGCAGGGCAAAGTTTAATATTCCCGAATACTTTTGCGAACGGAAGACAGTCTATTCACGGGATGAGTTCTGTTCTGGCAGGAATCCCGAGTTTGACGGATGCTTTTACAAGTTCACCTTATTCCAACCAAAAAATACAGTCAATTGTTTCTATCTGTAATGACTTAGGATATGATACCTCTTTTTATCATGGAGCTCCGAATGGTTCTATGGGATTCTTAGGTTTTGGAAATATTCTTGGGTTTAAACATTATTATGGAAAAACGGAATATAATAATGATAGCGATTTCGACGGAATGTGGGCGATCTGGGATGAACCGTTTTTGCAGTATTTTGCTAAAAATGTAGGGAAAACCCAACCTTTCATGACAACCGTGTTTACGGCTTCTTCACATCACCCTTTCAAAATTCCGGAGAAATATAACGGGAAATTCAAAAAAGGGAAAAATCAGATGCATGAGCCGATACAATACACGGACTATGCCATCAAAAAATATTTTGAAACCGCTAAAAAGCAACCTTGGTACAACAATACCATATTTGTTTTTACAGGAGATCATACCAATGAAGTGTATTATCCTGAATATGAAAAAATCATGAATCGTTTTGCGGTTCCTTTGATCTTCTATTCTCCGAATCCGGAATATAATCTGAAAGGCGTGAATCAGGAATTTGCACAGCAAATAGACATCTATCCTACATTGGCTGATTTAATAGGCTATGATAAAAAAATCAGAAGTTGGGGAAGAAGTTTGGTGAGTGATAAAAAATATGCTCCCATTATTGCTAATTCCGATGGAACGGTAGAGCAGTTCATTATAGGGAATTATACTTATCGTTTTGACGGTAAAGAAATCGTAGGTGTTTTTGATAAATCGGATCTGGGATTGGAGAAAAACTTGATGGATCAACTGAAAAATAATCCTGAGGTGGAAAAAGGGAAATTGATGGCGAAGGCGTGGTATCAGGATTATATGAACAGGGTTATTAATAGAAAGATGTATTAAGTCCGTTTAGTAAATGTTTAATTCTGAAATTTGGTATACCTCTTGTTATATATGCCTTGGATAATAAAAGTTTTTGTTCGTTTAAAATTAATTTATATTTTTAACAGTAATTAGACAACAAAACTATTGTATCAGAATTAAAACTATAAAAATATGAGAAAATTATTATTAACATCTGCTTTTTCTTTATTGGGAGTGCTGTCTTTTGCACAGATCGAAGGAAAATGGAAAACAATAGATGATGAAACAAAACAGGCAAAATCTATCGTAGAGATCTATAAAAAATCCGACGGTAAGTATTATGGGAAAGTTTCTCAGCTATTAATAAAACCTGCGGATCCTAATTGTACGGTTTGTAAAGACGATAGAAAAGGAAAACCGATTTTAGGAATGGAGATCATCAGAGGACTTAAAAAAGAAGATGATGAATTTACAGGAGGAACGATCACCGATCCTAAAACTGGGAAAACGTACAAGTGTACCATTACAAGAGAGGGTGATAAGCTGAATGTAAGAGGGTATATTGGTCTTTCTTTAATAGGAAGAACGCAGACTTGGCAGAAAACGAACTAAAAAACTTAGTGTAAATAGAATTTAAAGACGGTATTTCTTTTAGAAATATCGTCTTTTATTTTTATGAAATTTATAAAGAATTAAATAAACCGGAAGAAAATGTAATTTAAATTAAAATTAATACAAAAATCTTAGCGAATGTGATCTCTTTTTTATGATGCGTATAATAAAAAAACACTACTTTTGTAGTCTAAATTTTTCAAATAAATATGGCAGAATATACTTTTCGTGAGGTAATTGCACAGGCAATGAGCGAGGAAATGCGTAAAGACGAATCCATCTTTTTAATGGGGGAGGAAGTTGCAGAATACAACGGTGCATATAAGGCTTCAAAAGGAATGCTGGATGAATTTGGTGCTAAGAGAGTAATCGATACACCAATTGCTGAGCTTGGTTTTACAGGGATTGCTGTAGGTGCTGCAATGAACGGTAACAGACCAATTGTAGAGTATATGACGTTCAATTTCTCATTGGTAGGTATTGATCAGATTATTAATAATGCGGCGAAAATCCGTCAGATGAGTGGAGGTCAGTGGAACTGTCCTATCGTTTTCAGAGGACCTACTGCTTCTGCAGGACAATTGGGAGCTACACACTCTCAGGCTTTTGAAAACTGGTTTGCAAACGTTCCGGGACTTAAAGTGGTGGTTCCTTCAAACCCTTATGATGCGAAAGGATTATTGAAAACAGCGATTCAGGATAATGACCCTGTAATTTTCATGGAATCTGAGCAGATGTATGGTGATAAAATGGAAATCCCTGAAGAAGAATACTACTTACCAATCGGGAAAGCAGATATTAAAAAAGCAGGTACAGACGTTACATTAGTTTCTTTCGGAAAAATCATGAAGTTGGCAATTCAGGCGGCTGAAGATATGGAAAAAGAAGGTATTTCTGTAGAAGTTATCGATCTTAGAACGGTTCGTCCTTTAGATTTTGATACAATTTTAGAATCTGTAAAGAAAACAAATAGATTAGTGATCTTAGAAGAAGCTTGGCCATTTGGATCAATCTCTTCTGAAATTACATATATGGTACAGCAAAAAGCATTCGATTATTTGGATGCTCCTATCAAGAGAATTACGACTCCTGATGCTCCTGCACCTTATTCAGCTGCATTATTTGCAGAGTGGTTCCCTAAACTTGAAAAAGTAAAAGAGGAGATTAAAAAAGCAATGTACGTTAAGTAATAGAAAAAAACTTCCGAAAGGAAGTTTTTTCATTTATTATATTCATGAAGAAAAGTTCTTGGGGATATAATTTTGGTTTAAATTTGCGCGTTTAAAAATTAAATTATCTGTTATGGCAGAAGTTACAGAAGGCGGTCATCATTTTGACATTAAAAAGCTTTCCTTTATTGGAGTTTTGGTTTCTCTAGGAATCGTTTTTGGAGATATTGGTACCTCACCGCTTTACGTAATGAAAGCAATTGTGAACGCAAGACAGAGCGGAAGCAATATGCCTTTTAACGAATACATAGAAGGGGCGCTTTCGTGTATTATTTGGACTTTAACGCTGCAAACAACCATTAAATATGTTATCATAGCCCTTCGTGCAGATAACAAAGGAGAAGGTGGGATTTTAGCTTTATTTTCTTTAGTTAAGAACCTTAAGAAAGGCTGGCTGTATCTTATCGCTATTGTGGGAGCAGCTGCACTTATTGCAGACGGGGTGATTACGCCTTCGTTGACGGTAATGTCAGCAATTGAAGGTCTTGAAATTTATAATCCTCATACTCCTGTAGTTCCTATTACGATTGGAATTCTGATTGTGATTTTTGTGGTTCAGCAGTTCGGAACCAGCTTTATAGGGAAGTTTTTCGGACCTATTATGGTCGTTTGGTTTTTAGTATTGGGAGGATTAGGAGTTTCTCATTTAAGCGAAAACTTTGAAATTTTAAGATCATTCAACCCTTACTATGCTTATAAACTGATTGTAAATTCACCAAGTGCTATTGTGATTTTGGGAGCGGTTTTCCTTTGTACAACCGGAGCAGAAGCTTTATATTCAGATCTTGGACATTGTGGAGCAAAAAACATCAGAGTAAGTTGGGGATTTGTGAAAATCATGTTGATTTTAAATTACCTTGGACAAGGAGCTTGGTTACTAACAAATTACCAAAATCCTGGATTCTCTGCTGTAAATCCTTTCTTTGGAATTATGCCGCCTTGGGCAGTTTTACCGGGAGTGATTTTGGCAACAGCTGCAGCAATTATTGCAAGTCAGGCATTAATTACAGGGTCTTTTACTATTTTCTCTGAAGCAATGTCTCTTAACTTATGGCCTAATCAAAAAATTGATTATCCTTCAGGAGTAAAAGGACAAATGTATATCCCAAGAATCAATTGGGGACTATTATTATTCTGTATTATCGTGGTTCTTCACTTCAGAGAATCAGGAAAAATGGAAGCGGCTTACGGTCTTTCCATTACAGTTACCATGTTAATGACGACAGTACTTCTTGTATTTTGGTTACTGAAGCACAGAATCAATAAGCTTTTGATCCTTGTTTTTGCTTTTGTGTATTTAGCGATAGAATTAGGTTTCTTCAGCGCAAATATTATCAAATTCATGGAAGGAGGTTGGATTACCGTAGTATTGGCTGGTTCAATAGGAATTTGTATGTATGCTTGGTATAACGGTAGATCTATAAAAACTCAGTTTATTCAGTTTGTGAAGCTGGAAAATTATACTCCGATTATCAAGGATATGAAGCTGGATGAAACAATTCCGAAATATGCGACCAATCTTGCTTATCTGAGTAGAGCGAAAAGAAGTGATGAGGTAGAATCAAAAATTATCTATTCTATCATTAAAAAACAACCGAAAAGAGCAGATCATTATTTTATTTTAACGATTACCAATCAGGAAGATCCGTTTACT
Organism: Chryseobacterium taiwanense; assembly: GCF_000813825.1. GTDB lineage: Bacteria > Bacteroidota > Bacteroidia > Flavobacteriales > Weeksellaceae > Chryseobacterium > Chryseobacterium taiwanense. The sequence goes on from NZ_JWTA01000005.1 coordinate 11,048, forward strand.
TTTAAATATACCGTAGATGAGATCTTGCCGGGAACTATTTATAAAATCAATTTCCTTTTAGGATTTAAAGTAGATCGTAGAATCAATGACTATTTTAGTATGGTTTTAAAAGATTTGATGGCAGACGGAACCATACCTTCAAGAAGCAGTCACCCGTCTTTAAGATCTTACAATATTCCACCGGATTTAAAGTATGTAATTATAGATAACTCCTATATCAACGATATCCTTTTAACTGTTAAACAGAAGATTACGTTGAATATTTACAACTTTGTGAAGTATATAGGAAGTGATGACTTTAAAGCATGGGGAGTGACTTCTCACAACGTTGTGGTTGAGTCTGCACCTATTACAGAACTTACGGTTTATGATCATAAAATTGAACAAGCCGGGTTCTTGAGACACAATAGTTAGTCTGCTTTAACAATTCCTTCTGATATTAATTAAATAAAAATCAATAAATTTGTAGATAATTTTTTTGATGGATACTTTACAAAAAGAAAAAAATATAGCTTTAATTAAGGATGTTTTAAGAAACTATTTATTAGAGAAAGGTTTCAGAAATACTCCCGAAAGATACACCATATTAGAAGAAATCTATAATATGGATCACCACTTCAATGTGGATGATTTATACCTATTGATGCTTCAGAAAAAATATCATGTATCGAAAGCAACGATTTACAATACAATTGAAATTTTCCTTGATGCAGGGCTGATTCGTAAACATCAGTTCGGAGAAAAAACATTGACTTCATCTTCATACGAAAAGTCTTATTTTGATAAACAGCATGATCATTTGGTGATTTATAAAAAAGATTCAGATAAGGAGATTGAAGAAATTATCGAATTTTGTGATCCTAGAATTCAAGGGATTAAAGAGGCAATTGAAGAAGCTTTTGGCGTAAAAATTGATTCTCATTCGCTATATTTTTATGGCACTAAGAATGATTAATCAATGAGACTGATTTTTTTACTGTTACTTTTCGTTTCTACGTTCTTTTTTGCGCAGAATAATAAGACTGTGCAGATGGATCCTTATATTCAGCCAAAAGCGAATGCTGCACAACAACCGGTTCGCCCTCAGGATAAAGTAAGGATTATTCATGCTGATGAGTTTAAAAGAGATACGAAGTATGAAGGTAATCAATACATGGTTGGTCGTGTGCAAATTGAGCATCAAGGTTCGGTTTTAACGGCAGATGAAGTAGTTCTTTATAATGAGAAAAGTCTTGTAAAAGCTTTTGGAAATGTAAAATTGGTTAACTCTGATGGCTCTGTCATTTCGGCAAAAGAAATGGAATATAACGGAACTACTCAAAGAGGGGTTGCGAGACAAAATGTAGTGCTTACCGATCCGAAAGGAACTATTATTAAAACAGAAACTATGTATTATGACAGACTGACCAATCAGGCTTATTATAATACAGGAGGAACGATTGATGATGGTAAAAGTACAACGTATTCCAAATCGGCTACTTACTTTTTAACGACTCGTACTATTGATCTTACAGGGAGAGTGAAGATTGTAGATCGTGATTATACATTGGAAGGTGAAAATGTTGTTCAGAATCAAAACACCAATATTGTTACCATTAACGGGTATACTACAATTACCAATAATAAGAATCCTAAAAACAGAATCGTTACAGAAAAAGGGACTCATAATCTGAATACCAAAGAATCTTTCCTGACGAAAAATTCAAGGGTATATTATAATGATAAAATCCTTACCGGAGATGAGATCTATTACAATCAGCTTACAGGTTTTGGGAAAGCAACCGGCAATGTAATGTTGGATGACCCGAATGAAAGAAGATGGATAAAAGGAGGATATGGTGAGATTTTTCAGAAGAAAGACTCTGCAATGATGACCAAAAATCCATATGCTGTAAAAGCAATGGAAAAAGATTCTTTATACTTCGCTTCAGAAAAAATAATTTCCTATCAAAAACCAGATTCTGCGGATCTGGCGGTAAAGAAAAGTTTTATCAGAGCATTTAAAAAAGCAAGATTCTATAAGTCAAACGCACAGGGAAGGGCAGATTCCATTGCTTTTAACGAAACAGATGGAGTAATGCATATGTATACAGCTCCTATTCTTTGGAGTGGCGAGAAGCAGGTGACAGGAGATAAAGTAGAAGCTTATTTTAATACTCAAAATGAAAATATTGATTCATTAAAAGTGATTGGAAATGCTTTGGCAATCAGTAAAGTCGACTCTCTTACTCTGAAAGATGAATTCAATCAGGTGAAAGGAAAGTTCATGACAGTTCATTATGAGAATAATGAAATTAAAGAAGCCACAGTAATTGGTAACGCTCAGGCGATTGCTTATACAGACGATACCAACAAAGAAACTAAACAGACAGAAAGAATAGGAATTACCCTTTCTTCTTGTGGAATTATCAGTACGCTGTTTGCAGAAAGTGCTTTACAGATCATTTCATGTAGTATCGGTGCTACTTCTGAAACCTACCCGATGAGTAAAATTGAACCTTCAAAACGGAAATTCCAGGATTTCAATTGGAATACAAAAGACCGAATAAGGAAGTGGCAGGATATTCTGGTAGATACTCCGAATTATGAAGAGATAAAGTATACTCCGGAGAGCGAGTTGTATGATAAAGCGCAGGAGGCTATAGATGCCGAAAGAGCAAAAGAAGAAGCTAAAAAACCAAAAAGAGTTAGAAAATAATAAGAAGACCAGTTTGTAGAAGCTGGTCTTTTTTATGGGGATTAATTTCAGGATTTAACGAATGTTTTATAGCTTTGCTGAAAATTTTTCTTATAATGGAAATGCAAAAAGATTTTTTTACATATCAGGCTCAGACTACAAAATTTGCTGCAGGTTTTGAAGTTGAAAAAGCGGTAGGGAGCTACATTTACGGTACCAACGGAAAAAAATATTTAGACTTTGTAGCAGGGGTTTCTGCGAATACTTTAGGTCATTCCCATCCAAAAGTTGTAGATGCAATCAAAGAACAGGCAGAAAAATATCTTCATGTCATGGTATATGGAGAGTATGCTCAGGAAAAACCAGTCGCTTTATGCAGACTATTGGCAGAAGCAACTCCGGATCCGCTAGAAATTACGTATTTGGTGAACAGTGGAGCAGAAGCGATTGACGGGAGTTTAAAGCTAGCTAAAAGATATACAGGAAGAGAAGAAATTGTTTCCTTTAAAGATTCGTATCACGGAAATACACACGGAGCACTAAGTGTTTCAGGGAATGAAACTCATAAAAGAGAATTCCGTCCTCTGTTACCGATGGTTTCCTTCATTGAATTCAATAATGAAAATGATTTTGATAAAATAACAGAGAAAACAGCTTGTGTTATTTTAGAAACCGTTCAGGGAGCAGCGGGATTTTTGGTTCCTAATGATGATTATTTAATCAAACTTAAAAAGAGATGTGAAGAAGTAGGAGCCTTATTGATTCTTGACGAAATTCAGCCCGGATTCGGAAGAACAGGGAAATTGTTTTCTTTTGAACATTTCGGCATTGTTCCCGATATTTTGGTTATGGGAAAAGGAATGGGAGGAGGAGTTCCTGTAGGAGCATTCATGAGTTCAAAAGAGATAATGGAAACATTGGCTCACTCTCCAAAATTAGGTCACATTACCACTTTCGGAGGAAATCCTTTAATTGCGGCTTCCAGTTATGCAACGTTGAAAGAAGTCTTAGAAAGCGGATTAATGGATGAAGTAGAAGAAAAAGAAAAATTGTTCAGAGAACTTTTGGTTCATCCTAAAATTCAAAATATAAACGGTAAAGGATTGATGCTTGCTGTAAATTTAGGTTCTCCGGAATATACTTTGGAGGTTGCTAAAAAATGTATGGAAAAAGGGTTGATCGTTTTCTGGCAGTTGTACAGAAATGAATACTTAAGAATTTCTCCACCGTTAACAATTTCTTTGGATGAAATCAGAGAAGGATGTCAGATTATCTTGGATGTTTTAAACGAAAATTAATAGCGTGAAGTTTTTTACTATCTTTAAGTTTTATACAGGAATTTAGATCTTAATTAGTAAAAGATAAAAAGTATGAGATTAATAAATGCTTATAAAGGAATATTACATTTTAGGATTCTTATACTTATCATTTTTAACATTATCTTATTCTATTTTCTAAATGCAGGCTATAAGGATATAAGTAGAAAACAGGAAATTATGAACATGCAAAACCCAGTAAAGGTTAAAATCTTGGATGTTTATGGTGGAAGGGGGAGGTCTTCATGTAAAGTACAATTTAATAATCATATATATGATAATATTTCTCTTCCGGTAGCTGATTTGAAAATTGGAAGTAGTAATGATAAATATTTTTATTATGATAGAGAAAAAGATCTCGTTTTTTCTGATAATCTGCAAATACGGGCTGTAATTTTCATTGGAATCTTATTTGTTGTTTCTCTTCTATTGTGGTTTGTTCCTGCAAGATTCCTTTAGAATTGATTTGTGAAAAAATAGCTGTCTAGATTGTACATGTAAAACTTCAATTATGAAAAATTTTATTGTTTTTTTTATATTATTATTCAGCTGTACTTCAAGTTCTCAGGGTAAACATGTAGATTTACAAATAGACTTACAAGGTGTGTTTAAAAATAATTACGACATCTACATGATTTTCAGTAATAAAAATAATTTTTCTGTTGAAATAAAAAAACCTTGTATGTATAATACATATGTCAACATCCATAAAGAAGGAAAGGAGCTACCCATTAAAATCAGAGTTAAGGCAGATCCTGCTTGTGCCTATCCTGCTTCTGTTTTGAGTGTGAATGACACCTTAGAATTTAAATTTCCTATGAATATTAGGGAGTTTTATGATTTTAAAGATGGGGAAAAATACGTTATGAATATCGAATATTATATTTCCTCAAATCATGAGTTTACTCAAAAGATAATAAGTGATGACTATGCTTTTATTTGGCGAGATTAAATATTTCAAACGAAAATTAATATAAAAACGCTTCAAAAATTGGAGCGTTTTTTCATGAAAATAGATTTAAATAATTATTTAAAAATCTCTGATAAATATCATGAAGATTATGTAAAAAAGTAAATACAATTTTGTGTAATAAAAAAATTAATTTATATATTGCGTGACGATAAAAACAAAGATTATATGGCGAAACATAAAGTCCATTACGAATTTCCAATGCATTGTCTATCAGAGATTTTATATGAATATCTTGCGACTGCAGAGGGGTTGTCTGAATGGTTTGCGGATGAGGTAACAGAGAAGGGTGATGATTTCTTTTTCAGCTGGGGTGGAGGTCCTGCTGAGAAAGCCACTTTAATCAGATATAAGCCTGAAGGTTTCGTTCGTTTCAGATGGGAAGAAGATGAAGGAACGAAAAATTTCTTTGAAATGACTATCGTAATTGATGATATTACAGAAGATTTAGCTCTAAATATTACAGACTTCTGCGAAGAAGGAGACGAAAGCGAAAATGCAATGTACTGGGAAAATCTGATAGAGAATCTAAGAATAAAATTAGGTGCTGCATAATGCAGTATACACCAAATAACAAAACTGATGAACGATTTATCGTTCATTATTTTTTTATAACGTAATCAATATAAAATTGGAAAATCAATATTTTACTTCAGGAGAATTACCTATGAAAAATAGAGCATTTCTTGCGGGAGATGCTGTGAAAGTTTCTTTCTTCGTGAGAGATGCTAAACTTATAATGGATGAAGAATGTTATTTCTTCTTAATGGCATCCATGAGAAAGATGAGAATGAATATTCCTCTAACCTATACACTGGAGTTTTTCCAGTCTCTTTTTCAAAAAGAAGTTGTTGATCAGAAAGGAATACAGAACGGGATCATCAACTTTCAGGTGTTCAGAAATAATGATGGTATTACCTTGTCTAAATCTACTATATCTTACTTTTATGAGGTTACAGAAATGGATGATGTTTTAGCGGTTCATACGAGACCTTTAGAGTTGGATCTGATTAAAGAAATAAACGTCAATAATAACCTTTTAAGTAATATCAGAGTACATTCTCCGGAAAATATCTACGGGGAGATTTATGCTCAGGAAAATGACCTTGATGATGTTATTTTACTGAACCCCAATAAAAGAATTGCACGTACAACTTCTGGTAATCTTTTATTTTTGGAAGGAGATGTTATTAAAGTTCCCAAACAAACAGAAGGTGCTTACATTTCTCCTTTAATGGAAAATTTTGTGACCTTTTTACATAAAAATAAACTTGCAGATATTCAGGAACACGAGATTATTGCATTTGAATCTCAAAAAGCTGAAGAAATTTTAATGATTTCCGAAGAGAAAGGCATATTTTCTGTAGGTAAAATAAGAAATAAGACTTTTGTCGCTTCCCGTTTTTTAGAATGGGTAGAAAGCTGGAAAGAAAGTTTTTAAAAATTAGGCAAACCCGGTAAACAACAAAGTTCTAAAAGTCCTTTACCGGGTTTTATTCTGAATAAATCAGAAATTGTATTTTATTTAGTTTTCATTGATGACTTCAATGAATTTCTGTGCGATTTCTTTTTGCCCCTCTGTACTGGTCATATAAGTTCTGTCTTGGGTGTTATTGATAAATCCTAGCTCTACCAATACGGTAGGCGATTTACTTTCCCTTAAAATATGAAGATTAGTTTCACCCTTTACTGTGCTGGAAGTAAACTTTTGCATTATTTTTTCAGCTAGTTTTTTTGAAGAATCAGAATTTTGAACGAAAATTTCCGGTCCCTGTTTTGTAGACTCTTTTTCAGGGCTGCTGTTGACGTGTAAAGAAATAACCATTTCCGGATTAAGCTTATTGATCAAATCAGTTCTTTCTTTCAGTTGACTGTAAATGTCAGAATCCCGGGTTAAGATAACCTCATATTTATCCTGAGTTTCGTTGATTTTCTTAATTTCTTTAGCGATACTAAGAGTAATGTCTTTTTCAGAATGACCGTTGAAGTTTGATCCGAAATCATTTCCTCCATGTCCCGCATCTACAACAATGTATTTTTTATTAATAGGAGTGAAAGATAAAAATACTGTAGAAAAAAGCGATAAAATAAGTAGTTTAGTTGCTTTCATATCGTGATTTTTTGGTCTATCAAATAACGTCAATTCTTTCTTAAAAATTGGTTAAGACGTTCTTAAAGTTTGTTAATTTTTAAATCACAGATAATGGAAAAGCTTTCTAGTTTAAAGAAATGTCTTCCGGTGAATTTGCCCAAAGCAGATATTCTCCTCCAAGATTTTGCATAATTGATTTCCAAAGAGTTTGGTCGTTGGGTAAGGTGTAATCAAGGTTGTAAATGTCCACTACGGTCCATAGTTTTTTTAGAACTTCATTGTCTAATTGCTGAGCGGTCCATCCAGAATATCCTGAAAAAATCTTTACATCATCTATGTTCAATTCACTATTAAGAATTGCACTGATGATGTTTTCAATATCCTCTGTAAGATAAAAATCCTCCGTTATCTCAGAATATACTTCCGTTACTTTTTTTCCTTTTACGATGAACAGAACCTTGTCGTTTTCTACAGGTCCGCCGTCATACACTTCAATTGGAAAATCAAATAAATTTTTAAATTTCCCGCTCATTTGAGTGTTTTTTTTATTCAGGATCAAACCAAATGCACCATTTTCATTATGCTCAATAATCAGGACTACCGATCTTGAAAAAATATCACCGGAAATATCGGGGGTGGAGATTAATATTTTACCTTTGTAAGAGTAATTCATACTCAAATTTAATAAAAATATTTATGGAAAACCTGCACCATAAGAGAAAAGTGTACGAGAAATCCCAACTTATTGAAAGTGAGATTAAACAGAATCCGATTGAACAATTTAGGGATTGGTTTTTAGAAGCAAGTGATAATCCAAGTATTTCTGAAGCGAATGCTATGGCAATTTCTACTGTGGAAGATGATGGCTGTCCACGTACAAGAATGGTTTTACTAAAATCTTATACTTATGAAGGATTTATTTTTTATACGAATTATGACAGTAAGAAAGGGAAATCAATAGAAAGAACCCATAAAGCCTGTCTACATTTCTTTTGGCCAGGGTTGGAAAGGCAGATTATCATCAAGGCGGAATTGGAAAGAATTGCTGAAAATCTTAGTGATGGCTATTTTCATTCAAGACCGAAAGGAAGTCAGCTTGGAGCGGCAGTTTCTCCCCAAAGTCAGGAAATTCCGAACAGAGAGTTTCTAGAAGATAAGCTGAAGGATCTGGAGAAAAAATATGAAAATGAGGAAGTTCCAAGGCCTGAAAACTGGGGTGGTTATCTTGCAAGACCTTATGAAATAGAATTTTGGCAGGGAAGACCTAATAGATTGCATGACAGAATAGTGTATCAATTAGAAGATCTGGATTGGAAAATCTCAAGATTAGCTCCTTAAACAAAGCGCATAAAAAAGCCTCATCAATTGATGAGGCTTTATTTTTCTAATCTGAATGATTATTTTTTCTTAGCACCAGAAACTGCAGTAGCTAAATCAGCACCAGCTTTGAACTTAGCAACTTTTTTAGCAGCAATTTTGATTGGTTTTTTAGTTGCAGGGTTAATACCTTGTCTAGCGGCTCTCTCAGCTACTGAGAACGTTCCGAAACCTACTAAAGAAACTTTTCCGTCTTTTTTCTTTAGAGTAGAAGTTACATTACCGATGAATGATTCTAAAGCAGCTTTAGCTGCAACTTTAGTAATTCCTGCATCTTTTGCGATTGCGTCGATTAATTCAGACTTGTTCATAATTTTTAATATTAAAGTTAGTTCGTTATTATAGCAAATATAATACTATTTTCTAATTGTGCAATTTTTTTATTAAATATTGTGTAATTTTTTCAAATTTTCCTAAAAATGATTAAAATATCATAATTTAACATTTCACGAAAAATCTACGTTATCCGTTACTAAAATCATGCCAATTGCTTATGTATATTGACTTTAGCAAAAATGTAAATTTATTTTATGTATTTATTAAATCCGAAATTTAAGATAAACTATTAATGTTTTTGAGGATATGTTTGAATATTTGCTAATTAAAATTCGAAAAAAATATATTTTTTTAAATTAAACTCCTGTGTATCTGCTAGTTTTAAAATCATTTTAAAAGGCTGTTTTCTGAATTTTTATTAATAAATTTGCACCATGTTAATAGAAGTTTTCAAGTCTAAGATTCACAGGGTAAGAGTTACCGCTTCAGACCTTAATTATATCGGGAGTATTACGATAGATGAAGAGCTTATAGAAGCTGCCGGATTGGTAGTGGGCGAGAGAGTGTATATCGTAAATGTAAATAACGGAGAGCGTTTTGATACGTACGTTATCAAAGGAAAAAGAAAATCCGGAGAGGTTTGCCTTAATGGTCCTGCTGCGAGAAAAGTACAGAAAGATGATATCATTATCATTATTGCGTATGCACAGATGACTCCTGAAGAAGCCAAAGATTTCCAGCCGAAAATTGTTTTTCCGGATGAAAAAACAAATCTTTTGACGTAATCGGATGGAGAAAAAAGTGAAAAATCCTTTAAAATCATTACTAACTATAGTAATTTCGCTTGCAATTGCAGGCTTTTTTTTATGGTTTGCTCTTAAAGATTTTGATTATGTATCCTTTCAAAAATCTATATCAAAAGCGAATTACTGGTGGGTTTTGTTTGCAGCCTGTTTTGGGATTGCAGCATATTGGTTCAGAGCGATTCGTTGGAATCTGATGTTGGAACCAATGGGATATCAGATTTCGAACTCTAATTCATTATGGTCACTTTCTTTTGGATATCTAATGAATCTTACCATTCCGAGAAGTGGGGAAGTAGCCAGAGCAACGGCTTTATATGGAGTAGAAAAAGTTCCGGTTGATCAGTCTTTCGGAACCATTATTCTGGAAAGAGTGGTAGATTTGGTTTGTATGCTAGCTTTTTTAGCATTGACTTTAATTTTTAAGGGAGATGTAATCTTATCTTTTTATAAAAACTCAGGAATCAATATTAATCCAAATAAGATTATATTGATCATAGGAATATTAGTTTTAGGAGCAATTTTATTTTTTGTTTTTAAAAAAAGGTTGGCGAATGTTCCGGTTTTAGATAAGATTATTAATTTCATTGATGGGATTATGAAAGGTCTAACATCAATATTTAAACTGAAACAAAAAGGAAAATTTATTCTTTATACGATCGGAATTTGGGTTTCTTATTATTTTGCAGCTTATCTTGTATGTTTTGCACTTCCTGAAACCTCAAACTTTACTTTTGATGATGGCTTTTTAATTCTTGTAGTAGGAACATTAGGAATGATCGTTCCTGCAAGTGGTGGAATCGGAGCTTTCAATTTAGCAATGAAGTATGGCTTTATGGCGTTGTTTATCTCTATGGGGAAAAGTGGTCAGTTGGGTGGAGAAATTGGTTTAACCTATTCATTTATTTCCCTGCCGTTACAGATTGTGATTATGATGGTGATGGGGCTTATTTCTATTCCTATGTTAGCAAAAGCGAGAAATAAAGCAGTTGCTGAAAAAGAATTTAAATAGAAACTATTACTTACTTAAGATAAAAAAAATGATCGGAAGAATTTTCTTCCGATCATTTTTTTTAATCACTATTAATTTGAATGATTGAGCCTTTATAAAATTTGGTAGAATCATACAACTCAGAAAAATTATCGAATAATATAATTCCTTTCGAATTTAAATCTTCTGTGAGACCTGTTTTACCTATTTTTTCTTTAAACTCAGCTTGTGCAGCTTCATACATTGCAGGGTGTTGCGACTTTAAATAATCGACCAAAATACGTTTTTCCTCATCATCTTCCTGTGCAAGACTGGTATAAAACAATCCATACAATAGGAACTTGTTAAATTTTTCTGCATCCGAAATGTATTCAAGACTGCATTGATTTGCATTTTCATAATCATTAAGAATACGATCAAACGGTTTGGTAAGAGCAGATGGAATCTCATGAAATAAATCAATACCATTAACGTATAATTGGGTTTTCACTTCCTCATTATTATTTACAGTTCCGTTTACAGAATTCGAGGCATATTGAAATTTAAACCAATTAAAAAGTTGTCTAAGTTCATCCGGACTAAGGTATTCTATAGAATCCTGAAGTTTGTCCTTAATAAGCTCAAGATTGATTTTTTTATCTCCATTTAAAAAACGCAAAACATCTTCTTCTTCGTTGCATAGTTTATTATATAAATTAATTTTGGCAACAAGAGGATTTGTTTTTAAAAAGTAAAGTTCTTCTGCCATATTTTAATAATTTATTTACTATTGCTTATTTAAAGATACAAATTATGTTGATAGTTTTGAAGGTTTCAGAGTGTTTGACTCTGTATTTTTATCAGTTTGATATATTATCATTCTTTGCTCTATTTTCCAACCTAAAATACAACTATTATTAATTTGAAGAGCGTCTTCTATTGATATTATTAATATGTATTACATAGTTTGAAGCCTTTTTACTTATTGGCTTAATCCTACAAGAGCGAGAATAGCACCGAATAAAAAGATGAAAAACACGATTCCTATCAATGAAATGATTAAACCGGCAATGGCAAATCCTTTTGGAGTTTTAAAAATTCCGATGAATGAAAGAATTAATCCTAAAACCCAAACAAACCACCCTAGAAATGGAATCCAGCCAACAAAAATTGCAATTACTGACATGACAAATCCTGCAATACCGATGCCGTTGGATGGGGTTGCTTCTTGTTGAATATAGGTAGGTTGACTATTGAGGTGTTGCGTATTTTGAAATTTTTGATAATTCTCGTCTGTGCTTTTTTTGTACTGATTTTCTATCATGATGAATGTTCTAAATATTGTTTTTATGGTTATTGTAATATTTCTGTGGACTAAAATAGAGAAAAATAAAAAAAAGAATGGTTTTATTTCTTATTACTTTGAAATGAAAAAACAAATATTCAGTGGCTATCAGTTGTGCACAAAAAAAACTTAGCATCTGAAGGAGGCTGTGTATGGAGTTTCCCTCTGATGCTAAGCTTGGTTTATAATCTGCTCGTTAAAATTGAAAGTGTTGATCTAATTTCTATTCGGCAGTTGTTGGATCAATAATGGTGGCAACTTCATTTACAGAGTTGGCAGGAAATCCACCTTGTCTTGCGTGTTCCCGAACCATTTCTTCGTTTGGCGCGATGTAAACACAGTAGATTTTATCACCTGTCACATAACTTTGTAACCATTGAATTTGTGAACCCATTTTACTAAGTACCCCACAAGATGTTTGTGAGATTCCTTTTAATTGCTCGGCTGTTAATTGGCCTGCTCCGGGAATTTCCCGTTCAATTACGTATTTAGGCATGATTCAAAAATTTAGTTTTCTACTTATTGGGCTTTTAAAATTAGCCGTTTTCAAAAGGTAACTACTCCTTATCTCTGAATAGAAAGGATCATGTTCATTCAGATTTTAAAGTTAATTCTAAATTTATTTATTATATCAAATTTACGATTTTTTTAGCGTAATACGAATGAAATCAATGAGATTGAGGGTCGAAATATGCTTTGAAAGTAAGCGGATCTTCTTTTTTATCCTCTGCAATTTCAAGATATTCGTGATATTCTTCTGCATGCATTCCTAAACCGACCATCACAATAGCAAGGTTGATGTAAAGATTTTTATCTTCAGAACCTAATTGCATTGCCTGTTTTAAATAATACATGGCTTTTTCATTTTCTCCTAGATCAGAATAAATGACTCCGATGTTAATTAAAGCAGCTGTATTTTTAGGTTCAATAAGCAAGATTTCGTCTAATTCCTTTATTAAAAGATCATTGATCTCGTCCCAATATTCTTCTTCGTTGTCCCATCTTTTGGCTTGGAGTTTTTTTACGTTTTCTAATCTTTTTGTTATTGCGCTCATTTTTTCAACTAAAAATTATAAATAAATGACAAACGGACAGGCAAATTCTGTACATCACCTGCATGATCGTCATAAAATCGGGGTGAAAGAAAGTCTGATCCAAGTTGTGTCATCACTATTTTCACTCCAACTAAGAATATGGCTGTAGCTTATCTCTCCCAACACTCTATTGTAATTTGTTTTGGGGCGATTGCCATATTCGCTCGATCCTACGAAAATTTTTGAATAGCTTGCGCCAACCCCAACATTATTTGATCGATGAAATTTCCATAGAAATTCAATAGGAAGGTTCAAATGTATAAAATTTGGAACGGAATTTTGAGGGTTTTTCGTTTCTTCATCTCCGGAACTGGGAACGTAACCAATTTTCAGACCTGTATTAATCGAAAATTCTGAGAAATTGAAAACAGATCGTGTATAGCCAACATGCAAAAATCCTAAATTTCCAATTAAGCCAAGTTCTATGTTGTTTTTTAATTCTTGTGAATGATAAGTATTAAAACTTAATAAAAAAATAAAAAAAGTAAAGATCGTTTTCTTCAAAATTCAGGTTATTAAAGTTTTGATTGGGAAAGATAGGAAATGTTTTTTAGTTTATTCTTTTTGTCGAAAAAATGGAATTAATTAATCATTATACTTTTTATAATTTAAAACTCTTCCTAAAATGGTTCTTTCTAATTGAACGTCATCTTTTTCTTTAAGGTCATTGTATTTAAATTTATTACTGAAAAATAAGACTTTAAATGGTTTGAAAATAATGATATTAAGTCTCCTTAGAAGCTGTCTTTTAAATATGACCTCACTTTGTGATATAAATTTATAGCCATATTTAATTTCAAAAAATTTAATAAGAATGTTGAAGAACACGAGAAAATAAAGAGGTGAGCAAAAAATATTTAGATCAATAATTTGATTTAAATATTCACTCATATTAGTTGGGGGATGAAGAGGTTTTCTTCTCCATCCCCAATATGGAAAACCAAAAGAGTATAAGAATAGACTTATTGTTACCAAATTAATCAAAATATAAGAATCTTTTTTTATTCTTAAGAAATTAATTCTTTTGATTTTCTTTATATCGTCACTAGTTAATTCTTTAGATTCTTTCATTATCATAATCTTACCCAAACGCCCTCTTCAACAAACTCTCCACTTTCGGCTCACTTCCTCTGAAACTCTTATACAATTCCATTGGGTCTTTTGTACCACCGGAAGAAAGAAGGATTTTATATTTTGCGGCAATTTCAGGATTGAAAATTCCGTTTTCTTTAAAATATTGGAAAGCATCCGCATCCAAAACTTCTGCCCATTTGTAAGAATAATATCCCGCAGAATATCCACCTTGGAAAATATGCGAAAAACTTGGGCTCATTGCTGTTTCTGGATTTGAAGGGTATAATTGTGTAGCCTTTGTATATTTATCTTCAAACTCTTTCACGCTTTCATTTTCCAATTCTGAAACTTTCGTATGATAATTCATATCCAATAATCCGAAACCAATCTGTCTCAAAGTCTGGTAACCTTCCATGAAATTTTTAGAATGTTCGATTTTCTCGATTTTTTCATCCGGAAGAGTTTCTCCTGTCTTATAATGCTTAGCGAAAGTCTTTAAGAATTCCGGTTCATAACAGAAGTTTTCCAGGAATTGAGAAGGTAATTCCACAAAGTCCCATTTCACAGAAGTTCCGGAAAGAGTAGGATATTGAGTGTTTGCCAACATTCCGTGAAGGGCATGACCGAATTCATGGAATAAAGTAGTCACTTCCTGAAATGTTAATAAACTTGGGGTGTCTTTCGTAGGTTTGCTGAAATTACAAACAATAGAAATATGCGGACGAGAATTTTCCCCATTCTTTTTATATTGATTTTTATAACTTGTCATCCAAGCTCCGGCTCTTTTGCCTTTTCTCGGGAAATAGTCTACATACAGTAAAGATTTATAATCACCATTTTCTTTTACCTCATACACTTTTACGTCTTCGTGATACTTCGGAATATCATTTCTTTCCTCAAAAGTTAATCCGAAAAGTTGTTTTGATAATCCGAAAACGGCTTCCTGAACTTGTTCTAAAGGGAAATAAGGTTTCAATTCCTCATCATTTAAATCATATTTTGCTTTACGAAGTTTTTCTGCATAGAAAGCGTGATCATAAGATTGCATCTCTTCAACTCCATCTGCTTTTGCCAAAGATTTTAATTCTTCAATTTCTTTGTCTGCATAAGGTTTTGCTTTTACCAGAAGCTCATTCAGGAAGTCAATCACTTTTGATGGAGATTTTGCCATTCTTTCTTCCAAAACATAATCAGCATAATTAGCATACCCTAATAATTCAGCTTTTTGCTGTTTTAAAGTAAGAAGTTCTTTAATTAAATTCTGATTATCGAATTCGCCACCGTCGAAAGATTTTTTGCCATTTGCCAATGCAATTTCCTTTCTCAGTTCGCGGTTTTCTGCATACGTCATGAAAGGAATATAACTTGGATATTGTAACGTTACAACCCAGCCTTCCAGATTTCTTTCTTTAGCTTCTTCAGCATATTGTTCTAAAATAGCATCAGGAATTCCTGCTAAATCATCTTTATTGGTAATATGTTTGAAATAATTATTCGTTGAAGCCAATACATTTTGCCCGAATTGTAGTGATTTTAAAGATAAATCCATGCTGATTTTCTTTAATTTTTCCTTGTCTTCATCATTCAATAAAGCTCCGCTTCTTACAAAACCTTTATACGTTTCATTTAATAGCATTTGCTGTTCTTCATTCAGATTATATTTCTCTTTTTGATCATATACTTTTTTAATTTTATTAAATAAAGCCTCGTTTTGAGAGATTTTTGAAGAATATTCCGTTAAGATTGGAGAAACTTCCTGAGCAATCTGTTGTAATTCATCACTCGTTTCAGCAGAATTTAGATTGAAAAATATATTGGAAGCCACATCCAGCTGCTCACCGGAATAAGCCAATGCTTCAATTACATTTGTGAAAGTCGGTTCTTCAGGATTATTGACAATAGCATTGATCTCTTCTTCAGATTTCTGAATTAGCTCCTTGAAAGCCGGAAGATAATCTTCGTTTTTAATAGAATTGAACGGTGCGGAATGATATGGTGTGTTAAAATGTTCTGTTAAAATATTCATTTTTCGATTTTTAATGATTGTAAATGTAAGGAATTACAAGGATTCTTGAGGGAATTACTCAAAAATGATGCCTGAGTGAAAAGATGTGACAAAATTGTTTATCTTTATTAATCTTGTCATAGGCGAAGTTGAAATGGGGCTGGAATGACTACTTTTGGCAACAACTTAATGTTGGAAATTGTAACCCTAAATAAATAAAACTATGAAAACGATCTTAAAAATTCTTGGTGTACTTATCCTTTTGATTCTTGTGTATGCTGTGATTGCAGTATTGGCTTTCGGTAAAAATTATCATTATGAAAAATCAATCGTCATTAATGCTCCCAAAGAAGAAGTATGGGAACAGGTAAGCTCGATGAAAGCTTTCAACCAATGGAATCCTTGGTTGAAATTAGATACAAATATGACACTTAATTATACAGGAAATGCCGGAGAAGTAGGAGATAAGTATTGTTGGGACAGTCAGAATAAAGATGCAGGAGCCGGTTGTCAGGAGATCAAAGAATTGATTCCGAATCAAAAGCAGAAAACGGAAATGATCTTTAAAAAACCTTTTGAAGGACAAGCTACTTCTGATATTATTTTAACACCTGAAGGGAATGCTACAAAAGTAACATGGAGTATGGATACTGAGCAAGATCCCATGATGAAAATAATGAGACCTATGATGGACTATCAAATGGGTAAATCGTATGGAGAAGGATTGGACAATCTGAAAAAAATAGTAGAAAAATAAAATCAAAAAGCCTTGTAGAAAATTTTACAGGGCTTTTTTATATAAAAATATTATCTTTATATAAAGATTCGATGTATGGAGAAGATAGTATTTGAGAAAAATGACATAAGAAATTATGTGAAAAACGTGATTGCTGAAAAGATTGAAAAGCTTAAAAACTTTATTGAATTTACTTTAGAAGCAAGTCGCGACATCAAAAAGACTCCGAAGTATGACAGTATGAGAGAAGAAATGCAGGAGGAGATTTACCAAATGCAGAGACAGCTTGGAGCTTTGAATGATTTGAAGAGAAATATGGCAAAAGTTCTGACAAATTCTACGGAGCGTGTACAATTGGGTTCTTTGGTGATTACCAATAAAGCCCGTTTTTATATTTCGGTTTCGCTGGGTGAGTTTTTCTTTGAAGGTGATCGTTTTTATGCGATTTCCCCGGAAAGTCCGATGGCAAAAAAAATGATGGGAATGAAATCCGGCGATGATTTTACATTAAATAAAATCCATCAGGAAATTGTTGAGGTTTTATAATAACGTTACCTCGCTGTCATTCTGAGTGGTGTAAAGCGTAACGAAGAATCTATTCCTATTGTTGAGATTCTTCCATTATCATAATGACAAAACATCATTTTAAGCTTAAAATTTAATTTAGAATAAGTAAAAGATATTGAATTTCATGTCGTAATTTTGCTTCATGAACAAAGCAGAAGTTTTAAAAGAAATCATAGAGCAAAGAAGAAGTATCTTTCCAAAAGATTACAATGAAAATGAAATTTCTCAGGAAATTATTGATGAAATTTTACATTCAGCGACATTGGCTCCCAATCACAAACGTACAAAACCTTGGCGTTTTAAAATATTCAAAGGAGAAGAAAAAGCTACATTAGCTTCTGAAATGCAGGCTATTTACAAAGCAACCCAACCCGAGCAACTTTTTCTGGAAAAAAAATATAACGATATCGGTTTTAAAATCAATAAAGCAGATGTGGTGGTTTCTATCGTTGTTAATTTCAGCGGTATGGTTCCGGAATGGGAGGAGATCGCGGCGGTTTCTATGGCGGTTCAGAATATGTATCTTACCTGTACAGCTAATCAAATCGGTTGCTATTGGAGTTCACCGAAAATAGTAGAGCAGCTGAAAGATTCTTTAACCATTGAAGAGAACCAGAAATGTCTTGGTTTGTTTTATATGGGGCAAGTAGATTAAAGAATTCTTTTGTAGTGAAATTTCTCAAAGCTACTGACAGATAGCTGTCACTTAGTCAGAATATTTTTGTTGAATAAAAAATATTTTGACAATGAATTTAGTATCTACAAGAATTATTACGGCCAATGTTGAAGGCTTGGTGGAATTTTATGAAGAAGTTACCGGAGCGGAAATCGTAAAGTATACACCCGATTTTGTTGAACTTCAGATGAAGACAGCTACTCTCGCTATTGGCAGTACAAATACACTTCAGTTTTTTGGAGGCGATGAAGTAGCGAAGCCCGGCTCTAATAAAAGTTGTATCATAGAATTTTTGGTAGAGAATGTTGATAAGGACTATGAAAGATTATCTCATTTTCTTAAAGATTATATTGTACAGCCACCTACAGTAATGCCGTGGGGAAATAAATCTCTTTTATTTAGGGATCCGGATGGTAACTTGGTGAATTTATTTACTCCGGTAAGTGAAGAAGCAATTAAGAAATTTAAGGATAAGTAGATTATTGCAACAATTCTTTTTGGCAAAGTAAGAGGAGGAAAGACTACACAGATAAAGCATAATAGAAAGCAGATTCTCAACTCTGAGAAAATGAATTCATAAAACTTTTTACAAGGAGCTTTTTACTTCAAACTTTTTTACTATCTTTGCACTCTTAAATAATTAACTGGGACGAGATCCCATAAAATTCACAACATTATGTCAGTAAAAATCAGATTACAAAGACACGGATCAAAAGGGAGACCTTTCTTCCATATCGTGGTTGCAGATTCTAGAGCTAGAAGAGATGGTAGATTCATCGAAAAACTAGGAACTTACAACCCAATTACTAACCCTGCAACTATCGATTTGAACGTTGATTCTGCTGTAAAGTGGTTAAACAACGGTGCTCAGCCAACTGATACTGCAAGAGCTATCCTTTCTTACAAAGGTGCACTTTACAAAAAACACTTACAAGGTGGTGTTGCTAAAGGAGCTTTTGATGAGGCTGAAGCTGAAAAAAGATTTGCTGCTTGGGTAGAGGCTAAAGATGCGAAAGTACAAGGTAAAGTAGAAGGTTTGGCTCAATCTAAAGTTGATGCTAAGAAAGCTGCTTTAGAAGCTGAAGTTAAAGTAAACGAAGCTAGAATCGCTGCTGCTGCACAAGCTGAAGCTGATGCAAAGGCTGCTGCTGAAGCTGCAAACGCTCCTGCTGAAGAAGTTGCTACAGAAGAAGGTGAGGCTGCTGCTGAATCTACAGAAGAAAACACTGAAGCTTAAGAAAATTCCTGTATGCGTAAAGAAGATTGCTATTTGTTAGGAAAAATCACACGCAGACACGGACTTGCGGGAAATGTAATCCTTAAATTGGATACAGACCAACCCGAGCTTTACAATAAACTGGAATCAATATTCGTTGAAATCAACGGATTATTGGTTCCTTTTTTTATTGCTAAGTCATCATGGAGCAAATTAGATGCTCTGAATATTGCTTTCAAAAATTCTTCAGAAATGTTGGTAGATCAATCCTTAGGTAAAGATGTATATTTACCATTGGCTTCTTTACCAAAACTTTCAGGAAAGCAATTCTATTACCACGAAATCATAGGCTACGAAATTCTTGATGAAAATGATAACAACTGTGGGGTCATCAGATCTGTGAATGATCAGACAGCACAGGTGTATTTCATTACCAATCTGGATGGAAAAGAAGTAGTGATTCCTATGATCAAAGACTGGATTCTTGAAGTTGACAGGGAAGAAAGAACAATCAAAATGCAGCTTCCTGAAGGTCTTATCGATGTCTTTTTAGTTCCTTCTAAGAAAGACGAATAATATTTCTTTTTTGAATAGAAGATAAAGCTGACGAAGCAAATTTACCTTCAATCATTATTTATTCATACTATTTTACTGCTTATTTCCAATTCTTATTACTCAAAAACTGAGGGTAATAGATAATCCTGTACAATTTTATCGGCTTGAGAATGTGCATAAGGTTTATTATATGCTTTTGCGGTAATCACTATCACGACAGGTATCTCTGTGAAAATAATGATTTTATTTCCTCCATTTCCGCTGGATTGGTAGCTTTCAAATTCTTTGTTCCCGATTTTATAGACTTTTCTCCAGAACAAATATCCGTAACCTTCAAAGTCTTTACGGTCTGAAAAATAATTGGTGAAAGATTTTTTAATCCAGTTTTTATCCAAAATTTGTTTTCCATTCCAGATTCCATTATTTTTATAAAGCTGCCCGAATTTGGCAAAGTCTAAAGCTTTCATTCTCAAACCTCCGGCTAAAGAAGGTTTGTGTTGAGGTGTAAATTGCCATTTATAATTGGTAATTCCAAGAGGTTGAAACAGCTTTTGACTGGCGTACTTTTCTAATCCTTTTGGAACAGATTTATCTAAAATATCTCCTGTTAAAACCACTCCGGCGGTAAAATAGTTCCATGTCTTTCCAATTTTATTTTCAGTCATCGGTAAATCAAGAACAAACTTGATCCAGTTTTCGGTTGGGTACATATTTTCTTCGTTTCCGGGAGAATCGTAATCTTCATCATTTCCATTAAATCCAGAACTCATTGTTAATAGACTTTTAATGGTTACACTATCTTTTTTAGAAGCGTAATTATTGAATTTTTTTAAATCATAGAATTCTTTCAAGCTTTGGTTTTCATTTTTTATATAGCCATCTTTTATTGCCATTCCCATCAATGCTGAAGAAAAGGATTTTCCAACGGAACGAGTATCATTTAAACTATCTCTTGTATAGCCGTTAAAATATTCTTCTAATAGAAGTTTCTCATTTTTGATCACAACAATTCCTGTAATATCACGGAATCTGTTTTCTGCTATTTTTTGATTTAAAGCTTTTATTTTTTCTGTATTAAGTTTTTCTTCAGAAACTTTCCAGCTACTGTTTGGTTTGATTTTCTGAACGGCAATTTGTCGCTCAGAAATACTTTTTTTAGGAATAATTAATTGAATTTCTCCTTGGGCTATTACATTCCCTATTTTCAAGGTTGATACTTTTAAATAAGGTTTAATTTCAATTTTTAAAGTATGATTTCCTGTTTCTAAGGCATCAATTCCTCCGTTTGCAAGATAAAACCGCATCCATAAATATCTTCCCCAGGAATCTTCGTTCGTACTACTTAAAAAAGGAATTCTGAAATTTGTTTTGAATTTTTTGCTTTCCGGATTTCCCGCTCCTGTATTCAAATTTTCAGTATAAATTAACTTTCCGTCAACGATAAAGTTAAATTGATAATTTCCCCTTTTCAACAATTCATCTACGGATAATGTTTGATCTAGTTGATGTAAATAATTTACCAACGAATTATTCATGAAAACACGAATATCAAAATCCTTATCCTCCTGAAATGTCATGGTTTTCAGGAAATCACTTTCTTTTATATTTTCTAAAGAAATGGCTTTATCCAAGAACATAATTTTTTTCAAATGATTTCTCTGAACAACGGTCTCAATTTTATCGGGTTCAATAATGTTTGAAGTTTGTCCAAAAGACAAACCTGAAATTAGAATTAAAAGAAATAAGATGATTGGCTTCATGGTCAATTTTATCTGAACAAAGATATATATCGTTTTTCATGAAAAATAGAATGAAATTAACATTTGTATTTTAATTACTAATTTACGTTCACTTTGTCATTCCGTAGGAATCTAGACTTAATTTGTAAAATATTTACTTAGATTCCTACGGAATGACAAAAGATGTTTAAAAGTCATAAATAAAAAATCATTTCAAAATTTTTCTATATTTCAACGGAGTAATCCCCATATTTTCTTTAAAACAACGGATAAAATGGCTCTGATCTGAAAATCCGCATTCCAGTGCAACTTCTGATAAAGACTCAAGCTCATTCAATAGTTTTAGAGATTTTTCAACTTTTAATTTTCTAAGATACTCTCCCAAGTTGCATCGGAAATATTTTTGAAAATCCCGACTCAGATGCATAGGATGAATATTCAATGTTTGAGAAAGTTCAGCTAAACTCAACTTTTCTGTAGAATGTTCGTGTAATATTTCATCGATATGCTTTACCCAAAGAGGTTTCTTTTCTGAATTTCCTTTCTGATGAGATAACTGATTAAAAATATTCAATAAAAGTTGATGGATATTTAATTCAAATGAATGGTCATTAATTTTCGTTTCTTTGAAAATTTGATGAATTAATAATTTTGAAGAAGGATTTTTAATATTGAAACTTCCTTCAATTAAATCTTTAGAAAGCTGAAATTTTTCGAACCATTCTTTTGTAATTTCAATGTGAAATCCACGGGTGAAAATGTCAGGTTTTATATTGTAATGAGCGTCTTCCCAATGATGATAAAGGAGTGTTCCTGCCGAACAGTCATATGTTTCTTTTTTGTTGCCTTCTGTCATATTTCCCTGTAGCAGAAAGGTGAAATAAGGGTTTTCATGATAATGCCAATCCACAAAAGGATGAGTATACTCTGTATCCGTAATAGTTAATCCATCGAAACTGAGAGTCTCGTTGGTTTGTCCAAAAAATTCACCATTACGAAGGTTCTTCATATTATAACTTGTGTTTTAAATTATCAATCTGTTCATACATCTTATTGAAAAATATTTTTCGGTCTCGATTTCCGGAAGTTCCTAGAGATTTTGAATTTTTAATCTGATGTTCAAAATAGTTCTTGGTTTCACTGCAGGTTTTTGCATCATTAATCAGGATATATCCAAACATATTGGTTGGTAATGCAAAAAGTGACTGTTGCGGATGGTGAAAAAAGATGTCATTGGAAAGATGCATTAGTTCATTTTCGTACAGGTGAAATTTCGGATTGTTCTCCGTTTTTTGCTCGATATACTCAATTAATTCCTTTAATTCATCCAAAATAATTTGAGCTTCATTTCTCTGTAGCAATCTTGTATCATAGTAGAACGAGATCTGTTGCAAAATACTGGAGACCGTCATGTCATTCCATAATTCTATCACATTTTGTTCCTCATATTTTTTTCTTAACTCTTTAGTATTAGGTTCGAAATTAGGAGGTGAAAACCGAAGAAAAGGGATGAAGACCTGCTTTGCATTGAGTAAATTCATCCATACATAAATTTTGAAACGGGAAAGTAAGGTGTCCGAAAGTGTATAAAAAAACGGAATATCTTTCGCTGAGTAATAAATTGTCATTCCGTCAGAAAGAGGAAGATTTTCAAAAACATTGAGGTTATTTTGAAAAAATGACTGCAAGTCATCGGTTTCAGTGACTGCTGTCGTTTTTTGCGCTAAAATCTGTTGATCTGAAGTGATAAACTGATTCAGGGAAATCTGATAATATTTTGCGAGTTCCAGACCCTCTTCAAAACTGAATTTTGCTTTCAGGGAAGTTCTTCTATGGGCTGCGTCATAGCTTATACTAAGAATATTAGCAATCTCATCATTCAAAGATTTATTACCAATTTTCTTTCGGATTTCCTGTAATAAGCGTTCCTGATACATGATTTTGTGATTTTCACAAATGTACTCATTTATTTTAATTTTTTTTAGCATTCGGCTTTTTGCTTGTGAGAGATACTTTTGAAGTATAATTCTAAATACATGAGCCATGAAAAAGTATTGTATGCTTCCTGTAGTTGTTCTGATTCTTAATTCCTGTACGACTTTCAATAGAAAAATGATTAAAGATGATTTGTCAGTTATCACCAAAGAAAATATTTCGATGATTGGTGGAGCATATGAGTTTAAAGGATATGAGCATATCAACTCCGGAAATCAAAAATCTGAGCAAATGAGAGATTTTGCAGGAATGATTGCTCTGAAGAATTCTAAAATTGCAGATTGTGATAAAGTTCTTATAAGATCAAAACCTCTGGACAAACCAAAAACGTATGAAATTGACTTTAAGCTTTTAAAGAATGATTCTCTAAAATATTCTTTTAAATACAATGCCACCCTCAAAAACGGTTTGCTTTCACTGAGTAATTATACCTCCAAATGTCATGGAATTCCTTTTTTATTTGGGGGATGTCAGAGTTTTCAGAGCAGGATTGGTCTTACTGCGCAAAAGAATTTACTGATTCAGGACTATTATGATAACAGCGGTGCGGCTTTGTTTATCATGTGGGCTGGTTATACTATTAATTATGCTGAGAAATATAAAAAAATCCAATAATATTTATCATGAGAACTATACCCTATATTTTAATCGCTACAAGATTTATCCTAGCACCCATTATCTTTTTACTGGCTTATTTTAAAGGAGAAGACTTCGGATTTTTAATTTTAGTTTTAATGTATTTTGGATTATTGACGGATATTTTTGATGGAATTATTGCCCGAAAAGTTGGCGTTTCTTCTGAAAAATTAAGAAGATTAGACAGTCAAACCGATTTGATTTTCTGGCTTTCGTTGGGATTTGCCGCTTACTTTATAAATCCGGAACTGATAAAGAGTGAATGGAAAGGAATTCTTTTAATATTAGTAATGGAAGCTTTGTGTTATGTTGTCAGCATTTGGAAATTTGGAAAAGAAACCTGTACTCATGCATTTCTATCAAAAATGTGGGGATTGAGTTTGCTAATTGCTTTTACGTATTTGATTGGTTTTCAACAGGCAGGTTGGGCTTTTTATCTCACGGTAGGACTGGGCTTTATTGCTCATATCGATGTTATTCTGATTATTCTACTGCTTCCGAAGTGGCAATATGATGTTCCGAGTTCTTATCATGCCTGGAAAATCCGAAACGGAAAACAACGCAAAAAGTCGATTTTCTTTAATTGATTCATATTTAAAGCATAGTTTTTTGTTAAATAATTGATAAATCGGTTTTTAATTAAGAGAGCGTAATCATCAAGTTGCGCTGTTTTTTTGTAACTTTGCAGACATTAATTTTTATACGAAAATTTATAATCAACAAATGAAAAAGCAGACAATTAAGGAAGTCCTTCAGGATTACAAGAAAGTATTACATCATGACATTACGGTTTACGGTTGGGTAAGAGCGTTCCGTTCAAATCGCTTCATAGCGCTTAATGATGGTTCTACGATCAATAATTTGCAAATAGTTGTTGATTTCGAAAATTTCGACGAAGAGGTTATTAGTAAAATCAGTACGGCAGCTTCTTTGAAAGTGGTGGGTGAAGTTGTGGAAAGTCAGGGAGCAGGACAAACTGTAGAGATTATCGCTAAAAAGATTATCATTTTAGGAGATAACTTTACTGAAGAAAGAGATAAGACGATTCTTCAGCCGAAGAAGCACTCTTTGGAAGTTTTAAGAGAGCAGGCTCACTTAAGATTCAGAACTAATTTGTTCGGAGCTGTTTTCAGAGTACGTCACGCAGTAAGTTTTGCAGTGCATTCATTCTTTAACCAAAACCAATTCTTTTATATCAATACGCCTGTTATTACAGGAGCTGATGCAGAAGGAGCGGGAGAGATGTTTGGTGTTACCAACTTTGATTTAAATAATATTCCAAGAGATGAGCAGGGAGATATTGATTTTGCTCAGGATTTCTTTGGGAAGAAAACAAACTTAACAGTTTCGGGACAGCTTGAAGGAGAAACTGCAGCGATGGGATTGGGAAGAATTTATACTTTCGGACCTACTTTCCGTGCAGAAAACTCAAACACAACACGTCACTTGGCAGAATTTTGGATGATCGAGCCGGAAGTTGCTTTCAACAATCTTGAAGACAACATTGATTTGGCAGAAGATTTCTTGAAATATGTGATTCAATATGTGTTGGATAACTGTAAAGATGATTTGGAGTTCTTAGACAAGCGTTTTGAAGAAGAGCAAAAATCTAAACCGGAAAAAGACAGAGCAAAAGAAGGCTTGATCGAAAAACTTCAAAATGTAATTGCTAAACGTTTCAAGCGTGTAAGCTATACTGAAGCGATTGAGATCTTAATGAACTCTAAAGAAAATAAAAAAGGGAAATTCCAATATCCTGTTGAAAACTGGGGAACTGATCTTCAGTCTGAGCACGAAAGATATTTGGTTGAAAAACATTTTGAAA
The DNA here is from genome assembly GCF_000813825.1 of Chryseobacterium taiwanense. Taxonomy (GTDB): domain Bacteria; phylum Bacteroidota; class Bacteroidia; order Flavobacteriales; family Weeksellaceae; genus Chryseobacterium; species Chryseobacterium taiwanense. Next base: position 36,992 of record NZ_JWTA01000005.1, read on the forward strand.
GTCCGGTAGTTTTATTTGATTATCCAAAAGAAATCAAAGCTTTCTATATGAAACTGAACGATGACAACAAAACGGTTGCAGCTATGGATGTACTTTTCCCTGGGATCGGAGAAATCATCGGAGGTTCTGAAAGAGAGGCTAGATTAGATGTTCTAAAGCAGAAAATGGCAGAGATGCACGTAGATGAACACGAGCTTTGGTGGTATTTGGATACCCGAAAATTCGGTTCTGTGCCACATGCAGGATTTGGATTAGGGCTTGAACGATTAGTGCTTTTTGTGACGGGAATGACCAACATCAGAGATGTGATTCCTTTCCCTAGGACACCGAAGAACGCAGAGTTTTAAAAAAATAAAAAAGCCTTAAAGTAATTTTTAAGGCTTTTTCGTTTATTTAAATAGTTTATTATAAAGTTCTATAATACAAAAATCGTGCTAAAAATTATTATTCTACAAATAAATTTATTAAATTCGTAGAATATGTTATGTTAAAACACAAAGACAACTATGCTTAAACAACACTTACAACTCAAATTAGGACAGAAGCTGGCTCCTCAGCAAATCCAGTTGATGAAGTTGATTCAGCTTCACACTTTGGAATTTGAAGAGGAATTGGAGAGAGAGTTAGAGGAAAATCCGGCGTTGGAAATAGCAAAAGAGGATTCTAAAGAAGAAGATTACTCTTCTCTTGAAGATTCTTACGAAAATGAAGGTACAGAAAGCATTGAAACTGATTTTGATGTGAATGAATATCTTTATGATGATGAACCTAGCTATAAAACGGCATCTAGTAACTATTCTCCTGATGATGAAGAGTTTGATAATGAGAGTCTTCTGACAGAAGGTCAGTCTTTATACGATTACTTAATGGAACAAATTCATCTTGTAAATATTACAGATGAAGATGTGAGGATTGCAGAATATATTATTGGAAATCTGGATACAGATGGCTATTTAAGAAGAGAAATCAAATCGATTGTAGATGATTTGGCTTTTTCACAAGGTATTTATACAACGAAAGAGAAAGTAGAGGATATTCTTGAAAATTATATTCAAAAGCTTGATCCTTCAGGTGTGGGAGCCAGAAGTTTGCAGGAATGCCTTCTTTTACAGATTGAAAAGAAAGTAAGCTCAGATAAAGCGATTTCTTTAGCGGCAAATATTTTAAGACATCAGTTCGATGCCCTTACGAATAAACATTACAACAAGATTATTCAGAAATATGATATTGAAGAGGAGGATCTGAAAGATGCATTGGATGAAATATCAAAATTATCACCAAAAGTTGGAGGTAACTTCGATACTCAGACAATTACTATTAATCAGGAAATTATTCCCGATTTTGTCATACAGGTAAAAGACGGACAGGTAATTCCAATGCTAAATAGTAAAAACGCTCCAACTTTAAGAGTTTCTGAAGAATATAAAGATATATTATCGACGTATTCTCATGATAAAAATTCAGCAGAGCATAAACAGGCTGCTTTATTTATCAAGCAAAAACTGGATGCGGCGAAATGGTATATTGATGCGATTAATCAGCGTCAGAATACTTTATTGCAAACCATTACTGCCATTGTAAAATTCCAGAAAGATTATTTTATTACCGGAGATGAGAAGTCATTAAAACCAATGATCTTAAAAGATATTGCAGATATTACCGGTTTTGATATTTCTACGATTTCCAGAGTAGTTAAAAGCAAGTATGCAGATACTCCAAACGGAATTGTATATCTTAAAGATCTGTTTTCTGATAGTTTAACAAATGATGATGGTGAAGAGGTTTCTACAAAAGAGATTAAAACCCATCTACAGGAGGTTATTAACAAAGAAAATAAGAGAAAGCCATTAACAGACGATGCTTTGGTAGTCATTTTAAAAGAGCAGGGCTATAATATTGCCAGAAGAACGATAGCAAAATATCGTGAACAGCTGAATATTCCTGTCGCAAGATTAAGAAAAGAACTTTAAAATATAAAAAAGCATTTCAATTTGAAATGCTTTTTTTGTTTACCATCTATTGATGTATATTTTCTAAGCCCAGTTCCTTCATGGAAACTTCTCTCATTTCTACCTTTCTTATCTTTCCTGAGATCGTCATTGGGAATTCTTCTACAAACTTCCAGTATTTAGGAACTTTGTAATGGGCAATTCTTCCTTTACAATAATTTAAAAGCTCATCTTCTGTTACGTTGAATCCTTTTCTCACTTTCACCCAAGCCATCACTTCTTCCCCGAATTTTTCACTAGGAACTCCGATAATCTGAACATCTAAAATATTAGGATAGGTATATAAAAAGTCTTCAATTTCTTTTGGAGAAATATTTTCTCCGCCACGAATAATCAGGTCTTTAATTCTTCCCGAAATGGTAATATAGCCTTCTTCATCCATCACGGCCATATCTCCGGTGTGCATCCAGCGTCCGTCATCAATAACTTTTTTCGTATTTTCAGGGTCGTTCCAGTATTTCAGCATTACAGAATATCCTCTTGTACACAGTTCGCCATGTTCTCCGCGTTTAAGAATTTTTCCGTTTTCATCAATAATTTTTATTTCTAGATGATTTTGAACGGTTCCTACGGTATTGACCTGTTTTTCAAAAGGAGTTCCAATTAAAGTCTGAGTAGAAACAGGAGAGGTTTCCGTCATTCCATAACAGATACTCATTTCTTTAATATTCATCAGATTCTCCACTTTTTTCATGATTTCAGGAGGACAGACAGAACCTGCCATTACACCTGTTCTTAAGCTTGAAAAATCAAAAGTATCGAAATCTTTTACAGCTAATTCAGCAATAAACATGGTAGGAACTCCATATAGAGAAGTGCATTTTTCCTCAGAAACTACTTTTAGGGTGATCTCCGGATCAAAACTGTCATTAGGAATTATCATGCAAGCTCCGTGAGAAGTACAGCACATATTTCCGATGACCATTCCAAAACAGTGGTAAAAAGGAACCGGAATACAAACTCTGTCTTTCTCGTTGTATTTTAGTCGTACTCCGATAAAATATCCGTTATTCAGAATATTATGATGGGAAAGTGTGACGCCTTTAGGAAACCCGGTTGTTCCGGAAGTATATTGAATATTTACCGGATCATCAAATTGAACATGTTCTTCATAACTGTGTAACACATCATCGGAAATTTCCTGACCGTTATTCAAAAAATCTTCCCAATTGTCATCAAAGAAAATTTCTGATTTTAATGTGGTGCAAAATTCTCTGGCATCCGTAATCATTGCTTTGTAATCACTGGATTTAAATGCTAAAGAAGAGAAAATGTGAGACATTTCAGACTGATTGATCACAAAGATCAGTTCACTGGTTCTGTACGCAGGATTTATATTGACCAGAATAACCCCGATTCTTGCGGTTGCATATTGTAAAAGAACCCATTCGTAGCGGTTGGTAGACCATATTCCAACTCTGTCGCCGGCTTTTGCTCCAAGAAATATAAGGGCTTTTGCAACGGCAGTCGTTTGGTTATAAAACTCCTGATAAGTGGCACGGTAATTTTGATGTACGCAAATTAAGGCTTCTTGATTAGGAAATTTTTCAACAGTATTTTTTAGATTAGCTCCAATAGTTTGTCCCAATAATGGAATATCAGAAGCTCCATGAACGTAAGATAAAGGCATAGATTAAGATTTGATAAAATAAAATTAACAATTATATCTTTATCCATAAGCAAGGAAGAGTATTAAATTTCCTGAGAATCTATTTCTTTCAGTTGTTTTAAGTTTTTATCAAGTTTTCTGATGATGATTCCATAAACAAGTTTGTAATATAGCCAGATCAGCAATACACATAATACTGTACTCAATATGATGATGGCAATCACGATCATAAGGTCTGAACCTTTAGGCTCTATGTTTTGGGAATTCAGTGCATAAAAAATAAATGCGGTGAATGTAATAATGAAGGCAAGTAATATAGCAATGCTTATTAAAATAAAGGCATTTACTGTTTTCTTAAATTTAATAATGCGGGTAATAAGACCCTTTAAATTTTCTTCAATCTTTATTCTGTGATAGTTTTGATAGAATTTAAAGACAAAATAGGCAGTAACCAATAAGCTTAAAATCTTTATAGCAAAATAGATCGTATCAAAATTGGCAATAATTTCCGGAGTCTTTTGTGCGCCTAATCTTTCTAGAAGTTTTAAAAAACTATTGGATTCATCACCACCTTTTATGATGTAAAATAACCCTATACCGGAAAAGAATAATAACTCTACAACGCTGATCCAAAAAATATATTTAACGTAATTACGTGATTTTTTATTCAGCATCTGAAGAATCTCAGTGTTGTCGTATTTTTCCTGAACAGGCTGCTCTTGCCATGTTTTCTTAAAGTTGTCTAAATCAAATTCAGGCATGTTTTTCCATCTTTTCTTTAAGGGTTTTCTTTAATCTGTTCATTTTCACACGCGCATTGACTTCGGTGATCCCGAGGTTTTCTGCAATATCCTTGTAAGGCAAATCATCCAGATACATCATGACGATGGCTCTCTCTATATTAGGAAGGGTCTTAATCACAGTGTATAAAAGAGAAATCTGCTGCTGTTTCTCGTCGTCATCCTCTACAAAATCTTTGTGATTAATATCCAGTTCGTTTGTAAGTGGGCTTTTACTTTTTTTTCTGAAAAGTGTAATAGCGGTATTTAAAGCTACACGATACATCCAGGTTGAAATTTTGGAATTTCCTTTAAAAGATCCGTAGCTTCTCCAAAGCTGTAGGACTATTTCCTGGAAAAGATCCTCTTCATCTTCAAGAGAATTGGTATAAAGACGCGAAACTTTGATAATCAAGCCCTGATTATCTTTGATAAGTTGTGCAAATTCTTTTTCTTTTGAACCCAATGAGGAGGTGTAGTTTAGTTGCACGAATATATGATATAATTTTGAGAATTTGAAAATTAAGTAATTTGAAAATGGAGGAATAAAGTTCAACTGATGTAATAAATCTGATTGCGAATTGAAAATTTTCAAATTATCACGTTGCCAAATTTTCAAATTATCTATCTTTGCAGCCACGAGAAAATCGGCTTGTTGATTCTTACTTTGGTAAGGGTAGGAAAGTCCGGACACTATAGAGCAGCAAAGCGGATAACATCCGTCACCCGTGAGGGTAGGACAAGTGCAACAGAAAGGATGTACAGTTCGGCTGTAGTGAAATCAGGTAAACTCTTTGTGGTGCAATGATAAGTATATCGGTTCTTTTCAGCAATGAAAATAGGGGTTGCTCGCCCTGAAAGCCGAGGGGTAATCAGCTAAAGTTTTGCAGCAATGCACGACGTAGATAAATAACAAGCACTTCTTTTGAAGTACAAAATCCGGCTTATAGATTTTCTCGTGATTTTTTAAGAGCCTGGAAGAGGAGAATTTTAGTAATATGAACTTAAAAATTCCTTCCTCCAGTATATTTTTTCTTCAAAAGCTATTCATTTTCCAACTGCTCTTTAGCTTCTTGTAAATCTGCTCTGTCTTTTTTAGATAAGGAAGGATATTGTAAATTCATTTTTTCCAGTGTATCAATAATAATCTGGATAGCGGCAACTCTAGCAAACCATTTATCATCTGCGGGTAAAACATACCACGGTGCATGATCTTTTGCTGTTTCATTGATTGCTGTCTCGTAGCACTCCATATATTGATCAAATAGAGCGCGCTCAGGAAGGTCACCCATAGAAAATTTCCAGTTTTTTTCCTGTTCATTAATTCTGTCTAGAAATCTTTTCTTTTGCTCATCTTTAGAAACGTTTAAAAATATTTTTACAATGGTAGTTCCGTTTTGAGAAAGATGCTTTTCAAAGTTCCGGATACTTTCGTATCGATTCTCCCAGAATTTTTTGTCAAAATCTTTTACGGATTTCCATGTTTTTTCACTTAAATTATATTCAGGGTGAACTTTGCACACCAGAACACTTTCATAATGAGAACGGTTGAAAATACCGATCATTCCTTTTTGTGGTAATGCTAAATATTGTCTCCATAAAAAATCATGAGAATATTCTTTTGAGCTTGGAGTTTTAAAGCTTGTGACATTACATCCTTGTGGATTTACCCCTCCGAAAACGTGTTCTATTAAACTGTCTTTTCCTGCTGCATCCATGGCCTGAAGAATGACCAAAAGAGATTGGCTTCCATCAGAATACAGTTTTTCCTGTAGTTCACGAAGTTTTTCTTTTTCCTGTAATAAGAGTTGTTCCCCTTCTTCTTTGGTAAGTTTTCCTTTGTATTCGGTGGAAGCTTTTTTCATAGAAAAGTTCCCCTTAATGATAAAATTATCTGAGAAATCAGTATCCATATATTTTGTGAGTTATGGTTGCGAAATTATGTTTGGATTAACATTTTGAAGATGTCCAGTATAAATGTAATAAAAAAACCGCCTCCATGGAGACGGTTTTTTTATTTTTTGAGTAGAGATTTACTTTGCAGCTGCAACTTTTTTAGCTTCTTTAGCAGCTATCTTAGCAGCTTTTTTCTCAGCCTTTGCTTTTGCTTTTAGCTCTTCAGGAGTCAATGGTTTTGGCTCTGGAGCATTTGCATCTACGTTACCTTTGATGTAAATTACACTTCTGCTGTTTACTGGGTCATTAGAAAATACTTCAATCATTTTGTTGAAAGCACCTGGGTTAGCAGTGTTGTATCCAACTTTAATTTTTGCAGATTTTCCAGGAAGAATAGGATCTGTACTGAATTCAGGAGTTGTACATCCGCAAGATGGTTTCACATTTGAAATAATCAAAGGCTTATCCCCTGTATTCGTTACATTGAAAAATCTTGTTCCATCAGCTCCAGGTTTAATAGCACCATAGTCAAAAGTTGTAGTGTCGAAAGTGATGCTCTGTGCAGATGCAACAGCAAATGTCCCGAATAATGCAATTCCTGCAATTAATTTTTTCATATTCTTGAATGTTAATACGTTTGTTAGATAAATTTTAAGAAACAAAGTTAAAAATTATTTTAATTCATACTTAAAATTTTTTTTCTTTAGACTATTTTTGCAAATTGTAAATTAAAGTAATAGAATTTATGCAGATTTCAGAAAAGTACAATCCACAGGAAACAGAACAAAAGTGGTACAATTACTGGTTGGAAAACAAATACTTCCATTCAGAGCCGAATGACAAGCCGCCTTACACTGTTGTAATTCCTCCGCCAAACGTTACGGGGATCTTACACATGGGGCATATGCTGAACAATACCATTCAAGATGTTCTGGTCCGTCGTGCAAGAATGCAGGGCTTCAATGCTTGTTGGGTTCCGGGAACAGATCACGCTTCAATTGCTACTGAAGCTAAAGTTGTTGCTAAACTGAAATCAGAAGGGGTCAGCAAGTCTGATATTACCCGTGAAGAATTCTTGAAACATGCTTGGGACTGGACGGATAAATATGGAGGAACGATCCTTGAGCAGTTGAAAAAACTAGGTTGTTCTTGTGACTGGGACAGAACTCGTTTTACTATGGAACCAAAACTTTCTCAGCAGGTAATCAAATCTTTTGTTGATTTATACAATAAAGGATTGATCTATCGTGGGTACAGAATGGTAAACTGGGATCCTGAAGCAAAAACCAATATCTCAGATGAAGAGGTAATTTTTAAAGAGCAAAACGGAAAATTATATTTCCTGAAATATAAAATCGAAGGTTCAGAAGAATTCCTTTCGGTAGCTACAACGCGTCCTGAAACGATTTTTGGTGATACTGCGGTGTGTATTAATCCCAATGATGAGCGATATGCTCATTTAAAAGGTAAAAAAGTAATCGTACCGATCGTTGACAGAGTGATTCCTATCATTGAGGACGAATACGTTGATATTGAATTTGGAACTGGTGCTTTGAAAATTACACCTGCTCACGATATTAATGATTACGAAATCGGACAAAAACATAATCTTCAGATGATTGATGCTTTGGATGATGATGGTAATCTGAATGATTACGGTTTACATTATGCAGGAAAAAACAGGTTTGATGTAAGAAAGCAGATCGCAAAAGAATTAGAAGAAAAAGATCTTTTGTTGAAAGCAGAAGATTATGTAAATAAAGTAGGAACTTCGGAAAGAACAGGTGCGGTTATCGAACCTAAAGTTTCTGTTCAGTGGTTCTTAAAAATGTCTGACATTGCAAAACCTGCTTTGGATGTTGTAATGGATGATGAGGTTAAATTTTATCCTGAGAAGTTTAAAAATACCTATAAATACTGGATGGAAAACATCCGTGACTGGAATATTTCGCGTCAGCTTTGGTGGGGACAACAAATTCCTGCCTATTATTATGGTGACGGAGAAAATGATTTCGTAGTTGCAGAAAACATCGAAGACGCTTTAGCTTTGGCTAAAGAAAAAACTGGAAACTCGGATCTCGAAATCTCGAACCTAAAACAAGACGAAGATGCGCTTGATACTTGGTTCTCATCTTGGTTGTGGCCAATGTCAGTTTTTGATGGATTGCTTGATCCGGAAAATAAAGACATCAATTATTACTATCCGACTTCAGATTTGGTAACAGGTCCGGATATTATTTTCTTCTGGGTTGCGAGAATGATCATGGCCGGATTGGAATACAGAAAAGAAGTTCCATTCAAGAATGTTTATTTTACAGGGATTGTAAGAGATAAGCAGAGAAGAAAGATGTCAAAATCTTTAGGGAATTCACCGGATCCGTTGGAATTAATGGATAAATATGGAGCAGATGGAGTTCGTGTAGGGATTTTATTAAGTTCTGCGGCTGGAAATGATCTTCTTTTTGATGAAGATTTGATGTTACAAGGAAGAAACTTCATGACGAAGATCTGGAGCGCATTCCGTTTGATTAACATGTGGAATCATGAAGATAAACCTGCAAATACAACAGAGATTCAGACTATCGAATGGTTTGAAAATAAATTAAATAAAACGATCGTAGAAATTAGTGATCAGTTTGAAAAATTCAGAATTTCTGATGCTTTACATTTAATTTACAAATTGATTTGGGATGATTTCTGCGGATGGTATTTAGAGGCAATTAAACCAAATTATGGTGAAGGTATCTCTAAAGAAGTTTATAACAAAACGGTTGCTCTTTTTGAAGAATTAATGAAATTGGTTCATCCATTTTTACCATTCCAATCAGAAGAAATCTGGCAGTTGATTGCAGAGAGAAAAGCTGATGAGGCTTTAGTTATCGCTCAGCAGAAAAAAGCAGAAGCGTTCAGTGAAGATATTATTAAAAACTTCGAAACAGCATCTGAAATTATTTCTGGAGTGAGAAACTACCGTCAGACAAAAGGGATCTCGCCAAGAGAAGCTGCTGAAGTTTATACTAATGCATCGGAATTCGCGAATGAATCTGTGATTAAAAAATTAGCAAACGTTTCTGAAATTCATTTTGGTACGAAAACTGATAAACCTAGTTTTACATTCTTGGTGGGCGCAACAGAAATTTCTATTCCTTTAAGTGAAAACTTAGATTTAGGAGAAGAAAAAACCAAGACAGAAGAAGAATTGAAATATTTAAAAGGATTCTTGATTTCTGTTGATAAGAAGCTTTCAAACGAAAAGTTTGTTGCGAATGCAAAACCAGAAGTTGTAGAAGTAGAGCGTAAAAAGCAAAAAGATGCTCTTGACAAGATTGCGATCTTGGAAGAGAAGCTGAAAAGTTTATAATTTAAAGGTTTAGGTTAAGGTTGAGTCTCAAGCTTAGCCTAAACCTTAATCTTAGCCTAAAAAATTAAAATGACACACTTAGAAAATATACAAAAACTATTCTCAAAAAACTTCGTAGAAAGTCCGTTATTGGAAAGCTTCGAAGTTGGGAAAATCTATCTTTCAAGTGGAAAGCTGGTTGCTTGTGATCCTTTGATTACAAATGATATGCAGCCTTTCACTACAGAATTTCCTAAAGGAGACTTTTCTGTTTTATTACATAAAGAAAGAGAAAGCAATTGTGTGGCGTATGCTGAAATTATTTTCAGTAATTCAGAAGTTGCTGACTGGAAAATGGCTACGATACCTGGACAATCTGTAAAAGATTTGGCGGAAGGAGAAGTTTTCGGATATCCTGTAGAAAGCGGGATGGGCTGTTTTATGGATGTTGATACGCAGAATAGTCTTAATGACCTGGAGCAGAGCTTATACAAAAGCAAGGGAGCAGATTTTATGGGGATCTATGAAGAATTTTTCCATGAACATTTCTTTGATGAAAACGGTGCGATAGATCAGTATGCGTTCTTGAAACCTTCGGAAGAACATCCGGGAACTATTTTTGGTTTTGAAACGGGATATGGAGAAGGATTTTATGCAAGTTATATCGCGTATGACAAGAGTGATAAACCTGTAAAAATGGTAACTGAGTTTATAGAAGTATTGGTTTAAATTTAAACAATTATTTATCGCATACTGAAATAAAGTTTTTAGATAAAATATTTTAAAATAAAAAGTCCATTTTTGAAGTGGACTTTTTATTGTTTTATGGAAAAAATTATTCTTAAAACTGAGGACGGCGTAGCTTTAGCAGTTCATGTTTTTATTCCTGAAGAGAGTAATCATAAGGTTTTATTGATTAATTCTGCAACAGGAGTAAAGCAGCAGATCTATTTTTCATTTGCCCAATTTTTTGCGGAAAAAGGATTTACTGTGATTACGTATGATTATGCAGGAATTGGTCTTTCAAAGCCTTTAAAAATGAAGAAATTTAATGCTTCTATGAGAACTTGGGGAGCTAAAGATTTTAAAACGCTTACCAATTATATACAAAAGAATTTTTCGACCTATAAAAAATATTGCTTAGGACATTCTGTGGGTGCACTAATCTTAGGAATGAATCAGGATGCGGAAATATTTGATGAATTCTTTTTTGTAGGAACTCAGAATGCCTTTGTAGGGAATTTGAAATGGCGAACAAAAATGGAGGCATATTTTGGATTTGGAGTAGCACAACCTCTCTTTACTGAGCTTTTGGGATATTTTCCTGCTAATTGGTTTGGCTTGGGAGAAAGTCTTCCAAAAAATTGCGCTTATGACTGGAGAACCTTAATTTTGAACAAGAAATCTACCAACAGATTGTTGGATAAAATAGAGGACTATTCTAAAAAATTAACTCAAAAAGTATTTGTAATCCGCGCAGAAGATGATGTATGGCTTACTGAAAAAGGAGTAAGAAGTTTATTGGAAGATACTTACCCGAATCTTAAACCAACCTACAGAATTGTAAAAACCTCTGAATCGGAAAAAGGAGAAATAGGACACGTTAATTTTTTCAGAAGTTATAATAAAAAACTTTGGGAAATTATTTTAAAAGAATTGGTAAATGAATAATTTGATTGACAACACGATACAGTTTGTAAAAGAAAAATTAGAAGGAGCAGAAGCGGGACACGATTGGTTTCATATCGAAAGAGTATGGAAACTTTCTAAGAAAATTGCTGAAAAGGAAGATTGTAATGTTGAGGTTGTAGAGCTTTCAGCGTTATTGCATGATATTGCAGATCCTAAATTCCATAACGGGGATGAAACATTGGCGTTAAAGATTTCCCGTGAATTTTTAGAAAGTCAAAATACTTCTGAGGATATTATTGAACAGGTTTTATTTGTGATCAAAAATATTTCATTTAAGAATAGAGGAGAAGTGCCTGAAAATCTACCTATCGAGCTTAAAATCGTTCAGGATGCAGATAGAATTGACGCGATTGGAGCGATTGGAATAGGCAGGACGTTTAATTTCGGTGGTTTTAAAAACAATCCGATGTATGATCCGAATATTAAACCTAGCTTGAATATGTCTAAAGAAGAATATAAAAAGTCCAACGGAACGACAATCAATCATTTTTACGAAAAGCTTCTTTTACTGAAAGATCTTATGAACACTTCTGAAGGAAAGAAAATAGCAGAGGAAAGACATGATTTTATGCTGACTTTCCTCCACCAGTTTTTTAAAGAATGGAATGTAGAGTGAGATTAGAATATATTATATCCTAAAATTATAGAAGTATAGGAAATTTTGGCTTTTTGGGGTTCTTTACTGTCAATAATATTATTTGCAGTATTGTATCTTAATTCTATGCTATATTTATTATTATAATTGTAACCAGCGCCAAAAGAATAGCTTCTGAATGTCTGGTTTGATGCTAATTTTGTCTGAGAAAAAATATATCCTTCATAATCTAGATCAATAGTTTTAGCTTTACCTGATCTCAATGTTATAAGATTCATTTGTCCATTTAGGAAAAATTTAGATTTCTCATTTAAATACATATAGTGTCTTATACCTACTGGGATATTAATGAATGAATATCCATCCATACTCATATTGTAAAGATTATTTCCTGTAGCTGCAGTGATCTTTTTATTTGTATAAAATGAATATGTTGGTTCTAATAGAATTGCCCATTTATTCTTATTGAAAGGTAATACCATTTCTGCTTCAATACCAATTCTAAAATTAGTTGTTGATGGAAACTCGTTACTTCCTACTATATAAGTAGTCTTTAGAGGGGAGTAAAAATTGACTCCAGGTCTAATATGTAAATTGAACTTGATGGGTACCTTTTTTATGTTTATAGCTTCTTCGTCAGAATTTTCTGAAAATTGCGAATTATGCACTTTAAAAACTTTCACTAAGCTGTTTGTACTATATCTTGTTTGTGAAATAAGTGATAGTGATTTAGGATCATTATTAAAAATATCTTTTAATTGTTGAAGATAGCTTTCGTTGGTTGCAACAAGAGATTCATTGCCATCAGGATGATATTTTTTATAAATTAAGGGTTTAATTTCTGACACATTAGAATCAGAATAAAAATAAGTGATTGAACTTTTTGATCCTATGTAAGAATAAAGGTTTTTATCACCTGAAATTATTTCTTTCAAAAATGTTGATATGTTCTTGTTCTCTGGTTCAGATTGGTTAGATAGGTTTGATAAATCAGATGGAGAAGTATCAATAAGTCCATTATATGAAATATATTTGGGAGATCCATAAACTCTAAATTCTTTGATATCTGAAGGAGTACCTTTGAGTTCAATAGAATTATTATCTTTTTTATATGTAAAATTATCTGGACTGTTAATCCAATCTAGATTTTTAATTAATACTTCTTTTTTTGCATTATCATTTTTACTGATAATATACCCTTTTTCAAATTTTACTTGTGCGTATCCAATACTTGCTAAGAATAGTGGCAAGCTTAGAATAATTCCTTTCATAGTTATTTATTTAATTAAGTGGCAAATATACATAAATAACTATCTTTGTGAAATGGGGTATCTTCTTTTTATCATATTAGTTACTTTAATCATTTCTCTGTTTTTATCAAAGGTAAAACTAGGTTGGGCAAAGATTTTTAGAGCTATCACATTAGTTTTTTCCATTTCTCTTTTTACCTATTGGTTTATCAAAAAAAGCTCTATTGGTGTTGTACAGAATGCTGTTGCTCTACAGTTGATCAATAAACTTCCACAACCTTTGGATTTTTATGTGATAAACGTCAATCATGTAGATAAAAATGATGTATTGGAAGTAATACATTTGGGGAAGATACGTCCTGAATACTATCGTATTGAATATCTGAAAATGAAAAATTCGGATGAGTATTGGATTATTGGGTATTTAGGGAAGAAAAATGCTGTTTACTTTTCCCAACATTCGGTTCCGAATAAAAATATTGATCAGATGATTGAAGTACAGAATTACATCAATCAAAGCGTCAAATTATCAGGTATCGCCAAAAAAGAAGTAGAAGCTTACAACCAGGAAAACATTAAACTAGGGATTTTAATCACGCTAAATCTCCTGCTTTTATTTTTAAATCTATCCTTATTTCTAAGAAGAAAATAAATTAGACTATCCCATTAAGGATAGTCTAAGATTTGCATTACGACTTCTTTTACATCTTCCGGACAACTTCTGATGATTCTGTCTTTATTATGTTTGTTGATCTGGCTAGGTTCTAACCATTCTGTCTGCTGATTTGGGTTATCAATACTTTCTACTTTTTTTATTGTATTGTTGCTGTAGAATGTATACTGTTCAGGTTGTTCTCCTGTGAGGGTGATAGTACAAATTTCTTTTTCCATGATTTTAGTTTTTTATTACTCTACCATAGTGTGATTTAAACGGTCACAATATAGTGAATTTTATAAATATTCAAAACACTTTTCAAAGTGTTGATTTTTTTGTGCTTTTTAATGGTAATTCTCTGTTTATATGAGGTTTATATTTGTTTATTTTTAATTAATAATGTTATTTTAATGCATTTTTTTTATAGACTAAAAGAGCGTTTGCATATTTTCAGTAGCCATTTGAGGGATTTTAATCTCAGTTTTCCATTCTTCATTCAATTTTTTGATAAAATAGGCGGACAAAAGAGGAGATGCTTTTTCAATATTTTGATGCACGAAGAAATAAAGATTCTGAAGCCCGTCTTTCTTCCATTTTGTAAGATGTTCCAACCAGTCGTCTAATCTTTCATAGTCACTTTCGGCATTGGCTCCTACATATCTGATAAATGCATTGGGTGTAGTAAGTCTCATATGAAGCATGTCTCGTCTTCCTGCTGTGTCTACAATGATGTTAGTAATATTGTTTTCTTCGAAAAGCTCACAGGTTTTATTTAAGATTTCCTCGTCGGTGAACCAATCTGTATTTCTCAGTTCTATTGCCAATGGAACTTCCTGTGGCCAGTTATTGACAAATTTTTCCAGTCTTTCATAATCTTTTGGTTTAAAATTGTCGTGAAGCTGAAGGAAAACCATTCCTAGTTTTTCATCAAAATTCAATACCGCCGAAGCAAATTGTGTTACCACATCATCAATATTCAATAACCTTCTAAAGTGTGAAACCGTATTGGTGATTTTCGGAAAAAATTTAAAATCTGCCGGAGTCTTTTCTTTCCAGGTTTGTACCTGTTCCGGAGTCGGCATTCCATAAAAAGTGGCATTCAGTTCTATAGAATTGAATTGGGTAGAATAATAAGATAACTCATCTTTTGTTCCTTTGGGATAAAACCCTTTTAGATCAGTCTTATTCCATTTTGCACATCCGATGGAGATATTTTCCAAGCCCTTTTTATTTTGCTTTAAAATATCTTTTGTTCTTGGATGATCTTTAGGTAAGGTAAAATCTATTTGTGAAGGATCTTCTACTTGTCCGAATTTCATAAGGGTATTTTTAGTCTATAGCTAAATTAAGAATTTAAGGGATTAATTTTGATATTTATTCACTCTAATACTTGTGAATTAGTTCTTTTTTTCTGTGAAAAATGTTCGTTTTAATAGCTTAAAAGAATAAGCAAATAAAAAAAACCGCAGAAATATTCTGCGGTTTCCCTAGTTTTTCTAATTGTTTATTATTTGCTATGCTTCACAAGCTGAGCAAGTAACAAAATTCACCATCATTTCTTTAGAAACTGAAGAACTTCTTTGATAGTATAATGTTTTCACCCCTTTTTTCCATGCTTCAATGTAAAGATAGTTGACATCTTTTACAGGCATCGTAGAAGGAATCTGTAAGTTTAATGATTGAGCCTGATCAATATATTGCTGTCTTTGAGCTGCCTGAGAAATGATCTCCATCGGAGAAATTTCTTTAAATGTTTTAAATACAGCTTTCTCTTCGTCAGTTAATTCCTTTAAATGTTGAACAGATCCGTGATTCAACATGATTGTTCTCCATGTTTCTTCGTTGTCAAGACCTTTTTCTTCTAGCAATTTTGCTAAATATTTGTTCTTACGCATGAAGTTTCCTTTTGCAAGACCTGCTTTATAATAGTTGGATGCAAATGGTTCAATTCCCGGAGAAGTTTGTCCTAAGATAGCAGAACTTGAAGTAGTAGGAGCGATTGCCATCGTTGTGGTGTTTCTCAATCCGTATCCTTTCAATAATTCAGGTTCTCCGTAGATATTTGCTAATTCTCTTGAAGCCTGTTCTGCCTGTTCTTTAATATGTCTGAAAGCTCTTGCGTTGAATTGAGTTGCCTCAAAACTTTCAAATGGAATCATATTTTTCTGTAAATAAGAATGATATCCTAAAACTCCTAATCCAAGTGCTCTGTGACGCATTGCAAAGTTTCTTGCTCCCTGAAGATAGTAGTTTCCTTCTGTTTTATCGATAAATTCAGAAAGAACTGCATCTAAGAAATACACTGCTAATTTTACAGCATCTGTATCTTTCCACTCATCATACAATTCTAAGTTCATCGATGATAAACAGCAGATGAAAGACTCTTCTCTTGAAGAAGGAAGCATGATTTCAGAGCAAAGGTTACTTGCATTTACAGGTAATCCTAAGTCTTTATAAACTTGAGGCTTGTTTCTGTTTACGTTGTCAGTAAAGAAAATATAAGGAAGACCTTTTTGTTGACGGCTTTCTAGCACTCTTGCCCAAACTTTACGTTTTTCCATATCGCCATCAATCATATCTTGCATCCAATAATCAGGAACACAAACTCCTGTAAATAAATTCTGGATTGGGCTTCCGATATCTTTGATTGATAAAAATTCTTCAATATCTCCGTGGTCAATATCTAGATAAGCTGCAAAAGCACCTCTTCTTACACCACCCTGAGAAACAACATCCATTGCTGTATCAAACAGTTTCATGAAAGAAACTGCTCCCGAAGATTTTCCGTTATCTGTTACAGCAGTTCCTCTGTTACGAAGTTCTCCGAAATATCCTGAAGTTCCTCCTCCGATTTTTGTCTGCATAATGACTTCACCCATTTTGTGAGTAATGCCTTCAATGCTGTCCGGAATATGAACATTGAAACAAGAAATAGGAAGACCTCTTTGCGTTCCCATGTTTGCCCAAACAGGAGACGAGAAACTGATCCAACCTTTGGTAATCATCTCTTTGAATGCCGGTTGAAGTTCAGGTTTGTAAAGTTTTTTGGCAGCAGCAGTGGTAATTCTTTCAATAGCTCCATCTACCGTTTCCCCTTTTAGAAGATATCCTCTGTTAAGCATTTGCTCAGATTCTTCATTGAGCCACCATATATTGTTGTTTTGTTCTTCCATAGTCCTTATATTTTCGAATTCCCGAATGCTTTTACACACTCAGGAATTTTGTTGCTTTTTATATTGATTGTAAAACTTCTACTTTATGCGAACCATTTAATCCGCTTTCATCTCTTAATTTTTGAAATTCTTTAAAAGACGGAACATTCAGAACCTCATATTGTACCTCTTCATTAATATAATTTGAATAATGTAAAAATGTGACACCATCATCTTTTATATACACTTTATATTCAAAAGCTTCCTGATTTAGACTTTTAAAGTCGTGCAAGAACTTCCGAATATTCGTTTTGTTTTCTGAAACGAATTCAGGAGTTACGGTGTAAGTGACAATTACATTGATCATTTTTTTTGTGTTTTGATTGGTTTTACCATTCCGAGCAACGAAGATTATCTATTTTTAAAGATACTTCGACTTCGCTCAATATGACATCATTAATACTAACTGTTTCGACGCTCGCTTCGCTCGCGCTTTTCACATCTAAGTATGTAAAACTAGAAAAGATCGTTTGCAGTAATACTCTTATCGTGCTTCGTATAATCTACTGGTCTTTTTGCAAAGAAATCATCCATAGAATTTGCGAAAACCTCTTCTTCGAACCAAACCATTGGTCTGTATTGCTCAGGAGAAACGTTGTATCTTGTTTTCATGTTGATTTTCTTTAAACTGTCGTCAACACGGTACTTCATGAAGTTTAGCAAATCTTCTTTTGAGAAAACGCTTAATTCACCTAATTCAAAGATCCAGTCTAGGATTTCACCTTCCAGTTCGATAGATTGGTCAACCAATGTATAAATATCTTCAATATCAGAATCCGTTAATAGATCTGGTTGTTCTTCACGTATTTTGTTGATAAGGAAAATTCCTCCATTAGCGTGAATCTGCTCATCTACAGAAGTCCAAGCGATGATATTGGAAACATTTTTCATGTATCCTTTAAATCTTGTGAAAGAAAGGATGATTGCAAATTGCGAGAACAGAGAAACGTTTTCAATTAAAATACTGAACAATAAAAGAGAAGAAACATACTCTTTCGGAGTTGCAGAATTTGCGTGTTTAAGAACATTTGACAAAAAGTCAATTCTCTTTTTTAAAGCAGGAACCTCCACAACATGTGTAAATTCTTCATTATAACCTAACACCTCAAGCAAACGAGAATACGCCTCAGAGTGACGGAATTCACATTCTGCAAAAGTAGCTCCCAAACCGTTCAGTTCAGGCTTTGGCATGTGATTATATAAATTTCCCCAGAATGTCTTTACAGACACCTCGATCTGTGCAATAGCTAATAATGCATTTTTTACAGCGTGCTTTTCGTGAGGTTCAAGTTGAGAATGAAAATCCTGAACGTCTGCAGTAAAGTCCACTTCCGAATGTACCCAGAACGATTTGTTGATCGCTTCTACGAATTGAAGAACCTCCGGATATTCAAATGGCTTATAACTTACTCTTTTATCAAAAATTCCCATATTAAAATAATGTCTTTAAAATTTTACAAAAAACGATCCATGTGAATAACATTCAAGAGATAAATAATGAATTGATTTTCAAATGGTTGTTTGATAAACTTATCCACTAGAATTTTCTTTTATCTCTTGTGACCTGCGATGCACAAAGTTAGAAAACGGCATCCTATTTTGAAAGGGGAAAAGCTTAAATGTTTGAATTTTAAAGGTAAAAGTTTTCCACATTTGTTAGGAACCTGCTCTATCATTGGTTTCGAGATACTTAGCTTTTAAAATTGCATGTTTTGTGATTCTTTTAATTAAACGATTATTTGTAAAGTATTGTTTTTTAATTGAATATGTATTAAACGATTAAAATTTTTAATTAATTGTAATTCTTGTAACAAAATAAAAATATCTCCTACTTATAAGAAAACAAAATGAAATCACTTAATGTTAGTAATTCAAAATTTACATAAATCATACGATACGGGTAAAAGTAAATTACACGTTCTCAAGGGGATCAACCTAAATATTGACGAAGGAGAATTTGTTTCTATTATGGGAAGTTCTGGTTCCGGAAAGTCTACTTTGCTTAATATAATCGGGATTTTGGATGAAAAAGATTCAGGAACCTATGAATTGGATGGGGTTCCTATTGAACATTTGTCTGAGGTGAAGGCTGCGGAGTACAGAAGTAAGTTTTTGGGATTTATTTTCCAGTCTTTTAATTTGATAGGATATAAAACGGCGTTAGAGAATGTAGCACTTCCTTTATATTATCAGAACGTATCAAGAAAAGAAAGAAATCAGAAAGCGTTGGAATATTTGGAAAAAGTGGGATTGGCTCAATGGGCGAATCACCTTCCTAATGAACTTTCCGGAGGTCAGAAACAAAGGGTTGCTATCGCAAGAGCTCTGATTACAGATCCTAAAGTGATCTTGGCAGATGAACCTACCGGTGCATTAGATTCTAAAACAACCCATGATATTATGAAGCTGCTTCAGGAAATTAATGATGATGGTAAAACCATTATTGTGGTAACTCACGAACCTGATGTGGCTGCACAAACGAAAAGAAATGTAATCCTAAAAGACGGAATCATAGAAAGAGACGAGTTTATAAAACAGCTGGTTTTATAGATTAATTTGAAAATGAGATAATTGTACTATCTAATTCTTCAATCTTTAAATTTTTTAATTTTTTAATCAATTAAACATGTTTGACCTCGATCGTTGGCAGGAAATATTCAGTTCTATTCGCAGTAATGTATTGCGGACGGTACTTTCAGGGTTTACAGTAGCTTTGGGTTTGTTTATCTTTATTGTACTTTTCGGTATTGGAAAAGGGCTTCAGAATGCCTTTACAGAAGGATTTGCCAGAGATGCTCAAAATTTAATCTCAATCTTTACAGGCAAAACCACTATTGCATATAAAGGACTTCAGTCTGACAGAACCATTACGATGAATAATGATGATTATGATTTTCTGGTAGGAACTGATAAAGAAAAAGTAGGGTATTCTACACCGCGATATACCGCAAATTTAATGGTAAAATATGGCAAAGAGAGTGGCAGTTACCAGATAAACGGAGCGGATACAGAAGAAAAATATATAGAAAACAGAAAAATTCTTGAAGGGCGCTACCTAACTCCTATGGATTTGCAAAGAAAGCAAAATGTTGCGGTAATCGGGAGAATGGTTCAGAGGGATTTGATTAAAAACGGAAGCCCTGTGGGAAAAGATCTTGATATTAACGGAACGATGTTCAAAGTAGTCGGAGTTTTCTCTGATGACGGAGGAGACTGGGACGAAAGACATATTACCATTCCTATTTCAACGTTGCAGCAGATGAAAAAAGGTTCCGATACGGTAAGTACGGTTTATATTGCTTACAATGATAAGCTGACTCCGCAGGAAGCGATAAAATACGGTGATGAATTAAAAGACAAGCTGAAAGCACGAAAAAGTGTTTCTCCTGATGACGAAAATGGAGTTCGTATCTGGAATAACGCACAGAATATGAATGATACTTTTATGTTTATGGCGGTTTTGACAGGGATTGTAGGATTCATCGGATTAGGAACTCTGATTGCCGGAATTATCGGGATCAGTAATATCATGGTGTATATCGTAAAAGAACGTACCAAAGAAATTGGAGTAAGAAAAGCAATTGGGGCGAAACCTAAAAGTATTGTGGCTTTGATTGTTCAGGAAAGTGTAGTGATTACGGTAGTTTCGGGTTTTGTAGGAGTAGGATTAGGAGTGTTGGCTTTAAGTCTTATTGGAACTCGTTTGGAAGAATTTTTCATTAAAGATCCACATGTAGGTTGGGGAGATATTTTCCTTGCATTTCTAGCTTTGGTATTTTCAGGATTTATTGCAGGTTTTGTTCCTGCGTACAGAGCATCGAAAATTAAACCGATTGAAGCTTTAAGAACAGAATAATTAATAACTCGACACAGATGAATATCATATTCAAAAAAGATACTTGGCAGGAAATTTATTATTCATTGAGGAATAATAAGCTTCGTACATTCCTTACCATGATTGGGGTAGGTTGGGGAATGTTTTTATATGTGAGTCTTTTGGGGGCTGCAAAAGGAATGGAAAATGGTTTTGATAAATTATTTTCAGGCTTTGCTACCAACTCTATCTTTCTTTGGGCTCAGAATACGGCGATTCCCTATGATGGTTTTCCGAAAGGGAGACAGTTACATCTTAATTTGCCCGATATTCAGATGCTTAAAAATAAAATTCCCGAAATAGATTATATCTCTCCGCAAAATTCACGCGGAAGCTTTACGGGAACACCGGGAGAATCAATGTCCAGAAACGGAAAAAATGCAGTGTATTCTTTAACGGGAGATTATCCTGTAGGAAATAAAATATCTGAAAAGAAATTAATCTTTGGAAGATATATCAACGATGCCGATGTTTCAGGAAATAAGAATGTAGTGGTAATCGGAGAAGAAATTTATAAAAACTTTTTCGAGTCTAAAAAGAATGAAAACCCGTTGGGGAAATCAATTAATATCAAAGGGATTTTCTTTAATGTCATTGGAGTTTTCAGAGTGAAAAAAGGAGGTGGTTTTGAAAATGACCGTACCGCTTTTATTCCGCTTTCCACTTATACGAAAATGTATAATGCAGGTGATCAGATCGATATGTTTGCGATTGTGAGTAAACCGAATGTGGATGTCAATCAGGTAGAAGAAAAAGTGAAATTAGCGTTAAAAGCGAGAAATAAAGTTTCGCCAGAAGATACCAATGCATTCGGAAGTTTCAATCTTGGAAAAGAATTTAAAAAACTGACAGGTTTCCTTACAGGAATGCAGTTATTAACCATTATTGTAGGGACATTAACGATTCTTGCAGGGGTAATTGCCATTTCGAACATTCTGTTGATTACGGTAAAAGAACGTACCAAAGAAATTGGGATTCGTAGAGCATTGGGGGCGAAACCTTCTGAAGTCAGAAATCAAATTTTGCTGGAAAGTGTTGTGATCACACTGTCTTCCGGATTAATAGGATTTATATTAGGGATTTTCCTTTTAATGACTTTAAATGCACTGACTCAGAATCAGGATTCCTTTCCATTCTATAATCCTACTGTAAATTATGGAAACGTATTCAGCGCGATGTCGGTAATGGTAATATTAGGATTAATTATCGGGATGATTCCTGCACAACGTGCCGTGAAAATCAGACCGATCGAAGCGTTAAGAACAGAATAAATATTAAACCAATTAAATAAAAAATAAACTATACATATGAAAAAGAAATTCACTTGGAAAAAGGCCATTTACATTCTCTTAGGGCTTTTGCTTGTGGTTGCGTTGTTCTCAGGAATTAGTTACCTCGTAAAATCAAATTCTAAACAAGCTGAGATTTTCCTGACCAGAAAACCGCGCATTCAAAACATGGATGATAAAGTGATGGCCACCGGAAAAATTGTTCCGAAAGAAGAAATTGAAATTAAACCGAATATTGCGGGAATTATCGATAAAATTTTGGTAGATGAAGGAGACAAAGTAGAAGTAGGTCAGTTGATCGCAACAGTAAGAATCGTTCCGAATCTTTCTGATGTAAACAGTGCACAGCAGAATGTGAATAATCAGCAGCTTCAGATCAGCAATGCCAAGTTGAACGTAGATAATATGAGAAAGCAATTTGAAATGCAGGCAAAACTGTATAAGCAGGGAGTGGCTTCAAAACAGGAATATTTAAATGCTCAGCAGCAATTCTATTCTCAGGAACAGACACTTAAAAATGCTCAACAGGCTTTAGTAACTGCACAAAAAACATTGCAGATCGCAAAAACAGGTTCAACACCTGAATTGCAAGGTTTGGCAACTACTCAGATCCGTTCAAAAGCTTCAGGAACAGTACTTGAAGTACCGGTAAAAGTAGGAAGTCAGGTAATTGAGGCTAACTCTTTCAATGCAGGTACAACTATTTGTTCTATTGCAGATCTTAACTCTTTGATCTTCCAGGGGGAAATTGATGAAGCACAAGCTGGAAAGTTAAAACAAGGAATGAGTATGAATATCGTAATTGGTGCTCTACAAAACAAAACTTTCCCTGGGAAACTTACGATGATTGCTCCTAAAGGAAAAGATACTAGCGGAACTATTAAATTTCCAGTAGAAGGAGATGTTGAAAACCCGAACAATGAATACATCAGAGCTGGTTTTTCTGCTAACGGAGAAATCGTTTTAAAATCTGAGAAAAATGCTTTGCTATTGGATGAATCTTTGGTTCAGTATGAAAAGAAGAACGGAAAAGACGTTCCTTTTGTAGAAGCAAAACAAAAAGATGGAAAGTTCAAAAAAGTGTATGTGAAATTGGGAGCTAGTGACGGAATTAATGTTCAGATTCTTCCAGGATCAGGAATTGATCAGAATTCCGAAGTAAAAGTTTGGAATCCGTCCGATAAAGACAAAGAAGAACTGAAAGAAAAATCAAAAAAATAGTAAACTAACGCTATAAATTTTCAAACTTTGATCCTGAGATTTTTCTCAGGATTTTTTTGTGTCGTTACAAGAAATGAAGCAATCCTATTTAAAAATAAGTAAATTTGATTTCCATTAAAATTAAAATCATGTGTAGATACGCAGGGAAAACATATAAATCTCATTACGCATGTTTCAGTTGCAGAAAATCTTTTAAGCAAACTGATTCTTATGATATTTTAGCAAGAATTGAAAAAGATAAAGTCTATCATGAGCTTAACGGAAAATCTATTCGAAACGTAGGACAGGTTTTTACAAAAAAAGAACGAAATAAATTAGATGAATTGATTTTAGAAATTGAAAACCGTCCTATAAAATGTCCCGAATGTAGAAATCTAATGGCTGATTTAGGACGAGATTTTAAAGCTCCGAAAAAGACAGTAATCAAAGAATGGAAAATTATCGAAGGACTTTACCAAATCGGAAAAGATTTCCACACCTGTGGTTGTGATGGAATTGGTTACATTCCTCAAAATCCCAAAGATTATGAAATGTATTTGAAAAATATGTTGGAAGAATATCAAGGTAGTTTAGTTTTCTGTCAGAATCTTTCTAAAACTGAATTTCCGAACAAAATGGAAAGAATAAATTATTGGGCAAATCAAATTTTAAAAATAAAGGATGAAATGGTTAATCAGAAATTTATTGTTGCTTAAAAAGAGAAGAATTTGAGCAATCTTTACAATATCCCGAAATAAAACCATTAAAATTAACCGACTGATAACCTTCCGGTAATTTTACTTCCATTTCGTTTGGCAAACATTCGATTTTTCCACATGACAAGCATCTGAAATGAAAATGATTGTGTTTGTGTTTTTTTTCTGAACAATTTACACAAATAGCAAAATAATATTTTCCATCATCGCCCAAAATTTTGTGAACAATTCCGTCTTCACAAAAACTATTAAGGACTCTATATATCGTTGCACGATCTACAGCTTCACCCAATTCCTTTTGTAAAATTTCCTGACTCACCGCAGACTTTGAGTTCTTTAGCGAATCCAGAATCAATTGTTTGGTGATGGTATTTCTCTTAGCCATAGTACAAATATAAAAATTATTATTGCGATTAAGTCGCATTAATGAAATTTTATTTTAACTTTGCAATCAATACAAGTAGCAAAAACTATGGAAAATAAATTTGACGTCATTATCATTGGGGGGAGTTATGCTGGTTTATCAGCAGTGATGGCTTTAGGAAGATCCTTACGAAATGTACTAATTATTGATAGTGGGAAACCCTGTAACCGACAGACTCCACATTCTCACAATTTCATAACGCATGATGGGAAAACACCAAAAGAGATTTCCGATTTGGCTAAAGCTCAAGTTTTACAATATGAAACAGTGAAATTTCATGATGGAGTAGTTGTGAAAATGGAGAAAGGTGCTGAAGGTTTTACAATAAATACAGAAAACGGAGAAGTATTTACTGCTAAAAAACTGATTCTTGCTTCAGGAATTAAAGATTTGATGCCAAATATTTCAGGTTTTGCCGAATGTTGGGGGATTTCTGCCATTCATTGCCCATATTGTCATGGATACGAAGTGAAAGGTGAAGTAACAGGAATTCTTTCCAATGGTGATATCGCGTTTGACTTTTCAAAACTGGTATTTAATTTAACAAAAGAGCTAACCTTATTTACTAACGGAAAATCTACTTTAAATAAAGAACAGACTGAAAAATTTAGTCAGAATAAAATAGAGATTATAGAAGATGAAATAGAAAAAGTTCAGCATGAAAATGGAAATATTCAGAAAATCATTTTTAAAAACGGAAAAGAAGTTTCATTAAAAGCTTTGTATGCAAAAATAGGTTTTGAACAAAACATCAATGTTGAAGATCTTGGAATTGAATTAAACGAAAATGGTTTCGTCAAAGTGGATATGATGCAGAAAACAAATATCCCAGGAGTTTTTGCTTGTGGAGACAATGTGACAATGATGAGATCTGTTGCGAATGCTGTTGCGCAAGGGAACTTTGCAGGAGCTGTTGTCAATAAAGAGCTGTCTGAAGAAGAATTTTAAAGTTTTTACAGATTATTATTTTAGTATCCTTTCAATTTTTTTGAGAGGATTTTTTGAAATTTAATTTGTCAATATAATTTATTATCGTAATATTGCGATATAGTTTTGAATCATGGGAGCAACCAAAACCGATTTTTTTACCGAACAGCAAAATAGAATTGCAACCATTGCAAAAGCTTTGGGGCATCCTGCAAGAATTGCAATTATTGAATATTTGCTGAAAGTGAATGAATGCATTTGTGGTGACATCGTGAATGAACTTCCATTAGCACAGCCTACTGTTTCTCAACATTTAAAAGAACTGAAGAATGCGGGATTAATTAAAGGAAACATTGAAGGAAATTCAATTTGCTATTGTATAGATGAAAAAGCATTTGAAGTTCTGAATGTATTTTTCTCCAATATCATCTCGACTGTAAAAAAGCAAAACTGCTGTTAAAATTTTTTTGGAATTAATTATCGTAATATTGCGATATTACAATTTTAAATAGACTACTTATGACACTCGAACAAATCAAAGAAATTCTTCCAACATTAGATAATGTGGAATTTGAGCTTGAAAATGGACAATTTGTATCCGAACATTTTCATGTAACGGAAATCGGAATGGTTACCAAAAACTTCATCGATTGTGGCGGAACCATCAGAAAAGAGGAAAAAGTAAACTTTCAGCTTTGGAATGCTGATGATTATGAACATCGTTTAAAGCCTGGAAAATTGCTTCATATCATTCATTTATCAGAAGAAAAGTTAGGAATCGGAAATTTTGAAATTGAAGTAGAATATCAGGATACAACCATCGGAAAGTATGATCTTGAATTCAACGGAAAGAATTTTGTTTTGAAAAATAAACTGACTGCCTGTTTTGCTCAGGATGCGTGTGGAATTCCTCCTCAAAAACAAAAAGTGAATTTGAGTGACCTGTCTGGAAATAAGCAGAATTCTTGTTCGCCTAATTCTGGTTGCTGCTAATTTTTAAAAATCATTACAATGAATCCAAAATTGTCAGCGTATGTTGAAAATATTCTTCAACAGAAAATTACCTACGATCGAAAAGTAATTTTGCAACCTTTAATCGATTATATTCAACAGAAGGTTAAAAATCTGAAACCTATTCATCTCAATTTTATTTGTACACACAATTCCCGAAGAAGCCATTTGGCTCAGGTCTGGGCTCAGGTAGCGAGTCATTATTATGCTATTTCTGATACTCAATGCTATTCAGGGGGTACAGAAACAACGGCATTGTTTCCTAAGATTGCAGAAACATTGTCTGACGTAGGTTTTAATGTGTGGAAATTAAGCGAAACTGAAAATTCGGTGTATGTTATAAAATTTGATGGAAATGCATTGCCGGTTATTGGGTTTTCTAAAAAATATGATGATGAATTTAATCCGATCAGTGATTTTGCAGCAATTATGACCTGTTCGCAAGCAGATGGAGGTTGCCCTTTTATTCCAGGTGCTGAAAAACGTATTCCTATTACTTTTAAAGATCCGAAAATTTCAGATCATACAACTGAGCAAACCAAAGTTTATAGTGAGAGAAGCTTACAGATTGCCTCAGAAATGTTTTATGTTTTTTCACAAATAAAGAAATAATTCATCATGCAACCTAAGTTAAAATTTCTTGATAGGTATTTAACACTTTGGATATTTCTGGCAATGATTGTTGGTGTCGGATTAGGAAATTATTTCCCTAATATTTCACAGGTTACAAAATCATTGTCTTCCGGAACAACGAATATTCCTTTAGCAATCGGTCTCATTCTTATGATGTATCCGTCATTGGCAAAAGTGGATTACGGCTTACTAACACAGGTTTTTAAAGATAAAAAAGTAATTTCGATCTCATTATTTCTAAATTGGATTATTGGTCCGGTTTTAATGTTCGTCCTTGCAATTATTTTTCTTAGAGATGAACCTGATTATATGATAGGGCTGATTCTGATTGGTTTGGCAAGGTGTATTGCTATGGTAATTGTTTGGAATGATCTTGCAAAGGGAAACCGTGAATATGCGGCTTTGCTGGTTGCGTTAAATAGTGTTTTTCAAATTGTGTCATATAGCTTTTTTGTATGGCTTTTTATTAATGTTCTTCCTAAGAAATTAGGATTAGGAAGTTTCACTGTTTCTGTTCCGATATATGAAGTAGTAGAAAGTGTATTGATTTACTTAGGAATTCCTTTCTTAGCTGGTTTTTTGTCGCGTTATTTTCTTATTAAGAGAAAAGGAAAAGAATGGTACAACAGGAAGTTTATTCCAATGATTTCACCAATTACTCTTTATGCATTATTGTTTACAATTGTTCTGATGTTTAGTTTGAAAGGTGATAAAATATTGAAACTTCCAATGGATGTAATAAAAATTGCAATACCGTTGGTTATTTATTTTGTCATAATGTTCTTTATCAGCTTTTTTATAAACAGGTTCATGAAAGTTCCTTATGATAAAAATATTTCAATTGCTTTTACAGCCACGGGAAATAATTTTGAATTGGCTATTGCTGTAAGTATTGCTGTATTTGGAATTCATTCAGCTCAGGCTTTTGTAGGAGTTATTGGTCCATTGGTAGAAGTTCCTGTACTCATTCTTTTAGTAAAGGTAAGTTTGTACTTTAAACATAGATATTATAAGTAATAATTTAGAATACAGTTTTTTAATCGTATTTGATATGCTAATCTCGCCGAAAATTTCGTATTTTTGACGTGAAAAATTTCAAAAACTAAAAGTAAAATGGACATTATTTTCGACCTGATTGAAAAAGAAAGACAAAGACAAACCCATGGAATTGAGATGATTGCATCAGAAAACTTTGTTTCTGAGAATGTAATGAAAGCAATGGGAAGCGTATTGACTAACAAATATGCAGAAGGATATCCTGGTAAAAGATATTACGGAGGATGTGAAGTAGTAGATGAGGTTGAAACTTTGGCGATCAACAGAGCTAAAGAACTTTTCGGAGTAGACTATGTAAATGTTCAGCCACATTCTGGTTCTCAGGCTAATGCGGCAATTTATTTGGCGGTTTTGAAACCGGGTGATAAAATCATGGGAATGGATCTTTCAATGGGAGGTCACCTTACTCACGGTTCATCTGTGAATTTCTCTGGGATCCAATATGATGTAGTTTCTTACGGAGTTCAGCAGGAAACTGGTCTTATTGATTACGATCAAATGAGAGAAGTTGCATTGAGAGAAAAACCAAAAATGCTTATCGCTGGTTTCTCGGCTTATTCAAGAGATTTAGATTATGCTAAATTCAGAGCGGTTGCTGACGAAATTGGTGCTACCCTTTGGGCAGATATCGCTCACCCTGCAGGTTTGGTGGCAAAAGGACTTTTAAATAATCCATTCGAACACTGTCATGTTGTAACAACGACTACTCACAAGACATTAAGAGGTCCAAGAGGAGGGATGATCATGATGGGGAAAGATTTCGAAAATACATATGGTCACAAAACTCCAAAAGGAGAAATCAAAATGATGAGCCAGGTTCTTGATGGAGCTGTTTTCCCAGGAATTCAGGGAGGTCCGTTAGAGCACGTGATTGCAGGTAAAGCAGTGGCTTTTGGTGAAGCTTTAGATGATCAGTTCTTAACGTATGCAAAACAAGTTCAGTCTAATGCTCAGGCTTTAGCAAAAGCGATGATCGACAGAGGATTTGATATTGTAAGTGGAGGAACAGACAATCACTTAATGCTTGTTGACCTTAGAAATAAAAATGTAAACGGTAAAGAAACGGAGAAAGCTTTGGTTCTTGCTGATATTACTTGTAACAAAAATATGGTTCCGTTTGATGATAAATCGCCATTCACAACTTCTGGGATCAGATTGGGAACTGCGGCAATTACCACAAGAGGATTGAAAGAAAACGATATGGATACTATCGCAGGATTTATCTCTGAAGTGGTTGACAATATCAAAAATGAAGAAGTGATTACTTCTGTAAGAAAGAAAGTTAATGAATTAATGGAAGGTAAAGCATTATTCAATTATTAATATTTACCTTCGTTAAAAATATATAAAGAATGGGCATTTCGCTCATTCTTTTTTTATCCCTAAACTATGGAAAAGAAATCTTTCACTTTTGATGAAATTAAACTGAAACTAGTAAACTATTGTGTTTATCAGGATCGCTGTCATGCAGAAGTAGAGCAGAAAATGAAAGAATTTTTATTAATTGAGGATGCTAAAGAAGAAATCATGCTTTATCTTTTAAAAGAAAATTATTTGAATGAAGAAAGATTTACCAGAAGTTACATTCGTGGAAAGTTTTACATCAAACATTGGGGAAAGACAAAAATCAAGATCAATTTAAAACAAAAACAAATTTCCGAGAAATTGATCAGTAAATGTTTTGATGAAATTGATGAAAATGATTACCAAAAAACAATCCGAAAAATCTATGAAGATTATTATTCTAAGCAGAAAGGGCTGAAAGAATATCAAAGAAAAATGAAGAGTATTAAATATCTTTTAAGTAGAGGTTTTGAATATGAGAGTATACTTGATATCACAAATAATTAAAACTTCATGATTTCAAATTTGGATTAATTAATATCAACAGATTATTTATGTCATTCTTTAGAGAGTAGTTCAGAAAGACTTTTGTTTGGATATAAAGTTATGAACTTAGTATGATTTTATTTTATAAATTTTAGCGGATGTATATTTTTAAAATGATGGCAACTTTCCGTTATGTAATAAGATGTTAAGTTTGTTTTTTACATAATGTGTGTCACATGAAAAAAAAATCAAGAGTAGGTGATAAGAATGAATAATATCAGTATATTTGTACCCAAAATTATAAAACCAATTGATGTTGAATGAAAAAGCTACTTCATGCTTTTAGTGTACTGTACGATGGGGATAACATATTGAAAATTACAAAATTAAGATATGTCCCTCGTTGGTTAGTTATTATTATAGATGTTCTTATTGTACTGTTTTCTATAGTGCTTTCTTCTCTTTTCTTAGAAAAATTGCATGTAAGAGACAGTTTTCCAGAATATACATTTCGAAAAATAATCATAGTTATTGTTGTCAATGTACTGTTTATGTTCGTGTTTAAAACATATGCAGGGATTATAAGACATTCTACTTTCTTTGATTTTTTTAAGATTATGTTCTCATCAGGAAGTACTTTGGTGACTTTACTTGTTGCTAATTATTGTGTAGAGGTATTGCTAGGAAGAACTCTATACCTCTATCCGAATCTATTTTTATACTTTTTTATCTCTGTTTCGGCTATGTTCTTTTTTAGAATGGTGACAAAACAGTTTTTCAATATGTTAATCGATTATAAAGGATTTTCATATAAAGTAAAGGTTGCTGTAGTAGGTGTAGGAGATGCATCAGTATCAGTGGCAAGGGCTATTATGCATAATCCTAGTTATCCATATAGATTGTACGGTTTTTTGACAAAAAGATCAGATTCTAATCGGGCAATGTTGTTAGGGCATAAAATATATAATCAGGAACATTTTTTTAAAAATGAAAATTTGATCAAAAAGTTTGATGCAGTATTGATTATTAAAGAGATCATGACAAAGCAGGAACTTGAAGAATGGATGACTCTTGCGCTGGATCACGGATTAAAAGTATTAAAGGCTCCCTCATTGAGTAAAATGAGAGATTCTGATCTTGTAGGTGGTATACGTCAACTTCAGATTGAAGATTTGTTGAATCGTAAACCTATCAAAATTGAAAATGAAGAGGTGAAAAAAAGACATTTTAAGAAAAATGTTCTGGTAACAGGTGGGGCTGGTTCAATTGGAAGCGAAATTGTAAGACAGGTAGCTCAGTTTAATCCTTCATTAATTATTGTTTTAGATCAAGCAGAATCTCCTTTGTATGAACTGGAATTAGAATTACGTGAGAAGTTTCCGGATCAAAACTTTAAATTTATACTGGCGGATATTTCGAATAAATATAGACTTGAAAAAATATTTGAAGAACATCAGTTTTCAATGGTATATCACGCTGCGGCATACAAACATGTACCTTTGATAGAAGATAATCCTCATGAAGCTATTTTTGTCAACGTGTTAGGAACTAAGAATGTAGCATTGCTTTCAAAAAAATATAAAGTTAATCGTTTCGTAATGGTTTCTACAGATAAGGCAGTAAATCCAACAAATGTTATGGGGGCTTCAAAAAGAGCAGCAGAACTTTTTGTGCAGTCTTTACAAAATTCGGAAGGAAATATTACTAAATTCATCACAACGCGTTTTGGTAATGTGCTGGGATCAAATGGTTCTGTAATTCCCCATTTTAAAAAACAAATTGAGAAAGGGGGGCCAATTACAATTACTCATCCCGATATTATTCGTTATTTTATGACGATTCCTGAAGCTTGTGAATTGGTATTGCAGGCAGGTACAATGGGTAATGGTGGGGAAATCTACGTTTTTGATATGGGGGAACCAGTGAAGATTTTGGATTTGGCAAAACGAATGATTAAACTTTCAGGATATACACCAGATTTAGATATAAAAATTAGTTTTATAGGATTAAGGCCGGGAGAGAAATTATATGAAGAATTGTTAAGTGATAATGCAATGACGATTCCTACTCATCATGAAAAAATTATGATTTCTAAAGATCCAAGTATCAGCTTTGAGGAGATTGATATTTTATGCGTACAAATTATAAAATCAGCAATTAAAAGAGATAGATTAGAGGTAGTAAAAATATTAAAGACTATTGTACCTGAATTCATAAGTAATAATTCAGAATTTGAAATTTTAGATGCTAAGAATGAAGAAATCACAATGTTATAATACTTGCTTAAAATAAAGATATGAAAATTTATAATGTTATTTTAAGTGGTGGAGTAGGAAGCAGATTGTGGCCGTTATCACGAAAGCAGCATCCTAAGCAGTTCTTAAAGCTTTTCTCTGGAAAATCGTTATTTGAATTAACGGCAGAAAGAAATGTTGGGTTGGTAGATGAGCTCATGGTAGTAGGTAACAATGATCATATTGAATGGAGCAGAAATATTTTAAAAGGGATTAGTATCCCTAAACAGTTTATCACAGAGACAGTAGCGAGAAATACGGCAGCAGCTATTGCTTTTGCCGCATTAGCTGTAGATAAGGAGGATGTTTTATTGATTACGCCTTCAGATCACCAAATTCAGGATGAGGAAAATTACGAAAAGGCAATTCGAGAATCTATAGATTTAGCAAAACAGGGATTTTTAGTGACTTTCGGAGTAATTCCTTCTAAACCAGAAACAGGTTATGGGTATATTGAATATGAAGGCAAAAATGTACTGTCGTTCAGGGAAAAGCCTAACACAGAAACAGCTCAGGAATTTTTAGAGCGTGGAACTTTCCTATGGAATTCAGGCATGTTCTGTTGCAAAGCTGGAGCTTTATTAGAAGAGTTAAAAAATTATCAACAGGAGATTTACGAAAGTTGTGCAGAAGTCTGGGAACTTTCTAAAGATAATATTCTGAATGCTGAAGCATCATCAAGGGTACCATCTCTCAGTATTGATTATGCAGTGATGGAACGTTCAAAAAAGATTAAAGTGATTCCGGCTTATTTCAGATGGAATGATTTAGGCTCTTTCGAATCGCTGTATGATTATCTAAGGTCAAATGGCCATCCCGTAGATGAAAATGGAAACATGGTGATTGGAACGGATATTTTTACAGCTTTTGTGGGAATGAAAAACTGTATTTTTGTATTTACCACAGATGCGGTATTGGTTTTACAGAAAGAAAGGTCTCAGGAAGTGAAGAAAGTATATGCAAAATTAGATAAGTATAAATCAATATTAAGATAAATAAAGGAATACTGAAGTTCAAAAGTAATCACCAAATCTAAACTTTTGATTTTCGACTTTAGTATTATGAAAAAATAAAATTGAGACTTTTGTTTAAAAAATAATAATCATATTTTTGTGAAAAATAGATCAGGAATGAATTGGAAAAATTGTATTTGGGGCGGCGCACTGTCCGTGTTATTGTTTTCATGCGGAACAAGACAGGAGATAAACTATATGAAGGATATTGAAAACCTGGCATTAGATAATTCAGTGAAAAACAGTAGAAGTACACTGCAGCCCGGAGATCAACTATTAATTACGGTTTCTGCTAAAGATATGGATGTAGTGAAACCTTTTAATCAGACGTATTCATCAGCTACTACGATTACACAATATTCTACCCCAAGTTCTAATAATCTTCCTCAACAGGTTCCTGTTTCCGGGCCTACATATAACGTAGATACCGACGGGGATATTGTTTTCCCACAGATTGGAAAAGTAAATACAAAAAATGAGAATATAGAGACGTTCAGGCTGAAACTGACAGATTTAATTCGTGAATATGTCAAAGATCCTGTAGTAGATGTAAAACTGATCAATTTCAGGGTTTCTGTATTAGGAGAGGTAACAAGACCGGGAACTTATTTGGTTCCTGACGGAAACGCAACTTTGCTAAGTGCATTAGGACTTGCAGGAGATCTTACTTCTTATGGGGTAAGAACTAACGTATTAGTGGTTAGAAATGTTGATGGTCAGTTCACTAAAGAAAGAATTGATCTTACCAGTGCTCAGTTCATCAATTCTCCATATTATTATTTAAAACAAAACGATATTATTTATGTACAACCAAATGCTAATAGAGAAAAAGCAGCAAGAGTAGACCCAAATACAGGATTATATATTTCCGTGGCTTCGGTTATTGCTTCTTTGGCAATTGGTATTTTGGCATTGACGAAAAATTAAATTATTTACACCTAATCATTTATAGTGGATCAGAATTATTTGGATCAGAATCAGGAAGAGTCCTTAAACTTGAGGGAAATGATTAAACCTTATCTACATCGTTGGTATTGGTTTATCATTGGAATTGTTATAACAATTATAGGGGCATGGTTTTTCTTAAGATATAGTATTCCTGTTTACAATACAGAAGCTACACTGCTTATTAAAGAAGTAAAGAAATCTGCATCGGGACAACCGGAGTTATCTGTGATTTCCGAATTGGGCGGAATTGGCGGAATGGGTACAAATTCAGTAGATAATGAAATCGAAATTTTCAAATCCAAAAAGTTGATGCTTTCGGTTGTGAGAGAGTTGGGGTTGGAAACCGGGATTTATGCCAAAGGAAAGGTAAAGGATACGGAGTTGTATCAAGAAATGGCACCATTCACGGTAAGAGTGATTGAAGAATTTCCTAAGGCTCAGTATCCAGCTAAGCAGGTCTTGGCATCAATACAGAACGGACGTATCGTATTAAAGTCTGAGTCTTTTAAACAGGATATACTGGCAGATTTCAATAAGGCAATAAGATTACCTTTCTGTATCGCAATTTTTCAGAAAAATCCTCGTTTTAGAAAGATTGCCAAAGACGAAGGAAAATATGCACTACAGTTCATGTCCGGGATGAATCGTACACGAGATCTTTTATCTAAATTAAATGTAACATTAGTTCAGAAAGAAGCAACTGTATTGAAGATTTCAATGAACGATGTTGTACCGGAAAAAACAGAGATGATTTTGAATCGTTTAGCGGTAAATTACAATCGTGAAGCAATTTTGGATAAAAGTTCGGAAGCTCAGAAAACAGCCTCATTTATTGAAGACAGAATTAAGTTGATCGGTAATGAATTGGGCAAAGTTGAAAATCAGAAAGAAGACTTTAAAGTTAGAAATAATATAGCAGATATTCAGACTGAAGCAGAATTATCATTGAAGAGTGTAACTGCTACACGTGATGTGCAACTTGAAAATGAATCTCAGTTGGAATTAGTAAATAGCTTAATAAGCTATTTAAACAGACAAGGAAATTTTCAGGTATTACCATTGAATGTAGGTTTGAAAGATTCAAATACTGCTTCGGATATTGCAACATATAATCAATTGGTTATTGAAAGAAATCGATTGCTGGAAAATTCAACTACGGCAAACCCATTGGTACAGGATATTACCAAGCAAATCAACGGAATGCGTACCGCAATTGGGGCAAGTTTGCAAAAAAGCAGATCAGCATTGCAGATTACAGGTTCAAATATTCAGATGGAGCAGAACCGGCTATCCGGGATGATTTCTAAAATTCCGGTACAGGAAAAATTATTTAGAAGTATCGAGAGACAGCAGAATATCAAAGAACAGCTGTATTTATTATTACTGCAGAAAAGAGAAGAAGCAGCTATTTCATTGGCAATTGCAGCACCCAAAGCTCGTATTGTAGATGATGCGTTGACAAATCCTACTCCGGTTTCTCCTAAAAAAATGATTATTTATTTGGGAGCTTTAATTATCGGTCTATTGATTCCATTTGGAATTATTTATTTAGTGGAGTTGTTCAACAATAAGGTACAGACTAAGCATGATTTGGAGAAATTACTGGAAGGAGCCTCAGTGATTGGGGAACTACCCTCATTGGAAAAAGGAGATCCGGAATTGGTACAGCTGAATGATTTATCACCTTTGGCAGAAGCATTCCGTATTTTGATTACTAACCTAAACTTCATGTTGCCTAAAAACAGAAAAGGGAATGTTATTTTTGTAACCTCTACAGTAAAAGGTGAGGGCAAAACTTTTACCTCGGTAAATTTAGCATTAACCTTAGCTACTCCTAGAAAAAAGGTAATCATTATAGGTTCTGATATTAGAAATCCACAATTACAAAGATATAATGAAAGTAGAAGGGGATTAACCGGGCTTTCAGAATTTATGTATGATGATCAGATGCAGGCTTCGGAAATTACTCATCAGACATCATTTAATCCGTATTGTGATGTAATTTATTCTGGTGCCATTACACCGAATCCGACAGAGTTGTTATCAAATGGGAGATATCAGGAATTGGTAGAAAGTTTGAAGCCTCATTATGACTATATTATTTTAGATACGGCACCATTAATGTTGGTAACCGATTCCTTTTTGATTGCCGATGTGGCAGATGTGACTGTATATGTAACAAGATCCGGACATACCGAAAAAGAATTGATTAAATTTGCGAATCATCAGATTAAAGATAAAAAGATTCATAATGTAGGATTTGTTCTCAATGATGTATCAAAAAGAAATAGTGGGTATGGGTATGGCTATAAATATGGATACGGCTATAATGCAGATATTAAAAAATCTTGGTGGAAAAGATTGATGAACTAATAGCCGTCATTTCGAGCAGATTTGAAGTGTCGCTCGAAAAATCTGAAAAAAAGAGGTGAATATATAAAAAAAAGGAATATCGATATCTAATTGTCTGGTATTTGGTATTTGGTATTTGGTATTTGGCATTTGTAAAAGTAAATGGATAAAAAAAACAAAATAGCAGTAATTGGTTTAGGGTATGTTGGTTTACCTTTAGCAAGGCTATTGGCGACAAAATATCCGGTGGTAGGTTTTGATATTAACCGGGACAGAGTTGCCGAACTCAACAAAGGACATGACAATACATTGGAATTGGAGGACAGTACCCTTCAGTTTGTTTTAGTGAAAGAAAACCCTTTCTTACTTAGTGATGGTTCTGTTGTTCCGAATGTTAATGAAGAATTTAAAACCGAATCTAAGCAAGGTTTGTATTGTTCAACAAGCTTAGATGATATCAAACAAGCCAACATATACATCATCACAGTTCCTACCCCGGTTGATAAACATAACCGTCCCGATCTTACCCCCTTATATAAGGCATCGGAGACAGTAGGAAAAGTACTGAAAAAAGGAGATATTGTAATCTATGAATCTACGGTATATCCTGGTGTAACAGAGGAAGAATGTGTTCCCGTACTGGAAAGTGTTTCCGGATTGAAATTCAATATAGATTTTTTTGCAGGTTATTCTCCGGAGAGAATTAATCCGGGAGATAAACAACATACCGTAGACCAAATCTTAAAAGTAACCTCAGGTTCAACTCCTGAAATTGGAAAAATAGTCGATCAATTATATAAATCGGTAATAACTGCAGGAACTCATTTGGCACCCACTATCAAAGTAGCGGAAGCCTCAAAAGTAATTGAGAACTCCCAACGTGATGTTAATATTGCTTTTATGAATGAGTTGGCAAAGATTTTCTCATTGATGGATATCGATACACATGATGTATTGGAAGCTGCAGGAACCAAATGGAATTTTCTGAATTTTAAACCGGGATTGGTTGGCGGACACTGCATTGGAGTAGATCCCTTTTATCTCGCCCAAAAAGCTCAGGAGATAGGATATTATTCGGAATTAATATTAAGTGCAAGAAGACTTAATGATTCAATGGGGGCTTTTGTCGCTTCTCAAGTCATTAAATTAATGATTCAGAAAAATATTCCCATTAAAGGAGCCAAAGTACTGAACTTAGGAATCACGTTTAAAGAAAATTGCCCAGATATCAGAAACTCAAAGGCGA
The DNA here is from genome assembly GCF_000813825.1 of Chryseobacterium taiwanense. Taxonomy (GTDB): domain Bacteria; phylum Bacteroidota; class Bacteroidia; order Flavobacteriales; family Weeksellaceae; genus Chryseobacterium; species Chryseobacterium taiwanense. Next base: position 74,842 of record NZ_JWTA01000005.1, read on the forward strand.
TAGACGTAATTACCAATCTGGAAGAATATGGGGTAGAGGTAATAACGTATGATCCTTGGGCAAATGCAGAAGAGGTAATGGATGAATATGGTATAGTTTGTCTATCCGAACTTTCGCCAAGCCATTCTCATCCTAATGAAGAATCTCAAAAGTTTGATGTTATTATACTTACCGTGGCACATCAGGAGTTTCTAAGTCTTGATCTTAACTCTTATTTGAAAGAGAAAAATGTGGTGTATGATGTGAAAGGAGTATTCTTAAAAGAAATGATAGACAAGAGATTATAAAAAATTAAACCAATTAATAAAATTTTAGTTATTAAAAAGTATGAATATTTTAAGTTTAATAGGACGAACAAGTGAATTGTTTTCTAATGATATTAAAAATCATGAGAAAGAATTATTTCATATAGTCTCAAACTCAAAATTTTTAGTAATTGGAGGAGCGGGCTCCATAGGATCGGCCACAACAAAAGAAATTTTTAAACGAAACCCAAGAAAGCTTCACGTTGTTGATATTAGTGAAAACAATATGGTGGAGTTGGTTCGTGATATTCGCAGTTCTTTCGGTTATATTGATGGTGATTTTCAAACCTTTGCTCTAGATATTGGTTCTGTTGAATATGATGCTTTTTGGAAAGCAGACGGAGATTATGATTATGTACTAAATTTGTCTGCACTGAAACACGTAAGAAGTGAAAAAGACGCATATACTCTTATGAGAATGATTGATGTAAATGTTTTTAATACAGATAAAACACTGCAACAATCTATTGATAAAGGAGTAAAAAAATATTTTTGTGTTTCTACGGATAAAGCTGCCAATCCGGTTAATATGATGGGTGCGTCGAAACGTATTATGGAAATGTTTTTAATGAGAAAAAGCAAAGAAATCACAATTTCTACAGCGCGTTTTGCAAATGTGGCCTTTTCAGATGGATCCTTATTACATGGATTTAATAAAAGAATCGAAAAAAAACAGCCAATTGTGGCTCCCAATGATATAAAGCGTTATTTCGTCATTCCGAAAGAGTCAGGAGAACTTTGTTTAATGTCTTGTATTTTTGGAGAAAACAGAGATATTTTTTTTCCGAAATTAAGCGAAAATTTGCACCTGATTACTTTCGCAGAAATCGCAGTAAAATATCTTGCAGAAATCGGGTACGAACCTTATTTATGTAAAGATGAAGACGAAGCAAGAACTTTAATCGAAACTTTACCACAAGAAGGGAAATGGCCTTGTTTATTTACATCAAGTGATACTACCGGCGAAAAAGATTTCGAAGAGTTCTTTACCGATAAAGAAACTTTGGATATGGATCGTTTCGAAAATTTAGGAGTAATTAAAAACGAACTAAATATCGAAGAAGAAAAACTTAATTTATTTGAAGCTAAAATCAATGAATTAAAAGCAGCCTGTGAATGGAATAAGGAAGAAATTGTAGATTTATTCTTTACGATGATTCCTGATTTCGGACATAAGGAGACGGGTAAATATTTAGATTCTAAAATGTAAATGATGGAAAATATTCAAAACATGGTCTCTTTTGTAAGAGAACATTTTAATTCAGATAAATTTATTCCTCTTCACGAACCCAGGTTTAGGGGTAATGAAAAAAAATACCTTGAACAAACTATAGATTCTACATTTGTGTCTTCCGTAGGAGCTTTTGTGGATCAGTTTGAAAATATGATGCAGGATATCACAGGTGCATCAAAATCTATTGCAGTAGTGAATGGTTCAGCATCATTACAGGTTGCTTTGAGATTGGCAGGGGTAAAAAAAGACGAAGAAGTCATAACACAGGCACTAACTTTTATAGCAACGGCTAATGCAATCACCTATAATAATGCAATTCCCGTTTTTATTGATGTAGATCTTGATACAATGGGACTTTCTCCTAAAGCACTCGAAGATTTTTTAGAAGAATTTGGAGAACTTCGTGAAGATGGTTGTTATAACAAATCTACCGATCGAAGAATTGCGGCATGTATGCCCATGCATACTTTCGGTTTTCCGGTTCATTTAGATGAATTAATGATGGTTTGCAATAAATGGCAAATACCTCTGGTAGAAGATGCGGCAGAATCTTTAGGAAGTTTTTACAAAGGAAAACATACAGGAACCATCGGTTTAATCAGTGGTTTTTCATTTAATGGAAATAAAGTGGTAACGAGTGGCGGCGGCGGTGCCATTGTTACAAATAATATTGAATTAGGGACTCAGGCAAAATACTTAACCACGACTGCAAAACGGCCACACCCTTATGAATTTTTCCATGATGAATTGGGGTATAATTTCAGAATGCCCAATTTGAATGCAGCTTTGGCTTGCGCACAATTGGAATCTCTAAATGATTTTCTTGAAGATAAAAGAATCTTAGCAAATAAGTACGCTGAGTTTTTTAACAAATCAGGAATTAAATTCAGACAAGAAACAGCTAATACAAAAGCCAATTATTGGCTGATGTGTGTTGAGCTGAATAATAAATCCGAAAGAGAGGAGTTTTTAAAAAATACAAATGATCAAGGGGTAATGACACGCCCGATTTGGAATTTAATGTATCGTTTGCCGATGTATGCACATTGCCAGCGTGATGCACAAAGAAATGCTGAATTTTTAGAAGAAAGAATTGTAAATATTCCAAGTAGTGCCAGATAAAAAAAACATAGTAATAATAGGATATTCAGGACATTCTTTTGTTGTTTTAGATGCAGCAAAAGAAATGAATATGAATGTAAAATATTACTGTGAAAAAAAACGGGCTTCTTTCAATCCTTTTGAGATTGATTATTTAGGAAATGAAGGAAGTGATTCTTTTGATTGGAACTGTGCCGATGAATTTATCTTGGGAATAGGAGATAACAAAATACGCCAGAAAGTGGCAAATTTAATTTTATCAAAAAAAAAGATAGTATTAAATGTTGTTCATCCGTCGTCAATAATAAGTAATTATGCGATATTTGGAGTTGGAAATTTCATAGCTGCAAATGTTACGATTAATGCTTTTGCAAAAATTTTAGACAATTGTATTTTAAATACCGGATGTATAGTAGAACACGAATGTGTCATTGAAAGTGGAGTACACATTGCACCGGGAGCTGTTTTGGCAGGAAATGTACATGTTGGCGAAAATTCTTTTATTGGAGCCAATTCTGTTGTAAAACAAGGTGTTAAAATTGGGGATGCAGTGACTGTTGGAGCGGGAAGTGTAGTCATTAAGGATATTCCTGACAATGAAATTTGGGCAGGAAATCCTGCAAAAAAACTTAAATAGATGAATAAAGTTTTAATTATCGCCGAAGCCGGTGTTAATCATAATGGAGATTTAGATAATGCTTTTAAACTGATTGATGCGGCAGTAGATTCCGGTGTTGATTATGTGAAATTTCAGACTTTTAAATCTGAAAGTTTAGTTTCCAAATCTGCCAAAAAAGCAGATTATCAAATTCAAAATACAGGAAATTCGACAGATTCGCAATATGAAATGTTGAAGAAATTGGAACTCTCTCACGAAAGCCATAAATTATTAATTGATTACTGTCAACAGAAGAATATACAATTCTTTTCAACTGCTTTTGATTTAGATTCTTTAGAATATTTAAAAGAGATTGGTTTAGATTTAGTTAAAATCCCTTCGGGAGAAATTACCAATCTGCCTTATTTAAGAAAAGCAGCTCAACTTTTTAAAAAAGTGATTCTTTCTACGGGAATGTGCACGATGGAAGATATCGAAGCTGCTATCAATGTTTTCTTATCAGAGAAAATATCAAAAGATGATATTACTATTCTTCACTGTAACACAGAATACCCAACTCCGATGAATGATGTGAATTTAAAAGCAATGCTTTCCATTCAGCACAAATTTGGTACAGAAGTCGGGTATTCAGACCATACTTTGGGAATGGAAGTTCCGATTGCAGCAGTTGCTTTAGGTGCTTCAGTAATTGAAAAGCATTTTACTTTAGATAATTCAATGGAAGGTCCGGATCATGCTGCATCTTTGGAACCTCTTCAATTGAAAGAAATGGTAAAAGCTATTCGCAATATAGAACAAGCTATTTCTGGAGATGGTCTTAAAAAACCGAGTGCTTCGGAAATAAAAAATATAGAAATAGCACGTAAAAGTATTGTAGCTTCTAAGTCAATTTCAAAAGGAGAAATTTTTACGGAAAAAAATTTAACGATTAAAAGACCCGGAACAGGAATTTCGCCGATGAAATGGGATCAAGTAATTGGAAAAGTGGCATTAAAAGATTATTTAACAGACGATTTAATTGAAATATGAAAAAAGTTTGTGTAATAACAGCTACGCGTGCAGAATATGGTTTACTGAAACCATTAATGAAGCTTATCAAAGATTCAGACCAACTGCAGTTACAAATTATTGTAACAGGTGCACATTTATCACCGGAATTCGGATTGACTTATAAAAATATAGAAAATGACGGTTTTGTAATCGATGAAAAGGTAGAAATACTTTTGTCATCCGATACATCCGCAAGTATTGTGAAAACGATGGGAATGGCAATGATGGGGATGGCAGATGCCTTACCAAGGCTTAAACCCGATTTAATTGTTATTTTAGGAGACCGATACGAAATGCTCTCTATTGCTTCTGCTGTTACAATTTTCAAAATCCCTATAGCGCATTTGCATGGGGGAGAAATAACAGAAGGAGCGTATGATGACGCAATCAGGCATTCTATTACCAAAATGAGCCATCTTCATTTTACATCAACTGATGAATATAGAAATAGAGTTATCCAAATGGGTGAAAACCCTCAAAATGTTTTTAATGTAGGAGCGATAGGTTTAGATAATATCCGTGATTTGAAATTACTTTCAAAAGAAGAATTAGAAGCAGATTTAGATATTAAATTTAAAAAATATAATTACCAGATCACTTTTCATCCTGAAACTTTAGGTAGTTTATCTTCAGCAGAGCAGTTTCAAAATTTATTGAATGTTATTGAAAAAGAGGAAGATAGTTTTTTTATTTTTACTAAAGCTAATGCAGATACGGATGGACGGATTATTAATCAAATGATTGATGATTTTGTTAAAAAACACCCAAATATAGCAAAAGCTTTTAGTTCATTAGGAACCTTAAGATTTTTATCTGTTGTGAAAATTTGCGATGCAATTGTTGGCAATAGTTCCAGCGGTATTTTGGAAGCACCTTCGTTACATACAGCAACTATTAATATCGGTAACAGACAAAAAGGAAGAGCACAGGCGTCTAGTATCATTAATGTAAATAACTCTGAAGAAGGTATATCATCAGGATTCGAATTGGCCAGAAAATTAATCACAGAAAATCAATTTTCTGAGGTGAAAAATCCATACGATAATGGTGGAGCTGCTCAGGAAATTTTAAATAAAATTCTTGAATTCAAAACCATTAAAACTAATAAATCTTTTTATAATTTATCATGAATATAGTTGAAAAACATATTATTTATTTTGGGCAATCGGTAAGAGATGCTCTCATCAAATTGGATGAAATAGCCCCTTCTTCTATTCTTTTTGTGGTTGATGAGGAAAGAAAACTTTTAGGTTCTTTAACTGATGGAGATTTACGTAGAGGTTTTATAAAAGGATTTGGTTTTGACAATAAGTTGTTAGATTTTGTTCAATCATCGCCAATTTCTATTAAACATAATGAATACGATCTTAATCAGCTGGAAAGATTTAGAAAAGATTTATTAAAAATTATTCCCATCGTTAATGATGATAAAGTGATTGTTGATATTCTAGATTTTAGTATAAGAAAAACATTGATTCCAGCCGATGCTGTTTTAATGGCGGGTGGTAAAGGAAAGCGATTGAGACCGTTAACTGAAAATACACCAAAACCACTTTTAAAAGTAGGTGATAAGCCCATAATTGAATACAATATTGACCGCTTGATTAATTTTGGAATTAAAACAATTAATTTAAGCATCAATTATTTAGGAGAGCAGCTGATTGATTACTTCAAAGACGGAACCCAAAAAGGCATTGAAATTAAATATGTAAAAGAAGATAAACCTTTAGGTACAATTGGCTCCGTACTATTGGTTGAAAACTTTTATAATGATGATATCATCGTGATGAACAGCGATTTATTAACCAATATTGATTTTGCAGATTTCTTTAAAATATATAAGGAATCAAATGCCGATATGGCTGTTGCTGCTACGTCTTACCACGTTGATGTACCTTACGCAGTATTAGAGGTTGGAGATGGTGTGGAAGTAAAATCATTGAAAGAGAAACCAAGATATACTTATTATTCAAATGCAGGTATTTATATTATTAAAAAAGAAATTTTAAAAATGATACCAGAAAATCAGTTTTATGATATTACAGATTTAATGGAGCGTGTACTGGAAATGAACTTAAAATTAGTAACTTATCCTATTAACGGTTATTGGCTTGATGTGGGTAAGCACGAAGATTTTAAGAAAGCTCAGGAAGATATTAAACATATTAAATTATGAAGAGTTCAAGGTATATCTCAAGATTTTTTTTAATGAACCGATCTAATATAAATATTGACAATGAGTGATTTAAAAGTAATGTCTTACTCATTTGTTAGTTAGATATTTATAAGTATGAAGACTTAGAGAAAGCGCAAAATGATATAAATTATAAAAAATTTAAATAATGAAAAATTTTATACTTGTAATTGGACTAGGTTCAATGGGTAAAAGGAGAATTAGAAATTTACAGGCTCTTGGGATTAAAAATATTATAGGGCTGGATAACAGAGAAGATAGAAGGCAAGAAACGAGAGAAAAGTATCAAATTAAAACTGTTAGTAGTTTCGATGAAGCTATTACAAATTACATATTTGATGCGTTTGTTATTTCATTACCTCCTGCTATTCACCATATCTATATGAAGAAGGCTATAGAATTGGGTATTTCGACTTTTATTGAAGCTAGTGTAGTTGATACCGATTTTGACCAAATGATTAGAGATGCCAAAGAAAAAAATGTGTGCTTAGCGCCTTCGTGCACCTTGTTTTTTCACCCGGCAATAAAAAAAATAGCGGAAATAGTCCAAAATAATGAACTAGGTAAAATTTCTAATTTTTTATATCATTCAGGGCAATATTTACCTGATTGGCATACTTATGAAGATGTAAGTGAATATTACGTTTCAAAAAAAGAAACAGGAGGAGGTAGAGAGATTGTTCCTTTTGAACTAACTTGGATTACTTTAGTATTGGGATTCCCGAAGAGAGTTGTAGGGTTATATAAAAATGCAATTCAAATTGAAGGCGCCAATGATATTGATGATACCTATAATTTATTGATGGATTATGGTCAGTCGATATTTAATTTATCAGTTGATGTTGTCTCAAGGCATGCAACTCGACGTTTGGTAATTAACGGAGATAAAAAACAACTTTACTGGAATTGGGATGATAATATGATAAAAGTTTATGATCCTGAAGTAAATGACTGGAAAGAAATAAAGTACGAGACAATTGCCGCTCAAAATGGTTATAACAAAAATATCACTGAACAAATGTATATTGATGAAATGAAAGCTTTTTTAATGGCTGCCAATAATGAGAGGCCTTTTCCTAATAATTTAGAACATGATCATCAGGTTTTAAAAGTGTTGTATGCTGTTGAAAGTTCAGATAATAATGATGTTATTGAAAAATTGTAATGATTGGAGTTTTTATCACAGCTAGATTAGGGTCATCCAGATTGAGTGAAAAGCATTTAATTGAAGTAAATGGCAAACCATTCATAAAATGGCTTGTTCAACGCTTTTTAATTGCGTTTAAAGCAAATATTGAAAGAAATGATTTGAAAATATTCATTACTACTTCCACAAAAATTGAAAACAAAAAATTCGAGTCTATTTTTGATAAAAGTGAAGCAGAAGTATATTATGGATCTGATGAAAATATTCCTTTACGTCATTTGAAATGTGCAATTGATAATGACATCGATTATATAATTTCTATCGACGGGGATGATATTTTATGTTCTACTGAAGCTTCTAAAATAGTCTTAGATAAATTATTAAGTGGGTCGAAAATGGTACAGACTTTAGGATTACCTTTAGGAATGAATAGTACAGGCTATAGTAAAGAGTTTTTGGAAGAATCTTTACTTGGAAATGAATTTAATAAGCTTGAAACGGGTTGGGGAAAAATTTTTGATAAAAGCCATATTGAAGTTATCCAATTGAAAGATGAGAAAAGTACTGAAAATATAAGAATGACCTTGGATTATGAGCCTGATGCTGTTTTTTTCAAAAAAGTAATATCTAGTATTGATGTTTTAGATGTGTCGGATGACGCTTTAATTGGATCTATCATAACCAACAATTGGAATCAAATAAATGATCATCTTGATGATATTTATTGGTCAAATTTTAATAAACAAAAACAAGAGGAAAATTAATTTTTTTTTAAATGGAAGAAACTTATTCACAAAGACTACACAAGATTATTCCCGGTGGGGCACATACTTATTCAAGAGGTGACGATCAATTTCCGTCTAATGCACCTTCAATTTTAGAAAGAGGAGAAGGAGCTTATGTTTATTCTCCGGATGGAAAAAAATATTTGGATTACGGAATGGGATTACGTTCTGTAAATATCGGGTATGGTAATAAAGAAATAGGAGATGCATGCTATGAAGAAATCTTAAAAGGAAATAACCTTACAAGGGCATCTTTAACGGAATTGAAAGCCGCAGAATTATTATGTGAATTAATCCCGTCTGTAGACATGGTTAAATTTGCAAAACACGGCTCTACAGTAACGACTGCTGCTGTTAAGCTTGCAAGGGCGTATACCGGCAAGAAATTTATTGCTATTCCGGTTGAACAACCTTTTTTCTCATATGATGATTGGTTTATTGGTTCGACGGTTATTAGCCGTGGTACTGTTGATGAAGCTAGTCAGTTCACTTTAAAGTTCAATTATAATGATATTGCCTCTTTAAAAGCGCTTTTTGAAAAATATCCTGATCAAATCGCTGCGGTAATAATGGAAGCAACAACAACAGTAGAGCCAAAAGCTAATTTTTTACATGAAGTTCAGGATTTGTGTAGAGCAAATGGTGCCGTATTTATTATTGATGAAATGATTACCGGTTTTAGATGGCATTTACAGGGGGCTCAAACCTATTATGGAATTGAACCGGATTTATGTACATTTGGTAAGGCTATGGCCAATGGTTTTGCAGTTGCTGCCTTAGCAGGAAAAAGAGAAATCATGCAGATTGGTGGTATATTAGAAGAAGGAAAAGAAAGAATATTCCTAACTTCTACAACTCACGGTGCAGAAATGAGTGCACTTGGAGCTTTTATAAAAACTATGGAAATCTTGAAGAGGGATCAGGTAGTTGAACATTTTTGGAATTATGGAACTAAATTGGTTAATGGTATAAATGAAATTTCTAAGGAATTGGGAATACAGGATCAATTTTATGTAGAAGGTTATGCTTGTTCTCCAAATTATGTTGCAAAAGATAAAACAGGTAATGTGTCTTTAGCGATGCGTACTTTATTTGCTCAGGAAATGTTAGAGAAAAATATAATGATGCCTTATATAGCTGTTTCTTATTCTCATAAGGATACCGAATTGGATATGACACTATCAGCAGCTAAGCGTGCTTTAACGATCTATCAAAAAGCATTGGAGAATGGTTTGGATGGACATTTAAAATCGCATATTATTAAACCGGTATTCAGAAAATATAATTAATGAAGGTAGCTGTCGTTTCTTTAAATTCGGTTTGGGAAGATAAAAAAGCAAATTTGGAAGAAATTGAACGTATAGTTCAATCATTACACCAAAAAGCAGAATATGTAATTTTTCCTGAAATGTCATTAACAGGTTTTTCAGTTTCTAATTTGGTTTTAGCTGAAGATTTCGAGAATTCGAATTCAATTAGGGCGATTCAAAAACTAGCAAAAAAAAATCAGGTAAACATTGTATTTGGGCTGTTGATTTCTAAAGGAGATAAAAAATATAACAGCTGCATTGCAGTAAACACCAAGGGAGAAATAGAAGGGAATTATGAAAAAATACATCTTTTTTCGTATAATGGCGAAGATGAATTAATATCCGGCAGTAATGAAGTTAAAAGCCTTTCTTGGAAGGGAGGGTGGGGATTAAGTATATGTTTTGATTTAAGATTTCCTGAGCTTTATCAGGAATTATCGAAAGAGAACTTGATTTTGATCAATATAGCGAACTGGCCGAAGACAAGAGTCACCCATTGGAGAACTCTGTTGAATGCTAGAGCAATAGAAAACCAAAGCTTTATGATTGGTGTGAACCGTACCGGTATTGATGGGAACGGTTTAGAATATGAAGAAAGTTCTTGTGTTTTTTCACCTATAGGAGATAAATTAGATTCGTTTGCGGTTTCAAATACTATTAAAATATTTGATCTGGATCTTGAGCAGGCAATCCAATACAGAAAAAATTTCCCAATCAAAAAAGATAGACAGGAAGATCTTTATAAAGAGTTTTACAGTTAAAAAATAAAATTACCATGTTTTCAATAAAAGATAAAGTAATAGTAGTAACAGGAGGAAATGGATTATTAGGAAAACAGATGGTTTCTACATTTCGAGAACAGGGAGCAACAGTTGTTGCTGCCGATATTTATTTTGAAGAAAAAAATGAAGATGATTTTATAATTAATATTACTGATGAAAATTCAGTAATGGAAGGGATTGCAACTATAGTTGAGAAATATAATAGAATAGATGGCTGGGTTAATAATGCTTATCCGAGAACAAAAGATTGGGGGAATAAATTTGAAAACATACCACTTGAATCATGGCGTAAAAATGTAGATATGCACTTGAATGGTTATTTTTTGTGTTGCCAAGTTGTTTTGGAGCAAATGAAGAAGCAAGGTTCAGGTTCGCTGATTAATATGTCATCTATTTACGGATTAGTCGGACCAGATTTCACAGTATATGAGGGTACAGAGATGACCATGCCTGCGGCTTATTCTGCTATCAAAGGAGGTTTAAACAATTTTACCAGATATTTAGCTTCGTACTATGGTGAGTATCAAATTAGAGTAAACACAGTTTCTCCTGGGGGGATCTTTGACAATCAACCGGAATCATTCGTTAATAATTACAATAAAAAAGTGCCAATGAAAAAAATGGGAAGCCCAAAAGATATTGTTGCAGCTGTTTATTATCTTTTGACAGATGAAGCTTCATATGTGACGGGACATAATTTGGTTGTAGATGGAGGGTGGAGTATAATATAGATCTACATTAAAGTAATGTAATTTAACATGATTAACAAAGTAGTATATATAGGTTACCAGCCATTAACTGAAAAGGTTAAAGAAGATTTTTATTTTAAAAATTTAAAAGAGAAAGGTATTAAAATTGAGTATTGGGATTTGTCGGAGGTATATTTTAAAGATCTTTTTAATGATCAGTTGGAGGATGACTTTATAGTTAAAATAAATTCATTTTCTATACTAGAAGATTTGATAAAGCAGCAGGACAAATTAAATACTTTGTTTTTGAGTAATATAACGTTCGAATATAGAGTGCTTACTCTTTATAGATTATTATCAAAATACAAATGCAAAACATCTTTTTTTGCCAGAGGAGCATTACCTTTTGCGACATCTACCTCACATGTTGAGAATTTTATTTTTAAATTAAAGAAGGCTTTCGATCTAAATTTGCTATTTGGATATGTCAAAAATAAATATGCTTATTTTTTAAAGAAAAAGGGTATAGTTAAACCTTATTCACTTGTATTTCGAGCTGGTGAAAAAGGTATTCAGACAATAGGTGTTGGTAGTGATATCGAAAATGAAAAATCGAAAATTATTGATGTGAATTCTTTTGATTATGATAAATATGTAAAAACTAAAAATTCAAAAAATTTAATGGTAAATAAATATTGTGTTTTTTTAGATGAGTATTTTCCTTTTCATCCAGATTTCGAGATGTTAAAAATTAGAACAATCGAACCAAATGAGTATTATGATAATTTGAATCGTTTTTTCAATTTAGTAGAAAATAAACTTAATGTAGAGGTTATTATTGCCGCACATCCTAAAGCAGATAAGTATAGGGAAAAGGATTTTTTTAATAAACGTAAAGTCTTTTTTAATAAATCAGCCGAATTGAGCAGGTATTCAGAGTTTGTAATAGCCCATTGTTCAAGTTCGATAAGTTTTGCAGTATTAAACAAAAAGCCAATTTTAACATTGACTTCGAATTCAATTAAAGAAGTAATGCCTAATTATTATAATTTTATAAATCATTTTTCAAAAATTCTAGATACTCATTTAATAAATATTGATGATAATGTTTCTTCTGAAATAGTTTTGAGGGAACCTAATACTATTAAATATTCAGAATACGCCTATAAATATTTAACTTCCTTAAAAAGCCAAGATATGATTTCTTCGGAAGTCTTTACTCAATCAATATTAAGTCTTTAATGCAACAATCTTATACAAAAAATTATCTTAAAATATATCTCTGGCAGGGAGTTTCACTTGTGTTGAATTTCCTTTCCATGTTTGTAGTACTGCCTTATCTTACTTCAGACCCAATTACCTATGGGATTTATTCTGTATGTATTTCTTTTTCAATTTTTCTTGTCTATGCCGATTTAGGATTTATGGGAGCGGGACAAAAATATGCAGCCGAATATTTTGCAAAAGGTGATAAGGAGGAAGAGATGAAAGTAATAGGATTTACCAATTTTATATTATTGGTTTTTTTACTCTTATTTTCGATTGGCTTTTTTATTTTAAGTATACAACCTGAATTATTGGTTAAAGGAATCAAGTCGGCTCAACAGGAATATGTAGCATCATCCTTATTATTGATTCTGGCGGTTTTTACACCTACCACTTTGTTACAACGCTTGTTACAGATGATATTTGGGATTCGAATGGAAGATTTTATAGTGCAACGAACCAATATCTTTGGGAGTATATTCAAGATACTTTCGGTTTTGTGGTTTTTCAGGGAGGGACAATATGATATAGTAGGTTATTTTCTTTTTACGCAGATTGTTAATTTATTAGCAGCATTAGTCAGTTTGATAATTGCACGAAAAAGATATGATTATGATTTTAGAGCGTTGTTTCTTGCTGTTTGTTTTAATAAAGATGTGTTTGATAAGACCAAATCTTTGGCATTTACCAGTTTGTTTATCACTATTTCTTGGATACTATATTATGAGCTTGATTCAATAGCTATTGGTAAGTTACTAGGAGCCAATCAAGTTGCTGTTTATGCTATAGGATTGACAGTTCTTTCCTTTTTTAGAAGTATTCTTGGTATTCTGTTTTCTCCTTTCAGTGTTCGATTTAATCATTTTATTGGTAATGGAGATGAAGAGGGTTTAAAGTCCTTTTATTTGCAAGTCGTTTCTATTTTGGCACCAATTATCGTATTTCCAATAATTACTATTGCTATTCTGGCACGCCCAATTGTTTTTTCATGGGTTGGGCCTAATTATTCGGAATCAGTTATTGTAATACAATTTTTGGTTTTTTGCAATATTTTTGCCTTTGTTACTTATCCAACTAACTTTATGTTAATAGCTAAAGAACGTCAAAGAACATTATATTTTATTAATACGCTCCTGCCTTTTGTATTTTGGACTGGTATCATATTTACCATCAATATTTGGGGAGTAAATTCGTTTGCGGTTTTTAAATTATTAGCATTTGTATTTTCTGCTTTTGTATTATACAAGCTGATGATTGATTATTTGAAATTGACTTTTCTAGATTCGGTAGGAAAGATTTTTTTGCCGATGTTTTTTCCCTTATTGTTTTTAATTTTTGGTTCATTTTTGGTAAGAGACTATTTGCCTTTGGAACAATCGAAAATAAATTTAGTGATAGTTGCAGTAGTCATGGGAGGATTGATTGTCATTTCTTTTGTAATACAATATTTTGCATCAGAAAAATGGAGACAGCAAATGACTAAAACTTTGGGACTATTTAAATCTAATTAGTTTTTAACTTATGGAAAGACAAAAAATACTAATCTTTAGTGATTGTTACATATACGGAGGTAGCGAAAAATTAATGGCTTTTTTGCTTAAGAATGAAATTTTAAATGAAAATTTCATTCTTCAATATAGTTACAGGAAACATAAAGAATATGATACTGGGCTTGATAATGAAAATTTGTTGAATAGAGAAGGGAATTATCCTTTGATTCTTTTGGCAAATGATACCTTGTTTCACCAAATTAATCAACTTTCAATACCCTTATTATTAAAAAAACTCTTGAAAGTTCCTTTTTTTCTTGTCGAAAAATTAGGGATTTATTTTATATGGAATTTATTAGGCTTAATGAATTTGTTGGTGAAGACAAAACCGGATTTAATTCACATTAACAATGGTGGTTATCCTGCTGCAAAAACTTGTAATGTTTTGGTTGTGGCTAATTTTTTAACCGGTAAAGCTAAGGTAGTTTATCAAGTTAATAATCAAGCTCGTGAATGTAAAGGTTATTTTGAAAGAATTTACGACAAGTTCATTAATAAAAATGTTAATTGTTTTATAAATGCCTCTCACAAAGCAAAGCAACAGCTGGTAGAAAAAAGGAATTTTAATTCCAATAAAATAATGGTTGTTAATAATTGTGTTCCATTGCCTAAAGTTAAATTAAATAGAGAACAGATTTTTGAAGAACTTAATATTCCACCGGATAGTTTTTTAATTGTTGAAGTTGCTTTTTTGTCCGAAAGAAAAGGACAGAGGTATTTGATAGATGCTTTGTCTGCTTTATATAAAAAACAGTTACTTTCAAAAGAAAAAGTGTTTTGTGCTTTTGTGGGTAATGGGGAACAAGAAAATTTTTTGAAAAATTATATTAAAGATCTTGGATTAAGTTCAAATGTTTTTATTTTAGGATATAAGAAAAATAGTGAAGATTATATTTCTGCTTCCGACCTATTTGTATTGCCTTCCATACGGGATGAAGATATGCCATTAGTTTTGTTGTCGGCCTTAGGATATGGGAAGCCAATTATAGCAACTGATTTTGCAGGTATTTCCCAGGCAATAGAACCGAATTCGAATGGCATTTTGATACAAAATGATTTAGAAACGTTTACTGATAATTTGGCAAATGAAATATACCGTTTGTATAATGATGAAGACTTAAGAATAGTGTTGGGTATAAATGCTAAAAAAAGTTATATAAATTATAGTCCGGAGATGTATGGCTTAAAATTGAAGCAAATTTATGAACAAATTTATGCAAGTTAAAGAAACCGTTTTATTACTTGGAGGTACAGGCTTCATAGGTAGGAATATAATTGACTATGTCCTAAAAAATAAAGAATATTCTAACTATAAGATAGTTGTTTTATCTAGGAATTTTCAAAGGGAGATTGATGAATCTATAGAATATGTGACGGGAGATTATGCCGATAAAAGTGTATTAATACGTTTATTCTCAAAATGGAATTTTACAAAAGTATTTCATTGTGCTACTTCAACAACACCTTTAACGTCTGGTAACAATATTCTAAGCGATATCAATGGTAATTTAATTGCAACAATTGGGTTATTAGATGTAATGAGAGATTTCAGCTGTAAATCTATTCTGTATTTGTCTTCAGGAGGAGCTGTATACGGGGAGAAAAATTTGGAGAAGATTTCGGAGAATGATATCTGTAATCCTTTGAGTTCTTATGGAGTTGTCAAACTTACTATTGAGAATTATCTACGACTGTATCAGAAGCAATATGGAATTAATTATTTGATTTTAAGGATTTCTAATCCATTTGGCAGGTTTCATACTTCTGAAAAACAAGGGGTAGTGAATATTGCTATTAGAAGAGCATTACAGGGAGAAACTTTAGAGGTTTGGGGAGACGGTACACAGTCTAAGGATTATTTATTCGTTGATGATTTGGTTAAAATTATTTTTCTGCTTTTAAAACAAGAGGTTGTAAATAAAATATTGAATGTTGGTTCAGGTGAATCTTATCAACTTAATTGCATACTAAATACGATTAGGATATATTTGCCTGATGTAAAGGTTGATTATGTCGAATCTAAAACAACAGATGTTAAAGATTTTTGTCTAGACATATCTTTGATGCAATCGTTTGTTAATTTCAAATTTACAGAACTTAAAGAGGCTATTCAACAAACGATATTTTGGGAAAATTCAAGGAAATCTATACTTAGTTAAACTTAAAAATAACAAATAAAACTAATTATGAAAGTAGTAATATTGTGCGGAGGATACGGAACAAGAATTCGTGATGTCGCTGATGACATACCCAAACCAATGATTCCCATTGGAGGGAAGCCTATAATTTGGCATATTATGAAGACCTATGCAACTTTTGACTATACCGATTTTGTATTGTGTATGGGATATAAAAGCGATGTAATTAAGGACTTTTTTATTAATTATGAGCTTAGAAGTGCAGATGTTACCATAAAGTTAGGTAAAAAATCAGAACAAATAATTTCTGAAACAAACCACGACGAAGATGGTTGGCAGATAACTCTTGCTGAAACAGGAATCAAAGCAATGACAGGTGCTCGTGTAAGGAGAATTAAAAAGTACATAGGAGATGATCCTATATTTATGTTAACTTACGGAGATGGTGTTGGAGATATTGATATTGATGCATTAGTAGCTTTCCATAAATCACACGGGAAAATGGTTACCCTCACAGGTGTTAGGCCACCGGGACGTTTTGGAGAGCTTGGTCTTGATGAGGACGGTACTGTAACCGGTTTTAATGAAAAACCTCAGGCAAGCGGTGGACGAATAAATGGAGGTTATTTTGTATGTAATAAAGAATTCTTAGATATTCTAAGTGATGACGAAGATTTGGTTTTAGAACAGGAACCAATGAAAAAATTAGTTGAATTAGAAGAGTTAAAAATGTTTGAACACGACGGCTTTTGGCAACCGATGGATACCTCAAGAGAATATAGCCTATTGAATGAATTATATAATAACGATAAAGCACCTTGGGTAAAATGGTAAATAAACAATTGTTTGGAGACGTATATAGAGGAAAAAAGGTTCTTGTTACTGGTAACACCGGTTTTAAGGGTTCGTGGCTGTGTACATGGTTAATTAGTTTAGGAGCAGAAGTCTACGGTATATCTAAAGATATACCAACTAAACCCTCTATGTTTGAAGAGCTTGCTTTAGCAGATAAAATGACGCATTATATGGCTGACATTCGTGATTATAACAAAATGGAGGAGATAATTAACAATGTGTCTCCTGATTTTGTATTTCACCTTGCTGCGCAGCCTATAGTTTCTTTTTCTTATGCTGAACCTCTTGATACTATATCAAGTAACGTGATGGGTACGGCTAATATTCTTGAGGTTTTAAGAAAGTATACCAAACCATGTACGGCAGTAATAATAACTAGTGATAAATGTTATGATAACGTTGAGTGGATATATGGATACAAGGAAACTGATGCTGTAGGAGGGAAAGATATTTACAGTGGGAGCAAAGGTGCCGCAGAAGTGATTTTTAAATCGTACTATCATTCATTTTTCAATAAGGAAGACTTTCCTGTGAAAATTGTAACAGCCCGTGCCGGTAATGTAATTGGTGGAGGTGATTGGGCATTAGACAGAATTGTACCTGACTGTATGCGTTCATGGAGTGAAGATAAATATGTAGAGATAAGAAGTCCTAAAGCAACAAGACCTTGGCAGCATGTTCTTGAGCCATTAAGTGGCTACCTTCAGCTTGGTGAGCAATTGTATAAAAACCATTCACTAAACGGAGAGAGTTTTAATTTTGGGCCACAAGCAGAGTATAGCCATACAGTGCAGGAAATATTGGAAGATATGAGTGTGAGATGGCATTTTAAAAGTTCTAAGGAGGCTTACCAAATTACCGGAGATATTAAGTTTCATGAGGCTGGCTTACTCAAGCTTAACTGCGATAAGGCATTATTCCATTTTAAATGGAAGCCCACGCTTAATTATAAAACCCTATTAGAATATACCAGTGATTGGTATTATGAGTATTATAAAAACAAACCGGATATGTTTGAATATACTAAAAGTCAAATTGAAGGTTATGAAAATTTGGCTATTAATCAAAACTTGGCATGGACAAAATAACAGTAGAAGGAGTTATAGTAACATCTTTAAAGCAAATTCATCACCCAAAAGGTAATGTATTTCACGCGATGAAAAAAAGTGATGAGGGGTATTCCGGTTTTGGAGAAGCTTATTTTTCAACCATTCATTTTAATGATACAAAACCATGGAAAAAACATCTTGAAATGACGCTTAATTTTGTGGTGCCTGTAGGAGAAATACGTTTTGTGATTTTTGATGACAGAGAAGGAAGTCCAACTAGAAATAGTTTCTTTGATATTACATTAGGTCAAAATAATTATCAAAGGATCACGATACCTCCCGGTGTATGGGTGGCATTTCACGGAGTGGGTTCTGAATATAATTTATTATTAAATTTGGCTAATCTTGAACATGATCCAAATGAGATTGAGAGAAAAGAAGACCTGTCAGATATAGTATATCAATGGTAATGCACAAGGTACTAGTTACAGGAGGGAGTGGATATATAGGGGCTCGTCTATGTTTGCATCTTGCAGAGCAAGGATATTCGGTTACGCCGCTGTTTTATTCTAATATCCCTAAAGAAAAAAGCTGGATTTCCAAAATGGATAATGTTGTTGTAGGTGATATCAGAGATGAAAAATTTCTTATTGAACTCGCAAAGAACAAATATGATGTCATAGTACATTTGGTATCATTAGATCATAATCAGTCTAACGGATCTCCTGCTTATGTAAGCTCTATAAATATTGCTCCTGTTTGGTCTTTATTGGATGTTTTTTCAAAACAGGGTCTGAAAAAATTTATATATTTTTCTACAGCTCAGGTTTATGGAGCTCTTAAAGATGAGAAAGTAACAGAATTTCACGATACGAACACTCAAAACGCTTATGGCTTAACGCATCATATAGGGGAAGTTATTTGTGAGCATTACAATAGGGTTTCTTCGGTTGATTGTAGGATTGTTCGTCTTTCAAATAGCTATGGAGCACCAATTTTTGAAGAAAATAATTGTTGGTGGTTGGTGGTTAATGATTTATGCAGAATGGCATACATTGAAAATAAGATTGTTTTGCAATCAGATGGATCTCCTTTGCGTGATTTTATTCACGGTTGGGATGTTTGTAATGGTGTTCAGTGTATTATTGAGACATCTGAAGATCATTTCATATATAATATAAATTCAGGTAAAACTATGTCAATTATAGAAATTGCCCAAAAGATAAAAACTGTTTTTTTTGTTAGGTATGGCATTGAATTGCCTATTATAACAGCAAAACGTGAATCAGATGTAGAAATTAATAAATATTTATTAGATAATAGTCTGGTACGCAGTATAGGATTTGAGGTTAAATGGAATCTTGAAGACGGAATTAATAACCTTTTTGAATATTTAGAACAAAATAATGAATAATTCAACTCCATTTTTTTCTATTGTCATTCCGACTTATAATCATGCGGAGCTTATCGGGAGGTGCATAGAAAGCTTATTGTGTCAGTCCTACCAAAATTGGGAAGCAATTGTTGTTAATAATTTTTCTGAAGATAATACTATTGAAGTTGTAGAAAGATACAATGATCCTCGTATTCGGCTTATAAATAATGCGAATGGTGGGGTAATTGCTGTATCAAGAAACAAAGGATTGTCCGTAGCTAAAGGTAATTGGATATGTTTTTTAGATTCAGATGATTGGTGGTATCCGAATAAGTTGGAGGTTTGTTTACCGTATCTGAATGATTATGATTTAGTTCATCATAATCTAGATATATATACTTCTCTTGGTAAATCAAATAAAATAGCGAAGGGTAGAGATTTAGAAGGCAATTTTTATAAAAATTTGCTCATTAAGGGGAATGGTGTTCTAAATTCAAGTGTAATCATTAAAAAAGAAATAGTTGATTGGATCGGGAAAATATCAGAGGATAAAATGCTAATTGCTGTTGAAGATTATGATTATTGGATTAGGGCTGCAAAAGTAACAGATCGTTTTAAATATATTAAACAGTCTTTGGGTGGTTATTGGATGGGTGCAAATACTTCTTACTCGCTTAAGCAAATAGAAAGATCAAAGTCGTTATTGAATAAATACTTAGTTGATTTATCTATTGAAGAGCAAAGAGTAGCAACTGCGCTTTATAATTTTAATGCTGCTCGAATGTATCATCATTTTTCTTTTTTTTCAGATGCTAAAAAACACTACTTACTGTCACTTAATACAAGTTTTGTTCGTAGCAAGTTTAAAGCAATTGTTGGTTATTTGCTATGTTTTTTTTCAATTAAATATTAATAATGATTGGAATTGATAAAACTGTAGATTTAAATAGAATTTTGAAGCTATTCAATTTTGGTATTTTATTTTTGTTGTGGTATTCATATTTAGAAGATGGAGATACCACTTACGTGAATTTTAACACTGTTCTTTTAGGAACGCTTTTATCTTTTCAAATTGGTGTTTTTTTGTATTTTGAAAAGAAGAGAAGAGATCCGTTTGTGATACTATTATGTTTACAAATGGTTTTTTATTTTTTATTGAGGATTTATACATTACATGAATATTCTTTTTCGGTAGTCTTTTTAAGATATCCATTCTTTGTTCAAGATTTAAATTATTCACTATTTTTTATTTTAATTGCTAACTGTGTTTTTTATTTGGGATTAAGTATAAATTGTTTAAAATTTCAATCTAAAAACGAGATTCTAAATTTTTTACCTAAACATCGTTCTAATATTCTTGTCTTATTGGCAATAGGATATTTTTTTACTTTTTACAGACAAATTGGGTTAGGAAGTCTTGCTGGGATAATTGATGTTTTAAATGGTACTTTTTTAAATATAGCTACAATTTTATTAATGGTGTTGGTTTATTTCTTTCTTTTTAGAAATAAATTAAGCAAAAGCATAAAGCTTTTTATAATATTAGGTGTGCTTATATTTGTGGTTTTGCAAACTTTGATTGGTAGTCGGTCGGCAATTTTGACTTTATTAAATTTTTTGTTGTTTTCTATATTGGCTATTAAAAATTATTTAGTTGTGAAAAGAAAATATTTATCCTTCTTTTTATTTTTGGCTCCACTAATGATTTTAATTTTTTCAGTTACTACCTTTTTAAGGCTAAGGGTTGAAGAGAGAAGTACAGTAGGTGAGCAAACGATTGAGGTAATAAAAGAGTTTGATATAGAGTCTGATTTTTTAGATTCTATAGATTTAGTACTAATGGGAGTTGGGGACAGAATTGGTTTTTTGGACTATTGTGCAGAGATAATTAATAATAATGAGGAATATTCAACTGTTTTTAATGCTCAATTTTATTTTAAAAGTACTATTGATAATGTATTGAGTCCTGGGTTTGATGTTTTTGATACCCCTAAAACTTCAAATGCTTTAAGATTTATTTATAATAAAGAAGGAGAACCAAAAAAGTCGAAAGTTGCAGAAGCTTATCAATCGGATGAATTTACTATGTATGGTGAGTTTTATGCTCTATTTGGAAAATGGTTTTCATTAATACCAATATTTTTTACCGGATTCATTTTTAAATGGATTTATTTAAGATTAAAAAAAGATAATATTTATTTGTTTTATTTGAAGAGAGCATTTGTTTTGTATGTTTTTTGGATAATGCTGAATAGTTTTGGAATTGATTGGCTATTTTTGGATATTTTTTCTATTTTTTTTACATATCAAATTTTTAAGGGACTTTTACGATAAAGTAATTAATACCATAGGATATTTAATATGATGGTTTGAATACTTGTAATTAATTATGATATTTAAATATACATTATTATAATTTATTTCAAAATATAAATATTGCAAAAGATTGTATAACTATGGTGCTTGCTAAGGATAAAATATTTTTTTGCATAATTTATTAAGGTCATATAAATTAGTTTTATTCTAGATAATGAAATTGATATATTTAAAGTATTAAAAGATTTGATGTAAATTTTGTTTTAAACAGCACTTGTAGTCGTATTTGTAAGTTTCAATAAAAATTTAAACAAGATAGATTTTAAGATGATATTAATTGATGCATTATATATTAACAACGGAGGAGGAAAGGTTCTTCTTGATTATTTAGTTAAAAAATTAGAAAAAAAATATGATAATGTATTTTATATATTCGATTCTCGATGTTCTAATGATTTTCAATATGTTCCTGAACATCGTAAAGTATACATGAAAGCTTCTTTAGTAAAGAGATATCAATTTTATAAAAATAATAATAATAAATTTGGTATATTTTTGTGTTTTGGCAATTTACCACCATTGATTAAATTAAATTTACCAGTATTTACCTATTTTCATAACCGATTATTAATAAATATTCCAAAGCATACAGTTTTAAAGAATTTTATTATGTTGAAACTAAAATCTTTATTTTTAAAGATAATAGTAAAAAATACAGATTATGTAATAGTACAATCTGATATTATAAAACAGGAATTTTTAAAAGAAATTCGTTTTGAAGAAAATAAAATTTTACCTTACCCTTTTTACGAACCATTAAATTATCCCAATACAAATAAAATTAAAAATCGTTTTATTTATGTTAGTAGTGGTGAAGAGTATAAAAATCATAAACGTTTACTACAAGCATTTAAAAAAGCTTATGATTTAACTAAAAGTATTAGTTTAGTAGTAACTATTGATAGTTCTTATATCAAATTATATGAAGAGATTAATATATTAATAAATAAAGGCTATCCTATAGAAAACTTAGGATTTGTGTCTAAAGAAAAATTATGTTTGGAATATGCTAAAGCTGAATTTACAATTTATCCATCTATAACAGAAAGTTTTGGTATAAGTATTATTGAAGCTATAGAAGGTGGTTGTAAAGTAATTGGTGCAAATTTACCTTATATGCACGCAGTATGTAAACCTTCTTTACTCTTTGATCCTTTAAATATAGATTCAATTGAGAACGCAATACTTACTGCTATGAATAACACATTACCTAATACGGAACAGAAAATATTCAACAAGATAGATGATATAATAAGTTTATTAACATAAATGAATACAATTAAAAATAAAGTCCTATTAATTACTGGAGGAACAGGATCTTTCGGTACGGCAGTATTAAATCGTTTTTTGGAAACAAATCATTTCAAAGAGATACGTATTTTTTCTCGCGATGAGAAAAAACAGGATGATATGCGTAATCTTTATAAAAACAATAAAATTAAATATTTTATTGGAGATGTGAGAGATTATAATAGTGTAGACTATGCTATGAAGGGAGTTGATTATGTTTTTCATGCAGCAGCTTTGAAGCAGGTTCCATCATGCGAATTTTTTCCGATGCAGGCTGTTAAAACTAATGTTGAAGGTACACAAAATGTAATTCGTGCAGCTGCTTCAAATGGTGTACAAAAAGTAATTTGTCTTTCTACTGATAAAGCAGCTTATCCTATTAATGCAATGGGGATTTCCAAGGCTATGATGGAGAAAGTAGCTGTTGCAGAAGCCAGAAATTTGAAAAATACAGTGGTTTGTTTAACCCGTTATGGAAATGTTATGGCTTCAAGAGGATCTGTAATTCCATTATTTTTAAATCAGATTGAAAATAATGAAGATATAACAATCACTGATCCTAATATGACTCGTTTTTTAATGTCTCTGGAGGAAGCTGTAGAACTTGTTTTATTTGCATTTGAAAACGGAAACCCAGGAGACTTATTTGTAAATAAAGCTCCGGCTGCTACAATAGGTAACTTGGCGAAAGCTGTTTTAGAATTAAAAAGTGCAAAGAATGCTGTAAAGATTATAGGAACGAGACATGGTGAAAAACTATATGAAACACTTTGTACAAGGGAAGAAATGATGAAAGCAGAAGACATGGGTGAATTTTACAGAATTCCTGCCGATAATCGAGATTTGAATTATGCTAAATATTTTTCAGAAGGTAATCAGATTGAAACTTCCATAGAAGATTACAACTCTCATAACACAAAAAGGGAGGATGTTGAAGGAGTAAAAAAACTGTTAAAAAAACTAGACTTATTTCAATAATATCGTATGAAAATTTTGCAAGGAGGATTCTTTGAAGATCATAGAGGAATAGTTTCTTTTAATAATTTATTAGATCTTAACCTTGTGAAAAGAATGTATGTTATAGAAAATATTGATAAAGAAATTTGTAGAGCTTGGCAAGGGCATCAAATCGAAAAAAGATGGTTTGTAGCCGTAAATGGATTATTCGAAATAAAAGTAGTTAAAATAGACGATTTTAAAACTCCTTCAGATAAATTGGAATCTGAAAGTTTTGTACTTAAAGGAAAATCTATGGATTCCTTATATATCGAAGAAGGACATGCTACATCTATACAAGCATTAGAGCCTAATTCTAAACTTGTTGTTTTCTCTGATTATAACTTAGGAGAAATAAAAGATGATTATAAATTTGATTCTCAAAAATGGAAACATTAATAAAATGAAAAAAATAAAAGTAGTTACTATATTAGGTACAAGACCGGAAATAATAAGATTAACAGAATGTATAAAAAAATGTGATCAATATTTTGAACATATATTAATACATACTGGACAAAATTATGACTATGAGTTAAATGAAATCTTTTTTGAAGATTTAGAATTACGCAAGCCTGATTATTTTCTAAATGTTGCCGGGAAGCACCTAGGAGAAACAATAGGAAATGTAATTTCGAAGTCGTATGAAATTTTATCAAAAGAGCAACCAGATGCCCTACTTGTTTTAGGAGATACTAATAGTGTATTAAGCACAATTGCTGCAAAAAGGCTTAAAATTCCTATTTTTCATATGGAAGCAGGAAACAGATGTTTTGATCAAAATGTCCCTGAAGAGATCAACAGAAAAATATCAGATCATATAAGTGATATAAACCTTACCTATACAGAAAACAGCAGACGTTATCTTTTGAGTGAAGGTTTTAGAAAAGATCATGTTTTTGTTACAGGATCGCCCTTGAAAGAGGTTTTAGATAAATATGAAAATAAAATTCAACAGAGTGATGTTGTTGAGCGTTTATCGTTAAAAGATAATAATTTCATTGTTGTCAGTGCACATAGAGAAGAAAATATTGATTTGGATAATAATTTCGAAATACTGGTAGATTCAATTAATACAGTAGCGGAAAAATATCAGATGCCAGTTATATTTTCTACACATCCACGTACAAAAAATAGGATAGAAAAAAATAATATTAAGTTTCATCCATTAATTCAGAATGTTGCCCCATTAGGCTTTTTTGATTATGTAAAACTGCAGAGTAAATCATTCATTGTTTTATCAGACAGTGGGACAATCAGTGAAGAATCGGCAATGATGGGATTCCCGGCGGTTAGTATAAGAACAAGTACAGAAAGACCTGAAGCTATTGATGCAGGAACAATTGTTTTGGGTGGTATTTCTAAAGATCAAATGCTAAATGCTATTGAAATCTCCAAAGGATTATTTGATCCAAATATTAATTTGCCATTTGAATATGAAGTGAAAAATACTTCAGATAGAGTGATTAAGGCAATTCAAAGTTATTCTGCAATTGTGGATAAAGTAATATGGAATAAAAAATGAAAAAAATACTTGTTATAGGGATTAAAGGAATGGCAGGGCATGTTGTTTTTAATTATCTTACTAAAAATAAAGATTATCATGTATTTGGCATTGCACGAAATATTACTGAAAATGATCAGGAAATATCTCTTGATGTCTCAAATACAAATCAATTAAAAGAAATTATTTTACATCACCAATTTGATGTTGTAATCAACTGTATTGGAATACTGAATAAAGATGCGGAAGATCATCCTTCGAAGTCAATTTGGTTCAATAGTTATTTTCCTCATTTTTTAGAAGAAATCACCAAAGAATCAGATACTCAGATAATACATATTAGTACAGATTGTGTATTTAATGGGAAAAAAGGAAATTACGCCGAGAATGATTTTAAAGATGGAGAAGGATTCTATGCTCAGTCAAAAGCTTTAGGTGAAATTACAAATGATAAGGATCTTACAATAAGAACTTCTATAATTGGGCCTGAACTTAATAAAAATGGAATTGGTCTGTTTCATTGGTTCATGAACCAAACAGGTGAAATTAATGGGTATAGCTCTGCATATTGGAGTGGTGTGACAACATTGGAACTGGCTAAAGCAATTCAATATGTAATAGAAAATCCAATAAAAGGTTTAGTGCATCTTACAAATGGGGTTGCAATAAACAAATATGACTTGATTAATTTATTTAAAGATATTTGGCATAAAGATGAAACAATTATTCTTCCTTATGAAGGGAAAAATGTTAATAAATCTTTACAAAAATCAAATACATTAAAATATCAGGTTAAGGGATATAAAGAGATGCTGATTGAGCAGGATGAATGGATGAAAGAATTTTCAAGCTTATATAATTATTAATGAGAATATTAATCATATCTCAATATTTTTGGCCGGAAAATTTTAAGATAAATGATCTGTGTTTGGGTCTTAAAGAAAAAGGTCATTACATTGAAGTATTAACAGGGTTGCCAAATTATCCTAAAGGAAAGTTTTTTGAAGGATATTCTTTGTTCAAGAACAATAATGAGACTTGGGAGGGAATACCTGTACACAGAAGTAAATTATTTCCAAGAGGAAATGGTGGATTAAAACTGATGATTAATTATTTTTCATTTGCGTTTTTTGCCAGTTTAAAATCTAAATCATTATCAAATAAGTTTGATTGTATATTGGTGTATGAACCTTCTCCAATCACTGTTGGTATTCCTGCAATATTTGCAGGTAAAAAATTGAAAATTCCTTATTATTTCTGGGTTCAGGATTTATGGCCGGAAAGTCTTACGGCTGCAGGAGGAATTAAGAATCGTTTTGTACTGAGTTTTTTTGAAAATATCACGAAATTAATTTATAGAAAAGCTGAGAAAGTATTGGTACAATCCAAAGGTTTCAAAAACTATATTGTAAATCAGGGGATAGATCCTGACAAAATTATTTTTTATCCAAATTCTACAGAAAACTTTTATCAACCAGTAACTCCTGAGAAGGCTTTTCAGGATAAAATGCCTCAAGGATTTTGTATAACATTTGCTGGAAATCTTGGCGAGGCTCAGAGCTTATTTACTATTTTGAATGCTGCGTTAATAGTTAAACAAAGAGGATATCACCAGATAAAATGGGTATTTTTAGGAGATGGAAGACAGAGAGAGCAATTAGAAAAATATAGTGATGTAAACAATTTGAAAAATGAGGTACATTTTTTAGGAGCTTATCCTGGAACTGATATGCCAAAATTTTTTGCTTGTAGCGATGTTCTTATATCAACGTTAAAAAAGAATAAAATATTTTCTTTAACTATTCCATCAAAAATACAGTCTTACCTAGCGTGTGGAAAACCTATATTAGCTTCTTTGGATGGTGAAGGTGCAGATATTATAGATAACGCTGGAGCAGGATATTCTTCTCCTTCGGAAGATGAAATACTTCTTGCAGAAAATGCAATAAAACTTTTTAATGATTCGGAAGAAGATAGAAAGAAAATGGGGCAAAATGGTTTGTCCTATTTCAACGAAGAGTTTGAAAGAAATATGCTGTTAGATAAATTAATTAATATTTTGGATAATAAGTCATGAAAATAATCATTACAGGAGCATCAGGCTTTGTTGGGAAAAATATTTCAACTTTTTTGCAAAATAAAGGGTGCACTATAAATGCTCTTTCTTTAAGAAAGACAAATTGGAAAGTCAATTTTCCAAGATCAGTTGATGCCATCATTCATCTTGCAGGAAAAGCGCATGATACATCAAATGTTTCAAACCCTGATGAGTATTACAAAATAAATCGTGATTTGACGATTGATATATTTAATGAGTTTTTAAATTCAGACAGCAAAAAGTTTTTCTATTTCAGCTCAGTAAAAGCAGCAGCAGATTCTGTTGAAGAGATTTTGACAGAAAATAATAAAGCAAATCCTGTAACGCACTACGGCAAGTCAAAAATTGAAGCAGAAGAATATATTTTAAGTCAAAATTTACCTGAAGAAAAAAAAGTATATATCATCCGTCCTTGTATGATTCATGGTCCGGGAAACAAAGGAAATCTAAATCTTCTTTATAAAATTGTTGAAAAAGGCCTGCCTTGGCCTCTCGCTTCATTTCATAATCAAAGATCTTTTCTTGGAATAGATAATTTGAATTATCTGGTATATGAAATGCTGAAAAAAGATGGTTTACCATCAGGAATTTATAATTTTGCAGATGATGAAGCGCTTTCCACAAATGAATTGATTTCAACGGTAAATAAGGCTTTAAATAAAAAGGCAAAACTTTGGTCGATTTCTAAAGGTTTGATTGAGAAAACTGCTGGTTTAGGGGATAAATTAAAATTACCTTTAAATTCAGAAAGATTAAAAAAACTTACAGAATCCTATGTAGTGTCCAATCAAAAAGTAAAATCAGCTTTAGAGATTGAAAAACTTCCTTTATCAGCAGAAGAAGGACTTATCAAAACAATTAAAAGCTTTAAAAAAGAAAAGTAAATTTTAAAACGATCACATTTACACTTAAAAATTATGACTCGCATATTCGATTTTTTATTTTCATTTTTTGGGCTTTTATTCCTTTGGCCTATTCTTGTAATATTATATATTATTGGTTTATTTGATACAGGTTCACCAATATTTGTGCAGGAAAGAGTAGGACGGCATAAAAAACCGTTCAAACTGATTAAATTTAGAACGATGTATGTAAATACTAAATCTGTAGCTACGCATCTTTCAAACCAGGCATCAGTTACAAAATTTGGAAGTTTTTTACGTAAATCTAAACTGGATGAACTTCCACAATTGATTAATGTTTTAACAGGAGATATGAGTTTGGTAGGACCAAGACCAAATTTATTTAATCAGACTGAATTGATCGAAGAGAGAGACAAAAGAGGGGTCTATAATGTTGTGCCAGGAATTACAGGGCTTTCGCAAATCAACGAAATTGATATGTCAACACCAGTAGAACTTGCGATCAAAGATGCAGAAATGATTCAAAATCTTACACTTTCAGATTATTTCAGATATATTTTTGCAACTGTTGGTGGAAAAGGTCAAGGTGATAGAATTAAATAATTTTCTTTCACAACATAAAGGACGGAAGTTTTTAGATTAAGGAAATAAATTATACTTTCTTCTTACCATTATTGTAAGCAATCGCAATTAAAAACTCTTTTATTAACCCATTCTAAAAGCTATGTGCTAATAAAAATTTCTCAAAAGATAAAATTGATAATTACAACTTAAATACCAATATTTGCAAAGTAGAAATTCACATCAATATTATTTATGATATCTATAGTTACTGCATATTACAATAGGAAAGCTCTGTTTATAAGGACACTTGAAAGTCTTAATGCATATAGTGATAAGATTGATTTTGAAATGATTGTTGTAGATGATGGTAGTAAAGAAGAAGAACGATTAGAGGATTTACAACCAGTTTATCCGTTTTTGAAAGTTCATAGGATTGATCAAAAAGATAAGTGGTATTCTAATCCTTGCATACCTTTTAATATCGGATTTGAACTTGCAAAAGGAGATAAAATAATTCTCCAGAATCCAGAATGCTATCATTATAATAATATTTTAAAATATGTTAGTGAAAATCTATTTGATAATACCTATTTAAGTTTTGGTTGCTTTTCTTTGGATAAGGAAAATACAGATGATAATAAATTATTTTTAGACAGAAACAATATTGACAGGGTAATAAAACAATTTGCTCATATTGTAAAAATTGATGGAGGTTTGGGGTGGTATAATCATTCAAAATATAGACCTAAATCTTATCATTTCTGTACTGCAATTATGGCTAAAGATTTAGTTGACTTGGGAGGTTTTGACCCTAGATACGCTTTAGGACATGGCTTTGATGATGATGATCTAATTTTTAGAATTAGACAGAAAGGAATGAAAATCAAATTTGTAGATGATACAATAGTTTTACACCAAAATCATTATACAAAACCAATCAGCGCTGATGAACAAGAAATGAAATATATTAATGGCAGAGCGGAACGAAATAAATTGATTTTTCAAAGTATTACCAGTAGAAGTAAAATTTATAGAGCTAACTATTTAGAAATTAATAAATATAAACCTGAGTACCAAATCTGTCTGACTGATTTATTTCAAAAAATAAAGCTAAAATTAGCAAGAGCATTTAAGAGTAGATAATGAGTAAGCAAAATAAAACATTAATTAATAATGTTGCATCATTGAGTGTTGTGCAAATTGTTAACTATGTTTTTCCGTTAATTACCATCCCGTATGTTTCAAGAATTATTGGGCCAGAAGGCTTTGGAATTATTAGCTATATAACAGCATTTGTAAGTTATTTTATTTTAGTTGTCAACTTTGGGTTTGATTTTACAGCTACTAGAAAAATAGCTTCAAACCCAAACGATACACAACTTTTAGAAAATGTTTTTGTTGAAGTTTTTAATGCTAGAATAGTCCTATTTATATTAACAATTCCAATATATGTAGGATGTATTTTTTTGTTCCCTATTTTGTATGAAAATTTTTGGATAAGTTTAGTTCTCTATATAAATGTTCTATCGAATTTATTAACTCCTCAATATATTTTTCAAGGCTTACAAAAACTGGCGTTTTTTAGTAGAGTAAACCTTTTAAAAGGATTTGTTAATACAGCATTAATTTTTTTATTAATTCAAGACAAAAATGATTTATTACTTTATATAGGAATAGGTGTTTTTACTAATTTTTTACTTTCTTTTGTCTGGATTGTTTATATTTTTAA
This sequence comes from Chryseobacterium taiwanense, assembly GCF_000813825.1. Lineage (GTDB taxonomy): Bacteria > Bacteroidota > Bacteroidia > Flavobacteriales > Weeksellaceae > Chryseobacterium > Chryseobacterium taiwanense. Next base: position 105,711 of record NZ_JWTA01000005.1, read on the forward strand.
ATTTTTAAAAATAAAATTTAAATTAAATTCTTTAAGAAACTCTAAAAATGCTCTGTTAAAGGATAAAAATGTCTTTTTCTCCTCAGTCATTTTTTCACTTTATACAACAACAAATATTGTTATTCTAGGTTTGTTTGATACTGCAGAGAATGTAGGTTATTACACAACTGCTCTTTCTCTTATAACCATAATACAAAGTATAATAAATATCCCGGTGGCTTCAGCTTTGTATCCTTATATAGGAAGGTCTTTTGCAGAAGGAAGAGAAATAGGTCTTGCTAAACTGAGGAAGATATTACCCATTGTTTTTTATCTTAATCTTTGTGTTGTTTTGGGGATTTTACTTTTAGCACCATTTCTCATTATATTAATTTTTGGTGAAAAATTTCACGGCTCCATTTTAATTGTAGAAATAATTTGTGTGTTACCCCTTATTTCAGGGATGAGTGGTTTAATGGGAGTGCAGACAATGCTCAATCTAAAATTGGATAAATTATTTCTTATGATAACTTCATTTGGAGCAGCCTTAAGTATAGTTCTTAATTTTGTTTTAGATTATTTCTTTGGAAATATAGGAACCGCATTTAGTTATCTTTTGACAGAAATTTTTATCATGTTTGGTTTATTTGTAGGGCTTAAAAAAAATAAAATTAATATTTTTAATTGGAATGATTTTAAGATTAAATCTATTATTTCACAAATTGTGATCATAAAAAGGCAAATGATTAAATCAAATGAAAAATAATTATAATATATATATCACGCATCTTCCTCAGACTATAAAGGAAGGAGGGATGGCTAGAAATAACGCTTTTTTTAATTATTTCTCTCAGAATCAGATATATACTGTAAATGTATTTAATACTATTTTTTTTTTTAGATTCTTATTCACCCTTAAAGCAATCTTAGAATTGAGTATAAGGAAAAATAAAGCAATATTTATTCACCAGGGAACTTTATTGTATTTATTTCCTATTAAAATTTTAAAAGTTAATTTTATTTTTAAGTTTGTATTATTCATTTTAAAAAGAAGTAGTAATAGAAATCAATTGACCGTTGAGATTAATGATTTGCCATATGAACAAGCTGTTGATTTAGAATTATTTGTAGATTCTTTTTATTTAAAATTTGAAAAGACTTTATTTTCATTTAAGGACGTTCATTTTATTTTTGCCTCTCATGAAATGGAAGCCTATGTGAAGGAAAAATTTAATTTAATAAAAACAGAGGTGATTATAAATGGTGGTGAAAAATTTAAAAATTCATTTTTAGACATTAAATATGAATGGGAAAATAGCTCTGTAATTAGTTTTATTTATGCTGGAACTTTGGATAAAGGGAGGCAAATTGAAGACTTAATCTTATTATTTAATAATAGAGAAAATGTGCAATTAATATTGATTGGTCTAAATGGTGAATGGATTAATAAAGAATACTGTTCTGAAAATATTATTTATCTGGGGAATTTTGAAGAAAAGATAGCACATCAAATTGTTTCTAAATGCGATATTGGAATTATTCCCTATAATGCAAATAGATTTTATTATAATTTGTGCTATCCTACAAAAGCTTCTTTTTATATTACAGCGGGTATTTCATTTCTATCAACTCCTCTCTTAGAATTAAAAAACGTTTTTGAAAAGTATAATTGTATTTTTTTTAAAGATATAAATGAATGGGATTCATTCTTAGAAAATTTAGAAGAGAATACAATAACAGAAAAAAATGAAATAATAAAAAATATTAATGAGAAATTTACTTGGAATTATTTGCTAAGTAAAAAATGAAATAATAAAAATTACTTTATATTAAATATTATTTAGGAATAATAACAGTAAATAAATACATCAAAAAACATTTGATTCGTGGAAAGATATATTAAATTTGTCTTTGAAAATTAATAAGAATGCAAAACAAAATATGGCTCTCTTCACCCCATCTTTCAGGAAAAGAACTTTCTTATATCAATGATGCTTTTGAGAAAAATTGGGTAACTTCAATCGGAGAGAATATTGATGGATTTGAACAGGATTTAAAAGAATGCTTAAGCAATCATCATGAAATAGTGTCGTTGAATTCGGCTACTTCTGCCATTCACTTAGCATTGGTAATGTTGAATGTTACGAAAAATGATGAAGTCCTTACGTCTACATTTTCATTTGTTGCTTCTGCTAATCCCATCACCTATTGCGGAGCTACTCCCATATTCATAGACTCAGAAAAAGAGACTTGGAATATGTGTCCAATTGCTTTAGAAGAATCAATCCAAGATAGAATTTCAAAAGGGAGAAAGCCAAAAGCAATTATTGTGGTGCATTTGTACGGAATGCCGGCAAAAATGGAAGAGATCAATGAAATTGCAACAAAATATGAGATTCCTGTGATTGAAGATGCTGCGGAAGCTTTAGGTTCTACTTATAAAAATCAGGCTTGCGGAACTTTTGGCCGTTTTGGAATTTTGTCTTTTAACGGAAATAAAATCATTACAACTTCTGGAGGAGGAGCTTTGGTTTGTCACAATCAGGAAGATAAAAATAAAGCCGTTTTTCTTTCAACTCAGGCAAGAGATAATGCACCTCATTATCAGCATTCTCACATCGGTTACAACTATCGTATGAGTAATATTGTTGCGGGAATAGGTCGTGGACAAATGGAAGTTTTACCCAATAGAGTAGAAGCTCGTAGAAAAATGCATGAATTTTACGTAGAGCTTTTCAGGAATATAAACGGTGTTGAAGTATTTTCAGAACCAACATCAGATTACTATTCAAATCATTGGCTGTCTGCTATTATTATTGATCCAAAAACCACGGGAAAAAATCGTGAAGAACTTCGTTTGGCTTTCTTAGACGATAATATAGAATCTCGTCCGCTATGGAAGCCTATGCATTTACAGCCTGTTTTTGCAGATGCTCCTTATTATGGAGGGAAAGTAGCTGAAGAATTATTTGATAATGGCTTATGTTTGCCTTCAGGTTCTAATCTTTCAGATTATGATCGCGAGAGAATCGCAACAGTGATAAAGAATTTCTTTAGTTAATAAACGCTAATTATCTTAGTGAATTTAAATAAAATAATAAAAATCAATCTGTAGGGCACTGCAGATTTTTTTATGGAAAAGATTTATTGTAGGGAGTTGTTGATATTTTACTTCAGAATATCTTTTTAATTCTTTATTTTTATAAAATATTAAAAAGCATGTTGAGAGCCGTATGATGGACATTAGTGATTAAAATTTCATTAATGAGTAATCTTTACAGGCTTTCAAGACTATAATAGAATACAAATTGATACTGTATGAGTAAATATCCTGTTCCTGAAAATGAAGCAGAAAGATTGGAAAGACTTCGAATCTATGATCTCTTAAACCTTGGGAAAGATCCTGATTTGGATGTTTTTGCAGAGGCAGCCTGTCTTATTGCCGATTGTCCGGCTTCATTGATTGCCATGATGGAGTTTGAGACACAGACCATCCAGAGCTGTGTAGGAATCTCTTTGGATTTTGTGGCGCGTAAAGATACAGTTTGCCAATATACGATCATGGATAAAGAAGTATTGGTGATTAACGATACTTTTGAAGACTATCGTTCATCTTCTAATGAGATTATCAGGGAAGGAGGAATTCGTTTTTACGCAGGTGTCCCATTGATCGATGAAGTAGGATTGGTTTTGGGAACAGTATGTGTGATAGATTATAAACCGAGAACACTTTCCGAGAAGCAAATACATTCTTTGAAGAAACTGGGCGAAGCGGTTACAAAAATATTGATAAGTAAAAGAAAAAATATTCAGGCCGAATATTTCTCTGAAACTTTTGCTATTACGAACAATATTATTTGTGTTCTGGATAATGGATTTAGATTAAAAAATATTAATCCGGCATTTGAAGATACCTTTAAGATAAATAAAAATGAGGCTTTTGAAAAAGATTTTATAAGTCTTTTAGGGAATAATAATGAAAAGCTAAGAGAATTCTGTAAAGACTTACCTGTAAAAGAAACTGAGATAGACTATACCTCGTTTACAACAACTGCAGAGGGAGATGAAATACTGATAGAATGGCATTTGAAACAGAATATCAATAAAACTGAGATTTTCTGCTTTGGAAGAAACATTACTCAGGAAAGTCAGGAACGTCAGAAATTGGAAAGCTCGGAACGCAGATTCAGAAACTTTTTCGAGAATGCAATCGGCTTGATGAGTATGCATGATATGGAGGGGAATATTCTGGCTGTGAATGAGAAAGGAAGAGAACTGCTGAAATTTAGTAAAGAAGAAGCAATCTCTTTAAATCTGAAAGATCTGGTTCCTAAAGATCATGTTGGTTTGTTGAATCAATATTTAGAGCGCATTGCTGTTAATAAAGAAGATTCAGGAATGATGATTCTTCAGGCGAAAAATGGAGAACAGATCTATTGGATGTACCATAATATGGTAGAAACTGACGAAAATGGCTCTCCATATGTGGTAAGTACGGCTCTGAACATGACCGAACGTATACAGCTGGAAAGAGATCTCATCAATACCAAAAAAATATTGGAACAAACCAGTTCTGTTGCTCAGGTAGGAGGATGGGAAATGAATCTTAAATCACGTACAATATTTTGGTCGGAATCAACAAAGGATATTCATAATGTTGATAAAAACTTCGTCCCTGACTTTGATACTTCCATTGGTTTTTATGAAGAGGAAAGTGAAAAGAGAATACGTTTCTTACTAAACAGAGCAATAGAAGAAGGAATTTCTTATGATGAAGAATTACAGCTTAAGAGAGAAGACGGAACGCTTATCTGGGTAAGAGTAAAAGGAATTCCAGAGTTTGAGAATGATAAATGCATAAGAGTTTTTGGAATTATTCAGGATATTGACGAAGCCAAAAAGCTATATTTGGAACTGGAGCGTAAAGAAGCCATGTTGCAATCTTTTGTGAATAATGTACCTGCTGCAGTTGCCATGTTCGATAAAGATCTGAACCATGTTTCCGTAAGTAAAAGATGGAAAGATGAATTCCATCAGGATAGTCAGGATCTTATAGGAAAAAACCTGTTTACCATTTATCCTAATGTTTCAGAAGAAAGGCAGAAAATTTATAAAGACGCCTTACAGGGAATACCTTATAAAAATGAAGATCAGGTATTTGAAATCGTTGGTTTTGAAGAACCTCAACATTTCAACTGGGAAGTAATTCCTTGGAATATGAGTGATGGTAAAACTGGTGGGGTGATTATTTTTACGCAGAATATTACCAATTCAGTAAAAATTAATGAAGAACTGAAAAAAGCCAAACAGCTTGCAGACTTGGCGAGTAAAGCTAAATCTGAGTTCCTGGCAAATATGAGCCATGAAATTCGTACCCCTTTAAATGGCGTGATAGGATTTTCGGATCTCTTATTAAAAACTCCGTTAAATGATCTACAGGTTCAGTATCTGAATTATATCAATGAGTCCGGAAACAGTTTATTAAATATTATTAACGATATTCTTGATTTCTCTAAAATAGAATCAGGTAAACTGGAGCTGTTTATAGACAAATACAATATCTATGATGTAGCCAATCAGGTGGTCAATGTTATTCTTTATCAGGCGCAAAGAAAAGATCTGGAATTGCTTCTGAATATTGAACAAGGATTGCCAAAAGCATTATGGATGGACGAATCCAGAATCAAGCAGGTATTGATTAACCTGTTAGGAAATGCTGTGAAATTCACAGGACAAGGTGAAATTGAGCTTAAAATAGAAAAACTGAGCGACAATGAAAAAACGGTTACCCTTCGCTTTTCTGTAAGAGATACAGGAATAGGAATTCCGATGGAAAAACAGCAGCGTATTTTCGATGCCTTTACTCAGGAAGACAGTTCAGTAAGTAAAAAATATGGAGGAACAGGTCTTGGATTGACTATTTCCAACAATATTCTGAAATATATGGGAAGCAATCTCTCGCTGAAAAGTGAGATAGGAGCAGGATCCGTATTCTTCTTTGATATTGAAATTCCATATGAGGTAGAAGATGTTGAGGATATCTCAGACTTAGCAATCGAGCGTGTACTTATTGTGGATGATAATGAAAACAACAGAATGATCCTGAAGTATATGTTGGAATATAAAAACATAAAATCTGAATTGGCAGCCAACGGATTGGAGGCTATTCAGTTGTTGATGCAGGGAGAACGTTTTGATGTCATCTTGATGGATTATCATATGCCGATATTATCAGGTCTTGAAACGATAGACAAGATAAAGGAGCTATTTGAAAAACAGGGAGAAATGACACCACTTATTGTGCTTCATACTTCTTCGGAAGAGCATGAAGTGATTTCTTCTTTCCGCCAGGATGAAAAATCGTATTGTTTGCTTAAACCGATTAAATCCGATGAGCTATATACGACATTACACCGCGCAATTCAGTATACCAAAAAAGATGCGGAAACCCCTGTTGCTAAGGTGAATAATGAGCAGTCCATATTTGAACAGCCTCTTAAAGTATTATTAGCCGATGACAATCCTGTGAATATGGCACTTAATCAAAGAATGATGAGTGCATTGACGCCTAATGCAAAACTGGTAGAGGTGGTAAACGGACAAGAAGCTTTAGATGAGTGTAAGAAAGAAGCCTTTGACCTTATTTTGATGGATGTACAAATGCCGGTAATGGATGGAATTGAAGCTACAAAGCATATTCGTTTGTTGCCTAATTATGTAGATATTCCTATTATTGGAGTTACAGCAGGAAATGTTACCGGAGAAAAAGAGAAATGCTTGGATTCCGGAATGACCGACTTTTTACCGAAACCGCTCAGACAGAATGATTTGTTGAATATGCTGAAAAAATATTTAGCACATGAAGAACAAACTGAGGTGGTAAAAGAAGAATGGCCTGCCGAAGAATATCTGAATATGGATATGCTGAAAGAGCAGATTGGAGATGATGAAGGATTTAAAGCTTTCTTCTTAAATCTGGTGATTCAGGAGCTTGACCAATCTTCAGGAAAACTAAAACAGATTGTAAAAGAAAGAGATTTGGAAGCTGCAAAAGCCTTTTTACATAAACTGAAAGGAACCTCAGGTACAGCCGGGCTATTTAAACTGGCGCAACAGGCTTTACACTGGGAAAAAAATATAGATCAGAATTCTGATTATGAAGAAATGGAAGCTTCTATAGCAAAAGAAATAGCAATAGGGGAGACCTTAATCAATAAACTAATAAATCAATAAAACTAAAAAAATATAAGTATGCTAATCTTGATTGCCGAAGATGATGAGTTAATATTAAAAACAATAGAACACAAACTATTAAAAGAAGGATATGACGTAATTGTTACACGCAATGGTAAAGACGCTATTGATACCATTAAAGACACAGAGATAGATCTCATTATTACAGACATTATGATGCCTTTTGCTTCAGGTACGGAAATACTTGCGGCAATCAGATCATTTGGTAGAAAAATACCGGTGATTATGCTTTCCAGTTTGGGACAGGAAGAAGTGGTGCTGGAAGCTTTCGATTTGGGAGCTTCAGACTTTATGGTAAAACCTTTCAGTCCGAATGAATTGACATTACGTATAAAAAGACTTACCGCTAAATAGAAAAAATGGCCACAATGTTTTTATATGTTTCGGTACACGAGCTGTTCCTTACTTTTTTAATCATACTGGTATTGGTACTGCTGTTAATTATAGTGGTGCTTTCCTATAGTTTTTATCAGTATAAAACCCTGAACCATATGCATAAATGGTCTGAGATGATCGACGAGAAAGTTTCAGAAGCCATTGTATATGGTCCGGAAGAAAAAAGAGAAGATGAAATTTTCAATACCTATTCACAGGAATCATCATTTAGAAATCTCTTTTTAGAAAGATTGGTGGCTTCCGAGAAAAAGTTTTCGGGAGGTGCACAAGACGAAATAAAGAAAATTTTCACAGATTATAATCTTCAAAAAGAAGCATTAAAAAAACTAGACCAAAAAAAGCCTCATATTATTGCAGAAGGTATTCAAGAGCTTACCGCAATGAAAGTAGAAACTGCGGTTCCTAAAATTATGCCTTTCCTGAATCACCCTTCCTCTCAGGTGTACCAGGAAGCGCAATATGCAATGGTGGTATTTAAGGGATTCCAAGGTTTACATTTCCTAAATGATTTTGCTTACATCATATCAGATTGGCAGCAGCTTCGTTTGCTCCGTTCTATCAATTTAGATCCGGATCAGTGTCAACAGGTAGTTAACGTTTGGCTGGATAGTCAAAATACTTCGGTAATTATTTTTGCATTGCGATTGTTGAGAAAATTTCAAATGCTGGGTTTTTATGACAAAGCAAAAGGATTGTTGGTTCATCCTGCTATGGATGTTCGTATAGAAGCTGTCAAGGCTTTACAATCATTAGAAAATACCTCCACCACTACAGAATTTAAAGAGATCTATGAAGAGCAGCCTTTAGAAGTACAGATAGAAATACTGAAGGCTATGAAACTATCTCATGACCCTCGTTGTGCCGATTTTTATAAAGAAAAATTAAACGGAACGAATCTTCCGGGGGTGAAAATTGCAGCGGCAGAAGCACTCCTGTCATTAGGATATCATGATTATCTTCTTGAAATCATTGAAAATGATGCTTCATGTCCGCAATTGGTTCAGATTATTAAACACGCATTACAAGAAAAAATATGATAGAATTCTCACATATCATTTATGAAATTGTTATTTGGCTGTTTTTAATCTACTCAGCAGCAGTTTTTCTCATCTATGCATGGATAGGAATTTATGCGTTGGGAGCGGTAATCCGATATAAAAATGAGAATACGTTTACAGATTACAGTATCATAGCAGCTAATCCTAATGCTCCGGTTTTCAGCCTTATTGCACCGGCATACAATGAAGGTATGACGATTGTTGATAATGTAAGATCTTTACTATCATTGTATTATCATAATCTTGAAATCATTATTGTAAATGATGGAAGTAAAGACGATTCCATGGAAAAGCTTATTCAAGCTTATGAACTGGAATCCGTTTCATTCTTTGTACAAGGTGACATCGAAACAAAACCCATACGCGGAATTTATAAAAGTAAAAATCCTGCTTTTAAAAAACTAATTGTTGTTGACAAAGAAAACGGAGGAAAAGCAGATGCTTTAAATGTAGGAGTTAACATCTCTTCCGGAGAATATATTGTTTGTATAGATGTAGACTGTATTCTTGAGCAGGATGCGGTGTTGAGATTAGCAAAACCATTCCTTGAGCAGACTGATAAAAAAGTAATTGCTTGTGGTGGGGTAATCCGTTTGGCAAACAACTGTAAAATAGAAAACGGTAAAGTTACCGATGTGAACATTCCTAAAACCTGGTTGGGAAGAAGTCAGGCATTAGAATACATCAGAGCATTTGTATTAGGTCGTATGGCTTGGTCAAGAGCATCAGGATTGATTTTGATTTCCGGAGCTTTCGGAGCTTTCGACAGAAGTATCGTGTTGGCTTGCGGCGGATACGATAAAAATACGGTGGGTGAAGATATGGAGTTGGTGGTACGAATGAGAAGGTACATGGAAGAAAAGAAAGAACCTTATGAAGTCGTAAATATTCCGGATCCGTTATGTTGGACAGAAGTACCAGAAACAAAAGACATCCTGAAAAAACAAAGAAACCGTTGGATGCGCGGTACCATGGAGACCCTTTGGAAGCATAGAAAACTGATGTTCAATCCTAATTACGGTAAATTGGGAATGGTAAGTCTTCCGTATTGGTTCTTTTTCGAATTTTTAGGTCCTTTGGTAGAATTTTCAGGAATTATCATATTCATCATTTTCTTGATCCTAGGAATCGTGAATTGGCCATTTTTTATGGTTCTTTTTGCTTTAGTGATATCTTCCGGAATTCTCTATTCTATATATGCTATTTTAGTTGATCTTATCAGTAGACAGGTTTATACCAAAAGAAAAGATTTCCTTACCTTAATACTTACTGCTGCTCTTGAGCCTTTCTATTTTCATCCGGTAGTTGTAAAAGCAGGAGTAAAAGGATTTGTAGATTATTTTAAAAAATCACATGCTTGGGGCGAAATGACCAGGCAAGGCTTTAGTCAGGAAGATAAAAATCTGCCTTGGAAGAAACGAGTGGTCGCCATACTTAAACTAGGTCTTAGACAATGGGGCGTTTTTGCAGTGGTGTTTTTGTCTTTATTCTTATTAGGAGTATTGGCAGAATGGGGATGGTATCGCTACAACTTCACAACACTTGAGACTTCTGTACTCGTAAAAGAACTCTTTATCAATAATATACTATTTGTATTTCAGCTTATTTTCGGAATAGGTATTCTTTATTTGATCCTCAATTTTATAAAAGAACAATGGGCGAAAATATTGGCTGTAACGTTGTTTACAAGTATTATTGTCGTTCAGTATGTATTATTCCTATACTTTTCAGAATCTCATAATGTATTGGGAGCAGATATATTCTACTACAGTGGAGATGAAATGAAGCAGATTCTTCAGGCAAGCGGAATGCTAAGCACCAAGAATATTGCATTAATGTGTATTTTGATTGTGGGGGCATTCATACCTTTCTGGTTTTCTGCCAAATCAATTTTTAAGTCATTCTACACGGGGGCAATCATGTTAGGAATAGGATTAATATCTTTTTTTATTCCTAAAAATGTTGTGAATTTTTCTGGTGCTAAAAATGAAAATGAATTTGAACAAAAAGCAGGGCAAAGCAAATGGGCCTACTTCTTAGACTCAAATGTTGATAATTTTATCAGCGATCATCCTGAAATATCAGATCTTCTAAATGATTCTGAAGCATTAGCCGCAGATCCCGAAATGCTTAATCAGGACTTTCCGTTTTGGAGAAAAGAAAAGACAAAAGATTTTTTAGGAGCTTACCTGAATCAATCCGCAACAACTCCGAATTTAGTCTTTGTTACCGTAGAAGGATTGGGTCATGCCTATAGCTCTCCGAATGGATATATCGGAAACTTTACACCGTTTATAGACTCTTTGACAAATAAAAGTTTGTATTGGGAGTTTAATTTAAGCTCTTCAGGAAGAACATTTGCGGCAATTCCCACACTTACGGGTTCCCTACCTTTTGGAAGAAACGGTTTTCTGGAAATAGAGAAGACACCAGAGAATTTTAATCTGTTCAATATCCTGAAAAAAAATGGATTTGAAACCGGGTTTTATTATGGTGGAAATGCTGAGTTCGATAGAATGAAGAACTTTTTAGAATACAGTAAAGTAGATCATATTATCGATCAGAAATCTTTTAAAGCTCCATATCGTAAGTTACCTCAGAATAATGGAGAAAGTTGGGGATATGAAGATCAGGCAATTTTTGGAAAAATGCTGGAAGTACAAAAGGTTCAGAATCAGCCTTACTTTAATATGCTCCTTACATTGTCTACTCATAATCCGTTTTTAATTAACAATTCAAAATATTACGAAACAGTATTTGATAAAAGGCTGAATTCAGGACAGATTACTGCATCACAAAAAAAATGGGCTTTGGAAAATAGAAAGCAACTGGTTTCTGTTCTCAATCTTGATGATGCATTGCAGAAATTCTTTGAAAACTATAAAAAACGTCCGGATTTTAACAATACGATTTTTGTGATTACCGGAGATCATAGCATGCCTGAAATTCCTTTTGAAACAAAAATCGACAGATACCATGTTCCTTTAATCATTTATTCACCATTATTAAAAGAAGCGAAACGTTTTAAAAAACATGTAAGTCATTTTGATCTGGCTCCGTCTATTTTGGCGTATTATAGAACAAATTATAAATTGACTACACCTTCTTCCATAGCTTGGATAGGAAAGGGATTGACAAACGATGATGAAATTGAAACTGAAGGGATTCCTTTAATGGAAAGTAAAAACCTGTTGATTGACTATGTATACCGAAAATATCACCTTGTAGATAATCAGCTATTTGCATTGCAGCCTAATCTTGATGAAGATGTAATCAATGACAAATCTATTGGAGGTGAAGTGATCAAGCGTTTCGGAGAATTTAAAACGAAGAATAATAAGTTTTCTTCTTCCGAAAAAGTAATGCCTGATTCTGTAGTCGCAAACTTTATGAACAAAAAAATACCAAAACCTTAAAAGGTTTTGGTATATCCTATCGTAATATCATATTGATTTCCTTTTTCATTCGGCCGGTATTCTTGGTTGTAATACATTGCCGAAACGGAAAATAAATTTGACTTATTAATTGAGAAATTATATTCTCCACCTATTTTAAAGGTCTTTAACTTGTAAGTTTCATTTTCCAAAAGGTTATTAATACTCTCTTCTGGGCTTATTCCTGTTCCGATCTGGAATCCAAAATAATCATAAGCACCTTTGGTGTAATAGCGCATTGTTCCGGTATAAGAATGAGAAATGTTTTTATTATCCGGAGAAATATAAGTGCGAAGATTAAACCAGAAGTTTTTGTAATACTTTCCTACAGAAGCGGTGTACATCCAGATATTACTGCTGAAATAAAGCTGTCTGTATCCTATTTCTCCTTCAAAACTGTGAGGAAGATTAGCGAAAAGAGAAACTCCTGTACGGTATTTTGGAAATATACCTACATCATTAGAATATCCTGCTCCAGCATATAAATAAAATGTTTTCGAAATTCTTGGATATGCTTCCAGTTCAATCTGAGTTCCGTTTTCTGCAAACTTATTGGCATAGTTACCTCTTATAATAAATGAACCAATAGAAGTAGCTCTTTTATAGCTAACTCCTATAATATGCCAGTCATCATTAAACTGTTTGTCAAAATGTGAATAATTATAAGTGATCCCTACAGCATTTTTAGATGTTAATTCCTTGATTCTTATAGAAAGCGCTCTGGCTTCCGTATTTTTAGGATTGATTTCCAGTACAGATGAGGTTGCTTTTTCCGCTTCAACAAATTGATTGTTGCTGTTATACACTTTTGCTTTTAATAATAGTAATTCTTCTGATTGAGGATGATAACTTAATCCTTTATCAATAATAGTGATTGCCTTGTCATATTGATTGTTCCAGTATTCAAGAGAAGCATACGCAATAAAGAAATCCTGATCTTTTACATTCTTCTGATCAAGTTTCTCAAAAACCTGTCTTGCCGAAGTAAGATCATCACTCCAAGTATACACTCTGCCTAAAAAAACAGAAATATCGGTATAATCCGGTGATTTATCCAATGCCTGTTGTGCAAGTTTAATGGCTGTAGGATAATCTTTTTCATCGAAAGCAGCTTTCCTTGCTTTAGCAAACAAATCATCTGAACTCAGATTTTCTTGGCCATATAAACTAAAAGGTAATAATAAGAAAAGTAAAAAACTAAAAAGTGTTTTCATCATAGAAATAAATAATATGGTAAAGCTAATATTTTTTATAGAAATTATAATAAAGATTTAAAATAGATTGTCAACTTATTTAATGTGTTTTTTGAAACTAAATGAGTGTTGAAGCGGATTTTAAATAATATGGGTAAAAAACATAAATAAAAAATTCCCCTAAATATGAAATAGTCAAAATTTTTTCATATTTTTACTAAGTATCTAATTGGTGAAAAATCTAATTGCGGGATATGTACTGTAAACACTTTATATTAATATTTTTCCTATTTGCATCGCTGAAATGCCTTGCACAGGAGAGCGTGAGACTTAATATAAGGCTGTATCCTATTCAAACCCTTTCTGTTCCGAGCAATAATTCTGAAACTTTAGCGCAAAATAAAACATCTGTTGTTGTATCTGATGCCAAATATATTAAAGTATCAAGTCTTTCTGGTTTTCAGGTAAAAATGCACAGAGAAATTTACAATGCTGATAAAAAAACTTTTGCGACGGAAAATAATTACAATAAAGACTATGCTCTTATTGATAAACGCAAAGGCGGAATTGATGAAAAGATTGCAATAAGTAATGATTTTCTATCAGAAGGCAATGTTAATAAAATTAATCCAGGCTCAAATAATTTATATCACACATTAGTGTATACGATTATTTCTCAGTAAAATTTCAATTGTTTGCTGGGTTTCGCTATGTTTCAAATAATATTTTTTTTTGTTTTTGTAATTATTGTATCTGCAATGTTTTTTTGATTTTGCGGCTATTATTTTGTAATTATTATCTTTTATACTTAATAAAATTCATGTAATTTTTTATTTATCTTCTGTTTATTCATAAATATTGTTTGTGATATATAATTTCAAAACTTGTTTAAAATTACAAGTTTAAAGTCTTTTTTTACAAAATAACTCTAATTATTAGCGTCTACTTTTGCACCCGATAATTTAATCAATAATTAATAAACAGAAAATATAATTCAACAATGAAAAAATTTATCTTAGCATCTTTTGCCTTTTTAGGATTTGCAACAGTAAGCGCTCAAAATATCGTTACATTAAACGTAAAATTGAAACCAGTTCAAACTCTTGTAGTAAATCCAGCTCAAACAACTGTAGATTTAGTATATGATTCAAAAGCTAAATATGCAGCAGGTGTATCTTCAGAACAAGATAACCACTTAACAGTATACAGTACAGGTGGTTTTGAGGTAAAAGTACAAGCTGCTGGGGCAACTATGTCAACAACGGTAAATGGTACAACAAAGTCAATCGATACAAATTCAATTAAAGTATTAGCAGCAGCAGCTGGTACTAATGCATTAGGAAGTGCTACTTATGCACCGGCAGTTGCTCTTTCTAATACAAATGCATCACTTTTAACATCAACTTCAGGTGGAGTGAATAAGAATATCAAAGTAACATATAGCGGTGCAAGTGCAGATACATATGTAGATAATTATATTGCAGATTCTACTAATTCTGGAGCAGAAACTGTATATACAACTACAGTTACTTACACTATTTTTGCAAAATAAAATATATAATTAAGATAGGAAAAGAAAAAGTGTTGCAGGAGAAATGTGGCACTTTTTCTGTATTATTACAAAAAATATTTTAATGAAAAAACTGTTCGTTGCTTTCTCGTTTCTGGCGTATTCTTTTTTGTGTACCATCAATGCTCAAACCGGAGTTTCTGTTTCCCCTCCCAGAGTATATTTTGAATCGGAATTGGGACGAAGTAATACACAACAGATTACCATAACTAATGAAAGCGTTAAAAATTCATTGGACTTGGCGGTAAGCTTAGGAGACTGGGAGTATGATGGGAAAGGAGAGAACATGATGTATGCGGCAAATACTTTACCTGTTTCTTGTGCGAACTGGATTTCTGTAAAAAAAGAAGATTCTTATTTTACACTGGCTCCGGGAGAAAAGAAAGAGATTAATGTTACGATTACAGTTCCCAACACACTATCAGATAAGCTGGCAACACATTCAGCGGTTTTATATGTAAGCCAAATGAATCCGGTAGATGATATAGACAGTAAAGGTGCCAATATAAAAGTAAGTATCCGTTCAGGAATTAAGCTTTTTCATAAACTCTCTTCTGCTAATGTCAAGAAAATTGAAATTCAGAATCTGGTATATGATAAATCCAATAATAAACTTTCTCTGTTTTTTGAAAATCAGGGAAATGTATGGACAGACGGGAGGGTGTATACCGACCTGGTAAACACACAAACGGGAAAAAAAACGACACTGGATAATATTGTTTTTTATACTATGCCCGGAAACAAAAGAGAAATGGATATTGTTCTTCCTACAACATTAGAAAAAGGAAAATATACAGCCTCTGTGATGATTGATTATGGTGATGCCAATAATTTGGAAGTTGGAGAACTAAACTTTAATTATGAGTAAAAAAATCTTTATTATATTCTTGTTCATTTCAATTCAATGTTTTGCAGGGAAATTGACTTTTAAGCCTTGGGAAAATAATAGTTTCTTGCAGATCAATTCTTACAATGGAAACATGAGTCAAAATGCGTTCACGGTGAGATTTGATGGTAATGGAAATATTGATGAACCGAAATGGAGGCTTTCAGCGCAATTGAAAGGGGTGATTACCAACGGAACTTATACATTTCCGGCAGATAAAGTTTCTTTTCAGCCTGTTTTTACGACAGGAAGTGCAACACCTGGTCCGGTTCCTACTATTCAGCAGATCGGAATGCCTGCAAGTGTTTTTTTACAGGAAAATGTTGAAAAATACTTAGTGCCAAGTTCTAATGCGCCGCTCTCAAATACATCTAATTCAAACGGAGCTTTCTATATGGAAATGGGATTCAGTTTGACCGTTGCTGGTGGAGCATACCTGGGAAATTATCCGGCTTGGACAGAATTTTCAGTTCCTGTGGAAATAGCAGCTTACGATCAGTACAGCAATTTAATTGGAAAATCTGTTATTTATTTTAAATTGCAAATTGCCCAGCTTTCAGGAACGCCTCCGACGAGTACTGAAATGTCTTTGAAACTTGCCTCTGACGCAGTGAATGGGACGTTAGAGTTTAAAACAGTTCAGGATTATACAAACGGCGTGAGCGTATCTTATCCTAATGCACTTATTGTAAAAAGTAATACGAATTATCAGGTAAAAGTAAAGTCTATTCAAGGCCAGTTTACTTCTGCTGCAGGAAGTACATTAGCTCTTGATGCGGTACAGATGGTACTGAATCCTGCTTCTGGGAATACAGGAAGTACATTTCCTATTTCGTTGAGCACGTCCTCTCAATTGGTAGCAAAAGGAGGAACTACTCAAAGTGCTAACGTATACTATGATGTCAAATATTCCACATCTGCTAATGATAATAGATTTATTGAGGCAAAGATGGAAGACTATGCTACTACAATTCAGTATGAGATAATGCCTCAATAAAAAAAAACTAATCCAAAATGCTTCATTACTTGTTCAAAAAAGTACTTCTTATTTTTTTGATATCAATCTCTTTTGTATTTACCTCAGCACAGGTCTATCCGGGAATAGACATGGAAATCCGTAACGAATCTACTGCAGATAAACCCAATATTGTAGATCTTGTGGTATTGGTAAAAAATGAAAGTTCTTCAAAATTCGATGGAAGTGTTTCTATTGAAGTACCTAAAGGATTTAGAAGTATTTCAGGAAATCAGATAAAAGTAGAGCTGAATTCAGGAGAAAAAAGATTTTTACCCATAAAGATATTGGTAAGCAATGATGCAGGATATGGAGATGAAGAAATTGTATTTAGCTTAAAAACCTCGGGAAATGAACTGGTTGTAAAGAAGAAAATAATTCATAGAGTACAGGAGAATAATTCTCTTAGACTGACTGCCGAGAACCCTCTAATTTACATGAATGAGAATAATATCAACGATTCTATAGAAGTAAAGGCAAGAGTAACCAATATGGGGAACAAAAGGCAGGATGTTACGGTTGTCTTTAAAATTCCGGAAACGGCTCAAGGAACTATTTTTGTTGAGAAAAAAGGAAAGATTGAAGTGTTGAGAGATACGGTATTTAGTTTCAAATTTCTCCCTGCTCATATTCTTAAATCTACTCAGGTTACGGTGAGTATCGCCGGATTTAGAGAGCCTGAAAAAGAAATTTTCGGGAATACATCAATGTCTATACAGAATATTTCTTCTACGCAACGCTATCAAGATATGCAGCCAATGAATGGTTTTTCGAGCTATGCAAAAAATAGCATTACAGCAAGCTATAGAAGAATTGGTGATAATGCAGATATGTATCAGCTGATGGGGTCGGGAGGATTTAATCTTCCTGCAGGATATGTTTTTATTAGCGGAAATATCTATACGATGAGTAATCAGAACGATCCGATAGTGAATAATACTTATATTTCTTATCACAGAGGAAATTCTGCTGTTACATTAGGGAATGTAAATAAAATGTTGGAGATGCCATTATTTGGTAGAGGAGCGCAATACAGTATTACTTCTTCAGATAAAGATAAAAAAGTAGAACTTGGATTTATTGATCAGAGTTTTAACCTGATTGAGAAAACTCCGTTTTTGCAAAATGGGTATGGAATGTATGCAAAAGGAACACTTGGAGCTCAAAATACTTCCAAAAGTATATCCGGAGTATATGTTTTCAGAAATGATCCTTATGAAAAAGCAAATCATAACCTTTTAGGAACAGATATTCAATATCTTTTCAATAAAGAATGGAGGGTGAATGCAAAGTTATATTCGGGGATGAGTTTTTATGAAGAAGACCATTCTACAAAGCCTTCTCTTGGAGTAGAATCTCAGTATTCAGGTGTGATCAGTAAAATCAACCTTAACGGAAGTTACTTCTACAGTACCGATTATTATCCTGGGAATAGAAGAGGAGTGTTACAGGTACAGCAAAGTTTCTCTAAGAATATTTTTAAAGAGCATTATGCGTATGCCAATATACTAGTTTCTGATTTTTCACCTAAGTATTTTTCTTACGATTACAATACGAGATCTCAGAATGTAAGATTAGATACCGGAATTAATTTCGCAAGAAAAGGGAATTTCGGATGGGGAATCGGCTATCAGTATCAGGAAGAAACATCCAATAACTACAATTCTTTTCTGGGAATACTAAATTCTTCTGACCTGAATATGTTGAAAGCCCAAAGGTTTACAGAATATACAAGTTGGACAAGTCCAAATAAAAAACACTCTTCAATTTTAGGAATAGAAGGAGGATTGGTAACTTATCCGGATATGGAGAAGCCGAGATTTCAGATGAAGCTCTCAGGAAATTACGGATATAAAGCATTCAATTTTAGTTATATTTATCAATATGGAGCGTATTTCCTTTCAGAATATGCTTTCTCAAAAATGATGAATAGAACGGATGACTATAAAAAACTGTCTTTATCAGCTTTTTATAATAAAGCATTCTTTAAAGATAAAGTAAATCTTACGTCAGGAGTATCCTATACAGATGATGTTTTGTATGGTAAAGCACCTTCTGCATTCTTTAATCTGAAATATCTGGGAAAACAATATGGGCTTTATTTGAACTCATCTTGGTATAGATATTCGGTGGGAGTATTGCATAATAATATGCTGACTATTGAAGCTGGAATTACCCTTAATCTTCCAACCAATACTTTAGATCCTGGTAAAAAAGGAAGTATAAAAGCTTTCGTTTATTATGATAATAATGATAATAATAGATATGATGAGGGAGATGAAGCAGCTGATGGATATGTTATTATGATTAATAATATTTCTTTCAAAAGCAACAAAGAAGGAAATGTGGAATACAAGCAGATCCCATATGGTAAATATCGTTTGAAACAAGTTATTCAGCAAGGTTGGTATTATGATGAGATGGATATAGAAATGGATTCCCACCGTCGTCCATTAGAAATACCGCTTCACAGAAACGGAACTATTCGTGGAAAAATAACCTATGATTTTGATGCGAAAACTGCTCAGGAATTCAATCCTAAATTAGGAGGGATTATCATTAATATTTTCCAGGGAGAAAAGTTATTACAAAGAATTGCAACTGATGAAAACGGAGAGTTTTTAGCATTTTTAGGAACAGGAGAATATAGGATTTCTCTGAATGAAAGTACACTTCCTGTAAATACATATTGTGAGCAGGCTTACGTAGATACCGAAAGTATTGCAGGTAAAATATCTGTCGTTAATCCTTTTGTGATTAAGGTAAAAGAAAAGAAAATTCGAGTAAAGAAATTCGGGAATTAAATTCTCATATAGTAAAACCCATCTCATTGTAGATGGGTTTGATATTTAATATAAGGTTTAAAGCTATATCTTCCATATTTCATATATTTGTCAGGAATTCGGAAATGGTGAAAAAATATCCTTGGTGGAAAGCGTTAATGGACTATAGCATGGCATTGATAATGATAATGCTTTTTATGCCTGTGTTTGTTATATTGGTAATTTTAACATCTATAGATACAGGATTTCCAGGTATTTTCACGCAACAAAGAGTAGGGCTAGGCGGAAAGTTTTTTGTGATTTATAAATTCCGAACCTATCATCCAAAGACTTCCCAGAAATCTGGTTTTGGAGAATGGATGAGAAAGACCAAACTGGATGAACTTCCGCAGCTTTTTAATATTCTTAAAGGAGAAATGTCTTTTGTTGGTCCGCGTCCTGATATTGCGGGTTATTATGATACATTAGAAGGAGATGATCGTTTGGTATTAAGATTAAAACCGGGGCTTACTTCTGAAGCCGGTATTAAATATAGAAATGAAGAAGAGCTTCTTCAAAATCAGTCAGAGCCTCTGAAATTTAATGATGAAGTCCTTTTCCCAGATAAAATAAAAATGAATTTGGAATATTATCACAAGCTTTCTTTTGAAACAGATGTTCTTATTTTACTCAAAACGTTTTCGATCCTAAAAGGATAATATTTGCAAGAAAAAAAAGTTATAAGGGGTATGAGTTTTATGTTGAAAGATTTTTCGTTACTGATTGGTTTGTTTTCCACCACTATGCTAAGTGCACAAACTGAACTAAAAGTCAATACTGTATTTATTCCAATGGGAATTTATAATGTAGGTATTGAAAAACCTATAAATCCTAAAGTTTCTTTACAAGCCGAAGTATTTGTATCTCCTTGGAAGTCATTTCTTGGAAAAAATCTTCAAATGTATATGGGAACGCTTGAAGGACGATATTATTTTAAAGAAACAGGAAATAAATGGTATGTGGGAACTTATTTATCAATGGCAGCCTTCAATCTTCAAAAATGGAATTATTGGAGTAAAACAACAGTAGAAGATGAAAATGGTAATCCGGAACTTTTATCTGATGGCAGTGTCCGTGTTACAGAAAGATATCAAAAAGGTTTAGCTTTTATATGGGGAGTAAGTGGGGGCTATCATTTTATGTTGGATAAAAAATGGGGATTGGATGTCTTCGCAGGAGTAGGTTTTACACAATCATTGTATAAAGGCTATATGGAAGATAATAATGAGAGGTATGATGGAGCCACAAAATGGAATAAAAGCGGTGAGCTTATTCCTACAAGAGCTGGTGTGATGTTAACTTATAAGTTAGAAAAATAAAATAAGCAGTTTTATTTAGTAAAAAGTGTTTTTAATATTGATAAATTAAAGACATTGATGATAACTAAAAAAGCAATTTAAAGGGAGAATAGAACGACATTTTTATAAAAAAAATATATATTTGCAGGATTTCAGATGAAATTCTGAAAGAATGTATAATTGATGTGATAATCCGAAAAAATGGATAAGAAATATTTAGAAGAAGAAACTAGTATAAAAGAAATTTTAGCTCCTTATTTAAAAAATTGGAAGTATTTTTTTATCTCTGTCATATTGATGTTTGTTTTGGCAGTATTTTATATTAAATCTACAGTTCCTATTTATAAAGCTCAGACTTCTGTGCTTATAAAAGATGCCAATAAAATGCCTTCTGCTGCTGGAGATATTGGTGTACTTCAGGGTTTGGGAGGAATTGGAGGAATGAGTACTAATAGTATTGAAAATGAAATGGGTGTTTTTGCATCCAAAACTATAGTAGAAGATGTTTTGAAGGAACATAATTTTCAGACCCCAACATATACTAAACAAACCTTTTATGATTTAGAACTCTATGGAGTTACAAATCCTTACATTATTAGGGTAATACAAGAAAAGAAAAATACTGAATTACCTAAAACTCCTATTTTTATTAAAACGAGAGGGAATGAAATTATATTATCGTCCGATGAATGGAAGCAGGAAGTAAAGACCTCTTACGATAAAACTACAAATTTACCTTTTGCGACAATAATGATTGGGAAAAACCCAACATTTAAAGCATCTGCAAAAGTAAAGTTATCAGAAGTTTATTTTAATTATAATGATTTTGAAAGTACTGTAAATGGTTTTCAAGAGGCTTTAACAGTTGATTTGTTGGATAAAGAAGGAACTATTATAAGTCTTGCGGTAAACTTTCAAAATAAAGATAAAGCAAAAGATTTTCTTAATGGCCTAGTAAGACAATACAATGTGTATGCAATTAATGATAAAAACATTGAATCTAAAAAAACAAAAGACTTTATCGATAAAAGAATTACACTTATATCTAGCGAATTAGGAAATGTTGAAACCGAAAAAGAAGATTACAAAGCTAATAATAATATTGTTGATCTGCCAACGGAAGCAAGAATTAATCTCCAGCTAAAAGAGCAAAGCAAAGCTCAGATATTAGAATTAGGGACTCAGCTGGAACTTAATAAAATTCTTCAAAATAGTTTAAATAAAAAAGGAAAAGGAGATGTTTTACCCCTTAATATAGGGTTGGAAAATGATGGGGCTGTAAAATTAATTCAAGAGTATAATGCGATTGTATTACAAAGAAATAAATATTTAGAAAATGCTACTCCAGACAATCCATTGGTGAAAGATGCCAATAAACAGATTGAAGAAATGAAGTCCTCTTTGTCACAGTCATTACAGAAAAATGTAACCTCATTAGAATTGGCAAAGAAAAAAGTGGAGGGGCAATTAGGAGGCTCTGAACATATGATCAGCAAAATACCTGCCCAAGAAAAATTATTTAGAAGTATAGAAAGGCAACAACAAATAAAAGAGAACCTTTATCTGCTACTTTTACAAAAAAGAGAAGAGGCTGCTATAAGTATGGAAATTACAGCTGATAAAGCAAGGGTGTTGGATAAAGCGTTTGTATTTAAAAATCCAATTGCCCCTAGAAAAATGGTGATTTTGGGAATGTTTCTTTTAGTTGGTGCCCTAATTCCGTTTTCAATTATATATTTGAAAGGATTATTACAAAGTAAAATCATTAAAAGGGCTGATCTCACAAAACTTACCAAAATTCCAGTTCTTGCTGAAATTCCAAGATTGAAAAACAAGGAAAATGCGCTTGTGAGTTTTAATGATGTTTCACCAATGGCTGAAGCGTTCAGGATCTTTGTTACAAATTTAAGATTCTTACTGCCTAGTAAGGAATCTCCATATACTATTATGGTTACTTCATCTGTAAAAGGAGAAGGGAAAACATTTATTTCTACTAATCTTTCAATCATATTAGCTTCTTCCAGAGATAAAGTATTGGTGATTGGTGCAGATGTCAGAAATCCTCAACTGCAACGTTATAACCCTTCTATGAAATCAGCAAAAGGCTTAACGGAATTTCTAAGTGAAGATGTTCAGAATGTTAACGAAATCATACATCCGAGCGGATATAATGATAACTGTGACTTTATTTATTCTGGATCCATTCCACCAAATCCATCAGATCTTTTGCAAAATGGTAGATTGGATGAGTTATTAGTAATGATTAAAGAGCAGAATAAATACAAGTATATTGTTTTGGATACAGCCCCTCTTCTTTTAGTAACAGATTCTTTCCTTATTGCAGATAAAAGCGATGTAATTGTATATGTTACGAGATCAGAAATCACCGAAAAAAAATATATAGAATTTTTGAATCATTCAAACGAGGATAATAAACTTAAAAATGTCGGAATAATTTTAAATGGGATCAAAGAATCTAATTTCGGATATGGTAATAAGTTTGGATATGGTTATCATGCAGAGGGAGAAAAATCTTTCTTTAAAAAAATATTTAAGAATTGATGAATAAATGCTACTCTGGTTGTTTTATTGACAAAGTTCACTAAATATAATATAGATAGCCACTGTATTTATGTTGTTTTGAATTTTAACAGAGTTGTTATAAAAAATACAGTTCATGGATTTCAAGATGGAATTTGAAAAGTGAATGATATGCTTTAGAAATTTTATTTAATTATTTTTTTTGAAATTAAATTTCATTAGGTAATTTAATAATTTCGGGCTTTGTTTTTTTGTTAAAAAACTTAAAAAAAATCAATAAAGTAGACATATTTAATAGACGAAAATTATAAATGATTGTATTACTTTTCTTTTTATTTGCCGTAATAACAGTGTTATATGTTATTAGTCCTGAAAATAAATATTTAAATAATATATTTTTATTTTTAGTGATGATAGCTTTAATTTTCACGGCTGGCTTAAGAGGAAAGGGAGTGGATAATGATTATTATGTATACCGTTCTTTCTGGAGGATGAGAAAAATTGATGATGGAACGGTGGAATATTCATTTTATCTTATTAAAGTGCTTATAAAAAACTTGTTACATCTTCAATTTCAATATTTGCTACTGGCGTATGCCTTTATTGGAGTAACTACTAAAATTTTAGCAATAAAAAAAATAACCCCATTGTTATGGGGATCCATACTTATATACTTTTCACATTATTTTCTTTTACATGAATTTACTCAAATAAGGATTGGAGTTGCTACAGGATTTGTTTTATTTTCAATATATTTTTTAAGTGAGAAAAAATATGTTTTTTTTGCTATCTTTTCATTTTTGGCAATTATTTTTCATCAATCTTGTTTTCTTGTATTGCTTTTTCCTTTGATAAGAAATAGTAATAGAAATACATGGATCTATGCTATGTTGATTCCTCTGGGATATATCTTCTATTTTTTAAACACATATCTCCATATCAATATACCTATCCCGATTCTTCAGAATAAAATAGATTTGTATGAAGAAGCTACAAAATCTGGATTTTTAAAAGACTCGAAGATTAATCCATTTAACGCATTATTATTAATACGAATACTTATTTTTTATGTAATATTTTATCAATCTAAAAAAATCTCTCATTTTTTTCCGCACTTATATATATATTTAAAAATATATAGTTTATCCCTTTTTAGCTTTTTGTTCTTTAGTAGAATTCCGGTTTTTTCTTTTAGAATACAAGAATTATTAGGTGTTGTTGAAATAATTTTGATACCTACTATTTTTTATTTGTTTTCAGAGAGATTTAAATGGCTTGGAAAGCTTTCTGTCTGGATGATTTCTCTAGGTTTTTTATTACTAGATATCTTTTATGTTAAATTAGTAATAGTAAAATAAATGAAAACACTAGCCATATTATTATCAACCTATAACGGAGAGAAATATCTTAAGGAACAAATTGATTCTATTTTACAGCAGAGTTTTTCTCATTTTGATATCTATATTAGAGATGATGGATCTACAGATTGTACTATAGACATTATTCAAGAGTATATTAATGGGTATTCTAATATTCATTTTTTTAAAGGAGCTAATCTGGGCGCGGCATTGAGCTTTATGGATTTGTTGAAAAAAGTGAATTCAGATTATTATATGTTCTGTGATCAGGATGATGTTTGGCTGCAAAATAAAATTGAAAAATCTATATCTAGGATAGTTCAAATAGAAACAAAAGGAGAACCCGCTTTGGTATTTTCCGATGCAAAAATTGTCGATGAAAAATTAAACTTAGTCAATAACTCTTTTTGGAATTATAATAAAACCTTTCCGGAAATTCTTTTATCAAATCCAAAATTCATTAGTGTCTTTAATTGTAGTCCTGGATGCACAATGATATTCAATAATGAATTAAAAAAACATTTAACGGATTATGATGAAGATATGTTGATGCATGATTGGTATATAATGATTAAAGCTCTCCAGAAAGGAGTGGTAAGTTATATAAATACATCTTTGATGCTTTATAGACAGCATTCTAATAATACTATTGGAGCAAATGAAGTTTCTGTAAAGACATTCGTTAATAAAGTGTTTTTATTTCCTAACATTTTAAAAGAGCAGATTAAAACTTTTAAATTTGTTAAAAAATATACTAATATAAATTTATTAAATTATTATATTTTAAAGATAAAGTTCAATTATAAGCGTCTAAAGATATGATAAAAGAATCAGTTTCAGTTTGTATAGCGACTTATAATGGACAAGACTATATAAAGGCGCAAGTTGATTCTATTTTGAAGCAATTGAATATTGATGATGAAATAATTATATCTGACGATGGTTCTACCGATGACACTCTAAACATTATAAAAAATTATAAGGATAATCGGATAAAAATATTTTTGAATAATAAAACAAATAAAAAAAATGCATTTGGTTATGTTTCAAAAAACTTTGAAAATGCCATAATTAATGCTAAAGGAAACTTTATTTTTTTAGCAGATCAAGATGATATTTGGGAGGATGATAAAATACAAGTATGTAGAAAAGTATTGGAAAATAATGACTTGGTATTGCATGATTGTAGAGTTGTAAATAAAGATAATCAAGAACTTTTTTCATCATACTTTAAGCTTAATAAATCTAGGCAGGGTATTTTAAAAAATCTAGTGAAAAATTCGTATCTCGGATGTTGCATGGCGTTTAGAAGATCAGTATTGGATTTTGCATTACCATTTCCACAAAAAGAAGTTCCTCATGATATTTGGCTAGGATTGATTGCTGAATGTTTTGGTAAAGTTCAGTTTTTAAATAAAAAATTAGTTGGATATAGAAGGCATGGGAATAATTTATCAGCCTCAGGAGAGCGTAGTTCTAATAATTTATTTTTCAAATTGAAATACAGACTTATAATATTAACTGAGCTCTTAATAAGAGTTGTACACATTAAAAGCAGGCTAAGATGAAAATATTGCAGTTGGGTAAGTTTTATCCTATAAAAGGAGGTGTTGAAAAAGTGATGTATGATCTAGTTTTAGGATTGTCTCAGAGAATGATACATTGTGATATGCTCTGCGCATCAGAAAAGAAAACAGAACAGGAAGAAATAATTGAATTTAATCCATTCTCGAAACTTTTTATAGAACCATCAATAATAGAGTTGGCAAAAACCAAAATTTCAATTAGATTAATTTCAAAACTTAAAAAAATTGCGCAGAGATATGATATTATACATATTCATCATCCAGATCCAATGAGTGCACTAGCATTGTTTATTAGCGGTTATAAAGGAAAAGTTATTCTTCATTGGCATAGTGATATTTTAGCGCAAAAAAAGCTACTTCTGCTGTATAAACCATTACAAAATTGGCTGTTGAAAAGAGCTGATTTAATACTTGCAACAAGTCCCAATTATATAGAATGTTCGGAAGATTTAAAAAAATATAAAAGTAAATGTGATGTTCTTCCTATTGGGATTGAAGATATTTCTTTATATTCTGATGTTGCAGCTTTAAAAAAAATTAAAGAAAAATATAAGAATAAGAAAATTGTTTTTAGTCTTGGAAGATTAGTAAATTACAAAGGCTTTGAATATTTAATTAATGCAGCAGATTATCTTAATGATGATTATGTAATATTGATAGGAGGAGAAGGACCATTAAAAAGTAATTTACAGGATTTAATAAATAAGAAAAATCTTTCTTCCAAAGTAGAATTATTAGGGTATTTAGATGATGCAAATTTATACGCATATTATAATGCTTGTGATTTATTTTGTCTAAGTTCTATAGAAAAAACAGAAGCCTTTGCTATTGTGCAAATTGAAGCTATGGCATTTGGAAAACCGGTAGTAGCAACTAGAATTTATGGTAGTGGTGTTCCTTGGGTAAATGAAGATGGGTATTCAGGATTCAATGTTACTCCTCGAAATTCTAAGGAAATTGGATTAACTATTCTTAAAACACTTCAAAACCAAGAGACCTATGATAAATATTCTAGTAATGCAAGAAAGCGATATTTAGAAAATTTTAGTATTAATATAATGATAGAAAATTGTGTGAAATTTTATAATGTTTTAGAAAAAAGTTCTCATTAAAAAACATAAATATTTTATTTTTTGATGGAAATATTGTTGTACATTGTCTAATATGTTGAAATAAGAGTAGGTTTATTTTATTCTTAGAACATGAGATAAATGTATATTTTATTCTTTATTATCTGGATTCATTTTTTATGAACATTAATGTATTAACCTTTTGATAACATCTAATTTTTAACATTTAAGGTATAAAATAATATATATATATTTGTATAAAATCTAAAGTGTTATTTTTCATGAGTTGTAGTATTTAAAAATGAAGAACTATTTAAATCTTTCCAAAAACTCTGAAAGATATCTTTTTATAAATGTAAGTAGTATCTCAGAAAAAATTTTTAAAGAAGCAAATTTTAAAAATTCATATAAATCTGTATTTTTTAACTCAAAAGTTGATAAAAAGAATATTTCAGAGTATATTAACAAATTAAACGTAAAAACTATAATTATCGAAACTTCAGATTTGAATCATTTACCTGAGAAACTCACCAACGAAATTATTGAGGCAAAACTAAGTGGAGTAAAAGTTTATGAAATTCATGAATTTTATGAAAAAATAAATGGAAGGATTCCATTAGTGAAACTTAACTCGGATGAATATTTGGTGGATGATGTTTTTTCAATAGGTCTAGATTATTTTGATTTTATTTTCAAAAGGACTATTGATGTAATAGTTTCAATACTTTTATTGCCATTGGCTATATTGATTATTTTATTGGGATGTTTATTTGTTTTTGTGAGTTCACCTGGGAATGTTTTTTTTAGTCAGGAAAGGGTTGGGAAAAATTCTAAGAGATTTAGGATCTATAAGCTTAGAACTATGACTAAGAGACATGATGGTGGGTATACAAAAGATAAAGATGATAGGCTTTTTCCTGTTGGGAAATTTTTAAGGAAAACAAAAATAGATGAGTTACCACAACTATTCAATGTTTTGAATGGGGATATGAGTATAATAGGCCCTCGACCAGAGCGCCCAAAATATGTTAAAGAATCGGTTGCTGAGAATTCATATTTTGATTTGAGACATCTTGTAAAGCCAGGTATTACAGGTTGGGCTCAAGTTAATCTTCCAAAAGCAACACCAAAAGATAATCTAAAAAAACTTGAATATGATTTATATTATATTAAAAGTTATACTCCCTATTTAGATTTTAAAATTCTGCTTAGAACGATAAAAGTAGTATTTACTTTTAATAGTAATTAATATAAATTTTAAACATTAAACTACTTATATAATTCTCATAAAAAATGAAGGTTAAAGAAACGCGATTAAAAGATTGTTACATCATAGAACCTACGGTTTTTGAAGATGACAGAGGATACTTTTTTGAAAAATATAATGAAAAAAGATTTGAAGAATTAACAGGAATGAACGGTCATTTTGTACAGGATAATATTTCAAAATCCTCGTATGGCGTTTTAAGAGGTTTACATTTACAAAAAGGCAAGCATGCACAAGCTAAATTGGTTTCATGTTTAGAAGGAAGAGTTTGGGATGTAGCTGTAGATTTAAGAGAAGATTCTCCAACTTATGGAAAATGGTTTGGTATTGAACTTACTGCCGAAAATAGATTACAGTTGTATGTTCCAAGAGGGTTTGGACATGGATTTTCTGTGTTGAGTGAAACGGCTGTTTTTTCTTATAAATGTGATAATTTTTACAATAAAGAATCAGAAGGAGCTGTGAGATTTAATGATCCCGAATTAAATATTGATTGGAAGATTGAAGATAAAGATGCTGTACTTTCTGAAAAAGATGAAAACGCTCCCTATTTTAAAGATAAAAACTTTTAAATAAAATTGCTGAAAACCACTTTTTTAAGGTGGTTTTATTTTTTTAATTTATCCTTTTTATTATTTTGTATCTTTGCACCCTGAAAAATAGAAAGATGCGAACAAAATCTGTAGGTAAAAAGAAAATTAATGTAGTCACATTGGGATGTTCCAAAAATGTGTACGATTCGGAAGTTTTAATGAGCCAGCTAAAAGCCAATGGTAAAGAAGTGGTGCATGAAGACAGAGGAGATATTGTGGTGATCAATACCTGTGGATTTATCGATAATGCCAAAGAAGAATCTATCAACACCATTCTCGACTATGTTGATGCTAAAAATAGAGGAGAGGTTGAGAAGGTTTTTGTTACTGGATGTCTTTCTGAAAGATACAAACCGGATCTGATTAAGGAAATTCCTGATGTGGATCAATATTTTGGAACCAGAGATCTTCCGGTTCTTTTGAAACATTTAGGAGCAGACTACAAACATGAGCTAGTAGGAGAAAGATTAACGACTACTCCAAAACATTACGCTTATCTTAAAATATCTGAAGGGTGTGACAGACCATGTTCGTTTTGTGCAATTCCGTTGATGAGAGGAGGACATGTTTCCACTCCGATTGAGAAATTAGTGAATGAAGCGGCAAAGCTTGCAAAAAAAGGGACGAAGGAATTAATACTTATTGCTCAGGATCTTACCTATTATGGATTAGATATCTACAAAAAAAGAGCATTAGGGGATCTTTTAAAAGAATTGGTAAAAGTAGAAGGAATCGAATGGATCAGATTGCATTATGCATTCCCAAGCGGTTTCCCGGAAGATGTGCTGGATATCATCAGAGAAGAACCGAAAGTTTGTAATTATATAGATATTCCGTTACAGCATATCAATTCAGATCTTCTTAAATCAATGAAAAGAGGAACGACTCATGAAAAAACAGATGCTTTATTGGCGAAGTTCAGAGAGAAAGTTCCAGATATGGCAATCAGAACGACTCTTATTGTAGGGTATCCAGGAGAAACTGAAGAAAGATTCCAGGAGCTGAAAGATTGGGTAAGAGAGCAGAAGTTTGACAGATTAGGCTGTTTTACATATTCTCATGAAGAAAATACTACAGCTTATGTTTTAGAGGATGATATCCCGCAAGAAGTAAAGGAAGCGAGAGTAGAAGAGATTATGGAGCTTCAGTCTCAGATTTCTTGGGAAAAGAATCAGGAGAAAATAGGGAAAACCTTTAAATGTGTCTTTGATAGAAAAGAAGGAAACTACTTTATAGGAAGAACAGAATATGATTCTCCGGATGTGGATAATACCGTTTTAGTGTCTGCTGAAGATACGTATATCTCGATCGGTGAATTTGCCGAAGTGAAAATTACATCTGCTGAAGAGTTTGACTTATACGGAGAACTTGTCTAAGAATATTTAAATATAGAGAAGCCAATGATTATTTCATTGGTTTTTTTATTAAAAATATAAAGAGATTAATTGTTTTAAAACATTGATTATTAAGGTGTTTTTCACTGTAGGTAGTAGGAATTATGCTGTAGTTAGTTAATTAAATTAACTTTTTAGTGTTTTTTTTAACATTCTTTAACACTATGGTGTAAAGTGCCTATTGATAAGGACTTATAAGTTTTATTAACGTTTTATTAATTTTTAATTAACGTTTTTTAACATTTTGAATAGGTCTTTATAGATAATCCTGTTACTTTTGCTCCGTCATAAACCCCAAAAATATTCAAAATGATGAAAAGATTCATTCTCGTAATCATAATGATGATTTCAACCTTTGGTATTTTCTCTTTTACGAGTAATACCACAGATGCGAAAAGAACAAGTTATGCATCGTACTACCACGATAAGTTTAATGGTAGAAAAACAGCTAGCGGTGAAGTATTTGATAATTCAAAGTTTACAGCAGCAAACAGAACGCTTCCATTTGGTACAAACATTAAGGTGACCAATTTGGATAATGGTAAGTCAGTAGTTGTAAGAGTAAATGATAGAGGACCTTACCATTCATCAAGATCTTTAGACATGTCTAAAGCAGCGTTTGATGAGATCGGAAATATCAATCATGGTACAATTCCGGTTGAATATGAAATTGTCGATTAATTTATGATTTTAAATGGTAAAGCCAACTGGATACAGTTGGCTTTTTTATTTTGATTAATTAACGATGTTTGAAGAAATATTTTAAAGCTGTAAATCAACTTTTAAACATCTAATTCTACTAAAGCAGGACAGTGGTCAGAATGTACCGCTTCTTTTAAAATAACCGCTCTTGTAAGTTTATCTTTTAAAGCATAGCTGGTAAAATTATAATCAAGTCTCCAACCTTTGTTCTTTGCTCTCGAATTTTGCCTGTAGCTCCACCATGTATAATTGTCCGGATCTTGGTTGAATAATCGGAAACTGTCTATCAACTCACATTCATTAATAAAATCAGTCATCCATTCTCTTTCCATAGGAAGGAAACCGGAAACATTTTTTAAACGTACAGGATCATGGATATCAATGGCTTCGTGGCAGATATTGAAATCGCCGGAGATAATAAGATTAGGAATCGTTTTTTTTAACTCTTTAATATACTTTAAAAAATCGTGGCAAAACTGCATTTTGAATTCTAGTCTCTCGATATTGGAAGCAGAAGGAACATAGACAGAAATAGCAGAATAGCCTTCAAAATCAGCCCTTATAATTCGTCCTTCGTTATCATAACTTTCAATTCCGCAACCATATTCTACGTGAATAGGTTTTGTTTTTGAGGCAATTCCAACACCGCTGTAGCCTTTTCTCACGGCAGAGTGCCAATAACTGTGATAACCTAATTTTTCAAGACTTTCGATATCTATTTGGTCGTTACCAGCTTTGCTTTCCTGAATACAAATAATATCGGGATCTGCAGTTTTCAGCCATCCTAAAAAATCTTTGGTAAAAGCTGCTCGTATTCCGTTGACGTTGTATGTAATTAATTTCATTGTTGAAATATATCAAAAGACAGTCTAAAAAACAAATGTCGACCCAAAAGCCGACATTTAATTTTATTTAATTCCTTTGAAAACAACTTTTCCATCTTTCGAAAGATTGTTTTCCAGTCCTTTTCCTCTGAGTTCCCAGTGGTCATTTTTATAATAAATTCCCGAACCGGCTGGTTGGCCTTTCAATTCAATAGTTTCCCCTTCGTAAACAATGGTTGCTGTATTTTTATCATTGTCAAACGTCATGTCAATAGTTTTTCCGGCAGCATCGGTAGATTTAGCCTTTATAATAGGGGTATTCTTTACGGCGGCAGAGTCTACGGGAGCCTTTAAATCTGTTGCAGGAGTTTGAGCTGAATCATGAGGGATTGCCGTTGCTACAGAATCCGATGATGTTTCCGGAGCTTTACTGCTTTCTTTTTTACAGGCAACAAGTGATAAAGCTGCTAATACAGGTAGAATTAAAATTGATTTTTTCATTTTTTATATTTTAGTGGTTTGTTTGGTGTGGTAAAACTATTTAGGCTCTAAAATACTGATCGGAATAATACATTCCTCCAAAGAAATTCCTCCGTGCTGATAGGTTTCCTTATAATAATTTACAAAATGATTGTAATTCTTTGGATAAGCCAGAAAGATATTATTTTTAGCAAAGATGTATTTCGAGCTTAAATTTCCTTTTGGAAGAAACAGTTTTTCAGGGTTTGAAACCGCCCAGACATCACTGTTGTCATACGTCAGACTTTTCCCTGTTTTATAACGGATATTTGTTGAGGTTTCTCTGTCACCGACAACACGGCTTGGTTTTTTTACGTAAACTGTTCCGTGGTCAGTTGTAATCACCAATTTGAATCCGTTTTCGGCAGCTACTTTTATTATTTTTAATAAAGATGAATTTTCAAACCAGTTCAAAGTAAGAGATCGGAATGTTTTATCATCTCGGATCAATTGGTCAACAATATGATTATCTGTTTTGGCGTGAGAAAGAATATCAATAAAATTATAAACAATCACTAATAGATCATTGTTTTTATGCTGATTAAAGTCATCGTAAATCTTTCTTTCAAAATCAGCGTTCAGTACTTTTAAATACTTCATCGATTTAGAATTCAAACCGATTCTTTTCATTTGATCTTCTAAAAAGTCACGCTCAAATTCGTTTTTGTTGCCTTCTTCGTTATCATTAAACCATTTGTCTGGAAAACGTTTTTCTATTTCTGAAGGCATTAATCCTGCAAAAAATGAATTTCTGGCATATTGAGTAGCGGTAGGAAGAATACTGTAGTAATAATCCTCAGAAACTTTATTGTAATGTTTAGTGAATAAAGGTTCAATTACTTTCCACTGATCGTATCTAAGATTATCCACCATCAGCAAAAGAACTTTTTCTTTTTCAACCTCAGGTTTTACTTTATCCTTAAATAAAGTATGACTCATCATTGGTTTTTCTGAACCGCTCAACCAGTCTTCGTAATTGTTTTCAATAAACTTAGCAAACTGAATATTTGCTTCCTCTTTTTGAGACTGAAGAAGATCTGCGAATTCGTTATCGGTAACTTTATCAAACTTAAGCTCCCAATTCACGATTTTTTTATAATATTCTGCCCAGTCCTGATAAGTTCTCAGGTAAGAAAGCTCCATCGATAGATTGCGGAATTCCTGCTGGTATTGTAAAATGGTCTTTTGCTCAACCAAATCATCTTCCTGAAGATTCTTTTTAAGTGATAATAGAATCTGATTAGGATTTACTGGTTTTAATATATAATCTGCGATCTGAGAACCTATGGCTTCTTCCATAATGTGTTCCTCTTCACTTTTGGTAACCATTACTATTTTTAAAGAATTATCCTTTTCTTTAATCATAGGAATAGCTTCCAGTCCGGAAATTCCGGGCATATTTTCATCGATAAGGGTAAGTGCAAATTTTTCGGAATCCATCAACTCCAACGCTTCATTTACATTATTTACGGGAGTTACCTGATATCCTTTTTTTTCTAGGAATACAATATGAGGTTTTAGTAAATCTATTTCATCATCTATCCATAATATCTTTTCTGACATAATATTTATTTTTTCACGGTTATAGTATCAAAATTTCGACCAAATTCCTTTAAAAACAATAAAAATAGAGCTTTTAATAGTTAAATTTTCGTTAAATGAAAATACTTTCTTTTAAATTTTTCTTCAAGAGAATAAGAGTTTAAAGATAGATATAAAAAACAGGTTTAAAAAGTATTCTGAAAACTTTAATTCTGAATAAATGGCAAGCCGGTTTTACTTGCGATTTTATTGGTTATAATTCATACAGGAAACTTTAAAAAACTTATTTTTGCAGTATACACCTATTTTCTCATGCAGAATAAGCTAAAAATTATCAACGATCCTGTTCACGGTTTTATCAAAATTCCACACGAAATATTATTCGACATCATTGAGCATCCTTATTTCCAACGATTAAGAAGGATTGGGCAAACAGGTCTTTTGAATTTAATTTTTCCGGGAGCTACCCATACAAGGTTTCATCACGCTTTGGGAGCAATGCATTTGATGTTTACAGCTTTGGAAACGTTGAAGCAAAAAGGGGTGAAAATTTCTGAAGAAGAAGAAAAAGGGGCGATGTTGGCAATTTTGATGCACGATATAGGACATGGGCCATTTTCTCATGCATTAGAAAGCATGTTGATGGACGATTGGCATCATGAAAACCTTTCTTTGCTCTTAATGAATAAACTGAATGAGGAATTTGATGGGAAATTGTCAGTTGCCATTGAAATGTTTCAGGGGAAATATCATAGGAAATTTTTCAACCAGCTTATTTCTTCACAATTAGATGTTGACCGATTAGATTATTTAAAAAGAGATAGTTTTTTCACGGGAGTATCAGAAGGGAATATCAATACGCAACGAATTATCTCCATGATGAACGTTTGTGAAGAAGGAGAATTGGTGATCGATGCCAAAGGTATTTATTCCATTGAGAATTTCCTCGCGGCGAGAATGTTCATGTATTGGCAGGTGTATTATCATAAAACATCTGCGTTGGCAGAGTTTCTTTTGGTTAAGATTTTAGAAAGAGCAAAATATCTTGTTTCACAAGGAGTAGATCTTCCCGCTACGGAAAATCTGAAATACTTCTTACACAGAGGAAAAAATACGGCTACGGATGAAGATGTTGAAAGATTTACGCAGCTTGATGATAACGATGTAATTCAGGCAATGAAAAGTTGGCAGTCGGCAGGTGATTTTATTTTATCCTATTGGTGCAAATGTGTGATTCAGAGAAACATGCCGAAGACGATTATTTCTTCCCATGAATTTGAAGCCGGATTTATTGAAGAAAAAATAAAAAATACCAATGAATTTTTCGGAATTGATAATGGAAATGAATTGGTGCATGAAATTAAACGAAAACTTTTGCCATACAATACCAAAAAGCAACCTATTTTTCTATTGCAGAAAAACGGGAAGAAAATAAGACTGGAGGAGTCCGAAGATCAGCTTTTATCGGGATTGATCACCAATAAGACTACTCGATATATTCTGACATTTCCAAGAGATATTTCAAGCATAATTTCTTAAAGTATATTAAAATTTACAATCCGAAAATTAAAAAATGTTTGCGAATTACAGAATTTCTTATCTTTGCAGAATATGGAATTTACAGCTTCGCAAATTGCAAGTTTTATTGACGGAAAAATAATAGGTGACGAGAATGCGCTTATTACTGGAGTTTCACCTATTGAAGGAGGGGAAACAGGGCATCTTTCTTTTATAGCACAAGATAGATTTTCCCATTATTTGGATACTACCAAATGCTCCGTTATCATCGTTTCAGAAAAACTTTTATCAAAAGATATATATAATCCTACCGTGATTGCGGTAAAGGACGCTTACCTTTCTTTTCAGGTTTTAATGAATCTGTATCAGGAAATGCAGGGTAGAAAAC
Organism: Chryseobacterium taiwanense; assembly: GCF_000813825.1. GTDB lineage: Bacteria > Bacteroidota > Bacteroidia > Flavobacteriales > Weeksellaceae > Chryseobacterium > Chryseobacterium taiwanense. The sequence continues at coordinate 141,918 of NZ_JWTA01000005.1, forward strand.
AAGGAATTGAAGACGGTTCTTCTATTCATGATACTGCGGTGGTGGGTGAGAAAGTATATATTGGCGCTTTTACTTATGTATCCGAAAAGGCTAAGATTGGAGAAGGAACTCAAATCTATCCTCATGTGTATATAGGAAAAGGTGTAAAGATTGGTAAAAACTGTAAGATCGACAGTGGCGCAAGAATCTACGATTATTGCATGATTGGTGATAACTGTGTTATTCATTCCAATACGGTAATTGGAGGTGATGGATTTGGTTTTCAGCCAACGCCGGAAGGTTTCAAAAAAATCCCTCAATTAGGAAACGTTATCATTGAAGACGATGTGGAAATCGGTTCTAACTGTAGTATTGACAGAGCTACGATTGGTTCTACCATTATCGGGAAAGGAACTAAGATCGATAATCTTATCCAAATTGCCCACAACGTAAAAATAGGCCAGAATAATGTAATTGCAGCACAAGCAGGAATTGCAGGATCTACGATTATCGGTGACTGGAACCAGATTGGAGGGCAAGTAGGAGTTGTTGGTCATATTAAAATCGGAAATCAGGTGAAAATTCAGGCTCAGAGTGGAGTGAATTCAAGCGTTAATGATAAAGAAACGTTGTACGGTTCTCCGGCAATCAGCTATAACGACTATTTAAGGAGTTATGTACATTTCAGGAATTTACCTGAAATTGTAAACAAAATAAACAATCTTGAGAATAACTCAAAAGATAAAACTAATGAGTGATATGCAAAAAACACTTCAGCAAGAAGTGACACTTTCCGGAATCGGACTTCATACTGGTAAAGAAGTAAAATTAACCATTAAACCTGCAAAAGAAAATACAGGTTTTGTATTTGTAAGAACAGATTTAGAGGGGCACCCTCAAGTCGAAGCTGATGTTAATTATGTCGTTGCAACAGAAAGAGGAACAACATTAGAAAAATTAGGAGTAAAGATCAATACTTGCGAGCACCTTCTAGCGGCTTTAGTAGGATGTGATATTGATAATGCCATTTTAGAAATGGATGCTTCTGAACCTCCAATTTTAGATGGATCTTCTAAGTTTTTTGTAGAAGCTATCGAAAGCGTTGGAGTTGTTGAGCAAAATACGGCAAGAGAATACCTTGTTGTAAAAGAAGTTCTTACGTACAGCGATCCGGCTACAGGATCAGAAATCACGATTATCCCTTCGGATACTTACGAAATTACTACGATGGTAGATTTTGGGACTAAAGTATTAGGAACTCAGAATGCTACCCTTAAAAATATTTCAGAATTTAAAGAAGAAATTTCATCTGCAAGAACATTCAGTTTCTTACATGAATTAGAAATGCTTTTAGATCACGGTTTGATCAAAGGTGGAGATATTTCTAATGCGATTGTATATGTAGATAAAGATCTTACCCCTGAAACTACAGAGAAATTAAAGAAAGCTTTTGGTAAAGACAATGTGTCAATCAGACCAAACGGAATTCTTGATAACCTGAACTTAAACTATCCAAACGAAGCTGCAAGACACAAATTACTAGACGTAATCGGTGATTTGGCGTTGGCTGGTGTGAAAATAAAAGGAAAAGTAATTGCTAACAAACCAGGACATTTTGTAAATACTCAGTTTGCAAAAAAATTGAACCGTCAGTGGAAATTACAGAAAAAGAAAAACGTTCCTGATTTTGACTTAACAAAAGAACCAGTTTTCGATATCAACGGAATTATGAGACTAATGCCTCACAGACCCCCGTTCTTATTGATTGATAAAGTTCTTGAACTTTCAGATTCTCATGTTGTAGGTCTTAAAAATGTTACAATGAACGAACCTTTCTTCGTTGGACATTTCCCGAAAGAGCCTGTAATGCCGGGAGTTTTACAAGTTGAAGCTTTAGCACAAACAGGAGGAATTCTTGTATTGGCAAGTGTTCCGGATCCTGAAAATTACTCTACTTACTTTATTAAAATTGATAAAGTAAAATTCAAGAGAAAAGTAATTCCTGGAGATACTCTTATTTTCAAAATTGAATTAATAGAACCTATCAGAAGAGGAATTGTTCATATGCAAGGTTATGGTTACGTAGGAGATACAGTAGCTGTAGAAGCAGAACTAATGGCCCAAGTTGCAAAAAATAAAGTTGATTAAATGATCCATCAATTAGCAGCCGTAGATAAACGTGCGAAAATCAGCAAAAATGTAATTGTAGAACCTTTTACTACTATTGCAGGGGATGTGGAAATTGGAGAAGGAACATGGATTGGCCCGAATGTTACCATCATGGATGGAGCAAGAATTGGTAAAAATTGTAGAATTTTTCCAGGGACAGTAATTTCTGCAATTCCTCAGGATTTGAAATTCGATGGTGAAGATACCCAAACGATCATCGGTGATGATACTACAATCAGAGAATGTGTAACGGTAAATAGAGGAACTAAAGCTTTAGGATTTACTAAAATTGGTTCAAACTGTTTAATTATGGCGACTTCTCATATTGCGCACGATTGTGTTATCGGAGACCACGTTATCATTGTAAACGGTTGCGGTATTGCAGGTCACGTAGAAATAGGTGATTATACTGTAATGGGAGGTTTATCGGCTGTACATCAATTTGGTAAAATTGGAAAACACGTGATGATTTCTGGTGGTACTTTGGTGAGAAAAGATATTCCACCTTACGTAAAAGTGGCAAGAGAGCCGATGTCTTATGCCGGAATTAACTCAGTAGGTTTAAGAAGAAGAGGATTTACCAACGAAAAAATCTTTGAAATTCAAAAAATTTACAGAGCGATCTTCCAAATGAAGATGAATGTTTCTCAGGCAATTACTCATATTGAAAAGGAAATGCTTCCAACTGCTGAAAGAGACGAAATTCTTCAGTTCATCCAAAATTCACCTAGAGGTATCGTAAAAGGATACGGAACAGGGAAAGATAATTAAAAAATATAAAAAACAAAAGATAATACACATTAATGGCAACAAGTAACGATATCAGAAAAGGTCTGTGCATTGAGTACAGTAATGATATTTATAAAGTAATCGAGTTCCTTCACGTAAAACCAGGGAAAGGACCTGCTTTCGTAAGAACAAAATTAAAATCTGTAACAAACGGAAAAGTAATTGATAATACTTTCTCTGCAGGTCACAAAATTGAAGAAGTAAAAGTTATCACAAGAAAATTCCAATATCTTTATGATGACGAGAACGGATTCCACTTTATGAACAACGACGATTTCTCTCAGTTATATTTAAATAAAGAAATGATCGAGAACTCAAACCTGATGAAAGCAGGTGAAGAAGTTACTATCATTTTGAAAGAAGCTGACGAGACTCCGCTTTCTGCTGAACTTCCTCAATCTGTTTATCTTGATGTAATCGAGGCTGATCCGGGAGTAAAAGGAAACACAGCTACAAATGCTCTTAAAAATGCGATCGTTGAAACAGGAGCAAGAGTAATGGTTCCTTTGTTCATTGAACCGGGAGACAAAATCAAAGTGAGTACTGAAGACGGTTCTTACTTAGAAAGAGTTAAAGAATAATTTTAAATAAAATTTACATAAATTCGGTTTGCCTTTGCATTCCGAATTTTGTTTTATAAGAAAATCAATTATTATGAGATTTCATTCTCCACAAAAATTGAAAACTATTGCGGATCTTATCGGGTCAAAATTTGTTGGTTCTGAAGACTTTGAAGTATTGGGAACTAATGAGATTCACATGGTGAAAGCTGGTGAAATAGTTTTTGTAAATCATCCTAAATATTACGATAAAGCGCTAAACTCTGCGGCTACCATCATCTTAATTGATAAAGAAGTAGATTGCCCGGAAGGAAAAGCTCTTTTAGTTTCAGATGATCCTTTCAGAGATTTTAATAAGATCAATACTCATTTTACAAGAATATATAATTTCAGAGAAGAACTTCACGATGCTGAAATAGGAGACGGAACCCATATTCATCATTCTGCAGTGATCGGAAACAATGTGACGATCGGAAAGAATACTCTTATTTTTCCTAATGTTGTTATCGGTGACAGAACGGTAATCGGTGATAATGTTGTGATTCAATCCAATACTGTTTTAGGTGGTGACGCTTTTTATTACAGAAAATTAAATGGGAATTTCGACCGTTTAATCTCGGTTGGAAATGTTGTGATCGAAAATAATGTTGAAATCGGAAACGGATGTACCATCGATAGAGGCGTTACAGACTCTACGATAATCGGTGAAGGTTCAGTGTTAGACAATCAGATTCAGATTGGGCATGATACAGTGATCGGAAAAAAATGTCTGATTGCTTCTCAGGTAGGAATTGCAGGCTGTTGTGTAATTGGAGATGAAGTGACGTTGTGGGGACAAGTTGGAATTGCTTCCGGAAATAAAATCGAGAGTGGATCTGTACTTTTAGGGAAAACCGGAGTGAACAGAGATCTTGAAAAAGGAACTTATATCGGGATGTTTGCAGAAGATTTTAAAACATATCTGAAGAAAGAAGTAAAACTGAGAAATCTCAAATAAACAAATCGAAAGTTTTATCTGAAATCAAAGAAAAATAAGTAAATTTGTGAGCATTAATAGAAAATAAAAATAAATTAAAACAACAATAAAATGTCAATTTTAGTAAACAAAGATTCTAAAGTAATTGTACAAGGATTTACAGGGAACGAAGGTACTTTCCACGCAAGCCAGATGATCGAATACGGAACCAACGTAGTAGGTGGTGTTACTCCAGGAAAAGGAGGAAGCGAGCACTTAGGAAAGCCTGTATTCAATACTGTTGCTGATGCTGTTGCAAAAGCTGGAGCTAATGTAAGTATCATTTTCGTACCACCTGCATTTGCTGCAGATGCGATTATGGAAGCTGCAGAAGCAGGTATCAAAGTTATCGTATGTATTACTGAAGGTATTCCTGTAGCAGATATGGTAAAAGTAAAATCTTACATCGCTGACAGAGACTGCAGATTGATCGGGCCAAACTGTCCTGGAATCATCACTTCTGAAGAAGCTAAAATTGGTATTATGCCAGGTTTTGTTTTCAAAAAAGGTAAAGTAGGTATTGTTTCTAAATCAGGAACTCTTACTTATGAAGCTGCTGACCAGGTGGTAAGAGCTGGTTACGGTATTTCTACTGCAATCGGTATTGGTGGTGACCCAATCATTGGTACTACAACAAGAGAAGCATTAGAATTATTCATCAACGATCCAGAAACTGAAGCGGTTGTAATGATCGGAGAAATTGGTGGTGGATTAGAAGCTGAAGCTGCAAGATGGTACAAAGCTAGTGGTTCTACAAAACCGGTAGTAGGGTTCATTGCTGGACAAACTGCTCCTAAAGGAAGAACAATGGGTCACGCAGGTGCTATCGTAGGTGGTGCTGAAGATACGGCTCAGGCTAAAATGGAAATTATGAGAGAAAACGGAATCAATGTTGTTGATTCTCCAGCTGATATCGGTGCTACTGTAGCAAAAGTATTAGGATAATTTTTTCTTAAGAAATAAAATATAAGCCTCGTTTTTACGAGGCTTTTTTTGTCAAAATTTTCAGGAGAATTAGAATAATTACCTATCTTTAAACAATCAAAAAAATTAATAATACAAAAACATCAATATCGACATGAAAAAACTTTTATTAACTTCAGCGTTAGCTCTTTCTACTTTGTCGTTTGCCCAGATAGACTTTAGTAGTACAAGATTTGGAGTTACTGCAGGACCCAACTATTCTAGAGTGAAAAATGCACATAATCCTTCCGGACCGAGATTTGCATTTCACGGAGGTTTTTTAGCGCTTATTCCGATGGGAAAGGCTAATCAGTTCTATCTGCAACCCGAAGTTTTATACTATGGAGCAGGTGAAACAGGTAAAGATAAAGATGCTAAAGGAACGAAAGGTTATGATGCGGTGTATGCTAATAATTATTTGAGTGTTCCTGTTTATTTTAAAGGGTATTTCTCAGAGGCAGAATCTGAATTCTATGGATTGGTTGGTCCTAGATTTAACTTCTTAATAGACCAAACTGTAAAAAACGAATCCAGAGATATCTATAAAGAAGACGCATTAGGAAAAGCGAATTCTTTTAATTTCGGAGTTGGATTGGGAATTGGATATAGCTACAAAAGACAGTTAGAAGTAGCTTTTAAATACGATTTGGGATTATCTAACACTTATCCGGATTTGGATGAATCAAAATTAGATCCTAATTCATCTAAGAAAAAGTCTGAACAGGTGTTGAGCTTAAGCCTAAGTTATATTTTTAAATAAAAATTTGTTGATTAAATAGATAAAGATCCCGGAAAGTAATTTCCGGGATTTTTTAATGATCAAATTAGTTTAATTGAGTTGATAAATTTTTTAAATTCAATTTCAGCAGTTTGATTTTGAGCTTTGGATTGATGAAAATTAAAATCATAATAACACCCGTTGTGTTCAGTTTTAAGAATTTTAAGCTGTGCTAATAAAGGCTCACTTAATTCAATATGTTCGAACAGATATTCGGAATCAAATTCATAAAATTTAATATTGTTAATATAATAAGGCTTATATCGCTTTGTTATTTTAAAATCCTTTAAAATGGATGAAGTTCCTATTTCGGAAGAATCTATTACCTCTTGAAAAGTTTTAAATCCTAAATATTCAAGCTCAGATTTTGAAGTTACAGTTAAAGTTATTGTTGGCGAAAAAACACCATAATATTCAGGTTTATCTTCGTAGAACTTGGTAATAACACAAATAGGTTCGTCTAATTCTTTCCAAATTTCATCGCTTTCTTCTTGAGTTCCCGATCCTATTAATTGTTTTTCTTTTAAATTTCCGAAATCTTTTACTGCAATAAAACCCCAATATTGAGGCTTCACAAAATAAATACCTAGTTTTTTATTGACGTAAATATTATTATTGGTTAGAACAGCTTTTAAAGGATCAATTGCAATTCCTAAAAAGCCTAGGCTAATTAACTTAATGAATTCTCGTCTTCCAATTCCCATATTACATTAACGAATAGTAGTTAATAAAGAATTATCCTCTGATCCATTTCCAGATTTCCTTCAAAGTCGCTTTATTGCCATACATCAAAATTCCTACTCGATAGATTTTTCCTGCCAAGAATACCATGAATAAAGTAGTTCCTAAAAGCAATACAATAGACAAAGCAATTTGCCATGCAGGAACACCATAAGGAATTCTTGCAATCATAGCCACAGGAGATGTAAACGGAATAATCGATAACCAGAAACCAAGCGGTCCATCAGGATTATTGATGAAAGAAAAACTTCCATACATTCCTAACATAAGAGGTAATACTGCAAATAAAGTAAACTGTTGCGTTTCTGTCTCGTTGTCTACAGCAGAACCGATAGCTGCATAAATCGAACTGTAAAATATGTATCCTAAAAGGAAAAATACGATAAATACAAAAATGATCAGAGGGAAATTTAATTCCAGTAAACTATGAGATACTTGTGTTGCAATTTGAGTAATATCCAATTTGCTCATAGCTTCCTCACCTCCCGGAATATTTTTTTGCATTGAAGAAAATCCTGTATTCAAAACCAAAGCTCCGACTACAGACATTGAAATCCAGACAATAAACTGAGTCAGGGCTACAAAAGTTACCCCTAAGATTTTTCCCATCATCAATTCAAAAGGTTTCACAGAAGAAATGATAATCTCCACAACACGGTTGTTTTTTTCTTCCAATACACTTCTCATTACTCTTACCCCATAAATAATGATAAACATGAAAGTAACATACATAAGAAGCATGCTCAGTACACTTTTTACCCCTAAAGCCAGATCAGAATCTTCCTTATTATTTTCAGAAACATTAATCGTTTTAAGAGTGAAACCCTTATCAAGATCATCGATTTGAGTTTCAGCAATGCCCAATTGCTTTATTTTTTCTTTTTTAATGACATCACTAAGATCAGAAATGATCCGCTGTTTCGTATCAAACCCAATTTTTGTGTTGACGATCAGCCTTGTGTTTTTCTGAAACTCATCATAATTCCCGTTCTGTATCTGTGGTAAAATAAGAATTCCGTCTAAAGTTTCATTACCCTTTAGATTACTTATGGTAGACTTTTCTTCAGCAGAAGGGATGATTTTGTATTCTAATTTATCTGTAGATTTCAGCTCATTTTTGAAAAGACCGCTGTTGTCAACAACTTCAATGATATTGTGTGATTCGTTGGCTTTGAACATCAATCCGATTACTGCTCCAAAAGCAATGATCAGAAGCGGAGCCAGTAATGTCAGTATAACGAAAGACTTTTTCTTAACCTGCGTAAGAAATTCTCTTTTAGTAATTAAAATAATATTATTCATAAAATTAAGAATGATTACTTACGGCATTAATAAACACTTCATTCATACTCGGAATTCTTTCGTCGAATGAACGTACCTTTCCTACGTTTACAAGATCCAAAAGAATATGGTTTTGGTCAGCTTCATTTTTGAGATCAAAAGAAACCAGATTATTTTCATTGGTAATATTAAAGATCTCATATTTATTTTTGAAACTTTCCAGTTGAGAATCATTCACCTCAGAAAGTGTAATTCCGAAAATATTTTTCTTAAACTTTTCTCTAACGTCAAAAACTCTTCCGTCAATAATTTTCTTAGAATTGTTGATCAAAGCAACATAATCACACATTTCCTCTACACTTTCCATTCGGTGAGTAGAAAGGATAATTGTAGTACCGTTATTTTTAAGATCAATAATCTGGTCTTTAATTAAATTGGCATTTACGGGATCAAAACCAGAAAAAGGTTCATCCAGAATTAAAAGATGAGGTCTGTGAAGAACGGTCACTACAAACTGAATTTTCTGAGCCATTCCTTTCGAAAGTTCAGATAACTTCTTCTTCCACCATTGATCGATATGAAGTTTATCAAACCATTTCTTTGCTTCGTGTAAAGCATCGTTTTTACTCATTCCTTTCAGCTCTCCAAAATAGAGAAGCTGATCTCCAACGGTCATGTTTTTATACAAACCTCTTTCTTCAGGCATGTAACCGATGTTTTTGATATGATGAGGATTTAGCTTTTCTCCGTTGATTTGGATTTCTCCCGAGTCAGCCTGAGTAATTTGATTAATGATACGGATAAATGAAGTTTTTCCGGCTCCGTTTGGGCCTAAAAGACCATATACACTTCCTTTCGGAACATGGATGCTGAAGTCATCCAAAGCTACCTTTTTACCGGCATTGTAGGTCTTCCTAATATGTTCAGCTTTTAGCATTAAATTGTTTTTACCTATTAGTATAATAAAGTTCCGAAAGTTACGGAATTATTAAAACAGAATTAATGCGAAAAGAAAAAATCCTGATGATTATCAGGATTTAATATTATTGTTTTACTATTTGCGTTACCTTTTGGGTGTTATCGCTCAAAATATAGCGAATCAGATATTTTCCGGGTTTTAATTTTTCAATATTGATTTCTCCGGAATTCATGTTTACAGCATAGCTGGCTACCTGAGTACCAAGAATAGAATAGAAAGTTACATTCTTGATTTTTAAAGAGGTATCTTTTGCTTTTACAACCAGATAATCTTTCGCAGGATTGGGATATGCTACGATTATTCCATCATCAGCCTTTTGCGAGGTGGAAGAAGGCTCTCTTTGTTGAGCTTTTAAATTGCTAGAAAATCCAACAAATGCGCCTATGAATATAAATAAAAGTAAAAATTTTTTCATCCAATTATAATTTCTCGAATATATTATAACAAAAATAACTAATTCTATAATCTCTTGCAATATTTTTTTATAGAACTTGTATTAAATTTGCATAAACTTATTCAAAAAGTATTCCAAAATGATACATTCAAGAAACAGAAGGCTTAGAGTAAATCAATCTATTCGAAGTTTAATCAGAGAAAATACTCTTACAACCGATGATTTTGTAATGCCCATCTTCGTAATGGAGGGCGAAAACAAGCAGGAACCTATTCCCTCGATGCCGGGAATTTTCAGGAGGAGTATAGATCTTACAGTGAAAGAATGTAAAGAATTATTTTCTTTGGGTGTAAAATCTGTCAATCTGTACATGAAAGTGTCAGATCATCTGAAAGACAATACAGGGAAAGAAGCATGGAATAAAGACGGTTTGATGCAGAATACGATCAGAGCGATCAAAAATGCAGTTCCAGAAATGATTGTGATGCCGGATGTGGCTTTAGATCCATATTCAATCTACGGACACGACGGAATTATTGAAAACGGAAAAATTCTGAATGATGCTACCAATGATGCATTGGCAAGAATGTCTGTTTCTCATGCAGAAGCCGGAGCTGACATTGTGGCACCAAGTGATATGATGGATGGAAGAGTCTTGACGATTCGTGAGGCATTAGAAGAAAACGGATTTACAGATGTGGGAATTCTAAGTTATGCGGCAAAATATGCAAGTTCTTTCTATGGCCCGTTCAGAAGTGCTTTAGACAGTGCTCCAAAAGACGATATGGAAATTCCGAAAGATAAAAAAACGTATCAGATGGATTTTCACAATTCTCGTGAAGCATTGAATGAGGTGTACAAAGATGTGGAAGAAGGAGCAGATATCATCATGATCAAACCGGGTCTTCCATATTTGGATATTGTTTCTAAAGTTCGTGAAGCGATTGACCTTCCAATTGCTGTTTATAATGTAAGTGGTGAATACGCGATGGTAAAGGCAGCCGCTCAAAATGGCTGGTTGGATAATGATAAAACGATTATTGAAAGCTTAACATGCTTTAAAAGAGCAGGAGCAGACATGATTTTCACGTATTTTGCAAAAGAAGCTGCGATGATTTTAAACAGGTAGTTTTTCCTGTATTCATAAGAAAGAAAGATTGTTTACTGTAGTAAGCAATCTTTTTTTGTTGATAGATCATGTTAAATTTAGTTAATATTAGCAGTGGATTATATTTAATAAGTTGTACCTTAGATTCTTAAATCATTTCACCAAAATTTTTAACTATGAAAAAAACAATGTATAACTTAGGAGTATTGTTATTCGTTTTAACGGTATTGATTTCTTGTAATGATCCGAAAAAGAGTCCTGAAAAGGATGGAGATTCTATTACAATCAGCAAAGATGAAATTATTGATGAATCTTTCTTAACTGAAAAATTACAATCCAAGCTTACACCGGATACAGTGTATTCTATTCTGCAGCAGCGAAATAAAGAATATGTAGAAGATAATCTTACCATCAGAAATACGTCTGAAAGAATCCGTAAAGCGTCTTTAGGGCAATTTCCGGGAGCTGTAGTTTTATCCTGTTTAGACTCAAGAGTTCCGGTAGAAGATGTTTTTCATTCCGGAATTGGAGATATGTTTGTGGCGAGAGTTGCCGGAAATATCAGTAATGAAGATATTTTGGGAAGTTTAGAATTTGCCTGTAAAGTATCCGGAGCAAAGGTCGTAATGGTATTGGGACATGAACATTGCGGGGCAATAAAATCGGCTATAGATAATGTGGAACTTGGGAATATAACCGGTTTGTTAGCAAAAATTAAACCTGCTATTGCGAGGACTGGAAATTTTCAGGGAGACAAAACTTCAAAGAATCCCGCTTATGTGGAAGCGGTGACGAAATCTAATGTATTGCAGACTATAGATAATATCAGAAAAAACAGTGCAATTCTAAGAGAAATGGAAGAGAAGAAGGAAATTAAGATTGTGGGAGGGGAATACCATATGGAAACGGGTAAAGTAGAATTTTTAACACAATAAAAAAGAATCGGGGAATTTCAAAATTGAAATTCCCCGATTCTTTTAAGAGATATTGAAATCTTTTCCTTTGGTAAATTTTGCAGCAAAAGGTGACTGGTTTCCTGAATATTTTAATACAAAATGTTTCTTGGTATCCGTATCAATTTTTGCATCCACTTCTACATTCTGAGTTTGAAAACTTACATCTAAGCCTACTCCTGATTCTTTTTCAAGATAAATTTCCACACTTTCCGCGTAGAATAAAGAAGTACTTAAATAGTTGAATTTGATGTTTTTTCGATACGTCTTAGATTTATTCTGAGTGAATTCAGAATAACTTCTTAAAATTTCGATTCCGGGAGAATCAATATTGGTGATTCGGGATTTTGTAACTCCATTTACCCGTACAGAAAAATTTTTGGCACTTTTAATATTTCCATTCACTCCGATATTAAATAACGAAGGTAAAGAAAGACCATATTCGATCATACTGTCTTTGGTGAATTCAAAATCAGGAATCAAAGCAGGATGTTTTGGTGCATTGATCAATTGATTTTTAACGGTATTCAGATTGGTATCCGAAAATAAAAAACCGATAAGATTATTCCCGGTGGTTCTCCAGTTCCTTCCGTTCCATTCAAAAATTTCACAAAGTAAAGTGTCTGCCGAAGAATGTGGGAGAAGATCTATGTCCTGCCATTTGAAAACCTCTTTCGCATAAGGCCTTCGGTTGGTAATATTGATGCCTAAATCCAAGGCTAAAAGTTCGGTGAGTTGCTGATTATTTTCCATATATTTTGTGAAGGTTGATTGATGTCATAAAATTAATTAAAAATTATTGGGTTCAATTTTAAAATATCATAAAACTTTTGTCTGTAGGTTTTAATCTAAAATTTGAATTCAAAAAAACTTTATCTTTGCTGCTATGATTTTACGAGGAGAAAACTTAATCAAGGAATACGGTCCTAAAAAAGTTGTAAAAGGTGTTTCAGTACAGGTTCAGCAGGGAGAAATTGTTGGATTGCTTGGTCCCAACGGAGCAGGAAAAACTACATCGTTCTATATGATTGTAGGATTGGTTAAGCCCACTTCCGGTAAAATTTTCCTGGATAAGCAGGAGATCACCTCCGATGCGATGTACCGCAGAGCTCAAAAAGGAATTGGGTATCTGGCTCAGGAAGCTTCCGTATTTAGAAAGCTTTCTGTAGAAGACAATATCATGGGGGTTCTTCAGTTGACAAAACTTTCAAAACGTGAACAACAGATGAAATGTGATGAACTGATCGAAGAATTTTCTTTGCAGCATGTTCGTAAAAACAGAGGAGATCTTTTGTCCGGAGGAGAAAGACGTAGAACCGAAATTGCAAGATGTCTTGCGACAGATCCTAGTTTTATCCTTTTAGATGAGCCTTTTGCGGGAGTTGACCCGATTGCGGTGGAAGATATTCAGAAAATTGTAAGGAGCCTTACCGATAAAAACATCGGAATTCTGATTACCGACCACAACGTACAGCAGACTTTAGCAATTACCAATAAAACATACATCATGTTTGAAGGAAGAATCTTGAAAGAAGGTCTTCCGGAAGAGTTGGCAAACGATCCACAGGTAAGAGAAGCTTATTTGGGAGAAAACTTTGTGTATCAGAGTATTTTCGACAAACCGAAAAAGAAAAATTATGCTTACAATATCTGGGCTGGAAATTTCGATTCGAAATCTCAATTCCAAAGTTTTGTAGATCATAATTTTGCTCAATTTGATGATCTTAGATTAATGTATGGCTTTGAAGATATCAGCTTTGCATCGTTAGGGAATTCAGAAATTCAGCATATTTTTAATGACGTTCTTGATAAAAATGCGAATAACGCTTATGTGTTCCAAAGAAAGGAAATCAATTCCAATTATTCCTTAGAACAGGCAGAGTTGGACTCTAAACAAGCAGCAAAACAAGAGCTACATTATGTAACGACGTATTTATACGAAGGATAACAGATATTCGATATAAAAGATTAATAAAGAGGGCAGATAAATTCTGCTCTTTTTTTTATATATTTTATTTTCTGATATTTATCACTTTTTTTGAATTCGTTAATGAAAAAGAGAGTTGAGGAGTGGTTTTTGCATTTTCTGTAGTGAAAGGAATTTATTTTTATTAATGATTTAAAAAATAATGACAAATTCCTTTTGTTTTTATTAATCTTTTAAAATATAAACCATGTCACTAAAAGAAAAATTACAAAAATTAGCCGTAGAAGTCAATGAACCGTCAGTAAGTATCTCTTTGAATACTCACCGTACATTGCCAGAAAATCAACAGGACGAAATTGTTCTTAAAAACCTGATCAAAGAAGCTGAAAATAGAGTGATTGAAGAATTCGGAAAAAGACCGGCTTCCTCAGTGTTAGAAAAACTGGAAAATATTTCAGGAAAAATTAACCACCGTCACAATTTAGAAAGTTTACATATATTCTTATCGGATAATACCGAAGAAATCATAAGATCTACCTGGCCAACACGAGATAATACTGTTGAAATAGATGGGAAGTTCGCCATCCGACCGTTGGTGAAAGATGCGGTGAGATCCCAGGAATATCTTATCTTGGTATTGGCACAAAACGGAACAAAATTACTGGAAGCCGTAAATGATCAGGTCATAAAAGAAATTCATGAAGAAGGCTTTCCGTTTCCTGAAAACCCATTTTATATTACCCATTCCGATGTGAGAAGTGACGGCAAACAAGTGGATAATCAGATAAAAGAATATTTTAACCGAATTGATAAAGCTGTCGTTGAAATCCACAAAAAAACGGGATTGGAGATTGTAGTGATAAGTACTGCTGATAATTACAGTAAATTATTAGAAGTTGCCGATATTCCTGGAATCTATATTGGTCATGATAATAAAAATTATTCAGAATCGGATGAACATCATGTCGTAGAGCAGGCGTATGAAATTATCAAAGCAAAACAAAAAGAAGGAAGAACTCAGGCTATAGAAGAGTTGAGAGAAGCTGTTTCTCACGGAAAAGTTTTAACGGATCTTCAGGAAATTTATCGGGCAGCCTTAGATGGAAAAGGAGATTTGCTTATTGTCAATCAAAATTATCAACAGCCGGTAAAATTAACCGGAGAAAGAACTTTTGAATATGTTGAAGATTCTAAAGAACCGGGGATTGTAGATGATATTGTTTCTATAATTTCTTGGGAAGTTCTTTCTAAAAAAGGAAGAGTACATTTCACAAATCAGGAAGAATTATTAGACTTGGGTGAAATTGTTCTAAAAACAAGATACTAAATTTTCTTCATATCAAATTTTAGCCGGCGTTTAGTCGGCTTTTTTTATGGGCTTCTGAAATAAAAAAATTAACTTTACTACATATCTTTAAAGGAATTCTATGATAAAACCTTTTAACAGAACCATTACCTTATTCGGTATTTACAAGCAACTTGTTCCGTTTATAAAACCTTATCGACTGATGATTTACGGAACACTATTTCTTACATTTTTAGGAGCTCTCGCGGCACAGGTGAATCCGTTGGTGTTAAAATATACGGTAGATGAGGTGACGAAACTTACCCATCTTCCGCATCCGATGTCGGAAGGGATTCACGTTTTGGTTCTGATCTCGGTGATTTTACTGGGGAAGGAGTTATTGAATATTTTCATCAATTTCGGGCAGAAATTTTACGGAGAGAAAATCAGAATCAATGTAAGTTCTGTTTTAGCACAATCGGCAATTGATAAGATTTTAACGTACAGAGTTGCCTATTTTAATGATGAAAACCACGAATCGGGAAAGTTGCAAATAAGGATTGATCGAGGAATTGAAAGCTTAACAAGACTGGTTCAGAACTTTTTCATCGATATGTTGCCGTTGTTTTCCAATGCAATTATTGCTTTGATCATTATGTATCTCCAGAATGTCTATGTCGGAATTGTTTCTACGATTATTGTTCCCATCTATTTTTACGTAAGTTCTTTGCAGGCAAAAAAATTGGGAGGAGTAAGACGAACGTTGAGAAACCAGCGTGAACAAAAAACTTCAGGACTTTTGAATTTAATTAATTCAATCATGGTTATCAAAAGTTTTGTTCGAGAAAAATTCGAAGGAAAAAAGCAATACGATTTGCAGATGCAGTTGATGGAAAGCCAGATGTTCACCAGAAAAACCAACTTTATTTATGATGGATTGAAAACCTTTATCGAACAGTTCGGAGTGGTTTTAATTATTCTTTTAACGGTTTATTTGGTGTTGGATCAGCAAATGACGATTGGGGCAATCATGCTCCATATCATGCTTTTCAATAATGTTTCCGCTCCGATTCGCCAATTACACAGAATTTATGATGATATGAACGATGCGATGATCTATGCAGAAGGCTATTTTGATATTTTAAATGCAGAAGACGAAAAAGAACCGAACGGAGCTTTCGTAGAAAAAGAAATAAAAGGAAACTTTGAATTAAAAAATGTCAATTTCTCTTATCCCAACGGAACACAGGCTTTGCATGATGTTTCCATGAAAATTGAAAATGGGAAAACAACTGCTTTGGTCGGTTTAAGTGGTGCCGGAAAATCTACGGTTATTAATCTTTTATGCAAATTCTACCTTCCAAATTCAGGTGAAATTCTGTTGGATAATGTTAATTTAAATGAGTATGACAATACTTTTCTTCGTAATGATTTAGGATTGGTGCTTCAAAAAAATCATATTTTTCAGGGAAGTATAGAAGACAATATCCGCTACGGAAACATGAATGCCACCTTTGAAGAAATTGAAGAAGCGGCGAAAAAAGCCTACCTTCACGAGCAGATTCTGGATTTACCGGAAAAATATAATCATGATGCCACCCAGCTTTCAGGAGGACAGCAGCAAAGAATTGCGATTGCAAGATTATTCTTAAAAAATCCCCCAATTATTTTCCTTGATGAACCTACAGCGAGTCTTGATGCGATTGCGACAGAACAGATCAAAAACTCTTTGGATGCCATAAAAGAAGGAAGAACGGTGATCATTATTTCCCATTCTTTATCGCAGATTTTAGATTCGGATAAAATTTATGTGATGAAAAAAGGAAGAGTTGTAGAAAGCGGAACACATGATGAATTGGTACAGATCGAAGGAACGTATAAAGAAATTTTTGATGCTTCGGCGAGAAGTTTAAATTTAGATAAATTGGTGAATACCTATAAAGATAATTAATTTTAGAAATTTTTTTGCTACCTATTAAAACAGTCAATGAACGACCATTATCTTAAAAAACTCGACAGAGTTACCGCTATTCTTACTCAATTGCAATCAAAACCCATTGTCAGAGCACAAGATCTGGCTCAGAAGTTTGATGTAAGTGTTCGTACGATTTATCGGGATGTCAAAACATTGGAAAACGCGGGAATTCCTATTGTTGGTGAAGCCGGAAGCGGATATTCTTTAATGGATGGCTACAAACTTCCGCCTGTAATGTTCACCAAAGAAGAAGTATTGAGTTTCATTACCGCAGAGAAGCTGATGCAGAAATTCTCCCATCAGAGTTTGGGAAGTCATTATCAGACGGCGATGGAAAAAGTACGTTCTGTGTTGAAATATTCCGATAGAAATTTAATTCAGAACATTGAAAAACAGATTGATATTTTCCAGTATCATGCAAAAACGGAAGACACTATAAAAGATGTAATTCCCACTATTCTGGAAAGTATTGCAGAAAAACGTCAGTTGACCATAGAATATAAAACGGTTGATGATCAAATTTCAACAAGAACCATTGAAGCGGTCGGTGTTTTCTTTGAATTTAATTATTGGTACATCATGGCTTTCTGTACGCTGAGAAATGATTTCAGACAATTCCGTGTGGACAGGATTTTAAAAATTTCAAAAACTCAGAATCCGTTTTTAGGGGAGTACGGACAAATCAACGATTATAGAAAAAGTGGTAATGGAAATAAGACGACGGTAAGACTTTTAGTCGAGAAAAAAATAATGGGATTCTTGGTCAACTCTAAAAAATATTATGGATTGACCCAAGAAGTTGATGCAGAAAACGGAATGGTAGAATTGACGTTCGAAACAGAATCGATGAAAGACGGATTTCCTCGCTGGTTGATTACGTTCGCTGATTTTGCAACCATTTTAGAACCGGAAAGCCTGAAAGAAAAATTAAGGAATTTATTAACCGAAATTTCCGACAAACATCAATAAAGCCTCGACAATTTCTGTTGAGGCTTTTTAGCAATATTAATTAAATTTGAAGATGGTTTCTTTTGTTAAAAGGACAAAAAGCAACAAAGTAAAATGAGTGTCAAAATTCAAATTATGGAAGGTTTGAATATATTTGTGATGTTGCAGATTTGCCCTTTTGTATCAATTAAGATTGATTTTTAAGATTAAGATTGATCAAAGATTTTAGTCTCCATAAAGGCATTAAAGATCCTAAAATCTCTCCCAAAAAAAAGGCGGCTCAATTCCTAAAGCTCTTAAATACACATATCCTTGTCCACGATGATGGATTTCATTGTCCACGAAATACAGAATATTCTGATATACCGGGAATTCATATTGTCCGAATAAATTGAAAGTCTCCTGAAAACGCTCTTCCGAAATCTGAGCAAAATAGGTGTTGATTACTTCAGTTTCCTCATCCCATTTTTTCAGAATATCTTCTTTTGTTTTGGGAGCGAAACCTTCTTCATTATAAGCCTCCATATTCTTGTCTACGATTCCTTTCAAAGCTGGTCCTCCGATGCTGATTAATTCTACGGCCAGTTTTGCAAATGGTCTCATTCCTCCCACTGAAAATTCGAATAATTCTTTTTCAGGGAACATTTCGATGACTCTTCTTGTCAAATTTCTGTGACCTTGCCAATGTTCTAATAATTGTTCAGATGTCATAAATTGTTTTGTGATGGTTGCTGTAGTTGTCATAATTTTAATATTGTTTGTTATTGTTGATACAAAGGTAAATCGAGGTTATGACAACAGTTTGTCAGTAGGATTTTCACCATGAAAAAATATTTTATTTTTTATTAAAATATCTGGGCGTAGTTTTCCGTTAGATAAACAAAGTGAATTAATAAAATTGTAAATTGTCTCGAAATTTAAAAATATGAAGAAACTTATTTTGGCGATTGTACCTGCATTTTTATTAGTGTCATGTAATAAAATTGAAGAAAAAATTGACCAGACTGTTCAGAAGACTACCGAAACCGTTAAGCAGAAAGCTCAGGATGCGGTAGAAGAAACAGTAAAAAAGACTGTCAATGAATCTATAAATTCTCTAACCAATTCTGAGGATGTTCCATTTAATCAGATTTTTCCAGGAGCCGATAAAGTAATCATTTCTGAAGGAACAGGAAAGAAATTCAAGTTTCCGAATGGTTCAGAAGGCTTTATTTTTAAATATAAAGCAGATAAAGCGGCTTTAATTCCGTTTTTGGAAAGTCAGCCGGCTACTGATGAGAATAAATCTGATAAAACTGCCAAAAAAATTGACGGACAAAGCATCATCGATAAAATCAGTTTAGTAGAAAAATTTCTTCCTGAAAATACAATAGATTCCAGCTTTTTGGACGATATTAAAAATGATAACAGTATTGAATATTACAGGTTAAAACGATTTCCGAATAGCAGTACGATTATCTACAATCCCAAGAACCAGACCGTATTACAATACGTAGAGGTAAATAAATAATTTGAGAAGATGGCCGATTTATCGGTCATTTTTATTTGTTGAAATTGAGTAATTAGAAATCAGAATAGTTGGACTGTTTAACTTAAAATAGATTTTTAAAAATATTTACTCCTATTTCAAGTACGCTTTGTGCAGAGTTTTCATTGGCTATACCCTTAAGCTTTTGAATACCCTCCTTTTTTTCTCCTATTTTTTTACTATTAATTTTCTTTTTGGCTTTAAATAAACTAAAAAAGCTGAAAAACATAAGTGTCAGAATAGAAATTATAAGCAATACTAACTCTATGGAACTCATACTGAAATTAATAAATTACACTACAAATATAAAATATTTTACATCTAAATATAACGTTGTATTGAATTCTGTCTGCAAAGTAAGAGTAGCAAAAACATTTGTCTGCCTAAAGAGAAAAAAGTAATTTAGTACTATGAAAATTTATACAAAAACAGGAGATAAAGGTCAGACAGCTTTGTATGGCGGGACGAGAGTTTCAAAGGCAAGTGCAAGAGTTGACAGTTACGGAAATATAGACGAACTGAACTCGTTCATCGGAATTGCAAAAAGCCATATTGAAGATCAGGAAGTTTTAAGACAATTAAAAAAAATCCAGTTCGATTTATTTACGGTAGGTTCAGAAGCAGCGACTCCCGTTGATAAATTAATGTTAGCGAATGGAAAATCACGTTTGCCAATCATCATTTCAGAAACTGAGATCGAAGAACTGGAAAACTGGATGGATGCTTTTGATGAGGCATTAGAACCGTTACAATATTTTATTCTTCCCGGAGGAGGAAAGCCGGCAACGTTTTTACATGCCGCAAGAACGATTTGCAGAAGAGCAGAACGTTCTTTAGTGTTCTTGAACGAATCGGAAGAAGTACGTCCGGAATTGATTAAATACCTGAACAGACTTTCAGATTACCTGTTTGTTTTGGCAAGATATATTTCAAAAATAAATAACGAGCCGGAAGAATACTGGAATCCGAATGAAAGATAAAGTATTATTGTTCATCAACGGAGATGCTCCGAAATCTGTTCCGGATCTTGAAACGTATGGATTGATTGCTTGTACGGACGGAGCTTTTCATTATTTAAAAAACTTAAATTTTCCATTAGAAAAACTGGATTTTATTTCCGGTGATTTTGATTCACATTCGGGGAAAGATGAAAATATCTATGAAGATAAATTCATTTATACTCCCGATCAGGATAAAACAGATTTTCATAAAGCTCTGGAAATTATCTTAGAAAGAGGTTTTACAAATGTTGATGTTTTAGGAGGAAGTGGAGGAGAGCAGGATCATTTTTTAGGAAATCTTACGGTAGCGTATCGTTTTAAAGATCAGATGAATATTAAATTCTTTGATGATTTTTCCGAGTATTATTTTGTTCCTAAGAAGATGATTTTACAAGGAGTGAAAGATAAGATGATTTCTTTATATCCTTTTCCCATGGTTGATCATATTACAACAAACGGATTGAACTGGGAATTAACCAATGGTAGCGGAAGTATAACGACTAAGCTTTTAACAAGAAATTTCGCTGTAAAAGATGAAGTTTCTATTGAATATGAAACAGGTGATCTGTTACTTTTTGTTGGAAATAATTATTTCAGACCTTAAAAAATTATAGTGAGGCTGTTTCTCTGTAAATAGTGTATAATCTATGAGATGTACAAATGAAAAAACTAATTAATATATCATTTCTATCCCTCTCATTAGTCTGTGCTTTCTCTTGCAAAACGCAGAAATTATCCGTACCCGAATATGGAGAAAGTGAAACAGAAAAAAATATTGAAATAAAGAAAGTTCATAATTTTCGAACAATTGGAAATATCAAAAATGTCGATGGAAGGACTTTAAAAGAAGGAAAGTTTTACCGAAGCGGACATCTCTATCAATTAAAGAAAAAATCTTTTGATGAGCTTGAACAATTAGGAATTAAAGAAATTATAGATCTTCGAAATTCAAAAGAGATTGCTCAAAAACCGGATAATCTTCCCAGCGGAGTCGTGTATAAAAATTACTCTGCTTTTGAAGATGAAGGTGATCAATTGGATCAGGCTAAAAAATTAGTGTTGAAAGGAAAAGTTGACGGTTCGGATGCAGATAAGAGAATGCTGGAATTTTACAAAGATTATGTCACAGAAAATCCTGAAATTATAAAGAAAATCATCTCTGAGATTTTAGAATCAGATCAACCTATTTTATATCATTGTACAGCAGGAAAAGATAGAACGGGAATTACCACTGCTTTGATTCTTACCATTTTAAAATTTGATAAAGAAACGATTTATAACGACTATCTTTTGTCGAATAATTACAGGAAAAAACTAATTGATAAAAGACTGAATCTCGCTAATAATCTGCATTTTCTTTATCCGAAAATGGACGTTAACGTTTTAGAAAAGCTAAGTTGGGTGGAGACTGATTATCTGGATGCTGCTTTTAATGAAATCAATAAAAAATATGGCTCGATCGATAACTATATTCAACAGGTTTTAGGAATTTCTGAAAATAAACGGCAAGAATATATTCAGAAGTTTACCTATTGATAATCAGAGTAGAATTTTCATCACAAAACCCACGAAAAATTATAATAAATTTAACGTTAAAAAATCAAACTTTTTTAGCAATTTTGCATTTCTTAATTCACTTGTTTAGAAATGAAAATAAAATACTCGGAACTTATTGATCAGACGTTGTATTTTCCTACTGAGGAGTTCAATGTATCTGAGAACAATTTGTCGTTCCACGATATTCCTTTAATGGATGTTGTTGAACAGTTTGGCACTCCGCTAAAAATTAGCTACCTGCCGAGAATTTCTCAAAATATCCAGAAAGCCAAGAGCTGGTTTAAGGAAGCTTTTGAGAAAACCGAATATAAGAAGAATTATAGGTATTGCTACTGTACAAAATCAAGTCATTTCAAATTTGTATTGGAAGAAGCTTTGAAAAATGATATTTCTATAGAAACTTCTTCTGCGTATGATATGGATATTGTGAAATCTCTTTATAAAGAAGGGAAAGTAACAAAAGATATCGAAGTGATTTGTAACGGTTTCAAAACGGATGATTATCTGGCGAAAATTTCAGATATGATCAACAGCGGTTTTGAAAACATTACTCCAATTCTGGATAATTATCGTGAACTTGATAAATTAACAGAAAGTATTGATACTACATTCGACATCGGAATCAGAATTGCCTCTGAGGAAGAACCGAAGTTCGAATTTTATACCTCAAGATTAGGAATCGGATATAAAGATATTATTCCTTATTACAGCCAAAAAATTGCTGAACACCCGAATGCAAGATTGAAAATGCTTCACTTCTTCATCAACACGGGAATCAAAGATACAGCGTATTACTGGAACGAATTGTACAAATGTCTTCGTGTGTATGCACGTTTGAAGAAAATTGCTCCTGAAGTCAATTCATTAAATATCGGTGGTGGTTTCCCAATCAAAACCTCTTTACAATTTGATTACGATTATCAATATATGGTGGAGGAAATCGTTTCTCAAATTAAGAAATTCTGTGAGGAAGAAGGGGTTGAAGAGCCAAATATCTATACAGAATTCGGAAGTTTTACAGTAGGAGAGAGTGGTGCGAATATCTATAAGATTATTTCTCAGAAACGTCAGAACGACAGAGAAAAATGGAATATGATCGATTCTTCTTTCATGACGACTCTTCCTGATACTTGGGCGATTTCAAGACACTTTATTATGCTTCCTCTAAACCGTTGGGATGATACTTATGAAAGAGTGTTCTTAGGTGGATTGACTTGTGATTCAGATGATTATTATAATTCTGAACAGCATACCAACGCTATTTATTTACCGGTTTTCAGTGATACAAAGCCTTTGTATATTGGTTTCTTCCATACAGGAGCATATCAGGAAACAATCGGAGGATATGGTGGAGTTCACCACTGCTTAATGCCTCAACCGAGACACGTTTTGATTCAGAAAGATGAAAATGGAGAATTACACTATGAAATTTTCCGTGAAAAACAGGAACCGGAAGATGTATTGAAGCTTCTTGGATACTAAGAATAGATTAGATTCTTCATTTCATTCAGAAAAATAAAAAGAATATAAAAATAAAAAGCTCTCAAATTTTGAGAGCTTTTTTTATTTAAAAATACTTTGAAATTTTATCCAATTGAAGATCTTCATAATCCGAAACTACAGTATTTGCCAACGTGTAATCCTGATTTTTAGAATGTGGGCTTCGGTATGCTGCACAGAAAATATTAGCTCGGTGTGCTGCCAAAATTCCGTTGGTAGAATCTTCGATAACCATACAATTTTCAATAGGTTCTCCTGCCATTTCTGCTGCTAATAAGAAAACTTCAGGATGAGGTTTTGATTCTTTTAAATCGGCACCGCTTATTTTTCCGTTGAAATATTTTTCTAATCCGAACTTTTCAAAAACCATATTGATAGTGGTCATGGTTGCAGAAGAAGCCAGAATCAAGGTAATTCCGTTTTCATAATAATGCTGAATTAATTCTCTTACTCCGGGAATCAAATCAAATTCATCATCATTATAAAAATAATCTTTGAAGTGCGTTCGTTTGATGGTAGCAATCGTTTCATGAGTATGATCTAAATCAAATTGATGAATTAAAGTTTCACAAACTCTTTTTGTTGAAGCCCCTGTAAAAGAAGTATATAAATCTTCGGAAACCGTAATTTCCAGTTCGTTAAATGTTTTAAAATAGGCTTTTCTGTGCAATGGTTCTGTATCCACAATGACGCCATCCATATCGAATAGCACAGCTTTTAATGACATAAAATTTAATTTTAAGCAAAAATAACTTTTAAAATTTAAACAGTAAAGGATTTAAAAATTAAAATAATGAGAATGAAGGTTAAAAATTCATAACTCATCATTCATAATTTATAACTCAAAGACTATTTTGTATCTTTGCCGGAATCATTTAATTTTTAAATAAAACATGAAAACATACGCAGGAATTCCTGAAGAAAATGCATCATTAGAGAACTCGAAAGTAATGTTGGTGACTGTTCCTTACGACGGAACTTCAACTTGGGGAAAAGGAGCTGATAAAGGTCCGGAATTGTTCTTAAACGCTTCTGAAAACATGGAGCTTTATGATATCGAAACTCAGACTGAACCTTACTTAGAAGGAGTTTATCTGGCTGGAGAAGTTTCTGAAAATTCTACACCAGAAGCAATGACTGAAGCGGTTTACCAAAAAACAAAAGAACTTTTGAACAATGATGGTAAATTATTCACACTTTTCGGTGGAGAGCATTCTGTTTCTATCGGTTCTATTCGTGCAGTTGGGGAGAAATTTGAAAACTTAACGGTTCTTCAATTGGATGCTCATACAGATCTTCGTCCTGAATTCCACGGTTCTACTTCTAATCATGCTTGTGCAGTATTTGAAGCAAATCAGAAGCACAACTTGGTACAGGTGGGAATCCGTTCAATGGATATTGAAGAAGCTGAATATTTACCGGAAGGAAGAGTATTTTTCGCGCATGAAATTGCAAACAACGAAAACTGGGTAAATGACGTATTGGAAAAAGTTTCAGGAAACGTATATATCACGATCGACCTTGATGCTTTTGATCCTTCAATTTGTCCATCAACAGGAACGCCTGAACCGGGAGGTTTACAGTGGTATCCAACACTGGAATTATTGAAAAAAGTATTTGAAAAATGTAACGTTGTAGCATTTGATATTGTAGAATTAATGGATTCTCCGATGGCAAAACCAAGTGCATTCTTAGCTGCGAAGTTATATTACAAAATGCTTGCTTATTATCATATTAATCAAGACTAAAACTTCGCAAGAAACGGATTTTTTCTGTTAGAAATTCTTTGGAACTTTGTGAGGTAAATTCAACGGTATGTCTACACAAAATCAGATAGATTACGAAAGAATTGCCAAAGCGATAGAATATATCCAGAGCAATTTTAAACTTCAGCCAAGTTTAGAGGAAGTGGCGGAGAAAATTCATTTAAGTCCGGCTCATTTTCAGAAAATGTTTTCTGATTGGGCAGGAACAAGTCCGAAGAAATTTTTGCAGTTCATCAGCCTTGAACATGCTAAAAATTTGTTGAAGGAAGAAAAAGCGAGTTTGTTTGATACAGCTTACGAGACAGGTTTTTCAAGTACAAGTAGATTACATGATCTGTTTGTGAAGATTGAAGGAATGTCTCCGGCAGAATATAAAAACGGAGGAAAAAGCCTTACAATCAATTACAGTTTTTCTGAAACACCTTTCGGAACTGTAATTACAGCTTCCACAGAAAAAGGAATCTGTTATATGGTCTTTGAAACCGATACCAATAAAGCATTGGGAGATTTAATTTTTAAATTTCCTAATGCTTCTTTTTTTGAAAAACTGGATGAATTTCAGAAAAATGCATTGTCCATTTTCAATAAGGACTGGACGAAGCTCAATACGATAAAACTCCATTTAAAAGGAACCGATTTTCAATTAAAAGTTTGGGAAAGTCTTCTGACCATTCCGATGGGAAAATTGTCAACGTATGGAAATTTGGCCGGAAAAATAGGAAATCCAAATGCTTCAAGAGCAGTTGGAACGGCGATTGGAAGTAATCCTGTAGCTTTTTTAATTCCTTGTCACCGTGTCATTCAGTCTTCCGGACATCTGGGAGGGTATCGATGGGGAAGTGAACGAAAACAGCTGATAGTTGGCTGGGAAAGTTCTCATATTTATTCTTAAGATTTTACTTTATTGTACATTCTTCATCAATGAGAATAATGTACTTTAATCAAAATTTATTTTAATTGTAAAAAAATCAACTTCAAGTTTGTCATTCCGTAGGAATCTAGGTTCATTTATTATAGATTAAAATTTAAAAAATACCCTGCTTAGATTCCTACGGAATGACAAAAACGTATACAAAACTTTAAACATTATTATGTTAAGCTTATTCGAAGACATATCAGATAACCCTTTAAATATCCTTCCCAACGACGGAACTGTTCACTATTACGGAAAAATTTTCTCCGAAGAAAAGTCGGATTTTTATTATGACTATTTATTCAATCAGATTCCTTGGGAAAATGATGAAGCAATGATTTTCGGGAAATTGATTTTAACGAAAAGAAAAGTAGCCTGGTTCGGCGAAAAACCATTTGAATACACGTATTCAAAAAGAACAAAGTATGCCCAATTTTGGACTCCTGAACTCTTAGAATTAAAACAAAAATGTGAAGAAATAACAGGAGAAACTTATAATTCCTGTTTGTTGAATTTATACCACGACGGAAGTGAAGGAATGGCGTATCACAGTGATGGTGAAAAAGATTTGAAAAAGCATGGAGCAATTGCTTCTCTGACTTTCGGAGCGGAAAGAAAGTTTTTATTTAAGCATAAAGCAACGAAAGAAAAAGTCGAAATATTCTTAGAAAACGGAAGTTTACTGGTGATGAAAGGAACGACTCAAGATCATTGGATGCATCGACTTCCGCCCACAACAAAAGTGAAAACTCCGCGAGTAAATCTGACTTTTAGAACAATCGAAGAGTGATTTTACTTAAAGATTTCCGTAGGAATCTAAGCCAATATTTTTTTATTCTAATTTCTAATAAATGAACCTAGATTCCTACAGAATGACAAAAGTTACGTATAATTTTATTTCTCGCAGATTGTGCAGATGACGCAGATCTTTTTAAACACAATCATCTGCTTAATTTGCAAAATCTGCGGGAGACAAAAAATAAAAGCTGTTCAAACCGAACCAGCTTTTTAAAATTTATTTCAAAACCTCAACTTCAATCGCGCTATCATCAAAAACCTTGATAAACGCTTTTGTATAATCCTCCTTCGTTGCAAAATTCGGATTATCTAAGAATTTCTGTGGGTTGATTGCAAATAACGGGAACCAGGTTGAAGAAATCTGAATCTGGATTTTATGTCCTTTTTTAAACGTATGAACAACATCCTGTAATCTAAAATTCACTGCTGTTTTTTGATTGGGAACCAATGCTTCAGCTTTTTCTCTCGAGTTTCTGAATCTTGCCGGCATAATTTCACTTCTTACCATCTGATGATAATTTCCGTAGATCACCCCGTCTTTTTTCTCAATTGGTTTGAAATCTTCAGGATAAATATCAATCAATTTAACCGCAAAATCGGCATCAGTAGAAGTAGAAGAAATATTCAATTTAGCCATAATTTCCCCGGCGAAAGTCATATCTTCCGTTAAAGCATCTGTCGTGAATGTTAAAACATCTGGTCTTCCTTCTGCAAATCTTTGGTCTTCCGACATATAATTTTTAGGAGTGAACCCGTTGAAATCTTTTAAATTATCAGAACTCAAAACCGGATTGTTCGGATCACTGTAATATTCCGATGAACCTTGTCCTGCTGCATTTTTCAATGTTCCGTTTGATAAATAGAAATTTACTTTCTGTCCTTCTTTCGGAGGATATGTTGCAAATTCTCTCCATTGTTTTGCTCCGGTGTCATACATCAAAGCTTCCGGTAAACCAGCATCCTGTTTGGTATTTCCTTTTAAATAATGGTTGAAAAATTTAGTTTCAATATTTTTTTGATAGTATGTTGCAATACTGTCTCCGAAGTAAATCTGATTATGGAAATGCTTTCCTTGTTCCTGTGCCCAAGCTCCGTGAGAGAAAGGTCCCATCACAATTGTATTTTTCGCTTTCGGACTCGTTTTTTCAATCGTTTTATAAATATTTAAAGGTCCTGAAAGATCTTCTGCATCAAACCAACCACCAACAGTCATTACAGCATGATTTATATTTTTAAGATGAGGGAGAAGACTTCTTTTCTGCCAGAATTCATCATAATTGGTATGGTTCATAATTTCCGTCATGAAGAAATTATCTTTATAATATTTATCGTAGCCATCCTTCAATGTTCCCATGTCTCTGTAGAATTTTAAGCCATCTTCAGAAGTCACTTTGATCATAGAATCTGTATACCACGCTTTATTTTCAGGTTTTGTTTTCTGAACTCCGAATACAGGGAAGGTTCTGAAATATCCCATCATGAATCTTCCGTTGTGAAGAAAGTCGTCATTCCAAAAATCTGAAA
Organism: Chryseobacterium taiwanense; assembly: GCF_000813825.1. Classification (GTDB taxonomy): domain Bacteria; phylum Bacteroidota; class Bacteroidia; order Flavobacteriales; family Weeksellaceae; genus Chryseobacterium; species Chryseobacterium taiwanense. The sequence continues at coordinate 170,349 of NZ_JWTA01000005.1, forward strand.
TCGGAGCTTGTGGAGAAGAGGCTACTAAAGCGGGATGCTGAGCTAAAACTCCTACGGCTGTATAAAATCCCGGATAAGACGTTCCGTATTGTCCTACTTTTCCGTTATTGTCTTTGATGTTTTTAATCAACCAATCGATTGTGTCGTAGGTATCGGTACTTTCGTCAACATCTTTCTTCGTTTTTCTGTCAACCTGTGGTGTCATATTGGTGAACGTCCCTTCACTCATATATCTTCCTCGAACATCCTGAAATACAAAGATATATTTGTCTTTCATTAAATATTGGTTCGGACCAAGCTTTGTTCTGTATTCATTTTCACCGTAAGGAGCGATGCTGTAGCATGTTCTCTGCATCAAAAACGGGTACTTGTTTTTATTGGAAATATCTTTCGGAATGTAAACTGCAGTGAAAAGTTTCACTCCGTCACGCATGGTGATGTACATTTCCTTTTTTATAAAATTATCTTTTACAAAAGTATCAGGTTGTTGTTTATTCTGTGAATTCCCGAAAACAAACAGGAAAATAAACAAGATTGAAAAATGAATCTTCATTACATAAAATTTGACGCTAATTTAAACATAAAAAAGCTTTTAATTAAATGTTAATGGTAAGAGATTCTTGTCCTTCTGAACGAAGCAAAGTGTGGTGAAGAATCTGCACTTGGTTTAAAAAGATTCTTCCTTCGTCAGAATGACAGGTATTTCGTAATAAAATAGTTGAATTTGGGTGTTTAAATCACATTTTCTTTCCTGCAAATTTGTTCAGTTTCATAGTAAGAGAAAACATAATATAACGTTTTAAGATCAGGTCTTCACGATCTTCCACATAAGAGGCAGCTATTGTTCTTTTTACACTTTGGTTCTGATTGAGAACATCATATACTTTTACTCTTGCTGTGAACTGTTTATTGTAAAAAGAATAGCCTACACTCGTATTCCAGAAATAAAAATCTCTTTTGAAACCGGGAGCAATGTTGGAGCTGGTATTGTATTCAAAATCATTTCCAAAAAGCAGATTGGTTTTCAGGTAATAATTGGTAAGCTCCAGTCTAAATGTTTGATACGTATTTTTGATGCTTTCAACACTGTAGTTTTTATATTCTGAAAAAGAATAGTTGACATTATAGGAAGGCTTCACGATGATTTTATCTTTCTTATCGTACATTAAATTAATTCCCGGAGCAAAAGTATACGAGTTTCCGGTGAACTGTTGTCCGTTGATAAAACCTTTATTAAATCTGTAATTAAAACTGGTTTTGGGATTTACCATCAATCGGCTGTCTCCCCATTTAAAGGTTTTGCTGAAACCTCCGCCAATATTTGCATTTTTATTTCCGCTGATGTTGGTGTAGGTTACAAATTGTTTCCCGGATTCATCATAATAAGAAAAATTGGTCGTGTCATTATTGTTGTACGTAAAACCGATATTGATATGATAATTGATATTTTTTGGGACATTAAAATTATTAAAATACAGGCTTGTTCTATTGCTCCAAGAGTTTTTCAGATCTGGATTTCCTTTGTAGGTGATCAGCGGATTGGATTCATCCGTATAAGGAATCAAATTAGTAGATAACGGAATGGTAAAACTTGCCGAGTTGTAAACGCTGATTCGGGAATTTTTAGAAATTCTGTATTGTAAACCTGCATTATAATCGGGAAGGGAGAAGTTTCTTTCCAGTTCGTAATGTGCCCCGTTGAAAATAGAATTGTATTTTAGATCAGTCAGATCAACATTTACAGAAGCCCACAAATTCATTTTCTGCTTATTGAGTTCAACGGTAACCTGCGGAGAAAGCTGATTGTTTTTCTCGTTCGAACTGTTGGACAACGCCAGATTATATTGAGAATACTGTCCTGTAATTTCATCGAAATCATTTACTATTCTATCATTTATAGAATTTCTGGAATTATAATTTAAACCAAAACTTACGTTCAGTGAATCAGAAATCGGTTCGGAATATTTTGCACTAAACGAGTAATTGTTGTTTTGTCTTTTTACAGTGCTTAATTGGTCTCTGGTATCTCTTTTTGTGACATCTTCAATTCCGTTATCATAAAATAATGTTTGGGAATTCGTAAGATTATTGTTTTTATTTTCAGTAATTGAAGTATGTAAACTGGTGTAGAGGGTTCTTCCTTTCTTTTTAAATTTTCTGGAATAATGAATATTCGGGCTGAATGAATTGTTTTCAGAATTAGAATTGGTGGTAGATGCTGATGTATTCAAAAGTTCATCATTTCCCCAGGTTGTAGATGTTGCCTTTCTGAAATTAGTTGTTTTTGAATGTGAAAAAGCGGGCGAAAAATAGATAGTGCTTAATGTATCAGGTTTTATTTTTATTGATGAATTAAAACTATACTGTTCACTTTCGTTTTCTGCATTATTTTCAGAATCTGTTTTTAAAGTAGAATCTGGAAGAAAAGTTGTTTTTGAAACTTTTGAAGCTGTTTCCAGATTGGTACTGGTTCTGGTAATTCCCAGCGCATCGATTTCTACTTCTTTGCTGAGTTTATCGCTGTAATTGAGACCAATGGTTGTCGACTTTTGTATCCCTGTTGAAGAATTTCCTGCCTGCATATTTCGTCCACCTCTTCCCATATTGTCGGAAACCTCATCGCTGGAGAATCCCTGAGAATTGATATTGTTGGAAGAAGCAAGCAAACTTATTTTCGTTTTATCTTTAAAATAGCTTAAAAATCCGCTGCCATCATATCGTTCGTCTGAACCGTAGCCGGCTGTGATTCTAGAAAGAAAACCTTTATTTTTCTTTTCATCAATAGTGAAATTGATCGTAGCATTTTCAGATTTCGGTGTTTTTCCGGTAAGTTCTTCCTCTTTGGTTTTGGTTGAAGTAATTTGAATATTTTTAATAATATCTGCCGGAAGATTCTTTAAAGCAATTTTTCCGTCTTTATCGAAGAAAGGTTTTCCGTTGATCATGATTTGATCGACTTCTTTTCCGTTCGCGGTAATTTTTCCGTCATTGTCGATTTCTACACCGCTGATGTTTTTTAATAATTCCTCAATATTGCTGTCGGGACGGACTTTAATTGCGTTTGCATTAAACTCAATGGTGTCTTTTTTTATTTTTACAGGAGAAGCGGTAATTTTTACTTCTTCAATATCTGTAATCTGATTTTTATCCAATTGGATATTCTCCAGATTGATCGACTGATCTATTTTTTCCAACTTTTTAGAATAGGAAATCAATTTTTCTGCATCAACCTTTAAAATTGACGGCTCATTCAGTTCATTGGTTTTTAAAGAAAATTTACCTTCTTTATTCGTCGATGTATAATTGATAACCGATGAGTCTTTTTGTTTTAAAAGATAAACCGTAGCATTTTCTATCGGTTTTTTCTCAAAATCCAAAACTTTCCCATCAAGACTGAATTTTTGTCCGTTCAGGAGTAAAAAATTAAAAGAGAATATCAGCAGCCAAAGAATTTTCTTCATTAAATGTTTTTTGAAGGCACTAAAGTATAAAAAAACATCCCTGAATAGGGATGCTTATATTTTAAATAATGTTAAATCTTGCGAATTAAGCTCTTAAATATCTTGCATAGGCATAACCTTCTTGCCCATCAGCATTTTTTACTTTCCACCATTCGTCGGAAGTCTGCTCAATTAAAGTTACCGCAGCTCCTTTTGCTGCTTTTCCTACTACAGCAGCTTCTGTAGAAGGTTCTTGTCTGATATTTAAATTAGATTCTTCAGTAGCTACCGTTAAAGAAGCACCAGAAGCCAGTCCGCTCACTTGTACATCAATGTTGATATCTGATGCAGAATAGGTAGAGTCAATTGCTCCCAAAGCATTCCAAACTGCATCTTTAGCAGCTGTATTGGTTGCACTTCCGGAAACATATAAAATTCCGTCCTGTTCCTGAACCTGAAGATTTGAAATTCCTGCAGATTGAGCAGCAGAAACTACGCTTGAATATTTGTCTTGTAATGTGCTCATATTAATTATTTTACGGTATAGTTAAAGTTTACTTTTCCAACTTTCAAAGCATCCACAGATTCTTTGATTTTTCTAGCCTGTGTTGAAGATGCCGTTCCTGTAAGCGTTAATTCACCATTCACAACTTCTACTTTTACTGAAGGGAAATCTTTTAAAGCATCCTGTACTTTTTGTTGAATAGCCGGATCTACTACAGATGCTGTTTCAACCGGAGCAACTGGAGCAGGAGCTTCAATTTTTGTCATATCCATTACATCTTTGATCCCGTTTACAGTCTTCAACTGAGCAATCATAGCATTTTTAGATTGTTCATCAGCAAAAGTTCCGCTTAGATGAGCGACTCCGTCTTTTACTTCAACAGAAGCACCTGGATTGGAAGTTACAATAGTTGTTGCCTGAGTCTGAAGATCTGCATCAGAAATTTTTTTCTTACATGAAATAGATCCGAAAGATACTGCGATTGCCAACGCAGCCATAGCAATTGTTTTTTTCATAATAGAGTTATTTTTTTGTTGTTTAGGTTTTAATGTTATACGTAAATGTAATAATAAAATTTATACCAAAAGATTAAAATTCTGCTAATTATTTTTTATTTCTCGAAAAGATTCAACATGAAAATGGAAAATTTATGGAATAAAAAGGGGGGTAAATGCGGTGAAAAGAATAAGTAACAGGCAAAAGTTTAAAAACATTATATTTGTGCAACTTGAATTATATATATGAAAGGACAAAATAAACTATTTTTTGCGATCATCATTGCCCTTATCTTAGGAGTTGGAATTGGAGGTTTCGTTCATGTGAAATATCCTGAAAGTGCGGAACCGTTTTCAAAAAACATAAAATTGCTGGGAACTGTTTTCATCAGATTGGTTCAGATGATTATTGCTCCGTTGGTATTTACGACTCTTGTGGTAGGTATTGCCAAAATGAGTGATATTAAAATGATTGGTAGGGTAGGAACGAAAGCAATGCTATGGTTTATTTCTGCTTCTTTGGTGTCTCTTTTTATAGGATTGGTGTTGGTGAACTGGTTGGAACCGGGGCATGTAACCAAGCTTCCGATACAGGATGCTGCTTCCGCAGAAGAATTGTTGAAGAGCAGTAAAGGCTTTTCTATGGAAGATTTTGTAAAGCACATTATTCCTAAAAGTATTTTCGAGGCTTTTGCAACGAATGAGGTACTTCAGATTGTAGTATTTTCTATCATGTTTGGAATTGCTTTGGCAAATTTAGGAGAGGAATATGCACAACCTGTCATTAAATTATTTGATATTATAGCCCATGGAATCCTGAAAATGGTAGGGTATATCATGTGGTTTGCACCTCTTGGAGTGTTGGGAGCTATTGCAGCTGTAGTGGCAACCAACGGTTTTGAGATCTTTAAAGTATATGCTATTTATTTAAGAGATTTCTTCTTTGCTTTGGCTGTTTTATGGTTAGTTTTATTATTAGTAGGCTATTTAATCTTAGGAAACAGATTATTCGATTTATTGAGAAGAATAAAAGCACCTTTGTTAATTGCATTCTCTACTACGAGCTCTGAAGCCGTGTTCCCGAAACTGGTAGAAGAATTGGAAAGATTCGGATGTAATAATAGAGTAGTCTCATTTATTTTACCTTTAGGATATTCTTTCAATTTGGATGGAAGTATGATGTATATGACGTTTGCATCTATTTTTATTGCTCAGATCTATGGAGTAGAAATGACGGTAGGACAGCAAATCACCATGCTTTTGGTATTAATGCTTACTTCAAAAGGAATTGCCGGAGTTCCGAGAGCTTCTTTGGTCATTATTGTGGCAACCTGTTCAATGTTTGGAATTCCGCCGGAAGGAATTGCACTTATTTTACCAATTGACCATTTCTGTGATATGGGAAGAAGTATGACGAATGTTCTAGGAAATGCACTGGCAACTTCTGCTGTTTCTAAATGGGAAGGTCAGCTTGAAAATCATGGAGGAGATATTTAAGGAATAATTTTGTAAGCTTCTTATTTTGAATTTACAACACTATAAACAAGACATTGCTGATAATGGGTTTTCTGTTATCAGCAATATTTTTTCTGAGGAGGAAATCGAGAAGATAGGGAAGGTTATCAACCAGATTGATACTTCAAAAGAAACGTTCAGAAAGTCGGAAGATCTTTTTGCCATTCGACAGTTTTTAAAGGAAATTCCTGAAGTAAAGGATCTTGTCTTTAATGACAATATTAAAAAAATCATCAAAGAAGTTTTTGGAGATCAGTATTTTGTGGTGAAAAGCATTTATTTTGATAAACCTGAAACCTCAAACTGGTATGTTGCCTATCATCAGGATCTGACGATTTCTGTGGATAAAAAGACGGTACTGGAAAATTTCGGACCTTGGACAACCAAGCAGAATCAGTTTGCGGTGCAGCCTCCACTAGATATTCTTGAAAATATTTATACAATCAGAATTCATCTTGATGATACAGATGAGCAGAATGGGGCATTAAAAGTAGTTCCAACATCACATGCTAAAGGAATTTACAGACCGGAAACCATTGACTGGAACGTAGAAACCGAGCATATCTGTAATGTAGAAAAAGGTGGAATCATGATTATGAAACCATTAACGCTTCACGGTTCCAATCGTACTACGAATGGAAAGAAAAGAAGAGTGATCCATATAGAGTTTTCTGACCAGGAACTTCCTTCGGAAATTCAATGGTCTGAAAGAGAAAGTGTTTTATAATATTTTAAAATTATCTGAATTTAATCTTTAATAAACATTTTTATTTATATTTTTCAATGGTTTTGCTGAGGTAAGCTTTGTATTTTTCACTTACAGGAATTCTCTCATTGCCTATCATAATGGTGTTTTTTCCTACACTTTGCAAATGACGGAGTGAGATAATGTGCGAATTGTGCACCCGGATAAAGTTCTCGGAATCTATTTTTTCGGAAATAGATTTCATGGTTTGATGGATGATCAGCTTTCGGGTTTCTGTGAAGATAATGATATAATCTTTCAATGCGTTGATTCTTATGATTTCACTTAAATTCAGCTTTACATCTTCGTTATTGGAGCGTACAAAAATAAAAGAGTCGTTAAAGAGATTCTGATTGCTTTTCTCCTGTAAAATCTTTGTGTTATTCTGAAGGTTATAGCTTTTATAAACCGCTTTCAAGAATCGCTCGAAAGAAAATGGTTTTAATAAATAATCAATCACATCCATTTCGAAACCCATTACTGCACAATCGTCGTAAGCAGTTGTGATGATCACGTTAGGAAGTTTATTAAAGCTTTTTAAAAATTCTATTCCGGTAATATTAGGAAGATTAATGTCAAGAAAAATAAGGTCTACACTGTTGTTTTGTAAGACCTGAATGGTTTCCTGAATATCGTAGCAATTTTTTACCAGATTCAGAAAAGGAATTCTCGAGATATATTCTTCAATAACGTTGTGTGCGAGTTCTTCGTCGTCTACAATAATGCAATTCATAGTTAATTCAGTTGAAGTTGTAAGTTAATTTGATATTCTGATCCATTATCGTTGATATAAAGCTGATACTTTTCAGGATAGATCAGATCAAGTTTCATCTTAGTATTTTTTATTCCCAGTTTATTGCTGTTGAAGGTGTCGGGATTCTTTTTCTCGTAAAAATTTTTAATATTGAAATTCAATACATCACCTTCCATACGGACAAGCAAGTCTAAAGGTCCTTTTCTTATATCTGCATGTTTAAATGCATTTTCAACAAACGTTAAAAGAAGAAGAGGTTCTATTTCGTGAGTCGCAAAATTTCCTTCAAACATACAATGGATATTATTATATTTTTTAAAACGGATGGATTGTATTTCTATGTACTTTTTAATATTATTAATCTCATCATCCAGATTGTTTTTTTGCCTGTTTTCGGTACTCAATACGTAACGCATGATATCGGATAAAATAAGGATTACCCTTGGTGTTTCTTTAGATTGTGCTATAGAGAGAGAATAAATACTGTTGAGGGCATTAAAAAAGAAGTGAGGATTAATCTGCTCACGAAGAATCTTCAGTTCGCTGGATTGTCTTTCGAATTCTAATTCTTTTATTTTCTTTCCGTTTTCCGTCCACTTATCCACAAAGAAAAGGAGGGTACTGAAAACAATTGAGAAAAGCCCTATTTTGAAGAAAATGTCATGGAAATTAAGATCCTGATGAAACCTCATCATCTTTCCCGGTCTAGTAAAATTTCCCGGTGGAGGAAAATGAGGGGGCTTTTGCAACGGAGGGAAAAAAGCAATCATTAAACCCACATACACTACAACAAATGAAATGGTGATGGCAAGTATCGTATTGGGTTTTTGTTTAATGATAAAAGGTAAGCATACGCTATAATTAAGGTAAAAAAGAATAAAGAATACCAGAAAGATTTTAACATTAATAAAAAAGAGGAAGTTCCCAAAAACAGCATAATCCATACACAGTTTGAAAAGTATGAGAATAATCCATATTACCCAGTGGTAAATGTATATGGTTCGGAAGGTTTTAAAAAATGCGGTCATAGGTGGTGTGTTTTTTTATGGTTTGTTAGCACAAAATTCCTTCAATACCAAATTGAAGGAATCTATTGTTTTACAAAAAATAGAATTAGTACGTAATTTTCATAGAGTCCAACTCTTGTAAAGAAACCCTCGGCAAAGAAAGTTTTCCTATTTTACTCACTACAAGATCGGCTGTTTTATGAGCCTCCGTACTATTTTTAAAAGGAAGTTGCTTATTGATAGCGGGAATATAGGGTTGGTTGATAAGAATTCTCTTCTGCTTTATGATCTGATAACCATATCCTCCATCTTGCTGGGTAATTTTGATTTCAAAATCACCGGTTTTCTTCTTACAACCAACCATAAAAAATCCCAAAATAATAAGGAACTTTCCAAATCTTTTAATCATCATCATTCTCACTTTCATTTGGATGGAATACCCAGATGTCATCAAAATAAGATGAACCACTGTTACCGGTAAGCACATACCCGTAATTTCCTATTGAAAATGAACAAGCACTTTCTCTGGCAGAACCTTCAAAACCTGTTCTTTCTGTCCAGTCATTCGTTGCAGGATTATATTCCCAGGTTGTATTAACAACTCCTCCGGTAGATCCTGTAGAAACATATCCTAAGCCTCCTGCTGCAAATGCTGCGGTAGAAGTACGGTTTTGAGAGTCGTCATCGTTGCTGGTGTCTACTTTTCTCGTCCATGTTTCAGAAGTAGGATCAAATGCCCAGAAATCAGAAACAAGGCTTCCGTTGTTTGTTCCAAACCCTACATACGCTGTACTGTTGATTACAAAAACAGTTCCGTCTCTTCTTTTAGAGCCTCCTAAACTTGTGATAGCACTCCATGTTGAAGATGTTTCATCATATTTATAGAAATCTTTCAACTCGCTTCCGTCATATCCGGTTCCTACATATCCTTTATCATTGATTCCGAATGCTAAAGCTGCATATCTTTCTGTTCCCGGAAAATCTGCAATCTGGCTCCATGTATTGGTTGAAGGATTATATTTGTAAAAATCTTTCAATTTATTCAATCCATCATACCCTGTTCCTACGTATCCGTAAGAAGTAGTGGCAAATCCAACAGCAGAGCTTCTTTTAGACCCTGGAAAATCGGCTTTTTGTGTCCACGCATTCAGAGAAGGATCGTAGCTCCACAAATCATTATAATAATATTCACCATCATATCCTCCGGTTATATATCCTTTTCCGTTTACTACAAAAGCAGATGCATTAGAGCGAGGTTTACCATCAAGATCAGATACTCTTACCCAGTTCCCCATTAGTTCTTCGTCATCATCATTTTTACAGCTTGTTACTAAAAATGTTCCTACAATAGTAAGAGCGAAGATTGAAAGTTTACGATTCATTATTCATTCTTTTTTGTGCAAAAAAATCTCATTCTGAAGTATTTTGAAAATTTTTTAGACGAACATGCATTTTTTGTAGGCGAACGGTTATTTTTTTTAGATGAATATTGCGTTGATTTTAAATAGATTAAATATCGATGTAGAATTTGCTATGGTCTACAACTCAATAGGAAAGGGAGAAAAAATTTTACCGCAATAGCCTGTTCATTATATGTTTGCAAAAAAAAAATGTACAGATACCTTTTATTATGTATTTCAATGTTGTGTCTTTTTTCCTGTGAAGATGAGAGCAATACATATGAAGTAGGAAGCTCCTGGACGAGCGCCCAGTCCAAAATGGTAATGATAGACACTCTTACCATGAAAATGTCTACTATTATGATGGACTCGGTGGTTACTTCAGGAAAAAGTGTGATGATGATTGGAAATATAAAGGATCAAACATTTGGGAAAGTAACTTCTTCTTCTCTTTTTGAACTTACGCCTTCCAGCTATGGAATTACCTCTCCTTCTTCTGCTGTTTTTGACTCTATCGTTATGTATCTTACCAATACCAATTTTTATTACGGAGATACATTGAAAAGTTTTAAGCTGAATGCTTATCCTATGCAGGATAGAATAAAATTGAATAACGGATATCTTTATAATAAAAGTAATTTCAATTATTCTTCCACCTCAGTAGGAAGTGCAGAGTTTTATCCAAGACCGGGAACTGACAGTAGCTATGTAAAGATGCGTCTGGATCAGTCTTATGGGTTAAGTATATTTAATACATTGAAAAATAATGATGTAACCACTCAGGAAAATTTTCTTAATTTTTTCAAAGGTTTAGCATTAGTTCCTTCTTCTGATAATAATGCTATGATGCGTTTCGGGATGAATGGTTCTTATATGGTTCAGATTAATAAGAGTACCAAAGAAAAGGTGACAAATACTGTTAGGCTTTATTACCATACTACTTCGCAAAACGGAACGGAACTAGTAAAATACACATTGGATTTAGGACCAAGTTCAACTTATAGTTATAATAAAATAGGACATGATTTCTCAGGTTCAGAACTGGCAAATCTTACCCCTAAAAATCCAATTCCTTCTCAAAACTTAGGAAATAAAACCTATCTCATGGCAGGAATTGGGGTCTATACTAAAGTAGAGGTTCCTTATTTAAAATCGTTGAAAAACTTATTTGAAAATTATAAGGTTATAGATGCCACGCTTTCACTAAGTCCGGTTGCCGGATATTATTCTACCAGTTTTTATAATCCTCCTGCATTGTATTATTATTGGGGTGATAAGCTCAACCATATTGTAGGAACCTATACACAAAGTGACGGATCCAGTGAGATTACGGCAAGTCTGTCAAATACCAGTGAATTTCAAAATGAGCATTCTTATGATTTCTCTTTTAAAACCTATGTGAATACTATTTTATCAGAATCTGCAGATTCAAATTATAATACGTTGATCTATCCTTCTTCTTATACAGATGTTTTATCTGGGAAAGCGGTATTGGGAGATCAAAAGAACAAAACAAATCCTGCCAAGCTGAAAGTTTATATGTTGGGATATTAATTAAGAATTTATGAAGAAGAATAAAACAATACTTATTACTATACTTTTTGCTTGCATAGGAGGACAGAAGCTTTCTGCTCAAAATGCTTCGCCATATTCATATTTTGGGATAGGAATGTTTAATAATGTTGATAATGCAAGAAATATAGCGTTGGGAAATACGGGAATAGCTCTTGATGCTCCGGATTATATCAACTCTAAAAATCCGGCTGCGATGACAAGTATTTCTACCAGAAATGTCGTTTTTGATATTAGTGGGGTCATGAAATACAATACGATCACCAGTAATTTGGGAACTGATAAAAGACTGAGTTCCAACTTTACCAATTTCGGGGCGGCGTTACGAATTTCAAAAAATGCTTTTGTAGGGTTAAGTATGCAGCCGACAACCTCTTCAGATTATAAAATTTCGTCAACTATTCCTATCGAAGGAACGGCAAGTGAATATCCTATTACTTATGAAGGAAGCGGAGGAATTTCCAATTGGGGAGCCAGTTTTGGATATAAAGTAAATGATAACTGGAGTTTTGGAGGTAAAGTAAAAAATAATTTCGGAACCATTATCCGTAAAGAAACCATTACCACCACTTCAGAAGTAGAGATAAGCCGCGATATACGATACACTGGATTTAGTTATGGTCTGGGAACACAGTACAGAAAAGAATTTGAGAACAGTGGGCTTCTCTTGAATTTGGGTGCCGTAGTAAACTTCAAGAGTAAATTGGTGGCGAAAGGAGAAGTAGGCTATACTGAAAATAAAGATTATACCAATACGCTTACCACAAAACTATCATCAAAAGATTCTTCTCTGCCTTTCGAGTTTGGAGCCGGAATCAGTATTCTGAAAAATGACAGATACCGTGCTACTTTTGACTTTATGCAAAGCCAGTGGGATCAGGTGAAGAACTCTGTAACTCCCGAAAAATATTACCGACAAAATACTTATGGATTGGGTTTTGAGATTCTTCCTCAAAGAGGAAGAGCGCAATCATTATCAGATGCACTTATCTATCGTTTCGGGCTTAACTATGATACCGGATATTACAAGGTAAATAATGCCAAGATCGATAAAATGGAAGCTACGGTAGGGCTCGGAGTTCCTTTCAATAAAATTATTCTGAATGTGAATTACGGATATGGCATTCACGGCGTTCAAAAAAATATTCCAATTAGAGAAAATTATCACATGATTAATTTAAGTATCAACTTCCTGGATACTTGGTTTACGAAAAGATACCTGAATTAACATCAGAAAGAAAAGTACAATCGAATAGTGAGCGCAGTGTTTTTATCTTCATTCCTTCCTGTATCACAAGATTGTACTCAAGCAGGAGTGCTTTAAATAGAAGTCCCCATCATTTGATGGGGATTTTTTATCTATTATTTTGTGGTTGCTTTTTCAGCTTCTGCCTTTTTAGCCGCTTCTTCCTCTAAAGATTTCTGATAGTCATTGTAATCATCATCCGTTTCGCTGAGGTCTTCTTTCTGATATTTTCCTGTTTCCACTTTAAAGGTGTCTGAAGGTCCTGTAATTTTAATCGGGATTCCAATAATTCCGAAAGGAGGAAGCCCTAAACGCATTCCGACATTGATATAGCCGTCCAGACTTACCTGTCCTTCAATTCTTGGGCGGAAACCTGCAATTTTAAATTTGGTTCTTTCTATGGTGAAAACGTTGTCTTTAATCGTTGTTTTGATGTTAACTTTACTCACTTTAGCATCATGTAATGCACCGGTTGAAGTTTTCTCAGCCACCGAGTTGAAGACTTTAAAACCATAAAACTGAATATCTTCCAACGTTAAAATACCTTCTCCTTTTATAGTCTTTAATCTTGGAAAGAAATCGGCTCCCAGATCGCCTTCCAGATGATAATCCAGAGAAACTTTTCCGTGTGCTTTTTCTGCGGCAGAAACCATTTCTCGGAATAACGTAATTTCCTTATAGGCTCTTTGGATATCAAAGTTTTTTGCTTTCGTATTAATGCTGAATTTCGCTTTTTTAGCATTAATCGGGAGATAAGTTCCGCTTGCATTAAAGGTAGAACCAATCATCCCAAATTCGGTTTCATTAAGCGCTAAATTCCCGTTTTTTAAAGCAAGATTCCCTTTGAAGTTATTAAGTTTAATATCCTTAAATAATATTTCATTGGCATTCCCATTGATGGTAACATTCAGGTTTTTTGGAAGTAAAATAACACCATCTTCCGCAGAAGTGGAATTAGAAGATACTCCCGAATTATAAGCCATAAAGTCATCAATATTGACCTTTTTTGAAGTGAAATTGATGCTTCCACTCAGGTTTTGATCTTTTAGAATATAATTGATGTAGTTAGACACGCTTCCGTTAAAAACAAATACATTCTTTTTGTATCGTGCTTTTACATCTTCAAATGTCAATTGACTTCCGTTCAGTTTAAACAAACCTTCTTTTATTACAAAGTTGCTTGGGAAAAATTTAGAATGAATCGTGATATTTTCAATTTTCACAAAACCTCTGTTCTGAATATTGTCCAAAGCAGCTCCGTTTTGCCCCTTCAGTCCAACATCAGTGGAAATAACGCCATTTACATCTAAACCTTCAATAGGGAAGAGTTTGTAGATGTCACCTAGATTAAGCTGTCCTTTGGAGTGCAGCCTATAGTTGAGGTTATTTAGGTTTTTTAAATTAGCCTTTACGGTAAAAGGTTTTCCTGCCAATGTAAACGAAATGGGAAGAACACTGATATCTAAATCGCTAAAAGAACCTCTTCCGCTTTTTATATGAGTTTCTACATTGATGTTTTCTAAAGGAAGCTCAGGATACTCATCGAATCTTATAAAACCGTTTTTTAAAGATAAAGTACTATTACTTACAGGAACTTTTTTACGTTTAGGTTCATATGTTCCAACCGCTTTAGATTTTACAAAAAGATCACCACGAAGATCAATACCTTTTACCGGATAGATTTTATAAATATCCTGAAGATGAATTTTTGCGGTAAAATCTGCATCAATAGGGTAGTTGTTTAAATTTTTTACTTCAATTTTTCCTTGGGCGTAATTGTCCATTGCTTTCGCATCGATATGATGAACTAAAACTGCGGTATTTTTAAAATTACCATCCGTATTGTGGGCAGTCATATCCAAATTAATATGATCCAAAGCTGCAGGCATTTCCCTCATTTTGAAATAGCCGTCTTTCAGATCAGCTTTTAGATCAAATAAAGGGACTTTCTTTAATGTTTTTTTAGCATCAATAGACACAAAACCTTTCCAGTTTCCATTAAGTTTAAGATTTCCTCTTGCATCTATTTTTTTATATCCCGTCGCATTTTTTAAGGCTTCAAGGTTAATATTTGAATCAATTGTCCCCTCAGAAAACATTTGAGAACCGTTCTCAAAAACAAAATGTGTTCTTGTATAACCATTTAATAGGCTAAAATCGAGTTCATTTACCTTTACTTTCAGTCGGTTAGGATCTAAAGCCGGAATATCAACAACAGATGTTAACCTTAAATTATTAATAGGGGACGAAGATTTCTGATAATTGAAAGAACCATTATTAATATTCGTTTCGATATGGATATCCGGATTTTGTTTCTTAGAAGCATTTAAAATCCCTTTCATGGTGAACAAAATGTCGGTTTTACCCTTCATTTCAACCAGTTTTGCATAGTCTTGATACGCTTCCGGAACAATGGCCGGAATAGTTTTTAAGTCAGCATTTTTAGTCGTGATCTTTAGATCATAAATCTGCTGTTCGTTCGGCATTTTTAAGCTTCCCTGAAGATTGAACGGATATCC
Organism: Chryseobacterium taiwanense; assembly: GCF_000813825.1. Classification (GTDB taxonomy): domain Bacteria; phylum Bacteroidota; class Bacteroidia; order Flavobacteriales; family Weeksellaceae; genus Chryseobacterium; species Chryseobacterium taiwanense. The sequence continues at coordinate 185,546 of NZ_JWTA01000005.1, forward strand.
TCCTAAAATCAAAGGATTGTCTGTAAAATAAAATCCTAACTGATCGATATTAATTTTTGTATTGATTTTTCCTTTTAGAGGTAGATTTTTTACCCAAGTATCTTTGTCTAATCTGAAAAGAGTATTTTTAACTTCCGTTTCAGCATTTAAACTCAAAATATCGTTGGTCAGGTCAATTAATCCATCATATTCTAAATTATCTAATTTTAAATGGGTTTTACTGAGCTGATCATCATAAATAAAATTAGAATTAGAAATTTTGAAATTCTTTAAAGCTAAAGCCAGATTGGAGTCGTTTTTATCTTTGGCATTTTCTTCTGATACCAAAATATCAAAATTGTTTCTTCCTAAACTGTCGATCTTCATTCGGATATTCGCATTTTCAATATAAAGTGTATTGAAAATAATCTTGTCGTCAAAAAGACTGGTGATATCTACTCCTAAACCAATTTCTTTGGCATCAATCAAATTTTCTGCCTGAAAAGGACTGTTTCCTTTTACTGAAGAATTGGTAAGTGTAACGGTAAGATTAGGAAAATGGGTAAAGAACGAAATATCTAAATCCTGAAAATCTACTTTTGTTTTTACATAGCTTTTAGAAACTTCTTTGATACCACTATTTATCGTATCCTTGAAAAAATAGGGAGAAACATAGAGAATTAGAGCAATGCTGCCTATACTTATTCCCGAAATTTTTAGAATTTTGGATAAACTGGAAACTTTTGTTTTTTCCTTCTTCATGATGGTGCTTTATATCAATATACAAAGTAACTGATTAAGACGAGGAAAATAAAATTTTTTCGACTAAGATCAATCATTTATAGATAAAATTATCAATTTTTAAGAAATAAAAAAACGCTTCGGAATCTTCGAAGCGTGTTTTATTATTTATCTACAAAATAATTATTTTACAGAAATCTCATCTACAAAAATATAAGCATCTCCGCCTGCTCCCTGATGCCACTCAGGAAGTTTTCCGAAATGATAAGCTTTTACTTTGATATAACGAGCTTCAGTTGGTAAAACTTCTGCAGAAAGGGCTTTTACCTGAACCTTTTCATCTTTTGGATCAAGGGAATTATTTACTGTTTCCAACAGAACGTAATCTTTACCATTCATTGAAGCATAGTATTCAACTTTTTTCGGCAATAAAATCCATGCCTTGCTATCCTGAAGAAAGGTAGCCATCAATTGGGTGATTTTCTGAGGAGACTTCATATCGATAATTGCTTCAAAAGTCTGTCCCTGATAGCCTAGCCATTCTCCTTTTCTCCAGTTGGCATCGCCGTTGATTCCGTCAATTAAAGATAATTTTCCGCTTGCAGTATATTGCGGAGTAGGAGTAGCATTCACCGTGATATCCCAGTTATTCGGTCTTCTGTTGAAGTTGGCCGTTACAATTGAGCTTTTTTCACCTTTTCTTTCTGCATATGCTGAAACTTGTGTTGTTTTTGTAATCGTAAACGGTCCGTTGTATGCTTTGAAGGTCTTTCTGACGTTTGCATCCCCTTCATCCATGGTCATATAATAAATTTTATCATCAGGATTCAAAGCTGTGATTTCAACCTTGGTATTAAGATCAAAAATTCTTTCTGCAGCGATAACTGGAGTGGCTGTCAACTCATCGTATTTGTAATCTTTGAAAGATTTTGCATTTTCAAAACCAAGTTTCTTAAGCTCGTCTTTACTTGTATTTTTTGTGATGGTTCTTGTGGTTCCGTCCTCCAAATGAATTTTAACCTCATCAAAATAAGGTTTTGTTGTCTGCCATTCCGGTAATCCGGGAGTTACAGAATAAATTCCCATTGAACTCAAAATATACCAAGCACTCATCTGTCCGCAATCTTCATTTCCGATCAATCCATCCGGAGCATTTTTGTAATAGTTATCAAGAATGTATTTGATTTTTGCATCCGTTTTCTCAGGCTTTCCTACATAATTATAAAGATAGGCAATGTGGTGACTTGGCTCGTTTCCTTGAGCGTACTGTCCGATCAAACCTGTGATATCGACTTGTTCTCTACCTGTTGTTTTGTCAGGAGCTGAGAAAATAGCATCGATAAATTGTTCAAATTTTTCCTTTCCTCCGTGAGCAGCAATTAATCCCGGAATATCCTGTTGAACGGAGTAGGAGTAGTGCCAAGAATTTCCCTCTGTGTAATTGTTATTCACCTCTCTCGGCTCAAATGGTTCATACCAGTTTCCATTTTTTCTGGGCTGCATGAATCCGTTCTTTGGATTGTATAGATTTTTCCAGTTTTGAGAACGTTTCATGAAATATTGGTAATCCTCTTTTTTACCTAGAATTTTAGCCATCTGAGCGATACACCAGTCGTCATAAGCATATTCTACTGTTTTAGAAACACTTTCGTGCTCATCGTCAATAGCGATATAATTGTTGTGTTTGTAAGCATTTAATCCAAAAATATCCAGCATAGCCGAATTTTTAGAGGCCTGGAATGCTTTTTCATAATCAAAGCCTGTAATCCCTTTAGCCATTGCGTCTGCAATTACAGAAACTGAGTGGTAGCCGATCATACATTCGGTTTCGTTGGAAGCCAGTTCCCAAACCGGAAGTTTTCCGCCTTGTTCGTATTGTTTAATGAAGGTATTAATGAAATCCGCCGTTCTTTTTCTGTCGATTAAAGACATCAAAGGATGCGCTCCTCTGAAGGTATCCCAAAGAGAGAAAACAGAGTAGTAGTTGAAATCTTTAGCATAGTACAGCTTGTTGTCTCTCCCTCTGTATTGCCCATCTACATCCATATTGATGTTGGGTTGGGTAAAGACATGGTACATTGCCGTATAGAAAACAGAAAGTTTATCTTTATCGTCAGATTTTACTTCAATTTTTGATAATTCTTTGTCCCAATCTGCAACCGCTTGCTTTTGAATAGCATCAAAATCGTTGGATTTTCCTTCAGCCAACATATTTTTTACTGCCCCTTCATAGCCCGTTGGAGAAATTGAAACCTTTAAGCTGATTTTTTCTCCTTTTTTTACGGAAGTTGAAAAAGCTAAAGCTAATTTATTACCATTAAATGAAATTTTCTTTTTACCTCCACTAATTCCTTCAATTTTTTCACCGGTTAAAAATTCTTTTGAAATTTTTAATGGTTTTGAAAACTCGATTCTTGCATAAATGTACTGATTGGTTGCCCAAGCTTCACTTCTACGAAAAACTTCGATGGTTTTGTCGTCGATGATCTTTACTTCACCTTCTAGTAGTTTATCTCTGTGATTCAGGTCTAAAATAATATTAGCATCTCCTGCATTGTTGAATGTATATTCGTGATAGCCGACTCTTTTTGTTGAGGTTAAACGAACATCAATATTATGTTTATCTAATTTAACAGAGTAAAATCCTGCGGTTGCTTTTTCGTTTTTATGGGAAAATTTTGATGAATAATCTTTGCTATTCAGACTTGGTTTCCCCATGGTAGGCATCAGCATAATGTCTCCGTAATCGGAAACTCCGGTTCCGTTGAGGTGAGTGTGAGAAAATCCGTAGATCACAGAGTCGGAGTAGTGATAACCGCTGCATCCGTCCCAGCTTCCGTCAATTCGTGTATCGGGAGAAAGTTGTACCATTCCGAAAGGAACTATGGCTCCGGGAAATGTATGTCCATGACCGCCTGTTCCGATGAAAGGATTTACATATTGCGAATAATTTTGTGCAAACAAATTATGGGCTGCCAATCCTAAAAGAACGAATATTACTTTTTTCATTCAGTTTTCAGTTTAAAAATTCCCCTAAAGTACTACAAAATTTTGTTCTGCAAAAGAATTTATCTATCAGTAAGTTTACTTATTCTAAATAGGTAAAATTTCCGTAAATTTGTGGACAATTTATTTTTTTATGTTGACTAAAGAAAAGGTACAAAATTTCCTTAAAGAGATAGAAGTAGAAGACTTGGTGAATAACCTTCAGATCATGGGTACAGAAGTGTATATTGATATGACTGCTCATTCACCGGCAATGCACGAAAAAAAGAAACTGGAAGCTGCGATGAAGCAGGCTTTTGCCAGTGAATTTGGAGAAGAGATTAATTTAAAACTTAAGATAGTTTCACCGGAACCAAGCGAAATTCAGCAAAGTCAGATCAAAGGGAAGCAAATCCCGGGAATCAAAAATATCATTGCTATTGCTTCCGGAAAAGGTGGAGTAGGAAAGTCTACGGTTTCTGCCAATATCGCAGTGACTTTAGCAAAAATGGGCTTTAAAGTAGGTTTGCTGGATGCAGATATTTATGGTCCTTCAGTTCCTACCATGTTTGATACAGAAGGTGAAAAACCAGTTACGGTAGAAGTTGACGGGAAAAGTCTAATGAAACCGATTGAAAATTACGGTGTGAAAATGCTTTCTATCGGATATTTCTCAGGTGCGAATCAGGCGGTAGTATGGAGAGGTCCAATGGCTTCAAAAGCTTTGAACCAGATGATCAGAGATGCAGCTTGGGGAGAACTGGACTTTTTATTAATCGACCTTCCTCCGGGAACAGGTGATATTCATTTATCAATCATTCAGGAAGTTCCGGTAACAGGAGCGGTAATTGTAAGTACGCCTCAACACGTTGCTTTAGCGGACGTTAGAAAAGGGATTGCGATGTTCCAGATGGAAAGTATCAATATTCCGGTACTTGGATTGGTAGAAAACATGGCTTATTTCACTCCGGAAGAATTACCTGAAAATAAATATTATATCTTTGGAAACCAAGGCGCGCAATATTTGGCAGATGATCTTGGAATTCCTGTATTAGGAGAAATTCCTTTGATTCAGAGCATCAGAGAAGCGGGAGATGTAGGAAGACCTGCAGCATTACAGGAAAATTCTAAAATTTCTGAAATCTACACAGGTACTGTACAGAAAATGATAGAAAGTCTTGTGGAAAGAAATAAAAATCTTCCTCCGACTGAGGCAGTGAAAATTACGACAATGGCGGGTTGCTCACCTAAAAAATAAGAAAACCAAACCCAAATATGGAGATAAATACAACACACGAAGAGACTGTAACCAGAGTAATGGAAGCGTTGGAAAGCATTCGTCCGTTCCTTAATAAAGACGGAGGAGATATTGAGCTTATCGATGTAAAGGAAAATACAGTATATGTAAAACTTTTAGGAAACTGTTCAGGGTGTTCTCTTAATTTCTCAACTTTGAAATTAGGCGTTGAAAATACCATTAAACAACACGCTCCTGAAATTGAAAAGGTAGTGAATGTAGAGTAAAAAATAAGACGATATATTTTTTAAGACAGACTTTTGGGTCTGTCTTTTTTTATTTTAAAACAAGCACAAATTAACTAAAAGTTAAGAAAAAGAATTTATTTCAAAAAATAAGAGGTAAATTATATTTAGAATATTATATTCGCATTATTAATTCAATATATGATGAAAAAATAAATTTTAATACCGTTAGATTTATAAAATATGGAGCAAATAATAAATGAATTCAGTTTAAGTTTATTTATTTTACAAATTTTGGCTATTATTTTTCTAATTATAATAGTATATCTTATTTACAAAGTTTATAAGAAAATAAAATAAACCGCAGAAAATTTCTGCGGTTTTTATTTATCCACTTAATAAAGTAAGTTCACAGCATTCAATTAAAGATATTCTACTTTACAATTACTCTCTTCACTTCACCTTCTGAAGTTTTAATTAAATACACTCCGGTATTCAATTTAGATGTATCGATGGTCAAAGCTTTTTTCTCTTTTCCAAGTAGCTTTCCGGACATATCATATAATTCATAATCCTGAACTCTGTTGAAATACAATGTATTTCCTTTAGTTACCGGATTCGGGAATACATTGAACGTTGCTTTCTCAATTTTTGTTTCTCCAGTTGCCAATGTTGCAGAATTGATTTCATACATCGATAATGTACCACTGATCTCATTGGCAATGATTACATAGCCTTTTCCTGTAGTCGTATTTTCAGGGGCAATATAGATGATTCCTTCAGGGCCATTGTCTCCGCCATACGCTGAAGTCGTTCGGGAATGTTTGTAGTCTGTGAAAGTAGGATTACTCGGATCTGTAACGTTATAAACCATTACACCGCCAGTTCTTTCCAATGTGATGAAAGCATACGTTTGACCTCCAATCGTTCCCAAAGCTACACCTTCCGGTTCCGGACCTTTTGCACGGCTTCGGGTTTTAGTTCCGTTGGCTTCATTGTCGGCATTGAAGATCAATGGATGACTGGCAGCAATATATCTTTCAAATCTGTCGCCACTGTCATAAACGATCTGTTTCGTATCTGTATTGAAAATGGAAAACGAACGTGCTCCCAATGCTGCGATTTCTTCAAAGTCGGTATCTCCGTCCGTATTTCCTGTTGCATTAGACACTCTGAATCTTCCCAAATTATAAGAAGCTTTTAAAATAGAAGACTGAGGGAAAAGTGTTGCATCCATAGCGTACTCATTGGCACCTACTGTTGTTCTTTCACTGAATCCTGAAAGATCCTTTTCATCACCCTCGTTTGCTGTTACAAGATAATTGGTACTTCCTACTTTAAAGTTTTGAACCCCATCCGGCATATAATAGGCTTTTACAGGCCAGTTTGCAATTAAAACTTCACCATTATTATCTGATGCATCAAAACCGTTTCCAGGAAGGTTCATATCTTTTTTACCTAATCCCCAAATGCTGGTAATTGTTTTTGTCGCTAAATTGATCTCTGCAATGGCATTATTTTCCTGAAGGGTAACCCAAGCTTTCTGGCTGTCAGAACTTACAGTCACATATTCCGGTTCCAGATCCTGAGAAAGTGTATTGTTGGTTCTTACTTTTCTTAGTCCGGTTGCTGTTAAAGCTGCCACCTGAGAATCAAAAGCATTGAAGTTAAGCGTTGTTACATTAGTCTGAGTAAGGTTGTTGATTCCTCCTGAGATATCAATAATACTTATAGAACCTTCAGGATCTACAGTGTAAGCATCATTAGGTTCACCTTCGTTAGCAGTAATTACTTTTGTTCCGTCAGGCGAGAAAGTAATCATATCCGGTAAAGCGCCTACAGTCACCTGCTTTAAAAAGGTTCCGTTAATATCAAAAAATACCACAGAGCCATTTAGTTGCGGGTTGGTATTTGGAGAAGCGGCAGCAATGATTCCATTTTTCACGGCAATACTTGTGATACCACCGTAAGGAGCCATATTAATTGTACTTACAACACTAGGTGTTGTTGGAGTACTGAAATTAATAATATCAAAAACATCAGTAATTGAACTAATGGTAAATAATCTTTGGGAAGTCGGATCATGAACTACAATTTCCGTAGAACTATTGTTTGTTCCTGAAGGGTCAAAACTTCCTATATAATTTAATGAAATTTGATTGGAAGGAACGGGTGCCGGTTTATCATTATCCACAATATAGATTGTAGCATTATTGTCACCAGAAATCGTCGCGCCGACAGGATTTTCAAGACTTACCACAAAATATTCAGCCTGTTGTTCTTCTAATGTATCATCAATGATTGGAATGTTTACCGTGTAGCTTGTCATTGATGGAGTTAAAGTAATCGTTTGATTGGCTAACGTAAAATCACTGTTATTTGCGGTGCTGAACGGTGTCGGTTTTACAACTAAATTAACGGTTGAAGCTGAAGGATTGGTCACATTAATCTTAAATGCTAAAGTCCCTGCATTTTCATTTACTTTAATAAAGTTTTTATCTAAAGAAATTGAAGTTCCAGCTGTTGTAAACGTTGTTGAAGTTGATGTCGTCACAGCATTATCACTTGTATCTTCTACCATATTCGGTTTTAAAGCCAAATAATAAGTCTGGTTAGGAACTAATCCTGAAGTAGGGATTACTGTGATCTTGTTGTTAGAAAAAGTAGTGGTGAAGGGAACTTGTGTACCTGAAGCATTTCCAAGACGGAAATCTACAAGCGTTTGTGCATTAGAATCGTTGATCGTTGAGTTGTCTGTTAACCGTACATTTTCATTAAAAGTGATGGTAGGGTTTACAGTAGTAGAAGCATTATTTGTGTTGTTTGTAGGAAGATAAGCTACGGTGGGTGGGGTGGTGTCAGCTCCGCTTACCGCTGTAGCATCTACTGTGAAGTTATCAAAACGGTTGTTTCCTACCGTTCCTCCTGCTCCTGCAGCAAATTCAACTTTAAGTTTGAAATTAGGGTTGTTGGCAACTCCTGTAATTGCAGAAAAATCAAATGTAATTAACTGAGGGTTTGCATCCAGCGGAGAAACCGTTTGGTACGGTAAAAACGTCGTTCCGTCAATCGAATAGCTCCAGGTTTGAGTTCCTGCTCCCGAACCGGATCTTCTTGTTGTGAATTTTACAACTACATTATTGTATCCTGTTGTTGGTAGATTGAATTGTAAATTACCTCCAATGGGAATATTATATCTTAAATGGGTTCCTGAAGCATCTCCGTTTCTGGCATTTAAATTGTCAACGTTGAAATTTTGTCCTGTTCCCCCTGCGAAATCGATTTCAGTAGTTCCGCCTACAAATACAGCCATTGAACCTCCAATTAATGTAGAAGTCGGTGCAGTGATGGTGGCAGCAGAAGTATTGTTATTAAAATTCCAGTAGTGAATAAGAGAGGTCTGTCCGAAAAGATTTCCCTGAAGAAAAAATGCGGCAATTACAGAACCTTTTAACAAGTAGTTATTAATCATTTTTACTTATATTAAGTTTATGCAAAAATGAAGTTTCTACTTTGCAAACATTTTAAGGTAATTTTAATAAATGTTTAATAAATAGGTAATTGTAGTGGGCGAAAAGTAGTGGTAATAAGATCACAAGAAAGATAAACATACCCGTAGAGATAGTATGATATAATATAGGGAAATAATTGTACTACTTTACTGTTTGTCCTGATGGAGTAAGGCTTTTGGTTACAGGCTGCTGTCCTCCCAATGGATGCTTCTGCATGAAAAAAAAGCCTGAAATAGCCGTCAGAACAAGTAATACAAAGATAACCAGGAAAATTCTTTTTAACATATCTTTCATACCGCTAGATTTTTAATGTCTCTAATTTCTAATGTTGAAGTTGGGTATCCTTTTTTTACGGCATTGATCATTGCTCTCCCCACTTCGTGTAAAGTTAATGATTTTGACGGTAAAAAAACAGGAAACAACCAAATAAAAGGTTTAAAGAACCATTTTACATTTTCTTGACCCTCAACAGGTTTCATGAATCCGGGGCGTAAATTGTACGCGGCTTTTAATCCCAGCTTTTTTAAAGCGTTCTCTGTTTTACCTTTTACTCTTGCCCACATTATTTTTCCGCTTTCTGTACTGTCGGTATGAGCTCCTGAAACATAATTGAAGACCATATTCGGGTTTTGGTTTAAAACTACCTTTGCGAAATGTAAGGTTACGTCATAAGTCGTTTTAATATATTCTTCTTCACTCATTCCTACACTGCTGATTCCTGCACAGAAGAAAACAGCATCATAGCCTTTCAGATTTTCGTCATTCATATCGATTGTTAAAAAGTCTGAAACAATGTATTCTTTAAGTTTTGCGTGTTTCTTTCCGGATGGTTTTCTGCTTACGCTTAATATTTCTGATATATTGGGGTTTTCAAGACATTCCATTAAAACTCCTTCCCCTACCATTCCTGTTGCTCCCGTTAGAATTATTTTGAGTGTGTCCATTTTCGTTGTTTTTCTTAATGACGTTTACTGATCGGGCTTTACTTTAATTTTTTTAGAAAATTTAATCATTTTTATTTTTGGGAAATTTCCGGAGAAGATTTTTCCGTCGTCAGAATGACGGTCTTGTGATCGTGTGTAGAAATAAAAAACCAGTCAAAAAAAATGACTGGTTTTATAATTTATGTATTTTAAAATTAATTATTTAGTATGTAATTTACTGTAAATATTATGGATAAGTCCATCTGCAACAGATATTTTAGGAACGAAAATACGGTTGATATCCGACCACGACATGACATTATTAAAGATTTTCAATGCATGAACCAAAACATCTGCACGATCCTGTCTTAAATTGTATTGGGTCATTCTTTCATCTATCGTAAGTCCTGCAAATTCTTTGTAAGCCTTTTTCAAATAAGAAGCTGACATAGGCTTTCCGTCTTTGGTTTTGCTTAAAGAAAATACTTTATTGATGTTTCCACCGGAACCAATAGCAACAATAGGTTTTTTACTTACAATATTGGCTTTTATTTCCTCTTTCATTTCTTTCCAATTCGCTTCTGTCACCAAATCGTTCAGAAGACGTATCGTTCCAATATTGAATGATTTTTCATACATCATTCTGCCATTTTCATAGAATGTAAGTTCGGTAGAACCCCCTCCAACGTCTACATAGAGGTAAGCGAAATTTTTGTCGAGTCCCTCTGCAACATGGTTTTCATAGATGAGAGTAGCCTCTTCATCGCCTGAGATAATTTCAATATCAATTCCCGAAGTTTCTTTTACTTCTTTTATAATATCCTGTCCGTTTGCAGCGTCGCGCATGGCACTGGTTGCACATGCTCTGTAATGCTGCACATTGTAAATCCTCATCAAATCGCTGAAAATTTTCATGGAATCGAGAACCATTTTTTCTCTCTCCGCGCCAATTTTTCCCATAGTGAAAACATCCATACCTAATCTCAAAGGAATCCTGAGAAGATTAAGCTTGATGAATTCAGGCTCTTTCTGCTGAGTTTTTACTTCGTTTATTAAAAGTCGGGCTGCATTACTTCCTATGTCTATCGCTGCGATGATCATTATGTTCGTACGGATTTTTATTAAATTTCAGTTAATGAATTGAATTTACAAAAATATATTATTACTTCCCATTTAAAGCAAAGATTTTAGTGAACAATTACTTTTTTGTAGCCTTTGCTTTTAGATATTTATAGGTTTCTACCTGAGAACGGCATTCCTCTTTATTATTTCGGATGTATTCGTTGCTCAGTTTTTTGTCTAATATTCTTGCTTTTACATTATCACGCAGCTGAATATCAAGAATGTCTTTCAATTCGGTTTTTAAACTTTTATCAGTGATTTTTGCCGCTGCTTCTATTCTGTAATCAAGGTTTCTGGTCATCCAGTCGGCAGAAGAAATGTATAAATCTTCCGAACCTTTATTATAGAAATACATCACTCTTGCATGTTCCAGGTACTCGTCTACAATACTGATGGCTTTTATTTTTTCTTTGAAGTCTTTTTGGTTGACAGCACAGTAAATTCCTCTTACAATCATTTTTACCACAACGCCTGCGTTGGCGGCATCATAAAGCTTCATAATAAGAATACGGTCGCTTACCGAATTGGCTTTAATGATTATTTCTGCCTTTTTTCCTGCTTTAGCTTCTTCTATCTCTTTATCAATATGGTGAATGATTTTTTCACGCATAAACTGAGGACAAACCAAAAGGTTTTTACAGGTTTTTAATACAGTAAGATAGTCTTCCTTCGGCTTTCTCAGTACATTAAAAACTTTATTGATATCTGCCATTACTCCTCTGTCAGAAGTCATGATGAGATGATCTCCGTAGATTCTTGCCGTTTTTTCGTTAAAGTTACCCGTACTTATAAATCCGTATTGAATCGTTTTATTATGGGCTCTTTTTTTGATAACGCACAATTTTGCATGTACTTTCTTATCCGGAATTCCTACCAAAACCGTGATTCCTTCCGGTTCCAGCATTTCTTTCCACTCTAAATTGGATTCTTCATCAAATCTTGCCTGAAGTTCAAGCATAACCGTTACTTCTTTACCATTTCTGGCAGCATTGATCAACGCATTGATGATTTTTGAGCTGCTTGCCAAACGATAAGCAGTAATCTGAATTGATTTTACATCCGGATCCATCGCAGCTTCACGCAGAAGATCGATTACAGGATTGTATTTATGATAAGGGAAAGTAAGGAGAACATCATGTTTCAAAATCACATCTGTTACTCTTTCTCCATGTTCAAAAGCAGGATGCATGAAAGAAGTTCTTTCTACAGGTCTTTCGTATTTTTCAAAAACATCCGGAAAATCCATAAAATGCTTGAAATTATGAATCTTTCCTCCCGGAATAATACTGTCTTTCTTCGTTAAGTTCAATTTTCGGATAAGCATTTCCAGAAGGGCTTTATCCATATCTTTATCAAAAACGAAACGGGTAGGTTTTCCTTTTCTTCTGTTCTTTAATCCTTTTTCAATTTTTTCTGCGAAATTCGTTCGGATGTCATTATCAAGATCCAATTCAGCATCTTTAGTTACTTTAAAAGCATTGGCAGAAAACTCATCATATCCAAAATAAGAGAAAATGTGTGGTAAGTTGAATGTAATAACGTCTTCTAACAACATGACGTCTTTTTCCTCAGGATCTTCCGTTGGAAGCAAAAGAAATCTTCCTACAAATCTTGACGGAATTTCAATAATGGCATAATTGCTTGAATATTGCCAGTCTTTTTTTCTCATCGCAACCCCCAAATAAAGACTTTTGTCTCTCATATAAGGCATTGGTGTATTTTCATGAAGAAGAATAGGAATAACATTGGCTTCTACGACTTCATCAAAATAATTTCTGACAAATTCTTTTTGTTTTGCCGTTAAGTTTTTTGCGGTTTTAATGAAAACTTTATGATCAGCCATTTCAAGCTGAATTTTTTTCCAGGTTTTATCAAAATTCTGCTGATGTCTTATAACAATGTCATTAATTCTCTGGAGGATTTTTGAAGGAGGTTGGTAGAACGACTCGGCGATTACCTTCTCTTTAAAGTCCATTGCACGTTTTAATCCTGCTACACGTACTCTGAAAAATTCATCTAAATTATTAGAAAAAATTCCTAAAAAGCGGATTCTTAAATGTAAAGGTACGTTTTCGTCCATAGCTTCCTGTAATACTCTTTCGTTGAAGGCAAGCCATGTAATATCTCTTGGATTAAAGTGTAATGACATTCTCTGGTTTATATTTTATCAAAAATAATAATTCAGGAGATTATGATCCCTATAATACAGGTTAAACTTTGATTAATTTTTATACAGGTTAATGTCAAAACTGTCTTGAATAGTGTAGTTTTATTACTATGAACTGGTCTCTTTATCTTGTATTGTGTCATTTTGTCACATGAATGCAAATGGTACAGATATTGAGAAATTGAGAGTGTAAATTAATTTTAAAAATTAGAAAAAATATAAATATTATGAGTAAAATAATTGGAATTGACTTAGGAACAACCAACTCTTGTGTTGCTGTAATGGAGGGTAAAGACCCTGTTGTTATTCCTAATGCTGAAGGTAAAAGAACGACTCCTTCTATTGTAGCATTTACAGAAGACGGAGAAAGAAAAGTAGGAGATCCTGCAAAAAGACAAGCGGTAACTAACCCAAAGAAAACGGTATATTCTATTAAAAGATTTATCGGAACTCACTTCAAAGAAGATGCGAAAGAAATTTCAAGAGTACCTTATGAAGTAGTTTCTGGGCCAAACGATACTGTAAAAGTAAAAATTGACGATAGAGAATATACTCCACAAGAAATTTCTGCAATGACGCTTCAGAAAATGAAGAAAACTGCTGAAGATTATCTTGGTCAGGAAGTAACAAGAGCGGTAATCACTGTTCCTGCATACTTCAATGATGCGCAAAGACAAGCTACTAAAGAAGCTGGTGAAATCGCAGGTCTTAAAGTAGAAAGAATTATCAACGAGCCAACTGCTGCTGCGTTAGCTTACGGTTTGGATAAGGCTCATAAAGATCAAAAAATCGCTGTGTATGACCTTGGTGGTGGTACTTTCGATATCTCTATCCTAGATTTAGGTGATGGTGTATTCGAAGTATTGTCTACAAACGGTGATACGCACTTAGGAGGTGATGACTTTGATGATGTCATCATCAACTGGATGGCAGACGAATTCAAAGCTGAAGAAGGAGTAGAATTAAAATCTGATGCAATTGCATTACAAAGATTGAAAGAAGCGGCTGAAAAAGCTAAAATTGAATTATCTTCTTCTCCACAAACGGAAATCAACCTTCCATATATTACAGCTACAGCTACAGGTCCTAAACACTTAGTGAAGACTTTAACTAAAGCTAAATTCGAGCAATTATCTGCAGATCTAGTAAGAAGATCTATGGAACCTGTTGCTAAAGCATTGAAAGATGCAGGTTTATCAACTTCAGATATCGACGAAGTAATCTTGGTAGGAGGTTCTACAAGAATCCCAATCATCCAGGAAGAAGTAGAAAAATTCTTCGGTAAAAAACCTTCAAAAGGGGTTAACCCGGATGAGGTTGTAGCAATTGGTGCAGCGATTCAAGGAGGTGTATTGACAGGTGATGTAAAAGACGTTCTTTTATTAGATGTTACTCCACTTTCTTTAGGGATCGAAACAATGGGTTCTGTTTTCACTAAATTAATTGAAGCGAACACAACAATCCCAACTAAAAAATCTGAGGTATTCTCTACAGCTTCTGACAATCAGCCTGCTGTAAGCATCAGAGTAGGACAGGGAGAAAGACCAATGTTCAACGATAATAAAGAAATCGGAAGATTTGATTTAACAGATATTCCACCAGCACAAAGAGGAGTTCCTCAAATTGAAGTAACTTTCGACATTGATGCGAATGGTATCCTAAGTGTTTCTGCTAAAGATAAAGGAACTGGTAAAGAGCAGTCTATTAAAATTCAGGCATCTTCTGGTCTTTCTGACGAAGAAATCGAAAGAATGAAGAAAGAAGCTCAGGAAAATTCTGCAGCTGATAACAAGAGAAAAGAAGAAGTTGAAATCTTCAACAAAGCTGACGGATTGATCTTCCAGACTGAAAAACAATTGAAAGAGTTTGGTGATAAATTATCTGCTGATAAAAAAGCAGCGATCGAAACAGCTCACACGGAATTGAAAGCAGCTTTCGAAGCTAAAAATGGTGATGAAGTGAAAGCTAAAACAGAAGCTTTAGATGCAGCTTGGATGGCAGCTTCAGAAGAGATGTATGCACAGGGACAAGGTGCTCAAGGTGCAGATGCAGGAGCTCAGAATGCTGGAAATGCAGGTGCAGAAGATGTACAAGATGCAGACTTCGAAGAAGTGAAGTAAGTATTGAACAACAATAAATAACTCTAAACCGCCGAAAATCTAAGATTTTCGGCGGTTTTTTTATGTTCAATTTTTTCTGAGATTGAAACTCTGGATTGTATTTTATGTTGTTGAATTTCAGAAGGATGTGATTCTATTTATTAAGCTTTTGCTTTATAATTATTGATAGTTTCGGATAGGTGTATTTGCAATGGTTTATTTGTTTGACTTTTAATTGTTTATGTGTTTTTATTTCTCTAAAAAGAGAATATTAACAGGTTACTACAGGATAGCAGAAATTTTCGAGAACTATACTTTTATGAAATAAAATATGAGAAATATCATGTCTTTTTAGATTAAGTATTTCTTACGTTTTGTTCACACAAAGGATACAAGTAAATTTTTAACAATTAATAATCACGAATCATAGAATGAAGAAATCTATAGTGGCTTTAGGTATTTTGTTAAGTACCACAGGTTCTATTTTCGCACAGGAAAAGCAAACTATCGGTACAGCCAAGGATAGTATAAAATCGGATAAGACTAAAGATATCGAAGAGGTTGTTGTTATTGCTTATGGAAGTCAGAAAAAAGGAGAGGTTACAGGTGCTGTAGGTAAAGTGAATGCCGGAAGCTTTAAAGACCGTCCTATTGCAAGAGTCGATCAGGCATTAACAGGCCAGATTGCGGGAGTTAAAACACGTGCTACTTCAGGGAAACCAGGTGAACCATTGGAGATTAGAGTACGTGGTACTGCATCGATTTCGGCGAGTAATTCACCGGTTTACGTGGTAGATGGAATGGTAGTGGATGATATGGCGAATATTTCTCCGGATGATGTGCAATCGATTGAAGTACTTAAAGATGCTGCTTCTACAGCGATGTACGGATCAAGAGGTTCAAACGGGGTCGTGATTATTACCACTAAAAAAGGGGCTTCAGGGAAACCAACTTTCAGCTTTTCTCAATATTACGGAGTTCAGACGATCGAGAAAAAACTCGATATCATGACAAGTTCAGAGTGGATTGATTTTGCAACTGAAGCGATCAACAAAAGATGGGTAGCTTTAGCTCCCGGGAATTCGGCTTCAGACAGTTATGAAAAAAGAGCACAGTATTTTAATCTTGCCAACACAACAGATTACAACTTAGCCAATATCAATTATATGATCGATCCGCGATGGGGAACCAATCAGGTGGCATACATTGACTGGCAGGACGAGTTCTATCGTCCGGCTGCTATTCAGAATTATCAGCTTGCGGTAAGAGGAGGAGGTAAAGGGATAAAATATGCTATTTCGGGAGCTTATTTTGATCAGGAAGGTTTGGCAATCAATACAGGTTTCAATAGATTTAATTTGAGTGCAGCGATTGATGTAAATCTTTCAGATAAATTAAAAGCAGGGGTTACCTTACGACCAAGTTACTCCAAAAGCTATGGAGCTACTGTGGACGGAAAAGACAACACTGCTCACAAAATGTTATCGATGGTTCCTGTTGCCGAGCTAAGCGCTGGTTTGTATACCAATTTCTGGAAAAATTTACAATACAGATGGGCGGGTTCTACTCAAAGTCCGATTGGGTTAATGGAAAACACAACCAATGATACCAATGAATTCAGATTATTATCAAGCTTGTATGTTTCATATGATATTTTACCGGGTTTGAATTTTAAATTATCAGGAGGAGCAACCAACAACTTCAATACAAACACAGGTTATACCCCAACGTTTAACTTAATTACCAACGTTCCGGGGCAGGTAAGTATCGGAAGCAGAAGAACGGTGAACTACAACAGGTATTTAGGAGAAGGTTTATTAAGCTATAAAAAATCTTTTGGAAGTCATGAGTTTGATGCTATCGCAGGATACAGTGCTGAAAATTACAGAACAACAACTCAATACAACAGAAACAGAGGTTTGCCTAATGATGATTTAAAAACATTTAACTTCACGCAGTCGGTGGCTGTTTTAAACTCAGAATATACCGCTTCAGAATGGATGCTGATTTCCATGTTTGGGCGTGTAAACTACAATTATAAAGGTAAATATATGCTTTCTGCGAGTATTCGTAGAGACGGATCTTCAAGATTTGGATGGAATAATCTTTACGGAACATTTGCCGCATTCGGTGGAGGTTGGAAAATCGATAAAGAAGAGTTTTTACAAGATCAAACTTGGCTGAGCAATTTGAAACTAAGATATAGTTGGGGTGAAAACGGAAACAATTCCATCGGAGATTACAGGGCGTTCGGAACCCTTACGGGTGGTAATTACTCGTTTGGTGGCTCAGTTTCTACAGGTTTAGTTCCAAATACCATTGCAAACCCTGATCTTACTTGGGAAAAAACAAAATCTTCTGATTTCGGTTTGGAAGTAGGTTTATTTAAAAGAATCGATTTCACTGCAGACTATTACATCAAAAATACCAACGACCTTCTTCTTCAGGAGCCTATTGCTTCAGTTACCGGATATAATACGATTTGGAGAAATGTGGGTTCTGTAAGAAATACCGGATTAGAATTAGATTTAAATACAAGAAACTTAGTAGGCGCATTCAAGTGGAATACTTCGGCTAATATTGCATTTAATAATAACAAAGTTACACAGTTAGGAAATAATAACAAGCCAATTCCGACAGGTTTCAGTGATCTTACCAATATTATTATGGTGGGAGAAGAGCTTAATTCCTTCTATCTATATGAAGCAATCGGGGTGCTTTCAAGTGCTGATATCGCCAATGCAGGTGTTGCAAAAACAGTCGGAGCGATTGCAGGTGACGTTAAATATAAAGATGTAAATGGTGACGGAAAAATTGATGAGAACGACCGCCATATCATCGGTGGGCCGACTCCCGATTATTACTGGGGCTTTACCAATACATTCTCGTATAAAAATTTCGATTTGTCGGTATTTTTCCAAGGGCAGAAAGGAGGTTACAGTTATGCATTATTGGGTAGAGCAATCGACCGTACAAGTATGGGAACTACTCAAAATGTGATGGGGAACTGGGCAAACCGTTGGCGTTCTGATGCGGAACCGGGAGATGGAAAAACACCGAGACTGGATGGTACTACAGGAGGTTTGCTGGATACAAGATGGTTGTATGATGCTACTTATATTCAGTTGAAAAACATTACGCTTGGGTATACTTTTGATAAAGAAGTAAGTCAAAAACTTAAAATTTCAAACCTAAGACTCTATGTGAGCTTAGAAAATGTTTGGAGAAAAGATCACTATTATGGTGGTTATAATCCGGAATCTGTACAGTCAGACGGAACCGATTACGGAGCATATCCTAATGCAAAAGTCTATATGATGGGCTTAAACTTTAACTTCTAATTTTATGACAATGAAAACAATATATATTAAAAATAAATTTATTTTACCACTGAATTTTAAAACGTTAGGCAAAGCTTTGATTTTTGGAGCGTTGACAATGTCAGCGATGAGCTGTGAAAAAGATTTGATGCTCGAACCTGAAAATAATATCACACAAACATCTTTTTACACTACAGAATTACAAATTCAGCAGGCGGTGTCCGGAGTTTATTCTGCGATGATCAATTCTTCTTCAAGAGGTGGGTATGATGTAAATTTCTACCTTTTGGCGTCAGAGGTTCGTTCGAATAACTTCAACGCTATTTCTCAAAACGGGAACAGAGATTATTTTGCCATCAACCGTTTTCAGGATACTTCTTCTACCGAGGAGGTGGCAATTCTTTGGGATGATGCCTATCAATTGGTGAGTTATGCCAATAATATTTTAGCAAGAATTGATGAGGTTCCTTTTGCTGACAACGCAACGAAAGAGCAGTACCGTGCAGAAACTAAATTTTTAAGAGCATATGCTTATTTTGAGTTAATGAGAATGTTCGGAAAAGTTCCTTTGATCGATCATCCTATGACGCCAACGGAAGCGGCTGCGGTTCCCAGAACTGATCTTCAAACTTTGTATAATTTTATCACATCAGAAATTGAAGCATCGGTTGCAGGTTTAAAAGACACCTACGATACCAAAAATAAAGGAAGAATCACCAAATCAGCGGCTCATGCCATGTTGGGAAGAATGTATCTTACAGGATATGGTTATCCTTTAAACAACAGCTCTTATCTTACCAAAGCCAAAGTGCACTTATCTGCGGTGATTCAGGTGGAAGGGCAATATGTAACTTTTGCACCCAATTATGCAGATCTTTTCAAAAGTGCGAACGACAATAAGTATCACCTTTTCGAAATCCAGCACATCAGTGGGGGAGTATCTCAGGGATCTTACTTGCCAAGTTATGTATCACCAAACTTTGGGGTAAATGACCCACTTTACAATGCACAGAGCAGTCTTTACAGTTCTGCCGAGTTGGGGGTTTCTACATCATTGATAAATTCTTACGAAGCAGGTGATTTAAGAAAAAACCTTACCATAAAAACTTCATTTATTGCAGCCAATGGTCAGCCGGATAACGCTAATTATTTTATTAAATTTCGTGAACCTGGATTGGTAATCAGTAACCGTTACGATTGGCCAATCAATTTCCCGGTTATTCGATATGCCGATGTGATTTTAATGTACGCAGAAGTTTTAAATTATGAGGGAAGTACAGCGCTTGCTGTTCCTCAACTGAACAGAATCCGCCAGAGAGCAGGTCTTGCCCCTCTTTCCACATCCATTTCATCAGCAGATTTTACAACGGCTTTGAGAAGAGAAAGAAGATCAGAGTTTGCAGGAGAAGGGGTATATTGGCATGATCTGGTAAGATGGAATATCGGTGTAAGTGTCATCAACGCTGCTGCTGCCGCGAACAATTACAATTTTACAATTACCACCAACGATTATTTGTATCAGATTCCACTGAACCAGGTTCAGATAGCCGGATATGAGCAAAATCCTTAAAAATCTATCCTTTATCAAGTTATATTTTGTATTCCCCGAGCGTAAGCGAGGGGAATTTTATTTTAAGAATAAAAAATCTTACATTCGTATCACTTTAAACCAAAAAACAAAATTATATGAAGTTTTCTAAAATACTTGTAATACTGGGATTATTCCTTTTTCAATTAAACTTTGCTCAGGAAAAAGCTGACGTGGTTTTGAACAAAGCACTTGCTGAAGCAAAAGCAAAAAATAAAAATGTACTTCTTGTTTTTCATGCATCATGGTGTAAATGGTGCCATGTGATGGAAAAGAATATGAATCTTCCGGAAACTAAGCCTATTTTTGAAAAGAAATTTGTTACCGCTTATCTTGATGTTCAGGAAATGGGAGATAAGAAAAAACTTGAAAATCCGGGAGGTCAGGAGATCATGAATAAATATAAAGGTGAGAATGCAGGACTTCCGTTTTGGCTGGTTTTAAATCCGAAAGGGGAAGTTCTTACCGATTCTTTCGATCCAAAAGGGGATAATCTTGGTTGTCCTTCCACAGCGGAAGAAGTGGCGACGTTTACGGCGAAGCTAGAGAAGTCTTCAAAGATGAATAAAAGCGAACTGCAAACTATAACAACGGCTTTTAGTGAAAAGAATTAATAAGAGTTTCGGCGGCACCAAAGGTGCCGCCGAAACTCTTTATACTAACTATTATTTTCCAAAAAACATCCTGTCCTGTTTTCGCTGATCGTTGTAGATCACCTGAAAAGTTACAGGCATATTTTGATAAAGAAGCTTCCAATGTTGGATTTTTCCGTGTTTCTTAAAGCTTTCAAAAGATCTTACAAAGATGTTTTCGATGATGCTTTGTACATAAGAATCACCATTTTTATAGATCATATCCATAAGTTTAATATGATGGGCAATGATGTTGACTTTCGATTCCTGTAAAAGTCTTTTTAAATAATTAATCGTTGCCTGAATAACCCCTGCAAAATTATCCTGTGAAGACAATTGTGTGATTTCGTTTCGAAGAGGGGGGTAGAAAAATTTTAAATACTCCATAGCTGTTTTCTGATTGATAGCTTGCATATTTACGTTCACCATAATTAATATTTTTCAAGTACCAATATTGCAGCGAAAAGTATACCAAGATAAAAGCGAAATAAATAATTAACTATTTTTTATAATCATGATAATATAGTGACCAAAAAATGACTTTAACATCTCTGTTTATGGAGGTTGCGTAATTTTTTCATTTTTTTATTTCGATGGTATTTTAAGATGTAAAATGTTGATTTCTAATTTAGTTTTGAATTTTCTGTTTTTCTTTGTTTTGTAATGAAACGGATGAAAAATGTAATGAAAATAATATGGCAGAAATGAAAATTTGTCCTGAAAAAGTTCTGACAAATATGAAAAGCTATGACATGAAATCACTTTTAAATAGTTGAATTGAATTTTAATATCCTTAGCAAAATGATAAGGTTTTCTCAAAATGAAAAACTGTGGAGTCTCTGAGATAATTAATATCTTTGCAATCCATAAAAATCGAAAATGTTTTCAAAAATTATAGTACACAGAGTCGGAAATAAAATCAACGGAGAATCTTTAATGCTTTCTCAGGAAGAATTGCAGCTGGATGAAGGAATGGCAGAATTGCTGGAAAACTACTTTTTAGGTTCTTTCAAATCTGAAGAGACTTTCCATTTCTATAGTGATTCTTATTTGGTAAACAATCCTATTTACAGTGCTGTATCAGGAATTTTTGATGATAAAGCGAAATTTATCTGGGAATCTGAAAATATTGCCAAACACCTTTTTGAAGCAGCTGAAAACCCGAGAGTTCAGGGAGGAGAACTTTTTGTAGTGTATTTTGAAGACGAAAGAGAAAGTGGTGAGAAAGTAGATAAAATAGGAATTTTTAAAACTGAAAAAAGAGAATCTTTCTTGAAGATTGCTCCTCAGGAAGAAAGTTTCGAAATTGAAAAAGATATGGGAATCGGTTTATCTAAAATTGATAAAGCGGCTCTTATTTATAATAATGATAAAGAAACCGGGTACGTACTTTCTGTGGTTGACAACAACAAAAATGGAGATATGTATTATTGGTTTGAAGATTTCTTAAAAGTGAAGCAGCGTGATGATGAATATTTTCACACCCAGGAAGCTTTAATGGTGTATAAAGACTATATCACGAAGCAATTGCCTCAGGAATTTGAAGTTTCCAAAGCGGATCAGGCAGACTTTCTGAATAAATCAATCAATTTCTTTAAAGAAAAAGAAGAGTTTAAGCTGGATGAATTTGCCAATGAAGTATTGGGAGACGAGCATGTGATTGAAAGTTTTAATAATTTTAAAACCGATTATGAGCAGGATATGCAGATCAATATTGCAGAAGAGTTCCCTATTAGTGAGGCTGCAGTGAAAAAAACACAAAGACATTTCAAAAGTATCATTAAACTGGATAAAAACTTTCATATCTATATTCACGGAGATCGCCAAAAGTTGGCTACAGGTGAAGATGAAAAAGGGAAATACTATATGTTGTATTTCGATAAAGAAGTTTAGTACTTTTTTTAAAATTATTTCAGCTTTTCAAGCGATAGAAATTAATCCTATTTAGGTGACGAAAATAAAAATAACTCTAATCTTTCTGGTTAGAGTTATTTTGTGATTTTTTGTACTATTAAATAGCCATTTTTTATGAATTTGAATAAAATAACTCTAATTTTATTTGTTAGAGTTATTTTGCTTTTAATTTAAATAAATCCTTTATTGGTGGTGTTTGTATTGATTTTTTAAATTTTATTTTTAAAAAAGTTAAAAATTTTATTATCGTATTGTTTTTTTGTTATACATTTGTCTAAATAAAACAACTAATGCCGATGAAAAATGAATATTTAAATAACAATTTCTTAGAATAATACCTTTCTGAGATTTTTGTGAGATACGACTATAACTTCCCCAATTTTCTTATTTGCTGATTCAATTGATAAGGTCTTTTGGCTTGTTGATTCAATAAGATTATGGCGTTATATGAATACCATCGTAAAAGATTTACCTTTCTATACTTTATTTCGTTGTGAACTCTTAATAATGAAGACAATGAAAAATTACTACTTAAGCAGGCATTTTAACGGCCTCATTTCCGAGATTTTATAAGAGATGACTATAATGTCAATTCAATTTTTTTATTTCCGGGCTCAATAAACTCATTTCTTGCTGTTTGTGGGCTCAATAAAGTTGTTATGGAATTATAGATGATTTCTGCTGAAGATTTTCTTCTGCTATGTATTCGAAAAGAATTTAAATCTTAATTCAATGAAAACAATTAAACTCATTCAAAATACGTGTAAATTTCTTATTTTCATGTTTTTGCTCATATTCACGGGGAATAGTATTTCTGCACAGAATTGTCAGGGAAAAACGTTAACCATTGGAGGTTGGGGAGCTCCCAATACTTCTAATCCTAATGTGAGCTATCTATATGCAAACTTCAACGGTGCATTTCCTAATGGTGTTGTGGTAGGATGTGTAGGAGGAAAAACTCTTTCATTAACTTCACCACAAGCTATTACAGATTTTCTCCCTTCCGGAGGAACGGCTTCTCCTTTAAATAATAATTATGTTAATCCAGGATCCGGCTATAGCAATGTGTTAGCTGGTCAATTGGTTGCAGTAATGCTTGCAGTAGGATTTGATAATTATGATGAAGGATTTTCGTCTGCTACTGCCAATTTAGCAGATTTTGTATTTGTTTCAGGTCCTTTTCAGGGAATGACAGTATCTCAGTTTTTAGCTTTGGCTAATAACTTTATGGGAGGCTGTGGAACATCTCAATATTCTGCAACACAATTTAATGATGCAGCTGCAGCTATTAATCTGAATTATGATGAAGGAAATGTAGATCTTGGATATCTTTCCTGCTGTTCTTTAAAAATTCATGTTTCTTATGATCCTATTCTATGTCATGGAGGAACAACCACTGTGCATGTAACAGCAACAGGTGGGTCTTCAAATGTACAGGGGGTAGGAGATTTTGTGGTAGGTGCGGGAACTCATAATTTTACAGTTTCCGACGGAAATTGTTCAGACAGTACTTCTATTGTAATAGGAGAACCTCCTTTATTAACTGTAAATATCGGAAATACGCCAGTTTTATGTCATGGCGGACTTTCTACCTTAACAGCTAATGTAAGCGGAGGAACGGGAAGCTATACTTATTTATGGTCTAATGGAGCAATGACTCCAAGTATTCAGGTTCTTGCGGGTACCTATTCTGTAACTGTTACCGATCAGAATTCATGTTCAAAAACTGCTTCAGTTACGGTTTCTGAACCTGAACAATTGATGGTTAGTATTGGAAGTACTCCTATTTTATGTCATGGTGGAATGTCTACCTTAACGGCTAATGCAAGTGGGGGAACAGGAAGTTACAGCTATTTATGGTCAAACGGTGAAATGACTCCAAGTATTCAGGTTCTTGCCGGTACGTATTCAGTAACTGTTACGGATCAAAATGGATGTACTGCCTCAGCTTCGGTTACTATGACAGAGCCTGAAGAACTACTTGCAAGTATTGAAAGTACTCCAATTCTATGTCATGGTGGTCTTTCTACTTTAACGGTGAATGCAAGTGGAGGAACAGGAAGTTATAGTTACTTATGGTCTAATGGAGCAACTACTCCTAGTATTCAGGTTCTTGCCGGTACTTATTCAGTGACTGTGACTGATGAGAATTCATGTTCAAAAACTGTTTCCGTTACGATTACAGAGCCTGAAAAATTAATGGTCAATATTGATAGTACTCCGATTTTATGTAATGGTGGAATGTCAACATTAACGGCCAATGCAAGTGGAGGAACAGGAAGTTACAGCTATTTATGGTCAAACGGAGCCATGACTCCAAGTATTCAGGTTCTTGCCGGTACGTATTCAGTAACGGTAACGGATCAAAACGCTTGTAGTGCTTCGGCTTCAATTACGATTACACAACCGGAAGCTTTAGGATTAATCATTAATAAAAGTGATGTTACCTGTGTAGGTGGAACGGCTTCGGTAAGTGCTAATGTAACGGGAGGTACTCCGGCTTATTCATACTTATGGTCAAACGGAGCTACCGCTCAAACAGTCAATCTACCGGTGGGCAATTTCTCTGTAACAGTGACAGATTCTAATGGTTGTACCATTTCTCAGTCATTTGAAGTTAAGCTACTTACTTGTAATGGCTTTACGACTGTTACACAAGGAGGATGGGGAGCAAAAGCATCCGGAAACAACTGGGGTGCATACCGTGACTTGAATTTTGCAGCAGCATTCCCTATTGGTTTAACAATTGGTGCCGGAAGCAGATTCTTGAAATTGACTACTGCAAAAGCGGTAGATGATTTCTTACCAAGTGGAACAACAGCTAGAGCATTAAATGCCGGAACTCTTGTTAATCCTGGAAGTGGTTATAAAAATGTATTAGCAGGACAAGTTGTTGCGTTGACTCTTAACCTTAGATTTGATCAGGTGAACCCTTCATTCTCCTCTTCATCCACATGGTTAGGTGATCTTATTGTCATCTCCGGAACATTTACTGGCTGGACTGTCAGTCAGGTATTAGCAGAAGCGAATAATGTTTTAGGAGGAGTAGCATCAAGTTATTCTGCAGATCAAATGAATTCGATTGTTGATGCTATTAATAATAATTATGATAATGGAACTGTGAATTTAGGAATGTTAGGTTGTCCTTGTGCATCTTCTCCTACCAGACCGTTGGAAAGAAATTCTGCGGAAAACGGAGTTTCATTGAGTAAACCTGATATGGCTGTGAATGATGATGCTAAAGTATATCCTAACCCAACAAGGGGAGAAATCAACCTTAGTTTTGAAAATAATGAAGGAGGAAATGTAAGTGCCTATTTATTCAACTCTAGCGGAAGAATGGTAGCGGATTTAAGTAGAAATATTTCTAGAAACGGAAACAGAGTAATGATTAATTATCAAAACTATAGTTTACTGGAAGGTATTTATATTTTAACCGTAAAAGCTTCTAAGTTTGAAAAATCATATAAAATTATAATAAGAAAATAGTTCTTATTATTCTACAATTCAGTTTTATGGAACCCTCTGGAAATACAGAGGGTTTTTTTATAGGATTTACTTTTTATTAAAAAACAATGCTCTGCTGTATTCGTAATTCATTCTGTCGATGTTCAGTACGGAAATTCCCTGTGGACATTCAACTTCACAGGCTTCGGTATTGGAGCAGTGACCGAAATGTTCGGAATCCATCTGCTGAACCATACTGAGAACACGTTCACTTCGTTCCTCTTTCCCTTGAGGAAGCAAAACCATATGCGTAATTTTTGCTGAGGTAAACAAAGCGGCACTTCCGTTTTTACACGTTGCTACACAGGCTCCACAGCCGATACAGGCGGCAGAATCAAAAGCTTCTTCCGCAATCTGATGGGTGATGGCAATTGCTGTAGCATCGGGTGCTTGTCCTGTATTTACTGAAATATAACCTCCCGAAGAAATAATTCTGTCAAAAGCAGAACGGTCAACTTTCAAATCTTTTTTCACAGGAAAAGCAGAAGCTCTGAAAGGTTCAATCACAATAGTTTGTCCGTCTTTGAAAGAACGTAAATGAAGCTGGCAAGTAGTTGTATGTTTCAATGGTCCGTGAGCGAGGCCGTTGATCATCATTCCGCATTGTCCGCAGATTCCTTCACGACAATCGTGATCAAACTCTACCGGTTCTTCACCTTCAACAATCAGTTTTTCATTCAAGGTATCCAGCATTTCCAGAAAAGACATATGAGGATTTAAATCTTTCAAATCATAATTTACGAGTTTTCCTTTGCTTTGATGGTCTTTCTGTCTCCATATTTTCAGATGTAAATTCATAATTTTTGCGTTTTTGGAGTTAAGTGAAATAAACTTTATTTATAGCTTCTTACAGTTGGCTGTATTTCTTCAAAAGTCAAAGGCTCTTTTACGAGCTCAGGCTCATTATTTTCGCCAGTCCAGTTCCATGCAGAAATGAACTGAAACTCGTTGTCGTTTCTTAAAGCTTCTCCGTCCGGAGTTTGGAATTCTTCACGGAAATGGGCTCCACAAGATTCATTTCGGGTGAGAGCATCATAACACATTAATTCCCCAATTTCAAAATAATCGGCAACACGACCTGCTTTTTCTAGTTCCGTATTCATTGTCTCGCCTTGCCCTGAAACTTTTACACCTTTATAAAATTCCTGTTTCAGTTTTCGGATTTCATCAATGGCGTATTTTAGTCCTTTTTCATTTCGGGCTAAACCGCAATAATCATAAAGGAGCTTTCCTAAAGTTCTATGGTAATAATCAACCGTTTTTGTTCCGTTGATAGAAATAAAATCTTTGATTTGTTGTTTGACATGGTTTTCAGCTTTTTCAAATTCAATAGTATCCGTAGAAATTTTTCCGGTGTGGATTTCATTAGATAAATAATTGGCAATCGTGTAAGGTGCGATGAAATATCCGTCAACAGAGGCTTGAAGTAGAGAATTTGCTCCCAATCGATTAGCGCCGTGATCTGCAAAGTTTGCTTCTCCCAATGCAAATAAACCCGGAATGGTAGTCATTAATTCATAATCTACCCAAAGTCCACCCATGGAAAAATGTGCGGAAGGAGAAATCATCATAGGTTCTTTATAAGCATCATATCCCGTGATTTTAAGATACATATCAAATAAATTTCCATATTTCTCCTGAATTTTGTCTTTTCCCTGCTCGTTAATGGCTTTAGAAAAATCAAGATATACCGCATTTTTTAAAGGGCCGATTCCGAATCCGGCGTCTATTCTTTCTTTGGCAGCTCTTGATGAAATATCTCTTGGTGCCAGATTTCCAAAAGCCGGATATCGTCTTTCCAGATAATAATCTCTTTCCTCTTCAGGAATATCGTTGGGTTTTCTGGTTTCGTTTTCTTTTAGAGGAACCCAGATTCTCCCGTCATTTCGCAAAGATTCAGACATCAAAGTCAATTTTGATTGGTAATCACCGGATTGTGGAAGTGAAGTAGGGTGTACCTGAATCCAGCTGGGAGAAGCCATTAAAGCTCCTTTTTTATGCGCTCTCCAAATGGCAGAACCATTGCAGCCCATGGCGAGAGTTGATAAATAATAAATTTTTCCGTAACCACCTGTTGCTAAAACAACAACATGCGCGGAGTGTCTTTCAATCTCTCCGGTATCCAGATTTCTTACGATAATTCCTCTGGCTTTACCGTCTATGACAACTAAATCCAACATTTCGTGTCTTGAAAATAACTGTACAGTTTTCTTTCCGACCTGTCTCATTAAAGCTTGATAAGCTCCCAAAAGCAATTGTTGCCCGGTTTGTCCTCTTGCATAAAACGTTCGGCTCACCTGAACACCACCAAAAGAACGGTTATTCAGATACCCTCCATATTCTCTTGCAAAGGGAACGCCTTGTGCAACAGCTTGGTCAATAAGATTGAGAGAACATTCTGCCATTCTGTACACATTGGCTTCACGGGCTCTGAAATCTCCTCCTTTTAAAGTATCAACAAACATACGGTAAACGCTGTCGTCATCATTTTTATAATTTTTGGCAGCATTTACACCACCTTGAGCGGCTACAGAATGGGCTCTTCTCGGGCTATCCTGGAAACAAAATGATTTTACATTATATCCCATTTCGCCCAACGATGCAGCTACCGAGCTTCCTGCTAATCCAGTTCCGACTACGATAACATCTAATTTTTTTCGGTTGGCAGGATTGACAAGCTTGGCTGTTTTTTTATAGTTGTCCCATTTTTTCTCTAGAGGTCCTTCCGGTATTTTTGAATTTAAAATCATGATTTTTCAATTTAGCGGTAAGTGAAGAATATATAAATCGGCATTAAAGCAAATCCGGTACTGATGATGACTGAATAAGCTATTCCAATAGTTTTGAACCATCTTACAAACTTCGGATGAAATAATCCTAAGGTTCTGATCGCGCTGTAAATTCCGTGAATTAAATGATAGCATAAGGCGATCATTGAAATGATGTAAATCACAACGTACCACCATTCTTTAAAAACAGTGACAACTAAAATATATAAGTCTTTGTTTCCGTTTTCATCAATCGGGGGATTTCCAAATTTGTAGACATACCAGAAGTTTTGGAAATGAATGACCAGGAAAATTAAAATTAATGTTCCTAAAATTCCCATATTTCTAGAATACCATTTGCTGGCTCTTCCGCGATGGTCGGATTGGTAATTTCCTCCTGATTTTTTATTTTTTAAAGTAATGATAAGTCCATCCACAGCATGAAGGATAATACTTAGATACAAAATATAAGAAACCAGTTTGATAACGATGTTTCCTGACAGAAAGTGCGAATACGCATTAAATTGAAGATGCGCCTGTTCCTGCGGTAAAAAAAGCTGAAGATTTCCTAAGAAATGGATCAACAGGAAGAAGCTCAGGAAAAGCCCTGTAAAACACATCCACATTTTTCTTGACAATGTTGACAGCATACTTTTTCATTTTTAAATTAATAATATCCTAGTACTTTCATCCAAAGTCCACCGACTCCCATATAGATGATTAACAAAACAATTCCGATTTCCAACCCTCTGAGCCACCATGCTTTCAGGTCAACATATCCGCTTCCGAAAAATACGGGAGCTGGACCGTGTCCGTAATGGGTTAATACCCCATAAATTGAACCTAAGAAACCAAGCATCATTGCTAACAACATAGGAGGAATTCCTACCGCAACACCAACACTTAATAAAGCTGCATACATCGCAGCTACGTGAGCTGTAGCACTCGCGAAAATATAATGACTGAAAAAGTAAACGAGAACAATAACCGGAAAAGCAATAGTCCAGGTCATGCCGCCAATTTCGGCTTTAATCAAATCACTAAACCAGCCGATAAATCCTAGCTCGTTCAATGAACTTGCCATCATTACCAAAACGGCAAACCAAACAATGGTATCCCAAGCTCCTTTTTCAGATTTTACATCTTCCCAAGTCAAAACTGAGGTAAGCAAAAGCAATGTTAAACCAATAAAAGCTGTTGTAGTAGCATCAATTGATAAGGCTCCGCCAAAAATCCAAAGGGCTAATAAAATGAAGAATGCCAATAACATCAGCCATTCGTTTTTTGAAATAGGACCCATTTCTTTTAGTTTTTGAGCGGCCATTTTCGGAGCATCACCTGTTTTCTTTAATTCAGGTGGATATAATTTATATAAAACTAAAGGTACCACAAAGAAAGCCACCAATCCCGGAACAAAACCTGCGGCAGCCCAAGACATCCAGGTAATATTGATTCCTAAGTTGGCTGCAAATTTTTGACACATAGGATTACTCGCTGTTCCCGTCAAGAACATGGAAGAAGCGATGAGGTTCATATAATAGCTGTTTAATGTTAAATAAGAACCTAGTTTTCTATGAGTTTCAGGTTTATCTGGAACGGAATCAAAGCTTATCGCCATCGATTTCATAATAGGATAAATAATTCCGCCTCCTCTTGCAGTATTACTCGGAATGGCAGGAGCTAAACAAACATCTGCTAAACCTAGTCCATAAGCAAGTCCTAGTGAACTTTTTCCAAAAACTCTAATGAACAAAAATGCAATTCTGTTTCCCAGTCCGGTTTTGATAAATCCTCTGGCAATAAAAAAGGAAATACCAATCAGCCAGATCACTTTGTCTCCGAATCCGGAAAGTGCTTTTGTAATAGATTTTCCGGCGTCTCCGGGAGCTACAACCTGAGTAAGGGCTGTAAATCCAATCGCCATCATACACATCGTTCCCATAGGAGCGGCTTTTAAAATAATTCCTAAAATGGTCGCAGCGAAAATCGCGAATAAGTGCCATGCGTTTTCAGCAACACCTTTCGGAGCAGGAATGAACCATATGATCAAAGCGATGGCAAATGTAATTGCAATAGCTTTAATGTTTATTTCTTTCATAATAGTTTGTTTTAATAATTAAAATCTACTTTGTACCTGAACAATGAATAGATTGTTATTGTATTGAGAGGTGTTTTCTATTTGATATTTGTAGCGATCGAACTGTACTCCTAATTGAATTCTAGCTCCATAGTTTTTCAAAAACTCTAAACCGAACATTGGCGTAATGGTCTGTCTCGGATTTGAATTTAATCTGAAGTTGGTGTCTAGATATTCGTAACGACAAGATAATTCGAAGGCACTTAAGTTTCTATGATTGACTTCATATCTTAAATTCGGAAGAAAATAAGCTCCACGAATTAGGTATTCATCGGGATTATTGGGTCTAAGCTCCGGATCAACAGCGAAATATAGAGGATGGTTGGTTGCCTGTTTCGCTTCCAGTTGCATATCCAGACTCCACTTTGGATCGAATTGAACCAGTGAGCTTAAATCAATTCCTACACCGTAGACTTTCTTACTAAGAACTTCGCCAATACCGCCATTTAAACCAAGATTTAAATTGTATTTTTTTACTAATTCAAAAACCAATCTTGTTGAATATTGTTTTCCGTTGTCATTATCATTGACCTGATTTTTACCATTTCCGTTGACTACTGAAACGGCGTATTGAAAAGGAATTGAGCCTAATTTTAATTGTCCTGTTGCAGAAAGCCCGATTTGGAAACTTGTCCAGCCTAATTTTCCAAATTCAGTATACTGATTTGACCAATCCAAAGATTTTATAATATCGATCGGGTAGGTTTCTTCAATCCCGAACCAAGGTCTGAATTGTCCCACAGTAAGGGCTAATTTAGGATTGAAAGTATACTTTAAATAGGCATTTTCAAGAACCCTGCTTTTAGGATCATTTTTGAAATCTGCTAAATTGGCCAATGCGACTACTTCTGTACGTTTGCTGATTTGTGCACGTACTTGTACCCTCATATATTTTACCATGAAATTATTGCTGATTCCGGATTCGTCTGTATGGTGAAGCCCATTTACGTCTACATCTTTCGACATTCCGACGAGATAACGAGCCTGAAAAAGACCTTTGATTTGGAGAACAGGATATTTTACATTGTCTTCCTTCGATTCGGTTTGTACAGAATCCGGAATCTGTGCAAGTGCTTTACAGCAAAAAAGCATAAAGCAAAGCAGCAGACTCTTTTTCATTGATAAAAAAGCCATATTATTTTTGTTTTGGTGAGAGTAGTTTTTTTCTTTTTTAAGATTAGTTTAATCCTAAAAATTTAAAAGGTGCTGATTCTTTGAAGTTCGAATTTGCTTTTCCGTTGTACGTTTGGAAATTGCTCAAATCCAATTTCATTACTTTTCCTTTCGCGCTGAGATCAAATTCTTTAAGATTTACCCAGAATGTATTCGGGGTAAAAACAGTTTCAAAATAATAGACCAGATTTTTTTGATCTGAAACGGAGCGCCATCTTGTAGATGAAATATTAGGTTCGTTTTCTGTAGTAATTCCGTAAGGTACAGAACAGTTTCTTATCACACTGAAAACACTTGCTACTGCGGTTCTTGTGTCTGCTGTTTTCGGAATAGCATCAATATAATAGGAAGCTCTTACAAAACGGTCCGCAGCACGATTGGTTCCCGGAAGCATTATGGTTCCCGGAATTCCTTTCCAGTAGTTATTTAAAGCCAATTGTTCATCAAAAACGGGAGAATTGGTCATCACGGTATATTCAGGAGAGTGATGAATGATAAGTTTTCCTCCAATATATTCGAAAACGGCATTGTCACCTGAAGCGTCAGAAAGAGAAAGGTGAACGGTTGTGAATCTTTCAGTTCCCGGAATATAATCGCTTACGATAACGAATTTTTCTTTTTTTGCCTGTTCTACAGCTTCTTTTACCGTTGCAAAATTATCAAGAAAATATTGTGCCCATAATGAAATCGCAACCCCTTTTTTTCTGCCTTTAGGATCGAATTTCGGATACTGAGATTCTCCGAGCCAAAGAAGATTGGCTACCAATCCTTTTTCGTTCATTCCGTCTGAAGAAGCAATATCCCAAGAAGTACTCACTACGCTTCCGTATTTAGAGGTCCATTTTTCAGAAAGAGAACCTACTTCTCCGGTTCTGTCAATTCCTTTTGGAAGAATCCACAGATTGGCGGGGATTTCATCACGCCAGTCCATAGAACGGGCGGTGAGAATGGTATTTTCAGGACCTTTGTAAACAACTCTTGTACATGCTTCGGATGGGTTCCATAATCCTGCAGAAAGGATAATTGAAAAGAAAATTAAGGGAAACTTTTTCATAATAATTTTTTTTGCTCGTTGAAATATGCTTTGAATTTCTATCAGAAATATTCAGTGAAATTTTAATGGTTTTCAAAATTTGGTGATATAAATTTAATGAAAATTTATTTAATTAACATTTTTTTTCTAAAGTTTAACATGAAATATATGTTAATAATCATGATTTGCTAGATGTTGGAAATAAAATTAGGATCATTTTTTATTAACTATAAAAAATCTCTTCAAAGAATTAAAAAAGCGGGAGATATAGGGAAATTTGAAGGTCTTTTTGCCGAGCATCAATTAATTGATTAAAAATCTAATTAAAATTCCTGAAAAATTGCTCATTTTTTCAGGAATCATTAAATTTGGGAGTTAAAATTTTGAACTAAACTTTAATAAATAAATTTTAAAAAAAGTATACATTATGAAAGTAACTGTAGTAGGAGCAGGGGCTGTAGGGGCTAGCTGTGCGGAATACATCGCTATGAAAAACTTCTGTTCAGAAGTAGTTTTAGTAGACATTAAAGAAGGATTTGCTGAAGGTAAAGCAATGGATTTGATGCAAACAGCATCATTAAACGGATTCGATACAAAAATTACCGGAACAACAGGAGATTATAGCAAGACTGCTGGTTCTCATGTCGCTGTTATCACTTCAGGGATTCCAAGAAAACCGGGAATGACGAGAGAAGAATTGATCGGAATTAACGCTGGAATCGTAAAAGAAGTTACTGAAAACTTAGTAAAAAACTCTCCAAACGTAATCATTATTGTGGTTTCTAACCCAATGGATACCATGGCTTATCTTGTACACAAAACTTCTGGTCTTCCTAAGAACAGAATTATCGGTATGGGTGGTGCATTAGACTCTGCAAGATTCAAATACAGATTGGCTGAAGCATTAGAGTCTCCAATTTCTGATGTTGACGGTATGGTAATTGCCGCTCACAGTGATACAGGTATGCTTCCTCTATTGAGCAAAGCAACTAGAAATGGTGTTCCTGTAACAGAATTCTTAGACGAAGAGCAACAAAAATATGTAATCGAAGAAACGAAAGTAGGAGGAGCAACTCTTACGAAATTATTAGGAACTTCAGCTTGGTATGCTCCAGGTGCAGCAGTTTCTGTAATGGTTCAGGCGATTGCATGTGATCAGAAGAAAATGATCCCTTGTTCATTGATGTTAGAAGGTGAGTACGGACAAAACGATATCTGTTTAGGAGTTCCTGCAATTATCGGTGCAAACGGTGTAGAGAAAATTGTAAATATTACCCTTACTGCAGAAGAGCAATTGAAATTTGCTGAAGCAGCTCAGGCGGTAAGAGATGTAAACGGTGATTTAAAATTCTAATTTACTCAACGTATATAAATAAAAACCGCGCCTGTAAAGGTGCGGTTTTTTATGGGAAATATTCAAATAAGGTTTTTAATAAAAAAGGCGATACATTAGTTGAAATTCAAAGAATGTTTTGATTAATTCTAAAAAATGAGGGTAGATAATAAAAAGTTTGAGATTTAGGTATTTTTCACTAATTTAATCACCAATTAGTTTTAGAGGGAAAATGACGTATACAATTACAGAAAGATTGAAAAAAACAGGGTTCAGCATGAATCCGTTAGGTTATGTTATAGACAGAAATCAGGGTAAAAAGGACTTTAATACCATAGAGTATTTTAATATTTGGTTTGTGTTTGATGATCTGGAAATGATAATAGAAGGACAAACGTATGATGTAAAAGGATTAAGTACGGTTTTTGTCGGTCCACATAAAAATATAAGTTTTGGAGAGTGTAAAGGAAAAGAAGCGTATGTGTTTTCTTTTTCATCCATTTTTTACGAACAGTCTTCCACGGATTCTGTTTTTCTGAATTCCACATTGTTTTTTAACTATGGAAAAGAGGTTTTTATTTCACCATATCTAGGCGATGTTCCTAAAGATATCATGAGATATTTTTTGATCAACCGACTGCTAGATTTTCAGAAAAAAGATGAAGTGCTTTTCGTTTCGGCAGCTCATAATACACTTGAAACAATTATTCTTGATGCATTATTGGCTATTAATCCTGAAGTTGAAAAAGATGAAAAGCTGGAATATGTATCTTATGTTAATCGATTTAGAGTAATGCTGCAAAGAGATTTTAAGACAGAAAAAAAAGTTTCTTATTATGCAAACGCTCTTCATATTACCACAAGAAAGCTTACCAGCATGACTGAATTTATTGCTGGGAAATCAGCAAAGGAAATGATTATTGATAAATTGGTAAACGAATTTGAGAAATCGGTAAAATATACGACACTTACGATTTCTGAAATATCCTATCAGTTAGGGTTTTCGGATGAAGCCAACTTTACCAATTTCATTAAAAAACACACGGGAAAAAAGCCGACGGAATTCAGAAGTCTCGTGAGCTGTGTTTTCCCATTCTCCATTTGATTTATTTTAAAATATAAAAAACTAACCATCCATGAAACAAATTAAAACAATTCTAAAAATACTCAACTTTTAGGATGAGAAACTTATTTTACAAGACTTAAAATTCTTTCAAATTCCAAATCGCGGTTTTCAATAATGTCTTGGTCTTTATATTGTATCACTTCATTTATTTTGATTCCGATTTGCTGGGTTTGAGAATGATCAGGATAAAAAATTCCGTTTCCCGTAAATTCTAACACATAATCACCAGGTAAATTTACTTTGGTAGTGTCTCCGTCTGCACCTGCTGTTTGCTGCCCAATGGTTATTGCCTGAGGAAAAATATGCTGGAGATCCATCGTATACCATTCGCTGGCGCTTTGTGATTCTGAATTAATAATTTACTAATCGCTAAAAAAGTGATTGCATTTAAAGTAACACATCAAAGCTCATGAATAAAGCCGTTTCAGTAGAGTCTTTGTATAATTTTGTATTGATTCCCGTGATGGCAAAACCTGCCTTTTGATAGAATTTGATTGCCGGATAATTAGTGTTTTGAATTTCAAGTTCTACCATTCTGCATTGTAATTCTCTTGCTTTTCGATTAATATTTTTAATGAATAATTTCCCGATACTCTGTCCACGAAATTTCTCGTTGATTAATATGTTTTCAATGAAAAGACTGTTGTTCCATGCTCTGAAATCACAGATTGCCCAACCGATTAATTCTCCATTTTCAAAAGCTCCAAATGAATTTCCCTTTTCAATGATTTCATTCAAATCATCGATGTCTTCAGAAGTCGTTTTCCAGACCTTTTTATAGGATTGATTTTTCTCTCTTATATTAAATTCAAAAGAAGTTCCGATCTCGATCGTAGAAATGCTGAATATTTTATCGGTTTCATAGCCATTGAATCCCCAGCTTAAAGTTGGGTTTGAGGTGAGCTTTTCTAGTTTTTCAATATTGATCATCTGTAAAAATAAATGAAATAATTTTATAAGATCATGTTAAAGTTTTCATTTTCAAACATTGTATTAATAATTAGTTCTTCAACTTCTTTTTCAATTGGCCAATCATCTCCATAATGATGCCTTTCTCTTGAAGATTGAACCGTTCTAAGTGCGTGATAAAGGTCTTTCTTATACAGGTCTGTCAGTTTGTACTTCTGAAACTGTTCATTTCGAAACTTAGTAAAATCTTCAAATGAATTCATGTCAAAATTCTTTACAATTTTATTGTTTTGAATTTCAATGACTTTAATCTTTGCTGTTTGGTCTTCCAAATGATATAGGGATATATTTTTTTTAGATAAGATTAGAACAGTATTTGTTTTTATCTGATTCAAAGATTCAAATAATGTTTTGTCTTTGTCCTTTAATTTGATAAAATTATTTTTACTAGAATATACAGGAATGAGTATGTCTTTAATTTGAAATGTATTGTTTATGATTTCATAGTTTGCAATATAGCCTCGCCACAAACTGCTGTTGATTTCATACTTTATATTTTTTTCCTCAATGTAATTTTCAATAATGTTTCTGTTCAGAATTTTATTCAGAATATAATATTTCTCTCCGTTCATATATAAAATATCACTTTGTTGTTCTGTTGCTAAAATTCTTGTAAATGAAAAAAAGAAGAAAATTATGGTGAAAAATAATCTCATTAAATTATAATTTATTTATAAATTCGTTATTAATATTCTCAGTTTCTTGCTCATAATTTTCGTCAAATAGATCTAATCTTTTTTTTCTCTTCAATATATTTTTTAAATTTTCTCTATTTGATACCTCTGCAATTTGCAACATTACAGAATTTTTACACCAATATTTTTCATTTCTAAATTTATTAAATTGGTCGATTAGAAAATCTAAAATTTCTTTATCATTTTGTTCAGTAATAAGATCTACAATACTTAAATCATCATAGTTTATTTTTTTTGTATTTAAAAATAAAGTTCTTAATCTTTGTTTTTGTTGTTTATTTAATTCATATGTTCCTATGAATTTTTCTTTATCCCAGTCATAGTAAGAAATGAAATCATTTTCAGGAGCTAAATCTTGAAGCCCTTCCCATCTTGTAATTGGATTATAAGCACAATCAATCAGCCAGTCTATTGTTTTGATTTTCCTTTCTTCATTGTTTGTTACTTTTAAGATTTGTTGAATTTCTAGAATTCTGCTTTTATAAATTTCATATTCAGATTGTTCTAAAGTCTTTAAACCATAAGTTAAAGCATGAGTCGTATATTTATCAATATCTTGATCTAAAAATACAAGTATTTCTTGATCTTTTTCATATTGAGCAGGCATTGGGCATGAAGGTTCGTTAGAGAAATATACTTCTACTGTCTTCGAATTAATTTTTCCCTGTAAAATTTCTTTTATTGTTAATACTGCAATCAAATCTTTATTCCAATCATTTTTGCTTTCATTTTTATTTTGTTTTATATCAGTTACTTGGGCATAAACGATATTTTCTGTTTCGGAGACCAAAACTCTAAGAGGTGTAGGAGTAATAGGATAAGCAAATAGATTATTACTTAAAGTGATTAAAATAATAAGAATGAAAGACTTGAGTTTCATGATGGTTAAATTGATTAATTTTTAGTTTTAAATTACATAACGATGAAATTTAAATAAAATTTCACACACCAAAGTTTTCAAAACCCGTAAATTTGTTCCCAATAAAATTTTACTGAATGCTTAGGAAAATTTCGATTGCGGCGGTTACTTTGTTATCCGTTTTTACAATCAATGCGCAGAAGAACAAAAATTCTCAATTAGAAAGACCAAAATTAGTAGTAGGTTTAGTAGTAGACCAGATGAGGTGGGATTATCTGTATCGTTTTTACAATAAATATGGTAACGACGGTTTCAAAAGATTATTAGGAACAGGTTATTCTTTGAATAATGTTCATATTCCTTATGTTCCTACCGTTACAGCTTTAGGGCATACTTGTATTTATACAGGTTCGGTTCCGGCAATTCATGGGATTGCGGGAAATGACTGGACGGATAAAGAAACGGGACAAAATGTATATTGTACAACAGACGAAAGCGTAAAGCCAGTCGGAACTACCAATGCAAAAGTAGGAAGTCACTCTCCGAAAAACCTTTGGTCGACGACAGTTTCTGATGAACTAAGATTGGCGACTAATTTTCAGGGAAAAGTAATCGGAGTTTCTTTGAAAGACAGAGCTTCTATTCTTCCGGCAGGTCACAATCCGAACGGAGCTTTTTGGTTTGATGATTCTTCAGGAGACTTCATCACCAGTTCTTGGTATATGAATGATTTACCACAGTGGGTAAAATCTTTTAATTCTCAGAATTTACCGGATAAATTAGTAGCAAACGGATGGAATACTTTACTTCCAATCAATCAGTATACAGAAAGTTCTCCGGATAATTCTTCTTGGGAAGGATTGTTGGGAAGTGCAAAAACACCGACTTTCCCTTACAGCAATTTAGCAGCGGATTACAAAGCTAAAAAAGACAATATCCGTTATACTCCTTTTGGAAATACATTGACGTTGAAATTGGCTGAAGCAGCTGTAGAAGGAGAAAAGTTGGGTGGTGATGATATCGTTGATATGTTGGCTATCAATTTAGCTTCAACAGATTACGCAGGTCATAAATTTGGTCCGAATTCTATTGAAGTTGAAGATGTTTATTTAAGATTAGATCAAGACTTGGCTCAGTTTTTCAATTATTTAGATTCAAAAGTTGGAAAAGGACAATATACGGTTTTCCTTTCTGCGGATCATGGTGGAGCACATTCTGTAGGTTTTTTACAAGAGTATAAAATTTCAACAGGCTTCTTTGGAGAAGGAATGGAAAAAAATGTCAATGAGAAATTAAAAGAAAAGTTTGGTGTAGATAAGCTGATTAATGCAGTAGATAACTATCAGGTTTATTTCGATAGAAAATTGCTGAAAGATAATAAGCTTGAGTTGGATGATGTAAGAGATTTTGCGATCAAAGAATTGGAAAAAGATCCTACTGTTTTGTATGCGGTTTCTGTGACCGAAGTTCAGGAAGCGACTATTCCAGAGCCTATCAAACAGAGAATTATCAATGGAATCAACAGACAGAGAAGTGGTGATATTCAGTTGATCTCTCGCGATTCTATGTTGCCTCCGTATGCAAAAACAGGAACAACACACAGTGTTTGGAACTCTTACGATTCACATATTCCGTTAATCTTTATGGGATGGGGAATTCAGCATGGAGAAAGCAATAAACCGTATTTTATGACAGATATTGCACCTACAGTTTCATCTTTATTGAAAATTCAGTTTCCTAGTGGAAATGTAGGAAATCCAATTACCGAAGCTATCGGAAAATAGATTTGACTATTATAAAAATAAAAAACATTCCAAATTTGGAATGTTTTTTATTTCTGTGAGTTATGAAGTTCGTATAATCTGCTGTATTTCTTTTTGATGCTTATTATTTTGTTTTCTTATTCTTATAATTAAATATAAAAGAACAGAGACAAGAATACAGCCTACAACAGTTGAGATAATCATTAAGCGAATGTAATAAGATTTAATCTCTTTATTTTTGAGAGCGGTGTCTTTGTTGTGATTATCAATGACATGATTGATGGAGGTGAGTTCGTTTTGCCTCCTTTGGAAGCGCATTTCAAAATATTTTTTATTATAAAGCTGATAAAGATTCTGTTTGCCTAAAGCAAGATAATTATCTGCCATTTCTTTGTAGATTCCTTGATTAAGGATAATATCTCCGGTGTTTTTACTAAGATCTTCTGCTTGCTGTAAAAGAGTAATTGCAATCTGATGTTCACGTTTTAGCTTGTGCATTTCCGCCATTCCTTTCAAAGCGAACGCTTCAAGGCTTTTAGCATTATTTTTCTGTGCATAGTCTATAGACTGTGAAAAGACTTCTTGTGCTTTATCGATTTGGTTTAGGTTCAGATAACAATAGCCAATATTATAGTACACCACACTCATATTAGCATAGGTAGTTTTCTTTAGGGGTACTTTCTCAAAGTTTTCAAGCGCAATTAAGAATTTTTGAAGAGCTAGCTCTGGGTTTAGCTGACTTCTATAAATCATCCCCTGTATGGCATTGCTGATGGCTGTTTCTGAATGTTTTTCAGGAACATTCTCCGGAATTTTAGCCAAATATACATCGGCTTCGTTTAGAGTTTCAAGACTTTTGCTGAAAAGCTCCATTTGTTGGTATTGGATCGCAATAGAAATCAGGACACGTGTCTGAATTTTTGGATCATTTGTTTTCTGGGCAAGTTCTTTAGCTTTTAAAATATATTTTAAAGACTCGTCAAAATTTCTTTTGGCAATATTTGCGGTAGAAAGCATCGTATAAATCTTGATAGACTTATTAATATCATTCTCTTTTTTTAAAAGATCCTTAGCTATTTTAATCGTATTATCAGGATTGTCATAGATTTGAGCGTTGGCTTTTTTCATCAGAGAATCATCTGGGATTTTCTGAGCATTTATAGAAATATAAAAGCTTAACAGTAGGAATGAAAATATTTTTAAAATGAGTTTCATACTATTTTACTTTTACTGATTTCCTGAATATAAGCGTTGGGAGACATTCCTGTAATAGATTTGAATACCGTTGTAAAGGTACTGTGAGACGAAAATCCTGAATATTCTGCAAGATAACTTACCTTATAATTAAGAAATATAGGATTGGTTCTTAATAAATGAGCAATATGATTGATTCTTAATTCATTAATATAACCGTTGAAATTCTTTTCTTTACTGTTGTTAATCACTTCTGACAGATATTTTGTATTAATCTCCATTTGAGAAGAAAGTAAAGAAAGAGACATGTTTTTATTTAAAAATCGGTCAGATTGTTCAAATTCTTCAAGTTTTTGAAGAATTTCCTCTTCTTTTTCCTTTGAAATTTTATTAGAATCTTTTTCAGGACTCTTTTCAAGAGTTGGTAATTCTTTTGTAGGAACAGGCAGGGAAGAGACTATTTTTTGCTGATATTTTCTTTGCTTTTCAAAAAAATAAAATTGCTTTTTTAAGTCTCTGTTTTTGTTTTTGATGATTAAAAAATAAATGACTAATCCTAGAATAATTAAAGCTAAGATTAATATTAAAATTCCCAAAGACTGCATATATTTCTGCTTTTGAAACTCAATACTTTTATTTTGATTGGTTTCAGCAAGCTTTACAATATATCGTATCCCTTCTTTTGTATTGGCTTCCTCTTTTGTTGTTAAATCAATGCAAAGCTTATTATATTGATGATATTTTGCATCATCATGAAGGGCAAAATAGTTTTTGGATAGAGATTCGTAAATTTTAATCTTTAAACTACCGAACGGGATGTTTTTAATTTGCGAAAGAGCTATTTCCGATTGATAAACCGAGGTTTGATAATCTTGTTTAATAAAATAGTATTTAGATAAAGTTTCATAAGCAAGACCTAATAAAAACGGACGGTCTTTATTTTTTTCAAGATTATAAATTATACTGTCTATCAGTTTTTTAGATTCTTCCAGTTTATTCAGTCTCATTAAATAAGATGACTGGAAAATCTTATTTTCAATTTCTGTGATGATATTTTCTTCATTACTGCCATTCGTATATTCATCGCTTTTACTAAGATATTTTAAAGCAGACTGATATTCTCTGTTGGCCCCGAAATTAAGTGCCTGAAGCTGGTAAAGTTTAGCAGTTGTTATTCTAAGCTTGGGATCATTGCTCTTTATGAGGTTTTGATCAGACAAAAGATGGGCAATGATTTTTTTTGACTGATCGTATAAATCCAGATTCTGATATTGTTCAGCAAGATTATAGTTTCCAAAAATCTGCATGAAATACGAAAGATTATGTTGTTGGAATTCTTCCTTCTGAGCAGAAATGTTTACCGATTGCACATAGTCTCCTTTCATCGCATACGCTTGTGAAATGATATTTTGCAGTACGATTTTATGCTCGATATTTTGATCACTCAGGAGAAGGCTTTGAGAATAACTAATACATTCATCAGGATTTTGATACAGCTTTTGAAAAGCTTTATCGGCCAAAATACTAAAGTCAGGACCAGACTGTCCGTTTGTGAAAATGGAATAAAATAGGAGAATAAACAGTAGAAGACTCCTTTTATTGGTAAGTATTTTTAAAAGCAATAGACTGTTTTTTCTGTTTTTATGAATAACCTCTTTCAAAACTTCCTTCAAGATAGGGTGTTTTTATGTGGTTGAATATTAGGTTTTTATAATTTTATGTCTTTTGAATTTCACGAATTGTAAAAGACAAAATCTTTTGATTGCGTAAATATAATATTAATATTGCTTCCACCAATCTAAAATATTAAATACACATTCAACATGAAAAAAGTTTACAATCTTTCCAGTAAAGTATTGGCGGTTTACTGCATACTGAACTTTGGAGTTACAAAAGCACAGCTTCCGTAATGGGGCTTGGAAATTATACTGTGGGAGCAGTCTCAGATAACGGAGTGGTAAGTATGCACACAAGTGGAGGTGCAGTTTATAAATGGAGCGCGGCAAGTGGACTTGTACAAATAGGGACAATTACCAATGGGTATCCTGCAGCCGGAAGAACGATGGTTTCTAATGATGGGACTAAAATTGCCTCTTCGGTTACGAAAGCTGCGACAGGTTTTAATGAGATCTCGACGTATGATGGGACTTCATGGACGAACAGAGGAGGGCTTGTTCCTACCGGTTGGGACGGATCTGTAAGTTCTACTTGGGGAATGTCTGCAAACGGAAATGTAATTGTTGGCCTAGGCTGGCTTACTGCAGGTACAGCACATGCTGTAAAATGGGATGCAACGAACGGAGTGGTAGACTTGGGAAGTATGATCTCGGGAAGCAGTTCAAGAGCAAATGCAGTTAATGCAGATGGTTCTGTAATTGTAGGATGGCAGGATGAAGCAAATGGAACAAGAAGTGCCGCAAGATGGGTAAATGGAGTAGAGAGTTTTATTACCGACGGTGGCGGAAATAATCTTGGGGAAGCCGGAGGGGTTTCTTCAAATGGAAATATAGTAATTGGGGCAGGAATGCCAAATCCGTATGTTTGGAGCACAACATCTGGAGTTACATACATAACACATCCAAATTCCTCGGTCTTCTTCAGGGGTGGTGCGACAGGGATATCTGCCGATGGAACAACTGTAGTAGGGTATTTCAGGGCATTTTCGGCGCCTCCAATGTCTGGAGAAGGCTTTATTTGGACAGCAACGACTGGACGTGTTAACCTAAATGATTATGCAGTTTCATTAGGAATTGCAACGAATGGGGTAACGATGGCGCTGCCTTTAGCAATTTCTCAGGATGGGAAGAAAATTGCAGGCGTGGGAACAAATGCTTCCGGAATAGTAGGTTTTTATTTAGATCTTACACAATATCTGTCCGTGAAAGATGATGTAAGAAATAATCCGGATATAGGTATTTATCCAAATCCGGTAACGAATATCCTTTATTTTAAAGGAAATGAAAAAATTGAAAAGGGTGAAATTTATAATATGGTCGGGCAAAAAGTGAGAATATTCAATTCGGTTGAGCGCCAGATTGACGTATCGTCTTTATTAAGTGGAGATTATATACTGCGATATTCTGTTAAGGGGGGAAAACAACAGAGTTATAAATTCATAAAGCAGTAAAAAAACAGACAACTCACTTGATGTCTTAGACCAAAAAACTCGCAGATTAATCTGCGAGTTTTGTTTTTTTATAATTATTCTTCGGATGCTTCTTCTTCGTCATCCTCATATTGCTCTAAATAATAAGTGAACGTGAAGTCTTCCATTTCATCTTCGGAATCTTCCAAAGTCGTGAGTAAATCTTCGAAGATTTCCAGCTGGTCTATGCTCATGTTTACAAACTCTAAGTGAAGAGGCATTTCCAGTTCTCCGGTAATGGCATCTGCTAGTGCATCCAGATTCTCTCCAAAATGTTCAGGAAGTGGAAGCTTTTCTTTTAATTGAGCATAGAAGTCTTCATAATCTCCTATATCTGTAAAATCTATATATATTGTTTTCATATCGAATTGAATTTCCAATTTTTATTAATTAAAACCCTTTTGCATTTTTTACAAAATTCTGTTTCTTCGTTTGTAGGATTTTTGCCTTCTGCATCTCTCATAAAACACTGTTTTTCGGAGCAATGAGGTAATCCTTGTGTATGACCAAGTTCATGAATAGCTACTTTAAAGAACTGTTCATCAGTATTTGTTTTACTTAATCTGAACATTGAAGCAACACAAGCTTTCCCCGGTGTAAAGCCCAATCCCATTACACCAAAATCTTTTATTTCTCCTTTGGTAACACTGATGTCTTTTGAAGTTAAACCAATCGTTACAAAATTTTCTTCCGTTCTTTGATCTAAAAATTTAATAATCGAGTCTGCTCTGTAGCGGTTCCTCTCTTTATAATAAGTGTTATCAGGTAAATCGATAGGCTCTAAAACTTTGATATTGGGATACACCTTTTTGATTTCATTCGT
Source organism: Chryseobacterium taiwanense (assembly GCF_000813825.1). Taxonomy (GTDB): domain Bacteria; phylum Bacteroidota; class Bacteroidia; order Flavobacteriales; family Weeksellaceae; genus Chryseobacterium; species Chryseobacterium taiwanense. The sequence goes on from NZ_JWTA01000005.1 coordinate 230,535, forward strand.
TACAAACTTAATGCTTTCAGGTTTTAAATCTTTAAAAGGCTGAATTAAGATGGTAACAGTTTCTTGTTCCCCGAACATTTTCTGTTGTTTTTCTGAACAGGAAAAGATGAGGAATAAGGAAACAACGAACACAAGAAAATTACTGCTTTTCAAAACTCTTATAATGGTTTTTCGTCAAATAAACATCTCCGTTTTGAGTGAAAATAATGCGGTCAGCATTTCGGTTTCCACAGTGATAATTTACATCTGCCTCAAAATATTTTTGTCCTTTAGGTAATTTTCCTTCCCGATTTCCAAACTTGTCTCCACCAATTGCTTTTCCCTGCAAAACATCACACAGATTTCCTTTTGAAGGATTCCATCCTTGGTTTCGGGCTTCATTTTTTGTAATGTAATAATTGGGAAGCTGATGATTTTGTTTCACGTAGCTAATCACCGTTTTCTCTTCTGTTAGTTGATCGATGGATTGTTGTAAAGAAGAACTTGCAGAATCATTTACTTTTCCATATTCAACTGTAGTTGTACTTGGTGGCGCCGGATTATCTTTAATGAAATTATTGTAAATATACATTACAGACATTCCGAAAAGAAGTCCTAAACAAATGAAAAACAGAGATCTTGTCTTACCGTTCATATTTTGCTATCAATTATTATGGGTAAATTGTTTACTTCGTCAATCAATTGTGAATTTCTAAATTTAATTATAAAAATTCACAACTGACCATTCATTTTATGCTTCTCTCCACTCCTCAGGAATATCACAGATCGGAATAGGAACCATTTTATGTTTTGCTGCTTTATGCATTCTGTCAAAAATCAGGAATACTTCTTTGTCTCTTCCTTCATAATCTTCAGCGGTTTTAGTACCATATTCTTTCTGAATTTTTTCCAATTCTGGATAAGTGGCTCCAATTTGATCTTCATCAGTTCTTTCAGCATCCCAAAGTCCGTCTGTTGGGATAGCCTTTTGAATACTTTCAATAAGATTTAAGCCTTTTGCTAATTCATAGACTTCAGTTTTGTAAAGATCAGCAATTGGAGAAACGTCTACACCGCCATCACCGTATTTTGTATAAAAACCGATTCCGAAATCCTCTACTTTATTTCCTGTACCACATACGAGGAGACCGTGAAGTTGTCCGAAATAGTACAGCGTTACCATTCTGAAACGAGATCTTGTATTGGCTAATGATAAATTATTGCTCCATCTTCCTTCCACATGATCTTCCACACTGTTTTCAAATGTTTCAAAAACCGGAGTCAGATCAATCCTTTTTCCCTGAACATTCGGGAATCTTTTTTTGAGATCTGCAATATGATCCTGAGCTCTGTTTACCTGATCTTCTTTTTGACGAATAGGCATTTCTAAAAGCAGAACTTCAAGTCCTGTCATGGCGCATAAGGTAGAAACCACACCGGAATCTACACCTCCCGAAACTCCAATTACATATCCTTTTACATTTGCTTTTGTTGCATAATCTTTCAGCCAGCTTACAAGATGATCTATTACTTTTTGTGTCTGCATTTTTTATTTTTTTAATCTATTCCAAATTCTCTAGGGTATTTTACGATCCCTTTTATATTTTTCAATGAATTTTCAGTTAATTCCAATGCCATTCCGTTTTCCTCAGGAATATCAAACGGAAATGAAATTCCAAAATTACTGGTTTTTTTGTATCCAAACTTAGGGTAATACGTTTCGTGTCCAATTAAAATAACAGACTCAAACCCTAATTCTTTTGCTTTATGATGTCCAAAATCAATCAGTTTTCCACCGATTCCCTGGTGCTGAAACTCTGGTTTTACAGAAACAGGAGCTAAAGCTAATGATTCAAACACCTCAGAATCATTAATAATTTTAAGTTTTGTAAATAAAATGTGACCGACTATTTCTCCATTCTCATTTTCTGCAACGAGGGAGAGTTCAGGAATGAAAGCATCAGATTTTCTTAGCTTTTCAACTAAAAACTGTTCTTGGTGATCACTGTATTCTATATTTTTGAAAGCTTCTTCAATTAATTGAAAAACCTGTGGATAATCTTTTTCCTCCTCCTGTCGTATCGTAATCATAAGATATAGTTTTCGCTTTTCAATTCATACCAAAAACAAACTCCATCCGGTTCTGTAAACTCATCCGTTTTTTGAAAACCTAATTTTTTTAGAATGTGGTTTGACCCTACATTTTCAGAATGAGCATGAGCATAAATCGTATCAGTTTTTAAATCATTAAAACCAAAATCCAAAGAAGCCCTTGCCGATTCAAAAGCATATCCCTTTCCCCATTTCTCAGGTAAGAAGCGGTATCCTAAATCATATATTCCTTTATATCCGTTGATTTCTTCAGTTAAGAGTTTTAACCCACTCCATCCAATTAGCAAGCCTGTTTCCTTTTCAATGACAGCAAGTCTTCCAATACCATTATCAATATATTGCTGCTGAATCATTTTAATAACATTCTTAGACTCATGGACTTCCGAAAGGGGAGGAACTCCAATATATTTCATTACTTCCGGATTTGAGTCTAAGAGAAACAAGCGTTCAACATCTGTTTCTTCAAATTTTCTCATTAAAAGACGCTTGGTTTCCAGTATCATTTTTGTGTCTTATATTTTTCAAATAAAGATTCCATTTTTCAGGATGATAAAACCCAATAATTTGACTATAGAATTATCTTTAAATCCTTATTTTTGTAAACTTAAATTCATGTAAAAATAATGAAGATTTTCCGAATTGCTATACTTTCTTCCATTTTAGTTGTAAGCTTACATTCATGTAAAAAAGAGCAGGAGACACCATGGAAGGTAGAAATTGAAAAACCAGCTGAAAAAGTAGAGGTTGTTGATATTTCTAAGATGTTTTATGATAAAAACGTTCCGTTGGAGCAGTTTAAAACCAATTTCCCTTGGTTTCAGGGGACAGTTCCTGATGAAGATTTTGCTAAAAGAAGAGCAGATGCCAATGAAATTAAAATTTATAATGAGGCAATACATAAAATAGATGTAAAGAAACTTCAGACTGAGCTACAGGAATTATTTTCACATATAAAATATTATTACCCGAAATTTAAGAGTCCGAAAGTCTATTTGTTTTCATCCGCATTACAGATGGCTCAGGATCCTATTATCTATGATGAAAAAAGCGGTTTTTTATTCATAGACATTACAGGATTTATGGGAGATGGAAATGCTAATTATAAAGGATTGGAGCTATATTTCCAAAAATCGATGAATCCGGCTAATATTGTTCCGAAAGTTTCACAGATTTTTGCGGAGAATATTGTGACGGCTTCTACTGAACAGAAGTTTGTAGATCAGCTGATCCTTAATGGCAAGATTATGACCCTTCAGGATGCTTTTTTACCGAATTTTCCTGATTACCTTAAGATGAATTATACTGTTAAGCAATATGATTGGGCAGTGACTAATGAAGCAAACATCTGGAATTATTTTGTAGAGAATAATTTAATATTCGGTGATGATCCGAGATTGGTAGAACGTTTTATTTCTCCCGGCCCATTCTCAAAATTTTATACCGAAATTGATAATGAATCTTCTCCTCAGATCGGAATTTTCACAGGATGGCAGATTTGTAAATCATATTTAAAAGAGAATCCGGAAACAAAATTATTAGATTTCTTAAAAATGGATGCACAAACCATTTTCAGTAAATCAGGATATAAACCTAAAAATTAATTAAAAGAATTAGAAAAAATAGAAAGAATGAGAAAGACTCAGATTACGATAGATGTAGAATTGGATGAAAATCACATCCCGGAAACAATGACTTGGAATGCACAGGATGGTGGTGTTGATAAAGAAGAAACAAAAGCAGTAATGATTTCTGTTTGGGACGAAAAAGCGATGGAAGCTTTAAGAATCGATCTTTGGACAAAAGAAATGCCGGTTGACCAGATGAAAATGTTCATGCACCAGATTTTAGTTTCTCTTGGAAGTACTTATCAAAGAGCTACAGGAGAGGAAGATGTAGCACAATGGATCGAGCAGATGGCAGAAGAATTTGCGATCAAGTCTGCAATAAAAATGTAAAACCAATTTGAAAATGTGGTAATGAAATAATTTGAAAATGAAAGCAGTGAAAGAAATTTTCAAATTCTAACATTTTCAAATTAATAAATTATAAAGCAATGAATTTTAATACAAAAGTTATACACGGAGGGCAACATCATGAATCTGCAACAGGTTCTGTGAATGTTCCTGTATTTTTAACGTCTACATTCGCGCAAAAAAGTCCGGGAGTACATTCCGGTTACGAATATTCAAGAGCGGCAAACCCTACAAGACAGGCTTTGGAAGACTCTTTGGCAAGCATTGAAAACGGAGCAAGAGGATTGGCTTTTGGTTCTGGTTTGGCTGCAATCGACTGTGTTTTAAAATTATTAAATCCTGGTGATGAGGTAATTGCAGTTGACGATTTATATGGCGGAACTTACAGAATGTTCACCAGACTTTTTGAAAAATATCAATTGAAATTTACATTCGTGAATTTTGATGATGCTTCAAAAATTGCTGATGTGATCACAGATAAAACTAAATTGATCTGGGTTGAAACTCCAACAAACCCTTTGATGAAATTGGTTGATATTAAAGCAGTTGTTGAGGTTGCAAAAGGAAAAGATATTTTGGTTGCGGTTGACAACACATTTGCAACACCTTATCTTCAAAGACCAATCGATTTGGGAGCAGATATCGTAATGCACTCTGCAACTAAATATTTAGGAGGGCACTCTGATGTTATTGCGGGAGCTTTGATTGCTAAAGATGCTGAATTAGGAGATAAGCTTCACTTCATTCAGTTTGCAAGTGGTGGTATTTTAGGACCTCACGATTCTTATTTGGTGTTGAGAGGAATTAAAACCTTGGCTTTAAGAGTTCAAAGACACTCTGAAAACGGAATAGCAGTAGCAAAATATCTTGAATCTCATCCTGCAGTAGATAAAGTAATTTATCCGGGATTGGAATCTCACCCACAATACGAATTGGCAAAATCTCAGATGAAAGATTTTGGAGGAATGGTTTCTTTCACATTCAAATCGGGTAAAAAAGAAGATGCAATCAAATTTTTAGAGAAAGTAAAAGTGTTCACTTTGGCAGAATCTCTCGGTGGAGTAGAATCTTTGGCGAATCACCCTGCTTTGATGACTCACGCTTCTATTCCTGCTGAAAAACGTGCTGAATTAGGAATTACTGATGACTTAGTTCGTTTAAGCGTTGGAATTGAGGATGCTGAAGATCTTATTGCAGATTTGGAAAGAGCTTTTTCTTAAATTGTAGAAATATTGTAACGCTTTGTCATTCTGAACGTAACAGAGTGAAGTGAAGAATCTGTTGTCTTTACAAGGGATTCTTCCTTCGTCAGAATGACAATCCACTGAAGAATATATTAAAAATAAAACATCATGAGAAAGATTCAGATTGTATTGCTGTTAATTTTAAGTCAGATTGCCTATTCTCAGGTGAAAAATTCCGATGAATTGTACAAAACGGCAAAAAGATTAGACAGTTTGATATTCGATATCGGATTCAATACATGTGATCTTTCTCATTATGATTCTATCGTAAGTGACGATCTTGAGTTTTATCACGATAAAGGCGGAATCACTTCCGGAAAAACAGCTTTCATAGCTTCGATTAAAAATAATATTTGTGGTGGGCCAAATAAGGTAAAACGTGAGTTGGTTCCGAACAGCCTGAAAGTATATCCTCTATACAACAATAATACTTTGTATGCTTTTATTGAGGAAGGCGAACATGAGTTTGCTGAATTTTATAAAGGAAAATGGAATAAAGGTAGCCGTGCCAAATTTACTATCCTCTGGGTTCTGGATGGAAAAGACTGGAAAATGAAACGGGTATTGAGCTACGACCATCACTTATAATTAATTATGAAAAATACAAGAAAAGCAACAATTCAGGATGTACATCAATTGTCCGAATTGTTTGATCAGTACAGGATTTTTTATCATAAAGATTCCGATATTCCGGCAGCCGAAAAGTTTTTAACAGAAAGAATCAAAAACAAAGATTCTGAAATTTTTATTGCTGAAAGTGAAGGAAAGCTGGTTGGCTTTGTTCAATTATATCCATTGTTTTCATCAACGAGAATGAAACGATACTGGTTGCTGAATGATTTGTATGTCAATGAAAATTACCGCGGAAAAGGCTTTTCAAAAGAGTTAATTGAAGAAGCTAAAGAACTGGCAAAATCTACTAATGCTTGTGGAGTTCTTCTTGAAACCGGAAGATCCAACGATATCGGAAACAAATTATATCCATCTTGCGGATTCGAACTTTACGATGAAGTGAATTTCTATGAATGGACGAACAGAGATTCATAAATAATCATTGATAAATTGTAAATGATTAAAACGTTGGCAGTTATCAATTATCGGCTATCATTTATCAATTATATTAACAACTTATACCTAAAAAACATGACTGATTTTCAAAAATACGTTCAGAGATATTTAGATAATATTCCATCCGAAGATTGGTTGGGCGAGTTGAAGAGATCGGGTGAAAAGACCATAGAAATCTATTCAAATCTTACAGAGGAGCAATCGCTTTTTGCCTATGCAGAAGGGAAATGGACTTTGAAAGAATTACTCTTGCATTTATCAGATACAGAAAGAGTGTTTCAATATAGAATTTTAGCTTTTGCAAGAGGAGATAAAAATGAACTACCGGGTTTTGATGAAGAGCTATATGCAAGTCAGTCTTTCGCCAATGGAAGAAGTTTAGACTCTTTGTTGGAAGAGTATCAATTGGTAAGAAAATCTTCACAAATTTTATTGGAAACATTGGATTCCTCTGTTCTAAATAATATTGGAACAGCCAACGGAAACTCGATTTCTGTAGAAACCATCGGAAAATTGATTATCGGTCACAATTATCATCATCTGAATATTATTGAGGAAAGATATTTGCCGAATTTGTAAAGTTTAGTAATTTTATTGTCATTGCGAGGAGCGGAAGCGACGAAGCAATCTTTATATTATTTAAAACTTATCACAAATGAAACCTGGTTTTGTATATATCATGACCAATAAAAATAATACTGTTCTTTATACTGGTGTTACATCAAACTTGCCTAAAAGAGTTCAGGAACATCAAGAAAAAGCTTATGAATTAAGTTTTACTTCAAAGTATAATCTTAATAAATTAGTGTATTGGGAATCTTTTCAGGAAATAGGAAATGCTATTTTTAGAGAAAAACAGATTAAAGCAGGTTCAAGACAGAAAAAAATAAATTTAATAAACTCACTTAATCCGGAATGGAGAGATTTAACAGAGGAGATAAAAGATATAATGAATCCTTTTTGAGATTGCTTCGTCACTTCGTTCCTCGCAATGACAGAAAATAATGGAAAAAATAATAGAAATACTAAAATCCGGAGGAACAATTCTTTACCCAACAGACACAATCTGGGGAATAGGTTGTGACGCTACCAATATAGACGCGGTCAACAAGATTTTTGACATTAAAAAACGTGAAAAGAACAAATCCATGATCATTTTGGTGGAATCTGAAAAGAGACTACAGGATTTGGTAGATGTCCCTGAAATGGCATGGGAAATCATCGATTTGAGTGAAAAGCCGGTGACAATCGTTTATGAAAATCCAAGAGGTCTACCCAAAGAACTTTTGGCCGAAGATGGAAGTATAGGAATTCGTTTGGTAAAAAATGATTTTTGTAAAAAACTAATTACTAAATTAAATAAACCATTGGTTTCTACTTCTGCAAATTTTAGTGGAGATAAAAGTCCATTGAAATTCTCTGATATTTCACCTGAAATTATTGATCTTGTAGATTATGCGGTGGAAGAAGACCGAGAGAAAGTTTCAAAATATTCCGGGTCTTCTGTGATAAAGATTTGGAGTGACAATAGAATAAAAGTTCTTAGAGAATAAATTAAAAAGACGTCCTGAAAAAGGCGTCTTTTTAATTTATTTTATTTCAGGTATTTCTGATAGATTTCATCTTTTTCTGAATAGAATTTTAAAGCAAATTCCTGATTATCGCTGATTTTAATGTAAGATAAATCTGCAGAAGAGTTTTCATCCCATTGTTTTCCTTTTAAAAATTGATCGTTGGAATCTAAAGTGAAAGAAAAGTTGTCAGCATTGTAGCTGGAATTTCCTTTTATATTTTTTACAGGAGTGTTTTTGGGCGTGAAGGTAATCTTAAGTGTATCATCATCTTGTAATGCAATTTTGGATAGAGCATCATATTGAACAATCTGAATTTCTCCATTTTTTTCATAACGTATTCTGACGATCGAATTTAAGGTAGCTTCTTCTTTAAAAACAGATATAATAAAAGCTTGATAGGCAATACCGTCACTACCAAACCAGCCTACAGCATCAAAATAAGGTTTGTTTGTATCATCTGTTTTTTTAGCATAAAAGTTTTGAAGAAGGGTATACATATTTTCGGTTCTGAAATAAAATCTATCCGCTTGATTTTGCCTGTCTTGGGTTGTGAGAGTTGAGTTTTTATAAATAATAGGAATAGGTGAAGTACTGTTTTTATCAGATTGTGTTCCTGTTATTGTACTTGTTTTTGGATCAATTTCATACACAAAAGTATCGGGATTGTAGGTAACGTCTTTTCCTTTGATGATTTGCACTGTGCCATTAGATTTTGGAATAAATGAAATTCTTGTATTTCCGTTTTTTAATTTTTCATAATAACAGTCTGCATAAAATTGGATCAAATGCTCATTTTCATCGGTGGTATATAAAACCCTTACGGTAGAATCTGCGCGTCCGTCTTCACTATGTCGATCGGTAATCATCATAACGTTGTATTTCACGCCGGAATTATCGGTAAAATCTATAAAATCGGTATAATAAACATTTTTGGCCTGAGAAAAAAGAATAGAACATAAACACAAGAAGGCCATGAATAAGAATCTTCTCATAGTTGTTAGTTTTTAGTTATCTTATAAAGTTAAGTAAATTTTATAAACGATTCTGCAATTGTTAAAAATTTAATCTAATTGTTATCTTTGCAAAAAATTTCATTTTAATATCTGAAATCTTATATCCTTAATAATGACAATCAATCTCAATCAAAATAAAAATTTAAAGCTTTTCAAAATAATCTCGGAGGTTGCAGACAAGAACAATCAGTCTGTATACGTTGTTGGTGGCTATGTTCGAGATTTATTGATGAAAAGAAAAGCGTCAACGGATATTGATTTTGTTACTGAACAAAGTGGAATTGAGCTGGCTCAAAGTGTTGGAAAGGAAATCGATCCGAAAATGAAAGTTTCTGTTTTCAAAACTTATGGAACGGCTATGATCAAATATAAAGATCTTGAACTTGAATTTGTAGGGGCAAGAAAAGAAAGTTATACGGAAGACAGCCGTAAACCCGAAGTAGAAGGAGGAACAATAGAAGATGATCAGAAGAGAAGAGATTTCACGGTAAATGCAATGGCTATTTCTTTGAATAAAGATAATTTCGGAGAGCTGATCGATCCTTTTAATGGAATTGATGATCTGGAAAAAGGAATCTTACGAACTCCTTTAGAACCGGCTCAAACCTATTCTGATGATCCTTTGAGAATGATGAGAGCGATTCGTTTTGCATCAACATTACAGTTTCAGATTGAAGAGAAATCTTTAGAAGCCATTAAGCAGGAAGCGGAAAGAATCAAGATTGTTTCTATGGAAAGAATTATGGTGGAGTTTAATAAAATTATGCTTTCCCAAAAACCTTCAATAGGACTGAAGCTTATGGAACAAACAGGTTTGATGAAATTAATTATTCCTGAGCTGATCGAACTAAAAGGTGTGGAAGAAGTGGAAGGACAAACCCATAAAGACAATTTTTACCATACACTGGAAGTGGTGGATAATATCTCTGAAAATACAGATAATCTGTGGCTTCGTTGGTCAGCATTACTTCACGATATCGGAAAAGCTCCGACAAAAAAATTCGTTGAAGGAACAGGCTGGACTTTCCATGGACATGAATTTTTAGGTTCAAAAATGGTGAAAACATTGTTTCAAAGATTGAAATTACCATTGGGACCAGACATGAAATATGTTCAGAAGATGGTAAAGCTTTCATCCCGTCCTATCGCTTTGATTACGGATGATGCTTCGGATTCTGCACTGAGAAGATTGCTGTTTGATGCAGGAGAAAATTTGGAGGATTTATTCACGCTTTGCAAAGCAGATATCACAACAAAGAACTCTAAGAAACAACAGAAGTTCAAAAAGAATTTTGAATATGTTGCCGTAAAGATTAAAGAAGTAGAAGAAAAAGATCAGGTAAGAAACTTTCAGCCACCAATTTCCGGAGAAGAAATTATGGCTATGTTTAATCTTAAGCCAGGTCGCGAGATTGGAATTTTAAAAGAAAAAGTAAAAGAAGCTATCCTTGAAGGTGAGATTGGGAATGATAGTGAAGAGGCTAGAAGATTCGTGATTGCGGAAGCTGAAAAACTAGGACTTTCTCTTGCTTAAAATGTTTTTCGGAACATTTGACTATATCATTTTAGGACTTACTTTCATCTTCAATTTCGGAGTTTGGAAATATAAAATAATTAAGAAACGTAATTGGATATTGTATCTGATTACGTTTTTGCTTTTTGGGTGTATTATACCTTTCTTTTCTATGGGCTTTGAGATTCAAAAAGCAATTGAAGGGCAGGAGTTTGTTGATAATTTTACACTTTTATATACCTATTTTAGATTTCCAACTTGGTGGTTGATAGGAATTTTAGAAATCGGATTTCTAAGGTCTTTATTAAGAAAATAAAAACGTCCGGGCGGTTTCGAAGAAACCGCCCGGACAACATAATGTAAAAAATAAAAAGTATTATTTCACCTTTAATCTTTTTCAAAATTAAAGGATAGAAATATTAGAATTGATAACTAACTCCTAAAGTATAGTTTCTAGGTTTAGTTTTGTATCCGATGACATCAACATAAGAGGTATTGAACAAGTTTCCAATGTTCGCAGAAATATTGATGTTTTTGTTAATATTTTGATTAACATTCAGATTGAAAAGATTGAAATCTTTGTTTACAACGTTTACCGTTGAATATGTTGTAGAATCGTAGTATGCATCGGTTCTTTTTCCTACAAACTGGTGAGTCAGGTAAATACGAGTAGTTTTGAAAGGAGTGATTTTAACATAAGAATTTACTCTTTGTTTTGGCTGTCTTAGCATGGTTGCTTCTTTTTCTTTTTCTACAAAGCTGAAGTTTCCTCCAAATCCGACATACTTATTTACATCATAATCAAAACCGATTTCGAAACCTTTTACTTTATTGGTATCTACGTTCAGATATTGTCCTGCATACGTTACGAAATCAACAGTTTGGTACGCAAAAACATCTTTTTCCTGTCTTTGGAAAAGGCTTGCATTAAAAACTAAAGTTTTGCTTTTGTTTCCAATCGTTAAATCAATTTCGTGAGATTGATTCGTTTCCGGTTTTAAGTCAGCATTGGGAAGAATGTATGGTAGAGAACCGTAATTCTGATATAGAGTAGGAGCAATAAATGCAGTGGCAAAAGAGTAACCTACTTTATAGAAAATATTTCCGCTTTCTCCTAAATAATATGGATTTACGGAATATACCCAATGATTTCCAAATTTAGAATTATCCGTCATTCTAGTTCCTGCTTCTAAATTAAATCCTTGGTAATTCAGGTTAATTTTAGCAAATGCATCGAAATTAGAGATTTTAGTATCATCCTCTTTCATAACCTCTTCTAATGAAGTTCCTCCCCATGGTAGAGAAGAAGATCCCATTTTTTGATTTTCATACTGAACTCCTACAGTAAAATTGAAAAAATCATTTACTTTATAGTAGTTGTATAATTCTGTGAAAAGGTTTTTTCCTTTATATGAAAACTGATCGTTGTATTTATCTGAATAGAAACTTTGTCCGATTCTTTCATTTCCTGAATATCTCGAATTTAAAACGATCTGACCTTTATTGTATTTGAATCCTGCATTTAATCCGGTGAAGAATTGTTTGTCATTTCCTCTGTATGCTCCGTCAGCAAAAGCTCCTTCGTCATACTTATAAAGGTGGTGATTCCAGCCTCCCGAAACATTTACATTGAATTTTTCGTCAGTATATCCTGCGTTAGCTGAGATATTTTGCTTTTCCCAACCGTCTTTATCAAAAGTATCATCACCTTCAGCAGAAGAAATCCCTTGAGACTTTTCGTTGAAGCCGTTAACCTGATAGTTGAATTTATTGACTTTTCCTTTTACAGTCGCATTTTGAGCAAAAGTACTGAAAGATCCTCCTCTTGCAGAAAGAATACCTTCTACAGCTTTTTGTGCAGACTGTTTTGTTTTAATATTGATTACAGAAACCGTAGCATTAGAACCGTAAAGTACAGAAGAAGAACCATTCAGCACTTCGATGCTTTCTATATTTTCCAGAGCAATTAAACGTAGATCTGTTACAGTGTAATCGTTTCCTGTAACATCTTTCAACGGAATTCCGTCAATAAGAACCAAAACATTAGCACTTTTTCCTCCACGGATTTTCATTGATTTAGGCTCAGCTTGATTGTTGAAATTTCCGGTAATTTGAAAACCTGCAATTTGATCCAAAACATCATTAAGAGTTTGTCCTTTGAAGTTTTCTAAATCTTCGTGTGTAAAAAGCTTTACGTTTTTCCCAGTTTTATAAAGCTGTTGAGGAATTTTGGAAGCTACAGTCACTTCTTCAATCTGAGTCTCCTGTTGTTGTGCGAAAATGGTTGTACCAGTGACAAGCATCGCTCCAACTAAAATCATTTTTTTGTTCATAAAAAATTGCTAAAGTTAAAGTTCGCTTACCGGAAAAAATAAAAGGCTAATTATAACGAATTCTTGAAAAATTCGATGAAATCAGGCTTTTCCTCCGAAAGCATTTTTTAATTTAATATTTCAGCAAGGTCTCCTGACTTTCACCTTTTCTACACCTTCTCGCGTTAGCAATGGTTTTTTTGTAGAAAAATCTTTTTATAAAGTACGTTTTGTACTCCTATAAAGTTGTGATTTACAGTTGCGGGGACAGTTCATGATTTTCACACGATTCCCTTTTCTGAAAATTTTTGCGAAATTAGTGAAAATATTTCAACTATTTGAAAATCTATAAATAAGTTCCGTCAAAAGAAAACGGAAGCAGGTCTTTTATAGAATGCACTTTGATGGTTTCTTCATTTAGATTGGCAAAATAAAGATCAATATTTTCATTCTGCTTTGTCTCGTATTCAATGATGCTTTGGCGGCATGATCCACAAGGAGGAATAGGTGGGTTTTTCTCTGAAAATTCTTTGGGACCACCTACAATGAATATCTTTTTAATTTTTTCATTCGGGAAATTTGCAGCTACCCAATACAGAGTCGTTCTTTCAGCACAAAGACCGGAAGGAAAGGCCGCGTTTTCCTGATTATTGCCGGAAAAGATGCTTCCATTTTCTAAAAGTATGGCACATCCCACGAAAAAATCTGAGTAAGGAGCATAAGCTTTCTCTCTTGCCAGTCTGGCTTTTTCAAAAAGTTCTCGCTCTATTTCGTTCAGTTCTGTACTGTTTTTGAAATGCTCATAGCTTATATGTATATCTTTTCTCATATCTTAATAAAAAAGGGGGATAAAATTAGCCCTTTTTCGTAACGTAGGCAATACCTTTTACTAAGACTAAATTTGTAATTTTAAAACTTATAAAAAATAAACAATGTTATATTCACCAATACAATTTAGAAATGTAGAGTTAAAAAATCGTTGGGTAATGTCACCTATGTGCATGTATTCTTGCGAAAACGGAGTCGCTAATGATTTTCACTTTGTGCATTACGGAAGTCGTGCACAGGGAGGAACAGGGTTGATTATAGTAGAAGCAACTGGCGTAGAACCTCGAGGAAGAATTACCAATCATTGCATGGGAATCTGGAATGATGAACAGGCTGCAAAGCTTAAGAAAATTGTTGATTTTGTCCATCAGAATTCAGAAAGTAAAATTGGAATTCAGCTTGCTCACTCAGGAAGGAAAGGTTCTACATGGAATAATATTCAGATTTCTTTAGAAGAAGGATGGGAAACACTCGCTCCGAGCCCTATTCCGTATCATCCTACAGAAAGAATTCCTCATGTTTTGACAGTGGAAGAAATTAAAAAACAAGTTCAGAATTTTAAAGAAGCAGCAAAAAGAGCGGTGAAAGCAGGTTTTGATGTGATTGAAATTCATGGAGCGCATGGATATTTAGTTCATCAGTTTTTATCGCCACTTTCCAATATCAGAACAGACGAATACGGAGGGAGCTTTGAAAACAGAACTAGATTTTTACTGGAAATTGTAGATGCGGTAAATAAAGAATTGAACGAAAATGTGGCACTTTTTGTTAGAATTTCCGGAACAGAATATGCTGAAAACGGATGGGATATTGAAGAAAGTGTGGCATTGGCAAAAATATTAAAGAGTCATAATGTTGATCTTATTGATGTTTCCAGCGGAGGAAATATTCATGGTGCAAAAATTTCTGTTTTTGAAGGCTATCAGGTTCCGTTTGCTTCAGAAGTTAAAAACAAAGCAGAAGTGAAAACAGGAGCGGTAGGTTTGATCACTAAAATAGAACATGCTGAAGAGATTCTACAAAAAGGTGATGCTGATCTTGTGCTTGTGGCAAGAGAAATTCTAAGAAATCCGTATATTGCCGTGCAAGGTTCGTTTGAAATGCATGAAGAATCATTTTTTCCACATCAGTATTTGAGGGCAAAAATTTCTTCTTAATTTAGTGCCACCAAAAATGAGAATATGAAAATCGAAGACTTTATGTTGCCCTGCCCAAGCAAAAAGTTTCTAGGAATAGAATGTTTTGGCTGTGGAGCTCAAAGAGCAATTGTGATGGTTTTTGAGGGCAGATTTAGTGAAGCCTTTCATATGTTTCCTGCGGTGTACACCTTACTGCTTTTTTTGTGTGTAGTTGGTGTAAACTTTATTGACAGGAAGAGAAATTACGGAAGTTTAATTATTTCCTTAGCAATTATTAATTCAGTAATCATGGTGATTGCTTATTTTTACAAACATTTTTTTATTTATATATAACACAAACATTAAAATTTTAACTATGAATCAACAAAAATTACCCAATGCAACGGCGGTACTTGTTTTAGGAATTGTATCTATTGTCGGATGCTGCTGCTACGGAGTTGTCGGAGTTATTACAGGAATTATAGGATTGTCTCTTTACAAAAAAGATAACGCTCTATATCAGCAAAATCCTGATTTATACTCTGATTACAGCAATCTGAATACTGGTAGAATATTATGTATTATCGGTCTTATTCTAAGCTCATTAAACCTAATTGCTAATATTGCAATGATCTCAATATTCGGTTGGCAAGGAATGTCTGATCCTCAACTGATTCAGGAAAGAATGAGAGAAATCTTAGGACAGTAATCTACAAACATATAGAAAATAGAAGACCACAATTTGTGGTCTTTTTTTGTGACTTTTTCCGTCATTAAATACTCAAATACAATGTTTTAACTGAGCTGTTTAGTTATTTTAATAAATCTCTTGGAGCTTCTAAAATGTTGAAATTACCGCTCTAGTCGTAGAACTACTACAAAGAATCGTAGAATTACTACAAAATTTGAAATTAGTGTTTAAAAGTTTTTAAGATTAAATTCTTGACTATACCTTTGTCTTACATTAATCACCAAATCACGAAATATTAACGATTAAAATTTACAGATCATGGCAGCAAATTCAAGAGGAATTTTAAAATTCAACGGAGGAGAAGGTCAAAAATTATTAAAGCTGAACTACAGCGTATCGAGATCTACAGATGTATCGGGTAGAGTAGCTTCAGATCCTTCCAACGCAATTATTAAACTTACCGTAGAAGCAACAGAAAAATCTGATATTCTGGAAAGCTTACTGAACGGAAAATATAAACCGACAAGCGGAGAAATCACATTCAACAAATCTCATGAAGAAGGAACATTGATTACTTTGAATTGGGAAAACGGATACGTAATTCAGCACGAAGTAGACTTTGATGCAGTAGATCAAAACTCTATGTTGGTTAGCTTTACCATAAGCGCAGAGAAGATCAATTATGGTAACTCTGCTTATGAAGGACTTTGGCCTTCAGCTTAAACAAGACAATACACACCACATCATCAACATTCATAAAAAAAGACTGTCTATTATAGGCGGTCTTTTTTTATGAAAGCTTTTTATTACGGTTTTCCATAATGTTTGATTATTAGTATTTTATATATTTATATAATAAAACTATAACCAAATATTTATGTCAGATACAGTTAATGCAAAATTGTACAAAATACAAGATTTTATTGTTCAAGAAAAAAATAATAATGAAGAACTTATTCAAGAAGTAATTGATAATTATTTAAAGACGAAAGAGAATGAGTTTATTCCTATTGGCCTATCAGATAGTGTGAATTTTGATAATTGGAATGCAAAGTTATATGTGTTTACAACTGGAATTAAAGCTCCTCATTGGTATGATTTTTTAGTTTCTATAGTTGATGATGAAGAAGAATTAGACAATGTTAAAGTACAAAATTCAACATTTGTATTATTTATTTATGATAAGGAATCTATTTTTATTATATCGAAAGGATATCACGGACATTCTTTATTAGATGGATATATTGAACCGTTTTTTGGAATGGATGTACTATCAAAGTTAGTAAATAAAAACTCGACAGAAATTAGACAGCTAGAAGAAAGAGGGTTGTTTGGAATTGAACTTGGAGCCCAGAGATTTTTTAGAGAGAATTACAGTTTAGCATTTGAAGATGATTTTGGAAAAATTTATAAGGCAATGTTAGCATCGATTAATGAAGATGATTTTGGAAAATTAGGTATTACTAAAAAAAAGAATCAACAAAGAAGCTTTCTATAAATGGTAGCTCATCTCTTGAAATTTCTTCTAAATTTAATTATGAGGAGCTTATAAATCGATTGATAAAAATAAAAAAATTATTAAAATTAGAAGGTGTTGAATTTAATCAATTTTATAGATTGCCTTTATCAAATCCAATTAATAAAGAGCTAAACGATTGTTTGCTAGCCTATGCTTATGAATGTCTTAAAAATAATGAAAACATTGATTTCTATAACCCTAATCTAATTCATTACATAAGAGCAACAGAGACTGAATTCTTTAATAAAAAAGATGGAGAATATTGTGAGAAAGAATATGCAGCTTCTAGTAATTATATTGAAATAATGAATTTATTAAGGGATAATAATTTAATTGATGATGCTAGTTTAGAAACATTTAAAGAATCTTTAGAAAATACTCAAGGTCATTTTAGAGAGAATGATATTGGAGAGTTTATTTCGGCTTCAAAACTTTCTTCTTGGATTTCTGGAGAAGTAGAATATGGAGGAAACAAATATTTTAAACTTGATGGTTCTTGGTATGTATATAGGGAGAGTTTAGATCAAAACTTGAACGAATATTTTAAAAATTTTGATTTTGAAAATTTTGCTCCAACATTACCATTAAAATCTTGGATTAAAAAGAATGAAGGTTTGTATAATTTGAGTTTCAAAAATAATGAAGGTTTTATTGTTGGTGATAGAGCTTATTTGAACTATATTGAAATTGCAGATCTAATTAAAGTAACAGATGATAAAATCTATTTATATCATATTAAAAAAGGTTTAGGACAAGATACTAGAGCTTTAATAAATCAAATAAATAATTCAGCTCGTTTTCTATCTTATTCAGAAGATGAAGAAAGTATTGAAGGTCTTAAATCATATTATAAAAGTATTTCAAATAAGCATTATAGTGGAGGAGAAATTACTATAAAAGAAAAAAGAAATATAAAAACATTATCTGAAGATGATTTCATTAAATTGTTTAAATCAAAGAGGAAAATATCTTTTGTTTTTGGTTATGGCTCTAATAGTGAATTATCTATACAAGAAGAAATTATTGCAAGTAACTCTCGCATAGCAAAATTATCTTTAATTTATATAATAAGAGATATGAAAAGAACTGATTATGAGTTATTATTTGAGCGAATATTATTAGATGAATAAACAAAAAAGCCTTCTCTTTCTACAGACAAGGCTTTTTTATGTCAAAATAAATTTATTTTACGATAAACTTCAGGGTAGAAACACCCAGTTTTAAAATATAAACTCCCTGTTCAAGATTTTTAATTTTAATTGAATTTCTACTGTTTTTAAAAGGCTGATTAATGGTTTGCATTAATTTCCCCTGAAGATTGTAGATCTCAGCTTTCTGAATACTTGCTGTATCCCCTTTTACAAAAATCTCCTGATTAGAAATCGGGTTCTGAGAAATTTGTAGAGGTGTATTTTCTGTAGCTAAAGTAGGTGTGCTACTTGCCATTCTTGAAGTTCCGCCGTAGCAAGTCCAGCTTAGATTATCAAGAGCTACTCGGTTACTGGTTGAGCTATTTACTAAGCTTACCGTTACATTTTCTGAAATATTGATATTGCTGATTGTAGTCGTAGTCGATGTTGTGCTATAAGGAATTGTTCCTACAGATACACCATTTACCAGAACATTAAACGTTCCGCTTGTACCTGTAAATTTCAGCTGAGTAGTTACTGTAAGTGAACCAATTCCGTTGGCAGAAGAACTTGAAGTTAAAGATCCATCTCTTACAGTAATTGCTTTGGTAGAGATTGTTTGGTCTGTTCTTGCATCAGTAGCAGTCCATGTAATCCCTCCGTTAGTCCACGTTCTTGTGGAATAAGATGATGAACTTACAGTAGGAATTGTTTCAAAAGTTTCACTCACACAATTAGTAGGTGGAGTTACCGTTCCTGTTGTTGTGCCCGAAACGGTTGAACTGTTTGCAGAAGGATTTCCGGCTGCATCTTTTGCTACCACATAGAAACTGTAAGTAGTAGAAGCTGATAATCCTGAAATTGTTGCAGAAGTTGAACTTACCGTCGTTTTCAGACTTCCGTTCATATAAACATTGTAAGAAGTTACGCCTACATTATCCGTTGAAGCACTCCATGAAAGAGAAATACTGTTTGTTGTAGTTCCCGAAACTGCCAATCCTGTAGCTGTTGTTGGAGCTTGTGTATCTGTTGTCGGCTGTTGAGAACCCCAAATTGAATCCACATATGTCGGATTATCAATAAAAGGATTTCTATTCCCTTGGTATGCATATGAAGCATTGTTTCTGTTGATTTCTGCCTGAGAAACAGGATCTTGATTATGCCAAGCCAGTAAAACATTCAGTTCCCAAGTCTGTAATCCCGGATAAGTAGAACTTCCCAGCATGTTTCCTGTAGTGAAAGTCGAAAGTTTGCTTTGATAACGAGTCACAAAATAAAAAATCATTCTCGCTACATCTCCTTTGAACTCATCAATAGGCTCAAAAACAGTTCCCGAATATCCTGAAGAAGTGGAGTTTCCAAGTTTTGAACCGTTTTTAGAGGTAAAAGTTGCTGTTCCCACTTTTCCGAAAGGGTAATTAGATCTCATTCCATTTACTTTTCCGTCGGTAGCTCTGATAAAATGAATGTCTGAAACCATCGGAGCAGCCTCATTAAATAAACTTTGAGGAACAATATGCTCTCTGTTGTAGCAGTTTCCCTCAACGGAATAGGTTCCACACTGATTGGTTCCAGGAGTGTATTTGTAAGGATCTGTTGACGTAGGATTTTCTGAATAAATATCTAAAATAGATCCGTCATTTTCATAATTTTTATCAATGTCAGTCGTTTTATAGCCTGTCCAGAGACCGCTATATCCTTTATCCTGATGTCCGTTTGTGATAATGGTACTTAAAGCCGTCTTCAGGTTTGCACCCGTTAATCCATTAGCCGAATTATAATATCCCGTGGGAGCTTGAGCACTTGCCAGAGAAGCAAAGCCCAAAAAGAAGAAAATCTTTTTCATAAAATTTATTTTTTGTAAGGTTAATACAATTTTATAAATATTAAATTACATAATTGTTAAGATTTTACATTATTTGTTTTAATTCTCTTACAGAAATCAATTTTCAGTGTTGATAAAAATCATATAAAATTAATATTGCCGTATCTGATGTAATGCATAATTTCGCATTATTATTTTTATTTAGAATGATTAAAAATTTACTTATTGAAAAATGTTTACCCATAATCAGTACTTTTTGTGGGGTTTTATTCATCAATGCACAATGCAATCCGGTAACTGAATTTTCAGAAAATTTTGATGCTTATTCCTGTTGCACGATGGGAGTTGTGCCCAATTGTTGGAGTAGTATACGACTGAATAATGCAAGTCAGATTATATCGAGTACACAGCCTGCATCAGGAACCAGCCAGATCTATCAGTTCGGATATGGTGCCGGAACAGTGTCTATCGTGATAATGCCTGAGGTTTCAAATATCAATGCAGGAACCCATCGGTTCAGAGTAAAGATGAAAGCCAATTCTGCTGGTTATCTTGAGTTTGGATATATTACAGATCCTGCTGATGCCAGTACTTTTGTTGTCCTTCAGGCGATCAATATTAATAATACAAGTTATAATGATAGTGCAGCGGAAAGAATTTTTACAGTTCCAACCACTGTTCCTGCAGGAGCGAGACTGGCAATTAGGAATCCGGGAACTTCTTTTGCAGGTCATTATTGGGATGATGCAGTTTGGGAGCAAATTCAGAATTTATCTACCACTGAAAATGATCTTCATTCAGGAGTAGGAGTTTATCCAAATCCATTTAATGAGGTATTGAATATTTCAGATACGAAAGATCTGAAAACAATTTCCATTACTGATGCTTCAGGAAGACAGATCAAGACTATCGAAAAACCATCTGCAGCAATACAATTATCAGACTTGGAAAAAGGAGTGTATTTTGTGACTTTACACTTTAAAAATGGAACAACTAAATCATTCAAATCAATCAAATACTAATTTTTTTTAAATTTCCTCTGAAAAGGCTGTTGATGTATCGACAGCCTTTTCTATTGGCAACAAAAAAGCCGACACAAAATTTGTATCGGCTTTTTATATATTTGATTGATTTACATCTATTTTCTCTGTGGAGGATAGTTTTTCATGATTTCCGCCATGATTTCCGGAATCTGTCTTTGTTTTGATTTCGGAGAATCTACAGAAATACCGCTTCCGATTCCTTGCCAAACCAATTTGTTTGATCTTGAATCTATTAAATCTACAATAATAGCTCCTTCATTATAATTGCTAGTCCATGTTCTGCTCATTCCAACTCCCCATCCGAAAGGACCTCCCCAACCGTACATTCCGTAAGGAGAATTGTTGGTCACATCCGTTATTTTTTTGTGGTTTGCTTTTACATTTACAATAAGATCAGGATTTTCTCCAGATTGAAGACCTTTACTTTGAAGTTGTCTTGACAATTCATTCAAAACACGGTCTTTATCGATATCATTCAGCTTCAAATCATCAATTCTTATTTTATAAGTTTTATAAGAAGTGAAATTGGCAGTTTCGGCATAATCAGAACGTACTTGGAAAGGACTACATGACGTTAGTCCCAAAGCAGCCGAGGCTAACAAAATAAAAATATATTTTTTCATTTTATTTATTTTTTTTATCGTTTTTAATGAATGTATCGGTCTTTTTATCGTATCCGTAAGGACAGTGTCTACAACCGCTTTTACAACAATGTCCTCTTTTCAGATGAAATTTTTCTGTAAAAACCTTATACCCTTGCTCGTTGTAGTAAAAGTCTTCACCTTCTTTGATGTCAAAAAGTGCCATAAGTTAAATCTCTAAGTCAAAAAACTTTATATTTGTTATTATGATAATTGTGTGCCAAAAGCCTTTAAAAAGATTAAAAATTAACGGCATTGCTCTATTTCCCTTTATTTTCATTAGGAGACTCGAAGATAGGGAAAATAAAATACTTATCAATCATGAAAAAATCCATTTGAGACAGCAATTGGAGCTTTTGGTCATTTTTTTCTATTTTTTCTACATCATCGAATATTATTACTGGTTATTGAAGCTTAAAAACAGAGATTTAGCCTACAGAAGAATCTCTTTTGAAAGGGAAGCCTATACGAATGAGTATGACTTAGATTACCTCAAAAATAGAAAATTCTGGAGCTTCCGGAAATATCTATAATATCACTGTTTCATAATTTTAGCTTTTGTTTAACGAATTAAAAAACTATCAATTAAAATAATTTCAGGAAATTTGCGGTAATGAAACTTCCTGAAATTCATATTCCGATTATTGAACTTCCTGTCAATAACAATGTGAAGCTCTTTATGAAAAGAGAAGATCTCATCGATTCTCAAATTTCGGGAAATAAATATTGGAAACTTTTTTTTAATATTAATAATTATTTAGAGAAAAATCCTGAAAATCCGTTTATCATAACTTTTGGTGGTGCTTTTTCCAATCATATTGCTGCAGTTTCTTCGGTAGGAAAGATGTTGAATATTCCTTCTTTGGGAATCATAAGAGGGGAGGAACTGCAGGATAAATGGCGTGATAATCCGACTTTAGCCTTTGCGAACCAAAATGGGATGAATTTAAGATTTGTTACCCGTGAAGAATACCGCGATAAAGAAAAACTTACTCAATCTTTACAGAAAGAATTTCCCGATGCCTTGATTGTACCGGAAGGAGGAACGAATGAAGATGCTGTAAATGGGGTAAAAATGATGCTAAATGACGAAACAAAAGATTTTGATTATCTTTGCACGGCTGTCGGAACTGGAGGAACCATTGCCGGGATCTTGAAATTTAGTGAAGACAATCAGAAAGTTATAGGATTTACGGTAGTAAACGATTCTTCACTGGAGAATACAATATCCGAATTAACTTTGAAACAAAATTTTGATCTAATAGATTCAAGTTTTGGAGGTTATGGTAAAATAAAAGATGAAAACATCCGTTTTATCAATGATTTTAAAGAGCGATACGGAATTCCTTTGGAGCCGATTTATACAGGAAAAATGATGCAGAAGGTTTTCGAACTGATTGAAGAAGGGTATTTTCCTGAAAATAGCAAGATTTTGTGCTTTCATACCGGTGGATTACAGGGAATTGAAGGAGCAAATTTGCTTTTACAGAAACAAAATAGAAATTTAATTATAAAGTAAAATTGAAAAACATGAAAAGACTTTTCTTACTAATTAGCCTTTTAGTTTTATCAAAATTCTCAGCTCAGACCTGGGCAACTGAAGATCAATACATCCAAAAATTTGCAAAATATGCGGTAGAGGAGATGGAAAAGTATAAAATTCCGGCTTCTATCACTCTTGCGCAGGGACTTTTGGAAACCGGTGGCGGACAAAGCCGATTGGCTCAGGAAGGGAAAAATCATTTCGGAATAAAATGTAAAGAAGACTGGACGGGAAAAACAATGAAACATACCGATGATGCTCCTAATGAGTGTTTCCGTGTATATGAAGATCCTAAACAGTCTTACGAAGATCATTCTATATTTTTAGCAACCAGAAAATATTATACGAATCTTTTCAAACTGGATATGAAAGATTATAAAGGATGGGCGACAGGGCTGAAAAAAGCCGGATATGCTACCAATCCTCGTTATGCTTCTATCCTGATTGGGAAAATTGAAAAGTATAAGTTGTATGAATTTGATGATACGAGTTCTAAAGAAGTAATGTATGCTGTACTGAAAATGTATCCGGATTTGAAAGATGACCGAACTTTTATGGCACAGCTTGAACCTTCAAAAGCGGTGAAAAAATCAAAAGATCCGGTAACGGTAGAAGTTCCGTATAAGGCAACATCGTATGCTCAGCAACAAAAAAGAGTAGAGAAGATCAAGACAAAAGCTGAAATTCTTAACTCGATTCTCATTAAAAGTCATCCTAATGACGGACTAAAATATATCATTATTCCTGAAGATACGAATGTTCAGTTTATTGCTAAAAAATTCAATATCAGTGAAAGTAAGCTGATAAAATGGAATGAATTGGATAATGATGTTTTAAAAAAGAACGAAATTGTTTTCCTTGAATCTAAAAATTCTGATGGTAATACTGCTACTTATAAAGCCGAATTAGGCGAAGATATGCATGATATTGCTCAGAAATTCGGAATCAGATTAAATAAATTATATGCAAAAAACAGAATGGATGAAGGTCAGAAACCTTCTGCAGGACAGTTGATTTATTTAATAGATAAAAAACCTAGAAACTAATTTAATTTATATATTGGTGATTGCTAGTTGATGGTTGATGATGTTGACCGCCGACTAGCAATTGTTAATTTTACACTACAAAGATATGAGATACCAAAGAAGTTCAGCTTTATTTGACGAAGCTTACAAATACATTCCGGGAGGGGTAAATTCTCCGGTTAGAGCATTTAAATCGGTAGGAGGAGTTCCTGTTTTTATGAAATCGGCAAAAGGAGCTTACCTTACAGATGCTGATGATAATACGTATGTTGATTATATTAATTCTTGGGGACCTGCGATTTTAGGTCATACGCATCCTGAAGTATTGGAAGAATTAAAAATTCAGGCTGAGAAAGGTTTCTCTTTTGGTGCTCCGACTGAACTGGAAACTGAAATTGCAAAATTTATCACTGGAAATGTTCCGAATATCGACCAGATCAGAATGGTTTCTTCAGGAACAGAAGCTTGCATGAGTGCCATCAGACTGGCAAGAGGTTTTACAGGAAGAGATAAATTTATAAAATTTGAAGGGTGCTATCATGGTCACTCAGATTCATTTTTAATCAAGGCGGGAAGTGGTGCAGCAACTTTTGGTAATCCGAATTCTCCGGGAGTCACTGCAGGAACGGCAAAAGATACTTTATTAGCAAGATATAATGATTTTGAGCAAGTAGAAGATTTGTTCAGACATAACCAAGGTGAGATTGCAGCGGTGATTATAGAGCCTGTTGCAGGAAATATGGGATGTGTTCTTCCAGAAAATGAATTCTTACAAAAACTAAGAAAAATTTGTGATGAAAACGGAACATTATTGATTTTTGATGAGGTAATGACTGGTTTCAGATTGGCTTTTGGTGGTGCTCAGGAACTTTTCAATGTAAAAGCAGATTTGGTGACTTACGGTAAAGTGATCGGAGGTGGACTTCCGGTTGGAGCTTTTGCCGGAAGAAACGAAATTATGGATCATTTGGCTCCAAAAGGAGGTGTTTACCAGGCGGGAACATTAAGTGGAAATCCTTTGGCAATGAGAGCTGGTTTGAAGACTTTACAGATCATCAAAAACGATCCTGAATTTTTCAACAGATTGGCAAAAACTACGGAAACTTTAGATTTTGAAATCGGAAAAATTTTGAATGAAAAAGGAATTGCTCATAAAATCAACAGAAAAGGTTCAATGATGTCTGTGTTTTTCCATACGAACAGAGTTTCTAATTTTGATGAAGCTCAGAATGCCAATCATTCATTGTTCAATAATTTCTTCCATCAGTTACTACAAAACGGTATTTATCTTCCGCCAAGTGGCTATGAAACGTATTTCATAAGCGATGCGATAAAAGATAAAGAGATTGATATGACACTGGAAGCAGTTAGAAAATTTGAATATTCAAATTAAAATATTAAAAGGATGAGGTTTTTACTTCATCCTTTTTTATTGTATTTCTGATAAATCGTACAAACAATACAATAATTCGTACCCATTATTCCTTTTCGTTCTTTCTAAATTTGTTGTAAATAATTTGGAAATGAACACTTCAGGCAGCATATCACGAAAAGATTTTCTTAAAAACTCAGCTTTAGCAATGGCAGGACTGGCTTTATCGTCAAATAGGTTGGGAGCAACTTCAATTTTTAATGATGCAACTATTTCTACAAAAGAAAAATTAGCATTAAAAAACGTTCGCCTTGAAACTGGTTTTGAATATGAAGAAGGGGAGGTGATTGCTACGAAGACCGATTTATTTTATATTGAAATTGAAAACGGGAAAATCACGAAAATTTCTCCTAATCAACCCAATGCAAAAGCGATTGATGCAAAAGGATTTTTGATGCTTCCGGCTTTCAAAGATATGCACATTCATTTAGATAAAACTTTTTATGGCGATAAATGGCAGGCTGTGAAAAGAAGAACGGGTGGAGTGAAAGGAATGATCGCTCTGGAACAGCAAATGATGCCCGAATTGTTGAAAAATTCAACTTTCAAGGCGGAAAAAATGATTGAATTATTACAGTCAAAAGGAACTTCTTTTGCAAGAAGCCATGTGAATATTGAACCTACTTCCCAATTACAATCTTTAAAAAATCTACAGAAAGCTCTAGAGCATAAAAAGAAAACGTTCGGAGCTGAATTGGTTGCTTTTCCACAACATGGAGTGTTTTATACAGATTCGGTTCCGTATCTGAAAGAAGCTGCTAAAATGGATATTGATTTTATTGGAGGAGTAGATCCTTTTACGATTGACGGAGCAATTGAAAAAACAATAGATTTTACCGTTCAGTTGGCTTTAGACCATAAGAAGGGAATTGATATTCATTTGCATGAAAGTGGTGAATCTGGTTTGAAAACTGTTGAATATTTAATTGATAAAGTAAATGAAAATCCTTCGTTGAAAGGAAAGACGTATTTAAGTCACTGTTTTGTTTTGGGTAAACTGGAGAAAGCAAAACAGGGAGAAGTTGCAGAAAAATTAGGTAATGCAAATATCGGAATTGTTTCTACGATTCCTTTTGGGAGTTTAGTAATGCCAATCCCGACTTTGTATAAACATAATGTAAAAGTATTGACGGGAAATGACAGTATTGTTGATCACTGGAATACTTTTGGAACAGGAAGTGTGCTGCAAAAAGCGAATTTAATGGCTCAATTGTACGGACAGTCTACCGAATTTTTATTGTCAAGAAGTCTGAAACTGGCGACGGCAAATGTTTTACCGTTGGATGATAAGGGAAATCAGCAATGGCCAAAAGTTGGTGATGAGGCGAATTTAGTTCTTGTACAGGCTAGTTGTTCGGCAGAGGCTGTTTCTAGAATTTCTGATGTGGAATCGTTGATTCACCAAGGAAATGTAGTGTTTTAAAAAGAAGATTTCATTCTGATAAAATTTACGTATTTTAGGGTAAATTATAAGGGAATGAATCATCAGTCAGAGTATTTTCCGATTCTCGGAATTCATGAATTTGCAGAAAAACAATCGAAAGGTTGTCATTTGCTGTTCAATGAACTGAGTGGTGAAAGAAGAATTGATGAACCTCATAAACACGATTTTTTTATTATTAATCTTTTCGAAAAAGGGAAAGGAGTTCATATCATTGATTTTGTTGAGTATCAAGTTGAAAATCATCAGATTCATTTGGTATTTCCGGATCAGGTTCATCAGTGGACAATTGAGAAAGAAACAGTTGGCTATCAATTAATGATCAGTAGAGAATGGTATGAAAGCTTTCTTCCGGCTTTACGGTTTTCGTCCTCTTATTATTTTCAGCATCCTGCATTTACGGTTTCAGAAGAGATTTATCACTTGCTTTTACATGAATTCCAAGCCATTAAAAAAGAGCTTAGTGAAGAGAAGATATTTTGGGAACTTATTCAAAAAAGAAGTGAATTGATTGGTTTACTGGTGAGTAAATCGGTGGAAGGTACTTTTAAAGATTTTGAGATCTACAATTCGAATCCCATTATTTCCAAATTTCTGAACTTCATTAATGAACATTTCAGAACGGAGCGTTCTGTTTCTTTTTATGCAGGTAAATTAAATATCTCAGCAAATTATCTCAATATTGTCTGTAAGAAAAACCTTAATGCATCCGCTTCATCACTTATTCAGGACAGAATTTTGCTTGAGGCAAAACGATTGCTTAAAGTTTCTGAAATGTCGGTAAAAGATATTGTATACGATCTTGGTTTCTATGATCATGCCAGTTTTTCAAAATTTTTCAAGATGCAGACCGGAATGACACCTTCGCAATTCAAGGAATGATCTGTACAAAATAAGACATAATTGATACACCTATTTGAAATAGGAGCGATGTAACTTTGCTGTACTAAATAAGAGTAATGCAATCAAATTATCAGTCTATTTCAAAAGACAACTATTGGATAAAGAATGTTCGCCTGGAAACCGGGTTTGAATATGATGAGGAAGAGATTGTCGGTACCAAAACCGATTTGTTTTGTATTGAAATTGAAAAGGGAAAAATAAAATCTGTACAACCGAATGACAGAAACTCTGATGCGATTGATGGAAAAGGTTTTTTGATGCTTCCTGCATTTAAAGATATGCATATTCATTTGGATAAAACCTTGTATGGACTTCCTTGGCAAGCGCTTTCTCCGAAAAGAAGAACAGTAAAAGACATGATTGCCTATGAACAGGAAATCATTCCTGAATTATTAAAAACGTCTGTAGAAAGGGCAGAGCAACTGATTAATCTACTTCAGCATTACGGAACACATCATGTAAGAACGCATTTTAATATTGATCCTACTTCAGGATTGCAATCATTAGAAAATTTAGAGAAAGCCTTAGAAAATAAAAAAGATTCTTTCAAAGCAGAGTTGGTTGCTTTTCCGCAACATGGAGTGTATTATACAGATTCTGCACCTTTGATGAAAGAAGCTGCTCAGTTAAAGAGTGTTGGTTTTATTGGTGGTTTAGATCCTTTAAGTATTGATGGGAATATTGAAAAAGTGATGGACTTTACCGTTCAGTTGGCTTTAGATCATCACAAAGGAATAGATATTCATTTGCATGAAAGCGGAGAATCAGGGATGAAAACAATCAATTATTTAATTGATAAAGTCCTTGAGAATCCTGAACTTCAGAGAAAAACTTTTGTAAGTCATGCTTTTGCTCTGGCTTATTTAAACCAAAAAGAAACGGAAAAGATTGCTGAAAGATTGGCGGCTTCAAAAGTTGGGATTGCTTCTTCAGTACCTTTCAGAGGAAAAATAATGCCGATTCCTACCTTGAAAAAATATGGAGTGAACGTTTTGATCGGGAATGACAATGTTCAAGATTACTGGAGCACATTCGGATCAGGAAATATGCTGCAGAAAGCTAATCTAATTGCCGAATTGTATGGTTATGAATCTGAATTTGCTCTTTCAAGAACCTTGGAATTTGCAACTCAAAATATTCTTCCGCTAAATGATAAAGGAGAGCAGCAGTGGCCAAAAATTGGTGATGAAGCGAATGTCGTTTTAGTAGATGCTGGTTGCTCTGCAGAAGCGGTTTCGAGAATATCAAAAGTAGAAGTGATGATACATGAAGGAAATGTATTCTGGAAAAATTAAATATATATAGTTGAGTTTTTTTAATACTTGTTTTTATTAATGAAATAATCCATCTCTGGTATGAGATGGATTATTTTTCAATTTGATATGAAGAAAACTTTTATTGAAATCTATAGTAGTCCAGCAAGAAGGTTTACTCCGTCTACTGTAGCCCAAGCTCCTCCAGTTAGAGAAACTTTAGTAACTGTTGTTGCGTTTGTGAATGTTTTTGGAGTAGTTGGTGTATATGCATATCCCCAAACTCCTGCATTGTCAGAATTTACATAATTAACCGGTTCTACTTTCACTTTTCCTGTAAGAACTTGGCTAGTTTCTGTAGCTGCATCCTGAATTAATACAGAGTAAGCTTTTTGAGTACCAATATTTTTATAACCACTGATATAAACATTTGAGAAGATTCCTGTTCCATGTTTTTTGAATTGGATTGCAGAAATTTCTGGAGAGTTTGCTGACTCAGGATTTGTGTTTGTATCTCTAATTAATGTTATGTTTGAGATTTTTGGAGCTGTATTGTCTACATTACTTGACGCTTCAATTTCCATTCCGAAGTTTCCTGTTCCTGTTTGGAAAGCATACCAGTTTGTATTGTTCTGTCCACTCCAAGCATCTTGCCAGTCGAAAGAATCATCATAGTTTCCATAAGCTACTAGATTTTTAGCACTTACAGTTCCTCCGAAGAATTCATATCCGTCATCTGTTCCTTTGTATGAAACTAAATTTTCCAATGTAGTTCCTGCTCCTACAGCGTAGAAAGTCATAGAGTTTGTTTCAGATGTACCATCACCGATTTTTTTACCAGCATATTCTACACGTACAAACTTCATTGTTCCAGAATTGTCATTTGCATCACTTCCTCCGTAATAAACGTTGTTACCATCTTCAGAAAGAGCTTGTGTATTTCCGTTTACAGCTTTGATAGGAGCATTTCCATATAATGTAATTCCACCCCAATCTCCAGGAGTTTTAGTAGATGTTGTAAATACAATAGGCTCAGAAGCTGTACCAACAGCGTTGATATTACCATCTTGAAGAATTACTAATCCACTTGTCTTTGTAGTTACTACATTGAATGTAGCACCTGCTTCAATTGTGATGGTAGCATTGTTGGTTATTTTTACAATTCCATCTAATGTATAGTTTCCTTTTTTAATTAAAAGATCTTTTGTAATAGTTCCTGATAAAGTTCCACTTCCGCTTAATACGCTTTCAGTAGTTCCAGGAGTAGTAACTGTAGTTCCTTCCCCTAAGCCGTCATTTACATCAATAGTACATGAATTTAAGGCTAATGTTAACACAGCTGTTAACGATAATAATGATAAAACTCTTCTTTTCATTTTTTTATACTTATTTTTATTTTTTATACTTATTTTAGAATGTGTAGCCTACTGTGAAGTTAAATGTTACTCCTCTGTAATAGTCTGTAAGAACATTGTTTCCATCTTCTACTTTTAGAGGTAAATAGCTTTTGTCTTCTCCCAATAAGATTCTGTATTTACTGTCAAGAATGTTTTGAACAGCAAACTTTACATTCCAGTTCTTTGTTAATTGTCCTTGATAAACAAAATCTAACTGATGGAAAGGCTTTTCATAATAATTATCTGTGCCCGTTCCTCCTGTTGCATAGATTTTACTTCCTGAAACATTGTATACAAGAGAGAATGTTTGAGCCAGATTCTTACGATTCTTTATTTCGTATTTTAAATCAGCATTGATTGTGTAAGGAGCTGCACCTTGTAACCCCCTTTTGTGTAATGTTTCTCCAGTACTTTTAAACCAAGTTGGTTGTTCCATGTTCAATTGTTCCTGACTTCTCTCAACATTAGAGTGCATGATGGTAGCATTAGCTCCTAATGTGAAATTTTTAAGAGATTCTGATATTCTGCTTAAACTTAAAATTCCTTCTAATTCTATTCCGTACAATTCAGCTTTTTTTGCGTTAAAGAACGTAATGGTAGAACCTGTTGCATCTGCTGATGCTGTTAGAGAACGTTCAATTGCATTATCAATTCTTTTTGCAAATAAGTTGACTGCAAACATTTCTTTTGTAGTTGGGTAATATTCCCATTTCAAATCAAAATTATAGTTTTCACTATTTTGAATATTTTGATTTCCTACAATATTTACGTTATCAGGACTGATATATTTAATAGGCATTGTCTCGATAAGAATAGGACGCGTAACAGTCTTGCTGAAAGCAAATCTTAGATTATTTTTGCTGTTAAGAGCTTTTTTGATCGCCAATGATGGTAAGAAGAAATCCTTATTTTTTTCAAGATTAGTTTTAGTATCTGCACCTTGAGCAGAGAAACGAATAAGAGTCATATCATTTTCGTATCTCGCTCCCAATAAAATATCCCAAGAGTCTGTAGGTTTGAAATTCACATTAGCATAACCTCCATTGATGATCTGATAAAAACTCGAATAGAACTGAGAAACATCAGAACCTTCCTGATAGAATAGATCTCCCTTTTTTATTGATGCATCAAATGTATCTTGTGGTGTATCAACGTTAACAATAAATGGAGTTAAAGAAGCGTTAGAAGTACGTCCAAATAAGAATCTATAAGAAGTTTTTCTGAAATCAGAGAATCCATTATAACCTAATGCGATTTGTATTGGGTAATCTTTTCTATCTCCTTTTTCACCTAAAGACAATTGATATTCTGCAAATGCGGAACCATAAAATCTAGAATCAACATCTAAATATTGGCGAATAAGGTTGTTTCCACCATAACGCATCTGTATCATATTTTCAGGAAGAATAGCTCCTGTACTTGGGTCTGTACGGTTACCGTCAATGATTTTTCTATCCGGTTGGCTGTAATTGTTGATTACATAGCTAGCTCCAGCTTTTATTTGATGTCTGTCTGTGATTTTTTGTGAAGCAGTTAATTGTAGATCCAAAAATCTTGAAACATCCAACTGATTAGTTCTAAAGAAACCAGATTGTTTATTTTGAACTAAATTGTCTTTGTACCCGAAGTTATCTTCAATGATGTTGTTGGTATTTTGTAGATAAAATGCGTTTAAGTTAACAGCAGTTCCCTTGTTTTTATATCCAAGTCCTAGCAACGCGGAAGATTCTGTTTCGTAATTGTATTGTTTACGATTTAGGAAGTTCATATTATCAATGAAAGAATCTTGACCTTGTGATCTGAACTGGTTGTTAGCTCCTTCTTTATATTCAAATTTAGTTCCTTGATTTAGTGAAAATAAAATTCCTAAATTTCCGGATCCCATTTTTACCTTCTGAGCAGTTGTAAATCCAATATTTGTATTTGGCATTGATTTTACATTATCTACATTCCAAGAATCTTTAAAAGAATTTAATGATTCACCAGCCGTAAATCTATAGTTATTAGGTCTTGAATTTCTCACTTCACTAGGTAATCTTCTGTCACTAGAATTTAAGCCTAGATAACCGTTCATCCCAGAAGCTCCTTCAGCCACTTTAAAGTTATCTCTGAAAGTACTTAAAGTATTTACTCCAATACCAAATTCTATTTTAGAAAAAGATTTGTCAATTGTTAAAGTTTCAATATCAAATGTAGCTCCTGCAAAATCTCCGTAAAGATTTGAGTTAAAAGTCTTATAGATGTTCAGTTTACCTACAACGTCTGTTGGAAACTGTTTTAAAGCAATGATTTTTTGAAATGGATTGTTTGAAGGTGAACCAAGACCATTAATTAATAAATAATTGTATCTTTCTTCCAAACCTCTTACGAAAAGTCCTCTTCCTTCTACTGTAGTGATTCCTGTTACCTTAGTAAGACCTTGTTCTACATTGGAGATTCCTTTTCTGGAAATTTCTTCAGCACTTACAGCTTGTTTTTGAATAATCGCTTTCTTTTGTTCTCCTAATACTGCAGTCTCAGTTTTTTTGCTACTGCTTCCTTGGATGATTACGCCTTCAATTTTTTTCTCTTTACTTGCTGTGTCTTTTTTTATTTCTTGAGCATAAAATACAGATCCAGATAAGAATAAGACTGCAACACTAAGTTTATTAATTTTCATTTCTTTTTTACTATATTCTTTCGGTGCAAAGGAATAAAAGATTGCCGGGGTAAATGGTTTAGTAAAATTTAAATTTTTCTTAACTAAACATTAAGAAAAGGATATATTTGTTAACTTTATGTGAACGATGTGTGATTTGTTAATCTGTGATTTAAAAATTATTAACTTTGACTCGTAAAAATTAGAAATGAACCAAAAGAAAATCCTCTTAATAGACGATGAACTGGATATTTTAGAGATTCTGTCTTACAATTTAGAAAAAGAAGGCTACGACATTTATACCGCTACCAATGGTAACGAAGGAATTGACAAAGCCAAAGAAATTATCCCGGATCTTATCTTATTAGATGTAATGATGCCAGAAAAAGATGGTATCGAAACTTGTCAGGAACTTCGTAAAGTAAAAGAACTTCAAAAAACATTAATTGTTTTCCTTTCTGCAAGAAGTGAAGAGTTTTCTCAATTGGCAGGTTTTCAGGCAGGAGCCAATGATTATATTGTAAAATTGATCAAACCGAAAATTCTTACTTCTAAAGTGAATGCCTTATTACAACTGACTTCTCAGGTTTCAGACAATGCCAAGCTGATTGAAATCGGAGATTTGGTAATCGACAAAGACAATTTTAGAGTTTCAAAGGCTGGACAGCAGTTTTTATTGCCGAAAAAAGAATTCGATTTGTTGTATCTTTTAGCCTCGAATACAGAGAAAGTCTTCAAAAGAGAAGAAATTCTTGAAAAAGTTTGGGGAAATGATGTGATTGTAGGAGAAAGAACCATCGATGTTCATATTCGTAGATTAAGAGAAAAATTAGGAATCAACACCATTCAGACTTTAAAAGGAATTGGATATAAACTTATTGTTTAATCCAGATCTTTATACATACAACTAATTATTAAATATTTGTAAAATTGAAATTTTA
Source organism: Chryseobacterium taiwanense (assembly GCF_000813825.1). Lineage (GTDB taxonomy): Bacteria > Bacteroidota > Bacteroidia > Flavobacteriales > Weeksellaceae > Chryseobacterium > Chryseobacterium taiwanense. The sequence continues at coordinate 264,691 of NZ_JWTA01000005.1, forward strand.
CAGACTTACTCTCGCCACCTCTTGTTTACTAACAGTGGTGATGTTCGTTTTGGTCATCATTTTTGATTGGCTGAAAGATCTTTATTATCAGACTGCATTTTTCAAAATAGGATTACTGATCTGTCTGATTCTCATTTTCATTATCAATTACCTGGTCCTGGAACTGCTTTTCAACTATTACGGAAAGAAGCAGGTTCGTGGGCTTTCTCAGCTCTTACCTCAGGAAATTGTTCAGGACAACGATGAGAATATTACCATAAAAGAATTAGGAGAGCGTTTTTCAGATCTCAATCAGCAGAAAGTTACTGAAATTGATATGATGAAAGAAATGGAAAGCTATCGCAAAGAATATATTGGGAATGTTTCTCATGAGCTTAAAACACCTTTGTTTTCCATTCAGGGATATGTAGAAACCTTAAGAGAGGGAGGAGTCGATAATTTGACGATCCGTGACAAATATTTAGAAAGAATTGATAAATCGGTTGAAAGGCTGATTGCCATTGTTACAGATTTGGATATGATCAACAGGCTTGAAGCGGGGGAGATCAATCTTACTGTTTCCAGATTTGATGTCAATCTACTTATTAAAGAGATTTTTGATTTGCTTGATCTTGAAGCTGAAAAGCGCAATACCACATTACAGATTCAGACGTTGCATCCGCAGATTTTTGTAGATGCAGACAAGCAGAAAATATCTCAGGTTTTTATCAATTTAATTTCCAATGCCATTCACTATGCAAACAGACAGGAAGCAAAAGTGGTGGTGAAAACAAGCATTCTGAAAAATAAAGTTCTTATTGAAGTTATAGATAATGGAATGGGAATAAAATCAGAATTACTGCCTAGAATTTTTGAAAGATTTTATCGTGTGGAAACCAGCAGAAGCAGAAGAGAAGGCGGTTCTGGTCTTGGATTGGCGATTGTGAAGCATATTCTGGAAGCTCACAACGAAAACATTACTGTAGAAAGTGTATATCTTGAAGGAACGAAGTTCAGTTTTATGCTCGAAAAAAGTAAATAGTTTCGGCAAAATGTAAGAAAAAAAAATATTTTAAAAAATTCTGAAATATTTTTTTGTCACATGTCATTTATTATATATTTGCAGCAGAGATTTATCATAATAAAAAAGGCAAAAAGTAATTTAAAAACTGATATGGTTTACAAAATCCGCGTAATATTAGATGCGAAAGAAGATATTTTCCGTGATATCGAAGTTAAAGGAAAACAGACGCTATGGAACTTACATTTAGGAATTAAAAGTGCATTCAGCCTGCAAGGTGAAGAGCTTTCTACTTTTAATTTGCTGGAGGAAGATGGTACAATAGTAAAAAGTGTTCCATTAGAAGATATGAGTGATGATGGTGATGGCGAAATTATGTCAGATGTATACATTGATGAGGCATTTGAAAAGAATGGAGACAAAGCTCAGTTTCAGTACGGTCTTTTAGATCTTTGGGAATTTTTCTGTGAACTTGTAGAAGTTATTGACGAAACGAAAGGAGTTAATTACCCGATCACTGTTTACAGATTTGGAAACGTTCCTTTAAAAGCTCCTAGTAAAAACGGTGCTTCAGGAGGATCAAAGAAAAAATCGGCGATGCCTTTAATGGAGGATGATTTCGGTTTTGATGATGATTTTGGAGGAGGAAGCAACAACTTTGCGGATGAAGATGATGACAACTTCGATGATGAGGAGGAAGAAGATTACAATGATGATGCTTTTGATGATGAAGATGATAATGACGATGAAAGATAAAAATAGCTGAAAAAATAATATAGCCCTGAATGAAAATTCAGGGTTTTTTGTTGAATAAACCGAGTGAAAAATCATTTTATTAACAATATTTATCAACTGTGATTCATAGCTATTATCACCCAATTCGTTATTTTTGTTAAAAATAGATAAATGAAAAAATGGATTTTATCGACGATAATTGGTATAGGAATGGTTTCCTGTACGACACAAAATATAAATAAAAGCACTATGGATTTTCCGAAAGAATGGAAGCATGCAACGAATATCTACGAAGTAAACGTAAGACAATATACAGAAGAAGGAACTTTCAGAGCATTTGAAAAGGAAATGCCGAGACTGAAAGCGATGGGAGTGAAAACACTTTGGTTTATGCCTATTACTCCTATTGCCCAGCAAAATAAAAAAGGAAGCTTGGGAAGTCCTTATGCGGCTTCAGATTATGTTTCTATCAACCCGGAATTTGGAACGATGGCAGACTTTAAACACATGGTAAATGCTGCTCACAGGCTTGGTTTTAAAGTAATTATCGATTGGGTGGCCAATCATACAGGTTGGGATCATGTGTGGACTAAAACGCATCCTGAATTTTATCTGAAAGATCCCGATGGGAAATTCCATATTGCGTCCGGAATGGATGATATCATTGAACTGGATTATAAAAACCAGGAAATGAGAAAAGCAATGATTGATGCGATGAAGTTTTGGGTGAAAGAAACCAATATAGACGGTTTCAGATGTGATTTGGCATCTTGGGTTGAAGTAGATTTTTGGCAACAGGCAAGACCGGAAGTCGAAACCATAAAACCTCTTTTCTGGCTGGGCGAATTTGACGAACTGGAAAATCCTGAATACGGAAAAGTATTTGATGCAAGCTATTCGTGGAAGTGGATGCATGCTTCGAATGACTATTACAATAAAAACCAGCCTTTGCACGATCTGAAAAACTTACTGGAACAATATGCAAAAATTGGTAATGGCTCTATGAGAGCCTGGTTTACGTCAAACCACGATGAAAACTCGTGGAATGGAACGGAATATGAAAAATATGGAGCTATCACCAAGCCAATGGCGGTTTTTTCAGTTACTTGGAACGGGGTTCCGTTGTTGTATTCGGGGCAGGAGCTTCCTAATGACAAAAGACTGGAGTTTTTTGAAAAAGACCCTATTAAATGGACGAATAACTATCAGAATGCTGCCTTCTATAAAACATTATTGAACTTAAAATCTTCCAATCCGGCTTTAAGAGGAGGCGATCCTGCGGCTTCTACCTATATTTTGAATACAACGGCAAATGATAAGATTTTTGCTTATGTAAGGAAAAATGGGGAAGATGAGGTTTTAGTGGTATTGAATATGTCAAAAGACCCGGTTGAATTTACGATTGAAGATGATTATTTGTCCGGAGCCTTTGTAAATGTTTTTGACGGTTCCAAAAGAGATTTTAATCAAGGAAAACATTTTAATTTCCAGGTATCCGACTATGCTGTATTTGAGAAATAATTTTGAAGAGAGAAAAATGGATAAACAACAGATATTAGATACTATAAAAATAAAAACGGCAGAGAAGATTCATACTTTTGAAAAGTTGATAGCGGAAACAAGAGCTTCAAATAACGATACCAAAAGTTCTATGGGAGATAAGTATGAGACGGGTCGGGAAATGCTTCAGCAGGAGATCAATAATCTTACAAGACAGCTCAATGAAGCACTCAGTCAGCAGGCTTTGCTTCAGAAAATTACCTCAGAACCTTCCTTAAAAGTACAAAACGGAGCCTTGGTAAAAACCGATAAAGGATTGTTTTATGTCTCTGTTTCAATGGGTGAGATTATAGTAGAAAGTCAAAAAATTATGACCGTTTCAATAGAATCTCCACTAATTAAAGCTATGTTGGGGAAAAAAGAAAAAGAAACCTTTAGCATCAATAATATCCAACAGATTATTGAAGGGATTTGGTAAATTAAAAATGGGTTTGAAATATTAATTGTTTCATAAAATATAAAATGCCTTAAATCTTATTCTTTTTTCTTCTTTTTGAATAATTTGTTAATTTTTATGAATTGTTTTTGTAATATTTAACTTAATTCGTGTAAAATTAAGAAAACTTTATTGTTAAAATTTTAAAACATAATACCGTTTCTTCGTAAATTGTAGATAGGTATTTAAGTAATAAATAATATAAAATTTTATCAATATGGGAATTTTAGAAAATAAAGTAGCAATTGTAACAGGAGCCGGCTCAGGAATCGGATTGGCTATTGCAGAAACGTATGCCAAAGAAGGAGCAAAAGTAATTGTTTCAGACATTAATGAAGAGCACGGAAAAGAAGCGGTAGAAAAAATAAAATCAGCAGGTGGGGAAGCTTCATTTGTAAAAGCAGATACGTCAAAAGCAGAAGAAGTAGAGGCATTGGTAAAGTCGACAGTTGAGCTATACGGCAGGTTGGATATTGCATGTAACAATGCAGGAATCGGTGGCGAACAGGAATTGACTGGAGATTACAGTCTGGATAGTTGGAGAAAAGTATTAAGTGTAAACTTAGACGGTGTTTTCTATGGCTGTAAATATGAATTGGAACAAATGGATAAAAATGGAGGCGGTGTGATTGTGAACATTGCATCTATTCATGGTACGGTGGCAGCGCCGCTTTCATCGGCTTATACTTCGGCAAAACACGCGGTGGTAGGTCTTACTAAAAATATCGGAGCAGAATACGGACAAAAAAATATCCGTTGTAATGCAGTAGGTCCGGCTTATATTGAAACCCCTCTTTTGGAAAGCGCAAGCGGAGATATGAAAGAAGCACTGATTGCAAAGCATCCAATGGGAAGACTGGGAAAACCTCAGGAAGTGGCAGAGCTTGTTCTGTTCTTAAGCTCTGATAAATCATCATTTATGACAGGAGGATATTATCTTGTTGATGGAGGATATACAGCAATTTAAACCCTGAGTTCTTATTGTTTTAAATAAAAGAACTTCAAAATAATAGAAAGCATTCATCACCATGAATGCTTTTTTTATAACTTACAATAACAAAAAATCATTAAGTTTTTTCTAAATTTGGACACTATAAATCGCTTTCAAAATGCAAAATTATTTAGACCTTTTACAACATATTTTAGATAACGGAACAGACAAAACCGATAGAACGGGAACGGGAACGAGAAGTGTTTTCGGATACCAGCTTAGATATGATTTGTCAAAAGGCTTTCCTATGGTGACGACCAAAAAAGTGCATTTGAAATCTATTATTTATGAATTGCTTTGGTTCCTGAAAGGAGACACCAACATTAAATACTTAAAAGATAACGGAGTTTCGATCTGGGACGAATGGGCAGATGAAAACGGAAATTTAGGACCTGTTTACGGAGCACAATGGAGAAGCTGGAGTGGTGCAGACGGAAAAGTTGTGGATCAAATTACAGAAGTTATTGATCAGATCAAAAAAAATCCTGATTCCAGAAGATTGATCGTTTCTGCTTGGAATGTGGCTGAAATCCCCAATATGGCTTTAGCGCCTTGTCATGCATTATTTCAATTTTATGTTGCAGACGGCAAATTGTCTCTACAGTTATACCAGAGAAGTGCAGATGTTTTCTTAGGAGTTCCTTTTAATATTGCAAGTTATGCTTTGCTATTGATGATGGTAGCGCAGGTTTGTGATTTGGAAGTGGGAGATTATGTTCACAGTTTTGGAGATGTTCATATTTATAACAATCACTTTGAGCAGGTTCAGAAACAGCTTTCAAGAGAGCCAAGATCACTTCCTACCATGAAATTAAATCCTGAAATTAAATCTATTTTCGATTTTGATTTTGAAGATTTTAAATTGGAGAATTATGATCCGCATCCGGGGATTAAAGCACCTGTTGCGATTTAATGAAGATTTGCCGTTTTGGATTTTTAATACTGTCTGCTAATTTTCTTTTTAATTGTCAAAAAGAGAAGAAGGTAGATTATACAGATGTAATAGAGGTTTTTGACAATACTAAAGATGCTGTTTTTGACACTGTAGCAGTTCCTCAGCATCTAAGGAGTGTCGTAAAACAGATTTCAGGAATCAATACTTACGAAACCGGAGTCTTAGGAAAAGGTCAAGAGAAATCTGAAAATTTTGAAAACTTTAAAAAACTGACGGAGTCTGCTTCAGATGACGAATTAGTGTCCCTTTTAAATAATAAGAATAAAACCGTTGCGGTATATGCATCGGTGGGACTTTTGAACAGGAAGCCTGAACTTCTGGGAGAGATTTTTCAAAAATTCTTAAACCTTACCACTACCATTCATACGCAGAACGGTTGTATTATCGGAGATCAAAATCCTGCTGAACCTTTGTATAGTGCTTATTACCGTTCTTTGGATTTAAAAAATGTAAGAACAGATTCCAAATTACGTAAGCTGGATAGTCTGATTATCTTTAATCAGAATTCACCGGGAAGTCTTCTACAGGAGGCGTTTAGGTATAGGATATATCCCAAGAATTACAGAAAGCGAATTGAAGAGTTGGCATTTAACAATCATAGTATGGATGCGATAAGATATCTTACGCATTGGCATAAGGGAGATTATGCTGATGATATTCAAAAAGAACTTATTGCAATGATTAAAAATGATTCTCTGTCTTATAATAAGAAGATATTTCTTTCGGAATTATTGTCGTTCAGGAATTCTGAAAATAAAGAATTCATTCTTGCTTATCTGAAAAAAGACACTCTTTTCAGTGATGATCATGAAATCTTAAAAGAATTAGAATCTAATGGGATTTTACCAGGTGAATATCCTACTAAATAAAGGTGTTTATATGTAACAAAATTAACTTTTTTACTACCTATTCATTAAATCTCAAAATATGTTGAAAAAGTTATTTCTACTCTCTGCAATCAGTGTTTCTGCTGTTGCATTTTCCCAAAATAATGTAAAAGAAAAACTAAGTAATTATTTCGATTCCCTTTATGTACATCATAAAGTAATGGGAAGTTTTGCGTTGGCAGAAGACAATCGTCCGACTTTCATTAAAGTGGTCGGATTTTCAGATGCTGCAAAACAGCAAAAAGCCAATGTAAATACACAATATCGTGTAGGTTCCATAAGCAAGACTTTTACAGCGGTACTGATTATGAAAGCTGTCGAAGATAAGAAGATCTCTTTAGATAAAAAACTTTCAGATTTTTACCCTGAAATTCCTAATGCGAGTAAAATTACCATTGAAAATTTATTGCAGCACAGAAGCGGAATTCATAATCTGACCGATGAATCTGAATATTTACAATATAATACAAAAGCTCAGACAGAAAGCAGCTTAGTCAATATTATTAAAAAATATACAAGTGATTTTGAACCGGGTTCAAAATATGCATACAGCAATTCAAACTATATTTTGCTGGGCTTTATCCTTGAAAAAGTGTACAAAAAGTCGTATGCGGAATTGATAAAAGATAAAATTACAAAGCCATTAAAGCTGACTTTAACGGAAGTAGGAGGGAAAATCGATCCTTCGAAAAATCAGGCAGAATCTTACGACTTTACCAATGGGAAATATGTAGTTTCATCCGAAACAGATATGAGTATTCCGATTGGAGCGGGAAATATTATCTCGACACCAAGAGATCTTTTGAATTTTATTCTTGGATTAGAACAGGGAAAACTCATCAAAAAAGAAAGTCTGGAAAAAATGAAAACTTTTGTTGATAACTATGGGTATGGTTTGATGAAAGTTCCATTTCAGCAATACTGGGGATTTGGTCATACAGGAGGAATTGATAATTTCAGATCAGCTTTGTTTTATTTTCCTGATTTAAAGGTTGCAATGGCTTTTAATATCAATCAATCGAACATGGATACTAATGAGATTTCCATTAAAATGATTGAAACGGCTTTAGGAAAAGACTTTGCAATGCCAAGTTTTAAAACGGTGGAGGTTCCGGAGAATGTACTTCAGAAATATGTAGGTACCTATTCGAGTAAGGATATCCCTTTAAAAATTAATATTTTTATCAAAGATAAAAAACTGATGGCGCAAGCAACCGGACAAAGTGCATTTCCTTTGGAAGCGACCTCAAATACAAGTTTTGAATTTGATGCAGCAGGAATCGGAATCGATTTTAATCCGGAGAAAAATCAGTTTGACATTAAACAGAGAGGAACGAAAAATACATTCACAAAAGAATAACAAATCAATATTAAATAAAAAAATAACTCTAAATAATACTAATGAAAAAAGCCATTTTATCGATTGCTCTTTTGAGTGGAATATTCTTTTCCACAAATGTAGCAGCGCAAACCGAAACTTCAGGCAGAGAAAAGGTGTACAGAGCTACCCATACAAAAGTAACCGAACTGAAACATACCAAGCTGAAAGTAAATTTCGACTATCAGAAAGAACAGATGAATGGAGAAGAATGGCTGACTGCAGCTCCGTTTTTCTATCCTACCAATGAATTGACGCTTGATGCAAAAGGAATGTTGATTCATGAAGTAGCGTTGGATACAAATGGTAAAAAATCTCCTTTGAAATATGAGTATAAGGACGATGTGTTGAAAATTACTTTAGATAAAAAATATCAGAAAAATCAGGATTATACGGTTTATATCAAATATACAGCGCGCCCAAGTGAGGTGAAACAAGAAGGAAGTGCGGCGATCAACGATGCAAAAGGTTTGTATTTCATTAATGCTCAGGGAAAAGATCCGGATATGCCGACTCAGATCTGGACGCAGGGAGAAACGGAATCTTCTTCTGCCTGGTTTCCGACCATTGATAAATCCAACCAAAAAACGACTCAGGAAATCTATATGACAGTTCCTGATAAATATGTAACGCTTTCCAACGGACTTTTAAAAGACTCTCAAAAAGAAGCTAATGGATTAAGAACCGATCATTGGGTGATGGATAAAAGACACTCTACGTATCTTTTCTTCATGGGAGTAGGTGAATATGCGATTGTAAAAGACAAATGGAGAAATATTGCGGTTGATTACTATATTGAAAAAGAATACGAACCGTATGCAAAACAGATCTACGGAAATACTCCGGAAATGATCGAGTTTTTCTCTAAAAAACTAGGGTACGATTATCCTTGGTCAAAATATGCACAAATCTCAGGAAGAGAGTATGTGAGTGGGGCTATGGAAAATACTACAGCCACCCTTCATGGAAGTGATATTCTACAAAAACCGGGGCAACTGATCGATGAAAACACTTGGGAAGATACCATTGCTCACGAATTATTCCACCAATGGTTTGGAGATTTAGTAACAGCGGAAAGCTGGAGTAACCTTACTGTGAATGAATCTTTTGCAAACTATTCAGAATACCTTTGGAATGAATACAAGTACGGAAAAGATCAGGCGGACTACCATCAGATGATGGATGTCAATATGTATCTTACAACGCCGGGGAATTTCGATAAACACTTAGTGAGATTTGATTATGATTCTCGTGAAGATGTTTTTGATTTGGTAACCTATCAAAAAGGAGGAGGGATTCTTCATATGTTGAGAAACTATTTAGGAGATGATGCTTTCTTTGCAGGATTAAATGACTATCTGAAAACGTATGAATATCAAAACGGAGAAGCGCATCAGTTAAGATTATCCTTAGAGAAAGTTTCTGGTAAAGACCTGAATTGGTTCTTTAATCAATGGTATTTCGGAAGCGGAAACCCGAAGCTTAAGTATTCTTATACTTTCGAACCTGTTAAAAAGCAAATTGCGGTGGTTATTGAACAGACTCAGGAATTGCCATTCCAGTTCCCTTTAGCGATCGATGTATACGATAACGGAAAACCTAAAAGATATAATGTTTGGGTAAATGCGACGGCAAAAAATACCTTCAATTTTGATGTTTCTAAAAATGCAGATTTGGTAAATATCAATGCAGATGGAGTGTTGTTGGCGGATATTACTGATCAAAAGACTCCTGAACAAAATTTAATGCAATACTTAGGCTCAAAAGAATTCAAGAGCAGATATGATGCATTAAACGGTATTAAAGATCAGGTAGGAAAAAGTCCTGCAGCAACCAAATTATTGATAGCTGCGATCAAAGATCCTTTCTTCAGGGTAAGAATGAGAGCTTTAAAGACAATGGATTTATCCAATGCAGAACAATTCAAGGCGATGGGTGCTGAAGCTGAAAAACTGGCTACCAACGATCCAAAAACATTGGTTCAGGCAGCGGCAATTTCAGCGTTGGCAAAAACAAAAGATAAAAAATACCTTCCTATTTTTGAAAAAGGACTAAATGCAGTTTCAAATGCTGTGAAAGCGAATTCTGTAAGTGCGATTATTGATGTTGATCCTTCAAGAGCAAGTTCTTTAGCGGATAAAATTGATTTGGAAGGAGCTTCTGATAAATTATTGGAGAAATTGTTACCAATTATCGTTAAAAATAAAGTGACTTCTCAAATGTCAAATATTGCTCAGGTGGCAGCTTTCTATCCTTTTGTTAAATTCCAAAATCCTGAATTAGGAAAATCTGCAGAAGAAGGATACAATTGGATCATGAGTTCTGATAATTTGAAAGCGACAGAAAGTATTACAAAAATGCTGGGGCATGCGAAAGGACAGATTGGAGATAACCCACAGGCAAAAATGATGATAACTCAGATGTTAAAAGATGGGTTGAATAAAAAAATGGAGCTATTAAAACAGACTCCGCAAAGCGCTAATAGTATCAATAAGCAGATTGATGTGATTAATAAAGCGATTGAAGATTTCAAATAATATCAAAGATAAGGTTTTGTTTAGAATTATGATAACCACTATTTTTATAGTGGTTTTTTTGTTTATTTTTCATTTTTGTTTTGATTTGAATATTGATTTAATATTAATTATTTGTTAATTATGTTATTTTTATAATTATAAATATATACATTTGTTGTGAATTTAACACTTAAATAACTAATAATGAAAACGAATCTATTTTTTAGAATTGTGATGAATCGTCATTTTTTTTCTTTTTTATTCATGTCTTTTACAATTGGATTGAATGCTCAGATTTCTACATTTCCATGGACCGAAACTTTTGAAGATAGCTCGTCAACAAGAGCAAGCTGGACACAAATACACGAAACGAATACTGTAGACTGGACTTTTGCTTCTGCTGCAACGACCGGTAGTGTAGGAGTGACAGCCTTTGCAGGAACTAAGTTTGCTAATTTTCCAGCAAATACTACTTCTGCTGATAAAACAAAGCTCGTAAGTCCTCCATTTAATACTGCTAATCTTACCTCGCCGAAGTTGAGCGTTTATATTATTAACCCTCAACAGAACGGAAATGCAAACTTTATAAAAATTTATTATAGATTTTCTGCTACAGGTGCATGGAATCTGCATATGCAGTTTCAGCCACCTTTGAGTTCTTGGTTCCTTTTTGGAAATATGGGAATGCCGCCAAATATTTATCAGATTGCGATAGAATGTGAAAATGCTCAGGGATATTCTACACTAATAGATAATGTGGTAATAAGTAATGATGATTTACTAAGTACGAATGATATCTCAAAATTATCAAGAGGATCTGTTAAGTATTATCCCAATCCTGCAAAAGAGGTGCTGAATTATACCAGTGATGAAAAAATACAGGAAATCAATATTTATGATGGAGCCGGGAAAAAAATTCAGACGAACAGAGTTGAAGCGAACCAGGGAAGTGTAAATGTATCTGCTTTAAATAGTGGAATGTATATTGTTACGGGAAAAACAGACACGGGCGAAATAAAAACATATAAAATGATAAAAAAATAAAAAATACTACATAGAATTTTTTATTAGTCGGAGCATCTCTTTTTAGAGGTGCTTTTTAAATAATTTATAAGATTCAGAATTTTGGATAAAAAAATGGCTGAAAATTTTATGACTTACCTTTTTTTGTTAAAAATTTTAAATATTTAGCAAAAACTATGACTAATTAAACGTTTACATTTTTTAAATTCGTATAAAAATTAAAATAATATGACTTTTGGAATTGAGGCTGCAAGCTATTATGTGCCTTCTTTATATTTGGAAATTAAGGATTTAGCAGAAAAAAGAGGAATAGAACCGGCAAAGCTGGAAAAAGGGTTGGGATTGCATAAAATGGGATTTCCTGATGTTCACGAAGACGCAGCAACTTTTGCAGCAGAAGCTTTGTTGAAACTCATCAAAGACTATAATATCAATCCAAAAGAAATAGCAAGAATTTATCTTGGAACGGAAAGTGCTTTAGATGCGGCAAAACCAACGGCTTCTTATGCGATGCAGATGGTTGAAAAAGTGTTGGAAGCAGAATTTGGAGAAAGATGTTTTAGAAACTGTGATGTAGTCGATATGACGTTTGCTTGTATCGGAGCAGTAGATGCGCTTCACAATTCTTTAGATTTTGTGAGAGTTAATCCCGACAAAAAAGCAGTAGTAATCGCAAGTGATTATGCAAAATATGAGCTGGCTTCTTCAGGTGAATATACGCAAGGAGGAGGAGCGGTGTCAGTTTTAGTGTCGTCAAAACCGGATTTAATTGAAATTGAAAACAATTGGGGAGTCGCGACAGAAAGTGTTTTTGACTTTTTCAAACCGAGACGTCATTTCAAAAAAGAAGATTTGACCAATACGCCAGAAAATTTTCCGGAGAAAATTGAAATCTTTACGGATGAACCTGTTTTTGACGGTCAATATTCAAACCAATGTTATCAGGACAGGATTAGAGAAGCATACAATCATTATAAAGAAATTACAGGCGAAAATAAACCTTATGAAGCTTGGAAATATCTTATCTTCCATCTTCCTTACGCATTTCATGGGAAGAGAGTTTTTACTGAGATTTACAGCTTAGAAAATGAACTTTCTTATGAGACTCCCGAAGAACAAAAAGCAGTAGCAAAATCTGAAGGCTATATTCAGTTTATTAATGACAAAATTGAAAAATCTCAAAGAGCTTCTTCAGAGATCGGAAATATGTATACCGCTTCTATTTTTATGGCTTTACTTTCTGCTTTACAGACCTCATTTAATGAAAATGAAGAATTAAAAGGTCAGGAAATTGGATTTTTAGGGTATGGAAGTGGTTCCAAATCTAAAGTCTTTGCCGGAAAAGTTTCTGAAAACTGGAAAAATGTGGTGGCAAAATGGGATTTATTTGAAGGCTTAAAAAACAGAACCGCAATTGATTTTGATACCTATGAAAAACTTCACAGAAAGAAATTGGAAAAATCTGTTAATGAAAATTATAAAGGTTTCGGATTACAATCGGTAGAATTGGAAAGCCCTGTTTTGAAAGGAGCAAGGTATTACGGTTACCAAGGGTAATCAAACCAATAATAAAATTTGAAAACATCTCAATTGTTGAGGTGTTTTTTTATTCTAAAAACAAAATCTTATCCTGATAGCTCTTTGGGGTAACTCCAACCAATTGTTTAAACACTCTTGTAAAATAATTAGTATCTGAAAAACCAGTCTGATAAGCCGTTTCTTTAATACTGTTCTGACTTGCTAATAACTCTTTAGCACGATTGATTCTTTCCTGCAAAATAAAATCATTTGGAGAAGTTCCCAGTTCATCTTTAAACATTTTAAAGAAATTAGACTTGCTCACATAAGCCATCTTGGCAATACTATCAATCGATAGCTTTTGATGAAGGTTTTTTTTGATATAATCTACGGCAAAACCAATTCTAGATTTATTTTTAGCAATATTCTTTTCCACCATGCTTCTCGCCTGAGTCTGCATCAACCGGATCAAAAGTTCCTTTAAGGCAAAATCTGCCATAATATCTTTTTGTGAATTATCATCCATCGCAATTCTCATGATATTGTTGGTAGCTGAAGCTAAAGACTGATTATTAAACAGAAAATATTCATCCAGTTCAATATTCCAGCGGGAAGTTTCGTCTACTTTGGGAAGATGGTAATTCAAATGATTCAGAGAATTTTCAATAAATTCAGGATTTAGGCTCAAAGAAATACATTGTGATGGAGTTTCGTCAGCTTCAGGAAAATCAATAACCATGGTCTCTCCAGGTGATACAAGTACACTTTCTCCAGGATAATAATCAAAGTAATTCGTCTTATTATCCAGTTTCATATGCTTTTTCCCACGAAGCATGGCTGTAAATGCAATCGTTTCAAAATGCAGTTTTACGTCAAAAGCGGCTTTGTGAGTTTCATAAATGCTAAATTCACAATTGTTTAGATTGAATTTTGTCTGATTTTCAACTAAGTGTAATAGCTGATTTTCCCTTTTTAATTCAGGAGTTTCTAATAAAATCTTGTTATTGTTCATTTCTAAACATTTTTTATTGCCTGCTTACTCAAATATAGAAAATTATCAACTTACATTACTGTTAATGAAATTATAAAGTTTGCAGTCTGTACGATTTTGAAGTTTTTTTGTACGATTGTGCTATACGAATGTCATAGGTAAGTGTAATTTGGCTTTACAGAAAAATTAAAACTATACAAATATGAGCACTACAACACAACAACAATCAGGGACTTTACTACAGTGGCCTGAATTCAAAAACAGATACGATAACTATATTAACGGACAATTTACAGCACCTGTAAACGGACAGTATTTTGACGTTGTTTCTCCGGTAGATGGAAGAAACTTTACACAGGCAGCTCATTCTTCAAAAGAAGACTTGGAATTGGCGGTAAATGCAGCTGAAAAAGCATTTCAAACCTGGAAAGACACTTCTTCTACAGAAAGAAGTATTATTTTAAATAAAATTGCTGACAGAATCGAGCAGAATTTAGAATATTTAGCAACGGTTGAAACAATTGATAACGGAAAAGCAATAAGAGAAACATTAGCAGCAGATTTACCTTTAGCGGTTGATCATTTCAGATACTTTGCTTCGGTAATAAGAGCAGAAGAAGGTTCGCATAACGAACTGGATAAAGATACGGTTTCTCTTATCGTTCACGAACCGCTTGGAGTGATCGCCCAAATCATCCCTTGGAACTTTCCTATCTTAATGGCAGTATGGAAATTGGCTCCGGCTTTGGCAGCAGGAAACTGTGTAGTTTTAAAACCAGCTGAAAGTACACCTATTTCTATCATGGTATTAATGGAAATCATCGGAGATTTGCTTCCGGATGGGGTGGTAAATATCGTAAACGGTTTTGGAGCAGAATTGGGAAGAGCATTAGTAACCAATCCTAAAGTGGCAAAAGCAGCATTTACAGGTTCTACGGCGACAGGTCGTTTGGTGATGCAGTACGCGACAGAAAATATTATTCCGGTAACATTGGAATTAGGAGGAAAGTCTCCAAACGTGTTCTTTAGTTCGGTAATGGATGCAGATGATGAATTTTTAGATAAAGCCATTGAAGGAGCAGTTCTTTTTGCTTTAAATCAAGGAGAAATCTGTACGTGTCCTTCAAGACTATTAGTTCAGGAAGACATTGCAGACGCTTTCATCGCAAAAGTTATCGAAAGAGTAAAAGCGATAAAAGTCGGAAATCCATTAGATAAAACAGTGATGATGGGAGCTCAGGCTTCTCAGATTCAAAAAGATAAAATCCTTTCTTATATCAATTTAGGAAAAGAAGAAGGGGCAGAAGTTCTTGTTGGCGGAGATGTAAACAATGTAGGAGAAGGTCTTGAAGACGGATATTACATCCAGCCAACAATTTTCAAAGGAAACAACAGAATGAGAATCTTCCAGGAAGAAATTTTCGGACCTGTGTTGGCATTTACCACGTTCAAAGATGAAGAAGAAGGGGTCAAAATTGCAAACGATACCATTTACGGTCTTGGAGCAGGAGTTTGGACGAGAGATGCGCATCAGTTGTACAATGTTCCGCGTCAGATTCAGGCAGGTAGAGTTTGGGTAAACCAGTATCATTCTTATCCGGCAGGAGCACCTTTCGGAGGGTACAAACAGTCAGGAATCGGTCGTGAAAACCACAAAATGATGTTGGATCACTACCGTCAGACTAAAAACATGTTGATTTCATACAACAAAAACAAATTAGGTTTCTTTTAATTTTTAAATATTAGGGCGTGCCCGTTTTCCCCATCTCGGCAATGGGGAAAAACGGTCGGGCTATCCAGGGCTTCACTTCGTTTCGGTGCTTCGCACTCTCGTTTTTCAAACGAGACCCTTTCTATCCCTCACGCAAACAATATTTGCCCTTATCCGAAATTTTCGAGTGAGTAGGAGATTTTATGCCTTCATGAGCCTTGTCAAGGTTCAAAAAAACGTGAGAAAAATCTTTGCAGTCTTAGCTAAACGCCCTTGCGAACTTAAAAATACACAGCCTAATTGGCAAAAAAGTCTTTGCGCCCTTTGCGTTAAAAAAACATCAATTGAAAAAGATCAAAAACCAAACTAAAAACTAACACAAAAAATCAAAATATGATTCCAAAAACAATGAAAGCTGCAGTTGTCCAAGGTTACGGACAACCCCTGAAAATCGAAGAAGTTCCCGTGAGAGAACCTGGAAGATATGAAGTATTGGTAAAAGTTATCGCGTGTGGAGTGTGCCATACCGACTTACATGCTGTTGATGGTGACTGGCCGGCAAAACCTAAAATGCCTCTGATTCCCGGACATGAAGGAGTAGGAATTGTGGTTGCTTGCGGACCCGAAGCTCAGGTGAAAGAAGGTGATGCGGTAGGAGTTCCGTGGTTGTATTCAGCTTGCGGATGCTGTGATTATTGTATTACAGGTTGGGAAACCCTTTGTGAAGCTCAGAAAAATGGAGGATATAGTGTAGATGGAGGTTTTGCAGAATATGTAATTGCAGATTCAAGATATGTAGGGCATTTGAAATCCGATGTTAATTTTTTAGAAATTGCACCGATTCTTTGTGCAGGAGTAACGGTTTATAAAGGTTTAAAAGAAACCGAAACAAAACCTGGAGAATGGGTGGCTATTTCAGGAATTGGAGGATTAGGACACGTTGCAGTACAATATGCAAAAGCGATGGGAATGCATGTAGCAGCGATTGATGTGGCGGATGATAAATTAGATTTGGCGAAAAAATTGGGAGCAGACTTAGTAGTCAATGCAAAAAACACAGATCCTGGAGAATATCTTCATAAAGAAGTCGGCGGAATGCACGGCGCATTGATTACGGCGGTTTCTCCCATTGCTTTTAAACAGGGAATTGATGTTCTGAGACGAAAAGGAACACTCGCTTTAAATGGGCTTCCACCGGGTTCGTTTGAATTACCAATTTTCGAAACTGTTTTGAAAAGAATTACCGTAAGAGGTTCAATTGTCGGAACAAGAAAAGATCTTCAGGAGGCTTTGGACTTTGCGAATGAAGGATTGGTGAAAGCAACGGTAACCTCTGCAAAATTAGAAGACATCAATGATGTTTTTGACAAAATGAAAAAAGGGCAGATTGATGGTAGAATCGTTCTCGATATTGCCGGTTCAAATTAAATTGTGATGAGTTTTTTAGGTTCGGCGAAATTTCATTTCGCCGAACTTTTTTAACTTTATATATGAAATAAAGTTTGTCATTGCGAGGAGCGAAGCGACGAAGCAATCCCAAAAAGAGAAAAATGATCCAGAGTGTTTGTCATTCCGTAGGAATCTAAGCAAAATATTTAAAATAATCTAGTCGACCTAGATTCCACGCTTCACTTAGTTACGCTCTGAATGACAAAATTCTTTTGAAAATTTGTATTAAAAATGACTTAGGAAACGGAGGCGTTAAGAAAATGATTTTTGTGAACGTAAAGAAAATTCTACTGTTTGAGCGCGACATGAATTTTGAGTCGAATAACAACTA
Source organism: Chryseobacterium taiwanense (assembly GCF_000813825.1). Lineage (GTDB taxonomy): Bacteria > Bacteroidota > Bacteroidia > Flavobacteriales > Weeksellaceae > Chryseobacterium > Chryseobacterium taiwanense. The sequence goes on from NZ_JWTA01000005.1 coordinate 282,172, forward strand.
TTAAATTCGCGCGAGTTTTAGAATTTTTAGAGAACGAAATTCATTTTTAGCCGGAGTTGCCAAGTCTTGAATTTTTGGTTCTTTTGTTTCAAGACAAAAGAACATTAAATAAAAAAAGAAAAGTTATGCAAACCAAAATATCTCGTCTCTCAGCAACCGAAAAAGCATTGGAAGTAATCTGGGACCTAGAAAAAAAATACGGAGATCTCATGTTCTATCAGGCAGGAGGCTGCTGTGAAGGTACGCAACCCCAATGTTTCGAAAAAGGAGGATTCTACCCAAGAATGAACGATGCAATGATCGGAACCATTAATAACCACGAATTTTGGATCGATCGAGATCTATTCGAATACTGGAAATATTCACATTTTACATTAGACGTTGTGGATGGTTTCGGACCAGGCGGATTTTCTTTGGAAACACCTTTAGGAAAAACTTTTAAGGTCAATTACAGGCTTTTCACTCCTGAAGAACTTGAAAATTTGGAACCTGTGAAGCGAAGTGAATAATAATCTGCTCAATCAGCAAAATCTGCGAGACGAAAAAAATGAAAACTCACGCAGATTTAGCAGATAACGCAGATGTTCGAGTTTAAAAACAGTAGAAAAAATTAGCACAAAATATTGATGCAATTTATTTTGGGGCAAATTAAACTTTCACAAACCGACTCACAAACATAGAAGCGACTAATTGTCCAACTGCATTTAAAACAGTCGCCAAAGGATCAACTAAAGTTCCGATAATCATCACAGCCGGAATAGCTTCTTGAGGTAATTTATAAACAGAAATCATAAGCATTTCACCAATATAACCGCCATTCGGGATTCCGCCGGCAACAATACTTACAAAGACTGTGATTCCTAATGCTAAAAGCAAATTCATCGGATCAAAAAAATCTCTTCCGATAATTAAAAAAGCAACATAAATTTTAATAATCGAAGACATCGAAGATCCATTTTTATGTAAAGTCGTTCCAATCGGAATTACAATATTTGAAATCTGGCTTGGAACTCCAATTTTTGCTGCAGCTTGTAAATTGGCAGGCATGGTTGCGAAGCTGCTACAGGTACTTAAAGCGGTTAAAGTCGGATAAATCGCGTTTGTCCAAAAGCTTTTCACTCCATTCTGACCTTTTGCCATAAAAGCATACAGTGAAAAAAATACCAAGAAATAAACAACGCCTGCGATATAATACAATCCTAAAGGTTTAGCGTAAAATCCGAAAAGCTGAGGCCCTAAAGTCGCAACCTGATAAGCGAAATAAGCTCCCAAACCAATCGGAGCAACTTTCATAATTAATAGAAGTAATTCTTTCATTACTTCATAACCTGAAGCAATAAACGATCTGAAAACCTGTCCTTTTTCTCCTGCTTTTCTAGCGGAAAATCCCGTCATGAAAGCGAAAATCAAAAGAGCGAGCATATTTTGCCTTGAAAAGAGCTGTGTAAATTCTCCAACCGTAAAAAATCCTACAATTCGGTTTCCCCAACTGTCACTATTGGCGGCTTCCTCTATAGCTTCTGAGCTTCCGGATACTCCTGAAACGGGAAATAGATAGACCGCACAAATGGTAAAAACAGCGGCTGTTAAAATAAAAAACAGAAAGGTAAAAGCCATTGTCACCATGATCTTTCCGAATTTGGACTGCTGTTCTAAGGAGGCAATAGAATTGGAAACGGCGAAAAATACCAACGGAACTACACTCACAAAAAGCAGATTCAGGAAAATATCACCTAATGGTTTGATGTAATTAACGATATTTGGAGCAATGATTCCAATAATGCTTCCAACGGCGATTCCAAACAATAAAAGGATGATTCCTGAATAGTTTTTCAACACTTCTTTCATGTGGTGCTTTTTAATCAAAGATAGGTTTATTTTTAACATTCAGTTATATTAATTTCATTCATAAATTCCTTAAATTTGGGTAAAAACGTTTCTATGGCTTATATAGATTACTATAAAATTTTAGGCGTAGATAAGAATGCAACGCAAGATGACATTAAAAAAGCCTACCGAAAATTAGCAAGAAAGCTACATCCCGATCTAAATCCCGACGACAAAGAAGCTGAAAGAAAATTCAAAGAGCTGAACGAAGCAAATGAAGTGCTCAGCAATCCTGAAAATCGTAAAAAATACGATAAATACGGTGAAAACTGGAAGCATGGTGAAGAATACGAAAAAGCTCAGCAACAGCAACAAAGACAATATCAAAGTCAGAGTGGTGACTTTGGAGGCGGATTTTCGGGTGCGGATTTTGGAGAAGGTGAAGATTTTTCAGATTTTTTCCAAAATATGTTCGGTGGAGCAGGAGGTGGTTTCGGAAGAAGCTCGAGAGGAAGTGCTTCAGGGAAATTCAAAGGACAGGATGTACATGCAGAATTGAATTTGAGTTTAAAAGACGCAGCAACAACTCATCAGCAAACCTTTGATATTAATGGTAAAAAAGTAAGAATTACTATTCCGGCTGGAGTGTATGACGGGCAGCAAATCAAATTGAAAGGTCACGGAAATCCCGGATTTAATAGCGGTCCGAATGGAGATTTATATATCACTTTTAATATTGCTGTTGATCCGGATTATGAAAGAATTGGAGATGATCTGAAAACGAAAGTTTCGATTGATCTCTATACAGCCGTTTTAGGAGGAGATGTAAAAATAAATACATTGAGCGGAAGCGTAAACCTAAAAGTAAAACCTGAAACACAAAGCGGGACAACAGTGAGATTGAAAGGAAAAGGTTTTCCAGTATATAAAAAAGATGGTGAATTTGGTGATTTATTTGTGACGTATGAAGTGAAATTACCAACCAACCTTACTGAAAAGCAGAAAGAACTTTTTGAACAACTTAAAAATTCCTAAGCCATGAGTGAAAGAATATCGCGAGAAGAGCTCGTAAAAATATACAATATTGAAATCACTTTTTTTGATGAATTGGTGGATTCCGGTTTACTTAAAATTCAAATGGAGAATGAAATTCGGTATCTGATGTATGAAGATCTGCCATCTTTTGAAAGATTTGCGAATTGGCATTACGATCTGGAGATCAATCTTCCCGGGTTGGAAGTGATTCATGATATGCTTCAAAAAATGGAGGATTTAAAACAAAGAAATCGTGAGTTGATGAATAAGCTTTCGGCGATGAGTGGTGAATATGAAGATATTTAGAAGTAAGAAGTGAAAGGAGAGAAGTGAGAAGAAGTTTGAAAAATAAATAGATTTTAAAGGGTTTTATTCAAAATTCAGACTATTTCGTTTAGCTTTGTAGGCTGTGAGAAAAATTAATACATATGAGTGAAGAAAAAGTGATTGTTTTAAAACCTAAAAGGCCAGATTTCGAGGAAATATATTTTAGTGGAAGTCAGGGAAGTTTGTTTTTTTCATCAACCACGAGAGGAAGAACAGTGACGACGATTGTTGTGGGATTGATTTTACTGATTATGTTTTTCTTTAAAGATGATTTTACCAAAGAAAAATTTGGAATTTTATACTTTGCAAGCTTTTTGTTTTTGCTGTGTGCGGTTTTTCTTTCAGTAAGTATTAATAAAGTTTCACGATGGAAAAAACAGGTGAATCGTTATTTGACCAAACTTGAAAACTGTAAGATTTATGAAATTACGTTCGACCAAAATTTCTTTACAGTCAATATTGATGATGAAAAAGAAACCAGCGAATGGAAAGATTTCGAATATTTCGATAGCAACAATGAGTTTATTACCGTTGAAGGAAAATACAGTTATATGTTCCCCAGAAAATCGATGAGTGAGAAAGATTATAATATTTTAAAACAGGTTTTAAAGCAAAATATCAAGGAATAAATAAAAAACTCAGAGCAAAATACTCTGAGTTTTATTTTTATAATGAAAAGTTGATTAATCTAACCAACCCATTTCTTTCATCCATTCGTCGTTGTAGATCTTTCCAACGTATCTTGAACCGTGATCGTGAAGAAGAACAACGATAACATCATCTTTTGTAAACTGATCTTTCATCTGAACCAAAGAAGCAATGGCACTTCCTGCAGAATATCCACAGAAGATCCCTTCTTCTTTAGCTAGTTTTCTAGCGTACACAGCTCCATCTTTATCTGTTACTTTTTCAAAGTGATCAATCACAGACATATCATAGTTTTCAGGAAGAATATCTTCACCAATTCCTTCTGTGATGTATGTATAAGCATTTCCTAAATTAACTTCTCCAGTTTCGTGAATTTCTTTTAAGATTGAACCGTATGTGTCAACACCAATTACTTTAATATCAGCATTTTTTTCTTTGAAGAATTTTCCACAACCTGTAATGGTACCTCCTGTTCCGGCTCCTACTACAAAATGAGTTAGTTTTCCTTCTGTTTGTTCCCAGATTTCAGGAGCTGTAGACTCGTAATGAGCCGCTCTGTTCGATAAATTATCATATTGATTTACGTACCATCCGTTTTCCGTTTCCTTAGCCAATCTCTTTGAAACTGAATAATAAGAACGAGGATCTGTAGGTTTTACGTCTGTAGGACAAACGATAACTTCAGCTCCAACAGCACGAAGGATGTCACATTTTTCTTTTGATTGTTTAGAATTGGTTACAAAAATACATTTGTACCCTTTGATGATTGCAGCAAGAGCTAATCCCATCCCTGTATTTCCGGAAGTTCCTTCAATGATGGTTCCTCCAGGTTTTAATCTTCCGTCTTTTTCTGCGTCTTCAATCATTTTAAGAGCCATTCTGTCTTTTACAGAATTTCCGGGATTGAAAGTCTCAACTTTTGCTAAAACTAATGCCGGAAAATCTTCCCCTAAAACTTTGTTAAGCTTTACTAATGGTGTATTTCCTATAGTTTCAAGAATATTTTTTGCGTATTTCATAAATGTCTTATAAGCCTTGCAAAGATAAGGTTTTTAAATGTTATCCAGATGAATATAAAGTTATGGAATAATGAATGAGTGAGAGTCAATCATTATTAAAAATGCAGAATTTACAACAACAATTAGTTGTATTTAATTACTTTAACAGGCGAAATTTTACTGATTAAATAACTAGGAATAATTAAAGCCAATCCGGAAATAAATAAAATCCCTACAGAAATAGATATAATAGCAAGCGGGTTCAAATCAACAGGAACAGTACTTACATAATAGTTTTCAGGGTTAAGCTTGATCACACCAAAAAACTTCTGAATTAAAATCAGTCCAAGACCAATTGCATTTCCATACAAAAGCCCAGGAATCATAATAATTAAGGTGTAATTAATAAAAGTCGCTCTGATCTGAGAATTACTTGCTCCCAAAGTTTTAAGCAAACCAATCGAGTTTGTTCTTTCAATGATAAGAATTAAAAGAACCATAATGATATTGATAATTACTACGATCAACATGATGATGATGATAAGAGCAATATTGGTATCGTAAATACTAATCCAATCAGTGATTTGAGGGAATTTCTCCGTTGCTTTCTCAGCGTAATTTTTGTACCCGATTAATTTCTCAATTTCAGGATAATCTTTGTCGATATCATTTACATCTTTCAGGAAAATATCGATTCCGCCAACTTCATCAGGTTTCATATCCTGAATTTTTCTTACATGATTGATTCCTCCAATAACGAATTGTTCATCAATCATTTTAATGTCGGTTTTATAAATCCCTACAACTTCAAATTTTCTGTAAATTGGTTTTTGATCAACCTTAGAAAATATGGTAACAATACTGTCTTTCAGCTTCAAATGAAGATCATTGGCAATTTTTTGTGAAATAGTGACTCCATGATTGTAGCCTACTTCGGTTACGATAGGAGTACGTCCTTCAATCAAGAATTTTTTGAAACGTAAACTGTCAAAATCCTTTCCGATTCCTTTAAAAATAATTCCGGCGAAGTTATGTTCATTACGCATAATTCCTGTCACGGTAGCATATTTTTGTATACTTGCCACGTCAGGAAGATCCTTTATTTTTTGAAGTTCCAATCCCTGATTGTCAAGAATTGAAGTGTTGTAAGATGAGTTGGATTTTGTGGACTTTATCGTAATGTGCCCACTGAAATCCGCCAGTCTTTCCTTGATTGCTTTCTTAGAACCAAAACCTGTAGAAACTGTAATTAAAGAGACAATAATCCCCAAAGCTACAGAGAGTCTGCCAATGAAGATGATAATCCTCGAGAGATTATTTTTGTTATCTTTGGAAAACGCTATTTTTCTAGAGAAATATAAAGGAAATTTCAAGCTTATGAATTTAGATTTCAAAATTAAAAATTTACTTCTTATTTGCCTAATTTTTTTAGGAGTATTCAATCAATATTCTTCTCAGACTCAAGATAAGATTGATTTCAGAACCGGAGCCGACCAGCCGGAACTTTATCTTCCGTTGTTAAAAAACAAAACAATCGGAGTTGTTACGAATCAGACGGGTCTTATGAGTGATAGAACGCATTTAGTGGATTTTTTAGTTAAAAATGGTGTTAAAATTCAGTCAATTTTCGCTCCCGAACATGGTTTTAGAGGAGATGCGGATGCAGGTGAAAAGGTGAAAAATGGAGTAGATGTGAAAACAGGAATCCCAATCGTCTCTTTATATGGAAACAATAAAAAACCTAAACCGGAACAATTGAAAGGGATTGATATTGTCGTTTTTGATATTCAGGATGTTGGAGTGAGATTTTACACCTATATTTCAACGCTGACTTATTTAATGGAAGCAGGAGCAGAAAATAATGTGGAAATTATGGTTTTAGATAGACCTAATCCACATGATGGCTATACAGACGGTCCTGTTTTAAAGAAAAAATGGGCAAGTTTTGTAGGAATGCATGAAGTTCCTGTTGTGTATGGTTTAACGATAGGAGAATATGGAAAAATGGTGAATGGTGAAAAATGGTTGAAAAATGAAGTCCAGGCAAAATATTCTGTGATTCCGATGAAAAATTATCATAAAAAGCTACGTTATCCTATTTTAGATAAGCCTTCACCGAATTTGCCGAATGATAAAGCTATTAATCTATATCCAAGTTTATGCTTTTTTGAGGGAACACAGGTTTCTGTGGGAAGAGGTACAGATTTGCCGTTTCAGATTTATGGTTCACCTTGGACAACAAGTCTACCATATCAATTTACTCCAAAGCCTAATTTGGGAGCAAAAGATCCATTTTTAAACGGGAAATTATGCTATGGTGAAAATCTTTCGGATTATAAAACTGATTTAAGAGAATTGAATTTAGAATGGGTAATTAAAGCGTACCAAAATTATAATAACCCTCAATTAGATTTTTTCCTGAAAAATTTATGGTTTGATACTTTAGCAGGAACTAATAAGTTGAGAAAACAAATTATAGCAGGGAAATCAGTTCAGGAAATCAGGGAATCTTGGAAATCTGATCTGGAAGATTTTGAAAAGATAAGAGGTAAGTATATTCTTTATGAAAACTAATTTGCCTTAAATAAAAAGAGTCCATTGTCATTTTACAATGGACTCTTTTTTATTTTAATCAAAATTTTGAGGCGGGTTTTTATCGTTTTTGCCTTTATTCATAATAAAAAGACCAACCGTTAATCCTATTACTCCTGCTGCTGCAGTCATTAATGCTCTCTCCATTTTATCTGCTTCTTCATTTCCTAAGTAATTCATTAAAAATAAAATTGCAAAGGTGAAAACACAAACCAGAATATGATTTCTTCCGAATAATTTCATAGAGATTATTTTAATTGATAAGAGATCATTACACCTCCACGGTAGGGGATTATCTCACCACTACGGTTATATCCATTGGCGCTGTCATATCTTTCTCCGGTTCCGCGTACATATCCTTTATAGAAATCTTGAGAATTTCCAATTCCTGCAAAAATATCCATATTCCAGTTGTCAGCTAATCTAAATTGGTATCCTCCTTCTATACCAAATAGAATAGAGTAGCCTTTTTGGTAAAGCTGAGAATTGATATATTGACTAGGAACTCCTAGTTGGGCATCTACATAGATATTGTTATTCCAATAAGATGGTTTTTGAATGGTATAAATGCCCGCTGAGATATTAGCTCCTATATGCCATCCTTTGAAGGCTTCTTTGAAATAGTATCTCCCCTCAATAGTTCCCATGTAAATTTGAGCTTCATGCCCAGCAAAGGATTTCCATGGAGAAATTAAAACATCACTTTGTATTGTAAACTTTTTATTAATTTGATGTTCTATTCCTGCGTTAATAATGCCAATTGGAAGAAGTAATGCATTTCCTTTTATGTATACTTTTTTTTCAGATTTTTCTTGAGAAGTCTCTGTTGTTTGTGCGCTTATTGTATTTAATGCAAATAATCCCAATAAGGATAATAAAATTTTATTTTTCAATGCTCTACTATTTGATTTGTTTTAGTAATTCTTCTGCAAGACTGGCGTCTTTATTATTTTGAACAGCAATATTTCTGGACATTTCAGCAAAGTTCTTAGCTATTTCTTTGTTTCCGGTTAAGAAATAAATTTTAGCTAGAATATAGGTATTTTCAGAAGTCTCACCACGCATTACAGATTGTTCTGCCCATTCAGCTGCTTTTTTTAGAGATGAGGTGTTTTTTATATGTTCCGAAAAAATCCAAGCTGCTTTTAAAAGTTCATTCGGTTCAAATGAATCTGTTTTTTTATAGTACTCTAAAGCTGTCTTTTCGTATTCAGGGAAGTTGGCGTTTTGTTCGTAATAAGCCAGTTTGGTTTGATTTAACTTTATTTGTGCCTCTTCTTTACCCACTAAAGGTTCAGCGGTTTTAATGAAATAGTCCTCATTGATCTTTTTATTTTTCTCATCAATGGATTGTGCTACAACTTTGGACAAGATTAGCTGATGATCGAAATCCGAATATGAATTTTCCGGTAAGAACTTAATGATTTCTGACTTTCTTGAAACAAAAGTTTTATAATTAGGATCTTCTGTAGATTTTAAAAAGTACAATAAATATCCAATTTCATCTTTGGAGAACTCTTCTGTCTTATTTTTATTTTCAAAATATCTTTCGGAAGCTTTTTTAGCAAATTCAAAATCAGAAGTTGAATTGAGTTTGATAATGTTGATTAGAAATTCCGGATCTTTTTCTCCTTTGGCAAATCGTTCCTTTAAAGATCCTTTAGCATTTTTGGGTGAATTGACGTCTTGTGCCATAAGCAAAAACATTCCTTCTTCCATATAGCCATAGTTTTGAGAAACCAATTCTCCTTCACCATTTAAGAAAAGATAAGTAGGGTATGAGCGAACTCCGAATTTTGCAGCAATTTCTCTTCCTTCTCCCTTTTCCATGTCAATTCGGGCATTGACGAAATTTTTGTTGAAAAAATCACCAACGGATTTTTTAACAAAAGTATTTTTTTCCATCATTTTACAAGGGCCACACCAAGAAGCGTAAGCATCTATGAAAACCAATTTTTTTTCTTTTTTTGCTTTTGCCACTAAATCTTTAAAAGGAATATCCTGAAATTGAATTCCATCCTGAGCGAAGGTGAAAAGAGAAATTAATATGAATAACCCGGAAACGATACTTTTCATTTTCAATTAGAAATTTAAAAAAGCGAAGATACTTATTTTAAATGAATGTAAATTGTGCTGAAAACAAAAAAAACCATCTCAATCGAGATGGTTTTAAGTGGTTTCTCCAGGAATCGAACCAGGGACACATGGATTTTCAATCCATTGCTCTACCAACTGAGCTAAGAAACCATTGGGTTTACTTCTTTTTTGAAGTGGTGCAAAAGTATAACATTTTGTAATACCATGCAAGTTTTGGAAAGAATTTTATTTAAAAAAATATATTAGTAAACTTTTTTTTATTTCAATTTGCTGATGTTCAGTTTCTTTTATGGACTTACTTTTTTTCTGCATATTTTTATTCTTACCTGGGTTTTCAACCAGAATTGTTATAATGGATTGACATTAAAATAAGTTGTCGCAATACTGTTAATTTTCTCTTTTAAGCATAAAACTTTTGAAACTATCTTTATTAAGTACTTGATTGGTAATATTTGTTTGCCTGATGATTGTTAGTAGTAGAATTACGACACTTTTTAAAATTCAATGGAAAATTTCATTTTTATCTATAATTACATCTATATTTGGTGATATAGAAAAACAACCAATCATAATTTATAAATCATGGCAGAGAAAAATTCAAGGGGAATTTTAAAATTTAACAATGGTGAAGGTCAAAAAGTCTTAAAATTAAATTATACAGTGTCCAGATCTACGGACGTATCAGGACGTGTGTCATCGGATCCATCTAATGCTCTTATCAAAATAACTGTAGAAGCCACAGAAAAATCGGACATTTTGGAAAGCTTTCTGAATGGGAAGTATAAGCCTACCGTAGGTGAAATTACGTTCAATAAATCTCACGAAGAGGGAACTTTGACCACTTTGAAATGGAATAATGGATATGTGATTCAACATGAAGTGGATTTCGATGCTGTAGATAATAACAGCATGTACATCACTTTTATTGTAAGTGCAGAACAGATTGATTTAGGCAATTCTTCTTACGATGGAGCATGGCCTTCCTAAATACTGATTAAATTTAAATATAAAATAGAATTGTATTTCTGTTTTAAGAGGATTGGTTTTGTTTCCATTACCTGCTTTGCCAAACTGTTCTAACAGATTATGCGCAGGAAGGGCGTTTTGCCTTAAAGTGATGATTTATTTTTAAGAAATTAAAAACTAAAAAAACACTCTACATCATTATGAATAAAAATATTTCAAATTCCGATAAGATTTCTGAAAATCATATTCCGGGAATCAACCGTGTGGTGAAATTGGATATTGTGATTGAAGGTAAAATTATCAAACACTTCAAGCGTTTCCGTCTGCAACAAAGTGTAAGACGGCATCACAATTTTGAGCTTATTTTAGCTCATGACTCTTTGGGAGAAACTCAAAATCATACCTTAGAGCAGGCACGTCAGTTTTTAGGAAAACGTATCACTATCGTTTTTAAATATAAAGACTATGAAAACGCAAGTCCCGAAAGAAATTTTATTGGTGTTATTACCAAAGTAGCTTTCAGTCAGGAACAAATGAGTCTTGGAAATATTGTGCTTAAAGGGCAAAGTCCCACTATTCTTATGGATGCGGCTCCTCATACTCAGAGTTTTGGAGGAGATCAGGCAGTCAATACAGGTATTATTGCCAATAAAATAATCAAAGATGCATTCGGATCCGGAAAATTTGATTTCAGGGTAGAAAATCAGAATAAAAGCTATATCAATTACAGTTCGCAGTATAATGAAACCCATTACAATTACCTTGCTAGAACTGCTGAAGCCTACGGAGAACAGTTTTATTATGATGGTGAAGTTCTTCATTTTGGAAAACTTCCCCCTTCTGAAAAACCTATCCGCCTTGTATACGGAAGCAATGCCACTGATGTTCAGGTAGAATTGAATGCCGTACATACCAATCCTGAATTCTTTGGATACAACAGCAGTAGCCATACCAAAATGGAGGGTGCTGAAAACAATATTAAGCATGTAGGAGGAATTCCTTCCGAGGCTTATGAACTTAATAACAGTATTTTTAAAACGCGTTCGCTTTCTCCGGCGCCTATCAATGCTAATATGTTCGTGGATGTGGATGATTCGCAGAAAAGTGCTGCAGGAAGTGCTGCAGTAGAAGTTTTCACAGTTTCAGGGAACACTACTGTTCCGTTTTTATATCCCGGCTGTCTTGCTGATATTGAAATGAGAAAGCCGGACAGCAATCAAACCTCTTATTTTACAAAAATTACGATTACAGAAGTTTTTCATGAAGTGAAAGAAAGAGGAGATTATACCGGGAATTTTGAAGCTATTGCAGACGGAACCGGCTTTATGCCCAAGCCTGATTTTGTACAACCTAAAGCAGAGCCACAGGTTGCGACTGTTATTTCCAATACAGACCCTCTTAATCAAGGGCGAGTCCAGGTGCAGTTTGATTGGCAGAAAAATCCGGATACTACTCATTTTATCAGAATGATGAGTCCAGATGCAGGGGGAACAGATATGATCACCCAAAACAGAGGTTTTGTAGCAGTTCCGGAAGTCGGCGATCAAGTAATGGTCGGCTTTGAATACCATCATCCTGATTTTCCTTTCGCAATGGGAGGAATGTTTCATGGGCAGGTCGCTTTAGGAGGAAGTATCAACAATCATATTAAATCTATACAGACCAGAAGCGGGAATAAAGTAATCTTTAATGATCAGGAAGGAAGTATTTTTATTGAAGATCCGAGCGGAAATACCTATCTCATGGATGGCAAAGGAAATATTACTGTTAACGCTCCTAAAAATATAACTTTCACTGCAGGAGAAAATGTACAGATTAATGCCGGAAAAAATATCATTGCCTCTGCGCAAAGAAATGTCAATATTATGGCCGGAGAAGATATCACGGAAACAGCCAATGACGATTACAATCTTACGGCAAGTAATATTATCGAAACTGCTGAAACAGGAAGAAGCTCCAGAGCAAAAAATATTACAGAAAATATGGAATCCGGCTCTTATATCAGTACAAAAGACGCCATCAATGTAGAAAGTGCCAAGGAAGTCCTTATCAATAGTGGTAAACAGGTAAAAATGCAATAATATGGCAGGGGAAGGCGGAAATATCGTACGCAATGTCTTTGGAAAGTCTTACAAAGAGGCTGAAGGCATCATGAAAGATGCCTCCAATGGTACATTGGATTTTAAATCTCCACAGGAAAATACCTTTTACGGAAAACAAGGAGGGAAGAAATTTGATGAATATCAAGGTAAAAAAGAAACGCAGCCATTACTAGTAAAGCAGGTAAAATGTTACGAAGATTTTACGTGTACCAAAGAAGTTAAAATAATAAAAAAAGGAGTTAAATATTATTTTAAAGCAACTCAATACAGTAGAACTCCTTCTAAATCTGAGCTTAAAAATTTGAAATGGGCGATTCAATATGATGACACTCCTTTGGCTAATGCATCTCAGGTAACAGGGGAGGAAAAAATTTCTTATACGGTTCCTAAGGAACGGAAACTGACCAAACTAAAAGTATATGCTTTTTTTAAAGCTCCGGATGAACAGGTAAAAGCAGAAGTTTCTTTTAAAATTTTACCTCCGATTATTATTTTTGTTAATGGATACTGGAATGTAAGTTGGTTGCAAAAAGATGCATTGGGATTCTCTGATGGGAAATCATTAGCTGGCTATTGGGGGACTAGCTTAAGAGCAAAAGCTATTCAATATTTTGGAAGTGATTCGGAAGTGTTTTTTTTAAATGGAGCAGATACTGCTTTTAGTAGTGGAAATAAAAGATATGCTAATGGTAAAGATTTCGCTGTTTCCAGATTCGATAATAAGCAATCCAAATTCTATAAAGCAATTTTTGAAGATTCCCGAAGAATAATGGTGGTTTCTCATAGTATGGGTGGAGCATTTGCAGAAGGTGTGATTAGCGTTTTAAAAGAAAAAAAACTTAATGTTGAGAAAGTAGTGCATTTGTCTCCTGCGGATAATTCAGGTTTTTCTGCAAATTATCCGGATAAAACATACCAGCTCGATATAAGCTGGGATCCTGTTTTAATGTATAAAAATCTTAATGACAGAGATTATATTGGAGGTGTAAAGGCTGCCGGCTTAATGCAAAATCCAGGGCATGATCAATATGGCCATGCTAATACTAAATTAGAAGGATATGTATGGGATTGGTTTGAAGATCTTGAAGTCATAACTTTAACTTTTAGCCGTACCGAAACCGTATATCAGCGTATGCCTTCAGATGGTTTAGGTCCAGCGACCTCAATACCGTTAAAAGTAAATATTTATAAGAGTAGTGGAATGAAGCATAATAAGCAATTTATAAAAATTTATAAGAATAAAGAAACTTATCATGAGCATTCAAAAAATGAATACGAAAAATCATAACAAATTATGAATAAGACACTAAAGTGGTTGTTGGGTATGGGAATAATTTGTACCCTATTATATTTTGGAATTAAATTCTTTGCCGTTTTCTGGTTAACTTATTTTTCAAATCCACCCAGAATTGAAAGCCTAGGAGACGAAAAGTTAATGGAAAGAATTAAAAAGGAATACCATTTACAGGAAATAGAACGTACACCAGCTTTTGAAAGAGAAATGAAAAAGAAGGATACGGTTACCTATACTTTGTATCTGTACAGTAAAGAATTTTGTGAAATAAAAGAAGATTCAATATATGGGAAATCTAAAAATATAGTAAGGGAGATTAATAGGTTAAAACTAGATTCAAGATTTTACAAATATAAAATTGTTTTCTGCTGTAAACTTTATAATCCTACTGGGATGTCATTTCAATACTTAAGAAAAGAAGTTAATAAACCTGAATTTTAAGAATATAGAAGCTGCTCCAAGTTCTGATGATATGAAAACATTTAAACCTTTATAATGTATGAGCTTGATTAAAAATAAATGGATTGGCCTTTTTATATATTCAGTTCTTTGGTTTTTATTTTTAGAATTTGTATTTGAAAATTCTTATGAAGTTATAGATCCGTGTGCTTCAACACCTTCGAGGGAGTTTTCTAATATGATATTTATAGTTCCGATTGTTCTTGCGGTTTTATTTTTTTATTTATACTATGGAGTAACAGGTGAGCTTCCTAAAGGCAAAAAAACTATTTTCTCTATTGTAGTTTTATTTGTTTTGCCATTAATTTTTGCTTGGATTAACTATGATTTACTAGAGATAGACTTTATAAAGAATTTGATAAAAGGTATTGCTCTTGATGATAAAGTGTATAAAGTAGGCTGTTATAATGATGTTGTAGTTAATTCTTCTGCATTATATATCTTAAATAGTATAATGGTTTTTATTTTTTCATGGTTGATCCTTCAGATTATTAACAAGTGATATGATAATAAATAAAAGATCAAAAATAGCCATTGGAGTTATAATATTTCTTGAGCTTCTTTTTCTAGTACGAGCGTATTTTATTTATTCCTTTTTAACAAATGATTCGCTTACTGGAGATGGAGTTCATGATCCGGAAAAATATGATAGAGAATTTTTTTCAACGATAGTATATTCTATTTTGATTATGATTTTTCTGGTGGTTATAGGTATTTTGATTTTTAAGAAAAGAACCTGTGAAATTGAGGATTGACAGGAAGATTATTTTGAAGTTTTAGAGAGTAAAATAATCAGTAATAAAAAACAATATGGTAGAAACCAGAGTAAAACCTTTTCAGAAATATACATCAGGAATCCATAATTATCAGGTGGAAAATGCTCTTGAAATACAGTTTGGAGAATCTAAAGGGTTTTATTCGTCCTATAAAATTGCATTACAGGAAGAAATAAATGAAGACCAGACCAAAAACTGGCTGATAGACAAGTTGGAAGATTCTTCTTTTCCGTCTGAAAATAAATTTATGGAAATCCTGTATGTGTTGGAGCAAAGTTCTTATCCATTACAAATAAAAGTTGATGAAAAAGGAAATTTTTTAGAAGCTGTAGGTCATCAGAAAAATATAGAAGACTGGAAACAGAAAACAGAGGGGCTTCAGGAAAAGTACGAGAATGTTGATGTTTTCAGAAACCAATATCTGACGGCATTTGAAGATGAAGCCGTTTTTTATAAAAATAAGCTGAAAGAACCTTTTTGGAATCTCCTGTTGTTTGCCCCTCATTACGTAGACGACGGAAAAAAAACTAACGAATCCATTGTATGGAATATCAAAGGAATAGGCGATGTAGAATGTACAGGAGTGATCAGTGCCGAACAAAGAGATTATGGTTTTGACGCCTTTTTTACATCAGAAATAAAAGCTCCTGAAGCCATAAAAGAAGAATTAGAAAAAAAATACCCATATCAAACGGGAGAATATCAGGTGAGATTAAATATAAAGATGGAATACAACTCCCGGAAAAAACAGTATTCCACAAAGAAAGCAGACTTTATATTATCAGACGGAGAGAAAACGGTATACCGGGAAACGATTACAATGATTTAATCTTAGAATAAATGACATGGCGGATAAAGGATATATCATTATAGAAGGGGCCACTGCGTATTGCAGCAGTTCCGTAACCAACAATTCTAATGGAACTGCGGTTCCAATGGAAGTGAAAAGCCAGAAAAAAAAATTGGGCAAGAACAAATATTTTGCTCAGAGTAAACCTGTAGCCACTTATCTGGATGATAAAGCAGAAAGCTTCGGTGGCGGAAACGGCTTTGGAAATTGTAAAGGATCCGATGGAAAAACATATCCCTGTAAAGGCAAATGCAATATCAGGTACAAAGATTACTATGAAAATGTAGAGTTCAATAGAAGCATGAAAATCCTGCTGGATGTTTCCACAGGAAACTGTCCCGGATACGGAGTTCCGGGAACCGTTGCTTTTGCAACAACCGGGCAGGCTAATAATGTTTCGCAGATTGATGTGAAGGAAGCGGATGAATTTTCAGTAGCAAATACATCACCACAATGGTCTACGTCATCTGCATCTGCTTCTACAACATCTGTAGCTTCAGTTTCTATGACATTGCCAATCTCTGTAGCCAAGCCGTCAGGAACGTATTACTATATTCAGATGACGGGAGGGATTTTTAACTCATTTATGAATCCTATAGCGATAGACAATCTTTCTCTTACTGCACAATTCAAAGGAGACAGTACAAAAATTATCTGGGCACTTTTTAAAGGCGATGGCACGAAAGATAAGATTAAAACCTTCATAGGCTTGGGAAGTGTCTTCAATCAATCAATGAGTAAGATATTCAGTGGTCTTGAAGAAGGAAAATACCGCATCGAAGCCTATGGAAAGAAACCGGGTGATAATAATTGTTCGATAATCATAGAAGTTGTCAAAGACTTTGTTAAAAAAATTGTGGCTCCCGGTACTTCTACGTTGGTTAATATTCCTTTTCCCCTGTCTGTAGAGCTGAAGCTGAATACAAGCGCAGATCAATTAAGAATCTTGAACAGGAATGTTTTCAATCCCATTGTGAATACAGCTCAATGGAAGGTAAAACAGGGAACAACAGTATTATATAACAGCTCTACAGGGACTTCAGCCTCTCATCTTGTTGGTGTGAGCAATGTAGCCGGAAAAGTATTGTTAACTTTTAAGAACGCCGGAACCTATACTGTAGAAGCATTTACAGACCCTACAGATCCAAAACCAGAATCTGTACAAGTTAAAATAGAAAACTCTTTAGGAGTTATGGGGGTTACAGGAGATGCCGGTCTGCTGAGGTTTAGTGATGTATTGAAAGTGAAAGCTTCCAAATTCAATGTGAACTATATGCCTTCGGGAACTTCTGTACATTGGTATCTGAAAAAAGAAGGGATAGGAAGACTTACTGCATTTGAGAGTTCATCATCACTTAAAACTGGGTCCATCAATAAAAAAGTTTCGGAACTGCTCTATAATGACGCTCATCTTGATAACAGTCAATATTTTGGTAAATATACACTGGAAGCTTATGCTAATCCATTGGGAAGTAGTAAGCAGCCTGCATTTTCAGGATCCGACTGTTTTAATTTTGAAGTCATTAAAAATGTTGTAGATAAATTTACCCTTTCCGCAGCAAATATTCCTAAAGGAACAAAAGTAAAATATACCGCCACCGCAAGAATTGCCACTCTTGCCGGAAATGAAGCTGTAAAAGTGGAAGTACCCCAAAATGTTACTGATAACGGAGATGGAACCCTTACCTTTAATGAACTGGGTGAATATACCATTTCAGCTTATCTGACGGGTGATTATACCGATAGCAAAAAGATTGAAGCTAAAATAAAAGTATCTGAACCCTCTGTAAAAAGAGCACTCTGGGCGTATGGAACCGGTGTAAAACGTACCGAAACAGGATTCGCAGAAGAAACATACGGATTCCTGGAAATCGATGGTCTCCAGAATCAGGCATTGAAAGTGAAGGTCTGGGTAAAAGGAGAAGGGGATGATTTCTACAAAGAGAAAGAACAATACATGCTGGAGGAGAAAAGTGTGACTCTTAATAATGAAGGAAAAGCTTCCTTTATGATCACTACTAATGATGATTATAAGAAAAAGATCGAGGCAGCCATTCCTAAAACGACAGAGAGTCCTAATCCTTCTTACCGATTAATATTTACCGTGGAACTTCAGGCGGGCTCATCTACAGAGGTTGTCCTCCCATCTGCTATTTCCATTCAGGGAACGCGTCCTGTCGTTATAGATGGAACCACAACTTATCTTGAGGTGTTGGATTCTAATGAAGAACTGGTAATCACTTCAGAACAGAAAATTGTTTCTATCATGTTTTCTACGGAAGATGGTAAAGATATCCAGCGTATGCAGACCTTCTATGGAAAGACTCATAAGCTTTGGGTACATACCGTTAATATGACGGAAGAAACGCTTAAAATAAATGTACTGAAAGAAATTCCTAAAGAAGGAATGAATGAAAATGATCATATCACTTATACCCACGAAAGTAAACAAAGCTATAACGAAGAAAAAACAGGAAAAGACGGATTACTAGAAGTTTCCTTCACCCCCAAGGAAGAATGGAAAAATCCGCCAAAAAACTTTGATTATTATATAGCACAGGTTTCCCGACAGGTTCAGGATCCTGCTGATCCCAAAAAGAAAGTCTGGAAAATAGAAAAAAGCCAGTTTACAATCAATAGTACACTTCCTGCAGATCTGGTACGGACAGAGGATATGGAAAAGCTGGGAATTCATGCAAAGAAGAAAGATGGAACAGCATTTACTCAGCAGGAGATGCTGGAATTGCGTAAACAGTTTATTTTCTATGAAAATGGATGTCTAAAGGTTTCTCAGAAAGAAACACCCGAAACTATTGATAATGATGTAACGCCTGTAATTGTGGAGATGGCAGAGGTAAGAAAGCAGAAATCCTGTTATTGTAATCGCGGTTTTACTGAAAAAGAAATGGAAGACCTCATTAAAGCAATGACTGGAGGTACTGAAATTTGGAAGGGAATAAAAGAAAGTTGTGATATTACAGATAAAACTATTAAAAGCTTAACAGCTGAGGTAAATGCTATGTTTGCCAGCAATGGAATTAATCGTTGTATGCAGAAAATATCATTCCTTGCAAATGTATCTGAAGAAACAGGTTTTTTTGTGCAGAGTAAAGAAGAAAAAAGTAAATACTTGTCTAGTCAAAGTACTTATAAAGGAAGAGGTATACTTCAGATTACCGGAATTGATGACGGAACAGGGTACTATAATAGCCCGGGTCCTTATAAAAACTATGGGAAAGACAAGTATGCTAATGAGAATAAATTCCTTGATGATAATGCAGATCTTATTTCTAAAGATCTTCACAATGCGGTAGATGTAGGAGGCTGGATTTTTAATTTCAAAAAAGTTCCTTCATGGGAGCTTAATCCTAAAAAGACTTATTCTAAAGAACTTACTGAAACCCTTGCTTGGAAGCGGACTTACTTTAGTAAAGGATTAGGAAAAAGTCTTACGGAGCTTGGAATTTTGATGGAAGAAGAAGAGGAGAAATATTTTTTCTTACAGGGGAAAATTTTGAATGGGTATGCTCCTGCCGATAGATTAGAAAAACCACCTATAGGGTGGGAAGGACGTAAAAAGGCTTTGGAGAAATTAAAAACATGGTTTAAATACGATAAAAAAGTCTGTGATGGAGAAGCTGTAGCTATGCCAAATCTTGAAGGAAGAGCCCCATGGATGGAGTTGGTTTGGAAAGAAGAAGCTAAAAATCTCGTTGAAACAGGGAGTAATAAAGAAATTCAGAAGTTTTTTGACGGAACGCCTTATGAAAGTCAAATGAAAAATGGTACAAAAAATGAAGAAGATATAGCATGGTGTGCAGCATTTGTTAATTGGATCATGAAACATTACGGATATGAAGGAGTTACTACTGATAAAGGATACGATGCTGTAAGAGCACTAAAATGGGCAACATGGGCTGAAGGAAAAGATTTGAAGAAGCCAGTGTATGGTGCAATTGCTGTGAAAACCAGGTCAGGAGGAGGGCATGTTGGTTTTGTTGCCGGTAAGAAAGGGAATAAAGTTGTGATATTAGGAGGAAATCAGTCGCAAAAATTATATTGTGTATCTTATGATATTTCTGACTATTTTGCATATATAGTTCCAAACAATTATGAAATTACTGATGCAGATTATAATTTACCTGAATATAAAGGGAATCCTGGAGCAAAAGGATCGGAACTTTAAAACAAAAAGAAAAAGATGAAATATAAAATTTTAGTTAGCCTGCTTTTTATTTCTTCAGTTTTGGTGTCCTGCCAAGATAAAAAAGCTGATAATAACAGTAACACAATTGTTGTTAAGGAAAGTTCAGCGGGCTTGCAATTTAATCAAGACGTTAATACTATGCTAAAAAAACAGTTGGAATACGGAAAACCTTCTTTTGATAACCCGTACCAGTATTCTGAGAAAGATCTGGAAGTGACAATTCCAATACTAAACCAATTACTATTGGATAATGGATATAAAGTGATCAGTAATGAAGAATTTAATACCAAAATAAAGCAGATATTTAGCAGAATTATTGATCAGAAATCATCGAATAAATTTCTTTATGTTAACTTTATTGATAAGTGTGACAGAGCATTGAATTATGTTCCGAATAATGCTGAAAATAACGGTGTATTCGTTGTGAAAAATCAGAATTTTATTACTGATCTATATCCTCTTCCAACTATTATTGAGTATCAAAAAACGTATGCTGAAACAGCTCAGGAAGAAAATACTGCTTCTAAAAACTATAAAGATGCGAGCGGTAATGAAGTCAAAAAATACTTGTGGAAAGATGTTTCCAATCTTAAAGAACAGAAAAAAAAGAATATACAAACACTAATTGCCAGAAACCTGTATCTATTCAATGATAATAAAGCCCAATACAAATGGCTTGTCCTTAATGATCCGTATTTTATGGAAAGTTTAGTGAAAACCTTTGGATATACGCAGGATGCTGATTTATTGAAATGGGTTGTCGAAAGAACGAAGTTTAATAAAAAAGATCCGTCTGATTATGGTAAACTTTTCTGGATAAAAGATTGTAATGAAGGTATAAGACTTCATGTTAATACCTTTAAAGAGCTGCAAAAACTTTATCTTCCTAATGATTCGTCTGAAAACAGATTTATTCTTAATAATATTAAAGAATATTTAGAGTATTTGGAGAATAACGAGAATGCTGAATCAAAAACTTTGACAGAAACTGATAAAGTAAAAATAATGGCTAATCTGGTTTATTTTGCGGAACAGTATAAATACGATTCATCTTATAAGGATGGGACAAGAATGATGGGGAGATTGCGGTTCTTTTTGGGAGATAGTTCCAGAGATATTTTGCAGAAAAATAATTATTTTGGACTTCCTAAATTTAAAGAATGGTGGGATAATGCAGATTATGATGAATATTTCGTTGAAGAATGTGAATACAACGGAACATGTGGTCCGGATAATCAACCCATGAATATAACGGAATGGAGAAAGAAACATCCTAAAAAATAATATTTGAAGCACGGTATAATTTAACCGTGCTTTTATTTTAAAACACAACAATGATAAAAAAGATTATAATTTCCTTAACAATATTAATATTGAATGACTTGTATTCACAAAATGTAACATTCAATATAGAAAGTCTTTTTCTTTCCGTTCTTAAATCACAACTATCATCTGGTGTAAGTGGAGAGAAAAACGAAACGGATTATCCAACATATAAGTTTACATTAAAAGATTTGGAGGCGACTGAATCTATTATATCAAAAGAATTGGAGGATAACGGATATAAAAAGCCAGCTCAAGAAGAATTTATTAATAAAATTAACACGGTTTTCAAAAGGATAATTGATCCTAAATCAGAAACCAAGTATTTGCATATCAATTTTGATAATAAATGTTTGAAAGACCTTAAACTTTTTAAAAATTCGAATAGCATAGATGCTGATCCATACAGTATATACATTTTTAAAAAAGGATTATTCATTTCAGATCTATATAGTATCCCTGAAATACTAGATTATACTAAAAATTCTGAATTATCCGAATATGAAAAAGATGCCCAAAATAATAATCATCTACCAGATGTGAAAATATATTATTGGAAAGATATAACAGATTTAAAGGAGATCAGAAAGCAAAATATTAAGACGATCGTTGCCAGAAATATGTATTTATTCAATGACAATAAAACGTATGTAACATGGTTAATTACTCAAGATACTTTTTTTATTAAAATGCTGGTTACTAAATTCGGATATACACAAGAACCTAAGTTTAATGATCTTGTTATGAATGATTATTTGAAAAATTATCAGACTTCTGCTGCGATTGGTGGTGTTATTTTTACTAGAAACTGCAATGGAAAATTAGAAATAAGAACCGAGTTATTAAAATATATAAAAGAGCATACAAAATCAGATGAAAATAGGTTTTTAACGGCTTTAGAGAATTTTGGATATGCCTTGAAAGATAATAATAGTTTTACTGCAGATGAAAAATATAAAATTCTTGCTTACATAGGAAATACCGTTGATCCTTTTTATTTGAATTTTGCGGGTATTAATTCAGGGAATGCTGTATGGAATGCTGAAAGCGTGCTTTATAACAGTGTAGTAAAAGATAAAAATATAATCTCCGTATTTCAAAAGAATAATTATTATGGTCTTTCTGACTTAAAAGAAAGTGTAATGAGAGTACAAGGGATTATTGAGCATTCTTCTGAATAAATTATCTTTCCCTATAAAAACAAAAAAACCTCTAAATAAATTAGAGGTTTTAAAGTGGTTTCTCCAGGAATCGAACCAGGGACACATGGATTTTCAATCCATTGCTCTACCAACTGAGCTAAGAAACCATTATATTTTTGTTTGACTTACTTCGTTGTTTTAAAGTGATGCAAAAGTAGTAAGTTTTGGTATACAAAGCAAGTATTAATCGTACTTTTTTTAACAAAACTTAAAAACCTATTGATTCTCAGCTGAATTATTTTCTTGTTCTTTTCTTATCTGCTCGCTCATTTCCTCCAATACAGGCTTTATCGTGTTTTCAGGAAGATCGCTTATTCTGATATACATCAATCCGTCGATCGCATCATTAAAGTTTGGGTCAACATTGAAAGCAATTACTTTTGCGTTTTGTTTGATGTATTTTTTTATTAAAACAGGAAGTCTTAGTTCCGGCTCCAGATCATCAATAATTTTATCTAATTTATTTAAATCAGATTCCATTTCATCAAAGAAAAGATTTTTATCTCGGTCTCTAAGCTTTACTTTATATTCATTTCTTGGAGTGATATATTGAGCTACAGCGGAATCGTAGTAATTAGAACGCATGAACTCAATCATCAGAGATTTTGAAAATTCTGAAAATTTATTGGAAATGCTTACTCCTCCCATTAAAAACTTATGGTCAGGATTTCTTAAGCAAACGTGTACAATTCCTCTCCATAGAAGGAAGAGTGGAAGTGGTTTTTGCTGATATTCCTGACAGATATAAGCTCGACCCATTTCAATCACTTTTTTGAAGAAAGGGTGAATGTCCTGCTCAAATTCAAACAAAGAACTGGTATAGAAGCCTTTAATTCCAAATTTCTTCATGACGTCTTTACCTAAAGCCATTCGGTAAGCTCCAACCAGTTTTTCCTCAGCACTATCCCAAAGGAAAAGATGATGATAATGTTTATCATATTCATCCAAGTCGAAAGGAAGATTGCTTCCTTCACCTACTGCACGGAAGGTAAGCTCTCTCTGACGCCCAATTTCCCTCATGATTGATGGGATTTCTTCATAGGTCGTAAAGTATACTTCGTAGTTTCCGTTGCTGAAAAACATTTTATCGGTGCCTTTCAGTTTATTGATGTCTTTAAGGATATCTTCTTTCGGAGTTTCGTCGATAATGTTCTGGACGATGTTTTCCTCTTTAAGTAAAGGGAATTTAACATATAGATTTTGAAGATTAATGCTTTGGGCTAAAGATTTCCTTTTTTCATAGTAAGATTTCATCATATAGACCTTACGTTTCAGGAATTCACCCAATTCTTCAATGGTCTCCATGTCATCCATCGCCTTTACGGTGATAGGTCTTCCTATTCTGATTCTGATAGGTTTTTCCCTGTCGGTCATCATTTCTGCAGGAAGCATCAATGTTTGTAAATTCGGATGAAGTTTTGCCACCTGATAAAACATACGGCTGTTTTTCGCATGGAAATACATAGGAACGACCGGAACTTTTGCCATTCTGATCAGCTTTAATGCCGGTTTTTCCCATTCTTTATCTAAAATTTCTCCGTAAGGATTGTTTTTATTAGAAACTTCTCCTGCCGGGAAAATACCTATACAGCCTCCGTTTTGTAAATGCTTCAAGGTTTCGCGCATTCCGGATGAACTGCTGTAGGCGTCTTTTCTGTTTTCAAAAGGATTTACAGAAATCACATAAGGTTCCATAGGTTTGATTTTTTCCAAAAGGAAATTCCCCATCACCTTGAAATCCGGACGGACTTCTGATAAGATTTTACACATTAAAATTCCGTCAATCGCACCCAGCGGATGATTGGAAACCAAAATAAATGGTCCCGTCTTCGGAATCTTTGCCAAATCTTCTTCAAAAGCAATATAGCTTAGGTTTCTTTCTCTTACAAATGAGTCGAAAAAGTCTTTATCTTCCTTGTCTTTTAGTTTATCGTATAATTTGTTAACTTCATTTATTTTTGCAATGCTCATTACAGCAGCTGCAATAGGATTCTTTAGGAATCCCATTTTACTCAAGCCGGAAGCTTTAATCAAATCGTTTTTCGATATTAAACTCATGTGTGTTTCGTTGCAATTTGTGTTACTTTGTTACCATCTGAAGTGTATTCTTCGAAATTTGCTCCAATAATACACTTTTTTCTTGGTAAAATTTATCAATGTTCTCCATCTTCGCATTTCTTACGGTAAATAAAGATACATCTTTTACAACTTCTGTTTCAAATACTTTTTGCAGTTCATTATTAAGCTCATCAATAGTATTAAACTTGTCTTCCAAGCATAGCGCTAATGAAATAGCAGAATTCTGCATCAAAGAAACTTTAATTTTATATTTAGATAAATATCCGAAAATTAAACTCATATGGTCTTCTGCAATAAAGGAGAAGTCTCTTGTTGAGATTTTTAATAGAGTCTGATTTTCTTTTAAAATATATGATTCTTCGTTTTGGTTTTTGTCGGAAGCTCCCACTTTTGTACCTTCTTTGGTAGGATCTACGAAAGATTTTACATAAAAAGGAATGTTTTTTTGCTGAAGTGGCTGCAATGTTTTCGGGTGAATAACACTTGCTCCGTAATAGGCCATTTCGATTGCCTCTTCATAAGAGATATTTGAAAGCAAAGTAACATCTTGGAATTTTCTTGGGTCACCCGTCATTACTCCGGGAACGTCTTTCCAGATCGTCATTGCTTCTGCATCCAAACAATAAGCAAAGATCGCGGCAGAGTAATCTGAACCTTCTCTTCCTAATGTTACCGTAAAGTTGTTTTCATCTGAACCGATGAAACCTTGCGTAACATAACAGCTCTCATTATTCAAACGAGCAATTAGTTCTTCAGTATTGGTCCAGTTTACAACCCCTTCTCTGTAAGAATTATCTGTTTTTACATAATCTCTTGCATCCAGCCATTGGTTGGTAAACTGAATCTCATTTAAATATTCACTTACAATTTTTGTAGAGATCATTTCACCGCAGCTTACTACTTGGTCATATACGAAGTTGTAGTTCGGAGATTTATTTCTTCTTAAAAAAGAATCAATATCATCAAAAAATAAGTTGATTTCTGCAAAAACTGCATGATTTTCAGGAAATAATCCTTCTGCAATCTCAATATGTTTTCGTTTTATCTTTTCAATTTCAGTTTGGTAGTTATCTTTCTTGAAATAAAGTTCTACAACTTTTTCCAATTCGTTAGTTGTCTTGCCCATTGCTGAAATTACCAGCAAACATTTAGCGAATCCCTGGCTTTGTAATACCATAGAGACATTTTTTACACTTTCGGCATCTTTTACTGATGCTCCACCAAACTTGAAAATTTTCATTAAATTGTTAATAATAAAATTGTTAGATAAAAATTTATGAGAGTTTTTTACGGGTGACAAAATTATACATTTACGGCGAGATATGAAATAGCCTAGCTATTCTATAGGCTTAAGATTTTATTAAAATGAAGAATTAAGTGAAATTATTCAGATTGCTTCAAGAAAAAGGGAAATCTTTTTTATGATAAGGCTTTGATGTGGAGGTAAATTAAGCTTGTATTGTTTTGATAAACAGATGGTAAGGTCTTTTATTGATAATTTTTTTTAATTGCGATAAATTTTACGAAATTTGGAGAAAACGTAAAAAGAAAAATATGTCAGAGCAACCATTACAAACTTTAGGGGAGTTTCTTATTAACAGACAAGATGATTTTCAGTATTCTACAGGGGAATTTTCTCGTCTTTTAAGCGCAATAAGATTAGCTTCAAAAGTTGTAAACAGAGAAGTAAACAAAGCAGGAATTGTAGACATTGCAGGTGCTGCCGGAAACCAAAATGTTCAGGGCGAAGAACAGCAAAAACTGGATGTGATTGCCAATGAAATTTTTATTACAGCTTTGTCTCAGAGAGAGGTTGTTTGTGGAATTGCTTCTGAGGAAAATGATGATTTCATCGATATTAAATGTAGTGAAAATGGTCATTTAAGTAAATATGTAGTATTAATTGACCCTCTGGATGGTTCTTCAAATATTGATGTAAACGTTTCCGTAGGAACTATTTTCTCAATTTACAGAAGAGTTACGGAGCCTGGAACTCCGGTTCAGTTGGAAGACTTTTTACAAAAAGGAGTCAACCAGATTGCAGCAGGGTATGTGATCTATGGTTCTTCAACGATGATTGTGTATACAACAGGAAATGGAGTGAACGGATTTACGCTTGATCCATCTTTAGGAACTTATTATCTTTCTCATCCAAATATGCAGTTCCCAAAAACAGGTAAAATTTACTCTATTAACGAAGGAAACTATATTAAGTTCCCTCAAGGAGTAAAAAATTACCTTAAATATTGTCAGATGGAAGAAGGTGACAGACCTTATACTTCAAGATATATTGGTTCATTGGTAGCGGATTTCCATAGAAATATGCTGAAAGGCGGAATTTATATTTATCCTTCTTATTCACAAGCTCCAAACGGAAAATTGAGATTGCTATATGAATGTAATCCTATGGCTTTCTTAGCTGAACAAGCGGGTGGAAAAGCAACAGACGGTTTCAGAAGAATTCTAGAAATTGAGCCGACAGAACTTCACCAGAGAATTCCTTTCTTCTGTGGAAGTGTAGATATGGTAGAAAAAGCAGAAGAATTTATGCGAATTGATAGCGTAAAATAATGACAGCAGAATATTCAAGATATTTATTAGAATTCAAACGCCCGAGTGGAACATCTCGAGGCGTTTTGCATGAAAAAGAGACTTTTATTCTTAAAGTTTCGGAAAACGGGAAAACGGGAATAGGAGAGTGTGCAATTTTCAGAGGATTAAGTTTCGATGATCAACCGGAGTATGAAGAAAAATTGCAATGGCTTTGTGAAAACATTGATCAGAATTCTGATTTCTTACAAGGAGAGCTAAAAGAATTTCCTTCTATCTGGTTTGGGTATGAACAGGCTGTTTCTAATCTGAAATATGGAGAACACCTCTATTTTCCAAGCGAATTTACCAATGGAAAAACTCCCATAATCATCAATGGTTTGATTTGGATGGGAGATGTTCACTACATGGAAGAACAGATTCAGGATAAGCTGGAAAAAGGCTTTCATTGCATTAAACTAAAAATAGGAGTAGACTGGAAATCGGAGCATGAAGTTCTTAAAAAACTAAGACAGAAATTTTCAAAAGAAATATTGGAGCTTCGTGTAGATGCTAATGGAGGTTTTACAAAAGGAGATGCAAAGATTGTTTTACAGCAATTAGCCGATTTGGATATTCATTCTATAGAACAGCCCATAAAAGCGGGGAATTGGAGTGATATGGCAGAGTTATGTGCTCAAGCACCAACTCCGATTGCTTTGGATGAAGAATTAATTGGAGTTATTGATTTCAGTCAAAAGAAAGAATTACTGAAAACGATACAACCACAATATATTATTTTGAAACCGGCATTAGTTGGTGGTTTTGCTGGCAGTGATGAATGGATTTCCCTTGCTGAAGATCAAAATATCGGTTGGTGGATTACCTCTGCTTTGGAAAGTAATATCGGTCTGAACGCGATTGCACAGTACACTTTTACAAAAAAAAATCCGATGCCTCAAGGATTAGGAACCGGAGCTTTATTTGTCAACAACTTTGAATCGGATCTTGATCTAAAAGGTGAAGAACTCTATTTTAAAGGTAAATGATGAAATGATCATACATCTCAAACAACATTTTCTACAAAAATAACTTTTTTGATGTAATCAATGAGGTCAGAGAATTTAGATTTTAATTTTTTCATGGTATAGTGATATTTTTAAAAAAAATTATACTACACTAGTTTAGTGCTGTTGTGACTGCAAAATTAAGATTAAAAATCTTTACTTTAACAATTATTTGCTCTTTTTTATCGGATATTCAAAGAAAAATAACAAATTGGTGAATTTTTTAAGATTTATGTAAAGACAATCTATTTTTTTACCCCTTAAATTTTCTTAAATTTGCAAATTGTCGTATTATCCGACATCTTAAAGCGAATTTTAATGGAAGAAGAAAAAAAATCTCTCAATTTTATTGAGCAAATTATCGAAGATGATTTGGCAAACGGTCTGAGAAATGATCAGATCCGTTTCCGTTTTCCACCTGAACCCAACGGTTATCTGCATGTAGGTCATACGAAAGCGATCTGCATCAACTTTGGTCTTGGTGAAAAATACAATGCTCCCGTAAACCTTCGTTTCGACGATACGAACCCTGAAAAAGAAGAACAGGAATTCGTAGATTCTATTATGAAAGACGTTGAATGGCTAGGTTTTAAATGGGATAAAGTTTTGTACGCATCCGATTACTTCCAGCAGCTTTACGATTGGGCAGTTCAGCTAATTAAAGAAAGAAAAGCTTATGTAGATGAGCAACCTTCTGAAGTGATTACTGAGCAAAGAAAAAATCCTGCAGAACCGGGAATTGAATCGCCATACAGAAACCGTCCTATTGAAGAGTCTTTAGACTTATTTGAAAGAATGAAAAACGGTGAATTCGAAAGTGGTTCAATGTCTCTTCGTGCAAAAATCGACATGACCTCACCAAATATGAATATGCGTGACCCTGTGATGTACAGAATTCTGAATAAGCCACATCACAGAACAGGTACAGACTGGAAAATTTATCCGATGTACGACTGGGCGCACGGTGAATCTGATTATATTGAGCAAATTTCACATTCATTGTGTTCTTTGGAATTTGAAAACCACAGACCTCTTTACGATTGGTATCTGGATCAGGTATATGATGAAGGTAAAGTAAGAAACAAGCAAAGAGAATTCGCAAGAATGAATGTTTCTTATATGATCACTTCTAAAAGAAAACTACAAAGGCTTATTGCTGAGAATGTAGTGGACGGTTGGGATGATCCTAGAATGCCTACGATTTCCGGAATGAGAAGAAAAGGCTTTACACCGACTTCTATCAGAAACTTCATTGAAAAAATAGGGGTTGCTAAAAGAGAAAACCTTATCGAAATTCAGTTATTGGAATTCTGCGTTCGTGAAGACCTGAATAAGGTGGCAAAACGTGTAATGACGGTAGTTGATCCAATCAAATTGGTGATTGAAAACTATCCTGAAGGACAAGAAGAATGGCTGGAAACAGAAAATAATCCTGAGCAGGAAAATGCTGGGACAAGAGAAATTCCGTTCTCAAGAGAATTATATATTGAGCGTGAAGATTTCAAGGAAGAAGCTAATAATAAGTTCTTCAGATTGAAATTAGGTGGAGAAGTTCGTTTAAAATCAGCTTATATCATTAAAGGTGAAAGAGTAGAGAAAGATGAAAACGGAAACATCACGACCATTTATGCAACTTACGATGAAAAATCTAAGTCAGGAAGTGGAACTGAGGAAAGTTTAAGAAAAGTAAAAGGTACCATTCATTGGGTATCTGTGAAACATGCAATTCCTGTGGAGGTAAGAAATTACGATAAACTATTTACTGTTGAGCAGCCAGATGCTGAGAAAGATGTGGATTTCTTAAATTTCATCAATCCGGATTCGGTAACTACCGTTCAGGGATTTGCTGAGCCTAGCTTAAAAGAAGTGGCAGTTGGAGAACCTCTTCAATTCCAAAGAATTGGATATTTTACAAAAGATCAGGATTCTACAGAAGACAAAATGGTTTTCAACAGAACAGTTACTTTGAAAGATTCTTATAAACCGGAATAGGTATAAGAAAATACAATACAAAAAGAGGATTCATTGACTGAATCCTCTTTCTTTTTGAAATATATTTTTAATGGACTTATTTCAAAAAGTCTTTTTCCTGATAAGACGGATTGGGATATTTGTAAAAACCTTCCCCTGAAAGTACTCCGAGTTTTCCTTTATCAATAAATTCAGATTGTAATGTTTCTACAAGTTTGAGTTTATCGGGATCTTGTGTGGCTTCTGCTTCCATTTTATTAATGTTATAGGCAGTTGTAATCCCAACAACATCTAAAATTCCGAATGGTCCTGTTGGCGCTCCTGTAGCAACCATCCAGGTTTTATCAATGGTTTCTATATCGGCAACTTCTTTTATCCAAAGTTCCATAGCTGCACTCAGTAAAGGAACTAATAAAGAGTTGACAATATAGCCCGGTTGTTCTTTATAAATGGGAAGAGCAACCATTCCAATATCCTTAGCAAATTGGAGGACTGCATCAAAAACTTCCTGTGAAGTTCCGGGATGCTTCATGACTTCTCCGGTATTGTGTTTCCAGATCTCATTGGCAAAGTGGAATGCCAGAAACTTTTCAGGTCTTCCTGTATATTCTGCAAACTGACTTGGAAGCAGGGTAGAAGAGTTGCTCGCAAATATTGTTTTCTCTGGAGAAACCTTCGCCAGCTTTTGATAAAATTCTATTTTTATATCCGGATTTTCCGGAACGGCTTCTATGAGAAGATCCGCATCTTTTACAGCTTCTGCCAAATCAGAATTGTAATGTAAATTCTTTAATGTGGCATCAAGCTGGTCTTGGGTGGCATTCAGATCTCTTTTAAAATTATCTGCCATTCCATCGAATTTGGCTTTTGCTTTTTCCAGAACCTCATCATTGATATCATAAACGGTAACATTAAACCCGTGAAAAGCACACTGAAATGCAATCTGATATCCAAGAACTCCACTTCCTGCTATTGTTACATTTTTAAAGTTCATAACTTTTGATTTTAATTGATTGGAATTAACTTTTAATTCCTTTTATCAAATCCTGAAACTTATTAATCTGCTCCATAAAGAAAGATTGGTGTTCTTCTTTTTCTTCAGGGCGGTTCACCAAAATGTGCTCAAAATAAGTTCCTTTAAGGATTTTTCTTAAAATACCTTCTCCTAAAAACGGTTTATAATCATTTAAGGACTGGGTGGCTTTTAATAAATGTCTGATGTCATATTGAAGCGGATTGATATCCGGAACCTGTTTGTTTAGGTTAAGAAGCTCATAAACGGCTATTCTTGCTGTTCTCACAGAACTTTCCATAGTAAACACAACATCATTATTGGTTTCTATAAACTGACCGACCAAACCTAAGTTTTTACACCCTTCCGGAACAACTCTTGGTCTGTCTCCTTTCGCTCTTGGCAAGAACATTGAGGTAATGTATGGCATGAATGAACTTCTTACAATGGTATTTTCCACCACGTTATCCAATTGGTCTACAATTCCTAAGTGATAACAAAGCTCTGCAAGTATTTCGTCTCCGGTACATTCAGGCATTGTTTTTTTAACATAATTTCCTTCCTTATCCATCAGCAATGCATATACCCAGATTACCAGGATATCATCCGGCTGAGTTGGGAAGTGCGGCTGTCTGTTACAGGTGAAACTCATCACCCAGTTAGAATCTGTAATGGTAATAATACCACCCGTTACTGTTTTTCCTGAATAAGGATCGTTGACAGATAATTCTTTTAATTTTTCAACAAAAGCAGAAGGACGGCAAGTTAGTGTTGCTGATTCCCAGGCAGATTTCTCGATATGGCTACAGAATTTTTCCGGTTTTCCGAATACTTCAGATTTTGCGGCTAAGTTTTTCCAAAGTTTCCATCCTGCGCTTTGTCCGCCGGAAGAATTGTCAATGGTAATAACCGGAGCTGTTTTATTGTCTCCGTAGAAAGTACTTTCCGTCATAGAACCTGTGGTCACGATTACATAATCTTCTTTTCCTACAGGTATTTTTACCTCTTCACCATTCTGTTCGGTGATGATGCTTTCTACGGTTTTTCCTTCCGTATCAATATGTATATCAAGATCTTTCACTAATGTATTGAACTCTATTTTTACTCCTTTACTTACCAGATAATTTTTTAACGGAGTAATATAGGTGTCGTACTGATTGTATTTCGGGAAAACAAGACAGGAGAAATCTTTCATTCCGTCTATGGCGTGTAAAAAACGGTGCATATACAGTTTCAATTCCAATAAACTATGCCAGTTTTCAAAAGCGAACATAGAACGCCAGAAAAACCAGAAATTACTGTTTAAAAAAGTTTCACTGAAATAATCTTCAATCGTCAGATCATCCAGTTCCTCTTTTTTCTTAAGAAGAAGTTTTACAATGGCCAATTGGTCTTTTTTCTCTAAACCAAATTTGCTGAAATCCTGTATTTGCCCTTGATTATGAATTAATCTGGCTTTTGAATAATTGGGATCATTATCATTAATTAATCGGTATTCATCTAATACACTATAAGGAGCCGGCAATTCCAAGGCAGGAATATCCTGAAACATATCCCATAGGTTTTCATATGTCATATCCATTTCACGACCTCCACGAATGATGTATCCGTCTTTAGCGTTTCCGGCACCATCCAGAGAGCCTCCTTCTATAGGTAACTGATCTAAGAAAATAATATTTTCTCCGGGAATATGACCGTCTCTTATAAAATAATAGGCAGCAGACATTCCTGCAATTCCGCTTCCTACG
Source organism: Chryseobacterium taiwanense (assembly GCF_000813825.1). Classification (GTDB taxonomy): domain Bacteria; phylum Bacteroidota; class Bacteroidia; order Flavobacteriales; family Weeksellaceae; genus Chryseobacterium; species Chryseobacterium taiwanense. Next base: position 315,281 of record NZ_JWTA01000005.1, read on the forward strand.
ATATAGATTTTACTGTTTTCATAGGACTTTACAGGAATCCCTTTGTTTCTTTGGTAGTTTCCAATCTGATCTGAAAAGGGCATTGTCTTTTCAGGGGTGTTAATCTGTACTTCTTTACTGGAATCTGGTTCGTGGTTTACTTTTCCGTACCCATCGTAAGCATTTAAAACTTTGTCGAATTTTGATGTAATCGTACTCATTTTGTATTGTTTTTTATTAACAACATAAAGGTACGCTGACTTCCGGGAGGTAGTATATCCCCAATGTCGGAATTATTATCCCTAAATTCTCAGTTGCTGAAATTTTCGCTGTTCCTATATTCGGAAGGAGAAATATTGGTATGTTTCTTAAAGAATCTGCCAAAAGCAGAAACAGAATTGAACTGAAGCTCAAAAGCAATCTCAGAAATCGTTAAACGCGGATTTCCCAACATGCTGTAGGCTTCTTTTAGAAGGATTTCATCAATGATCTGATGAGGTGTTTTTCCACAGGCTTTTTTTACCACTTCAATAAGATATTTTCTTGAAATAAATAACTGCTCTGCATAAAACTGAACATTTTTGGAATGCTGAATATTTTCCCTAATGAGTTTATTAAATTTAAAGAACAGATTATTCTTTACTTCATCGTTTTCAATGTTGATATCTTTCTTACTGATGATTTCAGCGGTTTCCAGTAAAATATTAAAAATAATGGTCCTTATAATCTCATCAATATATTTTCCTTTTTTCTGAACTTTTTTACTCATATATTCTAAAAGATTAATGAGTACAGAAGCATCATTTTCATTAGAGTTGATGATACTGAAAGAGGTTTCTCTGAAAATATTCATCTTCTCAATAATAAAAGGATCAGAAATGTTTTTAAGGAGAAAATTTTTATCAAAAAAGAGAAGCTTCATTCTGAAGTCATCACTGGTTTTCAAAAACCTTACAATCGTAGAAGGTGCAGAAATAAGGAATCCGTGTTTTGAAATGGCATACTTTTTATTGTCGATCTCAATATGTATATTCCCTGAAGTACAGATGCAGAGCGCATAATAATCCATCCTGAAAGATTCTTCAGGAAAGCTGAAAATAGTTTTCCCGGAAGAGATATAATAAGATTCCCGGCAATCAATACTGTAAAATGAAAGAGTGTCATGTAAATTTTCATAGGCTATCATTCCGGCGTTATTTTGAGATTTGTGTTTAAAAAGTAGAAAAATACATCAATACGTATACAATTTACGAATTTTATTAAATTTTCATTTAAAAATAAGAAAAAATATTCTCATTATTAAGCATTGGATTAACGGGGAAATTAATTTTTTTTAATATAAAATCCTTTCCCTAGGGAAGGTTTTGAGTACTTTTGCATGTATTCCATTCTTTAGTTTTGAAAATTATCCATCTCTATACAAACTCTTTTAAAGGGCTTTCTCAAGAAAGTTGGATGCTTGCGTTGGTAATGCTCATCAACCGGGCCGGTTCTATGGTGCTTCCGTTTCTGGGAGTTTATATGACCGATCATTTGAAATTCAGTATAGAAAATACAGGAATTGTTCTCAGCTTTTTCGGAATAGGATCCGTGATCGGATCTTGGTTAGGAGGCTATATTACCGATAAGATCGGGGAATATAAAGTTCAGTCTATAAGTCTGCTGTTGAGTGTTCCTTTATTTTGTTTGATTCCTGTTTTTAAAACAGAAATTGGAGTAGCCTCAATCATTTTACTGCAAAGTATTGTAAGTGATGCTTTTCGTCCGGCGAATTCAGTCGCTATTACAAAATATGCAAAGCCTGAGAATATTACCAGAGCTTTTTCATTAAACAGAATGGCGGTCAATTTAGGATTTTCAATTGGTCCTGCTTTGGGCGGAATTCTCTCTGCTATTTCGTATGAATTCTTATTTTTCTCTAATGCTTTGGCGGCTTTGTCGGCAGGAATTCTTTATATTATATTTTTCAGAAAACGTAATAAAATTGCCCGATTAAAAGCAAGAAAAGTAAAAGAAGCAGTTGTAATTAAAAAAGAAAATTCACCATATCGCGACGGTCGATTCTTGGTGTATTGTTTCTTTTGTATGTTGTTTTCCATTTGCTTCTTTCAGCTGTTCAGTACATTGACGATCTTCTATAAGGATACTGCAAAATTGAGTCAGCAGAACATCGGATATATTTTAGGATATAGTGGTTTTTTGATTGTATTGCTCGAAATGGGATTTGTGCAGATTGCAGAGAAATATTTTAATCTGGCCGTAACAATGTTACTGGGAACTTTTATTTGTGGCTTTTCGTACGCGATGATGGCATTTGATTACAGCATCATTACCTTGGTTATTTCTATGACCTTGCTTTGTATAGGAGAAATCTGGACTTTGCCTTTCATGTCAACTATTACAGCATTGAGATCCGGACAAAACAATAAAGGCGCTTATATGGGATTGAATGGAATTTCCTTTTCTATAGCCTTTATCGTAACGCCTTATTTAGGAACTTTAATTGCGGAAAAATTCGGATTCAATGCCTTATGGATTGGAACCGGAATATTGGCGACAATAATTGCTGTTGCCTTTTATTTTATTGTCCCGTGGCTGATTAAAGATAAAAAAGACCTTGAGATTGAAGGGTAAAAATCAAAAAAGGAAAACTTTATCTAAGGCTTTCCTTTTTAATATATTTTTCGATTAAAATCTTAGATCATTAAAAGATATTAAGATTTAGAAAGAATATTTCTCAGAATCATTTCTGCATGAATTCTTGAGTTTTCAATAAACCAAAGATGCGTATCTTTTCCTCCGCAAACAACACCGGCTAGATAAAGATTAGAAACATTCGTTTCCATTGTTTCAGCATTGTAAAACGGATTCAGGCAATCTCCTTGTAATTCTATTCCGGAATTTCTCAGGAAATCAAAATCTGGTAGGTAACCTGTCATAGCCAATACAAAATCGTTTTCAATTTCATGGGCTTCTCCTTTCTCATCTTTAAAAACTACAGAACGTTCTTTAATTTCTACCATCTCCGAATTAAAATAAGCTTTGATACTTCCTTCTGCAATTCTGTTCTCAATATCCGGTTTCACCCAATATTTTACACTTTTTGAAATCTCGGAGTGGCGGACAATCATGGTAACTTCGGCTCCTTTTCTATACGTTTCTAAAGCGGCATCTACCGCAGAATTGCTCGAACCTATGACTACAATTTTCTGTTGGGCGTAAGGATAAGGCTCCGTGTAATAATGTTTTACTTTGGATAAGTGCTCTCCCGGAATGTTCATCAGGTTTGGAATGTCATAGAATCCGGTTGATATCACTACGTTTTTAGCAAAATATTCTCCTTTGGAAGTAGCCACAGTGAAGATTTCATTCTCCTTGGAAACTTTTTCTACTTTTTCGTATAAATTGATGTTGAGGTTCCGTTGTCTTGTAATTCCCTGATAGTATTCCAAAGCTTCCTGTCTTCCGGGTTTTGGAGCCGTAGAGATAAAAGGAATATTAGCAATTTCCAACTTTTCTGCGGTAGAGAAGAATCTCATATATAAAGGATAGTTGTATAAAGAATTTACAATGGTTCCTTTTTCGATAATTAAATACGTAAGATTATTTTTCTGAGCTTCTAATGCACAATTCAATCCGATGGGGCCTCCGCCGATAATAAGAATATCCAAAATTTCCATCTCACAAAAATACAAAAAACATGATGTACAGTGTTTTAAGTGATATGTAAAAAAACTATAGAGATAATACTTAATCTGTATTTCATCCCTCTGAAAACTTCAGTATGGCATTGCTTTTGGTGAATTTTTTACATCAAACATTAAAAAATATGAAAAAACTATTTGCTTCATTACTTATTCTAAGTGTGATTGCCTGCAAGAAAAATCCCGAAAAATTTATCAATGACAAAACAGATTCTACCGGGTCTGTAAAAACTGATACTACAAAGGTTACTCAGACTGAGGTAAGTAAAGATCAGGCTCTAAAGGAACTTAATGAAGAAATTATTCAGACTTTAAAGGATAAGAATTATAGAAAATTTGCCGATTTTATTCATCCGGAGAAAGGAGTGAGTTTCTCAATGTATGCTTTCGTAAATCCTAAAGAAGATAAAAGCTTTTCAAAATCCAATTTCATAAAATATGAACCGACTAAAACTTTGTTTACTTGGGGAACATTGGATGGTTCAGGAGATGTGTATAAAGCTACGATAGACAATTATCTAACAAAATGGGTCTATTCAAAAGACTTTGCAACTGGGCAGGTTGCTTTTAACGAATTCTTAGGGAAAGGGAATTCATTGAACAATTTAAAGGAGATCTATCCAAAGGCAGATTTTACAGAGAATTATATCAAAGGTTCAGAAGCAAATGCTGGGATGGACTGGAAAAGTCTTCGTTTGGTTTTCGAAGAGCTTCAGGGAAAATATTATCTGGTTGCGGTAGTGAATGATCAATGGACGATATAAAGATCTATATAGAATTAAGCAATTCCTGCAATATTTATAAAATTAAATTTTCCAGTTGTTAGATTTAATTCAATATAGATATTGCAGTTTCCTCCATCCATCATACTTGTTTCATAATACATATAGCTCTCAGATAAAAACTTACTTTTACAGTAAAAGTGAGCCTGTATAATTATTTCATTTTTGATATTTTTTACAGCTACAATTTGTTTTAAATAATCAGAATATTTTTCTAAATCTTTATTAGAATTAAACTCATTTTTAAAAATAGAATCAATTTTAAAAAGTTCTTTTGTACTGAGTTCGTAATTGGATAAATCTTTTTCTCTAAAGGAATTATGATATTTTTTATAGAAGGTAAAAACAGCATAATTATTTAGATTCTTAAAATCAATGTTATTTTTTACCAATAGAGATGTTCTTCGAATTTTCATTCTCTCAGGATAATCCCCATCTATAAATTCTACAAAACCATTCTTTAATATAGCTGTTTTACTATTATTGTAAGTTAATTCATTTGGGTAAAATTTAATTGTATCTTTTTTTATTTTAAGCTTTCCTTTCCATTTTTCAATCTTATTTTCATTTATTTCGGTTGTTGTTTTGTTCACAAAATAAGTACTGTCGTTGTAAATTGTAAATAAGATATCGGTCTTATTTAAGTCATAAAACTTTTGAGATGCAACTAATAAAGGAGGCTTATTTTCATGTTTACTGCAATTTGAAATCAACATTAAAAATGATATTGAAATAAGCTGTAATACAATTTTCATGAATTGTGTTCAATTATAATATTTCTGCCAATTTTTTTGTCAGATTTTTTCTTGAAAACTGCTCAATATTTTGCGTATTGTCAGAAAGATTTCCGTTTTTCCAAAGCTCAAATTTTTCTAAGATAAAGCTCTTGATACTTTCGGAATCATTATAGCCGAAATGTTTTCCAGCTTTGGTTTCTTCCAGTATTTTTGAAACATCGGCACCATTCGGACCAAAAGAAATAATTTGTTTTCCTGTAGCCAGATATTCGAAGATCTTCCCGGGAATGATTCCTTTTGAAGATTCATTAGGGAAGTTGGTAATCAGTAAAAGCGAAGATTTTGCCATTTCTTCAATAGCTTTGTCATGAGAAAGATAACCTAGGTTGGAAATGTGTTTTTTTAAACCGGAATTTTCAATTTCCTGTAAGATTTTATCATCGACTCTTCCTGCAAATTTTAAGCTAAAATTCTCAGCAAAATCTGAATTTGTAGTGACTAAATCATAAAGTGCTTTCCAAAGGTTTTCAGGATTTCTTAACTGCTCTAAAACACCGATATAGCTTAATGTAAATTTTTGATCAGAATTTGAGATCTTTTGAGAAGCATCGGTCTCATCAAATCCATTAGTGATACAAATTGCATTAGCTCCGTTCTTTCTAAAGTTTTCTGCATCTGTATAACTTGTCGCCAAGGTAATGTCTGCATTTTTGAAAACAGCACTTTCCAATTGACGGTGTTTCTGATCTGAACTTTTGGTAAGTTTTAAATGTTTATAGTATGAAATTTCCGTCCATGGATCACGGAAATCAGCAATCCATTTTAAATTGGGAAGTTTCTTTTTCAGATCTAAACCGATCAAATGTAAAGAATGGGGTGGACCGGAAGTTACCACAACATCGATTTTATTCTCTTTTAAATACTTTTCCAGGAATTGTACGGAAGGTTTTACCCAAAAAACTCGCGCATCAGGAATGAAAAAATTTCCTCTTACCCAGATTGAAAGTTTTGATTTCCAGCTTTGATTTTTACCTACATCAAATTGCCCGGCTTTGAATTTTTTATTGCTTTTATTTAGCTTTTCTGCCAGTTGATAAGGTTCCCAGATTTTTGTTTTTACGATTTCAAGATTCTCAGGAACGTCTTTGAGTAGGCTTTCATCTAATAACGGATAACTTGGATTTTCCGGAGTATAAATGATAGGTTTCCACCCAAAATCAGGTAAATATTTTGCGAATTTCAGCCACCTTTGAACACCAGGACCTCCCGCAGGAGGCCAGTAATAGGTGATGATCAATATTTTTTTGTGTTCCATTGGCTCTAAACAGTTTCAATAATTTCCTTCTTCTTTTTATTCATCATGAATATTCCAAGTCCACTTAATATGATAAAGAGACCGAAACAAAGAAGAGAGATCCATTTTCCTTTTTCAATAACTTCCGGCTCAAAGATCATTCTTATGTTGTGATTTCCTGCAGGAACGTGAACGGCACGAAGAAGATAATCTGCCTTGATGTAAGGAACTTCTTTTTCGTCTACGAACATTTTCCATCCATGAGGATAATAGATCTCAGAGAATACCGCTAACTGAGGAGTTCTTGATTTTGATTTGAACTCAAGTTCATTCGGCTGATATCCCGTTAAGCTGATTGTTGCTGTAGAGTCTGCCTGAACAGGTTTGCTGTTGAAATATTCTTTATCAGAAGAGGCAATAACGGCTGTTTTTTTATTATCAATAAGTCCGATAGACTTAATTTCTTCGTTTGCTGTGTTTACAAATTTTAAATCACTTACAAACCAAGCATTTCCGTTTGCTGTAGGGTTGGGAACTGCCTGAGGTTGCTCCGGTGATCCTACTACCCAATATTTAGCATTTAAAAGGTTGAGGATGTTCGGAACTTTTACAGAATCCATTACCTGGAAATATTCGTTGATGACATCATCATATCTTCTCAATTTTACGGCATGATATCCTCCGATTGAAGATTTGAAGTATGAAGTGTTTGTTTCGCTGAATGTTCCTAAAATATTGTTGAAAATTCTATAATGCGTTTTGTCTTTGTCAGCAATCGTTTCTAATGTTTTGTTAACATTTACATTCGCAATAATAGATTCCAAATTTGGATTTCCTTGAACTTTCTCAGCTAAAAGGTCTGAGCTTTCTGTTTGGAAAGGATTTTCAGCAAAGATCTTATCTACGTAATTTTCATCGTTTAGATAACGCTTGTTAACCGTCCAAAGATCAAATAAGCTTACCGCTCCAATAACGATTAAAACAATGTTTTGGTTTAGTTTTTTCTTTAAGCTTAAGAATAGAGCAATAACGGTAATAACGATATAAATAAATGCTTTGATCGCATCTATTCTGAATAATTTGAATCGCTCGTCTGTCAGATAATCCAATAGGAAAGGAGGTAAATAAGCCTGCTCGTTGTCTGTATGGAATCCTAATAGAGATTTACCAAAAATAAGAAGAATTAAGATCAATCCTAATGTTCCTCCTCCTACGTAAGTAAGAATTTTTTGTTTGTATTCTTCCGTTAGTTTTTCATCGGTAAAGAATTTGTACAATCCAATAATTGCAATTAATGGGAATAATAATTCAACTACCACTAAAATAGATGACGGCGCTCTGAACTTATTATAAAACGGTACAAAGTCTATGAAGAAATCTGAAAGTGCCATGAAGTTGCTTCCCCAAGCCAAAAAGATGGTAAGAATAGAAGCTCCTAAAATCCAGTAACGGTATTTTTTAGACGCAAAGAAGAATCCTAAAACGGCTAAGAAACAAACAATTGCTCCCTGATAAGCCGGTCCTGAAGTTCCGGGTTGGTCTCCCCAATAGGTAAGACTTCCGAATCCTTTAGAAATTCTGTCATATTCAGCCTGAGATTCTACGTTTTGCTGAACCAGTTCCTGAATTTTTGCCATCATTTCCTTTCCTTCCGGCTCCTGGCTTCCGCCACCCATCAATCTTGGAATGAAAAGGTTCAGTGTTTCCAGTTTTCCGTAGCTCCACATCAGCATACTTTCTTTATCCATTCCTGAATTTCCTTCGGTATGACTGTCGTTGGTTAAGATCTGCTTTCCACGAACAGTTTCTTTGATGTATTCAGAGTTGGCCATGATTCTCTGTGAATTCATTCCTACTCCAATCAAACATGATGCAGCAATAATTCCTGAAGAGATCAGAAAATGTTTTACTTCTGTTTTCTTCTGAATGACTCTTATAAGCTCAGAAATAAATAAGAAACCTAAAGCAATAAATAAATAATAGGTCATCTGAGGGTGGTTTGCTGCAATCTGAAGCCCCATGAAGAGGGTAGTGACAATGAATCCCCAAATGTACTGTTTCCGCATATAAACAAGTAAAATACCTGCTAAAAGTGGTGCAAAATACTCAATCGTATTAATTTTACCATTATGTCCCGCCGCAATGGCAATATAGAAATAGGTAGAAAGCCCGAAGAATGTAGCTCCTAAAAGAGCATATTTCCAGTTTCTGACTGCTACCATTCCTAACAGGAAAAATCCTGAAAAAAGTAAGAAAATATAATTAACAGGTCTCGGAAGAATATTCAGATAGCTGTCAATTTTTTTGATAATATCCCCGTTAAATCGACTTCCCATCTGATAAGTAGGCATTCCACCGAACATGGAGTCACTCCAGTAGGTTTCGTTTCCTGTATCAGCTCTGTAGTCCAAAAGCTCTTTTGCACCTCCTCTGTATTGTACAATGTCATGCTGGAAAAGCTGTTTTCCTGTGAACACAGGAGTGGAATATAAAAATGCTAAAACTATAAAGACAACTAATGAAATTGCAATATAAATTAAGTTTTTATTTTTCGCCATATTGATGGTTATTATCTTTTATTTTTCGGAATTATTACCTTTTATCTTTGCTCTCTTTTACTTCTTCAAAATCTACGGTTTCTGCATCCCATTTAAGATTCTGTTTCGATTTGTCTGAACTATGAATGTCCTGCTGTTTGTTGTTTGAGCCATTATTATTGTTAAATCTATAGCTGTAAAATGTCTTAAAGAAAATTCTTTTCAGAATATTCCAGACAAAGAAAATAATAATAGCAGAGAGTACTAACTCAAGAATGTACTTCATAATTTTTGATTTTTATTCAAAGCTTACAGTTCAAAGATTTCAAAGTTGATGATTAAAAAAATCTATTTCAAACCTTTGAACTGCAAAACTCTTTTTCATTTATTTAGAAGGATTTACCATCACAGAAGAATTGGAAATACTTTTCATAGACTGAGACTGTTTTCCATCTGAAATCGTTTCAATCTGTGATGTTTTTACATTAATATTCTGATTGGCAATCCATCCTGTATTTTGGTCAAACTTAATGGTTCCGTTTTGAACAAGCTCGCTGCTCATGCTATGCGTAATAGGTCCTTGAGCCTGTTTTTCTGTTTTCTTAGGGATTCCTCCAGAAATAGAAACTTCTACGATACCATTTCCTGCACTTTTTAACGTGTAGTTAGAGGTTACTTTTATTTTACCGTTAGGATCTGCATTTTCGCTATTCGCCCATTTTTCACCTATTTTCACTCCTTTCTTAGGAATAAGCGTCAGGTTTTTAGAAAGCTGATCTTTTAATATTTTTTCATTGAAGGTTTCCTTCAGATTAGCTGTTACACCTGCTTTCTGAGCTGGATCCTTTACAAGAGCTCCCACTGCATTAGCCACTTTTGTGTAGATAGGCTCAAAACCTGTAATTGAAATCACATTTCCTTTGGTGTCCATTTTTACGTTCAGCTTGTTGCTGGTAAGCGCTCTGTTGACAATCCAAAGCATTTTAAGTTCTTCCTCTTTCGGTTCCGGAAGCTTAGTATCTACAATTAATGTTTTACCTTGCGCCGATTGAGAATTTCTTTTAGCAACAAGATTTAACGTCATATCATATACATTTCCTTTGATGTCATTCACTACAAAATTCATCTCGTCAGTTGCTTCACTGGTCGCAGTGATCGACTTCCCTTGAGGGTCTGTCATCGTCTTTACATCTCTTTGATATGTTGTAAGCGGATATGTTTTCCCTTTTTCTAATTTAAAAGACTGTTTGAAGATTCCTAACGAGTCTTTGATAGCAGGATTTGCTTCTACTGTTACTACAGAATCAGCAGGAACCTCTACCGTAACTGTTTTTCCTGTTTTAGGATCTACTTTTGTGATTTTTGCCGTTTCTTTTTTGTTACAAGAAACCAATGCTATTGTTGATACTAGCGCAAGCGCCGCAATATTTTTCATTTGAATTTTTTAAATTTTATTTTTTACTACTATTTAATATACTATCTGCAATATCCTGCAGCTTTCCCTGAGATTCGCCGTCTGACTCATTGGTAAGGATAACGACACCCATATTTTTTGAAGGATACATCTGGAGCACGCTCGAAAAGCCAAAAGTTCCGCCTGTATGAAAAATGGTTTTGGTTTCATCATAGGTATGAATTCGCCAATATAATCCTATTTGATCTTCTTCGCTTTTTACCACAGGAGTGTGAGAGGTTTTTACATATTGATCATTTTCACGAAGATGATACTGCATGTATTTTACCAGATCTTCCGTTGTTGAAAGAATTCCGCCAGCTGGCGCCATGATCGTTGTAATATTTCGGGGCATTACCTTTCCTTTTTCATTATAACCAGTCAAAAGCTTTGCAGAATTTGTACCAATTATGGTATGATTCATTTTCAAAGGTTGGGTAATGTATTCTGAAAGCAGACTTTCATAGCTCTTATGATAGACTTTTTCCAGAATATCACCTGCGATCTGCGTTCCTACATTAGAATATTTATAATCCGTTCCGGGTGCAAAAGCAACTTTTGCCTGATGAAGATCTTCATAAAACTTTTTTTTAGAATAATTTTTATAAAAATCAGCTAATATCAAGGCTACAGAATCCATCGGCTTCTTAAAAGTTTCCGACTGATCAGGTAAAAACTGTGGTAATCCCGAAGAATGATTCGTAAGATTTGCAATCGTTATCGGATGCTTTTCAAACTCAAGATTGGGATAATTTCCGGTTAAATATTTTCGGATATCATCATCCAGTTTAATTTTACCATCCACTAAAGCATGCGCTAAAAGTGTTCCTGTAAACGTTTTGGTGATGGAGGCAATTTCGTAAACACTTTTGGAAGTCGGAAGTTCAGATTTTCCTAATTCCGTTGTTCCGTAATTGTAAAAATAACTTTTACCATCCTTAAAAACTCCTATTGAGATCCCGACACGAGCCGGATCCTGCATGTAAGCAGAAGCCTCTTTTTGAACCAACTGATCGAGTTCAGTAGCAAGAGGATTGTCTGTAGGAATTTTTTTGTTTTGTGCATGACATGTAAATAATGCAAAGCACAATGGTAAAAGCAATAGGTTTTTCATATATTATGCATTGGGAATTGCAGTCATTTTCTGCCTTACCGCTTCATATAAAATCGCTCCGCATGCTACAGAAACATTCAGTGATTGAGTTTTTCCTTCAATCGGTAGTTTTATTTTTTCATCGGCGTGATGAAGGACTTCTTTAGAAATTCCTGTTTCCTCATTTCCCATTACAACCGCGCAAGGTTCTTTGAAATCTACATCGTAGATTAGTTTTTGTGCCTTTTCACTTGCGGCAAATACGGAAATTCCACTCTGTTGAAGGAAATCAACAACATGTGCTAAGTTCGGTTCTTTACAGATTTTTACATTATAAAGTGCTCCTGCAGAAGTTTTTATCGCGTCAGAATTAATTGGAGCTGCTCCCTTTTCTGGGATAATTACCGCATCAACTCCCACACATTCTGCAGTTCTACAAATTGCACCGAAATTTCTAACATCCGTCAATCGATCCAGAATCAATAAAAACGGAGTTTTTCCCTCTTCAAATAACTGAGGAACAATATCTTCGATTTTATGGAACGGAACGTCCGAAATAAAAGCGACTACCCCTTGGTGATTTTTTCTTGTAAAACGGTTCAGTTTTTCAACTGGTACGTAGTTGGGACGGATTTTATTTTTAGCTAAAATTGCTTTTAATTCAGCATAAATAGGTCCTTGTAATGCATTTTGTACAAAAACTTTATCAATCGTTTTTCCTGCTTCAATTGCCTCAATTACGGGACGTAACCCGAAAATAAAATCGTCTTTTTTATCTGTCATGTTGATATTTTAAATAGTGAATTGTTAAATGTAAATCTACTTTGTCAGTCAATTTATTACTGTTGACTTGTGAGGTGAAATTTACACTCAATTATCTTCCTTTTTCTCCTAAAATTGCTCTTTTTTGTGCCATTACATAACCGTAATGTAAGCTTTCATGCATGTTGTTGAAAATAATGGCATCCTGAATGCTTTTCAAATCCATTCCGAAACTTGTCGTATAAGGAGTGTAATCCGAAAAGAAATCGCTGTCATAATCCTTCATTAAAATCTTTGAGGTTTCAGTCAATAAAAACGCCAAATCTTCCACTTCTGATTTCTGAACATCCAAATTAGGCAATGTTCCTTTTTTGTAGGTTTCGATCCAATATTTGTCTATTCTGAAAGGATTCCCGCTTAGGTAATAATGCAAAAGCTGTTGTGTGGCAACGGTATGCGCAATATTCCAGTATATATTATTGTTGAAACCGTCCGGAATCAGCAAAAGATCTTCGTGAGAAGTGTTTTGTAGGATTTCTAAAAGGTTTTTTCTTACTTGTCTGTGAGCTTGAAAATGATAATTCATTTTGCAAAAATTTTAATCACCAAAAATAGTTTAATAAACTGGAAATGACAATTTTTGAACGGCAGATTGAAGCAAAATTTATATATTTTTATGAAAAAAAAGAATAATCGTATTGAGTTTTAAGGTTTCAACTATTTTGGATCTCGCATTGGTGCTGGAATATTTAACAAACTTTAACTCAAAAATGGCATCTATTGTGTTGATTAATGCAAGTATTTATTAGAAATTTACCAATTATTTTAAATTAAGTTATGTCAGATACATATCAAGCAGAAGACATCCGTCAGCTGACGGAAAAAGTAAAAGAAAAAAACTACTTATTTTCTCTTCTGAGACAGGAAATCAATAAAGTGATTATCGGCCAGGAATATATGATAGACCGTCTTTTAGTCGGACTTCTGGGAAATGGTCACGTTCTTTTGGAAGGAGTTCCGGGTTTGGCAAAAACATTGGCAATCAAAACACTGGCAGATGCTGTTCATGGTGATTTTTCAAGAATTCAGTTTACTCCGGATTTGTTGCCTGCAGATGTTGTCGGAACCATGATTTATAACGTTAAAGACAACGATTTTTCAATAAAAAGAGGTCCTGTTTTTGCCAACTTTGTATTGGCAGATGAGATCAACCGTGCTCCTGCAAAAGTACAGTCGGCTTTGCTGGAAGTAATGCAGGAAAAGCAGGTGACTATTGGTGATGAGACGATGAAACTTCCAAAACCTTTCTTAGTGTTGGCAACGCAGAACCCGATTGATCAGGAAGGAACTTATCTTTTACCGGAGGCTCAAAGCGACCGTTTCATGCTGAAATGTACGATTGATTATCCAAAATTTGAGGATGAAAGAACCGTGATGAGAATGGTTTCAACGTCACATCAACCTACAGTAAAACCTGTGATTTCTTTACAGGATATTGTAGATGCAAAAGAACTTATCAATCAGATCTATCTTGACGAAAAGATTGAAAAATATATTCTGGATATGGTTTTTGCAACCCGTTTCCCTGAAAATTACGGTCTTTCAGAACTTAAAAACTATATAGGTTTCGGAGCTTCGCCAAGAGCATCGATCAATCTTGCTATTGCTTCCAGAGCGTATGCATTTCTGAAAGGAAGAGCGTTTGTGATTCCTGAAGACGTAAAAGAACTGGCAAAAGATGTATTGAGACATAGAATCGGTTTAACCTTCGAAGCGGAAGCAGAAGAAATTTCCACAGAAGAAATTATCAATAGAATTTTAGCGAAAATTCAGGCTCCGTAATGAGTGAAGTAATCATTAGAAAGGCGGTTCAGGAAGATTGTGCTCCGATGTTGGGGTTGATAAAAGAACTGGCTGATTATGAAAAGGCTTTGCATGAAGTTACTTTAACTTTAGAGCAGTTTATTGAAGATGGATTCGGAAGTTCGCCTGTTTGGGGAGCTTTTGTAGCTGAATATAATGGTGAGATTGTTGGAATTTCATTGTATTATGATAGATATTCAACATGGAAGGGAAGAAGATTGTATCTGGAAGATTTGGTGGTGACGGAAAAGTTGAGAGGTAAGCAAATCGGAAAGAAATTATTTGAAGCAACCATGGAATATGGAAAATCTAATCAATACAGCGGAATGGTTTTTCAGGTATTGAACTGGAACGAACCGGCGATCAATTTCTATAAAAAATACAGTCCGAAGTTTGATGATGAATGGTTGAATGTTTCAATAGAATTTAAATAGTTTATGCAGATAAAAGATATTGTAAAAAAAGTCAAGCAAATAGAAATCCGTACTCGTAAGAAGACGGAAGCTACTTTGATGGGGCAATATCACAGTGCTTTTAAAGGGCAGGGAATGACTTTTTCGGAAGTTCGTCCGTATCAGTTTGGCGACGAGATCCGTAGAATTGACTGGAATAAGACAGCGCGTTTCCGTGAGCCATTCGTGAAAGTGATGGAAGAGGAGAGGGAATTGACGATGATGTTGTTGGTAGATATTTCCGCTTCGATGGATTATGGAACAAAAACTCAGCTGAAAAGAGAATATGTGGCTGAAATTGCTGCGAGTTTAGGCTTTTCAGCGGCCGGGAATAATGATAAAGTGGGACTGATTTTATTTGCGGATAAAGTATATAAAGTGATTCCTCCACAAAAAGGAAGAAAACATATTCTTTCGATTATCAGTAATATTCTTACGGCAGATTATGTTCCTGCAGTCTCAAGAATCGATAAAGCTATGGAATACATGATGGGAATTTTTAAAAGAAAATCTCTGGTATTTCTTTTCTCGGATTTTGAAGATGAATATGACTCTAAAATGTTGAGAGTAGCTTCCAAAAAACATCAATTATTGGGAATGCGAATTTTTGATGAGAAGGATAATGAAATTCCGGATGTAGGATATACTTTATTATATGATGCGGAAACGGGAAAACAGGTTTGGGCGAATACTTCGAGTGCGAGATGGAGGTATAATTTTGCAGAAGCTCAAAAACAGAAGTTAAGAGCTTTAGAAGAAGATTTTGCCAATAGTTCGGCGAGCTTTATGAATATTAATACCGGTTCGGACTACTCAAAACTATTGTATAATTATTTTCAGAAGAAATAAAAATAAACGTTCTTTTGTTATTCTGAATGTAGCGTAAGCGAAATGATCTGATGTTTTGATCAGAGATTTTCCTTCGTCAGAATGACAGATGAGATGTTAAAATTTAATGATAAAATTGAAAAAACTATTATTTATATTTTGCTTTTTGATCTGTGCGAATGCTTTTTCACAGATACTTTCTTCCAGTGTAGAGAAGAAAACCATTGCTTTGGGAGAAGTGAATCATATTGTTATAACGATTAACAATTTAAATGACAAAAAGGTTTCTGCGGCTCCTGAAAATGAGCTTTTGCCTTTTCATTTTGAAGAAGTAAAAGACAGTATTGCTCAGACTAAAGATATTTATTACCGAAGAATCGAATTTGCAGTATTTGAAGAAGGAAGTTTTAAAATTCCCGAACTGGAATTCAAGGTAGACGGAAAGATTTTAAAAACCATTCCTTATGAAATAGATGTCATTAATACGGCAAAAAAAGATGACCAGATCAACGATATCATGCAGAATAAGGAGGTTAATCTGGAAGCTAAAGATTATTGGGAGCTTTATAAATGGTATATTTTAGCTGGTTTGTCCGTCATTGCTTTAATTGTTGCTATTGTCATGTTCATTAAATGGGGTAGGAAAGCAAAAGATTCACCTGTAGTCGCGACTAATCAAACCTTGAAGGAGCTTGATTCTTTAAAAAAGAAAAAATATGTAGAAAGTGGGGATTATCGTTCGTTCTATGTTGAACTGATTGATATTTCCAGAAAATTTATTTCCAGACAATATCGTTTGCCTGCAGATGTTTTGTTAACGGATGATTTAATTGATTTAATGAAAAAAAATAATACCATTTCTCAGGAAAACGAAAAAGTAGTGGAAGATGTATTCTTGCGCGGAGACTTGGTGAAATTTGCTAAAACCTTTCCGGATAAAGAGATGATGGAAAAAGACTTTACGGATATCAGAGAGTTTGTAAAGCGTTCGTCAAAAGATTTGGAATTTGAAAACTTGAGAAAGGATGCTTGATTTTGAATTTTATAGTCCGTGGTTTTTGCTTCTTTTTTTACTGTTCATTCCTCTTTTATTCAGAGACATCAGCAAGCAGAAAAGAAAAGGAATTAAAGTTCCTACGGTTAAAAATATGGGCGAGAACAGCGGTATTCTGCCGGTGCTCTTTTTACTGAAAATATCGAAGTATATTATTCTTTCTGCCTTAATTATTGCCATGGCAAGACCAAGAACTTTTACCATTTCTCAGGATAGAGATGATACCAAAGGAATTGATATTATGCTTTCGGTGGATGTTTCTTTGAGTATGCTGGCAAAAGATTTAACGCCGGATCGTTTAACGGCTTTAAAGGATATTGCTGTTAAGTTTGTTGAAAAACGTCCGAATGACAGAATTGGGTTGGTTGCTTATTCAGGAGAAGCGTTTACTAAAGTTCCTGTAACTTCCGATCATCAGGTTGTTATCGACGAACTGAAAAATCTGAATCCGATGGAACTTCAGCCGGGAACAGCAATTGGAGAAGGACTTTCTGTTGCTGTGAATCACCTTAAAAACAGCAAGGCGAAAAGTAAGATCATTATTTTGATGACGGATGGAGTTAACACTATAGAAAATGCAATGCCACCGCAAATTGCTGCTGAGTTGGCTAAAAATAATAACATAAAAGTATATTCAATAGGAATTGGAACCAACGGATATGCTCTAATGCCTACACAAACCGATATATTCGGAGATTTGGTGTTCACGGAGACCGAAGTGAAGATAGACGAACCGGTTTTAAAAGATGTTGCACAAATGACAGGAGGTAAGTATTTCAGAGCAACTTCAAATTCTGGATTGGCAGAAGTATATGATGAGATTAATCAATTGGAGAAATCAGATATAAAGGTTTCAAAGCTGTACAACTATGAAGAATACTTTAAGTTCTTTCTTTGGATAGCTTTGGGAATGCTTGTTTTTGATGCTTTGTTGAGATGGGTATTTTATAAATTTTTAAGCTGATGGATTGGTATTTAGGAAATTACTGGTATTTGTTGTTGCTGCTACTTTTGCCGTTTCTAGCAATATTGCTGATCCGTTTTTTAAAATGGAAAAAGAAAAAAAGAGAAGCTTTTGCAGAGCAACAGTTTCATGAACAATTGTTTGAGAAAAATTCAGGATTTACAAAGTTTTTCCCTGTGCTGTATCTTTTAGGGACTTTATTTCTCATTTTTTCGATTATAGATCTTTTAAGCGGTTCTAATGAAGTTGAGACCAAACAAAGACTGAATAATGTGATCTTCATGCTGGATGTTTCCAACTCGATGAATGCAGAAGATGTGGAACCCAACCGTTTGATGGAGGCTAAAAATGTAATCGTAAATACCATGCAGAAGATGAAAAGCGACAAAGTAGGTGTGGTAATCTTTGCGGGGGAAGCAACTTCTATTATGCCTTTAACGACCGATTATTCTTCTGCGGAAACTTATATTAACGGTATCGAAACTAATTCTATGCAGGTTCAGGGAACAGACTTTCTAAAAGCAATGGAAGTCGCTGTAGATAAGTTTAAAAACGTGAACAAAGGAGCCAGAAAAATAATCTTGCTGAGTGATGGGGAAGATAATGAAGGAAATGATGCTGCCGCGATACGATTGGCGAATAAAGAAGGGATTGCTGTAACCACTGTAGGAATCGGTACAGAAGAAGGAGCTCCTGTTCCTGAATATTCTTTTGGTCAGTTGATGGGGTATAAAGCTGATATGAATGGAGAAACGGTCATTTCAAAAAGACAAACGGAAGCTTTACATAAAATAGCTCAGTCGACAGGAGGTGATTATATCGATGGAAATAATATCAATGAAACACCTGATAAAATAGCCGATGTTTTGAGTAAAAAATCATTCTCATCAGAAACGTTGGTGAAATCTCAAAATGCAAACCATTATTATCAATATTTCTTAGGTTTTTCAATTTTATTTTTCTTTTTAATTTATATATTTAATCCTAAAAGAGATTTTAATGTTTAATTTTCTATTTAGTTTACAGTTCGTTAAGCCATACTTTAACCCAACTTTAACAAATTAGAATCTGTTTATTAACATATAAAGGAATAATTTTGCAATTGATGAATACTAAAATCATTTTTTTATCGTTTGTACTTGTCTTTACGTTTTCAGGCTGTTTATTTGGGCAGGAAAGCTACAGAACTTTAGTGTACGAAGGCAATCAAAAATTTAATGATAAAAATTATGAGGGTGCATCTTCCAAATATATGGAAGCCGTAAAACAAAACAATAAAGATTTTACAGCTCATTATAATATGGGAAATGCATTGTATAAGAGCAAAAAATATGAAGAGGCAAAGGCAGAATTTGAAAAAGCAAAAGCGCTTTCTCAGACTCTTCCCGATAAAGCAGCGGCTCTACACAATTTAGGGAACACTTATATGCAGATGAACCAGCCGGAAAAAGCGGCAGACTATTATAAGCAGTCCTTAAAGCAGAATCCTAAAAGTGAGGCAACAAGAAAAAATTATGAAATTGCTAAACTGAAGGAGAAAGAAAACCAACAAAAGAAAAACCAGCAGAATAACTCAGGCAAAGGAGGCGGTGGTGAAAACCAAAAACAAAATGATGATCAAAACGGAAATCCTAAAGATCAAAAGCAAGATCAGGGAAAAGGCCAGCAAAATAAAGGGAAAAATCAGGAAGGAAACAGTCCTGATCAGAACCAGAATAATGAAGGCAAAATACCAAAAGATCTTGAAAATGCCATATTAGACAAAGTAAGCGAAAAAGAAAAAGAAACCGCCAGAAGAATTTTAAATAAGAATTCTTATTCGATGCCGCAAAGCAACGAGAAAGATTGGTGATGAAGCAAAAGCTTATCTACATATTACTACTATTTACTTCCATAATTTCTTATGGACAGGTAAATCTTTCTCTAGAAACTGATAAATCTGAATATAACGGAAGAGATATTATCAATCTTACAATTGTATTAGAACTTAACGGAGGAGATTTGGAACAGCAATCAGTATTTCAGTTACCGGATCTTTCCAAATTTACGATCATAGGTAGTGGTTCTGTAACCAATAGCTTTATGGATCCTGTCACCAATACAGTGATCACCGAAAAGATTACCCGATTGGCTCTTGAACCTAAAAAGAAGGGTAAAATTAGAATCGGATCAGTTCTTGTTACGGTCAGCAACAAAATTTATAAAACAGAGCCTTTTGAGATTGTAGTAAAAGATATTGATAAAAAATCATCGGTACATGCTGCAGCGCAGAATGATGTATTTCTGAATATGGAGATTGAAGATAGAGAAGTCTATCAGAATCAACCTACCATTGCGGTATTAAAAGTATATTCCAGAAATATGGATAACCTTAGAAAGGTTAAAAATATACAGCTTCCTGAACAAGGAAATCTTAATGTACATCCGGTACATTTTAGAAAATCAGAAATCGATCCTTCTGACATGGGAGGAAATATGGCTTCACAGGTGATTGCCGTTTTTATGGTTTTTCCTAACGAAGCCGGATATGTAGAAGTACCTGCAGTTTCAGCTTCTGTAAACACACTTGCTCATAAAAATAAAATACTTTCCAATAAAGTAAGGCTCAACGTAAAAAAGCTTCCGGAAGGCTCTCCTGAAAGTTTTAAAAATGCAGTTGGAAACTTCAAGGTAGATATTTATTGTCCGACTAAAGAAAAAGCTGAGGTTAAAAAACCAATGCATGTAGTTGTAAAAGTTTCGGGTGAAGGTAATCTTAGCGATATGAAACTTCCGGGTATTGAAGCTTCTCCGGATTATGAGTTCTTTAATCCAAAAATTACTTCAAAAGTTTATCCCGGAAAAGTGGGAATGAAAGGCGAAATTTTTGCGAATTATATTGTCATTCCTAAAAAGCTAGGAACAATTTCTATTAAAACAGAAGATTTCTCATTTTTTGATCCAGGAAAAAAAGAATATGTTGAGGTTCCTTCTGAGTATTTAACTACCCACACATTCTCTCATGAGCAGGTGCTGGAATCGCGTACAACGGTAGAAAAAGTAAATGAGTATACCAACAATTTTTTAGAAACGGTAAATACTCCGGTTTTAAAAACCAATTCATTTAAAGTAAAAGAAAAGAACAAGTTCAACTGGAATGTTTTGTTTGTGAATGCTGTTATTCTGCTAAGTTTATTAGTGGCTTATCTTTTATTTAGAAATTGGCAAAAAAAACGTTCTTTGGTTACTAAAACAACATCTTCCGAGTCTTTGGGTTCCGTGGCAGAAACAGAAGAAGAGATTCGTACCATGCTGAAAACAGATATTACAGACTATTTCAATTATTTGAAAAACCTGAAAGAAAATAATGACCATGCTAAGTTTTTTGAAACGGTAGAAGAACTTGATGCAGAAGTTAGAAACCAATATTTCCAAAGTTCTTCAAAGGATTTTATTCAGTTTTTAGAAAATTACAAAGGTTCTCATATTGCCGAGGAATATAGAAAGTTATCTCAAAAAATTCAGGTTGAGAAATATGCTCCAGTGAAATCTGAGGAGGGAATTGATGAGCTGTTTAACACAATTGTTAATTTATATTCTAGTATTAGCAAATAATTAATTATTTTTCATATTTTTGCGAAATTCTTAATTTGATATAATGGAAGTATTTGAACATTTTTCTATTAAAGAGATTATTACCTGTTTTATGGTACTATTTGCTGTGATCGACATCATAGGTTCTATTCCTATTGTGGTAAGCTTACAGCAAAAATTTGGTCAGATTGAAGCCAGAAAAGCATCCCTTACTGCAGGTGGAATTATGCTGGTCTTCCTTTTTGTGGGAAACAAAATCCTGAAATTTATTGGAGTAGATGTGAATTCATTTGCAATTGCAGGGGCATTTGTCATTTTTATTATCGCTCTGGAAATGATTTTAGGAATTGAGATCAATAAAACTTCAGAAGCAAAATCTGCGTCTATTGTTCCGATTGCTTTCCCGTTGGTAGCTGGAGCCGGAACTTTAACGACGACATTATCTTTAAAAGCTGAATTCCATGATATTAATATTATTTTTGGAATCATTCTCAATACAATTTTCGTATATTTGGTGCTGAAATCTGCTACTTGGCTGGAAAAGAAAATGGGGGAAGCAACATTGGCTATTTTACAGAAAGTTTTTGGAATTATTCTTCTAGCAATTTCAATCAAATTATTTACCGCAAACTTTGCCCAATTGGTGCAGAATTATATTAATTTTTAAAAATTATGCAGAAGTTTTATAAAGTATTTTTGATCGTTTTCGTTATCATTATCGGAATCAATGTATATGCAATAGATTTTAACACAGACCTTTTATCTGAAGATAATCTGAAGTTTGTATTCTCTATTGGAGCAGGTGTTATAGGGTTGATATTACTTTTTGTAATGAATACCTGGAGTAAAGTTGGAGTAAGAAAATAATTATTTTTAATTATACTATCAAAATATAAACCTCTTTCAATCTGAAAGAGGTTTTTTGTTTATTATGATCGCTAAAGTATAAAGTTGTCATTCTGAATGAAATGAAGAATCTCACTCAATCTTGGCATGCAGATTTTGACAAGTATAAATTTAAGAAATGACAAGATTCTTCAGCACTGCTTCGGATTTCAATTCAGTCTCTATCCACTCTTTTTCTGGATTGCTTTGTGCTGTAATTCCGCCTCCGACAAAAAGATGGATGGCATTCTTATACAGCTTAGAACAACGTAGATTAACAAAATATTGGATACTTTCTTCGGTTTCTATTTTGATGTAACCGGCATACAATTCACGCGGAAATTTTTCCAGTTTCAGAATGTTTTCTTTACAAAAATCTTTAGGAATACCACAAACAGCCGGAGTAGGATGTAATTCCGAAATGATTGTATCTAAATCTTCTGGTTGTATTTTTGTTTTAAAATCGGTTCTTAAATGCTTAATATTTCCCGAAATATGATCATAGGTTTCTGATTCTTCAAGAGTCTCAGAATACTTCTTTAAAATGTTTCTTATATAACTGGAAACCGGTTTTTGTTCTTCGATTTCTTTCTCGGTCCAGTTTTCAGAAACGGGAAGAGTTCCTGCAAGGCTCATGGTTTCAAAAGTGTGGGTTTTCTTATTGAATTTCCCTAATACCTCGGAAAAAGCACCCATCCAAGAAGTTTCACCATTGATAAAGATATACCTGAAAGCATTTGGATAAGAATTGCATAACTTTTTAAAACTTTCTTTAAGATCTATTTGATTGAAATCTGTGAAGATTTTTCTTCTGGAATACACCAGTTTTGGAAGCTGTTTTTCTTTGATAACACCAATTACCTTATCCAGATGATGTAAATATTCGTCTTTAGTTTCTGCAATAAAGTGGTTGCTGTCTTCAACTAAAAGATCATTCGAAATTGTTGTAAGATCAAATTTTTCCTGATGTATTTCGATAATTTTCCCGTTAAAATCGATTTGCCTTAATCCATCAAAAGAATAAAAATTTACATTATTTTCGTTTGAATTTTCGTCTGTAGAATATAACTTTTCGTCGAATGGAAATTTGAAATAGATCATTATTGTACCGCTTTTCGAAAATCAGGGCTTAGAAATAGAATACATAATTCCAAAGTTGATTTTGCTTTCTGCAAAGGTATTATTAGTCTTAAAAATGTCAAAATCAAACGAGCTGTTTTTTAACGAAAAATTTTTCATTTTTACCCTTTGATATTCTGCAGATAAGAGAAATCGATTAAAAATTCGGTATTGAAGTCCCAATGAAAAGCCAAAATTAGTCTGATTGGTTTTAAAATCTTCCATTTTGTTGAGAACATTATTTTCAGGAACTAAAAACTGCATTTTGTAGATGCTTTTATTAATTAAAATTCCTGCAAAAGGTCTGAATTTTTTCCATTCATAGGCAACTTTTAATTGTAAAGCGTATTCAAAGTGTTTATTATTAAATCGTTGAAATAATAAAGGTTGCTGATCTGAAGTAAAATAAAACCCATTGAGATAGGTATCTTCTTTATTGGCATCGAGATCAAAGGTTGAACTCCAATGATAAACATTTGCCGAAAGTATTAATGACAGAGGAAATGAGAAAAAGTTTTTTGAACCCCAAATTCCTATATTTTCTCCAAATTGTTGTTTCTTTCCTGAAATTTCTTGTGCTAAATCTGTGTCTTTTAAGCCTATTCCGGCTTCTATTCCATATTGAAATTTGTGAAGAAGTTTGCGTTTTATTTTTTTCTCATTCTTTTGTTTGTTAGTGTTTTCGGTATAAGAATCTTTTATTTCTCTTTCAGAAACAGCTAATGGAGGGATAACTAGGTTTTTTGATTGTATTTGTATAGGTTTCTCAATATAAACCGTATCGTAAACAACCACTTTTTCATATACATATACCGTATCCACTTTTCTCTTTTTTTGTGCTAATGAAAAGTTGATGATAATGAGGGAAAAGAGTATAAATATCTTTTTTAACAGCATGGTTTGATTAGTTATCTTTCTACAAATATAGTATCTCTCTGAATGATCTTTTTTACCACAATTACTTTGTGGGAAACAGGTTCCACAGAATCTTTTTTTATTATAGGTTTTGAAGATACAACGTTTTTTGCTTTGATAGAAGGGAGGTTCTCTGATTTTGTATTTTCAGGAGTCTCTGAACTTGATTTTGGAGAAATTGGAGTATCGCTTAAAGCTTCTTCAGGATGTACTTTATGGTCATAGTTAGGCTTAATATCATTGATTGATCGGTCTCTTTCTTCTGATTGAGAATTTGAGGTATCGGAATTAAATGTCTTTATTAATGAGTTGTTGGGAACGAAAAATAAAACCGATCCGATAATAATGATGAAGAAAGTACATCCAATAATTATTTTTTGCTTCCAGAAATTAGCTGAAGAAAATGAAAGGTTATTCATTGAAATGTCAGATGGAATTTCAAAGTTTTTGGAAGGTGAAATTGAAAAATCTGAAAATTGAGTTTGAAAGGTTTGCGCCCACAATAATCCGCCAAATCCTAGGAAAATTAAGAACTGTGCCGTTTTATTTTTTTGAGTTTCTTTGGTCACGAAATGGGTAACCAAATAATTCTGAACAAATTTTTTCGCTCTCATTAAATGTGACTTGGAAGTGTTGACAGGAATTTTCAAGAGACTTGAAATTTCTGCGTGAGAATAGTTTTCAATATAATATAGGTTGAAAACCGACTTGTGATGAGAAGGCAAATTATCAATAGATTGTAAGAGCTCTTCTCTTGTGAAATTGTATGCTAAAATGTGCTTTGTTTCGTCAATTGCAGATGTTGTCATTTCGGTAAATGTATCCGGGATTTCTGATGGTTCTATATTGATATAAGTATCTTTTGTGGTTTTTCGGATAACCTGTAATGCATTATTGACTACGATTTTTTTCAACCATGCAAAAACGGCTTTTTCATCTTTCAGCTGGTGATTTTTTTGAATAGCCATAATGAAACTGTCCTGAAGAATATCTTCTGCTGTCTGTAGATCTGTGATATATCTACGACAAATCCCCAAGAGTTTTGGGGAATGGTCGAGATAAATTTTTTGCCAGTTTGTTTTTGTCATTGATTTAATTTTCTACTACATAGATAGCATTGAAAGTTCCGGTAAAATTTTGAGAACTGTTTTGTGTACTCGTAATAGTTTGCGTTTCTACACCATTTATAAATACTTTTCCGTTATAGGTCGTATTATTAGTATTACTATATTTAATGATATAGATATTATTGTTTAGCACAAATAAATCCTGTATATAAGCTAGAGTAGAGAAGTTCGGAGTAACTGTTGCTGTATTTTTGTAATAACTATTTCCTTGGTTGTAGTATATTGTATACAAATCACTGGTATGGATGTCTGATGCAATTTTTCCAAAGATAGGAACCGGGTGGCTGTAAAATCCGATTAATGTTTCTACGTTAGTAGATAAATTTTTAGAATAAAAACTGGCATTTTTCTGAAATAGAAGGTGTAATCCGTCATTATTTTTCGTAAAATTAAATACATATGTTGGCTGATTTAGAGAATTGAAAGTGGTATTCTTAAAATAACCTCTATCTGTGTTTTGGTTATTGTCTGTAATTCTAGCCGACACATATACATCTGTACCTATTGTTGAATTGGTTGCTGCTATTCCTTCTGCTGAAGGAGTATACTGGCTTTTGTAAAGAATAGTTTTTACGCTGTTTTTCCAATAACAAAGTTCATATTTATCAAAATTGCTTGTAGCTGCTGGATTTTCAACATATCCTGAGAAATAAATATCATCATTGTTGACTGTAAAACTTGTAATTTCACTTAACCCAGTATTGGGTAGATTAAGGTATTGCTTAATCTCATATCTCGTTCCGTTTTTCCAGAAATAATGAATAGGCTTGAGTGCAGTGGGGGTTGATCCGTTAGTTCCGGTTACATATACATTGTTGTTCTGAACTATGATTTCCAAAGGATTTATATTATCTCCATTTGTAAGATCTGTTTTCACGTTGTTTTTCCAATAACAAGCCTTGCTGTTTTCTCTACCGGCAATGTATACATCATAAGAAGTGTTCTTTTTCTCAAGCACTTCGTCGGTAGTATTATCACTACAAGAGAGTACAAAAGTTAATAGTAAAATAAAAGGTAAAATTAAATTCTTCATAGGTTATTTTTTATTTTTAAGATACAGAAATGTGAAAAAGTTGCAGTGGATTTTAATAAAATACTACAGGTTTTAAAATTTTAGGAATTTTTACGATGTGATAGGGTTGTGTTATAACAGAAGTTGTGTTTCCTTGTAATAGTTTTTCTATATCTACATTGATGCTTTGAGCAGCCTCATCGATTGCCATAATATCTATAGAATGTCCTCCGTTGTTATACACCTGATCGAATGCTACAATCAACATATACTGATTAAAATCGATATTGATTTCCGTAAAACCTCCTGAAACATTATAAGTACTGTCTAAAGCTGCAAGGAAGTTATTCCATTGTGTTGTGCTGGTAATCGCTATATTCTGTTGTGGCATCGAATGAGACGATATCGTACCTTTTCCAATAAGCTGGCTGGCTATGGGAATGCTAACCGTAGCGTTTTCCTCCTCTTCATGACAAGACGACATGAAAAGCACTGAACTTATAAAAGTTAAAAGTAGAATTTTTTTCATATACATAAATTTAAAGTTTTATATCATTAGGATGAAAAAAATATAAAAGGTTGCAGTAAGGATATAAAAAAAGACCCAAAAATTTTGAGTCTTATCTATGTTGTATGAAAGTTTCTTATCTATTGATAATGGTATTGGTCATTGTAGTATGGCTTACCAATTGATCTTTTTCATCACGAATTTCGATTTCTGAGACATGCATGCTTCTGCCTTTTCTGATAAAACGGGCGACAGCAGTTACGAGACCGTCTTTTTTGCTTCTTAAATGGTTGGTATTAATATTAGTACCTACACCATAATATTTCTCTCCGTCAATAAAAATATTAGACAGGCTAGAACCCATTGTTTCAGCTAAAACACAACTTGCTCCCCCATGCATAATTCCAAAAGGTTGATGTATTCTTGGTAGAACGGGCATGGTTGCCGTTAATGTTTCATTTTCAAGATCAATATCTGTAAATTGTATTTCCAGGGTTTTTGCAAATGTTTCGCCACCCCAGTTATTTATAAATGCTAATATTTCTTCTTTGGTTTTATCTTTAGTATACATAGTGATATGAGTGTTTTTTTGTTGATGAAAAGTAAAAAGTAAAAAGTAAAAAGTAAAAAGTAATTTTGCTTCTTGCTTCTTGCTTCTTGCTTCTTGCTTCTAGCTTCTAACTTCGGAATCCGTTCCCATAATATTTGGATTCCAGTTTTCAGGAATTTTTGGTACAATATCATTTTTGATATAGTAGTTCTGAATTTCTTCCATGATTTCTGAAAAAGGAACAGAGGCTATTCTCTCGTAAGGAATAGTATATCCCAAATAAACAATATTTCTTTTGAAATCTCCAGCAGCCAAAACGATAGGAACTTTTGCCGCTAAAGCCATATGATAAAATCCTTTTCTCCATTTCGGAACCCAGCTTCTTGTTCCTTCCGGAGTGATGACAAGACTGAAGTCATCTTTTTCAAATTGTTTTGCTACGAAATTTACCAAATCATTTTTTTGGCTTCTGTCGATTCCGATTCCACCTAAACCTTTTACAATACTTCCGTACCATGCTTTTGTATGGGCATCTTTAATGATGATTTTTAATGGTTTTTTCAATGACCAATAGGCAAGGTTTCCCAAGATATATTCCATATTGTGAGTATGGGGTGCTACAACCAGAATACACCTGTTCAGGCTGTTTACATCGCCTTGTAAAACGACTTTCCAACCCATTATTTTTAGCATCAGTTTACCGATAAGCTTTCTCATAGTCTTCGTATTAAAACAAAAAAGTATAACCAAATATTGGTTATACTTTACAAATATATTGAAATATTATCGCTCTTAAAATAAACTGCTGATTAAATCAACGATTTTCATTACAATTTCTAATGCTAGCTGTACCATGGTTAAAAAATATTTTTGTTATTGATTTGGGGATTAAAATAACTCCACGAAGGTATGATATTTTTTTTGATAAAAGAACTAAAAAATTAATTTTTTTAATCTTTTTGAGAGAAGAAGAGTGTGAATTTCAAACTATTGCCATCCATTCACACTTTCTGCCACTCTCTGCAGTTAATTATTTAGTTTGTATGGAAATTTCGTTTTTACCTTCGTTTACTTTGATGTCTACGTTACCGCCTTTCATCTTTTTGATGCTGTTTTTCATAGAATCAATTACTTGGTCTGCTTGGTTGCTCGGTACTTTTTTACCGTTTATAATAATGCTGTCGCTATTCTCATCATTTGAATTATATTCAATCGTAGAACCGTTTACTGTGATTTTATTCTTTTCAATTTTGATGTTTCCGTCTTCATCTCTGTCCTGATCGTTATCATTGATTCCGTCTGCATTCAGATCACCGTCGAAGTTGATAAGATCATGTTTTGCAGGAAGTACGATTGTTTTTAAAGGAACTACCAATTCATAATCGATGCTGTAATCTCTGAATCTGTGCTCATAAGGATATTTTACGAAGTTAGGAAGAATTACTCTGTTGTTTATAACTTCTACCGGAACACTTACGTTCAACGGAAGATTATATCCTTTAGCTTCTTTTTTAATGATTAAGTAAGGCGTTTTGATATCCGCTTTTCTTGTTACATCCACATGAATCCAGTCTTTTTCGAATACGGAGATTTTATCTGAATAAAGATCGTTATCGTATCCTTTAAAGTTTTGAGGAATAGTTACTTGTTTTACATCTACATAAATACTGTCTGATTGAGTGTTGATTGCTACTTCCTCAGTATCTTCTTTATGACCTTTTAGGAACATTTCCTGTCTTGCCATGCTAACTCCGAAGTAAGTACCTAAAGAAATCAATGCAAGGAATAATGCCCCGATTACCCATCCTGTATTTCTTAATTTCGTTTTAGGAGAAATTAATTTGATACTTAATAACCCGAAGATCATTGCAGGGATTAAACTTCCTAAGGTGATCAATGCCATGATGATGTATTTCATACTGTCATTGTTAAAATAGAAGTTCATTTCGCTGACAGGTGGAAAATCGCTGTCTGCTCCCATGAAACCGAATACTACAAATACTCCGATTAAGCAAGATAAAGACATGAATGCGAAGATTCCTCCTAAGATGTAACGGAATACATTCCAAAGTCCGCTTCCAGCATTGTTGATGTAAGGTTTGTTCTCGATGTAGATTTCTCCGACCCTCTGAGTAGATTCATTGGCAAACTGTACCAATTTATTAGACTCATTCTTAAGATTGTCGAAGTTCATAGGCTTTCCCTTCATTTTCAGGAAATCTGCTGCGGTTTCTGCTTTAGGTAATACCGCCCAAAGGATTACGTAAAGTAAGAAAACAAGAGTTGAAGAAACAGCTGCGGTGAAAATTCCTAAGACGAAAATTCCTAACCATATTGCTCTCATTGCTGTAATGTCCATTCCAACATAATGAGCTAAACCTGCGCAAACACCTGCAATCTTTTGTCTTTCAGGATCACGGAACAATTGTTTTTTATCTGTGTATTCAGTTCCTGAAGAATATGTTTTCTTTGTGTTTTTTTCAGAATAATAAGCTTCTTCTTGCTCTTCGATTTTTTCAGGAGATCCGATTTGTGCAATTACTTTTTCTACGTCGGTATCATTGATGACTTCTCGTTTCCCTAAAGAATCTCTGAAGATCTCTACCATTCTGATTTCTATGTCATGCATTACCTCGTCTGCTTCTGAAGCATCTAGTGAGCTTCTCAATGCATTTAGGTAATCGCTAAGCTTTATATATGCGTGTTCTTCTATCGTAAAAGAAAAACCTGCGAGTCCTATGGAGAGTGTCTTGTTCATAGCTTTGTTTTTTAATGTTTTTGAGTGATTTGGTTTACGGAATCTGTTAGTTCGTTCCAGGTATTTTGAAGTTCATCTAAAAATAATTTACCTTTTTCAGTAATCTGGTAGTATTTTCTTGGTGGTCCTCCAGTAGATTCTTCCCATCTATATGAAAGAAACTCACCATTTTTCAATCTTGTTAAAAGAGGGTAGAGTGTTCCTTCTACTACGTCCAGTTTTCCTTTTTTTAGTTCATCTATTAAGTCGGAAACATACATTTCACGATGATTGATGAGACTTAAAATACAGAATTCCAGAATTCCTTTTCGCATTTGCGCTTTGGTATTTTCAGTATTCATCTTTAATAAGTTTTGTTAATTAGTTATATAATTTTCGAAGTTCGGAACCTAGCTAGTTGATCCTATTTCGATTTTACATTACAAAGATATGTAAATAAAATGGTATTATGCAATACAAAGTAGTGTATTTTTTAAATTGAAATATATAAATTATTGAAAATCAATTAAATAATTTTTATGCGTTTTTAAAGTTAACTTTATTTAAGTCGAAAAATTTTCCAAAAATTTTAAATTTTCGTATTTTTAGATCAGAAATTTTGATGAAATTCTGAGAATTGATTCAAAAAAATGAATAGTATAAAGAATAATTAAGAATGAAAATACAGAAGGAGATTGATTTTATCTTGGCAGTCGATGCCCTGAAAAATGTACAAAGAAGAAACTATAATGCAGATGATACGAGAAGAGAAAATACGGCGGAACATTCTTGGCAGATTATAATTTTAGCCCAAATCCTTTTTCCTTACGCGAAAAATAGGGCCGATATTGATTTATTAAGAGTAATCAGAATGCTTTCCATTCATGATTTGGTAGAAATTGAAGCAGGAGATACCTTCTTATTTGATGAAGCAGCAATGGTAGGAAAGTTTGAAAGAGAAAAAATTTCGGCTCAAAAGATTTTTGGAATTTTAGATGAGCCTTTACGTACAGAATTCTTTAATCTGTGGCTGGAATTTGAAGAAGAAAAAACTCCTGATGCTATTTTTGCCTGTTCTATCGACCGAATTATGCCTTTCATTCTGAATTCACATACTTCAGGGAAAAGTTGGACAGAAGCCGGAGTCACGGAAAAACAAATCAGAAACATGCTGGAGAATGCTATTGTAAGAGCTTCCGATGAAATGGGAGAGGCTTTTCATCATCTATTGAACCTTAGTCTTGAATCTGAAAAAGTGTTAAGATAGGTTTTAATTTAGAATAAACGATAGAAAATAAAAAAGTTTCAGCGGGTAAAGCCCGCCGAAACTCGTAATAAACATGATGAAAATATAGGATTCCGGCGACCGAAGGTCGCCGGAACCTTTTTTATAGTATTGAGATTGGTTTCTTAAATTCGTCAATGGCTACAAAAGTAAAATCCCCGACAATAGCTCTTTCTCTTTCGTAAGAGTACATTTGTTCGGTGTAGATTTCAACACTTACCTTCATACTTGTTTTTCCTACGTGAGAAACTTTTCCGATAAGTTCTACGATGGTTCCTGCAGGAATAGATCTTTTAAAATCGATCTTATCACTGCTTACGGTTACGACACGTTTTCTTGCAAATCGTGTCGCTGCAATGAAAGCCACTTCATCCATGAGCTGCATCGCTGTACCTCCAAAAAGAGTATCGTAATGATTGGTTGTGTTGGGGAAAACTGCTTTGAAAATTCTGGTTTCCGATGCTTCAATTCTTTCTTCTGTAGTCATATTTCATTATTAATTAAAGCGAGATGAAATACATTAAAATAACAGAAGAATAGCAGGAACGTAAGATATTCCTGTTAAAATCCATCAGATCAATAAACTTCAGATCGCGAAAGTTTTTTGTTTAAAGAAAAGGCAGGTCTCCTGACTTGTAACATCTCTATTTCCTTCCCATGCTTTAGCACAGTGGATTTTTTATAAAGACTTCAGTTACTTACAGTTGCGCGACAGTTCGTGATTTTCACACGATTCCCTTTTAATCAGCAGCTAAGCAGAACCAATTTCTATGATGAATAAAGTTGTAAAACTTTTTCGGAAGCAAAAATAAGAATAAATGGTGAATTATTCAGGATTTTTATAAATAATCTGACTAATAGCCGCTCCTTGTTTAATAGACCAGAATGTGACATATCGGTTTTCTCCGGAACCATTAATCATATATAAGAAGATGTGATCTTGATCTAAAGCGGTAACGCCTACCTTATCAAAATCCATCGTAGGTTGAAACAGATTTTTTATAGCATCTCTTACAAAAACAGAACCTCTTCCCGGTTGTTGCACTCGGATAGATTTTACCTCAGTCATTCCTTCAGGAAGCTCTTTACCGATTCCCCAGGTTTTCTGTTTATCGATTTTAATGATGTTTCCTTCCGCATCTTTTTCCTGTTTCTTAATATGGGCATAAGAAGGATAAATGTCGATAGTAACTTTGGTTCTCTGGTTTCCAGGTATTTTAGGATTTGTATCGTCTGTGAAAATCAAAGACTTTCCGTTTTTAGATTTAGAAGGAGTGAATTTAGGCAACTGATCTACAAAAACAACACGGTTTTTATTCACCATGCCTTCCTTTGTAATGCTGTCGTATCGTACAAAAGGCTTATCAGTATCATCTTTTTCAGGATATTTAATCCAGATCCACTCTGTTTCGCCGGGTGCTGGTTTTACGTAGACAAATACATCACCGGTTTTCATACGGATCTTATCAATGATTTTTCGATAATCATCTTTGTGAACACGCACCATTGCATAGCCTTCCTCTGCTTTTACCACTCCAAAAGGGATTTTGTTTTGTGCATTCACAAAAGCAAAAGAAAAAAGACTGAAAATTGATAGATATAATGCTTTGTTCACAGAAATCATCTTAAAATTGTTTTGATAGTTCAAATATATAAATTAAATACTTTTCGGCAGATAATTATACCGTTGCAATTCTTTTAAATCTTCAATAGGTTTTAAATAAGATTCAGAAAGCAGGTAAATTTCATCCGAAATATCCAGTACTTCCTGATAACGGTGATCAGAAATAATGATTCCTTTTTCTTTTGACTGTTCTTTAATGAGTTTTTGCATTTCATTGGTCATTTTCGGGGAAAGTCCATTGAAAGGTTCATCCAGTAAAATGAATTGAGCTCCGGAGAAGATAATTAACAAAGCTTCAACAATTTTCTTCTCACCTCCTGAAAGATTTCTTGAAGTTTCATCAAGAAAAGGTTTCATAATATCTAATTCAGCAAGTTTTTCTGAATTTTCTTTATTACAGAAAATAGAAATTAAATTTTTAATCTTTACACCTTTAGGAAGAAAGAAATATTGTGGTAAATAAGCAATTTTATCCTTTCTGTCCCACTGATGTTGAAGGACTTTATTGTCAACACTTATATGTTGATAATCTCCTTTTATTGTCCCAAAGATTATTTTGAGTAAAGTTGATTTTCCTGTGCCGTTTCTTCCCAAAATTCTGACAATTTTTCCTGTTTCGCAGCTAATATAAATATCTCTTAGAATTTTCTTTTCATCAAAAGATTTGGTTAGGCTGTCTACATGTAATTTACTCATAAAACTGACAACTCATATTGATAATTAAACTTAATACAGCTGTGGAAATCCAAAGAAAGAGTCTGGAAAATCCAAAATTAGCATAAAAATAATACTCATCTTTTAATCTTAATTCATAAATCAGAAAATGTAAAGCCGGTAAAAATAAAAGAAAGCATAATCCAAAATTGCCAACGGTAAAACCAAGCTGTGTATTCATGAGTAAAGAAAATAGAATGGCAGGAATTAATAATTTTAAATAGAAAATCCATAAAATCTTTACGTTTCTTATCATTCTTGATTTTTTGTTATTCAAATATATAAATTAGATATTTCTTGTAAGTCAATAGTTATGGTTTTAGTACTAT
Source organism: Chryseobacterium taiwanense (assembly GCF_000813825.1). Taxonomy (GTDB): domain Bacteria; phylum Bacteroidota; class Bacteroidia; order Flavobacteriales; family Weeksellaceae; genus Chryseobacterium; species Chryseobacterium taiwanense. The sequence continues at coordinate 349,161 of NZ_JWTA01000005.1, forward strand.
TTACTGAAAATTCTCTAGCTCGGATTCTAATTTAAGCCTCTATATTTTTGTAAAAAGGCTTATTTTTGACGCTTAATTAATCATGAAGAAAGTAAGTTCTCTAAATTACTTTTTACAACTCATCAACAATGAAAAACATATTTTCACTTTTAGCATTCATGCTCTCACTTATAATGATGGCACAAACAGCTCCTTCCATTCAATGGCAGAAGACACTTGGAGGAACCAACTGGGATCAGGGAGCTTCTGTCTGTCAAACTACAGACGGTGGTTCTATTGTAGCGGGTTATTCTCCTTCTACTGATGGTAATGTAACGGGAAATCACGGTGGTGGTGATTTTTGGATAGTGAAATTGGATAACAGTGGAAATATCCAATGGCAAAAATCATTGGGAGGTAGTGATTATGATTATGCTTACTCTATAAAGCAAACTTCAGATGGTGGTTATATTGTTGCTGGAAGAACTGAGTCGAATGACGGCGATGTAACAGGATATCATGGTACTGTTCATCCTGATTTTTGGATTGTTAAGTTAGATACGATTGGTAATATTCAATGGCAAAAATCAATTGGAGGAAGTAGCCATGATGTAGCTTACTCAATTCAGCAAACTTCTGACGGAGGTTATATCGTAGCAGGTGAGTCTTCATCAACAGATGGGGATGCAGTTGGTCATTTACCTTATAATAATACGGATCTTTGGATCGTAAAAATTAATAGTACAGGGAATATTCAATGGCAAAAATCATTTGGGGGCTATGGTTCAGAAGTTGCTTTTGATGCTAAGCAAACTTCAGATGGTGGATATATTGTTGCAGGAGCTACAGCTTCTAATAGTGGTGATGTAACATTGCTTTATGGTGAATATGACTATTGGGTATTAAGGCTTGATAGTGTAGGTAATTTGCAATGGCAGAAGACTTTTGGAGGAAGTGGTACTGAAAATGCACAATCTGTAATACAAACTTCTGATGGCGGATATATGGTTGCAGGATTTTCAAGATCGGGCAACGGTCTTGTACATGATCACTACGGAAATTTATATACTAATGACGCTTGGCTCATCAAGTTGGATGGAAACGGCAATATTATATGGAAGAAATCTAAAGGGGGAACGGGTAATGATGTTGCTAATTTTATTAAGGAAATACCAGATGGAGGGTATGTATTTGCAGGGTACTCATCATCAGATGATGGAGATGCAGTCGGGAATCCTACAGGTTCAGCAAATTATTGGATTGTAAGAATTGATAATAATGGAAATGTGATCTGGCAAAAATCAATGGGAGGAAGTTTAGCTGATTTTGGACAATCTATGAGTCAGACATCCGATGGTGGCTTTATCATGACGGGATATTCGTATTCGAACGACGGTGATGTTTCTCTTCATTACGGAATTCCGACGTATCCTGATTTTTGGGTGGTAAAGCTAGGTCCTGAAGTGTTGTCAACAAATGAGACAGAGTTGTTGGAAAGCTTTAGTATCTATCCAAATCCTGTGACAGATAAGCTGTTTGTTTCTGGTTTATCATCCGATGAAAAATATGAAATTTATTCAATGATCGGACAAAAGATAGTAAGCGGAATAACGTCACAATTTACTATAGATGTAAATGCTCTGCAAAAAGGTGTTTACTTTATTCAAATGAAAGACAAGCAGCAAAAATTCATCAAAAAATAAAAAAAGAGCGTCTGTCAAGGCGCTCTTTTTTTATGTTTAAACTGATTTTTAATCATTTCTCAGTTTTGCTTTTACCTGATTGCTTGTAATAATATTTCTAAGTTCCAAAATCTGATCTTTTGTAAAATATTTTTTAGGAACCATATTCATGACATGAACGCTTTGATAGATTAAAAACCATTCCTTTTTTTCTTTAACTCGAAAAACGGAATTCCAGCTAAATTCTCCTTCAAAAGTTTCTCCTTGGTTCCGAATGTGCTCATTCGTAAACGTATAAGAAATATGTTCCTGAATTTTCTTATTAGAATAAAAAGCATTCTTCAAACGGAAATAAGAACGGATAACAATAAAAACAAATGCAAAAAGAAGCCACATCGAAGCAGATTCTAGAATATTTCTTTCATCGCTTTCTTCCATGAAATACTTTGTTATAAAAAATACCAAAGCCAATAATGGGAAAATAAGAATCCTTGATAATGAATTTTTTACATTAAAAATCAAGAAATCCTTAAAAACAATATGAGTTTTTACTGTTATCATTTTTCATTAAATCCTTTCCAGTTCGTCCGCATCAATCGTCGTTTTGAATGTGCCGTAATTTACGATGACTTTATTTCTGGAGATCTTTTCAATGGTTCCCACACTCGTACTTCCGGAAATACGGACACGTTGACCAATCTTCATCCAAAGAGCGCGGTCAATTTTACGTTTCTCTTCCAGTTTTTCATTGGTTTCAGTGATTTTTTCAATGACTTCTTCTTTCTTCAATTGTTGTGTGATTTTTCTCTTTACAACTTGAAGTCTTTTCGTTTCATCTTTATCTGCTCCAATTTTTCTGAACTTTTCCTGTTCCAGAATTTTCACAAAATCTTTCACCACATCCTTTCTGGATTTTCCTTTTACATAACTGTCGATAAAAGATTCTATTTTGTTTCCAAACTGAAGTTTACGATGCTCCTCTTCATACAGTTTTTGGAAATTAAATAACTTTTGTTGAAGCTGCTCGTTCAGTTTTTGCAGATTGTCACGCTTGTCTTCTACAGATTCTTTTCTTTCCGCAAGATCGGTTTTCAGTTTTTCAACCTCATATTTTTCCTGTTGAAGTTTTACAATCGTTTTATCCAGATTTACAATATCATGTTCCACTTTTTTCTTCGCAGAATGAATAATAAATCTCGGAATTTTGTTCTTTTCCGCAACCTCAAAAGTAAATGAACTTCCCGCTTGTCCCACTTCCAGTTTGTACATCGGTTCAAGAGTTTCTTCATTAAACAACATTGCTGCATTCTGAGCATTCGGAAGCTGTTCTACAACCAGTTTAATATTGGTATAGTGTGTTGTAATAATCGCAAAACTCTTTTTATCATAGAAAAATTCAAGGAAACTTTCCGCTAAAGCGCCACCCAATTCAGGATCAGAACCTGTTCCAAATTCATCAATCAATAATAATGTTTCCGAATCCGCTTCACGAATAATACCCGACATTTTCTTTAATCTTGACGAATACGTTGAAAGATGATTTTCGATCGATTGATTATCACCTATATCGGTCATTATTTTATCAAAGAAAAACATTTCAGATTTCGGGTGAGTCGGAACCAAGATTCCACTTTGAATCATCAATTGAAGCAATCCTACTGTTTTCAGCGTAATTGATTTCCCTCCTGCATTCGGTCCGGAAATACAGATAATTCTGTTATGCTCTGTAAAAGTCAGTGATTGAGGATGAATCGTTTTATTTTCCGCTTTATTTCTTAAAAACAATAAAGGATGGAAAGCATCTTTTAATCTTAAGGTCTTATGACGGTTGATTTTCGGTAAAACTCCGTTGATGAGTTCAGCAAATTTTGCTTTAGCCCTCGTTAAATCAAGGTCAAAAATATACTTCTGATATCTCCAAAGCTGAGGTTGGAATTCTGCTAATTCCGCAGTCAGCTGTCTTAAAATCTTATCAATTTCTTTTTTCTCTTCCTCTTCGCTTTCCTTAAGTTTGAAATAATGCTTCACAACACTATCCGGCTGCATATAAGTAATAGAACCTGTTTTTGAAAGTCCTAATACTCTTCCTGCCACTCTTTTTTTGTAAGCAGATTTTACCGCCAAAACTCTTTGGTCATCAATAATGGTTTCGCGAATGTCATCCAAAAATTCACTTTGTCCGTAGTTGAATAAGGCACGGTTAAAGTTTTCTGTGATCGCTTTTCTGGCGTGCTGAATTTCCGTTCTCAACCCTTTTAAAATAGGAGAAGCTTCACTTTTCACTTCACCAAAACGGTTAAAAACTTTATCAACTTTATCAATAATCTCTTTTCTGAATTCCAGAACCGAAACATCGCCTATCAAAGTGGGGAAAGTTTCCGGCATGGTTGGGAAGAACTTTTGTAGTTTACCGATTTGTTCCGTGATGGTTTTGATTTTGATGAAAGCGCTGTTTTCCAGACGGTAATTTTCGATCAGCATGAGTTTCAACTCACTTTCAATATCCTCATACTCATCAAACGGAATCGCATTTGAACTTTCAAAACTCGACAAATATTCGGAAGTTTTTTTCAAAGAAAGTTCTGCCTCGTCAATTTCCATCGGACGAAGTTGAAGAATTTTTTCTCTTGTTTTTGGAGAATACGCAAAAGGAGAAATTTCCGCGAGCAATTGCGGAAACTCTAATTCGTTTAAATCTTCTTTATCTATATACACACTGCAAATTTAGTGAGAAAATGTGATTATTACGTATATTTGAGATATTTACAAAATTTATGAGGTATGTAATCTTCATTTTTATCATTTTATTTTCTAACTATAAGGCACAGAATTATCAGAAATTTGATATAGACTTATTTGAAAAGAATAAAAAACGGATGAGTTCAGTACAAATGGCTAATGATACTACTCAAAGAAATATTCATGAAGCTTACACGATTATTAAAGGTGATTCTCTAATTATAATGGAAAAATATTCTTGTAATTTAGACTATAGAATAACGAGAACTAAGAAAAGAGGAAGTCGCAAAATAATAACCCAATATTATCCTAATTATTCTATTTCTTCCCAGTATTCACTTTTTGCAGGTAATTATGTTGGAGTAAAGAAAGATTATTCTGAAAAGGGAGAGTTACTACAGACAGTCAATTATGATCTTTTATTAACGGAATGTGGAAATTGCGCATCAATTTTTGATATTGCAAAGAATATAAGGAAAGATTTTAATGTAAATATTGAAAATGAAGATGAAATTATAGGATGGAATATAGAAAAGAGCAAAAATTTAAATAAAACAATATATAAAATAGTTTGTCCACCTAAATATCCTGATGGAAGACCTCTTCGGGGATTTGTCTATGATATGAAAACGGGGAAATTTATAGAAGAATACAAACAACAAAGATGGTCTTATTAAAACATATTCAATGAAATTAGAAACCGAAAGATTACAATTAAAAGATATCAACGAAAGCCATGTCGACGATATTCTGAAAATAAGAAGTAATGAAGTTATTAACCAATTTGTTCAGAGAAACTCTCCAAAAAACAATTATGATGCACTTCAGTTTATCTTAACCATAAAAGAAAGAACTAAAGATAATCAATCTTTTTATTGGGGAATTTCGCTTAAAAAGCAATCCAATTTGATTGGAACCATTTGCCTGTATAATTTTTCTGAAGATCGAAATGTTGCAGAAGTCGGTTACGAATTATTACCCAATTATCACAGACAAGGAATTATGTCGGAAGCTTTGGAGACTGTTTTAAATTTTGCTTTTAAAGATTTACATTTGCACGAAATTGTCGCAATGACCAATAAGTTTAACGAAAACTCTAAAAGTCTCCTCGTGAAATATGATTTTATATTGCAAGAAGGGGTAGAAGATGAAGGTTTTCCTGATAATTTGGTTTTTAGCCTAAAGAAATAAGTGTTTAGTTTGTCATTCTGACGAAGGAAGAATCTAAATTTTTTATTCACTAAATTTGTCGTTTAATTAGAGATTCTTCACTACGCTCTGCTTCGTTCAGAATGACAAGCGGATAGATTTGAATTTTCAAATTAAAGGATTCTCAAATTTTCAAATTGATTATATGACCTGGACAGAAATATTAGCGCCCATAAAAAGCACTCCCTATTTTACCAATCTTTGGGAAAAAGTAAAACAAGAATACGCGACTACAAAAATTTTTCCACCAAAAAATCAGATTTTCAGAGCGTTGGAAATTACACCTTTCGACGATGTTGAGGTGGTGATTATTGGGCAAGATCCTTATCATAATGATTTTCAGGCGAATGGTTTGTGTTTTTCTGTTTCTGAGCAGGTGACTGCACCTCCTTCTCTTAAAAATATATTCATTGAATTGAAAGAAGATTTAGGAATTGTAAGAACTTCCAAAGAGCTTGACGACTGGGGAAAACAAGGGGTTTTATTGTTGAATGCAACTTTAACGGTTCGTGCGCACACTCCGAATTCGCACAAAGATTTGGGTTGGGAAACGTTTACGAATTATATTATCAAAGAAATTTCAGATAAGAAAGAAAATGTTGTCTTTGTTTTGTGGGGCGCTTTTGCACAAAAAAAAGCCGAATTCATCGATCCGGCTAAACATTTTATTTTAAAGTCTGCGCATCCGTCACCATTTTCTGTGTACAGAGGGTTTTTCGGAAGCAAACCTTTTTCAAAAATTAATGAATATCTTGTCTCAAAAGGGAAGAAGCCTATTTCGTGGTAGGATTTTCTCCTGCTTTTTTGATAGTAATTCCTATTTTGTAATTTCCGTTTAATGCTTTTGTTCCTTCTGCTGCTCCGGGATAAGGCTGCACATCCACTAACGAAATCGTATAGCCGTTGAACTCTGTAGATTTATTATAATTTCTACCTTTATTATCTATACTTGAAAGATGTAAGGTCATGGGTCGGGTGGTAGTTCCCATTACTTCAACCTCTGCGACTGCAACTCCTGCCCAAACGCAAGTAACGTCTTTGGGGCAACGGCTGTCTTCGGAAATTCCTTTGAAAGTCACGTTCATTTGATATTCTTTCAGGAATTTGTTTTCACCTTCGTTGAAATAGATGATTTCACCGTCTTTATTATTTATTGTAGTCATTGTACTGTTTCCGTCAACGTTTACTTTTGTTGAGGTCTTGTTTTTTTGAGCATTACAGTTGATTAAAAACAATAATCCTAAACTGAATATGATGGTTTTGTTAAGCATAATCTCGTTTTTTAAATAACATTGAGCATATCTAAAACTACTACCAAAAACATTGCCACACCTACTACAAAACTGAAACCTGTTCCGTAGATAAATCCAACAAGTGCTCCTTTTGTTGATTTTAAGGCTTTATTCATGTCTTTGCTGTCGTGTAATAATTCTCCAATGAAAACTCCTGCAAACATCCCAATCAGAAAACCAAGAGGAATAGGTAAAAACATTCCTACAATGGTTCCTACTACAGATCCTATACTTCCCCAACGGGTTCCGCCGTATTTTTTTGTTGTTTTGGCAGGAATTACATAGCTTAAAACCAAGGAGACTAATGTTAAGATCCCGAAAGCCCAAATGTAAATCATCGGTAAGTCAGAATCTGTTCCGAATTTATAAATCAATAGTCCGCAAATACTCAGCAATAATCCGGGTAAAATGGGGAGAAAAGTTCCTAAAATTCCTATGATTAGTAAAATCAGACAGATAATATTGATTAATGCTGTATCCATTTCTTTAATTGTCTATGCAAGATATAAAAAAAGTGGCTTTGTTAAAAAACCACTTCGCATGTTTACACTACGTTTATGATTGAGACTAAAGATTTAAGATTACATATTGTAAAATAACGCCTGCATTTCCAATGTTTCCTGAAGCGTGATTGTGGAAAGTCGTATAATAGATATATCCGCTTGTTGAAGATCCTGAACAAGATCCTACTGTTGCTCCCAATGCAACTAAATAAGGAACCAAAGCTTGAGGAACCGAAAGGCTGATCTGGATATTTCCCGAAAGCGTAATACAAACCGTCACAAATGTTGTCGTTGGAGCATTTCCAATCGGTATAGTTGTTGTACCTGTCGCTGTGAAATGGTTGGTTCTGATCATTAAAGCATCGTTTGTAGACGTTTCTTTCACTAAAACCTCCCAGTAAGCCGGATCATAATTGATTATTTTTTGCCAAGCCGATAAGTCAAAATCAATAGTAAGGGTATTGAATCCTAAAGCAGTTGTAAGTCCTGCATTATTTACTGTAGCAGCTACCATTCCTGATGTTCCTATGTTTTTAGAACAAAGTTTGGTGTCAGGAACAAATCCTCCGGCAAGCGAACAATTGTTGGTGTTGGTTGCTCCGCCGACTAAGTAGGCAACATCCCAGTCTGAAGCGTAAATACTCCCTCCGTTGGCTACAAAAGTGGCCAAATTAGTATCAATTGTTGCAAAAAGTGCGGGGTTTGAAGAATAACTACTTCTTGAGCCACAGTTTAGAAAAATAATATCATATTGTGCAATGGTTGTCAGATTGGCAAGATCATTATTGGTTATTTCGGTAGCTGTATAGCCTAAAGTCTGTATAATGTCTTCAATCTTGTCATAAGTTCCTTTTACGTAAGCAATTTTTGCAACCTGATTCAGCTTGGTTTGGCTTACGTCAAGATTTAAAGTTTCATTATTTTTTACTGTTGCAGAAATTTCCGTACGGAAATTGCTTCCATTTCCAGTCTGTATGTAAATGGTGTGGTTTCCAACAGGTGCCTCCAATATGAATTTTCCATCTGCGTCTGATGTCGTGTAGTAGATTTTATACTTGTCATCAAATGTAAAAACTGATGCCCCTCCAATAGGTTTTGTGCCGTTTTGTGACATTACTTTTCCTGAAAGCTTTCCGGTTTCTACAGTTGTAGCAGCTGTATTTTCTGAAGTTAATGGCGAATCGTCATTTCCTGAACAATTGATTAAAAGTGTGAATACACACAACAGAATAAATAAGTAGTGTTTTCTCATATATATTTGATTTTGATTTGTTTAGTTTTATTCAAATGTAAATAATTAATTAATATAAAATTGTTAAAAGTTTAAATATTTTTACGATAATTAATTTATATTGGTTATTTTTAATTAAATTTTTATTTGTTTATCGATGTTGTGGTGAATTTGATATTTTTAAAATATTCGAAAGAAATGTTGTCAAATAATCAGTTTTGGGCTGAAAATTGATAGAGAAATTGTACTAAAACTCAGTCTTAATTTTCCTAAATTTGCTGTGATGAATGATCAACTACAAGAAACAAGAAACTTTATACAGGATCTCAGCGATCAGCTTTATATTTATATAAGCAAGATTTCCCCTGCCGGTTTTGATTGGATCATTCATATGATTGTAAAACTGGCAATACTTATTGCTTTATTTTTACTGGTGGATTTTATTTTAAAACCCATCATTAATTTTGTTTTTCGTTTTTTTCATGATGAAAAAAAATATCCCATCATTAAATCGATCTACGAATCGAGAGTGAGTAATTCTGTTGCTCATTATATTGCTCTAGCTTTTGTCGCAAGTATTCAAACGTTTATATTTCCTTCGTCAGCGATACCAAAAACAAATACATTTATTATCAGATCTATTAATTTAGGTGTCGTTTTGATTTTTGCAGGAATGTTGTATCGCAGCTTAACCGCCTTTAGAAATTACTTTAGTATAAAACAAGATTTTTACAAGATCATGGCATTAAATGCTATTTCAGAAACGATGAAGATTCTTGGGATTTTTATTTTTTCAATTGTAGGGATCTGTGTGATTTTTGGTATTAAAGGAACGACTATTGTAGGGAGTTTAGGAGCAATCACAGCTGTTTTGGTATTGGTTTTCAGAGATACTATTTTAGGTTTTGTGACCGGTATTCACGTGGCAACTTCTAAGAATATGAAAGTCGGTGACTGGATCGGAATCCCTAAATATAATCTGGAAGGAACCATAGAAGACATTACTCTGCTTACGACTAGAATTCAGAGTTTTGATAAGACGGTTTCTACAATTCCTACATATGATTTGATGAGTACGGAGGTGAAGAACCTTCAGGTAATGTCTGAAAGTAATACCCGAAGAATTAAAAAATCTATTATTTTCAATATCAAATCATTTAAGTTTTTAGATGATGAAATGTTTAATAAATTATTGGAAATTAATTTATTGAAAGAATATCTTTTACGAAAAAAAGACGAGTTGGATGAGCAGAGAAGCAACCTCAGTCATGCTGAAAAAATGATTAATGGAAAACAGCTTACCAATATTGGAACTTTTAGAAAATACGCTTACGAATATCTCAGAAATAATAAAAATATCGACCAATCAGAAACGGTGTTGGTAAGACAAATGGAAATTACATCGCAAGGATTACCTTTGGAAATTTACTGTTTTACCAATGATTCGAAATGGGAACATTTTGAACAGATTCAGTCAGATATTTTTGATCATCTGTTAGTCGCTTCTAAAGAATTTGATCTGGAAGTGATGCAGGTTAATATTAAAATTTAAAATAGTAAAAATGACAAAATTAAGTGTCAATATCAATAAAATTGCGACATTAAGAAATGCAAGAGGAGGCGAAACGCCAAGTGTAACAGAAGCAGCAGTTAAAATCCAGGAATTCGGCGGACAGGGAATCACGATTCACCCAAGACCGGACGAAAGGCATATTACCAGAAAAGATGTCTATGATCTGAAACCTCTGGTAACTACGGAATTCAATATCGAAGGAAATCCTCACCGTCCGTTTATTGATATGGTTTTAGAAGTAAAACCGGAGCAGGTGACTTTGGTTCCGGATGCAGATGATGCGATTACGTCAAATGCAGGTTGGGATACCGTAAAACATTTAAGTTTTCTTACCGAAATTATTGCTGAATTTAAAAATGCAGGAATCCGTACTTCTATTTTCCTAGATCCAAATCCGGAGTTGGTGGAATACGCTGCAAAAACTGGCGCAGACAGAATCGAATTGTACACGGAAGCTTACGCAAAAAATTATCCATTAAATAAAGAATTGGCTATTAAACCTTATTATGAAACAGCAATCGTTGCTGCTGATTATGGATTGGGTTTAAATGCAGGTCATGATTTAAGTTTAGATAATTTAAAATATTTTGCAGACCATATCCCGAATTTGTTAGAAGTTTCAATTGGTCACGCTTTAGTTTCTGAAGCGTTGTATATGGGATTGGAAAATACGGTTCAGGCGTATCTGAAGAGATTGACAAAATGGGCTTAATAGAAACCGGATATTATTGAGGTTTGAATATTTCTAACCTCTATTTCTTAAATAAAATTATGGAAATTTTAAATTCAAAAATATTTGGCGAAAACCTTTCGTCTACACCGCTTTTAGTATTTCACGGGTTATTTGGAATGCTTGATAATTGGGGAAGTTTTGGGAAAGACTTGGGAGAGTTTTTACCAGTTCACCTTATTGACCTGAGAAATCATGGAAGAAGCTTTCATTCTGAAAATATGTCTCATGATGATTTAGCAGATGATATTGCTAATTATATGAATCATTATGGAATGGATAAAGCTTTTGTTTTAGGACATTCTTTAGGAGGGAAAGCGGTGATGCAGTTTGCAATAAAATATCCTGAAAAAGTAGAAAAGCTGATTGTAGTTGATATTTCTCCAAAAGCGTACCCTCCACATCATCAGGGAATTATTAAAGCTTTAGAAACTGTTGATTTCAATACGGTAGGTTCGAGAAGTGATGTAGAAGCGGTTTTAAGTCAGTATATTCCTGAAAGATCTACCATTCAGTTTCTTACAAAGAATCTGTATTGGGACGAAAATAAAAAATTGAACTGGAGATTCAATCTTAAAACACTTTCAGAAAAGTACAATGAATTTGTCTCTAATGCTATAAAATATGGGGTGTTTGGTGGTGAAGCTCTTTTTATTGCGGGTGAAAAATCAAATTACATTCTTCCGCAGGATCATTTTGCGATAAAGCAACAGTTTCCTAAAGCGCAGTTTGTCACTATTAAAAACGCGGCACATTGGGTTCAGGCAGATAATCCTGTTGACTTTATGATGGTGGTTAAAGACTTCTTGCAGATTCATTAATCTCAGAGTATAAAAATTAATCTTTGTTAAAGTTTTCTTAAAAATGTATTTTATTCTTTAATATGGGAAAAAAGAACTAAATTAGATTTATCAAAAATTTAAAAATAATCTTTTATTATAATTGAAAATAAAATAAATGTCGATTTTTATTAATGAAAACATTTTATAATTTTAGAGGATTATGAGAAATTTATAAGAGAACATATTAACAAATTATATTTATAGGGAACTTAGCAATAGGTTTCCTTTTTTTGCTTTACAACTCAATATCTATAGATAATCTGCCTGTTGGAAAGTGCTCTTTAGAAGGGCAGAGTATTTTCATAAATATTACTAATAATTCTTATTATATGTTTTAAAAATCGCAAATTTGCAATATGTAATTTTTCGTCAATTCTTTTATTGAAAACGAAGATTTACCAATTGAAAATATTATCATAATTTAGCCAGCAATCAAGTAAAAATAACTGATGGTTTTTGTAACGGGTGCAACCGGAATTTTAGGCAGAATAATCGTTTTGGAGCTTCTTAAGAAGGGAAAAAATGTGCGTGCTTCTAAAAGACCGACAAGCAATTTAAATGAAGTACAACATTCGTATACCTATTATACGGAAAACTCTGATGATTTCTTTAATAAAATTGAATGGGTAGAAGTAGATTTTGATGATATTCATTCACTTCAAAATGCTTTGAAAGATGTGGAGGAAGTATATCATTGCGCTGCAAAAGTGAGCTTTCATCCCAAAGATGAAAAAGAAATGTATCATACGAATGTAAAAGGTACAGAAAACCTGTTATATGCTTGTGACAGTGCCGGTGTGAAAAAATTTCTTCATGTAAGTTCAATTGCGGTGCTTGATAATTTTAATGAAAAAGGAGAGCTGGACGAAACATCTGATTTTAATCCCAAAGAAGAACATTCTGCTTATGCGATTTCTAAACATCTTTCTGAAATGGAAGTATGGAGAGCTTCTGCAGAAGGATTGAATACTATCATCATCAATCCGGGAATGATCGTCGGAAGTGGAAACTGGGGTAACAGCAGCGGAGATATTTTTCCGACATTTGAAAAAAATAGTTTTACATTTTCGGGGGGAACGAGTTATGTAGATGTAAGAGACGTGGCTAAAATTGCCATTGAATTGATGGAAAAAAATGTTTTCGGAGAACGGTTTATTCTGATTTCTGAAAATAAAAAATATGCTGATTTGGGACGTCAGATCAGATCAACTTTAGGATTGAAAGATGCTAAAATCCTTTCAAAATTTCAATTAAACATTGGTAGATTAGCCAATATCCTTTTCGGATGGTTCATTCCGTCACTGAAAATTATTACCAAATCAAATATTGAGTCTATATCGACATTGAACGTGATTTCAAACCAGAAAATCACAAAAAAACTTGACTATCAATTTATTCCGTTAAAGGAAAGTGTTGATTTTCATTTGAAGAATTATATTAACGACAAAAAGCAGAAGAAATAAATGAATCTTGCAGAAGCAATTATCCATAAAAATGTAGAGAAACACGCTATAAAAGCTGCTATTGGTTTCAAGAAGAAAGAAGCCGCATGGAAAGAATTAAGCTGGAAAAAATTTAGTGAGATTATCTATAAAACGGCGAATGCACTGAAAGGAGCAGGAGTTCAGGAAAATGATAAAGTCGCGATCTATTCTGATAATTCTTCCGAATGGATGATTTTTGATCTTGCTGCGATGTCAATAGGGGCGATTACCGTTCCTATTTACTCTACGAATAACGCTGAACAAGCAGAATATATCATCAAAGATTCCGATTCAAAAGTTATTTTAGTAGGCAATCAGGCTCAGTATGATGCGTGTTTAGAACTTTTACAGAAAGAAGATAACCAGCTTCAGACCATTATTGTTGCAAAAAAAGCGGTTTGGATCAAAAAAGAATTCAGCAGTTTTTATCTTGAAGATTTTATTGCTAAATCGTCTTTAAAGCTTGAAATCTGTAAAAAAGAAGACGAAGATGTTGCTACGCTGATTTATACTTCTGGAACAACAGGAACTCCGAAAGGAGTAATGTTAACCCATGGAAACTTTATTAAAGCTTTCGATGCCCATTTTGAGTTTTTTAAATTTAAAAACTTTGAGGAGGAACTTTCACTGGCGTTTTTACCATTAAGTCACGTTTTCGAAAGAAGCTGGAGTTTATTGTGTTTATACGGAGGAGCTCGTGTCTATTTCCTTGAAGATCCGAAAAATATTGCGAAAGCACTGGAAGAGGTAAAACCAACCATGATGTGTGCAGTACCGAGATTTTTCCAGAAAATTTATGCAGGAGTACTGGAAAAAGCAGAAGAAGGTTCATCATTAAAGAAAAAGATCTTTAACTGGGCAAGAGAAATAGGGTGGCAAACGGCAGAATTAAAAAGAAACGAACAGGAAATCCCTTTCGGATTAAAAATAAAAGAAACGGTTGCTGAAATGCTTGTTTTCAGTAAAATTAAAGAGAGAATGGGAGGTAGGCTTTGGTTTTTACCTTGTGGTGGTGCATCCTTATCACCGGAAGTTACCAAATTCTTCGAATCTGTAGGAATTCACGTTACGGTAGGGTATGGATTGACAGAAACTACGGCAACACTAACGTTATTTCCTTTAACTCATTTTGAACACGGAACAAGTGGAAAAGCTTTACCGGGAGTAGAAATTCGTATTGGTCAGGATGATGAGATCCAGGCTAGAGGAAACGGAATCATGAAAGGGTATTATAACAAACCTGAAGAAACTCAAAAGGTTTTTACGGAAGACGGATGGTTTAAAACGGGTGATGCAGGGAAAATCGATGAAAAAGGAAACCTTACCATCACAGACCGCTTGAAAGATCTTATGAAGACTTCCAACGGAAAATACATTGCTCCGCAACAGATTGAAAACTTACTGACGAATAATAATTTCATTCAGCAGATTGTTTTAATTGCTGAAGCCAGACAGTTCGTATCGGCATTAATTGTCCCCAATTTTGAATTTTTACAGGATTTTATTAAGAAAAATAATATCCCGTTTACGAATTGGACAGAGGTCGTGAAAAATGAAAAAGTAGTTCATTTTTATAAAGAAAAAATAAAAGAATTGCAGTCTCATTTATCGGACTTTGAAAAGGTGAAAAAATTCACTTTAATGCCTGCAGAATTTGAAATCAACTCCGGAGAGATCACTCCTACATTGAAAATAAAAAGAAATGTAGTGCTGAAAAAATATGCGGATGTGATTGAAAAAATGTACTAAAACTAACCATAAAAGTTAGGCAGTATTAAAAAAACAAAGTTTATTATTTAAACTCAATTATGGTAACGACACAAGAATTTTTAGGAAAAAAAGATTTTACAATAAATAATCAGACGGTTTCGGAAAGCTGTCCGTCAAATATTGCCCTGATTAAATATTGGGGTAAATATGACAATCAGATTCCAGCGAACCCAAGTATCAGTTATACATTAAATCATTGTAAAACGAATACGACTGTTGAGTTTTTAGCGAATGAACCATTTTCTGTTCAAACTTTTTTAGCAGGAAATGAAGAGGTTAAGTTTGCTGAAAAAATAGAAAAATACTTTAGAAATATAGAACAGTATCTTCCTTGGATTTTGAAGGGGAAATATATCATTAGAACAGAAAATACCTTTCCTCACAGTTCTGGAATTGCAAGTTCAGCTTCAGGATTTGGAGCGATTGCTAAATGTCTGATGAACCTAGATGAAATTTTTTCAGGAAAAGACTCTGAAGAAGAATCTCTAAGAAAAGCATCATTTTTGGCAAGATTAGGAAGCGGAAGTGCGTGTAGAAGTTTGTACAACGGATTAGTTGTTTGGGGAGAATCTCAGGTAAGAGGAAGCTCAGATTTATTTGCGGTGCAATATCCAAATGATGAAATTCACGATATTTTCAAAAACTTTAATGATTGGGTTTTACTGATCCATGAAGGGCAGAAAAGTGTTTCTTCTACGGTGGGACATGGCTTAATGAATACCAATCCTTATGCAGAAAGAAGATTTCAGGAAGCGAGAGAGAATTTCGGACCTATGAAAGAAATTCTGGCCAATGGAGATATGGAGAGTTTTATCAAATTGGTAGAACACGAAGCACTAACACTTCACGCGATGATGATGATGAGTGAGCCTGCCTTTATTCTTATGAAGACAGGAACATTGGAAGTGATAAATAAAATCTGGGATTTCAGAAGAATTACCGGTTTACCATTGTTTTTTACGCTTGATGCTGGTGCGAATGTACATTTGCTTTTCCCAAATGATCTGGAACAAAACAAAATTGAAGATTTTATCAATCAGGAACTTTTACTATTTACTCAGAAAAATGGAGTGGTGAAAGATGTGATGAGGTTTTAAAGATTTTAATCAATTCAAATATAAAATAGAGCGGGCTTTTTAGTCCGTTTTTTTTATTTACTATTAACTTAGATTCCTACGGAATGACAATTTTGCGTTATATTTAGATAGTAAATTTTATAAGGTTATTTGTCATTCCGTAGGAATCTAAGCCATTTTATAATTTTAAAACGCAACACAAATGATAGAATTTTCAGAGGGAATTTATAAATTCTATGTTTATATCCTCACAAACAAAAGAAAAACTGTTTTGTATACAGGTGTGACCGGAAACTTGCATCAACGTTTATATCACCATTCAATAAAGCGAAATTCAAATAGTTTTACTGCAAGATATAATGTGGAGTTTTTAATTTATTATGAAAAATTTGGCTGGGTGCAACAAGCAATTGAAAGAGAAAAAGAGATTAAAAATTTTTCAAGAAATAAAAAGTTAGAATTGATAAGATCTGTAAATCCTAATTTAGATTTTTGGAATTATTTATTTAAAGATATAATGTGAAAACTAACAGCTTAGATTCCTACGGAATGACAGAATCAAGCGTTCTTAAATAATAGTAATAAAAGAAAATTTTCCCTATTTTTATTCATCGGATTCAAGCAGAAATAAAATGAATAAAATATTCGCTATTGCCATATTCTTCGGAAGTTTTTGCTTCGGACAGCAAAATCAGAATCAGGAAATCGAAAAGCCGATCCGAAACTTATTTTTAGGTATGAAAAATGCTGATCCGGAATTATTGAATTCAGCTTTTTCCGATACGGCAATTCTTCAGACGATTACAAAAGATGGAGTGAAAACCGAAGATATAAAGGAATTTATAACTTCCATTTCTAAAATGGAGAAGGGTGACCTGGATGAAAGAATTACTATTGAAGCCATTCATGTAGACGGAAATCTCGCAAGTGTTTTTACGCCTTATTCATTTTATTTTAAAGGTAAGCTTTCCCATTGCGGAGCCAATAGCTTTCAGTTGGTCAAACAAAATGAAGAATGGAAAATCCAATATATAATTGATACAAGAAGAAAGGATAACTGTAAAGAAATCAAATAAAATAAAATGAAAATCCATCATATTGCCATTATAGGCTCTGACTACGAAGTTTCCAAAAAATTTTATACAGAAATTTTAGGACTGAATATTGTTCGTGAAGTATATCGTGAAGAAAGGCAATCTTACAAGCTGGATCTGGCTATCGGAGATCATTATGTAATTGAACTCT
The DNA here is from genome assembly GCF_000813825.1 of Chryseobacterium taiwanense. Classification (GTDB taxonomy): domain Bacteria; phylum Bacteroidota; class Bacteroidia; order Flavobacteriales; family Weeksellaceae; genus Chryseobacterium; species Chryseobacterium taiwanense. Next base: position 366,516 of record NZ_JWTA01000005.1, read on the forward strand.
TTTCCTTCCCAAATCCTCCGAAAAGACCTTCACGTCCGGAAGCCTGTGGTTTAAGACATCTCGCTTTTTCAGTTGAAAATGTACATGAAAAACGTCATGAACTTATTCAGAAAGGGCTCAATTGTGAAGAGGTAAGAATAGACGAATTTACAGGCAAAGAATTTTTCTTCACCCAAGATCCCGATCAGTTACCTCTGGAGTTTTATGAAATGTAAAAATTAGTGAGCGTAGCCTGTAAAGAAACTAACTGCCATAATCGCCAATACAATCGAAGAAATGACTACATACACGTAGTCTTTTTCTTTCAGATAACCGATTAAAGCAAAAATAATTCTCATTAAAGGAGTGAAAATTAAAAGAAGGATTCCCAACTGAATAATTGCAGTACCTTCTCCTTTGCAAAGAGAATTCCAAAATTGCCCCCAAACTTTTTCGGAAGAAGATCCTACCGCAAGACTGGAGTATTTTTCAGGCATTTTGAAGCCTTCTAAGAATAATTTGACAAAACCGATTAATGATGTTGCAACGGATAAAATAACGCCCAATCTAAGGAGATTTCCAACGGAGCGGTTCAGGTCTACATCTGTGAAAGTCTTTTTCATTAGCTGAAGCTTTTAGTAATACCTTTATACATCATATACACCGACAAAATCGTGATCACAATGGCAAAAAATGTTTTCAGTTTTTTTGTTTTTGAAACCATCAGCGTTTTTGATCCGATAATACTTCCCACAACTACTCCGACTAATACAGGAGCTACAATTACCGGAATGATTTCTCCTCTTTGGAAATAGATCAGCGCACTTGCAACAGCAGTTACCCCAATCATAAAGTTACTGGTAGTGGTAGAAACTTTGAAAGGTAATTTCATCATGTTATCCATGGCTAAAACCTTTAATGCTCCGGAGCCAATTCCCAAAAGACCGGACATTGCTCCCGCAAACATCATCATAAAAAATCCTGGTACTGTATTTCTTGCAGAATAGCTTTTTATAACACCTTTATCAGGAAAAGTTCCGTACAACTCTAATTTATCTTCAAGACTGCCTTTTATCACAGGTTCTTGGTGATCCGGTTTACCTTTTAAATTTAAAATAACCGTCAGAAGAAGAATGCTGGAAAAAATAATTCCGATGGTATTCGGATTCAGCATTCCGGAAACTAAGGCTCCTATAATTGCTCCGGCTGTGGTTGCAATTTCTAAAAACATTCCGATTCTCATATTGGTAAAACCTTCTTTCACAAAAGCTACTGCAGCTCCTGAAGAAGTTCCGATTACAGAGATTAAAGAAGCACCGATTGCATAATGCATAGGAACGCCGAAACCCAGCGTTAATAAAGGAATAATGATAACTCCTCCTCCTAAACCGGTCAGTGAACCTAAAAGGCCTGCCGAAATTGCTCCTAGGAAGAGAATAATGATTTCTGACATGCTACAAATATAAAACTATTGCGCTAGTCTGCCAAACGTTTAAAAAAGATAAATTTAACGTATTTTTGCAAGATGGAAAATGATCTGAAACTATTCTATATTATTCTCGGTGCAACTCCTAAAGGCAGGAATATTGAGCAGCATGACGTGTTTTTCGGAATTGCGGAAAGTATAAAAGATCTGGTTCCGGATATGAAAGAATTCTGGAAAGAAGCGGAGGGGAAAATTCACTTAGATTGTTATCAGGAAGTAAAATTTGCTGATGGATATGAAGTGAAAATCGTTGAAAAAGGTGAAAAAAATTCTGAGGAGCAACTGTACTTTATTAATCTTGGTGGGTACAAAAAAGGATTTTTTGAGGAGTTTCATGAGCAGCATTTGATGGTGGGAAATTCCATGGGAGATATTGTCAAAAAAGCAAAAGCTACCGAATTTTATAAAACAATGGGATTTGAAGGAGCCGTAAGTCATATTGATGATAAGCATGGAGTTGACATCGATGATATTTTTAATGTAACAGATATTCTTCCTGAGAAAATGAAAGAACAATATTCTATTGTGTTAAGAAAATCTGATGAGGAAAATCAGGAAAACCCTATGGGTTTAGGATATTTGAACATTGATAAAATTAAATAAAAGACTTTTGCTAAGTGAAACGCCTTTGCGAACCTAAAAACACTTAGTATTTAAATAAAAACTTTTGCGAGCATTGCGTTTAAGAAGGTTTAAATCAAAGAAAATCTAATAGAAAAAATAAAAGAAAAAATGAAAATAGGAATTTTAGGAGGAGGACAGCTTGGAAGAATGCTGATTCAGGAAGCTTTAAAATACGATGATGAATTTTATACACTGGATCCTGCTTCAGATGCGCCTTGCCATAATATTTCTTACTTTACCCAAGGGAATTTCAATGACTACGAGACAGTATTAAATTTTGGTAAAGATAAAGATGTGGTAACCATTGAGATCGAGCACGTAAATGCTGATGCTTTGGCTGAGTTGGAAAACCAGGGAATAAAAGTGGTTCCGAATGCTAAAATTATTAAAACCATTCAACAGAAAATTCTTCAGAAGGAGTTTTATAAAGCCCATGACATTCCAAGTCCTGAGTTTGAAATCATGGACGGAAGTTCTGATGAGATCAAAATGCCGTTACCTTTCGTACAAAAAATGAATACAGGTGGTTACGACGGAAAAGGAGTACAGGTGATTCGTAATGCAGAAGACATGAAAAATCTTTGGGTACAGGATTCAGTGATTGAAAAACTGGTTGATATCGAGAAAGAACTTTCTGTAATCGTGGCAAGAAACGAAAACGGAGAAACAAGAACTTTCCCTGTAACGGAGATGGTTGCTGATCCTAAACTAAACTTATTAGATTTCAATGTTTGTCCGGTTTTTTTAGAAGAAGAAATTGAAGAACAAATTAATTCTATTACAGAAAAATTCTTGAGTGTCGTAAATTCTCCGGGACTTTTTGCGATTGAATTATTCTTAGATAAAGAAGGAAAAGTTTGGGTAAATGAAACTGCACCAAGATTACACAATTCAGGACACCAAAGTCAGGAAGGGAATACGAATTCTCAGTTTGAGCAAATGTATAGAGTCGTGAAAAATTTACCTTTGGCAGATACAGATGCAATTATCTACAGTGGAATGCTGAACTTGGTTGGAGCAGAAGGATTTTCAGGTAAAGTGGTTTATGAAGGAATGGAAAATGTATTAAGACTTCCTGAAACGTACATCCACCTTTACGGAAAAACAGAAACCAAACCGGGAAGAAAAATGGGACATATCAACGTATTGGCAGATTCCAGAGAAGAACTGATGGAAAAACTGGTGATGGTGAAAGGAATGGTAAGAGTGATTGCTGAATAATCTAGCTTATGATATTGAAAAAAGACTGCTGAAGAGCAGTCTTTTTTATTTGTAGATTTTGGGCTGATCAATGGTCCATTTTCGTTCTTTTGAATTCCATAATAAATAAGGACCCTCAAAACCTTCCAGATAAGCCAGTTCAAAATTACCGTGATTATCTGTTGTATAACTAAGATAAGATACCGAACTCTCTAAATTAAAACCTAGTTTCTTTAGTGTTTTCCAATCATTATTTCCGGGAAGTTTTCCGTTTGCTTTCTGATAAGCTTCGATGTTTTTAATAATTGTATTTCCGGTCTCACTGTCAGATTTTCTGGTGATTTCAATGGGCAAATTCCAGTAGATTGTAATTGAAATGATGACTAGAAGTAGGAGTGAGGCAAGAGTTATTAAGATTTTTTTCATTTGAAAACTATTTTTCAAGTTCTTTGTTGAATCCCATTTTTATGTATTCAGATTCTCTTTGGTTGGGTTTTCTACTTTTTATTTCTTCCCAAATTTTTAATGCGTCGTCTACAGTATTTACTCCCAATTCATAATTTTCACGTCCCCATTTGTATAGAGCAATACCCAAATTTGTTGTGAATACTCCTTTTTTTACCTGAACTGCATCCATTTCATGACCTTTGATTTCTGTGAAAAAATCTAGCTTTCCTCCATCTTTAGATTCTTCAATAATCATTTTTTTGAGAAGGCTTTTATCCAGGATTTTTATTTCTGAAGATTTCCCCTCATTCAACTTTTTATCTTTAATAAGATTTTTTACCTTAGATTTAATCTCATTGTTAGCTATGATTTCAAATTCTTTATTGTTAAAGAATAATTTACTCCCTGTTATTTTAGCATTTTTATCAAATTTTTGTTCAATAATTTCTTTAGCTCTGTTTTCCGTAATATCACCTTTAATATCACAAGGTAAAATTTCATTATTTCCAGTTGCAGGATTAATTATAAAGAAGACTCTTTGCTCTGGTTTATCTGCTATCATTACCATATTTACAGGAGAATTATCCTTAATAATCATGAAAAAATCTGAAGGAAGCTTCGTTGCTGCTGCTTCAATCTGATCTAATGTAGGTTTCTCGTCTATAAAAACAGAAGAATTTTTATTATTAATATTATTTGATAATGTATAGTAATTAGAATTTAATTGATAATCATTTATTTTTTCTTCAGAAACTGAAACTGAATTAAAAACAGGGTTGCCGTTTTTATCTATTTGTGAGAATAAATGTAATGAGAAGGAGAGAGTAAAGATTAAAATAATTTTTTTCATGGTTTGCATAATTAATTTAGCTACAAATATAGCGGGTTCTATTCAATCTCATCAAAATAGCTTACAGATGTATAATCAGATTTTTTCCAGTTTTGAGGTTTGAATTTTGAATCATCAATTATCCCTTCAAAGGCTTGAGAGTAATAAATGTGTTTAGATCTCAAATCTTTCATTTTTAGCCTTATTTTAGTTTTATAGTTCCCTTTTGATATTTTAACGGGAAATGTAGCATAAGTTTTTGGAGGCAAAATGAGTGAACGATCATAACTGTTTCCACAGCTGCTGTATGACCAATGTTCTATAGGAACCCATTCCTTGTCATGGTTTTGAGCTTCTTGGATAATAAATAAACTTCCATCTTGCAAAGCAAAGTCAAAAGGGAAATTATTATTGTTTATAATATAGGCAATAAAATAGTCTGCATTTTTATCTAAGTAATAATTAACTTTGATAAACTCTGAAATTTTTTGATCAGAATGAATTTCAAATAAAATGGTATTATTTCCTTTGAATTTCTTTTTATTAAATGATTTTGGATTGGTGACGGGGTAAGAAGCTTGAGAGGTTATTAAATTATTTCTTTGTGAAAAATATAAAAAAGGAATTAATATGAAGAAGAATAAAATATTTAATTTCATGATTATGATTAAAGATTGTTATTAGTTATCAATAATAAACTAAAATCAGTAAGAAATATTTTAAAAGAATGATATTATTTTTGTTAATTGATTCTTTGTTTTTTAAACATCTCCGGTTTATAATTAATAATAAACACGCCTAAGATAATCAAAATCGTTGCAATGATAAATTTAGCGGAAATATTCTCATCTAAAATCAACCAGCCTAAAAATATTGCGATGATTGTATTCACGTACGCCATAATGGAAACCTGAACGGGCGAAATTTTTGTGAGTGCATAATGAAAAGCAAAAAAGGCAATTACAGAACCGAAAACGGCAAGATAAATCATCGCTGAAATACTTTTTAGGGTCCAGTTTTCAAAATTGTAATGGTCTGAAAAGATAAATGCAAAAATAATTTGGACAATTCCTGCGAATAAGAATTGATAAAATAAATTTAAAGAAATATTTCCGGTCTGTATATTCAGTTTTTTAGTGAAAATAGTTCCTGAAGCCCATCCTGAAATAGCACAGAACAGAAAAATGATTCCCATTTTATAATCAGGATTTGCTAAATCTTTTAAACCATCCCAAAAAATAAAAAGGATTCCACTGAAACATAATAGAACTCCTAGTAAGGCTCTGTAGCTGAATTTTTGCAAACCAATGGCCACACTGCCTAAAAATACCAAAATAGGAGAGGCGGCATTGATTAATGAAGCCAAACTGCTCGAAACGGTTTCTTCTGCTACAGTAGTCATTCCGTTGGCGATAACCAACATGAGAATTGAGAAAATAATCTGGAGTTTTAAACTCTTCCAGCCAATCCATCGGAATTGTTTTTTATAAATTAATAACAAAAACATGATAATAGCAGCCAGAAACTGACGGATACCTGCAACAAACCAGGCCGGAATGGTTTCCACAGCAACACGAATCGCTAAAAATGTTGTTCCCCAAACAATGGCAACAGTAAGAACGGCAAAAAGAAGTTTGTAATCTTTCAATGGATGATATAAATGTAACTGACAAATATATTTATTTTCAAAGCAATCAAAAGGTTACAGTTGTTATTCTTTTTTAGGGAACAGAACTCGTATTTTGCTTTTTTGCATTTAAAGTCATTAATTCTTTATCTTTGAACATCTAATAAAAAATTGAAGATGGTAGGAATTATTATGGGGAGTCAGAGCGACTTACCAATCATGGAACAGGCTGCGAGTTTTTTGAAATCTTTAGACATTCCGTATGAATTAACGGTAGTTTCGGCTCATAGAACACCGGAAAGAATGTTCGAATATGCAAAAACGGCGAAAGAAAGAGGTTTGAAAGTGATTATTGCAGGTGCAGGAGGAGCAGCACATTTACCCGGAATGGTAGCAAGTTGTACAACGTTACCTGTAATTGGTGTTCCTATTTTATCAAGTAATTCTATTGACGGATGGGATTCTGTGTTGTCGATTCTTCAAATGCCAGGAGGAATTCCTGTGGCTACAGTTGCATTAAACGGAGCTTTGAATGCCGGGATTTTAGCAACGAAAATTTTAGGGACTGGAGATGAAAAGGTTGCCGAAAACCTTCAAAAATATCAGGATTCTCTAAAAGATAAAGTATTAGGAACAGTGGATGATATTAAAGCGATACATCCTAATCAGTATGATAAATAATTGATTTATAAAATAAAAACTCTCCAATATTTGGAGAGTTTTCTTTTATTCCTGAATCATATTATCCCTTGTGTTTTTCTGGACAGCAATGGCTCCAAATAAAGCCAGTAAGAAAGCAAATCCATAGAATCCTTTTTCACTTGGTAGGATAGTGGCATTCCATAATCCGATAGCTAATAAAACAATGGATGATAAAGTTGCAAACCAACAGATACCATAATAAATATCAGTTACTTTGATGTTTTCTAATCTGTCACGAACAGCCTTTTGTAGAGAAACTACGGCAAATAGACCGTACAATAAGATGGTAAAATAATACCCTTTTTCATTAAGTTGCATTTCAGCTCTTGCCAAACCTACGATAAATCCGATCATTCCCGCTCCTAAAGCAATCCAAGATGCTGCAACAAATGCATTTGATACTCCTTGTTTTTTCATTAAATTATATGTTTTTTTATAGTGGGATCAAATATATTATTTTTTGATAAATATTTTCTTCTTTTCACTCCTGAAAAATAAAAGACTCTTCAATTTTTTGAAGAGTCTTTATATTGTATCACTAAAATTGAAAAATATTAGTATCTGTAATATTCAGGTTTGAATGGTCCTTTCACATCTACACCAATATATTCAGCTTGTTCTGGAGAAAGAGTTTCCAATTCTACGCTTAATTTCTTAAGATGAAGAGCAGCCACTTTTTCATCCAAATGTTTAGGTAACATATATACTTCGTTTCCGTAAGCTGCAGAGTTGTTCCAAAGTTCGATTTGAGCTAACGTCTGGTTAGAGAAAGAGTTTGACATTACGAAAGATGGGTGACCTGTAGCACATCCTAAGTTTACCAATCTACCTTCAGCAAGAATGATTACTTCTTTACCTTCAACTGTATAGATGTCAACTTGTGGCTTAACTTCAGTTTTTGTGTGACCGTAGTTTTCGTTCAACCAAGCCATGTCGATTTCGTTATCGAAGTGACCAATGTTACAAACGATTGCTTTATCTTTTAATTTTAAGAAATGTTCTTTTCTTACGATGTTAAAGTTACCTGTAGTTGTGATTACGATATCTGCGTTATCAACTACAGTATCTAATCTTTTTACTTCATAACCGTCCATTGCAGCCTGTAAAGCACAGATTGGGTCGATTTCAGTTACAGTAACGATAGAACCAGCTCCTCTGAAAGAAGCAGCAGTACCTTTACCTACGTCTCCGTATCCGCAAACTACCACTCTTTTTCCAGCCAACATTACGTCTGTAGCTCTTCTTACAGCATCTACTGCAGATTCTTTACATCCGTATTTGTTGTCGAATTTAGACTTAGTTACTGAATCGTTTACGTTGATTGCAGGCATTACCAAAGTTCCGTTCTTCATTCTTTCGTACAATCTGTGAACACCAGTTGTCGTTTCTTCAGAAAGTCCTTTGATGTCTTTTGTGAATTCAGGATATTTATCAAAAACCATGTTTGTTAAATCTCCACCATCGTCCAAGATCATGTTCAATGGTTTTCTGTCTTCACCAAAGAATAAAGTCTGCTCAATACACCAGTCGAATTCCTCTTCATTAAGACCTTTCCATGCATAAACTGGAATTCCTGCAGCAGCAATAGCAGCAGCAGCGTGATCCTGAGTAGAGAAAATATTACAAGAAGACCAAGTAACTTCAGCTCCAAGAGCAACCAAAGTTTCGATCAAAACTGCAGTCTGGATCGTCATGTGAAGACATCCTGCGATTCTTGCTCCTTTAAGTGGTTGAGACGGTCCGTATTCTTCACGGATAGCCATCAAACCTGGCATTTCAGCTTCTGCAAGGGTAATTTCTTTTCTTCCCCATTCGGCTAGGGAAATATCCTTTACTTTATAAGGAACGTATTGTGTTGTAGTACTCATATCTGATGAATAATTTTTAATTCGGTTTATAACGAATTGCAAAATTACAACATATAATCTAGATATAAAAACGCTGAATAAGATTCAATTATATGAAATTATACATATCGGGAAATTATTTTTCTTTATTCTAAATAAACTATTTTTGTGGAAACAAATCTTTATTATGAATCATACAAATACTCAGGAACAAGAGCAAAGACAGGCAAAACCGTTAACTCCAAAAGTAAAGGAATTAGTTGAGAGAAGTAAGAGTTTCATTTTGGCGACGGTAGATGCAGAAGGAACACCTAATTCCAGCTATGCGCCATTTGTACAGGTAGATAATACTTTCTATATTTTGGTTTCATTCATGGCAAAGCATACTAAAAATCTTGCGGACGGGAGAAAAACTTCAGTAATGTTTATTGAAGATGAATCTGCAACAAAACAAATTTACGCTCGTGAAAGATTAACGATTGAAGCATCAACTTCTCAGGTTGAAAGAGATTCTGAAACATGGAATACTGTAGTTTCTCAATTAAAAGAAACTCATGGAAAAGTAGTTGATGTAATCGCTGAAATGCAGGATTTCATCTTAATTGGACTTCATCCGGTGAAAGGTTCTTATGTGAACGGATTCGGAAGTGCGTATTTCGTAGATCAGAATCTTGAAATTATGGAACACAGAAACGATATCAATCACCAGTCGAAGTAATTTGCCGGAAGCTGGATGAAGGAAGCTGGAGGTTTTACCACTAACTGCTTTATCGTTTTTTAGCTTTTAAATAATATAAAATTCACTTGAATCTTTGGATTTGAGTGATTTTTTTTGTGTAAAAACTTGAATTTTTTTTAAACGCAAAGATTTTCAAGTTTTGATTAATTTTTAAGTGAGCAAAGTTTTAATCGGCAAAGCTGATTTGATTAAGCATGTGTATAAACGTTTGCTTAATCAGCGACTTGTCGCAATTCTTAGCTCCTTTAAATATTACATTTCAAAACAAAACCTTTGCGTTAACAAAAGAAGAAATAAAACAGTCAGTAGTAAAACCTCCCACTTCCAGCTTCCAACGCCCCACCAAAAATTTTTTCACTAATTTTGTCCAATAAACAAACCCATGCCTCTTTACCGCGATTTTTCTGATGATAACGCTACAATTCTCGTATGGAAATACGATGAAACTGAAGATTTGGATATTAATCAACTTTTAGAGCCTGAAAATGCAGAGAAAGTAAAGGATTATCATCCGAAAAAGCTATTGGAGGTTTTAATGGTGCGAAAACTCTTGAAAGGGTTGAAGCCTCACTCCAAAATTCTGTATAAAGAAAGAGAGCCTTTCCTTTCCCCAAAAGATGCTGAAATTTCCATTACGCATTCTTTTCCTTTTGCTGCGATTGCTATTTCTAAAAATAAAATAGGAATTGATCTTGAAAAATTTAATCCTAAGATTTTACGAGTAATCGATAAATTCACGTATGAAAATGAGAGAGGATTTATTCCTTTTGATAATGAAGTTACTTTTTATACCATTATTTGGAGTGTGAAGGAAAGTATGTATAAAATTCATCATTCCAAACATTGGTCTTTGAAGAAACATTATGAAGTGCGACCGTTTGAATTAAAACATCTTCATCATATAAAATGCAGAGTACATGATGATCAAATTTCAGATGAACTGAAGGCGCGAGTTGAGTTCTTTGATGAATATTGTTTTACGATTGTAGAGGAGTAGCTTCGGAAACAGTGGCACTTTCCGATTCATTTCTATAATTTTCGATCACTTTTCTTTGCTCTTTAGCAACATCGTAAATAAGTTCCAAAATATCGTGAACATTTTTCAATTCTGTTAAATGTGAGATTTTATTTGGATCTCTCAGATCATAAGATTCGTTTTCGGTAAGCTCTGTCCTTCTTTTTAAAATCATATCTTCCAGAGATGAATCTTCAGGTTCGATTCGGCTTTCCATCTTCAAAACTTCACTCATTTTCCCTCCATTCAAAAGATTGGAAACCTGCTGCATTTCGGCTTCTATCTTTTTACTCCAGCTTTCAGAATCGATCTCAGGATATTTCTCATCGTCTTTTACATACTGAGAAAGAGAAGCAGTGTAAGCGGTGATCAGATGTGATGTTGCCACAAACTGATGAACAACTTCCAATTTTTTCTGCTGATTTTTAGGTTCAGAAATCATTCGTTGAAAATTGTCAGAAAGATTTGCCAATGAAATGATGGCATTTTTTCGCTTTACTTTATATTCTTCAACATCAAAATCTTTATCTAAAAATTTAGAAATGACACTTTGGAAATATTTTAAATTAGATTCCGCGGATTTTTTCATCAGTTCTAAATTCTGTGTGTGTTCCCAAACAGGAAGAACAACATAAGAAACTAAGGATGCTATGATTCCGGCAATAATGGTATCAACAATTCTGTCTTTAAAAATAATATTTACATTTCCAGGGCTTAAAAAATTGAAGCTTAAGAAAACATAAATCGTCATAAACAATACAGCCCAGAAATATCTTCCTTTCAAAAAGCTAAAGCACATGATCATACTTAATAAGAGTACAGTGAACAAAACTTCATTAATATGAACGAAATGCAGAATTCCATAGGCAATCACAGCTCCGGCAAGAGTTCCATACAAACGCAGAAGGTTTCTTTGTTTGGTGATGGAATAGGCGGGTTTCAAAATCGCAACAATGGTGATTAAGATCCAATAGGTATGACCGATTCCCAGAAATTGAAATAACGAAAAAGCATATCCTAAAAGAAGGGCGATCGTGATTCTCAAAGCATGTCGGAAATGAGAAGAGGAAAGGGAAATATTGTTCTTTAAAACCTTAAAATTAAGTTTCTCTTCATTAGGCATGAATTTTCTTAAATCCAATCCTGTAGAAAGACTTTTTGCCAACTTTACATTCTGTGAAAATACTTTATAGATTTCATTAATTTCTTTGGTAATTTCATTGATACGCATCAGGATTTGACGCAGGATCATGAAGTCTTCAAAGTTATCTGGTGAAATTCGCTTGTTTCTTAAATCGAAATACAGGTGATTTAAATTTTTTAACTCAACGTCAAGATTGAACATCGGCTTTGCTCTTGTTCCAATTTGAAGGGCGATTCCGATGTTGGTGATTTCTTCGGCAAGTAAATTCAGGTAATCGTGAATGTTAACCAAAATCATACTGTCATCAAAGCTCTGCTGAAGTTTTTGGTAATCACTTTCAGAGGTCATGAGTTTTTCGTGAAGATCCATAGAGTTAAGGAACATCAGCATCAGCAAACGGCTGGTTGTTGTAGATTCATTGACGATGGTTCTTGTTTTGAATACGGTTTCTCGGGTATCTTCCTGTAAATTTTTTATTTCAATCTGCTTGGCAATAACCTGAATAGAAAGTTTGTCAAAATCAGGATTTTTTTGATAGTAATTGGCTTTTATTTTCAAAAAATCAGCAAGTTGAAGATAGTTTTCACCAATCATCTGACTCGCCAGTTTATAAGGCTGAATGGTCGTTACAATTAAGAATATCAGTAAGAACCAAATACATCCTGAAGCGAAAATCAGTAAACTTTTAAGAATATTCGTTCCTGTAAGATGTCCATCAATAAAGATGGCAAGTACCACCAACGAAAGTGATCCTACTGCCGCTAATCTTTGTCCATAAACGCCAATTAAGGAAAAAAACATTCCAAAAACGATAATCTCTGCAAAGACAAGTATTTTAAAATTCATCACTAAGCTGGCAATGAGCGCAACGATTATAAAACAGATGATTGCAAAGGCTAAAGCATTTCTTCTTCTGATGAAAGGTCCAGGCTGATCTGTTAAAGCAACAAAACTTGTTCCCAAAGGAAATAAGAAATATTCTTTTAAGATTCCAAAATGAGCAAGAACTAAACAAGGTAAAACAGTGGCTAATGTAATTCTGATGGCAGAATACACATATTGACTGGTGACAAACTTTTTGAGCTCCGATGAATAGTTCATACTACAAAAATAATTATTGGAAAACAAAAAGCCTTATAAAAAAGAGACTTTTATATTATATTTCTGTAATCATTTTTTAATTACTAGTTTTCATGTGTGATAAATAAATATTAAAAACTGATTTGATCAAAGAGCTTAATGTATAAAACAAAAAAAGGTTTCATGAAAATGAAACCTTTTTTATATGAAATATGTATACTATATTTTTTAGTAATCTACGTTAGACGTTTCTTCTCCGATATTCCAAGTTAAACCGAAACGAAGCGTGTTATCTAAAGCAGTATTGATTTTAGACATATTGATTAAGTAAGATACATCAAGTCCGAAAGAACGGTATTTTAATCCAATACCTGCAGTAGCATATTGTCTTGCTCCTTGCTCTTCACTTTCGTGGAAATAACCTGTTCTCACAGCAAAAGCATTGTCATAAGAATATTCTAATGCTCCACTCATCATGATAGAGTTTTTGTTTTTGAAAGATTTTCCAATACCTGACATTACTCCTACATTCGGAACTTCATAGATAGGTTGTCTTGTATTTGGATCGATTCCTACATATTCAGAACCCGGAACCAAAATTTTTGAACCTTCTACGCTTATTCCAATCTTGTTCATATCATCAAGGTACATATCATAACCAGCCCCTAATCTTGCCATTGTAGGAAGATAAGATCTTGATTCTTCATTACCTGTATAGTCTAATTTAGGACCTAAGTTTTGAATAGCAAAACCTCCATTCAATTTACCATCCATACCCCCAAAACTTGAAAATTTAGGAGATGTATAGTATGCAGAAATATCTACAGCAAAAGAGTTCGCAGGTTTTAATGTTGTATCAGTGTTGAATCCTCCGGCTAAGTCTGAACGGATGAATCTACCGGTAACAGCAGCTGAGAATGAATCAGAAAGTTTTAGACCATAAGCTACGTCAATAGAGAATTCGTTAGGTTTTGAAACCCCGTTAGACTGTACTTGATTATCTACGAAAGATGTAAGGTCAACCTCTCCCATATTGAAATAATAAATACTCGCAGAGATAGTTGATCTTTCTTCTTGTCCTAAAAATTTATGAAAAGCTGCATAAAGTAGGAAAACATCATTAGTAAGTTTCCCCATATACGGTGTATAGTTTAGACCAAAGGAAGAACTTGTTCTGCTAAAAGGATATTTCGCGGCATTCCAAAATTGAGAAAATGCATCAGGAGAGGTAGCAACCCCTTGATCTCCCATACCTCCGGCTCTTGCGTCTGGTGCAATTCTTAGAAATGGAGCTCCGGTTAATACAGGATTCACCTTGCTTAGGTCTTGTGAATAGCCTAAAAAACCAGCACTTAAACCTATTCCTAATAGCAGTTTAGTAGTTAAATTCATATGTTGTCTTTTAATATATTATCAGTTTTTTATTAATATTATTGTTTTTGTCATTTTAAAATTATTTCAAAAGTACCATTTTTTCTACAGCTGTAGCACTTCCTTTACATTTTTCTTGATTTTGACTTTTTGCAAATATCTTAAAAATATACGTACCTTTTGCTAATGTATCTCCAAAATCGTCTTTTCCGTCCCATTCTATTGCTTGGCGTGGCGTTCTAAAGCCCTGTAAGAAGGGTTCTGCAACAACTGCTTGGGATAAAGTTCTTACTAATTTCCCTGTGATGGTATAAATTTGAACATTTACATCTAAAATATCATCACAATTGTGCTCAAAATGGATGTACGTTTTATTGGTAAAAGGATTTGGCCAGTTCAATGGTCTGTTGATGATCAGATGTTGATCGGCTTCATCCTTAACCTCAAAATTTAACGTAGCAGTTGTCGAATTATTGTTTATATCCCAAACTTTAAATGTTAATTGATGTTGACCTATTGCAAGATTTCTGAAAGGGTAGGTTACATTTCCTTTTTGATAATCTGCCAAGCTAGGACTTAAACATCCGTTTCCTTCTCCTGAAGAGTAGAAATCGTTCAGTACAATGGTATTAATAATTTGACCGTCTAAATATACGGTAATATCGTGACCAATACCAGAACCTGTAGAATTAATTCCTGTATCATCGGTAACACAAGCAAGCAACATAGGACTTTGGTTGGTAATACCACCATCTGCAAAGTTGGTATTGTTCATGTATAATTTTACCTTTGGAGGCTCGCTATCGTTGATTCCGTTAGGGTTAATATCACCTACCTGTACTGCCTGATTGTTGAATACATCTGTTGCTTTGTTGTCTGCATAACCTAATAATCTTCCTTCTCCGACAGCATAATTGATATCTTTTGGAACGTAGAACTCAACTGTGAATACTCCATTTACGGCGGTTCCTGAAGCCTTTACGATAGCACTTCCTTCTTCTGTATAGTTGAGTACAGGAGTTAAGCCTCCATCATTATTTAAAGTAGATTTGTTAAGTCTTTTATCAAAGATATTAATAACAACTCTTCCGTTAAAAGTAGTATTGGGAGTACCATTAGGATTATTGATATGTCCTTTTATCTTTACAAAATCAAGTCCTCTTATTAATCCCGGAACAGGAGTTTCAATGTTGTCTATTGTTAATAATCTTTGAGGTCTGCTCAATTTCATCGCAGGATCTCCAAGGAAGTTTACTTTTAAGTGGTTAGAATCTCCAGCTTTCAGTTTTTTTGCATTTAAATGAGCATTACCAATAGTAATGAAATCATCATTGGTAAGCTTAAACATTTCTTGAGTGTAAAGATTGGTGAATTTTATTCCATAATCTACACCTACGGCACGGCTAGAAGTAATCATTGCAGCAGCTCCTCCTTGTTTTAGTTTTATAAATTGTTCCCCTACTGAAGATGTTCCCGGTTCATCCCAAAGAGTAAATTCACAAGTGATGGTTGAAACAAATGGAAATCTGCTATAAACATTAGAGAAATTATTTGCGTTTTGTACTTCATCGGAAGTTAATACTCTTTCTTGTGCCCAACCGTTAATTCCTCCATGCCCGAAATAGAAGAGATACAGGCTATTTCCAATACTATTAGAGATAGCTTGGTTGACTTGTGGATAACGTTGTCCTCCTGCTGTACTCTGAGCCTGAAATGCATCTAAGTATAATTTTCTTACATTGTATTCTTTAAGATTAGTGCCTGATTCAAATGTTGTCACTAAAGAGTTATTCATTACAGTATGGAACGGAACTCCACCGTCCTTGTCATCATCCACAACAAAGTCAAGCTTCATTTTCCATTCTCCAAAAGGAGTTGACTGACCAGATAATGAGTTGTAGTATGCCAATGTTTTATCCATCATATTGGTAGCTTCTGTTGCATTTGCTGCGGGGATTCTACCTACTGGAAGATCTGGTAAATTATTGTCAATAGATGTATTCGTAGATGGTTGTGGACTTGTCATCACAATATAATCATCCGTTATAAATGAGCTTACAAAATCCTGAGAATTTTCACTTTGATAACTTGGAACAACATTCGAGTTATTTGAAATTCGGTTTTTATAATCATAAGAAGCATCTCCTAATATGAAAACATATTTTAAACTTCCTAATGGAGTGTTAAGCTTAGTGACAAAATCTCTGATTGCTGTAAGATCTCTGCTCCCACTACCAAACTCATTATAGATTTTGCTGATGTCTACTATTTGTACATTGAAACTATTTTTTGTTTGATGGTAATTCGCTAATCTTTGGGCTTGCCCCATCATTTCTGGGGTAGTCAGAATAAGGTAATCCACATTTTGTAACCCGGATAGATTTTGGTTCCCAATTCTCTCAACAAATTGCGGAGAATAAGCAGCGTCAGCTCTGAAAGCTACAAACTCATTGTTGAAGTTAGGGTCTGAAGCAGTATATCCGAAATTAAATGCTGCATTTCCTGAAGCTTTATTTACTCTTCTGCTGGCATTAGTAATATCGGTAACATCCCAAACTTGCTCTATGTTTGAGGCATTAGCGATACTAAAACCATAAGAAGTATTACTCCCACTTACTAATGAAAAGTCTCTAAAACTCATTTGTGAACCGTTGAAACTTAAGTTTTCTTTGTATTGAACTTCAAAATAATCAAAGTAAAATACTCCGTTAGGGTTTAAGCTAATATTAGGTTTACAAGTAAGGGTAATTTGATTCCCTTGTAAATTATTTAAAGTTCCTTCATATTTTAGTGGAAGATAATCGTAGGCATAATTAGGGTCGTTTGGAGGGATAGAGCCTGTTGCGGGGTTTTGGTTATTGATGTTAAATTCAATTGAATTTTGCTGAGATTTAAATCCAATTACCTGTGCTCTATATCGTATAACATCTCCACCCTGTATAGGTGAGTTTGTAGTGAAGGTAACACTTTTGTCATTTATAAAAGAAGCATCTTCAACCCAAGTTCTACCTACTTTTAAAAGGTTTTTTTGATCGTTATTAATAACTTGATAATTATCGTATCTTGTAATCAAAGGAGTAGAAGGAAGGTTGATGTCAACTGACTGGACTCTTTTTCCTGCCCCTTTATCAAAGTTGATAAAATAATAAGAATAATCTTCGTAAATGTTTTTTAAATTATCACTTACGCTATTTCTTGTTTCAAGTCTCTTAAAACCATTTCCATTGGATTTATCATAAAGATTGTATCCATTAGGACCTTGTGCATAGAAAATGGCATAATCATTATCATTCCACACATTATCATCTTCTCCTACTACTTGTATAGCGTTTTCCTGAAGAGCGCTATATCTTACATCTTGGTTATGTTCAGGAAGCATAATTCCTCCATTTCCATAAATTCTGAAGTTCTTAGGATTTATATTAGCCGGATTAATTCCATTATCTTTTAAAAATTGAGTGGTAATTTTAAAAACACCGGATTTATCAACTTTTATTTTATAAAAAGTTCCTGTAGAAAGAGGGTTTGCGGTTGTCCCTACTTTGGCAGCGATATTTTTAGAACTTATTGTCGTTTCATTAACATCAAATGAAGAAAGTCTTAATATTTTTCCTTTTTCTTTTTTAAACAAGGCAACAGAAATACTGGCATATCTTTCTCCTTCAAGATAATAATAACTGATATCTGCAACGTCATTATTAGGAAGAAGGTCTCTATTAATCTCGTACAATTCTTTATAAGAAACCGCCTCCCAGTTTAGTTTTGAAACTTTTAAATCTCTTTCCCCTATTTTTTGTCTAGTTGATATAAAAATATTATTTTGGCTAAATGAAAACCCCTCGTTTTTAAAATTTGGGAGATTCAGTTTTGTTTCACCAAAATCTTGGATTTTTGAACCGCTCCACTCAATGGATGTTCTTTGAGCCCAAAAGGATGATACAAAAGCGAATAGGAATAAAATCGATACTTTTTGTTTCATATTTATTATTGAAATTTCTGAATTACAAAATAAATGAAAATTTTATAATTAAATTGTGATACAATAAAATTAATTTGTTATCGTTTTTCAAAAAAATCAAATCTTTACTTGATTTATTGAATAATTTATTTTTTCTTTGTACTTTGAAAATATTTAAATCGACTATGAAAAAACTAAAGTTGTTTTCATTAATAGCATTGAGTTCTACACTTGCATTAACCAGTTGTGGAGGTTCGGGTACCAGCAAAGGAGGTGGTACTAAAAAATTTGTCAGCAAGACAGGTTGGAAACCAAACGAAAAACAGGGTTGGTTTTTTGCAGGAAAGCAACAACAGCAGAAAGGGTGGCCGGGAATGGTATATGTAGAAGGTGGAACTTTTACGATGGGATTAGTGAAAGATGATGTTATGCATGATTGGAATAACTCACCTCGCAGAATGCAGGTAAGTTCATTCTTTATCGGCGAAACTGAGATTACTAACTACGAATACCGCGAATACCTTACATGGTTGAAGTATGTATTCCCTCCAAGTGATCCAAGTTTTAAAGAAATCTATAATGGTGCTTTGCCAGATACTTTGTTGTGGGACAACAAACTATCTAGAAACGATTTCAATGAAACATATTTCCGTTCTCCGGAATATGACTATTACCCAGTAGTAGGAGTTTCTTGGACGCAAGCAAACAGATATTGCGAGTGGTTAACAGACAGAGCAAACGAAAAAGCATTAATGAATGCTGGTATCATTGCAAAAGATTTATATATCAATGAATCTAACAATCAAGGTGGTACTGCGTTCAATATGGATAAATTCAAATCGAATGATCCTGAAATGCAAGGATATATTAATCAGCAGAGAAAACAGCAAAAATCTGGTATGAAAACTACCAACCAAAGACTTCTTGCTGCTAATGCTTCTCCAGGTTCTGCAATGGTTCAGAAATTCAGACTTCCTACTGAAGTAGAATGGGAATATGCAGCTCTTGGTATGGAGAAAAACAGAGAATATAACAACTACCAAGGTAAAGCTCCTGGAATCGAAAGATTGAGAGGTACTAAAGGTAGAGAGAAAGGAATGTTACTTGAAAACTTCAAACAAGGTAAAGGTGACTACTCTGGGCCTGCAGGATGGAAAAACGATGGTTCTGCTTTAACAGCTGACGTAAGAAAATATCCATCTAACGATATCGGTATCTATGGAATGTACGGAAACGTTTCTGAATGGACTGCTGATGTTTACAGACCTATTATTGACGAAGATTATAGCGATTTCAACTATTACAGAGGAAATATGCCTCAAGCAGTTGTAAGAAACGGAGACGGTACTTACAAAATGGTTGACGAAAGCAATATTAAATACGATACATTGGCTGACGGAAGATTAGTTTACAGAAATTTACCTGGTCAATTCGAAAGAGAAACGATTGCTGACTATAGAAACTACAGAGATGGTGATAAACAATCTTCTTTAGATTATAGAAATGCATCAGATTCAGCTACGGCTTACGATATGTACAACTCCCCTAAGACGAGATTTATTGTAGATGCAAAAGGTAAAGTAGTTTTACAAAAAGATACTAAAGACAGAACTTCTGCTATCTCTAACGATGTAAGAGTTGTAAAAGGTGGTTCTTGGCAAGACACTGCTTATTGGTTAGATCCAGGACAAAGAAGATACAAGAATCAAAATACAGCGTATGGCTGGGTTGGATTCCGTGTTGCTCAGGATGCTAGAACTAATGATAAGAGTAGAACTAGAAGATAATATTTATCAAAATAAATTTGAAAAACCTTCCAAAATTTTGGAAGGTTTTTTTATTTTTGAAGTATGAATGTAGAACAGTTTTACCCTTTATTTTTAAAGTCTGAAAAGGCAGTTATTGACAGCCGAAAAATAGGAAAGAATGATATTTTCTTCGCTTTTTCAGGAGAGAATTTCAATGCAGCAACTTTTGCTGATAAAGCTATTAATGAAGGAGCTTTGGCAGTTATTGTTGAGCAGAAAGATTTTGAAAATGAAAATAAAAATATTTTCTATGTTCCATCAACGCTGGAATTTTTACAAAAACTGGCAATTTATCATAGAAATCAATTAACGATTCCTATCATAGGTCTTACAGGTAGTAATGGAAAAACTACTACGAAAGAAATCATTCACGCGGTTCTTTCAGAGAAATTCAATGTGCAGTATACTTTAGGAAATTTAAATAATCATATTGGAGTTCCTTTAACGATTCTTTCCATCAAACCTGAACATGAAATGGCAGTCATTGAAATGGGAGCAAACCATCAAAAGGAGATTGAATTTCTTTGTTCTATTTCACAACCCAATTTCGGATATATTACCAATTTTGGAAAAGCACACTTAGAAGGTTTTGGTGGCTTTGAAGGAGTGATCAAAGGGAAGTCCGAATTGTACGATTATCTTAAAAATAATAAAGAGACTATTGTTGTTAATGAGAATGATCCTATTCAGGTTGAAAAAACTGAAAATTACTCACCTAAAATTACTTTTGGAAAGGAGAGTTCCGATTATAAGTTTGATTTATTCTCCGAAGAGCATTTCGTAGGATTAATGTATAATAATGAAAGAGCAGTTTCAAAACTTACAGGAGAATATAATTTTACGAATCTTTGTGCTGCCGCAAGCTTAGGTCTTCATTTCGGAATTTGTTTCATTCAGATTAAAAATGCCATTGAAAACTATACACCAACCAATATGCGTTCTCAAATTGTAAAAAAAGAGGGCAGAACTTTAGTGTTAGATACTTACAATGCAAATCCTAGCTCAATGACGGCTTCTCTACATAATTTTATAACTTTTGAAGGCTCAAAGACAATTATTATTGGTGATATGTTGGAACTGGGAGAGGAGAGTGAGAAAGAGCACAAAGCTATTCTTCATTTAGCTCAGGGATTAGGTTTTAATGAAATTATTACGGTAGGGAAGAACTTCAAACAGATCAATACCTTTACAACATCTTTCGAGAATACTTTGGAATTAATTGAGTATTTAAAATCAAATCAAATTCAGTCAGAAAATATCTTATTGAAGGGCTCGAGAGGAGTAGCACTGGAAAAATCAATTGATTTTATTTAATACAAATAATAGTTACAATAAAAGGTATAATATGCCTAAAATAAAAGTTCACATAAGCTTCAAAGCTGCTTATGTGAACTTTTTTATATATGATAAAATAAAGTTTATGGGTTCTTGGTTTCCCAGAATTCTTTTATAATCAATTTAATATTTTTAAAAGTACTTGGGAAAACCTCTTCTTCAATCTGAGCAGTATTTTTCCATGCAACTTCGGTAATTCCTTCCTCAATCTGAGGTTTAGAAGTATCTTCACCACTGAAATTCATTTCAAACCAATGCGTGCACTTTAGGACTTTATCTCCATTCCTTTCAATATAAATATGATACGTAGTATTGATGAAACGGACTAATTCCACGTCTTTCAAGCCAGTTTCTTCTTCAATTTCACGCACTGCAGATTCTTCACGGGATTCTCCTTTTTCCATTTTACCCTTTGGAAGATCCCATTTTCCAAGTCTTTTGATGAACAGTACTTTTCCTTCAGGATTGTTCACAATTCCTCCTGCAGCTTCAATAATTCTGAAAAGCTTTTGAAATTCCGACCATATTTCATCAATATTTTCTCCAAAAACATTCAATTCTTTCACAGATGTATTTTCAAGAAGATCTAGGGCAATCTCCAATGATGTGAAGTTTTCATATCCAAGCGTTTTTTCCAGGTTTTCAGATTGTTTGGATAGCAATAATTTTTTTTCGTTCACAAAAACTTTATACATTTGTAAGAATTAAGAATTTAAATACAAAAATAAAAAATGAATTTAGAAGGACGAAAGATTATTGTCAATAAATCATCTAAAGAGTTGGTAGAACTCCTAAAATCTCCGGAAAATTATAAAGATTTTATGCCGGATGGTCTTCAAAAGTTTGAAACAAGAGAAGACGGATTTAAATTCGGGTTACAAGGGATGCCGGAAATTGCTTTAAAAATTGATGAAGTTACGGATCAGAAAGCAGTTTTAAAATCTGCAAGTTCTAGTTTAGATTTCGCATTAACGGCAACTATAAATCCTATCAACGAAAATCAAACGGAAGTACAGATGTTGTTTGAAGGTAAGTTCAATCCATTTATCAAAATGATGGTGGAAAAACCTCTTCAGAACTTTATCAATACTTTGACAGATAAAATCGAAGCTTATAAGTAAAAATAGAAAACCTTCAGAAATGAAGGTTTTTTTATGCGAAAATTCCTGAGCTGTGATCATGAGAACTGCCTGTTGCAGATGAAAGTACATTAATCTCATTATTAAGCTTTAAAACTCCCATGAAAGCAAAAATCAATGCTTCTTTATATTCTATAAGCTCCTTTTTCGGAATAATAATTTCAGTATTTGTTTTACTGCTGATTTTTTCAATCAGATATTGGTTGAAAGTTCCACCTCCGGTACACAAAACATTATTTAAATGGTTTTCGTTAAAAACATTAGAAATCTGTTGCGCTACATGTTCTGTAAAAGTAGCTAAGACATCAAGAGCTTCAATATTTTCGAACAGCGGAAAAATATTTTCATTACACCATTCAATTCCCAAAGATTTTGGATAGGATCTCTGATAAAATTCTAATGAATTAAGTTGAAATAATAGTTCAGAATTGATTTTTCCCGATCTTGCCAAATCTCCGTTTTCATCGAAGTTTTTATTGAATTGCTGAACTAATTTATTCAAAATAATATTTACCGGAGCAATATCAAAAGCAATTCTTCTATTGTTTATTTTTAGAGAAATATTGGAGAACCCACCAAGATTCAGACAGGCATCATATTGTGAAAACAGTAATTCATCTCCGATCGGAACAAGTGGGGCCCCATTTCCTCCCATCAAAACATCTTGACTTCTGAAATCATAAATTACAGGTAATTCGGTCTCTAATTTAAGGGCTCTTCCATCACCAATTTGTAGAGTGAATTTTTTTTGTGGTTGGTGAAAAACCGTGTGACCGTGTGAAGCAATTAAATCGATATTTTCAATCTGGTGTTTTTCAATGAAATTTTTCACTGTTTTACCCAGATAAAAACCATATTCTGAATTCAGTTCCAATAATTGCTCAGATGAAAGATAAATCGAATTTTTAAGTTGATCTTCCAGTGTTTTGGAGTAAGGAATTGTTTCTGCTTTTCTGATTTCAAAATTCCATGAATTTTGCTTTTCAAATTTTGCAAAACAAATATCCAATCCGTCCAGACTTGTTCCGGACATTAATCCAATAGCTTGAAAGATCATAATAGTAAATTACTTTTGATTTTCGGATAGTTTTTTAGAATTGATATCTCCAGAGCTGTTAAAGAAAGTATATTCTGAAAAATCATCTTTGGCGGTCATTCCGTTTGCTCCAATTAAGGTAGATCCATCTTCCATCGTTACAAATACAGTATCGCGGGTATAGATTCTGTTTTTTTTCTGATCCCAATAGATACTTTGCATAGCAAATCGCTGTCCTTCATTAGTTGTAATTCTGACATTACCTTTTGCTTCATAGAATTTTTTATATTCAAAAATACGGGCATATTTTGCCGTTATCTTACCTGGTGTTTTGGGCTTCTTTTTGTCGAAGAATTCTATATTGATTCCCCTTTTAGCCACAATATAAGGACTATCTATCAGTTCATATTTCTCAATGATAGGAGCCTTTGCTTTTAGAGTAACAAAGCCGGAATCTCTTTGAATGATATTGGCATTATTGATGATTTGTGAAGGAAAGTTTTTGTTTTTATTATCATTTCCTTTTGTAAGATCTTCTTCACAAGAAGTTATAATAAAAAATATAGCACAACTAAGAAGATATGCTATATTTTTAAATTTTATTTTTGAAATCAAACTCATTTTTTAGTTATACAATGATTTTCTAAACCATCTATCTGCAAAATTAAAGCCTATTTTGAAATTAATATAATTTTGATTGATTAAATTATTTTTAAGTGTTCCTCTTTTTCCTAGTTCTACACCTAATTCAAGACCACTCATTCTTGTAATACTGCTGTTTTTGAATGGAAGCAATACACCGGCAGAAATACCAAATTTATTGATACTGTTTCCGTTTGGATCAAGCTCTCCTTGCCCATTTATAGAAAGATTTCCTTTCTCATAGAATGCTCCGTATCTGTAGACCACTCTTGAAAAATAATTTCTGAAGTTATTATAATTAGGTAAATACCATCCTCCTACAGAAACCCTGTAAGAATCTTGAAACTGTTTTGGTTGTCCGAAATATAAAATATCTTCTCCTTTCTTGTAATCAACCTGTGCAGAAGCAAACCATTGATTTTCGCTTCCATATCCTACACCCACTGAAGCTTGTAAAGGTAAAAGGTTTTTAGAACTTGCTTGTTTCTGCTCAATAATACTTTCGTAGCTTTTGGTTTCCATGGAAGCATCAGTATAAAAATAAGTACTATTTTTATAACTAGTGGTCATATTGCTTGTATTACCAAAAGTGGCAGTAGCACCAATAGTTAACTTCTTATCTGTACTTGTATTCAGATGCTGATAATTTGCCCCTAAAGTAAAATTGAAGTTTTTGATATTAGTTGTCGTTTCATATCCATTATACAATTCAGAATTTGGAGTAGAAAATTCATCCAAATCAGAAAGATTTCCAAAGTAATAGTTTGCTCTTAAACCTACTGAAAACTCTTGAGCAACTTTATAAGCTAAAGCAATCTGAGCCGTATTTAATGAACCACTACCTTTGAAACGATTATAAGAATAAATAGTACCATCTTCCAAAGTCTTGGTATATAGGATATCATAGTTTTTTGAGCTGTAAGGCTGATATGATAATCCCATCTTTACTTTAGAAGATAAAGGGAATGCTAAAGAGATATTAGACAGATACGTAGAATGTTTGTTAGACTTTGTATTGTTGTAATCAGTTTTGAAATAATTGTTTTCATTAGTCGCTTCAAGCTTGATACTTGTAAGTTCAAAATTAGCGTTATTCGCTGGGTTTGCAAAGTTGAAGCTGCTCGTGAAATCACTTACATATGCTGTTGATATACCTCCCATAGAGGCAGTTTCAATCGTATTATCATATTTTACATCTCCAATTCCGTAAGTCGCATAGGGTGAGTTTCCTAGATTTTGCGCCTGCAAGAAGTATCCGACCGATATGAATGATAGTACAAAGATTTTTTTCATTCTATATTTTTAAAACAATGCGCAAATATCTTAAATATTAATGAATTGTAAAAATTATAAGAGGTTAAAGTTTGTTAAGGGCTATGAATAGAGAAAATTAGACAATTTATATAAAGGTAATTCACTTTATTGTCAATTAATACATTGATTTTTTAGAATAAAATTGATTATTGATGACTGACTTTTACCATGTATAATATACATTGGAAATTTAAAAATTCTCTATCTTTGAGCCATGAATTGGGAGAATATTGCCGGACAACAAAATCTGAAAAAACTTCTTAGAGACAGTATCGCTGAAAACAGAGTAAGCCACGCCCAGCTTTTCGTAGGAAAAGAAGGATACGGTACATTACCGATGGTTTTAGCATATGCAAAAGAGATTCTGAGCCGGGAAAATGAACACGCTGCTTCAAAAGTAGAACACCTGAATCATCTCGATTTACATTTCAGTTTCCCTGTTTTTACGGATAATAAAAATTCTTTAAGTAAAAATAAATTTGAAGAATTCCGTGAAATGATCCTTAATTCACCTTATTCTAGTTATGATGATTGGACAGCTTTTCTGGAATCTGAAAATAAACAGTTGTTTATCTCTGCAGACGAAGTAGATGATCAAAACCAAAAATTTTCCCTTAAAAGCTTTGAAGGAGGAACAAAAATCCTGATTGTATGGAGAGCAGATAAAATGAATATTGCTGCATCCAATAAATTTCTGAAATTTTTAGAAGAGCCACCTGCAAAAACGATTATTTTATTAACTGCAGAATCTTCCAATGACATTCTTCCAACCATTCTTTCAAGAACGCAGATTGTAGAAGTTCCGAGAATTAATGATGAAGATATTCAGGGGTATTTGAAAACTAATTTCAATGTTTCTGATGAAAAGATGAGAGAAATTGTTCACGAAGCTCAAGGAGATCTGAATGATGCGATGAAACTTTTACAATCAGGAAACAAAAATGAAGAATTTGAAAAGCTTTTTGTACAATGGGTTCGTGATGCTTTTATGGTAAAAAAGAAGCCGGAGTTTCTAAAAAGTATCATTATTTGGGCAAGAGAAATTGCAGGTTGGAATCGTGAAAAGCAAAAGAACTTTTTAAATTACTGTTCAGAGATTTTCAGATTGGCATTGTTACAAAATTATCAATCCGAAGAGTTAGTGTATAAAAAGATTGATGCGAATGGTTTCAATTGGAAAGGTTTTTCAAAATTTATCAGTGGAGCAAATATTGAAAGTATTTTAGAAGAAATTAATACGGCAGATCTACATCTAACCAGAAATGGGAATCCTAAAATTGTATGGACAGATTTAGGAATAAAATTATCAAGATATATTCATAAGAACTCGTAAAACTGCTCTGACTTATTAGTCAGAGTTTTCTTTTTTCATTAAATAGACATTCTAAGGTGAAATTTTGGGATTGATTTTACCTTGAAATAACTTTATAATACAAAATCTATAATATTTATTTAAATTTTATATCAGAATTAAAAAATTGATTATCAATGTTTTAATTTGTTCAATATTAATAAAAAATTAAATTTAAATTAAAAATCAATCAATCGTTTGATTTATCAAAAATCGGTTGTACATTTGCCCCCTGAAAATTAAGAGCATAGAATGTTATCAAAAGAAGAAAATATATTATTCGCTGCTGAAAAATTATTTGCAGAATTGGGCTTTGAAGGAACTTCAACCCGAGAGATTGCAAAGACAGCGAACGTAAATATCTCTATGATTTCCTATTACTTTGGTTCAAAAGAAAAACTTTACGAAAAATTAGTTGAATACAGGATGAATGAAGGACAGTTTTTTTCTAAAGACATCCTTGAAAGAACTGATATCAACGAATGGGAAAAAATAGAAAAGATTGTTGATCAGTTTTCGGGGAAAGTGAGACATCAGAAATGTTTCTACAGAATCATGCAGCGTGAGCAGCTTCACACAAAAAATCCTCAGATCGTGGAATTTTTGAAGGAGACAAAAATGGGATTCATTGCGATGTATTCTAAAATCTTGGAAAGTGGATTGAAAAAAGGAATTTTTACGAAAAACCCACCCATTTATCTTTTACACTCTACAGTAAGCGGAACTTTATTTTATGCATCCAATGCAAAAGAAATGTATAAAGAATTCCTTAATGATACTGAAGATGAAGAGGTTTTCGATGAAAAATACTACACAGAACTTAATAAACATATTAAATATTTACTAAAAGACCTTTTAGGTTATGAAGAAAATAAATAACTCAGTCCTTGCATTAGCTCTATTCGTAGGGTTTGCAAACGCAAATGCTCAGGAGAAAAAAACACTTACTCTTGATGAAGCTGTGCAATTGGGAATCCAGAACAGTAAAAATCTGAAGATTGATGCTGCAAAGATTGAAGAAGCTACAGCAGATCTTTTGGAAGCAAAAAACAGACAATTACCGGAACTTAAGGTTTCAGGAAGCTATATGTATCTTCCGAATAAGCCGAATGTGAATATAAAACTTCCGGGACTTTCATCAGAAGGAGGAAGCAGCAGTCCGGAAGTTCATCAGGTTCTTTATGGGGCAGCAAATCTTAGCGTTCCTATTTATAGCGGAGGAAGAATAAAATACGGAATTCAATCTGCAAAATATTTGGTAGAAGCATCAAAACTAACGACTGAAAACGATAAAACAGCAATTGCTTATAACGTTGCTCAGGCATATAATAATTTATTTAAAGCCAATCAGTCCATTAAAGTTTTGGAAGAAAACCTTACGGCTTCTCAAAAAAGAGATGAGACTTTCCTGAAGCTTGAAAATAATGGGGTAATCGCAAGAAACGACCGTTTAAAAGCAAACCTTCAGACTTCAAATATCGAGTTGCAGTTATTGGAAGCTAGAAATAACTACAATATTGCCAATATCAATATGGATTTATTATTAGGTCTTCCTGAAACGACAGAAATTGAAGTCGATCAAAATTATATTGAAGAAGGTGAAGAGGTAAAACCAGTTGACTTTTATGTAAACACAGCCAAAGAAAATCGTAAAGATCTTCAGGCGTTAGACAAACAAAGACAGGCAGCAGCTTTGGGAACAAAAGCGGCAAAAGCGGAAAACCTTCCTTCACTTGCATTTACAGGAGGATATGTGGCAGCAGATATTCCTAAGTTTTTAACAATTTATAATGCAGTAAACGTTGGAGTTGGGCTTTCTTACAACCTATCAAATATCTGGAAAGAAAATTCGGCATATAAGCAATCCAGAGCAAGAGAAATGCAGTTGTCTGCAACCAATGAATTGTTGAATGACAATATTAAGCTTGATGTAAACAGAGAATATCAGAATACAGATTATTCTAAAAAGAGAATTACTGTTTTCGAAAAATCTGCAGAACAGGCCAATGAAAACTACAGAATCACAAAAAATAAATACGACAACGGTCTTGCTACCATGACGGAATTACTGGATGCAGATGCCGCTCAGATTGAGGCAAATGTTGGGGTAATCAATGCAAAAGCAGACGCAGCGTTGGCGTACAGAAAACTATTACAAACTACAGGAACTTTAACAATTAAATAATTAAGAACGATACCAACAATGGAAAATAATACTACACAAGCTACTGAACCTAAAAAGAAAAAGAGTTTAGTTTTCCCAATCATCTTGGCAGTTGTTTTAATCGGTGGAGGAATCTACGGTTATAAAACATATTCTTACGGACAAGTTCACGAAGAAACTGATGATGCTCAAATTGCTTCAAACTTAGCCCCTGTAATTTCTAAAATTTCAGGATACGTAACAGAAGTAAAAGTAAAAGATAACCAGTTCATTAAAAAAGGAGATACTTTAGTTATTTTAGATAACAGAGATCAGAAAATGGCTTTGGAACAAGCTCAGGCAGCTTTAACAACAGCCAAAAGCAATATTTCAAATGCAGAAGCTACCACTACTGCAACCTCTAAAAACATTAATACTTCAGAAGCAGCGGTTACCACTGCTAACGCACAGATTGAAGCAGCTAAAGTAAATGTTTGGAAGACTGGTCAGGATTTAAAAAGATACTCAGTATTGGTAAAAGATCATTCAATTACTGAACAGCAATATGAGCAGGCTTTAGCAGCAAAACAATCTGCTGACAGACAATTACAGGTTTTAATTGACCAGAGAAATCAGATTGCACAGCAAACGAATGTAGCGTCTTCTCAGACTGCAGCAAGCTCTCAACAGATCAGTGTGGCAGGTTCTGTTGCAAAACAGAGAGAAGTGGATGTAGAAAATGCAAAACTAAACTTATCATATACAGTAATCGTTGCTCCTGAAGACGGATACGTTGGAAAAGTTCCCATTCAGGCGGGACAATACCTACAGGCAGGTTCTCAGTTATTTGCTCTAGTTAAAAACGATCAGAAATGGGTAGTGGCTAACTTCAAAGAAACTCAGGTAGACAGAATGGTGGAAGGTCAGAAAGTAAAAATTGAAATTGATGCTTTCCCTGGAAAAGAATTTGAAGGAGTAGTAAGCTCATTCTCTCCTGCAACAGGAGCTACGTTCTCTATTCTGCCTCCGGATAACGCAAGTGGTAACTTCGTAAAAGTGGTGCAGAGACTTCCTGTAAAAATCGATTTTGTAAACTTAGATAAAGACATTGCAAAAAGATTGAGAACAGGAATGAACGTGAAAGCGGAAGTTTCGTTGAAATAATATATAAGTGAATTGTCAATTTTGCGGAGGCAGGTCAATGATGAACATGATATGAAGCCGGAAATTGAGATGAAGTTGAGATGGGTTTTATAAGAAGAGGTCAGTGATGCAGCGTGAAGTGAAGTAGTAAAATTGACAACAAAGTAGACTGACCATTGACGATTCACTTTTTTACATTGTAAAAAAACTATGCAAGATTCATTAGTAGAATACGGTGCCCGAAGAGTAATCATTACGATTACGGCTATTCTTTGTGCACTGCTTGAAATAGTGGACTCCACGATTGTAAATGTTGCCTTGAATGAGATGAAGGGTAATCTTGGAGCCACACTTTCTGAAGTAGGTTGGGTAATTACGGCCTATGCCATAGGTAACGTAATTATTGTACCGATGACAAGCTGGCTTTCACAGCAGTTTGGTCGAAGAAATTATTTCGCTGCATCCATTATCATATTTACCATATTTTCATTCCTATGCGGAAACGCGACGAATATCTGGGAATTGGTATTTTTCAGACTGATGCAGGGAATCGGAGGGGGAGCTCTCTTGGTAACTTCTCAAACGATCATTACCGAATCTTATCCGGTTGAAAAGAGAAGTATGGCACAGGCGATTTATGGTTTGGGGGTAATTATTGGTCCTACTTTAGGTCCGCCACTTGGAGGATATATCGTTGATAATTTCAGCTGGCCGTATATTTTTTATATCAATATTCCGATCGGGATTGCAGCGACATTAATGACGCTACAGTTTGTGAAAAGTCCGAAATACGCTGAAAAACGTAAAGCCTCAGATGTTGACTGGCTGGGAATTGCTTTACTGGCAGTTACCGTAGGATCATTACAGTATATTCTGGAAAGAGGTCATGAAGAAGACTGGTTTGCAAGTGGATGGATTGTCATATTTACAATATCAGCTGTTTTAGGATTTATCCTATTCCTATGGAGGGAGCTTACCTTCAAATATCCGATTGTGGAATTAAGAGTATTGAAGAATAGTAATCTGAGGATCGGTACCATCATGTCCTTTGTATTAGGATTCGGTTTATATGGTTCTACCTTTATCGTTCCGTTGTATACACAGAGTATTTTGGGTTGGACGGCGCTTCAGTCGGGAGCTTTGATGATTCCGGCGGCATTAACCACCGCTTTCATGATGCCTATCATTGGTAGATTGCTATCCAAAGGTGCCAAACAACAGATTCTTGTCGCTTTAGGATTATTCATATTCTTTATTTACAGTTTCTGGGGATATAAAATTCTGACACCAGATACCAGTAAAGATGCTTTCTTCTGGATGTTGATTGTAAGAGGAGCAGGTCTAGGACTTTTATTCATTCCGATTACTTCACTATCATTAAGTACATTGAAGGGGCAGGAAATTGGTCAGGGAGCAGCGTTCACCGGAATGATGAGACAGCTGGGAGGATCTTTCGGGATTGCAGCCATTACCACATTTATCGCCAATGCGAGTCAGAAATACAGGGTGAACCTGATTACCCATTTAGACTCTACCGACTTTGATGTTCAGCAGAGGGTGAATGCATTAAAAGCAAGTTTTGTAGCCAAAGGAATGACTCCTGATGCAGCACTCAATGCGGCTTATAAAATGCTTGATCTCTCAGTCACCAAACAAGCAACGGTATTATCATATATGGATGTCTTCCTATATCTAGGAGTAATATTCTTAGTATGTATTCCGTTTATTCTTTTCATTAAAGAAAGAAAAAGTAAAGAAAAAATAGATTTGAGTGGTGTACACTAAATTGTATTTGAATACATAAAAAAGCCTCCGAAATTTCGGAGGCTTTTTTTGTTGAGAAGCCGAATAAACGTAAAAATAGTATACATTAAAAAGGAGCCGAAAGAGGTAAATATTTAAGAATCGACTATCTTTGGGCCATTCTTACACCAATAAAAAATTGAATTTCACTTGAAGAATCTGAAATATTATTTGGCCGCCATTTTTGCCTTTGCAACTTGGGGAACTTTTAGTTTAGTTTTAAGACCGTTACATGATTATGCTTCGTTGGATATTCTGTTTTACAGAGTTTTCAGTTGTGCAGTAATTATGTCTATAGTAACGGTGCTTTTCAGAAGAGGAAAACTGAAAGATAATATAAAATACTTCAGAAACCTCGATAAAAAAGAGAAGCAGAAAGTAATCGGTTTAAATATTCTGAGCAGTATTTTGCTCACCGCTAATTGGTTTTCCTTTATTTATGTGATGAACCATGTGAGTGTAAGAGCAACTTCGGTTGCCTATCTTGTGTGTCCGATTATTACTACTATTCTTGCATTTTTTATTCTGCGTGAGAAGCTTACCAAATTACAGTGGCTGTCTGTTTTTCTGAGTGGAGTAGGCTGTGTTTTATTATCTTATTCCAATCTTTTAGATATGTTGTACAGTAGTCTCATCGGTTCTACGTATGCGTGCTATTTGATTATTCAAAGTACCAACTCAAAGTTTGATAAATTTTTGATTCTGAATTTTCACATGATTTTGGCAGCACTGATCTTATTGCCATTCTTTCCATCGCAGTCAGGGCCAATTCCTACTGACTTCAAATTCTATCTGTATATTGAAATCATTGCGGTGATGTACACGATAGTTCCATTGCTTTTAAATCTCTACGCTTTGTCCGGAATTGCCTCCTCAAAAGTAGGAATGATTCTCAATATCAATCCTATTATTGCATTTATTCTGGCGGGAGCAGTGTACCATGAAGCGCTCGGAGGATTACAGATCGTATCCTATTCAATTATATTCTTGGCAGTGATTGTTTTTAATGCTAAAGAAATTTTCAGATTGAATAAAGAAGCAGCGGTGTAGATCATATTCACCCGTAGCTCATGAACTAAATAAAAACCCAAGCAGGAACATTTCTGCTTGGGTTTATTTTTGGTCTTTTAGGATGGATTTTAATTAATCTTAGCTTTCCACTCGATTCCGCTAATGTCAATCAGCTGTAAAGAATAGATTCTCTTTTTCTGAGCAAGGACATCATCAATATTTATTTTTATATCCGCCTTAGAACCTAAAGGGATGATCAGGCTATGCTTTCCCGGTTTCACTTTGGCTACATAATGATTTTTGATGTTCTCTTTTGGAAATTCTGAAAGCTCCTTAAGGTTTAATTCTTTTACAATATTTCCATGCTGATCTAAGAGATGAATTCCGATAAGAAATGATCCGTAAACATCAACACCTTCCGTACGGTGAACGTTAAAATGTAGATCAGATTGCTGTAATGAAACATTGGTGATTTCAAGCCTAGGTTTTACAGATTTATTGTGCAGCGTTCCCCAAACTCCCCCATGAAAATATTGATTGGTAAAAAGAGTCAGTCCGAAAATAACGATAGAACCAATCAACACTAAAGGTTTGAGATTGGAAATTGGAAGAACGCCGGAATTGAACCACTGAAACCATTTTTTGTGGGTAAAACTCAGGTTGTTTTTTAAGAAATACTGATCAACAGAATAGAAGCTACTTCCTGTCAGGAAAAGAGTGAAGCCTCCTGCAATTCCTAAAATACCTATCTGCCATTCATCAAGACAGGTCGTTCCGATCCAGCCGGAGCCCAGTAAAATTCCCATAGCAAGACTAAAAACACCGATGCTCATCAGTCGGGTAAATAATCCTAACATAATAAACAAGCCCACTATTGCCTCAATGATCGTAAAAGCTATCATAGAGCGCTGTAAGGTATCGGGATGAGTAACAAGATATTCGATAATGGGTTTAATGCCTAAAGCATTGGGGAGGAAATGATTGAACTTTTCTCCGATGTATCCTGCTTCGTCAGGAATTAATTTGTTTTCGAGGACGAGCCTGCGCCAAAAGGCAGAAAAGTACGTCCAGCCAATCACAAGACGTAGTGATAGCGTAAATAAACCAGCAGTAGAATAGCTCTGGCTTTTTGTATAATGATTCATGAAAGTATAATTGTTTAAATAATTTGAATTGAAAGTGATGTGAGACTCATCTTACATCAGATCCAGTTTCAAGCGTTTAAACAAAATGTATTTCGGAGGACTGTTTCCTGTGGTGGTTTTTGAATAACTTGAACGTATTTTTTCCTTTCCTGAATTTCTTACAGGTAAATTAGCCTTCAAAGAAGAATCTAATTGCTTTACTTTTGAATCAGCTTTAAAAACCGATCTGACTGAAGAGTTTTGGAAAGCATCACAGCTTGAAGGTGAAGAAACGGTTGTCTTTACCTTATTTAAAGTTCCAATATACTCAATATCAAAAATATTCAGCAGATCTCTCTTTACACTACAAGGCGATAGTGAAAATGCCAAAAGCAGCAGAATAGTGATTGCTTTATAAAAACCGATATGTGATCTTGGGTGAGACATTATTACAAAACTAATCTTTTATTTTAATGTAGTACAGATTTCAAAATAAATTTGAGAAGGAAAGGGACTCCTGACAAACCGTTGTCAACACTTACCATTATCTTTACAGCATAAAATGTAATCAAAACAGAAATGAGTTATTGCTTAGCGATCGACGGAATGCAGCCTGAAAGCAGGAGAGAGCTTCACAAAAATTACCATGATAACCATTATGGCTTCCCGATTCATGATGATAATGAATTGTTCGGAAGACTGATTATGGAGATCAATCAGGCAGGATTGAGCTGGGAAACGATTCTTAAGAAAGAAGAAAGTTTCAGAAATGCCTACAGCAACTTTGAAATTGAAAAAGTAGCCCATTATACAGAAGCGGATCGTGAAAGACTATTAAACGATCCCGGAATTATCAGAAACAAACTGAAAGTAAACGCAGCCATTGAAAATGCAAAAACGATTCTCAGTTTACAAAAAGAATTCGGATCTTTTGAAAAGTGGCTGGAACATCATCATCCTAAAATATTACCAGAATGGATGAAGCTTTTTAAGAAAACCTTTAAATTCACAGGAGGAGAAATTGTAAATGAATTCCTGATGAGCATTGGCTACCTGAGAGGTTCACATGCCGAAAGCTGTCCTGTTTATCATAAAGTTTTGCAACAGAATCCTAAGTGGATCACGGAATAGCTTCACTTAAATCCTGTCATTTTATGGTTGTCATTTCGACACCGGAGAAATCTTTTCGTTTAAAACAATGAGATGCTTCGACTTTACTCAGCATGACAGCCTTGATAGGGTTATTATGATAGTCTGATTTTAATTGAGAAAATTTGAGCTCTGGCAACTATAAAAATACTAAGCTTTAGAATCGAGCGACTTCAACGTCTTTAGATGGACGACTTCAACACTTGAAGACGCTCGGCTTCAACATCTGAATATACTCGATCGTGATCCATCAATATATTTAGCTTTAAAAATTTTTATAAGCTTATGATTTCCTTTCTGAAAATTTCCCTGCTGTCATTCGTCATAGTTGTCATTTCGACGACGGAGAAATCTATTCGTATAAAACGCGAGATGCTTCGACTTCGCTCAGCATGACACCGTGACACTAATTTTATTTTAAACTTCTTACGGATACATCAGGCTTTTCACCCTGAGGAACAATGAAAATAGCATCATCACTGATCGTATCTCCGGAATCAAAATAATAACTTCCGGTAACAGGAAGTATACTGTTGGTGAATTTTCCCGATTTATCATAAGCCGAATAGGTGACATTAATGATCTGTGCCTTCATTTTCAGTTGAATTTTCTTTGAAGTCAGCTTGGCTCCGGTAGCATTGATGCAATCCAGTTCTACAATACCAATATTACTTACAATCTGAGGATAGGATGAAAGTCTGATGTTATAAGACTTTTCCGAAGTGTTTTTTACAGTTGCAGAGACTTTGTAACGATCAAAAGGTTTTCCACCTACTTCAATGCTCTCTTTGTTTAAAATATTAAAAACAACGCTCATCCCGTTGAGATCAATAGATTGCCCATCGGAGATTTTCTGAGCATTAAGGGAAATGCTAAAACCGATTGCGATAAAAAGGAAAAATGATACAATTGAAGTTTTCATAGTTTTATGTTTCTGTGATTGTGCTATTAAAACTACGAAAAATAACTGATTATCTTTTGTTTAAGATATGTTTCTTGGTGAATTCCTGTAAGCCTAAAGCTTCTTCCTGAAAATAATCTCTAAATGTATTGGAGAGTTTTTCATTTTTAAATTTAATAATGGTATAACCGCTGTCAAAAGCTACAATTTCAATAATAGATTCAGTAATCATAAAGTGATCAGATTTCCATGCCCTTTCATCTTCTGCAGATAAGTTTGAAATTAAATTTATATTTAGCTCTGCGTTTCTAGGAATAGCGGAAATAATACCCCATATAATTTGAGCATTTGATTGGTAGAGCAGCTGGAATTCTTCTTGGTTTAAGATAAAATAATCATGATTAAAATTAATAGGGATTTTCTGATCAGATATATAATCCAAATCGGTTAATATCCAATCATACCCAGTAAGGTCATTCCAAATTGGTTTTAAAACTTCCTGTAAATTAGTGTGAAACTTTACTTTTTTAGTACTTTTGATGATCCAGTTCATCTTTAATTACTATTTAAAACAATATCAACTCTTCTCTCAGCTTCCTCTTTAGAAATTCCGCTGTAAAAATCATTTACAAAAGGGTGTTCATGGCTCTCATGAGGATAAACAAAAGGTCTCCCTATTTTATTGTTAACGAAAACATCAGTCGGAATACTTTCACTGAATTCATAATCGGGAAGGTAATTGGAGAGCCATCCGAAATATCCTCCTTCGAATTCTTCATTATCATAATTTTCAACATATTCAGTAAAGCTTTTTTCACTTAAAGAAACCCAGATTCCATATTCGAGATCCTGACAAGTTTCGTTGACTTCCTGAACAAGAACAGCACGAACAAAGTAGCAGGTTTCATCAGAATATTTAATGATACACAAATCCGGAGTTAATTCAGAATTTTTAAGTTCTTCCTCAGACAGTTGAAAATATGGATAAGGTGCAGAATAAGCTATTGCCGGCCAGTCTTCCTTTTCTTCGCCGCAGCATTGACAGATGTATTTCATAATTATTCAAACATTTTTTTTGTAGCGTGAGGAATAATAAAATACAAAGTTTGTGTCGTACCATCTTCAAAAATGGCATCCAATATATCAATGAAATATCCATTTTTATCATGTCCTGATCCCATTTTACCAATTTTAGCGCTTATCCCTTTTTTTATAAGGTCTTGCCCGTCAGTTGGACTCAAAGCAAATGCCGGAGTTTCCATAGATTTGCCATCCCCGCTATAAAGCATAGCTTTAAAAATCAACATTGCTTTTATTAAATAATTTTCTGCTAATATTTTATTGTCTTTTTTATGATAGGCATAAGAAACTTCATATAAAGTTTTTAAATCAAAAGGATGTGTTGCCAGAAATTCGTTTCCTGATTTTATGACTTCGTCAAATTTTTCTTCTTCATTAAGTTGATAAAGATTTCTTCCAAATCCAAGATCTTTATATGGTTTGTAGTTTTTATTATCAGTAAAAGAGATTAATAAAGATAGCATCTGCTTATCGGTAAGAGTCGTGTCCGTCTTTGTATATCTTTCCATAAGATTTTCAGAATAAAGCTCAGAGTTTTTATTTTTTGTTTCTTTTAAAATATTCTCGAAATCTCTTTTGTAGTTAAAATTTTCCTGACCGAAAATGAACAACGGTGTAAATGAAAGAAAGGTGATTAGTTTTGTTATCATTAACTTAAATTAAAGCGATAAAAATACTCAAAAATCCTTACCCCACAGTCGGCGTGTCTTCCTCCTTCAAAATCTTTTTCTCCTTCATAGACAACATCATTCTTTCGTACTTGTATTTCTCCCAGTCGAAATGATTGAGGAAATCCAGAGCAGCCTGAAAACCGCGGTTGAAAAGCTCTTCTTTTTCCTCTTTTTGCATAAAGAAATTCAGCCAGTTGCTTGTTCCGCAATTGACGGTCTGAATGCTGAAAAGGTGATAGAACGTATGTTTGGTAAGAAACGTTTTATCATTAAAACCTTTCAGAGTACTGATGATATTTCCGGCAAAAGATAGGGGAGACTTCAGGATTTGCTCACTTGTTTTTCCTTTTTCGGAAAGGATATCGGAATCACTGGTCAGCTGAACTCCAAACAAAGGCATTCTCGGATAAAAAATATCAGCGGAATGGAAAAGGTCGATCGGGAAATTGGATATACTTCCGCCGTCAATAAAAACCCCGACAGGATTGATATCTTCCTGTTTCGTATTCATCCAGTATCTCCACGCGTATTTTACAGAGTCATCATTTTTATTGATTTGCTTTTGTAAGGGTTCAAAAAAGAAAGGAACAGACATAGAAGCGCGAACAAATTCAGCCGGACTGATGTGTTTTAGTTCTTCTTCAGACCAATACAGATTCGCCATGGTTGGCAATTCAACTTTGATTTTAGCATTGATATCTGTTGTAATAACGATGTATTCTGATTTTAATAAATAGAAAGGATCTTTTTTATAGTACTCGTTGTTGGCAGCACTTTCATAAAAAATTTTATAGCGAATTTGGTCAATATGCTCCTGGTTTTTTACTCTGATTTCTTCGATACCGTTCAAAGCATTATTATAATACTCCATATCGTTTCCGTATCGATAATTAAGATGGAGGTCTTTTCCTGACTTTACGAATTTCTCATTCAAAGAAGCGACGGTTTTTATTCCGAAGCCTTCTAAAACTTGTGTCATTTGGGTTAAAAAAGTATTCCCCGGATTGAGCCCGGAATTTGCTTTTTTCAGGTCATTATAAAGCTTTCTGATGTAGAAAAATGCAATAATAATGGGAATAATGGGAATTAAAAAAAGCAGTTTTGCCCGTAATGTTGTTTCTGAAGGCGTAGCAAAAGGAATCGTAAGAAGAATCAGCATTGTAATGACCGCCAGAATTACATTGATCTTAATAAAATTCTTGTTATTCAAAAGAGCATGAATGGTGGTTTTTACATAGGATTTCCCATCCATGAAGTCTGCAAAATTCCAGTTGAACAGAATGTCTTTTATGACTTCGCTTTTTGCTTCCTCTTTCGTTTTGCAGGCAGCGATAAGCATTGTGTTAATGGCACCTGCGCTCGTTCCCGCAACTTTCAGAAAACGGATTCCGAAAATTTCAAGACCGTAGAGATAACCTACTAATGCACTTCCCCAAACACCACCTCCTTCCTGTACAAATTCCACGTATTGATTGCCTTGTGCATCCAAAAGATCAGAAAACTCTTTGTTAGAAATCTTATCATACAATGCTGCGAGTTTTTCTTTAGAATCTTTGGAGAGAATATCTTCCTCGAGAATTTTTTGTAAAGTTTCAGGTTTCATGGCTTGGTTTGGTTTTTGTGAAATTGTCATTCCATAGGAATTTAAGCTATCGCTCAAATACGAGTTACAAAGCTTTATCCATTCGTTTTACTATTCAAAACTAAGTATATTTAAAAGAATTGAACACAGTGTTTTTACGATATTTTTACAAGGGAATTACCATTGCTTTCTGCGGGCATAAATGAAAGTACAGATGACAACAATAGCCATCAATCCTAAGGTGAAAAAATATCCGTTTTTATGGTGCAGTTCCGGCATATGATCGAAGTTCATCCCATAAACTCCGGCAATAAAAGTAATAGGCAAAAAATAAACAGAATAGATGGCTAAGACTTTCATCACCTGATTAGCCTTTTGATCGGAAAGCGCCAAAAACATAGAGATGAGGTTGGTAATCTGAATATTTAAATGGTCGAAATCTGCCACAACATCTTTATGCTTATCTTTTAAATCGACCACTTCAGAATCCTGTAAATCTAAGAGCTTGAATTTATCAATCGCATCCGTGGAAATGGTCAGTACTCTTGAATTGAGCCCTGATTTTCTTTTCAGTTTATACAATCTTCGGATCTGATTGGTATGGTTGGTGTTTTTAAGGAAAATCTCATTCTCAATATTATCCATAGTTTCCATAAGACTTACGGATTCATCATCAAAGCTTTTCATGATGAGTAAAGCAATCATTAACGCTATTTTCTGAGAAGTCATTCCATCTTGAATGAGAGAAAGCTGACCTTTGGTCTGAACAATACTTTTGGTCTTCATCCTGTGAATGGTGATGATAGTATTGTTGATCAGAAAGATCCCAATTTTTGTACTGATATCACTGATTGTATTGAGATTTTTCCTTTCCAGTTCAGTGCTTTCGCGAAGAAGAAAAAACTTTACATTTCCGTCTTCTTCATACTTGGGTAAATGGTTGGGGTCTAAAGTATCTTCCAAAAGGAGATTGTTGATCTCGTACCTTTCATGAAGAAATTTTAAATCATCTTCGGTAGGAGCTTCTACATCTATCCATTCGCATTGGGAGTCTCTATATATGGTGTTAATTGGCATAATTAAAAATACTAATATTTTGAAATCCTATGTACTAAATAAATTTTATCTTTACCAAAATTAAAAAACTATATGATTAAAAGTACAATAAAAGGGATTGGATTTTATGTTCCGGACAACGTTGTTACCAATGATGATCTAGCAAAATTAATGACTACCAATGATGAGTGGATTACGGAGAGAACAGGTATCAAAGAAAGAAGACACAGAAAAAACAGAAATGATGCTCAGGAAACGACAGCTCATTTAGGTTTTAAAGCATCTGAAAAAGCGCTTAAAAATGCAGGATTAACAGCTCAGGATATTGACTATATTATTTTTGCGACGCTTTCACCTGATTATTATTTTCCGGGATGTGGGGTTTTGTTGCAGGATATGTTAGGTTGTGATACGATCGGAGCTTTAGATGTAAGAAACCAATGTTCAGGTTTTGTTTATGCCATGAGTGTTGCTAATGCTTTTATCAAGTCGAACACGTATAAGAATATCTTAGTAGTAGGAGCAGAAATTCATTCTTTTGGATTAGATTTTTCGGATGAAGGAAGAGGGGTTTCTGTAATTTTTGGTGATGGAGCAGGAGCGATTGTACTTTCTGCGACTGAAGATGAAAATGCAGGTGATATTTTAGCTGTCAATATGCATTCTGAAGGGAAATATGCCGATGAGTTGTGTACTCAGTTCCCGGGATCTAAATACGGATGGAGCGACAGAATGAGAAAAGAACCTGAAAATGTAACGAATAAAGAAGTGTATCCGATTATGAACGGAAACTTCGTGTTCAAACATGCGGTAACAAGATTCCCTGAAACGATGCAGGAAGCATTAAATAAAGCCGGAAAAACAATTGAGGATCTGGATATGTTTATTCCGCATCAGGCGAATTTGAGAATTGCTCAATTTGTTCAGCAGAAGTTTGGATTGCCTGACGAAAAAATTCATAACAATATCCAGAAATACGGGAATACAACGGCAGCTTCTATTCCTATTGCTCTAAGTGAAGCGATTGAATTAGGTAAAATAAAAAGAGGAGATTTGGTACTCCTTTCTGCTTTCGGAAGTGGGTTTACCTGGGGAAGTGTTTTATTTGAATATTAATTCAAAACTTACAATCAACAAAAAAGCCGAAGAATATTCTTCGGCTTTTTTATTGATTATCTTTTATACTAAAGAGTTTTTAACAGCTTTTCAGTATCGGTAGAATCTTCTCCTTTGCTTTTTGCCAATGCAATTGCTTTTTCAGCCCATAATTTAGCATTCTTTTTATCACCTACTTTATTGTAAAGGTTTGCTAAAGTATCTGTGTTGGCGTAGTTTTCATCTTTCTTTACAGACTCCTGAGCCCAAGCTAATGCCTTTTCTAGAGAAGGCTTGTTGCTTACGTTTTCAAAGAAATTCCAAGCGATAGAATTCAATTCTGCTGAAGATGCTGCTGAAGTATCTTTGTAAAGTTCCATCGTTAATTTTTCATAAGTCGCGAAATCTTTATCTCTTAAAGCTCTTCCTGCCTGTGTTTTTTTAAGAATTTTCTCAGCTTCTTCCTTTGACATGAATTTTTGCGCTTCTGTAAGGAAATAATTGTCATTCCATGTTTTAGTATCCTTGTTGTATGACTTTTTGAAAAGTGTACTTACTTTGATACTTTTATCAATAGCATCATATTGCTCAGCAGGAATAACTTTTGTAATGTCTGCTTTTTTAGACTGGAAAATCTTGTACAATGGGCTGTCTGATGTTTGCGCTCCTGAAAGTAACATTTGTACATCATCTTGATCCAAAGAAGTTTTAACACTGAAATAGCGCTCCAATACTTTTCCTGCAAATTCAGTATCGCTATAGATGGTAAGACCCGCAAGGTTTTTCAAAAACTCAGGATTTTTTTCTCCATTTTCGAATTTTTGTTTCAAAGCTGTCAATCTCTTATTGGGATCTCCTGCATCTTTCGCGAACTGGATGAAATCTTTTTCTTCAACATATCCTAAAGTTCTGTGCACAATTTCTCCGTCTCCGTCTACGAAAAGATACGTTGGATATGCTTTTACATTGTATTTTTTAGCAAGTTCAATTCCTTCACCTTTTTCCATATCGATTTTTGCATTCACGAAGTGGCTATTATAATAATCACCAACAGCCTGAAGCGGGAATATATTCTTTGCCATCAGCTTACAAGGTCCACACCAAGTAGTATATGCATCTATGAACACCAATTTTTTTTCTTTCTTAGCTTTAGCTAAAACAGTTGCGAAATTACTTTCTTCAAATTTCATTCCCTGAGCAAATGCTAATGCTCCGATAAACAGGGAAGATAATATTGCTAATTTTTTCATTTAATTTTTTTTGACCGCTACAAATGTAATCATTAAGAGCATTAAATGATTTGATTATTTAAAAAATATTGTAAAGTATTTACGGAAAGGAAATTAAAAGGATAAAAGAATAAGAAAATCCGTAATAGAGTATTACGGATCTTTATGAATGACTTCCAATTTTTGTGTGTAATTGGAATTTTTTATTTCTTTTGAGGAATAAGGCTGTCTTTAGTTACTTTTGTTGAGTCTGCCGGAATTGTTTGAGAAGGTTCAGAATTCGCCACAGCACTGTCTCCCATAGAGTTTCTTATAGAATCTTTATTGTGGGCTTCTTTAAATTCTTCTCTGTTTTCTTTTTTGTCTGCACAGCTTCCTAAGAAGAGTAAGCCTAGACCGGTAACGATCCATAGTTTTTTCATATTGATTGCTTTTAATGTTTACTCAAATATAATAAATAATAGTCAAGGTTTTCATTTTCAAAAATTGTTTTCGGTGATTAAAAAATAAAAGCCCCGAAACCGAAATTCCGAGGCTGTATTTTTTAACGAACAACAAGTACTCATTGCTCATTATGTATTACTTATTATCCTAAGTATGGATATTTATAATCTTTAGGAGAAACAAAAGTTTCTTTAATAGATCTTACAGACGTCCATCTTAATAAGTTCATTTTAGAACCTGCTTTATCATTAGTTCCTGAAGCTCTACCACCACCGAAAGGCTGTTGACCAACAACTGCACCTGTAGGTTTGTCATTGATATAGAAGTTTCCGGATGCATTTTCCAATGCTTTGAACGCTTGGTTTACAGCATAACGGTCTTGTGCAAATACAGAACCTGTTAATGAATAAGGAGAAGAAGAATCTACTAATTCTAAAGTTTCAGCCCATTTTGCATCTTCATATACATATACAGATAAGATTGGTCCGAAGATTTCTTCTACCATACTTTCGTATTGAGGATTAGTAGTTTCAATTACTGTTGGATTTACGAACCATCCTTTAGAATCATCTGTCTGTCCACCGATTACTACATTAGCTTCACCAGATGCATTAGCTCTTTCGATATATCCTTTACATTTTTCGAAAGAATTTTTGTCGATTACCGCGTTTACGAAGTTTGAAGGATCTTCAGGAGAACCGATTTTAATAGAACCAATCTGAGTTTCCATTACTTTTTTCACATCAGCCCAAAGAGACTGAGGAATATAAGCTCTAGAAGCCGCAGAACATTTTTGTCCCTGATATTCGAAAGCACCTCTTACCAAAGCAGTAGCCACAGCTTCTACGTTTGCAGACGGGTGAGCGATAACGAAATCTTTTCCACCAGTTTC
Source organism: Chryseobacterium taiwanense (assembly GCF_000813825.1). Classification (GTDB taxonomy): domain Bacteria; phylum Bacteroidota; class Bacteroidia; order Flavobacteriales; family Weeksellaceae; genus Chryseobacterium; species Chryseobacterium taiwanense. The sequence continues at coordinate 410,512 of NZ_JWTA01000005.1, forward strand.
CCCTACGATTCTTGGGTACGTTCTGTAATTGTGGATATTATCACCGATCATTTTCCACATTCCCTGGAATACTTTTGTAGAACCTGTAAAGTGAAGACCTGCAAAATCTCTGTGTGCTAAAACTTTCTCAGCAGTTTCTTTTCCGTCTGTAAAGATCATGTTGATAACCCCTGCAGGAAGACCTGCTTCAGTTAAAACATCCATAATTACTTTTGCAGAATAGATTTGCTTGTCAGAAGGTTTCCAAACCACTACGTTTCCAAGCATTGCCATACAAGTCGGTAAGTTTCCTGAGATTGCCGTAAAGTTAAACGGAGTCACTGCAAAACAGAACCCTTCCAATGGTCTGTATTCTACACGGTTCCAGATTCCTGCATCAGAAACCGGCTGTTCAGAATACATTTCTGTCATGAATTCTACGTTGAATCTTAAGAAATCAATGAATTCACAAGCAGCATCAATCTCAGCCTGATGAACATTCTTAGATTGTCCGATCATTGTTGCAGCGTTGATTACATCTCTGTAAGGTCCTGCTAAAAGATCAGCAGCTTTTAAGAAAATGGCAGCACGGTGTTCCCAACCTAGCTCGTTCCATTCTTTTTTTGCAGCCAATGCAGCGTTGATAGCATCGTCTACATGTTGCATTGTTCCTCTGTGGTAAAAACCGAAATCATGAGCATGATCCTGAGGAGACTGAAGCTGAACTTTATCATCAGTTTTTACTTCTTTTCCGTTAATGATCATTGGGATTTCTACTTTTTCAGCCCACATTTTCTTGTATTGAGCGATAAGGCTTTTTACTTCCGGAGTTCCCGGTGCATAAGAATTTACCGGTTCGTTTACTGCAAATGGTACTTGCGAAATTGCTTTAGACATATTACGTTGTATTATTTTTTAATTTGCTAATGTTACAAATTTACAACATTTAATCCTGACAAAAAATCGATACAGCCTATTTACATCTTTTCGTTTTCTAATATTTTGAGAACCAGTTTTTCTTCCTGAGTTAAGTCTGCTTTACCATCATTTTCTTCTATTTTTTCCAGTTCATCAAGATATTTTTTGATGCTGTTATTTTCATATAAAGTAATGACCAGAGGATGAACATAATATTTTTTGCAGACCGTACTTGTATTTCCGAGATGAGAAGCCACTATTTCCAATGCTTCTTTTACCTTTCTTTTGTAGTCGGTGTTGGTTTCGGCGTAGCCTATTTCTTTAAAAGCTATTAAAGCGTTTACCGTTCCCGACCAGGTTCTGAAATCTTTTGCTGTAAAATCTTCACCGCTGATTTCTTTAATATATTCATTCACCATCCCTGAATCGATAGAATGATGATTTCCCTCTTCATCATAATATTGGAAGAGCTCTTTTCCGGGAATATCTTTACATTTTTGAACCCATCTTGCCAGTCTTTTACTTTTAAGATCCACATTATGCATGATTCCTTTTTTTCCTTTAAATGAAAAGGTGATTTTTTGCCCTTTTATTTTTACATGCTTATCTTTTAAAGTTGTTAACCCAAAAGAACCGTACAGTTTTTCGTACGCATTGTTTCCGATTCTGATGTTTGTCTTTTGCATTAAACTAACGATTAAGGCTAAGATTTTTCTCTTTTCGAAATTTCTCAATGCCAAATCCTGTTCAATCTGTAATCTCATTTGTGGCAATGCAGCGCCAAACTGAAGCATTCTGTAAAATTTTGTATGATTTCTCAATGCATTCCACAGAGGATGATACCGGTATTGTTTTCTCTTTTTTAAGTCTAAACCGGTTGCCTGAAGGTGACCATTATCTAATGCGCAAATCCAGACATTTTCCCAGGCAGGAGGTATAACGAGACTATTTATTCTTTTGATCTCGTCTTTATCTTTGATTCTTTCTCCGTCTTTAAAGTAGGAATATTTTTTACCGCGTTTTTTTCGAATAATACCGGCAGATTCTGCATCAGACGTATAAATAAGATGTACAGCTTTTGCAGAAGCTTCCGGATCTTTCATAATTTTTACAATCTTGGAAGGCTTCAGGTGAGAAATAAGATCTAAATCTGAATGATCCATAGACTTTTATTTTAAGAATTTTTCCCTCTGGAAAACAACCATAAAATGATACCAATTATGCCGACTACTAAAATAATTCCCCACCACATTCCAGCTTTAAAGATGGTTTCTACGGCTTCACAGCTTGTTAATGAAAACAAACAGAGCATTATGATACTGTATACGCTTAATTTTTTCATAATAATTTATTTTGTGGTTAGTATTCTAAATTCTATGAAGATCGGGATGCCAGTTTTTGATAGATTTTTTAATCTTATCGCCCGAAATATTTTCGTGGAGTGCTTGATAGAGCAACTCTTTAAATTCATCGTCGTAAGTAAATCTTAAGGCAGCTATCTGATCAAACTTCAGCTTTTCTTCAATTTCATCAGATCTTCTCCCGAAAATTTCGAAATAACGTTGCTTAAATTCAAGTCTGACCAACCGGTTCTGAAGTCCTAATGCATAATGTTGTCTCAGCATAATTGCCAAGTAGAAAAGCAAAAAAATAACAATCGAAAATAATATCCATGTTAACTGATGGGAAGAATCATCAAAGATTTTATACACTCCCAGAATTTCTAATAGGATTAAAACAGGGAGGTAAATAAAATGATGAGGAGGATAAAATTTTTTGTGATTTTTGTAATTCTGTGTTTCCATACTGTGAATACAGCAAGAATCTTTCCAAAAAAATGTAAATTAGATATTCATCTCTGAATGTACAGTGATTAGTGATAATATCCTATAAATTGACCTCAAAATTTAACTGCAAAACCTTAAAAAGTTGTAACTTCACCTCTTTAAAAAAATTATAAAAATGACTTCAAAGGAAAAAGTAGCTGCGCTTCGTGAAGAGATGCAGAAAAATAATGTTGATGCATTTATAGTATATTCTGCGGATCCGCATATGAGTGAATATTTGCCTGAAGAATGGCAGGAGAGAGCTTGGCTGTCAGGATTTTTAGGTTCTGCAGGTTTTGTAGTAGTTACAAAAGATAAAGCCGGACTTTGGACGGACGGAAGATATTTTACACAAGCAGCTATTGAGTTGGAAGGTTCAGGAATTGATCTTTTCAAGGATGGGATGGAAGGAACTCCTAATTATATCGATTGGATCATTTCTGAAATCCCGGCAAACGGAAAAGTAGCCGTAAATGCTGTAGCAACAGCTCATGCTAATTGGGAACTTTTAACTCAAAAATTAAATTCTAAAAATATAACGTTGGTTGACAATCCTCTTTTAAAGCAAATTTGGGTTGACAGAGGAACACCATCAAAAAATCCAATTTTCGTACACCCTGTAAAATGGGCCGGAAAATCTGTGGCTGATAAAATTGCTGCTATCCGTCAGAAAATGGAAGAGCAGGAAGCAACTGTTCACATTATTTCAAGCTTAGACGATGTTGCATGGACGTTGAATTTAAGAGGAAGTGATGTACAGAGCAATCCTGTATTTTTAGGATATGTTATTATTACTAAAAATGATGCAATCTTGTTCACAGATCTGGAAAAACTAGAGGTTGAAGCAAGAAAGCAAATGGATGAGTCTTTCGTGAAAATGATGCCTTACGAAGAGTTTTACAATCATTTAAGTGTATTCAAAAATGAAAAAGTATTGGTTTCTCCGAACAGCAATCAGTCTATTTTTGAAGCATTAAAATCAGATAATCAATTCATCAAAGCTCCGGTTCCCGGAAACTTAATGAAAGCTCAGAAAAATGAAACTGAGTTGGAAGGCTTCAGAAAAGTAATGGTGAGAGATGGCGTTGCTATGGTGAAATTCCTGTATTGGTTAACACACAATGCCGGAAAAGAAGCGATGAACGAATATTCAATCGGTGAGAAACTGAGAGGTTTCCGTGCTGAAGGAGAAAACTTCGTTGGAGAAAGTTTCGGAAGCATTGTTGGATATAAAGATAATGGTGCGATTATGCATTATTCGGCTAAAAGCGAAGGAAGCAAGGAAGTTACGAATGATGCAAGTATTCTGGTAGATTCAGGAGGTCAATATCTTGAAGGAACAACTGATATTACCAGAACTTTTGCTTTAGGTACGGTTTCAGAGGAATTTAAAAGAAATTCTACCTTGGTTTTACAAGGAATGATCCGTTTATCAATGGTAAAATTCCCGAAAGGAACAAAAGGAGTTCACCTTGATGCTATTGCGAGATTACCATTATGGATGGAAGGAAAAGATTTCAATCACGGAACAGGTCATGGTGTTGGAAGCTTTATGAATGTTCATGAAGGACCTCAGAATATCAGAAAAGATATGAATCCGCAGGATCTTTTGGTAGGAATGGTGTGTTCCAACGAACCGGGTTATTATCTTGAAGGAGATTACGGAATCCGTCACGAGAATCTGATCGTAGTAAAAGAAGCAGAGAAAACAATTCACGGAACATTCTATGAATTTGAAACCTTAACGTTCTGTCCGTTCTTTAAAGATACTATCGTAAAAGAAATTCTTTCTGAAACTGAAGTAACATGGCTGAATAGCTATCATAAAACTTGTGAAGAAAAAATCGCTCCATTTTTAGAAGGGGAAGTTAAAGATTGGTTCCTGAATTTAGTGAGTCCATTGTAAGATTTATAAAATAATAAAAAGAGCCTTGTAATCAGTGTTACAAGGCTCTTTTGTTAAGTATGATAACAAGTGAATGAGAATAATTGAAATTTTTCTCTAATTTGTGAAAAATAAGTATTACATTTGTTATACAGAAAGACACAAATCACACCTTTCATATACATTAGTAAATCAAAAGCAGTAAATCATCTCATTTCGGGATGATTTTTATGTTTAAAAACAGTTCATTTGTTTTTCTATATATTTTTTAAGTGGTGAGAAATCGCGACAATAGATAAACGATATGGTTCTTTGCAATTAAAAACCGTAAATTTGCAGCATGAATAACGATACCATTTGCGCGTTGGCTACAGCCAATGGAGTAGGAGCTTTAGGCATTATCAGAGTTTCGGGGAACGATGCTTTATCTGTCGTTCAAAAATCTTTTCCTGCGAAGAAACTGGAGAAACAAAAATCCCATACTATTCATTACGGATATTTTGTAGACGGAGAAGAGGCGATAGATGAGGTGATGCTTTCCATTTTTCTGGCTCCGAAAAGTTTTACCACAGAGAATTCTGTAGAAATAGCTTTTCACGGATCACCGCATATTGGAAAACGTATTCTTGAAACATTGATTAAAAACGGAGCGAGAATGGCAAAAGCCGGAGAGTTTACGCTTCGAGCTTTTATTAATGGAAGAATTGATCTTTCTCAAGCTGAAGCGATTGCAGATGTTATTGCTTCGGAAAATGAAGCTTCCAGAAAAGTTGCCATTAATCAGTTGAAAGGAGGAATTACCAATGAAATATCCTTTTTGAGAACTGATTTGCTGAATTTTGTTTCTTTAATTGAGTTGGAGCTAGATTTTGCAGAAGAAGATGTAGAGTTTGCTGACCGTTCAGCTTTAGTGCAATTGTTGAATAAAATTGAACTTAAATTAAACTCACTGATTGAAAGCTTCCAATACGGAAATGCTATTAAAAATGGAACTGCTGTAGCGATAATAGGAAAACCAAATGCAGGAAAGTCTACATTGCTGAATGCTTTATTAAAAGAGGAAAGAGCGATTGTAAGTAATATTGCGGGAACAACGAGAGATACGATTGAAGAGGTTTTACACATTAAAGGGCATGCTTTCCGATTGATCGATACTGCCGGATTGCGCGAAACAATGGATGAAATTGAAGCCATTGGTGTAAAAAAAGCCAAAGAAAAAGTAGAAAACGCGAATATTCTTGTGTATTTGGCAGATGCGGGGACTGAAGATTTCTCTGAAGATATTGAGATGATAAAATCTTTGTTGAGAGAGGATTTGAAATTAATTATCTGCGCAACGAAAATAGATGAAGTTATTCCAACCCAATATGAAAAGCTAGAAGATGTTTTCAGAAACGAAATTTCTCATGACTTCGATTTTATTAAAATTTCAGCAGTAGAAAACCAAAATATTCAGGATCTTAAAAATGAATTGTCTTCTTATGTTGAACAATTAAAAGCATCTGAAAATAACGTCGTAATTACCAATCAGCGTCATTTCGAAGCTTTACAAAAATCTTTGGATGCAGTACATAAAGTAAAAGAAGCAATTTCTTTCCAGATTTCAACAGAATTGTTGGCGTATGAACTGAGAAATGCACTGGAGCACCTTGGGGAAATCTCAGGTGAAGTGACTAATGATGAGGTTTTGGGGAATATTTTTTCTAAGTTTTGTATCGGAAAGTAACAATAGTAAACAAATCATTTTGAGAATTTTCTTCTTCTGAAAATATCAAAAAATAAAAACTTCAATAATAAAAAAAACAGCACTTTCAAAAAGAAGGTGCTGTTTTTTTATCGCTAATAATACTAAATTACCATCCCAAATAATATTCTGGACTTAGCCACTCTGGGCGATTTAATCCAAAATGTTCCTGTAACATTTTTTCTGCTTCACAGAAGGCACCTTCTACCCAGCCTTGTTGATCGGAATAGGCTTCACCACAAATGTGAATGTTTTGATCATGATTAGGTTTTCGCATATAGGGCATTACTTCATCTACTGAAAATCCTGCTTTCCATGCATGGTAACCAGCTCCAAACGGATCATCTGTCCAGTCTTTGAAATAGGTAACATACGGATCAGGGATATTGACGATAGAGCCGTGTAATTCTCGTAATTGATTAAGAAGTTCCTGTACCATGAATTGGGTAGCCTGAACATCATTAAGCTGATGAAGTTCTTGTAATGATGCGTTTTTTGCAGGTCGCACTTCAAACAAAACTTTATCATCAGAAAGTGCTTTCCAGAAAGTCTCCGTTTCCATATCTCCGTAACTACCCAATAACATTGAATTGTTGGTTTCTGAATCAGTACCAAAATAGTAGCATTGTCGCATTGGTAAATCGGTAATAGAATGTCCGGAATCAATATCCAGTTCTTTTTCTCTCCACCATGGGTACTCAAAACCCATCAGGATTTTAAAAGCGGGTTCCATAATAATGGATTTCATATTGGTTTGGAGATGAGGATTGGAATTGATATTAAAAAAGAAATTATTTTGATCTAAAAGCTCCAGAGATTTTCTTGGCATCCCCAATACAATGCTGTTGGCATAAACTTTCCAGATAGAATTGCTTTTAAGATTTAAGAAACTTAATTCATAACGATGCGTGTCTTTTGAATTGTGATCCTCTGTAAATGTTAAAAGTTGATTTTCAGACCAAATACAAGCTCCGTCATGCTCCATGTAAGCATTGGCTACTGCATAAGCGATACTGTCATATCCTTCTTGAATGGTTTTATAAGTCGTATCTGCTGAGAAATCACCCACCATATAAGGGAAAGCTTCGGCAGAATTCCAGTTGATGGTGTTAGAATAATAGCCTCCTGCATTGGCAAGGAATTCATAGCCTTCTTGTGATACCTGATCTTTAATTAAATTCCAGAAACCGATATCATTTACTTTACGTTGGTCATATGGCGAATTAGGGAAATTGTAGATCAGTTTTGGTTTTATATCGTCCCAATCTCGGCTAGTCAATTTAAAAGTATACTCGTAAATCGATTTTTCACTTTTTATTATTCTGTCGCCATATTTATTTTTAACCCAAGAGTCAGCCATAAGAACGTCATAAATAATTTTATTGAAAAGCTGATCTGAACTAAAGCCTAAATCATTTTCATTAAGGTAATATCGTGTTGGCAGTTTTTCATTGTTTTGTTGGGCTACATCCCAATCATTCTGATGGAAGCGTTCTTTTCTAAGATACATCAATAACTTAGAAGGATCTCCCATTGGAAAAGGAATGGGGGTCATTTTATCTTTTAAAACCGGAGTTCTTTTGCTCAGATCTTTTTCTGTGAGAGGATAACCTTCTATTAAGGTTGTTACAATCTCCTGAGAGGTAAGATAACGCATTCCTCCAAGCTCGCCCCAGAAATTCATTCCGGGCATGATCACAGATTCTAATCTTCCGCCCAGCTTATTGTTCATGTCAAAGATCTGAACATCGCTTGCTTTGTATTTATTTTCTGTAGTTAAACGGTAGGCAGTGTATAATCCGGAAGTTCCGGCGCCAATGATAGCAACTTCAATTTTTAAATCAGGGGATTTTCCTGAATTTAAAGGGGTGTTTTTGTTCATAGTAAAAGTATAATGATTAAAGGAGTTTAAAGTAAGTTTGACCTAATTGAAACGGACTGATATCAAAATCTGTTTTTCCGTCTAATGCTAAATCAGCCATTATTTTACCAAGAAAAGGAGTGAATTTTGCTGCCCATCCGGTAGCATACACCACAATGTTTTTATGATTGGGAACATATCTTGGAGCAAAATCAATCAGAAGTTCTTTGTTAGGAATCGTGCTTAGAGAAATTAGACATGTTGAAGTGTATTCAGGTTCTGTAGCAAGTCCATTCATGTATTTCTGCACCCATTCTGAAGTATAGCGGAGTTCTTCGCTATTGGGAATTAATGTTCTTTCTTTGGGATCATCCAGAGGTTTTATTACAAAATCCGGAGCTACTCTGATATAGTCTGGGTTGTCCCAGTCTACTGAAGGAAATCCGTAAAACTGATTACCATTTTCTCCTTCAGGATTTTGAAAAACAAACCATGTAGGATATTGTATGTTGGGATCTGTTTTTTTGAAATAGGCTGAAGACATATTCCAGTACGTCGCTTCTATCTTGAAATTAAGTAAATTAATGACACTGTTGATATATGGTCCCGGTATAATGGCCAGCTTTTTTGTTTTATAGATACCATGTGGAGTAGTCAGTACAAAACCGTTTTCTATAGGCTCTATATTGAGTACGGGAGAATCATCCTGAAGTTGTACTGTTTCTTCTTCCTGACATAATTTGAAGAGGGTTTCAATAGTCGCTTTAAAATTAATACTTGCACCATCTGGCTGAAATAATCCAATATATTTTTCAGGAAGGTTTTTAAAATGATACTGCTCTTCAATTTCTTGAGCGGAAAGAGTAGTATAAGGTACATTGAGTGCCTTTAATGCCGTTTCAGCTTCTGCAATATTTCCTTCTGTGGATTGTACGTTGGGATCTCCAAACCAGAGGGTTCCCACTTTATCAAGTAAGGGAGTTTCCGTTTTTGTTTGTAGCTCATCCCAATAAGGTTGAGCATTCAAAGCCATTTGCACCATGTACTCATCCGGATACGGAATTCTGAACTGTCTGGAAACACCTGCAGAACTTCCCAGTTGATTCATAAAATTAAACTGTTCCAGTACCAGAGTTTTGGTCTTTCTTTTGCCAAGTTCATAAGCCGTGGCTAAACCAATGGCGCCACCGCCAATAACGATGACATCAAAATAGTCTTGATTCATAATATAACAGAGTTTTCGGGTTTAGTTTTTATAATGATTGATTCTATGATAAGGCCTCTCAGTTATTTTAAAGGCTTCAGAAACATATTCAATTTAAATCTTAATCATTTCACTAAAGTAGGATTTTTTTCTGAAAACAAAATTTATTTTTACGAAATTGTTATTTTTTTCTTTTGTTTTAGCGATGAATGCGTAGTGTTTTTAAGTGTTTTTGAAGAAATTTACTACCTATAATTTGAAAATAGCACAATGTTTTTAGAAGTGATTTGTATCAAAGCTTGGATCTATTAGTTATTTCCTATCGCTATAGGAAGGACTATTAAACAAACAAGGCTAAAAAGATCAGTCTTTTTAGCCTTGTTTTATCATGAGATTCTATTGTTTAGAATGTTGCTGCGGGAGCCGTATCATTATTCAGTTTTCGATTGACTTCATTCTTTTTACCTTTAGCAAAATCATAGCCTATACCTATAATAATCATATTTCTGTTGTTGTAAATACTGGTAGTCCCTTTATAGTTGACCAGGCTTTCATCAAGAGTCTTTGTTTTATACCTCGAAGGCATTCCCAACCAATACATTCCGGTAGTGAAAGTCCAGTCTTTTACTTTATAATTGGCAAAAATGTGGTTCTGATTTTCGTTGGTATTTAAAAAAGCGCCACTTAACGTATACACAGGAATATTAAACATATAACTCAAACTAAAGTTTTTATATTCCGAAGAAACGGTGAAGTTATTTCCGAAATAATTGTTCTTAAGCAATGCCCCGGAATTGGTTTTTACACGTTGCATCGTTGGATAGATATTGGCTTTAATCACTAATAACCTGCTTCCAAAAGGCTTTACAGAACCCACTAATTGAATTCCTGTACGGGAACTGAATTGTGCATTTTCATAGGTCAATGCATATTGGGTATTGTTATTATACAGAACGTACATACTGTTAATGGCGTTATCTGTATAGTTGTAGAAAATATTTCCGTTAAAATCAAAATACTTGTTATTGTAGGAATAATTCAGATTGTTATTCCATGATTTCTGTATTTTAAGATATGGATTTCCCGTAGATACGATATTAGGAACCACCTGATTAATATTGGGGCTTAAAGACGAACTTTCTGGACTGTAAGGGGTATAACTGCTGGTTAATCTTAAGCTTTGATTCTTTTTTAATTCGTAGCCTAAAATTAATTTAGGAGTGATTACCCAGTCATCCTCTGTAGTAGCGGCAGTTTTATTGTGAATATTGGTTACTCCTAATCCCAACCGATACATTAGTTTTTTGCTTTTCCCAGCAAATTCAGAATATATATATTGAGTTAAGTAATTAACAGAATAATCAAAGTTTCCGGCTAAGTTTTCTAACGTATTATCAACGTTGTTGTTAGAGATTCTATATCCTGAACTTAATTTTCCTGCTTTAAAATCATGAGTGTAGGCAACTTCTCCAACGATACTGTTTTGTTTAGCCTTCAGATTCATATCATTGTCAAAAATAGGAGTTCCTGAGCTGATGATCCATTCCTTATCAATTTCGAAACTTTCACTGGTATACGCTGTTCCTACAACATTCAAACTGATTTCATCCTTTTTACTCAGCTTTTTCGAAAAATAAAGATCGAGTTTTGGCGGATTATAACTTTCACCGCTGTATTGCGATGTTCCGTGAAGTTCTGAAGTATTATCTTTTGAAAAAATACTGGTTCCATTTCCTTTTGAAAAATAATTGAAGATATTCATCGAGAATTTCGCTTGAAAGACATAATTATCCATTAATGAATTCGTATATCTCAAAGCAATATCCTGATACGTATATCCGAAATGATCCGTCTTGTTTTCATTGGTATTATAATGAGAATTTTGCAACACATAATCGTAGACTTTGTTGGCATTTCGGTTATCATAATCTCTGAAATTAATTGAATATTCCAATCCGAAATTGTTTCGTCCGTTGGTATAATTAGCGTAAGCTTGCCCATTTACGAAACCGGTTGTTAATGCCGTACTAGCTGAAGCTCCTGCAGCAAAGCCTACTTCAGGATTTCTGGTAATGATATTCACGACCGTATCTGCTCTGGTTGCCCATCGGGTAGGAGGATTGTCATAATATTCAACTCTTACCACGTTTTCCGGTCGAATCCCTCTTGCCTGTAATTCTGTTGATTCAACTCCATTGATTAAAAGCAAAAATTTTCCACCTTTGATACTGGAAATACTGCTGGAAATAGGGTCAAATTGAAGCTCCGGTAAGGTTTGCAGTAAATCATTGGCATATCTTGCTTTTTTTAAAGCCTCTTCATCAAAACTATATACTGCTTTGTCTACAAACTGTTTCTTGCGTTGAGATTTGATAAGAACTTCTTGAATTTCTTTAGTGTTTTGAACGGAATCCTGAACGGTTGAAGCATTGTTGTCTTGTGCAAAAGTTAAACCGCATAGCAGTAATAATGCAAAAGTTATTTGTTTTTTCATTTCTTTTTCGGAAAATTATGCGCAAATATAGGCTACATAAGTGTTTTATCAAAAGAAATATCACCAATATTGGAATAAATAAGTGAGGTTGAAAATAGAAAAATGAAAAGTCAGTTACATAGCAAAGGCTAAAATTACTGCAGTAAATCAGTTTTTTAGCCTTGTTTTATTATCAGGAAACTATGATTTAATCATGTTCCGTAGGTTCCCATAATTCTATTTTATTACCTTCCATATCTAAAATATGAATGAACTTTCCATAATCGTAGGTTTGGATTTCATCAAGAATGGTTACATTTTCTTTTTTTAATTCTTCCATTAATGCCTCAAGATTTTCTACTCTGTAGTTGATCATAAATTCTTTGGTAGCCGGTTCAAAATATTTGGTGTCTTCGGAAAACGGAGCCCATTGTGTAGTCCCTTTTTTAGAAGGATCCTCTTCTTCACGCCATTCAAAACTTGTTCCGTAGGGACTAGTGTTGAAGCCTAAGTGGGTTTTGTACCATTCGTTCATGGCATTAGGATCTTTACATTTAAAGAAAATTCCGCCTATTCCTGTTACTTTTTTCATTACTGTAAGGTTATAATTTACCCTTGAAAGATAGAAAAAACTATCGGATAAACTTATTCTATGGCTATTTTTTCATTTTTACCATCCAGATATAAAATATTATTCAGGAAAATTCTGTTTCCGAGCATTCCTGTCATTCCAGAAAACTTCATAAGCGCATATTGTGTCTGTGAAAACCCCTCTACATAAGTAACCTGATGGAGTGGGATTTTCTTGTTTTGAAATTGAATAGTTTGATTGCAGGTTGCTGTAAATGAGGTAAGAATTTTTTGCCATGATTGGGCTCTTTCAACACTGACGTTGGAGTTTGAAGATTTTAAACTTTTCCAGGTTTCTTTATTGGTCAGCAATTCATACGCACTCGTTCCGGAATCGAACAGAAACTGCTCTTCTCGTCCTCTCAATATTCCTTTTAGAATAATTTTTCTCTTTTTAAACGTAAAATCCATCAGTTGATTATTATATTGAGAAGGTATTTTTGAAAGATTAAAAACCAGATAGTTTTCTTTAAAGTTGATCAGGGTTTTATTGTTTTCCAGAATGTCTGCGCCTAAAGTTCCGATAATTTTGAGTGAATCTTGACGATGTTCTTTTCCTTGATGAAGCAGGATAAATTTTTCTGAAGATATTTCTGTTTTTCCTAAAGTAAATAATGCTTTTGCTCGATCCTGAAACACGCTTATTCCTCGAATATTTTTTATCGAGTTCGAATAAAAGACGGTTGAAGGAGAACCCGTATCAAACTGTAAATAATAAATTGTAGAATCTGCCGGAAAATGAATAGGAACAAGTAATACATTTTTATCATTTCCTAACCATGTAATCGGAATGTTTCCGCTTTCGTTTTTTACGGTTAAATAATTCTTTTCAGGGGTAAATTTTTGATTAAAATAAATATATCCGCCTATAGAAATCAGAATTAAAACGACTATAAAAGTCAATACAATTTTCTTGAAAATCTTCATTGTTATTTTTTTGCAAGATTCGTGGTTTTCCATCATAATTCTCACAAAAACAAGACGACAATTTTACGACAATTACGATTGTTTAATTATAAGAAATTGGTTTTCAGTTTTATGTGTAAATTGTTGTTTTGGTTCAGACTGATGCCATTTCTAATGATAATGAAGAGTTTTATCCCAAGTAAGAGGATTAAAGGAATAAGAAAAAGCGGAAACCGGACTCCTGAAAAATGCTGAATAAACGGACTTACAATCATAAAAAGAGAAAGAACAGCAGCCAACAAAATCTGTATGCTGATAATGTCTTTTCCTATTTCTTTTGTGACAACATCTTGTGTTTTGTAGGTTAAGATTAAAGGAAAAATCACACCTCCAAATGGAATAATAAGACCACATAAAGCAGACAGATTTATAAGTTTAGCTCTGTTATTTTCTTTCTTTTCTTCGGTAGGAAGCACAACTTTTTCGGGGTCTGTTTGTAATGCCTGTGCAATTGCTTTTAACGTAAAACCTTTTGGAATACTTCCAGCCTCAATTCTCTGGATCGTTCTTAATGAAAGTCCTGATTTTTCGGCAAGTTCAGCTTGAGTCATATGCTGTTTTTCTCTCAAAATTTTAGCCTGATTGCTCATTGTAAAGGGAATACTAGTCGTTTAATAAATAAATTTCAACAGAGTAAACTTAACAAATAATTAAAAAGAACGCAAAAAGATTAATCTTTTAAATCAAAAATTCCGTATATTTTTAATGTGTTTAATCGACCAAATATTAAATACAAATGTCATTTTCTATTCTATAAAAACGAAATTATAGATAAGAAGAGAAGAATTGACACTTTTTACAAATCATAAAAAAATAAATAATATGCAAATTGAAACACGATCGCTAAAGCTTGAAGATTATGATGAACTGGTAGAAGTGATGAAGCTCGCTTATCCTAAAATGTCAGAATACGTTTGGAGTAAGAAAAGCATTGCTAAGCTTACTAAAATTTTTCCGCAAGGTCAGATTTGTATTACCGTAGACGGAAAATTGGCGGCAGTTGCTCTTTCGATTGTTGTGAACTATGAAGATTTTGGGGACGATCATACCTATAGCGATATTACAGGAAATTATACGTTCAATACCCATTCTGCTACAGGAAATGTTTTATATGGTATCGAGGTTTTTGTAGATCCTCAGTATCGTGAACTGAGACTTGGACGAAGACTATACGATGCCCGTAAAGAGCTTTGTGAACTGTTAAACCTGAAATCTATTGTATTAGGAGGAAGAATTCCGAATTATCATACCTACAGCAATGAACTTTCTGCAAGAGATTACATTCGCAAAGTAAGAGATAAAGAAATCTATGATCCGGTTCTTTCCTTTCAGTTGTCCAATAACTTTTTACCGATCAAAGTATTAAAAAAATATCTTCCCGAAGATGAGTCTTCAAAAGAGAATGCTGTTTTGCTGCAATGGAATAATATCTATTACAGTAAAAAACCGAATACGATGCAGGATAGTATTATAAGGCTCGGTCTGGTGCAATGGCAGATGCGACAGTTTAAGGATATTAATGCTTTTTACGAACAGGTCGAGTTTTTTGTGGATGTAATGGGAGATTATAAATCAGATTTTGTTCTTTTTCCAGAACTCTTCAATACGCCTTTATTGGCTCCTTTCAATAATTTATCGGGAAGGGACAGTATGATTGAGCTGGCTAAAATGACGGAGGATATTAAAACTAGAATTTCGGAATTAGCCATCAGTTACAATGTGAACATTATTTCTGGAAGTATGCCGGTTTTTGAGAATAATGACCTGTATAATGTAAGTTATCTTCTGCATAGAGATGGAAGAATAGACGAATACCGAAAAATTCATATTACGCCCAATGAAAAGAAATATTATGGAATGAAAGGAGGAAGTGAGATCAAAGTTTTTGATACCGACTGTGGCAAAATTGGTTTGGTAATCTGCTATGATGTGGAATTTCCTGAACTTCCGAGAATATTGGCTGATCAGGGAATGAAAATTCTGTTTGTGCCTTATCTTACCGATACGCAGAATGCTTATATCAGAGTAAGACATTGTGCAGCAGCCAGAGCGATTGAAAACGAGTGTTATGTTGCTATTGCAGGTTGTGTAGGAAACCTTCCCGGGGTGAATAATATGGATATTCAGTTTGGGCAAGCCACTGTTTTCACACCTTCAGATTTTGCGTTTCCTTCCAATGCAGTGAAAGGAGAGGCAACTCCCAATACAGAAATGACCTTAATAGTAGATGTCGATCTGAATCTTTTGAAAGATCTGCATCATAACGGTTCTGTACAGGTTCTGAAAGATAGAAGAACAGATTTATATGATACGTATTTAAAATAAATAATTTGAAATTAACTTACTGAATATTTTGTTTTAATTTGCGGTTTCATTTAATGACTATGAAGAAATTTTTGAATTTTATATTACTGTTTCTCAGTTTATATAGTTATTCTCAAATGCAAGGAATTTTTACTGAGAATCTGATTAAAAGTAAATTTGATACTATTCATATCTATACCGATAAAAATGGCAAATTACTTCTGACAAAAATTATTATTTATGATAAACAAAAACAGGAAATTTGCCTCAATGATAAGGACAATATTGAAGATCCTGATGTTTTGTTTACTATTTTTAAAATTAGTAATGATTACAAAATCATTGAAGAGAAAAAGTTTTATAAAGGCTTGGAAATAAAAAATAATGATTTAAAAGATACTTTAGTAAGCTTAGTTACGAAATATTCCTATGGGAATAATAATATTCAAAAGTCTTATTATGATTCAAAAAATAAACTTTCAAATAAAGAATTTCAAATAATAGATGAGAACGGTCGAAAGAAAGAAGTAATTAATACTTTGCATTTAGATAATGATATTGTTCTTAATGATATTACAAAATACTTTTGGAATTCAAAAGGAAGTGGTTATAGATTAGAATATGAACAGTTTACTTTTCCGAGATTAAAATTTATTGGAGATTATAAATTAGATGAATACGGAGATCCAATTTTGGTGAAAGGAAAACTTGACGCTGAAGAGATTAAGAAAGCTAAATTCATAATACATAAAAAAGAGTTTGATGAAAAAGGAAATGTTGTAAAGATATTTGAAATAGAAAATGGGAAAAAAATAATAAAAGAAGAAAGAAAAATCATTTATAATCAGAAATAAAGAAAGAGTCCAATTTATTGGACTCTTCTCGTTTTAGAAATATATAAGTAAAATTACTTCAACGTAAATTTAACTTTCGTTTTAATAGCATCAGAAGAATTTCCGATTTGTGCTTCAAAATCTCCCGGTTCAGCTACCCAATCGTGTTTTTGAGCATCAAAGTAACTTAAAGCTGACTTGTCGATAGTAAATGTCACTTCTTTTTCTTCTCCCGGATTTAAAAATACCTTTTCAAAACCTTTCAATTCTTTGGCTGGTCTTTCCACGGAAGATTTTAGGTCAGAAATATACAATTGAGCAACTTCCGCTCCGGCTCTTTTTCCTGTATTTTTCACAGAAACCGTAAACGTAATTTTGTCGTCCTGAGACATTGTTGTTTTATCAGCTTTAGCTTTTCCAAACTCAAAAGTGGTATAGCTTAAGCCATGTCCGAAACTGAATAATGGTTTGATTTTCTTTGTATCATGCCATCTGTATCCTACAAAAATTCCTTCGTTGTACGTGATGTTGATCGGGTTTTTCTGATCTTTTCCTTTTCCTGCCGCAAATTCATCTTTTTGACCAGGATATTCTCCTAATTGGTGAGCCGAATTATCTTCCAGTTTCACAGGGAAAGTAAATGGAAGTTTTCCTGATGGATTAGCATCTCCTGCTAAAATTGAAGCAATAGAATTTCCTGCCTCAGAACCTAAATACCAAGATTGTAAAACAGTTGGAACTTCTTTAATCCAAGGCATAGCTACTGCATTTCCTGAAATTAAAACTACTGCAAGATTTTTATTCGCTTTTGCCAATGCAGCAATTACATTATCCTGATTGTATGGCAATCCGTAGCTTTTTCTATCATTTCCTTCACTGTCCTGGAAGTCTGCTTTGTTCAATCCTCCCACGAAAATGACGTAATCAGATTTTTTTGCCAATTCAACGGCTTCATTCAGTAATTCAGCTTCAGAACGAGTATCTTTCAAATCCTGTCCGGATTTTACACCATTATATTCTCCGCCAATATCTCCCACATATCCTCTTGCGTATTGTACATCAGACTGTTTTCCGAATCTTGCTTTAATTCCGTCTAAAGGAAGCGTTTCATATTTCACTTTTAATGAAGAAGAACCTCCGCCAACAGTCATGATCTTGATCGCATTTTCACCAATTACAGCGATTTTTTTAGCTTTATTGGGATCAATGGGAAGTACATTTCCTTGGTTTCTCAACAATACAATACCTTCTTCACCGATTTCTTTAGCCACAGCCTTGTGCTCTTCAGAAGCAATATTTCCGAAAGGCTTGTTTCTGTTCATTGTCGTTTTATAAGCTAAACCTAAAAGTCTTGAAACTTTATCGTCAAGCTCTTTCGTTCCTACTTTTCCAGATTTAATTAAATCTAGGTAAGGTTTTGCCAAATAATAATTATCGTAAGCATTTTTCGTTCCAGCCGAAAGTCCGTTGGTCCAGCTTCCGAATTCTAAATCTAATCCGTTATGGATGGCCTGTTCAGTATTGTTTACAGCTCCCCAGTCGGAAACGACAACTCCTTTGTATTTCCATTCTCCTTTCAAAATATCATTTAAAAGATACTGGTTCTGGCTTGCGTATTGACCTTTGTACATGTCATAAGCTCCCATAATCGTCCAAGAATCTCCTTCTGTAACAGCGGCTTTGAAAGCCGGAAGATAAATTTCATACAATGTTCTGTCATCCACTTTTACATTACTGGTATGACGGAACATTTCCTGATTATTCAGTGCAAAATGCTTTACGGAAGTTGCTACACCATTAGATTGAACTCCTTTGATGTAAGGAACCACCATTTTTGAGGTTAAATAAGGATCTTCCCCCATATATTCGAAGTTTCTTCCGTTCAGTGGAGTTCTGTAAATATTCACTCCAGGTCCTAAAAGAATATCTTTTTTTCTATAACGGGCTTCTTCTCCAAGAGCCTTTCCGTAGTTCCAAGACATTTTTTTATTCCAAGTTGCGGAAAGTGCCGTCAAAGCGGGATAAGCAATAATGGAGTCATTCGTCCAGCCTGCCTGGTTCCATTCGTCCCACATTACTTCAGGGCGAACTCCATGAGGTCCGTCTGTTGTCCAGAATTCTGGAATTCCCAGTCTTGGTACACCCGGAGAACTGAATTTTGACTGGGCATGAAGCATAGCCACTTTTTCTTCCAGTGTCATTCTGGATAGGGCATCCTGAACGCGTTGCTCAACGGGTTTCGATTCGTCTAAATAAACGGGTAGAGTAGTATTTTGAGCCATATAAGAAGCAGAAATAAGAGTAAATAAACTTACAATGGCGGTTTTCTTTAACATAAAAAGCCTTTTTATTGATAGGTAACAAAATTAGCAAAAATATTTATTATCTCAAATTGAGAAAATGTATTTTTTTGAATAAATGTCTAATTATCATCCTTTTTATGAAAGAAATAATTTTAAAATTTGGTGATAATATACTTAAATGTACCAGATATAACTTTTATCTAAACATCGATTTTCTACTAGTTAGAACAAATCTCGATTGAATTTAAACACTTAGAATTTTATATTTTTGATTTGGTACATTCAAATATATAGTTGCCTAAATCTTAATTCTCTGAAAACAATAAGAGCAGCTTTATAAAAAAGCTGCTCTTATAAAGAATTAGATTATTTTTTTACTTTATAATGGAAGTTATAATTAAATCTCCATATTTTTCAATTGCTTTACTTTTTGTTATATCTTCTTTTGTCAATTGATTAGTCTTTATAAATCGATTATTTCCTTTTACATAAAGTGTTATGCGTTCATTTTTAATTGAACCATCTTTTGTTTTACTAAAAGTGGCATTATCCACAAAACCTATAATAAAAGTATGAACTCCCAATTCCGGGTTATTTGGAGATATCCTAATCATTTTAATTTCAGGTACATCCTGAAGTAATACTTCAAATTTTTCACCTATATACTTTTTGGAGGTATTTTCCATGATTTGTAATTTTTGCTTATCCTGAGGATTAAGCTGTTGTGAATACATCATAACAGATAAAACTAAATTTGTAATAAATACTATTTTTTTTACTATTTCCATAATTAACATTTTGTTTGGGAGTAACCTGAGCCGGAGCCTCCACCTCCATCGTCATCTTTTTTAGCTCCTAATTTATGGAAATTACCATCAGCCCCTTTTTTCAATAATGCTAATCCTGTATTGTATTTATCCAGCATATATGCTAAAGCTATCTCATATGAGGTTTGATTATCAGTATTTGCATCGAATGCCACATCATTATATTCATCATTAAGCGGAGCTGGAAAGTTGGGAGCATATGGAGGATTGCTTACTGATGGATAATTACTTAAGAATTGGTTCATTGCTGCAGGGTTTGTTACCACTAATGCATAAGCCGAGCCATTCTGAGCTGTCACATAGTATGTACTATACGTGCTATATGCGTTATATGAATTCATTAAAGAATATGCATCTCCAACTGAAGGAGGAGTATTATTAGGATGTAAATGATTGCTGGCAACAGGACTTGTAAAATCATGCGTTAAATTTATACCACTCGGTCCTCCATGTTGAATATCAGTAGGAACAATATTACCATTTTCACTCCCTAATACATATCCGTGTTCATTCCCATCATTATAAGTTGGAAGTTTCTCAGCTCGTTTTTTAAATGCATCAGATTCTGAAAGTTCTGTCGCATATGCAGCAGCCTGAGCAGCAGCAGCGCAAGGATCTTGTTGTGGATTAGGACCAGGGATTGGATCATCACCTCCGTCGTCACCACCATTATCAGAAAGCCAAGAAAAAACATCTGTAGGACATACAGAGATACAATCCCCACAGCCAACACAAGCTTCAGGAGATATGGATATTTCCGTATCCTTCAATACTACATAGCCATCTACATCAAGATACGTATATCCCGCTTTTATGGCTTCAACAGGACATTCCGGAACACACATCGCACATTCAATACAATTTGTAACGTTTACTTCGATTACTGTGCCAATAGTAAAACTGCTCATTAAAAAATTATTTCTTTGTTTGTAAAGTTTTCTGTTATATCGTTATAATTAATGTACTTGAATTTCAATTTCCTGAAGGTGTTTGGCAGGCTTATTTCCAATGGATCATTAAACAAGACACAAGAGAAGCGATGATTGAGTTTTATTATTTTTAATTTATTATTAGTTTTATTTGTTTCACTAATAGATATATTTTCAGTTATATACCCTAGACTTACAAAATTCATTAATACTTTTTTTCTTTTATCATATTCGATACTTTTGGTTTTTTTACCCACTACATCACCTCCTTCACTAATAATGTAAATAGGTTTAAATCTTTTTTTTGAGCGCTCTGTGTTTTTATCATTAGTTTCTGTCTCAAAATGATCATCATTAAGACACGAAAGTAACGACATGGATAAACTAGTATAGACTAGACCATTAAGTGATGTTTTTAAAAATGTTTTTCTATTCATATTCACTGCTATTTACATTTAAAAAACGCTTAATTTCTATCAGAAGATTAATCTTTTATAGATAAGATTACACCCATAGGAATTTTTTCAAACCCTTAGGTTTTCTGGTATAAGTAGGCATCTGTATTTTCGCGCAAATATAAAATAATTATACTATTATTTCTTAAAATTTACTTTAAATAAAGGGTAAATATGGCTACTATCGGGTATTTAGAAAGAAGATAATACTATGAGTGAAGAATATTTGTTCTGGGATAATAAGACATACATTGATCAAATTATGGTAAAATAATATTTCATTTTTATGTTATAATGCCTGATTGAACTTTATCAATCAGGCATTATTGTTTTTGTTACGCTAAACTTTTAACAGAATCAGTTCCAACCTTTAATGGCTCCTCCTTTAAAAATCTCCTCTGCTTTTTTCATGACCTCATCAGATTCATAAGCCTTTACAAAGTTTTTTACTTTTTCAGAAGTCTTGTTGTCCTCTCTCGAAACAATTACATTCACATAAGGAGAATCTTTATCTTCTTTAAAAATTCCCTGTTTTTCCGCATCCAATCCTGCCTGTGCGGCAAAGTTGTTATTAATGATGGCGATAACCACTTCTTTATCATCCAATACTCTCGGCAATTGTGGAGCTTCAATTTCAAGGATTTTTAGTTGTTTAGGGTTATCCACAATATCAGTCACTTTAGGTAATAAACCAATACCGTCTTTTAATTTTAACAACCCGTTTTTCTGTAATAAAAGTAATGAACGGCCGCCGTTTGTTGGATCATTAGGAATGACAATTGTACTTCCATTTTGAAGTTCGCTGATGTTTTTAATTTTTTTCGAATAGGCTACAATCGGGTACACAAAAGTATTTCCAACAACAGCTAATTTATAACCTCTTTGTTGTGACTGTTCATTTAAGTAAGGAACATGCTGAAACGCATTGGCATCAATATCTCCGTTATTCAAAGCCTCATTGGGAACGACGTAATCATTGAAGGAAACCAGTTCTACCTCAAGATTATACTTTTCTTTAGCTACTTTTTTCGCAACCTCTGCAATTTCCTGTTCCGGTCCGGAAGTGATTCCTACTTTAATCACATTCGGATCATCTTTCTTTGGCGAATTGCAGGCTATAAATACTAATAAACCTGCTGCCAAAACCCCTAAAATCTTTATTTTTTTCATTGTCAACTATTTTCAAAAAAATGGCGAAAAAGGAAAAAGGTAATCTTTAAATTCTTTGATAATAAATAATAAAATATGGCTTTATACCTTTTGAATTACCTTTTTCGCCGGATCGATGGCTGAAATCATCATACCATCACACTATTTCACATTCACACTGTATTTTCAAAGTGCTTAAGCACTATATTTTCTAAATTTTTCAGTTTTAACGATGATCAAATCTTTTTGCTAATCGGTCACCTGAAAATTGAATAATAAATACGATGGCCACCAATAAAGCCAATACCAGATTCATAATGACCGCATCATAACCAATATATCCGTATTGATAACCGATCTGCCCCAATCCTCCTGCTCCGACTGCGCCACCCATTGCAGAGTATCCTACCAAAGTGATCAACGTTATCGTAGCATTGTTAATCAAAGACGGAAGCGCTTCCGGTAACAATACTTTTCGGATGATTTGGAGTGGAGTAGCTCCCAATGCTCTTGCGGTTTCAATCAAACCATGAGGAACTTCCAGCAAACTGTTTTCTACTAATCTTGCTATAAAAGGAGCTGCACCAATACTTAAGGGAACCAAAGCGGCATTCACGCCAATTGATGTTCCGACCAGACTTCTTGTAAACGGAATCATCCACACAATCAGAATAATGAAAGGAATGGAGCGAAAGATATTAACTAAAACAGATAAAGCTTTGTTATAAATTACATTTTCCAAAAGCTGTCCTTTTCTTGTTAAAAACAAGAGAATTCCAACCGGTAATCCCAATACAAATCCAAAAAATCCTGACACGAATGTCATGTAAACTGTCTCCCAAATTCCCTTCGATAAAAGAGAAATTATCGTATCACTAAGCATATCCTCTTACCGTATTTTGAATTTTATTCTGGTTGAAATAATAAAGAGCCTGCTGGTTTTCCTCTTCTTCACCCTGTAGCTGTAATAATAATTTTCCAAAGTTGGAATCTCCTAAATATTCAACATCCGCTTTCAGAAGTTTGTAAGGAATTTTATATTTATCATAAACTATTGAAAGTAATTCTTCAACAGATATTTGTTCATTAAGTTCAACCTCAACAAGAGGGAAGAGTCCGTTTTGCGGTTCTTTTTGTAGTTTTTTATTCAGTTCTTGTGGTATAGTCATAACACTAGAGTTTAAAAATTGTTTGATGATAGGATTCTCTTTGTTGGAGACAATCTCACTTAAAGTTCCTTTGGTTACTAGTTTTCCTTGGTCAATCACTGCAACATGGTTACAGACGGTTTTTATGACTTCCATTTCGTGGGTGATCAATAAAATGGTAATTCCCAACCTTTGATTAATATCCCTCAATAACTGTAAAATTGATTGAGTGGTTGCCGGATCGAGGGCACTTGTCGCTTCGTCACAAAGCAGGAGATAAGGATCATTGGCTAAAGCTCTTGCAATCGCAACTCTTTGTTTTTGTCCGCCCGAAAGACTTTTAGGATAATCATTGGCTTTATCTTTCAGACCAACGATTTTCAACAGCTCATTGACTTTTTGATGGATTTCCGTTTTATTAACATGATCCAGTTCTAATGGGAGAGCAATATTTTCAAAAACTGTTCTTGAAGAAAGAAGGTTAAAATGTTGGAAGATCATTCCTATTTTTTTTCTTTCGCTGGCTAATTGTTTGGAATTTAATTTAGTGAAATCTTTTCCATTGATGATGATTTCACCATTATCCGGTTTTTCAAGAAGATTCACCGTTCGGATTAAGGTACTTTTTCCCGCTCCTGAAAATCCGATGATTCCAACAATGTCGCCTTTTTCAATAGTCAGGCTTACATTATCCAGTGCTTTAAAAGACTGTTTTTTCTGGTGAAAAGTTTTTGAAATGTTCTTTATCTCTATCATTCTGATATTATTCTTAGTAAACAAAAAAGGCTCTACAACGTGGTAGAGCCTTTAAAAATATGTCATATAAAAGTAAGTTCAACCACAGCAATTTCGTAATTCAGGCATACAGCAATACATCATCATAGTATTGATGGTATGCTTTTTAATGGATTGATTTCTAAAATTCGATTTCATTTTATTTTAATGTCCTGATTACGGTTGCAAATATAAGGGATAAATTTTTATTAGTCCACTAAAAAAGTAGACTTTTTTGTAAATAATTTTGGATTGAAATTTAAATATTTGAAAATCAGTTATTTGTATTTGTTTTTTTCCTGTTGCTAAAAAATGCTAAAACTTTGGTCGAAATTATCATAGATCATGATGTAATTTTGAGAGAGGTCATAACTTTGTTATTATTAAAAATTAAAACAATGGAAAGAACAGAAGTAGTCTTAGGAAACGTAAGGGGAGAAGTTCAACTTTTCTCAGACGACAATAAAGCAGGAAAAATGGATATTTCAGTCATTGGAAACAAGCTGACTGTTTACCATACAGAAGTGAATCCTGAATATGAAGGAAGAGGATTTGCAAAATTATTAC
The DNA here is from genome assembly GCF_000813825.1 of Chryseobacterium taiwanense. Lineage (GTDB taxonomy): Bacteria > Bacteroidota > Bacteroidia > Flavobacteriales > Weeksellaceae > Chryseobacterium > Chryseobacterium taiwanense. The sequence goes on from NZ_JWTA01000005.1 coordinate 435,287, forward strand.
TGGAAAAACTGGTTTCTTATGCCAGAGAAAATGATTTAATGATCGTTCCGTTATGTCCTTACGTTCATGCTCAGTTCAAGCGTCATCCGGAAGAATATAATGATGTTTGGTTCAAAGAAACATTGTAAGAATCTGAATTTTAATTTTAATTGTAACTCTTAATTCGTCTGAAATGAAAATGCTTAATTTCTTAGTCCTCGGAAAAAATCAAGAAATTCTTGATGTATTAAAAAGAATTATAGAAAAAAATGAAGGCTGGAAAGCTGAACTCTTAAGCTCCGAAAATAAAGCGTATGATTATATTCGCAACAATAAAGTGGATATTGTCTTGCTGAGTTCTGGCTTGGAAGATCAGTTTGAACAAGATATTAAAAGGTTTTGTGAAAATTTGGATCAGGAAATTAAGGTAATAGAGCATTACGGAGGTGGAAGCGGATTACTGAAAAGTGAAGTGAATATTGCTTTTTCCCAAGCTGACGAAATTAAAAATGTTTTGCATAAAGCTGATTCCAGAGGGAAGTCGGAAAATGATTGGCTGAAAAGTGAAAAGACTTTTAGTTTTGGCGACTACTATGATCCTGAAAGAATTCAGTTTGGAGCCTTGAGAGTACTTAATGATGACACGGTGGAAGCGGGAAGAGGATTTGGAGTTCATCCCCACGATAATATGGAAATTATAAGCATTCCTCTTGAAGGCTGTTTGGAGCATGAAGACAGTTTAGGGAATAAAGTGACTATAAAAAGTGGTGAAATTCAGGTGATGAGTGCCGGAACCGGAGTGATGCACAGTGAATTCAGTAAAAATGAAGAAGGTTTGGTAAAGTTTCTTCAAATCTGGATCTATCCCAACAAAAGAAATGTTGTTCCAAGATACGATCAGATTACATTAGACAAAACAAAAAGCAAAAACAAGTTTCAGCAAATTCTTTCTCCTAACACCGATGATGAAGGAGTTTGGATTTATCAGGATGCATGGTTTCATTTAGGAAATTTTGAAAATAATATAGAAACCCATTATCAGATTAAGAAAAAAGGAAATGGTATTTATGCCTTTATCATTAAGGGAAGTGCAGAAATTGGCGGTCATAAACTGGAAGAAAGAGACGGCTTCGGAGTTTGGGATATTTCAGATGTAAATATTAAAATAACCTCAGAAAATACGGAGATTCTTTTAATGGAAGTTCCTATGGAAATTAATTAATTTTGTTTTATAAATATTGTTGGTAAGCTCTCTTTTTTAGGGAGCTTTTTATATTTAATTATTTTAATCAGTTAACTCCAGTGGATTTATATATTTTTCGTTTTCTTCTTTTTGTTTTTCCTTTTGTCTTAGAATCTCTTGTCCTTTTATAATTGTTGTTCCAGTGCTTGCAAGTACGCCTGCAACATTAGCATCAACATTTTGTTTGGCTTGCTTCAATTTTGCCTGTGTTGTTTCCGTAGCTCCCATATATCGGCTTTTTTTAATATTAACTAATTTGCCTTTCAGTTTGGAATTAGGTACAGATCTTACTATTTCAAAATCATAATCACCCCTATCATCTGTTATTTTAACAATTAATCCGGGTAATCCACTAAATTTCATCGGGCCATAAGGGAACGGAATTTCGGGAGAATACCAAGCAGTCCAGTTTCTTCCTTTAAAAGTAACTTCTGCTTTTTTACAATTAATTGTATTGATTATTTTCGTTTCATCCACAAGTTTCCAATTCTTTATTACCGGCTCTTTATAACTGAGTAATGACATGAATGCTGAATCGTAGTATTGTACATTTTCAGGTGATTGGATAATGGTAAAGTTTAGATTTGTTTTTGGAATTACGGTACCTTTTTTCCAGCCAATAGTAATGCTTCCATCGGTATTATGTGTTGTTGTACCTGAATTTGTCATTACTGAATCTCCTTTCAGTGATACAGCACTTGCAAAAAACGCTCGATTCTCACCTATTTGTAATGAAAAAAGCTCTTCATATCTGTTATCATTTCGGATGTCATATTTTGCTTTTAACTGGTAGGTAAAGTCGCCACGTAATGTATCTTTATTTGATTGAGCAAAAAATAAAATACTGTAAAATAATATGAATAGTGCTAGTAGTTTTTTGTAGTAAAACATAAGATAGGAAAGGTTTTTATTATAAAACTGTACTTGCAGTGAAATACTTTTCTCTACAAGTGCTCAAATTTAGATTAGTTGAAATTTATTTACTAGATTATTTTTCATTTGTAAAGTAATATTGAAATTAGGAAACAAATATAATAGGATAAGCCGGACGAAAAAAAACTCTTAAGAAAACTTCCTTTTTCTTAAGAGTTTTTTATATAGTTTTTTTTGATGTAATTTGTAAAATATGAAAATACAAATCATAAGCGATTTGCATCAGGAATTTGGATATACGGATTTATCATTTGATAATGCCGATGTAGTTGTTTTAGCAGGAGATGTGAATTTAGGAACAAAAGGAATTGATTGGATCAAGACTAAAATTCCTGATAAACCTGTAATTTATGTTCTGGGAAATCATGAATATTATAAAGGTTCTTATCCAAAAACATTACATAAAATAAAAGAGGCATCGCAAGATTCCAATGTCTTTGTGCTGGAAAACTCTTTTGTGGATATTGAAGGAATTCGCTTTCATGGAACGACTTTGTGGACTGATTTTTCAATTTTTGGCAACCCAATAGAATATGGAATGATCTGCCAGTCGGTAATGAACGATTATAAAAAGATAAAACGTGATCCTTCTTATTCCAAAATGAGAACTATAGATATATTTAAGATTCATCAATTATCTAAATTATGGTTACAGGAAAGTTTAGAAGAAGCAAAAGGAATGAAAAATATTGTAGTGACTCACCATGCTCCCAGTATTCAGTCAGTTACGGAGCAATACAAAAATGATCCCGTTACATCAGCTTATGCTTCTAATCTTGAAGATTTAATTCAGGAATATCAACCCTTATACTGGATTCATGGTCATATTCATACGCCTTCTGATTATGAAATTGGAGCCACAAAAATTATTTGTAATCCACATGGATATATTGATGAAAAATATAATGGCTATGAAAAGGAGCTGATTATAGAAATTTAACTGTTTTTTTCTTCATTTTCGAATGTCTGATTATTTTGGAATGGAAAGAACAAATTAGCAAAATCCAAAAAAAATCCCGATTTTTGCCCTCTTCTATAATTACGAAAATTCATGAAACTTTGTATTGCCGAAAAACCCAGTGTTGCCAGAGATATCGCCAAAGTATTGGGTGCTACCACGCCGAAGCAAGGTTATATGGAAGGAAACGGCTATTTTGTGACATGGACGTTCGGACATCTTTGTACTCTGAAAGAGCCTCATGATTACGGTCCGCAATACAAAGCCTGGAATTTGTTTTTGTTACCTATTATTCCTAACAACTTTGGAATCAAATTAATTCCTAATAAAGGTGTTGAAAACCAGTTTAAAGTCATTGAAAGATTAGTCGAAGAATGTGATGAGGTCATTAACTGCGGGGATGCTGGTCAGGAGGGAGAACTGATTCAAAGATGGGTATTGCAGAAAGCAAAATGTAACAAACCAATCCAGAGGTTGTGGATTTCGTCCCTTACCGAAGAAGCGATAAAAGAAGGTTTTGCAAGTTTAAAACCGGCTGAAGATTACAAAAATCTGTATCTCGCAGGAAATGCAAGAGCCATTGGAGATTGGCTGTTGGGAATCAATGCGACCCGACTTTTTACGAAAAAATTCGGCGGAAATAAAGCGGTTCTTTCTATCGGAAGAGTGCAGACGCCTACCTTGGCGATGCTGGTTCAGCGTCAAAAAGAAATTGATGCCTTTACTACCGAAGAATATTGGGAACTTAAAACCAAATACCGTGACGTAATTTTCAATGCTGCGATCGACCGTTTAAAAACTTTAGAACGTGCTGAAAAAGGACTGGAATATCTGAAAGTAAATCCTTTTGAGATTGTTTCTTTCGAAATTAAAGAAGGAAAAGAAAAAAATCCGCGACTTTTCGATTTGACCGGGCTTCAGGTGGAAGCCAACAAAAAATATGGGTATTCTGCAGAAAATACCTTGAATTATATTCAGAGTTTATACGAGAAAAAGCATGTGACGTACCCGCGTGTTGATACAACATACTTATCCGAAAGTTTATATCCTAAAATAGAAGGAATTTTACGAAAAATGTATTTCTATCAGGATTTAATTTCGCCTCTGTTGGAAGCTCCGATCCCAAAGTCAAAAGCAGTTTTTGATGACACCAAAGTTACCGATCACCATGCAATTATTCCAACCGAAGTTCCACCGTCTCAAAATCTGAGTAGGGAAGAAAAACTGATTTATGATTTGATTGCCAAAAGGTTCATTGCTGTTTTCTATCCTGAATGTAAAATTTCGAATACTTTGGTAGAAGGAAAAGTAGGAACAATTCCTTTCAAAACCAGTGGAAGACAGGTTCTAGAACCGGGTTGGAGAGCGGTATATGCTAAAGAACCCAAAGAAGAATCCAACGATAAAGAAAAAGAAAAGGAAGAAGAACAGACGATTCCTGAATTCACGGTTGGAGAAACCGGACCTCATGACCCGATGATTCACCAAGGGAAAACTTCACCGCCGAAACCTTACACGGAAGCAACGCTTCTTAGAGCCATGGAAACTGCCGGAAAGCAGGTGGATGATGAAGAACTTCGTGAAATGCTGAAAAATAACGGAATTGGTAGACCATCAACGCGAGCCAACATTATCGAAACACTTTTCAAACGAAAATATATCGAAAAGAAAAGAAAAAACTTAATTGCCACCCATACCGGAATTCAGCTGATCGACACGATCGAAGACGAATTGTTGAAAAGTCCTGAATTGACAGGAGAATGGGAATTAAAACTTCGTAAAATTGAAAGCGGCGAATATGAAGCCAATCAATTTAAGGAAGAACTGATCCAAATGGTCACAGAACTCACTAAAAAAGTGGTGGACGGAAAAGGAAAAGTGATTACTCTGGAAGAAGAAAAAGTTGAGGTAAAAGAAAAGAAAAAACGCGAACCAGCTGTTAAAAAAGAACTTCAATCCTGGGAAGAAACCAAATGCCCGAAATGTAAAGAACACCATTTGATGAAAGGAAAAACCGCTGTCGGTTGCTCTGATTTTAAAAACTGTGGCTTTAAGGTAAATTTTGAAATCTTTGGTAAGAAACTTTCTGATAAACAATTGATGGATTTAGTACTGAAAGGCAAAACATCAAAATTAAAAGGATTCAGTACACATCCGGAAAGTGTGACGGAAGGCGTTTTATCCTTTAATGATCAGTTTAGCGTCATTATTTCTTAATATCAAAATATATAAAACATAAAAAGGAACGGCTTAAGCTGTTCCTTTTTTTATTATTCATGAGGTGCGTTGAAAAAATTCAGCATATTTTCAAGAGCATTTTCCGCATGCATCAGTTCTCCGTTATCAAGAGATTCTTTGGCAATGAGAGCAGCTCTTTTTCGCATCTGGATTTCATAGGTGGAAATAGCTTCCTGTAAAGTTTTGTGTTGATCTGATGTTAAGCATTCACTCAATTCCAGTGCATCCAGCATGGCCATATTTACCCCTTCTCCGGCAAACGGAGGCATTACGTGAGCCGCGTCTCCGATCATCGTTACATTGGATTGAGCTTCCCAGGTCTGATCAAAAGGAATACAGTAAATAGGACGAGGAATGAATGGTGTTTCAGCATTTTCAAACAATTCAAACCAAATAGAATTCCATTCCGGATAGGTAGATTTGAACCAGTTCAGCATTTGAACTTTATCACTGTAGTTTAATCCACTGTTTACAGCCCAATTTTCATTCGTTTTCAAGCTTGCATAAAAACCAATGTCGCCGTTTCCTTTTTGCCCCATCAGGAGATTTTTCTCATTTCCGAAAACCATTATTTTACCCCCTTTCAATAAGGCATTAACTTTTGGAGCATTCTCTTTTGCCTGCAGAATATTTCCTTCAAGCATCGTGATACCGGTATAGAAAGCCTTAATATTAGTGATATAAGGGCGGATTTTTGAATTGGCTCCATCACAGGCAATAACAATATCGGCATACGTTGTTGTTTTGTTTTTGAAATGGAGAAGCCATCCTTCATTCTGTTTCTCCATAGAAACGAAGTGGCTGTCCCAGACTACTGTTTCCGGCTGTAAAGATTCCAGTAAGATTTTTCTTAAGGTACCACGATCGATTTCCGGACGAAAATGCTGATGTCCGAAATCTTCTTCAGGTTTGTCTTCGTGGTCGCTGAAAAATATTTCCGCATTTTCATTCATGATAAGTTCTCTGTCGGCTCCTACAAGATAATTCTGTTTGAATTCTTCCAGCAGATCTGCTTTACGGATTGCGGCCAATCCTGAGTTGTCATGAAGATCGAGAGGAGCCCCCTGAATTCGGGCATTTTTATTAAGATCCCTTTCAAATACTTTTACGTCGGCACCTTTTAATTGTAATAGTCTTGCTAATGTTAATCCTCCAGGACCACCGCCAACAATGGCAATTGATTTATTATTGATAAGCATAATTTTAAATTTTATGCTGCAAAATTAGGACGTATGATACACTAAAAATTGTAAAAAACGGTCGTTTTGATTTTTAAAAAGCTCTTTAGGTGAAACTCCGGAGAGTTTTTTGATCTCTTTGATGAAATGAGACTGATCGGTAAAATTAAGCTGTGGAAACAGATTTCCGTCTTTAATATGATGAAGAGAAGCCTGAAAACGTAAAATTTTACAGTAATATTTTAACGAGATTCCCAATTGTTTATTGAAATACCGGTTGATCTGGCGTTCGCTCCAAAAGATATGTTCGGAAAGGTCTTTAACGGTAATTTCCCCATGAGTGGAAAAAATAAGCTGAAATAATTTGCGCTTTCGCTCATCAATATTTTCAGGTAATAGGGATTTAATTTTTTGAGAAGCTTTAGCGCAGAATTCCTCAAAGTCGTCAAGATCAGCAATACTGAAATCCCAGAAATTATTGGGTAATTCTTTTCCACTGTTCACAAACTCTGCAATAGATTGATGCAGAATATATTCCAACGCAAGCGGATTGAAACTGATCGCAAAAAAAGTGGAAAACTCGGTTTCAGGCATCGTTTTGGGTTGGGTTTCCAGTCCCATCAAAACAATTTGAAATTGATTATCGGTGGTTTTACAGAAAAGCAGATCGATTTTTCCATTGGGAATGATTACACCTTCCTTAAAGGTTGACAAATTTTGCAGAGAAGAATACCCATACACAAAGTCAGTAAGGGATTTTTCAGGTTTAATGAATTGATAGATTAATTCGTTGCTCATGCTTTGTCTATGACCTGTTTCAGTAGAACGAATTTACAGTTTTCTTATTTTTATAGATGGATATTAACAGAAAAATTTCACATATATATACTACGTTATTAATATACCTGTTTAAATTTTTTATTTAACCACAAAAGGCACAAAAGATTCATATAATACATTTAAAGTTGAACATTAGGCTGAAAAAAGAACATCCAAGTTTTTAAAAATCTTTGATTTTTATCCTTTTGAGAACTTTCAGTATCTCTTAGCATCTTTATAAATCGCTTTTGTATCTTTTGTGGTTAATTTTAATATGAGTTTAAACATACTTAATAATAAATCAGCTAACCTTAAATTTCTTCGGAGATTTTCCGGTGATCTGAGTAAATTTTCTGTAGAAATATTCCAGTGTGTTAAATCCGGATTCAAAACAGATATTTTTAATGTCAATTTCCGGATTATTGATCAGAAGCTGTTTTGCGTGTTCTATTCTTAGCTCGATAATATATTCAACAGGAGTACAGCTGTACGTATTTTTAAATTTTTTGAAAAGATTGGCTTCGCTCATTCCTGCAACCGATGCGAGTTTTTTTATGGTGATGGGTTCTCTGTAATTTTGCTTTATAAAATGGACTACTTCCTGAAGACCATGCTGTACATTTTCTGCTTTATTGGGATGAAGAAGAAGATGTTTGGCGTTGGTTTTCATCAGTTCATAGATCAGTTCTTTAAGACTCAGGCTCAAAAGAAAATCTGAAGTTCCGTTCAATGTATCATCTATTCTTCGGTTGTAAAGATTCGTTAAACTTCTCCACAAAGATTCATCAGAGCTCACAAATTTTTTCACAGCGTTTTCCTTCATCATGATTCCTGTCTTATCCCAATCTGGATGCCAGTTTTCGATGACCTCGGAAAAAACGTTATCAATATATTCCTGCTCTATATTTAAAACCAGACATTTCGTCGGTTCCTGAAAGACAGGATGAATATCTATACTTAATTCCTTTTTACAGGGCGGGATGAATACACTTCTTTCATTAAACTCAAACGTCTCTTCTTCACTGCGAATGATCTTATTACCGCTTAACATTAATGTGATGACGGGTTTCTCGAAATAGAAAGGGAAATCATGACATACTACATTCGTTTCAAATACATTCAATTCTCCAAAAGGAATGCTTAAAACTGTTCTTTCTTCGATCTTTTCCATTATAGCATAGAGTTTAGGTTAAAAAAAATAGAGAATAAGTAAATGATTTATATCATGTTTTTGTCATTTTCGAGCTATGTAAAATACAAAATAATTTAAAACAATGGAAAATACCTCATTTGTAAAAGAAAGCACCACCGAAGATACCGGATTTTTATCGCTAAACCCCTCTACTTTAGAGGTTATCGGTAAAGTGAACAATACCTCAAAAGAAGAAATAAACGCTACAATAAACAAAGCAAAGATTGCCCAAAAACTATGGTCGGCAAGACCGGATTCAGAAAGAAAGGAGATTTTATTGAAAGTTGCAGAAGCTTTACAGCAAAACGCTCAGCAGTTGGCAGAATGGATTACGCGTGAACAGGGAAAACCATTAAGCGGACCGGGCTCAAATTTTGAAATGCAGGCTTGCGTTGGCTGGACTCAGGTTCCTGCTTCATTGGATGTACCGGAAGAAATTGTTTTTGAAGATGAAACCAGAAAAGATGTTTTATACAGAAAACCCATCGGAGTGGTGGCTGCAATTGCTCCGTGGAACTGGCCTTTGATGATCGCAATATGGCAGATTATTCCGTCTTTGAGAATGGGAAATGCGGTCATCCTGAAGCCTTCAGAATATACAACGTTCTCTACATTAGAAATGATCAAAGTGATTAACTCTGTGCTTCCTGAAGATGTTTTGCAGGTGGTTACCGGAAGAGGAGAAGTGGGTTCGTATCTTACAGCACATCCTGAAATCGGAAAAATTATGTTTACCGGATCTATCGCGACCGGAAAAAAAGTAATCGAAGCATCTTCTAAAAATATGGCTCGATTAACATTGGAATGTGGCGGAAATGATGCCGGAATTATTTTACCGGGGCTTGACCTTACTAAACATATTGACAATATTTTCTGGGGAGCGTTTCTTAATATGGGACAAACCTGTGCCTGCTTAAAAAGATTATATGTTCATGAAGACGATTATGAAAAAGTAGCTAAAGCTTTAGCGGATTATTCTTCCCATATTCCGATGGGTGATGGAGCAAATGAAGCGAATGTTTTAGGGCCTATTCAAAATAAAATGCAGTTTGATAAAATTCAGGATCTGATCGCTGATTCTGAAAATATAGGTGCGGATTTCTTATTTACAGGTCAGAAACCAGATTCAGAAGGGTATTTCATTCCTGTTACTCTTATCGGAAATGTGGATAACGGAAACAGAATTGTTGATGAAGAGCAGTTCGGACCGGTTTTACCGATCATCAAATATAAAACAATTGAAGAAGCCATAGCAAAAGCAAACGATTCGGAAAACGGTTTGGGAGCTTCAGTCTGGAGTGACAATATAAAAGAAGCCGAAGAAGTTGCCGGTCAGCTGGAAGCAGGAACGGTATGGATCAATCAGCATGGAGCGATCAACCCTTTTGTGCCGTTCGGAGGGGCAAAACAATCCGGTTACGGAGTGGAATTCGGAATAGAGGGATTAAAAGCGGTGACGGTTCCAAAAGTAATCAGCATTAAAAAGTAGAACAATACAAATTAAAACTATATGAAATACGATTTTATCATTGTCGGATCAGGTTCGGCAGGTGCAGTAATTGCCAACAGATTAAGCGAAAACTCAACTATAAATGTACTTCTCTTAGAAGCCGGTTCAGAAGACAATATTCCCGAAGTTCATGCACAGGCAGGCTGGCCTGCAATATGGAATACGGAGAGAGACTGGGCATATCACACAGTTCCTCAGGAAAGTGGTGGAAACAATACAAGATATTGGCCGAGAGGAAAAACATTGGGCGGTTCAAGTTCCATCAACGGAATGATTTACATCAGAGGTCACAGACAAGATTACGATCATTGGGCTTATAACGGATGTGTAGGTTGGGATTGGGAAAGTGTTTTACCTTATTTTAAAAAGTCCGAAACACACGAAGACGGTGAAGATGAAACTCACGGAGGAAACGGACCTCTTTTTGTGAGCCGTATCAAAACTCCGAATCCGATTTCTATAAGCGCTCTTAAAGCCTGTACAGAATTGGGATTTCCTGAAACAGATGATTTTAATAAAGAAATTTGGGGATCAGGTTTAAACCATCTTACTGTTGGTAAGGACGGAAAAAGATGTTCTACCGCAAAAGCTTTTTTAGACCCTGTAAAATCGAGAGAAAACCTGGAAATTCATACCAACGCATTAGCTCAGAAGTTACTTTTTGAAGGCGATCGATGTGTTGGGGTTTTATATTTAAAAAACGGAGAATTAGTAGAAGCAAGAGCCGATAAAGAAGTGATTGTTTCCTGCGGAACGATAGAATCTGCAAAACTTCTGATGCTTTCAGGGATTGGAGATAAAAATGAACTGGAATCTGTCGGTATTTCTGTTGTAAAACACCTGAAAGGAGTAGGTAAAAATCTTCAGGACCATCTTTTGACCAGTGTTATTTTTAAAGCTAAAAAAGAAATTCCGGCTCCGGAAGCCAATCTTTTGGAAGCACAATTATTCTGGAAAAGTAAAGAAGAAATGGTTTTTCCGGATCTGCAGCCTTTATTTATGGGACTTCCGTATTACAGCCCCGGTTTTACAGGTCCTGAAAATGCGTTCACTTTCTGTGCGGGATTTATCCGTCCTGCAAGTCGTGGGTATATCAAATTAATCTCTTCAGATCCGTCAGTTTCACCGGAAATAGATCCAAAATATCTTTCTGAAGAATCTGATCTGGAAGCATTGTACAGATGTGTTGAAATCTGTCGTGAAATGGGAAGAACCGAAGCTATGAAAGAATGGAACGACGGTGAAATTTATCCGGGAGAAGGCAAAACCAAAGAAGAAGTCTTAGATTATATTAAAAAATCCTGCTCAACCTATCATCACATGACAGGAACCTGCAAAATGGGAATCGACAGCCATTCAGTTGTTGATCCGAGACTAAAAGTTTACGGAATCAAAGGATTGCGTGTTGCGGATGCTTCCATTATGCCCGATGTGGTTTCAGGAAACACCAATGCTCCGACCATTATGATTGGGGAAAAAGCTGCTGATATGATCAAAGAAGATCATGGAATTAAGCAGTCAAGTTCCTCAAAGAATATGTCAATGGCGTAAAATCTGCTTCAATTAATGTAAAAGAAAGTTCAGAAATTCGAAAGTTATCTCATGAAAATGAGGTAACTTTTTTATCTTTAATTCAAATAAAAGCTTTGCAGGGCTTACCTTTGCAGTAAACAGAATATAATGACTCCGGAAAAAAGAAAACTCATTACAGACAGCTTCAGCCGCTCCGAAACCCTGAAATTTTACAAAGCAGAATTATTGGCGGTAGAAACCGATTATATTTCCATCAAAATTCCAAAAATGGAAATGATGACCAGAAAAGCAGGAATGTTCAACGGTGCAATGATCGCTTCTTTGGTAGATGTTTCTTCAGGATATGCAGCTGTAAGTCATTATGCAGAAGATTGCTATGTGGTGACGGTTGAGCTGAAGGTCAATTATTTAAGACCGGCGATAGGAGACGCACTGGTTTCAAAATCTTATGTGATAAAAGGAGGAGGAAAGATAAGCGTGGTAAGAACTGAAATTTATGTTGTAGATGAAAATGGAGAAAATGAAAGCCATGCAGCCACTTCATTGGTAACGATGATGAAGATAAAATAAACAGGATAAAAACTTTTTCACATGAAAATGGAATGAGTTTTGTTCGGTGGTTACTACGAATAATAAAAAAATAAATAACATGAACTTAATTATCCGATTACTGATCACTGCAATTGTAGCATATCTTTTAACGAAAATTTTGCCGGGAGTACATTTTGAAGGATTCAGCACAGCTATTATTTTTGCCATCGTTCTGGGCGTTCTGAATGTAATCGTAAAACCGATATTAAGCTTATTCGGATTACCGCTTACCATTATTACATTAGGTTTCTTTGCATTAGTAATCAATGCTTTAATTATCCTGATCGCAGATTACTTTATTGATAGCATGGAGATCAATGGTTTCTGGTGGGCGTTTATTTTCAGTATTTTGCTGTCAATTATTACCTCTTTGGCCAATTCAATCTTTTCAGATGGAGATTAATGAAAAATCTCTTTAATAATACAAGCAGAATCCGTCAGTTTTTAATTGGCGGATTTTCTTTTTAAAACACCAATAACTTTAAATGTTAATTCTTTCGTTCATTTTTATTTTAAATATTAACTTTGGCAATCTTTGAATTTAGGAATATGAAGTCTCGTGAGATTTTATATATCCGCTAAAAATGAATATCAGAATATGAAACTTAAGTACAGTCTGCTGGCTTTGGCAGCTCCGCTTTTAATGAATGCACAACAACTAATGACGCCTGAGATCCTATGGACTTTGAAAAAAGTGGGAGTACAGGCAGTTTCACCGGATCAGTCTTCACTTATCTATAAAGTGGGGCAGGTTGATCTTAAAACTGAAAAAACGAAAAGTGAGAACTATTTCTTAAACGTTCTTAATAATCAGTCTGCAAAAATCGATTTTGGCAAGAAAGCACTTATCCAGTGGGATAAAAATGGAATTTATGCTCAGGAAGGAGATAAGATTTTTCTTTCAAAAGACAATGGTAAAACATGGTCAGAATTCTACACGATCGGTGAAGCTGATAATGTAGTCATTTCTCCGGATGGTAAAAAAATAGCTTTCAGTAAGCAGGTTTTGGTGGAAAAAGTAATGGGAAAAGACAAATATTCCGATACCCCAAAAACGACGGCACAGGTATATACAGATCTTAATCACAGACACTGGGATTACTTTAATGAAGGGAAATACAATCATGTTTTTGTAGTCAATACTTCAGATAAAGTAGATGCTGCAAAAGATTTACTGGACGGAAAAATGTGGGATTCCCCTCAAAGACCTTTCGGTGGGGCAGAAGATTTCATCTGGAGCCCGGATTCTGCACAGCTTTTATACGTAACGAAACCAAAAAGCGGTAAAGAATATTCTACAAGTACCAATACAGATATTTTCGCGTACGATTTGGCTTCAGGAACTACAAAAAACCTTACGGAAGCTAATAAAGGATATGATGTAAACCCAAAATTCAGTCCGGACGGAAAATCTTTGATCTGGCAGAGTATGGCCAGAGACGGCTATGAAGCAGACAAGAATGATGTAAAAATCATGGACTGGAAATCCGGAAAAATTTCAAACTTAACGAGCGGTTGGGATGAAAGCGTTTCCGGAGATGTTTTCTGGAGCGGAGATTCTAAAACGATTTATTTCACAGCAGCTTTCAGAGGAACAAAACAATTGTTCTCATTAGATCCGAAAAGTAACAAAGTTCAGCAAATCACAAAAGGTGATTTTGATGTGAATGAAATCTTCGCAGATCAGAAAAGCTCGCTGTTGGTAGGAAGAACAGATATCAATCATGCCACCGATATTTTCTCTGTCAATATTAAAAACGGAGAAATGAAGCAGATTACTGAAGCAAATAAAGACATGTACTCTAAATTAGCTCAGGGAAAATCTGAACTGAAAATGGTGAAGACTTCTGACGGAAAAGAAATGGGAGTATGGTTCCACTATCCGCCAAACTTCGATCCAAGTAAAAAATATCCGACTTTAGTATATTGTCAAGGAGGTCCGCAATCTGCATTAACACAGTTTTTCAGCACAAGATGGAACTTTGCTTTAATGGCAGCAAACGGATACATCGTAGTGGCTCCAAACAGAAGAGGAATGCCGGGTTGGGGAACAAAATGGAATGAAGAGATCTCAAGAGATTGGGGAGGACAGCCGATGAGAGATTATTTGGCAGCTACAGACTATGCTAAAACATTACCTTATGTAGATGGAGACAGAGTAGCGGCAGTAGGAGCAAGCTATGGAGGATATAGCGTATTTATGTTAGCTGGAATTCACGAGAACAGATTCAAAACATTTATCGCTCACGATGGATTATTTGATATGAAATCTTGGTATTTAACGACTGAAGAACTTTGGTTTGCAAACTGGGATTTAGGTTCTCCATGGGAAAAACCATTGCCGAAAGCGTATACAGAATTCAATCCGAGTAATTTTGTTGATAAATGGAATAAACCAATTATGATCGTTCAGGGAGGAATTGATTTCAGAGTTCCTTACGAACAAGGTCAGGAAGCTTTCCAGGCTGCAAAAATGAGAGGATTAAAATCAAAACTGGTATACTTCCCGAACGAAAACCACTGGGTACTTCACCCGCAAAATGGATTGGTTTGGCAAAGAGAATTCTTTGACTGGTTAAAAGAAACACTTTAAAAATTAAAAGATAAGAATCAATAATTAAAAATAATTTGTTCTGAAAAATATCAATAGGAGCGGGCTTTAGCCCGCTTTTTGTTTTATAATAGGTAAATGGCTTTAGCCAAAATTTATATATTTGAATCATGCAAAACAGAATTTCTTCCTTTCCTCCGATCGTTGATGAAACCTCTAAAATTTTAATATTAGGCTCAATTCCCGGAGTGAAATCATTAGAAAAACAACAGTATTATGCCCATCCGCAAAACAAATTCTGGAAAATTATTTTTGAATTGTTTCATGAGGGCTTTACCGATGATTATGAAGAAAGAATCAATATACTAAAGAAAAACCATATTGCGCTTTGGGATGTTATTGATTCCTGCGAAAGAAAAGGAAGTCTCGATTCTGAAATCAAAAATGAAGAAGCCAATCAGATTGAAGAGCTTTTAGAACAGTATCCGAGTATTACAGCCATTTTCTGTAACGGAGGAAAATCATATAAAAACCTACAAAAAGTTCTAGGGAAAAATTTTAAAACCCCAATTATATTAATGCCCTCAACAAGTCCGCTTCACACGGTTTCTTTTGAAAAGAAATTAGAAGAATGGAAAAGAATTTTGGAAGCTTTAAAATAAAAAACAGGAATAGTTTTATTCCTGCCTAAATTTATCTAATATAAAAATTAAAATTTATTTCTCAATTCTATAAACTTCCTCATAAGGCTGAATCAAAACCCATCCATTTCCTGAAAACTTCATTTGAAACTCTTCACCACTTCCTCTTCCCATCAAACTTTTGAAAGAAACATTTGTTTTTAGCTCTGGACTTAGATTTCCAGACCAGGCAACTGTTGCATTGGGATCTGTGAAAACAGGCGCATCAGGAGTTACCATTAATGTCAATGGTTCACCATGAGTAGTCATTGCAATGTGTCCTGTACCGGAAAGTTTTACCTGAAAAAGTCCACCAGACATTACACCAGCAATACTTTTTAACATCGTGATGTCACTTTTTATACTCTGATCGTGTGCTAAAACATCGTTTCCGTTTACACAAACTGCTTCGTTGTTAAGATACAGAATACGGACTTTTTTTCCTTCGTCAGCAACGTATAATTTTCCGGTTCCTTCAGCTTTCATCAGCTTGGAACCTTCTCCGCTAATCGCTTTTTTTAATAGATTTCCAATTCCTCCGGAAAGCATTCCCTGTCTTTCAAAATTGATGCTACCAACATAACCAACCATACTTCCCCTCTTTGTCCATACAGATTGGTTGTTTAAATTGATTTCTAAAAGTGCTGGTTTTTCCAGTTCAAAATAATCTCTTTCTTGTGGATTTTCTTTTGTCTCGTTTACAAAAGATTCAATTGAATATTTGCTCATAGTGTAATTTTAAAGCCCCAAAAATAGCTTTTTAAAGTTTTAAAAATTATCGTAAAATCCCGGTTTTTTTTATTTCATTTAAATATTAATTTATGATCCGATTAAATAACACTTGACAAAGGGGTGTTTAATGTCGTATATTTGCACCTCGAAAATTACACCTTGTAATTTCAATAATTTTTAAACCGTAATTTAAAAAATGAAAACATCAGATTTTAATTTTGACCTTCCTGCAGAATTATTGGCAGAGCACCCATCAGAACACAGAGACGAAGCCAGATTAATGGTTTTGGACAGAAAGACTGAAACTATTCAGCACAAATTGTTCAAAGATGTTGTTGATTATTTCGACGAAGGAGATCTTTTTATCTTCAACAATACTAAAGTGTTCCCTGCTCGTCTTTACGGAAATAAAGAAAAAACAGGAGCTAAAATTGAAGTTTTCTTGTTGAGAGAACTTGATAAAGAAACTCGTGTTTGGGATGTTTTGGTAGATCCGGCAAGAAAAATCAGAATTGGTAATAAATTGTTCTTTACTGAAGATGAATCTTTGGTAGCTGAAGTTATTGATAACACAACTTCAAGAGGAAGAACATTGAGATTCTTATTCGATGGTTCTTATGAAGAATTCAGAACTAAATTGAAGGAATTAGGAGAAACTCCGCTTCCAAAATATATCAAAAGAGACGTTGAGCCAGAAGATGCTGAAAGATACCAAACAATCTACGCAAAAGTAGAAGGAGCGGTTGCTGCACCTACAGCAGGTCTTCACTTCTCAAAACACTTGATGAAGAGATTAGAAATCAAAGGAATCGATTTTGCTGAAGTTACTCTTCACGTTGGTTTAGGAACTTTCAACCCGATTGAAGTTGAAGATCTTTCTAAGCATAAAATGGAGTCTGAAGAAATCTTCATCGACGAGAAAAATGCTCAGATCATCAACAATGCGGTAGAAGCAAACAGAAGAGTTTGTGCTGTTGGAACAACAACAATGAGAACTCTTGAAACTTCAGTTTCTTCAAACAAGAAAATCTCTGCATTCCACGGATGGACGAATAAATTCATTTATCCTCCACACGATTTCGGAGTTGCAAACTGTATGATCACCAACTTCCACACGCCAAAATCTACATTAATTATGATGATTGCAGCGTTTGCGGGAAGAGATTTCATTATGCATGCTTATGAAGAAGCCGTAAAAGAGAAATATAAATTCTACTCTTACGGAGATGCAATGTTAATTATTTAATAAAATAAGTAAAAAGAACCAGGTTAAAAGTAAAAAGTACAAGTCGAGATGAAAGAAAATGATTTACTTACAAGAACTTTTACATTTGGAGTGAATTGTCTTAAGTTTTTAAGATCACTTCCCAATGATCCTGAAAGTAAATTAATAAGATTTCAACTTGGAAAATCAGCGACTTCAATAGGAGCTAACTATGAAGAATCGCAAGCGGGATCTTCTAAAGCTGATTTTAAAAATAAAGTGAAAATTGCTTTAAGAGAAGCCAGAGAAAGTAATTTTTGGCTTCGGATTTTAGAAAAATTAGAAGGATATGATTCTGAAGAATTTAAAGCTTTATTAAATGAAAGCGCTGAATTGAAGAACATTTTGGCTGCAATTGTTAATAATACCAAACTTTAAAAACTTTTTAATTTTTACTTTTAACTTGGCTCTTTAAATAATATGAAAGATATCAGAACTTTATCACTAGACCAGCTTAAAGACTATTTTGTGTCTTTAGGAGAAAAACCGTTTCGTGCGAAGCAGGTGTATGACTGGTTGTGGAGTAAAAATCTCCACTCTATTGAGGAGATGACGAATCTTTCAAAACAGCTTCGAGATAGAATCTCTGAAGAATATACCATAAACCCCGTTTCTGTTGATTTACTTCAAAAAAGTTCGGACGGAACCATTAAAAACGGTGTGAAACTTCACGATGGCTTATTGGTAGAATCTGTTTTAATTCCTACAGAAACTAGAACAACAGCTTGTGTTTCTTCGCAGGTTGGATGTTCATTAAACTGCGAATTTTGTGCAACAGCTCGTCTGAAAAGAATGAGAAATCTTGAAGTTGCCGAGATTGTAGATCAGGTCGCTTTAATTGACAGCCAAAGTAAAATGTATTTCGACAGACCGCTTACCAACATTGTTTTTATGGGAATGGGGGAGCCGATGATGAATTACAAAAATGTGGTTGAAGCGATTAGAAAAATAACACAACCGGAAGGTTTAGGAATGTCTCCGAGAAGAATCACTGTTTCTACTTCGGGAATTCCAAAAATGATCAAAATGTTGGCTGATGATGAATTACGGGTGAAATTAGCATTGTCATTGCATTCTGCTATAGAATCTAAACGTAACGAAATCATGCCGTTTTCTGATAAATTTCCTTTAACGGATATTATGGAGGCACTTCAATATTGGTATAAAAAAACAGGCTCTGTGATTACCTTCGAATATTGCGTTTGGAAAGGAATTAATGACGGAGACGAAGATATCAAAGCTTTAATCAAGTACTGTAAACAGGTTCCTTCTAAAGTGAATCTTATCCAATACAATCCGATTGGTGACGGTAAATACGACCAATGCAACAAACAGGCAGAAGAAAACTATGTTCGTCAGCTTGAAAATGCAGGAATTACGGTAATGATCCGTAAAAGCCGTGGTGGTGATATTGATGCAGCTTGCGGTCAGCTTGCCAATAAAACGGTAGATTAAAATTTCATTAAAAAAATCAAAAAATACTCTTAACGATCTCTTAAAATTCTAAATTTGTACTAAACTAGTAGCAAATGATGGATTATTTTATGAGCGAAAATGGACTAGAAAGTGTATATGCTTGGGCTATTCCTGTTCACGCTGCGGTTATTTTGGCGGAAATGATTTACAGCAGTATCGCGCAGGCACATTTGTACAATCGAAAAGATTTACTGACCAATATATATCTTGCACTGATGAACTTTGGGTTGGATCTTGTGATGAAGACTTTCGCAATGGGCGTAATGTTCTTTTTCTATAGTTTCAGACTGTTCGATTTTGATATGAGCACTTGGTATTATTGGGTGCTGTGTTTCTTGGTGACAGATTTAGCGTATTATTTTCATCATTTCGTTGATCATAAATCAAGAGCTTTTTGGGCGGTGCATATTACCCATCATAATTCTGAATATTTTAATTTAACGACAGGTTTTCGAAGTCCGGTTTTCCAGCCTTTGTATCGTTATCTGTTCTTTTCTCCTTTAGCATTTTTAGGTTTTAATCCTTGGACGATCATGGTTTGCTATGCTGTTGGACAGGTTTACGGAACTTGGGTACATACACAAACAGTGAAAAAAATGGGATTTTTAGAATATATTTTAGTGACACCTTCTCATCACCGTGTTCATCATGGATGTAATATCAAGTATCTTGACAGAAATATGGGAATGGTTTTCATATTTTGGGATAAAATTTTCGGAACTTTTGAACCTGAAGATCCTAAAGTTCCTGTTAAATTTGGAATTTACCCTAAAATGCCGGATGACGGACCCATCACAACACTACTTTACGAATGGCAAAAAATTGCAAAAGACCTTAAACAACCCAATCTTACCATTAAAGATCGATTTAATTATATATTCAATTCTCCGGGATGGCGACACGATGGGAAAGGAAAAACGGTGAAAGATTATCAAAGGGAATATTGGGAGAAAAAAAATAGAAAAAAAGAAAAGATTCACGAAAAATCTGCATAATCAAAGATGAGCTTTTGCTCATCTTTTGTTTTTAGAGTATTTGTAGCGGTACTTACATAAAAACCTTAATTTTACGTTATGAAAAAGTTTTTCCTAGTCGTTTCTCTCTCTATTTCTACAATTTTATTCTCTCAACAAACTGATTTTCTAAAGATCAGAAAATACAGAGTGAATTATTTAGAGGCAAAAGTTCAAGAAACATCGGGATTAAGTCTACTGAATGGAAAACTTTATACTTTCAATGACAGTGGCAATACTCCTGATCTTTTTGAACTCAATAAAGAGAATGGTGAAGTTGCCCGAGTCCTTAAAACCAACTTAATCAATACCGATTGGGAAGCTTTGACAAATGATGGAGAAAACTTTTATATAGGAGACTTTGGGAATAATGCAGGTGCTAGAAAAGACCTTGTCATTTATAAAGTTCCTTATGGAAATTTTAATCAGATCAATACCGATAAAGTTTCAGGATCTGAAAGAGCTTTAGATGGTATTTCAATTCCGTTTTTCTATCCCGAACAAACTGATTTTACCCCAAAGAATCTAAAAACTGACTTTGATGCAGAAGCAATGATTTATTTGAATGGGAAAATTCATCTGTTTACTAAAGAATGGGCTTCAAAATCAACAACACATTATACTATAGATCCCGAAATTTCAGAAAAACAGGAAGCTAAAAAAATAGAATCTTTCAAGACCGATTTTGTTGTGACGGATGCTGCTTATTTTGACAATAAGCTTTATTTAGTAGGTTATACCAAGAAAACAGAAGTCTTCTTAAATATTTTCAAAGAAACAGAGCCGGGAATATTTTTAAAAGAAGATCCAGAGCATTATTATTTGGGAACTGCTCTTTCAATCGGGCAGATCGAAGGAGTAGCAGTAGATGAGCTGGGTGTCTATATTTCTGGAGAGAAATTCCATTCTCCTGTGGGAGGGGCAAAACAAAGCTTATATTTTATTCCAAAAGATAAACTCAAAGATTAATTTCCCTTAAAATTAACTTAAAAAAATTATCTTTGTGAGAATTAATAATTATTTATCCATCATTCGCAGATTGTGGCAAACATCGTAGAAGAAATCAAGCAACCGATCAATGAGGAAATGAAACTTTTCGAGCAGAAGTTTTATGAATCAATGCAGAGCAAAGTACCTTTATTAGATAAAGTCACTCGTTTTATCGTTACAACAAAAGGAAAGCAGATGCGTCCAATGTTTGTTTTTCTTTGTGCTAAGCTTATCGGAGATGTCAATGAAAAAACGTATCGTGGAGCTTCTATGATCGAATTGATTCATACCGCGACTTTGGTTCATGATGATGTGGTGGATGAAAGTTTTAAAAGACGTAATTTCTTCTCAATCAATGCATTGTGGAAAAATAAAATTGCGGTTTTGGTAGGAGACTTCCTATTGTCAAAAGCTGTTTTACTTTCTACGGATCATAAAGATTATGATTTGCTTGCCGTAATTTCAAGAACGATCCGTGAAATGTCCGAAGGAGAGCTTCTTCAATTAGAGAAAGCAAGAAAACTGGATATCACGGAGGATGTTTACTATGAAATTATCCGTCAGAAAACTGCTACTTTAATTGCTGCTTGTTGTGAGATCGGAGTACTATCAAATAACGCTGATGAACAATTGGCAAAAAAAATGATGGATTTCGGAACTTACACAGGAATGGCGTTTCAGATTAAAGATGACCTTTTCGATTACTTAAGTTCAAATGTCATCGGAAAACCTGTAGGAATTGATATTAAAGAGCAAAAAATGACATTGCCTTTAATTCATACCTTAAAAATAGCTAACGAAAAAGATAAAAAATACTATTTTAATACGATAAAACGTTATAATAATGATCAAAAACGTGTTAAAGAGTTGATAAATTTCGTGAAATCTTCTGGTGGACTTGATTATGCTATTTCTGTGATGAAAGATTTTCAGCAGAAAGCAAAAGATATTCTTAATGAATTTCCTGATTCTGAGCCTAAAAAAGCTTTACATCTGATGCTAGATTATGTAATTGAGAGAAAATTTTAATTAAATAATTCTCATTGTTACAATAATAACGGCTAAAACAATGCAAAATAAAGCGGTTAAAAATAAATAATCCGCAATGGTTTCAAACTTGGTTGCACGCTTTTCGTTCATTGATCTGATGGATAGGAAAGAGAAGAAGCAACTGAATGCAAAGCATAGACATGCTACTCCTGCAAATTCGTCCAAATGTGTACTATGACTCATTTTAGTGATCTTTAATGAGGTGATGATCACCAATGAAAACCCTAAAAGATTACTCGATGCGTTCAGTATATGTGTTGACTTTTTTTCCATCTATACAAATTTATCCAAAATAAAACACAATTTTTTTTATTATCAAATTTTTAAAAAAGATTAATAAAAATTAAAATTAATTTAAAAAGTGTATATTAGCAAAATACTTCGAGAATTTAAAAATTTTATATTTGGCTATGCAAACAACCTATATTGAAACACAGCAAATTTCTTTCCAAGATTTTAAAAATCAAATACTTGGAGACTACAAGTTGGGGAGGGTTTCTCGTGAAATGTCCTATTTAGGAAGAAGAGAAGTTCTTACAGGAAAAGCTAAGTTTGGTATTTTTGGGGATGGTAAAGAGCTTCCTCAGTTGGCAATGGCGAAAGTTTTCAAAAATGGAGACTTCCGTTCAGGATATTATAGAGATCAGACTTTTGCATTGGCTGTAGATGCCTTGACCGTAGAGAGTTTCTTTGCTCAGTTATATGCAGATACAAGTGTTGAAAGAGAACCTGCGTCAGCTGGAAGACAGATGAACGGTCACTTCGCCACAAGAAGTTTGAATGAAGACGGAAGTTGGAAAGATTTGACGGCTCAGAAAAATATTTCTTCAGATATTTCTCCTACAGCAGGACAAATGCCGAGATTATTAGGATTAGCTCAGGCTTCAAAAATATATAAATCAGTTAAATTCGATGGTTCTGAAAAATTCTCAAAAGACGGTAACGAAATCGCTTTTGGAACAATTGGAGATGCTTCTACAGCGGAAGGGCATTTCTGGGAAACTTTGAATGCTGCTTGTGCACTTCAGGTTCCTATGGTGGTTTCAATTTGGGATGATGGTTACGGAATTTCGGTACCTACAAAAAATCAGAGAGCAAAAGCGGATATTGCAGAAATGTTGAGCGGTTTCCAAAGAAAAGAAGGAGAAGCTCAAGGTTGTGAAATCATTCAGGTGAAAGCTTGGGATTATGCAGCATTATTGGATGCCTATGCAAGAGCAGAACAATTTGCAAGAATGGAATCTGTACCTGTTGTGGTTCACGTAATTGAAGTGACACAGCCACAAGGTCACTCTACTTCAGGATCTCACGAAAGATATAAGAATGAAGAGCGTTTAGCTTGGGAATCTCAGTTTGATGGCTTGGTGAAATTCAAAGAATGGATTTTAAACTATTCAATAGAAATCGATGGTAAAGAAGAAGTTTTAGCAACTGCTGAAGAATTGGATTCTATCGATGAAGAAGCTAAGAAGACTGTAAAAGCAGGACAAAAACAGGCTTGGGAAAGCTATCAGAAAACAATTATAGATTTAATCAGTTCAGTGTTACCTTTAGTTGAAAATATTAAAGGACAAAATACTGAAATTGAAAACTATATTAATCAGTTCAATAAATTAGTTTCAAAAGCTAAGAAAGATGTTTTCCATTTGGTAAGAAAATCTTTATTGGCTACAAGAGGAACAAATTCTGCGGAAAGAAACCAATTGATGCAGAAATACAATGAGATTTTTGAGGTTGAAAAAGACAATTATTCTTCTCATTTATACTCTCAGTCTCAGTGGAAAGCGGAGAATGTACAGGAAATCAAACCAATCTATTCTGATGCTTCGGAAGATGTAGACGGAAGAGTAGTGGTAAGAAATAACTTTGACAAGATTTTCGAAAAATACCCTGAAACTTTAGTATTTGGTGAAGATGCCGGAAATATTGGTGACGTAAACCAAGGTCTTGAAGGAATGCAGGAAAAGTATGGCGAGGTTCGTGTTGCCGATACGGGAATCCGTGAAGCTACGATTCTTGGACAAGGTATTGGGATGGCAATGAGAGGGTTGAGACCTATCGCTGAAATCCAGTATTTAGATTATATTTTATACTGTTTACAGGGAATGAGCGATGACTTAGCTACCGTTCAGTACAGAACTAAAGGAGGTCAAAAGTCACCTGTAATTATCAGAACGAGAGGTCACAGATTGGAAGGAGTTTGGCATTCCGGTTCTCCAATGGCGGGAATTCTAAACCTTTCTAAAGGTATTTTGGTATTAGTTCCAAGAAACTTGACAAAAGCAGCCGGATTCTATAACACAATGCTTCAAAGCGACGATCCTGCTGTGATTGTTGAATGTTTGAACGGATACAGATTAAAAGAAAAACAGCCGGATAACTTAGGTGAATTCACGGTTCCTGTTGGAAAAATTGAAGTGACCAAAGAAGGAGCTGATGTTACATTGGTAACGTACGGTTCAACTTGGAGAATTGTAATGGAAGCTGCGGAAGAATTAGAAAAACTTGGGATTTCTGCGGAAGTTATTGATGTTCAGTCATTAATTCCTTTCGATTTAACTCACGAAATTGCTGAGTCTGTGAAGAAAACCAACAGATTAGTCGTAATCGACGAAGATGTGGAAGGCGGAACCTCAGCGTTTATTTTGCAACAGATTTTAGAAAAGCAAAAAGCGTTCAGATTCTTGGATTCTGACCCATTAACAATTTCAGCAAATGATCACAGACCTGCGTATGCAAGTGACGGAGATTATTTCTCTAAACCATCTACAGATGATATGGTAGAAAAAATCTACGCGATGTTTAATGAAACAAATCCTCAGAAATATCCTGCGATATTTTAATTGAGCTTTTAAATAAATTTTGAAACCGCTTCTTTTTGGGAGCGGTTTTTTTGTTATAAAATGTCTTAAAATTTGTAAATTGTTTAAAATTAATAACTAATACAAATGATTGTCAAATCGAGCCGTGAAAATTTTATTAAAGAGAATTTTTTTGAATTGTCTTTTCGAGATGAAAAACCAGATTTTGAAAAATTTAAGACATTAAGCTCTGTCGAACTTCATTATCTTGTTGATATTTATAATTGGGATGATGGTGTTGAAGTTTTATTGTGGATTGTGAACTCTAACAAATGTGATAAAGCAACTGCTTTGATGATTTTTTGGAGAGCTTGTCCAGATTATTATCTTGAAAAAGAAGAAAACGAATTAGATGTTTATGAAAGAGAAATTAATCATTTATTGAAAACAATTATAGAATCTTTCAAATCCAATAAATTTAAAAGATCAATATTTAGCTACAATCCTCAAGAAGATTTTGAAATTGAGGAGGATCAAATCTTAAATTGGGGTATTCCAGTCGAGATGACAAAAATGATAAAAGGTCTTAAACCAATTTATTTAGGTACAATACTAAAATTTCTTAAAAATCAATAGTGGACTTTGAAACTCAATTACTTTGTAAAACCGTAGCATTCGGAGAATTTTTGAAATAAATAGAAAAGGCTGTCAAACAACAGCCTTTTTTATATTCTTTTGTTCTAAAAGAGTTTTACAATCTTTCTCTTTTTCCGGATCATATATATGATATTTCTTCTCCCATTCTTCTAATTGATACAGAATAGGTAATAATGCTAATCCTTTCTCCGTTAACGAATATTCAACTCTTGGAGGAATTTCTTTAAACTCTTCACGGATCACCAATCCGTCGGCTTCCATTTCACGTAATTGATCGGTTAAAACCTTTCTTGAGATTACATTAATGCGCACCGCAAGTTCTCCAAAACGTAATTTTCGGTCTTTGATCACCAATACAATAATCGGTTTCCATTTGCTTCCTAAGGCAGACATTGCTTTTCCTAAAGGGCAACTGTATGCCATTAATTCATTTTGCTTCATATGTTACTTTTACGTTACTAATGTAGGTTACTGCAAAGTTACCACTTTTTTAAATTCAAAAGATACAAAAGTGAACTATTATTAGTTACTTTGTGTAACAATTATAAAATATAGAGATAAAAATGAGCACAGAATCATTATTTAAGCCTTTTAAATATAAGAATTTAGAACTAAAAAATAGAATTGTAATGGCTCCGATGACCAGGGCACAATCTGATAACGGAGTCCCGACTCAACAAATTACAGAGTATTATGCAAGAAGAGCGGCTTCAGAGGTTGGATTAATTCTTTCTGAAGGAACTGTAATCAACAGACCGGGTTCAAAAAATATGCAGAATATCCCTGATTTCTATGGAACTGAGGCATTAAACGGATGGAAAAACGTTATTGATGCCGTTCATGAAAATGGTGGAAAAATGGGTCCTCAAATCTGGCATGTTGGAGATACAAGAAGTTCTGCAGACTATCCTTTGGTAGATATGGAAAAAGCTTCTACCATGACATTGGAAGATATTCAGGATACGATTGCTCAGTTTGCAGCTTCTGCAAAATCTGCAAAAGATCTTGGATTTGATGTTGTTGAGATTCACGGAGCGCATGGCTATTTGATCGATCAGTTTTTCTGGGAAGTAACAAACACAAGAACAGATGAATACGGTGGGAAAACATTAAAAGAAAGAAGCAAATTTGCAGTAGATATTGTAAAAGCAATCAGAGCGGCAGTAGGAGAGGATTTTACCATTATTATCCGGCTTTCTCAATGGAAACAGCAGGATTATTCAACAAAATTGGCGAACACACCGGAAGAAATGGAAGAATGGTTATTGCCATTAAAAGAAGCCGGAGTTGATATTTTCCACTGTTCACAAAGACGTTTCTGGGAAGCGGAATTCGAAGGCTCTGATTTAAACTTCGCAGGTTGGGCAAAGAAAATTACAGGTCAGCCAACAATCACGGTAGGTTCTGTAGGTCTTGAAGGAGATTTTATGGGAGCATTTTCAGGACAAGGAACTGAGAAAGCTGATTTAACCGAATTAACTAAAAGATTAGAAAGAGGCGACTTTGATTTGGTTGCTGTAGGAAGAGCTCTTTTACAGGATCCGGAATGGGTGAGAAAAGTAAAAGAAGGAAAAACAGAAGATCTTTTAGATTTCAAGGCTGAAAGTATGGCTGTTTTATTTTAAAAATCAATGATCAATGGTGAATTTGCTGCGTTTTCAGTTTGTATTTACTTGACAATTAATTATTCACTTACACAGTAAAGTTCTCTTTTGACTTTAATATATTTTTACCTATCAATTATTTTACACGGAACCGCTTCAGGATAATTACTTGAGGCGGTTTTTTATGATAGATGATATTTTGAACCGTTAAGATTTATTTTAAGGAGTTTAGATTTGTTAAGTTGGGCTTCGCTTTTAGATTAAAACTTAAAAATCAATTTGATTTTTCTTAATTAAACTTCATTTCTTAATTTCCTTAATGGTTCAAATAAAAATAAAACCGTTCTCAAAATTTGAAAACGGTTTCTTTAACAGATTTAAATATCTAAATTGCCTGTAAAGGCAAAAAGTGATTCTTATAAACCAATGTTCTTAGTAGGCTTCAATTGCTTTTTAATAGACTTTGGAAGCGCATTTTTGTGAACAAGAATTGCTGTTGATTTGTACTCAACATATGGTCTTGTTACATAGATATACCCTTCAAAATCATTCGTCACACCCCAAGAATTCTTTACCATATAATATTCTTTACCAGACTGATCTTTTGCCAATCCTACGATGTGCATTCCGTGATCATCTGTTGTAGAAAGGTTGTTCAAAGCCTTCTGACGCATATCTTCAGTGATCGTTTTGTCTTTTTTAGGCTCTGTAAATAAAGTTCCTTTGTTGTCTTTAGTGATTTGATCTAAATCCATATCCGGAACATAAGCCACTCCGTTTTTATAAGAGAAATATGGTTCTGAAACGTCTGTTGCCCAACCGATAGAATATCCTTTATCTACAGCATTATCAATAATTGCTGTTAAGTCTTTCATTGGTACATTCCAGTCAGAATCGTGGCTCCAGTTATCAGGAATTGGAACTACAAATTTTTGATAATAAGGATAATCTTTGTAAGAAGAGATTTCTACATAATCTTCAGGATTGATCCCTACCACTTCTTTAGCAAATGTTTGCGGAGTATAAGATTTTCCTTCATACGTAAAGTTGGTTGGAACTTTTCCTAAATATTCATCCAAAATAGCATCTACAGAAGCCATCCAGTTATCAGTTAACTTTCCTTTTGAAGCTGCCTGAACCAAACTGTCCAAAACTGGTTTTAATTTACCTTGCATTTCAGAGAAATTGTTTAATGTTTGTCCGGATTTTAATCCTGTGTAAACATCTTGTGGAACTGCTCCGTATTTTTTGTACATGTTAATAACGTCGTGCAATTCTCCTCCGTCTCCCCAACTGATGGCTCCATTATTTAAAACATATAATTTTGCTTTATCATGATAAGAATTTCTTGCAGTGAATATTTCCGCCAAATCAACAGGCTTTTTACCCATTCTCTGCATTTCAGATTCTAGGAAAGAATTCCCTGAATAGCTCCAGCAAGTTCCTGAAGAACCTTGGTTTTTTACCGAAGTCGCTCCTACGTCTTTCAACGTTGTAAACTGGAAATTAGCATTTTGAGACTGATTGTTTTTTAGCTTATTGATTAAGTCATCCTGAGCAAACATCATACTTCCTGCAGACAAAACAAAAAGTAATGACGCAATTTTGGTATTTTTCATTACTATAAAAAGATTATTTATATGAATAGTCGTTCATATTAAAGATTTGTTACAAAGGGAAAAGTTAAATTTAAAATTGAATTTTATGATTTAATTTTTATCCTGCAATAAATGTTTTTATAAGATCTGATTACCTATTCATTATGATTTTATAAGTTGAAAAAGAGCAGAATTTTATTACAAAAAAAATGCTCTCCGAAGAGAGCAGTATATGATAAGGTTGTGTAAATGGAATTATTTTTTTACAATTTTTTCTGTGACAGTAGAAGATTGGGTTTTAAGTTTTATGTAATATATTCCTGTTGAAAAAGAGGATAGGACTATATTCTCCTGTGTTGAACTAAAACTACCTTGTTTTATAAATTGTCCTGTTGCTCCATAAATTTCATAAGAAACCAATGGTTCTTTACTTTTAATATGCAAAATATCCTGTACAGGATTTGGATATAATTGAATTCCTGCATTAGCTGCAGTTTCTTCTACAGACATCTGGCTACATGCTGATTTAGCGTATTTTGTGAAAAAAGACTGGGACTTTCCTCCTGCTACATTAACCGCCATTGTGTTGACGTTATCATTAGGATCTGTAAATAATTGATCATGGAAAAAGCCTCCCACTATATAGTTACCATCTTGATCTGCTGCAATAGCTGTAAATTCATCTATAAATCCATAAGGACTAACAATCTCTGCAGCTCCTATTACAGCTCCGGTATCTTTATTAAGGCGAACTAATAAAGGGTCGGAACGATCTCCGTTAGAGCGAGTCATTGTATAGCTACCCCAGATATCAGACCAGCTTCCTTTTGCAAATGCTATTTCATTTCCATTAATAGCAATTGTTCCTTTGGTAAAGCGATATCCAAACTGAAGACCAGACATTGCTTCCGGAGTTCTTGCCCACTGTACGGTACCCGAAGCATTGATCTTCATAACAAACGGAACAGCTTCAACATAATTTCTTAATGGAAAAGTATAGCTTCCAAAGGTTGCAGGGACGGTTATTCCATTAAAATAACGTCCTGAAATGTAAATATCTGAAGTAGTTGGATCTTTTATAATAGAATGAATTTCATCATCCGTAGCTGTGGAACCATTGTTAATTTCTCTTCTCCATACCTCAGCTCCGGTACTCCCATCAAAAGCCAGCACATAAGCTTCTTTTATAAACGGAACATTATTGTAGGAAAGATCAGCCATGTAACCGAATCCCGGAGACATTCTTTTACCTGCCAGATAATAGCGATTTAAACTTTCATCGTAGACTAAATTAACTGTCCCTTCTCTTCCTACAATATTTATTGCATCTCCGGTAATAGGAAGAAGTAAGGGAGTGGCAAGTGTCATATTACCATTGTCATAATTAAACTTTACAGCATAATACTGATAGCTTGATGTATAGGTGGAAGGTACAGTAATCAATCCATTTAAATGTGTTCCAGCTCTGAAGCCCATAACAGCATGAATGTTTTTGGAAGAATCCATATACATCATTTGAACATCGCACATACGGGAAAAATAATTAACATCCCCCTGTAAAGATTTACTCCACGCTAACGTACCGTCCGAAGTATTATATTTTAATAGGAAAGCTGCTTTGTGAGCGGGCTCTATGGTTTGATCATAATAGGTATACAGAGGCTGTGTATGGGTGTCATCGAAATGTACCGGAACTGCATTAGGATCCCCGACATACGAATTGTTATAAATCGTAGCCAGAATATATAATCCCCCGTTATTATCCACTTTAATATGCCATGCATTTTCTCCGTCTCCTGTACCTCCGATTGGTCTTGTCCATCTAATATTTCCTGAACAATCAGTTGAGAAGAGAAAAAGATCACTAAGACCGTAATTGGTTACAGGTGTACCATTCAGGTTTTGTTCCTGTTGGCGCATTGTTGCAAGATAGTAGGTATTATTGTTATTGTCCACTACAATATCTCTTATAGATTCGTCAAATACATAATGAAACCCCGGATCAGCAGAGCCTGTTAATCCTCCTGCCTGTTTTCCCCATTGCCATTGATATGTCTGACTACAATATAATACGGGTAATAGTAAAAAAAGTACCCATCCTTTTTTATTCTGAGCCATTATGAAAGTATTTATTCTATTGCAATATTTCATGAAAAATAATATTTTATCTAAAACTTGAGGCTGAAAAAAAGGTTTAATAAAATTCCTCTGTAGGATTTTGTTAGAATGAATACTTTTCATGATTATTTGATGTTATTATTTTTTTCGAAAGTAATCAATTAAAAAATATAAAATCATAATTCAGTGAAATAATTGTGTTTTTAGTAGCAATTGCCTTTACATATTGTGAATTCATAAACTAATTACTTAGAAAAGAAATTTCATATTTTTAAAAAAAAGTTTTACATGTTTCCAACCCAATCCAACACTTCTGCATCTATTAGAGTATAAAGCGAACCTATGGAATACGAATTACTAATAGGATGTCAACGGAATGACCGCAATGCACAGCGGAAGGTTTACGAAAAGATGGCGGGTAAACTTTACTCAGTTTGCAAACGTTACCTGAAAAATGATGAAGATATAGAAGAAGTATTGGCCGATACTTTCTATAAGATCTTTACGAAACTTAATCAGCTACAAAATCCCGAGATTTTTGAAGCGTGGGCAAAAAAAATTACGGTGAATGAATGTTTACAGAAACTGAGAGCGATGAAAGCACTTCATATTTCTCTGGATGAAAACCTGATTGAGTCCTCAGATATTCCTGTAGAAAGTCTTTCTTTCGAAAAAGATATTCTCAAACTACTCAACTTTCTTCCGGAAGGTTGCAGAGCGATTTTTAATCTTTTTGCGATTGAAGGATATCCGCACAAGGAAATTGCTACCATGCTTTCAATCAGTGAAGGAACTTCAAAATCACAGCTGAATTTTGCAAGAAAAAAGCTTCAGGAACTTTTGGTTAATCACAACATTTAAAACTTTACAACAATGGAAAATAATCACGATATCGATAAAAAATTCAATGAGGCTTCTAAAGCGGAAGAACCAGCGACTTTTCCTGGTTTTGATAAAGTTTGGGCTCAAGTTGAAGAAAAATTAGAGACAAAAGAAAATAAAAAAAGGATCATCCCGATCTGGCTTCCTTATGGAGTTGCAGCGAGCTTAATTATTGGATTGGGAGCATTCTATTTTATTAATAAAAATGATGTTTCGGAAATTCAAAAACCTGCAATTGCTCACAACACGGTTTCTTCTAAAGTGAATTCAAATGTTCAGACAATTGATAGTACGGTAAAGTCTAATATTGAAAAAGAAGATAATGGTTTAAAAGAGCATCAAAATCAAAAAATATTAGCTTATGAAGATGCAAAAAGATTGTATAATCCTGAATCAGGTTTTGTTTTTGAAGAAAAACCATTAATAAATCGCATTAAAAATTATAAAATAAAACCAATAGCAATTAATAAAGAAGTTGCTTATGTTCCTGTAGACAGTGGCTACAAAGAAAAAAATATTGAAGAAGTTGTAGTGCTTGGATACAGTAAAACAGTAACCAGATATAAATCTGTATCATCAACTTCAACTGTAAGTGGAAATCTTATTGCTAGTAATTCATCAAGTGTAGGATTTTTAAATTCTTTAAGTGGAGAAGCTCCAGGGTTATCAATCAGTTCTGGTTCAGGTAGTCCGGGTTCTTCTAAAAACGCTATTCGTATTCGAGGAGTTGCTTCAATTAAAGAAAGTTCAGAACCTTTATATATTATTAACGGTGAAATCGCAAACGGAGAAAAATTCAAAAAACTAAAACCTGAGAATATCAAGGAAGTTTCAGTGATAAAAGATGCTGCTGCAACTTCTGTATATGGAAGCAGAGCGGCAAATGGAGTTATTGTAATTTCTACTAAAGATGCATCAAAATCAAAAAATAAAAAGTTTGATAAGTTTCTGAAAAAACTTTTCCCAAAAGCAAAAACAGATATTATAGATAAGGCGGAAGAAAAAGAAGAAATACTTCCAAAAGCCGGACAACTTACTGCGGGAGAAGCAAATGATTTTTCTAAATGGAATTACTGGATGGATATTGCCGTACCCACTTTGGAAAGATATAAAAATGAATGGAAATTTTTCCCTGAAAGAAGAGTATCTGTACAATTGGTTAATAAAAATAAAAAACCAATCGTAGGAGAAAAACTAAAATTAGTTAATGACAAAAATGAAGTTATCTGGGAAGCCATTACCGATAATCTGGGGAATGCAGAGTTATGGATTGATCCACTTACTAGCTCTGAACAAAAAATTGGGAAATATATTTTGACAGATCGCTCAAATAATATTATCAGCAATCAGCCTAAAGAATTCAAAAACGGACAAAACCTTATTATTCTTGATAAACCATGTACTGAAAAAAGAGCTTTAGATCTTGCATTTGTAGTTGATGCAACAGGCTCGATGGGAGATGAAATCGCCTATTTGCAGTCTGAGCTTCTGGACGTTCTTAAAAAAGTTGAATCTAACCTGAAAAATACTGAGGTAAGATATGGTTCTGTTTTTTACAGAGATCAAGGAGATGAATATGTGACCAAAAAGTTTGATTTTAATGACAATGCCGATCAGCTTTTGAAATTTATTAAAGAGCAAAATGCTGCAGGTGGCGGTGATTTTCCTGAAGCTGTAGTTGAAGCAATGGACGTGTCTGTAAATGAACTGAAATGGAGCACAGAAAATTCTACCAAAATCATATTTTTAATTCTTGATGCACCGCCACATCAATCGGAAGAAAATATTGACAAGCTTTTTAAATATATAAAAACCGCATCTCAGAAAGGAATAACTGTTATTCCTCTATCCGCAAGTGATATTGATAAGCAGACAGAATATCTGATGAGAACTTTTGCTCTAATGACGAACGGGACTTACATTTTTCTTACCAACCACAGCGGAATCGGAAACAATCATATTGAACCTACAGTAGAATCTTATGAGGTAGAAAAATTGAATGATCTTCTTCTGAGACTTATTTTGCAACGCGCAACACTTACCGAATGCAACAAAAATACTTCTCAAAATTATCTGAATAAAAAACTGGAAACAGAAGCAGATGTCAACGCTGAACATCAAATCAAATTATTTCCGAATCCTACTAAAGGTTCGGTAAGCATTATTTCAGATTTTCCGATTGATGAACTGTATGTATATGATTTGGCAGGAAAAATTATCATGAAAAAGGAAAAACTTTCAGGAAAAAGTATTATTGATATTTCATCTTATCCTCAAAGTGTTTATCTCATCAGAGCCAGAACAGAAAAAGGATGGGAAACCTTTAAAGTCATTAAAAACTAATACAAAAGAAGGTTTCAAAAAAAGAAATTTCTCCGGGGATTTCTTTTTTTTCTCTATTTTTAGAAATATTATCAAGGATGAAAAAAGTTTATCTGTTATTGCCTGTATTTGTGGTGCAGTTTGCCTTTGCGCAGGATTCTCAGGGTTATTTTTCGGGAACATTTTATAATGAAAAAAAGAAACCTCAAAATTTTCTAAAGATTTTTAATAAAAATAAAGGTGTTTATGAACTAACCGATGAGAAAGGCTTTGCGATTATTCAGGCTAATGTAAGTGATACTTTGGTTTGGAATAACGGAAAAAATATTCAGGTGATTTATAGTGTTTATGAATTAAAAAATATTCTTGAAAGCAGAATAAATAGAAGATATGTTGAAAACATCAGTTCTAAAGATTATGACAATCTGATAAAAAAGACTGAAGCAGATGAATTTAGTATTGAGAATTCTTACGATTCTTTAAGACAGAATGCAGGATATAATATTTCGGATGTCAGAAAATTAAAATTAAAGTCAGATTCTACCTACAAACTCAAAAGTCAGCCGACAAAATATCTTGTTTTTAATGGAAGTTTCAGCTCATCATTAGATATAAAAAATAGAAACAGAATTCCCAAAACTCAAAACAGATATGTTCAGGGAAGATGTGAAAACGGTTCGTTGGTTTGGAAAGGTCCTGAAACAGGCGAAATGTTCAGCTTCGGCCCCGATATTTCAACTTTAGGTTACAACGGACAACCTTATGAATATGATAGTAATGGACAATTGGTCAATTTATCAAACGGAATTTCTCCTGCAAAATCTTACAATAACAATCTCTTCAAAACGACAGTCGGTTACAGCAATCAGTTGAATGTAAATGCAATCATTAGAAGTGGCGGTTACAATGAAGATGCACGACTTTTATTAAGTATGGGGCAACAAAAAGACCAGATGTATTTTATAGATCAGTTTGATATTGTAAATTTTTTTAAAGCTAAATTCAGTACGGAAATTTTAAAATTTAAAATCAATGCAGGATTTAATTATGAAGAAAATAAAGCAACCAATACCAATAGAATAGGGCTTTTCAATCGAGCTTATCAGAATTCTCTTCTTACTCCCGTATCATTTTCAAATCAGCAAAATGCTTATCTGAATAATGGTTTGCAGAGAAGTTACAGTTTGTTTGCGGACAATCCGGAATTTCTTTTTAAGCAGGAAAATAAGTACAATTATTGCGAAAATGTAAGACAGCTTAATTTTGATCTGAGTAGACAATGGAGAGGTTTTAAATTCAATATTAGTCAGGCTTATGATAATCAGGGTATGATGCATCGAGATGTTTACAAGGTTTCAACAACTGGTTTTCAAAACGGACTTTATAATGTCAGAAATCAGCAAAATGAATTTTATAATTCAAATATTTCGGCGACTTACGAGTTACAAGGTGGCGATTTAACGAATAAATTCAGTTTAAATCATATTTTAAATGATAGAAAAATCAATGTGAGTCATAGTTTAGACAGAAATTATTTTTATCAACGAACTTCACAGGATTATATTTTTAATTATAATTTGGATTACGAAGATTATGATGACATCGAATTTGGAGTAAACCTTGGAAACTCATTTTACATCTCAAATACTTCTCTGAAAAACAATTATTGGTTACCAAAAGCAAACAGCTATTTTACTTTTAAAGACATCTTTGGTTGGAATAATACAGACTTTCAGGTTTTGGGAGCTTACACACAGTTAGCAGCCGAACCTGAGATTTCAAAATCATATTCTTCGTATGCAACAACTCAGTTTTCTGCTCAGAATGCCCAATTTTATTTTCCTTTAAAAGAGGTTGAAACATTTAAAAATCTTTCGAATATTAATGTGAAAGAATGGAAAACGGGATTTAAATTTATTATCAACCATAAAATGAATTTGACTGCGGAATACTTTAACCGTAAAATTTCTGACGATGTATTTCCTGTATTTGAAAATCAGAATTTAGTATTAAAAAATTTAGCAGAACATACTTATGATGGTTATGAAGTTAATTTCAATTATGATAATATTTATCGCAGATACAATTTTGCTATCGGTAGCAAAGCTTCATTTTTTAAATACCAAGATATTGTGAACCGTGTAAATTCAGGATATAATAATCTGATGATTTCTGGTTTTAATGATATTTATAAAACACTATCCGAAGGTCAGGTTTTAGGCGCAGTTGTGGGAAGTTATTATGAAAGAAATGCAGAAGGAAAAGTAGTTATTGATGATAATGGTTATCCAATTAAAGCTTCCGGAACGAAAATTATTGCAGATCCAACTCCTGATTTTGTGATAAAATTTTCGCATAACATTACTTATAAAATGTTTGCTTTAGACATCAATTGGGAATGGAAAAAAGGCGGACAAGTCTGGAATGGAACTCAGGCTGTTCTCGATTATTACGGTCGTTCTCAAACTTCGGGAGATGAAAGAAATATTAAAAATTATGTTTTTGAAGGCGTCAATTCTAACGGCAATATCAATCAGATTCCTGTTGATTTTTACAATCCTAATCAGGCAGTAAGTGAAAATCGATGGACGAGATATGGCTTGCTTGGTGTTGGTGAAAACTATGTGCAAAAATCTGATTACATAAGGATTAATGATATTACACTTTCCGCATATTTTGATATAGGGAATTTCAGAAGAGCTTTAGGTGTAAGTTTTTATGTAAACAATATTTTCCTTTGGCAGGCAAACAGGGGGGTAGATTCTAATCAGAATTTTTATGATTTTGACGACAGCAGAGGTTTGGATTTTTTCAATCTGCCGTCTTTTAAAACCTATGGTTGCACAGTTTCTTTTAAATTTTAATTGAATTTATCCGTAACCAAAAAGTATTTCAAACTTAAAATGAAACCCATGAAATTCAAATTTTTATACTATATCGTTCTTTTCTTTATTTTGTTTTCAAGTTCGTTTTGTAAAGCACAAAATAAATTCAATGATTTCAAAAAAGAAAAAACATACGTACAAACCAATCATGTTTTTTACAAGCCTGGAGAGGAAATATATTTTAAAATTTATGTTGTTCAGGCTGAAAATCAACTTCCAACCGAGCAATCTAAAGTTGTCAATTTTGAACTTGTTGATCCGAGCGGAACTGTAGTGAAAAAATCGAAGTATGAAATTAAAAATGGTCATGCAGAAGGCTATTTCTACTTTGGAGATGACATGAAAGGTGGAATTTACAAAGTCAGAGCGTTTACAGCCTGGATGCAGAATGAAGCTGGAAAAAACGTTTTTGAAAAAGAAATTACGCTTCAGAAAATTGTATCTCCAAGAATTTTAATGAAACTCGATTTCCCTAAAAAAGGCTATGGAGCCGGAGATGAGGTTTTGGCTGATTTCTCAATGAGAAGTTTAAGCAATCTTCCGATTCCTTATTATGAGGCATATTTTACGGTAATGCATCAAGGTGAAAAAATTACGGAAGGCAATTTAATTACCGATAAAGAAGGAAAATATCTGCTGAAATTTAAACTTCCTGAAGTTTTGAAATCTTCTGATGCTCTTTTGAATATAAAAGTCAATTTTGATGGTTTCACGGAATCTATTTCTAGAAATATTCCGATTGTTTTGAATAATCTGGACTTAAAATTTATGCCCGAAGGCGGAACTATGATTAACGGAATCGAGCAAAATATCGCTTTTAAAGTTTTGGATGAATTTGAAAAACCGGTAGATGCCGTTTTAGGAATTTATAATCAGAATCATCAGAAAATAACGGAGGTTTCAGCTTACAATTTCGGAATGGGAAGTTTTTATTTAACTCCAAAAAATAGTGAAACATATTATGTAAAAGTTTTAAAACCGGAAAATATCAGTCAGATTTACCAGCTTCCTGTTGCAAAAAATGAAGGAATTGTTTTTAATCTAAAAAAGGAAAATCAAGACATCACTTTATTCATCAACTCCACTTCGGAAAGAAACGTTGTAATCTCTGGTAATTTCCGTGAAAAAGAGATTTATTCTAAAAATTTAAGTGTAAAAAAAGGTTTAAATCAAGTCGAAATCTCAGAAAAAGAACTTCCAATCGGGATTTGCAGGTTTACGGTTTCAGAAAATAATATCCCGCTTGCAGAGAGAATTCTTTTCACGAATGAAAATAAGCAGATGAAAGTAAAAGTCACTCTGGTTAAGAAAAATTATTTACCGAGAGAAAAAGCGGTTGTCAATATCGAAACAACCGATGAAAATAACAAACCAATTCCTGCAAATCTTGCTATAAGTGTTTTTGATGATAAATTATGGACGTATGCAGATGATAAACAGAATCATATTCTTTCTTGGTTTTTAATGGATTCAGAATTAAGAGGAAAAATTGAAAGACTACCGTTTTATTTTGATAAAAAAGAAGAAAAAGCTACAAAAAGTTTAGATCTAGTCATGCTGACAAACGGTTATCGTTACTTTGAAATGAATCCTGAAGTTGAAAAAACAGGAAACTACAAATATCTTCCGGAAAAGAAAAACCCAATCTACGGAATTGTTGAAGATGAAAACAAAAAACCTGTAAAAGCTGAAGTTTATTTAATCGGAAGCAATTCTAAAATTAAAAAACAGTTGACCTCAGAAAATGGATTGTTTTATTATTCAGATTTAAATAGAAATGAATATTACTCTGTTATTGCTAAATCTGTAGATAAAAAACAGAAAGTGAATGTAAGAATGCTTTCTTATAAGCTTAATATAAATCCTTTAGCAAAACAGTCTTTAGAAAATATCGATTTGGAAGAGATTATTAAAGAAGCGGAGATTAAAGAGAAAAAGTTCTCAATTTCAAATGAAAGAAAAAAATTACCTTCTGTTAATTCAAATTCAGATACAATTTCTAGAAATACACAGATTGAAGAGGTTGTTGTTTTAGGTTATTCAAAAACTGTTACAAAAAAAAACTCAGTAGTTGCATCAAATACGATTACAGATAATTATTTTGAAAATAGACCAAATGTTTCTGTTTTAAGTGCTCTGCAAGGTTCTGCACCTGGTGTTATTATGAATTCTGCATCAGGTTCTCCTGGCTCAGCAAAGTTTTCTTTACTAATACGTGGTACAAGTTCAATCAGTGGTAATACAGAACCATTGATTATAATAGATAATACACCTTCAAATGCATTTCATTATAGACAGTTGAATCCTAATGATATTAATACCTTGACAATACTGAAAGATGCGGCCGCAACATCAATTTATGGTAATCGTGGCTCAAATGGAGTTATAATTATTAATACTAAAAAAGGTAGAAACTCAAATCTAAAAATTAACATCACTCCCAAAAACTATTTTGCTGTAAAAAATATTCCAAATGATAGCTTAGTCAGTTATGAGTATTCACGTCAGTTTTCTTATCCGGTTTATGAGTCGACAAATACAGCGTACCGACACGATTATCGTGAAGCATTATATTGGAATCCGGTTGTTGAAACCGATAAAAACGGAAAAGCTCAGATAGAATTCTATCAGTCTGATGCTAATTCAGCGTTTAGAATTATGACGGAAGGTATTTCTTCTTATGGACTTATAGGAAGAGATGAAACTACGTATGCAGCTCAAAGCTTGATTTCTATTGATGCTAAAATCCCACAATATTTAACACGAACAGACCAAATGACAATTCCGGTCGTCATTAAAAATAATTCACCAGAAACCCGAACTTTAACGATGGATGTCATTGTTCCGAATTATATAAAACTGATGAAAGCTGATAGTACAATTACTTTAAAACCTCTGGAATCGGAAAGATTATTTGTAACCATGCAGACTGATAAACTGATTAGCTCTAATATTCAATTCGCTGTAAAATCTGGAGAATTTAGAGAAACAATGATTTTACCTTTGAAAGTTGAAGAAAAGGGTTTTCCACATCAATTTTCAATCATTAATAATAAAAATGAAAATTTCAAAATCAATATTCCAGAATATATCAACGGAAGTTTGATATCTTCATATTACGTATACGAAAATTCTGCGTTGCAGATGTTTGAAGATTTGGAAAGATTGAAAAGAGAACCTTATGGATGTTTTGAGCAACTTTCTTCAACGGTTTATCCCAATATTTTTATTTTGGATTATTTAAAATCAACAAAAAAAATCGATGTAAATACTGAATCTAACGTTATCCGAAATATGAAAAAAGGATATCAAAAAATGTTATCCTACAAAAATAAAGATGGCGGTTTTTCCTATTTTGGAGGAAACGAATCCGATGTTGCACTTTCTGCATTTGCTTTACTGGAATTTAAAGATTTGAAAAAATATGTGAATGTAGACCCAAAATTAATTCAGAATTTAAGCGCATTTATTTTATCTAAAAAAAATGCAAACGGACTTTTTGAAGTAAGAAAAAACTATGAAATGAGAGCCAATTATTCCGAATATTCATGGTCAAGAAATATGTATGTTTTGTATGTGCTTTCTAAAATTGGTTTTAAAAACGAATTGCTTCAAAACTATGACTACAGCTTAAAAAGAGTTTTAGTGACAAAAGATTCTTATCAATTGTCTTTGATGGCAAATACCGCAAAAAATCTTGAGAAAATTGAAGATTACAATAATTTAGTTTCGATTCTTAACGAACAATATTCCGGGAAAAATATTAAAACGAAAGCAACTTTTACAGGTTCTAGTGGAATTTCCGCCAATGCAGAAACGCTTTCACTTTACATAATGGCTTTGCAAAAAAATGAATCTTCAAATCAATTGAAAATCGCTGAGGTTGCTGATGAATTAATCAATTACAATGGGTATTACGGTTTTGGTTCCACTCAGGCAACAGCTTTAGCTCTGGAAACATTATCCAACTTCTTTGCAAAAAATGAGAAGCTGTATGGAACTGATAAACCTACAATTAAAGTAAATAATGTCGCCGTTTTAGATAAAAATAACAGTTTTGCTTCGGCTTTCAGAAAAGGAGAAAATGATGTGACAGTTGAATATTTACATAAAAAAGGTTTACCGTATAAATTAGATTATCAGTATTACACTTTAGAAGCTCCTAAAAGTGAAAATATCTCTGTTAGATTGGAAACGAAATTAAAATCTCAATCCTCAAAAGTAGGAGAGACAAACCGATTGACTGTTACTGTTAAAAATACGGTTAATGCACAATTACCTATGACAACCGTAAAAATCGGAATTCCTGCTGGTTTAACTTTACAAAATGCGTTGTTAAAAGATATGGTCGACAAAAAGCAGGTTTCTTATTATGAAATTTTCGATAATTATCTAGTCTTGTATTGGGAACATTTTGACGCTAATGAAACGAAAACCATTAATCTTGATCTAAAAGTTGAATTTGCCGGTGAATACACAGGAAAGGCGAGTAATGTTTATCTCTATTATATGCCTGAAGCTAAGTTTTGGAATGAGGGAATTAAAGCGTTAATAAATCCGTGATATTAAAAATTAGTTAATAGTAAATGGTTGTTTTTTATTTTGATAAAATCAACCATTTTTAAAATAAGATTAAAATTTAATTTTCAATAATTATTGAAAATTCAAAAATTATAATTACATTTGTATTAGAAATTTAAAAGAAGAAGGAAATGCAACTTTCAGAAGCAAAAGAAAAGTATATTCAGACTTGGGGAACTTTGGCGACAAATTGGGGGATTAACCGTACCATGGCGCAGGTTCACGCTTTACTTTTGGCGGAAGGGAAGCCTCTTTCTACTGATGAGGTGATGGAAATGCTTGCAATTTCAAGAGGAAATGCCAATATGAATCTCCGAAACTTAATGGATTGGGGACTGGTACGAAAGGAATTGATGAAAGGAGACCGAAAAGAATATTTTTTTGCAGAAAGAGATATGTGGTATCTATTCAAACAGTTGGTAAAAGAACGTAAGAAAAGAGAGATCGAACCCGTTTTAAATTCAATCTCCGAATTAAAAAATGTAGATGAAAACACCGAAGAAGCTCAAAGATTTACCGCTTTAATGGAGGAAATGGAAAATGTGACGGGAAAAGTATTCAACATTATGGATCTGGCAATTAAGAGTGATGATCACTGGTTGGTCGGAAAGATCACTAACTTATTAAAATAGAAAGGACTTTAAAATCCTTTTTTATTTCAAACAAACTTTCAAAAATTACTGAAAATATAAAACTTATAATATCATGAAAAATTGCTTTAAAAAATATCCTTATATTACAAGTGTTATTGTTATTTTGATTATAATTCTGGCATGGTTTCATCTTATTACAGATGGAGAATATGGAATTACTTTGTTTTTAACAATTCCGGGAACAATTGGTCTAATTTGGGGTTATAATACCGAATACGATAAAAATCATGCATCCAAGAAAATTGCTTTGAACCTATTTTTAGTTCTCTTAGGACTTTCTGCAGTCAGTGGGTTATTAATTATGATAGGAGCCGAAGGTGCAATTTGTATTCTCATGGCAATGCCTTTTATTTTTATTCCTTTGTATGTAATGTTTCTGATAGGGATGATTGCAGGATATTACGACAGGAAAAAAACACTCAACAGTATTTTGATTTTTATATTTTTTGTGAATCCGGCTTCTTATATTTTTGACAGTTATATAAAACCTATTCAGGATACCGTAACCACAGAAATTATAGTTAATTCTTCTCAGGAAAATGTCTGGAAATTATTAAGTTCAGAAATTTTATTTAATGATCCTGAATTTATTTTATTTGAAAAAGGAGTAAGTTATCCTAAAAGCATTGAGTTGATTAATACAAATGGTAAAATGATGTATCAATGTAAAACCAATAATGACAAAATCAATTTAAATATTGATGAATTTGTGAAAAATAAAACGGTAAAGTTCTCATTGGCTAATCAGACCGTACCGATGAAAGAAATGACGCCTTATGAAGATATTGATGCAAAACATTTACATGATTATTTTATTGTAGATTACGGACAAATTTCTTTAGAAAAAATCACTGAAAATAAAACGAAAATTATTGCAAAAACCCAATACAGCTATAGAATTGCTCCAAAATGGTACTGGAAAAAATGGTCAAATTATATTTTAGACAGAATGCAATACCAGGTTTTAAATTCAATAAAAACACAATCTGAAAATGACTGATCTTCAACAATACTTCGACAAACTTCAGCCAAAGTATTACATTAATGAAATTGCTTCTTGTGGTTTTACAAAGCTGTTCAGAAAAATTGCCGTAAGAAAGATTGATAATTATGGTAATAAAAGAGTTCTCGACTTAATGAGCGGACAAGGTGAAAACCTTAGATTTTTACAAAAACACAATGAAAAAACAAAAATTATCACTTTAGATTTTTCTTCTGTGATGAACAAAAAATTATTGTCATTATATAAAAATTTATTTTCGATCGAGCAGATTCAGAGTGATTTTTTTGATAATAAAATTCAAGATCAATCGGCAGATATTATACTTTGTTCTTACGGAACAAAAACTATAGAAGACGAAAAAATGATTCTTTTTGCCAATGAATTATCAAGAATAATTGATAAAAACGGGGAAATTATCATTGTGGAATTTGTAAAGCCAAAAACCAAATGGAGGTTGCATTGTGTAAAATGGTATATTGAAGTTCTGGTGACTAAATTATTTGGAAAAGAATTTAAAGAATTGTTTCATTACATAGATAAAAACAAAAGTTTATTCAGCTTGAAAAGGCAGTTTTTTAATAATGATTTGTCAATTTTATCTCACAAAAGATACTTGGATATGGTTGAAATCTTGCATGTAAAAAGAAATTGATTTTTTATTTGATAATGAATTTCAAAAATTACTGAAAATATAAAATTAACTATAATTATGAAAAATTTAATC
Organism: Chryseobacterium taiwanense; assembly: GCF_000813825.1. GTDB lineage: Bacteria > Bacteroidota > Bacteroidia > Flavobacteriales > Weeksellaceae > Chryseobacterium > Chryseobacterium taiwanense. Next base: position 479,045 of record NZ_JWTA01000005.1, read on the forward strand.
ATTCATTTATTCCTGATTTTTTACTTCAGTGGGAAAAATAAAAAAGTAACTTTTTAAAATTTATAACCATGAAAGCATTCTTGAAATATGATTTTTATTTTCAGTCCACAATTTTCATTGCATATATCATTGGATGGCTTGTTATTGAACATTATGACTTAATTTTTGAAAATTACTTTCTGCTATTTTATCATGTAATGGGAGGAATTCAATTATTAAGTTATTTAATTCGCCTAGGATTAAAATATCCTAAAAATCTGATGTACATTTTATATGGAATCTTTATTATCCCTGTTTGGTTAATATATTTCTATGACTCTCAAATTGAAAAAGTTGGCGAAATATTTTTCTACATACTTTTCTTTGGATTCATTTACAGTCCGTTTCTTGCAATTTCTTATATCATTTATACTTACATAGCTTACAAATCTCAAAAATAAACACAATGAAAACTCTTAAAAATCACACCCTCATCTACGACAATGAATGCCCAATGTGCAAAATCTATTCAAAAGGTTTCATAAAATCCGGAATGTTGGATAAAAATGGTAGAGAAGCCTTTACAGAACTGAGTTTAAAAAATAAAGCATTGATTGATGTTCATCGTGCAAAAAACGAAATTGCTTTGGTAGATCATAATGAAAATAGAGTAGTTTACGGATTGGATTCTTTGCTTTTAATTATAGGGAATTCATTTCCGTTACTAGAAAAAATAGCAAGAATAGCACCTTTATATTGGTTTTTCAAAAAGCTGTATTCTTTCGTTTCCTATAACAGAAAACAGATTATCCCTTCAGCGAAAGATCAGACGGAAGAAGCCTGTGTTCCTGATTTTAACTTCAAGTATAGAGTTGCTTACATGGTTTTTGTAGTCATTTTATCAGGATATATTTTAAGTTTATTTTCAACAAAATTAGGTTTGGGCTTAAGTCAGAATTTTTGGAGAGAATTTACAATCTGTGCAGGACAAATCGTTTGGCAGACTCTATTTTTAAAATCTTATTTAAAAGATAAAACATGGAATTATTTAGGAAATATGATGACAGTTTCTCTCATTGGAACTCTGTTGTTAATTCCCGGATTATTTTTAAATCTAAATTCAATCTCATCAATGATCTACTTTGGAATTGTAGTATTGATCATGTTTTTGGAACATATCAGAAGATGTAGAATTTTAAAACTAAACTTTCTGCCGACACTTTCATGGATGATTTTCAGAATCATTGTTTTAATAACATTAATTTGGATTACTCTCTAAAAAACTAAAAAATGAAACATACAGAATTAATAAAAAAAGTGGAATGGAAAGATTTAAAATACCTTTCTACAAAGGAAATGTTGGTTGAAAATAACATCAGTCTACCTTGGTTTTTCATCTCCTTATTTCTAGCTTATAAAGGATATTATTGGGTGGCACTTCCGTTTTCCGGATTTTATTTTCTGACCGCTTTGAGACAGGTTCACAATGGTTTTCACAACTCATTGGGAACAGGGAAATTTCTCACTTGGTTGTCAATGTATTTAAATAGTATTTCAATGATGGCGTCGATTCATGCGGTGAAATTCAATCATATCAGACATCATAAATACTGTCTTTCCGAAGAAGATTATGAGGGGAAATCAGCTTCCATGAAATGGTACGAAGCGATTTTGTATGGACCGAAACATATGTTTTTGATTCATTGGATTACTTTCAAAAAAGCTAATAAATACTACAAAAGAGATATGGCTTTTGAGCTGATTTCAATTTTAGTATTTGCCTTTATTGTGTTTTATTTTCAGATTAATTTTCTGAAGTATCATATTTTAGTTATGTTTTTCGGAGAACTTTTAATGGCATTTTTTGCAGTCTGGACAGTTCATCATGATACCCATGAAAATCCAAACATAGCAAGAACTCAACGCGGATTTTGGAAAAATAAATTAACATTCAGTATGTTTTATCATATGGAACACCATCTTTTTCCGGCTGTTCCCACCATAAAACTTCCAAAATTGGCAGAAAGAATCGACAACGTTTTACCTGAATTGAATAAGAAGCAAACCTTTTAAATAAGCCTTGATAAAAAATAGTAGAGATGTCATGCTGAGCTTGTCGAAGCATCTTTATTAAACAAAATTTTAAAAAAATGTCCAGAATCCATTTAAGTACAATAATCGAAGCGGATATTCAAACTGTTTTCGACCTATCTAGAAATATTGATTTACACCAAATGTCAACTTCTAAAACCAATGAAAAAGCAATTGCAGGACGAACTTCAGGATTAATAGAACAAGGCGAAACTGTAACCTGGAGAGCAAAACATTTAGGAGTTTATCAGACATTAACTACCAAAATTATTAGTATGAATAAACCACATCATTTTGTAGATGTAATGCAGAAAGGAGCTTTTAAATCAATGAAACATCAACATATTTTCACGCAGGAAGGTAAAAACACAATCATGACAGATATTTTTGAATTTGAATCCCCTTTCGGAATGATCGGAAAAATGTTCAACAAATTTTTTCTTACAAATTATATGAAAAACTTTCTTTTAGAACGAAATAAATTGATAAAAACTCTGGCAGAAAATAGGGAGAATGAGATTAGAAAAATAGGATAAAAACGCGAGCGAAGCGAGCGTCAAAACTTAGTATTAGAAATATGTCATGTTGAGCCTGTCGAAGCATCTCAGCATAAAAATCAAGAATTAATTAAAAAACAAACACAATGAACTTCCTAAAAGCCGAATGGCGAAAACTAGCCATCATTAATTACGAAATCAATCCAGAAATCTTAGAAAAATATCTTCCAATTGGTACAGAACTCGATTTCTATCAAGGAAAATGTTACGTAAGTCTTGTTGGTTTTATGTTTTTAAATACAAAACTATTAGGTCTTCCGATTCCTTTTCATCGAAACTTTGAAGAAGTTAATTTAAGATTTTACGTAAAGAAAAAAGAAGGAAACGAATGGAAAAGAGGGGTGGTTTTCATCAAAGAAATTGTACCAAAACAGGCTTTAAGTTTTGTTGCCAATTCTATCTATAAAGAAAATTATAAAACAATGCCAATGAAAAATACAATTGATCAAAATGATAAAGAGTTACTAATAAAATACTCGTGGAAAGATAAAACATGGCATTCTATTGAAATTAAAGCTGAGAATGAACCCTTAAAAATGGAACCCCATTCCGAATTTGAATTCATTACAGAACATTATTACGGCTTTACAAAAAAAGAAAATAAAACTTCAGAATATGAAGTCTGCCATCCAAAATGGGAGTATTATTTAGTTAAAAATCATCAATTAGAAATCGATTTTAAAGCCATTTACGGAAATGATTTTGAATATTTAAATCATCAGAAACCAATTTCCGTGATGCTAGCAGAAGGCTCTGAAATTGAAGTGAAAACTAAGAAATATTTAGTTTGAAAGTAAAAAGAGCCAAGTAAAAAGTAAAAAGTTTTGGATCATTTTTTTTGTTAAGCAATTAAAGAGATAAGTTTTAGCGATGTCATGCTGAGCGAAGTCGAAGCATCTCATGTAAAATTTTAACAATAAATCATTAAACAAAATACCATGAAAATAATCATCGCTGCCGGAACGGGCTTTTTAGGAAAAAACCTCGAAAGATATTTTACAGAAAAAGGAAATCAGGTGTTTATTTTAACCCGAAATCCAAAACGTGAAAATGAAATTTATTGGGATGCAAAAACTCTAGGTGATTGGGGAAGTTTGATTGAAGGTTCAGATGTTCTTATCAATCTTACCGGAAAATCTGTTGATTGCAGATACAACGAAAAGAATAAGGAGGAAATTTATTCTTCAAGAATCGAAAGTACAAAAGTTCTCCAACAATCAATCGATCAATGTATCAATAAACCTAGAATCTGGTTAAATGCAAGTTCGGCAACTATTTATGTTCATTCTGAAAATCATTTAAATACAGAAGAAAACGGAATCATTGGCGATGATTTTTCAATGAATATCTGTAAAAGTTGGGAAAACGAATTTTTTAAAACAAAAACAGAAAATATACGAAAAGTAGCTTTGCGAACTTCTATTGTTTTAGGTAACAATGGCGGAGCTTTTCCTAAACTAAAGATGATGACAAAATTTGGTTTGGGTGGAAAGCAGGGAAGAGGAAATCAAAACATAAGTTGGATTCACATTGATGATTTTTGCAAGGCTATAGAATTTATAATTTACAATGAAAATATTTCAGGAGAAATCAATATTACGGCTCCCAAGCCTTTGCCTAATGAAGAATTTATGAAGGAATTAAGAAAGCAAATGAAGGTTCCATTTGGATTAAATGCACCAGTCTGGCAATTGGAAATCGCTTCCTTATTTTTAAATACTGAAACGGAATTATTATTAAAAAGTAGAAATGTTTATCCAGATAAATTAATGAATAGTGGTTTTAAATTCTCTTATTCTGAAATCGATTCTGCATTTGAAAATTTAATAAAAGTATGATAAGGGTGTTTTTGTGAATTTGTAAATGTTTTTTGATTTATCTTAATTTAAATCTCAACCTTAGCCTAAAATATTTAAGCTTTTTGCGATTTTAATAAATGATGATTAAATTAGCAAAAACTAAACTTCAATGTCAATCAGACCAAAAACGAAAACCTTATTTTTCTCATCATTACTCATATCATCAACATTTTTTTCTCAGGCACATAATGTTTCAGAAGGCTATCAAAAACCGACAGATCCGCTTGTTGTTCAGAATCTTGAAAACTGGCAGGATTTAAAATTCGGACTTTTTATGCATTGGGGGACATACAGTCAATGGGGAATTGTCGAAAGTTGGAGTTTATGTCCGGAAGATGAAGATTGGACGAAAAGAAAATCTGAACACGGAAAATCTTACTACGAATACGTGAAAAACTATGAAAATCTTCAGACGACTTTCAATCCGACTCAGTTCAATCCACAAAAATGGGCAGATGCAGCCAAAAAAGCTGGAATGAAGTATGTGGTTTTTACCACAAAACACCACGATGGTTTTGCGATGTTCGATACGCAACAGTCTGACTATAAAATAACTTCTTCGAAAACACCTTTCTCCAAAAATCCAAAAGCGGATGTGGTGAAAGAAGTTTTTAATACATTCCGAAAAGACGGTTTCAAAATCGGAGCTTATTTTTCAAAACCCGATTGGCATTCAGATGATTATTGGTGGTCATATTTTCCGCCGAAAGACCGAAATGTAAATTACGATCCTAAAAAGTACCCTGAAAGATGGAATAATTTCAAGAATTTCACCTTTAATCAATTAAATGAAATCACTTCAAACTACGGTAAAGTTGATATTCTTTGGTTAGATGGAGGTTGGGTTCGTCCGTTTCACACCATTGATCCGAATGTTGAATGGCAAAGAACCATCAAGGTTGAACAGGATATCGACATGGATAAAATCGGAACGATGGCTCGAAAAAATCAACCCGGAATTATCATTGTAGACCGTACCGTTCCCGGAAAGTGGGAAAATTATGTAACACCCGAACAAGCCGTTCCGGAAAAAGTGCTTTCTATTCCTTGGGAGAGCTGCATTACGATGGGAGATTCGTTTTCGTATGTTCCGAATGACAATTATAAATCGTCTCAAAAAATCATCGAAACTTTAATTAAAATTATTTCGAGAGGTGGAAATTATCTGATGAATATTGCTCCCGGACCAAACGGAGATTACGATCCAATTGTGTATGAAAGATTAAATGAAATTTCAGGTTGGATGGATAAAAACCAGTCGGCAGTTTTTGCGACGAGAAGTATTGCTCCTTATCATGACGGAAACTTTTATTACACACAAAGCAAAGACGGTAAAACAGTAAATGTTTTTCACTTGGATGAAAAAACAAATTATGAATCTCCATCAACATTAAGTTTTACAATTCCGGATAATTTTAAACCAAAATCTGTGAAAATTTTAGGATTATCAAACAAAATTCAATGGAAAAAATCAGGAAATTCAATTGAACTCAATTTACCAAAAGAAAGAACTCAATTAAAATATTCAACCGTAATACAAATTACACAGTAACTATAAACTGTCTTTAAAACGACTTAGGAAATCGAAGCGTTAAGAAAATTAAAACTTAATCCGTTAAGAAATTCCCATTGTTTGAAGCGCGACACGAATATTGAACCGAAGAATGAATATTGAATTCGCGCAAGTTTTGGGAATTTTAGGATTAAATTTTAATTTTTAGTGGAGAGTTCCAAGTCTTGAATTTTTGGTTCTTTTGCTTCAAGGCAAAAGAACATCATTAAAATAAAATTATTTTGCTATGCATTTTAAACTTAGATTTAAAATTACAGTAATTTCATTATTGAGCACTACATTTATTGTCGCTCAAAAACCTTTATACAAAGACCCAAAACAACCTATAGAAGCAAGGGTTCAGGATTTGCTGAAACGTATGACCCCGGAAGAGAAATTCTGGCAATGCTTCATGATTCCAGGAGATTTGGATAATGTTCCGAAAGGTCAATATGCTCACGGAATTTTCGGATTGCAGGTGAGCGCAGGAAATCAGGGTGGTGGAGTTGCCGGACAATTGTTGAAATACAATGCGAATGAAGATGCGGAAAGATTGGCGAAAAAAATCAATGCAATTCAGAAATATTTTGTGGAAGAATCTCGATTGGGAATCCCAATTATCCCTTTTGATGAGGCTTTGCACGGATTGATGCGTGAAGGTGCGACAGCTTTTCCACAGGCGATTGGTTTGTCGGCAACCTTCAATCCTGAGTTGATGAAACAAGTTTCGACAGCCATTGCAAAAGAATCTAAATTGAGAGGAATTCGTCAGATTTTGACTCCGGTTGTGAATTTGGCGAGCGATGTTCGATGGGGAAGAACCGAAGAAACTTACGGTGAAGATCCTTTTTTGACTTCCGTGATGGGTGTGAATTTCGTTATTTCTTTTGAAAATCAGGGAATTATTACAACTCCAAAGCATTTTTTAGCGAATGTTGGGGAAGGCGGAAGAGATTCATATCCGATTCATTGGAGCAAAAGATATTTGGAAGAAACTCATTTAATTCCTTTTCAAAAGGCTTTTAATCAAGGGAAAAGTCATTCGGTGATGACTTCTTATAATTTATTGGATGGAAGACCTTCTACAGCAAATCATTGGTTATTGACCGAAAAATTAAAAAATGAATGGAATTTCAAAGGTTTTGTGATCAGCGATGCAAGTGCGGTTGGCGGTGCAAATGTTCTGCATTTTACGGCGAAAGATTACGATGATGCTTCTGCACAGGCAATTAATGCAGGACTTGATGTGATTTTCCAAACCGAATATCAACATTATAAGTTGTTTATTCCGCCGTTTTTGGATGGAAGAATTTCACAGGAAAGAATTGATGATGCGGTGGTAAGAGTTTTAAGAGCGAAATTTGAATTAGGATTGTTTGAAAACCCTTATGTTTCGACTAAAAATATTGAAGAATTAAAGAAAATCAATCATAAACCTTTAGCGGAAAAAACGGCTGTTGAATCTTTTGTTTTGCTTCAAAATAATAACAAGACGCTTCCTATTTCTGAAAATTATAAAAAGATTTTGGTGGTTGGAACCGATGCTGTTGATGCGAGATTAGGCGGTTATTCCGGGCCGGGAAATAAGAAGGTGAGTATTTTGGATGGAATTAAAAATTTCGCTAAAAATAAAAATATCGAAGTCAATTATTCAAAAGGAATTGATTGGAGTTTGAAGCAATTTGTAACAGTTCCGACCGAGTTTTTATCTTCGGATAATCAAAAAGGGTTGGAAGGAAATTATTTTTCCAATTCCGATTTAAAAGGAAATCCTGCTTTTGAAAAACAGGATGAGCAGTTAAATTTTAAATGGACTTTATATTCTCCAAATCCTGAAAAACTGCAGCCCGACAATTACAGTGTGCGTTGGACTGGAAAACTGGAAGCTCCGAATTCCGGAAAATATCAATTGGGACTTCGTGGAAATGATGGTTTCAGATTGTATTTAAATGGAAAATTATTGATTGATAATTGGGAAAAATTGAGTTATTCAACAAAAACAGTTGCAGTTGATTTTGTTAAAGGTCAAAAATCTGATATTGTCATTGAATTTCATGAAAATAGAGGAGAAGCAAACATCGAATTAATCTGGAATTATGGTCTGAATGACTATAAAAAAGAATTTAATGATGCTTTAAAGTTGGCTCAAAATGCAGATTACATCATCGTTACAGCTGGAATTCATGAAGGTGAATTTCAGGATCGTTCTTCGTTGAGTCTTCCAGGAAACCAGGAACAATTTATTCAGGAAGTTTCAAAATTAAATAAGCCAACAGCAGTTGTTTTGGTGGGCGGTTCTGCGATCAAAACAACGGATTGGAAAGATAAAGTAGGAGCGATTTTAGACGTTTGGTATCCTGGAGAAGAAGGCGGAAATGCCGTAGCAAAAGTGCTTTTCGGTGTAGAAAATCCTTCAGGGAAATTACCGATTACGTTCCCAATTGAGGAAGGACAATTGCCTTTGACGTACAATCATCATCCGACAGGAAGAGGAAACGATTACCATGATTTGAGTGGAGAACCATTGTATCCTTTCGGTTTTGGACTGAGTTATACGACTTTCGAAATTTCTGATTTACAATTAAATAAAACAAAATATTCTGAAAACGATACGATCATTGCAAAAGTGAATGTGAAAAATACAGGTTCAAAAGCTGGAAGCGAAGTCGTACAATTATATGTAAAAGATTTATTGGCTTCAGTTTCAAGACCGATTATTGAGTTGAAAGGTTTCCAAAAAGTGGAGTTGAAACCTGGTGAATCAAAGCAAATTTCAATTGAAGTTCCTGTGAAAGAATTACAGTTTTTAGACGAGAAAAAGAACTGGATCGTGGAAAAAGGAATGTACAGAATTTTTGTTGGAAATTATTCTAAAAATCTGCCTTTGAAGCAAAATATTGAAATAGAATAATGTTTATCAATCCTTGTATCTAAAGCAAAATTCAATATTGGTATGATATCTGTAATATTTATAGGGTAACCTAAGTGAAATAAAAAATAAATATTATGAAAAAGTTATTCATATCAATCGTATTGTTATTAGGTTTATCTATGAATGTTCTTGCTCAGGAGCTGCCGCCACATCCTACGAAAAAGGAACTTATCGCTCATAAAAGACAAGAACTGGATAAAAGATATAACGCAGAAAGAAAAGCAATTTTAAATCACCCGTTGGCAACGAAAAAAATGAAAAGAGATCAGCTGAAAGCGTTGGATGAAAAATATCAAAGTCAGAAAAAATTGCTTAAACAGTTATAATAATCATATATTTTTTAGAAATAGTAAAATCGAAATCGATTAATTCTATACTTTCGGTTTTATGAAATTTTTAAATTAAAGTAAAATTTATTGAAAGAGAATGCTTTTTGTGTTCTCTTTTTTGTTTAAAATTAAATGAAAGTAGTAATTGTTATGCATTGCTTCACGTTTTTCCAGAAACGTGCTTCATCCAATATTTTTCCTTAAATTCGCATAAAAATTTTAAACTAATGAATTACGATATTATTGTCATCGGAAGTGGTCCTGGTGGATATGTTACTGCAATTAGAGCGGCACAATTGGGTTTCAAAACTGCAATTATCGAAAAAGAAAATTTAGGAGGAATTTGCCTTAACTGGGGATGTATTCCAACTAAAGCTTTGTTGAAGTCTGCTCAGGTTTTTCATTATATTAACCATGCTGAAGATTATGGTTTGAACAAAGTGGAAGCAAGCTTTGAGTTTCCAAACGTAATTCAGAGAAGCCGTGGTGTTGCATCTAAAATGAGCAAAGGGATTGAATTCTTGATGAAAAAGAACAAAATCGACGTTATTTTAGGAACTGCAAAAGTACAAAAAGGTAAAAAAGTTTCTGTTACAGATAAAGATGGAAAAGTAACTGAATATACAGGTACTCATATCATTATCGCTACAGGAGCTCGTTCTAGAGAATTGCCAAACTTACCTCAAGACGGTAAAAAAGTAATCGGATACAGACAAGCATTATCTCTTCCTGAGCAGCCAAAATCTATGATCGTTGTAGGTTCTGGAGCTATCGGAGTAGAATTTGCTGATTTCTATAATACAATGGGTACTAAAGTAACTGTTGTTGAATTTATGCCAAATATCGTTCCTGTAGAAGACGAGGAAATCTCTAAACACTTAGAGAAATCTTTGAAAAAATCAGGGATCGAAATTATGACCAATGCTTCTGTAGAAAGTGTTGACACAAGCGGAGAAGGAGTGAAAGCTACTGTAAAAACTGCTAAAGGAAACATCGTTCTTGAAGCTGATATCTTATTATCTGCTGTTGGTATTGCTGCAAACATCGAGAACATCGGTCTTGAAGAAGTAGGAATTCAGACAGATAAAGGAAGAGTTTTAGTAAACGAATGGTACGAAACTTCAGTTCCTGGATATTATGCAATCGGAGATTTGATTCCTACTCAAGCTTTAGCACACGTTGCTTCTGCTGAAGGAATTACTTGTGTTGAAAAAATCAAAGGAATGCACGTTGAGAAAATCGACTATGGCAATATTCCTGGATGTACGTACTGTCACCCAGAAGTTGCTTCTGTAGGTCTTACAGAAAAGCAGGCTAAAGAAAAAGGGTACGAAATCAAAGTGGGTAAATTCCCTCTTTCTGCAAGTGGAAAAGCAACGGCAAACGGAAATACAGATGGTTTCATCAAAGTTATTTTTGATGCTAAATATGGTGAATGGTTAGGTTGTCACATGATCGGAGAAGGAGTTACAGATATGGTTGCTGAAGCTGTTGTTGCTAGAAAACTAGAAACTACAGGTCATGAAATCATTAAGTCAATTCACCCGCATCCGACAGTTTCTGAAGCTATCATGGAAGCTGCAGCTGCTGCTTACGGAGAAGTGATCCACATTTAATTTGATATAATCAATTTTAAATATATTAAAACCACAGATTTTGTCTGTGGTTTTTTCATTTTGTAAGAGTCTATTTAAATTTGATATTTAAAATTTTTATGGCTCTATTATTTTTAAACGCAAAGTTTTTATTCAGCTATATGGGTTATTTTTAGGAAGCAAAGGCAAATAAAATTTGCCTCGCGAAGCTTGAAAACCCAGCTTCATCTAATCAACTTGTTGATTCTTCTTTGCTCACTTAAATAATTAAGTCTTTAGACAAAATCTTTGCGTCAAAAAATGAATGATAATTTTAATATCTAATGAAATTTAAACAGGCACTAAGATAATTTTTTTCGATTTTATCTCAGTTATTTTCTTAATTTTAGCCACTTAATAAAATACAAATTAAAATAAATTATGTTTAAGAAATTAGCTGCAGAAGCTTTAGGATTGGGAGATATAGGTAAGATTATTCCTTCTCAGGATTATGATAAAGTTGATTCAGACGATTATATTTTATCTGAAGATCAGGAGAAAATATTTTTCCTGATTAAATCTAAAAGAGACGAATATTGTTTTACCAACAGAGCTTTGATCCACATCGACGGAGCAAGTGCTTTGGATAAAAAGAGAATATTAAAGAGATACGAATATTATCAGTTTCCTTTCTCAAATATTGCTTTGCAAACTGCGGGAACAATCGATTTGGATGTTGAGATTTCATTTAATATAGGGAATGTTCCCATGATGATCAGTGTTGCAAAAGGTCAGATCGATCAGTTAAAAGATCTTTATAAAGCGCTTTTAGCCATTCAGCAAGAGGTTCATCACAACCATTCTTTGTTGAATTTTTCTAATGACAGCATACAAAAAGCAATCACAACAGTGGCTTCCGGAAAACAGGAGAATGTTTCGAAAAGTCAGGAGCTAAGAGCGATCAACGAATATATTTTTGACTGGAACATTAATAGTTTCGAAAAATATAATCAGAAAGATTTCTCAAGAATTTTTGAAAAGTATATTAATAATTAAGAGTTACCCTCTACATATTAAAAACCACAGATGTTGTCTGTGGTTTTTTGCTGTAAAGAATTAACAAAATATTTAGAATATTTAAATGCGTTGTGTAATGATGTTTTCTTACATTTATTCAATGAATTTTGAAAAAACAGGATTGGTCTTATCGGGCGGTGGTACTAAAGGTATTGCTCATGCGGGAGTTTTAAAATTTCTACATGAAAAAAATGTTGATATAGATATTTTGTCTTGTTGTAGTGCAGGTTCTATTGTGGGATGTCTATATGCTGTAGGCAAAACTCCTGAGGAAATCCTTGATTTTTTTCAGTCGGTTTATTTCTTTAACTGGAAACATTTTACGTTCAATCAGCCGGGATTAGTTTCTTCGGTTATTTTTAACAATTACCTAAAGCCGATTTTTCAGGATATGAAGATTGGAGATTTAGACAAGGAAGTACGTATTGTCGCTACAGAATTAGTTTCCGGAACAGAGAAGATCTTTGACAAAGATTTTTTAGTTACTGATGCCATTATAGCTTCCTGTTCTATTCCGGGAATTACGACTCCTTATATTTTACAGGAGGAAATGTTTTGTGACGGAGGGGTACTTAATAATTTTCCTGCAGATATTATTCGTGACGATTGTGATAAGCTAATCGGTGTTTTTGTTTCCCCACCTCATGATACTAAAATTGATGATTTAAAATCAATTAAAGCTATTGTTTCACGTTCGTATGATCTTCTTTCTTATAGAATTGAGAAGGTGAAATTTGACTATTGTGACTGGTTTATTTCCTCTCAACAACTATCCAGTTTTGGAACGTTTGAACGAAAAAGAGACCGTCTTGAACAGATTTTCAATATTGGGTATAATGCTGCCAAAGACAGTTTTTATGAAAGTCATTTTTATACAGAACTAAGGAAATCGGGAACATAAAAAAACTCTGGCGTTTACCAGAGTGATTTTATTATTGTTTAACGACATATGCGTCTTGTTTTACTACTGTATCTCCTTTATCGTTAATCACAACGAGCGTATAAGGAGCTTTTTTAGCTGAATCTGTAAGGTAATTTCTCCAGACCTGATAAATATATCCGTTGTTATTGAACTCATAATAGTAATTTCCGCCAGATCCATCCGGAGTTAATTCTCCATTGCTGATGATCATATTCGGTTTTGCCGTTATTTTTGTATTGGCTCCCCACGATTGATACAGGTAATTTCCGTTAGGTTGTTTATCAATTCTTACCTTGAATTTCTTGGTTTTAATAATAACTGTTTTTGGAACGTTTTGAGTGTATCCCTTATTGTTTGTTGTATAATAAGGTTTGGGATCAAAATTATTGGCAGAAACCAACGATACCGGAACAATGCAGAGTGCGATTCCGAATAAAAGGTTTTTAATCATTTTTTTAATGTTTTGTTGTTGATGTTAAACTTCATCAAATTTAAAGCCAATTTTTAAATTTAAACAAGAATATAGGGTGCTGAAAAAGAGGTTTTTAAAGGTATTAAATGTTTGTGTTAGAAAATAATAATATTGATTTTCAATTTATTATGATAATGTTGATAAAATATCGCCAGCATCTGAAACAACGGATTACTTTTCTTGTGTACATTTGTATCACCAAAGGATCTCGTTCCTTTACTATTGAAATGAAACTAATTAACTTTAAGTTTTTTCTATTAAAAGTATCAGAAATCATCTTCACGATTTTTAATACATCTCCTCCTTCAATCTCTTAATTTTTTCGAAAGAATTATCACATAATTCGTACTCTGCTTTTTCGTATTCCGAAGAAATAGAGCACAATCCCTGTTTTCAAATTTAATCAAAACAAAAAACAAAAAAACTATGGAATTAGCTTTTCATGGCTGGATGGTTCCGGCCGTAATTGCACTTTTGTGCGTATTTTTCTACAAATTCATTTTGAGAATTTTCTTTGGATTAATTATTGTTCCCCAAGACAGAATAGGACTGGTTACCAAGAAATTTGTATTGGTGGGTAAACAGGAACTTCCCGAAGGAAGGATTATTGCCACCAACGGTGAAGCAGGTTTTCAGGCACAGACATTAGCTCCCGGAGTCTATTTTGGGAAATGGATTTGGCAGTATTCTATCGATTTTCAGCCTTTTACTGTAATCCCAACCGGGAAAATAGGATTGTTATTGGCTAAAGACGGTATGGAGCTGGAAACCGGAAGGATTTTAGGAAGAAAAGTCGATTGCGATTCTTTTCAGGATGCGGAAGCTTTTTTAAAGAACGGAGGAAGAAAAGGCCGCCAGACTGCAATCATTGCACCGGGATCTTACAGAATCAATACCTTATTGTTTGAAATGGAATTAACTGATATGACTCAGATTCCGGATAATGCAGTGGGAATTATTACAACAATGGAAGGAAGTCCTTTGGAAGAAGGGCAGATTGCCGGGAAAATTATTAACGATCATAATAAATTTCAGGATGTTGATACTTTTTTAAATAACGGAGGATATAAAGGTCTTCAGGAGCAGGTGATTTTGGCAGGTTCTTATTTCTTAAACCCTTGGTTTACAAAAGTTGAAATGGTGAGAATGACGGAAATTCCAATTGGTCATGTTGGGGTGATTATCAGCTATGTAGGAGAAGAAGGTAAAGATTTGAGCGGTGTTGATTTTAAACATGGAAATATTGTTGAAAAAGGTCATAAAGGAGTTTGGGCAGAACCTATTGGTCCCGGAAAATATCCGATCAATCCTTATATTATGAAAGTAGAACTTGTTCCTACGACCAATTTGGTACTGAACTGGGCTTATGAAAGAAGTGAATCTCACCAACTGGATAAAAACCTTTCTACCATTACGGTAAGAAGTAAAGACGGTTTCCCTTTCAATCTTGACGTGTCACAAATCATCCATATCCCGACTTATGAAGCTCCAAAAGTGATTGCCCGTTTCGGGAATATGATCAATCTTGTCAGTCAGGTGTTAGAACCCACCATTGGAAATTATTTCAGAAATTCTGCTCAGGATAGTGATGTCATTGCATTTTTAGGAACTCGTAAAGAAAGACAGCAGTCGGCGAAAGATCATATCAGCAGTGTTTTGGAACAGTATAATGTAAATGCGGTTGATACGTTGATCGGGGCAATTGTTCCTCCTGAAAGTTTGATGAAAACCTTAACAGACAGAAAATTGGCGGAAGAACAAAAAATCACCTACGAAACCGAAATGTTGGCTCAGGAAACACGTCAGGCTTTAGAAAAAGAAACCGCTGTTGCTGATATGCAGAAAGAAATCGTAAAAGCAGATCAAGGGGTTGTAATTGCAGAGAGAATTGCTGATGCATCCGTTAAAAAAGCCACGGGAGACGCAAATTCCGTAAGATTACAGGCAAATGCAGAAGGAGACAGATTGAAGCTCTTAGCAACCGGTGAAGCCGAAAAAACAAGACTTCTTGCAAAAGCAGAAGCCGAGAAAATAGAGTTGTTAGCAAAAGCCAGTGCGGAACAGATTTCATTAACAGGTAATGCTGAAGCAGAAAAAATCCTGGCAATCGGTAAATCGAATGCGGAATCTTACAAATTATCTGTGGAAGCAATGGGTGGAAATAATTTTACCCAATTGAAAATCATGGAAAATATTGCCAATCAGAATGTGAGAATTATGCCTGAAGTGTTGATCGGAGGGAATGGTGATTCTGCGAATGGTGGAATTAGTGGGCTTTTGGGACTTCAGCTTTTAGAACAGGTTCAAAAGAAAAGCGTTGAAAGTGCTCCTGTAAGTAATGAAAACACGGATGAAAACTCTTAATTTTAAACAAAATTGAATGGTTAAATTTTTAGTAATATTAAAATGATTTATGTAGTTCTGTTTATTATAGCGATTCTAACTGTTAGTTTTATTATTTTCTCTATTGTTGGAATTTATTGTAAAATTATTAAAAAAGAATCTAAAGCTTTCTTGGGTATGGTTATGAGTCTCATTTTACTTTTTTTAATGATGAATGTTCGTAATCATTTAGTTAAAAATGAACTGGTGAAAAATATTAAAACGGCAACAATGATTCAGAAGAGTTCAAATTTTTCAAAAAAAGAATTAGTAAACATACATTTTGCAAGTGAGAAAATAAGAGTAATAGGTTCTGATATACATGTTGTGCTTTTGCCTCGAAAAGATACTGTTTACTTGAATCAAGATCTTAGAAATAGAAATAAATTTTGGATTCATTATAAAAAATATGAATTTTTAAAGCTTACAGCCCCAATTGGATATATAATGAAAGAATAAAAAAATGCCCGAAATTTTCGGGCATTTTCATTTTATGCGGTATAACTTGCAAAAGCTTCTTCTAAACTTTCAAATTTGCCTTTAAATTCATCAATAGGGCAATCCTGGAGAATGTTTCCTTTGTGGATAAGGATTACACGGGAGCAAAGTGCTTCTACTTCTTGCATGATGTGTGTAGAAAGCAAAACTGTTTTTTGTTGACCAATTTCCTTTACCACATTTCTGATCTCAATGATTTGGTTGGGATCAAGACCATTGGTTGGTTCATCCAGAATCAATAAATCAGGTTGGTGAATGATGGCTTGTGCAAGACCTACTCTTTGTTTATATCCTTTGGAAAGTTGTCCTATTTTTTTAGATTTTTCAGGAGTGATTCCTACCAGCTCGATCACCTCATCGACTCTTGAAGAAGGAATTTTGTGAATGTTGGCAACAAATTGTAAATATTCTTTTACATACATCTCCAGATACAACGGATTGTTTTCAGGAAGGAAACCTATTTTTTTCTTACTTTCAATTTCCTGTTCTGTGATGTTTTTTCCGTTGAAAATAATTTCGCCCTCATCTATTGTAAGTGCACCAACAATAGATTTCATAAGTGTAGATTTTCCGGCTCCGTTGGGACCTAGAAGACCAATGATTTCGTTTTTATCAATTGAAATATTAATATTGTTAAGTGCAGTTTGTTCTGCAAACTTTTTCGTTAAATTAGTTATTTGAAGAGACATAATCTGATGGGAATCTTTTTTACAAAAATAAAAATAAAAAACTCATCCGGATAGAATGAGTTGAGTATTATTGATTATTTTTTTGATTTCTTGCCTTTCGTAGAGGATGCCTTTGGTGTGTCCGGAGCAGGCATTGGATTGACAGGAGTTAAATTCGCATGTGCAGTCGGCTTATATAAAGCTGTTTTTGCAGTTCCGACTCCGAAAATTTTATCGATCTGTTTTTTATTTAAAAACTGCGATTTTCCTACGTATTTTCTATTCTTATTGATGTACTGAATAAACTGAACGGTAGGTTGCCCGTAGTTTTTTTCATAATGTAGCTCAATAATGTCATTAGGCAATTCCAATGTGATATTCCCCGAAGGCTGGTCTATAAAACCATCTGTGATTAATTTATATAAGCCCTGTACATCTCCATTTACATCTAAAAAAGAAAATGACCTGAACGTATTGAGGTTACTGGTATTGAGATCCTGATAATTAATAGTGAATTTATCGTCTTTTTTGAATAAACCTACAGAATTATCTTTTCCAATCTCTACTAAAGTCTCGTTCTTTAGTACTTTGATTTGTGAGAAAACCGAAATACCGAACGTACAAGTAAGGAGTAGAATTATTTTTTTCATTTGAGTGAATTTTAATATTTCATAAATTGGTATGTCTAATTTAATAATAAATATGTTATTAAACAACATTTACAATTTCTCACAAAAATAGTACTTTTTTTGATACTTCTATTTTAAATAATCGTATACGACGACGATACAAAGATTTGTAGTTGATTTTAAATGCTTTAATTTCTCAAAATCTGTAATTAAATTAATTTTTAAACTTTAGGAAATGCTACTGAGTTGACTGGGAGCCAATCCAAATTGTTTCTTGAAGGCAAAAGAAAAATGGGAAAGATTCTCAAATCCTACTTCATAACAGACTTCCAGAGGTTTTTTCTTATTTTCCGTAAGCTGATAATAGGCAAGCTCCAGCCGTTTATGAGTTAGCCACCGTTGTGGAGTCATAGTGAAGGCCTTTTTAAAATCGCGTTTGAATGTGGTAAGACTTCTGCCTGTAAGATAACCAAACTTTTCGAGGGGAAGATTAAACATAAAATTTTTTTCCATGTAGTCAACCAGATTAATTTTCCCGGGTTCTTCAAAATTAGCGAGTACATGATCGATCTCTTGATCTAATGTTCTGAGGATGCTTATGGCTTCTGTAATTTTAATCGAGGCAATGTCTTCAGGGAGATCTTTCATCTCAAAATAGGGGATGAGTGATGCTAAACAGCTTTCTAACAATGGGTGATTATTAAAACTAAAAATCTTCTGCGATTTTTGTGGTTGCGGATTGATATTTTTGTTGGCATAGAACTTCTTCAGTGTTTCCAATGATAAATGCATGACTACGGTTTTGTGCGGTTCACCATCTTTAGGATAGTTGATAATTGTTGCCAATTGATTTCTCGGGATCAAAAAAATATCGCCTTTTCCGAAGAAATACGTAGCATCTGCCTGCACGATCTTAGTTTCACCGGAAAGAAACCATACCAACATATGCTGATCAAACATGATGTCTGACTTGAAAAACTTGTCCTCATAGCTGGAAAGCTTTATATCTTCGGTGATGTATCGTGCTTGGTATTCCATGATTTTTGCTTTTTTATAAAGGAAATCAATAAAGTAAAGATAAGAAATAACATGAATTGACTTTGTTTAAAGGATCATCTTTTGAAAGTAAGAAAGGCGAAATCTCAGTTTGCCTTTCTTCTTAATGCATGAATTAGTTTTGCTAGAACTCCATTATTCATATTGTATGAGTTTATGGATTGAATTGAATACCCGTCATTTCTTCCGTTAATTTCCAGAGTTTTTTTGCATTGGTTTTGTCTAAGGAGTAAGGATTAACTCCTTTTTGAGAGGCTATATCCGATGAGAGTTCAGCAATGTCCCCATCTTCACAATATACTCCTCCAATATGGTCTAATAAAGGGCTCGTTGCACACCATACTGTTGTAGATGCTCCCTGAGGAATGGTCTTTAATGATGCCGCAACTTCTGGTAACATATTGCCTTGTTCATCCACAAAACCCATTTTTTGAAATAATTCTAGCGGAGCTTCTCTGCCAAGCTCTGTTCCGCCAATAGAACCTGGATGAACAGCATAACTTCTGATATTTGAAGATTGTCCACGCACATCCAGTTCCATTGAAAAAAGATTTAAAGCGGTTTTAGATTGTCCATACCCCTGTAAAGTTTCGTATTCTCTATTCATAAAATTGGGGTCATCAAAGTTGAAGGGGGCAAAATGATGTCCATGGGAAGAAACATTAACTACTCGTGCTCCATTGGCCTTTTTTAATGCAGTCCACAATTTGGAGGTGAGTTGAAAGGGGGCTAAATAATTGGTAGCAAGTTGTGATTCTATGCCACGTTCATCTCTGCGTAATGGTACCCACATGATACCCGCGTTGTTGATCAATAGGTGTAAAGGTCTTTCTGAAGCGATAAAATGTTTTGCGAATTCATCAATAGATGCAGGAGATAGTAAATCCATTGAGGCAATTTCTACATTGGTAATGCCTTCCATATTTTTCTTTGCTTTTTCTACATCTCGAGCGGGTACAATTACTGTAGCTCCGGCTGCTGCTAATACTCGTGTCGTTTCTAATCCTATTCCTGTGTTTCCACCAGTGACGATGGCTATTTTCCCGGTAAGATCAATATTTTCAATGACTTCGCTTGCTGTTGATTTTGAATTAAAGCCTGAACCGATTGGGAATTGTTTTGCTCCCTGATAATTATTGTTTTCCATTTTAAATAAATTTACGTGTTATTTATAGGACAAAATTAGAGTGGATTCAAGTGTTTCACTTTGTTCAAAAGGCTTAATTAACTTTGTTTAAAAGGCCGATTGATTTTTATAAAGAGATGAGAAGAAATAAAAAAGCCGGAAGTAAATATTTACCTCCGGCTTTTTATTTTTTTATGAGTTATGATCTTATGGAATAAGTACGGCTCTTCCTTTTATTTTTCCGTTTCTCATTCGATCATAAACTTCATTGGCCTGATCTAATTTATATTTTTCAATTTCGATATGAATCTTTTTCTGACGGGCTAATCCTACCACCTCCATCAATTCCACTCTTGATCCCCAATACGGATTGGTCATACTTACCCCAAACGGAAGCCCCGACATACTGTATTGATAATGTCCGCCGCCTAATCCAACAATCGTAAGATCACCATCTAAGCTTACGATTTTAGTCCCAAGTTCAATTGTGGAAGTAGCTCCTACAAAGTCAATCACTACTTTAGCTTTTTTAATTCCTGTGATTTTTTGAATCTGTTCCGCAGCATTTTCGTCTTTAGAATTGATTGTATGTGAAGCACCTAGTTCTTTTGCAAAAGCGAGTTTCTCTTCTGTTACATCACATGCAATGATCGTACTGGAACTAATTTCTCTTAGAATCTGTAACGCGACATGTCCTAAACCTCCAACACCAATAACTACGACATATTCATCAGGGGTTAATTTGCTGATTGATCTTTTAATGGCAGAATAAGGGGTAAGTGCAGCATCGGTGAGCGGAGCGGCAATTACAGGATCTAAATCATGAATAGGAACCAAAAGGCGCGAAGAAGGAACAAGCATATATTCAGCCATACCTCCGTCAAGTCCTAAACCTCCTCCGTAAGCCATTTCAGATTGGTGATCGCAATAGTTTTCTTTAGACTGTTGGCAAGGTTTGCAGTGTCCGCATCCCCAAGGTCCGTAAACCAAAACAGCATCGCCTTTCTTATATCCCTGAACATCGCTGCCCATCTCTTCTATCCAACCTGCATTTTCATGTCCTAATGTAAATACAGAACCGCCTACCGTTCCTTCATCAATGATATGAAGATCGGAGTGACAAACACCGGCTCCTCCGATTTTCAATAAAACTTCATCTCCTTTTGGGGTAGGTTTTTCCATATCGGTTACTACACGGACATCTTTATGTCCAAAAAAACGTACTGCTTTCATAAGCTTAATTTTTGTGATTTATGCTTACTAAAATACGAAATATTCAATGAAAAAGAGGTGTGAGATAAGGATTAATTCTAAATTAATTTGTTGTTTTTTGTAAGATAATGAATAGAATAAAAAAGACATCAAGAAAAAACTTGATGTCTGTAATGAAGTAAGATAATATTGTTTTCTAATTTTTTCTTAGAAAAATTATTTTAAGATTTCCTGCTCATAAAGTAAATTATCATCTTCGTCAAAACTTATGATAAGTACTTTGTATTGTTTTGCGCTATCATTATTAAAGAATTTAATTCTTGGAGGAACATAATCACTGTCAAATAGATTCGGATTCCAATAAAGGGTTTCCCTGCTATCATTTTCGATTTTCACAGGAGAATCATTATCAATCATTTCAATAGGGAATTCCGAAGGTTTATCATATCCTTTTATGATCGCTAAATTATTACTTGGGGCTGCTTTTTCATTACTTTTAGATTTCATATTCCCTTTCATGGTGTAAATTAATACGGCATCACCAATTAATCCAGCTCCTTTGATAATTTTTACCATGGCAATGTTGGTTACCGGAAGACTTGCAATCATACTAGCATCGCTTTGTACTTCATCTAAGTAAACTTTAGCTTGGCTGTTGCGGATGTAAGGAACGTTCACTCCTGAATTATCTCTTTGAAATGTTAATCCGGCCGCTCTTCCCTGTAGCCAGTCAAAAATATTATTCGATCCTGAAACGTGCTGGTCTTCATTGACGAAGTCAAAGATGGTAGAATTGATCGAACTAAACATTCCGGTGGAAAGCTGTTTGTCCAATTCTTCTTTCGGATCCTTTTTCTTTCCTACTAATTTTACCTCTTCAATTTGTACATCAACGTTCTCTGTTTTTTTAGTGTTTTTCTGAGTGTTGATGGCTCTGGAAATGGAAGGAGATAGTTTCCTGTTCTCTGTAGCTTTCACCAATTTGTATTTTGTACCGGGGAAATTGCCTTTAAACTCTGTAGGATTTATCAAAGGTTCTGCTGTAACAAATAGATTATCAGTATTTGATTCCTTTCCCTTTTCTGCATTTACAAATAACGAAACACTCAAAGGTTCATTAAAGTTAAGATTATCTAAATACACATAGCCATTTTGATCCGTTTTAAACAGATTAATCTCAGGTGGATTGTTACCTAACTTTAAGGCTAAAGTTACAGCAGCATCTCTAACTATTGCGTTATCTTTAATGGGTTTTATCCTGTAAGAAAGAAATTTTGGCGAATTATTTTTAATGGCAGGTACAGATCCGCTAAGGACAGAATTCCAGTCAAATCTTTTCCATTTTTCAGAAATAAGTAAAGCATCTAAAGCTTCACTATTGGTATTTTTAGAAAAATATTGTGCCGGTGCATCTATTTTTGTAGTAAAATCTCCTGTTAACCAAAGTCCACTAAGTAAATTTTCTTCTTCAGCATTGTTGTTGCCATCATCTTCACTTACCAAAACCGTATAATTTTTAAAATAAGATTCTGGAGAAAGATCAATACTATTGAAAGATCGTGGGGTTGTTTTTAAACTTTGAGCAATAATATCTGCTTTCTCAATTTTTAAATTGTTGGGCTTTATAAAGCAAAGTCTTTGTGCAACTAAATTATCTTGGTCATCAAAAATAGCTAATTGTAAAACAGCGTTGGCTCCATTGCTGATTTTTGTAGGAATAAGGCTTGAAGCTTCATTAGTTAACTGATTGATATTGGCTCTGTAAGCTAGATGATTGCTTATGGTTCCTACAATTTTATAATTTTGGAGTTGTTGTTTTAAGTTAACACCTTTTAAACTGTATTTAATCCCATCTTTAGAACTGGAAACTTCTAAACTAAGACCGCTGTTTGCCACTTCCGGTAAATCTATTGTCTGCTTTTTTCCTGCATTATCCTGAATGATCGCCTGGTATTTTTTACCTAACGCCGGAGTTATGGTAAAAGATGCAACATTTTTATCAAAAGATTTAAAGGTAGTTATAGAAACATTTGGATTTTGCGAGTCTATTATTTTCCCACTCCAGTTTTCAGGTAAAGACGTATTGCTTGATAATCTTACCGCAAATTTCGTTGGAATTCCATTAATGAAAGTTCCTCCTTCAGGAAAAGCTTTTGCAGACCAATCAGAACTTTTAGAGATTTCTAATGACTCCGTTGAGTTTGGATTGTAAATCGGAATAGCTTTAACAATCTGAAAATCTTCACTAAAATTGGTCATGTAAGGAGTGTAGGCTCTTACAAAATAAATTTGTTCTGGAAGATTCTCTTTCAGTTTAAAATCTCCGCAGCCTTCACCATTGGTAAGAAGTATCGTTTTCCAGTCTATTAATTTTTTATCAGCATCATACAATTCGACAAATAGGGTAGTAGACAGTTCAGAACGATTGTAACCGTCAAAAACAAAACTTTTGAACCAGATTTGATCACCCGCTGCATATTGAGTTTTGTCGGTAAGGAGGTATACTTTTTCTTGTTCGTAATTATTCTCAAGATTTGTTATTGCTTTTTCTAGTTTGGTTTGTGAAAATACCGGTTGTACTGTTGAAATAAGCAATAAAAAGAAAATATTTTTCATAGAAATCTTAACGCATTTTTAATCCAACGCTAAATTACTCAATAAAAAGCTTCTAAATCTTTTAATTTCAAAAATTAAGGAGATTTTAACTAAATGTGAGAGGTACTACTTATTTAAAAGTTGTATCTAAAGTAATATGATCAAAAATTGATTTGAGAGAAATAAAATTTATTATTGACACTATGTATTTAAGCTCTTGAGAAACGTTGTTCTACTTTGTCATGATTTGTTGTAAACGAATATTCCTAAAATCAATAGCAGAACCTTCATAATTTAATGAAATCCTACCTTCTACAGAAGATGCTTCCACGCATTCGTTCACGAGTTTTTCATTCAAAAATTGGGTGATTTTTCCATTAATGGATTTGATTGTGATCGAATTCCATTCCCCATAAGGTTTTTCATTTTCTAAAAATTTAGGAGAAGTAACACTTGCTCCCGGCTCAACAAGCTTTCCATTTACCTTTGCCGTAACCTGATCCAGAAAAATAAAATCTCCGGTCGTATTTTCTTTGATTTGAAACTGAATTCCCTTTGGCCAGATTTTATCGGGTGAATCTGTCGGGATATTATACATAACTCCACTGTTCTTCTTGCCTTTTCCTTTGTTATATTTCTCATCCATATTCCATCTGTATTCAAGAGAAAGTTCAAAATTCGTATAGCTTTTTTTAGTCATCAGATACCCAATATTTTCGCCATGCATTCTGATCATTTTATCAGAAAACTCGTATACTTTTGAAGGTTCCTGTTTTTCGGAATTCGTTTTTGTATAGGCATACCAATCACTTTCAGAGCTGATTTTTTGCTGAACACCGCATGAATTTAAAATAAAAAGAAAGGCAAAAACAAGAATAATTTTTTTAGACATAAACGAAACTTTAAAAGAAGTGTATTATAAAGACGCAGTAAAAGTAATTATTAGATTTCGTATTTAAAGGAAAAAGGAGATAGGATTTAAACTAAATGTGAACTTGCGTACAGTAATAAAACTTTAAACCGGTTTGCAATAAACCTTAAGAGGTATTGGAATCATAAATTTAATACATAATTAATGCTGACGTGATCCAAATGAAAAGAGAATCAGATAGTTTCGAAATCAATTTAAAAACTATTAAAAAACATTAATTAATCATGAGTCAAAGACAAAAATTCATTGGATGGATGCTTATGCTTGCAGTCACGTGCATCGGGTGCCAAAATGAGGAAATTTCTTCTGTTACAAAGGAAGAAGAGCTTTCACCAAAACTTAACGCCAATAAATTGGCTTCGGAAATCAGTGTAAATGCTTATGTTGATACAAGTAGCTACATCAATTCTGGTTTTAGTTTTCTAAACCCATCTCAACTCGACAAAAACCGTCAGGCAATAGGCGGAAGTGCTTACACCGAAGTTTATGGATTCAATATTCCTGAAGAAAACAGAGTAAGAGGAATTCGTTGGAATACCGATGATGAAACTACATCGATCTGGAGACCACAAGGGATTGCAGGTTTTACTAAAGATGGCGTTCGCTATCTGTTGGTAAGTTGGTATGCAAAAGATGATGCTGAATTTAAAGGTTCCCGAATTACTCTGATTGATATTAGCCCAAGTTCAAGTACTTATCTTACCTATCGTCATATTCTGTTGGTACAGCCTGATGTTCCGGCAAATGTAACAACCTATTCACAATATGGCTTTTACGCTCCACTGAATGTACATGCCGGTGGAATTGCCTATTTTAATGGTAAAATATATCTCAGCAGCACGAATTTAGGGGTTCGTGTATTCGATTTGAATAAAATAATTGAAGTAAGTACGGGTGATACAACCAATGATAAATGTGGTAAAGACACAAGCGGTAATTTATACGCCTTTAATTATAGATATATATTGCCTCAAATAGGATATCAAAAGATCAATGATGCAGATCCTTTCTCCACGATACAGGTCAATGAAGAAGGAACTCAGCTCTGGACAGGACAATATTATGCAGGAAGTGCGGATGCAAGCATTGTTCCTCAAGTATTTGGTTTCCCTATTGATGCAAATGGAATGCTTCAAAATACAGGGATTGTTGCTGTAACTCCAAAGAATAGTCTTTTCACAGATAGTCACGCTCATGGAATACAAGGGGTGTTCAGAAAAGGAAACAGAACATGGCTTTCGTGTACAGGATCTCCAAGCAATTCTTATGGTTCGAATGCAAGATTAGCCCGTTATACCGATGGAGCTGATGATACTGTACGTTACCGATGGCCATATGGAGCAGAATCTCTTTACTATGAATCTCAATATAATTATCTGTGGAGCTTAACGGAATATGAACCTAATGCTGGTGCACAGAATGGAAGCCAGGTCAATCGATGTATTTTTGCGGTTGATTTTTCTAAATATGAATAGTAGAAATACTCAGTGAAAATTAAAATAGGCAGTCTTTTTGAGATCGCCTATTTTTTTAATAATATCTTCTGAAGCTGTTTCCTTTTTTTACTTAGCTTTCTTTGTCTTGTAATATTAAAAGTTTAAATTAATTTTGATGACTATATACAATTTTACACTATTGTCCTTCTGACGAAGGAAGAATCTAAGATATCATGAGATTCTTCCTTCGTCAGAATGACAGAGTTATAATAATAAGATAGCAGGATTAATGTAAAATTGTATATAATTACTTTAATTTTTAGTCGAGAGAATTTTATTGATTTTCAGAATCATTTCCTTCGCATTGTGATTGGTAGGATCAAGTTCCAAAGATTTCTGATAATCGCTTTTTGATAATGCATATTCTTTTTTATTAAAATAAACTTCACCACGGCTGTCGTAAACATTCCCTGAATTCGGAAACTCATTGACATTTAAAGTGAAAATCTTAAGTGCTGCATCTAGTTGACTATCTCTTAAAAATTCGTAGCCAAGCTCGTTCAGTTCATTTTCATTGTTGAAGTTATAGCCTTTTGGATTATTCTTTTTCAGTTCTTTGTACAGCGCAATTCCTTTGTCAACATTTTTTAAACATTCTTTTCTGATGGTTAAACCGATAGATTCTTTTTGTGGCTCGATAGGATAATTCTTCCATTGATTCAAGCTGGCAATACTTAAAAGGATTTCATCTATTAATTTAAAATTATTACCGTTGGTCATCACTGCCAAACCATTTCCATCTTCAAGACTTCCAATATAATAACATACGAAACCTTCATTTCCACCACTGTGTCCGAAATATTTTGTGCCTTTAAAATCGTTCAGAAATACACCGTAATTATTTTCAATTCTCTTTACAGACATTTCTTTGGATAGAACTTTATTCGATTTCCCTACTAATGATAACTGGGTTTCGATGATATATTTTGCCAAATCATTTGGATTAGTCCATAAACCGGCTGCAGCTTTTTCAGGATAAATATGATATTTACCTTTTACTTCTTTTCCATTGTTATAAGCTGTTGCGAGTAGTTTTGCTTTATCCTGAGAAGGGGGCTGATTGTAGGAACTTTCATTCATTCCTAATAGTATCAAAACATTTTTCCACATATAATCTTGGTAGTTTTCTCCTGTAGTATTTTCAAGAATTAATTGTGAAATGGTTGTTCCACCGCCTGAATACTGGAATTTAAGATTGGGTTCAAACACAGAACGAACTGCAGGAGAATTGGCAGGATTCTGCCCATTAAGAATTTGTATTATGGTTGGTAAATCTTTTCCTTTTTGATAGCCTCCGAAACCATGAACAGACAGACCTGCTTTATGGCTTAAAAGATTCGCTATGGAGATTTTTTTACCTTTAGAAACAGAGTCGTATGGAAATTTCCAGGTTTTAAGATAGTTATTGATGTCATCATCTAAAGTTAATTTTCTTTGTTCAACCAATTTTAAAATACCAAGACTATTGATCGACTTGCTGATCGAAGCCGCTTGAAACAATGTCTGCGGAGTTGCCTTTCTGTTTTCAGCAACATCTGCATAACCGTAAGCTTTTGACCATTCTACCTTATAATCTTTGATGACCGCAATGCTTACCGCATTCATATTATAGAAAGCCATTCTTTCTTTTAAAGTCCATTTTTTGGTTTTCGATGTATCCCAGCCAAGTAGATTGTCTTCAAATGATTTTATTTTATCATTTACATTTTGTGCAAAAACATTCAGGGATAAAGACAGCAGTAAGATGAGATTTAGTTTTTTCATTTAGAAATATTAATTGATTTTGTATTTAATAAGACAATTAAGAAATGGATGTTGTTACATTTTGGGACTGGTTTACTTGCCCCTTTCTTTCTCGATTTTTTCTATCATTTTTTCTGCATTACCGTTGGTTCCGCCAAGACTGATTGCTTTTTTATAACTCTCTATTGCTAAATCATATTGCTTATTTGTATAATATGCTTCTCCTAGACTGTCAAATACATTAGCATCTTTAGAAAACTCTTTTGTAGCTAATTTAAATACTATTATTGATTCATTCATTTTTCCAAGTCTTAATAATTCATATCCTAATTTATTAAGTTCACTTGGGTTTTCAAAGCTATATTCTTTTTCAGAATTTTTTTTGAGTAAATAATACGTTTCAATACTTTTATTTACATCGTTGAGAGATTCTTTTCTTATCGTTTGATAAATAGATTTTTTAGGAATTTCGTACTCTTTTCCTAATATTAAATTGTGAATAATATGTCCTAAATCCCAAACTTTATTTAGATTGTTTGACACTAGAATTATCGTCATATTATTTTTAAAATCGTTTAAAAAAATGGATTCAAATTTATAAGAAACTCCATTGTGTCTTTGCAATTCATCTTTTTCAAAGTATCTGCCAAGTGATCCGCCTTCGTCTTTTGCATAGGGATTATTCAATAAGGTTTGAAAGGATTTTTTGGATATTAATCGGTTATGATTCATCGCATCAATCCATTTATAGAGATCATTGATATCTACCCAAAGCCAGCCGCTAATAAAGTTCATTTCCGGACATCGGACATTGTCCATATCATAACAAGACGTTCGGTTTTTATAACCCGGTTTTGGGTCAAATACCGAATTGGTCATTTTCAAAGGCTTGATGATATTTTTAATGACAAATTCCTCAAATGATATTCCGGTTACCTTTTCAATGATTCTTCTTTGTAAAAATACATTGCCATTATCATATTTGTAACCAGTTCCAGGTTCAAAAAGTAAAGTATTATTACTTCTCAAAATTTTCCAAGCATCATCATCAGTTACCGAACTTAAGCCTGACTCTATTTTGGGAATACCACTCGCATAATTAATCAAATGTCTAATCGTTACTTTTTCTGCCCATTTTGGTAATCCCAAATTAAATTTGGAAATCGGGTCATCAAGACTTAGAAGACCACGTTCAACCAAAATCATGATGGAAACTGCATTAAATTCTTTTGCAATAGAACCAATGTTAAAGATTGATTTTTTATTTAAAGCTGTTTGCTTCGTTTCATCAGTAAAACCAAATGATTTTTGATAGATAATTTTGTTGTTTTTGGCAACAAGGACATTTCCATTGAATAAACCTCTTTCATAAGATTTTGCCATTAAGGAATCAATTTGATTGGTATGATCTGTTTTTATGTTTTGGGGAGTTATTTTTTGTTTTAATTCAACTTTAGATTGGCTAAAAGCAGAAATTGATAAAAGCGCAAAAAGTACAAATAGGAAATTTCTCATATTGGATTCTGATTTTATAATTTGATGCAAATATGCCTCAGAAAAGCTTAGGACGCGACCGATTAAAAAAAATCGAACTCATTTTTTGAAAATACTTTGATTTTACAAAGCCTCTTTTCTGTAATCAGTTGGTGTTTTTCCTGTATATTTTTTGAAAGAAGTATTAAACGAAGATTTGGAATTAAAACCAACTTGATATAAAATTTCCAAAACAGTGAGTTCTTTTTGGGAAGGATCTGCAAGAATTTGCATTGCTTTTTCAATTCTATATTCGTTTACGAAATCAAAAAAGTGTTTATCCATATACAAGTTAATTAAAGTAGAAAGATCTTTAACGGGCATTTTTACCTGCTCAGCTAAATCCTGAATGGTTAATGATGAATCCAAATAAGGTTCTTTTTCTATCATAAAGTCTTTTAAGAATTCGATTTCCTTATTTTTTTCTTCATTGATTAATGGATTCTTTTTTTGTTTCGGAATAACTTCTGTAATGGGTTTTAGATTGGAATGTACTCCTCGAAAAAAGTCTGGATTGTTTAATGCAGTCAACAAATACCAACATGTGCAAAATAAAAATGCGAACCCATCAAGCGTTACAATCCAGGCTCGAATCTCGCCCGGACCAAAGATAAAAGTAACCAGCCATCTTATTAGGACTATAAAATGTAATAAATAATATAGAATAGTTATTTTGTAAAGTGCGTTGAGGGTAGAAATATTGGGGTTTGTATAATTCTCAAGATAGACCGTTTTGGATTTTCTGATTACAAGAAATGAAGCAATAAAATATACCTGAAATAGAAATTCGAATAGAAAATAAAAAAATTGTGTGATAGGCATTTTATAGATGCCGTTTATAAAATGTATTTTCGAGGGTATGTCTACAAAGTAAATCCCCCACATTAAATACAAATTGTAAGCAACAAACGGAATTATGTGCAATGCATGTTTTGGTTTTAGCCGAAAGTTTGTGTAGCAAACAGACAACACATAAAGATAAAATGATGCCGGAACCAGATAGACAATACTCCAGCGAAATGCCTCAAGGTTGATATGATTTACCGGGAGATCTCGCGTAAGAAATTTGATGGCATCTACGGCATTTGTAAAAAGAAAAAAAGCAATCAGCCAATTTGAAAGTCTGTGCTTAGTTTTTACAGTCATCAAAAACAGGGCAAGCAAAAATACCATGAAAATCCCAATCGCGGAAACGAGATGCAGAAAATTGAACTTGTCCATTTTTTTTAATAGAGATACAAATCTACGATCTAAAGAATTATAAAATCAATAATATTTTTGATTTGGTTAAGCGGGTTTGATGAATATTGCATTATTTTCACTAGGAATTACTTAGAACATACTCTAAGAAATCTGGTGGTTCCGTTTAAGATTACGGATAAAGTCTGTCGGCCGTACGCCATTGATGTCAAAAAAGAGATCTGAAAAATTCTGCCTGGATGCGATACCACATTCTTGTGCCAAGGTTTCAACGCTATATTTGAGAAAGACCTTATTTTTGTGCAGCTGTTCTGTGATATAACCGATTCTCAAAGTACCAAGGTATTTATTAAAATTTGTACCCTTGTGTTCGTTGATGATCTGTGAAAGATAATTGACATTGGTCTGTAACTGAGTCGCTAACTTCTGTTGTGTAAGACCTTTTTGTAGAAAACCTTTCTCTTTTTCAAATGTTTCCAATCTCAATAAAATTTGTTGAGTAATTTCATCAGGGACTTGAAGTTTAGGTTTTTCAGTTATTTCAGAGGCTGAATCTTTAATAGAATTAAGCTCATTTTCCACCTGTTGCAACTGATTTTTTAATGTAAAATATTCACGTTTGGATTTGCGGTGCTCCAGCAATTTATAAATACTGAATATGATTGATAATGTCAACAAAACTGCGGTAAAAAGAAGGATGTAAAATGTTCTTGCCTCTTTTTTTATCAATAATTCCTGTTGTACTTCCAAAGTATGTTTATCATATTCTTTGTGGATTTTGCCGGAAAGGTACTGGAAATTTCCATTTAAATTTTCATCAACTTTTAAGAGCTGTCTTGTATAATATAATTCTTCTTTTACGTTGATGTTATTCTGCTGATTTTCCAGAAGATATTCGAAAGCGGGGCGGACTTCGGGAACAACAAATTGATGTCTGTTGAAAATAGAATCTACTTTCTTAAAGGAATCTAAAGCCAGATGTTTTTGATCGATTTTTTCAAAAAGAAGACCTTGGTAAAAATGAATGATAGAAATATTAATGAAATCATCATTTAATATCAATTCAGGGAGCGCTTTATCGAAATAGTTTTGTGCGGCTTTGTAATTGCCTTTCTGTAATTCGGATATGGCTTTGGATTTATAAAAATAACTTTTTTGTAATTGAATGCTTGAATCGTTTTTTATAAGATGAAGAGCTTTATTAATGTAAATATCTGCCTCTTTAAAGTGATTCAGTTTTTGAAGACATACAATTGTTTGATGCAGACTGTTTAAATAATCTATAGAAGGAGACTTTGCATTGGCATCATGATCAGCAAAGAAAGCCATACATTTTTTAAATAAATGTAAAGCCTCTTCGTTGTATCCCAAATGGGCTTTCATCTCTGCGATATGATAGAGATTTTGATAGGTTAATGCTCTGTTTTTTGATTTTTCCAGATATTTATAAGCAAAAAGATATTCGTTAAGAGCTTTTTTAAATTGCCTGAAATGATAATAATAAACTACACCTTTCTTGAGATAAGCACTGCCGATAGTATCTTCGTTTTTGGATAATAATGCGGCCTTTATTGCTTTATTGGCATAACTTAGTTTTTGGTTTTTATCGGTGATGAAAAAGCTTGCATCATCGTAACCCTGAGCTAATTTTTCGTAATTTTTTTCTTTGGTGGCTTTTGTGATGAAAATATCCAGCCCCTTATCGAAAGCTGTACGGTCATTTTCCGATAGAGAAAAATATTGTTGTCTCAAAGAGTTATAATCTTGTTCCGGAACAGCTTTTTCCCAAACCAAGCCAAGCACGAGAAAAGAAAACAATACTAAAAATCTGTTGAATAATTTCATTGTTAGAAGTTAATGTATACAAAAATAGACTATTTTTTCAATGAAGCTCAGTGGCTCAGCGCGATGAGTTCGGTATTTATTCTAACACATTGATAAATTAGGACTTTGGTATGGTCTTAATTCATCATTTAGGACGTAAAATGTTTTAGAAATTTTTTATCCAGAGCTATATTTGGCAAAAATTCAAAATTAATATGAAAAGCATTATTGCGCTTCTCTGTCTGTTTTCAATTAGTCTTTCGGCTCAGAGCTATTTCAGCATTTCAGGTGAGATTCTGGATCAGAGAAATCAGAGGTTGGAATTGTCGGAAGTTAATTTATTGGGTGATCAGAATCAAATCATCAAGTCCATAGTTTCGCAAGACGGCACATTTGAATTCAAAAATATTGATGCCAATACTTCTTATCATATCCAGGTTGTTAATCATTCACAATTACAGAATGAACCTTCGTTTACTTTAAATGCAGACTATAGGATTAAAATAATTTTCAATTCTCACATAACAGAACTGGAAGAATTGAAGATCGTTAAAAACAGGAATAGTGTAAAAACAGAAAATGGAAATTTAAATATTGACATTGCCAATTCTGCTTTAAGCAAAGTGGCAAATCCTACAGATTTGTTATCCCGACTCCCTTTTGTAAGGATAGATCCAAATGGTGAAAATCTCTCTTTTGTTGGCAAAGGGGTGCCTTTATTGTACATCGATAATCAGAGAGTTGATTTTTCTGTCATAAACACTCTGTCGGTTGATGATATAAAGTCAATAGAACTAATACGAAATCCGTCTATTAAATATGAAGCTGAAGGAAAAGCTGTTATAAAAATCAATCTAAAAAAAAGTAAAAAGGATGGTCAAAAATTGATACTGACCGAAACAGGGGTTTTCCAAAAAAAGTACAGTAATTACTTCTCCGGAAATTATCAGGCAAAGAAAAATAAAACGGAGTGGAAATTAAACGCTTCTTACAATCAGATCAATCACTGGGAAAGCAATGGTTTTGATTATGAGATTGATACAAAAGCAATAGCTTCAGATTATATTATAAAATCAATAACAAAGCGTCCACAATTGATTTTTGGAGCAAACTTCTATCAGGAATTAGGTAAGGAAGGTGATTATATTTCTTTGGCTATCAATAGCAATATGCGACCGGATAAAGGTAATAATACCACTGTGACCAATTATTCTGAAAGTACCATAAATACGAATGTACAAACTTTAAACATACAAGATAGAAATCGTACAACAGTAAATGCAATATTTAATTTTAATAAAAATCTGCCAAAATTAAATGCCAATATTTTCACAGGCTTCCAATATAAAAGAGAAACAGATCATGTGAACTACAATTTCTATGATAATAAAGATTTTTCGGGTTACGAATTCAGTCAGTCCCGAGATCAGCTTTATTCCGGAAACGTTTATTCTGGTCGAATAGATATAGAGAAAAAATTCTCAGATCTTTTTAAAGCTGAATTGGGAGGAAGCTTTAACAGCGCAGAAACATTTACGGATAATACCACTCAGTTTGGGAGTACTAAAGAGCCGGAACGTTTGGAATACTTTTTCAGAGAATCTAATGCGGCAACTTATGCGAATTTGGATTTCAATATGGAAAAGTTTGCTCTGAAAACAGGAGTAAGAATGGAAAATACCATTGCAAAAGGTGAAAATAAAGAAACTGAAGCAGATAATATTACACGCAACTATACAGATTGGTTCCCATCTTTTCAGCTCAGTTTTGAACCAAATGAGCATTTTAACTACAGCTTAGATTATCGGAAAAGCATCTCAAGACCCAATTATGGTGATCTGGCATCGGGAGGTTTGTATGGAAGTCCTTACATAGAATATAGAGGAAACCCATTGTTATTGCCATCATACACAAATACATTTACCCTGAGTGCCAAACTGAAAAAATGGTCAGTTACGGCTTCTTTTTATGAAAGTAAAAATCCGATGGGCTATACTTTGGTTTTTGATGAAGCTAAGAATATATCAACATTTAAGATTGTTAATTTTGATAAAGAAATCGGAGGGAATCTGGGTGTAGACTATGAATTGATACTTAAAAAACTGAAATCACAGAATAACCTAAGCCTTAATTATGATAAGATTGAAGATGCTATGGCTATATCTAGGAAAAGTACACCTTATCTCTATTTTTCAACCAATAATAGCTATAGTTTAAGAAAATATCTCAGTATTTTGCTGGATGCTTCTTATATAAGCAACCGTACTGAAGGTATTTTTGAGTATAATTCAATGTGTCTGGTAAATATGGGAGTAAATGCTAATTTAGGTCAGTTTGATTTTACTGTAAGGTATAACGATATATTTAAACAAATGGATTATATTCAAAAATTGACTTATAAAAAAATATCATCTACAGGTACTTTTTATGGTAATACACCTACCATATCTTTAACTGTAAAATACAACCTTGGTAAAATCAGTAAATCCAATTACAAAGAAAAAGAAGTCAATGAAAACGCTAACCGTTTATAGATATTTTAAACACTTTTATCTATGATTTGGTACGTGTAAGTCAAATTAAACAAGAATTGCAACGTTCATTTTTATGAAGTATTTTTTTATAATTAAAGTTTCTGGCAATCGAGCTCTAAGAATTTAAAATATTCACGTTGAATTTAGAATGAATTTTAGAAATTAAAAAGATAGTGTGGCTCAGCCATGAATAATGACATCAGTTATCGGATCGTTCAACAATTTCCTTAAACATCATGCTACTGTATAACTTGATTAATTATTCTTACGATAAATATGCTAATTCCATGATTTCGTGGACAAAGGTTTTGGTCAGGTCAGATAATGTTCTTAGATTTGATCTTGATTATGTTTGTTAGTATAGATCATTTTAAATGACAATATTATTTTACAGCTCTTCAAATTTATCCAAATTATGAAAAAACAAATCTTTACCGCTGCGCTGTCTCTGGGAGCCATCGCTTTTGGAACGGACCGGGTTCTGGCACAAAATTCGGGACAGGTGAGTACATCAGTAAATATTATTTTATCGGATGTTATTGCAATGGACATTGGTACTGTTGCTTCAGAAGGTACTGTAGATTTTAATTATGGAACTACAAAAGATTATAATTCGGCAAAAAATGTGACTGTTCCAAACAGTTTGGTCATTATTTCCTCTAAAAATTTTGATGTAAAAGTAAAGTCTGAAGGTGCGCACTTTGTAAGTGGTGCAAACGTAATTCCAGTAGATATATTAAAGGTGAAAGCAGTACCAGGCGGAAGTGTGACGGGAACCCTGAATGAGGTTACCTTATCTACAAATGATCAGGTATTGGTAAGTAATGCAAGTTTAGGTACCAAACAGTCTTTAAATATTGCCTATTCTATTTCAGCGGAAAAAGCATCCAATGTACTCCTCGGAAAACCACAAGGAACTTACACACAAAAAGTAACTTATACTGCCACTGCATTATAAATAAATATTTTTTCCAATAGAAAAGCCCTCAATACTTTCAAGTGTTGAGGGCTTTTCTTTTTCAGCCAGATAAATCAACCTTGTAGTTATTTTACTACATGAACTTCCATTTTCAACTACAAAGAAACTTTTTTCACCGCTGTAGATTTGTAATGTCAAAAGAGGACAATTAAATAAGAATAAAAATTAAAAAATAATAATATCATGACAAAACAAATCTTAATCACAGCTTTAACTTTCGGAGCAATCATATTAGGAACTAGCAATGTTCAGGCTCAGAACACTACAGCAACTACAACGGTAAACATTACCTTGAATGATGTGATCTCTATCGATGCAGGAAGTACAGCAATTGGTAATACAGTTGATTTCAACTATGCTACTGCGGCAGACTATAATTCGGATCAAACAATTACTAAAGCCAACTCTTTAAAAGTTACTTCAACGAAAAACTTTAATGTTAAAGTAAAAGCAGGAGGTGCTAACTTTATGAATGGAACGAACTTAATCCCTGTAAATGTCTTGACGATAAAAGCGGCTACAGCTGCCGGAACAATGGGAGGAACAAAAAGCGCTGTAGTTTTATCTGCGACTGATCAAACCTTAGTATCTAATGCTCCTCTTGGAAGTGCATTAACACTGAATTTGGACTACACGATTCCAGCAGCTAAATCCTCATCTTCTGATATTTTAGGTAAACCAGCCGGAACTTATACGCAAACAGTAACTTATACTGCGACAGCTTTATAATTGCTGAGCTTTAATAAAACTATTCATTTTTTAAATCAGATATATTATGGAAAAAAATAAAAGTATAGTGACAGAATGTTTCAAATGTGGAACACGTTATGAGAACTATTTTAAAGCATCACCCTGCTGTAAATCAATTGTTTTGAAAGTAGATGAAAATGGAAACCGTACAAGTATAACTTTTATCAGCTCATTATCATTACTACGTTCAGAATCTATTCAAGTAAGTAGATAATAATATATAAAACATATCTACTGGGATTAAATAGTATCAAAAAATTAATTTTATTTGTTAGTAAAATTTATTTAAGTAAAAATTTTTCATATTAATATTTTGTGATTTGGTGTTTCAAAGGCTTCCTATAGGAGGCCTTTGATTTTGTATGTATGATATCGATATGGAGAAAATTCAAAATCCGGGAATAAGTATCTATCAGCTGTAAGGTAGAATCTATGTTTTCATTTTAATAGATGTAGGAAATGTTGCTTCGGGAGGTGCTGTAGATTTTAAGTATGTGAATACAACAGCCTATAATTCTTCAAAAAGTGTAACGGTGCCAAACCATT
>NZ_JWTA01000006.1 GCF_000813825.1 Chryseobacterium taiwanense
TCCCGCCGAGCTTTTTTTATCTGAATAAATTACTATTTTTTGTTAGCAATCTCTTCTTTAATTTTATTTTCCAATTCTTCAGAAAGTTCAGGATTGTCTTTCAATACATCTTTTACTGCATCACGACCTTGTCCTAATTTTGTTTCCTCGTAGCTGAACCAAGAACCGCTTTTCTTCACAATTCCTTGTTCTACAGCCTGATCCAAAATTTCTCCTGTTTTAGAAACTCCTTCACCGTACATAATGTCGAATTCAGCTTGTTTGAAAGGTGGAGCTACTTTGTTTTTTACAATTTTCACTTTCACACGGCTTCCGATGGCTTCATCTCCGTTTTTAATAGGAGCAGATGCTTTTCTGATATCAATTCTTACAGAAGCGTAGAATTTCAAAGCATTACCACCGGTAGTTGTTTCAGGGTTTCCGAACATTACTCCGATTTTTTCTCTCAACTGGTTGATGAAGATTACCGTACATTTTGTTCTTGAAATCGTAGCTGTTAATTTTCTTAACGCCTGGGACATCAATCTCGCATGAAGCCCCATTTTAGAATCTCCCATTTCTCCTTCAATTTCTGCTTTTGGAGTAAGTGCTGCCACAGAGTCAATTACTACAATATCGATCGCTCCTGAACGGATAAGGTTATCTGCAATTTCTAATGCCTGTTCCCCGTTATCTGGTTGAGAAATAATTAAGTTTTCTAAATCGATTCCTAATTTTGCAGCATAGGTTCTGTCGAATGCATGTTCAGCATCAATGAAAGCAGCAATTCCTCCTGCTTTTTGAGCTTCTGCAATTGCGTGAAGTGTTAAAGTAGTTTTACCTGAAGATTCCGGACCGTAGATTTCAATGATTCTTCCTCTTGGATAACCTCCAACCCCTAGAGCGATGTCTAATCCTAAAGATCCTGAAGGAATCACTTCAATGGTATTGTCTACAGAACTGTCTCCTAATGTCATTACAGTCCCTTTTCCGTATGTTTTATCTAGTTTTTCAAGCACTAAGGCAAGTGCTTTCTTTTTATCGTCTGCGTTGCTCATCTGTATAATTATAATTTCTCAAAAGTACATAATTTATAGTTGAAAAGCTAATATTATTTGTTGCCAGAAATCATTTTTTAAGTAAGAGAAATATAATGTATTCATCCTTAACTTGTTCAAAATTAAAAGAATGTATTGATGGAGTTTTTTATAGATTTAATGAAAATTTGAGTTATGGGTGATTTTTAAATAATCGCTCAATACCTTCATCTGATCCTTGTTTCCTTTGTTGATTCTGGCTTGTCGGCTAACTGTTTTGTCATAGATTTTATTGATCAGCCATTTTGTTCTGGGAAAAGTATTTTTGTTAGAAACCTCAGGAATTTGTAGTCTCTTACAAACTTCATCATCTAGTAAAAACCAGGTACAACAGATATGAAGATAACGCAAGTTTTTTCTTTGAAAC
The DNA here is from genome assembly GCF_000813825.1 of Chryseobacterium taiwanense. Lineage (GTDB taxonomy): Bacteria > Bacteroidota > Bacteroidia > Flavobacteriales > Weeksellaceae > Chryseobacterium > Chryseobacterium taiwanense. The sequence goes on from NZ_JWTA01000006.1 coordinate 1,444, forward strand.
TGATATTTCAAAATTGGATTTTCTAACGATTCATTGAGAAGAGAATGGGCTAGAAGTACAGAATCTTTATCAGCCGGTGGTTGAACAGAAGTCCATAAGTAAAAATATTCTGTAGCCTGTTTCTTATCATTTGGAAGAAGATTTTCAGGAATCCCTAATAAATAACCTACATATTTCCAAAGATGGAAAAGTCCTTTTTCCTCTTTCTCTGAAAAGGTATTTCCCAATTTATGAAGACTGTGTAAAAAAACAAGACTGAACCCAATATAAGTAGCCATCATATCCCATGAATTGATAGGTTCTCCCCAGTTTTCTGTATCCCAGTTTTTGTAATACTTTTTTAAAGAAACTCTGGCATAAGAATGAATTAATCTAGTTTTGATAGCAAATTCATATCCTTTTTTATGAACTTCCAACGCATTATATCTTGTTGCGTTTACCCAAAAATCCAACGTTTCGGAAAGACGTTTTACAGCTCCTTTTTTCAGTGCTTCTGTTGCGATCAGAGGTTTGTTGAGGTAAGCATAATCATAGCCACCAATCAGACAATAATCTCTTAAAGAAATCAGAGAGTCGAGATTGCTTCTCATACAAAGTTCTGCACCGGATTTAATTAAATCATAATCAAGCCAGTCGGGAATTCTTTGTGTCTGTTGAAAAAGTTGTTTTACGCTTTCAGGAACATTATCATTTTCAGAAACACCATTTCTAATATACTGCTCAATTTCTTTAGAAGCTTCATGGAATTTTTTTGTAAGATAAACCTCTCTTACAACCTGATCACCAATTTCATCCACATGATAAAAATAGGGCGCGAATTTTTTAAAATCATTAAAATTGACTTCTGCTCCGGAAAATTCAATAAGCTGCTTTCCGTTGCCTTTCGTCCAAAAATCTTTAAAATGAGATGAATCCTTAAATCGCGGTTGTAAAATTGTGTTTTCCATTCCTATAAAAGTACAAGTTTTCCATTTAAATGAGATGGTGAGATTTATCAGTTTCATCAAAATGTTAATGATCTTTCTTCTTTTAAACTTTATTAAAAATACCACAAAAGTGTGATTTTTTAGTATTTGAAAATGAATTAAATTTGGTTAAAACCTAATGTTAATCTATGTTGGAGGCTTTCGCTTAATTTTAACTAATAAACTAAATAACTATGAAAACAAAAATTTTATTGCTGTTTCTGCTTGGATGTGCAGGAATGGTTTTGGGACAAGAGAAAGAAATTAAAGAAGGAGGGAATTATTACTTTAATTATCCATCAAAAGAAAATCTTAAAAAGTTTAAAAATGAAACTAATCTTAAAGATAAAGTAGAAATTTCTAGTATCCAAGAAGAAATTGAAGGATCAAAATTTAGAATTCAGGTTAGAAAAGTGGATGATAATATGGTTTATTTTGTATTTGGGAAATTTTCCGAATCAGAAATGGAAAGTAAAATTAATAATGTAAATATTGAGAGCGCTGATGTGCAAGGGATATATTTAAAGGAGCTTCAGAAAAGAATGAGTGATTCAGAATTTCAAAAGTTCATGGCAAGAATTCCTAAACAAACTAAAGATAAAAAGAAAGTTTTATACTCTTTGCCTAAAGATAAATTTAAAATTGTGACGCAACCTTTATATGATAGAATTGATTGGCGAGTTGGTGTCTATACCGTTCCGTTCAAACTACGTCTTGGAGGATTTGCTTTTGATGCAAATGTGAATTTGGGTGCTAATATTGGAGGAAAAATCAGATGGGATAGAGAAATAGAAAATGGCTTTGCGATTGAACCAATTTTTGGATTCGGTTTGGCAAGTATAAAACTTGATGAATCAAATAGCAATGTTACAACTGCCAATACAAATGTAAGTGCTTTTACAGTAAATACGGGGGTATTATTTCATATTACAAATGCGATTAATGTTGGTGTAACGTTTGGACTTGATCGAATTAGTAAAAATGACCAAAATAATTATGATTGGAAGTATAATAATAAAGGCTGGTTTGGATTAGGAATTAATGTAGCCTTTAACAACCAAGGTGGTAATACTGGAGATAAGGGAGTTAATTAATGATATAAAGTATCAGTGTACTTTCTAAAAAAAATAAATTAATTTCTTCATACAATTTAAGACGAAAAACAAAAAACCTTCCCATTGGGAAGGTTTTTATAATTTGTTGCGAGTTGCTAATTATAGAGAAGCAGCGTGTACCAACATATCAACTAACTTGTTTGAATACCCCATTTCGTTGTCATACCAAGAAACAAGTTTTACGAAGTTAGGAGAAAGCATAATACCAGCATCCTTATCAAAGATTGAAGTTCTCTTATCTCCTACGAAATCCTGAGAAACTACAGCATCTTCAGTGTATCCAAGAATACCTTTCAATTCACCTTCAGAAGCAGCTTTTACTACCGCACAGATTTCTTCGTAAGAAGCAGCTTTTTCAATTCTTACTGTTAAATCTACTACAGAAACGTCAACAGTTGGTACTCTGAAAGACATACCTGTTAATTTTCCGTTTAATGAAGGGATTACTTTTCCTACTGCTTTAGCAGCACCTGTAGAAGAAGGAATAATATTGTTTAGAGCAGCTCTACCACCTCTCCAGTCTTTCATTGAAGGACCGTCAACAGTTTTTTGAGTTGCAGTTGTAGCGTGTACAGTTGTCATCAAACCTTCTACAATTCCGAAGTTATCGTGAATTACTTTAGCCAAAGGAGCTAAACAGTTTGTAGTACAAGAAGCGTTTGATAAGATTTTGATATCGTCTGTAAGTTCAGTGTGGTTTACACCCATTACGAACATTGGAGTATCATCTTTAGAAGGAGCAGAAAGGATTACTTTCTTAGCACCAGCGTTGATGTGCTTTGCAGCATTTTCTTTATCTAAGAATAAACCTGTAGATTCAACGATATAATCAGCTCCGATTTCGTTCCACTTCAAGTTGTTAGGGTCTCTTTCAGCTGTTACTCTGATTCTTTTTCCGTTTACAACAAGGTCGCTTCCTTCTACAGAAACCTCACCTGGGAAAATCCCGTGTACAGAATCATATTTTAACATGTAAGCCATGTATGTAGCATCGATAAGGTCATTGATTCCTACTACTTCGATGTTGTCTCTTTCAGTCATTGCTCTGAAAACAAGACGTCCAATTCTACCAAACCCGTTGATACCTACTTTGATTGTTGACATAATAGTTTGTTTTAAATTATATTAAAAAATATTAGATTGCTAAAATTTCTGAAATCAGTAAAAGATCCTTATTGATTTCGTTATGTTTTTTAATGGCTTCTTCAATTGGTGTATACACCAAATCGTTGGAACGCATTCCTGCCATTACGTTTGTTTGTCCTTCCATTAATCCTGTTACGGCTCCATACCCCAGTCTGCTTGCCAAAACTCTGTCGGCGCAGCTTGGAGAACCTCCTCTCTGGATGTGTCCTAAGATAGCAACACGGATATCATAATCAGGGAATTCAGCTTTTGTTTTTTCAGCTAATTCATAGATGTTAGCTAATTTTTCGCCTTCTGCGACAACTACAATACTGGAAGATTTTCCTGTTTTTTCAGCATTTCTGAAGTTTGCGAAAAGTTCATCAATACTGTCTTTTCTCTCAGGAATTAAAATATCAAGAGCTCCGGCTGCCAATCCACTATTTAAAGCAATAAAACCTGCATCACGACCCATTACTTCCACAAAGAAAACTCTGTTGTGAGAAGTTGCCGTATCACGAATTTTATCGATCGCTTCCATAGCAGTATTTAAGGCTGTATCGTAACCGATGGTATTATCAGTTCCGAAAATATCATTATCGATCGTTCCTGGAACGCCAATCACTCGGATTCCGAATTCTTCGTTAAAGATTTTTGCTCCCGTGAAAGTTCCGTCTCCTCCGATACATACCAAAGCATCGACACCATGTTTTACACAGTTATCGTAAGCCTTTTGACGACCTTCTTTCGTTTTAAACTCCATGGAACGGGCGGATTTCAAGATGGTTCCTCCCTGATTGATTATATTTTTTACGGAACGAGGACCCATTTTCAGGAAATCATCGTGGATTAAGCCATTGTAGCCTTCTCTTACTCCGTAGCATTCGATATTATAATAATTCGCGGTTCTTACTACCGCCCTTAATGCTGCATTCATACCCGGAGAATCTCCTCCTGAAGTAAGAACTGCAATTTTTTTTACAGCACTCTCTTTCATCTAGTAAAAAATTTCGAACACAAATTTACAAAAACAAGTTCAGATAATGGTAGTAACTTTATAAGAGTTTTGAATATAAATTATTAAACCCATCTAAAACTTGTAAGTTTGGAAATAGCACTCACTGTTTGAGTCTTTGGCGAGACGATAGTGAAATTGTATCAAGGTGATTTTTTCGTCAAACATTCAGACTGTATTTCAATTAACAAATACAATAGATAAAAATAAAAAGCCGGAAGATTTTTCTTCCGACTAAGTTTAAGTTATTTTTCAATATCAGTTTGTGAAATTAATTTAAATATCCTGCAACTTGATATCCTCTAGAAACTTTAGTGAATAATACACCATCATATTCGTAGTACATATATCCTTGGTAATTTACTCTCTCATAGCCAGCTGGTAAAGAAGGTACAATTGTTCCTATTCTTGGAGTTACAACTTCATAGTAACCATTGTTTTGGTTATAAAAAATACCGTCAAGGAAGTAGTATAAAATGTTCCCGAAAGTTACTCTGTGATAATTGTTGGGAATTGTTTTTACTCTCATTCCTTTTGGGGGAGCTACATTTACATATCTTCCGCCTGTTTCAAGATAATATTTACCATCTTTATATTGATAATTTTTATTATTATGAGAAATAGGTTGAGCATTATTTGGACGCTTATTAATGGTTACTACTTTTTTTGTTTGTCCTTTTTCGAACTGAACATTATTACGATTAACATTTCCTACATTATTAATGTTGCCAGGCTTATTGTTTGATTGCCCATTAGGACGATTCGAATTGTTATTGGATTGTTGGTTCGATTGATTAGGTCTGTTATCTCTATCTTTTTGTTGCGCCACAGCAACATTAGAAATGGTAAGAAATAATGCAGCAATAAATACTGATATTTTGGTTGAATTTTTCATGACATTAAATTGTTAAATTATTTGTTACAATACATTCATAAAATATACCAAGAAAATGAAGTTTCGACGTTTGATGTATATTTATAGACGAAGTCCTAAAAGAAATCTACCAACCGTATTTAGAAGATTTTTATTTGTTGCAAAAAATAATTTATGCTTACATAATTTGAAAATGAAAATTTTGTAGAAGGAAAAATCGAAGGTTTCTGAAATACTTATGATGTCCTTTTTTATGCTATAAAAGGCAAAAGCTTTTGTGACTTTTGCGGTTTGGAAATTTAAATTTTATGTTCAGAAATAATTCCAAAATTGATAAATGTCAACTCTTTTTGATTGAAGTTATCCGCAGTTTGCAGAGACAAAATTAGTATATTTACGGTCATTAAATGAATTGAGTGTAATTGCAAAGCATATTACATTATTATATAAAATAGCTTACTTATGAATCATAAACCGGTAGAAGGTTTTTCTAAATTAACAAAACAGGGAAAAATCGATTGGCTAGTTAACGAATACCTTGAAGGAAACTCAGAATATCAACATATATTAAATCAATACTGGAACGAAAATGCTGATTTGCAGAAACTTCATGATGAGTTTTCTGAAAACACCATTTCCAATTTTTATATGCCTTACGGAATTGCTCCGAATTTTTTAATTGACGGAAAATTATTTGCACTTCCAATGGCGGTTGAAGAAAGTTCTGTAGTCGCAGCAGCTTCAAAAGCTGCAAAATTCTGGATTGATAAAGGTGGTTTTAAAACAACAATTATCAACAATGAAAAACTAGGTCATACTCACTTCATCTTTAATGTTGAACCTCATAAATTGCTTCATTTCTTTAATTTTAATTTAAAGAAAAAATTAATGGAAGCGACTGAGGATATCACTGCCAACATGAGAAATCGTGGAGGTGGGATTTTAGACATTAAGTTGGTAGATAAAACTTCCGAAATGCCAAATTATTACCAGCTAAAAGCAAGTTTTGATACGGTAGATTCGATGGGGGCAAACTTCATTAATTCTTGTCTGGAACAGTTTGGAAAAACACTAAAACAGGAAGTGGCAGTCAGTGAAGATTTCTCACACGAAGAAAAGAATTCTTTGCAGATTGTGATGAATATTCTTTCCAACTTTACCCCTGATTGTATCGTAAGAGCTGAGGTTTCTTGTAAAATCGAAGACTTAAAAGACGATAGTGGAATTTCCAATGAAGAATTTGCTTCAAAATTCAAACAAGCCGTAACAATTGCTGAAATTGAACCTTTCCGTGCGACCACTCACAATAAAGGAATTATGAATGGAGTAGATGCCGTGGTAATTGCTACAGGAAATGATTTTAGAGCTACGGAAGCTTGTGCACATGCTTATGCGGCAAGAAATGGAAAATATTCTTCTTTAACTCATTGTACAACAGACAACGGAATTTTCAGATTCTGGATTGACCTTCCTATTTCTGTAGGAGTTGTTGGTGGTTTGACGAATCTTCATCCATTGGTAAAATTCTCTTTGGCACTTCTTGGAAAACCTTCTGCTCAGGAATTGATGAGTATTTTGGCAGTTTCCGGTTTAGCGCAGAATTTTGGGGCTTTGCGTTCTTTGGTAACAACGGGAATTCAGAAAGGGCACATGAAAATGCATTTACTGAATATCTTGAATCAAATGGGAGCTACAGAGGAAGAGAAGCAACATTTTGTGACCTATTTCAAAGATAAAACGGTTACTCACCATGAAGTTATTAATGAATTTAACAGATTAAGAGGTCAATAATGATACAGATTATTCTTGCCATTATCATCTTGCTTTTCGGGCTCTTTTTAAAGAAAACCAATCATCCGGGATTCAGGAGTTCTAAAAGATTTGCGATTATGTTTATTATTTTGGGAGGTGCGGTATTGATTAGCAAACTGGTTTTCTATTTTTTACATCCCGCATAGTGAAAAAGAAAATTGTATTCTTTCTGTTGATCTACGGTTTAAGTTTTTCACAGCAGAAACATTTACTCATAAAAGATTTGATGCCGAAATCTGAGGATTCAGTGTTTCCGGTAATTTCCTATTCAGAAAATTCAAGAGTGGAAAATAAAATCAATACCTTTTTGCAGGTTGATCAGCTGGAATACATTCCTGGATCAATAGGGAATCCATTTAAACTGGTTTCTACGGGAAAAACTTCCTATTCCAATTATGTTTATTTTTATAGTTGGGAAAAACTGGAAACGCCTAAAAATATTCTGAGTCTTGCATTGGATGGGGAAGCTTCAGGAGCTTATCCGGAAGGTTTTTCCATCTGGAAGAATTTTGATCTGAGAACCGGGAATTTAATTAATGCTAATGATTTATTTCAGCCCAATTCAGTGAAAACGGTTGAAAATTTAATTCAGAAAAGCATAAAGAAAGAGGTAAATGATTTTCTTACACAGTTAAAATCTGAGAAAAATCCTTCAGAAGAAGTTGTAGACCAGATTTCTATTTATGAAGATTGTTTTACAGATTTTACCTTAGATGGAATTGAATATTATTTCGGGAAAGATAAAATCAGATTTATTGCAGGAAGATGCTCCAATCATGCGATGAGAGCATTGGATGAACTGGATAGCCATGTGGTTGAGTTTCCTTATAAGGATATGGAAAAATACTGGAGTCCTTATGCGAAAAATTTATTGTCAGGTTCTGAAAAAATGGATAGAACAAGTTTTAGCAATAAGTTGTATAAAGGGAAAATCGATGGGAAATATCCTATCACGGTTTTAATTGAAAAAGTGTATGGAGACGGTTCTTTTTCTGCGAAATACTGGTATGATAAAAATAAAAAGCTGATTGAATGGAATGGCAAGTTGAAAGGAAACCATATTTCTATTATAGAAAATGATTATTATAGCGAAGAAACCAATCAGTGGATTTTCAGAGCTTTGGTAGAAGCAGAACTCAAGGGCAATAAAATCGTTGGAACCTGGCAGGATTATAAAACAAAAAAATATTTAAATCTAGAATTAGAAGAATTATAAAATGAAAACAATTACTTTAGTTTTTGGAGCGGTTTACGGAATGTTATCTGTGATTTTAGGCGCATTCGGAGCACATGCTTTAAAGAAAATTTTGTCTGTAGAGAGACTGGAGAGTTTTGAAACAGGAGTGAGATACCAGATGTACGCTGCATTCTTTTTATTAATTATCGGCTACATTTTGAAATTTGAAACTTCATCAGAAAAATGGACTTCAATTTTAATGATTGTAGGAACACTTTTATTCTCAGTAAGCATTTATTTCTTGAGTTTACAGGATTATTTGGGAGCAAATCTGAAATTTTTAGGACCAATAACTCCACTTGGAGGATTATTCATGATCCTAAGCTGGTTGATGCTTATTTTTCATTTTGCTAAAGGCAGGATTTAAAAGAAAAATCAATATTGCTCAAGCTGATCAAAAAATAATATTAGCAATGTCATGCTGAGCGAAGTCGAAGCATCTCAAATTTTTTTAAATAACGTTCAAAGCTTTTATGAGCTCAGTTTTGCATTCACCCTCGTTTGCAAAGTGAGAGAATACTAAAACAAATGATGAAACTTCCTTTTAATATGTAATACATCAAAAATGAGAATTAATAGAAGGCGAAGGCTCATCAAGACATTTGATCTTTTGGATCAGCCTATCAGATTCAATCCTTTCGTATTTAGCCGTACTTTTTTCATGTGGGCAATTACAGGATTGGTGGGAGGAATAATTGCCGGTCTTTATTGGATCGTTCTTGAGCATTTTACAGAGTTTTTAGCTGAGTTTCAAGGCTGGATGGTAATTCCTACGATGGCTATCTGTGGTTTACTGGCTGGTTTGGTTATTCATTTTATCGGTGATCCCGGAGAAATCCATTTGATCGTTAATAATATTCGATTTAACAAAGGCAAGTTGGAACCGAAAAATAATCCATCCATGATTTTGTCTTCCCTTTTTTGTGTAGCATCTGGAGGAAGCTTAGGTCCCGAAGCGCCTTTAGTTCAAGTGACGGGGTCTACAGGAACCTGGCTCGGAAAAATATTTAGATTAAAAGGGGAGGAGTTGCGTTCTTTGAGTATTGCCGGAATGGCTTCTGGTTTTACAGCACTTTTTGGCGCTCCGCTTGGCGGAAGTTTATTTTCGCTTGAAATTCTTCATCATAAACATGCTGTTGAATATTATAAGGCGATCATTCCTGCATTGGTGGCGAGCTGTTTCAGTTACGTCATGTTTGCTTTAATTATTCATCTAGGAATAGGGGCAACCTGGGATTTGAAGGCTTATCATTATACAGGAGTTTATGATTTTGCTTATGCGACTGCTTTTGGAGCGGTAGGAACTTTATTTGGCTGGATCTTTATTTTTGTGGTAAAGTTCTTCAAAAAGGTTTTTGAATACAGAAAATTTCCGATTTATATTAAAACTTTCGTAGGCGGAATTATATTAGGAATCATCGCTTTCTATTTTCCGATTACGAGATATTTCGGGCATAATGAGATCAATCAGTTGATCAACGGGAATTTTGCCCTGAATTTTTTAATCCTAGTTTTAATTTTCAAAATCTTAGCAATAGCCATTACCGTGACTTCAGGATGGAGAGGCGGTTTTATCATTCCTCTTTTCTTTGTAGGAACGACTTTGGGTTTAATTATTCATAATTTGTTTCCGACAGTTGATACTACATTAGCAATTGTAAGCTGTATGGCTGCCATTAATGCCTGTGTCACAAGAACACCAATGAGTACCACGATTATTTTGGGAACTTTAACCGGATTTACTTATTTTGTTCCCATACTTTTTGCGAGTTTAACGGGGTATTTCCTTGCTCCGAAAATTCCGTTTATCGGTTCACAGTCTGAAAAATTATCTGAAGAATAGAGCTGTTTAAGAAGACATGTTAAAAATCAATTCAAATGGGCTTTAATTTTTGAGCCAATAAACTTGAACTTCCGTGTCTTTTTAGTAAATTTGTCAACCTTTAAATTTTAAAATAAAATAATAAAAATAATATGAATCTTCACGAGTATCAATCTAAAGAGATTTTATCAAAGTATGGAGTAGCTATCCAACGTGGTTACGTAGCAAACAACGTAGACGAGGCTGTGGCTGCTGCTGAAAAACTAACTGCTGAAACAGGAGCTCAAGGCTGGGTTGTAAAAGCACAGATTCACGCAGGTGGTCGTGGTAAAGGTGGGGGTGTTAAGTTTTCTCCAAACATGGATAAACTTAAAGAAAACGCTCAGAACATCATCGGAATGCAGTTGATCACTCCACAAACTTCTGCTGAAGGTAAGTTGGTAAATTCTGTATTGGTTGCAGAGGATGTGTATTATCCTGGAGAAACTGAAACTAAAGAATTTTATGTTTCTATTCTTTTAGACAGAGCTGAAGGTAAAAATACTATCGTATATTCTACTGAAGGGGGGATGGATATTGAGCACGTTGCAGAAGTAACTCCTCATTTGATCCACAACGAATTGATCGATCCTGCTTTAGGTCTTCAAGGTTTCCAAGCTAGAAAAATTGCTTTCAACTTAGGTCTTGAAGGGAATGCTTTCAAAGAATTCGTAAAATTCATCTCTTCTTTATATAATGCTTATACAGGAATTGATGCTTCTCTTTTCGAAATCAACCCTGTGTTGAAAACTTCGGATAACAAAATTATCGCTGTAGATGCCAAAGTAACTTTGGATGGTAACTCATTGTTCCGTCACAAAGATCTTGAAGCGCTTAGAGATACAAGAGAAGAAGATCCTATCGATGTTGAAGCTGGTGAAGCTGGTCTTAACTTCGTAAAACTAGACGGTAACGTTGCTTGTATGGTAAACGGAGCTGGTCTAGCTATGGCAACTATGGATATCATCAAATTATCTGGTGGTAACCCTGCAAACTTCCTAGACGTAGGTGGAACTGCTGATGCTCAGAGAGTACAAACTGCTTTCGGAATCATCTTGAGAGATCCAAATGTAAAAGCGATCTTGATCAACATCTTCGGAGGTATCGTAAGATGTGATAGAGTTGCTCAAGGAGTTGTAGATGCTTACAAAGCGATGGGTAGCCTTCCGGTTCCATTGATCGTAAGATTACAAGGAACCAACGCTGTTGAAGCTAAAAAATTGATCGATGAGTCTGGTCTTCCGGTTCACTCTGCAATTACTTTAGAAGAAGCTGCAAACAAAGTAAAAGAAGTTTTAGCTTAATCTAAAATTTTTATATAAAACTTAAAACCGTTTCATTTTTGGAACGGTTTTTTTATGTATTGTAGGAAAATAATGTGTTTATGAAAAACCTATACATTCCTGATCCATGTTCAGAAAACTGGGAAATGATGTCTCCTCAGGAAAAAGGGAGATTTTGTTCTGTTTGTGATAAATGTGTAATTGATTTTACACAAAAACAATCTGAAGAAATTTTTCAAATCATTAATGAAAAGAAAGAGGGAGAAGTATGTGGAAGGTTTTATGACGATCAATTAAGTCACAAAGAAAGTGCATCTGAAAAGTTAAAAACTGAACTTTTCAGATATATTCCATCTTCTATTCAAAATAACAGAATAATACTGGCTGTTTTTTCTTTTATTCTCTTTTTAACCGGCTGCTCAAAACAAAAAGAAGAATCTTGTACAATGACTACGGGTGTTGTAGTATCCGATACTGAAATAGATACGGTAAAAAATAAAAGCTACGTAATGGGCGAAGCGGTAATTCCTGAAGATCAGCAAACAACAAAAATTCATAAAAAAGACAGCATTGCATTGAAGAACAAATTGTCAAAAAAATAGTCAGTTGATTTTAGTAATGGTTTTTTGTTAAAATATAACATATTCATTTTAAAATTATTATTTTTACAATAATTGGGATTTAAAATGAAGATACATTCATGGTTTTCTCTCTTTTTAGTTCTTAATTTTCAATTTCATATTGTGGATAATGATGCAGTGTCTTATGAAAAGCAAATCCGATTTGAAAATTTAAAACACCCACTTAGAAAATACCACTAATATTAATATATAAAATTACTCTCATGAAAACTAAACCATTTATTGTCTCGTGTTTGCTGATTGCGGCACAAGGTTTTGGTCAACAGAATTACTGGTCAAAACTTAAAGATACCCATGTAAGCAGAGAAAATCTGAGCCCAAGATGGACGACTCCGAATACTTTTTCTTTATATCAGTTAGATTTAGATAAAATGAAAGCGGATCTTAAAAATGCTCCTCAACGTTTTTCTAAGAATGAAAATCTATTGATTAAATTCCCCGACTCAGATGGGAAAATAATAGATTATATTATTCAGGAAGCTTCTGTAATGGAGCCCGAATTACAGGCAAAATTTCCGGAAATACGATCTTACATTGGATGGCAAAAAAATCATCCTGAAAATTCGATTCGTTTTAGTATCACTCCACAAACGGGAATTAGCGTAATGTATTTTGATAATTGGGAAGTAAGTTATCTGGATAGTTATGCAAAAGATCATTCATCTTTCATTTTATATAAAAGAAAAGACCTTCCTAAAAATGACCGTCTTTTTGAATGCCACGTTGAAAATGAATTAGATAATTTAAAAAATAATAGTTCTACCAACAAAGCACCTGTTGTTTCTGATGGGCAGTTCAGAACGTACAGATTGGCTTTAGCAGCAACAGGAGAATATACAACTTTTCACGGTGGAACTGTAGCAGGAGCATTAGCTGCAATGGCAACGACAATGACAAGAGTAAATGGGGTCTACGAAAAGACAATCTCCTCTACAATGGTCATGGTAGCCAACACCAATTTAATCATCTATACTAATGCTACTACAGATCCTTATACGAATAATAACGGATCCACCATGTTAGGTGAGAATCAGACGAATATTAATACGGTGATTGGAACAGCAAATTACGATATTGGTCATGTTTTTAGTACCGGTGGAGGCGGAGTTGCTTATCTGGCATCAATATGTACTGCTAATAAAGCAGGAGGTGTTACAGGTTCTGGAGCTCCGGTTGGAGATCCCTTTGATATTGATTATGTTGCTCATGAAATGGGGCATCAGTTTGGTGGCAATCATACCTTTAGAGCAAATACAGGTTCATGTAGTGGTAATGCAAATACTTCTACGGCATTTGAACCAGGGAGTGGTACTACGATTATGGCTTACGCAGGAATTTGCGGATCTACAAATAATGTCCAAAATAATAGTGATCCTTATTTTCATGCTGCAAATGTGGTGGAAATGAATGCTGTAATACAAAAAGCAACAGATTGTTCGGTAAAAACTCCTAATAATAATTTAGTTCCTACAGCAGATGCCGGAGCAGACTATATTATTCCGAAGGGAACAGCTTTTGTGTTAACGGGAACAGGAACAGATCCAAATGGTGATCCATTGACTTATCTATGGGAGCAGTATGACAATACTTCAAATACTCAGCCTCCGGTTTCTACGGCTACAGGAGGTCCTGTTTATCGTTCTTTGTTACCTACAACTTCTCCTTCAAGATACTTTCCGGTGCTAAGTTCTGTTGTTGCTAATAACTTAATTCCTAAATGGGAGGTTACTCCAAGTGTTGCCAGAACCCTGAATTTCTCACTATTGGTGAATGATAATAAAATAACAGGAAATCAGGCAGCGAGAGATGCAATGGTGGTTACGGTTACTAATGATGGACCTTTCACGGTGTCTTCGCATACCATTAATACTGCTTATACCGGAGGTACAGCTACGAATGTTACCTGGAATGTGGCAGGAACAAATACAGGAACCATCAATACTCAGAATGTAACGATTTTACTTTCAAAAGACGGAGGAGTAACTTTTAATACAGTTTTGGCGGCAAGTGTTCCGAATAATGGTTCAGCTTCTGTGAATTTACCTAATGAAAATATTGCCTCAGCAAGAATTATGGTAAAAGCACTCAATAATATTTATTATGCTTTAAATTCTTCAAGCTTTTCAATCACCCAGTCATTGGGAACATCAGAATCTGAGATTAAGAGCTTCTCAATTTATCCTAATCCTTCCCATGATGTGGTTAACATTAAATTGAAAAATCAATCTCAAAAAGCAGACTATTCATTATTTGATGTTTCAGGAAGATTGTTGAAAAATGGAAGTTTTAAAGGAGAAACAAAAGTTAAAGTCAACGATCTGACCAGTGGAAATTATTTGATCTCAATTGATTTAGAAAATGGAGAAAAAATAACTGAAAAATTAATTATAGGAAAATAATTTTTGAATTTTATATAAAAGAAAAGCAGTCAAATTGACTGCTTTTTTTATTAATCATGATTTTCGTTGATGCCGATTTCTCCATTGGTGATGCTTATGCTTGTTGGAGTTACCAACTGAATTCCGTCTGCATCAAAACGTTGTTTTATTTTTAAGAGGGCTTCACTTTTCAGTTGAACCATATTGGCTCCTACTTTCATCCAGAATTTAGCCTGAAGATTGAAAACTCCTTGTTTTAAATCGGTGAAAATAACTTCTATACTATCTAATCGGTCTACATTTTCCAAGCTTTTTACGATCTCCAGAATTCCTTTTTGTGCTTTACTGATGTCTTCGTCGGCAGGAATTTCAAAATTTAAAATAATTCTTCGCTGAGGAGAAGCGGTAATATTATAAAACGGTGCGTTAAAAACAACCTGATTCGGAATATAAGCTTTCTTCCCGTCGTCAGTAAGAAGTTTTGTCGTTAAGAAGCCAATTTCCTGTACTGTTCCGGAGTGGTTTCCTATCGTAATATAATCACCGACTTTATATGCTTTATCAATTCCAATCAGCATTCCTGAAAATATACTGGAAACAAGATCTTTCAAGGCAACCCCTGCAATAACCCCTGCAACTCCCAAACTTCCGATAAACTTCCATAAGAAACCACTGAATCCCATTATTTCTAATGAAATAAAAGTTCCCATGATCATAATTAAAAATCTGAAAACACTGATTAAAGTAACCAATGAACTTTCTTTTTTGCTTTTTGGGAAAAATTTATGCAAAAGCTTTACGGCGATTTGGCTGAGATATTTACTTGTGAAAAGAAAAAAAGAAAATACAATAATTCCTACCACCAGTTTAGGGGTGAGTTCGGCAAACGTTAAATACCAGTTTTCCAAAACTTTGTACACCACATCTACATATCTTAAGCCTGTTTTCTCCATAGAATTTTAAAATTAAATTTTTTTTAGAATTTTTCAACAAAAATTTTGCCAGTCTCAAAAAGTCTACTAAATTTGTAGACTAATAAAACGAATGAATATGTCAATTAAACTAGGAGATATAGTACCAGACTTCAATGCAGAGTCTACCATTGGGAACCTGAATTTCTATGATTTTCTTGGAAATTCTTGGGGAATTTTATTTTCCCATCCTGCAGATTATACACCGGTATGTACCACAGAACTTGGGTATACTGCAAAATTGAAGTCTGAGTTTGAACAAAGAAATACAAAAGCCATTGCTTTGAGTGTAGATGGAGTAGAAGATCACCATAACTGGATCAAAGATATTAACGAAACCCAGAATACAGAGGTTGAGTTCCCTATTATAGCAGACAAAGACCGAAAAGTTTCAGAATTGTTTGATTTTATTCATCCTAATGCTTCAGCAACCGCTACCGTTCGTTCTTTATTAATTATTGATCCTGAAAAAAAAGTAAGATTGATTATTACTTATCCGGCATCTACGGGAAGAAATTTTAATGAGATCATAAGAGTTTTAGACTCTCTACAATTGGTAGATTCTCATAAAATTGCAACGCCTGTCAATTGGAAAAACGGTGAAGATGTCATTATTCCACCTGCAATTTCCACTGAAGATGCTAAAAAAATATTCCCAAAAGGAGTAAGAGAAATAAAGCCGTATCTGAGATATACGCCCCAACCCAATACATGATTTATTTGATTTTTTATAGTTTAGTTTTAATTTGTACGAAAAGCGGCTCGGAAATTTTCCGAGCCGCTTTTATTATTTTTAAAGAAGAAGATTTTATCTTGCTTCTCTAATTACTTGTTTTGCTTTCGCTGTTGGAATATAAATACTGAATCCTACATTAAAGGTAATATTAGAATTCAATCCCTCACTTCCGAATCCTGCTTGACCTTGGTATTTTACTAAACCTTCCAATCCGATGTTAGGCGTGATGAAATAAGAATATCCAGGTCCAACTCCAAAATCAAGACCGGTAGTAGAGTTTCCGTTTTCTACAGAAGATCCTCCAATACCAACATTTCCTTCAAAAAACCATCTTCCGTGGTTTAATAAATTATCAACTCCTTTTTCTCCGGGAGATAGGTAATAACGTCCTAAGCCTCCTACCGCATAATCAAATCTGGTTGGGCTTCCGTTGGTTACTTTGCTTATTCCAAGATTTACATATCCTCCGACTGCTACATTATCTTCAATAAAGTAAGCACCCTTTGGCTGAATAGAGATGTTGTAACCACCTCCTGTATTTAAGCCGAAGTTGCTGGATAAAAGGCTGCTTCCTACCAACCAATTTCCTTTCTGTATCTGAGCATTCGCAGTTGCTGTCAATCCGCCGATGGCGAATAGTCCTGCTAAAATTAGTTTTTTCATACTTTATCGTTTTAATAATTAATGTTTATTATTTTGATAATTAATTAAAAACAATAAATATGCCATGTAACTCATTTTAAGGTGATTTTTGTAATATTCTTAATTTTTGTTAAAATTAATATATAATTATTTGAACACCTTGCTTGCTGATTTTACAATTTTAGATGAAAATAAGGATGATGGAAACAATAAGTCCGACAACTGTAAATACCATTCCACGTTTGAATGCTTTTGTCTTAGGATTGAACATCCAGAAGCTTGAAATAACAAAGAAGAACAAAGCGATTCCGAAGAAAGCATTTAATGGAGACAATGTGTCTTTTGATTGGGATTTGTGAAGTTTTGTCATTTTATCCAATACAAAAGGAAGTTCTTTTTTAGTATACTTTGCCTGACCAGTTGCAGCATCGTAAGTTCCCTGCTTGAATTTTAAAATAGTTCCTTCCGTTTTCTCTACTTCAAGATTCTTCATTTTTAATTCTTTTCCCAGCTCTTTTTCGGAAAGGTTTTTAGCGATTACTTTATCAATTTTCTTTTCTTTTTTCAGAAAATCGGTATCTCTGTAAATCAGTAAAACCCCACTTACTGCGTAAACGGCCATAATACCGGCAAGGAAAAACCCTAAATATCGGTGGGTAATTCTCATGAAACTTCTTGTGTCTTTAATCTTATCCATATCTTAATTATTTTTGTTTATAAAGCTAAAAGTGGAAACTGCAAAAATGCAACTTCCACTTTGATTTGAAAAATTATTTAATCTTATAGTTTATATGTTAATGTGAAATAGAAATTTCTTGGTGTAATTGGGTTTACAGAATAGTTTTCGTGAACGTTATAGTTTACTACATCAAACAGGTTTCCAACTTTTCCTTGGATTGAGAATTTCTTCCAGTCGTAGCCTGCAGATAATGAAACTGTAGTATAATCTTTTAATTCAAAACTTCTACTTACTCCGTTTCTGCTTATGTTTGTAGATTTAGAGTCGTTCCAGCCTGCAATTCTGTTACCAATATAGTAAATTCCGGCTCCTACTTTTAATCCTTTTAAATAAGAGGTGAATTTATAGAAAACTGATGCGTTTGCTGTCGTAGCAGGAGTTCTTACCAATCTTTGCTTTTCAACATATCCTTTTTCTGGAGTATCGATATACACCGAATTATTGTAAGAGAAACCTCCGATAATTGAGATGTTTTCATTTGGATTACCTGTAATGTCTAATTCTACACCACGGCTTCTCATTTTTCCTGCAAATTCTTTTAAATTGGTATCTGGAGTCTGTATAGCATTGGCATTATCAACATAGAAGTAATTTTGATAGTAATTATTATACATGATTTGGTATAATGTCAGGTTAATAGCTAATGCATTATTCCAAATGTTCTTCTTTGCCCCCACTTCGTACTGATCTACAGTGGTTGGTTTTATACCTTGTTTTTGTAGGTTATCTACTCTTGATTTTACTTGTGCAGTTGTTCCATTTGTATTTAGATTGCTCAGCTCATCAGATGTATATCCTGCGTTTGTAACAAACGAATTTGTATAAGTTGCAAATACAGAAAGGTTGTCATTTGGTGCATAAACGATACCTATTTTTGGTGAAACAGCATTATCCGATGTTGCTGAATTTGCTACTTCACTTTTTTCATTTAATGCAAAACGAGTGAAAAGGCTTGGCATATTTTCTACATATGACCATCTCAAACCAGCAATTACTTTAAATTCTTTTGTAAGGCTGATAAAATCTTGAGCGTATACTCCAACTCTTCTTGTTCTTGTTCTTGTATTAGTATTTAAATCAGATTCAGGCATTTCTAAATTTCCATTGTCCCAAGAGCTTGGATCATCTAAATATAATACATTTGTTGGAGCATTTTTCAAAGTATAAGCATATGAATCAGATTGGCTATAATCAGCATCTGTTCCAATTAATACTTTGTGATTTATTTTTCCGGTGTTAAATTCACCGTTTAAGTTTACCTGTGCAGAACCATAATTTTGCTCATTATAAGTTTTATTGAATGGAGTAATCCAAGATAAACGGTTTGGATCTGCTAAAGGAGCTTTATTATATAACCATTGCACTCTTTCTGTTGAGAAGTAGTCTTTAGTATAATTTTGATAAGATGCAGAAGCGTTTAATGTCCATTTGTCATTAATCTTATGATTAAATGTAACATTTGTTGAAGCTTGTTGCACATCTTGGTATTGCCAATCAGTTCCAAAAAAAGTATTTCTAGGTAAAGTATCAACCATTGAATAACTTAAATCTTTGTTCGTAATTGATCCGATTCCAAAATCAGGAGTAAAGTTATTTTTAAGATAATCTGCCTCTACAATCAATTGTGATTTTTCACTTAGATTAAATAAGAATGATGGATTGAAATAATATTTTTCAGACTGTACAACATCTCTGAAGCTTTCTGCATATTCGTAAGTTCCATTTACTCTGAATGCAATATTCTTAGATAAAGGTCCATAAACATCAACAGTTGGTTTATATGAATTCCAACTTCCGGCATTCATCCCTACACTTCCTCCGAAATTAAATTTAGGCTTTTTAGTAATCATATTAATAACACCACCTGCAGCAGTATTACCATACAACATTGCGTTTGCCCCTTTTAATACTTCAACTCTTTCTAAGCTACTTACTTCAGGGAAAACTCCACTGTTTATTCTTGCTCCGTTTTTGAAGATATTATCATTTCCTAAAATGAAACCTCTACCTCCAAAACTGTCCTGAGAATTACCTCTTGATGAAGTTACATACATTCCATTTACATTCTGAAGTACATCGCTAAGTTGCTTAGCCTGTTGCTGTTCGATGATTTCGTGAGTAACAATTGCAATTGGTTGTGGAGTTTCCATTACCGTCAGGTTTGACTTTGTAGATAATGGTTTTGCCTTATTGGGATTTCCTGTTTTGTAAAGGTTTACGTCTTCAATAGTTTGAATTCTAACGGTGTCAGATTCAGTGTTTTTCATTTGTGCACCTATAGATATAGCTGTAAACAACAATCCTAAAGTTACCAATTGCTTTCTCATTTTTACTTTTATTTAGAGTGGTTTTAAATAAGCTGCAAAGCTAATTAAATATTTGTCTTTATTTAGATTTAGTAAAAATAATCTAAATGACTTTTATCATAAAAAATGTTAAAATTTAGATTTGGGCGATCAGATTAAAATTTATTTATAAATACCTTTGTTAAAAATAATAATATGCAATTGGTAAAAGTGGGGCTTTGTGCCTTTGGGATGAGTGGGAAAGTTTTTCATGCTCCGTTTTTAAAAGAACATCCCGGTTTTTTTATTTCGGCAATAGTAGAGAGAAGCAAAGAAGAATCTAAAGAGAAATATCCGGAGGCAGTTATTTATCGATCTGTAGAAGAAATGGTAAATCATGCAGATATTGAAGTCGTTGTAGTTAATACACCGGTTCAAACTCATTTTGAATATGCTAAAATGGCTTTACATGCTGGTAAAAATGTTGTTGTTGAAAAACCCTTTACTGTATCGTTAGCTGAAGCAGAAGAATTGGTGAAATTGGCAGATGAAAAAGGACTGTTTCTTAGTGTGTATCAAAACAGAAGATTTGATAGAGATTATTTACAGGTTCAGAAAATCATTCAGGATAGAAAACTGGGAACTCTGAGAGAAGCAGAAATACGATTTGACCGTTTCAGAACTGAAGCCAGTGGAAAGCAACATAAAGAAAATCCTGAGCAAATGGGATCAGGTTCTCTACATGATCTGGGATCGCATCTTATCGATCAGGCAACTCAGTTCTTTGGGTATCCTCAAAAATTATTTGCTGATATTTTTTCAATGAAAGGAAAGCAGTTTGCGAATGATTATTTCGAAATTCTTTTATTTTATCCTAATGATCTTAGAGTACGATTAAAGTCTTCGGTTTTTAGTAAAGAAGCTCATTATGCCTACATTTTTCATGGAGATAAAGGAAGCTTTTTACAGGAAAGAACAGACGATCAGGAAAATGAATTGGTGGCAGGAGCAATTCCGGAATATGGGAAAGAATGGACGAAGCCTTTACAGGAAGCAGATGGTATTCTTAATTTCATCAATGACAATTCCGAAACGGAAAGAATTCTTATGTTCAGTGAAGCCGGTGATTATATGAATTACTATCAACAAATTTATGAATACATTGTTTTTGGATATGTTTTGCCGTCACCGGGACATGAAGTGATTCAGAATATGAAAATTATTGAAGCGGCTGAGGAAAGCGCAAAAGAAGGAAGGATTATTAGTTTGGGTTAAAAGTCATTCTAAATAAAATAAAAAAAGGTTCATGAAATTTTCATGAACCTTTAATTTTATGCTTCTCCAAGAATTTCCTGAAGTTCCAACCATCTCATTTCGTGGGTTTCCAGTTTTTCGGAAACGGTTTCTAAATCCGCAGAAAGTTTGGATATTTTCTCGTAATCCGCTTCGTTGTTCAATTGATCCAATATTTTTCCTCTCTGTGCTTCCAGTTCCGGCATTTCTTTTTCAATCAATTCCAATTCTCTTTGTTCTTTAAAAGACAGTTTTTTCTTTTTTGTCGAATTTTGAGCTTGAGTGGGAGCTGAAGTATTTTCTTTTACAGCTTCCTGTTTCTGAACCGTATTTTTTTCTAAAGACTCTTCGCGGCTTTTCGCTTCTCTGTATTCTGAGAAATTTCCAACGAAATCTTTTATTTTTCCGTCTCCTTCAAAAGCAAGAATATGATCTACAATTCTGTCCATAAAATATCTGTCGTGGGAAACAATGATCAATGAACCTTGGAACATTTGCAGGAAGTTTTCAAGAACGGTTAATGTAGGAAGATCAAGATCATTCGTAGGCTCATCAAAAATCAAGAAATTAGGATTTTGATACAGAATATACATCAAATGCAATCTTCTTTTCTCTCCTCCTGAAAGTTTTGAAATAGGAGAATATTGAGACTGATCGTCAAATAAGAATAATCTTAAGAATTGAGAAGCCGAAAGACTTTTGCCATTCGCTAAAGGATAAAATTCGGCAATTTCTTTAATGAAATCTATGACTCTCTCATCTTCTTTATAGGTTAATCCTTTCTGGGAAAAATACCCGAAAGAAATCGTTTCGCCGGTTTCTATTTCACCTTTATCAGCTTTTTCAAATCCTTGAATAATATTAAGGAGGGTGGATTTTCCGGCACCGTTTTTACCTACAATTCCTATTTTTTCTCCTCTTTGAAACTGATAACTGAAGTCTTTAAATAAAACTTTATCACCAAAGCTTTTATCGATGTTCTTTAGCTCAAGAATTTTATTTCCCAAACGTTTCATTTCAAAATCTAATTCAAGACCTTGTTTTCTCGTATCTGTTTTGGCTACTTTTTCTGTTTCGTAAAAAGCATCAATTCTCGATTTAGACTTTGTGGTTCTCGCTTTGGGTTGTCTTCGCATCCATTCCAGCTCTTTTCTGTAAAGATTGTTAGCTTTATCAATGGTTGCGTTTGTATTGTCCTCACGAATCATTTTATTTTCAAGGTAGGTTGCATAAGAACCATTATGAAAGTAAAGATTTTTATCTTCCATTTCCCAGATAATATCACAAACGCTGTCTAAGAAATATCTGTCGTGAGTTACTAATAATAAAGTGATTTTAGCTTTATTCAGATAATTTTCAAGCCATTCTACCATTTCTACATCTAGGTGATTGGTAGGCTCATCCATGATCAGCAACGTATGGCGGTGTTCCGCTCTGGTTTCTGTCAATAATTTTGCCAGGGCTACACGTTTGATCTGTCCTCCGGAAAGCGTTCCCATCTTTGCATCAAGATTGGTGATCTTAAGCTGAGAAAGAATTTGTTTCATTTCATTTTCAAGATCCCAAGCTTTATGAACTTCCATTTCAGCTAATGCTTTTTCGATGAAATCGTTGTCGGTAGAATGAAGAGATTTATGATAATTCTTAAGAGCAGCAATAGGAGCTGAATCTAAAGTCATCATGAACTCATCTACCGTCAGATTAGAATCAAAATCTATTTCCTGATCAAATAAAACAACCTGAATATCTTTATTGATGATTACATTTCCGCTATCTGCAATTTCTTTTCCCATCAGAATTTTCAGAAGAGTAGATTTCCCGCTTCCGTTTTTGGCAACAATGGCAATTTTATCACCTTCATTAATGTTAAAAGAGATATTTTCAAATAAAACTTTTATTCCGTAGGATTTGGTAAGGTTTTCAGCAGCAACGTAATTCATTTCTATAAATTTTGTAGCGCGAAAATACGAAATCTAAGACTTTGAAGAGATAAAATCTATTTTTACTTTTTTTCGGGTGTGTTTTTAAATGATTTTAATACTTAATCTCACATTATAGTGATATTTTAAATTAATTTTAACAAAGCAAGAATCAAATTTAATAAGCTATTATGACCTTTTAAAGGAATAAATGAGGATTTTTGCTTCAAATTTTTACCATGAAAAAACTTCGTATTTTATCTCTTTCATTTATTGCTGCTTCTTTCAATGCACAGATTATTTCAGCAACGGTATTTTCCAAAGATGAAAACAAACCGATTCCTTATGTAAAAGTGGGGATTGAAAAAGAAAAAAGCGGAGTGATTTCTGATGATAAAGGGTATTTTTCTATTGACCTTTCCAATATAAATGCAGCAAAGTCTGTTTTGATTGAAGTTCCGGGATATAAAAAATATTCACAGTCTGTTCAGAATTTTAAGAATTTAGACGGTCAAAAAATATTCCTGAAAGAAAAGGTGAAAAATATTGATGAGGTAAAGATTAAACCTAAAAAATTGGTGGATAAAAATTGGGGTGTAAATACTAAAACAAAGAGTGTTATGTACGCTGTAAACCCGGATTTTAAAAATGAGAATTTTTTGGGAGAGACTGCTCTAGAATTTAATACGAGTAAGAAATCAAAAATTAAAAATATCAATCTGAATATTTCGAGCTATACTTCAGATCAGCCTGTTGTTATGCGTTACAGTATTTATTCTGAGAAAAATGGGTTTCCGGATAAGAATATTTTAGATGAAGAGATTACGGTTGAACTGACGAAAGAGATGATAAAAGATGGTACCTTTACGTTGGATGTCAACGATCGGAATATCTGGGTTCAGGGGAAGTTTTTCGTGGGGATACAGTTTTTGAAAAGATTTCAGGGGAGAATTACGATTAGTGCGGCGCTGTTCAGAACAGGATATATCAGGGAATTTTATGGGGACTGGAAAAAAATGAGCATTGCGGCACCTGCAATTAATATTGATGTAAAAGTGGATAAAAATGGTAAAAATATCAAAGACGAGGTAAGAGATAACAGTGATAAAGTTTCCATGTTAGCTCCGGATCTTAGTCAGTATAATATAGAATCCGAAAACTCTGTTTATGGTAAAAATGAGGCTGTCGGAAATTCTTTTAAATTAAATGATGCGGAATTGTATTATGAAGTCTATGGTGAAGGTGAACCGCTTGTCTTGCTTCATGGAAATGGGGGAAGTATTAAAGAGTTTTACAAGCAGATTCCTGAACTTTCGAAAAAATTTAAAGTAATTGCGATCGATACAAGAGCTCAGGGAAAAAGTAAAGACCTTACAAAAGGAGATTTGAACTACAAAATTTTTGCAGATGATCTGAAAAAGCTAATGGATCATTTAAATATCCCAAAGGCTAATATTTTAGGATGGAGTGATGGAGGAAATACCGGACTTGAATTTGCCTTAAAATATCCTCAAAACCTTAATAAATTAATTATTATTGGAGCCAATACATTTCCGGAAGGAGTAGACGATGATTTGCTAAAAGAGTTTAAAAGTAAAGTTCAGATGATGCAATTTGCCAATCAACCGGAAAATGAAACTGAAAAAAGATTGTTGAGTTTGATGCTGAAGGAACCCAATATCAGTAAAAAATCTTTACATCAAATTCAGAATCCGACATTGATTCTAGCCGGAGAAAATGATGTCATTAAAAAAGAGCATACGGAAATGATATCGAAAGAAATCCCAAATGCAAAGCTTAAAATTTATCCGAAAGCAACCCATTATCTTCCTTTTGAAATTGCAGAAGATCTAAACAAAGACGTTGTTGATTTTCTGAAAAACTAATCTAAGGTTAGTCCTTTTAAAGACCAAAGACTTCCATTGTAGATGTCAAGGTCCACTTTGGTATTGATGCCGTGTACGATTCCGTTTTCTGTAAATTGCCAGAAATCCCAATGGCCATTTGGAGACGGACTGGGAACGTCGTTATAATTGGCAAGCCAGAGGGGGTAATCATCAAATTCACCTTTCAGAAAGTCATTATAATAATGATAATAGGTATAGATAATAGGTTTTTCCCCATATCTTTCCTCCACAATTTTACACCATACTTTTAGATCTTCAACCAATCTTTTGTTGGTTTTTCGTCTGGGGATTTTTTCAATATCTAAAATAGGAGGGAGATCACCATCTTCTAAGTGTACATTAGCTAAAAAATTGTTGGCCTGAATGATAGGATCTTCATCAGCTCTGTAAAAATGATAAGCTCCCCGTATTAATTCATGTTTTTTAGCCTGTTGCCAGAATTCCTCGAAATGCTTATCCGCATTACGATTTCCCATGGTTGCACGCATTACTACAAATTCTAAAGGAATTGTTTTATTACCAATACTTAAGCTGTCCCAACTGATGTCTTCTTTGTTTTGATAATGAGAGACATCAAAACCATACGTTTTATCGAGATTATCCGAAAGAATTTTCTGAATTCTTAAAGCTTCTGTTTCAGAGTTATGAAGTTTTTTATGCTTAAATTTATTAAAATATAAAGCGTAGTAATAGCTTATAGAATGTTTTAAATACAATCCGGTTCCGATAAGCGCAATAAAAAGCAAAGCCAATACAATCTTACGGCGGAAAAAATAGCTCTTTCGTCGGCTTTTATGAATCTTTTTGGCAGTCTTTTTGGTGTACTTTTTAGGGCTCATAGAGTTTTGCAAAACTAACTTTTTAAGCGAAAAAATACTAAAATAAATAAGTAAATTTGTGTAATATGGAAACACGCGAAAAGATCATCATAATAGGAGGCGGCTTTGCGGGATTACAACTGGCAAAGACTTTGAACAATAAGAATAAAAAAGTTATTGTTCTGGACAGGGTAAATCATCATATGTTTCAACCGCTTTTCTATCAGGTGGCGTGTGGGAGAATAGAACCTTCCAATATTTCTTTTCCGTTCAGAAAAATCTTTCAGCAATCCAGAAATACTCAGTTTCGTTTGACCGAGGTTAAAGAGATCGATCCGGTACATAATAAAGTAATTACGGATGAAGCCGAATTTACTTATGATAAATTGGTCATTGCAACAGGTTGTAAAACCAACTTTTTTGGAAATAAAGATTTAGAATCAAAAGCTTTCGGGATGAAAAATACTCAGGAAGCAATAAGTATAAGGAATCATGTTTTAATGACTTTTGAAAAGCTGATTTTAGAAAAAAGCAGGAGCGATGATGGAAACTGGAATATCGTAATTGTAGGAAGCGGACCAACAGGAGTGGAACTTGCAGGGGCTTTTGCTGAAATGAAAAAAGAGATTCTTCCGAGAGATTATCCTTATATGAATTTTGACAATCTTAAAATTATATTGGTAAGCTCCACTGAAAAACCTCTTGCTGTGATGAGTGATGAGTCTCAGGATAAATCTGAAAAATATTTGAAAGATTTAGGAGTAACTTTCATTAGTGAGGAATATGTGACGGATTATGATGGTGATAAAGTGTACATGAAAAGCGGAAAAGAAATTTCGTCGAATAATGTAATTTGGGCAGCAGGAGTTACAGGAAATGTGATTGATGGTTTCCCTGCTGAAAATCTTATGAGAAACCGATACATTGTCGATCGATACAACAAGATAAAAGGATATGACAATATCTATGCGGTAGGAGATATTTCTTATATGGAAACTCCAAAATATCCACAAGGTCATCCGCAGGTTGCCAATGTAGCCATTAATCAGGCAAAAAATCTAGGCAAAAACTTTCTGAAGAAAAATAATAGCGAATGGAATGAGTATGAATATGATGACAAAGGCTCATTAGCAACAATAGGGAAGCATAGAGCTGTTGTTGATCTGCCATTTATAAAATTTCAAGGATTCTTGGCTTGGTATTTTTGGATGTTCCTTCACTTAATGTTAATTTTGAGCGTTCGAAATAAACTCGCTGTGTTTTTTAATTGGATGTGGAGTTATTTCAACAAAGATTCAGCATTAAGATTAATTATTTTACCTAATAAGAAAAACGGAACATTACAATGAGAATTGATATCATAAGCGTACTTCCTGAATTGATGGAAAGTCCATTTCAAACTTCTATATTGAAAAGAGCGATGGATAAAAGATTGGCAGAAGTGCATTTTCATCATCTTAGAGATTGGGCAATCAATAAACACCGACAGATTGATGATGAGCCTTATGGAGGAGGAGCAGGAATGGTAATGATGGTAGAGCCATTGGATAAATGTATTTCTGAACTAAAATCACAAAGACAGTACGATGAGGTAATTTATTTAACACCGGATGGAGTTACTCTGAATCAGAAAATTGCCAATACGTTATCGATAAAAAACAATCTGATTTTCCTTTGCGGACATTATAAAGGAATTGACCAAAGAGTACGAGATCTGCATATTACAAAAGAAATCTCAATAGGAGATTATGTTTTGACAGGAGGAGAGCTTGCCGCATGTGTACTTGCAGATTCTGTAATTCGTCTTTTGCCGGGAGTATTGAATGATGAACAAAGTGCTTTGACGGATAGTTTTCAGGATGATCTCCTTTCACCACCCATTTATACAAGACCTGAAGTCTATAAAGGGCTGGAAGTTCCAAAAGTGCTGCTAAGTGGTAATTTTGGTAAAATTGAAGAATGGAGACATGATGAAGCAGTAAGAATAACGAAAGAAAAACGACCGGATTTATTATAATTCCGGTTTTTTATTTGAACAAATTCTGGAAAATTTCAATAAAAAGAGAATAAATTTTAATCGGATCAAAAAAAATATAGAATAATACCATTTTGAAAATGGAATTTAGATTAAAAAACCACAAAATACGTGATTATTAGGTATAATTTGTGGTTTTTCATTTGATTTATATATAGCCAAAATAGAGGAAAGTATCTATTCTTGTAAATAAAAATTAATTTAAAATTTAAATATTTTACGGTAAAATTTAAATCTATATCGGTGATTGAATTGTTAATTTTCATATTATGTAGATTTAGTTTTTTGGTTTTCAGTAAAATAATTGTGAAATAGGTAATAATATTTGTAAAAAAGTAATAAATTTACATTCGGAATTTAAGGTCGAGAAACCGCGCTTTGAAAACAAATGTTGATGGAATTATTAGCTTTTTATAATGTAGAAAATTTATTTTTACCTGATCCGAAGCCCACACACAAACTTGATCCTACCAATTCAGGATTGAGAAACTGGGATGACCGGAAATATAAAAACAAGCTTCATAAAATTTCTCATGTTTTTCAACTTATAGAAGATAAGAAAGGTACTTTGCCATTCCTCATTGGTTTGTCTGAGATTTCAGGAAGAAAAGTTTTAGAAGAACTTGTGCAGATGCAGCCTTTTAATTCAAACTACGGAATTGTACATTACAATTCTATGGATGAAAGGAAAGTAGATGTCGCGTTATTGTATGACAAATCAAAAGTGGAAATTTTAGATTCCGAAGCCATTACTTTTTTTTTTGAAAGAGGAAACCACATCAAGGACGATTATGATACGACCAGAGATGTTCTTTTTTCCAAAATAAAATGTAATGATGAAATTATCAACGTCTTTGTAGCTCATTTACCCTCTAAAAGAGAGAAAGACGTCAATAAGCCCAAAAGGGATTTTATTCTCAAAGAGATTAAAAGTAAGATTGCAGAGATTATTGGCAATAGTAATGAATCTGTGATTTTGTTTGGTGATTTTAATGAGAATCCTGATGAAGAAAATTTAGTTGAGATGTTATCTGCCCCCCACGGTAAAATCTTAGAAAATCCTTTTCGGCAATTATTTACTGAAAAAAAGTACTCCACTTACCATTACAAATCTGGTCTTTTATTTGATCAGATTATATTATCTATATCTTTTTTTAATAAAAGTATAGGATTTTGTTTTGAAGAGGCCTCTGTTTTTAACGCGGAAGAAATCAGCAGCCGCGATAAAATGTTTAGTGGGAGACCTTTTAGAACCTATGCAGGAACCCGTTATTTGGGTGGTTATAGTGACCATTTTCCTGTGATAGTAGAATTAAGAAAACATAATAAGTAAAATATAAAGTAAAAAGTAAAAAGTTAAACGAAAATGAAAGACGCGGAAAACACAACGTACCATTTAGACTCAATAGATAAGCAGATTATCCATATGCTGATGGATAATGCTAAAACTTCTTTAGCGCATATCTCAAAAAATGTAGGGATCTCAACAACAGCAGTGCATCAAAGGATAAAAAAATTGGAGCAGGCTGAAGTAATTGAAAATTCAATTTCTTTTTTGAATCCTAAAAAGATCGGGTATAAGGTGATTTCATATATTGGTGTTTTCTTAGATCAGCCAAGTCATTATCCGGATATGGTGAAAGCCTTGAAAGATATTAATGAAGTGGTAGAAGCACATTATACAACGGGGAATTATACGATCTTCCTAAAAGTGTTGTGTAAAGACAATGATCATTTGATGCAGATTCTTAGCAAAATTCAAAAGTTAAAAGGAGTAACGAGAACAGAAACTTTCATATCTTTGGAACAAGGTATTTACAGACAATTGAAAGTATAACAGATTATGAATATTGCTCAATATTTGGATTCAACATATTTGAAAACTCCGGCTCAGTCAGGGCTTTCAAATGAAGAAACTTTACAGAAAGATATAGAACTTACTCAGGAGGCTATTGAAAATGGAATTTTTGCCGTGATGATTCGCCCGGATTATGTATCTGAAATCAAAAAGTATATTCAGGAAAAGAATTCAAATGTTGTGGTAGGAACTGTGATTGGTTTTCATGAAGGAACGTATTCTATTGATGAAAAACTTGCAGAAGCTACAAAAGCAATTGCTGACGGAGCTGATGAATTAGATTTTGTTATTAATTATAATGCCTATCTGAAAGGAGATTTACATATAGTAAAAGACGAATTTGTAAAATGTACAGACTTGTGTCTGCAACATCATAAAATTGCAAAATGGATTATTGAAATTGCAGCTTTAACTGATGTACAAATTGCAGATCTTACTAAAAATATTTCCAATTGGGCAGAAGAGAATTTCTCTGAGAACGACTTATCAAAAATTTTCGTAAAATCTTCAACCGGTTTTTTTGAAACTGAGAATGGAAAACCTAATGGGGCCACATTTGAAGGAATAAAAATCATGCTGGATAACGCAGGAAAACTTCCTGTAAAAGCAGCCGGTGGAGTAAGGACTCCTGAAGATGCCGAAAAAATGATTAATCTTGGGGTAAAGAGAATAGGAACTTCTTCGGCGTTGGCTTTAATTAAAAATCAGCCTGCTTCGGAAGGGTATTAGTAAAAAAATATTTTTAAATAATACAAAAATAAAAGTCCATCAATTTGTGATGGACTTTTATTTTATGCCTGTTGAGCTAAATATTCTGTATAGAATGCTTGGGTTTCTTTAATCAAAGCATCCATTTCTTCTAAAGTAAATACTTCCAGGAATTTTTTTCTGAAATCTTTGAAATGCGGAACACCACGGAAATAATTGCTGTAGTGTTGTCTCATTTCAACCAATCCTAATCTTTCTCCTTTCCATTCTGCACTCCATTCTGCGTGTTGACGAACAGCTAATAATCTGTCTTCAATGGTTGGAGCAGGTAAGTGTTCTCCGGTGTTAAAGAAATGTTTGATTTCGTTAAAAATCCATGGATAACCAATTGCTGCACGACCAATCATGATTCCGTCGCAAGCGTATTTCTGTTTATATTCCAACGCTTTTTCTGGAGAATCAATATCACCGTTTCCAAAAATTGGAATTTCAATATTTGGATTTTGTTTAATTCTTGAAATATGCTCCCAGTCAGCTTCTCCTTTATACATTTGAGCACGCGTTCTAGCGTGAATTGTTAATGCTTTAATTCCAGTATCCTGAAGACGTTCTGCAACTTCATCAATATTAATAGAAGTACTGTCCCAACCTAAACGGGTTTTTACAGTTACAGGAAGATGAGTAGAGCTTACTACCGCTTTTGTCAAACGAACCATAAGATCAATGTCCTTCAAAACTCCTGCTCCCGCTCCTTTACAAACGACTTTTTTTACAGGGCATCCAAAGTTGATATCAACCAAATCAGGATTTACTGTTTCCACAATTCTTGCAGACATTGCCATCGCTTCTTCGTCGCCACCAAAAATCTGAATTCCGACAGGTCTTTCATAATCGAAAATATCCAACTTCTTTCTACTCTTGATTGCATCACGAATCAACCCTTCGGAAGAGATAAATTCTGAATACATTAAATCAGCACCGTGCATTTTGCATAACCTTCTGAACGGAGGATCACTTACATCTTCCATCGGAGCCAGCAAAAGCGGAAATTCCGGCAGTTCTATGTTGCCTATTTTTATCATGGCGCAAATTTACAAAATTCTATTTTATGTCTTGATAGAGTTTATAAGTAGATCATATATGAATTTATTTATTTTTTATAAAAGCTCTATTTTGCTGATGTTTTTGTTGTTTTGTTGATATTTTAGTGTTTTATTTTTATTTTAATCAAATATTTATTAAATATTTTGTATATATTTAAGATAGAAAAATAATACCTATGAGAAAACTTCTATTTTGCTTAATGACGGGGCTTACCGTCGTTAGTATTCACGCACAGGTGAATGTTTCCGCTACAGGTGGAACAACAACAGGGACTTATACGACATTAAAAGGGGCTTTCGACGCCATTAATGCCGGGACACATCAGGGAGCGATCAATATAAGCATAACAGCAAATACAACAGAAACAGCAACAGCAGTTTTAAATGCCACTGGAGGAACTACAAGCTATACATCTATAGTTGTAAAACCGGCAGCGGCTACAACGCCTACGGTTTCAGGAAGTATTGCGAGTGCAGCATTGGTGAGAATTCTCGGAAGTAACGTTACACTAGACGGAAGTAATACTGCTTCCGGCACAACGAGAGATCTTACATTTACGAATACGGCGACCACTGGTCCGCAGGTAATTACTTTTATAGCAACCAGTGCAGCCACTGCCAATACAAATATTGTTGTTAAAAATCTTAATATCGTAAATGGTATCAATACATCATCTGCATTCATTATGTATGATGGAAATACGACACCTACGGGAGGATATTTTAATAATGTTACTATTCAAAATAACTCTATTAAAAAATCTTACATTGCCTTGTATTTATTTACGGCAATCGCACTGGGGAATGGAGCAAATACCTTAGTTACGGGTAATGACTTCAGTGCTTCAGGAACTGATGCCAACAGACTTGTCGGGATTTATTTGCAAGGTTTAGATGGGGCAACAGTAAGTAATAATACTATTGGGAATTTTGAAACTACGAATGCTGAAATCAAAAGAGGAATCTGGTTAGCCACAGGAACGGTAAATACTACAATTTCATCTAACACAATTACAAATATTGGGTATACCGGAACAGGTGCAGGTGGTGCAACAGGGATATCTGTAACATCTGGTAATACAGGTGCAGCACCAGTTGCAGGAGTTATTATAAGAGGTAACAATATCAATAATTTTACTTCTAGCGGAACAGGAACTTTGTTTAGTGGAATTTATGTTGCAGGAACTTTGACTAATGGTGTTATTGTTGACAGAAATAAAGTTACATCCATTAAAAATACCAATACAAGCGGCTATGGTGCACAAGGAATTTACTTAGCATCAACGAGCACTGCTGCTAATACATTAATTGCAAATAATATTGTAAGTGGAGTAGCAGGATATGGATATGCTACAACAGGTGGGGTAAATGATAATGGAAATGGAATTGTAGTTGGAACAGGTGCTGGTTACAAAATTTATTATAATACAGTTGTAATGAATGCAAACCAGACTGTTGCAGGAAGACCTTCTGCATTGAATGTATTGTCTACAATTACAGCAGCAGGTGCTATCGATTTGAGAAATAATATTTTTGTAAATACTCAGACACAGACTGGAGATAAATATGCAATTTATTCCGGTGCAGCAAATACTGTTTTTTCTAATATTAATTATAATAATTATTATTCTTCAGGATCAAATCTAGGATATATCGGTTCTGCATTAGCTACCATGACTGATATTCAGACTGGTTTTGGAGGAAATGTGAATTCAATTAATGTTTTACCGGTATTTGTTTCTGCAACAGATTTTCATTTGGCAACATCAGGAAATGCAGCGCTTGATAATAAAGGGACAGTGGTGGCGGATGTTAGTGTAGATGCAGATAATAATCCGAGAAGTGCAACAACACCAGATTTAGGTGGATATGAATTTACAAATATTGTTTTGGCGACTCAAGATGTTGGTGGCAAAGGCAACAAAATCAGTTATTATCCAAATCCAGTTGTTGATTACTTAAATATCACAAACGACAGCAAAATTACAAATATAGAAATCTATAATGCAGGAGGACAAAGACTAATGAGTGAAGCGATAAATGCAGAAAAAGGTTCTGTAGATGTAAGAAAACTTTCTCCGGGAATGTATATTTTAAAAGTAAATTCAGAGAAATCATCTGAGTCACTTAAGATTCTTAAAAGATAATTTTTAATATTTAAATTAAAATATTGATCCCTGATTCTTTATGAATCAGGGATTTTTTTTAATCATTGAATTGTGTAGATCTCTGAGTAAATTAATGGAATCTGTAGAAAAATAAATTATCAGAAATTTAGAAACTAGCCTTCACCTGCATACTACCAATATGAATTGTTCTATCTCCTGAGTTTCTTCCTTCGTAGTTCAAGTTTAATTGAAGGAATGAATTGATGGCTTGTTGAATAAAGACACTCCAGACTTGGTTTTTACCAGGTTTAAGTCCGTCAAGCATTTGATTTCCTACTATACTGAAATTGTTCCCTGTAAAATCATTATTAATGAACGAGAAATTACCTCTTATAGACGTTTTTTTGCGTTCCCACTGTATGGTTCCGGTAATGTCGAACGCTTTTAATAATTCTTCTCCATCCACTCTTTGTTTTTCTCTGTAAGCGGAAGAAAGCTCTGCTTGTATAGCATCTGTAAATTTGTAAGTAGCTTTAGGCTTTGTTTCAAAATTGTTTAAACGATAATCTCTTGTTGCAAACAACTGAGACGAGTTTTTAATATCATGAACGGAATTTTCCCAGTCTACCCTGAATTCTTTATTAAACCAATACCCGACATTCAAGAAATGAGAGGTTTGCTCTCTTTCTTCATTGCTGAAATTGGCATTGATGAGGTTGTCGTTCGATATAAAACGATAGTTACCATTCCAGCCTGATTTTTCGGTAGGATTGAACTGTACGGAAGTTAGTATATTTTGATTTTTAAGGATCTGATTGTCGCTTTTCTCAAAAGGATTTAGTACCAGAACTTTATCTTTTTTATAGAATGAATTTTGAGAATTCATGGAAATATTAAAATTCCAGCGTTTTAAAAACTTATTTTCTGAGTTAAAAATAATCGAAGGGTTGACAAATAATGCCAACTGAAGCTTATTCTTATTGGATGGGAGATAGCGTACCGAATTGGTATATACTCTGATGTACTGTGCCAAATCTGAATATTCGGCAATTTCAAATTCATCAAGCTGTTGAACACCATCACCGTTGTAATCTGTCCATTTATAAATACCTTGTCCGTCGGTTACCTTTAGATATTGGAATTCTCTTTGAGCTTCCTGTCCGTTTCCTAATTCATAAAATGCCTGCAAACGCATTCCATTTCTGAAAAGTTGCTGATTGTACAGAATATTCCCAACAACAAAATCATTATTTTGAGTCATGTCTGCATCCTGATTTTGATAGAAAAACTTTCTATAGTGTAGTAGAGCGTTCAGAGTTGTTTTCTCTGTTTTAATGATCTGACTTTCGGCCATGAATCCTAAAATATTATTCATGCTTTGAAGGCGATTATCACGTACAGAGTCGTTATCTCTCATGTAAACTTTTGCCAGTAATTTAGTTCTGGTGCTGTCTCCGATTTTCTTTTGAACAAATATTTCTTTCCAACTAAAACTGGTGACATCCATCAGTTGAGTTTCGTTGTATTTCTTCTCATTATGTTCCATACTTCCACCTACAGCCCAACTTCCTTTTTGCCCTGTAAACTCTGTGGAAACACCTCCTCTTATAAATTTAGTATTTTGAAGAGTTGCTTTGGTATCCAGATAAGATAGATTTCCTTTTGTTAAAAATTTACCTTTTGTCCATCCGAAATCTAAATCATTTTTAATTCCTTTATAAGAATCCTGCTCATCAAGGTAATTGATGCGGTAATTTAAAGTCGATTTGTTATTCCATTTATTCAGAAAGCTGAAAATAAATCTGTTTTGAGTTTTTCCACTGAATTCCTGAGCCAAGTTAAAGTCTCTGGAGAATTCTACATCGTTAATACGATCTAAAATGTGGAATTGCTTATCAATATATTGATATTCAAAAGTTGGAGTACCACTCCAGTTGTTTCTCTTGAAAATTTTATTTCCGAATACTCTCCAGGCATATCCTGTATTCTGACTTGAATCTTTTGAAGAAAATAAGTTGATATCATAATTACTTAAAGAGAAATCCGCTCCTATTTTACCATCTTTAAGCAAATATTCAGAATTTACGGAGTAAACCTGAGATTTTTCTGGCGAAGGTAATTTTCTAACGGCTTTGTAATCTCCTAAATTGGTTCCTACGTATTCAAAAACACGTCCGTTATTTGTTGTCTGCGTTAATTTATAATCTCCCAAATTGGCACCAAAATAAGTAAAGGAAACCTGATAAAGAGTTTCGTTGGGATCGGTTGAAAATTCATAATAATTTCCGGTAGGATTCAGTCGATACAATATTTTATTGACGTCATATTCGGTAACAACTCCCGATGGAGCGTACATTAAATTAGGATTATTGCCGGCATCGGCTAAAATTTGCTCATCTTCTTTAGATAAGTTAAGCGCAAGAGGAGCGTTTTTGTTATCATTTTCCATAAACCAGTTAAGGCCTAGTTTAAGTTTCTCCCTTGCATGTTCTATTTTCCCTGTAAACAAATACCTTGAATAATTTCTATTGGTATAGTTATAAGAAATGGTAATGAAGTTTTGTTGGAAAATTGGACGGAAACTGGTAAAGGTAACCTCTCCTGTATTATAATTGATGATGTAATCCTGGTTTTCACCTCTTTTCATTAAAATCCCATCAATGAATACCTGTTCCGAACCGGAAATAAGAGTGATAAACTGTTCTCCGTTTTTACCAGTCAATCGATAAGGTCCCTGATTTCCTTCTACCCCCTGAAAACGGACTCTGTGAAATTCACTTCGTGCAACTCCCATTGAGACATCCAGAAAAGTTTTGTTTTCTTTTCCCATTTCCGTCTGGAACTGAAGTCCCATACTTCTTCTCTGGTATTTGGCAAAATAATTTTTTGTTTCGGCTAAATCTAAATGTCCGGCTCTAAGGATAGACTTATCCTTTATATTAAGCTGCATGTAGATCTTATCAAACTCTTCCAATGTTTGTGTATATCCATCAGCTTGAATCGGTAAGTTATGATCGGAAATACTGGCTAAAATCGTTACATCTTTTGAAAGTCTTCCGGAAATCTGAAGATCCATAGAGCTTTGTACAGACTGCCCTTGATTGTTACCAAAAGTAATCCCACGAATAATAGAACCTTTAGAGTTTAATTCTCCTAAAAATCTTTTTTTATCGTTTTTAGCTAAGACGGCTTCGTCTACAATAATTCTGTTGCTGGTCTTTACGAAATCTAAGGTGTCTTTTGCAAAAATGTCTTGTTCAAGCTTTGCAGCAATGATACTGTCTTTTTTCGCAGAAAGAATACCATCTCTCTTTAAGGTGTCTTTCGGTAGGTTGGGATTTTTCCATGAGAAAACCTGTGCATTACCTAAAAATAAGCCCATAAAAAACAATACGAATATTAAAAGATAATTCCGCAATTCCTTAAAAATAATTGGTAAAAATAGCTAAAAAAATACTTATAGTCGGGGTTTTAGTATTGTTAACGGAAAATTAATCCAATTATTATTTTTGGTTTAAAAAATGATGTAATTTTGCTCTATAAATTATAAAAAATTAAAAAAATAAGTTATGAGAAAAATATTTACTGTTTTAGGGATTGTTTGTGCGTCTGTTGCTATGAATGCACAGATAGTGATTAACGAAGTGTATGGAGGAGGCGGAGGAACAAGTGCAGGTATTGTGCTTAATCAAGATTATGTTGAACTGATTAATAAAGGAACGTCATCAGTTACATTAACCGGTGCATATCTTCAATATTCTTCGGCGACATCTACAAGTGCGGTTGGTGCTTCAAATATTCAAGCTTTACCAAATATTACATTAAATCCTGGACAAACCTTTTTGATAGGTGAAGGGACGACTACTACTTCTGTTGGTGCGGCTTTACCAACAGTAGATTTTGCCCCAACAACAAATGTTCTTAATATGTCTGCTACTGCGGGAAAGATTTTTTTGACATCTAATAATACACCCGTTGCTTCTGCAACAGATTCTAATATTATAGATTTTGTTGGTTATGGTTCTACAGCAGTTTGGTTTGAAGGTACAGCAGCTGCACCTGCGCCGTCGAACACAACATCTATAAGTAGAACGAATGGAGTAGATACAAATAATAATGGAGCTGATTTTACAGCAGGAACTCCAACTCCTCAAAATTCTACTAGCGGAACATTAGCTGTTTCAGATTTTGGAAAAGAAAAATCTCTTTTTGTGAAAAACACTTTTGTAAAAAATAATGAAATTGTTTTTGGAGCAAATGCAAAAGATGTGAAAGTTTTCAATATGTTTGGACAAGTTATTAAAACAGCATCTGTAAAAGCTGACGGAACTTTAAATGTTTCTGATTTGGCAAAAGGGAATTATATTGTTACAGGTACAGTAAACAATGAAGCTGTTTCTCAGAAAATTTTGAAAGATTAATTTTAAAATAATATTATAAAGAAAAGAGCTGTCGAAAGACAGCTCTTTTCTTTTTCTTATATAAGTAGGATTTGTTGATAATGAATTCTTAGATGTTAGTAATTAATACCAACCTCTTCTCGCCGCATTAATAATAGATCCCAGATTCAGAACCAAAGTATATCGAATACGTCTCGCATAATCTTTAAATGAAGGTTCGAAACCAAGTGAAGATTGTATAGGGAAATAAACTTCAAGAAAATCAGGAATGACTCTTACTTTGATTCCACTGTCCCAGATAAATTGTGTTGGTCGGTTTTTATTTTTATAAAATCCGGCATCTGCATATACGTGGAAAATTTTCCAGATACTTGAATCTACATTAAAAGAAGTGATCCATTGGTTTACGCTTCCGGGCAAGAAAGATTTGAAACCTCCATCTGCCAAAATAAATTGTTGAGATAAAATTCCGC
Source organism: Chryseobacterium taiwanense (assembly GCF_000813825.1). Lineage (GTDB taxonomy): Bacteria > Bacteroidota > Bacteroidia > Flavobacteriales > Weeksellaceae > Chryseobacterium > Chryseobacterium taiwanense. The sequence goes on from NZ_JWTA01000006.1 coordinate 39,745, forward strand.
TACTCGCGCTTTCTCCTAATAAGGTGTATGAAAACGAATAATTCGAAACCCTTGAAATTCCGTAGTTGAACGTGCTGTTTCGGGTATCATTTCTGACAAAATATCCTGCAAATAATCGTAAACTCAGTTTTTGTTTAGGAGCAAATTCCCATCTGTAAAAACCTTCTGCGGTTATTTTATTGAAATCTTCCATTCCCTGAGTACTGATGCTTAAGCTTTTCTCATGAATCATTTGACTGTCGCTGTATCCATACCCAAGACTCCAAAGGTTGTATTTATCATAGTCTTTGTTTGCAATTCTTGCCGGGCTAAGATCTCTCTCAAAATAATTGTATGAAAAAGCTAAGCTTCTTCCTACCGTACTTCTCGGATTTTTTCTGAAATTAATATTGGAGAAAGCGGATAACTTACTATAAGCAAGATTGTAATCATAGTGAAAATAGGATCCAGAAACTCCAAAAGTCAGACTGCGGATAATACTTTCAGCAGGTAAAAAAGAATAAGAAATTGCTCCTGAACCTGTCATTTTACCGGTTCCGGAACTATACATTGGAGTAACTGAATACAGGAATTTTTGATCAAAGAATGACTGATTTTTAAAATTGATCCCAAATAAAAATTTATCGTAAGTATTATTAAATCTAATTCTTGGACTTAAATAAATTTCGTTGAATTCCGGATTGGGAATATCTTTTATGAATTTGAATTTAATTTTTTTTGCGTTAGAGAAAAATCCTTTGGCATACAGGTAATTATCCCTGTATTTAGATTCCGGGAAGATATAGTCATCATTTAATGTGATTTTATAAATGTCTGCAGCCGGAATTGAAAATGTTTTTATTTTTTCGTTTTCTTCGGTATCTACCCAATATTCTTGTTTGTTATTCTCTTGATCTACTGTTTTTAATTTTACGGGAATAGTAGAAAATGTATTTTTATGAATTTTAATATTCAGGGTATCATTTTCCTTTTGTAATCTTTTTAATTTAAAATTGACTCTGTTTTTTTGTTCCAGAAAATCTGTCAGATACTCTGTTCTCTTATCTTTTTCTGAAAGCTCTTTTAAAAAATCTTTCGGATTGGTTTTTTGGTGTGTATTTTTTACAATGAAATCTTTTAACAGATTGTTGAAATTTTCATAGCCCATTTTATCCGCAGAAAAATTGAACAGGCTCCCTGTTTCAAAACTGCTGATTGCCATATCATTGAAATTGCTTAATACAGTAAATTTTTCATCAATTTTCTGATCAAGATTTTGTGACATGATATATTGATAAGCAAGACCGTATCGATCTACTAGCTTAACTTTCGAAGCATGAAATAATTTTAAAGGCTTCACTCCAAAAATCTTTGTTTCGGGAAGAGTTCCTAAAAGTTTGGTTTCTTTATAAAACTTATCCAGATATTGAATTTCTAAATAGGATTTTAAACCATTTTTAAACCAATGATTGTCCTGTTTATCAGTAATAATACTTTCATCAAGGATTTTCTTCGCAATGATTCCGAAATAATCTAAATCAACTTTTTCAGCATCTGTAAAAAGTGGGAAATTGAACTTCAAGACATTGATGTCATTATTCCCAAAAAAATCTTCCTTATTCCTGAATTTATCAGAAATAAAAATAGTTTCAGGAACAAATCCCGACTTCTCTTTTATAAATCTTAAATGAAGAGGCAGGAAAAATTCCAGATTTTCTTTTTCTTGTGGACTTAGAACATATCCGAATTTTATTTCTGTATGAATGTCGTCAGAATTTATTTTGATAACCGGAAGTTCCTTTTTAGAAAGAATAAATTCGGGATCAGAATCTAAATCACCAACGAAATTTCCATTTGAAGATTGGGAGATATTACTTTGGATATAATATTTTGTATCAGTAGTAAGGTTGATCTTCCAAAACGTATTGAAGCTGACAGATTCTTCAATATCATGATACTTTTTTGAAAAAATATTGTCCGGATCGAAATGATCCGGAACAATAAAGAAATATTTTAAAGCTACATTATTATCAGATATACCGTATCCTGTAAATTTTTTATCAGGAAGCTGCATCTGATATTGCATCTGTAATTTTATTTTTTCTCCCGGCTTCAATGCTTTTGGCAAAGGCAGGAAAAGATTTTCATCAGAGAGATTTTGAACGGGAATTTCCTGATCGGAACTTTTAATCTGTAAGCTTAAAAGCTTTCCCAGCTGCTCGTCTTTAGCGAAATGAAGATCGGTATTTCGGTCTTCAAGTTTTCTGTAGGCTAAAGAAGTTCCTCTTTTATGATAAGCAGAAATCCAGTTCAATAATTTTATAGTGTTCAGGTCTTTCTCTGAGTGATTGTAATACACCAGTTCCTGATTCACTGTGATTGTTTTCTTATCTGAAGACAATTTTGCTTCAATAGAGATACTGTCTTTCTGTGCAGAAATCTCTACAACACCTAAAAACAAAATAAGACAAATACTAATCCTTTTCAATATTCCTGATAAAGTATCAAATATAACTTATTTTGAATAGATTTCGTAAAGATTTGAGTAAGGAGTTGATAAAAAATTAACCACAAAAGAGAGAATAGACTTAAATAAGTTCTTTTATCCCTTTTGTGGTTTAAAAAAAATATGTTGAATTGTTTTTTACAAAGAATTCAAATAAGCTTTCCAGCCTTCATTTTTATAAGTGATAGCAGCTTGCTCAGCATTTTCAGCTTTATAAATTCCTCTTCCTACGATAATGAAATCGGTATGAAGAGTTTTGAATACATGTTCCGGAGTATTGTATTGCTGTCCTTTTCCGTCACCAGAATCAGCAAGGTTTACACCTGGAGTGAATAATAGTAGTTCTTCAGGAAGCGTATTTTGAGAAACTCCTCCAATTACATTAGGATGTGATGATGCTACTTTTAAAGCTTCTTCTCTGTAGCTGCTTGTTGTTAAAGCTCCTTTAGAAGACATTCCGATAATCGCTACTACACCTACATTTTTGAAACAGTCTAAAGACTCAAAACCACCAATCACCTGTGAAGTCACAAAATCTGCCCAATCTGTAATTTTGAAAACTCCGCTTGTAAACTGAAGCTCCTGAGTATTTCCAATATCAGCAAACTTTCTGTCTTCCATCAATAAGAAGTTGTGCTTTGAAGCTAATGCTTTTAAAGGTGTGATTGTTTTTTCGTATTCAAAATCAGAAATAACATCGATGTGAGTTTTCAATGCGATGATATGTGGACCTACTTTATCAGCAAGATCTAATAATTCCTGCGTTGTTGTAACGTCAGCAGAAGCAATTAAATTCGATTGTTTAGCGATCGCAGTCTCTAATAATTTTTTAGAAACAGAGTGTTGTGTAGTGCTTAGTTTTTGTTCGTAAGAAGATTTTGTTTTCTCTTCAAACTGAATATGGTTTCCTTGTAAGAAATCCTGAATTCTTTTTACTTCCTCATCAGATAATTCTCCGTTTTCCTGAAGAATTTCGCAAACCTCTGAAATATTGAAAAGAGTGTGAACTTTATATCCGTTGCTTTCTAAAAGCTGTTTTCCGCCTTGCTCTCTGTCAAGAACAACAACGATGTCTGCAACTTTAAGATCTTCCTGTTCTACTTCTGCAATAGTTTCGATCAAAGATTTTCCTGAAGTGATTACGTCTTCTACCAAAAGACAGTTTTGACCTTTCTGATAAATTCCTTCGATCAGTTTTTTTGTACCGTAGCTTTTCGCTTCTTTTCTTTTAATAATTAACGGAATATAGCTTTCCAAAGACATTGCTGTAGCCATAGGAAGTGCTGCGTAAGGAACTCCGCAAATCAAATCAAAATTATCCAAAGGAAGCATTTCCAATAAATAATTTGCCAGACTTTTCAAAATTTTAGGATCAGAAGCCAGCGGTCTTAAATCTACATAAAACGGACTTTCAATACCGCTTTTTAATGTAAATCTTCCGAATTTAATGATACCTAGTTTGTAGCACTCCAAAAAGAATTCTTTTTTACTTTCCATTATTTTTTATTAGATGGTGCAAATTTAAGGATTTGAAAACGAAATGTGAAAAAAGTCAAATATCAATTTTATCTAGTAAAACAAATAGTGAATTTTGATTTCAAACTTTTAGAGTATTTTAAAACATTATTGATGTGTTTTAAGTGAAATTTTCAGAAGTTTGTCATTTCGACGATAAGAGAAATCATAATTTATGATCAATGGATTCTTCACTCCGTTCAGAATGACATATTTCATTAACAAAAAAACATTCCCAAAAGGAATGTTTGATTTTATTCTATTATTTCTGCATCAATAATCTTTGTCTCTCCGGTGCTGTATTTTTGTTGAGCTTCCCAAAGCAAAAATTTATCGACTTCTTTTATCAGTTTAGGGATTACCAGATATAAAACTGCAAGGTCATCTATTACTCCTAAAACAGGTATTGCTACTTCAGGAAGGAGGTCGATGGGTGAGAGTACATACAGAATACCTAATAAAGGAAGAATGATATCCATAGACTTCATTGGGTATGCTCCTTTTCGCCACATTTTTATCATTCTGAAAATGTCGGGTATCTTTTTGATGAACCCTTTGTGGTTGATGGCTTCTTTTGCCAGACTTAATTTTGAATACTTCATTTTGTGTTTAGTTTGAAATAATTTTAATGGTATAAACTTCACAAACTCTGTACCAAATATATATAAAATTTAGTTAAAAATTATTTGACGATACTGTCTATAAACTGATGGGCAGATTCTGAATTCCAGTCTCTTGAAGCGTCTTCCTTGATAATGATTCTTCCGTTTTTATCCAAAAGATAAGTGGTAGGAAAAACTTTAGGAAGTATTTTTTCTGAAATAGGACTTTGAGCGATATAAACGGGAACATTGTAATTGTTTTCTTTTAAAAACTTTCTCACAGCATCTTCCTGATCATTCATTGCAATTAAAACAAAATCTACTTTATCTTTTCTTGCATCATATAGTTTTTGAATTGAAGGCCATTCTTTTCTACAAGGAGGACACCATGTTCCCCAAAAATTAAGAAAAACCGCTTTGTCTTTGAAAGCTTTTAGATTGGTACTCGGAACATTGATTCCTTGTAAATCAATATCATAATCTTCGTCGCTTACATGAACGGCATTTTCAATGGTAGCGATCGGAAAAAATGTGTCCTGTAGTTTTTCTTTCACTCCCGGAACGAAAGCTATAACTCCAATGATGACGATTAATACAAGATAAATTATGTTTTTTTTCATTCTTACTTTTAATAAGATTATTTTAAACCTTAAAGGTAAATAATTGTTGTAAAAAAGTTAAACACTTAGTTGTCATTCCGTAGGAATCTCGACAAAGTAATTAACGTAATAAAATTATAAATTCAGTTTAGATTCCTACGGAATGACAAACTGTACGCAATATTTTAGGTTAACTTTAATTATAATAGATCTAAAATTTCCTGAACAGCATCTTTTCCTCTGTTCTTTGCATAATATAGCTGCAAATCGTTATAAAACTGATCTTTTGGATAGCCTTCAGGATCAGCTTTGTGTTTCATAAGCAATTCTTTGCCATATTTCGGACGTGGTCCCCAAGAATTTTTTACATTCAGATCTTTATCCAAGATAATAACTTTAGGAATAGATTCAGTTCCGTTGGTCAAAAACTGATTGATTAAACTTTTATCACTATCTCTTAAAAAGATTTTTACTTCATTATGACCTTCAAAGAATGTAACCAAAGCAGGAACGGTTGAGCTTGCATCACCACACCAAGCTTCGGAAATAATTAAAATCTTTCCGTCAAAATTCTTCGAAGCCAGTTCTTTTAATTGTTCTTCATCTAGAACGTACTTTTTTAAAGTTCTGTCCATTCTCTGAAGTCCCAGTTCGTAATATTGTTTATAATCAATTTCTTGTTGAGTGGAAGGATTTTCTAATCTTTCTTTTGCAATGCGAACATACTCTTCAAAAGAAATTCCTTGAGCCCAGTAATTTTCCATTACTCTATTTATATTTAAAAATTATTGATGTTTCTTGTTTTGTTGATCAGAAATAAATCTGCTAATACAAATGCAGCTAAACTTTCTACTACAGGAACTGCTCTTGGAAGTACACAAGGATCGTGACGTCCTTTTCCTTCTACAATTGCAGGGTTTCCATATTTATCGACACTTTCCTGAGGTCTTAAAATGGTGGCAATAGGTTTGAAAGCTACACGGAAATAAATATCCATTCCATTTGAAATTCCACCCTGAATTCCACCGGAAAGATTAGATTTTGTTGTGAAATCTTCGTTGAAAAGATCGTTGTGTTCTTTTCCTGTCATTTTTGCACCACAGAATCCACTTCCGTATTCAAAACCTTTTGCAGCATTGATATTAAGCATCGCTTTGCCTAATTCAGCCTGAAGTTTTGAGAAAACAGGTTCGCCAATTCCTACAGGAACATTTTTGATGACACAAGTAATCGTTCCACCAATAGTGTTACCTTCTTTTTTGATTTCTTTGATTCTTTCGATCATTCTTTCTGCTGTTTCAGCATCGGGACAACGAACTTCATTGCTTTCTGTCTTAGAAAAATCCAAAGCCTGATAAGGTTTTTCGCAGAAAATTTCACCTACGGAAGAAACGTACGCGTTGATCTCAATATTTGATAAAAGTTGTTTTGCTAAAGCTCCGGCAACCACCCAGTTCATCGTTTCTCTTGCCGATGATTTTCCTCCACCGCGATAATCTCTTAAACCATATTTTTGGTCATATGTGAAGTCAGCATGACTTGGGCGATACGAGTTCGCAATATGATCATAATCTTTTGATTTCTGATTTTCATTTTCGATAATAAAACCAATGGGAGTTCCTGTTGTTTTTCCTTCAAAAATTCCTGAAAGAAATTGTACCGTGTCACTTTCTTTTCTTTGAGTTACGATTGCGGATTGTCCCGGTTTTCTTCGATCCAATTCATATTGAACTTTATCGAAATCTACCGTTAAACCTGCCGGAAAATTATTGATGATTCCACCGTAAGCCAAGCCATGACTCTCTCCAAATGTTGTAAGACTGAGAAGATTACCTAAAGTATTTAACATGATACAAATTTACGGCTTTTTCTTCAGATAAAAAGGCCAATAGATTACTTCTGTTTATACAGATTGTTGATAGAATGAATCACATTTTGGGCTTCTTTTTTTTCTTCCGGATTCATTTTTTTCCAGATAACCCCTTTTTTCATATTATTCTTATCAATCAATTGAGGGAAGATTCCTGCTCTTATGTGTTCAAAAACATAACCTTCTGAAATCGCTGGTAGAGGAGTTTCATAATTAAGCGGATATTTCTTAGCAACATTGAAATTTAGATTTCCGATTTTGTAAGAATTGAAATCCATGGTTTTATAAACGGCAGGTTTGTAAAATTGTTCCATTTTAGCTTCTTTCATAAAGTTACCGAGATAGAAGCTCTGAAAATGCTTTTTAACGAGATGAGGAATAGATATGAATCCGACGAAAAATAGACTAAAAACAGAAAATACGATCAGTGATTTTTTCTTATCGAAATAAGTAATGAACATCACAAAAAAGATGACAAAAAATACATCGATAAAAAATCGGTATTGTGCTGAAAATAAAATGACTAAAATACTTTTAAGGAGTATTGAAATACAAATTAGAGTAGTGGTTTTGTCTTTTTTTCTGAATGTGAAGATTATGAAAATGAATAAGCTTATAACAAACAGAATATTGATTTTAGATTTTATTCCATGTAAGAAAAACCAGTTTTTTATATACTCCCACGATGAGAATTGCTGGATTTGCGTATATGTGTATTGCATGTCGTAGGTTTTCCGAATGGCAATTTGTGACGAAATTTTTAAAACTTCCGGATTAGGTTTCCAGCTTACTCCAATATCGCCAATAGAAACTGGAAAAACAGGATAACCAAAAGTGTAAATATTTTTAATGCAAAATAAACCAACAACTAGAATTCCCGGAATTAAGTTTTTAAAACTTGATTTGATAATAAAAACTGAATATAGAAAGCTTACAATGGGTAGCCAAATCATGGTTGGCTTTATCGCAAAAACAAAGACGGAATAAATAAATAGGAAGGAAATGTTTTTGTTTTCCTGTAAAATCTCGTTTAAAATAAGCAAGGAAAAAATAATTACCGGTAAATCCGGACTTGGAGATTGGGAAAATAATAATAAAATAGGGAGAAAACATAATTGTATCCAGCTTTTCCTTTCTATGATATATAGGGCGTAAATGATTAATACAATTGAATTTATTCTTAAAAAAGGATCGGAGAAATTTGAAAATCCAGCCTGAAAAATATGCCATATAGACATTTGCCCAAGTGTAAGATTCAGGTTTGAAATGCCTTTTACTAGACCAAATTCTGTCAGCCATTTGATGGTGGGAACATAATATCCAAAATGGTCTATCATGTACGGATAAAATGAGCCGCAGAATAAAATGATCAGTGAAATAATAAGAAATAATATGTAATCTTTTTTTGAAAAAGCGGAAAATTCCTGATAATATTTATCTTTCAAAAAGAAAAAAAAACCTATTAGAATTGTTGGTATTTCTATATAAATATTCAATGGAATGAAAAAGGAAAGGAGTGTCCAAATCAAACTGATTATTAAAATCCCGGAAAATATTTTTCCTGAAATTCCTTTTAATGAAGAACTTAAAAAATAGTCTGAAATTTTCCCCCAACCGATTAAAGTAGGAATAATTAAAATCGTTGAAAGTAAAATTGAAATCATAAAAAAAGATTGCTTAAAAATAAGCAATCTTTTAGTGTTATCGTGAAAAATAATTAATTACTAGGCTGGACTCTTCCGTCTTTTCTGTCGCCGGCTCTACCGATTGTATAACCGGTTGCACCTCCTACAACACCACCAATTACGGCTCCAAGTCCTCTGTTTTTCTTAGCAATAATTGCACCTGCTGCAGCGCCACCTACTGCACCAATAATAGTACCTTTTGCGGCTTTACTCATCCCTTTTTTCTGGGTTGTTCCCTGAGAAGCCGCACTGCTTCCGTTGTTGGCATACGTTCCGTTTGAACCTGAACTTTCTCTATAGATGGTTTTTTCTCTTATTACCTGTGGTTTTGAATTGCTTGAAGTAGCTTCTTTTGCTTTTTTAGCTTCAACAATGCTGTCTGCTTGTTTTTGAGCTTCATAAGCCATTTTTTCTTTCTCAATAGCTAATTTCTGCTTTTCAATTTCCAGCTGTCTCATCTGGAATTCCATTTTTTGCTGTTCCAAAGATTTTTCAGCTACTTGGTTATCTTTTTTACAAGCCGTCATTAAAAATACTGACAAAAAGCTTGCTAACACTATCTTTTTCATAACTCAAATTTTTTATTGACGAAATCTTGCCAATGGTTGTAGAGGACATTTCAATTATAAAGCCAAAAATATGTTAACAAGTGTTAAAATTGAATCGATGTGAAAAAAAATATTTTAAAAATTTCGATGATGAAAAAGGGAATTTTAAATCATTAGTTAGTGTATTGGTCAATAATTGGGATGTTTTTTTTATGATTATTTCACTTTTTCTTGATGAAAAATGAAAAAAGTCTTTTTATATCGTAAAAAAATATGCTGGAAGTGCTTTTGATAAAAGGTTTTTGTTCTGGTGAAAGAACTTTTTGGTGAAAAAAATGTTGTATTATATCAAAATGTATTGAAATAATTATAAATCTGTTTTTGGTGATTTTTTTACATTTTTTTTATGTAAAAGTTGAAAAAAAAACTATAAAAATCTATTTTTTTAGTTTTTTATAGAATTTTTATTTTTGTAGATTTGTATAAACTAAAAAAAACTTACCATGGACTTATTTGATTATTCATTCTTCAAACTAATTTTCCTATTAGTGTTAGTGATGTCTGTTATGATCTGCTTATACCTTTTTCTTAGAAAAAATAGTAGCCGATCAGGATTTTGGTATTATGGTTATGATTTCCCTCATTATAAAAAATATATGGAGATTAAGAAAAAAAGTATCGACGGGAAGGGTATTGAAGTGGAAAAAGAGATGCATTATCCTAATGGAAAAGCATAATGCTATAAAAGTATAAAATACAATGATAATGATTTCTATTTACTCTAGTAAACCCATGTTTAATGTAAGATTAAATGGGAGATGTAGAATTGTTCTTTAGGTTGTGACGACCAAAAAGTTCCCTTCCACGTTATCTATAAGTTAAATGTATTCTCTTCTTTTGATTTTAGACATTTTGCTAATTTTCAAACGCTTGAGAATCGTATAAATTCATTAATTCAGGGAATATCATGTTTTCTCTATCTATATCTTTTAGCATAGCATATCTCTCTATTAAGTCTTTTTCTTTTTCATTTCCTTCAAGAATTCCATAGTAATATAACATCATAATCTCTATCCTGGATAATTGTGATGTTAGTATATTGATGTAAATTTTCTTATCTATGAATGGATTTAATTCTATCATTTCAACAATATTAAATATTGTTCTATAATATGATTCTATTTGATTTTTATTAGCTATAAATCTATTTTTTAATATTTGTTTACATTCTATTCCTGTGAAATCAAAATAATTTTGTTTAGGATCTAATCTTCTGTTTTCTTTTTCTGCACTGTATTTTCTTGCTGCACCTATTATGGAAAAATGTATCATACTAATAGCTGATCTACCTTCTAATCTCCTTTCTTGATCATAAAAAATACTTCTTCCATGACTTTGAAAAGTATGTTCATCATCTGAAAAAATGTATTTTCAAAGCCCTGAACTTGGATGGCTGTATTTTGTCTTTCTAACTCTTCTTTTTGACCTTTAATATCTTGTCTCTGTAAAATAATAGTAACGAGTAATCCTACAAAAGATAATCCTGTAAATAAAGAGTTTGCAAATCCAAACATATCACCGAAAGTGCCTCTGTTTGTAATATCATCGTTCAAAAGCATATATGTTCCCAATAATACAATTATTATAAATGCAATGGCATATGCAGCATAACGAAGAATTTTATCACTTTCTTCTTTTTGATTACTCATATTTAAAATGGTTTAGTTCAGCCGAATATACAAAAGATTATTTAGTCAACTCATTATGTTTCCGTAAAACCCCTTTGTGACTTTAAATATCTTTTGTATTAGATGTATTATGGAAATACAGTAAAATATAAATGAAATTTACATTACAACTCATTGATATGTCCGATTGCTAAAAAATGCATTATTATCTAACTTTGTACTCAATTCTCATATTTAATTTGAGTTTTCATGGTTATTAGTTTTATCCCGGTTTACGGATCGGGATTTTTGTTAAATTTGAACATCAATACTAATACTCATGAGAAATAAAATAATTAAAATATCTTGTATATTAATTGCAATTGTCTGTGGTGGGTATGCTCTCTACCAATGGTTTAATAGCAAAACTTTGGATTATGTAGCATTACCAATGGTTGTGATTTTTCCTCTCTTAGCTGCATTATTGCCAAATTATAACAGAACTAATTATATCTTTAAAATTAAACACTCCGATTGGATGCGACTATCTGATGGTCATTATAGGCTGACAGTGCCTTTTAAAGTACATGGAATAGAAAACCCGAAACCATCATTGTATTTAAAGCTAAATGGTGAATTAACTAAAATAAGTGGATCTAAAGATGTAAAACCTAATCATGATATAGAACTAAATGTAAATCATACTACTTATGAAGGAGAACTGAGAATAACGAGTTAATTTATCTCTTCATAAACTTTTATTTCCATTAAGAAATAAGGTTTATTTTCTCCTTTAAAGAATTTCACAATTATCATACTTATTGATTAAAATTCTGAAGGCACTAAAGTACGTGCCAGACTTTGTTGTTTCATAATAAATAGTATCGAAAAAAAAACAAAATTTTTATTTATCGTGAAAATATCGTGAAGGTTTGAAAAGAAAAAACCCTAAACTATTTATAGTCAATAGAATAGGGTTTTGTAGTGAGGTGCCTAGCGGATTCGAACCGCTGTAGATGGTGTTGCAGACCACTGCCTAGCCGCTCGGCCAAAGCACCATTTTTTACGTGTGCAAATATAGTAAAATTTCTTACTCAACAAAAACTTTATGCTATATTTCTATACTTAACAGTCTTTTTGTATTGTCTATCAGTTCTATAAATTTAAAAAAATATATTTGTTTTTACTAAGTAAAAGATCAAATTCCTCCAAGTGTAAGTTTTAAAGAGGCATTTGTATCAATAACTGCAGTAATAGCAGATGATGTAAGGAGTATTTTAGTAGGTTTCAGATTAAAAACCTTTCCATACATTTTTAATCCTTTATAATATTCTTTATTGAAAGCCTCTTCGATACTTTTTTTCGAACTGTTTTCAAGGTCTTCTGTAGGAATACCATATTCTTCTTCAATCATTTTTACAATTTTTCCCTGAAATAGAACAGAAGCTGTTTTGTGTATGATATTAGAAGTTTTAAGTTTGAATTTGGTGTTTGAAAGTACAATTTTCCTTTTTGTTTCATCATACACCGGAATTCCGGAAATAATGCATGTCCCTTTTATATATCCATCCGTCTGAGCCTCAATCATAATTTTATCATCCACTCCATATACTCTGATATCAGTAATTTTTACTTTTGAATCTCTTACATCAAATTCTTTATTCAAGAAGGTTTTTCTTGCAATATTGCTGGCTTCTGTATAAGGAATATTAGCTGTGGTCTGCAGCAAAAAATTATCGGATAGATTGGGAGAGAAGTTGAAATTTGAAGCTGTTTTTATAGGAAGTGAAGCTTCTGGCTTAGTTCCTGTAAAAGTTTCAGAATAAATATCAATACCAATATTGGTGTTAATCTGATTAGCGTAGAATTTCAAAGGAGTAATATTTACTGCAATAGGAGAGACTTTCAACCAAGTATTGTATTCTTCAGAAATATTGAAAGGATTCGAAAAAACATTCCAAGCCATCACTGCGTATTGCTGAAAATTAAGTTGTGTAGCCATCTGTTGATCTATGGTTTTGCAGAATTTTTGTTGTTGCTCAACCAAACTTTTTTCCACCAAAGATGTAATAGGAATCTGAATTCTGCCGTAATCTAAAACAGGTTTTGTTACCCATTTGAAACCATTAGGCTTTGTACTCGTGGCGATTGTCCAGTTATTTTGAAAATTTAAGGTTGTATTAAAGTACATCACTGTTTCAAAAGTTGTATTTTGATACGTGTAAATCCCTAATGTTCCAATGCCTTTTTCTGCCCAAATTTTCAAGGGAACTTCAATTAAAAGATTTTGGCTGGTTCCTCCTACTAATCTGATAGGTCTGGTTTTCCATACCTTTACTTTAAACTGATCATTGTTGTTATCTGTATAAGAATCGTCCTGATAAATAAGTTCTTTTACAGAGGCATTGATCATATTGCTGATTTCCGAAAGAGGAATCGTTACCGGCATTGTAATATTCGATTTTATCTTCGGAAAATTGTAAGCAGTCTGATTTTCAATATTGGTTTGCCCAAATATATTGATGAAACTAATCAGAAAAAATATTTTAATACACTTCACAGGTGCCATTTTTTATAAAACGAAATTAAGGAATAAATTAACTTATTGGTTTAAAGCTTTTTTCCAATTCAATACTCGCTCCTTTCATTTCGCCCTGCATTGGAGGTGCTGTTTTGGTGATTTTTAATTTAATATAATCTATCTGAGAGAATTTTTTATTGATCTTAGTAATGATTCTTCCGGCAACATGTTCCAGTAATTTGGATTTAATTTTCATTTCGTCATGAAGAATTTGGTTAATATCTGCATAGCTGATCGTGTCGTTCAAATCATCAGATTCTGCAGCTTTCCACAAATCGGTGTGAAGCTCTACATTCAGAATGTAATACGTTCCAATAATATTTTCTTCAGGAAGGACTCCGTGATATGCATATATTTTTACATCTTCAAGATATATTTTACTCATATTTTCTAATTTTTATTAAGCAAAAATCGTTTTAATTCTACAAAATCCGGTTGTATTTCGGTACTTTTTTTCTCCTTTTTTATTAAATTTTCTAAAGACTCAGGAAGATCGACTGTAAGATGTATTGCCTTTTCCACTGCATCAGGAAATTTTACTGGATGAGCTGTTCCTAGAATAAAACCTTTTTTCTCCGGATTTTCTTTCAAATACCGTTCCATTGCTTTGTAGGAGACTGCACTGTGAGGCTCAAGTAAATAATGATAGTTTTCATATACATCTTGAATGGTCTGTAAAGTTTCCTCATCATCAATAGAATATCCTGAAATTTTACTTTTTAAATCCTCGAAATGGTTTTCAAAAAGCTCTAAAATTCTCACAAAATTACTTGGATTTCCTACATCCATCGCATTGGAAAGAGTGGCAACTGTTTCTTTTGATTCTAATTTCTGTGTTTTTAAATAATTGGGAACAATATCATTTTTATTACAGGCTGCAATAAAATGTTCAACAGGAAGTCCTCTGAAATGTGCTAAAATTCCCGCACAAATATTTCCGAAATTTCCACTGGGAACACAAATGACAGGATTTCCTGTTTCCAATTTTTGCCATTGTTTTAAAGCTAATAAGTAATAAATCTGCTGAGGAAGCCATCTCGCTATATTTATAGAATTCGCTGAAGTCAAGAATAAATTTGAGTTTATTTCGTCATCAGAAAAAACCTGTTTTACCAGATTTTGACAATCATCAAAACTTCCGTCAACTTCCAACGCTGAAATATTTTCACCCAAAGCTGTCAATTGCTTTTCCTGAACTGCACTCACGCGATTTTTAGGATAAAGAATAACAACATTAATATTTTCTGTTTTATAAAATCCATTGGCAACAGCACCTCCAGTATCTCCGGAAGTGGCCACTAAAACCGTTACTTTTTTATTTTCATCTTTCAGAAAGTAGGAGAGGCATCGGCTCATAAATCTTGCTCCAACATCTTTAAAAGCCAATGTCGGTCCATGAAAAAGCTCTAAGGAATAAATGTTTTCATTAATTTTTTTCAAAGGAATTTCAAAGTTGATGGTTTCTGAGACGATTTGCTTTAAAACATCATACGGAATTTCATCTCCGACAAAATCTTTCATACATCGAAAAGCAATTTCTTCATCAGAATATTGATGTAAATTTTCAATAAAATCTTTATCAAATTGCGGAATAAGTTCAGGGAAAAATAAACCTTTCTCTCTTCCCTGTCCTTTTATGGTGGCTGTTTTAAAATCAACGACTTCTTTTTTTTCTTTTAAATTGTAATACTTCATTAGTTTATATTTTGTGAATAATTTTTAACATTAAGATTTTATAAGGTTTTAAGATTGATTAAGGAAAACATCTTTGATGTTTTTTTAGCGGAATGCTTATTATTTGACGAAGTCAAATTCCTTAAAAACTCTTTTCAAGTTTGTAAATTTCTAAACTTCTTAATGTTTAAATAAATTAAGTATAGCATTAATCTTCAATAATTTTAATTCCCGACGGATTTATTTTTGAAACATAGACAAAACTCTCAATCTCAATTTTTTCATAAACAGATTTCATCATTTTTGCAATTTTTTGCGAAGTTTCTTCTTTTTCTGAAAGCATAAAAATTGATGGGCCAGAACCTGAAATTCCCCCACCCAAAGCTCCCAATTCCAAACTTTTTTCTTTGATTTCATTAAACTTCGGAATTAAAATACTTCTTACAGGCTCTACAATAACATCATTCAGACTTCTGCCAATCAACCCAAAATCATTTTTTTGAATTCCGGCAACCAAACCTGCAATATTTCCCCATTGTTCAATCGCATCTTTCAAAAGAATATTTTTCTTCAAAATCTGTCTTGCATCGGAAGTTTTTACTTCCACTTGTGGATGAACGGCGGTAACAAATAAATCTGGAGAATTCAACGGAATGATATCAACTGGATTTGAGGATTTAACTAAAGTTATTCCACCGAAAATACATGGAGCAATATTATCCGCATGTTTCACACCAGAAGCCAGTTCTTCCCCAAACATGGCAAAATGAACAAGTTCTTCTTTGGTGAAAATATTTCCTAATAATTCGTTTGCTCCAACAGCAGCTCCGGTCGCACTTGCTGCGCTCGAACCCAATCCACTTCCAGGTTTTATTTTTTTATTGATGATAACTTCAAAACCATTTTTCAAATTTAAATGCTCCTGAATTTTTAATAAAACAACTCCTGTAACATTTTTTGAAGGCTCTTCCGACAATCCGAAATGGTCTTTGTGTTTGATAATAATTTCGGGAGTTTCCAATAATTTTAATTCCATTTCATCAAACGGTTCATGGATTGCCATTCCCAAAATATCGAATCCGCAAACCAAATTGGCAACCGTTGCGGGAACTTGTAATTTTACTTTTTTCATAATTAAAATTTTAAACAGAACGAACAATATCAGCGAAAACTCCACTTGCTGTAACTTCTGCACCGGCTCCTGCACCTTTCACCACCAAAGGCTGCTCAGAATATCTCGATGTTTTAAAAATCACAATATTATCTTTTCCATACAAATGAAAAAGGTCACTTTCGGGAGCAATATGTTGTAATCCGACTTTTGCTTTTCCATCTTTAAATTCAGCAACGTACTTTAAAATTTTTCCATCATTTTTGGCTTTTTTAAATAAATTTTTAAAGTAAGTTTCATATTTAAATAAAGCGTTATAAAAATCCTCAACACTGCCTTTCATGCATTCTTCCGGAAGAAAACTTTCATTTTTAATTTCATTAAATTCTAAAGAATAACCAGCTTCTCTTGCGAGAATTAAAATTTTTCGGGCGACGTCTGTCCCTGCCAAATCTAATCTCGGATCGGGTTCGGTGTAACCTTCTTTCTGAGCTTGGGCAACGATTTCAGAAAAGGGTTTGCTTCCACCATAATTATTAAAAACAAAATTTAAAGTTCCACTCAAAACTGCTTGAATAGCAGTGATTTTGTCGCCACTTCTTATCAGATCATTAATTGTTCCGATGATGGGAAGTCCGGCTCCGACATTGGTTTCAAAGAAAAATTTGCAACTGTGATTTCGAGCGATATTTTTTAGATTTTTATAATTTTCAAATTCTGATGAAGCGGCTATTTTGTTACAGGCAACAATATTTACACTCTTTTTTAGTAATTTTTCATAAATATTCGGAACGTCTGAACTTGCTGTTACATCAACAAAAATAGAGTTTCTTAAATTCCTTGAAATTATTTCCTGAGCAAATTTTTCAGCAGAAGCATTTTCTCCATTTTGATTGAAATTTTCAAATTCATTTTCTGAAATTCCTTGATGTGAGAAAATCATTTTACGGTTGTTGGAAAGTCCAGTAATTCTTAAATTAATCAAAAGATTTTCTTTAAGATATTCGTTCTGATCATAAATTTGCTGAATTAATTTCACTCCGACATTTCCTGTTCCGCAGATGTAAAGGTGAACTTGCTTTATTTCCGATTCGAAAAACTCTTCATGCAAAATATTCACAGCTTTTTTGATGTCTTTTTCTGAAATAACAATGCTGATATTTTTCTCCGAAGAACCTTGCGCAATCGCACGAATATTGATTCCATTATTTCCCAAACAACCAAACATTTTGGCACTTACTCCACTTCTGCTTTTCATGTTTTCACCGACTAAAGCGACAATAGCAAGATTGGTTTCAATTTTTACGGGGTCAACTCTTTTTAGCTTTAAATCATCTTCAAAAGCGAAATCAATAGCATTTTTTGCGTTAAAAACATCCTTTTCATGGATAGCAACCGTAATGGAATGTTCAGATGAACTTTGAGTAATGAGAATAACATTCACCTTTTCATTGCTTAAACACTGAAATAATTTTGCAGAAAATCCCGGAATTCCAATCATTCCGCTTCCTTCTAAAGTCAGTAAAGCAATGTTGCTCATATTTGAAATTCCGACAGCAATCTGTTGATTTTCAAAGTTGGGTTTTTCTAATTGATGAGAAATTAATGTTCCGAATGCTTCCGGTTCGAAAGTGTTTTTAATTCTTAGATTAATATTTTTCACCATTACTGGCTGAATGGTTGGAGGATATAAAACTTTTGCTCCAAAATGTGAAAGTTCCATCGCTTCGGCGTACGAAATTTCAGCAATCGGTTTCGCATTGGAAACTAATCGCGGATCGGAAGTCATCATCCCACTCACATCTGTCCAGATCTGAAGTTCATCTGCACTAATGACAGAAGCAATGATAGCCGCAGTATAATCTGAACCGCCTCGTCCTAATGTAGTAGAATTACCTTTTTCATCTCTAGCGATAAATCCGGGAGCAATAATAATTTGATTTTGATTTTCACTTAAAAATTGTATCAAATTCCTTTCTGTGGCTTCGAAATTTACTTTCGCGTTGGTGTAATTGCTATTTGTTGTGATGTTTTCAGCAGTGTTCATCCAAATGACATCAAGTTCTTCGAATTGTAATCTTGCTGCAATGATATTTGATGAAAGAAATTCACCGTAAGAAGTTATTTTGTCTTTAATTCTATCTGTAAATTCTCCTAAAACGAAAATTCCGTTGCAGATATCTTCGATATCATTAAAATGTTTTTTTACAAAACTCAACCATGAGCTTTGATCCAAAATTGGAATTAATTCTTTAACCAGATTTAAATGTTTTTCTTCAAGATTTTTAACAATCTGAAGATAATTTTCATCGCTTTGAGAAGCTAATTTCGCTGCTTTTATCAATTGATCTGTTACGCCATGAAGTGCTGAAACTACGACAACGACTCTGTTTTTAAGAGATTCTTTCTTTATAATATCTTCGACCTTTACTATATTTTTGGCATTGGCGACAGAAGTTCCGCCAAATTTTAAAACTTTCATGATGTTTTATTTTATGTTATGAGAAAATGAAATTTTACTCTTTAGGAAAAAGAGTACACGGCTGTGAATAATATGTGAAAATTTACCCCGTTATGGGGTAGTCGTAGTTGTTGTAGCAATAATAGAAACAAAATTTCCTTCCGAAATAGAGAAATTCGGAGCAGAAATATCAGATATGTTTCTTAAAAAATTCATTGTTACTTGAACAAATGTACAAATTATTTTAAAACACAAATAAAATTTAGTGTCAAATATTATTTATTGGATATAATTTAACATAAAATAATATTTATCAATATGTAGTGATTTAATTAGTTTAATTATCTATTTTTAAATGAGTTAAATTAATGAAACTAAATACTATGAAAAATTTAAAGAAATTAGACAGACAAAACTTAAAAGTAATTAACGGAGCCAGAACCTGTAATTACACTTGTCCTCCCGGACCTTATGGTCCCGGTTTTCCGAAATCTTGTGCAGACTATGATGCTTTACCGGAATGTTGTAAGTCTAAAGTGTTATTAAGCTACGAATGCTCTCTTGATTAAGATTTATAGTGTAACCATCAAAACTATTTACTATGAAAAATTTACAAAAACTAAGCAGACGAAATTTAGAACAGGTTAACGGGGCTGGAATTCCTCCAATTTCTCACTGTAACGGATGTCCGACAGGAGCATTTGGTCCTGGAAGTAACCATTCTTATTCTTGTGAAGCCTATTGGAATCTTCCTGAGACCTGCAGAAATTGTGTGTTGGTAAGTATGGACTGTTTTCAAATGATTGAATTACAAAATAAATACCAATGAAAAAATTAACAAGATCAGCATTAAAGAATATCAAAGGTGCTTTAACTTGTTCAGGGTGTCCTGTCGGAAATAATTACGGAACAGGTCCTGAGTATTCAAACACTTGTGCGCAATATTTTGCATTGTCTTATAATTGTCAGATGTGCGTAGATGTAAGTGCAGATTGTTTTGAAAATTAATTTTAAAAAAAGCACTGCGAAAACAGTGCTTTTGATTTATTTTATACTTTTTGAAAGGTCAAGCATTGCCTCGATTGGTTTTAATGCTCTTAGTCTTAAATCTTCATCGATTAGAATTTCAGGAAGCTCATATTTCATACATAAATACAGTTTTTCCATAGTGTTGCGCTTCATGTAGAAACATTCAGAACAGTTGCAGCTTTCATCAAAAACCAAAGCTGGAATCAATTCTTTATGAGGAGCACGTTTTTTCATTTCGTGTAGAATTCCTTCTTCTGTTGCAATGATGAATCTTTGACAATCATCTTTTTGAACGTAATCCAATAATGCAGAAGTAGATCCGATGAAGTGTGCTAATTTCAACACAGATTCTTCACTTTCAGGGTGAGCAATCAGTTTTGCATCTGGATTGTCTGCCAATTGTTTAGCAATTCTTTCCATTGAAAAGGCTTCGTGAACGATACAGCTTCCATCCCAAAGAATCATATCACGACCCGTTTTTTGAGATAAATATCTTCCTAAGTTTTTATCTGGAGCGAAAATAATCGGTCTGTCCTTTGGAAGGGCTTCAATCACCGTTTCAGCGTTTGAACTTGTTACGATAATATCACTTTCTGCCTTCGTTTCTGCATTACAATTAATATAGGTTGCAACTAAAGCATTCGGATGTTGCTCACGCATTTTTCTCAACCCTTCTCCGGAACAACCGTCTGCTAAAGAACATCCTGCCATTGTATCGGGAAGAACAACTTTTTTCGTAGGGTTCAGAATTTTTGCAGCTTCTGCCATGAAATGGACTCCGCAGAAAACAATCATGTCGGCATTCGTATCTTTTGCCTGTCTTGCTAACTGTAGAGAATCTCCTAAGAAATCAGCAATATCCTGAATTTCTCCAGGTTGGTAATAATGCGCTAAAATCACCGCATTTTTTTCTTCTTTCAATTTAAGAATCGCCTTTACAAGCTCTTCTCCTTGAGGAATTACCAAATCTTTAATATCCAAAAAACCTTTTACCGGAATTGTAGATTTAGCTTTTTCTAATGTTTCGGTACTCATATCAACCTCAATGTTTTTTGATTATAGAAGTTAGATGTTAGAAATCAAAAGTTAGGTTTGGGTGTCGATAATTTACTGACACTTTTAAACTGTCTTCTGGTTTCCCGCTTCTAGTTTCTTTCTATAAAATTTTTTATTAAACTTTCAATTTCTTCTTTTGCAATATTCAAATCGTTATTGATTACGATTTTATCAAATTCTTTCGCGTAAGACATTTCTTCTTCTGCCTTTGCTACACGGGTTTTGATGGTTTCTGCATCATCTGTGTTTCTTGAAATCAATCTTCGTTCCAATTCTTCAATGGAAGGTGGTTTTATGAAAATTGACAAAGCCTGTTCTCCGAAATATTTCTTTAAGGAAATACCACCTTTTACATCAACATCAAAAATCACCACTTTTCCCTGATTCCAGATTTTTTCGACTTCAGATTTTAAAGTTCCGTAATATTTATCAGTATAAACCTCTTCAAATTCTACAAAAGCATCTTCTGAAATTTTCTGCCTGAATTCATCGGGACTTAAAAAATGATAATCCACTGCATGAACTTCACTTCCTCTTGGTTGTCTCGTTGTACAAGAAATTGAGAACTTTAATTCATTAAATACTTCCAAAGAATGCTTTACTAATGTAGTTTTTCCGCTTCCCGATGGCGCCGAAAATATGATAACTTTATTCATATGGTTGTTGGTTGATCGTTTCTAGTTGATAGTTCTAAAGCAAGCAACCATCAACTAAAAACCATCAACTAATTATAATACGTTTAACGTCTGTTCTTTAATTTTTTCCAAATCATCTTTCATCATGACTACCAATTTCTGAATGGCTGCATGATTGGCTTTTGAACCTAATGTATTGATTTCACGACCGATTTCCTGGGAAATAAATCCTAGTTTTTTTCCGTTGAAATCTTCGTTATCCATTACTTCTTTGTAATATTTTAAATGTTGAGCTAGTCTCACTTTTTCCTCAGAAATATCTAATTTTTCAGTGAAGTAAGCCATTTCCTGATAAAAACGGGTTTCATCAACATTTTCAAATTCTTTCAATGTTTTTTGATAACGTTCTTTTACCGCAACAATTCTTTCTTCTTCATAAGGAATCACTTCAGAAAGATTTTTATCAATATTTTGAATGTTTCTTTCTAATTCTTCATGCAAAATTTTACCTTCTGTTTTTCTGAATTCCTCGAAACGGTCAATCGCGGCATTAACGATTTTAGCCAAAGCTTCCCATTCACCTTCAGCCAATTCATCGGGTCTTGAAGAGATGGCATCCGGAAGTCGAACCGCCATTTTCAAGTATTCAAAATCTGGACCGTCTGATGCGATGTTTCTAAGTTCATTGATATAAGAATCAATTAAACCTTTATTGATTTTTACATCGTTTGTTTCTTCAAGATTCTCTATATTAACGTAGCAGTCTACTTTTCCACGGATGAGTCTATCGTTAAGAATTTTTCGTACTTCAAATTCTTTTTCTTTATATCTCAAAGGAATTTTGATATTCAAATCAAAGCTTTTGCTGTTCAGTGATTTAATATCTATTGTTATTTTTTTTCCTTCAAAAACACCTTCGGCTCTACCAAAGCCTGTCATTGATAAAATCATAGTTTTTTATTGTCGTACAAAGATAATCATTTAAGTCTATGTATTAACTATATTCCATTTTTACCACAAAAGAGACAAAAGAAAATTGTGAAAATATTTAGCTTGGCAAAAGTTCAAAAAAGCAGAATAAAAACTTTTTCTAACTTTTTAATTTCTAAAAAACAACTAAAATCTTTTTTGACTTTTGTGGTAAAAATCAAAAAATCAATTTTTCGTAAATTAGCGCTGTGAAAAAGAAAAACTTAATTTCTGTTGTAGGTCCTACTGGAATTGGAAAAACAAGATTGGCGATTGATTTGGCTAAACATTTCAATACGGAAATTATTTCCTGCGATTCGCGTCAGTTTTTTAACGAAATGAAAATCGGAACTGCATCGCCTTCAGAGGAAGAGTTGGCGGAAGCACCTCATCATTTTATCGGAAATCTTTCGGTGGAAGAATATTATTCTATCGGGCAATATGAAGAAGATGCTTTAAAAAAACTCAATGAACTTTTTGAAAATCATGATACCGTCATTTTGGTTGGTGGAAGTATGATGTATGAAAAAGCGGTAATTGAAGGTTTGAACGATTTACCAGAAGCCGATGAAGACAATCAGAAAAAATTAAATGAAATTTTCGAGAACGAAGGAATTGATAAACTTCAGGAAATTTTAAAAGAACTCGACCCTGAATATTTTGCGGTGGTGGATTTTCACAATCACAGAAGGCTTCTACGAGCAATTGATGTAATCTGGCAAACAAATAAAAAATATTCTGAATTAATTGCTGTTTCTCAAGACTCAAGAGATTTTAAAACCATTCGAATTGGAATTGAAGCTCCGAGAGAAGAGTTGTACGACCGAATCAATAGGAGAGTGGATATTATGATAGAGAAAGGTTTGTTGGATGAAGCAAAAAGTTTAGAGAAATTTAAGCATTTGACAGCTTTGAATACTGTTGGTTATGCCGAATTATTCAAATATTTTGATGGTGAATGGGAATTGGATTTTGCCGTTTCTGAAATTAAGAAAAACAGTCGAAGATATGCAAAACGTCAATTGACTTGGTATCGAAAAGCGGATGATATTCATTATTTACAGTTGGGATATTCGCGGGAGGATTTTGATGGGTTGATTGGGTATATTAATGAGCAATTTCAAAAATAATTCTTTTTAAACCATTAAGATTTTAATTAAGGAGTTTAGAATATTAAGGTGAGCTTCGCTTTTAGTATAATGCTGATTAAAAAATCTATTTGATTTTTCTTAATCAAGCTTAACAACTTAAATGCACTTAATGGTTTAAAAATTCTGCATTGTCATTCTGACGAAGGAAGAATCTCTGCAAATAATTATAGATTCTTCACTCCACTTTGTTTCGTTCAGAATGACAGTATAAATGTTTTTTTAAATTTAAAAACGAAAAAAATGCAGCCCCGAAAGACCGCATTCCATTAACAATATAATTTTAATTTACTACTTCCAACCGCCTCCTAACGCTCGGTATAAGTCTACAATACTGCTCAATCTCTGTCTTTTTACGGACGCTAAATTAAGTTCTGCCTGTAGAGAATTTCCCTGAGCTGTTATTACTTCTAAATAGTTTGCCATTCCGCCTTTGTAAAGCATTTCGGCACTTTTAATTCCATTTTTTAGGGTTGCGACTTGTTCGGTTGCTTTTTGTTCCTGAACTTTTAAGCTTTCGTTAGAAACTAAGGCATCAGAAACTTCACCTACGGCATTTAAAACAGATTGACGGAAGGCCAAAACGTTTTTTTCTCTCTGGATTTTAGCAACATTAAGATCCGTTTTCAATTGTCTTTTCTGGAAAATAGGTTGAGTCAATCCTCCTAAAACAGATCCGAACAATGAAGCCGGAATCTGGAACCAGTTATCAATTTTAAATGAATTTACACCACCGTTGGCTGTGATTTTCAATGAAGGATACATATTTGCCTGAGCAACTCCCACGACTGAATTGGATTCCAATAAAACCAATTCCTGTTGACGGACATCCGGACGACGACTCACCATTGCTGCTGGAAGTCCTGCAGAAATATCTTGTGGTAAAGAAGTTTCAGACATTTCAATCGTTCTGCTGATTTTTCCAGGATTTTCTCCAACTAAAATACTTAATGCATTTTCTTGGATTGAAATATTTTGTTCTAATTGAGTAATCAAAAGTTCTGTTGATTGCTTCTGAGCTGTTGCCTGTTGAACTCCCAAAGATGTTGTATCACCGCTTTTCCATAATTTTTCTGTTAAAGAAAGAGTGTTTGTGCTTAATTCTAAATTTGAGTTGGCAATCTGCAATTGTTTGTCAAGCATCAACAAATTGTAATATCCTTGAGCAATCGCTGCAACAACTTGTGTCTGAATCGCTTTTGTCGCTTCATAAGTCTGCAGATATTGCATTTTTGAAACTTCCTGTTGATTTTTAATTTTACCCCAAATATCAGCTTCCCAAGATAAGTTGAACGCTGCATTGTAATCTTCAACATAGCTTTTTCCTAAAAATAGGTTCAAGCTTTGTCCGTTCATGCTGTTTTTTGAAGGTTTTGAAATTTGTGCAGTAACTCCGAAACCAACATCTGGATATTGAAGATATTTTGCCTGTTTTAGTTTTTCCTGTGATGAAGCAACTTGTTTTAAAGCAATTTGTAAATCGTAGTTATTTTTTATCCCTTTTTCAATCAATGTCTGTAACATCGGGTCGCTGAAAAATTGTTTCCACTCTAAGTTCGCAACGCTTGCTGTATCGGCAGTTGCGGTATATTTGAACGTTTCTGGAAGATCAACTTCAGGTTCACTTAATGCCAGTTTGGGCACACAGGAAACCGAACCTATAGCGATTCCGAAAGCGATGATTATATTTTTTACTCTTTTCATATGGTAATATTTATTTTTATTAAAAGGTCATATGTAATCGCTGGATTTTTATTGAAATTTTTGTTTCCAAATGATGGCGATTTCATAAGTTTTTAATTTTAAATTGAATACAAAACTTTGAGAGGTTTTGTTTGGGCAAAGTTGTCTTTAGTAGGAGAAAATGCTTTGCTTTATATGATATAGTTTGAATAGTTTGCTTCTCTATTTTTGTTAATTTGAACCATTAAGATTTAAAAAGTCTAGTTTTAATTAAGATAAAAAATAGATTAAAAACGAAGCTCCACTTAATACTAAACTTCTTACTAAAGATCTTAATGGTTTAAATTTTTAAAATAAATCTCTCAAAGTTTGTTATTCATTTTTATTAATGAGCCGCAGCTAAAAGTTCTTCTTCTAATTTTTGTCTTTGAAGTCTTTTCTTTTTTCTGCTTGGCATTTTTTCATGTAAATACTGGAAGATCACGAACATTACCGGAATAATGAAAATTCCGAAGATAACTCCTGTCAACATTCCACCAACCGTACTGAATCCGATTGAGTGATTTCCTTTTGCAGAAGCTCCTTGCGTAAATACAAGCGGTAACATACCAACGATAAACGCAAATGATGTCATTAAGATCGGTCTTAAACGTAATCTTGAAGCCTGAAGCGCAGATTCTAATAACGATCTTCCTGCATTTCTTCTTTGTACGGCAAATTCCACAATCAGGATCGCATTTTTTGCCAACAATCCGACGAGCATGATTAAACCAACCTGAACGTAAATATTATTATCAATTCCAGCCAATCCTGTGAAGGCAAATACTCCGAAAATACCCGTTGGAATCGTTAAGATAACTGCAAATGGAAGAATATAACTTTCATACTGAGCTGCCAACAAGAAATAAACAAACAAAATACTTAATGCAAAAATAAATGCTGTTTGTCCACTTGTTTTGATCTCTTCACGAGTAATCCCTGTCCATTCGTATCCGAAACCTCTTGGAAGTGATTTTTCTGCAACTTCTTCCACTGCTTTAATCGCGTCTCCGGTACTGTAACCAGGTTTTGGTGTTCCGTTGATTGTAACCGCGTTGAATAAGTTGTTTCTTGTCACTGTTTCAGGGCCGAAAGCTCTTTTTAATGTCACTAATGTTTTCACAGGAACCATTTCGCCTGATTTATTTTTAACATAAATTCCTTCCAAAGAATTCGCATCAGTTCTGTATGGAATATCCGCCTGAGCCATTACTCTGTAGTATTTTCCGAATCTGTTGAAATCTGAAACAAAGCTACTTCCGTAATAAATCTGCATCGTCTGCATCAATTCAGTGATTGAAACGCCAAGCTGATTGGCTTTATCATTATCAACTTCAATCGTATATTGTGGGTTTCCTGCTGCATAGGTTGTGAAAGCAAATGCAATTTCAGGACGTTTCATCAATTCTCCAATGAATGCTTGAGTTGTTGTTCCTAAATTTTCCAAAGAACCATTTGTTTTATCCTGAAGCATAAATTCAAAACCAGAAACGTTACCAAATCCCTGAACAGTTGGGAAGTTGAAGAAGAATGCACTCGCATCTTTTACTTGAGAAACTTTCCCTGTCAATCCTGCTGCAATCTGATCCGGATCGGTGATTTCACCACGTTGATCGTGATCTTTTAATTTAATGAAACCAGCAGAATATGGAGACGCATTTGCGTTACTGATGAAGTTCAAACCGTCTGCAACCCAAAGGTGATTTTTAGCTTTTTCACCGTTGATGATGTTATCAATTTGCTCAGTCGCTCTGTGCGTTCTGTCCAATGAACTTCCCGGAGGAGTATTCACCGCATACAAAATAAATCCTTGGTCTTCCGTAGGAATAAATCCAGATGGTGCTTTTTTAATTAAGAAAACACTTACAGCAGTAATTAATACTAATCCTCCGACTGCAACCCATTTATTTTTAATTAAAAATTTAAGACTGTAGATATATTTTTTAGTCATGTTATTAAAACTAACATTGAAAGCATTGAAAAATCTTGCTCCAAAACCAGTTTTTTTACCGTGTTCTCCATGTTCACCTTGAGGATCATTTAAGAACATTGCACATAAAGCAGGACTTAATGTTAATGCATTAATCGCAGAAATCATGATTGCAATTGCCAATGTGAAGGCAAACTGTCTGTAGAAAACTCCCGCAGGACCCTGCATGAAACCAACCGGAATAAACACGGCACACATCACCAACGTAATGGAAATAATTGCACCGGAAATTTCACTCATTGAGCTCATTGTCGCGTGTTCAACGGGCATTCCAGTATGTTCCATTTTGGAGTGAACGGCTTCCACAACAACGATCGCGTCATCCACCACAATACCGATGGCGAGTACCAAAGCGAACAATGTCAACATGTTGATACTGAACCCGAATAATTGCAGGAAGAAGAATGTACCGATAATCGCCACCGGAACTGCAATGGCAGGAATTAATGTAGATCTGAAATCCTGAAGAAAAATATATACTACAATAAATACCAAGATAAATGCAATCACTAATGTCTCAACAACCTGATGAATTGAAGCATCCAAAAAGTCTTTGGAATTGTACATGATGATCGGCTCAACACCTTTTGGAAGGGTAGTTTTGAACTGGTCAACTTGTCTTTCAATTTCAGTTAAAATTTCGTTGGCATTAGACCCTGCTGTCTGCATAATTGCAAAACCTGCAACAGGTTTGCCATCCACTCTGTTAGCTGCTGTATAAGTATATGAACCGAATTCTACTCTTGCTACGTCTTTCAGTCTTAGGAAAGAACCGTCGCTGTTGGCTTTAATGGCAATATTTTCGTAGTCTTCGTTCTTGTTTAATTTTCCTTTATATTTTAAAATATATTCGTAAGTTTCCTTACTTCCTTGTCCCAAACGTCCCGGAGCAGCCTCCAAGTTGTGATCTTTTACTGCTGCCAAAACTTCTTGTGGAGAAAGTCCATTAGCCGCTAATCTGTCTGGTTTCAACCAAAGTCTCATTGAATAATCTCTCGTTCCGAAAACCTGCGCCTGAGCAACCCCAGGAATACGCTGGATTTGTGGAATGATGTTGATTTTCAAATAATTCTGTAAGAAAAGTTCGTCGTATTGTTTAGGATCATTACTAGATAACCCCATGAACATAATCATACTGTTCTGAACTTTCTGCGTCGAAATTCCCGCCTGTACAACCTCTTGTGGAAGCTGGCTCATCGCTTTCGATACACGGTTTTGAACGTTTACGGCAGCATTATCCGGATCAGATCCTTGCTTGAAAAATACGCTCAACGTCATGGTACCGTCGTTACTCGAGTTGGAAGTCATGTAAGTCATGTTTTCCACCCCGTTCACCGCTTCTTCAATCGGGGTTGCAACCGAACGGGCTACAACTTCCGCATTCGCGCCCGGATAGAAGGCTGTCACCTGAACACTCGGCGGCGCAATATCCGGAAAGAGGGCGATTGGTAAATTAAAGAGGGACAGCGCCCCCAATAATAAAAGTATTATGGAGATGACCGTTGAAAGTACCGGTCTTTCTATAAATTGTTTTAACATAAGAAGTTTATTTTTTAATGTTGTTTAAACTTTTTAGCCTAAATTTTAAACATTTGATTCCCTTTTAGCTTTAATTAAAAAACTAATGATGACGTTCACTTTTAGATGAAAATCAAAGATTTTCAAAAACTTATATGATCTTAATAAGAAGAGTATCTGTTTAAAATCTAATGTGACTAATGCGTTAAAAAGTGATTGTGACTTTTGTTATTTTTTTAAGTTTAAACAGTTCTTATAAATAGTCCCGAAAGGAGTTTACAAAGGTTTTGCTTTCAACAAACTATCCGAAGAAATAGCTTTTGGCTGAATAGCAACCCCGTCTTTCAATGCACCGATCCCTGTGAATACGATTTTATCTCCTACAGAAAGTCCTTCAGAAATGAAGTAATAGCTGTCTGTTTTCCCTGAGATTTTTACAGGTTTTCCAGTTACTTTTTTATCCTTTCCAACGATATAAACGTAAGTTTTATCCTGAATTTCGAAAGTAGATTCCTGTGGAATAACCAACGTTTTGTCGAATAACTGAGGCATACGAACTCTACCCGTATTTCCTGTTCTCAGAACTCCGTTTGCATTTGGGAATACTGCGCGAACGCTTATTGCTCCGGTAGTTTTGTCGAATTGTCCGTCAACGATGCTCATTTTTCCTTTTTCAGGATATGTGCTGTTGTCTGCGATTACCAAATCTACCATTGGCATATTTTTCAGTTTTTCGTTTAAAGTTGCTCCAGGATATTTATTTTGGAAAGCAATGAAATCCAGTTCGCTTAAAGAAAAGTAAGCGTAAATTTCGCTGATATCAGATAATAAAGTCAATGGACTTGCATCTGTTCTTGAAATCAAACTTCCTTTTTTGTAAGGAATTCTTCCGATATATCCGCTTACTGGAGCTGTAATGGTTGTAAATCCTACATTGATTTTTGCGCTTCCAACTGATGCTTTTGCCTGTGAAGCGGCTGCAACTGCGGCTGCGTAATTTGCTTTTGCAGTTCTCAACTGTACGTCTGAAACTACTTTTGCAGCAACAAGAGGTTCTAATCTGTCTACCTCAACTTTTGCTTTTTGAATGTTGGCGTTGGCAACTTGTAAATTGGCACTTGCCATATTCATTTGTTCGCCGTAACTTCTTGAATCTATTTTAAATAAAGGCTGTCCCGCTCTTACATAAGCTCCTTCTTCTACATAAATTTTATCTAAATATCCATCAACCTGAGATCTGATTTCTACATTGTTTTTCCCTTCCAAAGCTGTTGGAAATTCTTGATAAACAGTAGCAGGAGAGGTGATTACGGTATAAACTGGCAACTCTGGAGCAGGTGGAGCAGCGTTTGATCCTTCTGCTGCTTTTGTGCAATTTTGTAAAAGGATAATACTTGCGATAAGTACGATGATCCTCGTTTTTCCAAATATTTTCATTTTGAGTTTAAATTTTTAATGAAGTGTTGAATTAAATAATGTTGTTTGTTAATTTGAATTCTGTTATATTTCCTAACAGTGTTAATGATTTGTTCAAAAAAAATTTCAGAATTCTTAATCTGGTTTAAATTGTTGTTTTCATGATCACAATTTTTAGATGGTTTGGGTTTGAATGCTTTTGTGTGTTATTTTTCTTAACAGTGTTAATGATAAGGAAAGAAAATCGCAAGAATTAAGGTGAAAAAATCATATTTCATAATAGAAAATTGTTTTTAATGTTGGTTTAAGTATAGTTAAGATGAGGTGTGTAGTGTGTTATTTTTGCTAACAGCGTTAATGTTTTTGGTAAAAAAAATATTACTGTTAATTTTCAAATCTTACATAAGATCGTTTTAATTTTTAATTAGTTTTAAATGAATAATTTATATTAATTCAGTGTTAATATTCCTAACGGTGTTAATTTTAGGTTCGAAAAAAAATTACAAAGACTTAACAAAAGCAGAAACCGTTTCATCCAAAGTTGTCTTGTTCATTGTAGAAGGAATATCATCGTTACGCATCATCATGATTGAAATCAAGCCATGAACCGCTGAAAATAAAGCGTGGGACATGTGACAAGCGTTATCCGGATTTGATCCGTTTTTCTTAATAATTTCATACGTGCAATCGTAAAGCATATCCTGAAACGATGAAAATTCTTCTTTCATCATTCCTTTTCCGCTACATTGCATTCCCAATCCGAACATCAATTGATAATACTCTTTGTTTTTGAATGCAAATTTCCAATATGCATCTACAATAGCTTTCAATTGTTCATCCGGAGCGTCGTGTTCTCTCTGGGCTTTCAATAATTCAATGTGTAAACAATTAAAACCATTCAACGAGATTTCGTATAAAATAGCTTCTTTGTTTTCAAAGTGATCGTAAACTACCGGTGCACTGTATTCAATAGCATCGGCAATTTTTCTCATGGAAAGTGAAGCCCACCCTTCGGTTTTTGCCAAAGAAAAAGCCGCATCCAAAATACTGGTGCGTATGTTTTCTTTTTCTCTTTGTCGACGTTCATGTAGACCCATGATTTTTAATTACTAACAGTGTTAGCAAAACTACAAACTTTTTAACATAACTTCCAAACAAATTTTAGAATTTAACTTTTGAAGGATCGTTTTGGAGAAGTATTGTAAATTGGCTGGATGTTGGATTAATGGGAATTAGAAGAGATTTTTGATTGTGAATTTTTAAATTATTGTAAAAATTAATAAAGTTTATAGCCAAGCTCAATTAATAACTTTCATCTTCCAGCATCCATCTTCCTTACTCGAATAATCAAGAAAATCTATATCTTTGTGGCTAAATAAAAAAGTTATGAATACTCCCTCAAATATGATTGATTTGGGTATAAAAGCACCGTTTTTTGAGCTTCCGAACCCATCAAAAACTAACGAAATTCAGTCATTGGATGATCTGAAAGGAGAAAAAGGTACTTTGGTGATCTTTATGTGTAACCATTGTCCGTTCGTTCTTCATGTAATTGATAAGTTGAATGAATTGTATGAAGATTATAATGAAAGAGGGATTGAATTTATCGCCATCAACTCGAATAATGTAGAGAAATATCCTGATGATTCTCCGGAAAAAATGATCGAATTCCAGATCGAGAGAAAATTTGATTTTCCTTATTTATATGACGAAAGCCAGGCGATTGCTAAGGCTTACGATGCTGCTTGTACACCGGATTTCTTTTTCTTTGATGAAAAACTGGATCTTATTTACAGAGGACAGATGGATGATTCTAGACCTGGAAATAATAAAGATGTAACAGGGGAAGATTTAATTATTGCTTTTGAAAACCTTTTGTTGGGAGAACCTCAGGAAGAAATTCAAAGACCAAGCATGGGTTGCAATATTAAGTGGAAGTAAGATTGAACATCATAAAAAATAAAAGCCGTCAGATTTTGACGGCTTTTATTTTTTATGTAAGGAAGGGATTGTGTTGTTTTTCAAATCCGATGGTGGTAGAATTTCCATGCCCTGAAAAAACCTGAGTTTCATCATCGAGGATAAAAAGCTTGGTTTTGATCCCACCAATTAATTGTTCGTAGTTTCCTTTATATAGATCTGTTCTTCCTATACTTCCTTCAAAAAGAACATCACCGGAAATCATAAATTTTCGGGCTTCATTATGATAAACCACACTTCCAGGAGAATGTCCCGGAACATGATAGATCTTAAATTTTTCTCCGTCAAGATCAAGTTCATCTTCTTCATTTATATAGGTAGTTTCCACTGCAACAGGAGGAACCTGAAATCCAAATCTTGCACCACTTGCTGAAAGCATATCTAATACTTCCTGATCGTCTTTATGCAAGATCACCGGAACTTTATAGGTGTCAAAAGCCCACTGCAATCCTAAAACATGATCTATGTGAGCGTGTGTTAAAAGAATTTTTTCAATGTTTAACTGGTTTTCGGCTATAAAGTTTTCAATAGCGTATGTTTCCTGCTCGTTCATATTTCCCGGATCAATAATCCATGCGTTTTTATTGTCGTTGTAAAGAATATAAGTGTTTTCGCTTGCAAAATTGAACACGAATCTCTGAATGTGAAGCATACTTGAATTTTTTTTCAAAAATACGATATTATAGAGAAAGTGGCTATTTTTCTTTATCTTCGTCATAATGAAAACCTTGCAATTATTTTTATTTTCTTTGAGCGGACTGATCTTTGGACAAAATATCCAGAGTATTCAGTTATTTAATCCTCAAACCAACGATGAGACTCCGGTAATTAAAACCAATGAAACATTGGTTTTAAGCTTTGATGATCTTACGAATAGAAGTGAAATTTATAGATATACCATTAAACACTATAACAGAAACTGGGAAGATGATAATCTTTTCTTTACGGAGTTTGCTAATGGAAGTTTGAATGCATTATTAGATAATTTTCAATATTCATTTAATACATTACAGGCTTATACGCATTATAAACTCGTATTTCCCAATGATAAAATACAGCCTAAGATTTCGGGAAATTTTGAACTAATCGTTTATAAAGATTCTGCAGAAAAGCCACTTTTTAAAAGAAGATTCTATGTGGTGGAAGATAATGCTGCTGTGGCTTTGGATGTTTCAAGGTTTGCGGATAAAAACCCGAATATTAATCAGAGGGTAGAAGTACAGGTGGTTTCGAAAGGAGGTGATTTGTCGTCAAATGTGAATTCCATGAGTCTGAATGTAATGCAGAACAATAATCCTAATGTGACGGTTAATAATTTAAAACCTAGTATGACTTTAGGGAATAAACTGCTTTTTCAACAGATGAACCTTGCTTTTCCGGGGAATAACGAGTTCTACTATTTCGATAATAAGAATATGAACATGGCTGCAGATATGGTGCGTGCAACCGAACTTAAAGATGGAGTAAATAATACTTATCTTCATCCAGTTTGGGCTTATCCTCTGAACTATCAATATCAACCGGATGTAAACGGAGCGTGGTATTACAGAAGAAGTGATTTGGGGATTGAAAGAGATGCGGAAAGAGAAGCAGATTATTCGTGGGTACATTTTTCAATAGATTCAGATCCTATGGATAAGGAATTGTATGTTTTAGGAGGGTTCAACGGTTTTAAACCTTCTAAAGAAAACCAGATGCAGTATGATGAGGCTACTAAAAAGTATGTAGCAAAGATCTATTTGAAACAAGGTTTCTATAATTATATCTTGGCTACAAAAGAAGCGAATGGAACTTTAAACTTTGGAGAAATTAACGGGAATTTCTGGCAGACAGAGAATCTGTACCAAGGATTTTTATATTATGCTCCTTTCGGGAGAAACTATGATGGCTTAATGGGGTATGGTGAATTTAGAACGCCTGTGAGATAAGAAGTACAATGTAAATTAAAGTATAAACAAAAACCCTTATAGAAAGTTCTATAAGGGTTTACATATAATAATAGCTTAGGAAATTCTTTTTAAACTTTGAAAATAGCAGTTACCAATAAATTTTCATGATCTTCAAATATGTAATGAATATTTACTGGGAAATTTTGCATAGCGTTTACGATGACTTCCTTATATCTTGTTTCATGGTTTTTGTTGTTTTGTAGGATTTCGCCGATCGACACTTTCAAATCTTCAAGAAAATCTATTCCTTTATTTTTTTTTTCCGCATTAAATACACGCATAAGAAGTCTTATGTCGTTTTTTGCAATGGAGGAGAGGAGAACGTTCATTTTATGCGCAATTCTTTTTCAGCTCTGAAATATTTTCGTAAAAATCTAGTTTTGTCATTGGGTTTTCGTTATGAAACTGAATTCTGTACAATACTTCATCCAATTGAAATTGAGGAATTGCAGGTTTGCTGTTTACCTCAAAGCTTTCTACCATTTTAGCAAATGCTTCCAGAGTTTCCGGACTGAAGCTTTCGATCTTGGTTTTTAAAATTTCGGCAGTTGCATTCATCATTTTAAAATTTTAAGGTTAATGATGTTATTTTGATGGGGTAAAGGTATGAAAAATATTTAAATTTTAAATTTTTATTTAAAAATAATAGGGGTGTTTTAAAATAAAATTTATTTTATTTTAAAATTTGTTGAAAAATTAGGGGGGTGATGTTTTAAAAATTTGTTTTTGTAAAAAAAAATAACCTCCGTTTCCGAAGGTTACTATGTTAAACTAAATAAAATTCATTGAGCTTTTCCTCACAAAGTGTTTTTACCACTTCAATCCATCGGTCTTCATCATTCAGACAGGGAATATAATGGAAGTTTTCTCCTCCACCGTGTAAAAACTGTTCTTTGCCTTCTACCGAAATTTCTTCCAGCGTTTCCAGGCAGTCTGAAACGAAAGCCGGACAGACAATGGCCAGGTTTTTAATTCCTTTTTTGCCTATACTTTCGAGGGTTTCATCTGTGTAAGGCTCCATCCATTTGTCTTTTCCTAATCTGGATTGGAACGTAACCATTACTTTTTCTTTTGGCAATCCTAATTTTTTAATGACAGAATTGGTGACATCAAAACATTGATGACGATAACAAAACTGATGACTTGGATTGCTCTCACGCGAACAACAATCGTTTAGATTACATGTTTTCGTAGGATCGGTTTTGTATATATGTCTTTCCGGAACCCCATGATAAGAAAATTGCAGAGCATCAAAGTTTTCAGGAAGTTTTTCCTTAATACTTTCCGCAAGGCATTCTATATAAATATCTCTATTATAAAAAGGCTGAATGTAATTGATCTTTACATTCGGGAATTTGGCTTTTCTTACTTCCTCGGCTTTTTCAATTACGGTTTCCGTGGTGCTCATCGCATATTGCGGATACAATGGAAAAAGAACGATTTCAGAAACTCCTTTTTCTGTTAATTTTCTGATTCCTGTTTCAATGCTCGGTTCAGCATATCTCATTCCGATTTCTACCGGAACATCAACAAGTTTCTGAAGTTTTTTCTGAATTTTTTCGGTGATGACAATCAAAGGTGATCCTTCATCCGTCCAGACAGTTTTGTAAGCTTCCGCAGATTTTGCAGGTCTGGTGTTTAAGATAATTCCTCGAACCAGCAATGCACGGAAAATCCAACGATAGTCGATTACCCTTTCATCCATCAGGAATTCATCGAGATATTCCTTTACATCAGGTACGGCGGTAGATTTTGGTGATCCTAGATTGACTAATAAAATTCCTTTCATAAAATATAAATAATGAGTAATTGGTAATGAGTAATTTTTATTGCTTATTATTTTTACTGATTACTTATGTTTTATCCGTTTACAGCTTCTACTTTTTCTACTAAGTCGGGTACGAATTGTTTTAAAATATTTTCAATTCCACCTTTTAATGTGGCGGTTGAACTTGGGCAACCGGAACAAGCACCCTGTAAAAGCATTTTTGCCGTTTTATTTTCCTTATCGTATTCCATTAAAGAAATTTTTCCCCCATCATTTTCCACTGCAGGAGCAACATACTCATTTAAAATGTCAGAAATTTTTTGCTCATCATCCGTATATTCTCTGTTGATGATCTTTTCTACAGGATTTTCGTGCTTCTGAGCTTCAATCGTAGAAATTTCCCCTCCGTTTTGAAGATATTCAGCAATAAATCCACGTACAGCCATCATGATCTGATGCCATTCCACAGAATTATCTCTTGTTACAGCTACAAAATTATCAGAAATGAAAACTTCTTTCGAAAAATCAAATTCTTTGAAAATCGCTTGTGCCAAAGGAACTCCTTCTGCTTCATCTCTTGATTTTACTTCTACAAAACCTTCCAGTAACAGTTTATTAGAAACAAACTTCATTACATTTGGATTTGGAGTCATTTCTGCGTAGATCTGATACATTTCTTTTCTTTTCTGAAGATAAATTCTCGGGTTGGCCAATAATTCGTCTTCTACTATGTTTTTCAGACTTTCAGCTACGTGTTCCCACTCTACAGTATCTTGCTTTGCAACCGCTACAAAGTTTGCGGTAATGAAAATTCTTTCAACAAACGGATAGTTGAAAAGCTCCTGTGCTAAAGGAATTTCTGAAATATCTGAATCTCTGTCCAACTCTAAAGATCCCGGAATCAAATTGTAATCCGCTACAAATTTCATCACTTTAGGGTTTTCGGTTGGTTCTATAAGGATAGTATGCATTTTTTCGTTAAATTTGAGATACAAAAATACGGAATTAGAAATTAGAAGTTAGAAGCTGGAAGTTAGATTTTCGCTATCGGTATCATTTTAAAATTGTGAGATATAAAATTTAATTTCCCAATCAGCTCATTATCAAATTTTCAAATTAAAAATATGGCACTTATAAAAGAACTTTTAGGCAAGGCACCACAGATTGGAGAAAATACATTCTTAGCAGAAACAGCTACGATTATTGGAGATGTTACCATGGGAAAAGATTGCAGTATTTGGTATAATGCAGTGATTCGAGGAGATGTTCATTACATCAAAATGGGGAATAAGGTGAATGTTCAGGATAATGCGATGCTTCATTGTACGTACCAAAAACATCCTTTGAATATAGGAAACAATGTGTCGATTGGTCACAATGCAATTGTTCATGGATGTACCATTCACGATAATGTTTTAATAGGAATGGGCTCTATTGTAATGGATGATTGTCTGGTGGAGGAAAATTCTATCGTAGGTGCAGGTTCTGTAGTGACGCAGGGAACTCATATTAAATCCGGAGAAGTTTGGGGTGGTGTTCCTGCAAGAAAAATTAAGGATATCAATGCTCAGTTGCTAGAAGGAGAAGTGAACAGAATTGCTGATAATTATGTGAAATATTCTTCCTGGTATAAAGAAAATGTAAAACACGTTGAAGGATAGTTTTTTTATCAACTGACTTCAAGAAGATTAATAATAAAGCTCTCCCAGATTAAATGGGAGAGCTTTTTATTTTTAAGAAATATTTTTTAATACACTAAAACAGCTTTTCCGTTTTCACATTTCACTCCGGTAGGTTCAGCCGCCATCATACAATCAGATGTGATATTGTATTTTTTATTGTACTCGGACATTACATTTTTGTAAAGTTCAATTTTAGGGATTAGGGTACTTTCTATTTTTTTTGGATAGGCGATATAAGAAACCGGTCCACCACAAGCTTTTGAACCGAGAGGAGAAAACGCCCAGTCTGCTGCATTGGTGCATTCTTCTTTTGCAATATCTTCTTCAATAGCCGATTTTATTTTATCAATACGTGCCTGATCGTATTTTTGACTATTCTCATCGGCAGGTCTTTCAGAGATGTCTTTTGGCAAAGTGGAATCATCCTTGTTTACCGTTTTACAGGATACCGCAAAAAGGGATAAACAAAATAGAGTAGTAGGTATTTTTAAAAATAGATTTCTCATAATTTTTTTTTAACTAGAATCAAAGTTTATGCCTTAACGACATTTTCCGTAATTTTGACGACGATGAACAATCATTTTTTTGACTTAATAGAACATACGAACAGAAGTGTATTTTTAACAGGGAAAGCAGGGACAGGAAAGACAACTTTTCTTAATGATTTTGTAAAACGTACACGTAAAAAGCACATTGTAGTTGCTCCTACGGGAATTGCAGCCATCAATGCAGGTGGAGTTACCATTCATTCGATGTTTGGGTTGCCACTGAGAACTTTTTTACCAACCACAGAGAGAATAGATAGCAGTTTGGCAAATAATATTGCCGATCTGATGCCGCATTTTAAATATCGAAAAGATAAACTTAAACTCTTACGAGAAGTTGAAGTTCTTATTATTGATGAGGTTTCGATGCTTCGTTCGGATGTTCTCGATATGATGGATTTTTCTTTACGATTTATCCGAAGAAACAATCAGCGTTTTGGTGGTGTTCAGATGTTGTTTATTGGGGATTTATACCAGCTTCCACCGGTAGTGAGAGATGAGCATGTTTTGAAAATGTGTTATAATTCTCCGTTTTTTTTCGACAGCTTGGCTATTAAAGATATTCCGTTAATTACGATTGAACTAACGAAAGTGTACCGTCAGTCTGATGAAACATTTTTGGAGATCTTAAATGCAATTCGTGATGGTGACGTCGCCAATATTGATTTTGACTATTTGAATGAAAGATATGATCCTGATTTTGACATGGGAAAAGAATCTTACGTTTACCTGTGTTCACACAATAAAATGGCAGATGAAATCAATCAGGAAAAATTAGCTGAGATAAAAGTTGATGCTACAACGTATGAAGCTAAGCTCTTTGGAGAGTTTAAGGAAAATCAGTTTCCGAATGAGCAGTTCTTAGAACTGAAAATCGGAGCGCAGGTTATGTTTATCCGTAATGACATTTCCGGAGAGAAAAAATATTTCAATGGAAAGTTGGGAGAAATTTCTGCGGTGGATGAAAACGAAATTAAAGTCGTTCTGGAAGGCAGTGAAAGGGAAATCGTAGTAAAACGTGAAGTTTGGGAGCAGAAAAAATATTTCCTGGATACTGATAAAAATATCAAAGAAGAAGTGTTGGGAAGTTTTGAACAGTTTCCTATAAAATTGGCTTGGGCAGTTACGATTCATAAAAGTCAGGGATTGACGTTTGATAAAGTAATTATTGATGCAGGAAAAAGTTTTACGGCAGGACAAGTGTATGTAGCATTGTCCCGTTGCCGAACACTGGAAGGAATTATTTTAAAATCGAAAATTACGCCTGAAGTTATTTTTAAAGATAACCGAATCCTGAAATTTCAAGGGGACACTCGTGCGAATGATAATGTTGAAGCCATTTTAAATCAGGAAAAATATGACTACAGTATCAGAAAAGTTCTTCGTACGGTAGATTCTCAATGGTTGCTGAATGAAGTTGAAGAATGGAATAAATTATCAATCACTACCAAAAGTATTGACAAAGTAAAGGCGAATCAATTATATCTTCAGCTGAAACATGAGATCGTCAATCTTGGAAAGATTTTTGAAAAATTGGAAAGA
Organism: Chryseobacterium taiwanense; assembly: GCF_000813825.1. Classification (GTDB taxonomy): domain Bacteria; phylum Bacteroidota; class Bacteroidia; order Flavobacteriales; family Weeksellaceae; genus Chryseobacterium; species Chryseobacterium taiwanense. Next base: position 79,492 of record NZ_JWTA01000006.1, read on the forward strand.
GTCATTTCTCAAAAGGTCAATAATTTTATTGAACAGAAAGAGGAATGGTCTGAAATTGAAAATAAAACCAAAGGCGCAGTTAATTTCTTCTTTACGGAGATCAGAGATAAAGTTTTTAATCCTCTGAAAGAATTCTATGCTGAAATAAAAGGCGTAAAAGGATTGAAACAGTATAATGAAGAATTTAAAAGTTGGCTGGAAGATGTGGAAGAATATCTGAACAGTTTAAAAGAAATTCATTTACTTGATACGAAATTGCTGGATGAGAAAAATGATAAGGAAATCAGCATGAAAATTGCTAAAGTTCCGTCTCAGGTTCTTACCTTCCAATTATTTGAACAGGGAAAAACCATTGCAGAAGTTGCGTTGGAAAGAGGATTGGTGAAAGAAACGGTCATCGGTCATCTGGCGAAATTTGCAGAACAGGGTTTGCTGGATATTTCAAGAGTCATCACTTCAGACAAAATCAAAGCGTTTGAAAATGTTTTCTATGAAAGTCCAAAAGAAACGTTGACCGAATGGAAGAATGCGTTGCCCAATGATTTTGAATTTAATGAAATCCGAATTTTAATTAATCACTTTACTTATTTAAAGGAGAAAGGACAATAAAATAAAAAAGGTTTTAGAATTACTAAAACCTTTTTTTATGTTTATTTTTTCAATAAATCCTGATTGATGTGGTATCCAACAATTTTAATATTGCCTTCTTTATCCTTTTCTAAAGTAAAAGTTTCATGTGTTGTTTCACTCCCTCTTTTTACATCATAAGTGAACAGATATTCACTTTTCGGATTGGTTCCTTTTACAACCAACGTTTCCCATTTTGAAAGATTATATTCTTCAACAGGTCCGATTTTAGTCACCACACTTAGTAATTCTTCAAGTTTTTCTTTATCTGTTACCTCGAAAAATTTTTCGCCAAATAACTTGTAAATATTCTCCTGATTAGTTCCGTATTGAAGTTCCCAGTAAAATTTTTGAGGAATTTTTTCGCCGTCAGCTTTATCCGATTCTCGATCTTTATAAAATTGATTGAAGTTGCAGCTTATTAGAAGAAATGATGTGATCAGTAAGTAAGCTATTTTTGATTTCATGGTTTTGAAAATTAGTAGAACAATATTAATAATTTTAAGCCGAAAGGAAGCGGATTTTTGATGAGTTCCTCTGAATGTTTTGAATTAAATTAAAATAATTATATGTTATTGTTTTGATAATCAATATTTAAAATATTTTTTTATATTTTTATACTAAATATTAATATCATGAAATATCTTTTTATAACATTATTCTTATTCTTTCTGAATGCTGATAAAAAAGCAGAGTTTAATTACAATTTATTAATTGGCTCTTGGTCACAAAAATCAATTGCCAATACGACTTCTACGGGAGTTTTCACCTTTAAAAAAGACAGTATGGCCGGTCTTGAAATGAGAAATGGGAAAACTGACGCCATGATTGGCGGAATGACGGGACCGTATTCTTTAAAAAGATCAAAAGGAATTTTGAAAATGGCTTTAATGGGAAAAGAAAAAGAATTTGAAATTCAGGAACTGACTTCAGAGGTTTTAGTCATTCAAAATAAAAAAGAAGGGAAAGAGAAGCAGGTTTTTAATAGGCTGGTTGAAAAATAAAAACTTTAATTATATTTTACTTATTTGAAGGAAAAAGAGCAATAAAAAAAGGATTCAATTTTAACTGAATCCTTTTTATTTAAATATTAATGAATTTTTATTTGCTATTCTATACGAAGGTTTTAGATATATAGGTTGCTTTTTGATTGTATTGTTTTTTGAAGTTCTGAAAAGGTAAATCAATTTTTAGTGAAGGCATCAAAATAAAGCTTCACATTATTCCAATCGTTATCTCTTTTTGCATGATATTTAATAAATCTATTTTCTCGGTCTTCCAATTCATAGGGCATTTCGGCAAATTCCCCTCCAATTTTCTGAGTGTCTTCCTCCTTTGCATAGAAAATGATTTCATATAAATTTTTATAAAGGGTGATTCCCGTAATTTTGATGTCAGTAATTTTTATTATTTTTTGAATAATTTCGACCATTAAACGTTGTAAATTTAGATGATCATTTTCATCATCATCAAATTTCTGTAATTCAACATACCAGCACCAATTAAAATTAATTTTAGTTGGATCATTAATTAAATCTGTATTAATTAATAATTCGAAAGGATAATTGTCTACATTCAATATTTTTCTTTCAAATTCTACTTTTACTTCCATCAATTGAGATTGTATTATTTTTCAAATATAAGTTTTATTCGATTATAAAAAATATTGATAAAATTTAAAAGTTTCCAATAGTTTTTTCCTGAACTACCCAATCCATTCTATCGATTACAAAAAGTAACTAATGCAATTTATTAGTCTTACATTTGCTTGGTTTTTACACCTGAAATTTAAAATATGAAATCGACGAAGGAAATTCTCTATTTCCTTTAAAAAAATAAATATCTCAATATGAAAAATTTTGAAATATCGGTGCTTGATCTTGCTCCCGTAAAGCAGGAGAAAAGTATTCACGATACTTTTCAGGACAGTTTGTCTTTAGCAAATTATACTGAAAATTTAGATTATAAAAGATTCTGGCTTGCAGAACATCACAATATGGAAAGCATTGCCAGTTCTGCAACATCGGTTCTGATTGGTTTTATTGCCAACGGAACAAAAAAAATAAGAGTGGGTTCGGGTGGAATTATGCTTCCGAATCACAGTTCATTAGTGATTGCCGAACAATTCGGAACACTGGAATCTCTTTTTCCCGGAAGAATTGATCTTGGATTAGGAAGAGCTCCCGGAACAGATGGATTGACGGCTCAGGCGTTGGGAAGAAATCCTGCAATTATCAATCAGCAGTTTCCAAGACAGATTCTGGAACTACAAAAATATTTCTCTAAAGAAAATCGCGATGCATTGGTTCGTGCGATTCCGGGAGAAGGACTGGATATTCCCTTGTATATTTTAGGATCAAGTACAGATAGTGCTTTCTTGGCGGCAGAATTAGGACTTCCGTATGCATTTGCCGGACATTTTGCTCCTGAACAAATGGAAATGGCTTTCAATATTTATAAAGAGCATTTTGAACCTTCAAAATATTTAGATAAACCTTATATCATCGCTTGTGTAAATGGTGTTGCTGCAGAAACTTCTGAGGAAGCACATAAAATTTCAACGACTTTGTTTCAGGCTTTTATTAATATTATCAGAAACGACAGAAAACCTTTCGCTCCACCTGTTGATGATATGGATGAAATATGGTCATCTATGGAAAAAACAATGGTGCTACAGAAATTAAAATATACTTTAATCGGAGATCAAAAAGAAATTGAAGAAAAGCTGAAAAGTTTTCAGGAAAAATTCAATGTGGATGAATTAATGATCAACTCCCATATATACGATCATCAGAAAAGATTGGAGTCTTATCATATTTTCAGAAATGCCAAAAACTCAATATTCAAAGCATAAGATTAATTGGAAGATGCCTTTTTTTATGAGTATCTTTGCATAAATTTAAAAAGTAAAAATGTCTGATATTAAATTAAATACTATTCCAGAGGCTATTGAAGACCTTAAAAATGGTAAAATAATCATAGTAGTAGATGATGAAGACAGAGAAAACGAAGGTGATTTTCTTTGTGCAGCTGAACTAACAACACCGGAAATCATCAATTTCATGGCGCTTCACGGAAGAGGATTAATTTGTATGCCGCTTCCTGAAAAAAGATGTGATGAACTAGGATTGGAAGTGATGGTAAGCAGAAGCAGCGACCCGAAAGAAACTGCTTTCACGGTATCGGTTGACCTTCTTGGAAACGGAACTTCTACAGGGATTTCTGCGGGAGACAGAGCGAAAACAATTTTAGCTTTGATGGATGAAAAATCTAAACCTACAGATTTCATGAGACCTGGTCACATTTTCCCGCTTCGTGCAAGAAAAGGTGGAGTTCTAAAAAGAGCAGGACATACTGAAGCTGCAATCGACCTTACGCATTTGGCTGGATTGAAAGAGGGTGGTGTAATTTGTGAGATTATGAATGAAGATGGATCAATGTCTCGTTTACCAGATCTACACGTTTTTGCTCAGAAGCACGATATGAAAATCGTTTCTATTGAAGATTTGATTCACTATCAGCTTAAAAAAGGAAACCTGATCGAAAGATTAGAAGAAAGAAAAGTGAAAACAGCTTACGGAGAATTTGATTTCTTTGCTTTCAGAGAAACTTCTAATGATCAGATCCATTTTGCTTTGACAAAAGGAGCGTGGACTGTTGATGAGCCTGTTTTGGTGAGAGTTCAGTCTTCTGATTCTTATTTTGATGTGCTGACAAGATTGAATAACGGTGAAAAACCTTTATTGGAGAAAGTAACCAATATGGTAAATGAAGCAGGAAAAGGAGCTATCATTTTCATCAATAACGTTTCCAATTCTGAAAATACATTAAGAAAGCTACAGCAGTTCTTAAATTATCAGGACGGTCAGGAACAGCATCCTACATTAGCGTACAATTACAGAGATTACGGAATCGGAACTCAGATTTTGAAAAATCTTGGAATTAATAAGTTTAAAGTAATCACTCAAAATCCTAATATCAAACCTCAGGTTGGAGGATATGATGTTGAGGTAACGGAGTTGGTTCAATTATAAAAAAGAAAATGGCTTGATAAAATCAAGCCATTTTTATTTCGTCGAAGTTTCTGAAACCGTTCAGAAAATCTTTGATATTCATTCTTTTCTTTCCTTCCAGTTGCAATTCTAAAGGGAAATATATGCCATCTTTCGTATAGATTTTAAATTCGTTTTTCGAAATATCTAAACTTCCCACCGTTTTATCGTGATTTGAAAGTTCAAATTTTCCTCCGAATATCTTTAATCCTTTTTCTTCCTCTCCGATTTTCAATATAGTGAAAGCTGATGGATAAGGAGACATTCCTAAAACAAACTGATGAACTTCTTTTGAGGTCTTCGTCCAGTCGATTTTTGTATCTTCTTTAAAGATTTTGTAAGCATTTTTTGGATGCTCAACATTCGGTTGAGGTTTTTCTATAATTGAGTTTTCTGCCAATCCATCCAATGTTTTTACCACTAATTTTGAACCCATTTCCATTAATCGGTCATGAAGACTTCCTGCATTTTCATCAGGTAAAATAGTTAACTCTTCTTGGAGTAAAATATTTCCTTCGTCAATTTTTTCATTGATAAAAAATGTAGTTGCCCCGGATTTTTCTTCACCGTTAATAACCGCATAATTAATCGGTGCTGCACCTCTGTAATCAGGAAGTAGGGAAGCATGCAGATTGAAAGTTCCCATTTTAGGCATTTCAAATAATATTTTAGGCATCATTCTGAAAGCGACTACTACAAAAACATCGGCATCAAGTTTTCTCAGTTCTTCCAGAAATTCCGGATTTCTCAATTTTTCAGGTTGAAAAACAGGAAGATTATTTTCTACAGCATAAACTTTTACAGGAGATTGATTGATTTTTTGTCCGCGTCCGCTTGCTTTATCAGCAACGGTAACAACGCCTACAACTTCGTGATGGGATTGATGAATGGCTTCCAGTGAAGTCTTCGCAAACTCAGGAGTCCCTAAAAAAACTACTTTCAATGATTTCATGGTGCAAAGATAAACTTTGTTTATCTATGAATAAAGTTTGTTGAATAAAATCAAAAACTAAATGTCGTTCTGAATGAGGAACTTTGTTGATTCAAAAAATTAAGGATATATCAAATATTACCCATTGCTTATTAATTATGACAAAGCGTATGTCCTAAAATTCAGCATTTTTACCTTTCCTGAATCTAAAAGATAAATAAGATTTTCCAGAATATTATCTTTCGGATGATAAGTCAATTGTATCGACAATTCTTCTATTGTTGCCGGTTTTTTAGCTAAAATATTAATAATTTCCAACGAAATATTTTGTCCAAAAACTGAACGTTTCTTTTTTTCGCACACAGAACAATTGCCGCAATTCTTAACATCTTTTTCTCCAAAATAAGAAAGGATAAGCTTCATTTTGCAGTATTGACTATCTTCAAGATAAAACTTCATTTCCTCCCACTTCTGAATTTTGTTTTTTTGAATATGTTCAAAAAGTTTCCAGTAAGAGCTGTTGATCACCCTTTCGTCTCTTGGTTTTAAAAACTTAACACTAGAAAGAGCTCCGTCAATATATTCAACGTAATTTTTTTGTTGTAATTCTTTTAATCTCTCTTTTATTAAATGTACACTTACATCAATTTTATTGCCCACTTGTTGTTCGCTGAACATCACTTTGTGAGTGGCAATTCCGGAAATGGTTCTTAATAAGAGTTCGATAAAATAAGCATCTTTTTGAGGCAACTGATCAATTTCATCAGCTTTCATCAGCAATTGAAGAGAAGAAAGACTTTTATTACTGTTAAAATAAATAATTTCCTGATTGTGCAGAAATCCTAATACATTATTGATTTTTGCCTTAGATAGCTTCGTGAAATTCTGGATTCCGGCTATATTGAGTTGAAAAACCTTCTCTGGAAGTTCATATTCAGCAACCTGAAAAATAGAGTAGAGGTAAGTTATAATTTTTAAGAACTCTGCTTTATTCGGGATTTGGTTTTTTAGAATCTGGTCAAAATTTGAAAGCTCCTGTTTATCCCAAAGCAAGAAGGCAAAACTTTTTTTGCCATCTCTTCCGGTTCTTCCAATTTCCTGATAATAATTTTCAATAGAAGGAGAAGGAGAGAAGTGAATTACAAAACGGACATTATCTTTATCGATTCCCATCCCGAAAGCATTGGTCGATATTAAAACATGCTGGTCACTTTTGTTCCAAATATTTTGTCGGGTATTTTTTTCTTTTGTCATTAATCCTGCATGAAAGAAATCAACATTCTTCAATTGATTTTTATGAAGAAATTCGGTAAGCTGTTCTGCATCTTTTCTTGTTCTTACATACACAATTCCTGACTTTGTAGCATATTTTAAAATGTCAAAAACTCTTTGGTATTTATCAGATACTTCTTCTGAAAATATTTTAATATTATCCCTTTTGAAGCTTTTTTGAAATACGTTTGGATTTTTTAATTCAAGTTTTGTTTTAATTTCATCTAAAACTTTTGGAGTGGCGGTTGCAGTTAAAGCCAAGCAGGCAATTTCAGGATTGTTTTTTCTAAATTCTTTGATATTCTGGTAACTCGGTCTGAAATCCTGTCCCCATTCCGAAATACAGTGTGCTTCGTCCACAGCAATAAATGAGAGCTGAATTTCTTCAATATTTTGTAAAAACTGAGTATTTGTCAATCTTTCCGGAGATACATATAATAATTTTGTAAGCCCGTCTTTACATCTATTGTAAATAACTTCTGCATCAAATTCATCCAATTCGGAAGATAGATATTCTGCTTCAATCTGGCGATTTTTCAGTTGATTTACCTGATCTTTCATAAGGGCAAGTAGCGGTGAAATAACCAAGCATACTCCTTCCCGAAGAAGTGCCGGTAATTGATAGCATAATGATTTTCCCGCTCCTGTAGGTAGTAAGGCGAGTGTATCTTTTGAATGTAGGATAGAATCTATAATTTCTTCTTGAGAATCCCTGAAAGTATCATAGCTCCAAAAATACTTTAGAGTCTCGAATTTTAATTTTTGAAGGTCTTGTGGAGAAATCATAGGGTAAAAGTAAGGAAAGTATTGACATAAAAAAAGTCACGCATTGCGTGACTTTTAAATAATTTATAATAATAATAAAGTTTATTATTTAGCTTCAAAGTAAACCCTTCTGTTTGCTCTGTTTTTCCATTCAGGGCATTTTGTAGCAGGTTCACATTCAGGATACTTAAGATCTTTTTTACCTTTTCCGATAGAGTTTAACTTACCAGACTCAACTCCATTTTTAATTAAGTAGTCTTTTACGTTATTTGCTCTTCTTTCAGATAATTTTTGGTTATAAGCATCAGTTCCTCTTGTATCTGTTGCTCCTACTACTGTATATGTACCACTTGATGAGTTGATATAATTTACAGCGTTGTTAAGAATAGGAGTGTTAGATGGTAAGATTCTATCTGAGTTTAGATCAAATTCGATTCCTTCAAGAGTTCTTGTATCATCTGTTACAGGTCCAGTTGTTACAGGTCCAGTTGGACAACCAGCGTTTTCAACAGGTCCAGGAACAGTTACACACTTATCGTAAAGGTCAATTACACCATCTAAGTCAGTATCAAGAGCAACTCCGGCTCCGTCAACTCTTGCCCCGGCAGGAGTATCAAGTTGTCTGTCCCAATCGTCACAAACACCGTCGTTATCTAAATCACCTTTTTTACAAACTTCAATATCTTGGTTTTTGTTAGCTAAAACATCTAGTTTGTAATATATTTCCTGAAGTGGATCATGCCACATTAAGTGAGATTCGTGTTTACCCAATTTTAAAGTTACCCCTAAAGTTGCATTGAAGAAGTTGTCAGAAATCTGATCTTCTCTTCTGTTGATATCACTGTATTGTGCTCCACCTCCGTCAAACTCATCGTCACCAGTGATTACGTATACTAGTCTACCTTCGATATCAAGTCTACGGTTTACTTTGTATTTAAGACCAGCTCCAGCTTGTCCGAACAGTGCATTTAATTTAAAAGGTTTTATTTCTGTCATTAGCCTTTGCCCCATCTCATCTTTCTGATAAGCTCTGTAAGCTAATGTACCAATACCAGCATAACCATGTAATGCCCATCTGTACGGAGACTTGTTATCAACTCTTCTAAATAAATTTGAAATATTAAGGTCTCCAATTAAAGAGATCGCGTCATATTGAGTTCTTGCACCTACTTGCTGATAAAGGGAAGCATTTGCAGGAGCAGCATTTTTTGTGTTAAACCATCCTTGTCTGGTTTCACCTCTGTCGTATTGTAGTTTTAAACCAAAAGCGTGAGTAATAGCTTTATCAATACTTACGTATGCAGAATACCCGAAAAGATTTTTACCATTACCATTTTTGATTGAAGTTAAATCTGCTGATTGAACCAATGGTACACCGGCTCCTGCTGAAATAGACCAATCATTGAATCTTTTAGATTCTTGAGTGAATCGGGATACATTAGCTGAGCCTGATGAAAAAGTATTAGGATATTTTTCAACTGCTGTTGAATCTTGTGCAAAGCTTACGGCTGGAACCGCCAACGCTAGTGCTACAATTGCTAAACTTATTTTCATAGTGTATTTTTATTATTTAGTTAATTAAATGATTTATTTATTTAGGACAACCAGCATTTTCAACTGGTCCCGGTACAGTTACACATTTATCGTAAAGATCAATTACACCGTCAAGATCCATGTCAAGTGCAACTCCAGCTCCGTCAACTCTTGCGCCTGCAGGAGTGTCAAGTTGTCTGTCCCAATCATCGCAAACTCCGTCATTGTCTTGGTCACCTTTTTCACAAACAACAAAATCTACGTTTGTATTTTCTAAAGTATGAATTCTAGAATACGTTTCTTGTAATGGGTCATGCCAAGCTAAATGAGTAGTGTGTTTACCCAATTTAAATGATAATCCCAAGTTAAAGGTCATCATCGCATCAGAATATGAATCATTGATCAGGTTGTAATCAACTCTGTTTGGTGCTGTTTCATTTCCTCTGCTTACGCCACCTCCATCAAATTCTTCATCAAAGCTGTTAACATACATTACTCTAGCTTCAATGTCAATAAGTTTGGATGCGTTGTATTTAAGACCTACTCCAGCTTGCATAAAGAAAGATTCAATTCCTAATTTCTGATCAACTGAAATAGGGATTCTTTTAGGTGGAACATCGCTCCATCTAGAACCGTCTAAGTCAATTAATTCTGTTTTGTAAGATTGAACACCTCCTCCTATGTAGCCGTGTAAAGCCCAACGGTAAGGGGACATATTATCAACTCTTCTGAAAAGATTAGAAAAATTAATATCTCCTAATAAAGATATTTGTTGATATTTTGTCCATGCGTTGGCAACTCCTGCTGCCGGGTTGTTTGGCAATTCAGCTTGTTGCTTAGTTTTTCCCATTTGATATTGCAAACTTAACCCAAATACATGAGTAATTTGCTTATCTACACTGGCGTAGGCATTCCATCCCCAGTTTACTTTCTTGTCATAAACAGATTTTAAATCTGCAAATGTCATCAATGCAGTACCTCCACCAACTGATATAGACCAGTCGTTGAATTTTCTTGCTTTGTTGTTGAAAGGCTGTACATTGGCAGAACCAGAAGAGAACGTATTAGGGTATTCATCGTAGGAACTAACAGCAATACTGTCCTGTGCATATGTTGCAATAGGCAATGCAGCCAATAATAATAAACCTAATTTCATACAATATGTTTTATGTTTTAGATAAAGTCTTTTAAAATTATCTTAGAGAATTCCCTTTCAAAAAGATGCTTCTGATGAGGGATTTCTAGCTTTTCTGACACAAATTTCAAATTGTCAAACTTCACTATATCAATATCTATTACTCTGTCTGTATATACTCCAAGAGTGCTAGAATCATTTGTTCTTCCCATCTCAATTTCAATCCTTTTGATATGTTTAAGTAACTGAATTGGTGAAAAATGTGTGCATATTACTAATGCAATATTACAAAAAATATTAGAACTAACAAATTCTACGGGTTCAGTTATTAAAAATTCGCTTAAGTTTGTTATATTTCCTACCTCCTGACTGAGTCTATGAATGGCAGTCTCGATGTTTTTTTTTGTATCACCAAGATTACTTCCGAGTAACAAAACGACATTATGTTGCGACATATAGTTCAAAAATAAATTTTATGAAGAGTTTCTTTAAAAATGTATTGGCAAATATAGTTGCATTTGTGATACTATCTGCCGTGTTTTTTTTCTTTTTTATAGTGGTTATTTTCTTCAGTGCAATGAGTGGAGAGAAGTCTGTTGTAGTAAAAAAGAATTCAGTTTTAACAATTAATTTAAAGACAGATATTATAGATAGTCCTACGGAAGAGCAGGCTAGTATATTTAGTGTTAATGATAAGAACAAGAGTATATTATTGTATGATGTTTTAGAGGCTATTAAAAATGCTAAAACAGACGAGAATATTAAAGGGATCAGTATTGAAACGGATGATTTAAATGCAGGGATTACTCAATTGGATGATATCAGAGCTGCTTTAGAAGATTTTAAGAAAAGTGGAAAGTTTGTGTATGCTTATGGAAACGGAGTTTCTCAGTCTACTTATTATTTAGGATCTGTAGCTGATCAGTATTTTTTAAATCCTTCAGGAATGATTGATTTGAAAGGACTTTCAACAGAAGTTACATTCTTCAAAGAATTTGCTGACAAATACGGTATCGGGATTGAAGTAATCAGACATGGTAAATTTAAATCTGCTGTAGAGCCTTTTATAAGAAATGATATCTCTGATGAAAACAGAGAGCAGTTAAGTACTTTGCTTAATGATATTTGGGGAAATACGGCTGCGAAAATATCAGTTTCGAGAAAAATAGATGCAGGTCAGTTCAAAACTGCTGTAGACAGTCTTTACGGAATGATTCCTGAACAAAGCTTAAAATATAAATTGGTAGATAAATTGGTTCAGAAGTCAGAATATGATGATTTTATTAAATCTAAAATCGGAACTTCTAAAGATGATAAACTGAATAAAGTATCTATTACCAATTATATCAATTCACTTAGTGATAAAGATAAATCAGGAGATGGAGTAGCGGTGTTGTATGCGTCAGGTTCTATTAATAACGGAGATAAATATGGAGATATTTATTCTGAAAAATATGTGAAATATATTCAGGAGCTTAAAAATGACGATAAAGTAAAAGCGGTTGTTTTTAGAATCAATTCTCCGGGAGGAAGCGCTAATGCATCAGATGAAATTTTATATGAGCTTCAACAGCTTAAAAAAGTGAAACCAGTAGTGGTGTCGTTTGGAGATTATGCCGCTTCAGGAGGATATTATATTGCCATGGCTGCGGATAAGATTTATTCTGAACCGAATACGCTTACAGGTTCTATCGGAGTTTTTGGAGTAATGCCTTATTATAAAGAGATTGCTAATAAAAACGGGATACGTTCAGATATTGTGGCTACGAATGCTAATTCTGCATATTATTCAGCATTGAACGGACTTACCCCTTACGGAGTTGCACAAGTTACAAGAAGTGTGGAAGGAACTTATAAAAGATTCGTTCACTTTGTAACTCAAAACAGAAAACAAACATTTGAGCAGATTGACAATGTAGGAGGTGGTAGAGTTTGGAGCGGAGTTCGTGCTAAGCAGATTGGTTTGGTAGATGATTTGGGAACCTTAAGTGATGCTGTAAAATTCGCTGCACAAAAAGCCGGATTGAAATCTTATGGCGTAACCTCTTATCCGAAGAAAAAGACCGCTTTTGAACAAATTTTTGATGATTTGAATGAAGATGATATTTCGGCAAGAATTATTAAAAGTAAAATAGGAAAGGCAAACTATGAAATTCTGGAACAGGTTACCAATGAAAAATTGAAATCTGAAGTGAAGATGGAAATGCCTTATCAGATAAAAATCAACTAAATTATATATTGTACAGAAACGGCGGATTTGAATTTTCAAATCCGCCGTTTTATTTTTTTATTTAAAATATTTTTAGCTGCTTTTCTTGGTGGTCATTCCGTAAATCCAGAGGACAATCAGTGCGCCTCCGATGGCTAAAATCCAGCTTCTTGGATTCCAGAATGAAGTGACATCACCCCAGTGTAGAATGTAAACTCCAATAGCTCCTCCTACGAAAGCCCCTACGATTCCCAGAATAATTGTAATCAGCCATCCGCCTCCCTGAGTTCCGGGCATGATCATTTTTGCGATTGCTCCTGCAATAAGTCCGAATAAAATCCATGTTAAAATTCCCATAGTTGCAAATTTTTAAATTGTTAATATTTATGAAATTGATATTGCTAATTTAGGGAAAACATGATAAAAATCATCTTTTCTTGAAGAACGAATCAACAAATTCCGTACCATTGAATAATTGAAGGTCTTGCATTTTCTCGCCTACACCAATATATTTTACCGGAATTTGGAACTGATCGGAAATGCCAATAACGACACCTCCTTTTGCGGTTCCGTCTAGTTTTGTTACAGCTAGAGCGTTTACTTCTGTTGCGGCAGTAAACTGTTTTGCCTGTTCAAATGCATTCTGACCTGTAGAACCGTCCAGAACTAATAAGATCTCATGAGGAGCATCAGGAATAACCTTTTGCATTACTCTTTTGATTTTAGAAAGCTCGTTCATCAAATTGATCTTATTATGAAGTCTTCCTGCTGTATCAATAATAACAACGTCTGCATTTTGAGCAACGGCACTTTGTACGGTATCAAAAGCTACGGAAGCTGGATCAGACCCCATTTCCTGTTTTACGATAGGGACTCCGACTCTTTCACTCCAGATTACCAATTGATCTACAGCAGCAGCTCTAAAGGTGTCTGCGGCTCCTAAAACTACTTTTTTTCCTTCAGTGGTAAATTGGTGGGCTAATTTACCGATCGTGGTTGTTTTTCCAACTCCATTGACTCCTACAACCATAATTACGTATGGTTTTTTAGAGGTGTCGATATTTCCTGTTCCTGCATGAGGGTTTTCAAGCAAAAGTCCTGAAATTTCTTCACGAAGAATTTTGTCTAATTCATTTACGCTAACGTATTTGTCTCGGGCAACACGTTCTTCAATTCTTTCTATGATTTTGATGGTTGTAGAGGCACCCACATCGGAAGCAATAAGTACTTCTTCCAGATTATCCAGAACTTCATCGTCTACTTTGCTTTTGCCGACTACGGCTTTCGTCATTTTTTCAAAGAATCCCTGGTTGGATTTTTCCAATCCTTTATCTAAAGTTTCTTTCTCTTCTTTTTTAAAAATATTTTTGAACCAACTCATAGAATTTTATAATATAAGATGTTGTGTTATCTATTGTTAGGGCAAAGATAACAAAAAAACTACCCAAAAGCTGAGTAGTTTTTTATATTGTAAATAAAGCGTAGATTATTTTTTCAAATAACCGTCTACTTCGTCTGCATTCATTACTTTTTCTTCGAAAACGTAAGCACCTGATTTAGATGACTTCACCATTTTCACAACTTTAGTCATTTTTTTAGACCCAGTTTGTAGGGTTGCTACTACCTTCTTTGCCATGGTAAATTATATTTTATAAATTACTTGATTTCTTTGTGTACGGTTACTTTTTTAAGAACAGGATTGTACTTCTTAAGCTCCAATCTCTCTGTAGTGTTCTTTTTGTTTTTAGTAGTGATGTATCTAGACATTCCTGCTACTCCGCTTTCTTTATGCTCTGTGCATTCAAGAATTACTTGAACTCTATTTCCTTTTTTTGCCATGATTTATTAATTCTTTTTAATCAATCCGTTTCTAGTAGCTCTTTCAATAGCTTCCTCGATTCCAATCTTGTTAATCACTCTCAATCCATGAGCTGATACTTTCAGTGTTACGTGCTTATCTTGCTCCGGAAGGTAAAACTTCTTCTCCAATAAGTTAATTTCAAAACGACGCTTCGTTTTGTTATTAGCGTGAGAAACGTTGTTACCAACCATTGCACGCTTTCCTGTTATTTGGCAAATTCTTGACATATCTCGATGTTCTTATTTGTATAATATTTGAGGTTGCAAAATAACGAAGAATTTTTTAGATAGACAAATGTTTTAAAATTTATTTTTCAATTAGTTATAATAATTTTTAAGAAATAAGACTCTTAAGCCTTTTGTTTAGAGGTCTTTTTCTGAAACCATTTTATGATAAAATAAAATAATAAAAATCCTAATGCAAAGATAGAGAATCGGGTAAGGAGGTCTCCTGCTTTTACATAGAATGTTTGTTTTTCATACAGATTGATTTTTGAGAATAAGGTGGTTTTATCTCCATAGAAAGTGTCTTCTACGATTTCTCCTTTGGCATTGATATGAGCAGAAATACCACTATTCGCTGCACGTGCAATTTCTCTTCGGGTTTCTATAGCTCTTAGTTTTGCATAAGAAAGAAGCTGTCTATGACCTTCGGAAACGCCCCACCAGGAATCGTTGGTCATGATTCCTAAAAAGTTGGCTCCTTTTTTTACATATTCTGTCACAAATTCTCCATAAATACTTTCGTAGCAAATAATGGGAGCGATCTTTCCTTTGTTGTAAGGATTTGAAAAGGCAACCCTCTCTTTGTCTGTTCCCAATGAAGCAACAGTTCCTCCGAGATTAATCATGGCATCCCCTAAAATAGGCTTTAAATAGTTCATATAAGGGAAGATTTCCACACCGGGAACCAATTTCCCCTTGTGATAAACTTCTACTTGCTGATTAGGGACGATCTGAACGGCTGTATTGTATCTTTCAACCCAAAGGTCTGTATTGAGTTGATAAGCGTCTTTTGGTAGGTTATTATTGCTTGTGAATAATTTATGTGAAGAAATTCCTGTTGCAAAAACAGAGCCGGGATGTTTTGAGAGAAATTCTTTTACATTGTAGAGAATCAAACTTTTTTCAAAAGCTGTTTCAGAAATTGATCCTCTTCCGGGAAGTGCTGTTTCCGGAGCGATGTAATAATCAATTTTTTCTTTTGAGTTTCTTTCCGCAAGACTTAAAAGATCATTTTCGATCGTTAAACTATCGATCGAATATTTTTCATCATAAGGATCAAGATCGGGTTGAAGCATCAAAACATTGACGGTTCCAACAGGTTTCTCGTCAAAATTATTGTATTTAATCAAAGAGATCATCATTGGAATTGCGATAAGTCCTACTACAATTGATGAATTCGTGATCAAATCTTTTCTCTTTCTGCCCGCTTCCCAAGTTCTTATAGTGTAAAATAATAACACATTAATTAATAAGATCCAGAAACTTCCGCCTGTTGCCCCCAATGTATCGTACCATTGAACTAATTTTGGATATTCTGAAAATGAATTTCCTAAATTCAGCCATGGCCATGTTAATTCCCAGTTTAAATGGAATTTTTCAAAACTCATCCAGATCGCAACAAAAAATGCCAATCCCCAATAAGTTCCCTGCGCGTTTTTGTACCAGTGATAGCATTGAAATACTAATGAATATAGCAAAGAATTGATTAAGACAGGAAATAAAACAGCCATTAAAGAATGGCTTCCGTCCGGATTTTTTGATCCGTACAACCAGCCTGTCGTCACAATATTCCAGATGATAAAACATAAGTAGGAGAGTCCGAAAATAACCCATCCTTTTCTTTTGTAGTTGGAAAATTTAGAAATGCCATGTTCCATCATTAAAAGCGGAACCAGAGCTGTAAATATAAAAAACGGTACTCCGTAAGTAGGCCATGAAATCGACAGCAACATTGCTGAGATAAGCGTAAGTAAAACGTATTTCATTAAATTAATTTAACACACAAATTTAATGTTTTTGAAATGAATAAATTTGTAATCGATGTTAAAGAAATTTTATAAAATTATTATTGTTCCTTATACTTTATTTTTACTCTATCTGATGTTTTTTGGGATGGGAAGAACGCAGATGGAGGATAATTTATTGACTATAGAGCCGATATTTTCTACTATAAACTTTATTAAAGGCTGTATCTCCTGGAAAGATATTGTAGTCATCGTTGTAGGAAATGTAGTGATGTTTATTCCTTTCGGATTTTTGGGCTGGATTTTTCCTGAGCTTAAAGAATTAAAAAGCTTGCTTTTTACTTTTATTTCAGCAATTACCATTGTTGAAGCCATTCAGTATTTTACAAGAATGGGGATTTTTGAAGTGGATGATATTATTTTGAATACGTTTGGCGTGTTTTTAGGCTTTTTGATAAGAGGAATTGTAGAAAAGAAATTCAAGAATTGGGTTGCATGAATTGTTAAAATAGACTTTAATCAGTTCAGTATATTTTATAAACTATCCGTTCAATTCCTTAGCTCGTTTTTCTGCATTTAAGATTCCTTTTTTCAGGATTTCTTTGCAGTTATCTTCGTTGAAAGTTTGTAAAGCTGCTTCGGTGGTTCCGCCTTTTGAGGCAACATCTTTGATGAGTTCTTCGAGGCTTTTTTCAGAATTATTCATCAGGTGATAAGCGCCCAACATGGTCTGTTTTACGAAAAGTTTAGAAAGATTTTCTTCGATTCCCATTTCAACTCCGGCTTTTATCATGGCATCAACGATGTAATAGAAATAAGCTGGTCCGCTTCCTGAAAGAGCCGTGACGCCATCTAATAGCTCTTCATCTTCCAAATAAACCGATCTTCCGGTGGAGTTCAGCAGTCTTTCGATATTGATTAATTGGCTGAAAGAAATTCCTTCTGCTGCTGTATATCCGGTGATTCCCATTCCTAAAAGAGTAGGAGAGTTTGGCATTGCTCTGACAACTAGCTTATGATTTAATAATTTCTGAATTTTTTCTATTTTAATTCCAGCCATAATAGATAAGACCATCTGATTATCTTTTAGCTGAAACTTGAAATTTTCGGTCACCTGCTGAAAATCCTGAGGTTTTACGGCGATGATTATTAATTCCACGTCTAATTCTTTAACTTCATCAAAAGCTAAAATTTTCGACTTGGGAAAGTCTTCTGATATTTTTGAAAACTTGGATTGATTTCTTGTGATTAAATATAAATTTTCAGGTTTGATCAATTCGTATTTCAAAAATGATTTTGAGAAGGATAATCCCATGTTTCCGGCTCCAAGAATAGCTATTTTCATAAATTTAATTGAATAGGATAAATTTATGAATTCTTTCGGGAATTAAAGGGTTCTTAAAATCAACTCGAGCTCTGAACAATTTTTATCATATAATATTCACCTCTCTTTCCAGCTCAATTCCGTATTTATATTTTACGGAATTAATAATTTCTGTAGAAAAGTCAAAAATTTCCTTTCCTGTTGCATTTCCTGTTGTATTGATGATGACTAAAGCCTGAAGTTTGTGTGAAGCTACATTTCCAATTTGTTTCCCTTTCCAGCCGGATTGTTCGATTAGCCAGCCTGCAGGAACTTTTACAACATCTCCATTGGGATATCCTTGGATGTTTTCAAATTTTGTCTTTAATTCTTCAAATTGTGCTAAAGGAATCGTAGGGTTTTTAAAAAAACTTCCTGCATTTCCGATCTCTTTTGGATCCGGAAGTTTGCTTTGTCTGATGTTGACAACGGCTTTAGAAATATCCTGAATAGTAGGTTCTTGAATTCCTAAAATGTCCAATTCAGATTTGATCGCTCCATATTCTGTTTTAATATGGTGATTTTTTGTTGTAAGCTTAAATGTAACTTCAAGGATTACATATTTTCCTTTGCCTTCCTGCTTGAAAATTGAATCACGATATCCGAATCTGCATTCCGCAAGATCGAATTCTTTGAGCTCAAAATTTTCTAAATCCAGTACTTGGCAGCTTACGAAAACATCTTTTATTTCAGTTCCATAAGCTCCGATATTTTGCATAGGAGAGGTGCCTACATTTCCGGGGATTAAAGAAAGATTTTCCAGCCCACCATAGTTTTTATCTAAACAAAACATAACGAAATTATGCCAGTTCTCACCTGCTTTAGCGGTTACCTGTACTTCGTTTTCATTCATGATCTCTTCAGAAATACCTTTTAAACTCAATTTAATGGTAAGTCCGTCAAAATCTTTAGTAAATAGAATATTACTTCCCCCTCCCAAAAATAAAACCGGAAGTTTTGGTGATTGAGAATTTGAGAATTTGATTGCTTCTTTTAATTCTTCTATTGTGGTGACTTCAACGAAATATTTCGCTTTAGCTTCTACTCCGAAAGTGTTATAAGCTTTTAATGAAAAATTTTCTTGCATGAGTTTATGGATGTTCTGTTGGAAGTATTTTTTCTAATTGTGATTTGAATCGTGCAAATTGCTTGTAATGAAGACTGTCATTATAAGAATTGACATAAACATGAGATTTCCTTGATGTTTTGATCTGGAATACTTCATCAATTCCTCCTTTAGCTTGTACGCTTTCGGAGCTTTTGATATGATTTAACGTTTTGAGATCAAAAGAAGAGATGAGCTTTTTCCATATTTGGGGTTGTATTTTGGAAGCCCATTGTTTATGAGTTTGTCGGGTTGTATTTCCCTGTTCGGATGTAATGGAGTCTTTGGTGATTTTTATGATATTGTAATTTCCCAGATTTCCACTGACATTAGAGTAGCTGATAAACGTGATTTCATTGTTCTTAGGAGTGTTTTTTTTAACTTCCTGAGTACAAGAAAAAAAAGTCAGCAATAAAATTGTTGAAAAGAATATTTTCAAACATAAAAATTTTATTGCTGACATTGTATGGTATTAAAGGTTGAATTCTAATCTGTATTGCTGTAAAGCATCTTTTAGAATTTCTGCACTTCTTTTTAAATCCTCTTCTTTAAGGACATAGGCAATTCTTACCTGTTTTTTACCTAATTCAGGATTGCTATAGAAACCTCCTGCAGGAGCAACCATAATCGTTTCGTTATTGTTTGAGTAGTTTTCCAATAACCATTGTGCAAACTTTTCGCTATCGTCCACAGGAAGTTCTGCTACACAATAGAAAGCTCCTTTTGGTTTCGGACAGATCACTCCTGGAATCGCATTCAGTTGATCTACCAAAATATTTCTTCTGTGAGTATATTCTTCTCTTACAGCTCTGATGTAAGCTCCGTCATTTTGATGTGCTGCTGTAGCTGCAATTTGTCCTAAAAGAACTGGGCTCAATCTTGCCTGTGCAAAAAGCATTGCTGCATCATGGATTTTTTTAGAACGGGTGATCATACATCCGATTCTTACTCCACACATCGAATAACGCTTAGATTCTGAATCGATGATGATACAGTTTTCGCTTAATTCAGGGAAAGCAAGCATTGAAATCTGTTGTTTTCCATCATATACGTATTCTCTGTATACTTCATCTGAAATAACAACGATATCATATTTTAAAGCAATTTCTGCCAATTTTTGTAATTCTTCACGAGTGTAAAGATACCCTGTAGGATTTCCTGGATTACAGATAACAATAGCTCTTGTTTTTTCTGTAATTTTCTTTTCAAACTCTTCAATTGGAGGAAGTGCAAAACCGGTATCAATTGTTGAAGGAACTGCTACTACATGCACATTGAAAGTGCTTGTGAATCCGTTATAATTAGCGTAATAAGGTTCTGGGATGATTACTTCATCTCCGTCATCACATAATGTTGAGATGGCAAAGTTTAAAGCTTCCGAACCTCCGTTGGTTACAATAAAATTATCAGGCGTAAGATCTGTAAAGTCTAAAGAATGATAATACTCTGTAAGAGCTTTTCTGTATTCTAAATTACCTTCGGAAAGCGCATATTCTAATACTTTTAAATCAATGTTTTTTAAAGCATTCAGTGCGGTTTCAGGAGTTTCAATATCTGGTTGTCCGATATTAAGGTGGTATACTTTTGTTCCTTTCTGTTTAGCTTTTAAGGCAAAAGGAACCAGTTTTCTTACCGGTGAAGGTGGCATCTGTTGTGCTCTGTTTGAAATATTAGGCATTATTTTTTATCTAAAAATTGGTTGCACAAAAATAGCAAAATATTTTATCTAAGAATTGAATAAGAGAGACTAAATCTAATATGCTATGTGTTAAATAATAATTGTGATATATTCGTTGTTTTGTTTTTTTTAGTGTATTTTTCTTTTAATTAAACGTTTGTTTTTTGTTTAATTTATTTAGTTTTTGTATAAATATTGAAAAATAATCAAATTATCTATTGCGGTTTTGGATTAAATTCATAGTTTTACGCCAGACTAATAAAAAATTTTTATGAGAAAAAATCAACCAGCTCTTGTGCTTGGTGCATTAGGACTATTTGCGAGTTCTTTTGCTTTAGCACAAAACTATCAGCAAATGCCTATTCAATCAGGTCTTACAGCGGATGTAATTGCAAATGGAACAGGCTCGTCGTCAGTTACTACAAATAACGATGTAGATGGAGTTTCTTATGCTTTTGTAGCTAAGGATTTCTTGCTAACAGCAACAAGTGCACCTATTACATATGGCCTTCCTGTTGATGGGATTATTAATTCCATCGTAACAACAACTCCGGGATTGAGCTATCAATTAGCAAGTTTAAGTGCAAACAATTCCTTGAGGCTAGCTGCAGTTAATGATTCAGGAATTTTAACGTTTACAACACCAAAAGCAGCTACTAAATTGTATATGCTTTCTACAAGTGGAAGTGGAAGTTCGACGGTTTCTGTTACAGTAAACTTTTCAGATGGTACAAACCAGCAGTTTACTGGTATTAGTATTGCTGACTGGTATACCGGTACTAATATTGCGCTTCAGGGATTTGGTAGAATTAAAAAACCAGGAGCAACACCTGCTACCGGTGATGATGTTCCATCACCTGAAGGAGGAACTAACCCAAGACTATATCAGAATGAATTTGTTATAAGTGCTGCTAATCAAACAAAACTTATCCAAAGTGTTACTGTGGCAAAAACGGCAGGTTCTGGATTACCAAATATTTTTGCTTTCTCAGCGGATGCGTATTCAACTTGTACTCCTCCTACTTTGCAGCCAGTTGGAACAATTACGGCTAATTCAGCAGCAATCTCATGGACTGCTCCTACAGGATCAACTGTAGCCAGCTATGATATTTACTATAGTACATCTAATACAATTCCTACAAGTGCTGCAACTCCTAATTTCCCTGGTGAAACAGGAACAACCAAGACTATTCCGGGATTGAATTCGAATACTGTTTACTATTATTGGGTAAGAACAAATTGTAGTACAGGAACAAGTCAAAGTGCATGGTCTTTTGGAGGAACATTTAAAACAGCTTGTTCTATTTTTACTGTTCCATATACGGAGAATTTTGATACTACGAGTACAGGTACAGCATCGAATCTTACGGTACCAAGCTGTTGGTCGTATTTAGAAACTGCTTCATCTGCTGGTTATGGATATGTAACAACAACTTCTCCTAATTCTTCTCCTAATTCTTATTATCTGTATAACTCATCTGATAATACAGGTAGTCAAATGTTGGTTTCACCTCCAACTACAAACCTTTCAAGTGGTACGAAACGAGTTAGATTCTATGCAAGAGGCAGTTCGGCGGGCTATTCATTATTGGTAGGGACTTTATCAAATGCTGCGGATCCTACTACTTTTACGCCAATTGGTTCTGCTATTACATTGACTGCCACTCAGACTCAATATACTGTTAATATTCCTTCAGGTATTGATACACAATTAGCATTTAAACATGGTTTAGGAGGAACGTATCGTTCCATCTATCTTGATGATATTACGGTTCAGGAAATCCCTTCTTGTCTAGAGCCAACAGGAGTATCTGCTTCGGCTATTACATCTTCAGGAGCTACTGTAGGTTGGACTGCTCCTGCAACAGTGCCAGCAAATGGATATGAAGTGTATTACAGTACTTCAAATGTAGCGCCGACATCTACTACTGTTTTAAATTCTACTAATTCAACGCCATCTCCAACAACATCTACTCCAATAAGCGGGTTATCTCCTGCTACTACTTATTACGTATGGGTGCGTTCTGTATGTAGTGGTACGGATAAAAGTATTTGGTCCTTACAAACGACATTTGTTACAGCTTGTGTGTCAGTAGCAACATTTACTCAAAACTTTGATACTACGGCTGTGGATTCATTACCTTCTTGTTGGGCGAGTATCGGTTCAACCGCTAGTTACGCTAGAGTATATGCATCTACAGCTATGTCTGCTCCAAATGCAATGTATATTTATACGTCCGGAACTTCTACGGGTATGGTTTCAACGCCGGAACTTTCAACATTGCAATCAGGTAGCTATGTTCTTAAGTTTAAAGGAAGGGGTAATTCGTCTGCCGGTGGAGTTGTGCAGATAGGTTATTTAACAAACCCAACAGATACTTCTACTTTTGTATCTATTGGTTCATACACAGCATCTAGTACGACAACTGTTGATAATTATTCGTTAAATATTACAGGAATACCTGCTGGAGTTACTAAACTGGTGTTAAAACATACTGGGGCTCCTGCTTATAGCGTACTTCTTGATGATATAAGTTATGAACTTAATGGATTGGCAACTTCAGAAACATCGGTTAAGAAAAATGAGATTAGTGCATATCCAAATCCATTTACAGATGTCTTAAATATTTCTGATATCAAAAATGTAAAATCTGTTTCTATTGTAGATATTGCAGGAAGATTAATTAAAAATATTGAAAGTCCTTCTTCTACTCTTCACTTAGGAGACTTGAAACAAGGAGTGTATTTGGTTGTTCTGAATATGAACGATGGTTCAAAACAGACAATCAAAGCGATAAAGAAATAAATATTGTCTTTTGATTATGAAAGCGGCTTTACTCGTGGTAAAGTCGCTTTTTGTTTTTGAAGGAATGGAATTCTTTAATATAAAAATTGCTAATTTTAGATCGTTAAAAATTATAATACAATGCAAATTCCCGCGATTTCAATAGACGATTATATCTCAAAGATTCCTGAAGAAAGACAGGAAGTTTTCAAGAAACTTTTTGATACTGTTAATGATAATTTACCAAAAGGATTTTCCGAAAATATAAGTTATGGAATGATTGGTTGGGCGGTTCCGCTTGAAACCTATCCTCCGGGCTATCATTGTACTCCCAATACACCGCTTCCCTTCATTGGTTTAGCATCTCAGAAAAACTTTATTGCGCTGTATCATATGGGGATTTATGCTAAACCGGAATTGTTGGATTGGTTTGTTGAAGAATTTCCAAAACATTCAAAAAGGAAATTAGATATGGGGAAATCTTGCGTTCGTTTTAAAAAAGTGGATGATATTCCTCTTGAACTGATTGCTGAATTGAGTAAAAAAATGACTGTAGATGAATGGATTGAAACCTATGAAAAGAATTATAAAAAATAAGATTTTCACAACTTTTTTATCTCTTTGCATAGCTCTGTTTGTTATTTCAGGGTGTGCAGGAGCTAAAAGCTCAGGGTTACAAAACGGAGATTTACTTTTTGTTACGGCAAAAGAATCAGGTTTATCCGGAGCGATCAATAACGTTACACAAAAAGAAAAGAATGCGTCTTTCGATCATATTGGGGTTTTGGAAAAGATCGGGGGAGATTATTTTGTACTTCATGCTTCTCCCAAAAGAGGGTCAGATAAACTGAAGCTTAAAGATTTTGTGGAAGATCAGAAAAATGATGGACAAGCTATTATTGTTTATAGATTAAAGCCTGAATATCAAAACGCAATTCCTGATGCTATTGCTAAAGGAAATTCAATGTTGGGGAAACCTTACAATTTTAATTATATCTTAAGTGAAGATTCTTACTATTGTTCAGATTTTATAGAGAGGATTTTTAGAAAAGATCATGTTTTTACATTGGAACCAATGACTTTTATCGATCCTAAAACAGGAAAGATCAATGAGTTTTGGCAGAAATTTTATAGTGAGAAAAATCTCAAAGTTCCGGAAGGAGAATTGGGATGTAATCCCAACGGTTTGGCAGGATCTTCAAAAATAGAAAGAATAAGAGAACTTAAATAATGTACTAAAGAAGCGTAATTGCTTCTTTTTTTTATTTCAAGAAAAATTTAAAAAATATTAGTCTATTAATTTGGTAGACTAATATTTTTTTATATTTTTGTCCTGTATTTAATAACAAATAACAATATGTATTTCAGAAAATAACTATTTAATCAAAAACCTAGATGTTATGATCACAAATTTGCAATCACTGCCTAACAACGTAAACCTTATCAAGAAAGAGCTGATTTTAGAAATAGAATTGAATGGGAAAATGAAATTTGATCATTTACTCAATATCATCTATCAGCAAATGGGAATGTGTTATAAGCTTTTGAATGCAGATGTAGAATACATCAACGGAAATGATTTCGGTTCATTTCAATTATACCTTAATGCCACTTCAGAAGATTTTCAGCAGCTTGAATTTTTTCTGAATAAAAATAAACTTTTGAATACGACTGTAGAATATGTCTGCAGAAAGTACTCTTAGTTGTGTAGATCCATATAGTTTGAGAAGCGTTCATTTATTGAGCGCTTTTTTTATTTCTTTTCCCGTAAAAAGAGTATTTTTATAAGAATTAAAAAAAATCACAAAACTATGGTTACGCTTATTATTATCGGTGTCATTGCAATCTTTCTTCTGTATGCGGTTTCTATTTACAATCGTTTGGTAAAGCTTAAAAATCTGGTTCAGGAAGCTTGGAGCAGTATTGATGTGATGTTAAAAAAACGTCACGATCTTATTCCTAACCTTGTAGAAACGGTAAAAGGATATGCAACTCATGAACGTGAAACTCTTGAAAACGTTACAAGAGCAAGAAATCAGGCAGTAGGAGCCAATTCTTTAGAAACTAAAGAAGCTGCTGAGAAAAACCTTAATCAGGCGATGATGAACCTTTTCGCGGTTGCTGAACAATATCCTGATCTGAAAGCCAATGCTAATTTTCAGCAATTGCAGGCAGAGCTTACCTCAATTGAAAATGATATTGAAAAATCAAGAAGATATTATAACGGAACTGCCCGCGAAAATAATACACTGGTAGAATCTTTCCCAAGCAATATCGTTGCGAATATGTATAAATTCGAGAAAGTTTCCTATTTCGAGCTGGATAATATTGCGGACAGAGAAGTTCCAACGGTAAAGTTCTAACGATGAGAAAATTTCTAAAGTTTCTTTTTCTTTTGTGCTTTGCCCTTGGTTTTGCTCAGGAGGAAAATTCATTAAATGAAGATTTTTCCGGAACAGAAAGAATCTTGTCTTTTCATTCGGATATTAATGTTGATACACATTCTGCACTCAATATTACTGAGAAAATTAAAGTTCACAGTCTTGGAGATCAAATTCGAAGAGGGATTTTCCGTACCTTGCCTTTGTCGAGAAATCTGAACAACAGAACCCAGAAGGTAAAATATGAGATCATTTCCATAAAGAAAAACGGGGAAGAAGAAGATTATCACGAAGAAATTGAAGATGGATTTCTTAAAATTTATATCGGAAATAAAGAGGTAATCCTTCAACCCGGAGATTACGAATATGAAATTCAGTATAAAACAGAAAATCAAATCGGTTTTTTTGATCAGTATGATGAACTGTATTGGAATGTAAATGGAAATTACTGGGATTTTCCTGTAGATACCATTTCTGCGACAGTAAACCTTCCGCAAGGAGCAAACATCTTGCAAAATTCATGTTATACAGGTTTTGCAGGAAGTACAGAGAAAAACTGTAATTCAAAACTTATTTCGGATCATTCAATCGTGTGGAGTGCTTCAGGTTTTCAAGCTAATGACGGTCTTACGATCGCGGTAGGGTTTAAAAAAGGAATTATGATTCCGCCGCCGCCGCCAAGTTTCCTGGAGAAATTCGGAATATTAATCGGTGGCTTTCTAGTGTTTCTGGGATTGTTGTATTATTATTACTCGACTTGGAGAAAATACGGGGTAGATCCTGAAAAGCCTATAGTATATCCTCAGTTTAATTCTCCGAATGACCTTTCTCCGGCTTCTTTAGGATATTTAAAAACAGAAACTTTTAAAAATAAATATGTAACGGCAGCTTTAGTGAATCTTGCGATTAAAGGGTATATTCAGATTATTGAAAAAGAAGATTCCGGTCTTTTGGGATTTTTTAAATCAACATATTACACCATTAAAATGTTGAAACCGTCTGATGAAAATCTTCCCAAAGAAGAACAGAAGCTTATGGATCATTTCTTTTCGGATGGTTATGATACCATTGATTTTAAAGGTAAATATGATCCTAAAATAGAACAGTCTGTTTTGAACTGTAAAGAATCGTTGAAATTTCAATACGATACCTTTTTAAATGAAGGAAACAATGCTAAGAAACTAATCTTGCCTTCCTTGCTGATTACTTTTGTATATGTTGTTGGTTTGCTTTTGAGCTTTAGGATGTTCCCTGAATTTGAAAAAGTTTTTATCGGATTGATTTTATATGTAGTTCTGTTTATAGCATTTTTTATTGCAGCTTTATTATTTAAATACTTTCCGGTGCTTTTTAAGATCTTCTTGGTATTTCCGGTCATTATTTTTGTAGGTATAGGAGTGTTTATTCATAAAAGCAGTGATTTTACCATTGATAACAATTTTAATATCTGTTATATTTTTATTGTATTAGGATTTACTTCCCTTGTCATCTATGAATTTTTAATCAAAAGACCTTCAGAAGAAAAATTAAAAATAAAATCTCTTATTGAAGGATTTCAAATGTATATGGGAGCGGCGGAAAACGAACAGCTTAAATTTCATAATCCTCCTGAAATGACTCCGCAGGTTTTTGAGAAATATCTTCCTTTTGCGATGGTGTTGGGAGTGGATGAGATTTGGGGACAAAAATTTGATGCAATACTTTCAAAAATGTCAACTGATTATCACAATAATTGGTATGTAGGACCTACTCTAAATCGCTATGCTTTTGCAAGTACACTTAATTCAAATCTTACAAGCTCGATACAATCTTCATCTACACAACCCTCCAATAATTCCAGCAGCGGCTCTGGTTCCGGAGGTGGTGGTTTCTCCGGCGGTGGAGGTGGAGGCGGTGGAGGCGGCGGTTGGTAAACTGTTTCCATTGATAAAAATAAAAAGCGTTCAGAAATTTCTGAACGCTTTTTTATATGCTTAATTGATTACAATTAAATTCTTTCAATATCGGCACCGATAGCTTTTAATCTGCCATCAATGTTTTCGTATCCTCTGTCGATTTGCTCGATATTATGGATGATAGATTTTCCTTCAGCAGAAAGTGCTGCAATAAGAAGGGCATTTCCTGCTCTGATATCAGGAGAAACCATTGTTGTTCCTCTTAACGGAGTTTCCTGATTTAAACCGATTACAGTTGCTCTGTGCGGATCACATAAGATGATCTGTGCTCCCATATCGATCAGTTTATCAACAAAGAATAATCTTGATTCAAACATTTTCTGATGTACCAAAATACTTCCTTTAGCCTGAGTTGCTACCACTAAAATAATAGAAAGCAAATCTGGAGTGAATCCTGGCCAAGGGGCATCTGAAATGGTAAGAATAGAACCGTCTATAAATTTCTGGATCTTATAATTTTCCTGCGAAGGAATGTATATGTCATCACCACTTTGCTCCAATTGAATTCCAAGTTTTCTGAATGTGTTCGGAATTACTCCAAGTTGGTTCCAGTTTACGTTTTTAATAGTGATTTCAGACTTTGTCATGGCTGCAAGACCAATCCAAGATCCGATTTCTACCATATCTGGAAGCATGGTGTGTTCAGTTCCTCTAAGATGAGTAACCCCTTCAATGGTCAATAAATTTGAACCGATTCCTGAAATGTTTGCACCCATTCTGTTTAGCATCTTACAAAGCTGTTGTAGATAAGGCTCGCAAGCTGCATTATAAATTCTTGTTTTTCCTTTTGCTAAGACAGCAGCCATTACGATATTAGCGGTTCCGGTTACAGAAGCTTCCTCCAAAAGGATGAATTTTCCGTTAAGCTCTTTAGCCTTTAGAGAATAGAAATATTGCTCTTCATCATAATTAAACTCAGCACCCAGCTCTACCAATCCCTGAAAGTGAGTGTCTAGCCTTCTTCTTCCGATTTTGTCTCCACCCGGAGTTGGCATATAAGCTTCCCCATATCTTGCAAGCATAGGTCCCATTAACATGATAGACCCTCTTAGTTTAGCCCCGTCTTTTTTAAATTCTTCAGATCTTATATAATCAAAATTAACAGAATCAGCCTTAAACGTGTAATCACCGTGCCCGTTTTTCGACACTTTCACGCCAAAATCCTCCAAAATTTCAATCAGTCTGTTGACATCATGAATATCCGGAATATTTTTTATCCTTACTTCTTCATCCGTTAACAAAACTGCACATAAGATTTGTAAAGCTTCGTTTTTTGCGCCTTGTGGGGTAATTTCACCTTGTAATCTTTTCCCTCCTCTTATTTGAAATGTTCCACTCATTATTTTCTGTTCTTGTGATTATTGTTATGTCTTCTTTTATTCGGCTGATTTTTATTATTGTTGTTATTATTGTTTCCGCCTTTGTTGTTTCTGTTGTTACCAGTGTAATAAATTTTACTTTTTTCCAACGTTTCTATTCCGGTAAGGTCTAGTCTGTTTTCGGAAAGTTCTTTTAAGTGGCGGAAAATAACATCGTCTGTTACATGCTCTTTATTGTAGACATTGTAAGACTTTTTCATGTTGTTGGCAATCACTTCAATAAGAGCCTCTTTTTCATCTCCGGTTTCAAGTTCAATTGCCTTTTCTATAAGTTGCAGGATACTTTTTCCGTAAAATTTGAAATCTCCCTGCAATTTTGGATATTCCATTCTTTTAGGTCTTTCAGCCAATTGTTCTCTGGTCGGGAACGGATAAGGAGAATCAACATCCAAATCATAATTAGCCAATATAAAAAGATGATCCCAAAGTTTATGTTTATAATTTTCTTCGTCGCGAAGTTGTGGGTTTCTCTGACCCATAAAATCAATAATTGCCATTGCCATTTCGCTTCTTTCTTCTTTTGTAGGAAGCTCTTTGCAACGCTCAACCAACTGTTGTATTATTCTACCGTATTCCGGTAAATGAAGCTGTGTTTTTTGGGTGTTATATTCCATAGTTTGCAAATATATGGATTAAAAGAAAAATCGTTTAGAAAAACTTAATTGTTTATAAATATTTAATCGGAAAATGCACGAAGTCAAAGGTTTTTAAAAAAATAAAATTTTGCTTACCATGTATTTTAAACCTCTATGAATTTCTTTTTCTGGTGTGCATCAGGAAGAAAACATTTTTGAGCAGAAAGCTTCATCCTGTTTTTAGAAATAAGATCATAAATGTTATTACTGAAAAAGGTGGGAGAGACTTTTCCAAATAGACTTAATAATTTGTAAAAACCACCTAAAATGTCCGTGATTTTTAATACGGCTTTAGATTTTATCAGATAATATTGCTGAGGTTTCCAAAGATAAAGGGTGTTGAACTGTTTGGTTTCAAGACCACGTTCCGTAAGAAATTTCTGTCCAAAATCAGATTGAAGAGATGCAAACATGAATTCATCATTTTTGTCTTTCTCCAAAATCCATTGAACCCAAAAATTACAGACACCGCATTCTCCATCGAAAAAAACAATGTATTTATGTTGTATATCCTCTCGCATAATTCTGTTTTTGATATTTACTCATTCTATAACGAATAAAGATAGTGAATTTTTAATTAAGCATGTTGAATAAGCTAATGGTTTCATTAATAGTAATTTGAATAATTCTAAATAGGTGGGTTCGGTTTGATTTTTTAATAAAATACAATGAAATTTTTCTAACTTAATTGCAGGATAATAAGATTTGATTTCATGAGGCATCAAAAAATGTAATGAAAAGCTTTCGATAGTTTTTAACTATTGTAAAAATGTTTTCGATAGATTGTATTTATATTCAAACTATTGTAAGTTTGTCCTGTTTTTAACGAGCGAATTTTAATATAATCAATATAAAAAATTAAACGACAATGGAAAAAGATTTGAATGACATCAGTAAATGTCCGTTCCATAATGGAACGATGGAAAAACAAAGTGTTGCAGGTGAAGGTACAAAAAATTTAGATTGGTGGCCGGATCAGTTAAGAGTAGATATTCTTCGTCAGCATTCTTCGCTTTCGAATCCTATGGATAAAGATTTTGACTATGCTGAAGCATTCAAAAGTCTTGATCTTGACGCTGTGAAAAAAGATCTTCATGCTTTAATGACCGATTCTCAGGATTGGTGGCCTGCAGATTTTGGACATTATGGTCCTCTGTTTATCCGTATGGCTTGGCATAGTGCGGGAACTTACCGTGTAGGAGATGGGAGAGGAGGGGCTGGAGCTGGACAACAGCGTTTTGCTCCATTGAACAGCTGGCCAGATAATGTGAGCTTAGATAAAGCAAGAAGATTGGTATGGCCAATCAAACAGAAATATGGAAATAAAATTTCTTGGGCAGATTTACTGATTCTTACAGGAAATGTTGCGCTGGAATCTATGGGCTTTAAAACATTTGGTTTTGCCGGAGGTAGAGAAGATGTTTGGGAACCGGATATGGATGTGTATTGGGGATCTGAAAAAGTGTGGTTGGAACTAAGTGGAGGAAGTAATAGTCGTTATTCCGGAGAACGTGATTTAGAAAACCCTTTGGCTGCAGTGCAAATGGGATTAATTTATGTAAATCCTGAAGGACCGGACGGAAATCCTGATCCAATTGCAGCTGCAAAAGATATCAGAGATACTTTCGGAAGAATGGCAATGAATGATGAAGAAACAGTAGCGCTAATTGCAGGAGGACATACTTTCGGAAAAACTCACGGAGCAGGACCAGCAGATCATGTTGGAAAAGAGCCTGAAGCAGCAGGTATGGAGCTTCAAGGATTCGGATGGGAGAGTTCTTATAAATCAGGAAGGGGAGCAGATGCGATTTCCAGCGGATTAGAAGTTACATGGACAGAAACTCCAACAGAATGGAGTAATTATTTCTTTAAAAACCTTTTTGAAAATGAATGGGAGCTAACGAAAAGCCCAGCAGGGGCTCATCAATGGGTAGCAAAAAACGGAGAAGAAATTATTCCTGATGCTTTTGATCCTACTAAAAAGCATAGAGCAACAATGCTTACGACAGATTTGTCATTAAGGTTTGATCCTATTTACGAAAAAATTTCAAGAAATTTTTATGAAAATCCTGATGCATTCGCAGATGCATTTGCCAGAGCATGGTTTAAATTGACACATAGAGATATGGGACCAAAAGCCCGTTATTTAGGTTCTGAAGTTCCTGTGGAAGAATTGATTTGGCAAGATCCTATTCCGGAAGTAGATCATGTGTTGATTAATAATTCTGATGTTGAAGCTTTAAAATCAAAGATTTTGAATTCAGGATTAACTGTTTCTGAATTGGTTTCTACAGCTTGGGGATCGGCTTCTACATTCAGAGGAAGTGATAAAAGAGGAGGTGCAAACGGAGCGAGAATTCGTTTAGCTCCACAAAGATATTGGGCAGTAAATAATCCAACTCAGCTTCAGAAAGTTTTATCGGTGTTGGAAAACATTCAGAAAGAATTTAATGAGAGTCAGACAGGAGGTAAAAAAGTTTCTTTAGCAGATTTAATAGTTCTTGCGGGAGGTGTTGGAATTGAAAAAGCTGCTAAAAATGCAGGTGATGCTCTTATTGTACCTTTTGCTCCGGGAAGAATGGATGCTTCTCAGGAACAAACCGATGTAGAATCTATGGGTTATCTTGAACCTGCAGCAGACGGATTCAGAAATTATTTGAAGAAAAAATTCTCTGTTTCTACAGAATCTTTATTGATTGACAAAGCTCAATTGCTAAATCTTACAGCTCCGGAATTAACGGTATTAGTTGGAGGTATGAGATCTTTAAATGCTAATTTTGACGGATCATCTCACGGAGTTTTCACTCAATATACAGAAGTCCTTTCAAATGATTTCTTTGTTAATCTTTTAGATATGAACACTCAGTGGAAAGTAGCTTCTAATGATAATGAATTGTATGAAGGAGTAGATCGTAAAACCGGAGAGAAAAAATGGACAGCAACCCGTGCAGATTTGGTTTTCGGTTCAAATTCTGAGTTGAGATCTATAGCTGAAGTTTATGCAAGCGCTGATGCAAAAGAAAAATTTGTTAATGACTTCGTTTCTGCCTGGGTAAAAGTAATGAATGCGGATCGATTTGATTTGAAATAGTTATCATACTTGATTTAGTATAAATGAAAACCATCCTTGATTTCGAGGATGGTTTTTTATAGATGTGTAAAGAGAAATTCTACCTCTTACTGGAGTTGCTAACTTTGTTA
>NZ_JWTA01000007.1 GCF_000813825.1 Chryseobacterium taiwanense
TTTCCTATTAGGCCAAGGATATTATCGTAAACATTACTCATTATTTGTTATTTTCAATAAAAATCTGACGGCAAAAATACAAAAAAATAAATAATTTCTAAACTTTTGTTGGGTTTGAAAGTATTGATTAAATAAAAAAATATTATTATTTTGTAATTTCCAACGTTACAGACTTGACAAATACTGCGCCAAATCTTTAAATTTTGTTAAAATCCCTATAGAATGATCTAAAAACGCTATTTTCGCATAATTGATTTTATACTATGAAAAACTGGACTTTTAGGCAATGGAACACCCTTCTCGGATGGGTGATTTTTGTCATTGCATTTTTCACTTACCTTTCGACCATAGAGCCCAATTTTAGTTTTTGGGATTGTGGGGAATATATTTCTTCGGCAGTAAAGCTGGAAGTTACGCACGCACCGGGAGCAGCATTGTTCCAGATTGTGGGAGCGGTAGCAGCTATTTTTGCTTTTGGAAATGGTGAGAATTATTCAATTGTTATTAATGGGATGTCTGCATTATTCAGCGCATTTACAATTTTGTTTTTGTTCTGGACGATCACACATTTTTTAAGAAGACTTCTGAACAAAGATTTTGAAGAAGTAACCAAACATCAGGAAATATCTATCCTTTTTGCTGGGATGATCGGTGCTTTATGTTTTACTTTCTCAGATACGTTCTGGTTTTCTGCAGTAGAAGGAGAAGTATATTCTATGGCTTCCATGTTTATTGCTTTATTAGTTTGGTTGATTACTAAATGGGAAAATGAATATAAAGATGCTTCCAGCGAAAGATGGATCATCCTTATTTTCTTCATCCTTGGTCTTTCTGTTGGGGTGCACATGATGTGTATGTTGGCAATTCCGGCAGTGTGTTTAGTATATTATGCAAGAAATTATCAGTTCACTTGGAAGAACTTTATTTGGGCAAACTTAATCACTTTGGGGATTTTAATTATTGTTTTTAAAATCATTTTCCCATTGATCATGACGATGTTCGGAAAGCTTGAAATTTTCTTTGTAAATGGGTTAGGACTACCTTTCCACTCAGGAACGATCGTAGCATTTATCTTAATGGTTGCGATTTGCTACTTCCTGATCAAGTATGCAAGAAAATCAAAAAAGAATGTATTTCAGACGATTTCATTATCTATCGTGTATATGATTATTGGTTTCTCTTGTTGGATGGTAATTCCGATCAGAGCGAATGCAAATCCGCCGATGAACCTTAACGATCCTGATACGGCAATTGGTATGTTGGACTATTACAACAGAGAGCAGTACGGTGATTGGCCTACATTTTACGGACAAAACTATACAGCGTTCTTAGATGCAAAAGGAATCGAGAAAAATGAAGATGGAAGTTTTAAAACGGTTAAAACGGGTGATATTTACGAAAAAGACGAAAAGACTGGTACGTATAGAAAAACGGGAGACCGATTTAATTATGTTTTCAACAAATCTCATGTAAGCTTAATGCCGAGAATGTTTAGTGAAGATAAGCAGGTGATGTCTAATTATATTTCTATGTATGGAGCACCAGACTTTACTTTCAATTATGACAACGAAGATATTGCAGACAGTCCTCAGGCAAAACAGATTTTTGAAGAATTAAGAGGGAAATATGAAGATGGATCAATCACTGCATCAGATTATTTGAAAGTAAAACCTTATGATTTGATCAATGTGCAGAAGCCTTCTCTTGCTCAGAATATGGATTACTTTATCACATTCCAAAACGGATATTACTTTGGTAGATATTTATTCTGGAATTTTGTAGGAAGACAAAATGATTTAGAAGGAAGCAGCGAAAATACAAGAGGAAACTGGATTTCCGGTATTCCTTTTATCGACGATGCAATGTGGGGAAATCAGGAAGCAATGCCTGCGAAGTTTAAAAATGAAAGTACAGTTAAGTTTTTCTTTTTACCATTAATTTTAGGTCTAATTGGATTCTTCTTCCAATTAAACAGAGACTTCGGTAGATTCTATGCTTTGTTATCTTTATTTATTTTAACAAGTGTTGGAATTATTTTCTATACGGGAGTAAAACCATTTGAGCCAAGAGAAAGAGATTATGCAATGGTAGGTTCGTTCTATGCATTTGCCATCTGGATCGGATTAGGAGCAGGAGCTATTCTTTGGTTCTTACAGTCTAAAGTAAAATCTAACGTAGCAAATATTATAGCAGGTGTCGTTTTATTAGGTGTTCCTTTTATGATGGGCTTCCAGAATTATAACGTTCACAACAGACACAACAGATACACTTCTTACGACTACGGATATTCTATTTTAAGATCTTTACCTAAGAACGATATTTTATTCGTGTATGGAGATAATGATACTTATCCGGTATGGGCAATTCAGGAAACGGAAAGATTCCGTGATGATGTGAAAGTGGTAAACTTTACATTAGCATCCACTCCTTGGAATTTAGATCAGGTGAAGAGAAGAACATACAATGCAGCAGGAATTCCTGGTATTCTTACACACGATGATTACAGAGACGGAGTAAATGATCAGATCTATCTGATGAAAAAAGAAGATTGGGAAGGAGTTTTCTCAATGTTAAAAGAACAAGGCGCTCCGGAAACGGAATTCCAATCATTCAGAAAATATCTTACTCAGGATTCTATAACACTGAAAGAAGCGCTTAATTTCATCAAAATGAAATCGCCTGAGAAAGATGAGTTGTTGAAAATGTATTTTGGAGAAGAGAAATATGAAAAATATAATATTCTTCCGGTAACGAAATTCATTTTACCTGTAAATAAAGAGAATGCTGTAAAAGCAGGAATTATTAACGCAGCTGATCTTCCCAATGTAGCGAATCAAATTATGATTGATTATAAAGCAAATACATTATACAAGAGCAATCTGATGATGCTTGACCTTCTTGCAAACTTTGACTGGAAAAGACCAGTAAGTTTCTCTTCAGGAGGTATCTATGACAGTGAGAATATTTTCTATCTTGATGAATATCTTCAGTTTGATGGATTTAGCTATAGATTGGTTCCAATTCATACGCCTCCAACTTCAGACGGAGATTTAGGAAGAGTAGATGCAAATTCACTTTATAATGTAGTTAAAAACTACAGATGGGGTAACTTCAAAAATCTAAATACTCATTTCGATGAAACGGCTACTTCAAATATTATCAGCTATAGAAGTTCAGCAAGTAGAGCAGCAGCAGCATTGGCATTAAGCGGTCAAAAAGCAAAAGCATTAGAATTATTGGATCTTGCTTCACAAGAAATTCCAGCAGAAAAATTCAATGACCCTCGTTCATTAAGTTCTATGGTATACGGATATATTGTTTCCGGACAAGAGCAAAAAGGATTGAAATTAGCTGAAGTACTTAAAAAAGGAATCTTTGAAGAATACGAATATTATATGAAGTTAAATTCTAAAGATCAAAGATTAGTAGGAAGAGAGATGAGAAGTAAGCCAATGGAATACTCTTTAGTTGTTTCTGCGGTTACTGATGGATATAGAAAGACAGGACAAAAAGATAAAGCGTACAATTATCTTGTAAAATCGATAGAGCCAATCGATGGAAAGTTCAACAGATTCATTGAAAATCTTAAGGAGATTGGGAAAGAAAAAGCAATGCAGGAATCTGAAAAAGTACAAAAGATAACACCATTCTATCAGTACTTATTTGATGTGATGGAACCGTTTGATTCTACTTACTCTAAAGAAAAAGAAGAACAAATTACCAACGCGATTATAAAAGCAACACAGTAAATATTTTTAAAACGGA
Organism: Chryseobacterium taiwanense; assembly: GCF_000813825.1. GTDB lineage: Bacteria > Bacteroidota > Bacteroidia > Flavobacteriales > Weeksellaceae > Chryseobacterium > Chryseobacterium taiwanense. The sequence continues at coordinate 3,766 of NZ_JWTA01000007.1, forward strand.
ACTTCGGTTCCGTTTTTTTATTTGTTGATATTCAGAAATTTTAAAATTATATTTGTCTCACTTAAAAATACAGAATGGCTGAATCTCAAAATAAAAACCTTCCCGTTTATGCAGTTTTCTTTGCAATTATTGTAAAACTTTACTTTTTGCTTACCCATCATATTCAGGAAGATGCTTTTATTACTTGGAGAGTAGCGCAGAACCTTATGGATTATGGAGTCATAGGTTTCAACGGTGCTACTAAAATTTCAGCTTCTACAACCCATTTGTATGTTTTTGTTTCCTATTTCTTTAACCTTATTTTCGGGAAAGAAAATTTTATAGAACCGTTATTGATTTTCAATACGGTACTGTTTAGTATCGGAAGTTTGTTCCTTTCCCATTTACTTTTAAAAAATCCTTGGCATAAAGCAATTTTCATATTTCTTTTTGGTATTCTTCCACCTTCCATAAAGATTTCTATTTTAGGAATGGAGTATGGAATTCTGTTCTTTTTAGAAATGGCTTTGCTGTATTATGGCTTTAAAAAAGAGAAAAGATGGGCTTTGCTTATTTTACCGGTTTTCATTTTATTTACAAGAATAGATTCCGTTATTTTTTTAGGAATTGTTTTCCTTGTAGATACTTTTTGGAACCGGAAAATAAAATGGAGCTATGTGTTAGGAGGAATTTTAGGAGTTGGTGTAGCATTGGCCTTTAACTGGTTTTATTTTGGAGAATTCATCAACAATACAATCGTTGCCAAGAAACTACGATATGACAATAACTTTACTTTACAGCAAAATTGGGATTATTTCAGACTGAACTATGGTAATTTTTGGGGAATGCTCAAATTACCCGGAGATTTTAACCCTTTTACTATTCTTGTAGCTGTTTTTGAGATGGTATGTTTTATCTTTATCATAAGACAGAAAGAACAAACACAACGAAATAAATTTTTGTGGATGATCTTCATTTTTGCCTGGACAAAGCAGATTATTTTTCTTTCACAGAAAAGCCTTTTCGATTGGTATTATTGGGTGCCGCAGATTTTGCTTTTTGTTCCGGTTCTTATATTTGTGTTGGAGCAGAAGGAAAAAAGAAATCTTTGGCTGAGCGCTCTCATTGTTTTCTATATTCTTCCTATGTTGGCTTTTCAGACTGTACATTCCATAGCGACAGGAAACGGAGAATGGAATTACAGAAGATCAATCGGGCTTTATCTGGATTTGTATGAAAAAGATAAAAAACAATGGATTTTACTTGAACCGGCTGGTTATGTCCCGTATTTCTCAGGATTAAAAACGATTGATGAAGTAGGGTTGGTTGACAAGCAGATTCAGGAAGAAATTAAAAAAGATAAAACCAATTATTGGATGAATACCGTAAAGAAAAGAGAACCTAAATATCTACTTTCTTATAAGGATCTGTTTAGCGGAAAAGATGCTGAATATTATAAATCACATTATAAACTTTTAAAAGAATTTCGTATCAAAGACCATTTGAGCAGTCAGAATAAAATCCTTGAAAAAATTTACCATTTAAAGCCTTCCGGAACTGACTATAATTTATACGAAAAGATTAAATAATTAACGACAAAGATTTTAACGAATTTAAAAACTATGAAATACTGTGCTTTTCTCCGCGGAGTCAATGTGAAAGGAACCAATATGAAAATGGTAGACGTTTGTCAGGTGTTCAAAAATGCCGGAATGAATGACGTGATTTCTATTTTGGCTTCCGGAAATATTGTCTTTTCATCCGATAAAAAAGCTGAAGAGTTAAAAGAAATTCTTGAAAAGGCAATGTCTGAACATTTCTCTTATGATGCTTTTTTATTCGTTAAATCTCAGGAAGAAGTAGAACAATTTTGGAGTGGAAACCCTTTTGAAAAAAATGATGATCTTCATTCCTATACTTTTGTTGGAAATGATGGTGTTGAAAAAGTGTTAATGCAGGAATTTGAAAATGCTTCAAAAACCGATAATGAAGAGGCTAAAATCGTGAACGATATCTTCTACTGGCAAGTTCCAAAAGGAAATACATTAGATTCTACTTTTGGAAAAATTCTAGGTAAGAAAAGCCTGAAAGACCAGTTTACCAGCAGAAACATTAATACTTTTGAAAAGATTTTAAAGAAATTTTAAATTTTTCTTGAGTTTAGTGAAAAATAGATGCTTCGACAGGCTCAGCATGACATGGTTATAAAATAATGTTAAGTTAAAAAGCAGATAGTATTCGACTGTCATGCTGAGCGAAGTCGAAGCATCCGTCTATATAAAAACTAAAAATCAGAAAAATTTAGAAATCCAAAAGATGAAAGCTATTGTAGCCATAGTCTGTTAAAGCCCTCAAATAATTTCCGATTCTGAAACTTTCTCAGTATTTTTACTGAACTTTTTAATAAAAAATAAAATGATTCAGTATTTAGATAATATTCATCACAAAGATTCAAAAAACTTTTTCCTTATTGCCGGTCCATGTATTATTGAAGGCGAAGATATGGCGCTTAGAATTGCCGAAAAAGTAGTAGAATTAACTAATAAATATAATATTCCATACATTTTTAAAGGAAGTTTCAAAAAGGCCAACAGAAGTAGAGTAGACTCTTTTACGACGATTGGTGAAGAAAAATCATTGGAAATCCTTAAAAAAGTTGGAGAAACTTTTAATATTCCAACAACGACCGATATTCACGAGAACGAACACGCAGCTTTGGCAGCTCAATATGTTGATGTTCTGCAAATTCCTGCTTTTTTAGTACGTCAGACAGACCTTTTGGTGGCTGCAGCAAAAACAGGAAAATGTGTGAGTCTGAAAAAAGGACAATTCCTTTCTCCGGAATCTATGAAATTTGCTGTTCAGAAAGTTACCGATTCAGACAACCCAAGAGTAGCGATTATTGAAAGAGGAAATTCTTTCGGATATACAGATTTGATCGTGGATTACAGAGGAATTCCTACCATGAGAGAATATGCTCCGGTTATTTTAGATGTTACCCATTCTTTACAACAACCAAATCAAAGCTCTGGAGTTACAGGAGGTAGACCAGAACTTATTGAAACCGTTGCAAAAGCAGGAATCGCTGTAGGAGCAGACGGAATTTTCATAGAAACCCACCCAACTCCTGAAACTGCTTTATCTGATGGAGCGAATATGCTAAGACTTGATTTATTAGAAGACTTATTACAAAAATTGACAAGAGTAAGAGAAGCTATTTTATAATGAAGAAATTCTTATTACTCTTATCACTCTCTTTTTCTCTGTCTGTATATGCACAGAAAAGAGATTCTTTACAATTTTCTTTGCCTGAAAAATACAATCTTCATCTGGAAGAAAAGCAGGAAAATGACCAGATGATATTGATGGAATATATTCCTAAAGGTCAGAATTGGGATAACTATGATATTATTGTCACAAAATTAGTCACTAAAAATATGGCATCGGTTCCATTGCAGACTTTTTTTGATAATCATAAAAAATTGAGTAAGACAAAAACAAAAAATTTAAGAATAAAAGAATTAGCTAGAAATAAAAAGGATGAACGCGAGTATATTCTTTTTAGGATGGAAGCCGATTCTTATAAAGATTCCAAGACTACAGAGTCTCAGGTGTATTACTATACAAAAGGTGAGAATGATGTATTTATGTGCATTGTTGCCATAAAAGAAAAGAAATTGCCTGAGAAATTTGTGGAAGAGTGGTCAAAAGTTTTTCTGCAGAGTCAAATAATAAAATAAAAGTTATAAATTAACCGTTTGAAATTTTAAAATATTTCGTTTGAAAAAACTAGTTTTACCATTGAGCCTTTTGGCGCCTCTGTTTGTATTTTCTCAGGTCAAAAAGAAAGATACTACAACAACCAGAGTTACCTATATTGAAGAAGTCGTTTTCCAGAAACAAACAGGAAAAACAACCGACCTTTCCGCTGTGAAAATTTCAGCAAAAGATGCTCAGAATGTTGCGAGTATTTCAGGAGGTATTGAAGGAATCCTTAAAACATTACCTTCCGTAAACTCCAATACAGAGCTTTCTTCCCAATATATGGTTCGTGGTGGAAACTATGACGAAAACCTTATCTACATCAATGATATTGAAATTTACCGTCCTTTTTTGATCAGAAATTCTCAGCAGGAAGGGATGAGTATCATTAATCCGGATATGGTTTCTACGGTTAACTTTTCAGCCGGTGGTTTTGAAGCCAGATATGGAGATAAAATGTCTTCAGCTCTGAATATTTATTACAGAGAACCTAAGAAGTTCGAACTTTCAGGAGAAGCTAGCCTTATCGGAGGAAGATTGACAACTGGTTTAGCTTCAAAAAATAAAAAACTGACCGCTTTATTTTCAGGAAGGTACAGAAATACCAATTTGGTATTGAATACTTTAAATGAAGATACAGATTTCAACCCTACGTACTGGGATTTTCAGTCGTATATCAATTATCATGTCAGCGATAAATTTTCACTTTCATTCATAGGGTACTATGCTAAGAATGACTATGAAATGGTGCCTAAAGCAAAAAGTGTAACTTTTGGAAGTCTTCAGCAGCCTATTACCGTAAACATTGGATATGCGGGAAGAGAAGAGGACATGTATAAAAATATGATGGGAACATTCTCTATGAATTACAAACCATCAGATAAATGGAGATTTACTTTAGACAGCTTTTCCTATCAGAACAGAGAAAAAGAATATTATACCATTCATTCTCAATACGAACTTCAGACTTTTGATCCATCAACGGGAGCACCTGTTGTGTCATATGACGTAGGAGGTCAGATTGAAAGTGCAAGAAATGATCTTTTTGTAAGAACGTACGGAACACAGTTCAAAGCAAGGTTTTCGCCTAATGTAAATTCCGATTTTGAAGTTGGAGTTAAATATGAAAAAGAAAACCTGAAAGATCTTACCAATGAATGGAAGTTGGTAGATTCTGCAGGATATAGTATTCCAAGACCTGCCAATATTCTTGATCCTAGACTTAATGAAGCAGATCTTGAATTGTTTTACAGTATATCAGGAAAAAACCATATTGAGCCGACAAGATTGTCTGCTTATGCACAATATTCTCAAAAATTCTATTGGGGAAGCAGCAAGGTATTTGTAAACGTAGGGGCAAGAGTGGCTAATTGGAGCTTTAATAAAGAAACCATATTCTCTCCGAGATTCCAGTTTGCTATAAAACCAGATTGGGATTCCGATATGTTATTTAAAGTGAATGGAGGTATTTATTATCAATCGCCTTTCTATAAAGAAATTAAAGATCTGGAAGGGAACTTCAACTCTGATATAAAATCTCAACGTTCAATACAGCTTATATTGGCAAATGATTACGAATTTGAGATGTATGACCGACCATTTAAGTTGAGTACTGAACTTTATTATAAAAAAATGGATAACCTTATCCCTTATTATATGGATAATGTCAGAATCCGTTACTCTGGTAAAAACAATGCTTCGGGCTATGCCTATGGAATTGATACCAGACTATATGGAGAATTTGTTCCAGGAATAGATTCTTGGTTATCTGCGAGTTATGCAAGAGCGTATGAAAATATAGATGGAAGAGGAAATATTCCTAGACCTACAGATCAGAGACTTCGATTTGCGATGTTCTATCAGGATTATATGCCGAGATTTCCTTCAATGCGTGTAAACCTTACCTTGGTGTATGCAATGGGATTACCAAACGGAGCGCCCGTATTTACCGATCCATATCAGTATCAGAATACGTTACCTGCGTACAAAAGAGTGGATTTAGGGCTTTCTAAAGTATTTATCGATAGAAAAGATAATAAAAAAACGTACGGTTTCTGGAGCAATTTTGAAGAATTGACTTTAGGGGTTCAGGTTTTCAATGCCTTTAATATTAATAATACCGTTGCCAATCAGTGGATTACCGATTATAATTCCAACTTGATGTATCCGGTTCCGGTTCGTCTGACAGGACGTTTTTTCAATCTTAAATTAGAATTCAAATTATAATATAAAAGCTTCTGAAAATATCAGAAGCTTTTTTCTTTCCCGAATTTTATAACAACAATACAAAATTCTATAACCTTCATATTAAAGATATTTTTAACTTTGCCTCAATGAAAAAGATTCTTGCCATATTGTTTTCTGTTTTCTACTTCGGATTTTCTTCCGGAACAGTTTTCAGTGTACATTATTGCATGAAAGAATTAGCTTCTATAAGCCAGAAAGTTGATGATGTTTGCAGTAAATGCGGTGTTAAAACAAAAAAAGACTGCTGTAAAACTGAAATCAAAATTGTAAAAGTTGACGATTCTCAAAAGTCGGATCTGCTTAAAATCGATTTTTTAAAACAGATTTCAGAAGTTCAGCATCACGAATTTTTCATTATTGATCGCTCTTTTTCAGCGACAAAATTTACTCAGATTCAAATCAATGCACCACCGGAAAATCGGTCGGTTCCTATCTATATTAATCATTGTACATTTAGAATTTAAAATTTGTCAGTCGTTTGATACACTTATCATTACGAACGACATGATGTATCGCATTATGCGATAAAAAATCTTAACCCTACAAATTAATTCTAAAATTTAAAACAATGAAAAAATATATCATTACAGCAGCATTATCTTTATTTTCAGTAATTTCTCTTTCAGCGCAGTCTAAAAAAGACGCTCAGGTTTCTAAGCTTTACCAGAATTACATCGCCATAAAATCTGCTTTGGCTTCAGATGATGCAGATAAAACTTCAAAAGCAGCAACAGAATTCATTAAAACAGCTTCGGCTATTGATTACAAGCAGGTTTCAGAAGGGAATTTAAATATCCTTAGAAAAGATGCTACGGCTATTTCGGATGCAAGAAATATAAGTACCCAAAGAGAAACCTTTTTAAACCTTTCGGATAATATGATTGCTCTTACCAAAGAGTTTAAGTTATCTGAAAATCCTATCTACGTTCAGTATTGTCCTATGGCGGACGGAAGCTGGTTGAGCGATGAGAAGAAAATCATAAATCCTTACTATGGAAGTTCTATGCTTTCATGTGGAAGTGTAAAGTCAGAGATTAAATAATTAATCTATTCTATTTAAAAATAATAAGTTGTATAGTTTTAATTAAAATTAACTTTAAGTATTAATTAGGATTATACAACTTTAAAAACTTCGAAATATTATGAAAAAGATGATAATGTTTCTGATGCTTTTATTCTCTGTCTTTAGTTTTTCACAGACAACAAAAACATATTTTACGTGTCCGATGGATCCTGAAGTTGTTTCCTCAAAACCGGGAGATTGCCCGAAATGTGGAATGACTTTAAGAAAGAAAACAATGGTTATCAAACCGAAAGTTGTTGCTAAACCGGAAGTGAAAACTGTAGCTAAAACAGAGATAAAATCAAAGGAAATTAAAAATAAGGCTAAGACTAAGGTTGAGAACAAAAATGATGTTAAAAAAGCGAATCTGGCTAAGAAAACAGATAAAACTAAGCCTAATTTAAATTCTGAAAATAAAACCCAATCTAAACCTCAAACTAAATCTCAGCCTCAATCTCAAAAATATATCTGTCCCATGCATCCGGAAGTTATTTTGGATAAACCAGGAAAATGCCCGAAATGCGGAATGGAGTTGGTTGAAGTTGAAAATCATAATCAGTCTCAATCTGATCCAGAACCTAAGAATTCTGTTTTAAAAAGAAACTCAGAAAATGGGAAGATAAGTTTTGGAGGAAAAACAGTTCGTTATGATCTCTATGTAAAAGATACCATCGTAAATTTTACAGGTAAAAATAGAAGAGCTATCGCTGTAAACGGAAAATTACAGGCTCCTACATTATATTTCACAGAAGGAGATACCGCAGAAATTTACCTTCATAATATGCTGAAAGAAAATACGGGTTTCCATTGGCATGGAGTGATTTTACCTAATGAGCATGATGGAGTTCCTTATCTGACTACTAAACCTGTACTGCCGGGAGAAACACATTTGTATAAATTTAAAATTTCCCAGAACGGAACGTATTGGTATCATTCTCATGAAAGTTTACAGGAGCAGATCGGAATGAATGGAATTTTGGTTTTTCAAAAAAGAGAAGGAGAGCCTAAAACGGAATATACAAAAGAAATTCCGGTCTTATTAGGAGATTGGAGTGATGATGATCCTATGCAGATTGCAAGACGGCTTCATATGGCGAATACAGATTGGTATGCCATTAAAAAAAATGCAGTTCAGAGCTATTGGGAAGCGATTAAATCAGGAAACTTCGGAACAAAGGCTCTGAATGAATGGAAGAGAATGGAGGCGATGGATGTAAGTGATGTGTATTATGATAAATTTCTTATTAACGGACAGCCTAGCTCTGATTATTCCCAATTAAAAGCAGGAGATAAAGTCAGATTAAGAGTAGCAAACGGTGGTTCTTCCACTTATTTTTGGCTGAATTTCGGAGGCGGAAAAATAAAAGTGGTAGGAAACGACGGAAATGACGTAGTTCCTATTGAAGTTGACCGTCTGATCGTAGGAGTTTCGGAAACCTATGATATTGAAGTGACCATTCCTGAAAATAAAAGTTTTGAATTCCGTGCAACTTCGGAAGACAGAATTGGCCATGCTTCACTTTGGTTAGGTTCAGGAGAGAAAGTAGAAGCTCCGAATTTGCCGAGATTAAAACTTTTTGAAGGAATGAAAATGATGAACAGCATGATGGAGATGAGCGGAAATATGAAGCCGATGAATATGACGATGGGAAATCAGATGATGGATATGAATGAAGTGATGTATCCTGAACTTCCTGAAAGCCAGCGAAAAATGACGATGAAGCATATCAATGAAATGATGGGAATTAAAACCAAAGAGAAAGAAAGTGAAGATCATTCTGATCATTCAGGAATGAATATGCAGGAAGAAAAATCAATTAAAAGATTATCTTACAATATTTTAAAATCTCCTGAAAAAACAATTCTTCCGACGGAAAATGTGCGTGAACTGAAATTTACTCTGGAAGGAAATATGAATCATTATCTGTGGACGTTAGACAATAAAACCGTTACAGAAACAGATAAGATAATGGTGAAAAAAGGAGAAATCCTGAGAATTACCATGTATAATAATTCAATGATGCGTCATCCGATGCACCTTCATGGTCATGATTTCAGACTAATTAATTCAAAAGGAGAATATTCACCACTTAAAAATGTGGTAGATATCATGCCGATGGAAACCAATACGATTGAATTTGCTGCGAATCAGGATGGAGACTGGTTTTTTCACTGTCATATTCTGTATCACATGATGGCAGGAATGGGAAGAATTTTCAGCTACGAAAACTCCAAACCGAATCCTCAGCTTCCGAACAGAAAATTAGCATGGAAAGACTTTATGAAAGATAACAGAATGGTAAGTTCAATGGCGATGCTGGATCTGCAGAGTAATAAACTCCATGCTGAAACGATGACGATGTTCGGACCAAGATGGGCAAACCTTAATGAATTTCATTCCAATTGGGATTTTGATCATTTTGAAGGAAGTATGAAAGTAGGGAGATTCTTAGGGAAATTCCAATGGGCATTACCTTATGCAGGTTTCAGAATTCAGAAAAACCATGAAATTATGGAAAGACAGATGACGGAAGAAATGGGAATGGACTTTCACGGAAAGAAAAGCTGGTTCGGTCAGCAGATAGCTTCTAAAAATAAAGCCAACTTTATTGTCGGGATGCAATACCTCTTGCCTATGTTGGTGACAGCCGATGCAAGTGTTGATCAAAACGGAAAAGTTTTACTCGAATTGAGCAGGGAAGATATACCGCTTTCCAGAAGATTAAGAGGGAATTTCAGTTTAAATTCTGACGGAGAATTCACCACAGGATTACGCTATATCTTACAAAAGTGGCTATCCGTTTCCGGAAATTATGATAATGAAATGGGTTGGGGAGCCGGAATTACTTTAACCTATTAATGACAAAGACTGTTTCAGTATTGAAGCAGTCTTTTTTATTTCCCACAGATTTCTCAGATTTACACGAATGATTGCGTGTATTTTTCTTTTTATAGAAATTAAACATAAATATCTGTGTTGATCTGAAAAATCTGTGGGAAATCCAATCACAGTTCTAATTTTATAACCTTTTCAACCATTTGCTGGTTAATACTTTCAGGAATTAATCTCATGATAAGATTTCGTAAATACGTTCTTTTTTCCCATTGAGAAATCTGTCCGATCTTTAAACTTGTACGGACAACATGATCCACTTTTTTTCTTCTGATCTTCTGAAATTGTTCAAAAATGAAATTAAAATCTTTATTTTTCTCTAGTAATTTCCCAATGATATACGCATCTTCAATGGCCTGACAAGCACCTTGTCCTAAATTGGGCGTTGTCGCATGGGCAGCGTCGCCAATCAAGCAAAGATTTTCGGAATGCCACGTTGGAATAGGAGAGAGATCTATAATATCATTAAGAATAATATTTTCCTTCAAAGTAGAATCAATGATATCGATGATTAATGAGTGGAAACCATGAAAATTTTCGGAGATACTGTTATAGCGTTTATGTATTCTTTTATTGATAACGGCATACCAATATATCTTCCTGTCTGTCATTTTAACGAAGCCGAAACGTTTTCCTTTTCCCCATACTTCAATAGCTTCATGATGAAATTGTTCAGGCAAGTCAAGCTCAACCAATCCTCTCCAACACATTTGTTCTGTGTTGCGGATGGTTCCTAGTCCAAAGATCTGATCTCTTATTTTTGAATGAATTCCATCTGCTCCGAAAACGGTTGTGCTTTCAACTTTCGTCCCGTTTTCAAAGTTGAGAAGATAGTTTGCATCTGTTTGAATTTCTTTTAAAGAGTGATTCAGTTTAATGTTTTCAAAACCAATGTTTTCGGTTAAAATTCTCTGCAAATCGGCTCTGTGGATTGCTACATTGCAGGAGTTGTATTTTTTTTCAAGTTCCAGCACATTGGTTTTCGAAATGAAGTTTAGTTTTTCATCAGTAATAGAAATTCCGTGAATTGTATTTCCTGCTTTTTCAATTTTTTCCTTTAAACCCAAATTTTCAAAAATCTGCATGGCATTGATAGCCATCATAATTCCTGAACCTACGGGTTTTATTTCAGGCGTCGATTCGTAAATGGTAAAATCGAGATTATGTTGTTTCAGAATATTCCCAAGTGTTAAACCTCCTATTCCTGCTCCGATGATTGAAATTGAATTCATTATTTTAAACCGTAATTTAATATATTTAGTCCTAAGGTTGTCAATTTTACAGATGACTGAAATACTGTAATATCTTTTGGGTCCACGTAATCATTTGGAGTTATATTATCTACAATATTATAATTAAATAATTCTTTACTATTTTCATTAAGCGGAAGATATGTTATTTTATTATTTTTAAGAGTAATATGTTCTTTAGATTTACTTAAAATTAAAAGATCAAGAATAAATACGTTTTCAATTATATGAGAAAGCCTTAAAAATTCAAAATATGTAATTTTTTTAAGTAAAAAATTTCTAAATAATTTACCAATGACTTTAGGTTTGTCATCTGAATCAACTCTATTAATTACCTCTAGTATTTTTTCTCCAACTTTTTGATTATACTTTTTAGAATCATCTATATATTGAATCTCTTTTAAAATTAAATTTTGATCAATGTTTTCTAATTCTCTTAAAAAGTGAAGTAATTTTTTTGTAAACAATCTATCATTTATTGTAGTACCAAGACTTAGTAATTTTGAGATTGTTCCAATCATTGGTATATCTTTTAGGATTTCATTATCAATAAAACTATCCAATACTACTTCTGATAAATCTGAAGCTAAAGCAAAATTTTCACTTTTAATTATTTGATTAAATTTATTTTCTTCCATATTCAAATATAAAAAAAGCGGAGCCTGAAAATCAAGCTCCGCCTATAAATTGTTCGTTAAAATTATTTACCTAAATAAGATTTCAAAATCTTACTTCTGGTATTATGTTTTAATCTCTTGATCGCTTTTTCTTTGATCTGACGGACTCTCTCTCTGGTAAGATCGAAAGTTTCACCAATTTCTTCTAAAGTCATTGGATGTTTTCCGTTCAATCCGAAATATAATCTTACCAAGTCAGCCTCTCTTGGAGTTAAAGTGTTCAATGCTCTTTCGATCTCGATTTGTAGAGATTCAAGCATCAAATCTTTATCCGGACTTGGAGATTCTCCAGAACGTAATACATCGTAAAGATTAGAATCTTCACCTTCTACTAAAGGTGCATCCATAGACAAGTGTCTTCCGGAGTTTTTCATAGATTCTTTAATATCTTCCTCGCTCATGTCAAGAACTTCAGCCAATTCTTCCGGAGAAGGTGGTCTTTCATTTTCCTGCTCAAGGTGAGCGTATGCTTTGTTGATTTTGTTGATAGAACCGATTTTGTTCAATGGCAATCTTACAATTCTCGACTGTTCAGCCAACGCCTGTAAAATTGATTGACGAATCCACCACACCGCGTAAGAGATAAATTTGAAACCTCTAGTTTCATCATACCTTTTTGCCGCTTTCATAAGTCCTAAGTTACCTTCATTGATCAAATCGGGTAAAGAAAGACCTTGATTTTGGTACTGTTTAGAAACCGAAACTACGAAACGAAGGTTGGCTTTGATTAATTTCTCAAGTGCTGCTCTGTCGCCCGCACGAATTCTTTGTGCCAATTCTACTTCTTCGTCCGCAGTGATTAGTTCAACCTTACCAATTTCCTGCAAATACTTGTCTAATGAAGCAGTTTCCCTGTTGGTTACCTGCTTAGTGATTTTTAATTGTCTCATCTATTTTTTTCCTCAAAAAAGAGTTACTATATATTATACGTTTGAAAAGGTAAAAAGGTTACACATGTTTCAATTATTTTTTATTTATTTAAATTACAATTGAAAAAATAGTTGTAAATTATGGCTCTCACGCAGCAGAACCATGATTTTTAAATAGATCAACTCAAGCAAATTCTTTGAAATATGTTATCGAAAAGCATTTTATCGATTTAAAATATTTATAAGGAGCTTATCCCGCTTTCCACTGTATCTTTTTGGTTACGGGTTTCGCTTCGCTCCACCCGCAACCAAAAAGGATGCCGTTCCAATCGGGGCTAGAGTGGCAATCATTATTTCAAATTTCAACATTCAAAAATATTCACATAGTTTGTCATGCTGAAAGCATCTAGGCTCGAATCTTTTTATTTATACTTAAATGCTTTCAACATGATAAACTTTCTGGTAAATCATTAAGTTCAAAAATTAATCTCGTTACTTTTTAAAAACAAAAAAGCGAAACCTAAGTTCCGCTTATATAAGTAAGAATAAAATTCACTATTGACGATTCACTCTTAAAATAGATCATTTAAGAATTTTGCCAGTCTCAAACCTCCGTATAGAAGCTGTCTTTCCATCGTATCATTGAATTTATACTGATAATCGTATGCTAATTTTGAATCATTAGGAGTCTGAGCATAGATCTTATTCGCGATTTGATGAGAATCATACAACCAGTCTTCCAATGATCCTGACTGAATTTTCGCTACTTCATCTTTAGATTTAATATCCAGTAATTTTGAATATTCTGTATAGCTGTACTTTTGAGAATCTACCAATTTTCCGTCCCAAACTGAGTGTAAATTTGTTTTCTCTCCAAAATAAGTAACATTAATTTTGTTTCCACCTAGATCTTCAGCTCTTCCTACATGTAAAGGTTGTGCTAAATCTCCCATAATATGGATAAGGAAAATCAAAGCAATTTTTCTGTCTTTTTCAGATGTTTTTTCATTTTTTATCTGGCTAGACAATACTTTTGCCTGAGTATATAAACTTGGTCCCGCCTGAGCTTCCAAGTTCTTTTCGAAAGCTTTGAAATCTGTTTGAGGATCAATGTTTACATAATGCCAAGCTGAAGCCTGTTTCCATGCACCTGTAGTATCAGATTTAATGAAATCCGGCCAGTTTGCCCAATACGCAAGGCGCTCTCTCCCCATTATTTTTTTAATTTCTCTTCTTGCCTTTCCGGAAAGATGATTTTCTGCGATTTCTGCAATAATTCTGTGTCCCGTCAATCCCCACGCATAAGAATAAAGCGAAGATGCCATGAAAGCTAAAATCAGAATTTTAGAATAAATACTTTTCATTGTAAATAACATTTTCAGGGTGCAAAGATACGGCTCACTTTCCGAAGTAGAATTAAATATGGCAGAATTCTTATTTATAAGAGTGTTAATAAAATTTAATCTAAATAAGTATTTTGTGAATTTATTTCTCAGTTGTTCTAAAATTGCGGAGAAATGTAAGCAAAGAAACCTGAAATCCTTTTACCGTATTTTTACGGATAATTAGTAGGATTATTCTTTTTAATAGGATTAAATTAGTATTTTTAAGATAAAATTATTGGGAAAATATTTTTTCAATACTATGAGATATATTACCTTTACATGCCCAAATCACAAGAAACACTATGTATGAGAATAATATCGTAGATATGAATTATAATAAGTTACAGACAGATTTCAAAGCTGAAGCTGTAGCTGTTAATTTATTAAAATACCATAGAGCAGTCAGTAATATTTTTATTGAACGTTTAGGAATTAACGATAGAGCCTACCTTAAGGATATAAAAGGCATTTCAAGCCATTTTTTAGGTTTTGATGAAGAAGTTTTCACGATCGAAACATACAGAGAAGGAATTTACGATTACCTTCCTGAAGGGTTATTTCATCCGCCGTCATTAGGAGCATCTAGAAAAAATGTAGAAACCGTTGTTAAAGAAATCCGAAGGCAAAAAAGAGTAGAGGAAGATGCAAGGAAGTTTTTCAAACCTTTTGAACTGGAGATTTTCTTTACCGAAATAAGTGCTTTACTCAAAGAATTTGATTTTGATATTTCAAGTGATACGGATTCTTTATTAGATACGATCAGTGAGCTTTGGCCTTTAGTGACAATGCTCGACAAGCAGAACGCTTATATTTTTATTTATATTTTACCCTTTTTTCATCAGATTAGAGGAGATAAAAAATGGTTTGAAAGATGTATGACTGCTTTTCTTCAAATTCCCGTAGAAGTTACCTTTGCTCCCAATGTAATAGACAAAATAGAGGAGAATGATGACTCTATGCTGCTTGGAAACTCCAGATTGGGAGTTACCTATATTCCGAGCGGAAGACATATGGACGGGCAAAGAAACTGGGTCGTGAATATTGGACCTATTCCTTATTATGAAATGAAAAAATTTATTAACGGAAGCCCATTTAGAAAAGTTCTTCATACATTATATGATTACTTTTTGCCGGTAAGCGTAGATGTGAAAGAAAATTTCATCACAGAAAAAGAAGAATATTCATTCGCTCTGGAGGATGACGAACGAAATGCAAACCGCCTTGGTTACTCCACATTCCTCTAAAATATTTTATTATATTTACAAACACCAACCAAGACATTATTAATTGAAAAAAGACAAATGGAAATCTCTTCAGTAAAAGGTATATTCTTAAGATATATTTTAATGCCTTTGATTGCAGTCATTATGATGGTTATTCTGGGAATAATCAGAAGAAATAAACCTGCGATTAAAATTAAAACAATTATTATATACGTCCTTCTGTGCAGCTTGTGTATAGCGGTACCCGGTTTTTTTGGCTTTGCCGGAAACTCTTTTAATCCTTATTGGTATCTGATTGCTCAGATCGTTTATTTCATTTTGGGGATTATCCACGTAAATCTTTTAGACAGGTATTTTAAAAAGCATATTGATTCCTTTTCAATGAGTGTACTGTTTGAATCGGTACTTTCAGTCACATGTATTCTATTCGGAGGGTATCTGTTTACCTTGATTTTTAGCTTGATGAGCAGAGGAACGGGATATCCTGTAATGTCTGCAACCAGTGCATTTATATTTCTCGTTCCGTTGGTATTTCATTACTGTTATGTTCAGTTTATCAGTATCCCTGTTGATATTTATAAAACATGGAGGTATTCACCGGATCAAAAACTTCCTGATTTTGAAGGAGCGGATTTTGACAGATTGATGGTCTTGAATGTGGAATTAAGTAAAAATCTGGAAGAATCTAATCGATTCAGAATTAAGGCCAAAACGCTACCAACAGGCGTTACTTTCGGAGATTGGTTTTACAGAGTAGTCGATGATTATAACCATAAAAATCCGGGATCTATTATTCATCTTTCAGATAGTGAAAAAGAACCTTATTATTGGATTTTTTACACGAAAAAATCATTTTTCAGTTTTAGAAAATATATCAATTTCGATCAGGATATTTCTGCAAATAGCATTTCAGAAAATGAAGTGGTTATTTGTAAAAGAGTAATTCAGCATGAAGAAGAAGGAATTGCTAAAAAACCATAACACACACAAATCTTAAAAGTATTTAATATGATACAGCCAATTAGACATTTTGCGATCAATTGGGTAGACGGAATGAAAGTCTCTCAGCGACACTTAAATGATCAGGACAATTTTTTAATTGATACCATCAGAGACTCCAATTCATTAGGAATTACCAATTATAATTACGGACTGTTGCCTATTCCCAATGAATTTACAGACAAAACTATTTTTGATGTTCATAATACCGCAACCAATGATGTTCAGTTAGTGATAAAACATTGCAGCGCCGTTACATTAGCCGGATATAGAGTAGAGCTTAATGATAGGAGAGTGAGCGTAAAATCACTGGCAAAATCAATGAACGAGGAACAGGTAGACGGAGAATATTATATTTTGATTTCGGTAAATCCTTTTGATAAAGTTCCTTTCGGGGATATTGATCCTGAAGAAATTCCACCGAGACATCCGAATGCTCAATCCAATTACCATATAGAATTACTTCCGGTAACTTCTCTAAACAGCAGTTATTCAGGAGGAAACTATTTAATTGTTGGAAAAGTTGATTTAAAAGGTAATATTGCACAGGTAGATTCAAATTTTATTCCACCATGCACTTCCGTTCAGAGTCATCCTGCATTGTTAAGCTATTATAATGGTTTTGCGAAATCAATTGGTAATCTGCAGCAGTATGCTTTTAAAATTATTCAGAAAGCTTCTCATAAAAATCAGAATACTGCATTAGCGCAGAACGTTAAGTTTCTGTGTAATACGATGGTGACCACTTTTGCGGATATGTATTTTCAGTTTAGAAATATTACGCCTTGGCAACCACCGGTATTTTTAATTGAATCTTTTGCAAAACTAGCTCTGAATTTATACAATGCTACACAAGTTTTGGTTCCCGCAGAACTGGAAGAAATGCTGAACTATAGCTTAGAATGGAGTGAAATTGCGCCTCATACGTTATTAAACCAATTATCTATTGTAGCGGAAACAAACTATGATCACCACAATTGCGGAGAACCGTTATTGTATATTCAGCAGATGCTGAGAAGCTTGGAAATTATCTTCTCAAAACTGAGCGAGCTGGATTATATTGGTCAGAGAAAAGAAAATATTATCGTAAACGAACAGGAAGTTTCTTCCAATACCAATCCGAAAAGAGGTTGGAGCGTTTTAGATTAACCATACTATAGCTTAAAAAATAAATCCCGGGAATGTAAATTCGGGATTTTTTGTGTAAAATTGTTAAAAAAATAGTCAGTAACATATGAATATAGATATAATAAGACAGGACATTAGAGGATTATTTGATGGTAAAATATTTCTAAATAATGCAGGATCTTCTTTGATGCCAACACATGTAGTAGATTCAATGATTGGTTATCTAAAACAGGAAGAGCAATTCGGAGGATATGAAACTGCTAACAGAAATGCTGAGTTGCTTGAAAGCTTTTATGAAGAAACCGCTAAACTGATTAACTGTAAATCTTCAAATATTGCTTTTGCAACAAGTGCTACAGATGCTTATGCAAAAGCTTTGTCGAGTATTGTTTTTAAAGAAGGAGATGTGATCATTACAACGATTGATGATTATATTTCCAATCAGATTACATTCATTTCGCTTCAGAAGAAACTGAATGTAAAAATTATCAGAACAAAAAAGCTTTCAGACCATGAGCTTGATTTGGAAGACTTAGAAAATTTGATTAAAAATTATAACCCAAAGTTGGTTGCAGTTACTCATATTCCAACCAATTCAGGGTTAATTCAGGATGTTGAAAGTGTCGGAAAGATCTGCAAAAAATATGATGTTTTGTACTTGGTAGATGCTTGCCAATCTATTGGACAAATGTTTGTAGATGTTGAGAAAATAGGGTGTGATTTTCTAACGGCAACAGGCAGAAAATTCATGAGAGGACCAAGAGGAACGGGATTCCTATATGTTTCCGATAAAATGCTGGAACAGAATTATGCTCCTTTATTGCTGGATATGAGAGGGGCTCACTGGTCTGAATATGATGATTATGAATTATTTAAAACTGCAAAAAGATTCGAACATTGGGAAATTTCTTACGCATCTTTGCTGGGTTTTACGGAAGCTGTTAAATATGCGAATCATATTGGAATGCATGCTATTGAACACTATAACAAAGGCTTATCCGAAAGACTGAGAGGGAATTTAAAAAATAGCGGTTTCCAGATTTGGGATCAGGGAAATAATCTGGGCAGTATTATTACTTTTTGTGAACCAAACGGAGACTTGGAAAATATTCAGAAAGTATTGAAAGAAAATAATGTTTTCTTTTCCGTAACGTATAAAAATTCTGCTTTAATTGATTTTACCAATAAAAATATCAACGGAATTGTAAGATTATCACCACATTATTTCAATACGGTTGATGAAATTGATACGGTTTCTGAGATCTTGAAAAATATTTTAAAATAATACTTTTTACCCATTAAGATTTTATTTAAGCCTAATCATTTAGTTCCTTAAATAAAATCTTAATGTTTTTGAAATTACTTTTTTATCAATATTTTTTCTGTTGCTTTTCTACTCAAAACTTCCTGTTTTCCATCAACTTCTATGGTAATTGATTTGTCAAAACTTTCAATCTTGATGATTTTTATTTTCTTGTTCAGCAATAGATTTCTTTCCGTCAGATAATTAAGAAAGGCATCATCCGAAAGGGTTACGGAAGCAAAAACTACCACTTCTCCGATTTCGCAGTTACTTAATTTTTGTAAATCCTGAGCAATGATATTTCCGTCTTTATCAGGAATCGGTTCTCCGTGAGGATCGAATTTAGGATAATCAAGAATTTCATCCATTTTATCAAAGAAAATCTGAGAATGTACATGCTCAAGCTGTTCCGCAATCTCGTGAACATTTTCCCAGCCAAAGTTCATTTTCTTCACCAGAAACATTTCTGTAAGCCTGTGTTTTCTTACGACTAGAGCTGCTTCTCGTCTTCCTTTTTCAGTAACGATAAGAGGTTTATAGGTTTCATAGATTACCCAGCCTTTTTCTGCAAACTTCTTCATCATGTTGTTAACGCTCGGCATTTTTACATTCAAAAATTTGCTGAGTTCATTAATCGTTACTTTGCTTTCGTTGTCTACTAAATGAAATAAAGCTTTCAGATAGTTTTCTTCGGTTAAGGTTGTTTTCAAAATGTTAGATGATTTTCATTACAAATCTAACAAAATATTATGAATTATTAATGGTTGTTATTTTAAGTTTTTTTAATTTTACTCTATGAAATTTTCATTCAAAAACGATTATTCGGAAGGTTGTCACCCGAATATTTTGCAGGCACTTTTGCTGCATAATACTAATCAACAGGCAGGTTATGGAGAAGATGAGTATTCTTTACAGGCTAAAGAATTGATCAAACAAAAAATACAAAAAGCCGATTCGGAGATCTATTTTGTTTCTGGAGGAACACAGGCTAATTTAATTGTAATTTCATCTATTTTAAGGCCTTATCAATGTGCGATTTCGGCAGCTACAGGTCATATTCTCAATAATGAAACAGGAGCAATTGAAGCAACCGGTCATAAGATTTTAAGCATAGAAAAGGAAGACGGTAAACTAACTCCGGAAGATATTATTCCGGTTTTGGAAAATCACAGAAATATTCCGCATCAGGTCATGCCAAAGTTGGTGTACATTTCCAATTCTACAGAGCTTGGAACGATTTATACGTTAGGAGAACTGGAAGCTCTTTCAACATTCTGTAAAGAAAACAAGCTGTATTTATTTATGGATGGAGCAAGAATGGGACATGGTTTGACATCTGAAATTAGTGATCTTACGCTGGAAAAAGTAGCCGAACTTACTGATGTTTTCTATTTGGGAGGAACTAAAAACGGAGCCTTAATTGGTGAAGCTATTGTCATTAATAATCAGGAACTTCAGCAGGATTTCGCTTTTAACATCAAACAAAAAGGAGCGTTGCTGGCAAAAGGAAGA
This sequence comes from Chryseobacterium taiwanense, assembly GCF_000813825.1. Taxonomy (GTDB): domain Bacteria; phylum Bacteroidota; class Bacteroidia; order Flavobacteriales; family Weeksellaceae; genus Chryseobacterium; species Chryseobacterium taiwanense. Next base: position 24,056 of record NZ_JWTA01000007.1, read on the forward strand.
GTATTAGGAATTCAATTTTTAGAATTGATGAAAGACGATTTGTATTTTGACTTGGCAAAACATGCGAATCAGCAGGCCATGAAAATCAAAAATGCAATGAAAGAAAAAGGAGTACAATTTCTTTCAGATACATATACCAATCAGATTTTTCCGATTTTAAACAATGAAGTCATTCAAAAATTATCGGAGAAGTTTGAGTTCTATGTCTGGAAAAAAGTTGATGAAAATTTTTCAGCTATTCGTCTTATTACTTCCTGGAATACGGAGGACGAACCCGTGAATGATTTTATTGAAATTATTAAAACTGAATTATAAAAAAAATGCAACTTACTAAAGTTGCATTTTTCTTTATTTTAAAGCTTTATTTACCATATTGCAATCAGCGGTTTCCAGCTTTTGACCGTCTTTATAGCTGATATTTTTTTCACTGACATATTTTACCTGCCCGTTTTCTTCCTTATGCTCACCAATACCTTCCGTTAAAGTATTGTCTTTTTGAATGAAGAAGATGTCTCTTGCACTTTTTTTGCCTTCAGATACAAATTCGTAAGTCAGTTTTAAGGTATCTCCTGATTTATAACCGGAAATATCTCCCTTATTGCTGTCTTTTTCAAAGTTCTTGTAAGACATTTTTCCGGTAATTGTTCCCAAATTGTCATCAATATTGGCAAATACAGAATCTTTTCCGGTTACGCCCATATAGCAGAAAGATTTTGGACCTAAAGTGTCGGTTACTGTTTCTGTAGTAGCTGTTGAGTCTATTTCTACTTTTGGAGCTGCAGTTTCTGTTTTTTTATTACAGTTCATTAAAAAAACTGAGAGTGAACTTAATAAGATCAACTTTTTCATAATCCTTTTTGTTGTGTTAGCTAAATTTCGAAGTTGCTAAAATAATGATTTTATTATTGAATGCATCTAAAAATTAAACTTTCAAACATCCTCGGAAACCTCTTGCTGCATAATAAGAATCAGCTCCGTTGTGGTAAGTGAAAACAGTATTGTAACGGCGATCACAGAATATTGCACCTCCTAATTCTCTGATTGATGCAGGAGTTTTTACCCAACTTGACGTTTTCAGATCAAATTTTCCGAGTTCCTGAAGTTGACGATATTGTTCTTCATTTAGGAGTTCAATACCCATTTCTGCGGCTTTATCAATGACATTATTCTCAGGTTTATTGGCTTTTCTAGCTTCCCAAGCCGGATAATCGTAGCAAAGACTTCTTCGTTTCGGACTTTCCGAAGAGCAATCAAAGAAAATATATTCATCTGTTTTTTTATCATAATCAACAACATCAGGTTCACCTTCCGTTTCTTCCATTTCGTGGAGAGACCACAATTTTTCATTGTTTTTTTCAAGCTTTGCTTGAATTTTATCCCAATCAAGACCTTTATGTCGGCTCATATTTTTCTCGAAGCGAAGTTTGAGAATCTTCAACAATTCTTTGTTTTGTGTTGTGGAGAGTTTCTTTGTGTTCATATTGAATTCTATTTTGATGTGGTGTTAGTCTGCAATAGATATTTTTCTTTCGGCAGGTCTAAAATACCAAGAAATAATCACTAACACAAGCAGTAAAATTGTGGGAAATTTTTTGCTAAATGGGTCATTCACAATAATATGGGAAACGATAGCCCCGGACATGACAAAGAAAAATCCAGCATAGGCCCATTCTTTTAACAACAGACGTTTAGGAAGTAAAATTACCAGTACACCTAGTATTTTCCAGACTCCGATAATGGTCATTAAATATGATGGATATCCAAGATTCGTGAAGTTGGCCAATTCATCTTTGTTTTTCAGCAGCTGTACAATGGCTGTTGAAATCATTCCCAATGACATCCAAAGCGTGAAAATCCAATAGATGATTTTATTTCTTTTCTGTGATTTGTTTGGTGTTTCCATTTTTTGCGATTTAAAAATTAATCATTTAATCCTTTTCTGTTAAGAATTTCCGGAATGTATTTTTCAATTCTGGATTCACGGGTTTTGGATTGTTTAGCAGAAGAAAAATAGAGTAGGTAAGCGCGTTGTCTTCCAGGTGTTAAACTTTCGAAAGCTTCTTTTAATTCTTGATTTTCATCCAATTTTTTCTGAAATTCTTCTGGCATTTCGAATTCTCTGGTTTTCTTCATTTCGACTTTAGCACCGGATTCTTCAATTTCAACAGCTTCAAACATATATTCTTTGAGAACTTTTTCTAAATCAATGATTTGTTGTATTTCTGTAAAACGGATCTGTCTCGAAGCCTGCACATTTTCAGTTTGTTGAATCAGAATATTTTCAGGATCTTTCATTAAAGCGCCTTTAAAAAAGAGGAGGGCACAATATTCTTTAAACCCATGAATCAGGAAAATATTCTTTCCTTCATACGTATAGCAAGGGCATCCCCATTTCAACTCTTCTACAAGCTGAGTTTCTAGGGCGATTGCTCTTAGTTTTTCAAATTCTTTTTGCCATTGCTGGGCTTTATTAAAGAAAAAATCAACTTTTGGATTCATATATTTTGGTTTATGGTGTTTCGAGGTACGAGTTGCGAGTTATGTAGTCGTATAATTTATTGGGTTCAACCTCGAATCTCGTATCCCGCATCTCATTATTTAAACAGTTCTTGCAGACGGTTGTGAGCCATATTAATGCCTTGTGCAAATGGTAATTTCAGCATTTGATCTCTGAAATCTACTGATTTATAGATCGTCTGAATTGTTATTTTGCTTGTGGTATCAGTAATTTTTTCAAATTCCAGAAACTCAAACTGAGGAGGAAAAGGAGTATTTTCCATTTGGAAAGTACGGATAATTCTCTGTTTCGGAATGATTTCATGAATAGTTCCATTGGCACTGAAAACCACTTCGCCTTGAGGATTTGAAGTTTCAAATCGATAGCTTCCATGCTGTTTGTTTTCAAATTTTATCACTTTTGTGCCCATCCATTGTTCAAAAAGTTCGGCTTCTGTATAGGCTTTGAAAAGGAGTTCAACAGGCAGATCAAATTCCCGGGTGATGAAGATTTCCTGTTTTCCGTCTTCGGCGTGGATTTTTGTTTTGAGTTCCATATTTTGAGGTGTTTAGAGTTTCGTGGTTCGAGATACGGGAGACGTGTTATAAGAACATGTACTTCGTATCACGCATTTTTTTTATTCTGGTAGGCTTTCATGACTTCTTCTAACTTGTTGAATTTCTCGTCCCACATTTTGCGGAAAGGTTCGATAAAATCGGCTATTTCTTTCATTTTATTGGGATTAAGGTGGTAAATAATTTCACGGCCGTTTTGTTCAGATCTCAACAGTTCGCATTCGGTGAGGATCTGAAGATGTTTGGAAACGGTAGGTCTTGCGGTATCGAAATTAGAAGCAATAGCTCCCGCCGTCATAGATTGTGCAGCCACCAGCATCAATATGGATCTTCTGGTAGGATCTGCGATTGCCTGAAAAACATCTCGTCTTAAATTCATTATGTAGTTATTTGACTACAAATATATGTGTAGTTATTTAGCTACGCAAATATTTAACGTTAAAAATTGAGGTTAAATTATAAACCCTTCTATAAATGAGCATTATAAAAGGGTTTATTGTGAAATGATTAAGAATTTTTATTTCTTTTTGATAGAAATCAGTGTCTGAAGAATTACTGAAGTAATTATAAATGAGAGTCCTATATAAAATGAAATATTCACTTGCTTGCTTTCATTAAAGAATAAAAATGCCATGATAATTGCATAAATAGGCTCCAAATTGAAGGTTAAATTCACCGTAAATGCAGGAATTTTCTTTAAAACTTCGGCAAAAATCACGTATAAACCTACGGTGCAGAACGAGGCTAAAATGACCAAATAACCCGTATCTTTTAAACTAGGAACTATGCGTTCTGACGGGAAAAAGAAGAGATAAATAGGCATTAATAGGCCTAAAATCAAAGTTCCTGCAACCATTTGATAATAGTTAATGATCTTAGTATCAAAATGTTCAACCAGACGTTTGTTATAAATGGTATAAAGCGTTCCCAAAGCTGATGAGATAACACCTAAACAAATTCCTAATTGGTAAGAGGCATCAAAATGAAATATTAAACTGATTCCAAAAAGAGTCAAAGTACTCAATAATAATTCTGAAATTTTAAATTTTTCTTTATCTAGTAAAGGCTTAAAGATGGCTGTAAAAAAACTCACTAAGCAATAGCAAACTACACCAATGGATATGTTTGAGTATTTAATGCTTGCATAAAAGAAAATCCAGTGAAGCGTGATAAGCAGACCAACTTTGGATATTCGTAATTTTTCCTGAGTTGAAATCGTATAACGGATTCTCAGCAGTTTTAAAATCAGGAATAAAAAGATGGAAGAAAATAAAAGTCGGTACCAAACGAGAAGACCTTCATTAAGAGAAATTAATTTTCCAAATACACCTGTGAATCCGGCCAGAATTACGGCCAGATGCAATAATAAATATGATTTTTTCATTTGAAAATGAACTGTATGTAAAAATGATTTGTAATTATTTTTTTATCGAAATCTGAAGCATTAGAAAATAACCAATAAACATTTTATCAGTCAGGAAATACTTCAAACGAATTTGAAAATATTAAATCATTGGAGGAGGCAAACAGCTCGCGTGGTTCATATGTATTTGAATAAAGACAAATATAGGAAATGAGCGTTAAAATAGCAAAGTAGACTCTCCTATATTTGGGTAAAATAAAATCCTATAATTTATATTATGTTAAATTGTATTTTTTTCAAGATCTCAATTTTAAACAGATATACATTTTGAATTGTCTTTCTAAAAATTTAACCCGTTATTTTAACGGGTTAATAATCATTGTTTTATTTAAAATGTTGCTGCATCAATTACATATCGGTATCGTGCTTCTTTATTCAGAACTTTTGTCCATGCATCATTGATCTGTGTGGCTTTGATCACTTCAATTTTTGGTAAAACCTTATTGTCTGCACAATAATGTACAACTTCCTGAGTTTCCGGAATTCCACCAATTAATGAAGCATTAAAGTTTACTCTTGAACTGGCTAAACCAATATTGCTTAGTTTTAATTCAAAACCAACTGGCATTCCGACCTGAGTGAAATGTCCGTAAGGTTTTACAACTGAACTGTATGCTGCCAAGTCAAACTGCACAGGAATCGTGGAAATCATATAATCCAGTTTTCCTTTGTAAGGTTTTAATTTATCTAAACTGTCTACAACAATTACTTCTTTTGCTCCAAAGACTAAAATATCTTTTGCTTTATCAGGTGAAGTTGTAAACGCGTATACTTCAGCGCCTTTTGAAACCGCAATTTTTACTGCTAAATGTCCTAAACCTCCGATTCCGGCAACACCTACTCTGTCCCCAATTTTAAAATTGGCATTCATAATGGGAGAATACGTTGTAATTCCTGCACAAAGTAACGGAGCAGCTTCTTGTAGAGAAATATGATCAGGAATATGAACCGCAAAATGATCTCTCACAACAATATTGTTGGAATATCCGCCTTGGGTAATTCCTGAAGGAGAAGTTTTATCAGGATTCCCGTACGTGAATAAGGTTTTCCCATGATCACAGAATTGCTCCTCACCGTGTGTACAGCTTTCACATTGCATGCAACTATCTACCATACAGCCAACTCCGGCTCTGTCTCCTACTTTAAATTTGGTTACATTTTTGCCAACAGCAGCTACAATGCCTACAATTTCATGTCCCGGAACTTGTGGATATTGTTGCGTTCCCCAATCGCCTTTCATTTGATGAATATCTGAGTGACAGATGCTTGCGAATTTTATGTCAATTAAAATATCATTGTCTCCAACAGGTCTTCTTTCAAACTCCCAAGGACTTAGCTTTCCAGAATTGTCTTTCGCGGCATAACCTTTTGATTTTATATTTTTAGTCATATTATTTTGATTATTATTCTGTGCTAGAATATTCAAGGGATTCACCAATATCATTCCTGCACTTGCCAACGCGGTCTGCTGAATGAATTTCCTTCTCGATGTATTATTATTGTTTTCCTCCATATTTAAATTTATTTTAAATTAGTTTTAAAGAAATTTTCCAGTTTATCAAATGGAATTTTATCTAGTTTATCATATAAGTCAACATGAACAGCATTAGGGATAATCATCAACTCCTTTGGTTCGGAAGCCACTTTATAAATATCTTCACTAAGATATCTTGAATGGGCGTTTTCTCCGGCAATCAATAATATAGGTCTTGGAGAAATTTCTTTGATATAAGCTAAAATTGGAATATTCATTATTGAAAAGCCATTCGTTTTTGACCAGGCTGCATTTGAGTTGATTGAACGCTCGTGAAAACCTCTTGATGTTTTATAATAATCATAATATTCTTTTACAAATTGTGGCGATTCATCTGTTTTTTTTCCCAATTCATTCTCTCCGTATTCTGTTTTTCCGTTTTCAGCATCTTTCCATCGTTGAAGGCTCATTTGTTCAAGGATTTTTGTACGTTCCTCCAATGATAATTTGTCATAATACCCTTTTGATGCAACACGAGGAATATCGTACATACTGGTTGTAGCTACAGCTTTTATACGTTTATCAATAGCCGTTGCATTGAGTGCAAAGCCACCAAATCCGCAAATTCCGATGATTCCTATTTTATTTCGGTCAATATTCTTTTGAAGTCCTAAAAAATCTACGGCTGCGCTGAAATCTTCTGTATTAATATCCGATGATGCAATATTTCTGGGCTCACCTTCACTTTCACCTGTATAAGAAGGATCGAAAGAAATAACAGCAAAACCTTTTTGTGCCATTTCATTAGCATATAAACCTGAAGACTGTTCTTTTACAGCACCGAAAGGTCCGCTAATCGCCAATGCAGGTAATTTCTCATTGCCAATGTTTTTAGGAAGGTATAAATCTCCGGATAACGTGATTCCGTATCGATTTTTAAATGTAACTTTCTGACGACTCACTTTATCACTTAATTGGAAAGTATAATGTTCTTTAGCATTATTCATTTTTTCTGATTTTAAATTTTTCTGACCGTATGAATGACCCAATACAAACACTGCGGCCATTGCCAATAATTTTATGCTTTTCATTTTCTATCTCAGTTTTTTAAATATTTCAATCATCATTTCCTGATCTACTGCATTCATTTCTACCAACTTTAGAGTTTTTATCATTTTTAAAGTTGTGGCTTTATAATGTTGAAAATGGGAGGTTTGCAGATGAGAATTGTACGCATCTTTATTAGCGTATATCTCAACGATTCGAATCTGTGTTGGGTTTTCCTGCTGATACATCGGGAAAATTGTGATGACTCCGTTTTCCTTTTTTATAGATTCTTCAGCATTTTCTTTTACAATCTTTTTGTATTCTTCAAGATATTCCGGAACAACTTCAATTTCAGCCATACGAACCATCATATCGGTTTCTATGATTGGTGTTAAAGGCTTTCCGATAATTTTTCGAATGGTATTAGCTTGGGTTGTATTGACTGTATTTTCAATTAAATCTGCTGCCTGAGCCAGTTGTTCTTCTGTAATTCCAGTATTTTTTCCAATGTTGATATGCGATTGTAATTGCGATTCAACACCGCTGATTGATGCTAATGCAGAAATAGTGACCAATTCCCTTTGCTGAAAACTCAAAACATCGCTCACGAAAATATCGGCAAATAAATGTTCTTTCAAAAAGGCATCTATTCTTGGAGCAAATTCTCCAAATCCGGGTGCAGGTTTACTTTGTGGAGTTTTAGACAGGGTTTCTAAGACTTTTCTTCCTTGTTCGTATTTATCGGGAGGATTATTTTCGACAACAATTTTCTTTCCTTCAATATCATTAATTCCTTTTGATTTTCTCTTTTCTAAAACCGTTTTGAAAGCATTAATGGCATTCAGACTTCTTGGAAATCCACAGTAAGCGTACAATTGTACCAATGCTTCTTTAATTTCATTGATAGTTAATTTCTCGTCTAATCCTTTGTTTAATTGAGTTTTAAGTTCATCAATATTTCCAGCTGCAGTGAGTGACGAGATTTTAACCAAGCTTTGCTGCTGATTGTTTAATTCCGCTGTATTTTGTGCGTTCATAATGGGTGTTATTAAAGTGAACACAAAAAATAAGATTCTCAGTTTCCACTTGTTTATTTTCATTATTTTTTGATTTGATTGTTGGCTTCTTGATAGACTTCATCGGTCACAGGTTCAAGCCATTTATTTTCGTTCGTTTTGGGATTGCCCGTTGTTGCAAGATGTGAAAACCAACTTCCGGCAGTTGCTCCATGCCAATGTTCAATATTGGGTGCAATTTCAACAATATCTCCGGTTTTCAAATGCCTTGCAGGTTTTCCTCTTTCCTGATATAATCCTTCTCCGCCTACAACAATGAGCAATTGTCCACCGGTATGACTGTGCCAATTATTTCGGCAACCCGGTTCAAATGTTACATTAGATAATGGAACATTGAGATCACTATTTTTAGTGAGCGGAGCCAGCCAGGATTTCCCTGTAAAATATTGTGCGAAACCTGTATTTTCTTCTCCCGTAGGAAAATCACTAATTTTTGGAACTTCTGTATTCATTTTATTTTGGCTTTTTAAAGTGTTACAAATCATCAGTGAAAAAAGTATGACACTCATGGATGTAACTTTTGTTAAACATTTTAAATTCATTTTTATATTTTATAATTCGATGGTTTTAATAATTTTTGCAGGAATTCCTCCTACAACCACGTTATCCGGAACATTTTTAGAAACTACTGCTCCTGCGGCAATCACTGCATTTTCACCAATACTAATTCCAGGTAAAATCGTTGCGTTGGCACCAATCCATGCATTTTTTTTGATATGAATAGATTTTCCGATCAATCCTTTTCTGTCTTTAGGGTGTAAAGGATGATTTTCTGTTATCAAACTTACTTTAGGACCGATTAATACATTATCTTCAATGGTAATTCCGCCTAATGCAAGAAAAGTACAATCGAAATTGATAAACACATTTTTACCAATATTGATATTCTTGCCATAATTGATATAAATCGGAGTGAAAACAACAACGTTTTCGAGTTTTTTGTCTACTATCTGGCTTAAAAGTTCTTCGATTTCTTTAGAATCAGAAGAACTGTTCATTTTTACAAGAAGTTTTTTTACTTTATAAGATTCTTCTCTTAGCCTGCCTATTTGCGGATCATGAGGCAAAATTGTTTCACCATTTAATAATCTTGTAAAAATATCTTCGGTCGATTTTTCTGTTGCTATCATCCTGTAAATCTTTATACAAAATTAAAATGAAAGCCTCACAGTGATCTTTCTGTGAGGCTCAAATTAGTTTTCTGAAAAGTTCATTTTGCTAAAGAAAAGTTAAATTTCCGTTGGAGCAAAACCATATTGTTTTTTAAAAGCAGTAGAAAAATGAGATGGGTTTTTGAAACCGACTTCAACATAGACATCCTGTACTTTTTTTCTTTCTTCTTTTAATTTGATATAAGCCATTTCAAGACGTTTCTTGATGATCCATTTTTGTGGAGTCAGACTGCTTATCTTTTTAAAATCTCTTTTAAATGTTGCTAAACTTCTTCCTGTAAATGAGGCAATCTGCTCCATCGAAAGTTCATCCTGATAATTCTCATTAAGGAATTCCAAAATATCTACTTTCCAGGGTTCGGCAAAATCAAATAAGATGGGGTAAAATTCTTCATTACGATTCAACAGAGCGTAGATTCCTTCCAATAATTTAAGATGGGTAATACTTTCTGTAGGTTTTACGTGACCATCAAAATAAGGAGTCAGCGACTGAAATAAGCTTGTAATGGCTGCATCTGGATTTATTTTAAAAACATTGGTATCGGAAATTGGAACATTTTTAGGAATTTCCGCTTTATTCATATTGCTGTAAAATTCGCGCAACACATTTCTTCTGAAAGTTAAAGAAATTCCTTTGTACAAATTTTCTCCAACTCCATTTTTGAACATTTTTAAACGATGGTCTCTGCGGATAAAAGCACAGTCTCCGGCTTTCAGTTTTATTGTTTTGTTTCTGTCTTCAATAATCTGTTCTCCGGAATATAAATAGACCAAAACATGCTCTGGCGTTGAATGAATACACTTGGTGCTCTCTTCTGAAAAACAAGACAGGAAAATCCCCGAATAGCTGAACGTGACTAAATTTTCATTTTCTTGAGTATTCATTTTCAGAATTTTTTGATTTTTAATAGTACAAATTTAATATTTCAAAGATCAATTCTCTTTACTGAAAAGCTCAAATTTCATTTCTGAGAGGCTCATTATTTGGCACTGAACTTTTTAGTGTAAATTATTTTAGTTTTATAAATTGTCGTGATAGAATTTCTTCAGTTTTTCAACGATTTGATTCACGTACTCAGGTTTCCAATAGGTTTGAATATGCGTTGCTCCGTCAATCACGAATAATTCTTTATTTTTTGCATTAATGGCTTTTGGAAATGCTTCATCGGTCATATATTTTGTATCGGCTTTGCTTCCTGCGATCATTAATAAGGGCTGATCAATCAAATCTATGTTTGTTGTGGCATCCCAAGTCATCAAATCCATTAGATTGCTTGTAGGGTATAAAAAAGTAGAATTCGGATGTGCATTAGTTCTGTAATAATACAGATAACCCTCTCTGTAAAGATCTGTCGATGTTTTAGCGATCTCCTCATCAGAAATACTGGCTACTCCACTGTACATTGTTTTTCCTTCCGTAATTTCTTTTGCACGTGCTTCCGAAGCCTGTTTCAAGCGTTCCTGAATGGTTTTTAATTGAGAATTCTGAAATCCATTGCGTCTTACTTCCCCGGAATTAAACATACTCAATGTTGCCACTGCTTTAAATCTTTTATCGGACTGAACAGCTTTCAATGTATAACCACCACCGCCACAAATTCCAAATACTCCAATTCTTTCAGCATCTACACCTTCAAAATGAGAAATAAAATCTGCTGCTCCATGAATATCTTCCACTCGATTGGCAGGTTTATCGGTATGACGAGGTTCGCCGCCACTTCCTCCTTGATAAGCAGCATCAAATGCAATGGTAATGTAACCGGATTCAGCCAGTTTTTGTGCGTATAATCCTGCTGTTTGTTCTTTAATACCTCCGTTGGGATGGGCTACAACAATTGCCGGATATTTTTTTAGTTTATCATAATTTGTTGGTGTATAAACATTTGCAGCAATATTTATTCCATTGGTTTGGTAATGAACAGGATGAATATTTACTTTCCCTTTTTCATTTTTTGTAATCGCTCCATCATACACAAGAGTGAAAGGATTTTGCTGATAGTTAATTATAGATTGTGCGTTGATCATTGGTGTATACATTATGGTGAGTCCTATTAATAGTGTTGTGATTTTCATGCTTATTGATTTAAATTTTTCATTTTTAGCCACTTATTAAGCTCTTCTGCAATATCTTTATTATTCAAATCAGACATTGGGAAATGAGTATTTCCTTTAATTCCAATCTCTGGTAAATGAACAATCTTCACATCTCCTCCATGCGAATTCACGACTTTTGCCCATTGTTTTGCCGTTGACAATACATTTCGTCAAAAATTCAGTGAGGCAGCTTTGGTTTCCTCTTTCGGAATAAAATCTCCGTAGTAAACAACGATTGGAATTTTAGTTAATTTCATAAATTCTGCCATTGGAATTCCTGCTCCACCCCGATTATCTTTTGGGACTTCACCTTCTGGGAAAATAAATCCGCCCGGTTCGTAGGAAACTATAGCTTTTATATGATTATTTTTCAGTACTGTTTTCCAGCCGATTGTTCCACTTGCAGAATGGGTGACAAGAATTCCGTTTCCTGTTTTGTCAAAAACTGCAGACATTGCGTTGACAATAGTTTCTTCATCTATATTTCCTGTGTTGGGCGTCATCATTCGAAAAAACTGATCTAAGGATTTTTCATCCTTGGGAAACTGAACTCCTTCATTAAAATTAGGGTATAAACCGATTCTGAATTGTGTAAACCAAGTCTGATCATCCGGATTTGCTGAGATTTGTCCCGGTTTTGTTGTTTGTCCGGCATCTCCTCGACCAGGTTGATCGATCAAATAAACAGGAAAACCTTTTCTCAGAAATAAATCAGAAAAACCTTCTCTTCCATCGGCTGTTGTTTGCCAACTGCGTTTTGACTGTCCATAACCGTGCAAAAATACCATAGGATATTTCTTTGGATGAGCCGGAATTTGATAAAAAACATCGGCATGATCTCCGTGGCGTGTTTGCCCGCCTTGAGGAATATTCCAAGGTAATAAAGGATCAAAAGTCCCTTCGCTTTTAATCATATTTCCTCCTGCTGAAAAAGTTCCTTGCTCTTTGATGGTTAAATACTTATTTTCCTGTGCGGAGAATGAGGATGATACAAAGACGAGAGATACTAAAATTACAATCTTTTTCATTTGATTTAAAGTTCTAGTTTTCTTTCACTCAGCCATTTTACCATTGCAGGATCTCTATGATCAAAAAACAGACTTGCATTGGTGTCTAAAGCAGCAATCAAATTCATATCATCATCGGAAAGTTTGAAATCAAAAATGTTGAAATTCTCTTCCATTCTTTCTTTACGAACAGATTTTGGGATTGCGACCACGCCTCGCTGAATAAGCCAACGGAGAATAATCTGAGCGATGGTTTTATTATATTTACTTCCGATAGTTTTTAAAACTTCATTATTGAAAATATCGTTCTTACCTTCTGCAAAAGGTCCCCAAGATTCTATCTGAACTTTATTTTCCTGTAAAAACTTTTGATTTTCGATTTGCTGATGAAAAGGATGTGTTTCTATTTGATTAATGGCAGGTATAAAATGACTGTTCGTTATCAAATCAGTTATTCTATCCGGATGAAAGTTTGATACCCCTATAGCACGAATTTTCCCCTGATAGTATAATTCCTGCATTGCTCTCCAAGAACCGAAAACATCTCCATAAGGCTGATGAATCAGGTAAAGATCTAAATAATCTAATTGTAATTTATTTAAAGATTTTTCAAATGTCTGTAATGTGTTTTCATAACCTGCATCTTGTACCCAGAGTTTGGTCGTAATGAATAGTTCTTCTCTGGGAATTCCGCTTTTTTTGATAGCATTTCCGACGTATTGTTCATTTTGATAAGAAACTGCCGTATCAATTAAGCGATATCCTGTTTCAATGGCAGACAAAACACTTTGTTCGCATTCTTCAGGATTGGTGACCTGAAATACTCCAAACCCAAAACGGGCATTTCCACTCCATTATTTAAAATTACTTTTTCCATTATATTTTGATTTATGTTTAAATTGATTTCTAATGCAAATTTCCTAACTTCAATTCGGGATATTGGTAGATAGATTACGGAGATAATAACCATTATTACTGATATTAAGATATTGATATTCAAATCGGTTATTTAATGTCTACATTTGTTTCAATAAAAGGCTTGATTATATGAGTAAAGTAGTTAATTTCGAAACTGTTGATGATTATAATGCATTTAATAATCATGAAACTTTACATCCTTTGGTAAGTGTTATCGATTTTTCAAAAGCACATCAAAGAACCGGTTCAAAAATGAACTTTAATGTGTATTGCATTTTCCTGAAAGATGTAAAATGCGGAGATCTTAAGTACGGTAAAAATTATTACGATTATCAGGAAGGAACCCTAGTTTTTATTTCACCGGGACAGATTGTAGACGTTGAAAACAAGACCGATCTTTATCAACCAATGGGACATGCTTTGGTTTTTCATCCTGATCTCATCAAAGGAACTGTCTTAGCTAAAACCATTTCGGAGTATAGCTTTTTTGGTTACCAAACCAATGAAGCGTTGCATTTATCGGGGAAAGAGGAACAATTGGTTCTTGAAACTTTTTCTAAAATTGGAAATGAAATTTCTCAAGCGGTAGATAAGCACAGTAAAAAACTTATCGCTTCCAATATTGAATTATTTTTAAATTATTGCGAAAGATTCTATGATCGGCAGTTCATTACCCGTGAAAATGAAAATAAAGGAATTCTGGAAAAATTTGAACATCTATTAAATACTTATTTCATTTCTGAAAAGCCCTATTCAGTTGGGTTGCCTTCTGTGTCTTATTGTGCTGATGAATTGCATTTATCGCCAAATTATTTTGGTGATCTCATTAAAAAAGAAACAGGAAAGACCGCCCAGGAGTATATTCAAAATAAAATAATTGATGTAGCTAAAGAAAAGGTTTTTAATATGGATCGATCTATTGCTCAAGTTGCCTATGAGCTTGGGTTTAAATATCCACAACATTTTATTCGGCTGTTTAAGCAAAGAACAGGGGTAACTCCAAAAGAGTTCAGAGATTTGAATTGAATTTCAGATTTCGTTTTGAGACAGTATTGATTACTTTAATCTTCAGTTAAGAATGGTGATTCTAAAATTCATAATTTTGTCAAGAACTACGCTTAATAAGAATTGAAACAATAGTTGAGTTTTATCTTAATATGGATCAAATAATTTCTAAACATCATCAAATTCAAACGGTTTCTTCTTTTGAGGAGCTTATAAAAACGAATTTTCAAGGAAGCACGAATGCCATTTCCTGGAAGAGAAAACTGGAAGGAGATTTTAAAGAAATTGTTTCGCAACTCCAGTTAGAAGAAAATATTACGGAAGTTTCTGTTGAAGATTTATTGTCTTTAAAATTAACAGCTGAAGGAAATAAGGCTAGAGAAATCATTTTGAATGATTTACAATTATTAAGTCATTTCGGAGCGTCTCCCTCTCTTAATCTATTGAAATGTTATGAACGAGATGATGAGTTTGATTTCATTTCCACCGATGTGTATTCGTTTCATGTAGACCGCTCCCCTGTAGCTACCGATACTTTTTTATGTACTTATCACGGTGCTGCAAGTGATATTTTACCTAATGAACAGGCAGAACAGAAAATACTGATACCCGAAATACGAGAAAAGCTAAAAGAATTGCATGATGGTTCAGAAGAAGACTTTGAAATTTTCTTAAAAGAATGTTTCTTCGATTTGCATTATCAGGCTAAGCAGAATGCTGAACTTATTAATTTAGGGCAAGGTCATCTTTGGAAATTGGCTGTAGATCATCCCAATCAGCAGGTTTTGCCGTGTGTTCATCGCGCACCTATTGAAAATAATGGAGAATTTAGGTTGCTTTTAATCTGTTAAATTTTATATTTCAACATAAAAAAACCGCTCCCAAAGGAGCGGTTATACCTTACTAAACTTGTGTATTTCTTAACAAGTAGATCCGCAATTAAGAACCTTGATAACAACAATACCGTTAACAACGCACTGAACGTTGCATAATGTAGTTCCTACTACACCTACAGTACCAGCTACAGCTCCACCTACAGTACCTACTACTCCACCTACAACACCACCAACTACTCCTCCTAGACCTACAACAGTACCGCCAACAACGCCACCTAGACCTGCAACAGCACCAGTGATGTTATCAAGTAGTCCGTTTCCTGAAATAGTTTTTAACTCGTTTCTGTTTAATTTTTTCAAATTTTTCATGAATGTAATTTTATATGATTAATACATCACTAAGATATGAATAATAATGATACGATTGTATCTTTTTAAAAAAAATAATGAAATATTTTTATGATTTAATATTTCGTTAATATAATTGGTATTTTTTGAATATTTCATTTTTCAATTTATTTGATTGATTCTCTAAATGTTAAAATGAATAAGTGGAAAATTTATGTAGCTGTAATCAGTGTGATCTTTTGCGTGTTTTTCGGCTGAATGCTTCGATATTGTGTGATTAGTTCATCTATTTTTGAAGGTGGTAACCCATATTTTCTAAGAGATTTGGTGTTTTTTCGTTCGTGGTTTCCTTATTTTTTCAACCAAGACTGATTTTCTTTGTTCTCAGATCTCTTTCTTCCGTTGTCAAAATTGTAGGCAAACCCAACTCCCAATGTCTGTTTTAACTGAGTTTTCTGAATCTGATTGTGATCATATAATAAATCTAAGGTCACATTGGTAGAAATGAATTTATTGATCTTCATATTAAGAACACCACTATATGAAAGTACCAATCTTTCGGGATGATCAAGATAATTAGAAAAAACAGAACCTGTATTGATCAGGTTGATATTCTCCATGATCTTTACCTTATATATAGCAGTTCCTAAAAAACCAAATTGGAATAATGAAGAGTCCCCGTCGTTTTTAAGTCCGTAAGTTCCGGCATATTGTAAGTCATCATCTAATACGAAGGTCCATCGTGCATTGGCGGGTCTCAACGTCATGGTAAAATTATCATTAGGGCGATACGTAACACCTGCACCGAGATTTAAATAGCCGGGAGCCATAAAGTTGGAAATTTTTGCAGCTTCAGGGTTGTTGCCGTCTTCGTAACCTGCTGCGAATTGAGTCTGGAGACTTGCTCCTGCAGAAATATACCAGTGTTTTGCAAATTCTCTACCATAGTTCGTTGATAGATTGATGACATCCTGTGTCTTTCTGGTTCCTACTCCTTTGGTATTGTTTTGTCCATAGCCTAAAATGATAATATTTTCCCAAAGATCTTTTCCTTTTTCATAAGTAAGATTGTAATTGACTCCTGCAAGCCATCCCACATTGTTGGCTCCACCACCGACCCAGTTTGAGAATGCGGCCTGATTGAGCATTAATGTATTTTGACCTTGTATGCTCCACGCTTTTGTGGTGTCAATTGCAGGGGCTTCAGACTTTTCCTGAGCAAATAGAAATGCCCCTAAAGAAATACTAAATGATAATAAAATCTTTTTCATAGTCTATTTATTTCTATAAAAATAAAAATATTATTTCACTTAGTAGTTATAAATTACATTAATAATGAAGAGATTTTTTTAAAATTTTCTGCTCTTTTATGATGAAATACAGTAAGATAAGAACAGCAATAGCTCCATAGATGAATAGGATATATAAAGATAATTTACTTACAGCCCACTCAGAAGGGAATAATTGAGTCATTAACGTCATAAAGGATAAGCCTATTCCTGCTCCTAAAAAGTAGCTTGTACTCGTTAAGCTGGATGCTACACCATATTGTTTGGGTTCAACATCGCGAATCCCTAAAACCGATAGACTTGTAAAACATAAAGTCATCCCAATTCCTGAAATACAAGCGGCACCACTTAAAACTAAGAAAGTCGAATGATGAAGAACAGTCGCAAAAATTAAACACAATGCTCCGGAAAGCATGAATGACCACCCTAAAAGTCCGATTTGAATTGAACTCAGTTTTTTTGAAATCTTTGGTAATATAAATTTTGCAATCAAAGCAGATAATATACTGAAAGGCACAAGCATTAATCCTGAGTCTGCAGCACTGTATCCCATATCTTTTTGAAGCATCAATGAAATAAGGAATAAAAAAGAGATAAAAAAGGCTCCCAGAGAAAAAAATACGATATTAGAAGTGATTAAAGAAGGATGAGAAAAAAGTTTAAGATCAATAAGCGGATTGGAAATATTCTTTAAACGATAGATAAATGCTCCCAATAATGATATGGCTAAAGCAATAGAACCTAAAATTAAGAAAGGTTTTTCCTGAATATGAATAAATTCATGAGTTCCGTAGGTTAAAGACAATAATCCTACCACTAAAAGAATACCCGAAATCGTATCGGTCGGTTCTTGATTTTTATTTTTTAGATCTGAAGGAAGGAATTTATATGACAGGAGAATCGTAATTAAAAGAATGGGGACATTAATCAGGAATACCCAGTGCCAACTTAAGTAAGTGCTGATAATTCCCCCAATAGATAAACCGCTCCCCGATCCGATTGCTGCAAAAGCACTGAAAATACCCAATGCATGATTTCTTTCTCTGTCTTTTTGGAAAGTGTGGGTTACAATAGACAATGCGGAAGGCATAATAAAAGCAGCGCCTAATCCTTGCAATGCTCTGAAAATTGCCAGAGTTTGAAAACTGTTTGATACTCCTGCTCCCAGAGAAGTCAGCATGAAGATCGTTCCTCCGATGATGAAAATCTTTTTACGACCCAGTTGATCAGAAAGTTTCCCTCCGATAATTAAAAATCCTCCAAAAAAAAGAACATATAAAGTCTGCAACCATTGTACCGTATTCGCAGTGATGTTAAACTGTGACTGAATAGACGGTATAGTTAGATTAATAATAGCAATATCCAGTGCTTCAACAAAAGTTCCGATGGATGCCAGTATTAAAATAAGATTTTTTTTAGGTTGCATTGTAAATGTTTTTGTGTTGCAAAATTAATTTTAATAGAACTTTTTATAAAATTTATATATTAATTTAGAACAATATTTGTAAATTTGATTTTATAAAAGAATAAATGTTCTTTTTAAAGTGATTTGAAATTGTAAAATAGAACGTATGGCAACTGAAATTTACATTCCTGATGAAAAAGACCTCTCCATTTTGCGAATATTACAGAAAGATGCAAAACTGAGTATTCGTGATATAGCGGTAAGAATTAATTTAAGCCCTACTCCCACTCATGAACGGATTAAACGACTTGAGAAATTGGGGATCATTAAAGGATATACAACCGTTGTAGATCGTAAAAAGATCAATAAAGGAATGATGGTGATCTGTATGGTTGCCTTAAATGTTCATAACAAAAAAACAGCAGGTGTATTTATTGAGCAGGTGGGTCGATTGAAAGAGGTTGTAGAATTTTATAATATTAGCGGAGAATTTGATTTTATGCTTAAAATCTTAGCAGCGAATATGGATGACTTTCATGAGTTCTTTGTCAATAAGCTTTCCGAGATTGAAGGAATCGGGCAAACGAAAAGTATTTTTGTGATGAACAGTATTAAAGAAAGCTATCAGATTATATAAAGAAGGTCTCCAACTATTTTGGAGACCTTTGTTGATTATATAGAATGATGTTAATTCAACTCCATTTCTAAAACCTGTAAGATAGATTCATAAATATAATCCAGCTCTTCAGAAGTAATGCAATAAGGAGGGACAAGATACATGACGTTTCCTAAAGGACGCATAATGATTCCTCTGTTTAAAAATTCTTTATAGAAAAACTTACCGATGGTGTTGAAGTAAGAGGTTCCCTGCTCTGTTTTGAAATCCCAGGCTAAAATAGTTCCTGTCTGACGCACGTTTTCAACTCGTGAGTGCTGCTGTAGAACTTTAGAAAACTCTTTATGTTTTTCACTAATTAAATTGACGTTTTCCTGAGTCTCTTTACTCAATAAAAGCTCCATGCTTGCTAAAGCTGCTGTACATGCTAATGGATTTGCTGTAAAAGAATGTCCGTGGAATAAGGTTTTGTATTTGTCTTCTGATAAAAAAGCGTTGAATATCTCGTTGGAAGAAGTGGTAATTCCCATAGGCATGGTTCCGCCTGTCAATCCTTTTGAAAAACACATGATATCCGGTTCTTCTGTAAGATAATCAGCAGCAAATAATTTCCCCGTTCTTCCGAAGCCTGTGAAAACTTCATCCTGAATCAGAAGAATATTTTGATCTTTACAGAACTTCATTAAAGCGGATAAATCTTCAGGATTATGCATCAACATTCCTGCTGCTCCCTGAATGAGTGGTTCATAAATAAAGCAGGCAATTTCATCGGCAATATCTTTTATTTGAGATGTTAGATTCTCCAGATTATTAGAATTTGGCGTATCAATGAATACAACATCAAAAAGCATTTCCCCAAACGGTTTTGTCCACACGCTTCTTCCGCTTACAGACATGGCGCCGAAAGTATCTCCGTGATAAGCATCTTTAAAAGCAAGTATCTTTGTCTTTTCTTTCCCTTGATTATAAGCAAACTGAATACACATTTTTAAGGCCACTTCCACAGCAGTAGAACCGTTATCAGAATAGAATACTTTCTCCTGATTGCTAGGAAGCAGCTGTAAAAGATTTTCGGCAAGCTGAATGGCGGGTTCATGCGTAAAACCTGCAAAAATTACTTGTTCCAGCGTGTTCAGTTGTTCGGAAACTCTTTGTGCAATATGTGGATGCGCATGACCATGTAAAGTAACCCACCATGAAGAAACAGCATCAATGTATCGCTTTCCTTCATCATCAAAAAGATACACTCCTTTTCCTTTCACGATAGGAATGGCGTCTTCTGTCGTTTTCATTTGCGTGTAAGGATGCCAATTGACAAGCTTGTCACGTTGCTGTAAATTCATATTTTAAAAATTAAAAGAATTAACAAGTAGATTTCCAGTTTTCAAACTGATCCATCGCTTTTTCTGACTGTCTTTTCATAGGTTTTAATCCGAGAGTTTCCAATAATTGCATGTCTTCTGAGACTCCAGGATTTGGGGTGACCAATAAAGTTTCTCTTTCTCCGGTAAAAATAGAGTTTGCTCCTGCCATAAAACACCATCCTTGTTCAAATTCGGTCATTTCAATTCTTCCTGCACTTAGGCGAACCATAGATGAAGGCATGATGATTCTTGCGGTAGCGATCATTCTTACCATTTCCCAGGTATTTGTTTTTTCATTGTCCTGAAGCGGAGTTCCTTCTACTCTAGCTAACGCGTTGATAGGAACAGATTCTGGGTGTTTTGGCATCGTAGATAAAGTCAGAAGCATAGAAATTCGGTCTCTGTGTGTTTCTCCCAAACCGATAATTCCTCCGGAACAAACGGTAATTCCTGCTTTTCTTACATTATTAATGGTGTTGATTCTATTATCAAAAGTTCTTGTAGAGATAATCTCTTCATAATACTGTTCAGAAGTATCAAGATTGTGATTGTAAGCATATAAACCTGCTTCCTGAAGACGGATTGCTTGTTCTTCCGTTAACATTCCTAAGGTACAACAAACCTCCATTCCTAAATCATTTACGCCTTTTACCATGTCGATCACTCGGTCAAAATCACGGTTGTTACGAACCTCTCTCCATGCTGCAGCCATACAGAAACGGGAAGAACCTCCTTCTTTTGCTTTTTTAGCATGCTCAATTACCTGTTCTGTAGGAAGCAATGCCTGAACTTTGATATTGGTATGATAACGGGCTGCTTGCCCGCAATATGAGCAGTCTTCAGGGCAACCTCCTGTTTTTATAGATAGTAAAGTAGACATTTGTACTTCTTCAGGATTGTGCCATTCACGGTGAACCGTTGCGGCTTTATAGATCAGTTCAAGAAGCGGAAGATTGTAAATTTGCTCTATTTCTTCTTTTGTCCAGTCATTTCTTAGTTGATTCTTATCCATTATTCTATTTTTTCTAATTGTTTTACAATATTTTCTATACTTTCTTTCGTTATATTTTTCAAATCAGGAATTCTGATAATTTTTGTTTCGGAGGGAATATTTTTACAGATTACTCTTTCGGTATCTTGTGGGAAATCTCCGTTAAGGATGAGGTATTCAAGTTTTATTTTCCTTTGAGCTAAAGCTGAAATGGACAATAAAGTATGATTGATGCAGCCTAAGTAGTTTTTCACCACCAATGCGGTGGGAATGTTTAGTTTTTCAATGAGATCAATGATAAATTCATTATCGTTTAAAGGAACCATTAAACCTCCCGCTCCTTCTACGATGAGGTTGTTTGAGGTGTCGGGAAGTTTAAATTCATTTAAATCTATGGTGATTCCTTCCTCTTTGGCCGATTGATGGGGAGATGCTGCCAATTGAAAACGATAAGTTTCTGAATAACAAATTGTATTCTCTCCTACCCAGTTTGAAATCTTCATACTATCAGAAAGATCTAGATCTCCTGATTGTACTGGTTTCCAATAATCTGCCTTAAAATATTTCGTTAAAATGGCTGAACAAACGGTCTTTCCTATTTCTGTTCCGATTCCGGTAACAAAAAGTTGCTTTTGTTCAAGGTTTTTTGCTTCTATTTCTAAATTCATGATTTTATATATCCTTTCTTTTCCTTTAAATAAAATCTCTAATAATCTTTGTCAATCCGAGAATTTCCTCTTCTGTATTGAAGCTGTGAAGGCAAATTCTCAATCGTTCCGTTCCTTCTTTTACGGTTGGGCTGAAAACAGCGTATGTCAAAAATCCATTTTCAGATAAGGTTTCTTTTAAAGCTTTTAATTGATGATTATCAGGAATGATGATTGCTTGAATTGGACTGTTTTTAGACGAAAGACTTTCTAAATTCTGATCCCGGAAAATTTTAATATTTTCTTGCAATCCAGTTGAGTGTTCACTGTTAATTTTTAAGAACTTATACCCTTTACAAATGCTCATCCATTGAAAATCATGTGCAGAAGTGCTATAAATGAAAGGTGAGGCAAAATTGATTAGGTAGCTTTTTATAAGTGGGTTTGTCAAAACTGCAGCTCCATGTGTTCCCAGCGCTTTTCCGTAGGTTACAACCGTTGCCAGAACTTGCTGTTGTAGTTGTAATGTATCAATCAAACCATAGCCAAAAACTCCAAAAGCATGTGCTTCATCTACAATCAAACTTGCGTTGTATTTTTCAGCAATGAGGGCAATTTCCTTTAGAGGAGCCATATCGCCGTCCATCGAATATAAACTCTCGATAGCAACATAACAATGTCCGTTTTGTCTTTTTAAAATCTCTTCTAAATGCTCAGGATTATTATGTCTGAATTTTAGTTTTTTAGCATGAGACATCTTGCAGGCATCATGAACGGAACGGTGAATCTGTTCATCAACAATAATGGTATCATGACGCGTCGGAAGTGTCGAAAATAAAGCAAGATTGGCGTTGTACCCTGAAGAAAAAAGTAGAGCATCCTCATACTGGTGTTCTTTTGCAATATACTTCTCAGCTTCTATTACGACAGTGCTATTTCCGCTGATTAATCTTGAGCCGGTACTTCCTGATAATAATTGTGGATTTTCCAAAACACTTTTTATTAGTGTTTCGTGGAAATCTTTACTTCTTGCAAGTCCCAAATAATCATTAGAATAAAAGTCAATTCCTTCTGACTTTAGGGATAAAATTCTTAATGTACCTTCTTTTTCTCTTTTTTGTAAAGCTTCCTGAAAATGATGAAATTTGCTAAGCATACTTAAGCTCCATAACTTCTTTAGAGATTGAATTGATCCACTCTTCGTGTAGTTCTTTTTCAATCGTTAAAATAATTTCAGCATGTTTCTTCCAATCCTCTGAAAACTCATCCAATTGGTTGATCATTTCCTCTAAATGTCCTTCTTCTTCAAGTATAATCGATTTTACCATGATTTTTGAAGAAGTTTTAGTGAGAATTTCTTGGTAAACAGGATATAATTCATCTGCACGAACTTCAATGGCATAGGTTACAAAAAGATAAGCTGCATATTTCAATTCCTCTTTGGTTAATGAAAAGGCTTGTTGAAGGTATTTACAAGATTTAATATCTAAAGAGTGAAGATATTGTTTGGTAGCAATGGAAGCTAAAAGCTCATGACCGTTATATGTTTTACAAAGTTCGGGGTCTATTTTTCCGATTTGCTTTTTAAGATAATAAGAGTGGCGGTGTTCTTCTGCTGCGTGTTTTAATTGAATTAGGCTAACTTTTGTCGGATGTTCACATGCAGAAATTTTTCTTGCTCCTGCATTTTCCATGAATGAAAGTGTATTCAGCCATTTGGCATGAGTTTCATTGTGCTGAACTATTTTTTCTAAAAGATCGTAAAATTCCATTCTTTTTTGTTTTGGTTCAAAAGTAGTATATTGCCGGATGGTTACTTGGTGCCAGTTTTTATATTATGAATAGTCCGGTTGAGATTCCATATAAAAGTTTTATTAAAATTGACAGAAATTCTGAGTCTGCAATTTATATGCAGATTACGAATCAGCTGATTAATGCAATTCAGAGAGGCTTTTTACCATTCGGGACAAAGCTTCCGGGAACCAGAACGTTAAGCCAGGTTTTAGAAGTTCATAGGAATACAATTGTTGCTGTGTATGATGAACTCTTTGCTCAGGGTTGGGTAGAAAGTCTGCCTAATAAAGGAACTTTCATAATCGGTAAAAATGATGAAAAACCGGTTGATTTTAATGATTTCAATAAAATAAACCTCAAAAACTATCCAAAATCGACAGGATTCAGTTTTAAAACATCCAATATATTAGACAATCCTTTTGAACATTCGGACTGTGAATTTGTTTTAGATGACGGCTCTCCGGATATCCGTTTAACTCAGATTGATCAGCAGTCCAGAATTTATAGTGCTACTTTAAAGAGAAGAGCTCATAAGATGGGACACTACAACCAAGATGGAAGTGAATTTTTCAAGAAGCACCTTTCCCAATATCTCAATTTATCAAGAGGATTGCCGATTTCCAATAACAATTTGCTTATTACCCGAAGTACGGAAATGAGTATTTACATTGTTTCTGAGATTTTATTGTCTGAAGGAGATACTGTATTAGTGGGAGCTTTGAGTTACTTTTCTGTGAATATGATTTTTCAGAAAGCAGGTGTCAACATTGTTACGATTCCAATAGATGAGGAAGGGATTAACGTAGATGAAGTGAGAGAGATCTGTAGACGAAGAAAAATCAGGATGCTTTATCTTACACCACACCATCATTACCCTACAACGGTGACGTTAAGCGCTCAACGAAGATTAGAATTACTGCATCTTGCGAATGAGTTCGGATTTATTATTCTGGAAGATGATTACGATTATGATTTCCATTATGATAAAAGTCCCATTCTTCCTCTTGCCAGTGCAGACACAAACGGAATGGTTATTTATATCGGTTCTTTCGGGAAATCTTTGGCTCCGGGTTTTCGTACCGGTTTTATTGTCGCTCCCGAAAATTTGATGATTGAAATGAGAAAATATCTTGGAATCATCGATCGGCAGGGAGATATTCTCATGGAACACGTATTAGGTGAAATGATTGCAGAAGGGGAAATCAATCGTTATCTAAAGAAATCATTGAAAGTTTATCAGGAAAGACGAGATCATTTCGCAACTCTGATTGAGGAGAATATTGGAGAATTGGTCAGTTTTCAAAAACCTGCAGGAGGTCTTGCAATATGGATGCAGCTGAATATTAAAATCAACTTAATGCAATTGAGTAAAAACTGCGCTCAGAATAATCTTTTTATCCCAAAGACACTTTTATATCAAAATAAAGAATTGGTGGCAATGAGACTTGGCTTTGGAAATCTGAATACTTATGAAATGACAAAAAGTGTAGAAATTCTTTCTGACAATCTGAAGAAATTAGTGTAGTAAAGAATGTAAGAATCGTAAAAATGTGAATGAAAACTGCATTTTTACGATTCCTATATTCTGGTTTAATGAAGTGTTTTTTTCATCATCAGATCGATTTGTTCTTCATTTCCCAATTTGAAAATATGGGTGTCAAACTGAATAAAACCATTTTTCTTGTAGAAATTAACAGCTCTCAGATTCTCTTCCCAAACTCCTAACCAAATGTATTTTTTGTTTTCTTCCTGAGCAACTTCTAAAGCTTTTTCATATAAAACCTGCCCTACTTTTTTACCGTGATAGCTACTTTTTACATAGATTCTTTCAATTTCAAGAGAAGTTTCGTTCTGTAATTCTGTCTGTGCTTTTCCTGAGTTTACTTTTAAATATCCAACGGGAAGATCTTCTTCCCAGGCAATAAAAAATTGCGATTCCGGATGATTGATTTCTGCTGTTAATTTTTCCGAAGCAAAGCTTTTATCAAGATAATGTTGCATTTCTTCTTCGGAATTATGGGCTGAAAAAGTTTCATAAAAAGTTTCTCTTCCGAGGCTTTGAAGAATTTCGAGATCATTAAGATCAGCTTTATTGATCATAATAGATGACATTTTTTGAAATTTAATTTATGAAAATAGAATTTTTTTAAAGGCTTCAGAAGCTAAATGTACCTGTACAGTCCAGTCATCAGCTGCGTCACTTCCTGCATCGTCAGAAATATATTTTAAGCATAGAAACGGAATATTTTCTTTCATAGCTATTAATGCTAACGGATAAGCTTCCATATCTACAATATTATAATCGGTTTCGGAATGGTTCATTTCAAAACTGTCACCACTTCCGCAAACTCCTTCGGGAAGATCATTTTTCTTTAATCCATATTCTAAAACAGGAGGAATTCCGGAAAGAGGAGTTTCATATAAACTGAATCCAAGACCTCTCACATCCATATCACGCTGAATGAATTTTGTACAGCAAATCACGTCTCCTTTATGGAAATTTTTACTTCCTGCAGATCCTAAGTTTACGATTAATTTAGGTTTTCTTCTGTGGATTTCTTTAGTAAGCTCCATCGCAGCATTTACTTTACCGATGCCTGTAATCAGTTTATTTTTATCATTAAAAACCTTTCCGGCTTCGGAATCCAAAGCAAAAACGAAAAGCGTGTCTTCAAGAGGAAATTGATGTTCTTTATTGATTGTTATCATGTATACTTCTAAAAATTAAATTTCACATCCATCTGTATCACAAGAAGCTCCGTTGTCTGAAAGGTTTTTCAGAGGAGTAACGGTTTCGTTATAAGTTTGCTGAAGAGCATTTTCAAAAAGTTCTACAGGTTGAGCTCCCGAAACAGCATATTTCCCATTCAGAATAAAGAAAGGTACTCCGGAAACGCCATTATTTCTCGCTTCCAGAATATCCTGGTTGATCCCATAATCGAATTCTTCAGAGGTTACAGCCTGTTTTGCTTCTTCTTTATCGATGCCTAAAGTTTCAGCTAAAGAAACCAGCGTTTCAAGATCTCCCACATTTTTCCCATCAATGAAATGAGCAATGAACAAAGCTTCTTCCATTTCATTAGCTTTATTGTATTTTTTTGCCAGATGTAAAAGTTTATGAGCTGAAAAAGTATTGGTAATTAAAGCTTTTTCAAAATTAAAATCAATTCCTGCCCCTTTTCCCATCTGCGCAACCTGACCAATCATTTGCTGTGCCTGAGCTTCAGGAAAGCCTTTTTTCTCTTTGAAATATTCAATCGTATTTTTGGTTTCTTTAGGGTCTAAAGTGGGATCAAGCTGAAAGCTCTTCCACTCTACTTTTACTTCATCTTTGAAAGGTAATTTTGCCAAAGCCTGTTCAAAATTATTCTTTCCTATATAACAGAACGGACACATTACATCCGACCAGATTTCTATTTTCATATCTTAAAAAGTTTATTCAAAATTAAGACATTTAATCCTCGCCAAAAAATTATTAAACCTATTCTTTACAGACCATCGCCGTATTTTCTTTTTTCTCCAGAATGCTTCTGAATATCATCATCAGAAATGCCAGTAAACCAAATACAAAACCAATCCAAGGAGTATATTCTACTCCTTTTGTAACAATGATCCAACCTCCGATTGTTGTTCCTAAAGTAACACCTAAATTTCCGAATGAAGTCGCTAAGCTATTTGCAAATTCTAAAGAATCGGGAACAGAAGAAATCATATAGGTGGAAGCATTTAAAAAGCTTGGAGAATACATAAATCCCCAAATTCCGATAACGATGATTGTTGATAATATATTTCCGTTTGAAATATGTAATAATACTGGAATTAATACAGTTCCCGAAAGAAAAAATGCCGTTGTTTTTGTAACGTTTTTATTCAGCATTTTACCTGCAATCCAAGTGGATAAAACTCCGATGATACCAAATACAAAAAGCATATAACTTATCATGGTTTCGTTCATTCCTTTAGCTTTATTCAGATAATCAGCAAAATAACTATAGGTGGAAAACCAAGCCGTAATCATAAAAAAATTAGTAGCTGTACTTAAAATAAAAGTAGGCTGAGATAAAATTTTAAGCTGACTTCCTGAAGATTTCCTCTCTTTTACAGGCATGGAAGGAAGCATAAAATAGATTGCCAATAACGCAATAAGGCTTACAATTGTTTGAATGATAAAAGAATATTCCCAGGAATATACACTTGAAATCCATGTGGCAAAAGGAACCGTTGTTACCATTGCGACAGTGACTCCGCTAAATACAATACTCATTAATTCATTTTTTTTCTCTGGTGCTGCCTTTGAGACTGCAACTGATAAAGCTGTTGCGATATAAACAGGCTGTAAAAAAGCAGGAAGTATCCGTACCAAGATCAATATCCAAAAAGGTGGAGAAAAAGAGGAGATCATTCCTGTAACAAGAAACAGAAAAACAGAAATAAGCATTATTTTCTTGCGGTCGAACCCAGCGGTCAGTAAAGTCATAAACGGACCTGTTAGTGCTATAATCAATGCAAAAGCACTTAAAAGATATCCGGCTTTATCGATACTTATTTTATAGTGTTCTGCAATTTGGGGTAAAATCCCGATCACTCCGAATTCGGTTGTAATGACTGCGACAAATCCTAAAAATCCTATATAAGCGTATTTTTTCATTAATCTTTATTTTAAATTTTCTTTTACAAATGTTGCTATTTCATCTGTGGCTAACTTTGCTTCCTTTAAACTTCCCATATGCATAAAGCCGTGAACCATATCTTTGTAAAAGACAGTCTTAACATTGATGCCGAAAGTTTTCATATTGTTCGCAAGTTTCTGGCCTTCATCTTTTAAAGGATCATGTTCAGCTAACAAAACAAGTGTTGGTGGTGTATGCTTAAAATTTTTAATTAATATAGGAATGGCTAAAGGATTGGCTTGGTCTTCCGGTTGCGGTAAATACCAATTCCAGGCTCTGATTCCTTCTTTTTTATTAATGATGGGCCCGTTTTCGTAATCTTTCCATGATTGGGTATTCAATTTATTATCAGTAGCTGGATAAATTAATACCTGAAATTTTAGTTGATCTCCGAGTTGAGTGGAAAGACTTGCCGCTAAAGCTCCACCTGCACTATCCCCAATGATTCCTATTTTGCTTTTATCTATATTTAAATTTTCTGCATTTTTGATGATCCATTCAACCGTAGATCTACAGTCTTCCAATCCTGCGGGAAAAGGAAATTCAGGAGCCAGACGATAATCAATAAATACAATAGTCGATCCTGTTGCATTTGCCAATTTACGGACAATTGCATCATGGGTTTCAAAACTTCCCGAAACAAACCAGCCTCCATGAAGATAAATAATTGCTGATGATTTCTCATTCTGGTTTCCGCTTGGTTTATACATTCTTATAGGAACTTTGTGTTCTTTCTGAGGAATATCAAATTCCTCGATCGTTTTTACGGCTTCTTTTTTACCACTTAACTGAACTGCCATTGTTTCATATCCTTTTCGGCTCATGTCGATTTCATTCTGTCCGTCAAATACCTGTATTTTTTGTAGATGTTCTGTTATTTTTATGAGTTCGGGGTTTAGTTTCATTTCGTTGGTTTTATAGTTATCCTTCATAGTAGTACAGGAAATTAATTCGGTTAATATTAATATGCTAAAGAGTTTTTTCATGTTTTTGTTAATTGTGATGCAAAATTAAAATGAAGTCTTAAATTTGCACAGTACACAGTCAATTGTATGGTACTAACAAATTTGTAAGTAATGGCAAAAAGAAAAGAAAATTCAACGAACAGTATTAACGAACTCTATATTACTCAGGAATGTGATCTTACATATGCCGTATGTAAAATTGGCGGAAGATGGAAACTTTTAATTTTATGTAAGTTGGAGGATGGTAAACTGCGTTTTAGTGAAATTCGTAAAAGAATTAACGGAATTACCGAACGAATGCTTACTCTTCAACTCCGGGAAATAGAAAAAGAAGGTTTGGTAAAAAGAACTGTTTATGCGGAAGTGCCTCCAAGAGTGGATTATGAACTGACTGAAATAGCAAAAGAGCTGATCCCAATCTGGAAGCAGCTTGATAAATGGGGTAAAAAACACCGTGAATTAATTCAGGGAGAGGTTATTACTGTTGATTGTGTTCAGCAGGATTTGAATTAAGTTTACCGATCAATTAGTAACAGAAATTCTCTTACTGAATATCAAATGTGCTATTAAGGCTAATATTCCCATTGTTGCTCCTACAGCACAAACTCCGCTCCATTGAGCGTATTGCCAAGCGACGGAAGCTGTCCATGTTCCCAAAGAACCACCTATGAAATAGGAAACCATATAGACTGTATTTAATCTGTTGACCGCATTGGATTTTATTAAAAAATAATTGGTCTGATTCATAATGTGACTGGACTGTACTCCCAAATCGACCAAAATAACACCAACAATCAGTCCCCAATAGGTTTCACCTGCAAAATAAGTGAAAGCCCAGCTTCCCAGCACAATAAGAAGAGAATACAAGATAATTCTATCCAGATCTAAAAAGCGCTGAAGTTTTCCCACTTTCGCGGCTGCTAAAGCTCCGACAGCTCCTGCTAATCCAAAACTCCCTACAACGGATGATCCTGCATTAAAAGGTGGTTTTTCCATATGAAAAACTAAGGTGGTAAACAATGCACACATGGATCCGAAAGCCATCGCCCCGCGGAAAGAAGCTAGTCGTAAAACTGGTTGAGTTTTTGCCAGATGAAAAACAGATTTCATCAATTCTTTGTAAGTTCCTTTGAAATTAGGCTGTAAATCGGGCAACATTTTATACACGGCAAACCATACCAAAATCATGATTCCGGCCGCAATCCCGAACATGGCTCTCCAACCCCACATTTCTCCAACGATTCCGCCTACAAATCTTGAGAGAAGAATCCCAAGTAATAATCCGGACATGACGATCCCGATATTGGAGGACTTTTCTTTATCTGAAGACAATTCAGCGGCAATCGGAACAAATAACTGCGGAATAACGGAGGTTGCACCGATCAGCAAACTGGCTACATACAGCATCCATAATTCCTGAGCGAACGTCATCCATAGCAATGAAGCAAAAACTAAAACTAAATCTACTAAAATCAGTTTTTTCCGGAAAAGCTTATCTCCCAAAGGAACAATTAACAATAATCCGGCTGCATAGCCAAGCTGTGTCAGAACTGAAATTTTACTTGCTGCACTTTCAGGAACATGCAGATCTTCTGAAATAAGTGCTAGTAAAGGTTGGTTATAATAGTTATTCGCAACAACAAGCCCTGAAATCACGGACATCAACCAAATGACAGTACGCGAGATACCGTTGGTAGAATTCATCTGCATAGTAAAAATTTGCTACAAATTTAGTTATAGAAAAGGTGAATTTTTTCCTGTTTCAGATTGTTAATAATTAATTGACAAATTAATGCTATCAATCATGCACAGGAAATTCAAAGGTAAGGATTATTGATTTTAATTATTGAAATTCAGTGAAAGTTAAATCGTTCGATCTTCCGCCAATATCCATTTTTTTTTAAGATTTCGAAGATTTTTATAGCCTATAAAAAGTAATTTTAGATATACTTTATTTCGTTGCTGCATCAAAAACTCTGCAGAAATTTCCGCCTCCTATTTTTTCAATTTCACTTTCTGTAAAGCCTGTTTTCAATAATGCATCTACCACGGTATAATAAAAGCCTTCTTTCTGATCTTTCCATGCGAGATTTGTTCTTTCCCCGACTCTTTCTTCTTTTTTTTCTTCAAAATTCTGCTTCTTTTCGTTAGGATTTCCGTTGGGTTTAGGTCTTGATTCATTTGGAGATCGGTAAGCAGGAGTCAGCTTTGTGTCTGTCCCAATACAAACGTGATCGATACCGATGACATCAACTAATGCTCTAATGTTCTTTGCATGATCCAAGGGTGTTTCTGCTAAATGAGTCCAAACTCCAATTACGCAGCCTGTTTCTGCAACAATTTTTGCCTGTTCTTTGCTGATGAGTCTTGGTTTCATCATTTTAGCCATGAATTCATTATTACCCAATTGAGAATCAAGTCCGGTGTGGGAAATTAAAACAGGTTTTGTGGTTACTTTAAGAGCCATATCGATGGTCTCGTTATTAGCATGGGCAAGATCAATAAGAATTCCCATTTTGTTGCATTCTTTAATAATATCAGAACCAAATGAAGTAAGTCCTCCAAATTGTGGCTGATTGGTATAAACATCTCCTAACGGAACTGAGGCATCATTATCATGTAGCAGTCCTAGCTGTCGAAGTCCTCTTTCGTAAGCGATATGCAAACGATCTATTTTTCCTTCCAGAAAATGACCTCCTTCCACAGACTGAATGACGGTAGGAATATGTTTTTGATGATAAGATTTTAAGTCTGAAAAATTCAATGAACGCTTAATCCCGTTGTCCTTAAGAATGACATCCATTGCATCAAGCCCCGTAATGAATCTGTTATATGCGTCTCCCGGATTTTCCAATTTCTGATAATCTACGGCAAAAGTCATACTGATGGCAGATAATCCTGATTTTTTCATTTCACCCATTAAATCTACTTTTGGACCAGGTAATTCTTTAGCATTTAAAGGAACATCAATATGATTGTGGGTATCAATTCCTATGGTATTGGCAACGATTTTAGAGACTCTGGGATCAATTTCAGAGATCGTCCAGGATAATAACGGATTGAGCATTAATACAGCTCCTGCTCCACCTAATGTTGTTAAAAATTTTCTGCGAGACCATTGTTGCGAATTTTCCATAAGATTATTTTAAATTTTTATTACTAGTTTTTGACAAAGAATTGTCATAAAGCAATCGATTACACTCTTTTGATATAGACTTGATTGAAATGTTAAATAAACTTTTAAATAATTTATAATTTTAAGTGATTATCGCTTTTACCAATGATCTCTATTGAGAAAAAGCTTTCTGTATTTTAAAAATTATGAAGAACTTTGCAGCATGAAAATTATACCATTAAAAGAAGGAAATTTTTCTACCAACAAGACCAAAGATTTTACGCTTTTAGCAGATGAAAATAAAGATGTTGTTAAAGGAATTAAAATGTCGGTCACTCCTTTTTTAATTATTACAGAAAATGATGTTATTCTGCTGGATGCAGGAATTGGATGGAAGAATGAAAATGGAGAAACGGTAATTTTTGAGATTCTCAAAAAAGAAAATATTAATCCCAATCAGGTAACGAAAATACTGCTTTCACATCTTCATAAAGACCATATCGAAACAGTGATTACAAGAGATGGAAATGGTTTTGAAGCGACTTTTCCTAATGCAGAAATCTATATTCAAAAAAGAGAATTGGATTTTGCTCTGGAAAACCAAGGAAATCATTCTTTTGATTTTGATACACTGGAAAAACTGATTGAACTGGATAATATTGTCTGGATGGATGAAGACAAAGGTCAGATTACGGATGAGATTTCTTTTGAAGTCGTTGGAGGTCATACACCTTTTATGCAGGTTTTCTGGATTAAAGAAAATGATGAAACTGTTTTTTACGGAGCGGATAATCTTCCACAAGAATCCTACCTGAAGTACCATCTTGCTTACAAGAGTGACTTTGATGGAAAAAAAGCGATGGAACTTAGAGTAAAATGGCAAAAAGAAGCCATCGAAAATCACTGGAAAGTATTGTTGTATCATGACCTTAATAAAGCTGTTTTAGAATTTTAATATAATTCTAAAGCTATATATTATTAAAAATAAAAAAACTCTTCTCTAAAATATAGAGAAGAGTTTTATTTATATCGAAAAATCAGCTTATTTCTGCTTCATTTTTCCGTTTTTAAATCTTTCACTTGCTGTTTGATAATAAGCAATGGTTTCTGCAACGAGATTATTGTTTTTAGACTTGACTTCAGATAATGACTGATCTGCTCCGGTTACATTGAATTGCTTTACTTTCCTTTTGTCATCAATCTGCGTGAATACATTGTTTTTTAGTAATCCCAACGTTCTGTAATTTCCTAAGAAAGCTCTTTCTTCACCCGGTTTTGTTTGATTAATATCTTTTCCATACAAACTTGTAGTATAATTCCAGTTTAAATACCCGAATAATGTTGGCATTAGATCGATTTGAGAAGTTAGACGATCTATTTTTTCTGGTGTATGATTAAGGTTGTAAATAATCGCTGGAATATGGTGTTTTGCAATATTGATTTCCCATTTTCCGGCACTGCTTGCACAATGGTCTGCAACAATTAAAAATACAGTATTCTTGAACCAAGGCTTAGTTTTTGCCGTAGCAATAAACTGTCCTAAAGCGTAATCCGTATACTTCACCGCGGCATCTCTCTCTCCTTGTGGAAGATCAATCTTACCTTTCGGGAAAGTATAAGGTTTGTGGTTAGAAGTTGTCATGACAAACTGGAAAAAAGGTTTGCTTTCCTGAGTGCTTTTATCAGCATATTTTATAGATTGCTTATAAAGATCTTCATCACATATCCCCCATGCATTTTCAAAATTTACTTCCTGGTCTTCTATCGCGTATCTTTTGGTTTTGATCTCATCAGACAGTGGGTTCCCTCTGTCTCTGTCTACAATATCAAAACCTTGTCCTCCAAAAAAGTTATTCATATTGTCAAAATAACCGTCTCCTCCGTAAATGAAGTAAGGATGGTATTTTTTCGATTGTAAAACTGTAGAAATTGAGAAGAGATTTTGATTATTAGGTCTTCTTACAATACTGTTTCCTGGTGTTGGAGGAACACACAATGTAAGGGCTTCCATTCCTCTTACTGTTCTTGTTCCGGTTGAGTATAAATTGGTGAAAAATATACTTTCGTTGACCATTTTATCGTAATTCGGTGTAAGATTGTTCTTATTTCCGAAAGCAGTTAAGAAATCAGCACTGAAACTTTCTATTGCAATTAAGATAATATTCGGGTTTTGTTCATTTTCTCCTTTCGTAAGTCTTGAAATATCATCGTATTGAGTAGATGTATAGTTTTGATTATTTTGTAACAAGTTTTGTTTTAAAGTTTTATAAGCTTCCTGATCCGATACTTTTGGATAGAAAGTCTGATAATCAAGTTCATTTGATTTAAAAGCCGTTACAAAAGAAAATGCTCCGTTTTTACCTAGTTCGTTAATAATAAGGTTGTTGCTGAATTCCGCCTGTTTGTTCTTCAAAACCAATGCTAAAACTATTGTAACAGCAGCAAGTGGCAGGAAATATTTTGCTCGTGAAGCGAATGGTTTTTTGTCTGTAAAAGTGTTGCTGAAAACCTTTAATTTTTTAAACACAACAAATGTTGAAACAATTAAAAGGATTAAAACCGCTGCAATAAGTGGTAATGGATAAGACTGGTTGATATTTTCTACTACTTCATACGTGTAAATCAGATAATCTACCGCAATAAAGTTGAATCTCGCTCCAAATTCATCCCAAAATGGTATTTCCGCCAAAAGACTGAAATATACAATGATGAAGATAAGCGTGAAATAGAAATAGCTGAAAATTTTATCAAAAACAGAACCTATCAACTTCTTTGGAAGCAATAAAAGATAAGCTCCGTACAAAAGCAGGAATAATGATCCTATGGTAAAATCAAAAAGAAATCCTGTAATAAAAGCCCTTAAAACAGATAAAAAGCTAAAATCTACATCCTTTATCGAAACAATAAGAAAGCCTGTTCTTATTAAAAATGATAACGAAATGTATAGGACTAAAATACTGAACAGAGCAGAAAATCTGCCCTTGAAAATCTTTTGATTGAGAGTTGAAATACTTTTTGAAGACATAGTTATTTTAAAAGAGCGTAAATTAACTATTAAATTTTGAATAAATTTTGAATTTGTTAAAGTTTGTAAAAAAAACTGATAATTTTTATTGAGTTTAAATCTATTTTATTTCTTTATTTAGTGAGTTGTAGTTTATATTTGTGAAAAATTAAGCAAATCATAAAATGAAATTATCCATATCTGCTCTTCTCCTTGTAAGTTCTACTCTAGTGTTTTCCCAGAAACAATTATTGGTTGTAAATTCTAACACACAAGAGGTAACGATAACGGAAAATAATGAAATAAAAACGAGCTGGTTTTTAAATCCTAAAATAAAACCAGACACCTATACTACAGGGAAAAATGTAAAATTTAAAAGTGTAAAACTAAAAACTGATATAGATTCTATTGAAGTCAAGTTGAAACCCAATGAAAAGTTCGATTTTATCGTTCTGCTTAATGGAAAAGATTCCTGTCTTACCCGATTTGAAAGTCCGGAGATCAAAAATTTTTCTAAAGTAAAACCTGTTCAGAGAGATACTCTTTCCTTCGTTCTTACAGAGCAGAATAACATAAAGCTTAAAGGAAAACTTAATCATAAAGATGATGTTGATTTAATGTTTGATACTGGAGCAACAGGTTTTTATCTGATAAAAGATGCGATTAAAAAATACCTGAATCCGACCGGACAAAAATTAACCATGAAAGACATCAGTGATAATGATTTTACTGTAGGAAACCTGGAATGGAAACATCAGCAAATTTATCCGATCGAAACAACCGGACATGGTTGCGACGGAATGTTTGGCTGGAGTGCTTTTGACGGTAAGGTTGTAGAAATAGATTATGATAAAAATATCATTGTTGTTCATTCTAAACGTCCTAAAATAAGCAAAGACTATGAAAAATTTGAAATGGAACTGATGAAAGAACACTTCTGCATCAATGTAGAAATGGAAGTCAATAATAAAAAATATAAAAACAGATTCTTATTTGATTCCGGGTTCCAAAGAACATTAATATTCGATAATGCTTTAATTACAAAAAGCGGTTATCCGAAAGCAGATTTACCTGTAATCGCAAAAACGGTGATGTATAACTCAAATAAAGACGCCATTCCTATGGAAACGATACTTAATGAGAAATTGATATTTGGGAAATATGTATTGAAAAACGTTCCGGCTCAGATCAATTCATATAATCAGCCTGCAGGTTTTAGTACCAATTTTTTAGGAGGTGAAGTTCTGAAGCGTTTTAATACGATTCTTGATTTTCAGAATAATGTAGTGTATCTGAAACCAAATCACCTGTTTAATGAAGACTACAATATTCCTAAAAATGAAAAATCTTAATAGCAATAAACGGGTTTAAACTTTTTATTCAACCACAAAAGCCACAAAAGTTATTTGTAAAAAAGATAATAGTTAGATAGTAAAAAGTTCTCAAAGAATAAAAATCAGAGATTTTTAAAGACTTCTATGTTCTTTTTCAGTTTAATAATAAACTTTAATACTATCTAAATCTTTTGTGACTTTTGTGGTTACTATTTAAAGATCCAGCTGTCTTTGAAACTCTTCAATATATTTTGCAAGATGAAGACCATCTGCTAATCCGTGGTGAGCTTCTATCGACACCGGCATGAATTTTCTTCCGTTTCTGATGCTGAATTTTCCAAAGGCAATTTTCGGAATACATTCTTTAGGATCAAAATTGGTCGGATGTAAGATGGCACTGAAAGAATTCCACGGAATGGTAGTATGTCTGATGTGATTGATCGGTAAAACATCATTGCTGATTCCTAACCCTGTAGAATTTTGAACAGACTGTATCTCTTCCTGTAAACTTGCATTGAAAGTTTCAAAATCCGGAGAATAATGAAAAAATGAAAATCCAAATGTTCCATCTGGTCTTCCGATGGTTCCTCCAACGTGAACCTCATCATATAAGACTACGTTTCCATCTACAATTCTGAGCTTCAGCTCATCTACTGTATTGATCGCGACCATTGATTTATAAAGATAAACCGCATAAAAAGACTCCCTTTTTTCCTTTGCAAAATCATATGCCTTTGTACAGTCAACTTCTGTTGTAAAGCCAAAATATGGACTTTTCATGCTCGAGAAAAATTCAAAATGTTCCTTTCTGTTCCAACGCTCAAAATCTATTACCTTCATTGATTTATTTTTTGCAAATTTCCGTAAGTTTTATCGATTTTAAAAATTGTAACAAAGAAAAATTCGTTTTACATCAACTTATGAAGTATGCTGAAATTTATAATCGGAAGGATTAATGTTCAGTTGCTTTTTAAAATAATTGGTCAAATGGCTTTCATCGGTAAAACCAAATTCAAACGCGATCTGCTTCATTGTCATTTGTCCTGCCTGAATCCTTCTTTCAATTAATTTTAATTTATAATCTGTGATATATTTCCGGTAAGAAACTTCAAAATTTCTTTTAAAATAGGCACCAAAATAAGTGTCTGAAATATTAAAATGCTTAGAAATGACATTGATTCTTATAAGTTCCGGACTGTAAATGTTTTGATGAATGTAGGAAATGAGATCATCTTTTTTAATCGTTCCGCTTTCTACATTAATATTTAAAAACTTTGCAGACGCTTCACGAATTAATCCAAACAGAGATAAAATCTGGAAAAACATAATCGGAGAATCCGAAACTTTGTGAAATCTGTTATATTCAATAATATTTTCAACTGTTTTTTTCAGAATCGTCTTGCAGGGTTCATCAAAGCTCAGTTTTTCTTCCTTTAACAAAGGATTCCGCATAATATTAACCGGAGAAGTGGTGGTAAGATTGTCCGGTGAAAGGTGCTTATTGGTTTCAAAATAACTGTCATTGAATTTGATGAAACAAAACTTAGTGGATTTTTTAATCTCAAAAAAATGTTCGTCTTCGGGAGAAATCAAATAAAGATCTCCGGATTTATAAGGAATCACCAATTTATTAAAATAATGATTTCCGCATCCTTTGAAGATGTAGATCATTTCATAATAGGTATGACTATGATTGGGAAAAGGATAAACAGATGTTTCAAAAACATCAATCTCCAAAGGCTCGAACTGTTTTCGTTTCATACCCTAAAGTTACAATATGTTAAATGATTTTTACAACCTTAAAATGGATTTTTTTGACAAAATTTGTATAGACCGAAAAGATTATTCTCTAAATAAAGTTTCCGGTTGTATTTATTCTTGTCCCTATTTCAGTTTTACAACAACCCAAAATACTTAAGATATGAAGATGCTAACCAAAATATCAGGAGCTCTATTGGCCAGTTTTTTACTTCTTTCCTGTAATCAGAAAAATAAAGAAAATACGGAGGCTTCAAATGAAGTTTTATTGCTGGAAAACGTCCGGTTAATAGATGGAAACGGAGGAAATCCCATTGAAAATACCAAAATTTTAGTTAAAAACGGGAAAATTACCCAGATAGGTAACGATATTTCAGATAAAGATGCTCAAACAGTAGATTTAAAAGGAAAAACCATTATTCCTGCTTTGATTTCTGCACATTCCCATATCGGTACTTTAAAAGGAACCACTACAAAACCTGAAAACTATACGGAAGAAAATATTCTTTCACAATTAAAAAAATACCAGGATTACGGAGTATTGAATGTCATGGTGATGGGAACAGATCGCCCTCTTTTGTTTGAAAGCGGTTTGAGAGACCGATCTGCAAAAGGAGAAATTGAAGGGGCAAGAATTCATTCTGCAGGATATGGTTTCGGAGTTGCCAACGGAGCTCCACCACTCGATTTTGCGATGGATAAAGTTTTCCGTCCGACTTCTGTAGCTCAGATTCCTTCTGAAATGGACAGTCTGGCAAAAGGAAGTCCGGAAGTTGTAAAGATTTGGGTGGATGATTTTAACGGAAAATACAACATTAAAATCAAGCCTGAAATCTATAAAGCGATCATTGAAGAAGCACATAAAAGAAATCTGAGAGTTGCTGCTCATGTTTATTACCTTTCTGATCTGAAAAAATTAGTTGCGGATGGTATTGATATTATAGGACACAGTATTAGAAGTGAAGTCATTGACGATACTACTCTGGCTCAGATGAAAGCAAAAGGAATTGTCTATATTCCTACCCTTTCTCTGGATGAGTTTGCTTTTATTTATGCCAAAAAACCGGAATGGATCAATGATCCTTTCTTTAAAAATTCCCTTGAACCGGGTGTTTACGAAATGATTACTTCTAAAAAATATCAGAACGATCTTAAGAATTCTCCGAATTTTACAAAGAATATGAAAGCTTTTGAAATTGCTAAGCAAAATCTTAAAAAGATTTTTGATGCAGGAATTTTGGTAGCAATGGGAACAGACAGTGGAGCGATGCCTTTAAGAGCACAAGGCTTTTCAGAACATTTGGAATTACAGCTTATGACAGAGGCAGGATTAACTCCTCTTCAGGCTTTAACGGTGGCAACAAAAAACTCAGCAAAAGCTTTAAAAATTGATAAGGATTTCGGAACTCTTGAGGCCGGAAAAACAGCAGATTTCATCGTAGTTGACGGTAATCCTGCAAAAAGTATTAAAGACACAAGAAAAATAGTCTCTGTATATAAAGCCGGGAAAAAAGTTAAATAAAGAATAATTAAAATTATGGAATACAGAAAATTAGGAAACAGTAATTTAGAAATATCAGCAATTACTTTTGGAGCTTGGGCTGCAGGAGGCTGGATGTGGGGAAGTACAGATAGAAATGAAGCTGTTGAAGCCATCAAAGCATCTTATGACGTGGGAGTAACTTCCATTGATACCGCTCCGATTTACGGACAGGGAACGAGCGAAGAAATTGTAGGAGAAGCCATCAAAGGGATTTCCCGTGACAAGGTTCAGATCCTGACAAAATTCGGAATGCGTTGGGATCTCGCAAAAGGTGATTTTGCCATGCACAGTAAAAATAATGACGGAAAGGATATTGATGTCTATAAATATGCAGGAAAAGAAAGCATTATTTATGAATGCGAACAGAGCTTACAAAGATTAGGAACAGATTATATCGATCTCTATCAGATTCACTGGCCCGATTCTACAACGCCGATTGATGAGACTTTCGAAGCTGTTTCCAGACTGATTGAGCAGGGAAAAGTACGTTTTGCAGGGGTTTGCAATTACGATGCGCAACAAATGGCAGAAGCGGAGAAAACGTTGAATTTGGTTTCCAATCAGATTCCTTTCAGTATGGTGAACCGTGGAATTGAAGAAGAAACGGTACCATACTGTATCGAAAATAATAAATCAATTCTGGCGTACAGTCCGTTAGAAAGAGGTTTGCTGACCGGAAAAATTCATAACGGGTATCAGTTTCAGGAAGGAGATCACCGTGCAAGCCACAAGCATTTCCAGCCTGAATTCATTGAAAGGACCAATGCACTTTTAGATCAGATAAAACCAATCGCAGAAGCACACAATGCTACTTTAGGACAGTTGGTGTTGCGCTGGACCATCGAAAGACCGGGAATTACCATTGCTTTAGCCGGAGCGAGAAATGCGGAACAGGCCGTTCAGAATGCAAAAGCTGTTGAAATTAATTTAAGCAAAAAAGAAATAAGCACGATAAACGAGTTAGTTAATAATTTTTAAGCTAAAAATCTGAATGATTGACATTGAAAAACAACAAATTGATCATTCAGATTTAACTTTACCATTATGGAAAAAAGAAACAATAAATACCATCTTACCCTTCAGGAATTATCATTAAAAGACGGATCGGAAGGTGGTAAAACCTTAGAATTAGATTTTGAAAATCACGACAGTCTATTTCATATTTTTGAAGTAATACAGTCGAAGAAAATCTTTCAAGACGAAAATACGACCCATGAATTTGCTTTAGGATTAAAGCTTTTTACCGAAGTGATGATCAAAAATAAGCAACATCCCTTGTTCGAGGAATTGAGACCTGCAATCATGGAATTTATGAAAAAACTGAAAAGTCAATAAAAAAAAGAAAAAATGGAATATAGATTTTTAGGAAAATCAGGACTAAAGGTTCCTGTTCTAAGCTTCGGAACTGCCACATTTGGCGGTGAAGGCGATTTCTTTAAAGCTTGGGGAAGCACTCAGGCTGATGAAGCCAAAAGACTGATTAATATCTGTTTGGATGCCGGAGTCAATTTATTTGATACGGCCGATATTTATTCCAATGGGAAATCTGAGATCGTTCTCGGAAAAGCCATAGAGGGAATTCCAAGGGATCAACTTATTTTATCTACCAAAACGACTTTTACGTTTGGCGAAAATCCGCTCAATCAGGGCTCTTCAAGAGCACATATTCTGAAACAGATTGAAGGGAGCTTACAACGGTTAGGGACAGACTATAT
Organism: Chryseobacterium taiwanense; assembly: GCF_000813825.1. Taxonomy (GTDB): domain Bacteria; phylum Bacteroidota; class Bacteroidia; order Flavobacteriales; family Weeksellaceae; genus Chryseobacterium; species Chryseobacterium taiwanense. The sequence continues at coordinate 65,738 of NZ_JWTA01000007.1, forward strand.
AGATATTTATCATATGCACGGATTCGACGGAAATACTCCTGTCGAAGAAACATTGAAAGTTCTTGATGAATTAGTAACCAGCGGAAAAGTCCGTTATATTGCGGCATCTAATTTTTCAGGTTGGCATTTGATGAAATCGATGGGAATTTCAGAAAAATACGGATGGAGCAAATATATTGCACACCAAGTCTATTATTCTTTAGCCAACCGTGAGTACGAATGGGAACTGATGCCTCTCGGATTAGATCAGAATGTAGGAGCTATTGTCTGGTCTCCCCTTTCATCCGGACGTCTGAGCGGAAAATACGGAAGAAACAAACCGATTCCGAAGGACAGCCGTATTGCACAGGGAGGAAGTCCTGTTCCGGAAGCTGTGGTTCAGGAAGAGATCTTTTACAATACCATTGATGCTCTGGAAGAAGTTGCTGCTGAAGTGGGTAAAAATATAGCTCAGGTTGCACTCAACTGGCTGCTTCAGCGTCCTACGGTTTCAAGTATCATTATAGGAGCCAGAAATGAAGAACAATTAAAACAAAACTTAGAGGCAGTAGGCTGGAATCTTACCAGGGAACAGGTTGAAAAGCTGGACAAAGCGAGCGAAGTCCCTCCTATTTATCCGTATTGGCATCAGTGGCAGAATAAAAGTTTAAATCCTACTCCTGATTTTTATACTCATATCAAGTAATTTATTTAAAGTGAAAAAATGAATACAGAAAAAATAGGCTTTATCGGGCTCGGAAATATGGGACATCCGATGGCTAAAAATTTGGAAAAAGCAGGTTTTCAGCTTTCTGTTTTTAACAGAACCATAGAAAAGGCTGAGGATTTTAAAGAAAAATCAATTGTTTATAATAGCGTTTCTGAAGTGGTAAAAAACAGTGATGTTATTTTCACCATGCTTACAAATGACACTGCGGTAAAAGCTGTGTATGAAGAAGTTTTAAACCAGGATATCACAGGTAAACTTTTTGTAGATATGAGTACGATTTCTCCGGAAGCGACCAGTGAAATCTCAAATGCTGTGAAAATAAAAGAAGCCGGATTTATTGACGCACCGGTTGCGGGAAGTACAAAACCTGCGGCAGACGGAACATTGATTATTATGGTAGGTGGTGAAGAAAAAGATCTTACACGTGCAGAACCTTACCTTCAGAAATTAGGAAAAACGATCAAGCATTTGGGCGAAAACGGAAAAGGAATTGCTGCCAAATTATCCGTTAATTATTTTATTTCAACCATTTATCAGGGATTGGCAGAAACCATTCTGTTTTCAGATAAATTGGGAATTGAAAGAAAAGATATGTTGGAAATCATCAACGAAAGTGCAAGCGGAAGCGGTGCTACAAAAGTGAAAACGCCATTACTGATTGAAGATAATTATGATCCGGCTTTTGCATTGGATTTAATGTTAAAAGACATCTTACTGGCAAAAAATGCCGGAGCAGATTTTCCTTTATCAAAAACTTTGATTGAAACTTACCAGTCGGCTCATGATGAAGGTTTTGGAAAACAGGATGTGATTGGAATTATTCAGTTTTTAGGTAAAAAGGGCTAGGTAAAAAGTTAGAAGTTCTATTTTACCCATAAAAAATATTAAATATGAAAGATTTTAAAACGGCTTTCTTTTTTCTGAGGCTTCCGGTTGCGGTTTCGTTGTTGGGGCACGGCTTGGTTCGTTTGCCAAAACTTCAGACATTCAGCGAATGGATGGTTACAAGTATGGAGAAATCTGCAATTCCGACAGCTTTAATTGTACCTTTTAGTTATCTTTTGCCTGTTGCAGAAGCCATTCTAGGTATTTTGTTACTGGTTAATTTCAAAACAAAATATACGCTGTACGGAGCTTTGACTGTCATGAGTATTTTGATTTTAGGAAGCTGCTCCATTGAAAACTGGTCGGCAATTGAAGCACAGTTATTGCATTCGTTCTATCTGTTCGGATTGTTTTGGTTTTATGAAAAATATAAACCTGAAAATAACATTCAATGAAAAATATTCTGAAAACTTTATTACTATTCATCTTAACAACCCATCTTATGAACGCACAGAATTTTAAAGGAAAAAACTGGTCAGCCAGAAAAGTTGATAACACATATATTGTCAGTGTACAGGATAAAGCCAGTATTGTAGAATCATTAAGCGATTTTGTAAACAATCAGCACATTCAGGCAGGTGAAGTTACCGGAATCGGAGCTGTAAATGAAGCGACTCTACGCTTCTTCACTCCATCTACCAAATCTTATGTCGATAAAACATTTAAAGAACAGATGGAAGTGACGAATATTTCAGGAAACGTCTCTGAAGTAGAAGGAAAACCCATGTTGCATTTACACATTACATTAGGAAGAGAAGATTATACTGCTTTGGCAGGTCATCTTCTGGATGCGAAAATTCGTGGAGCAGCCGAGTTTATTTTTTATCCGTTAAATACGAAAGTTGTTAAGACGAAAAATGAAGAAGTGGGCTTGAATTTTTATGATTTTGAAAAATAGTATTTTTGAATAAATATTTTCCTCATGTTTGAGACTCTCCTTTCCCATATTCAGAATAAGGTGGATGTAACGGAAGCACAGAAAAAAGAACTGCAGTCGTTTTTCACCTTTAAAAAACTTCGTAAAAAGCAATATTTGCTGCAGGAAGGAGAGATCTGCAAATGTCTTTCGTTTGTAAGTAAAGGCCTTTTAAAGTCTTATTTTATGGATGAAAAAGGGAATGAACACATCAATATGTTTGCTTTTGAAGGTTGGTGGATCTCAGATTTCAACAGCTTTATCAATCAGGAAAAATCTGTATTGAATATTGATGCTATTGAAGAAACAGAGCTGTTGATGATCACCCGTGAAGAATATGAAAACCTGATGCTTACCATTCCTGTCATGGACCGTTATTTCAGGATTTTATATCAAAACAGTCTGGTCACGAAAGATTATCGGCTGATTGTTTCCAATAGTTTTACAGCTGAAGAAAAATATACCCAATTTGCACAGAAAAACCCTGAAGTTATCCGGCGGGTTCCACACAATCTTATTGCTTCTTTTCTCGGATTGGCGCCCGAAACGGTAAGCAGAATCCGTAAAAAGATCTCTACTCAATAAACTTGATCCAGATCAATAGAAACACATGATCTAGGTCAAGTATTTCAGCCTGCTTCTCACCATAATTTTGTGAAATAAATTTTTACCATTATGGAAAACAAAAATACGGCACTGGTAGTCGGAGCTACCGGAATTACAGGAAGCAATCTTGCCCAGGAACTGATTTCACAAGGCTGGACAACGTATGGACTGTCTAGAAATCCGAATAACGCCATTGAAAACTTGATTCCTATACAAGCAGATCTATTGGACGTTAAAAGTCTGGAAAGCGCTTTGGAAGGCATCTCTCCTACTCATGTTTATTTTACTACCTGGATGAGAAATGATACGGAAGAGGAAAACATTCGTGTAAACAGTGCATTAGTCCGAAACTTATTAGATGTTTTATCCCCTAAAAAGTCGGTACGGCATGTTGCTTTGGTAACAGGTTTGAAACATTATTTAGGCCCGTTCGAAGCCTATGCAAAAGAAGGAAAACTGCCTGTAACTCCTGTGAGAGAAGAACATCCTAGACTTCCGTTGCCTAATTTTTATTATGCTCAGGAAGATGAAGTCTATAAAGCTTCAGAAAGAGATGGCTTTACGTGGAGTGTTCACAGGCCGCATACTGTAGTGGGTTACGCAATCGGAAACCTGATGAATATTGCTTCTACATTGGCGGTGTATGCAAGTATCTGTAAAGAAACCGGAAGAAAGTTCATCTGGCCCGGATCTTCCGAGCAATGGAACGGAATTTCAGATGTAACAGACGCCAGAATTTTAGCTAAGCAATTGGTTTGGGCTTCTACTACAGAATCAGCAAAAGATACGGCTTTTAATATTGCAAACGGAGATGTATTCCGTTGGAAATGGCTTTGGCAGAGATTAGCTGATTGGTTTGGAATTGAAGCGACAGGATTTGAAGATCAGATCAGGCCTTTGGAAAAAGAAATGGAAAATGATCAGGAAATCTGGAAGAATATTGCCCACAAATATCAGTTAAAGGAAGAAAATCTAAATAGGTTATCTTCAGCATGGCATACAGATCTTGATTTGGGAAGACCTCTGGAAGTGATGTGTGATATGACCAACAGCCGAAATTTAGGTTTCAGTGAATATCAGAATACGGAAAGATCTTTCCTTGATGTATTTGAAAAGCTGAGAGCGGAAAAAATAATCCCTTAAATGTATCATCAGAAAAGAGCTGTTTCCGGACAGCTCTTTTTTTCTTCCTTAAAATATCGTTCCTTTGTAAAAAAGACCAACTGGTATTTTATGAAAAAATCAGAAGCAACCCGTCTCAATATTCTCCAAAAAGCTTTTGAGCTTATCTACGTCAATGGTTACCAAACGACCAGTGTAGATGAGATTATTGCCACCACCCAGGTGACGAAAGGGGCTTTCTATTATCACTTTAAAACCAAAGACGAAATGGGTTTGGCGATCATCAATGAACTCATGATCCCCAAATTCAAAAATACTTTTATTGAACCTTTTCAATCGGTTGTAAATCCGTTGGATGCGATTTATGAATTAATGTACAATTTATTGATCGAAAACGAAAATTTAAAGGTTGAATACGGTTGTCCTGCTTCCAATTTTACGCAGGAAATGGCTCCCTGGAATATTGAATTTACAAAAGCTCTGAACCATCTTTCTCAGCAGTGGGAAAGCACCATGATTGATTCTATTGAAAAAGGAAAAGAAACCGGGATTGTAAAAGCAGATGTGAACGCAAAAGAAGTAGCCATTTTTGTCTTATCCGGCTATTGGGGAGTACGGAATTTAGGAAAATTGGAAAATTCAAAATCTGTTTATCTTGTTTATTTAAAAGGACTTAAGTCTTATTTTGATACGTTGAAATAATTTTTTTAATTAAAAACATACTGATTAGTATGTTTTTATCATACCTTTGTCCTGTTCATAAAAATTTGATGATGTATCAGACACTTACCTTTCTGCATTCCACTTTTCGATGGCTGGTTGTATTGAGTTTATTTTATTCTGTTTTCAGAGCGTATCAAGGCTATTTTTCTAATAAAGTATTTTCAAATACGGATAATTCTGTGAGACACTGGACGGCAACCATTGCCCATATTCAGCTGGTGTTGGGGATTACCTTATATTCTCAAAGTCCGATTATTAAATACTTTTGGAAGAATTTCAACGAAGCGAAAGAATCTTTTGATCTTTTGTTTTTCGGGCTTATTCATATTTTCCTGATGTTGTTTTCGATTATTTTAATTACCATCGGATCAGCCGTTTCAAAAAGAAAAGAAACTGATAAAGAGAGGTTTAAAACCATGCTGATTTACTTTCTGATTGCTTTACTCATCATCTTTATTGCCATTCCGTGGCCGTTTTCCCCTCTTGCTAACAGACCTTATTTCAGATAATTATGATTGATTTATTTAAAACCAAAATCGGGCGTTTAAGAATCATTGCGATTCTTGAAGGGATTTCTTTGTTAACCTTAGTATTTATCGCCGTTCCCATGAAATATGGGTTTGATAATCCGGCTTTTGTAAAGATGATGGGGCCTATTCACGGTTCTTTATTTCTCCTGTTCTTATTCAATACGTTAAGCGTTGGGATTGAGCAGAACTGGAAGTTTAAAGAGACCACCTGGAAAGTGCTTTTAGCGTGTTTTATTCCGTTTGGGACATTTTATATTGACAAAAAAATATTGAGCAAACTATGAAAAATATATTGATTTTTTGCGGAATCGCTTTGCTGATCTATATAGTGTATCGTGTATACAAATATCAGACGCTTGATGACGGTTTGGATAAACTAATTAAAAACGGAGCCATCATTCTGGATGTAAGAACGGAAAAAGAGTTTGAAACGGGGCATATTGCGGGATCACAGAATATCTCTCTGGGAACGATCAGAGAAAGATATATTGAACTTGATCCTGATAAAACCTATATCACGGTGTGTTCGCATGGTTTGCGAAGTGTAAAAGTAGAAAGTATTTTAAAAGAAAAAGGCTTTAAAAATGTCTATAACGGTGGAGCGTGGAGTGACTTGCAGAAAAGTTTTAATCTGAAAGCTTCTGAAAATAGATAAGCCGTGAGAACATTCTACACGGCTTATCTTAATAAAAATCTAACTAGGGGTTTGAAAAATAGTCAGTTGCCCATTTTGGTTTGAAAGTATAGTAAATTTGAAATAAAATTTAAATATGACCAAGCAAGGCAAAATGACGATTCACAATTTATTACTTAAGGTATTTTTGTTTTAAAACTGCAATTTCTCTCGGTCCGATTCCCATTTCAACCTGGAAGAAGTTTTCTACGCTTCCGTATTTTTTATTAATGGCAGCGAAGAAATTTCTGATCAGTTCAGGTCTTAGTTCCATTTGCTGTTTGATTTCGGCTTCTGTTAATCCAGACATTTTTGAAAGTCCGGAATACATTCCTTTCATGGTAGGATTTTTAGCCAAGTAATAATTTGAAGCAACATAATCACTTTCAATGACATCTTGAGGAACTCCTAAAATATTTAAGAATAAAGCGGATGCCATTCCGGTTCTGTCGCGTCCTCCTGTACAGTGGAAAAGTAATGCTTCATCCGGTTTTAGGGTTAATAACTGAACGAATAAGGTTCTGTATCTTTCTCCAAAATAAGGCAATCCTCCTTCTCCATACATGTCAAACAGGAAGTTCTTGTCTTTTAAAAATTTTGCCATATCCTGAGCGGTAGGAAGATTATTGCTTCCTGCCGGACAAAGAATGTAAGAAGTGTTTGCAGGAAGTCTGTCCTGTGCTTTTTTTGCCTCTTCCACTCCTCTGAAGTCTACTACGGTTACGATCTTTTTATCTTTAAAAGTTTTTAAATCTTGATCAGATAATTTGTCGATCGCATCACTTCTGAATACTTTTCCTAATGTTACCTCTTTTCCGTCAGTGGTTTTGTACCCTCCTGTATCTCTGAAATTGTATGCACCTTCCATCTTTACGACACGTCTTGCGCTGTCTTTTATCTGTGCATGTACTGAAACTCCTAATGTAGCGATTGCCAATGTTAAAATTATTTTTTTCATTTTTATAATAAGATTTTAGATTAAAATACTTGCCAACGAATACCTATTTGTCCTCTGCTTCCATACCATTCGTGAGAAGTAATTCTTTGTTTGTTATCTCCCATGTATTGTCTTAAACTTTCGTTGTTGATGTTGTTTAACTCTACAAATAGCTTAACTTTTTTAGAGATATCGTAGCTCGCAGAAAAATCTACCGTAAAGTTTTTATCAGACCAGATGTAATACTGACTTCCCAATTGCTGGTTAATAGATTCTACAGATTTACCTCTGTAATTAGCTGCAAGACGAACCATTAACTTACTGTTTTCATAGTACAGAATGGCATTAAACATATTTTTAGACTGATTAGGTAATGTGGTTCTGTCAGAAATTAAACTACCGTCAGTTCTTTGAACATCCACCTTTGAATCAATATAGGTATAGTTGAATTCAACTCCGAAGCCACTAAAAAAACCAGGTAAGAAATCGAAACGTTTGTTGATTCCTGCTTCAAAGCCCACTAAATTTGCATCATTAAGGTTTTTAGCCTGCTTCACCAGATAGTTGGTTCCATTGATATCCATCATAGAAGCATCATCAAAAATAACATCCGATACTTTTTTATAGAACACTCCTCCGGAAAGAAGACCGATGTTGTCGAAGTAATATTCTCCCATCAAATCGAAGTTATCACTGAATGTAGGTTTTAGATCCGGGTTTCCTTGTGTAATTGTATTTGTACCTCCCGTATTATCAATACTCACTCCCGGAGACATACTTCCAAAATTTGGTCTTACAAACGATCTTGTATAGGCAAATCTTACATTAGCTTTTGGCGTAAAATTATATTTCATGTGCAACATAGGTAAGAAAGCATTGTAATTACTTTCCACTGTTGAAGGGGAAATACCTTGTGAGGTAGATTTAGAACCATACAATGATAATCTTGTAGATTCATTTCTAAAACCTCCGATAATTTTAAAATTCTCAGATGCTTTTATTTCTGCCATTGCATACGTTGCCATTACATTTTCTTCACCATTGTAAACGCTTGTTGCATTAGTTGCTGCACTAGAATAATCTTTGAAATTATTTTGGGATAAGAATCCTGGAGAAAACAAATCAAAAAGTTGCCCTTTCGTTGGTGGATTCATAATATAAGCATCTAAATTATTATTCATTCCTCCTAAAAACTGAGTTCCTGTTGGAGCTGCTTCGGTAGACAATTGAGATAAGCTTAATAAATTGGCTGTAGTCGGAACATACACCTGATTATATCCGTAAGTGCTGTTTCTTTGTTTTGTTCTGTATTTTGCTCCTACTTTGAAAGTAATACTAGGATTCAATTCATATTTTAAATTTACCCTTGCAATTTTGTCTCGCTCATTGTTATCCAATTTTGCAATTACCAATTGAGAAAGTAATAATTTATCGGCACTCATTACTTCTGAAGGATTGGTAACATCTGAACTGTAGTCTAAATAATTACCTCCTGTTCCAGTAGGAGAATCAAAGCCCCAATATCTTCTTCCATTGGTTAAATTATTAAACCCACCATTAATTTTCTGTCTGAAAGTAGCGATAGGAAGTCCTTTAGTATCATTGGTAGATGGAGTATCTAAGAAATAATTTGCCTGATAATTACTTGCCATCCAGTCTAAGCTTAATTTTGGAGCCAATGTATGTTCTCCTCCTAATTCCATTCCGTATAGTTCGGTCTGATAATGAGAATATCTGAAATTGTATTGATACCTCTTATTGGTATAATCTACATACGATTCGTATACCGGACGTATGTCATCAAACTTATTGTACATTCCACGGAAATATACTTTGTTATTCGCATTAAATTTATACTCTAAACCTCCGTTGACTCCAATTGTTCTTCTGGTACCCATATAACGCTTCATCATCACTGTATTGATTGACTTACGTTCTGTATCATTGGATAATCCGGTGTTATAGGTCACATCAAAAGCATCCGCTCCCCATTGTCTGTCCCAAATTGCTCCTGATAAAATTACGCCTAACTTATTTTTGAAGAAACGGTCACCATAAACAATTGAACCATTATAAGTTCCGTTGTGTGAAAAGGTGTTATAACCACCTGCTCCACTCACACTTAATGTTTTTCTTGCAGGCGCAGTTCTGGTAATAAAATTGATACTTCCACCAATTGCATCAGCATCCATATCCGGAGTGACAGCTTTTGAAACCTGTACAAACTGAATCAATTCAGATGGGACTACATCCAAAACAAATGATCTGTTTCCCATTACATTGGCACTTGGCAATCTGTTTCCATTAAACAGAGCCGATGTCCAGTAAAAAGGAGTTCCTCTTACGGTTGCTTGATCCGCTTCCCCATGATATCTTGCTACAGCAACCCCTTGAACTCTTTGTACGGCTTCTGCAGCATTTCTGTCCGGAAGTTTTCCAATAGCATCAGCTGCAATTACTTCCATGATGGCGTTGTTGTTTTTCTTGATTTCGTACGCTTTAGCCTGAGTTAAAGCATTCGGTCTTGAAATGACAACCTGCTGAATATCGCTTACCTTTTCCTTGCTCTTTTTTTCTTCAGGAGCAATCGTTATGTAGCCAATATCGTTGGTTCCTTCTTTTATAGTGATCGGGAAAATTCTTGTTTCATATCCGATATACTCTACTTTTAGATTGATCTCTCCCAACTTTGGTGAAAGAAGATTGAAATCTCCGTCTAATGCTGAAACTGCTTTTGCATCTGCATCTACAATTGAAATATTGGCTCCCGGAAGTGCTCCGTTTGTTTTGCCTACAACGGTTCCTTTGATTGACTGTGCATGAATGGTTCCCAAAGATGCCATCAGAAAAAATGCAGATATCTGAATGATTCTTGACTTTTGTTTTGAAAAACCAATTGAATTGTTCATAGATTTTTTTTTGATGCAAATGTGGGGGATGAAACATTTCTATTCGTCCGAAGGAAAAAATCAAATTCTTTAACGTGTCACTCGTTGGATTTATACTTTTAATACATTGAATTACAGTGTTTTATTTTTATTTAACTATTTGTTATTTATTTATGAACCTAATGTTAAATTGTAAATAAAATTTTTAATAGATAGATAATAGACTTATGAATGATAAAATGAAGATTTTATATTTATTTTGTGAAAACCTAAGGAAGAATGCAATATATAGTTATTATTGGGGCTTTTCAGGCACTTGTCGCGCTTTGGCTTTTACAGTTCAGAGAGAAAAAGTCTGTATCAAATTATCTGTTTATTTTTCTGCTTTCAGCGATTGCCGTTCATTTGACGATCAAGTTCGTAATCTTTAATTTTATCCTTGACGAAAGTATCAGACAGCAGATGAATACGTTCATTGGAGTATGTTATGGTCCTTTGATCTATTTGTACACGTTGAGTAAAACAAAAAAGGAATTTTCGGTTGCAAGTAAATGGTATATTTTTATTCCGCTTTTTGTATTAATGATCGCTTATTTTACCATTTCCTGTGTGTTTGTTATTCTAAATCATGCAGATCAGAGGCTGCTCGATTTGTATAACAATTTCAGTTTGTATTTAATATTTATCATTAATTTATATTATCCTCTAAAAAGCATTTTAATAGTCAGAAAAGCACAGACTGAAAATCTTGAAAAGGTGGAACATGATGTGATTACAAGAATCTCTTATTGTATCCTGGTTATGGAATTAGGAGTAATTGCTTCCAAAACATTGCTTTATCTTTATCCTGAAGAAAACCAATTAATCAATCTGTCAATAAGAACTGTTGCTTACTTTTTACTATTGGTCATCTGTCTTTTAATTGTAAGAAAAAGCTTGAAAACCGAAACTACTCCATCTTTAAAAATAGATTTAAATAATAATCTTGAAGTACCATTCAATCAAAACTTTAATGAAGAGAATTTATCATTAAATACGGTTGATTACGAAATAAAATTCAGTGAACTTTGGCATAAAATGGATCAGTCTGTAAGGCAAAAACAATTGTACAGAGATTGTGATTTGAACCTTGATCAACTGGCATTACAAACACAAATCAACAAATATCAGATCAGTGAGATGCTGAACGGTTATAGACAAAAACCTTTTTATCGCTACATCAATGAATACCGCATTGAATATTTTAAAAATATAGTGGAAAAAGCCATTGAAAGAAATGAGAATATTAATTTTCTGTCTTTTGCTTATGAAGCGGGTTTTAAATCTAAATCGTCTTTTAACCGTTATTTTAAAGAAATAATCGGTAAAACACCATCAGAATATTACAAAAGTATAACGAACGAAAATAAGCACAGCTTTGAAATTAGTGCATAATAAAAATCATTTCCTAAAAAGAAAATGATTTTTATTCTATCGTCAATGAATTGATTTTGTTTTATTTATCTGTCACAAAGTTTTTCTTTGCCAGTTCCTTTCTTACGCGGCTTAAACTTTCAGGTGTAATTCCTAAATAAGAAGCAATCATCCATTGCGGAACTCTTAATAACAAATCCGGGTACATTTTGATGAATTTCAGGTACCTTTCCTCTGCTGTTTCTCCCAACAACGAATTGATTCTGTTTTGAAGGCTTCTTACATGTTTCTGAAGTAGAATATCATTCTTGGGAGCAATTGTAGGGAAATGTTCCATCAATTTTTTGAAAAAATCAGGCTGCAACAATAACACTTCAGAATCTTCTACAGCTTCAATATAATACACCGATTTTTCATTGAAATAAAGGCTGCTTCTGTCAGAAATCAGCCAGCTTTCAGGTGCAAACTGAATAATGTGCTCTTTTCCATTTTTATCAATGGAATACATCTTAAGCAATCCCTTTTCTACAAAAAAATTATATCTGCAGATTTCTCCGTATCGTAAAAGGAAATCATTTTTAGCCACTTTTTTAACTTCATAATGAAGACTGCATGTATTCACATTTTCTACGGGAACTTCGAGAATGTTTGCTAAATAAGTATTGATATTTTTCATTATGATAACTGATTTATAGAAATATTTTGGTGAGAAGCGTCATTAATTACTTTACCATCTTCTATGACAAGCAATTGAGGGCTTTCGTGTCGTATATCAAGATCTGCCGCAATTTTATTAGAGATAGGTCTGAATGCCAGTAAGTCTAAGAAATATAAATCTGCGATATCCTCTTTATTTTCAAGATTTTCTATCTCTCTTTCAAAGTTTTTCAGGACTGTCTTACTGATAAAACAGCTTGTTGAATGTTTGAATATGGCAACTTTATAGGCATAAGAATTTTCAATAACAATTCTCAGATCATCTTCGGATTCTATTTTTTTCCAAAATGATTTTTGCTCTTTTGCTTCTTCTTTTCCTCCGAATATTTTATCAAAAAAACTCATACGTTAAATTGTTTAAGATGATGATTAAGATGTTTATACTCCAAAAATCCCCAGTCTTTTTCTGTCATATTACCAAAAAGAACGTGTTCCTTTGGTAAACGATCATTTTCAAAGGCATTCCAATAAGAATCCAGTGTTTTTAAAAGGTTGTTTTTGGTTTCATCAAAACTACATTCAAAATTAACGATTAGTTTTTGAAAAGTAGGCATATTATGAGGAATTCCGTTATTAAAAATTTGCATTTCTCTTTTGGTGAAAACTCCTATGGCTCTGAACATGAAATTAATCTTTGGAAGTTTCATATTTTGAAGAGGAACCTGTAGCACCAGATCACAATGATACAGCATTTGAGCTACGTTCATCTTGCCCCATTTCTTTTCAGAATCAGCAGAAAGTGTAGAGATTCTCGATTTGATCTCCTCAAAAAAATATCGGTTATGAAGCGTTTTTTTTACCAACCTTTTTTGTTCTTCAGATTTTCAATGTGTGCAAAATGGTGATTGCAATGCCAAGCGTATAAAGCAAGAGAGTTTTTTAAATTATAATTGATATTGTGCTCCGGATGATGAAAAGTTCGGTTGAATTGTTCCTCAGAAAGGCTTTTAAGTAAAACCGTCCATCGTTGATGTGTTCCTTTAAGCATTCTCAAAGCCGATTTTATCGGCATTGTTTTACTGTCCGGAAGTTCTGCCCATTTTGCTTCGTCGTAAGGTTTTATTGTTGGATTATCTTCCGTTAAAGCCAGTTTGAATCTTGTAAAACTATTGATATGGCTGTCTGCAAGGTGATTGATAAGCTGTCGTACCGTCCATCCTCCTTCTCTGTAAGGCGTATCCAGTTGTTCGTCTGACCAGTTTTCTACCAGTTTTTTTACTCTTTTCGGAAAATCACTGATTGTGTCTATGAATTCGGAAACTTCTTCGTTACTTATAGTTTGTGGTTGTAGAAATTCACCTATTGGGAATCTTTTTTGATCTAAATTATTCATAAACAATTTTGTTGATTTTAAGTATCGCTAATTAATAAAATCAGCTTTGTAAAATTATTAAAAAATAGAGAATTCCAAATACGAAAAGAGCTCCAATTCTATTAAAATTGAAGCTCTTTTATATTTAAAGTAAATACTAATAACCGTGTAAATTAATATCTTCTGTTCTTTGTAAAGTCACCTTCTTCCCCATTTTCTTTTGAATCACACGGAAATGCTGTAATTCATCATCTGTCAGGATATTTATCGCAGTTCCTTTCTCATGAGCACGTCCTGTTCTACCAATACGGTGAATATAGTCTAAAGGCGAACGTGGCAGCTCATAATTGATAACATAAGGCAAGGCATCAATATGGATTCCACGACCAATTAAATCTGTTGCAACTAAAATTTGAGCGCCTTTTCCTTTAAATTCTTCTAAATTATTCCTACGTGCCCCCTGCGATTTCTGACTGTGAATAGCAACCGCTTTTATTTTATTCTTCTTTAGTTTTTCTACCAGATTATCGGCAGATCTTGTGGAAGAAACAAAAATTAAAGCTTTTTCAATGTTTTTCTCTTTGATTAAATAACGTAAAAAAGGACCTTTATTCTCCGGAGCAACGTGATAAGCCAATTGCTCAATATTATCAATTTCAACCTCTTCTTTTTTGATTTCAATAATCGTAGGATTGATTGATAAACGCTCCTTCATTTCGGAAACCTTGTCATTCAAAGTCGCAGAAAACAAGGTGACTTGTTTTGCTACAGGCATCATGGCAAAAAGTTTATTCATTTCTTCACCAAAACCTAACTGAAACATTTTATCAGCTTCATCAATGACTAAATGCTGGATTCTGGAAATACTTAATGCGTTGTGCTCAATTAAGTCTAATAAACGACCAGGTGTTGCAATAAGGACTTCTACACCAAACGCTCCTTTCATTTGTGGATTGATAGAAACTCCTCCATAAACAGCCATTGTACGGACTTCACGTTTCAAATTTTCTGTAAAAGCTCTGAAAACTTCATCTATCTGTATCGCCAACTCTCTCGTAGGAACCAATATTAAAACCTGAACATTACGGTCTTTCTTAACTTCAGTATTTTGTAGTTTTTCTAAAATAGGCATCACAAAACAAGCAGTTTTTCCGGAACCTGTCTGTGCAATTCCCATCAGATCTTTTCCTTGTAAAATAACCGGAACAGCCTGCTCCTGAATTGGAAATGGCTTTAAATATCCCAATTTTTTAACGGAATGTATAATATTGTGTGATAATCCTAGAGATTCAAATGACATAAAAACTTATTTTGTGCAAAGATACGCTATTGATATGGGATATCCGGAATATAGGATGATGATTGAATTTGCTATTACAATGCCGATTTGTCCGATAATTAATTTTTGGACAATTTTTTGAAGGTTAGTTTTTGTACATTTATCAAAAATTCGAGAATTCTAAATATGAAAAAAGCATTAATAATAGTTGACGTACAAAATGATTTTTGTGAAGGTGGTGCGTTGGCTGTTCCAGGAGCAAATGAAGTAATACCTTATATCAATCTTCTGATGGAAGAAAATGAGTACGATCAGATTGTACTGACTCAGGATTGGCATCCTGCAAATCATAAAAGTTTCGCAAGTAATAATGATAGAAAAGTGGGTGAAAGCATTATTCTAAATGGTGTTCCTCAGTTTATGTGGCCCGATCATTGTGTGCAGGGAACTTTCGGGGCAGAATTTCATAAAGATCTGAACAGAGATAAAGTAACTCATGTCATTCAGAAAGGTAAAAATACCGAAATCGATAGTTATAGCGGGTTTCAAGATAACAATCACTTCATGAAAACGGGATTAGATGACTTCTTAAAATATCATGAAATTCAGTTGGTGGAGATCGTAGGATTAGCAATGGATTATTGTGTGAAGTTTACGTGTACAGATGCTGTTGCCAACGGATATATTACATGTCTGCATTTTAACGGAACCAAAGCAGTAAATGTAAAACCGGAAAACGGAAGAGATGCTATTTATGAAATGATTCAGAAAGGCGTGACGGTTTTAGGGTAATTATTATAACAATATAAACTGTCATTCTGACGAAGGAAGAATCCTATTAATTAAAAGATTCTTCCTTCGTCAGAATGACAGAAAATAAAAAAAGACGCTGAAATATTTCAGCGTCTTTTTTATTGATTTTAAAATTACTTTATGAATTAAAGCATTTTAAGATTGTTTACTTCTTGTTCAGTAAGGATTCTCCAGTGTCCTCTTTTGATATTCTTCTTCGTTAGTCCCGCAAACATTACTCTGTCAAGAGCCTCCACTTCATATCCTAATCGTTGGAAAATTCTTCTGATCACACGGTTCCATCCAATGTGAATCTCAATACCTATTTCATTTTTAGGTTTACCTTCAATGAAAGAAATCTGATCTACAACCGCTACTCCTTCGTCCAAACGAATTCCTTCTGCAATTAACTTCATATCTTCATGAGTTAACTTTTTATCTAACGTTACATGATAGATTTTTTTAGCATCAAATGATGGGTGCGTCAATTTCTTTGTCATGTGTCCATCATTTGTTAAAAGAATAACCCCTGTTGTTGATCTGTCCAATCTTCCCACAGGGAAAACACGATATGGAGAAGCATTGGCTACTAAATCCATTACCGTTTTTCTTGCTTTATCGTCTTTTGTGGTAGAAATATATCCTTTTGGTTTATTCAAAAGTACATAAACCGGTTTTTCAGGAGTGATATTTTGTCCGTCAAAAACTACTTTATCCGTTTTCTGAACCTGATATCCCATTTCAGTTACCACTTTTCCGTTTACTTCTACTAAACCTTGAGTAATCAGTTCATCTGCTTCTCTTCTGCTGCAGATTCCTGAATTGGCAATATATTTATTAAGACGGATAGTATCTTTATGAATATCTTTTTCTATTTTGTTCAGCCTTCTTTTTTGTACGAAAGATTTTGCACCATCCTGATTTCTATCATCACCACTTCCCGGTCTTCTTCCGTATTTTAAGCTACCTCTTTCATACTTATCTCTTGTATCAAAGGTATTAGGTCTGCTTCCGCCTCTTTTTGGAGCTGATTTTCCGAACGATTTTTTTTCTTCACTCGAATTGGTAATAAAGTCTTTTTGTTCAGTTTTCCCAAACTTCTTATCCATTCTGTCTTGGTAACTTGTACCACCACTTTTTCTGGAATCTGAATTTCTTTCTCCCGCTTTAGGAAAAGACTTTTTGAAAGGTTTTGAACCAGAAGAATTTCCTGATCTTGAAGCACGAGAATCATCAGAATTATTTCTTGTTGAACTTCTTGGTTTCTTTGGTCTTCCTGAATTATTGTCTCTGCTCATGCTAAATATTTGTGCAAAGATAGTAATTTAATAACGAGTTAAAAATTAAGAATCATAACTTTGCAATATAGTTTTATAAATAACCCTACAGAAAATCAGAAAATGATAACAATATTAAATGATAATTTTTCTCAATTAAACGAATTCTTACACGAAAATACGTTTAGCAAAATCTTTATTCTTGTTGATGAAAATACCCATGAATATTGTCTTCCTGTTCTTTTAGGAAATATGGAGACGGATTTAGGGTTTGAAATTCTTGAGATAGAAGCGGGTGAAGAAATGAAAAATATCCAGACTGCCAATCAGCTTTGGGAAATTTTGACAGAAATGCAGGCAGATAGAAAAGCACTGGTTATTAATTTAGGAGGTGGAGTAATTACCGATATGGGAGGTTTTGTTGCTTCTACCTATAAAAGAGGAGTTCAGTTTATCAATATTCCTACAACCCTTCTGTCAATGTGTGATGCTTCTATAGGAGGAAAAACAGGAATCGACTTGATGCATTTTAAAAATATGGTGGGAACTTTTACCTTCCCGGAGCAGATTTTTGTATATCCAAAATTCTTAGAAACCCTTCCTTTTAAAGAATTAAGAAGCGGTTTTGCCGAGATGCTGAAACATGGATTGATTGCTGATAGATCTCATTGGGAAAATCTTATACGCATCAATAAATTAGATATAGAAAGTGTGATTCCCCATATTCAGACTTCTATGAATATTAAGCAGGATGTTGTAGAGCAGGATTTTCATGAGAAAAATATCAGGAAAACGCTAAATTTTGCCCATACCATTGGTCATGCTATCGAAAGCTTATGTCTTGGACAGGGAAATCCTATTCTTCATGGAGAAGCAGTTGCAGCCGGAATGATTTGTGAGGCACACCTCTCCTATCTTGAAGGATTGTTATCAGAAGAAGAAGAAAATATCATTATTGAGAACGTTCAAAAATACTATCCTTATTTAGATATTAGTGATTTTAAAGATGAAGATATCTTTGCTTTATTATTGAATGATAAAAAGAATGTAGACAGTAAAATCAATTTTTCATTGCTTTCAGAAATCGGAGCATGTATTTTTGATCACCAATGCAGTCAAAATAACATCCAAGAATCATTAAATTTCTATAGAAAATTGAATAATGCTTAGTTTTTCTGTTTAAAAATGAAGGTGTTTTTAATGAAAAAATAAATTTAGAACTATTCTAAACATGAATTTTGGAATGTTTTTATTTTATTGATTATTAAATTAATACAATTTATAGCCGTCGGATTTTCCGACGGTTTTTTATTGGCTTTTTCTCCGTTTTTAATTTTGGCAAGCAATTTGAAAGATACTCTCCGTCTAATGAAAAACTTAGACAGTAGTAAAATTTAAAATTAGAAATAGTAAGCATTAAAAAATTAAAGTTATGAAAAAGTTAATTTTAGGATTAGCAGTAACGGCAAGTACATTGGCGTTTGCACAGCAGACAAAATCTTCATCTAGTCCGGTTGCATTTGGTGTAAAAGCAGGGATGAACGTTTCTTCACTTTCTAAAGATGAAGGATTAGATGATCAAAAATCAAAAATTGGTTTTAATGCAGGTGTTTTTGCTAATATTCCGATTGCTAGTTCATTCAGCATTCAGCCGGAGGTACTTTATACTCAATATGGCGAAAAATCAGAATATACAGTGTTAGGAAATAAATACTCAGCTTCTACAAAATTGGATTATGTGGCAGTGCCTGTAATGTTCCAGTATAATTTCGTTCCGAACTTTTATTTAGAAGCAGGACCGGAGTTTGGTTTAATGGTAAGTGCTACCAATAAGATTAAAAACGAACAAACAGGTCAATCAACAAAATCTGACAATTACAAAGATGACTTGAATACTTTTAATTTAGGTATTGGTATTGGAGCAGGATATTATTTTACTCCTAATATTGGTCTTACGGCAAGATATGTAGCTGGAGCAACTGATATTTTCAAAGAAAATAATGGAGATGCTGTTAGAAATAACACTTTCCAGGTTGGTTTAGCATTTAAATTCTAAGGTTTAGAATAATCAGAGAACAAATTTTAATTTCAATAAAAAATGTCAGGCTTACTTTTTAAGTCTGACATTTTTGTTTGGAGTTAACTGGAAAATAGGTGTTTAAATATTTGTTTGTTTTGATGAAATGTGTTTTGTTTTTTATGAATATTAATTTAAATTAATAAATTTTGGCAAGAAATTTGTATACTAAAGAATAGAAAATTAATAAATCATCAATCAAATAACAATTATGAAAAAAACAATCTTAGGAATTGCTCTTGCAATCAGTTCTTTAACGTTTGCACAGCAAAAAGCAAAGGCTTCAGCTTCGCCGGTATCATTTGGTGTAAAAGCGGGTCTTAATGTATCTTCTATCAATGCTGACGATGCGAAAGCAAAAGCAGGATTCTACGGAGGTGTATTTGCAAATATTCCGGTAGCAACTTCTTTCAGTGTACAGCCGGAGGTTTTGTACAGTGGAATGGGAGCAAAAAATAAAGATTATTCAAGTGTGAAATTAAATCTTGATTATATCTCAGTTCCTGTAATGTTACAGTACAATGTTCTTCCTGAACTATATTTGGAAGCCGGACCACAGTTCAGTTTTGCAATTAGTAAAAAAATTAAAGGAGACGGAGGTTCTGTAGATGTAGATAACTACTACAAAGGATTCGACTTTGGTGTCGGAATTGGAGCAGGTTATTACATCGCACAAGGATTTGGGGTTACCGCAAGATTCGTTGCCGGAGCTACAGATATCGTAGAAAACAATTCGGGTGATGCTATCAGAAACAACGTATTCCAAGTTGGTGTAGCATATAAATTCTAAACAATCTGTTTTCAATAAAAAATGTCAGACTTAAAATTTAAGTCTGACATTTTATTTTTATAGAGTGGAAAGAAAATTAATTAAATAATTCTAATTCTTCTCCTTTTCCTACAGGATATTCTTCTGTGAAACATCCGAAGCAGTGATTAGCAGAACCTAAAATGGTTTTTAGATTATCTATGCTTAAAAATTCTAAAGAATCTACTCCTAAATAATTTCTAAGTTCTTCGGTTGTCATATTTGCAGAAATCAAGTCATCTTTTGATGGTGTGTCAATTCCTAAATAACAAGGGGCGATAATTGGTGGCGAAACACTTCTGAAGTGAATTTCTTTTACTCCTGCATCTTTAAGGATTTTAACCAATCTTTTTGAGGTTGTTCCACGAACGATAGAATCGTCTATGATAACTACTCTTTTATCTTTGATTTCAGAAATGATAGGATTCAACTTCAGGTTCACTACCCTTTCTCTCATTTCCTGAGTCGGTACAATGAAACTTCTTCCGATATATCTGTTTTTAATCAGAACCGGACGGAAAGGAATTCCCGAAGCTTTAGCAAAACCAATGGCAGCCGGAACTCCCGAATCAGGAACTCCAATTACCAAATCAGCTTCTACAGGAGCTTGTTCCCAGATTTTCTCTCCCGATTTTTCTCTGATTTCGTAAACGTTGATATTTTCTAAAGAAGAGTCAGGTCTTGCAAAATAAATGTACTCGAAAGAACAGATTCTTTGTTTCGCTTTACTTTCATCAACCATAATAGAGTGAAGTTTTCCAGGTTCGTTTTCATTCGTATAAATGATCTCTCCCGGTAAAATATCACGAACATATTGAGCTCCAACAGCATCTAACGCTACAGATTCAGAAGCGACAACGTAAGAATTTTCGTTGATGGCTCCTAAAACCAAAGGTCTGATCCCGTTAAAATCTCTGAATGCAAAGAATTTATTTCTTGTCATTCCCACAACTGAATAGGCTCCTTCAATTTTCTCCATAGTCGCTTTGATGGCTCCACGAAGTCCAAGATCAAGATTTTTTTGAATTAATCTTAAGATCACCTCAGAATCCGAAGTTGCTCTGAAAACAACCCCTTCAGCTTCCAATTGAGCTTTCAATTCTTTTGCATTGGTAAGGTTACCGTTGTGTGCAATGGAAAGGATGATTTGGTCATATTCGTTTTTCGCGAAAAATGGCTGGAAATTATATTTCTTTTTGTCTCCTGCAGTCGTATAACGAGTGTGTCCGATTGCAGAATTTCCCATAAAAGTTTCAGGATCCGGGATCTCTTTATAAACATCCAAAACCAATCCTTCATCTTTCATATTGGTGATTTTTCCGTCTTTTAAGACAGAAATACCACAAGCTTCCTGGCCTCTGTGCTGTAATGCAAAAAGCCCGAACTGTGAAAGAGAAAACGTATCCAAATCATTATCAGAATACATTCCGAAGATACCGCACTCCTCGTTTGGAGCATCTAGTCTTTCTTCTTCCTTCGTTCTGAAAAGGTTTCTTCCGTAGGTTTGAGTTTCAAATTGTTTTAAATATTCACTTTTATGAACGTCTAAACTTTTCATTTCTATTTTTTCTAAATTATAATGATGGAAGCTGGGAGCTTGAAGTCTGAAGTTTATTATTAAACTTTGTTTTTAGCCAATAAACTTCCAGCATCCAACTTCTAGCTTAATTACTTACCAAGCACGTTTTTCAATCTGTTATAGATCTCAACGTAAGCTTCTGTAACTTCACCAAGATCTCTTCTGAATCTGTCTTTATCCAACTTCTTCATCGTGTCTTTGTCCCAAAGTCTGCAAGTATCAGGAGAAATTTCGTCAGCTAAGATAATCTCACCGTCAGAAGTTTTTCCTAATTCAATTTTGAAGTCAACCAAGATAATATTCATTTTGTCGAAAAGATCGATCAAGATTTCGTTGATATCTGAAGTTAATTCATACATTTCATCAAGCTCTTCGTAAGTCGCAGCACCTAAGAAAACAGCGTGGTGATCGTTGATAAGCGGATCTCCCAATTCGTCTTTTTTGTAGCAGATATCGAAGATGGTAACCGGAGATTTAATTCCTTCTTCCACTCCTAATCTTTGAGCCATACTTCCTGCTGAATAGTTTCTTACCACCATTTCCAAAGGAATAATAGATACTTTTCTTACCAATTGCTCTCTTTCGTTCAATTGTTTAATGAAATGAGTCTTAATCCCTTTTTCATTTAAATATTCAAAAATCAAAGTTGTGATGGCGTTGTTCATTTCACCTTTCAAATCAACAGATCCTCTTTTTTGAGCATTAAATGCTGTAGCGTCGTCTTTGAAACGTACTACTACTTGATCAGGATTATCGGTAGCAAATACTTGTTTTGCTTTACCTTCGTACAACATTTCTTTCTTTTCCATTTCTTACTAGATTTATTTTTATTATTTAATTAAAATTCCTGTTAAAACTGCCATTCCAAAGCTCAACAGCGTACCGATTAGTACATATTCTGTCAATTTTCTTTGTTTGGCCTGTGCTAAGTCGCTGAATCTGAAAACAGATTTTGCTGCAACCATAAAACCTACGCCTTCCCAGTGATTCACCATGATAAAAGTGAAAACGAGTAAACGTTCTAAAATCCCAATATACTTTCCGGCACTCGATAAAGATTCGGTTTGTATATTACTTACGGTCTCCGGAACGGGTGTCCATGAAGACAATAATATTTTAATAAAAATTGATGCAGGTGTCGTTAAAAACAATGCTGCCATCAAAATTTTTAAGAAGCTCTGATCTTTTAAAAATTCAAGATTGAATTCATTAAAATAAAAAGAAACTCCTGTGATCACTACAATATGTAAAGCCTGATCGATAAAAAACCAGCTTTTTTTATTTTTAATGGTTTGAAAACTCAGTTTCGTGGCATCAATAATAAAGTGTGAAATTCCCACCAAAACGGCTACCCACCAAAGTTCTAAGTTCCAAAGAAATATAAAACTTAACACTGTGTGAATCAGAATATGAAGGTACAAATATTTACTCTTTAGTTTTTTGTTTTCCTTCTCTGCAACCCAAGAATTTGGCTGAAGAATAAAATCTCCAAGTAAATGTGCCAATATGAGTTGAATAAAAATCATCTTACAGTTCTGAAATTTTCTTTCTAAAATATTGATTGGTCTCTACGATAAGCTCGTAGTTTGCACGCTTCAGCCTCTGGCTTATGGAGGACTGTGAGATATTAAACCTTTTTGCTAAATCTTCTTGTGTAATATCTTGATTCATAATCATCTCGTGAATGATTTCTGAAGTAGCCATTGTCCAGTTGTCAAAATCCTTTGATGACCATTTGAGAAGAATATTCAAATCTTTATTTACTGAATCATTTGAGGTTTTGATAGCAACGGTATGACCGTCGTTTTTTAAATCATTAAGAAGTCTTCCGGAATGTACATAGGCGGTTCCGTTGGACTCGGTGATTTTTTCAGAAGAAAAATTTTCTTCACCAATTCCAATGGCAATTCTTACGTCTAAATTTTCCTGACTTTTTATTAATGATTTTATGGCTAAGAAACGCCAGAAAACGTCATCTATATTACATTTGAACTGAAACTCATCTCCTCTGTAGATTTCCCATGTGTGAGGAGCGCTTCCCCAATTTTCGAGAAGATTTTTAAGTCTGGTGATCCAAACTTCCGTTTCCGCGTGTTGTGAATTTATAATATCTCCGGTAATGACCGCTATCATTTTGCAAATATAAGCATAATTACTTATAAATAAAAAATATAAGCAGAAAGACTTATAGATATTGATTATTAGTGAATCTGCTTATATCAATAATCTATAAAATGATGGGTATAAAGTTAGAATGAAGCTTTAATTTTTACCTCATCTTCTACCTTTAAATCTACATTCACTTTATTATGGGCAAAGTTCTTCATGAATTCTGAAGGTGTTTTTTCTGTGTATTTTTTAAACATTCTGTTGAAATACGTCACATTGTTAAAACCACAACTGTAGCTACATTCTGATATACTTTTATCCTGTGCCATCAATAAACAGGCTTTATTAATACGATATCGATTCACGAATTCTGTAAAGGTAATCTGTGTCGCTTTTTTGAAAAAATTGCAGAAAGCGGGTAATGTTAAATTTGCAAGTTTGGCAACATCTTCAATATTGATTTCTTTATCAAAGTGGTGTTCAACGTACGTGAATATGTTTTCAAGGCGTGTTTTGTTCTTAGAGATAATCGTATAAGGCATGATTTCCTTGTTCAGAAGCTCATAATTTTCACATTTTGAAAGCTCAAACAAGATTTCCAATAACAATAAGTATCTTTTGTATCCTTCTGATTTTAACATTAATTCCAATTTTGGAAGCATTGTTTTGTGTACCTCATCATGAAAATGAATTCCATATTTTGATAACTCCAAAAGGTTTTTTATTGACCTCGCCTCCACTTCCTGTTGTGGAAACTGTAGAATTTCTTCTTTAAACTGAAGCACAATTTCTTCATGCGGATCAATAGAATTTAAACCAAAACCTGAATGAGGAATATTGGAACCAATTAATACCAAATCGCCATTCGTATAATTACTTTTATGATAGCCAACGTGTCGGGTTCCGCTCCCTGAAATCACACAGACAAGTTCAATTTCTGGATGATAATGGTATTCCCATTTGAATTCAGAAATGGGCGAATTATTGTGAATCGTGCGAAAAGAGCTTTTTTCATCAGGAATGACTCGTTCAAAAGTGACTTTCATTTAATTAATCGAATTTTATTAGCTAAAATAATAATTATATTAATATAGTTCAAATATTGATTTATCATGTTAAATTAATGTGAAGTCAAATGCTTTTATCTTAGCCCACAAGAAATTATATGAATGAAAAATTTCAATATTAAAGCAGTTTTATTTTTAAATTATTTCGTTTTTGCGATTCTTTTGAATTCTGTAGGAACCGTGATTCTTCAGGTTCAGCAAAACTTCGGAATTTCCAAGTCTCATGCGAGTGTTTTGGAAGGTTTCAAAGATTTACCGATTGCAATTTGTTCATTCATTTTAGCATCATTTTTACCAAAAATCGGAATCAAAAAATCAATGCTGATTGCTTTGTTATTGGTGAGCTGTATGTGTTTTGTGATGCCTTTCACTAATGCTTTTTGGTTTTTTAAACTCTTATTTACGATTGTCGGAATTTCTTTCGCTTTAATTAAAATTTCAGTTTTCACCTCCATCGGATTGGTGACGAATACAGATAAAGAACATTCAAGTTTTATGGGTTATCTGGAAGGTTTTTTTATGATCGGCGTATTAATGGGAAATGTTTTATTCAGCTTGTTCATAGATGACCACAATCCAAGATCGACCCATTGGCTGAATGTATATTGGGTGTTGGGTGGAATTTCAACCTTGTCATTTTTGTTTTTATTCTTCACAAAATTAGATGAACATGAAGCAAAAAGTGAAAAAACAGATTTGCTGGGAGATTTAAAAAACAGTGCAAGTTTGTTTGGCTACAGAAAAGTCTTATTCTTTTTATTATGCACATTCCTTTTTGTGTTGGTTGAACAAAGTTTCCAGACTTGGACACCGACTTTTTATAAAGAAATTTTAAAAGTTCCAACTTCGATGAGTATTCAGGCGGGAGCGGTTTTGGCGGGAGCTTTTGCGTTGGGAAGGTTCTTATCTGGTTTTTTCTCGAAGAAATTCAGTTGGATCTACGTGGTTTCTTTTTGTGTGGTTGGTTTCGCTATTAGTATTTTATTGGTACTTCCTTTGACTCACAACATTACTATTGATGCTGGAACAACTTGGTTAAATGCCCCATTGGTTGTGTATTTATTTCCATTAATGGGAGGTTTATTAGCTCCAATTTATCCAAGTATTAACTCTGTGATTTTAGCATCGATTCCCAAATACTTACACAGTGCAATGTCTGGTTTAATCGTAGTTTTCTCTGCAATCGGAGGAACAATAGGATCGATAATTACCGGTTTTGTGTTCCAGGAATTTAGCGGACAGCAGGCGTTTTACCTTTCCTTAATTCCCCTTTCGTTGTTGATTATTTCAGCAATTTTCATGAATAAATTAAAAATAAATCCAAAAAAATAAAGATGAACAAACAATTATACATAAACGAAATTCAGACTCTTTTTGATGATGTTCAACGATCAAAGATTTTCGAAGATCAAAAGATGATGACCGATGCAGTTCCGTTATTTCCAATTGATGATATAAATGTAAAATATGAAGCGGAAAAACAGTCGGAAAATTTTGATTTGAAAGAATTTGTCCTATCGAATTTTGACTTTTTAGGAGCAAAAGTTTCGATTCAAAGAGAAGAACAATTGCCAATTGAAGAGCATATTGAAAAACTTTGGGATGAATTGACGAGAACAGCTTACGAAGAAAAAGGAACTTTACTAAAACTTCCAAAACCTTATGTTGTTCCGGGAGGACGTTTCAATGAGTTCTTCTATTGGGATAGCTATTATATCATGCTGGGTTTACAGGCTTCGGGAAGAATTGAGATGATGGAAAACATTATTGAGAACTGTTCTTATTTGATTCAGACCGTTGGATTTGTCCCGAATGCAAGCAGAACTCATTTTTTAAGTCGTTCTCAACCACCGTATTTTTCATTGATGCTGGATCTGCTTTTTGAAACAACTAAAGATGAAAATATTTACATCAACTATCATGATACACTAGAAAAAGAATATGCTTTCTGGATGAATGGCGTTGAAAAGCTGGAAAATGGATCAAGTTCAGAAAGAGTATTGAAAACCAGTAATGGAGATGTTTTAAACAGATATTATGATGCAGAAAACGAACCACGTCCTGAAAGTTATTTAATAGATATTGAAGATTCTGAAAATGCAGGTGGCGAATTTTACAGAAACATACGAAGCGCCTGTGAATCGGGCTGGGATTTTTCCAGCAGATGGTTTGCAGACGGAGAAAACATACAGACGATTGAAACATTGAATTTGGCTCAAGTTGATTTGAATTGTCTTTTATGGCATTTGGAAAAAACATTAGCAAAATCTTCATCGCTTCAACATTTGACGGAAAAAGAAAATATTTTCAAAGAAAAAGCCGAAAACCGAAAAGAGATGATCGATAAGTATTTCTGGGATGGGAAATCCGGGACTTATAGAGATTTTCACAGGAAGAAAAATACAACAACCTCATCTGAACATATTGCTATTCTTTATCCTTTGTTTCTGGGATTGGCAAATGAAGAACAGGCAAGGTCTATTGCAAAAAATATTGAAGACAAGTTTCTCTATCAAGGCGGATTGGTGACCACCACAAAGAAAACCGGACAACAATGGGATCTTCCGAATGCTTGGGCACCATATCAATGGTTGGGCTATAAAGCCATGAAAAATTACGGTTTTGACGACTTGGCAGAAAGGATAAAAAGAAATTGGTGTGCGAATGTGGAAAGGGTGTATAAAAACACAGGGAAATTAATGGAGAAGTACAATGCTTTAGATATAGAAACAGTTGCAGGAGGTGGAGAATATCCTAATCAGGATGGTTTTGGATGGACAAATGGAGTGTATCTTAAACTAAAATAAAATGAAACATTAAGGAATTAAGATGTTATGGTTTAAAAAGGAGAATAAGAGATTTGATTTTATCAAATATTTAGTAATGTGCTTATAAAACATCTTTGATGTTTTCCTTCATTCAACTTAAAACCTTACCTACTCTTAATGTTTAAAATAGATCAAACTCAAAATTAAAACTAACTATAAATTAACAGGGCTATGAAAAAAAAATCGATCTTTTTACTTGCCGGAATTGCAACGCTTTATTTTAATAATACGTATGCTCAGGAAACGACTCCACAGGACTCTACGAGAACGGCATCTATTGATCAGGTAGTAATCACAGGAAACTCAAATCCAAAAAAGAAAATAGAATCCAGTACAGCAATTTCTACGTTTACCGCAAAGGAAATTCAGAAGCAAAACCCGATCAGTGCAGCTGCTTTATTACAAAGAGTTCCTGGTTTTGCAGTGGAAACTTCGGGTGGTGAAGTGGGAAATAACCTTTTTGCAAGGGGTATCCCTTCTGCTGGAGCTTATGAATTTGTGCAGGTTCAGGAAGATGGACTTCCGGTTTTTGAAGACGGAGCTTTGCAGTTTGCCAATGCGGATAATTTCTTCCGTGTAGATAATTCTGTAAGCAGGCTGGAAGCTTTGAGAGGTGGTTCAGGATCTATTTATGCTAATAATTCTCCCGGAGGTTTGATCAACTTTATTACAAAAGAAGGAAGCAATGATTTTAAAGGAACCACAAAAGTAGAGACCAGTACGTATGGTTTGATGCGTACAGATGTTAATCTGGGTGGTGCTTTGGTACAGGATAAATTATTCTTTAATGTCGGTGGTTTTTACAGAACAGATAACGGAATCAGAAAAACAGGTTTTAAAGCAAATAATGGCGGACAAGTCAGAATGAATCTGAAATATGTCTTCGATAAAGGTTATGCTAAAGTTTATTATAAAAAGCTTGATGATAGAAATACATTCTTCCTTCCTATTCCCTTGTCTCAAAATGGAAATGATCTGAAAGAATTCCCTGGTTTTGATGCTAATTATGGAACATACAGCTATAGAGCGATTAGTCAGTTAAATATTCCGCAAGCAGGAGGTGGATTTTTCAATAGAAATTTAGAAGATGGAATTCATCCTAGAGTTGATGTGTTGGGAGCTGAGTTTAAATATGATTTGGGAGGTAATTTCTCTGTGATCAATAAAACAAGGTATACGAATATCAATATGAATTATACCGGAATTTTCCCGGCTGGAGGACCTCAAACAATGGCTGATTTTGCTCAGTCAGAAGGAATCACTGGAAATAATTATCAGTATTCATTGGTAAGTAACGGAGCAATTGTAAATCCTGCTTATGTTCAGAAGTTGGGTTTCTGGGCAATTGATAAGCAAATGAATAATTTCGTAAACGATTTACAGTTCAATTATAAATTTGACAAAGGAAATGTAACGGCAGGTTTTTATAAATCCAACTGGAAATCTCATCAATACTGGAACTGGAGCAATATTTTAACAACCGCTTCAGACCGACCGGAACTTTTGAATTTGGTTGATACTTCCTTAACTCCGACAAGCGCAGGATATTCTAAAACTTATAACGGAGTTACAGATATGTCGTTCCTAGTCAGAGATTCTCAAGTTCAGGGAAGTCTGAATGATCTGTATTTGAATTTAGATTATAATATTACTGATAATTTGAGTTTCAATGGAGGAATCCGTTACAGCAAAGATTCTTATAAGGGGTATGGTGTAAATACAACTACTGCAAACCTGAATAATTCAGGATTAACTACAGACGGAACACATTCTTTCTTGACAACTACTGCTGATGATAATATTGCAGTGTTAGGAAATAAATACACGTATTGGTACTATGATGTAGACAGAGTGTCTTTCACAACGGCTTTGAATTATAAAATCAATAAAGAAAATGCAGTCTATGCACGTTTCTCTAATGGATTCAGATCTCCGAATGAAGAGGCGTACTATAATAATATGAATGATTTGTCGGCGATAAAACCGGTAACAACCAATCAATTGGAAGTTGGATATAAATATTATTCAAGAACATTCGATGTCGCGGTGATTCCGTTCTACTCTACTTTGAAAAATCTTTCATTTACGGATGTATTCTCTGACGGAACTTCTGAAAATAAATTTGCCAATACCACCAACTTTGGAGTGGAATTGGAAGGATATGCAAGATTATTCAATAATTTGCTGGAAGTGAATTTTAACGGAACAATTCAGAATCCGAAATATAAAAACTTCACAGGAACAGATTCAGCAGGTAATTTCTTTGATTACGACGGAAATACGGTAAGAAGAATGCCGAAATTCTATTTTAATATTGCTCCGGCCGTGAATATTACCAAACAATGGAGAGCGTATGTAAGCATGAATTACTATGGTAAACGTTTCCAGGATGAAGCGAATACGGACAAAAATATCTTACCTTCATTTTCGGAATTCGGGGCAGGAACCTCTTATCAGATGGGAAAAATAAGATTTGCTGTTGACGGAACCAATATTTTCAATACGATCGGAATTACAGAAGGCGATCCGAGATCTCCGCTTACAGGAACAGGAGATATCAGAATGGCAAGACCTATTATGGGAGCTGCTGTAAGAGCATCAATTACATTAGATTTCTAAAATTAGTTTCTTTATAAATAAAAAACCGTCAGAGATTTTCTGGCGGTTTTTGTTGTTATAGTAAAAGTGTAAAATTACTTTTTGATAAACGGATAGATTTTCCCGTCAAGTTTTAATAAATAAGAACCTGTAGATAAGTGCTGAACGGAAATATTCTTTTTACTTTTGAACGGAGTTTTTTCTGTAGAAATCACTTTTCCTGAGTAGTCTAAAATTTGTGCAGACTGTATCTCTTCTGTTTTTCCGCTTACAAAAATGTTTTCATTAGCAGGATTTGGATAGATTTTAAGTGATTCATCGCGAGAAGTGATAAGGTCTGAAGTTGATAATGATCCCAAGTTCTGGCAATAATTGCTTGCATAAGAATCCCATTCAGAAATAGCAAAGCTTGTCGTAGGTTGGGTTACACTTGCCTTTCTGTATAAAGAAACATTTCCTAATGTTGAAGAATTGCTTGCACCGGAAACTCCGATTGCATCTACTGTTGTCGATTGATATCTTAATTCAAGATACTGGCTTCCTGAATACGTCATTTGCGGAGCTGCAGTTACAAATTTTGCCTGATTAATGGTATAACAAGAAAAATTAGCTTCAGGATGTAATACGACAAACGTTTCATTGTCTTGAATGATCCCATCCAGTTCATAAGGATCTACAAAATAATAGTTACTGCCGCTGTAAAACTGAATTGATAATCTGTAATTGCTCAAATTTACAGGGTGTCCCGTTTTATTGGTGATTTCTATTCCCTTATTATTGGATGTTCCTTCCAGATATTTTGTAACCATCAGATCTTTAGCGTAGCTATCAGAAGCTAAAGTTGTTGCAGAGGCTGTATTGCTGTCCGAAGAAAGCAAGTATCCGTTGTCATAAGCTTTAATGGTAAAAGTATACGCTGTTGAAGGAGTTAAATGATCTACACTGAAAGTTGTATTTCTTGTAGCTCCTACCAAAGTTCCGTTTTGGTAAATTTTATAACCGATAACATCTGTACTAGAGCTTGGTGTCCAGCTTAGTGTGGTGAAATAAGCACTGTTTTGAGTTACTGCTAAATTGGTAGGTGTTTGTGGAGCAACCGTATCAGGAGTTTGTCCCCAAATGGCATTTACCCAAGTCGGATTATCAATAAAAGGGTTTCTGTTTTTCTGTAAAGTATATACGGCGTTATTTCTGTCGATTTCCTTTTGAGAAACAGGGTCTTGCTGATGCCATTGAAGGAGCATCGCAATATAAGCTGGATCAAAAGCTCTTTCTTCTGTGCCATCCAAAGGATTGGTATCTGAAGCCGGATTGGTATTGTTATTAAAATTAAAAGTGCCTAACTTTCCTTCATATCGTACGGCAAAATATAACAAACTTCTCGCTACATCTCCTTTAAATTCATTAATAGGTTCGTACACACGTCCTGTATAAGTCATTCCAGGGATGGCGCAATTCCCGATTTTTGAAGTATTGGTAAATGTATAATAAATCGTAGAGCCTACTATTCCGTAAGGATAATTACTTCTTAACTGATTAATTCTCGCATCGGTTGGAACTACATAAAATAAATCCGAATACATTGGATAATTACTGTAAAATGTACTTTGTGGCATCATATGTTCACGATTCCAGCCCTGCCCTTCTGCACTTGCACTTCCGATGATGTTTGCGGTGGTATATTCATACGCATCCGGTCCTGTCGGAATCTCAGAATACATATCTAATAATATAGTGGTGTTGGCGGCACCATAATCATAATATTTATCTAGATCGGTCTGGTTATAATAGTTGGTAAGATCACCATAGTGCCAGTTGATATTTTTTGCAGAAATAATATCATGAAGTTTTGATTTTAGTGCATAACCACTCAAACCGGTTGTGCCATCATAATATCCTGCAGGAACTTGCGCTGCAAAATATGATGAAATCAAAATTACAGGAAGTAGAAGTTTTTTCATGCTTTAGTATTGGGAGGCTAAATTAGTAAATTATTAAAATTGATTTTTAGAAAAAAATATTAAGAAATCATTAATTTTTAGAATATAAAAAATTGAAAACTAAAGCTTTGTTGACTAATTATTATGGCGAAAATAATTTTTTTGGACGTTCCGTCAATTTATTTATCTTTGGGAACTAACTATTATCTATTATGAATACAGAGACTATTGACAACATTAAAATGATAGCTGAAACAGCAAGAGAGTTTGCTGAGAAAAATATCAGACCTAATATTATGGAGTGGGACGAAAGCCAGACTTTTCCTAAAGATTTATTTCATCAGTTAGGTGAGATGGGTTTTATGGGGATTGTTATTCCTGAGCAGTATGGAGGTTCTGGTCTTGGTTATCATGAGTATGTTGCAATTCTTGATGAGATTTCTCAGGTAGATCCTTCTATTGGTCTTTCAGTTGCAGCTCACAATTCACTTTGTACGAACCACATCTATGAATTTGGAAATGAAGAGCAAAGAAATAAATGGCTTCCTCAGTTGGCTTCAGGTAAAGTAATCGGAGCTTGGGGATTAACAGAGCACAATACAGGTTCAGATTCAGGAGGAATGTCTACAACTGCTGTAAGAGACGGAGATGACTGGATTATTAATGGAGCTAAAAACTTTATTACTCACGCTATTTCCGGAGATATTGCAGTAGTAATGACAAGAACAGGTGAAAAAGGAGCTAAAAATAATTCAACGGCTTTTGTATTGGAGAAAGGAATGCCTGGTTTTACTTCTGGTAAAAAAGAAAACAAACTAGGAATGAGAGCTTCTGAAACAGCGGAATTGATTTTTGACAACGTTCGTGTTCCGGATTCTCACCGTTTAGGAGAAGTGGGTGAAGGTTTCAAACAGGCAATGAAAATTCTAGATGGAGGAAGAATTTCTATTGCAGCTCTTAGTTTAGGAACAGGAAGAGGAGCTTATAAAGCTGCTTTAAAATATGCAAAAGAAAGACATCAGTTCGGGAAATCAATTTCAGAATTCCAGGCGATCAACTTTATGTTGGCAGATATGGCAACTGAAATCGATGCTGCTGAATTATTGATCCAAAGAGCGGCTACATTGAAGAATGCTAAACAAAAAATGACAAGAGAAGGAGCTATGGCAAAATTGTATGCTTCTGAAGCTTGTGTAAGAATTTCTAACAATGCCGTTCAGATTTTCGGAGGATACGGGTACACAAAAGACTTCCCTGCTGAGAAATTCTACAGAGATTCAAAACTTTGTACTATTGGTGAAGGTACTTCTGAAATCCAGAGATTGGTGATCGGTAGAGATATCACAAAATAACCATAAAACATAAACAAATGATTAAACAGGCTTTGTTGGGTGAGTTTTTGCATGAAGCAGAAAGTACCCGAAAACTTTTGAAGGCAATTCCGGACACTGCTTTGGACTGGAAGCCGTCTGAAATTAATTGGACAACGGGTCAGTTGGCATCACACGTTGCAGAAGTCTATAATTGGTTTGAATCTACTTTTAATCAGGATGTATTTGATATGGGATCATACAAATACGACAAAGGAGATATTTCCAAAGCAGAAAATATTGTTGCTAAGTTTGAAGAAAATGTTGCTAAAGCTCAGAAGGTTTTAGAAAATTCGGACGAAAGCACGTATTTCAACGAATGGAAAATGGAAATGGACGGAAACGTACTCTTCCCTCCTATGCCGAAAATTCAGGTGATTCGTTCATTCCTTTACAATCATTTGTACCATCATAGAGGTGAGTTGGTTGTCTATTTAAGATCTACGGGAAATAAAGTTCCGGGATTGTACGGACCGACTGCCGACGATAAGTTTTAGAAATTTAGAATTATATTATCAATAACCCAATAGCACACGTATTTTGCGTGTGCTATTTTCTTTTAGTGAAAAAATAATATTTAAACCATTTTCAATGTATTGCATAATATTTTAAATAGATAATCTAAAATTTTCTTAAATAATTTTATTTTCTGTAATATATTTTTTATTAGCTTTGATATTCCACAAACAAAATAAAGATTATATGAGAAAACAATTATCCGTGATCGGAGTACTTCTGATCTCAGGCATTTCTTTCGCACAAACCGACCGTCTTTGGTCTGAAAGTTCAAGAAAAACAACTTCAGAAATTTTTGAAAACAAATCCACGATTGCCACTCCAAGGATTTTCAGTCTGGACATTAACGGATTGAAAAATGTTCTTGCAAAGGCTCCCAAGAGATTGGCAGCAGGAGAAAAGTCGGAAATTATTATTTCTTTCCCGAACTCTGAAGGTAAGATGGAAAACTTTAAAGTAAAAGAGAATTCCAACTTTGCTCCTGAGCTGGCTGCGAAATATCCCGATATCAAGTCTTACGTAGGGACAGGATTAGAAGACCCCAATTCTACAGTGTACTTCAGTATTTCCCCATTAGGATTATCATCTATGGAAATTTACGGTGATAAATCTGCTGTTTTTATCGAGCCTTATACAAAAGATCTTTCAACTTACGTCGTGTATAAAAAGTCTGATAAGAAAGATGATCTGAGTAAATTTGAATGTAGCGTAATTGATGTTGCGCAAAAAGGGGCTGCAAATTCATCAAGCTTAGTTGCAAGACCCAACGCAGATGATGCTCAGTTAAGAACATTCAGACTGGCATTGTCTTGTACAGGAGAATATACTACCTATTTCGGTGGAACAAAAGCCAACGCTTTAGCAGCAATGAACAATACCATGACTCGTGTAAACGGAGTTTTTGAAAAAGATTTTGCTTCCAGAATGGTTTTAATTGCTAATAATGATGCGGTAATTTATACCAATGCTTCTACCGATCCGTATTCTGCAGCTTCAGGAATGAGCAGCTGGAATTCTCAGCTTCAAAGTACTTTAACCTCAGTAATTGGTGAAGCGAACTACGATATCGGTCACTTGTTCGGAGCTTCAGGAGGTGGAGGAAACGCAGGTTGTATCGGTTGTATCTGTACAAACGGTTCAAAAGGAAGTGGTTATACTTCTCCTGCGGATGCAATTCCTTCAGGAGATAACTTCGATATTGATTATGTAGCTCACGAAATGGGGCATCAATTCGGTGGAAATCATACCTTCTCAATGAGCAACGAAGGAACGGGAGCAAATATGGAACCCGGTTCAGGATCAACAATTATGGGTTATGCAGGAATTACAAGTCAGGATATTCAGCCACATTCAGATGCATTCTTCCATGCGATCAGTATTCAGCAGATTACCAATAATATTAAAGCTAAAACGTGTTCTGTAAATACAGCTACAGGAAATTCAATTCCTACAGCAAGTGCAGGTTTAGACTATACGATTCCAAAAGGAACGCCATTTATGTTAACCGGAGCAGGAACTGATGCTAATGGTGATTCTTTAACATACATTTGGGAGCAGATGGATAATGCATCCTCTTCTCAAACTGGAGCAAGCTCTGCAGCAAGTGCTACAAAAGCAACAGGGCCAACTTTCAGATCTTGGACTCCGCAAACAACTCCAACGAGATATTTCCCAAGAATGGCATCTGTTTTAGCGGGAGCAACCACAACGGCAGGTTCTGAAATCACAGTCGAAGCTTTATCAAATGTAGCAAGAACATATAATTTCAGATTTACAGTTCGTGATAACAGAGCCGGAGGTTCCGGAAATAATTCTGACGATGCAGTAATTACTGTAAATGGTACAGCAGGACCTTTCAGTGTAAGCTCGCAAAATTCAGCAACAACGTATTCCGGAGGTACTTCTCAAACGATAACCTGGAATGTAGCCGGAACTACAGCTAATAACGTAAACGCTGCAAACGTTGATATTCTTTGGTCTACAGACAGCGGGAATACATGGACTACTCTATTGGCAGGGACTCCAAACGATGGAACTCAGGCAGTAACGATTCCGAATGTTTCTACCACTACAGGAAGAATTATGGTAAAAGGTTCCAATCATATTTTCTTTGATGTAAATAACGCAAATATTACTGTAAATGCAGGTTCAGGATCTTCAGATACTGTTGCTCCTACAGCACCTACATTAGCAGCTTCAGGCACTACTTCTACAAGCACAAATCTTTCTTGGTCAGGAGCAACAGACAACGTAGCAGTTACAGGTTACGATGTTTATCAAGGTTCTTCGTTGATCGGTTCCACAGCATCTACTACTTATACTGTAACAAGCTTAACGCCTTCTACAACTTACAGTTTCACGGTGAAAGCGAAAGATGCAGCAGGAAATGTATCTGTTTCCAGCAATACAGTAAGTGTAACAACCCTTGCAGGAACTTCGGTGAGCTACTGTTCAGCAGCGGCAACGAACACAGCCGATGAAAGAATAGGAAATGTAAGCTTCGGTACAATTAATAATACTTCTACAGGTACTGCAGGTTACGAAGACTTTACCTCTGTTTCTACAAATGTAACAAGAGGAAGCGCTTATACTATTTCAGTAACTCCAACCTGGACGTCTACGAAGTATAGTGAAGCGTACGCTGTGTATATTGATTACAATAAAGATGGAGACTTTGCAGACAGCGGTGAATTAGCTTGGTCTAAAGCAGGTTCTACAACAAGTCCGGCTACAGGATCAATTACCATTCCTGCTACGGCAACTTTAGGAACGACAAGAATGAGAGTAATGATGAAATACAGCTCTCTTCCTACATCTTCTTGTGGATCGTATACGTACGGACAGGTTGAAGATTATACCTTGAATATTGTTTCATCCGGAAGAGGAGATCTATTGGATACTAAAGATTTAGTAACTGATATTAAACTATATCCAAATCCGGCAAGAGATATATTACATATTTCAAATTCGGCTTCAGAAGATTATAAAATCTTCGACATGGGTGGAAAACTAATTACTTCAGGAAAACTTGAAAGAGGTTCTGTGAATGTTAGCAGTCTTATTAAAGGTGCTTATATTATTCAGATTGGAGAGGTTTCTAAGAGATTCATTAAAAACTAATAACAAGTTATTAAATTATGTAAGGCTGTCTGTGAAAACAGGCAGCTTTTTTATTGATGGAAATTCAATTAATGTATTCAGAATCAATTCAGAGATGAATGTGAAATTTTCTTTTATAAATCATTATTACTGTAAGAATGATAATTTTATTAAAAAAAGTCACTAGTAAATGAATTTTTTATTTAATTTTATCGCTGAGATTATTCTTATTGTACCGTCTACCCGACTTGTCTTTCACGGAAGTTCTAAAATGTTTTTTAGAAAAACCAGGCAATATCATTTTGTATTTTTCTTCAAATGTATTTTCATTTCATAGGATTTGAAATGATCTTTTATACATAAGACTTCCTGTAAATAAGTATAAGGACGAGTAACTGTTGATCTTCCCTATTTTACATAATTTAAAATTTTTATATGAAACATTTATTTAAGTATTTATTTTTTTTGTCAACTGCTTTTCTTTCCATTGCCTGTAGTTCAGACGATGAGACGGAAGCAGCTATTCCACCTGTAAAAACGGTATTCTACAAAAGTGCTAATGACTTTGCAGCAACTTACGATACAGGCGGAACGGTAGATCAGCAAACCAGAGATTATATATTTGAGCTCTATAAACAAGGAAAATGGGGAGAATTGGAAGCTCTTTTTAAAGTTAATAATTTAAACGGAGGATGGCCACCTGCAAACGGAGGATACAATATTGTAGATGATGTTCCTTTCCAGGCTGGACAAAAATTTGACAGATACAGCGGAGCTGTCGGTAATTATAATGGAACCGGAGTTCCTACTTTGGGAGGAAGTTTTACAAGCCCAATCATTAACGGATATGTCTATACGTTTTCACAAAGAGCCTTAAATCAACCTGAGAATGCTTATGATTTCTATTATGAGATCGATGTTTTAAATAATTTATTATCTTTCAAATCTCAAACTGCTGATGTTATTCCTTGGTTTGGCCAAGTCGGAGGAGGTAAACAGACGATGTGGAAAATTCCAATTGATATTACAACAGGTTATCAAAAAACATGGAATAAATTAGCACAGGAAGGATATGTGAAAATTACCATCAAAAAAAGTCCAAGTGGAAAATACAATAACTTGGTAGGTACGGTAATACAGTAATAAACAAACCTAAATGCATTCAATATCAAAAAAAATAATCCTAGGTAAAAAAGCTCTTGTTGCAAAAAATTACTTTAGTAATGATGAGATAAGCCCATCGGCAATCGTAAAGTTTACCTGTAATAAGTGCAACCATGTAAATACCGTTGAAATTACGCCTTATGAATCTGGGTTTCCAATTTTTCAGCTCTATAATGAAGACAAAGTATTGACTAAAACAGATCTTTTAAATAACAATATAGTAACGAAAACATCACCCGGAAGAATTCATTATGGAGAATTAACGGTGAATGAGTTGCCTACTTTATATTTTGGAACACACTGTGAATCTTGCCAATCAAAATACTTAGGAGTTTTCAGTTATGGCGAAAAACAACCGGGATTAACTGTTTTAGATGTTTCAGGTATTTGGGAATATAAAGAACTAGAATCATTAAACTAGAATAAATTGTTTGTCATTTCGACGGAAGGAGAAATCTAATTTATGATGAAGAGATTCTTCATTTCATTCAGAATGACAATAAATAATTGAAGTAAATCCACAGTAGTAAGCTGTGGATTTTTTTTAATGAAAATATCCTGCAATTCATCAGGTTTAGATTTTATTCAAAAAAGCGTGGTAAATTTTTCAAAATCGTTTTCTATATTTGCTTTAAATAAAAAATATTCATGGATAAAATTGATAGTCTGAACCAAGTAGCAGAATTCCACACAACTTTCAAAGCCCCTATTTTAGATACTCCACAAATTCCTTCTCCGGAAAGATGTAACCTTAGAGTTGAGCTTTTACAGGAAGAATTAAATGAATTAAAACAAGCGATTGCTGACAATAATATCGTAGAAATTGCTGATGCATTGTGTGATTTGCAATATGTTTTGAGTGGTGCCGTACTGGAATTCGGACTTGGCAACAAATTTGTAGAACTATTCAACGAAGTTCAGCGCTCCAATATGTCAAAAGCTTGCGATAATGAAGAACAGGCACAGGAAACCGTTGAATTTTACAAAGCAAAAGACGTAGAATCATTTTATGAAAAATCGGGTGAGAAATTTAATGTTTACAGACAGGCAGATCATAAAGTCCTGAAAAATAAATATTATTCTCCGGCTGATTTGAAGACAATTATCGAAAAATAATATGAAAAAACTCATTACAAATGTTGCCGTGATTTCCTGTTTGGCTTTTACAGCTCAGCAGTTCAATGCTCAGAAAGTAGTCGTAAACCGCGAGGTTGAAACTACCAATGACGGCAAAATGCTTTTAGGACACCAATTAAAAGATCAGTTCCTGAAAGCTCCATACGCAGACTGGTATGTGAAAGAGCATGATGAATATGCAATGGATCAAAAAGCGATTAATGATCTTAAAAAGGATAAAATCAATTCCTATAATATCATCGTTTTCATGGGAACATGGTGTGAGGACAGTCATAGGGATTTTCCAAGATTAATGAAGATTTTGGAGGAAGTAAAATATCCGGATAATAAACTGACGATAATTGCTGTAAACCGTAAAAAAGAATCTCCAACAGGAGATGAAGGTCTTTATAATATTCA
The DNA here is from genome assembly GCF_000813825.1 of Chryseobacterium taiwanense. Lineage (GTDB taxonomy): Bacteria > Bacteroidota > Bacteroidia > Flavobacteriales > Weeksellaceae > Chryseobacterium > Chryseobacterium taiwanense. The sequence goes on from NZ_JWTA01000007.1 coordinate 105,208, forward strand.
GAAAGTTCCGACAATTATTGTTGAGAAATACGGTAAAGAAATCGGAAGAATCATAGAAATGCCTACAACAGGATATATTGAAAGAGATTTGGTGAATATTCTGAAGAAAGACGACCAATCTGTAATCAATGAAATATTAAAATAATAGATTTGAAAAATATCAGATTTATACTCCCTTTCGTGGCAGGAGCTCTGCTAATGGTCGTATTGTTTTTTGGATTGAAATCCTGTTTTAATTTTGGTAATAAAACAGAACAGTCAGACTATTATATTCTGACCAATCAGATTGCCAAAATGAATAAAATGGTGGTGATTGAACAGAATTTTTCTTCGATGCAGAAAACAAAAATGGGTTACGAGTTTTTCGGAAAAGAAGTTTCCAGCAATAGCATTATTACTTATACTAAGACTAATGCGCAGGTTTCTTATGATCTTAATAAAATGAAAATTAAGGTTGATTCGATTAATAAAAAACTGATTATTACAGACCTTCCTGAAGCAGATGTGAGAATTACGCCAAGTGTGGAAATTCAATCGTTAGATGATTCTTTTTTCAATAGAATTTCTGAGAAAGACATTAAAAATGTAACTCAGAAAGCTAAAGAAACGGCTGTGAAATCTGTTGATCAAAATAAATTGAGAACAGAAGGACACAAGCAATTAATGGAAAACCTCAATACTATTTTCGTGTTGGCAAAGGCATTGAATTACGAGATTGAAGATCAGACTGGGAAAATTGGTATCTTAGGTCTTTAAAAATAAGACCATGACACCAGAAAACGAAAAAAATACTAAAAAGGAAGAAAATACAGCAGTTAATCTTCCTAAGAAGAATAAAGAAGAAGATCTTCCGAAATCATCAACGAATAAATCAGGAAAAAACGGAGGATAGTTTATTATAATTTCTTTTTGGCAAACCCTTTGAATGATAGTAACTATAAAATATAAAGTTATGAACACCAAAGAAAACGACAAAAAGAAAGAATCTGCCAACAGTGCAGAAACGAGGAAGCAGAATCAGGATTTTCCCGATATTCCTGCTTCGTCAAAGAAAACGAATCCGCCCGATATTAAAAAAGAAGATATTCAGAAACCTTCAAAAAATAAATCAGGGAAAACTGATAATACAGAAGAATAATAAAAAAACCATCTTTATAAGGTGGATTTTTTTGTTAAGGCTATGATAATGGTATAAAGTTGTATATAGTCGTCTAAATTTTTATAACTCTATTTTTTTTAACACAAGTTTTTAATTCAACTTTACATTTTTTTAGAAAGCAAATGCAAATAATTTTGTTGCGCGAAGCTTGAAAGTTTAGCTTCATCAAATCAACTTGTTGATTCCTCTTTGCTCACTTAAATAATTAAGTCTTTAAGCATATTCTTTGCGTCAAAAAAACAAATGATGATTTTAGAACATTTAATCAAATTTACACATGTTCAAAATATAAAAAGGTTTCAGCTCATTGAGTGAAACCTTAAAAAAATATACAAATAAAAGTCAAACGTTTTTTATGAACTGACAGTGGTCAATTCGCTTCGCTCGTAAACTACCCCTAACTATTTGACTATTGACTTACGAAGCAAAATTGACAAGTCACTTTATTATTATACAATCGTTGATTTTCCGATTTTTACATTCTCAAAATTATAATAGCTTTTCTCAGAATATTTAATGTAATCTACAATAAAACTACCTACTTCACTTGTAGAATATGGTTGCTCTGCATTAAGGTCTATGGTTACGTATTTGTTTTCTATTGCATGTTCTACAGATTCTCTTAATTTTTCGGCAGCATGATCCAGTTTTAAATAATCAAGCATCATTGCTGTACTTAATATAGAAGCAATCGGATTGGCAATCCCCTTTCCTTTTGCCTGCGGATAAGAACCGTGAATGGGTTCAAACATAGCATTGTCATTACCAATAGAAGCGGAAGGAAGTAAACCAATAGAACCTCCGATCACACTCGCTTCGTCAGAAATAATGTCTCCAAACATATTTTCTGTAACGATCACATCAAACTGTTTTGGATTTAAGATCAACTGCATAGCTGCATTATCTACAAACATAAAATCAAGTTCTACATCAGGGTATTCTGCTGCAATTTCCTTGCATACTTTTCTCCATAATCTGGAAGTATCCAACACATTTGCCTTATCGATTAAGGTTAATTTTTTTCTGCGTTTCTGTGCCTCCTGAAAAGCCATATGTACAATCGGAGTAATTTCATCACGATTGTATTTGCAGATATCATAAGCGTAACCTGCTTCTTCATCCGTAAATTTTTCACCAAAATAGATCCCGCTTACCAATTCTCTGAAAATCTGAATATCGGTACCGTCAATGATTTCTTTTTTCAATGGACTCTTCTCAATCAAAGAACTATATGTTTTCAAAGGTCTGATGTTGGCAAAAAGCCCTAATTCTTTACGAAGTTTCAATAAACCTTGTTCAGGACGGACTTTCGCATCAGGATTGTTATCAAAAGAAGGATCTCCGATAGCTCCGAAAAGCACGGCATCAGATTCTTTACAGATGGCAAGGGTTTCATCCGGTAAAGGATTTCCTGTCTGGAAAATAGCTTCTGCACCTACTAAAGCTTGTTTAAATTCAAATTTATAGTGAAAAGCTTCAGCAATAGCATCTAAAATTTTAATGCTTTCATTTACTACTTCCGGTCCGATTCCATCTCCAGCAAGAACCGCAATTTTAAAATCAGTTTTCATATACTTTTTGTGTTTTTAATTCAAATTCCTGAATAGCTTGTTTTCTGCTGATTAAGAAGTCAATATCATCATAACCGTTCATCAGACATATTTTTTTATAAGAATCAATTTCGAAGCTTTCGCTTTTGTCATTGAAAGTAATGGTCTGCTTTTCGACATCTACCAAAATTTCTTTTTCAGGATTTTCTGTAATGTCAGATAGTATTTCTTTTAAAAATTCCTCGGAAACCTTTACAGGCAATAATCCATTGTTTAAAGCATTTCCCTTAAAAATATCTGCGAAAAAGCTTGAAACAACCACTTTAAAACCATAATCTGTTAAAGACCAAGCGGCGTGTTCACGACTGCTTCCGCAACCGAAATTGTTTCCTGCAACAAGAATTTCACCGCTGTATGTCGGATTATTTAAAACGAAATCAGGATTAGGCTCATTCGTATGAACATTGTATCTCCAATCTCTGAAAAGATTATCTCCAAAACCGTTTTTATCAATACTTTTTAAAAATCTGGCAGGAATAATCTGGTCTGTATCTATATTTTCTACCGGCAAAGGAATTGCTCGGGATTGTATTATGACTAATTTTTGCATTGTGTTAAAATTATTAATGTGAAATGTGAATTTTGTTTCGCAAGTCAATGGTGAATTTTTCAACTGTTTTTATATTGACCATTGACCTTTCACTTTTGAAATAAAATTCACTTTATCATTAGTTTTCAAAGACTGAGATTTTTCCTTCAATAGCAACTTTTGCCGCCGTTAAAGGACTTGCTAAAATCGTTCTGGCTCCCTGTCCTTGTCTTCCTTCAAAGTTTCTGTTAGAAGTTGAAACACAGTACTCTCCTTCCGGAATTTTATCGTCATTCATTGCTAAACAAGCAGAACATCCCGGTTGTCTGATCTGAAAACCAGCTTCGTTGAAAATTTTATCCAAACCTTCTTCGAAAATCTGTTTTACAACCTGTTGAGAACCCGGAACAATCAAAGCCTGAACGTGTTCGGATTTACTTTTCCCTTTAATATAATTCGCAGCAGAACGAAAATCTTCAATTCTTGCATTCGTACAACTTCCGATGAAAACATAATTAACTTTAATGTCAGAAAGTGCTTGCCCGGCTTTTAAACCCATATATTTCAATGCCTTTTCCTCAGATTCGTTTTGCGGATTCGGAATATTCTGGTTGATAGAAATTCCCATTCCCGGATTGGTTCCGTAAGTAATCATTGGATAGATTTCTGAGGCATCAAAAGAAAATTCGGCATCAAAAACGGCTTCGTCGTCTGTTTTTAAGGTTTTCCAATATTCTACTTTTTCTTCCCACTCCTCGCCTTTTGGCGCGAAAGTTCTGTCTTTAACATAATTGAAAGTCGTTTCATCAGGAGCAATCATTCCTCCTCGAGCGCCCATTTCTATGCTCATGTTACAAACCGTCATTCTTCCTTCCATCGACATTTCTTCAAAAACATTTCCGGCATATTCACAGAAATATCCTGTTCCGCTATCGGTTCCGACTTTTGAAATGATGTATAAAATCACATCTTTCGGCTGAACATTTCTGTTTAATTTACCATTTACGGTAATTCTCATCGATTTTGGTTTGTTCAACAATAAGCACTGGCTTGCAAAAACCTGCGCTACCTGACTTGTTCCGATTCCGAAAGCAATAGAACCGAAAGCACCGTGAGTAGATGTGTGACTGTCTCCGCAAACGATACTCATTCCCGGTTGTGTTACTCCTAATTCAGGAGCAATAATGTGAACAATTCCTTGATATTGATGTCCTAAACCATATAATTCAATATTATTTTTCTTACAGTTTGCTGTGAGCTGTTCCACCTGATTTCTTGAAGAATCATCGCGAATCGGTTTATCCTGATCTAAGGTCGGAACATTGTGATCGGCAGTAGCAACAATCTGTTTAGGTCTGAAGATTTCTAGACCTCTAGATTCCAGTTCTGCAAAAGCTTGTGGGCTTGTTACTTCATGAATCAGATGTTTGTCGATGTATATAATTTGAGGTCCGTCCGGAATCGTTTCTACAACGTGAGCATCCCAAACTTTGTCAAAAAGTGTCTTTTTATCGTTGTTCATTTTAATTTTAGCACATTTAAATCAATTATACTACCCTATTTTTCTTGTTACTTTTTCGATGATTGAACTTAAATCATCATTGTTGACCTCTTTCTTTCTATCAGCAATTTTCAAAAACTCCTGATATAAAAAATCGAGCTCGTTTTTGGTAACATCTACACCAATATGCTTGAATCTATAAGCTAACGCAGAACGTCCGCTTCTTGCTGTCAATACAATCGTTGAAGAATTTACCCCCACTTCTTCAGGATCGATAATTTCATAAGTTTCTCTGTTTTTGATGACACCATCCTGATGAATTCCAGAACTATGTGCAAAAGCATTGGCTCCAACAATTGCTTTGTTGGGCTGAACCGGCATTCCCATCAATTCAGAAACCAAAATGCTCATAGGGTTGAGCATTTTGGACTGAACGTCAGTATATAATTTTAAATGTGCATGTTGTCTAAGAATCATTACCACTTCTTCCAAAGCGGTATTTCCGGCTCTTTCTCCAAGTCCGTTGATGGTACATTCAATTTGTCTTGCTCCGTTTACAATTCCTGCAATAGAATTTGCAGTTGCCATTCCCAAGTCGTTGTGACAGTGACAAGACAGGATAGCTTTATCAATGCCCTTTACATTCTCTTTTAAATATTTTATTTTTTGCCCGTATTCTTCAGGCAAACAATATCCGGTTGTATCAGGAATATTCAGCACTGTAGCTCCGGCTTTGATAACGGCTTCACAAACTTTTGCTAAATAATCGTTATCAGTTCTTCCAGCATCTTCAGCGTAAAATTCTACGTCTTCAACGAATGTTTTAGCATATTTTACAGCCTGAACAGCTCTTTCGATAATATCTTCTCTGTTTGAATTGAATTTGAATTTGATATGAGAATCAGAAGTTCCGATTCCTGTGTGTATTCTTGGTCTTTTAGCATATCTTAAGGCTTCTGCAGCAGTATCGATATCTTTTTGATTGGCTCTCGTCAATCCGCAAACCTTGGCGTTTTTTACCAGTTTTGAAATCTCCGAAACGGAATGAAAATCTCCGGGGCTAGAAATTGGGAAACCAGCTTCGATAACATCTACTCCCAGCTCGTCCAGTTTTTCGGCAATAATTAATTTTTGTTCAGTATTTAATTTACAACCCGGGACTTGCTCTCCATCACGCAATGTGGTATCAAAAATTTCAACTTTTTCGGAATTCATAATGAAGTTTTTATTTAATTTTGATTCAAAACTAGAAAGTTGAAAGGTTTTTTAATTTTCATTTTTTATAAAAATTACAATACTCAAAATATTGATTTTTTATTTTAATTATTTGATTATCATTATTTTAAATTATAAAAATTTACAATGGCAGAATTGCAGAAAGATTTTTTATTTGTATTAATTAAGTCGTTAACGACCTCCGAAAAAAGGCAATTCAAGCTCTATGTAAACCGTCTCGGAATAAATGTAGACGCAAAGTTTCTTCTCCTGTTTTCAGAAATTGATAAGATGAAGGAATATGATGAAAACATCATTATTGACAAAAAAATTTCGACGAAGCAACAATTGTCCAATCTGAAAGCTCATCTTTATAAACAAATTTTGGTGAGCCTGCGAATGAACCCAAGTCATCAGAATTACAGAATACAATTACGTGAACAGCTTGATTTTGCCAATATTTTATATCAAAAAGGGCTTTATAAACAGGCTCTTAAAATATTAGATAAAACTAAGCAGACTGCTTTAGAATTAGACGAAAAAAGTATAGCTTCAGAAATTATAGATCTTGAAAAAGTTATTGAATCTCAATTTATTACACGGAGTATTGAAGGACGCGCCGATGAATTGATACAACAATCTACGGAAATCAGTAAACAGAATCATTATGCTACTGAACTGTCAAATCTTTCGTTGAAATTATACAGCGAAATGTTGACACATGGATATGTAAAAAATGATGAAGGCAGGACTGAAATCATGGAAGTTTTCAATGCTCAAATTCAGAAAATAACTTTCGAAAGACTGAATTTCACAGAAAAACTATGGTATTTTAAGGCACATGTTTGGAAAAATCAGTTGCTTCAGGAATATAAATACACCTTGAAGTACGCCTATCAATGGGTAGATCTGTTTCATAAAAATCCAGAGATGATTATGAGTCATCCGGTTTGGTATATCAAAGGCAATACTTATCTGTTAAAAATCCTATTTCTGTATGGAAATATTGATATTCTGGAAGAGAGTTTTAAAGATTTTAATGTGGTGGTATCCTCTTCAAGTTTTGCTCAAAATGAAAATATACAATCTCTTGTTTTTCTGACACATTATAATACATTAATGAATATTCACTTTGTGAAAGGTGAATTCTTTTCAGGCTCAAAATTAATTCCTGAAATCGAACTGAAAATGGAAAGGCTTCGGGATAAAATCGATGAGCATCATTTCATGATTCTTTACCTGAAAATGGCTGCTATGTTTTTTGGAAGTAAGAAGTTTAAAGATTCCATAAAATACTCATTAAAAGTAATTGAATCTAAAGGAAATGTACAGGAAGACCTTCTGTTTCACACAAGGATTCTGATTTTAATGGCAAAACATGAATCGGGAAATGATGAAGATTATGATGAATTTATCAAGGCGATTTTGAAGTTTGCCAAAAAGATGAAAAAGCCGGATGAATTTCATTTTGAAAGCATTAAATTTTTCAAGAATCTGAATAATTTAACTCCGGATAAACAATTGGATTCCTTTAAAGAATTTGATAAAAAGCTAGAGGTTTTTGCCGGGAATGAATATTACCGCAGATCTTTGTTTTATATAGATATTCATGGTTGGGTAAAATCTAAAGTGAGAAATGTGGATGTTATTGAAATCATCAAAGAAAAAGTGCGATATAAGAGAAATCATTGATTTTTTTTTGATGCAACGTTTTAATTTGAACCATTAAGATTTATTTAGAAATTAAGAGTATTAAGTTGAGTTTTGATTTAAAAATCTACTTGATTTTTCTTAACTTGCCTTAATTCCTTATTTAAAACCTTAATGGTTCAAAAAATACATTATTTCTTAACTTTCTCCAGTTCAGAATTTATAAAATCAATATTACTGTTTTCAAAAACTTCAAGTAATTGCGGAACGAAATCACCAAAAGTTTTATATGTTGCTCTGTTGGAATTATACTCTTTTATTTTCTCTTCTAATTGAGGTAAAAAGATAAAATTGTTCTTTAAATGGTATTCTTCCAATCGTTTTGCTCTCTCAAAATCTTTCTGAATTTTTGCGGTTTGAATTTCTCCCAATCTCACCAAATGTTCTGCAACACAGGTTTCATGATCTCCATAACCACCTGTTTTAATCATCGTTTCTTTCAAATTTGATTTCTCAAACATATCTTTAAACTTCAGAAGTTTGTCGGAATATTTGTACACTTCTTTATTGACGAAAGAATGACCAAATTCATGTACACTTAAAAAACTAGCTTGGAACTGATTGTCATATCCAAATTGTCCTTGTTTTTCAACTTTTACAAACGGACTTGCTATCTCATAAATATTTTTTGCACCAGATTTTAAGACGACATCTGTTCCAATCCCTCTTCCTTCTCCATCAGAAATAGGCCACATCATCATTGGTGATATTAAAATCACATACTGATTGAATTTTTCGCCATAAAATTGTTCCATTGCATAGGTAAAACCCGTAGGAATATGTTTGTTGTATTCATTTATTGAACCTTGGTAAAAGTCTTTGTTTTCATTAAAAAATACTTCTACTTTCTCTTGGGTATAGAATTTTGAAAGTTCGTTAATATAGTTTTTAATTAAAAGAGTTACTTCTTTATTTTGGTCTTTATTTAAACGAGAAAACTCAAATTGATAATCATTTTGCCAATTATTGGAAGGAAATTCTTTATGATAGACTAGAGATTTCATTAAAGCATCATTCCCTAAACCGTATTTTTCCATGATGACATCATTGAGTTCTGCGGTGGCTACAGCAATTGGAGAGTTCTTTAAATGACCGAATTTATTTAATGCCTTTTTTACGATGGGTTGATAACCTGAACATTCTTTAATTTTATATAATTCAAAGTCTTTATTGTTTCTTCTATGCTCTGTTGAAAGGATTTCTGCAAGAAAATAGGTTTCAATGTTCTTGTTATAAGTTACTGAAAATTTTGAGGTATTTTGTTGAGAAAAACTGAATGAGCAAATGGTAATAGCAAATGCTAAAAGTATTTTTTTCATTATTAAATATTAATTCTTGGTTTAAGTACATGCGAATATAGTATTTTAACTAAAAAATGCGTATTTTTGCATCTTAAAATTTCTTAGTAAACAATGATAAAAATTACACTTCCAGACAATAGCGTCAAAGAATTCGAGGCGGGAGTAACTCCGCTAGATGTGGCAAAATCTATAAGCGAGGGATTGGCTAGAAATACCATCTCCGCAGTTGTAAATGACAAACAAGTAGAGACGACCACGCCTATAACTACGGATTCTACAGTACAGTTGTTGACTTGGAATGATGATCTTGGAAAGAAGGCTTTCTGGCATTCTTCTGCTCACCTTTTGGCGCAGGCTATCCTTGAATTTTATCCTAATGCTAAGTTGACAATCGGTCCTGCAATTGAAAAAGGATTTTATTATGACGTAGATTTCGGTGACGAAAGTTTGTCTGATAAAGATTTCGAAAAGATCGAAAAGAAGGTTTTAGAAAACGCGAAAAAAGGTTCTACATTCTCTTTATATCCGGTTTCTAAAGAAGAAGCTTTAAAAGTGTATGCAGACAATCCTTATAAAGTGGAATTGATTTCAAACCTTAATGATGGAGAAATCACTTTTGTAACACACGACGATTTCACAGATCTTTGTCGTGGTGGACACATTCCGAATACGAGTATTGTCAAGGCAATGAAGATTTTGAATGCAGCCGGAGCATACTGGAGAGGAAATGAAAATAACCCTCAGTTAACGAGAGTGTATGGTATTTCTTTCCCAAAACAGAAAGATTTAACAGAATATCTTGAGCTTTTAGAAGAAGCTAAAAAAAGAGATCACAGAAAACTAGGTAAAGAACTTGGAATTTTCGCTTTCTCTGAAAAAGTAGGTCAAGGTTTACCTTTATGGTTGCCAAAAGGAGCTGCTTTAAGAAAAAAATTAGAAAATTTCCTTTCTGAAGCTCAGAAAAAAGCAGGTTATGAATTCGTAATTTCTCCGCACATCGGAGCAAAAGAATTGTATGTAACTTCAGGACACTGGGATAAATATGGAGCAGACAGCTTCCAGCCTATTAAAACTCCGAATGAAGGAGAAGAATTTATGTTGAAGCCAATGAACTGTCCGCATCACTGTGAGATTTACAAAACTTCACAATGGAGCTACAGAGATCTGCCTAAAAGATATGCAGAATTTGGTACGGTATACAGATATGAGCAAAGTGGTGAGCTTCACGGTTTAACGAGAGTTCGTGGGTTTACTCAGGATGATGCGCATTTATTCTGTACTCCGGATCAGTTAATGGATGAATTTAAGAAAACGATTGATTTAGTTCTTTATGTTTTTGGTTCATTAGGTTTTGCTGATTTTACAGCTCAGATTTCATTAAGAGATCCTGAAAATAAAGAAAAATACATCGGAACTGACGAAAACTGGGAAAAAGCAGAAAATGCAATCGTAACGGCTGCAACTGAAAAAGGATTAAATACAGTAACTGAATATGGTGAAGCTGCATTCTACGGTCCTAAATTGGATTTCATGGTAAAAGATGCTTTGGGTAGAAAATGGCAGCTTGGAACAATTCAGGTGGATTATAACTTACCTGAAAGATTCGATCTTTGGTACACAGGAAATGATGGTGAAAAACACAGACCGGTAATGATTCACAGAGCTCCGTTTGGTTCTATGGAAAGATTTATTGCGATTTTGATTGAAAATACGGCTGGAGATTTCCCATTATGGCTGGCTCCGGATCAATTCATCATTTTGCCAATCAGTGAGAAATATGTAGATTATGCTAAAAAAGTTTCTCAATTACTGGAAAATCACGATATTAGCGGATTAATTGACGATAGAAACGAGAAAACGGGTAAAAAGATCCGTGATGCAGAATTGAAGAAGATTCCATTTATGATTGTAGTGGGAGAAAATGAAGAAAATGATGGCACAATTTCTGTAAGAAGACGTGGCGAAGGTGATTTGGGATCAATGAGCATCGAAAATTTCGTTACTTATTTTAAAGAACAGTCAAAAACAGGATTTGAGTTTAACGCTTAAATCTAAAAAAATACCATTCTGAATACATTTTAAGCTAATTTTTATTCAGAATGGTTTATAAAAAATAGAAAGTTAACCAATAAAATTATAATACAATAGCACAAAGATTTAACAACAGGGGCCCACAAAGACGTCCGGTACAGGAGGACTTACACTTGATCAACGATAAAATTCGTGTGAGAGAGCTTCGTTTGGTGGGCGATAACGTAGAGCCGGGAGTTTATCCGATTGACAAAGCAAGACAAATTGCTGCGGAACAAGAATTGGATCTAGTAGTAATTTCCGATAAGGCAGAACCGTTTATTGCAAGAATATTAGAATACAAGAAATTCTTATATGAGCAAAAGAAAAAGCAAAAGGAACTAAAAGCTAAGCAAGTAAAAGTGGTTGTAAAAGAGATCCGTTTCGGACCTCAGACCGATGAGCACGATTACGAATTTAAGAAAAAACATGCTGAGAAATTCCTTGAGGAAGGTTCAAAATTAAAGACCTACGTATTTTTTAAAGGACGTTCGATTATCTTTAAAGATCAGGGAGAAATCTTGCTTCTAAAACTGGCTCAGGAACTAGAGCACGTTGGAAAAGTAGACCAGCTTCCTAAGCTTGAAGGAAAGAGAATGATTATGATGATGAGTCCTAAAAAACCAGCAAAATAATTTTAAAAACACATTTCAGTAGTATCAAAATCTACTGATTGAGACATATAAAAAGAGATTTCTTTTAGAAGTCTCTTTTTTCTGTTTTGAAAAGCGTAAAATATTACGTTAAAGCGTATTCATGTCTCGATTTTTTTTCTTAATTTTGCAAACTATTATTCCTATTATAGGAAACCAATACAGATATTGATAACAAAACAATAAAAAGCAAAACAATGCCAAAATTAAAAACGAAATCAGGTGCTAAAAAGCGTTTTGCTCTTACTGGAACAGGTAAGATCAAAAGAAAAAATGCTTACAAAAGCCACATCTTAACTAAGAAAGAAACTAAGCAGAAGAGAAATCTTACTACTACTTCTTACGTAGCTAAAGTGGATGAGAAAAGCGTTCAACGTCAATTAGCAATCAAGTAGTTTTTATAAATCTATATTCGGTTTATAAGAATTCAAAACAAATTCAACAATTTAACCCTGAAATGGAGCAGCTAAGTGCAATGAAACAGTTTGCCGCACATTTCAAAAAAACAATTTAAATTATGCCAAGATCAGTAAATGCCGTAGCTTCAAGAGCACGCAGAAAGAAAATTTTTAAGCAAGCTAAAGGTTTTTTCGGTAGAAGAAAGAACGTTTGGACTGTAGCTAAAAACGCGGTAGAAAAAGCAATGCAATATGCTTACCGTGGTAGAAAAGAGAAGAAAAGAAACTTCAGAGCACTTTGGATCACTCGTATCAACGCGGGAGCTAGAGTACACGGAATGTCTTACTCTCAATTTATGGGAGCTCTTAAAAAGAACAACATTGAGCTTAACAGAAAAGTTTTAGCAGATTTAGCAATGAATCACCCTGAAGCTTTCAAAGCAGTTGTAGATCAAGTAAAATAATGTAAAATTTTTGTTATCAATATAAATCCCGGGTTTTTTGCTCGGGATTTTTTTATTATCTACATTTGTTCTTTATTAAAGTTTAAAATCAAGGATTTCCAGTGAAAAAGATCAGTACTCTCCTATTTTTATCAGTTGTCGGATTTTGCAGTAAGGCACAAAGTTTTATTCAGGCTTATCAAACGAGAGCCGATCAGGTTTCTCAGACGAATGTTACTACTCTTTTGCAGGAGTTTGGTAATTTGGGAGTAAAAACTACTGGTTCTACAGCAAATAACAATGCATTGGATTGGCTAAAGGCAAAATATCAGTCTTATGGTTATGATGCAAGCCAAATGACGGAAGATTCTTTTACGTATGGAAGTTCTACCTCAAAAAACCTGATTATTACCAAAACAGGAACTTTATATCCGAATACTTATGTGATTATCTGTGGTCATTATGATACGATAACAGGACCGGGAGTAAGTGATAACGGAAGTGGTACTTCAATCATTTTGGAAGCTGCAAGAATTCTGAAAGATGTTCCTACAGAATATTCTATTAAATTTATTCATTTCTCAGGGGAAGAACAAGGTTTGGTAGGCAGTACTCACTATGTGAATAATGTAGTATTCCAAAACAGTGTGCGTCAATTGAATTTACGTGTGGTCTTTAATATTGATCAGGTAGGTGGAAAAATCGGAAATGCAAATACTACAATTAATTGTGAAAGCGATCAGAGTGGTCAGTCTGGAAATGATGCTGCTTCTCTGTCTTTTACACAACAATTGGCTGCTTGCACAACATTATACTCGCCGCTTCTGACGAATATGTCAAATGCATATGCTTCAGATTATATGCCTTTTGAAAATAAAGGAGATATCATCACTGGTTTTTATGAAACAACAAGAAGTTATAATGAACATACAGTAAATGATACTTTTGCCAATGTAGACCCTACTTATGTTTTTAAGGTAGGAAAAGCTTCAGTAGGTGCACTTCAGCATTTTGCAATAGCAAGTTCTACGTTGTCAACTTCTGATATATCAATTGATAAAATAGATGCGGTAAAGATCTACCCTAATCCTGCAAAAGATATTTTAAATATTGAACTTCCTCACGATATTAAAAATTTCCATTTTGAGATTACAGATCTATCCGGAAGATCTTTATTTACAACAGAAAATGAAATAATAGTTAATGTTTCTACGCTGAAAAAAGGGGCTTATTTAGGGATTATTAAATCCGACGGTAAAACTGCTGTGAGAAAGTTTCTCATCAAATAATATTGAACTCAACGAAAAAGTAAAGGGCCAATTATTAAAATTGGCTCTTTTTATATTTTATCCTCCTCTGGTTCCGCCTTTTGCAGATTCATTAGGTTTTATTTTTCCTCCATGACCTCCGCTTTTTTCGGAAATATTTTCTTGTTCATTATCCTCATCTTTAATAGGTTGAGAATTTCTTTTCTTTTCGTTTTCTGACATGGTTTTTAGTTTTAATGAAATATAAAAATACGTTTTATTTATTACGATTGATCAAAATCTCTTCAATATCTTCCAGTTTCATATTTTTAGCTTTCAGTAAAATTAAATAATGATACAGTAAATCAGCCGCTTCATTTTTAAACAAGTCATCATTGTTATCCTTTGCTTCAATGACCAATTCTACAGCTTCCTCTCCTACTTTTTGAGCGACTTTATTGATTCCTCTCTGAAATAATGAATACGTGTAAGAACCTTCCACTTTTTCATCAATTCTGTGGCTAATTTTTTCTTCTAATTCATAAAGGAAACCTTTGGAATCTTTATTTCCAAAGCAACTGAAACTTCCGGTGTGACAAACTATATTTTTAGGAACAGCTTTAATTAAAATCGTATCATTATCACAATCAATTTCCATGCTTTTTACCGTTAAAAAATTGCCTGATTCTTCCCCTTTAGTCCAGAGTCTGTTTTTTGAACGACTGAAAAATGTGACAATCCCTTCGTTTTTTGTCTTTTTAAATGCCTCTTCATTCATATAACCCAACATAAGAACCTGTAATGTTCTGTCATCCTGAATAATAACAGGAACCAATCCTTCGCTTTTATTAAAATTTCTGTTCATCGTATTGCAATTTTTTTAGATTTTAATTCACTTTTTAAATCCTGGATTTTTACCTCTCCAAAATGGAAGATACTTGCTGCTAAACCTCCTGTCGCTTTTGTTTCATTAAAAACGGTTTCAAAATCTTCAATTTTTCCTGCACCACCGGAAGCAATGATCGGAATGTTTATACTTTCGGAAATCAATTTTGTAATTCTCAAATCAAAACCGTTTTTGGTTCCGTCTCCGTCCATTGAAGTTAAAAGAATTTCTCCCACTCCCAATTCTTCCGCTTTTTTTGCCCAATCCAACGTTTTTAAACCTGTAATTTCCCTTCCTCCTTTCACATGAACCCAATCCGAACCCTCAACAAATTTTGTGTCAATAGCGACAACGATACATTGACTTCCAAATTCGTTGGATAAATCCGAAATTAAATGTGGATTTTTAACTGCAGAAGAATTGATACTGATTTTATCGGCTCCGGCTTCCAGTAATTTTCTCACATCTTCAATTGTTGAAATTCCACCACCGACAGTGAAAGGAATACTTAATTCTTTTGCAATTTCTTTCACCAATTCGACAAAAGTTTTTCGTTCTTCAATGGTAGCAGTGATATCCAGAAAAACCAGTTCATCTGCTCCATCGTTTTCATATTTTTTTGCTAGCTCAATGGGATTTCCGGCGTTTCTCAACCCTTCAAAATTGATTCCTTTTACCGTTGTTCCGTCTTTGATATCCAGACAGGGAATGATTCTCTTTTTAAGCATTTTCAATCAATTTTTGTAGTTCTTTCAATTCAATTCTTCCTTCATAAATCGCTTTTCCGATAATTGTTCCGGAGCACCCGATTTTTTTCATCTCGTAAACATCTTCAATTCCCGAAATTCCGCCACTTGCCACCAACCGAATGGAGGTTTGACTTAATATTTCTTTATATAAATCCGTTGAAGCTCCTTCCAACATCCCATCTTTTGAAATATCGGTGCAGATTACATTGTTCACTCCTTTTTGCTGATACCGAAGAATAAAATCAATGACATCCTGATTGCTTTCTTCCAGCCAGCCTGAAGTTTTGATTTTTCTATTTTCACAATCGGCTCCCAGAATAATTTTTCCTGAACCGTATTTTTTGATTAAATCAAAACAAAACTCCGGATTTTGGACAGCAATGCTTCCGATCGTAATTTGTTTCGCTCCTGCATTAAAAGCAATTTCGATATCTTCTAACGTCTTTAATCCTCCACCAAAATCAATCTCTAAAGTGGTTTCTCGCGCAATATTTTCCAGTACTTTTTGATTGACAAGATGTTTGGATTTTGCACCATCCAAATCAACCAAATGCAGAAACTTAATCCCAAAACTTTCAAATTCTTTGGCAACTTCTACCGGATTTTCATTGTATATTTTTTTTGTTCCGTAATCTCCTTTTGACAAACGGACACATTTTCCGTCGATAATATCGATTGCAGGGATAATTCGCATGGTTAAAGTTTTAAAAAGTTATTCAAAATTTGACTTCCAATTCTGCCTGATTTTTCAGGGTGAAACTGCGTGGCGTAGAAATTATCTTTTTGTAAAGATGCGCTGAAAGGCAGAATATAATTACAAATCGACGTTGTATGCTCAGAGAGTTCACAATAATAGCTGTGAACAAAATACATATCACTTTCCTCTTCAATTCCAGAAAAAACAGATGATTTGAAATCTGAAATCGTATTCCATCCCATATGTGGAACAATATCTATCGCAGGGAATTTCTTTACATTAATATCAAAAATTCCCATTCCGATAGTGTTTCCTTCTTCATTGTTTTTGCACATCAGCTGCATTCCCAGACAGATTCCCAAAACAGGCTGTTTTAACGTAGGAATTAATTGATCTAACCCTTTTTCTTTTAAATTGTTCATGGTAGAAGACGCTTTTCCAACTCCCGGGAAAATCACTTTATCTGCCTTTTTAATGAGCTCAAAATCATCTGTAATAATTGATTCTGCTCCTAATCTGTTCAAGGCATTCTGTACAGAATTAACGTTTCCACCGTTGTATTTTATAATCGCTATCATGTTATAAACTTCCTTTTGTTGAGGGTAAATTGAAATTCTGATCAGATTGATTAACCGCCATTTTTATTGCTTTTGCGAAGGCTTTAAAAATAGATTCAATCTTGTGGTGCTCATTTTCTCCTTCCACTTTAATATTCAGATTGCATTTAGCAGAATCTGTGAAAGATTTGAAGAAATGTTCAAACATTTCAGTCGGAACATCTCCGATCTTTTCACGTTTGAAATCTGCATCCCAAACCAACCATGAGCGTCCTCCGAAATCAAGAGCGACTTGTGCTAAACAATCGTCCATCGGAAGAAGAAAACCATATCTTTCAATCCCTTTTTTCTTTCCTAACGCTTTTAAAATAGCTTCTCCTAAAACGATTCCCGTATCTTCAATCGTGTGGTGTTCATCAACCTGTAAATCTCCATTTACGTTAATTTTCAGGTCCAGATTGCCATGTTTTGAAATCTGTTCCAACATGTGATCAAAAAAATGTAAACCCGTTGAGATTTCAGAATTTCCGCTTCCATCAAGATTTACTTCGATTTCAATATCGGTTTCATTGGTTTTTCTTGATACTTTAGATTTTCGGGGAATTTGCTTTAAATATTGGTAGATTTCACTCCAGCTTTCAGTCGTTAATTTTGCATTTTCATTCTGAATAGTATTAATGAAAATAGCTTTGGAATTTAAATTTTTTGCCAACTGAATATCTGTTAACCGATCTCCGATCACAAAAGAATTTTCAAGATCATAGTCTCCGTAGATGTATTTTCCTAACATTCCGATTCCCGGCTTTCTTGTAGGTAAATTTTCACTTTCAAAGCTTTTATCGATCAGAATATCATTGAAAATAATTCCTTCATTTTTTAACGCTTTTAGCATCTTTTCATGAGGCTTTTTAAAATCTTCGTAAGGAAAACTCTCTGTTCCCAATCCATCCTGATTGGTTACCATGACCAATTCAAAGTCGAGTTCCTTTGCAATTTTTGAAAGATTTTGAAAAACGCCGGGATAGAATTCCAGTTTTTCTAAAGAGTCAACCTGAAAATCTGTGGGTGGTTCTAGAATCAAAGTTCCGTCACGGTCTATAAACAATACTTTTTTCATCTTTATATACTTTTTAAAACCTGGATTAATTGCGTGTTTTCTTTTCGATTTCCAACATTAATTCTGATACAGTTCGGAATTTGTGGACTCCTTTTACTGGTCAGGATTTCATTTTTTAATAATTTATCATACACTTTTTCTACGTTTTCAAATTCAATTAAAAAGAAATTGGCATTTGTAGGATATATTTTTTTAATACATTTTACAGACTGAAATTCATTTTTAAGCCAGGAAATTTCATTTAAAGTATTTTCTATATTTGAATTTACAACTTCTTGTTTATTAATTATTTCAATTATTTTATTTAAACTTAATGAATTAACGTTGTAAGGAGCTTTCACCGTATTGATCAGCTTAATGATTTCTTGTGAAGAATAAGCAATTCCAACTCTTGTTCCTGCCATTCCCCAAGCTTTTGAAAACGTTTGAAGAACAATCAGATTTGGATATTTTTCTAATAATTCAGTACAAGATTTTTTGCCGGAAAATTCTATATAAGCTTCATCAACAACAACAATTCCATTGAAATTTTTAATATAAAACTCAATATCTTCGATACAATTTCCTGTCGGATTGTTTGGAGAGCACAGAAAGAATATTTTTAATTGATTTTCCTTTATTATATTTAAAAATTCATCTTTATAGATTTCAAAATTTTCATTTAAGTTTAGTTTTACAACATTATTTTCATTAATGGAAGCATAAAATCCATACATCGCAAAAGAAGGGTTCATCATTAAAATTGAATCCTTTTTCGGCTCACAGAAAACCTTTATAATTAAATCAATTAATTCATCACTTCCATTTCCGACTGCAATTTGACTGGCCGAAATATTTTTTATCTCAGAAAGTTTTTGCTTTAGTTCTTTCTGTGTTGAATCAGGATAACGGTTCAATTCTCCAAACGGACTTTCATTGGAATCCAGTAAAACCGGGTTTTCAAATTCATTGGTATCTCTGAAACTTATATAAGGTTGCAGTTCTAAGATGTTTTTTCTTACTAAACTATTGATATTAAATTCTTTCATTTTCTTGTTTTAATCTGATACTTACGGCATTTTTGTGGGCAAACAGTCCTTCTGCTTCTGCCATGATTTCTATTGTTTTTCCTAAATTCTGAAGTCCTTCTTTCGACAGATTTTGAAAAGTTATTTTCTTTACAAAGCTATCTAAAGAAACTCCGCTGTAATTCTTTGAAAATCCGTTGGTTGGAAGTGTGTGATTGGTTCCACTTGCGTAATCTCCGGCACTTTCACAAGAATAATTTCCAAGGAAAACAGAACCTGCATTTTGAATTTTTGGAATATATTTTTCAAAGTCTTCCAAAGCTAAAATCAAATGCTCTGGAGCATATAGATTGCTAAATTCAAAGGCTTCTTCCTGTGTATTTAATAAAACGAAATGACTGTTCTTAAGGGCTTCTTCGGCTAATTCATTTCTGGGAAGCTCTTTAAGCTGCTTTTCTGTTTCTTCAATCGTTTGGTTAAAAATCTCTTCATCCGTTGCAAGAAAAACTACCTGACTGTCACTTCCGTGTTCCGCCTGAGAAAGCAGATCTGCGGCACAGAATTCGGGAATTGCTTTTTCATCTGCAATCACCAAAACTTCACTCGGTCCTGCAGGCATATCGATGGCTACGTTATAATTTTGAGCAAATTCTTTTGCTGCTACCACGTATTGATTTCCGGGTCCAAAAATTTTAAAGACATTTGGGATATTTTCTGTGCCTAAAGTCATGGCTGCAATTGCCTGTGCTCCACCTACTTTAAAGAGTTGAGTTACTCCGCAAATTTTTGCAGTATATAAAATAGCAGGATTAATATTTCCGTTCTTATCGGTAGGTGTACATAAGATGATTTCTTTACAACCCGCTAACTGAGCGGGAATGGCAAGCATGAGAACCGTAGAAAATAAAGGCGCTGTTCCTCCCGGAATATAAATTCCGACCTTTTCTATAGCTCTGTTTTCTCTCCAGCAAACGACTCCTTTTGTGGTCTCAATTTTTTCTTTTTCAGTGTTTTGGGAAGCGTGAAATGCTGTAATATTGTCTTTTGCCTGCTGAATGGCTTGTTTTAATTCATTACTGATCTGGTTTTCTGCACTTTCTATTTCTGTTTCAGAAACTTTTATATTTTGGATTTCAGCTCCATCAAATTTTTTATTAAAATCTAGTAAAGCCTGATCTCCGTTTTTTTCAACTTCACTAAAAATCTCTGTAATTAATTCTGTAAGCTTTTCTCTTTGTAAAATGGGTCTTTTTACCAATTCCGACCAGCTTTCTTTTTGAGGATATGTATTAATTTTCATATTAAATCACCATTTTATCGATTGGAATTATGAGAATATCTTGTGCTCCGTTGTCTTTCAGTTCGTCTATGACTTCCCAAAAACGTTCTTCATCAATGACTGAATGAATGCTGCTCCAGCCTTTTTCTGCTAAAGGAATTACCGTAGGGCTCTTCAAAACAGGAAGTGTTTTTGAAATAAGATCTATCTTTTTATTCGGAACATTCATCAGAATATATTTTGAGTTTTTTGCCTTTAAAACCGCTTTGATTCTGAATAGGAATTTCTCTAAAATAGACACTTTTTCCGGGCTTAATTGTGATGTTTTTGCCAGTACAGCTTCAGATTTTAACAGGGTAATGGTTTCTCTCAACCCATTTTTGAATAAAGTGCTTCCGGAGCTTACAATATCACAGATGCCATCAGCAAGACCAATATTTGGGGCGATTTCTACAGAGCCGGAAATGATGTGAATATCCGCTGAAATATTATTTTTCTGAAGAAAGTTGTTAAGGGTATTCGGATAAGACGTAGCAATTTTTTTCCCTTGGAAATAATTGATGTCATCCGTTTCAATTTCCTTTGGAATGGCTAGAGAAACTCTGCATTTTGAGAAGCCAAGAGGTTGAATAATCTCAATATTCTTTTGTTTTTCAACTAAAAGATTTTCACCAACAATGGCAATGTCAACGACTCCATCTTCCAGATATTGAGGAATGTCCGAATTTCGTAAGTACATGATTTCCATCGGAAAATTGTCTACAGAAACTTTGAGCTGGTCTTTTCCGTTGTTGATGAAAATTCCGCAGTCTTTGAGAAGCTGAAGAGATTCTTCGTAAAGGCGTCCGCTTTTTTGTATCGCTATTTTTAATTTACTCATTTCACTTTTGTTGTGTCTGAGTAAATGAAAGCTGGTTGATTTGAAAAATTTCCCGGGATAAATTTAGAAACAAAAAAACCGTCTATTTACTCAGACGGTTTTTAATTATTTTGATTTTTAACATAATATATATCAATCAATTCCGTCTAGCAGATATGATGGTGATAATGATGTACTGTTAAAAAATTCGGTTTCATTATTGAAATTTTATGGTACAAATGTAGGACTTATTTTTAAACTGCCAAGAATTTTACGAAATAATTTTTCTGTATAGCGTCATCAGTTCGTTGGCAATAGGCTCGTCATTAAATTTCTGAACAAACTCAAAACCCTTTTCAGTACGGCGTTTTCTTTCGGATTCGTTCTCCCACAAAAATTTTATTTTTGACTGAATATCTAAATGGTTGTTCGGATCTATATAAACGGAATCAGGACCTCCCGCTTCAGGAAGGCAGCTTGTATTGCTTGTAACAGTCACAGTTTTTGAGAAAAGTGCTTCTATGACAGGGATTCCAAAGCCTTCAAAAAAACTCGGATAAACAAAAACATCTGCTAATTTATAAATAATCGCCAATTCATCCATAGAAACTCCTTCTAAAAAATGAACTTGCTTTTCCATTTTGTTTTTCTGAATAAAGCTTGCTATTTTTTGAAAATATTTTGTCTTCTTCCCAACTACGACCAATGGAATATTCGTTCCGTTTATTCCTTTTACAATATTTAAAAGGTTTTTACGATCTTCTATGGTTCCGACATTTAAAATAAATCTTTCAGACAGACTGAATTTTTCTTTAGTGGCCTGAATAAATTCCTGAGACTGTTCTTCTTTAAAAGCTTTGTGGCACCCTTGATAAATCACTTCGATCTTTGATTCCGGAACTTTCAAAAACTGGACAATATCTCTTTTTGTCTGTTCTGAAATCGCAATGATTTTATCGGCAGAATTTGCCGCTTTTTTAAACTTCCAAAAATGAATTTTTCGGTCAAAAAATGAGTAATATTGAGGATAACGGACAAAAATCAAATCGTGAATGGTAACGATTTTTTTGATCGGCTTATTATCCCATTTTAAAGGTAATTCACCAGATAATCCATGAAAAATATCAGCATTTTGTTTCTGTGCGTCCTTTCCCATTTTAAACTGGCGGGACATATTCCCTTTGGACGTTTCAACAAACTGAACATTAGAATTTTTCAGAATATCTGCTCCTCTTTCTGATTTGTTTTTGTGCAATAAAATATATTCGTTTTCAGGAAAATATTTTGACAAAATACGAATCAGATCGCGGGAATAGTTTCCTAATCCTGAGGTGTTATGGAAAAAACGCTTTGCATCATACGCTATCTTCATTCTCAGGTCTTATGATGTTTTGAGTCAGCTGTTTCTTTTTCCAGTGTTCGGATTTGTCTTTATACAGGAAGAATTTTCCAAGCTTATATTTAAACTGCATTTTGTTGTCATAATGAGGTCCCAAAAATCGGTGCGGGATATTTGGATTTTCTTTAAGACATTCTTTAATGGAGTCTGTATAAACTGTTGGACCAGTGGTTTTATGAACATTGTGAGGATACGGATTATTCTTAATGTTATCCAGTATATTTTCTAATGTTCTTTGTAGAAATGGGTGTCCGGCTTCATACACCAGACCCCATTGTACATAATATGTTGGCGGATCTTCATCCGTTACTAACGCAGTATCATCTTCGCGAATCAGCTTTCTTAAAGGAATATTGATTCCGCTGTCGATATCCAGATATACCCCTCCTTTTTTATACAGAATAGCATATCTGAAAAAATCTGCTTTAGCTGCTCCTATGGTCAACCTGTTGTAGGCTTTCAGATATTCAGGTGGGAATTCATCTTTAAAGAATTCGGTAATCCTTTTATCATCATAAAAATGATATTGGTATTCAGGATTTTTCTTAAGCATTCTTTTAATATGAAACTTCGTAAGCCAAGGAAGCTTATCCGTTTTGAAGGTCTGAAAGATCTGTTTAGGAATGGCCATAGTTTTGTCTAAATTTAAACTGCTACATTGTTTTCTCTCAATGCGTCATTAAGAGACGTTTTTTTATCTGTAGATTCTTTTCTCTGACCGATGATCAAAGCACAAGGAACCTGATATTCTCCTGCCGGATATTGCTTTGTATAACTTCCAGGAATTACTACTGAACGTGCAGGAACTCTCCCTTTAATTTCAATAGGTTCCGGACCTGTAACGTCAATGATTTTAGTTGAAGCTGTTAATACAACGTTTGCTCCTAAAACAGCTTCTTTTTCTACATGAACTCCTTCTACTACGATACATCTTGAACCGATGAAACAGTCATCTTCAATGATTACCGGAGCAGCCTGAAGCGGTTCTAATACACCACCGATACCAACACCACCACTCAAGTGAACGTTTTTACCAATTTGTGCGCAGCTTCCTACAGTAGCCCAAGTATCAACCATTGTTCCTGAATCTACGTAAGCTCCGATATTTACATAAGAAGGCATCATGATTACTCCCGGAGCAATATAAGCTCCTTCTCTTGCAACTGCATGCGGTACAACTCTTACTCCTTTTTCAGCATAATTTCTCTTCAAAGGCATTTTATCATGAAATTCAAACGGACCTACTTCAATAGTTTCCATCTTTTGGATCGGGAAATACATTACCACAGCTTTCTTTACCCATTCATTTACCTGCCATCCGTTTTCTGTAGGTTCAGCTGTACGAAGTTCTCCTTTATCAACCAAAGAAATAACCTCTCTGATAGCCTTTTGGCTGTCTTCATTCTGCAATAAATCTCTGTTGTCCCAGATATTTTCAATAGTTTGTTGTAACGACATGTTTCTTATTTAAAATTATTTCGCCAAATATACAAAAAAGTTCACCTTCTTCTGAACCGGAACGGCGACAAAAAATTGATGATTGTCGAGTTTTTTAGGCTTTTATAAAAATTGTAATCATCGAAAAAATAAAACTTGTAAGCTATAAATTATAAGACTCTTTGAGCATGAAGATAGGCTTTGTTCCAATATTTTTCGTTGAGGGAAGAAATGATCACTCCTTTTGAGGTAGAAGCATGGATAAATTTCACTTCTCCGTCACTTCCTATATCGTGTACAATTCCTACATGGGAAACTCTGCTTCCGCCTCCTGTAGCAAAGAATAAAAGATCTCCGGGTTTTACTTCATCAATATCAATTTCTTTTCCTGTTAAAGCCTGATCTGAAGATCTTCTGGGAAGTTTGAAATCGTTTTCTTCAAATACTTTTACGGTAAATCCTGAGCAATCGAATCCGGAAGATGTATTTCCTCCAAATTTGTAGGGCGTTCCTATATATTTTTCGGCGTCTTTTAAAATAGCGTTGATAGATTTGGGTACTTTACCGTCAAATTTTGAATCCAGTTTTCTGAGGTTTTCAGTTCTTGCGACAGATTTATTTTTTTCAGAAACATTTTTTGAGCTTCCGCAGGAAATAATCATTGAGAATGCAATCAATACAACAGATAATTGCTTTATGTTTAAATGATTTTCAAGTAATCCCAATTTCATGCGCTTCCGTTATTTAATGATGTATTGCAAATATATACATTTGGAGCATTATATATTATTTAGAATTTGTTAAATTAAACCCATAAAACCTATTTTTTTTCATTGAAAACAAAAAAATCCGGAAAATATACTTTTCCGGATCTTATCTCTATTTTTTTAAATCTTAATTTTTGTCTTTTTCTCCTTTCCAGGTTCCTGATCTTCCAGGGGTAGGAACTGAATTTACCCAACTTCCGTTTCCAACTTTATCTACTGTAAGATTCCCTCTGAACTCTCCGTCTGAAGGAAGACCTACTACAGCATTTAAATCTCCAGAAGTACTAAGGGTTCCGGAAATGTTATAATTTTCCTGATTGGTATCAGAATGCATTGTTCCGGTAACTTTTCCGTCAGTTGCTACAACAATATTCCACACTCCTTTATCACTTCCTTCATAGGTTCCATGCCAAGTCCCGATAAAATCATAAATGCTGTCATCATCTGAGCTACATCCGATAAATAAAAAAGCTGTTAATAAGAGTAAAAAAAGTTTCTTCATAGTGTAATAAAAGTTTTATGAAATAAATCTTGTTGAGTTTGAATTTGGCAAATATATAATTTTAATTTAATTTCTTAGGCTTTTTGAAATGTTTATTTTTCAGTAATTAAAGAAAGATTTAATTTCATTTAATATTGTAATCAAATTCATAAAATTAGTTTTGTGAGAAATTATTTGATGATTTTGAAAGAAACCAGATCGTTAAAAGAAAAGTATTTTATTATTTTAATATAAAAATCAATTAAACGAATTGAAGTTGGTAAATAATTTCTATTTTTGCAATCACCAAAACGGAATTGGGGAATTAGCTCATCTGGCTAGAGCGTTAGACTGGCAGTCTAAAGGTGACGGGTTCGACCCCCGTATTCTCCACAAATGAAAAGAGTTACAATCAATTGTAACTCTTTTTTATTTAAATAAGTTTCACATTATTTGCTTTCTGTATTCTTCAGTTGTAATACTCTCTGCAAAAACGACTGATTCGCAATTTTTTCTTCTGCTTCATTAATTGCTTTCAGTAAGTGGTTTTGATTATCTGAGATTTCGCCCAAAACTTTTGAAATGATTTCCCACACCGGCTTCATCTGTGCTATGAGTTCAATTCCTTTAGGGGCCAATTCAATCAAGCGTTTTCTTTCATCAGTTTTATCTTTTTTAGACTGAATCATTTGCTGTTTTTCAAGTTCTTTTAAAAGACTGATGGTGGAAGGATGGGTATACCCTATTTCATTAGCAATTTCTACTACACTGAGTGTGTTTTTGTGATGCAGGGTAAAGATGACCGGAAAGTATTTAGGTTCGAAATCTATTCCGAATTCTTTATAGACTAAAGCTCCATCTTTACGTAACTGTTCACTGAGACGTTGCAATCGGGTTGATAAAGCAAGAGTTCCGGATTCGTTAATGACATTCATAGGTTATGATTTTAGATGGAGAAAGCAAAATACATTATCGGCGCTCATCAAAGGGAATTTTACAGGTAATAATTCCTTGTCAATGATTTTAAAGTGGTTTCGTTCGTAAAAACGTAACGCCGCTTTGAGTATCGATACGGTTCCCAAATATACTTCTTCTATTCCATTTTCATTGCAGTAAGCAATCAGGATTTCCAATAGCTTCTGAGCAATATTATGCTCTTTTCCTCTGAATTCTTTTTTGACAAACATTTTTCGGATAGCGGCAGCGTTTTCATCAAATTTTACCAAGGCAATGGTTCCAACAAGTTCACCATTAATAAAAGTGCCCCAAAAGCTGCCGCCACTGGCGAAATAGAATTCTTCGATTTGCTTAAGATCCGGCTGGTCTTCTATCGTGATCGGAACATTGAATTCTTTTTGCTGGATATTCAGAATTAAGTCTATCACTGATTCTGAATAGATATTGTTTATTGTTTTGATTTCTAGCATGATATTTTATTTATGTACAAAACTACGTAGTTAACTACATGTATGCAAATAGAAATATAATTTTGTATTTAAAATTCTATAATACAGTTGTTTAAAATTTAATTTAAAGAGGTTGTATATTATCTCAAACATCAACATCTGCGCAATCTGTGAAATCTGCGGGATATCATTAAAACATTTCATCAAAGATAGCTGAGATTCTTCATTACACTATGTTTCATTCAGAATGACAAAGGTTTCAATTTTTTAACGCAAAGATTTTATTATCTAATATACTATGCAAGTGAGCAAAGGTTTTAATCAATCCATTGATTTGATGAAGCTTTGATGATCAATTCATTATGTGAAATCTTATCTCGAATTGTGACTAAATAATATAAAAAACGTGTGCTGAAATTAATCAACGCACGTTTTATTACTATTTATTATTAGAAATTATTTCCAACCGCCACCAAGAGCCTGATACAGCTCTACGGAAGCTTTCATTTTACTGTATTGTGCATTTGAAATATTAAGTTCTGCGTTTAATGAATTCACGCTTGCATTCAATACTTCAAGGTAGTTTGCCATTCCGTAATTAACTAATTCCTGAGAATAATCTACAGATTTTTTATAAGATTCCAGTTCTTTTTGCTTTAATTCAATAAAAGAATCCTGAACGGAGAATACTCTTATGGCATCCGAAACTTCTTTTCCAGCTGTTAGCACTGTTTTTCTGAAGTTTAAATATGCTGTTTCCTGATTAGCAAGACTTACTTCATAGTTGGTCTTAATCGTTCTTTTATTTAAAATAGGCTGAGCTAAACCTCCTACTACACTTGCAAATAATGAATTTACACTGAATAAGTGGTCTATATCCATAGACTGTAATCCTGCATTTCCTGTGATTTTAAGCGTAGGATAAAACTGAGCTTTTGCTGCATTGGTCAATTCAAAAGCATTCATTAACGTATATTCAGCTCTCATGACATCGGGTCTGTTTGCTAATAATTGTGCAGGATATCCCAATTTTAAATCAATTGGAACATGCTGGCTTTTCAATGTAGATCTTTCAATGGTATGAGAAGGCTCTCCCATTAAAAGGCTCATTGTATTTTCTAGCAATTGAATCTGTGTATCGATATCAATCAATAAAGATTTCGCATTGAAAACAAGTGCTTCACTTTGCTGAACGGCAACTTCAGTTAATGTTCCCGAAGCTTTTAAAGCTTTTGTTGTTTCCAAGTTTTTCTCACGAACGGCAATCGTTTCAGTAATGATTCTTTTTTGATCATCAAAAGTCAATAACTGATAGTACGAAGAAGCGATAGAAGCAACCAAGTCACTTTTTACACTTTTATGAGCGGCAACAGTTCCTAAGTAGGTGGCCATCTGAGCTTTTTCCTGAGCTTTTAATTTCCCCCAAAGATCGGCTTCAAAACCAACACTTGCCGTAAGATCTAGCTGATTGATATAACGTCTCTGTCCAAATAACTGTCCGGTTTGTGTATTCAAAGACTGAGTTTGGAAAGTGTAACCGGGACCAACCGTTAAAGTCGGCATATACGCTGCTTTGCTTTGTTTTAAATAAGCCTCAGCAGAAGTAATACTCTGTAATGCGATTCTTATATCCAGGTTATTTTCTAAAGCTTTTGTAATATGCTGCTGAAGTATTGGATCTGTAAAAATATCCTTCCATGAAACGTTGGCAATATTTGTACTGTCGGAAGGAAGCATATCTGTACGGAACAGCTTTTCGTCTACAACATTTTGAGGACGCTCATATTCTTTTCTTGCCATACAAGATGATACGGCAGCAAGAATTGCAACTGAAAAAGTAATTCCTTTTATGATGTTTAATAAACTCTTCATTTTTTATTATTAGAAGTTAGAGTTTAGAAATCAGAAGCCAGTTTTAAATTCCTAGCTCCTAATTTCTTTAACTTTAATATTATTCTGCTAAATTGATTTCTTCTTTTTTGATAGGCTTAATTTTCTCCTGTAAGTATTCAAAAATTACATACAATACTGGGATTACAAATAATCCAAGAATAGTTCCTATCAACAATCCTATTGCCGCACCTGTTGCAATAGATCGGTTACCTACGGCACCAATTCCGCTTGCTAAAACCAATGGTAATAAACCGAAGATGAATGCAAATGAGGTCATTAGGATCGGTCTTAATCTTGCTTTTGCGGCATTGATAGCAGACATAACGATGGTTTCTCCATGGTGTCTTCTCTGAACGGCAAATTCGACAATCAAAATCGCATTTTTCGCCAATAGTCCGACCAACATGATCAGTGCAATCTGGAAATAAATGTTATTTTCCAATCCCATGATCTTCTGACCAAAATAAGCTCCCATTACCCCGAGAGGAAGAGAAATGACTACAATGAGCGGAAGGATATAACTTTCATATTGTGCGGAAAGGATGAAATATACGAAAACCAAACTCAATCCGAAGATCAATAAAGTCTGAGATCCTGAATTTAATTCCTCTCTCGTTAATCCCGTGAATTCTACATCATAATTTTGGTTCAAAGTTTCACTAGCTACCTGCTGAACAGCTGTAATGGCATCTCCGGAACTGTATCCTGCAGAGTTTGCCCCTGTAATTTTTACCGAAGTAAATAGGTTGTAACGGCTTACAGATTGTGGTCCGTATGCTTTTTCCATTGTTACAAACTGAGAAATCGGTGACATTGCTCCAGAACCTGTTTTTACATACAATTCATTAAGGTTTTCAATGCTTTTTCTGTTATCAGGAAGAGCCTGAACCATTACTCTGAACTGTTTTCCGTATTTTGTAAAGTCGGCGGTATAAATACCTCCGATGTATCCCTGCATCGTTGCTAAGATATCACTTACAGAAACTCCCATTTGTTTAGCTAATGGTACATTTACCTGCATTTCATACTGAGGATATTTTGTATTGAATGAAGACTGCGCAAATTCAATTTCCGGTCTTTGCATCAGTTTACCGATGAATTCATTCATTTTGTTATCTAAGTCTGCATATTCTCCACCTGCTTTATCCAATAATACCATCTCGAAACCGGCACTGTTACCAAAACCAGGTACACTTGGCGGCTGGAAGAATACCACTTTAGCATCAGGAACGGCTCCCGAAATTCCAAATAGTTTTTTCGTAATATCTTCGGAAGTTTGTCCGTCTTTTTTCCTTTCGTCAAATGGTTTTAATTTAATGAAAGCAAGACCGTTGTTACTACCGTTTCCGGATAGGAAACCTCTACCTGTAGAGATCGTCACGTTTTGTACTCCTGGAACTTTTAAAGCTTTTGCCTGAAGTGTTTTCAAAGCGTTGTACGTTCTTTCCATTGATGCTCCCGGAGGAAGCTGAACATCGGTAAAGATAATCCCTCTATCTTCTGTAGGTACGAAACCTTTCTTCATTGTTGTACTTGCCCAATATAAGATACCACCAGTTACCGCAAAGATGATCAACGTAACCCATTTATGTCTCAACAAGAATACAAATCCTCTTCCGTAACGTTCTGTAGCTGTTTTAAAAGCAATATTGAATTTATAGAAGAATTTTTGAAGGAAATTCATGTTTTTATATTCTGCATGATGTGCATCGTGTGGTTTTAAGAATAATGAACATAAAACCGGACTCAAAGTCAAGGCATTAATTGCAGATATAATAATCGCAATAATCAGAGTGATACCAAATTGCTGATAGAATACACCAGTAGGACCTGTAATAAACGTTACCGGAACGAATACCGCTGCCATTACCAAGGTAATTGAAATGATAGCTCCTGTAATTTCGTCCATCGCTTCTACCGTTGCTTTTTTAGCATCAGAAATACCGTGCTCCATCTTGGCGTGAACGGCTTCGACGACGACAATCGCGTCATCCACAACGATACCGATCGCCAATACTAAAGCAAATAGCGTCAATAAGTTTAATGAATATCCAAATAAATTCAGGAAGAAAAAGGCTCCCACAATAGAAACTGGAACTGCAATTGCCGGAATCAAAGTAGATCTGAAATCCTGAAGGAAAATATACACCACAATAAATACCAGGATGAAAGCTTCAATTAAGGTATGAACTACCTTTTCAATAGATGCATCCAAGAATTCATTGGTATCGAAGTTGAACGTATATTTAATCCCTTCAGGGAAACTTCCCTCTGCTGATTTTAGATAAGTTTTAATGTTTTTAATGATCTCCTGAGCGTTGGAACCCGGTGTCTGGAAGATCCCCATACTGATGGACGGGTTGTTTCCGTTCTCTCCGATTCCTGTGTAAGACTGACCTGCTAATTCTACTTTAGCCACATCTTTCAGCATAAGGTTTTGCCCGTCTGCAAGAGATTTAATGATAATATTATCGTATTGTTCTTTGTCGTTGAACTTACCAACGTATTTAATGATATATTCGAAAGAGCTACCACTGTTTTGTCCGATAGAACCTGCTGCTGCTTCTCTACTCTGTTCATTGATCGCATTGGTAACATCGGTTGGTGTTACTCCGTAAGCCGCCATTTTAGCGGGATCCAGCCAGATTCTCATTGAGTAGTTTTTACCTCCGAAAACGTTGGCATCACCTACCCCGTTAATTCTTTTTAAGTTTGGAATAACGTTAATATTCAGGAAGTTTTGAAGATATACGTCATCTAAATCTTTATTTTCAGAATAGAAAGACATATACATCAAGGCACTGGTCTGTTGTTTTTGGGTAACAACCCCAGAACGTGTAACTTCACTTGGCAATAAAGGAGTTGCTCTGGCTACACGGTTTTGTACGTTTACCGCAGCAATATCCGGATCTATTCCTTGTTTAAAGAATACCTGAATCTGTGCAGAACCATCGTTTCCAGCTGTAGAAGTGATGTAATCCATACCTTCCACCCCGTTGATCTGTTCTTCCAAAGGTACGACAACACTTTTCATCACAGTTTCCGCATTGGCTCCGGTGTAATTTGTAGAAACACTTACTGTAGGAGGTGCAATATCAGGATACTGTGTAACCGGAAGCGAGATCAATCCCAATACCCCGAGAATCACAATCAAGATTGAGATTACCGTGGATAAAACCGGTCGGTTTATAAAATTTTTAATCATTTTAGAATTTCGGTTTTATTGATTGAACAAGACTATCCATTTTTACAGGCTTTTTAATGACTGCTGTTCCCGGTTTCAGACCTCCGATACCAGCAGCGATGATGGCTTCATCTTTATTAAGTCCTGATTTGATCAGAGCCATATTGTCAATTCTGTCAATTACATTTACAACAACATTTTTAGCAGTATCTTTTTCTACTTTATAAACGTAAACAATACCTTGTTGTTCGTAAGTAGCACTTTCCGGAATGACTAAAACGTTTTCATATGTTTTTGGTAATCTGATAGTTCCGCTATTTCCGTTGCTCAAGAGTTTTTGAGGGTTTGAGAAACCAACTCTGAACTGAATAGTACCTGTTGTAGCATCTATTTGCCCAGTAATAGCTTCAATTCTACCTTTTTCACCATAAATGCTTCCGTTGGCCAATTGTAATTCTACCATTGGAAGGTTTTTGATCTTTTCTGGTAAAGATGCTCCCGGAGATTTTTCAAGGAAATCAAAATATTCTTTTTCATTCATTGAAAAGTAAGCGTATAATTGAGAAGTATCAGAAATGGTAGTCAAAGCGGTCTGATCTGTCGGACCTACCAAACTTCCTACTTTTAAAGGTAATTTTCCGATAACCCCAGAAATAGGCGCACGAATCACCGAATATTCGATATTGGCTTCTACTCCTTTATAATTAGCAACTGCTTGTCTTTTCGCCGCATTTGCCTGTTGTAATTGAGCTTGAGCTTGTGCTAAATTAGCCTGAGCAGTTTGCAGCTGAACATTACTGATGATATTTTTCTGAACCAATGGTTTCAGTTTGTTCACTTCCACCTGAGCTGCATTTACTGAAGCCTGAGCTGCTGCAATCGTAGATTCTGCCGCACCGATTCCTGCTTTTGAAGCAGCAGCATTTTCACTTAAAATATTGGTTTCAAGACGGAACAAAGCCTGTCCTTTTGTAACGTACTGTCCTTCATCTACCAACACCTGGGTAATATATCCCTGTATTTTAGCACGAACGTTATTATTTACTCTACCTTGAATGGTAGCGGGGAAAGTTTGATAGCCGACTATATTTTTTAACTCCACATTCACTACAGGATATGGTTTTGCACCATCCTGTTTCGGAGCTTCTTTTTTGCAGGCTGTGAGTGATAGCGCTGCAATAGAAAGTATAACTAGTTTACTGTTCATTTTATAGTTTATTAAGAGATTCCTGAATATTAATTATGTTTTTGTTTAAGAGAGCTTTGTAAGCTTTCATTTTTTCGTTGTACCCATCGTCATGATTTTTTTTAAATTGATCTAAGTCATCTAGTAGTTTTAATTCGTCTTGCATCTTTTGAACTATTTTTTCAAATCTTATCTTCTTATATTCATCATTGATGAAAAAATATCGTTTTCGTTCATCCATTTTATTATGATCTACAATAAGCTGGGCTTTCAGTAATAAAGAAATACTTGTAGATACCGAGCTTTTGCTTGCAGAAAGAACTTCCACAAACTCATCAAAAGTAATTCCTACCTTTTCGTAATCGAAAAGTAGATAGGCATAAATTTTGGAAGCTAATGGAGGTACGTTGAAAATGGTGCCATAGAACTTTACAGCATCCTGAAAAATTTTCTCATCAATTTCTATACTCTTATGCATGGTATATAAATTTGAACAAATGTAAAAATTAGTTCAGAACTAAACGAACAAACCCAATAGAGATTCTCAATACTGGGTCTTTTAAAAATTCAATGAAAGTGGATTTAACTTTTGCCTTAAATTATAATCTTCTCAAAAGCCTTTCTCATTCCACCGGCCAAAAAAACTTCTCCGCAATACGAATAGCCTTTCGCCTCAAGAATTTTTAACATAGCAATATTGTCAAAGTTGGTATCAACTTTAACACTCTGAATTCCATTTGATCTGGTGAATACTTCAATGTGGTCAAACAATTTTTTCACCATTCCCTGACCTGCAAATTTTTCATCTACGGCTACTCTGTGTACCACAACGAATTCTCCGTTGCTCAACCATTCTCCTTCTATGGTACTGTAGGCAGGTTCATCATTCATAATTAGAGCGGTGTATACAGCAATTTCTCCGTCTACTGTCATTACATAACCGAAGTTTTTCGCGATGTCACTTTCTACGGTATCTAGATTAGGATAGCCTTGTTGCCATTGTGTGCTTCCGTCTTGTCTTCTTCTTTCAATAGCTTGTTGTAAAATGTTCCAGATAATATCTCTGTCTTCAATTTCTGCCTTTCTTAGTTTAATTTCTGAATTCATTGTTTATATTTTTAATTAAAAGATTGGAATATTTAGAAATTAAAAATGATCTAAACGTTTAATTTGTGTAAAATAATTTAAGAATCTTTTAATTGTTTTAATAGAAAATTAAAAAACCGAAAACTAATTGGTATTAATTTTCGGTTCGAAGTAGTAAAATTTAAAATTATGAAATTGTTTTTTAATAATTTCCATTTTGTTGAAGATAAGCATCGATCACATCAAATGCTTTCTTCTCATCATTCAAATCTACCATCACTTTTAGCGAAGTGGCTGTAGGCGTTGTGGTAAAAGTCAGATAGTTATTTTCTACCGCATTTGTAATCTGTGCGTCGTCTAACTTAGATTTGATTAACTGAATTTCTGTTGGTTTGTCACTTTCAAAAACTGATACTCTTGTGCTTCTTTCCATATTCGATTCCGTTTGAGTATCTAAATATATGACAAATTTTTCAAAATCCCAAATTCGGATTTTAAATTTTGTTCATATTATTCTCGATTTTGTCTATGGCAAGTTGAATTTCTTCCTTGGTTACATTTAAATGAGGCCTGAATCTAAGTGACTGATCTCCACACGAAAGGATAATCATTCCATCATTCCATAATTCATCTCTTAATGCATTTCTTTGCTCCGGACTAGGAAGATCAATAGCACACATCAATCCTCTACCTCTTGCGTTGGATAATTTTTCAGGATATTTTTCTGCAAGTTTTTTTAATTCCTCTAATAAATAATCACCAACAATTCTTGCATTTTCTACAAGATTTTCTTTTTCAATAATTTCCATTACCAATTGAAAACGAAGCATATCAATAAAGTTTCCTCCAAACGTAGAATTGATTCTTGAGCTTTCTCTGAACACATTATTCGGAATCTCATCAAATTTTTCCTTATTGGCTAAAACGCCGCAAACCTGTGCTTTCTTTCCAAAAGAAATGATATCCGGTTTTGCTGTGAAGTGTTGGAAAGCCCACATTTTTCCGGTAATTCCGATTCCTGTCTGAACTTCGTCAAAGATCAGTAAGATTTCGCTTTCATCACAAATTTTTCTCAATCCTAGTAAAAATTCATCTCTGAAATGATTGTCACCACCTTCAGCCTGAATAGGCTCGATAATGATACAAGCTACTTTATTAGGATTCATTAAAATAGCTTCTTCAATCTGAATTAAAGCCAGTCTTTCGTTCTTAATTGTTTCCTCAAGATTTTCTTCTGTGATTGGGAAACTTAGTTTAGGATTCAAGATTCTAGGCCAATCGAACATTGGGAAATATTGATATTTTCTAGGATCTGAAGTATTGGTCAGACTCAGTGTATAACCGCTTCTTCCATGAAATGCTTGTCTGAAATGAATGCAGATTCCAGCTTCGATGTCAAGACCTTTTTCAAAGTTTTTTCTGGTTTTCCAGTCGAAACATGCTTTCATCGCGTTCTCTACTCCTAAAGTTCCTCCTTCGATAAAGAAGGCATATTGCAACTCTTCAGGAATCACCACCCTTTCAAAAACTTCTAAAAAGTGAGCATATTCTTCCGAGTATACATCTGCCAATGTTGGCTTATTTACAGCCATTTTTCCTAGCCAAGCTGATTTCTCTACAATATAAGGATGATTGTAGCCTACAGAAGCCGAAGCGAACATCGAAAACATATCTAAATATTCTCTGTTCGTAAGTTTGTCATAAAGCCAAGATCCGTGAGATTTTTCAATATCCATTACGAAATCAAAACCATCTGCCAAAACGTGTCTTCCTACGGTTTCTTTTACTTTATTTGCTTGTATATCAATTGTTGTGTATTCCATATTATTTTAAAATTGAGTGATTAAGGAATTGAGAGATTTAGATAGTAGTGATTGGTAATTTCTGAACCTCTCAATTGTTTAATTATTTCCTTATAATAAATTTTATAAATCAAATTTAATCCCCTGTGCTAAAGGAAGTTGCGCTGTGTAGTTTATTGTATTGGTTTGTCTTCTCATGTAGTATTTCCAAACATCTGAACCGGATTCTCTACCGCCTCCTGTTTCTTTTTCACCACCGAAAGCTCCCCCGATTTCTGCACCAGATGTTCCGATGTTTACGTTGGCAATACCGCAGTCTGAACCAGCGTGAGAAAGGAATAATTCTGCTTCTCTTAAGTTCTGTGTCATGATTGACGATGATAATCCTTGAGGAACATCATTTTGAATGGCAATCGCTTCATCCAACGTTTTGTACTTGATTAAGTATAAAATCGGTGCAAATGTTTCGTGTTGAACGATTTCGTAAGAGTTCTTCACTTCTGCGATACAAGGTTTTACGTAGCACCCTGATTCGTATCCTTTTCCTTTTAAAACTTCACCTTCAACGATGAATTTTGCCCCTTCTTTTTTGCCTTTTTTAATGGCTTCCTGATACATATTTACAGCATCTGTATCGATAAGCGGTCCAACATGATTCGTTTCGTCCAAAGGATTTCCGATTTTTAATTGTCCGTAAGCTTTTACCAATCTGTTTTTTACTTCATCATAAACACTTTCATGGATGATCAATCTTCTGGTAGAAGTACATCTCTGTCCAGCCGTTCCAACCGCTCCAAAAACTGCTCCGATAATCGACATATCGATATCTGCATCTTTAGAGATAATAATAGCATTGTTTCCTCCCAATTCAAGGATAGATTTCCCGAATCTCTGAGCAACATTTGTAGAAACCATTCTTCCTACTCTTGTAGAACCTGTGAAAGAAACTAGAGAAACTCTTTTATCGTCAACTAATTTTTGTCCGATTTCATGATCTGCTACCAATACACTCGAAATTCCTTCAGGAAGATTGTTTTCCTTGATTACTTCATTCATGATATTTTGACAAGCAATGGCACAAAGTGGTGTTTTTTCTGAAGGTTTCCAGATGGTAACGTTACCACAGATCCATGCTAAAGCTGTATTCCAAGACCAAACTGCTACCGGAAAGTTGAAAGCTGTAATGATTCCTACTATTCCAAGTGGATGGTATTGTTCGTACATTCTGTGTCCCGGTCTTTCCGAGTGCATTGTATATCCGTGAAGTTGTCTTGAAACTCCTACTGCAAAATCACAGATATCGATCATTTCCTGAACTTCTCCTAAACCTTCCTGTAAAGACTTACCCATTTCATAAGAAACCAGTTTTCCTAAGTCATCTTTATATTGTCTTAATTTCTGACCCAGCTGTCTTACGATTTCCCCTCTTTTAGGAGCCGGAATCAACCTGAATTCTTTAAACGCTTTTTCAGCCGTTTCAATCACCTTATCATAATCAGATTCTCCGGAAGTCTTTATTTTAGCAATCAAATTACCATCAACTGGTGAAAAACTTTCTATCGTTTTTCCTGAAGCGAAATATTTTCCACCTACCGAAGTTCCTTTGTTTTCCTCTTTAATTCCTAAGTTTTTCAGTGTTTTTTCGATTCCGAAATCCTTTATTTTTTTAGACATAAAAATTTTACTTTTCGTTTTCTCTAAAGATAAAAATATTATGCGAACCTCAAAATTTAATTTTTTTTAACTCATTTTTTTATTTGGACTAATTATAAACATGCTTATCTTTGTAGAGTAAATATTTGAATTTCAGAAATGGAAAATAATAAAGTAGTAAAGGAATCTGAAGAAGTAAAGAAAAATTCTAAATGGAAAAGCTTGGTAAAGAAGTTTGGAATTGGCGGAATTATTTTCTTTACCGTGAAGGGAATTATTACTTCTACCTTAATTTATTTTCTTGGAAAAAATTTCTGGAGCATAATTAGCAATTATTTCACCACTATTTTTGATTAATTTAATTGATATATGGAACACGAAAGCAGAGAAAATTTCTCTGCTTTTTTTGTCATTTTAAGTCAAATTAAATGACTGTTGTAAAGTAAAGGTTAACTAAGGTTATTCTTTTTTCTTTCTTCCCGAATTGATTAAACTTTGATGAAGCAAATACTCAATCTGCCCATTTACACTCCTGAATTCATCATTCGCCCATTTTTCAAGGAGTTTGTAAGTAGACTCATCTATCCTTATAACGAAAGATTTTTTGCCTTTGTTTTCGGGAGAAGTTTGAGTTTTATCTGATTTCATTTTCTAATTGTTTGCTTAATGTCGATTTTTTCAAAAGATTTTTCCTTTGTCGAAATGACAGATTAATTATACAAAGTTCCTGCATTTAAAATTGGAGTGGCTGCTTTTTCACCACATAAAACGACCATTAAATTGCTTACCATAGCTGCTTTTCTTTCGTCATCGAGTTCTACGATATTTTCTTCTGAAAGCTTTTTTAAGGCTAAATCCACCATTCCTACTGCACCTTCTACGATCTTAGTTCTTGCTGCTACAATTGCGGTTGCCTGCTGTCTTTGAAGCATGGCTCCTGCAATTTCTGAAGCATAGGCAAGGTGAGAAATTCTGGCTTCCTGAATCACAATTCCTGCTTTTGAAAGTCTATCTGTAAGTTCCTGTTCCAAAATTGAATTAATCTTGTCTCCACCTTCTCTCAAGGTGATTGGAGCGTGATCATCTTCTAAGTTATCATACGGGAAACTCATTGCTAAATGACGAACGGCTGCTTCACTCTGCATTTTTACGAAATCGGAGTAACGCTCTACATCAAAAGCTGCTTTGTAAGTATCTCCTACTTTCCATACGATCACGACTGCAATTTCAATTGGGTTTCCCATTTTGTCGTTTACTTTTAATGTTTGTCCTTGAAGGTTTTCAGAACGAAGACTCATTCTTTGAGAAGAATATAACGGGTTGATAAAAAACATGCCGTTTTCTTTTACCGTTCCAACATATTTACCGAAGAAATTTAGAACTCTTGAATGGTTGGGCTGAATGATCATTAATCCTTTTAAGAAAAAACAGGATACTAGAAAGCAAAGAACAGAAATGATAACAAACGTAATATTGTTGTCAACCCCTGTTATGAATAGATAAATGGCAGCTACGAAAAGGATAAGGCAAATAACTAAAGCTAAGTAGCCGGACATTGGTTTTAAAACTTTTTCCATGATGTGATTTTTAATTTGATATTATTTTGATATCATAAAGATATGTATAAGTTTTGAATTATGTGTTATTAGTTTTGAGGTTTTTAATGTATGAATTTGAGATGTTTCGACTTAGCTCCAATATGATATTACAATAAATTATCTGCAAATATTAAACAGGTAGTATTAGAGTTGTCATACTGAGCGAAGTTGAAGCATCTATTTTCAATTAAATTTTATTATGTCCTTAAACAAAAGTTCAAGACTTGGAAACTGAATGCAAAAAAAAGAAATTTTTCTTTAGGCTTCAGTTTTTTCGGTCAAATAAAAAATCCCTGAAAAACTAATTTCAGGGATTTTGTTTTATGATAAAATTTAAATTTATTTCTTATTCAAAGCTTTAAATTTAAGATAAGAAACAACTGCTAATGCTAGCATTGTTCCAAGTCCGATGTATACCCAAGCCGGAACGGGAACAGGATCTCCTGCTGCATAAGAGTGAAGTCCGCTTAGGTAGTAATTAACCCCAAAATAAGTCATTACCATGGAACAGAAAGCAAACATTGCTGCTACATGGAATGCCCATTTGCTTCTTAATCCAGGAACCAATCTCATGTGCAATACAAATGCATACACCATGATTGAGATAAATGCCCAAGTTTCTTTTGGATCCCAGCTCCAGTATCTTCCCCAAGATTCATTTGCCCAGATTCCTCCCAAGAAGTTTCCAACCGTTAATGCAAATAATCCAATCGTTAAAGACATTTCAGAAACGATTACCAATTCTTTCAATGTGGTATCGTGGTGAATTTTGTATGTTTCTTTATTTGAAATAATATAGAATACTAAACTGATCACGGCAATAATCATTGATAAGGCAAAGAACCCGTAACTTGATGTGATAATTGCCACGTGTACAATCAACCAATATGATTTTAGTACAGGAACAAGCGGTGTAATCTGAGGGTCAAGTGCTGAACCTCCGTGAGCAAATCCCATCATAATTACTGCAACCATAAATCCTGCCGCAGGAATTAATGCATTTGAGTTTCTGTACAAAATTAAACCAGCAGTAATACCCACCCAAGAAATGAAGATAATAGCTTCATACCCGTTACTCCAAGGAGCGTGACCAGAAATGTACCATCTTGCTACTAATCCTAAGAAATGGAAAGCATATCCGACAATCCCAAGAGCGATGATTACTTTGATGATTTTACTTAAAACTTTTTTAGATCTGAATAATTCAACAAATCCTAAGATCAATAATAGACCACCAATGATCGTATAGAAAATTAAGAGTTTGAAATTAAGATTCACCTCGTTCATGAAAACTTCAAGATCCACTTTAGATTTTGAAGGTACTACAGCTTTCCCCCATTTTTGTTGGTAGTCAGAAAGCTTAGCTAATTCTTTGTCTGCTTTGCTCCAGTTTCCTGATTGTTGAGCTTGCAGAACTTCTGCAAAATAAGGTCCCATTACTTGTTGAGACTCCATATCCGGTTCAAATTTTTGGTCAAGCCAAGAATGCCAAGTGTGATTTGCATCATTTTTCACAGGAACAATTCTCATAAACTGACCACTGAAAAATTCATTGAAAATCTGAACTCTTTCGTTTACCGCAATTACTTCTTTATCATAATTGGTCTGCTCAGAAGGTTTTTTACGGAAAGCTGTGTTGTAATCGTGCTCAAGAATGTATGTTAAGTTCCCATTAGCATCTGCAGGGAAAAGGTTCATTAATGAGGTGTACTCATCATCATTTGCCTTCGTTTTATTTTTTAATTCATCACCTCCTTTTGAACCGACTTTAATCATCGGAACCATCGTCCAGCTTGGTGTGTCTGTATTGATGGAAATAAACCACTGATTAGCCGTTAAATATTTTCCGTCAGTTCCTTTGAATTCGTCTTTTTTGTATAATTTTCTTAAAACATCTAATGCTTCTGTATTGATAGGAACAATTCTCCCTTCAAAATTCTGAACCAAAAGATGCCCGAATTTATCTGCGTGCTCTTTGCTGATTTTATTTCTTGCAATGATTTCGTCCGGTGAAACCATTTTCATTTTCTTAAATGGCTGTGCACCTTGTGGCTGAACTGTTTCAGATGTCGGAGCATGATTATGAGGCTCTCCTTCTACATGAACATGTTCTCGGCTTCCGTCAGTTGTTCCGTGTGTTTCAATTTTCTGAGCGTTTAATCCAAAGCTTAAGAATAGTAATAATACTGCTGCAGCTCTTTTCTTATTAACGTCTTTCAGCATTTTATTCAATTTCCAGAAGTGTGTTCCTTTCCAGAAGAAAATAACAAACATTCCACCGAATAATAATGCATAACCGATATAAGAAATCAAAGTTCCCCAGTAATCATGGTTTACAGAAAGTACAGTTCCCATTCTGTCCGGATCGAAACTAGACTGGAAGAAACGGTATCCTTTATGGTTAAGAACATGGTTCATATATATTTTATAAGGAGTTTCTTTCCCTTCGTCTACAATTTTTACATGACTTTCATAAGCACTTGGAGATGAACTTCCCGGATAAGTTTCCATTACGAAATCATCCAATTTAAGTGCAAAAGGAGTGTTGTAAATCTTTGGTCCGAAACCTACCATAATGTTTAATCCATCCATTGTTACTTGTTTGTAAGCATTTGGATTTCCTTTTTCAACAGATAGATCAACCAATTGTTTTGTCTTAGGTCCTTGAAGTTCAACCGTAAGCATATCAGGAACACTCTGGTCTTTCTTTCTGTCTCCTTCGACTGCCATTAACTTCCCTTTTTTCAATCCTTCAGGAACAACTAATTTTAATTCGTTGATGGTATATAAACTTCTTAATGCTAAAGGTTGGAACTGGTCTTTTACCGTATTTCCTGTAGCCTGAGTAGCCATGGTCATATAAGCCGCATCGACAGGAGTTTTAATGAATAACTGTCCGTTTTCATTTTTAAATTCAACCGCTCCTTCAATCGGTCTGTTGAATGTTACTAATGTTCCGTTGATCGACTTTGTTTCTCCCGGTTTGATGTAGATATTCTGTCTTCCTGTGTTTCCTGTAGATACTAAATGAAGATATTCTGCTCCATTTGGATCTGTTAATAAACTATCTTTCTTTCTCTGTACGTATTCTTTCGCTACAACTTTCACTTCTTTTCCGTGGAAATCATAAGTAGCTTCAAGATCTTTGTGCAAAGGAGACATCAAATAAGGAATGTCTTGGTAATTAAGAACATCACCTTTTTCTTCAATCTGAATTTTAAGGAACGTTTTATCGGTTACGATTTCGTTGGAAGTTTCTCCTTCTCTGATGTGCATTTGACCTTCAAAACTGATGTATCTTGTGATAGCACCTCCAATGAAGATTAAAATAAAGGCTAAGTGAAAAACCAACACCGGCCATTTTTCTCTTTTCCAAAGTCTGTATCTTCCGATATTTCCAATGAAGTTTAAAATAAGCAGAAGCATAATGAATTCAAACCATTTAGCTTCATATATCAGTGCTTTTGCTGTAGGTGTTCCGTAATCGTTTTCTAGGAACGTTGCATATGCCATCGCAAATGCATAAACCAGCAGCAATACAGCCATTGTCCTGGTTGAAATAAGAATGTCCTGGAGCTTCTTCATATTTTATATACTTGACATGCAAAAATAAGGATGATTAATGAAAAGGGATACAAAAAAAACTGTCATTTGTCAGTTGAAAGCCCCTAAAACCTTATTTTGATTCATTCTTAATAATGTAAAATATCTTGAGAAAAATTTAAATATTAATATCCTATCGATACTGATTAATAAAAGCTATAGACCTTATTGCAATCTTCTATTTATTAATGGGAAAAGTATTCCCAAATTTCCTTTGAAAAAGCTCGTGTTTTTAATAAAATACTATTAAATT
Organism: Chryseobacterium taiwanense; assembly: GCF_000813825.1. Taxonomy (GTDB): domain Bacteria; phylum Bacteroidota; class Bacteroidia; order Flavobacteriales; family Weeksellaceae; genus Chryseobacterium; species Chryseobacterium taiwanense. The sequence continues at coordinate 147,943 of NZ_JWTA01000007.1, forward strand.
ACCATCTAAAATTTAGAAATCAAAATTATCTTTTAATGTTCAAAAAACATTAAATTTGCCCACATTGATATTATGAATAAGACGCAAACAAAAACACAGGAATCGCCTGATAAGGGCAAAATATTATCGAAGCCGCGTATATTCTTCGGGCTTATACTTATACTTTTTTCTATTATCCTCACCTTTTCATTCATCTCTTATCTGATGAATTGGAAATCAGATCAAAGTCAGGCAGGAACCATGCTTGATAAAACCATAAAATCATCTAATCTTTTTGGAAAGGTTGGAGATTGGCTGGGCAATATTTTTATTTTTGAAAGTATTGGCGTTGCATCATTCATTATTGCATTTTTAGTGTTCGTTGTCGGAACTCTTATTCTGAAAAAATCGTATTTCAAACCTTGGAAAACGATTGGTCATTCTTTGTTTTTCATTTGCTGGCTTCCTATTTTCTTTGGAGCTGCCTTTACAAAAAATCAGGGTGGAGTGTTAAGCGGAGTGTATGGATACCAAATCATGGATTCTTTGAACGCTCTTATTGGAGATGTCGGAATGTGGTTGGTATTGGTAGCAAGTATTGCGTTGTATTTTATTTTAGAATTCAATCTTCGTCCGAGTTCTGTAAAAGCGAAATTGGATGAAATCAATGAAAATACCATCGGAAGAGTAAAGTCTATGATGCCGAGTTCTGATGAGAATTTTGAAGCAGATGAAGAACTGGAAGAAGAAGTTCTTGAAAATAATGTTACCGTTACTGAAATGGTAACTCCAAAAGTTGATGAAGAACCCGTGAATTTGGCAAAAGATTTTACGGAAATTCCATCTTCTCCGGTTATTGAAACTATTTCTACCCCTAATCAGACTTCATTTGAGAATGATAAAGAAATCACTCAGTCTATTAATTTAAATCTAAATACAAAGCCTTCAATTCCTGTGGTAAGTCCTGCAGATGCTTTTGAAACTAAACCGGTAACACCACAGAAGCCAATTGAAGAGGATATTAAATTCAATGTAGAAGTGGCTCCGGTTATTGATATTTTGGATGAGTCTGATAAAAAATCACAAGAGCTTGTAGAAAAGCATGGGCTTTATGATCATAAATTGGATCTGGCTAATTTCCAGATGCCTCCTGTAGATCTTTTGAAAGATTACGGAAACGAAGAAATATCCATCAATAAAGAAGAGTTAGAAGAAAACAAAAATAAAATTGTAGGACTTCTTAAAAACTTTAATGTTGGAATTGCCGAGATTAAAGCTACGATTGGTCCAACAGTTACGTTGTATGAAATTGTACCGGAAGCGGGGATCAGAGTGGCTGCAATTAAAAAATTACAAGATGACATTGCTCTGAATTTATCTGCATTAGGAATCAGAATTATTGCTCCGATGCCGGGTAAAGGAACGATAGGAATTGAAGTGCCAAGAAAAAATCCTACGATGGTTTCTATGCGTTCAGTGATTGCTTCTCAGAAATTCCAGAATACGGATATGGATCTTCCTGTAGTTTTTGGGAAAACGATTTCCAACGAGATCTTCATGGCCGATTTATCAAAAATGCCTCACTTATTGATGGCAGGAGCAACAGGTCAGGGAAAATCAGTAGGGATTAATGCTATTTTGACTTCCCTACTCTACAAAAAGCATCCAAGCGAATTGAAATTCGTAATGGTAGATCCTAAAAAAGTGGAACTTTCTTTATACTCAAAAATTGAAAGACATTATTTAGCAAAACTTCCTGATGCAGAAGAGGCAATTATTACAGATACGAATAAAGTAATTAATACTTTGAATTCTCTTTGTATAGAGATGGATACAAGATATGATTTGCTTAAAAACGCATTTTGTAAAAACCTAAAAGAATACAACAAAAAATTCACGGAAAGAAAGCTTAATCCGGAAAATGGACACAGGTATTTACCGTATATCGTTTTGGTAGTAGATGAGTTTGCCGACCTGATTATGACAGCCGGAAAAGAGGTGGAATTACCAATTGCCAGATTAGCACAGTTGGCAAGAGCAGTAGGAATTCACTTAATTGTTGCGACACAAAGACCTTCTGTGAATGTTATTACTGGTATGATTAAAGCTAACTTCCCTGCTAGAGCAGCATTCAGAGTAATTTCGAGTGTCGATTCCAGAACGATTCTGGATTCTCCGGGAGCGGATCAGCTGATCGGTAAAGGAGATATGCTTTATTTCAATGGAAATGAGATTTTAAGACTTCAATGTGCTTTTGTTGATACTCCTGAAGTAGAAAGACTGGCAGAATTTATTGGAGAACAAAAAGGCTATGCTTCTGCGCTTCTACTTCCTGAATATGTTTCTGAAGAATCAACGAGTACAGTGGGAGCTTTCGATCCTAATGAAAAAGATGCTTTATTTGAAGAAGCTGCAAGAATTATCGTTTCTACACAACAAGGTTCTACTTCGATGCTTCAAAGACAATTAAAATTAGGCTACAACAGAGCTGGAAGAATTATGGATCAGTTGGAAGCAAGTGGAATCGTTGGTGGATTTAATGGAGCTAAAGCAAGAGAAGTGATTATCGGGGATCTTCATTCTTTGGAACAGTTTTTGGAAGATCTGCGTAAGTAAAGGGAAAAATAAGTGTTTACTCTTTATAATTCTAAAATATCTATATAGTATAAAATAAAAAAATGAAAAATATTATTTCAAAAATTATATTGAGTGGTTTGGTAGTAGGAACAGTAGGATTGGTAAGTGCACAAAAAATTGATGCAAAAGCTAAGAAAATCCTGGATGATGTGACTGCAAATTATAATTCTAAGAAAAACTCTTATTTCAAATTCTCTTTTGGAAGCGGTGTGAATGGACAGATTTCTAAAACAGAACCAGGAATTTATTATGTAGCCGGAGATAAGTATAAGTTGAAAATCATGGAAACTGAGCAGATTTTTGATGGAAACAAGATTTACAACATCAATACGGAAGATATGGAGGTTACCATTGCTAAACCTAATGGAAGCGCTGCCATGTTCTCTCCTATTAATTATCTTACTACATACAGAAAAGATTATAATGTAAGTTATAATGGTAAAAAAACTGTGGATGGAGTAAGTGCTGATTTTATCAAATTAACCCCTGTAAAGAACAATGGTCTTGAAGCAGTATATATTTTCGTAAACTCTGCAAAAAAACAAATGTTAAAGCTGGAACAACATGGAAATAATAAAGATGTAGCCGTTATTGCTATTAAAGAGTACAAAGAAAATCAGAATTTAGATCCTAATATGTTTATTTTTGATAAAAATAAGTTCAAAAACTACATCATCACAGAATTGTAACAGGAATCTATAAAATATATAAAGTCGCAAAGAACAACTTTGTGGCTTTTTTTTTAATTTTGGCAAATGTTTAAAATATTAGACCGCTATATCATAAAAACCTTCTTTGGTCCCTTTTTCTTTATTTTCAGTGTATTGTTTTTTATCTTCATTGTAAATATTATTTGGGTACAATTAGGGCAGTTTATGGGAAAAGGGCTTACAACTTTTCAAATCGTTAAGCTTCTGTTTTATCTCGGAGTAAGTGTTATTAGTATGGTATTACCGCTCACCATACTTCTCGCAAGTATTATGTCTTTCGGGGAATTTGGTGAACGCTATGAGCTTGCTGCAATGAAAGCAGCAGGTATTTCATTGACGAGAGTTATGACTCCTCTTTTAGGGGTTGCAGCAGTGCTCGCCATTATGCTGTATTTCTTTTCCAATAATATCATTCCCGATTTTCAGAGAAAGGCAAAGAATATGCTTTTCAATATTGCACAGACAAAACCTGCATTGAACTTTACTCCAGGACAGTTTATCGATCAGCTTCCAGGGTATATGGTGAAGTTTGATAAAATTTATGGTGAAGATGGAAAAGATATAGAAGGTGTTTTTGTTCATAAAAAAGCAAGTACTTTTGAAAATCAGCAGACCATTGTTGCTAAAAAAGGAAAGTTTGTAACCCCTGCTAATAAAAACTTTTTGAAGCTTGAGCTTTATGATGGTTATGTAACGGAAGACAACTTTGCGGGAAAAGGGGAAAATGTAAGGCTTAAACAACCGGATCAGGTGATTAAATTTGACACCTTGGTTTCTCACTTTGATGTCAGCGAGCTTATTAATAAAGCGATCGAAGAAGAGCAGATCACGGATGATTACCGTTTCCAAACGTATCGTGAACTGAATAAAACGATTGAAAAAAGTAAAAAAGATAACGAATCTTACTTTAATACAGTTAATAATGATGTCCTGAATCAGGTAAACTCTGTGATTACCTATATGGATAAAAGCAAGTCTAAAGTTGCAGCAAAACAACAGCTAAAGCTTGATACGGTAAAAGGTAACAAGAAGCTTGACATGATCTCTAATGCTTATGACAGATTAAATAATCTAAAGGCGACTTTAGAAACCAAAAACAATGAAATAAATCCGAGTGTAAAATACTTTGGGAAAGTGGTGATGTATCAACAGAGAATTGTTACCTATTCTTTCACATGTATTATTTTCTTCTTAATTGGAGCAAGTTTAGGTTCTATTATCAGAAAAGGAGGAATGGGATTACCGGTGATTATAGCCATCGTTATTTTTATCATTTTCTATATCATTAACGTAGGAATGGAAAACATAGCTTGGGCGGGTAAAATGAATCCTTATCTGGCTTCCTGGATTCCGAATATGGTACTCTTCCCTTTTGGAGTGTGGATGACTTATAAAGCGCTTACAGATTCTCAGCTTTTTGATGCAGAAAAATATAAATCTCTTCTGAAACCAATTACGAAAAGGTTTTCAAAAAGTAAAGAACATAAAAGATATCAATAATTTAAAATCCGGGTTTTCCGGATTTTTTTTATGGGTGAAAGATAGAAGATATTTTAAATTTGTAAAAAACTAAAACCAACAGATGAATTATACAGGTAAAGCTTTACTTTTTATTATTTTATTTTTTACTTCCCTCTATGCTTTTGGTCAGCAGGAACCTTCTTTAATTACCGATTTTAAAAGCCTGCATTTTGTTGAGGAAACATATGATGAAGGTTATGACGGAGCTCCTGGGTTATTTATTTTTCTTATGCTTATTTTTATTCTGGTTTGTATCGGAATCGGAATTGTAGTCGCTACCTTATTATTTTTATTATTGTTTGGAATCATCGCAATGGGATTGATCTCCAGTTCCATATTAGTAGGACTTTATAATAAATCATTTTTAAAAGGGTTTAAAATCTTCATTATTGGAGGTTCTACTATTGGCTGTACTATTTTAGGAATTGGAAGTTTTATTATTTATAATAAAATTGTTCATTATTGGCCTTTGCATACATCCGTTTTGGTGGGAGCTGTTAGTGGGAGTATTGCAGGTTTGCTATTAGGAATTATTATTTTCTATGCCATTCGAAAGCTCACAGGATTCTTTTATTCTAAATTAAAAGCTGCCAAACGAGTTTGATTATAATAAATTAAATATCAACAAAAAAACCTGCTTACAAGCAGGTTTTTATTTTATATAAAGTAAATTTTAATGTCCGGATTTTGCATCCCCATCATGTTGTACATGACTTAGATACTTCGTACAATACGCTCCAAAAATCAAAATCACCAAATAACAGAATACCGGAATAATAAAAGAATGCTGTACTCCAAAATTATCAGCAAGATATCCCTGGAAAATAGGTACGATTGCTCCACCCAAAATTGCCATTACGACTAATGAAGAACCTTGACTCGTGTACTTCCCTAATCCTGAAATTGCTAATGTATAAATATTAGAGAACATGATAGAGTTGAAAATTCCAATTCCTAAGATGCTGTACATCGCCAATTCACCATGATTTACCATTGCAGAAATAAGTAGAACTACATTGATAGCAGCAAAGATTGATAACGTTCTTGCCGGAGCCGCTTTTCCAATAAAGAAAGCGATAAAATTAAGAACAATAAATACGATGAAGAAGCTTATTTGCGCAAACGTTAAGTCAACAATACTGAAAATTACAAGGAAAACCAATGTGGCAGCTCCCAACATATAAATTGCTTTTTTTGCTTGGCTAATAGATTGATTTAAAGAAATTGCTCCCAAAAATCTACCAATCATTGCACCTCCCCAATAGAGAGAAAGGTAGTTCTTACTCACAACTTCATTCAGATTCATTACCTGAGGTTGTTCTAAAAAGCTGATGATAAAGCTTCCTACTGCTACTTCCCCACCAACATAACAAAACATGGCGAAAACCCCAAATTTCAAGTGATTGAATTTAAAAGCTCCAAAACCTTTTTCAATCTCTTCTTCCTCAGTCTGGAAAGAAGGAAGCTTCACTCTTGAAATCAATAAAGCCACTAATAATAAAATTGCAGCAAAAATTAAATAAGGAATTCTAGTAGCAACTGCACTGAAAGATCCATCTGCAGCAGAGAAAAATTCAAAAATTAAATGCCCTCCCAATACCGGAGCAATAGTCGTTCCGAAAGCATTGAAAGCCTGTGTCATGTTCAGTCTGCTGGATGCAGATTCTTCCGAACCTAAAAGAGAAACATAAGCATTTGCAGTAATCTGCAAAACCGTAAATCCTAGTCCTAAAACAAACAAAGCTCCTAAAAACAATCCGTAAGAAGAAAAAGTAGCTGCAGGATAAAATAAAACACATCCTAAAGCTGCCAGAAAAATTCCGAAAAGGATTCCCTTTTTGTAACCTACTTTGTTGATGGGATCTCCGCTTGAAGTTGAGATCAGGAAATAAATTAATGAGCCTATAAAATAAGCCCCAAAGAAACAGAATTGTACCAACATCGATTCGAAAAAAGTCAGTTTAAAAAGCTGTTTCAGATAAGGAATAAGGATGTCATTCATACATGTAATGAATCCCCACATAAAAAATAAAAGTGTAATGGTAATAAGAGGAATAGTGTAATTCCTGCTTTTTGTTTTTACTTCATCCGTCATAATCATTCATTTAAAATAAGAAGAGGCTAAAGGTAATTCCTTTTTACTTGATTTTATGTTTTTAAATCCCGTTTTTTTTACTAAAAGTGTATAAAATTTGTAAAATCTATAAATTTCACTACAGCAGGATGTAAAATTAGAATGATCTCTAAAATTAAACCTTACATTTGTAGTCTCAGATTATACCAGTATTTAGCATGGACTCTAAACAACAATTTTTAGATAAATCTTCCGAAGCAAAGGAAATCTTTTTGCCACATTTATCGACAGACCCAGTGATTTTCGGGTTTGACAATAATGAACTCAAAGTTCTGCTTCTGAAAATGAACTACAGAAAGCAATGGATGCTTCCGGGAGGCTATATTAAAAGAGATGAAGATCTGGATGAAGCTATTGTAAGACTTTTGAAAGAAAGAGCGGGTGTTACAGTATCTTACCTTGAAGAATTCGGTGTGTTTGGGAAAAAGAACCGAAGTGAGTTTTATTTTGAAGATTTTGATGAAACGTTGTTCCAAAAACAGAGGTTTATTACGATTGGTTTTTACGCACTTTATAATGCTACAAAACTTCATCCTGTAGCGGATGAAATGAGTGAAACCTGCGAATGGATTTACTTAAGTGAGCTTCCTGAAATTGAATTGGCAATGGATCACCGTGAAATCATCGAAAAGGCTTTACTGACTTTAAGGGAAAAAATTTCAATTAAACCAATTGGATTTAATCTCCTTCCTGAAAAATTTACTTTACCGGAATTACAGAAATTATATGAAGCAATTTTAGGAAAAGAATTGAATCGTGGGAATTTTTATAGAAAAATCAAAAATCTGGGGATCCTTAGAAAATTAGATGAACAACGTCGTGGAGGCGCTTATAAAGCACCTGATCTGTATAGTTTTGATGAAGAAAATTATACAAAAGCTCTTGAAAACGGACTTAATAACTGGTAGATAAAAATTCAAGGCTAAAAATGTGAAAAAATTAAAATTTTAATAAAAATTTTGTAAATACTGATAAATTTAATCTAAAATAGGGGCTTTTTAAAAACTTCTTTCCTACTTTTGTAGCAATACAAATAGATCGATGAAATTTTTGCGTAGAATGTTCCCTTCTAAACACGAAAATATTGCAACGAATACAGATTTTTGGGATTGGTTTTCAGTAAACCAAAAAAAAATCTGGAAAGCAATACATGATGGAGAAAAGATAGAAGAAGTCTTTTTCAATAAAATGATGTCTAAACTGAATCAAGTGAAAGACGGAGTGTATTTCCTTACCGGAATGCATGATAATCAGACTGCAGAACTTATCTTGACAGCCGATACAAACATTAAGAATATTGTTTTCGTAGAGGACCTTATTAATTCGGCTCCCGATATCGACAAATGGAAATTCACAGCACTAAAACCTGAGGTGAATATTTCTGAGTTTCAAATAAAAATTGAAAACCATACCTTTTCCGCAGAGAACTTATCTTTTTATGCGACTCATGATGAGCTATATCCTGATGAAATAGACCTTACAGTAGTCTATGATCAATTTAATGAAGCCGAGAAAGATGTTATTATAAACGGTGTTTATCTCTACATCAATAATCTTCTTGGTGAATTATCCTCGGCTACAATTATTGATCATTTACAGATCAAAGGAAATAATCAGGAGCAAGGAGAGCTTATCCCGATTACAAAGCTAAAAGATTATCTGGCTTGGAGAGAAAGTGAGTTTGAGCAGAAATACCAGCATAAAAGATACTCTGCTGAAAAAGATAAATGGGGAAGTTTTGAAGCAGCTCTTAGCAATGGAAAACCTTATTTTGCAATTGCTAATACTACAGTGTTGGATTGGGATCATAAAGCTTCTCATCCTTGGGTTTTAAAAATAGAAATCCACTATGAAGGAAAAGATAATCATGGACTTCCAAATCTTGACGATACTCAGGCCATGAATGATTTTGAAGATGAGCTTACTAATACACTTATTGATACGGAAGGTTATTTGAATATAGGAAGAGAAACAGCTGATAATCTTAGAGAAATTTTCTTTGCTTGCAGGGAATTTAGAGAATCCTCAAGAATTACATATGAAATTATCACTAAATATTCTGATAAATTAAAAATAGAATACCATATCTATAAAGACAAATATTGGCAGACCTTCGATAGGTTTAAACATTAATATACAAAAAAGAGGTCTTCAATTGAAAACCTCTTTTTTATTATTTCGCAGAAAGTTATACTTTCATGATATCAGCTTCTTTAGCTTTTAAATGCTCATCACAAACTTTTACATATTTGTCAGTAAGCACCTGAATTTCTGCTTCGATTCCTTTAACAACATCTTCAGAAACACCATCCAGTTTTTTAAGTTCTTTTAAACCGTCCTGTCTTGCGTTTCTGATTACAATTTTAGTGTTCTCAGCTTCTACTTTAGCTTGTTTTGCTAAATCCTTTCTTCTTTCCTCCGTTAAAGGCGGTACATTAAGGATAATATTGATTCCGTTATTTGAAGGTGCAAAACCTAAATTTGAATTGATGATTGCTTTTTCAATATCATTAATCGCTTTTGCATCCCAAGGTTGAATAGAAATCGTCATGGCATCCGGTACAGAAACGTTTGCAACCTGGTTGATCGGAGTCATTGCTCCATAATATTCTACCATTACATCCTGAACCATAGCTGTAGAAGCACGTCCTGCTCTAATTCTTTGAAATGCATGATCCAAATGCTTTACTGCTGCATCCATGTCCTGTTTTACAGATTCTAATATAAGATCTAATTCTTCCATTATATATTTAAAATTTGAAAAGTTACACATTAATTAAATTGATTAGTAATAAGTAATGGGCAATGAGTAATATGCCTAATTCCTAAAATCTATCGCCTTTTACCTGATTACAAATCTACTAAAGTCCCTACATTTTCCCCATCAACAATTCTCTCTAAATTACCATCCTTATTCATATCAAAAACAATAATAGGCAATTTATTTTCATGGCTTAAAGTAAATGCAGTCATATCCATTACTTTAAGATTCTTAGCATAAACTTCGTCGAAAGATAATGAATTATATTTTACGGCGTTTTCATTTTTTTCAGGATCACTATCGTAGATACCATCTACTCTTGTTCCTTTTAAAATTACATCTGCTCCAATTTCGATTGCTCTTAGTGTTGCAGCTGTATCTGTTGTGAAATATGGGTTTCCTGTTCCTGCTCCGAAGATCACTACTCTACCTTTTTCAAGATGTCTTACCGCTCTTCTTTTGATGAAAGGTTCAGCTACTTTATCCATTTCAATTGCAGACTGAAGTCTTGTTTTGATTCCTGCATCTTCCAATGCACCCTGTAGAGCCATTCCGTTGATTACTGTGGCAAGCATTCCCATATAGTCTCCTTGTACTCTGTCCATTCCTTTAGCAGCTCCTGCTACTCCTCGGAAAATGTTTCCTCCTCCAATTACAATAGCTACTTCACATCCTTTATCTACTACTCTTTTTATCTCCAATGCATATTCCTGCAGCCTGTCATTATCAATACCATATTGTCTGTTTCCCATTAAGGCTTCACCACTAAGTTTTAGAAGGATTCTTTTATATTTCATCTTTTATTTTTAAGAGTTTATTTTAGAACCAAATTCTTTTAAATTTGATGCTGCAAATATAATCATTAAAAATATTGAAAAAAGAAAAATATTTAAGTGTAAATAATGTTCTAAATATTTTGATACCTACGAAAAAGAATTATTTTTGCATTAATTATAAATTGAATTGAAGAAAATTATCATTTTTTCATTATTTCTGTCAGGAATTGTTTCTTATGCACAAACAGGAACAAATGTTTATCCATTCTTAAATATTCCTGTATCTGCTCGACAAGCAGCTTTGGGAGGAGATGCAATTACGATAAGAGATTATGATGTTTCCTTTGCAATTGCCAACCCGGCTTTGCTCAATAAAGACTCAGACAAACAACTTTCTGTAAACGGAGCGGCGTATTTAGCTGATTCAAAATATGGAACCATTGCCTATGCAAAAGACTTTGACAATGGACATATGGCTACCATCAATGCTCGTTATATGAGCTATGGTAATATCCCAAGAACAGATGAAAGTGGTTTTGAAAACGGAGAATTTTCAGCTTCAGATGTGTCAGTCGGAGCTGGATATGCTTATCAATTTGAAGAAGACTGGACAATTGGAGGAGGATTAAACTTCATCACTTCAAAAATTGATAATTTTACCTCTTCTGCAATTTCAGGTACAGCAGGAATCACTTATCACAATAAGAAAAATAAAGAGGTAGTATCTGTAGTGGCAAGAAACTTTGGGTATCAATTTAAATCTTTCAATGGAACAAGAGAAAATCTTCCTTTCAGAGTAGATTTAGGATATACAAAAATATTGAAGACTATTCCTTTAGCGGTTACCATTACAGCACATGACTTACAACAATTTGATATTTCATCGGAATATAATGTAGACGGTCAGGAAGTTAATATCGGAAGAAAAATTGCCGATCACTTCTCTATCGGAGCTGAGCTATTCCCTGAAAAAGGCTTTAACATCAGACTGGGGTATAATGTGAAAAGAGGAAATGAATTGGCTGTTGCCGATCAAAGAAACTTTTCAGGGCTTTCCGCCGGTTTTGGAATTAAGCTTTCAAGATTCAGAATAGATTATGCACATGTAAGATATCACAACTCATCTAATGTCAATCAGATAGGCGTTTCGGTAGACCTTTCAAGCCATGCAGGATATTAATTCGTATTAAAAGTTTAAATAAAACATAAAGAAGCCCTAAGAAAATCTCTTAGGGTTTTTCTATTGTTTTTTAAGAAAATTTCTTGAAATTTGCAGTATGAAAAAACCTGTAATAGCAATTGATGGGTACTCATCTACCGGAAAAAGTTCAATATCTAAAGTTATTGCCCAAAAACTTGGGATTATTCATTTAGATACCGGAGCCCTTTACAGAGGAGTAACGTGGTTTGCTCTTCAGAATTGCCTTAATGAAGATGGTACGATCAATCTGAACGAGTTATTTTCTTCTTTCGATCAGATTGAATTAGAATTTAAAAATGTAGATAGTGAACTTATTCTTTTCCTTAATCATATTGATATTTCTAAACAGATAAGAACTAATGAAGTTTCGGATAATGTAAGCTTGGTGGCTAAACAAAAAGAAGTGAGAGATTTCTTATTACAGGCACAACGTTCACAGGCTGAAAAAGGCGGAATTATCATGGATGGAAGAGATATAGGAACTGTAGTTCTTCCCAATGCAGATTACAAATTCTTTCTTACAGCAAGTATAGATGAGAGAACAAAAAGAAGATATCAGGAATTATTAGGTTTAGGAATAGAAGCAGATGAGCAGCAGGTAAAAGAAAACCTTATAGAACGTGACAAAATAGACAGCGAAAGAGAAATTGCGCCATTAAGGCAGGCAGATGACGCGATTGTCATAGACAACAGTCTTTTGACCAAAGAACAGACTATAGAGAGCATACTGGCTTATATTCAGAAGATTTAACATTTTTTAATAGCATATTTCTGTCCTTTGGTATATTAATTGTAATTATTTTTACCGTAAAAACTAATTTTATTAACTATTAAAAAAAACGAAAAATGTCTAGAAAAGGAAACAATACAGCAGGAATTTTAGCCGGACTTCTTGCAGGAGCAGCTGCAGGAGTTATTTTAGGAATGCTTTATGCGCCGGAAGAAGGGAAAGAAACGAGAAAGAAAATCAGAAATAAAGCAAATGATTTAAAAGATCAGGCTAAAGATAAATACGGAGAAGTTTCTGAAAGAGTAAAAGACCAGTATAGCAATATTTCGTCTACTTTTAAAGAAACAGCAAATAGTGTAGCGCATACTGTAAAGGATGGCTATGATAAATACAAAGATCAAATTGTTGCTAAAACTACAGACGTTGTAAAAGATGTAGAAGCAGAATTGAATGATCTGAAATCGTAAATAATTTATTTTTTGAGTAAATTATAAGAAGGAACTTTGTGAATTAAAGTTCCTTTTTTTGTAACTTTAAAAAAAAACAATGATAGAAACTATTAAGGAATATGCGTCGAAAAGGATAGATCTGCTAAAACTGGAAGCTACGGAAAAGTCTTCTCTTTCAGCAGGTATTATTACTTATCTTGTCATCTTGTTGGTAGCTTTTGCGTTCTTCATTATTCTTTTTAATTTTGGGATTGCCTTTCTGATAGGAAAAGCTCTGGATAATACTTCTTACGGTTTTTTAATTGTTGCTGCATTTTATTTCGTTATTATGATTTTCGTGGTAGCTTTCAAGCAAAAAATAGTATATTCTGTAGCAGATAAGGTAATAAAATTTTTAAATCATTAGACCATGAGTACAAAATATGAGAGCATACAAGAGTTAAGAATCAAGAAAAAATTATTAAAAAATGAAATTAATGATTTAGAAGGTCTTTTAACTTTTAAAAATACAAAAGAGAGTTTAAGTGCTTTTACCAATGGACTTACGGATCAGTATCTGCAGGAGAAAGTAGATGAAGACGGAGATGAGAAGATTGTTTTAAGAAAAGATGTGATTGCCAAACAGCTTGCCACAGAAGTGAAAGATGTGTTTCTGAATAAAAATACAGCCTTAGGAATTGCCAGTTCCGCATTCAAAGGAAATGCTTTGGACAGTGTCGTGAAACTAGGAGTAACGGCTCTTGTAGGGAACTATGCGAAAAAAAATATGGGCAGTTCCAATTGGAAGAAAAAACTGATTGGTGCCGCTTTAATATATATTGCTCCTATTGCCTTGAAAATGGTGAGAAAAAAATTGGAAGAGTATCAAAAAAATAAAAGTGTTTCCAGTTTGGAACAGCTAATATAAAAAAAGAGGTTAGAATTTTTTCTAACCTCTTTTTCTTGTTACTTTGAAAATAATTGTCCTAGAATAATCCCTGCCGCCATAGAGACATTAAGGCTTTCTGTTGATTGGGATTTTCCGAATCTAGGGATTGTAATATTTTTATGAAGTAATTTTTCGGTTTCCGGACGTATTCCGTTTCCTTCATTTCCTAAAATCAAATTTAAATTTTCGGGTTTTTCGAAAGAATAGATGCTCTCTCCTATCATATCCGTTCCTACATTTATATTTTTTGTATGGGAAAGAAATTCTGTAAGATCCGTGTAAACAATATTTACTCGTGTAAATGAGCCCATTGTTGCCTGAACAACTTTAGGATTATAAAAATCTACTGTATCTTCACTGCAAACGATCTGTTCTATTCCGAACCAATCCGCCAAACGAATAATGGTTCCTAAATTACCAGGATCCTGAATACCATCTAAAACAAGCTGAATCTTCTTATCTTCAATCTCAGTTTGCTCCTCATTAAGCGAACAAACAGCAACGGAATCTTTAGGATTCATCAGAAAACTTATCTTTTTTAATTCATTTTCAGAGACATGAGTAACAGGCACATTGCTGTGGTCTAATTTTTGTGGATCGGTAGAGAATATTTCTTTAATTTTAAACTTAGAATCGAAGAGTTCTCGAATGGTTTTATTACCTTCAACCAAAAACAAATTGTATTTTTGTCTGAACTTCTTTTTATCTAAAGACTGTAAAATTTTTATTGTATGAGCTGTAAGCATTTTATGAATTCTCCTCAAAAATATTATAAAATTATATCATTTGCAACATTTGTGGGGCTACTTTATGCTTGTAGCACCACCAAAAAAGTTCCGGATGGAGAATATTTGCTTACCAAAAATTCATTTGAGTTTGAAGATGAGAAACAACCTTTTGATAGTGAATTGAAAGGATATGTGCAGCAAAAACCGAATAAAAAGCAGTTTCTTTTCATGCCCTTAAGTTTGTGGCTGTACAACGCTGCAAACCCTAAATACGATACTATTCTGAATGAATACATGACGTATCCTAATGAAATGAGAGATCAAAAACTCAGAGACTCTCTTTTCCTGAAATATGATATGAAAAGCAGTGTTGGGAAAAGTTTATTCCTGGACAGACTGTATCATAATTGGGGATCTGCACCTGTAATTTTAGATCCTACCCGAACTGAAAAAGGAGCAGGGTCCATTGAAAACAGAATGGGCTACAGAGGATATTGGGATGCAAAAGTGAGGTTTAAAAATGTAACAGACTCTACTTCTAAAAAGGCACAAACTATTTATTATATTCAACATAATGATCCTACGTTCATTAAAGAATATTATTACAACATTCCTGATCCCGGAATAAAGGCCAATTATCAGCTGGCTTTGAATAAAAGTCTTATCAGATCCGGGCAAATTCTTGACCAGACTGTTCTGGAAAAGGAAGTGAACAGAATTAATGATCTGATGAAAGAGCAAGGATACTACAAATTCAATGCTTCCGGCGAAGAAGTTGGTTTTGTAGCAGACTCGCTGAAAAGCACTAAAAATGTGCCTTTAACACTTGAAATTCATAAAGATTCTGCAAATACTCCTTATAAAATTGCTACCATTGGAAATGTGGATGTAGCGATTGTAGACCGAATGAATGATTTTCCTCAAAATACTAAAAAGGATAGTCTTAGAAGGATCAGATTTCATAAAGTTAACAACCAGTATAAAACTCCGGCATTATGGAGATCAATTATTGTTACTCCAAATTCTATTTATGACCAAAAGCAGTTGGATGTAACGAAAAGAAACATCTTATCGATGAATAACTTCAGTATTTTGAAGGCAAAAGACTCTTTAAGAAGAGGTGGTGGAACATCTCCAAATGATAGTATTGTCGATGTACTTTATGTTTTAAAGCCTCTTGATAAATATGATTTAAAAGTAGCAACAGATGTCAATTATTCCCCATTGTTGAACTTTGGGGTTGCTCCATCTGTAGATTTAGTTACCCGAAATGTTTTTGGAGGAGCCGAAAACTTGTCGACAAGCGTTGCCGGAACTTTTGGTACGATTAAAAACCCTAAGAATCAAGATAAAAGAATTTTAGCTTATGAATTGACTGCTCAGGTCGCTCTTAACTTCCCGAGATTACTGGTTCCTTTTAATTATTACAAACTGATTCCGAAGCGCTACACGCCTACTACCTCCATTCTTTTGGGATCATCTATTCAGAATAATATTGGATTAGGTAGAATTAACTTTAATACAGGGCTTAATTATTCTGCGAATGTGAATGATAAGATTACCCATAGACTGACATTATTTAACCTTCAGTTGAGTTTAACTAAAAATAAAAATGCCTACTACGATTATTTTGTGAATGATGCAAAAGTAAGAGATGTGGTTTTTCAAGATTACTTTTTATTTGACACAGATACAAAACAAGATTATGATAATGGCTTAATTACAGCAGATGAAGTTTCAACAAAGATCATTAATAACGATGCTTATAAAAACAGTCTCGATCCACAAAAGACTAATGATCTGAACAGTTTCCACCAGTCTTTGATTAACAAAGACCGACAGACACAGGATGTGATTATTTCTTCTATGATCTATAATTTTATTTATAGTGAAATTGGTAAAAAAGAATATGAAAACCCTTTCTATTTTAATGGAAAAGTAGAACTTGCAGGGAATATTCCAAGTATTTTTAATCAGAAAAGAGAAGAAAGTGGTGTTGTAGCATCTAATCCGCAACGTACCATATTCGGAGTGCCTTATTCTCAGTTTATAAAGTTCGATTTTGATATCAGAAAATACCTTAAGTTTGGTAATAACACATTAGTATTCAGACAATTTATGGGGATAGGAATTCCTTATGGTAATTCTTCTTCAATGCCTGTAATTCGTTCTTACATCAACGGAGGTCCTAATGACATCAGAGCTTGGACGGTGTTTGGAGGTTTAGGACCTGCAGATTCTCAAGTTGACGAAAAAGTACGTACGTATGTAATGGATAATCTGAAACTGACAACCAACATAGAATATCGAGTTCCTCTTAATGATATGTATGAAGGAGCAATCTTTACAGACATTGGTAACATCTGGAGCTTAAGAGATAATGGATTTAACGATCAGTTTAAGTTCAGCAAGTTTTTAAAGCAAGTAGGTATCGGAAGTGGAGTCGGATTAAGAGTGAATATCGCCTATATCAAATTAAGATTTGACTTTGCCTATAAAATCTATGAACCGAACAAACCTGAAGGAGAAAAATGGAGATTTAAAGAGTTTAATCCTTTGAAACCTACCTTTAATATTGGTTTCGGTTATCCTTTCTAATCAGGAGAAATTCCCAAAATATAATACACTACAGCGGCAACTCTTGCCAGAACTTCTCTGGCTTGGTTTCTGTAGAAGCTTTCAGGTTTATTTACGTCCTGAGCATCAAATCCTAGTGCATTCATATTGTTATTTCGAGCAAAAAATAAAGCACGAAGATTATGAAAGCCTTGCGATACAATAATCACATTTTTACTTTTATAAACGTTCTTACAACGTAAAATACTTTTATAGGTATTAAAGCCTTTCGGATCTTCAATGATGATTTCTTCAGGAACCCCTTCTTCGTATACAAGATAATTTTTCATGGCAGCAGGTTCGTTGTAGCCCTTGCTTTTTTCTCCGCTTACAATGATCTTCTTGATTTTTCCGTGGTGATAAAGAAGCGCAGCTGCATCCATTCTTTTTGTAAAATAAGGATTGGATATGCCCGATCTCATTTTAGGCGAAGTTCCTAAAACTAGAGCGATTTCTCTGGGGGGTATTTTAGATATTTTAGTATATGTTCTTCCGTTGGTGAGGGCAAAAACCCATGCGTTCGCCAAAATAATCAATAAAGCACCAAGCTCTATTGATAATAAAAGAAGTTTATATATGTTACTTAGAATTTTCAACTAAAATCAAAGTTAAGCTTTATTTTTTTACTTTTAGCAATAGACATACAAGCTAAAATATGTCCTCTTTCCTCTTCTTTTTCCGTTAAATATTCATTTTCAAGCAGTTCAACCTCTCCTTCTTCCAAAATACATTCACAACTTCCACAAATTCCGGATTTGCAGGAATAAGGTACAGGAAATTTTTGAATAAGCAACTGCTGTAGAATTTTTTCCTTATTGGTTGGGAGATTTGTTTCATATTTTTCACCTAATATCTTAAACTCTATTTCTACATTCTCGATGAGAGGAAATTCCTTTTCTACAGGATAAATATCATCGTTAAACTCTTCAAAAAGTTCAAAATGGATATTTTTTTTCGGAATTCCGTGATGGTAACATGCATTGGCTAAGGTTTTGATCATCTCTCCCTTTCCACAAATTAAAACATCATCTACAGCATCCCAAATCGTAGACTCTTCATCTGTATCGTCCAAATGAAGGATTTGATTGATAATTAAGTTTAATTTTTTTGCATCCAGCCTTCCATAAAAAAACTGATCTGCCGTTTTTTCCTGAGAATAAAAATAAAAAATCTGTAGTCTGTCACTATGTTTTTTAGCAAGATCATCCAATAAATCTCTGTAAATTAAATCTTGAGAGCTCTTATTTCCAAAAAACAAAAACAATCTTGTTCTGGGTTCATTATGAATGATATTTTTGAAATGGCTTAAAATAGGAGTAATTCCTATTCCGGCTGCAAAACCAACAATCGTTCTGAATTCACTTGGTTTGGAAACCAATGTAAATCTTCCGTTCGGTTCACTTACAAGTAATTCATCACCAACATTATAATTTTTGAATAATTGAGATGTCGCTCCATCAGGAGAATTTATTTTTATTCCTAAGGATATTTTATGCTCATAAGGCGCCGAAGTCATCGAATAATCATTAATAACATCTTCCCCGTGAGACTGAAATTTTACACTTACGAACTGACCGGCTTCAAACTTAAAATTCGCCTTTAAATTCTCCGGAATTTCAAACTCCAGAGAAAAAGTATTTTTGGTTAGTTCTACCTTTTTCGCTATTTTTAGCCAATGAAACTGTGTCAGTTTCCCCTTATAGATTTGTTGTTCCATACCTCTATTCAAAAATAGATAAAAAATAATTTATGAAGAAGATAATTTTATCCACGCTTGTTCTGTTTGCCTTAGCAAGCTGTAAAAAAGAAAGTCAGAAAAATGATGAAGCTGTTGCAACTACAGATTCTGTTTCAGCTCCGGAACCATCTCCTGCAGTTGTTCCTTTAAAAATGCTTACACTGGATAAAGTTTCCGAATATTTAAACAAAAAAAATGACACATTATATGTAACCAATTTTTTTGCCACTTGGTGCGGACCTTGTGTAAAAGAAATACCGCATTTTAAAAATAAAATTGAGGAGCTAAAAGGAAAACCGGTAAAAATTACCTTTATAAGCTTAGACCAGAAAGAAGCATGGAATACAGAAGTTCCCCGCTTTGTAGCAGAACACGGAATTCAGGATCATACAGTTCTTGTAGACGGACAGCTTATGGATGGTGATTTCTTCAAAAACAACTTCAAAGAATGGACTGGAAATGCAATTCCTTTTACCTTCATGAGAAGAGGTGATAAAACTGATGAAACGCTAGGAATGATCTCTGAAGAACAGCTAAACGAGAAGATCAATTCTTTGTTAAAATAAACGTTAGACTCTAATAATGTCAAACAAGTTTAAAATCCTGTGTTTAATTTTAGTAATCGCAATTCTATTGACTTCGATTATCAATCTGAACACAGGATTTCTAAGTTTACATCTTCAGGATTTCTTTCAGGACTCACAGAATAGCCAGATTGCAGAAATTCGTGTAAATCGTGTATTAGTGATGCTTTTGGCCGGAATTTCTATTCCTACTTCAGGTTTTTTGATGCAGGAATATTTTCAGAATCCTTTAGCCGGTCCTGATATTTTAGGAATTACTTCCGTCGCAAGCTTATCGGTCGCATTTTATATTTTCTTTTCACATGATATTTTGCTTCATGAATTTCTTCAAAACAGTTTTTTAAGTTTAGCTGCCATTGGAGGAAGCTTACTATTGATGCTGGTTTTATTGTCAATGTCAAATAAGTTTCAGGATAAATCATATCTCATTATTTTTGGATTTCTGGTTTCAGCTTTTGCGGGAGCTATTGTTTCTTTACTTCAGTTTTATGCGGAAAATCAAAGTTTGAAAAACTATATTTTATGGTCTTTCGGCGCTAATAATATGGTTTCCAGAAATCAAATTTATGTATTATCAGTCTTAGTTTTACTAGGGTTATTTATCTGTTTTAAAAGCATAAAACCTTTGATTGGAAATTCATTAGGTAATTCATACGCACAAAGTTTGGGAGTCAATTTAAACCAGTTGAAAATATTCATTATTGTTGCTTCTTCCCTGCTTTCAGCATCTGTCACTGCATTTTTGGGGCCTATTTTATTTATAGGAATCATTGTCCCGCATTTTTGCAGATTAATATACAATCCTGCAAAACTTTGGCAGCAATGGATCTTAAATATGTTTTTGGGAATGTTAATTATGCTTTTCTTTTCAATTATTGCAGAAAAAACACAGATTCCTTTAAATGTAATAAGCTCTGTCTTTGGGATTCCTGTAATTTTGATGATGCTTTTGAAGCAGAATAAAGTTTAATTTTGGGTTTATCGCAAAGACACAAAGTTCTTGTTATAAAAATACTGTTTTGAGGCTCAAGGATTTTATCTTTGATAAAATTTAACATGCATATTTGTATTATTCAAATTAGCATAAAATAAAACACAATACAAATGACAGAAAACGAATTATCAAAAGTAGTTTTTGAGACAGGACTAAAAATACATAAGACACTCGGAGCAGGATTATTTGAACATGTTTATTCTATGAATTGACAAAGCTCGGACTCTTCGTAGAAAAACAAAAATTACTTCCAATTATTTATGAAGAATTAAAAATTGAGAATGCTTTCAGATTAGATATGATTGTTGAAAATAAATTAATTTTAGAAATAAAAACAGTTGATTATATTAATTCATCTCATAAAGCTCAACTTTTGACTTATTTAAAAATGACAAATTGTAAATTAGGATTATTAATCAATTTTCAAAGTGATCTTTTCAAAAATGGAGTAACAAGAATGATAAATTTTTTATAAATAATCAGCATTAAAATTTGACTTTGTCAAATTCTTTGAGCCTTAAAACAGTATTTTTGTAAACCAACTTTGCGCCTTCGTGAAAAATCAACAAAGAGAAATGCACCTACAAATCAAGCAAGCAAATATCGGCTACAACAAAACCTTAATTTCAAATGCAAATGCTCATTTGAAATTAGGAGAAGTATGCTTGTTGATCGGTAATAATGGTGTTGGAAAAACAACATTAATTAAATCAATTTTACATCAGATACCTTTATTAAGCGGAGGAATTTCAATTCATAATAAAAATGTAAAGAATCTTTCCGTTAAAGAAATTGCAGAACAAATAGCTGTTGTTTTTTCTAAGTCGATCATTCCGCAGAATTATACCGTAGAAGATTTAATTTCATTAGGGAAATACATTTACTATCCTTTTTATTTTGAGCTTAAAAAAGAAGACCGAGAAGAAGTATCGCATATTATTGAAGAGCTTGATCTGGTACAATATAAAAATACATTACTCAAAAACCTTTCAGACGGAAACCTTCAAAAAGCTTTTATTGGTCGGGCTTTAACGCAGAACTCCCCTATCATCATTCTTGATGAACCCACAACACATTTAGACGAAAAAAATAAGATTATCATCTTAAAAACACTCCGAAGATTAGCTCAGGAACAGAATAAATTAATTTTATTTTCTTCTCATGATTGGCGTTTAGCTAAAGAATTTGCAGATAAAATCTGGTATGTAAAAGATCAGCATTTGTACTCTGGAATTGTTGAAGATGTTTTGTTGCAACATGAAGAACTTACCAATGCTTCTTTATTCCAGATCAACGAAAAATTTGTTGCGCCTAAGATTATCGCACCTGATTTTTATAAAGAAATGCTGTATTCTTTACTTCAAAAAAACTTTCAAAAAGATCTTTCGGCTCTGAATTTTGAATTTCAGAACAATTTTTGGTTAATTTCTGACAACTCTTCAAAACACCAATGCGAATCCTTTGAAGAAATCGTTAATTTCGTGAAAACCATTTATTAATCTTCTTTTTTCTTTACATATTCCATATACTATGCATGCATAGTATTATGCTAATCATACAATTTAATCAGTTTATTATCAGTGTATTAACAAATTTTAACGTTAATAAATATTATGCATGCATAATATTTGCTAAATTTGGGTAAAACCATTTCAGTAAAAATATAATGGATAATAATAAAGATAAAATAGAAAACGTAGATTTAATTTTAAAGCAGACTTGGTTGGCTGTTTCTAAAATGTATACCGATCTTGCCCAAGAACATGATTCTACGGCTGTTCAGGCCCTTACTTTACTTAAAATCGATCCTAAAGAAGGTACAAGAAGTACAAATCTAGGTCCGAAAATGGCGATTGAACCTACTTCATTAACAAGAATTATTAAGCTTTTAGAAGACAACGGATATATCTATAAGGAAAAGACAACGACGGATAAACGTGAAGTGATCATTAAACTTACAGATAAAGGACTGAATTCAAGAAATATGTCTAAAGAAGTTGTCGTGAACTTCAATAAAAGAGTCATGGAGAAAATTGCTCCTGAAAAGTTAGAAATGTTCAAAGATGTCATGTGCGAGATCATGAAAATCGCTACAGACCTAAACAACAAAAAATAGAGATTATAATTGTCATTCTGATGAAGTATTTAGTAATGAAATTCTTCATTACGCCTCGTTTGAATCAGAATAATCATAAAATTAAAACAATTACAAATAATAAATCAAATGAAAAGAAGAATCAAACACGTTACAGTTCTTGGTTCAGGAATTATGGGAAGCGGTATTGCGGCTCACTTCGCTAATATTGGCGTAGAAGTTTCGCTTTTAGATATCGTTCCTTTTGAACTCACTGAAGCAGAACAGAAGAAAGGTTTGACCAAAGAGGATAAAGCGGTAAGGAACAGAATCGCTTCTGAAAACTTTGAAAAACTTAAAAAAGCAAGTCCGGCTCTACTCTATTCTCCAAAATTCGCAGATAGAATAAAAGTTGGAAATTTTGATGATGATTTACCAAAAATAAAAAATACAGACTGGATTATTGAAGTGGTAGTAGAAAGACTAGACATCAAGAAATCCGTTTACGAAAAAATCGAACAATTCAGAAAACCGGGAACTTTAGTTTCATCAAATACTTCAGGTATTCCAATTAATATGTTGGTGGAAGGAAGAAGCGACGATTTCAAACATTATTTTGCAGGAACTCACTTCTTTAATCCTGTAAGATATCTTCCTCTTTTAGAGATTATTCCGACAAACGATACAAATTCGGAAATCATTGATTTCTACATGAATTACGGAGCGAAATTCTTAGGAAAAACAACCGTTTTAGCAAAAGATACGCCTGCGTTTATCGCCAATAGAATTGGAGTTTTCTCGATGATGGATTTGCTTCACAACGTTCAAAAACTTGGCTTAACGGTTTCTGAAGTTGATAAATTGACAGGGCCGGTAATCGGTCGACCAAAATCTGCGACGTTCAGAACAGCAGATGTTGTTGGGTTGGATACATTGGTAATGGTAGCAAATGGTGTTCGTCAAAGCGGCGCAGAAGCGAATGATTTCAACAACGTTTTTGCTCTTCCAGATTACATCCAGAAAATGGTTGAGAATAAATGGTTAGGTTCAAAAACAGAGCAAGGTTTCTACAAAAAAGTGAAAAATGCAGAAGGAAAATCTGAAATTCACGGATTAAATCTTGATACTTTAGAGTATGAACTTCAAGGAAAATCTTCTTTCCCTACTTTAGAATTAACTAAAAATATTGATAAACCAATTGACAGATTTAAAGTCTTAATTGGTGGAAAAGACAAAGCCGGAGAATTGTACAGAAAATCATTAGGTGCATTATTCGCTTATGTTTCGCATAAAGTGCCTGAAATTTCTGATGAAGTGTACAAAATCGATGATGCGATGAGAGCAGGTTTCGGTTGGGAAAATGGTCCGTTTGAAATTTGGGATGCTGTTGGTGTTCAAAAAGGTATTGAATTAGCTACAGAAGCTGGTTATCAAGTTTCAGACTGGGTGAAAAATGTAGAGACTTTCTATAAAGTAAATGATGAAGGACAAAGCATTTATGTTGACAAAAATTCTGGGGAATACAACAAAATTCCTGGACAGGATGCTTTCATTATTTTAGATAATATCAGAAAAAATAAAACGCTTTGGAGTAATTCAGGTGCTGCGATTGAAGATTTAGGCGATGGAATTATCAATTTTGAAATTCGTTCTAAAATGAACTCTTTGGGAGGTGAAGTTTTAGACGGATTAAACAGAGCCATTGATTTAGCTGAAAAAGAATATGATGGTCTGGTGGTTGGAAATCAAGGCACAAATTTCTCTGTGGGAGCGAATTTAGCAATGATTCTAATGATGGCGATCGAACAGGATTGGGATGATTTGAATATGGCCATTGCTTATTTCCAAAAATCGATGATGAGAGTTCGCTACTCTTCTATTCCTGTTGTTGTTGCTCCTCACGGAATGACTCTTGGTGGTGGTTGTGAAATGACTATGCATGCAGACAGAGTTGTCGCAGCAGCAGAAACTTACATCGGATTGGTTGAAACCGGAGTGGGTGTAATTCCTGGTGGTGGTGGAACAAAAGAACTGACTTTGAGAACGTCAAGAGAATTCCACAGCGATGATGTGAAGAACAACAGACTTCGTGAAGCTTTCATGAATATCGCAATGGGTAAAGTCGCTACTTCTGCTTATGAAGCCTACGATATGGGAATCCTTGAAAAAGGAAAAGATATCGTTTCCGTAAGCAAAAACAGACAAATTGCCGAAGCAAAAAAAGTGGCAAAATTATTAGCAGAACAAGGCTATACTCAACCTATCGAGCAGAAAGTAAAAGTGTTGGGTAAAGATGCATTGGGAATGTTTTATGTTGGAACAGATCAAATGTTAACCGGAAATTATATCTCTGCACACGACAAAAAAATTGCGGACAAATTAGCTAATGTAATGGTCGGAGGAAATCTTTCTGAACCAACCGTTGTTACTGAACAATACTTATTGAATCTTGAAAGAGAAACGTTCTTGCAACTTTGTGGTGAGAGAAAAACATTGGAGAGAATTCAGTACATGTTACAAAACGGAAAGCCTTTGAGAAATTAAAATTAAAAATTTCCATATAGTTTGTCATTCCATAGGAATCTAAGCTTAGATGCTTTCAACATGACAAACTTGATGTATAATTTTTTAATTAAAATCAAATAATTAATAAACAAATGTCAAAACAAGCATATATAGTAAAGGGTTTCAGAACTGCCGTTGGAAAAGCTCCAAAAGGAAGTTTAAGATTTACAAGACCCGATGTAATGGCGGCAACCGTAATTGAAAAATTAATGGCTGAACTTCCGCAATTAGACAAAAACAGAATCGATGACCTTATCGTAGGAAACGCAATGCCGGAAGCTGAACAAGGCTTAAATGTGGCTCGTTTGATTTCTTTGATGGGTTTAAATACAGATAAAGTTCCCGGAGTTACGGTAAACAGATATTGTGCATCAGGAAGTGAGGCGATTGCGATTGCTTCTGCAAAAATCCAGGCTGGAATGGCGGATTGCATTATTGCAGGAGGAACAGAATCCATGTCTTATATTCCAATGGGAGGTTATAAACCAGTTCCTGAAACGGACATCGCTAAAACAAACCCTGATTATTATTGGGGAATGGGTTACACCGCAGAAGAAGTTGCAAAACAATACAATATTACAAGAGAAGAACAGGATCAGTTTGCTTTCGAATCTCACATGAAGGCTTTGAAAGCAAATCAGGAAGGTAAATTTGCCAATCAGATTGTTCCTATCCCGGTTGAATACAACTTCTTAGATGAAAACCAGAAAATGCAAACTAAAAAGTTTGATTTCTCAGTAGATGAAGGTCCGAGAGCAGATACATCTTTAGCTGGTTTATCTAAATTAAGACCTGTTTTCGCCAACGGAGGAAGTGTAACAGCAGGAAACTCTTCTCAAATGAGTGACGGTGCAGCTTTCGTTATGGTAATGAGCGAGGAAATGGTAAAAGAATTAGGATTGCAACCGGAAGCTAGATTAGTGGCTTACGCAGCTGCTGGTCTTGAGCCTAGAATTATGGGAATGGGACCTATCTATGCTATTCCAAAAGCTTTAAAGCAAGCTGGTTTAGAACTAAAAGATATTGAATTAATTGAGTTAAATGAAGCATTTGCATCTCAATCTGTTGCGATTAAAAAAGAATTAGGTTTAAATCCTGATATTTTGAATGTAAACGGAGGTGCAATCGCTCTTGGTCACCCACTTGGATGTACAGGAACAAAATTAACTGTTCAACTTCTTGATGAAATGAGAAAACGCGGAAACAAATACGGAATGGTTTCTATGTGCGTAGGAACAGGACAAGGAGCGGCTTCAATTTTTGAACTTCTTTAATTAATTATAGATTTTAAATTATAAATTTTAGATGAATAACTTCAAAGAAGATAATTTGATTCAGATAAAGACCTTTGAATTTGCATTAAGAATTATTAAATTGTATACTCAATGTAAAACTCAAAATGAATTTATTTTATCTAAACAAATTCTTCGTTGTGGAACTTCAATTGGCGCAAATGTAGAAGAAGCAATTGCTGCTCAATCTAAAAAAGATTTTATTTCAAAACTTTCAATTGCAAACAAAGAAGCAAGAGAAACTAGATATTGGTTAAGACTTTATCAATCTTCAAATTTGGTTCAAATTGAAATTAACTCTTATTTGAAAGAAATAGAAAGTATCATTAATATTTTGACTAAGATCATTAAAACTTCATCTGAAAATTTATAACTGAAATCTAATTTAAAATTTATAATCTAAAATTTAAAATAAACAATAATGAGCAATATATTAAAAGGTGGTGAATTCCTGATCAAGGAAATTCCAGCTAATGAAATTTTTAGTCTTGAAGAATTAAGCGAAGAACAAAAAATGCTTCGTGATTCTGCGAAAGAATTTATTGATAGAGAAGTAATTCCTCATCACGATCGTTTTGAGAAAAAAGATTATGCATTGACAGAGCAGACAATGCGTCAATTAGGAGAAATGGGATTATTGGGAATCACAGTTCCAGAAGAATACGGCGGTCTTGGAATGGGATTCGTGAGCACAATGTTGGCTTGCGATTATGTTTCAGGAGGAAACGGCTCATTAGCTACAGCTTACGGTGCTCATACAGGAATCGGAACCCTTCCTACCCTTCTTTACGGAAGCGAGGAGTTGAAAAAGAAATATCTTCCGGATTTAGCTACCGGAACAAAATTCGGAGCTTATTGTTTGACTGAACCGGATGCTGGTTCTGATGCAAACTCAGGAAAGACAAGAGCAAGATTGTCTGAAGACGGAAAACATTATATCATCAACGGACAAAAAATGTGGATTTCTAATGCAGGTTTTGCAGATACTTTCACTTTGTTTGCTAAAATTGATGATGATAAAAACATCACAGGTTTCGTAATCAACCGTTCTGAATTAGAAAATCCTGAAAGCTTAACTTTTGGTGAGGAAGAACATAAATTAGGAATCCGTTCATCTTCTACTCGTCAGGTTTTCTTCAATGATATGAAGGTTCCTGTAGAGAATATGTTGGGTGAAAGAAACAACGGTTTCAAAATCGCTTTGAATGCATTGAATGTTGGTAGAATTAAATTAGCTGCAGCGAATCTTGACGGACAAAGAAGAATCTTAAACCACTCTATTCAATATTCAAATGAAAGAAAACAGTTTGGAGTTTCTATTTCAACTTTCGGAGCAATCAGAAAGAAAATTGCAGAAATGTCGACAGGTGTTTTTGTAAGTGAAGCAGGTTCTTACCGTTTGGCAAAAAATGTTGAAGATAAAATTGCAGAATTAGTTGCAGGAGGAATGGATCATCAACAAGCTGAACTAAAAGGAGTTGAAGAATTCGCGGTAGAAGCTTCTATCCTTAAAGTTTTTGTATCAGATCTTACTCAAAATACAGCGGATGAAGGAATTCAGATCTATGGAGGAATGGGATTTTCAGAAGATACTCCAATGGAATCTGCATGGAGAGACGCTAGAATTGGTAGAATCTATGAAGGAACCAATGAAATCAACAGACTTTTAGCAGTTGGAATGTTGATTAAGAGAGCAATGAAAGGAGAATTGGATTTATTATCTCCGGCAATGGCAATCAGCAAAGAATTGATGGGAATTCCGTCTTTCGAAGTTCCTGATTATTCTGCATTCATGAGTGAAGAAAAGTCAATTATCGCAAATCTTAAGAAAGTTTTCTTAATGGTTTCGGGTGCTGCTCTTCAAAAATATATGATGGATATTGAGAAACAACAACATTTATTATTAAATGCTTCTGAAATTCTGAACCAGATCTATATGGCAGAATCCGCAATTTTAAGAGCTGAAAAGCACTTCTCTGCTGATTCGGTAGAAGCTGCAATGGCTCAGTTAAACCTTTATAAAGCGGTTGAGAAAATCATTGTAGCAGCAAAAGAAGGAATTGTTTCTTTCGCGGAAGGTGATGAGCAAAGAATGATGCTTTCAGGATTAAGAAGATTTACGAAGTATGCAAACCATCCGAATGTAGTGGCATTAACAGAAAAAGTAGCGGCTCACTTTATTGATAAAGGAGCGTACTAATCTCTATAAATATACATTTGATTTTTAAAAAACGTCTCAATCTTTTGGGACGTTTTTTTATTTAAAAAATACTACAAATGTGGTATTTTTTTGCATTGGGATTAATCGGAAATTTACCCTGATATTATTATTAAAACTAAAAACGAATACTATGAAATGTTTTATTATCCCTATGGTTATTTGTGGACTTTCAGTACAAATAGCTGCCCAAGCAAAAAAAACAGCTGGAAAAGTAGCTCCAAAATCAACAGCTTCCAAATATGGAGCTTTGGCAATTGACAGAAGCAATGGTTTTTACTATGGCTTTTCCTATGATTATGCCACATTAAACGAAGCTGAAGATAAAGCTAAATCTGAATGTGATAACAAAGGCGGAAATTGTTCTGTAGTCCTTTCTTTTTCAGGAACTGGATGCGCAGCTTATCGTACAATTGACGGTAATGTTGGAACTGCATTTGGTTGGGGTTTTGCCAAAACAAAAGAAGCGGCGGATGCTATTGCCACAAAAGAAGCTTTGAAGCGAAGCAACGGAGCTACTCCCAGTAATTTTGTATGGAGTTGTAACTCTGCCAATACAGGAACTTCAAAGGAAATATATAATGCCACTGAAGAAATTGAAGCACCGGTGAAGGTGGGTAATCAAATATGGAGTAATAGAAATTTAGATGTCAGTACTTTTAGAAATGGAGATCCTATTCCGGAAGCGAAAAATGCTGCTGAATGGAAAGAATTCTGTACAAATAATAAACCCGCTTTTGTTTATCTGAATTTTGATTCTAAAAACGGAAAAAAATATGGAAAGCTGTATAATTTTCACGCCGTTATGGATCCCAGAGGTTTAGCACCTAATGGATGGCATGTTCCTAGTCAAAATGAATTTGAAAATTTGATTTCATTTTTAGGAGGAAAATATGAAGCCGGAAAGAAAATGAGAGCTACAAAAAGTTGGGATATTCCTGATAAAAAATATGGTGAATATGCAGGGAACGGAACCAACGAATCCGGGTTGAATTTTTTACCGAGCGGAAGAGCTTGGGAAAATGAATACAGTAAAGACCCTACTTCTGAAGCAGATGTTTTTCATCCTTATTATAGTGATGGACAATGGTGGTCTTCTACCATTGATGGTTCCGCACGCTGGAATGATAATGGAGGACAATATGGTTATTACAATAATGGATTTGCCTTAGGTTTCAGTTCTTACAAAAAAAATCTTACGGGAGTAGGATCTGAAGCCCCACAAAGAGGTTTTTCTGTTCGTTTAATTAAAGATTAAATACAAATGAGGTTCTGTTTTTTGTTCATATTCCTTTTCGCTCTACATTTTAAAGGGCAGGAAAAGAAAATCGTAGACTTCTTAAATAAAGATCTGCGTTGGGAAGTTAAAAATCAATTTAAAAATTCTGAAAGAATTGAACGATACGATACCCTTGTCGTAGCAGAACCTTTTCAAATTAAAAACGGTGTCTTAAGCATAAGTGTAAAGCGTAAAAAAGTAGATTTTTCGGAAAAAGATAATCAATACACAGAAACGTATTATCTTGAAAAACAAGAGGTCGAATTGAGTAAAATCACTCAGCTTACTAAAGATATCAACGTAATCTTTGTAACCCAACCTGATGCGGTGAAAATTTACGAAAACGGTAAAGAAACTCGAAAATACAGCCTGTTTTTTCTCCAACTCTGCTGTTCAGGAAAATATAATGAGATATGGGCTAAAGAACTCTTAGGACTACTCGAAAAAGCAGGATATTCTATCAAAATGGAAAACTGGTATGACTAAATTCTCCAAAAGCCGTGAAAAGTATTTGCTGGAAAAATATTTTAACACTAAAAATAAAAAGAATATTCCTGCCTACTTAAGTCAGTTTGGTTGTCGTGACTGTGATACAACCGATGAAGATCTATTCTTTCTTACCCAATATATTACAGAAGTTAATCACTTGGCTCTTGGTGGTACTTTTGTAACAGAACACGGGTTACAATATCTAAAGAAACTAAATAATGTGGAATATTTAGACCTGCGAAGTATGCGTCTAAATGATGATAATTTAGACTGTATTTTACACTTTAAAAACCTGGAATATCTCTATATAAAATTTACAGATGTCACGGTAAATGGCATTTCAAAAATATTGCAGTCATTTTCAGGATTGCAGACTTTGATAGCAGAAATCCCGGAGAATGAAAGTAATTTTATTGAACTTTGGCAACAGCAGTATCCCAAGGTTGAATTAATAATCAGCCTAAGATGAAGATTATAATGCAATTTTCTTATTTATTTTAAAACAAGATGTAATATTTAGGTTATTTGAATTGTCTTACTAAAAATAGTGACGATTCACTTCAATAAAATTACACCCATGAAATTATTACTTATTCCTATTATATTTGTTTCGATTTCGATATCAGCTCAGAAAACAGAGAAAAAAATTCCGTCTCTTAGAATAGATACCTTAAAGACAAAGAGTATTGGACTTAATCAACAAAAGAAAAACCAGCCAAAAAACATGTACAAAATACTGGTGGCAAAGCCTAAAGACACGGCTATTTATTCATGTTTAAAAGTTAAAATAAAGGATAATACGGATTATAAAGTATTAAATTCTACCCCTCCAGAAAAAATAAAGACTTTTCCAAAATAAGATAAAACGAACGGATAAGAACTTATAAAAATCCCTGTACCAATCCTTTTTTTATGAGTTCTTTGCTGTTCCTGCTTTTGGTTTTCTTGAGAATATTTTTGTGATGAGTACGAACCGTATGATATGAAATTACGATGGTTTCCGCGATTTCTTTATCACTATATCCTTTTATTAATAGGACAAAAACCTCCAGTTCTCTTTTGGTAAGACGGTCTGTTATATTCAATGCAAATAATTCGGGACGTAAGGTTTTTTGATGAAAATCGTGTCTCGTTCCAATGCCTGAAACGGTGACTACATAATTATTTTCTTGCGAAAGATGCTGAATATTGGTATGAATATTTATGGTTTCCAATAGCTTCCCATTTTGATCTTTTAGGGTATGAATAGCTTGGTGGTGAAACATTTCATATACATTCTCTTTTGTTTTCATTCGAAAAGAATAACCGGATTTCAACTGCATTTGATGTTCGAAACCAATTTCTTTATACATTTCCAACGTCCACGTTTCTGCTTCCATTACAAAGGCTAAATCGTCCGGATGTATCAGATCTATAATATCTTTTAAATGTTTTGGATATTTTTTTAAACTGTGAATAGATAGAATACCTTCACTAAAATTACTCAATGTGCTGTTTTCAACATTTAAAGTATAATAATAAAACGGACCTAATGTAAATAATTCGGCAATAAGCCGTTCTATTTCAGGGATTGCTCCTACAATTTGCTGATTAGATAAAACTTCTGGATATTGATCCCAAACATCATTCAAAATATGTTTAACAGATTTCATAGGCGGAGAGTTTTTATAAAAATAATTAAAATTATTTTAAAAAATCGTATAAATATGGTATTTTTATGTAAATATCAATTGATAAAATTGTGAAGTTGTTAAATAATTAAGACAAACCAATCATGATCAATAAAAAACTCTTCTTTATTGCATTTCTTTTACAGTGGTTGTATGCTCCTTCACAAGTGCAAAAAATTGTGAAGATCCTGAACCGTGAACTTCAGAAAGAGGTGAAAGCACAACAGAAAGACTCTTCCAATTATTATGGAGAAAGGTTTGAGGTGATAAAACAATACAGTATTAAAGATACTAATGATCAGAATATTAATATTTTAGCTCTTGAAATCAAAAAGAAAGATACTTATAGTAATACGCATTATACCATACAACAGGAAATAGACTTATCTAAGATAAAAGCCATTGTGAAAGATATCAATATCATTTTCAGGACAGATTCCGACGCTTCAAAAGTCACAGAAGTGGATGAAAATGGCAAAGAAAGTATATCTACCGGAGATATGTATTTCTTGAATCTCTCTTATGAAAAAAAGAATGAGAAATTAGCCTATGAACTGATTCAAGCCTTTAAAAAAGCCGGCTACTCTATCAAGAAAGAATATTGGTATGATTAAAAATCATTTATAGGTGATCGTAAAAAAAGAATAACCAATGGAAAACCAACGTTTCGCAGATCAGAATAAGATCATTTCAGATTTTTACGACAAAGTTTGGGTGGTTTGCCCCGTTTGTAGTAAAAAAGGAATTGCTAAAACCGATGTAGAAAAACACAGGGTTCATCTTCAGTGTCTGAGTTGTGGTTATCACAAAGATTCTTCTACAGAATCTACTATTCTCAACAAAAAAGTAAATATAAGAACGGCGGCCCATCGATTTTTTGAAGCGGAACTCTGGCTGCAATATCCCTTTAAAGAACATATTTTTTTCGCATACAACGGTGAACACCTTTCTTATTTGGAAGAATATATTTCTGCCACATTACGGGAGCATAAAGACAGAACAGGCTTTACTTTATTAGAAAAACTTCCTAAATTTTATCACGAATCTAAAAACAGAGAAGCCCTTTTAAAAATCATAGAAAAACTGAAAAAAAAATAAATACAAATGCTTAGATATGTTGAAGCATTTTTTATTTTTGTATCTACTTTTCTAAGAAAAATGACAAAAGAAGAACTGCTTCATAAAGCAATTAAGATAGCTGCTAAAGCACACAAAGGGCAAACCGATAAATATCATGCACCTTATATAGCACACGTAATGCGTGTGATGGAATACGGAAAAACAACTGACGAAAAAATAGTAGGTGTTTTACACGATGTGGTAGAAGATCATCCTTCGGAATTCAGCCTAGATTATCTGAGAAATGAGGGATTTCCTGAATATATTATTTTTGCAGTGAGCTGTCTTACAAAGTATGATCCGGAAGAAGAATATGATGATTTTATCAAAAGAACCGAAAGATCTCCTTTAGCCGTAGCTGTAAAAATAAATGACCTTCGAGATAATATGGATTTGAGAAGAGTCAATCGAGAGCTTACTCCAAGAGATATTAAGAGGTTTAATAAATACTTAAAAGCGTACCGCTATCTGACTGAAAAATATTAAACAAAGGTATAATCTTTACGTTATAAAATAATTAAGGCATCAAGAAAAAAATTCTTAATGCCTTAATTTATGCTTTTATATTAGGAGAATTAATCCGCTCCAGGATAATCAAACGTTTTTACAGGGTGATTTGTACCGTCAATATTGATGTTTAAAGCAAGATAAGTAAAATGTAAATTTTTGTTTCCTTTTGCCTCAAATTCTCTTTGCCAAAGGTATCCTGCTGCAATTCCAATACTGTTATCAATCTGATACCCAAATCCTCCGTATACTCTGTTTCTTGCAAAAGCAGGTTTCATAGGGGTTACAACAAATACTTCATCATATACGTTTGCAAAAACAGTCCCTTTTTTCACTTCTTTAGCATTTAAAGGAACACTCACATTTAAACGGTAACGGTAACGCATTCTTTGCGAGTTTTTATCGGTCTGTGGTTCATAAAACCAGCTTTTCTCCACACGAAAACGGTTTTCAAATTTTACGATCCCTTTTTTAATATCAATTACATCCTGTAACCATACTCGGAATTCTTCTTTATTGATTGCATGGTCTTTGTAGGTTGCGTATCTTCCTAAACCAACGAAAGGCTTATGATTTTTAGTAAGATTATATCCTAGTCCTCCTTTTATTTCATAATAATCAGGGTAAGTATATTCTTCAATACTTCTCATTTGACCTTCTGCGTAGAGGAAAAATTTCGGATGAAACTTATAGGTTAAAGTTAATGCGCCGAATCCGGAAATATGTTCCTGGGCTTTAATAAATGTAAGGCTTAAAAGTAAACTAAGACTTAGAAAAAGTTTCATCTTTAAAAAATTTTTGCAAATGTAATTGAATTAACAATTTCGTAATATTAACTTTAATTCATCATCAATTAACATTTACTTAATATTGATATTGTAGGTAAATCCTAAGTGAAACCATCTTTGTGGCATTTTCACTCCAAATGCTTCTGTATATTCTGTATTCGTAATATTATTCACCAAAACATACACTGAAAAGTCTTTTTTAGCGAAACTTATTTTTTCGTCCAAAAGATTATAGCTTCCATTGTTCAGTCTCTGATTATATCGGTATACAAGTTCATTGGTAAAGTTTTTCAAAAACTTCGTTTCCAATTTCCCAATAAACTGATGTTTTAAGTTATCTAAAGTATATCTTGAAACCAGATCTTTTACCTGTTTAAAATCATTGTCCAAATAGGTATATCCGACAGAATATCTCAACCAGTTTAATACCTGTTGATTGACTTCAACCTCTATTCCTTTTATTTCTGTATCTCCCACATTCTGAGCATACCAAATAGGATCATTTAAAAAGGTTTTTGTCCAGTCGATCGGATTATCGGAACTCCTTAGGAAACCACTCACTTTGGCTAAAATATTTTTAGTTTGATACTGATATCCAACTTCTGCATACAAAGCACTTTCCGGTTGCAAATTAGGATTCCCTTGCTCTGTTTTACTTACATAATAAAGATCGGTAAAAGTGGGAACTCTATGAACTTTTGAAATATTTCCATAGACTTTGCTATTGGTGCTAAAGTTATATCCAATATCTAACCCGGGATAAAAAAAGTTGCCCGCATTGGAATAATTAGCCCATGAAATTCCCGGAGAAATATTAAGTTTCTTATCAAAGAAAGAAAAATAATGTTCAAAGAAAACCTGAGATACAAATCGTTCTCTGTCTCCTAAATTATTACTTGCCAGAAATTCTTTTCTTAACTCCACTCCTATTCCGGTGGTTCCTAATCCCCAATTATAGCTTGAATTTACTTCACCACCTATATTGTTCCCAATGTGCATATTTCTATAGATTTCCGGCTTCTGACGGTTATATAGATACATATCCTGTCCTCTTCTCCAGTACACATTAGAATTCAGTTTAAACTTTCCAAAAGTCTGTCTGTGAGCCAAGCTGATAATTGAAGCCTGAAGTTCTTCATATTGTTCTGTCGCGGCTGCGGAGGAGTAAAAACCGTTAGCTCCAAATTTTTTCTCAGAAAACCCAGCCTGTAATTTGATATCCCCTTCTTTTATTTTTAATTGACTCTGGTAAAATACATTTCGGATTTCATAATCCGTATTATGCATATATCCCTGAGAAGAATTGGAATTTATATTTAATGAGTTCGAGAATTTTTCACCTCCCAAACTAGCATTAAGTCCTAATCCGTACGTTTCATAATCTCCGGCTTCAGCATTTATTCTTACGTTTTTACCTGGATTGATCTTGGTAATAATATTGATCGCTCCTGCGTAGGCATTTTGTCCAAATCTTCTGGCTGCAGGTCCTTTTATCACTTCAATTCTTTCTACATCTGCCAAATTAACCGGAATATTAAGAGCGTTATGTCCTGTTTGAGAATCATTCATTCGAATTCCGTTGATAAGAAGAAGAACCTGTTCAAAAGAACTTCCTCTAAAAGTAACATCACTTTGTACTCCATTGGCTCCTCTCCTTCTGATATCCATTCCGGCAACCTGCTGAAGAACTTCATCCACACTTTTTGCAGGTGAGTTGGCAATTTCCTCTTTTGTAATTACAGTAATATTTTGATTGGCCAATTTATAAGGAGTAGAAATAAATTTTCCCTGAACTTCAATCGTTTCTATATCGGTGGTTTTTTCCTGAGCATGTACAAAAAGTACAGATCCAATAAAGAAAAGGCTGCCTATTTTCTTAATCATAACGGTATTTACTTTTAATTTTTGGTCATTTTTAAAAGTCCCCAAAAGTAGCGGAGTTTACTTACATCACAAAATGATTGTTGTCATACACTGCAAAAACATTTAAAATTAAACTATTTAAGCTGTAAAAAGGGTAAGAATGAAAGGAAAAAGAATCTATCTGATTAAGAATTTTTGAGATGACAATATTCCCGCAAAAATTCGTAATTTTGTTAGTCTTAATTTTACTATGGCTTCAACTACAGATATAGATATTAAAAAACAGATTTTCGTTAAGAATGCACATCTTAATAATCTGAAACACATAGATGTACTTATCCCTAAAAATAAATTAATTGTCATCACAGGAGTTTCCGGAAGCGGAAAATCTTCATTGGCTTTTGATACCATTTATGCCGAAGGACAGAGACGATATGTTGAGAGTTTAAGCTCTTATGCACGTCAGTTTTTGGGCAAATTAGAAAAGCCGAAAGTAGATGATATTAAAGGATTAGCACCCTCTATTGCTATTCAGCAGAAAGTAATTTCTTCGAACCCACGTTCAACAGTGGGAACTTCAACGGAGATTTACGATTATATGAAACTCCTTTTTGCCAGAATCGGAAAAACATTTTCTCCGGTTTCCGGTGAAGAAGTAAAAAAAGATTCGGTTTCTGATGTCGTAGACTTTATTAAAGATTCTAAAAAAGAGACTTCATTTTTGTTAACAGCTCCATTGGAATATGACCTTGCAAATTTTGGAGAAACTTTGAATATTCTGAAATTAGCAGGTTTCACCCGATTGGAAATTAACGGAAATGTTGCCGGAATTGAAGATTTAGAAAGCTTTGGTTTTGCTCCTGAAAAAGGAATGCAGATCAATTTGGTGATCGACCGTTTTTCTTATGAAGAAGATGAAAGTTTCCTACAGAGATTGGCAGATTCTATCCAGATGGCTTTCTATGAAGGTCGTGGCTATTGTTCTTTGAAGAATATTGAGTCCGGAAAAATCAAAGAATTTTCAAATAAATTTGAACTTGACGGGATCGAATTTCTAGAACCCAACGTTCATTTTTTCAGCTTTAATAATCCTTATGGAGCATGTCCTACTTGTGAAGGCTACGGAAAAGTAATCGGAATTGATGAAGATTTGGTAATCCCGAATAAAACGTTGTCGATTTTTGAAGATGCTGTTGCTTCCTGGAAAGGAGAAACGATGAGCGAATGGAAGAAAGACTTCATTAAAAAAGCCAAAGACTTTCCTATTCATAAGCCGTATCATCAGTTAACCAAAGAACAGAGAACGTATCTTTGGAAAGGAGATGGAAGTACAAATTTCCCATCAGTAAATAATTTCTTCCAGATGTTGGAGGAAAATTTATATAAAATCCAGTATCGTGTCATGCTTTCCAGATATCGTGGAAAAACACTTTGCCCGACTTGTGAAGGGTTGAGATTGCGTGAAGAAACAAGCTGGGTGAAAATCGACGGACACAATATTCAGTCAATGATCGAGCTTCCTTTAGATGAGCTTTTCCCATTAATAAAAGACTTAAAGTTATCTGAACACGATCAGGAAGTTTCCAAAAGATTATTATATGAAATCACTACCCGACTTGAATTTTTATTAAAGGTTGGTTTAGGATATTTAACCTTAAACAGAACATCCAATACCCTTTCAGGAGGAGAAAGCCAGAGAATTAACCTTGCGACAAGTTTAGGGAGCTCTTTGGTAGGATCGATTTATATCCTGGATGAACCGTCAATCGGACTTCACTCCAGAGATACGGAAAACCTGATTGAAGTACTTCAAAATCTTCGTGATCTTGGAAATACCGTAATCGTTGTAGAACATGACGAAGACGTAATGAGAGCGGCAGATTATATTATTGATATTGGTCCGGAAGCGGGTTATTTGGGTGGAGAATTGGTATTTGCAGGTGATTATAAAGAATTGAAAGATGCGGATACTTTAACCTCAAAATATTTGACAGGAAGACTGGAAATTGAAGTTCCTGCAAAACGTAGAAAGGCTAAAGAATGGATTCATATAAAAGGTGCACGCCAAAATAATCTTAAGAATATAGATGTAGATCTTCCGTTAGAAAATCTTGTGGTGATTTCAGGAGTTTCAGGAAGTGGAAAATCTACCTTAATGAAAGAAATTCTTACCAATGATATTCAGATTCAGTTAGGAATGGGCGGTAAAAAAGGAGATTATGATTCAGTGGAGTTTCCTAAAAAGCTCATCAAGCATATTGAACTGATTGATCAAAATCCAATCGGAAAATCATCAAGATCAAACCCAGTAACCTATCTGAAAGCGTATGATGATATCAGAGATTTGTTTGCGAAACAAAAAGTAGCCAAAATGATGGGTTATAAACCTAAGCATTTCTCTTTCAACGTAGACGGCGGAAGATGTGACGAATGTAAAGGTGAAGGAGTCATCAATGTTTCAATGCAGTTCATGGCAGATATTGAGCTTGAATGTGAAGTGTGTAAAGGAACCCGTTTTAAGAATGAAATTCTTGAGGTGAAATATGATGAAAAGAATATTTCAGACATTCTTCACATGACCGTTGATGAAGCTTTGGAATTTTTTAAAGATAATCATGAAGATAAAATTGTTACTAAACTAAGACCTTTACAGGATGTTGGATTGGGGTATTTACAATTAGGGCAAAGCTCTTCTACCCTTTCCGGAGGTGAAGCACAGCGTGTGAAGCTGGCCTCATTCCTGGTAAAAGGGGTTACCACAGATAAAACCTTATTTATTTTCGATGAGCCTTCTACAGGACTTCATTTTCATGATATTAAAAAATTACTGAAATCTTTACAAGCATTAATTGATTTAGGACATTCTGTAATTGTTATTGAACACCAACCGGATATTATCAAAAGTGCTGATTACATCATCGACATTGGTCCGGAAGCCGGAAAATACGGTGGTGAAGTCGTTTTTGCAGGAACTCCTGAAGATTTGGCAAAGAATAAAAAATCACATACTGCAAAATATGTGGCAGAGAAATTATAGAAAATCATTTACTATATAAAAAAGGAAGCAAATTTTGCTTCCTTTTTTGTTGTTTTTATTTATTACTAAATTATTTCACAGTCATTTTAAAAACCTTAATCTGCTCTCCTTGGTCAGAAAGTACCTGAAGCATGTAATTTCCTGTAGAAAGTCTTCCTTTCATCTGAATAAAATTAGTTTTGTTCTTCTCCAGTTTTTGTTCGGAAATCAATCTTCCGGATAGATCTAGAAGCTTCATTATGGCTTGCTTTTTTTCAAGAATATCACCTTTTAAATAGAAGTTTCCATTATTAGGATTATCATAAAGGACAAGATCTGTAGACTCTGCAACTTCAGAGGTGGAAAGCTGTTCTTTTAAAACGAATTTCCCAATATAGCCAAAGGGTTGCTGAACAGCTGGATTGATCATGGTTGGAAAAGCACCATTGGAAGTTCCTATTCCGGTAACGGCTCCAGTTGTACCATAAATAATAAAAGAACCATCATTTAAAAATTGAGGGGTAATATATTCTCCCCAGAAACTAGTTCCAGGGCCACCGTAATACGAACACCACATTCTTGCACCTGTATCATCAAACTCGGCAAAATACATATTCGTCCAATTCGGCGAAGTATTGGGAATTGTAGTTAAAAAAGCATTTTGAGTAGAAATATTATCAGAAGCTCCATATTGGTTACCTGTAATAATAATTTTGTTTCCATAAACAGACAGGTTGTCGAATCCTAAATTAATGTCATAGCCATTGGTTCCGAAATAAGTACTCCAGACTCTGTTGCCTGTAAAATCAAATTTACTTAAGAAAAGATCTCCGGAACCTGTCATTTGTGGTTTAAAAGCTCCGCTCGTTGCGAAGTAAGTTGGGTAATTTGTATCTTGATTTTCCCCAGACACATAGATTCCTGTAGAACTTACTTCGATTCCGTAAATTCCAACTCCCGTGTAAGTAGTTGTAGAGGCTGGGGTTCCGTAAAATGTGCCCCATACTTTTTGTCCTGTTGTACTATTAATTTTAGTAATTAAATTTTTAGCATTTCCCGTAGGCTGAAAAGTTCCTGAATCTGTATAATTTCCAGGCATTGATGACGTATATTGTGAAACAGTGTAAATATATCCTTCTTGGTATTCATAATCAAAAATAGACGGTGAATACGTCGCCCATATTTTCTGCCCGGAACTGTTAAGCTTTACCAAATAACTGATTGCCCCCGGTGCTGTACCCACCTGATAACTAATAAAATTCTCTATAAACACCCCTGAAGTAGTAAGTCCCGGAATATTTTCATCTGTAGAGCCTTCCAGATAGACATTACTTTCTTCATCAAATCTAAGCATCATTGCCCTTGATGAATTTGTCCTAGGAAGATAAGTTGTCCATAATAAGCTTCCAGAAGGAGAATATTTTGAAAGGGTGAATGTTTTATTGGTAGGTAAATTTTGATTTTGAGTCAGCCAAACTCCTGGAGTTGAAAGATTATTGACAATACTATTGTATCCCTTCAATACATATTTGTTGTTCTGCGGATCAATACCTCTTATAATTTCGAAATTAACATTGCTTCCTATATCAGAACCTTTATAACCTGCATATATCATCGCTCCTGAATTTCCGAATGCTGCATGATACAGATTAATAGAAGAAGAAAGATCGCAATTATTTCCTCCTAACACAAACTGATTATAATAACTGCTCTGATAACCACTTTGTAGAGTTGTTTGTGAATTGGTATAGATATTATTTTGAGAATCATGAAATATATTGGTTCCTACCTTGTATTCATCAAATAATAAACTTCCCGTACCTCCTACATAGGTTCCCCATTCTCTGTTGTATGGAAATGAGGTTTGAGCATTTAGTATGTATGATGAAAAGATAAAGGAAATTAAAATAAAAATTTGTCTCATATTTGTGAATTTTCTCAAATTTATAAAAAATTAATTGATTCACAATAGAATAGGTAATTTGCTCAATGTTTTTACGATAAAATTCCTGTGTATGTCGTTATTAAATAGAAATTTCATCTTTTATTTTATCCACAACGAATTGTTAGTAACTTGTTAATTTTAACATTAAATTAATGTTTCGTATTAAAATTATTACTACATTTACTATGTAATAAATCTGAAATGAAATCAAATTTTGCTTTTTTCAGTTTTGAAATTGCAATTAAATTTATAAAAATTTAAGCACAGCATTGTCGGCTGTGCTTTTTTATTGTTGTCTAATTAAAAAAATGAGATGTATTTATCTACTGAATCCGTTCCTAAAGAGCGGATTCTTTCATTTTAATTAAATGATTGTTTATAGCTCAAAGGCGTCATATCTGTTTTCTTCTTAAATAACTTATTGAAAGATTGAGAGTGTTCAAATCCTAATTGATAAGCCACTTCAGATATAGAAAAACTAGTTGTTGTAAGATAATCCTTTGCTTTTTCTATAAGTTTTTCATGAATATGTTGTTGGGCATTTCTGCCCGTCAGATTACGAAGCATATCACTCAGATAATGGGATGAAAGATTCAATTCAGAAGCTAAAAAGTCTACAGTTGGAAGTCCTTGTGTAAGGGTTTTCTGAGAATCAAAATAATCTTCCAAGAGATCTTCCATTCTGGAAAGAAGGTCATGATTTACTACCTTTCGTGTAATGAACTGTCTTTTATAAAAACGGTTGCTGTAATTGAGTAAAACTTCCAAGTAAGAGATGATAACATCCTGACTGATTTCGTCAATGGATGTATTCAGTTCATCATTAATATTATTCAAGATGCCTACAATTAATGTCTTTTCTTTTTCGGATAAATGCAATGCTTCATTCGTATCATAAGAAAAGAAACCATATTTTTTGATGCTTTTCGCTAAAGGATAATTCCTTAAAAAATCAGGATGAATAAATAAAGTATAACCATAATATTTTGCATTTTCATCAGTAGCTAAAACCTGATTAGGAGCTGTAAACATCATTCCTCCTTCATTGAAATCGTAATAACCTTGTCCATACCCCATTTTTCCCTTATCGGAAAATTTATAAGAAATCTTATAAAAACCTAACGTAAAGCTTCTGTAAAGAGAATCTTTATCTACACTCATCACCGTATTATCTACTAGACTAATCAGTGGATGAAGCGGTTTCGGAACATTTAGTATTTGATGGAGTTCCGAGATCGATGAAATTTTTAAAGGAGAATTATCTTTCTTTTCCATAATTAAAGGTATTAAAAAGAAGTGATATTGTATTTAAGTTTGAATGTCTCATTGTTATGAGACATTCAAACTTTGAAATTAAATAAATTGTTTTCCGAACTGTTCCCTGAATGCTTCAGCTCCCATTTCCAATCGTTGTGCATATAATGCTTTAGCATCTTCACCGGCAACATATCTCAACTGTTTTTTGCCATCTGTTGCAGCCTCGTATACTACTTCTGCAATGAGTTCAGGCTCAGAAGCTCCTTCCATCATCGTTTCAGTATTTGAAAACATGGTATCTACCATTTTTTGATATTCAGGTTTTGTACCCATATCCAAAGAACGGCTGATAAAATCGGTTTTAATTCCACCCGGAGAAACTGTTTTTACATCTATTCCAAATGTATTGAGTTCATACGCCAAACTTTCGCTCCATCCTTCCAATGCCCATTTTGTCGCATGATAAGTTGAACCTAATGGAAATGCAATTAATCCTCCGATGGATGTTGTCGTAATAAACATTCCGCTTTTTCTCTCTCTGAAGTAAGGAATAAATTCTTTGGTAACACGAATCACACCTAATAAATTAGTATCTAATTGTTTTAAGATTTGATCATCATGAAGCGCTTCTAAAGGACCAATTAAGCCATAACCCGCATTATTGAATACCAAATCAATATCGCTATATTCCAGTGCTTTTTTTACTGTGGTCTGAATTTGCTCTAAATTGGTAACATCTAATGGAAGAAGTGTTACATTTTCTAATTGATTCAGCTCTGTTTCAGCTTCCGGATTTCTCATGGTTGCGATGACGTTCCATCCTCTGCTTTGAAATAATTTTGCGGTTGTTTTTCCTAGTCCTGTTGAGGCACCTGTTATGAAAATTGTTTTCATTTTTTTGTTGTTTAAAAATTACATGACAAAATTCTAAACTTATGAGATGATTAAAGTTGCCAAAACGGATATTGATGTAGCCAAAATGAAATTGGTCTGAAAATTTCATTCTAAAATCAAAATATCACTAATATAACAAATATGAAAACAAAACAAATTTGGGCCAATCTCCCTATAACTGATCTTGAAAGAACGAAAAAGTTTTATGAAGAATTAGGGTTTACATTAAACAACTCAGTAAAACCTCATGAATTAATAAGTTTTTCGTTTGGAGAAAATAACTTTATCATCAATTTTTTCCTGAAAGACATTCTCGAAACTAATACCAAAATGAAGTTTTCAGGTGTAAAGGAAGAAAATGAAATCATTTTTAGTCTTTCTGCTAAAAGTAAAGAAGAAGTAGATGAATGGGTACAAGTAGTTGAGAATGCAGGTGGTATTATTTCTACAACACCATATACAACCGGAGAAGGATATACATTTGGGTTTTCAGATCCGGACGGACATAAATTCAATGTCTTATACTGGCCGGGAATGTAGCTGTAAAAAAATACCAAAGATTCTAAGAATCTTTGGTAAAATTTGCTAAATATGATTGAAATTAATTACGATTTTAAAGTCCAAATTGAACCGTTCTTTGTCGTAAATTTTTCAAGAGTTCCTTTAGAAGCAAGGTCATTTAAAATTTTCTCACTTTCAACTCTTGGCGTTCCCGATAGTTCTGAAAATTCCTTTGCAGTCATAGAAGGATATTTTGCGAATAAACTCTCCCAGTTTTTAGAATATTCAGATTTTTTCGTATCTGCATTTATTTTTAAGATCGCAGTTTCATAGAATGCATAAGGCTTTGAACCATATACTGTTTCTCTGTTTCCACCTCCGTTTGTAAAAAACATAGTAGGAAAACCACGAACTCCCATTTCTCTTGCCAATTTCAGATCTTCCTGGAAAAGGTCTTTTGCTTTTCCTTCAAAATCTGCTTTTAGTTGATTGGTATCTAACCCAACTTTTTCAGCAGCAGCAGCGATATGCTCCCATTTTGCGATATTCTTTTTCTTTAAAAATACCATTTCGCGAAGCTCTCTCATGAAATCCAAC
Organism: Chryseobacterium taiwanense; assembly: GCF_000813825.1. Lineage (GTDB taxonomy): Bacteria > Bacteroidota > Bacteroidia > Flavobacteriales > Weeksellaceae > Chryseobacterium > Chryseobacterium taiwanense. Next base: position 192,503 of record NZ_JWTA01000007.1, read on the forward strand.
GCTTTATATTTATCCTGAAGCTGAGCCGCCTTAAAAGCAATTGAAGGTGGATAAGAAGAATCTAACGGATCTTTCAACCACACATCTCCATCAATCGGCATATCGTAATACCCGCTTACTTCATCCCAGTGATGAGCAACATCTGAAGGCTTGTTGATTCCGCCACTGTTGTAGCTCCAGTCAGGAAGAAGACCTCCCATTCTGTATTCTATCTCTACATTGTTTCCGTATTCTAATTTCAGCTTTCTCAATTGAGGTTCGATCCCCCAACAAGAAGAGCAGATAGGATCTGTAAAATAAATAACTTTCACTGGTTTTTCATTGGTTTTTGCATGCCCATTCTCTGTTTTTTCTCCTGGAGTTTCACAGACCCCTGTTGCAGGATCACATAATAATGGGTTAGTAGTTTTGTTTTCCATTTTCTTACTTTTATCGTTCTGTCCCTTACAACTGCCTAAAGTTAAGGTAAGGAAAAAGAATGTTAGTATCTTGTAGTTTATCATTCTTTTAACCATGATAAGATTTTAATACTTGTTATTGACTGCAAAGCTAATATTTAAACATTACATTTTCACAATGCATTTCCTTTTGGAAACCAGTTTCCTCGATGAAACTACCTGAATATTTTTTTATACATTTACAAAATCTAATTTCTTTACGTTTTTGTAAGGGATTTTAGTCATTTATTAAGAATATATTATTTGAAAGATCATGAAAAAGGAGGCCAATTTAAATTCATCATTAGTTTGTAAGCACAGAATGAACGCCATTAAAGATGCCATGGAAATATTATCCGGCAAATGGAAATTTCATATTTTAGGAACGTTATTGCAGGGTGAAAAAATGCGTTTTATGGATTTATTGAGGGAAATTGACGGGATTGCTGCAAAAATGCTTTCAAAAGAGCTTCAAGATATGGAGATCAATCATCTTATTAAACGTACGGTATTGAGTACAAAACCTGTAACCGTAGAATATGAAGTAACGGAATATGGCAGAACTGTACAGCCTATTATTGATGAAATTGCTAAATGGGGCATTGAATACAGGAAATCTTTGTATCAGAATTAAAAATAAAAACCGGCAAATATGGCATGCCGGTTCAAAAAACAAAAATTGATATGGATATGATTAGATATGTGTTTTTATAAATTCTAGTTATGTATTTTTTTGTTGATACAAATTTATATTTATTTAGAATTAATAAAAATAAAATAACATTGACATTTGTCACCTTTATAAAAATTCTTTTATCTGATCATATCTTGTTTATTCCAAATTATTGCGTGAAAAATTCTCCAAAATGCCATAAAACTCCGGCCGGATCGTGAACAAAACATTCTTTTCCCCAAGGCATTGTTCTTATAGGAGTTAATCTTACTCCTTCATATTTCTCTAGATTTAATTGCTGAAGTTCAGTCCAGAATTCATCCACATTCCCTACTTCAATAAAAAGCATGGTATTATCCATCCAGTCTTTTACATAGGCATCCTGTAAATAAAATCCGATTTCATTCCATATGAAAAGAGATAGTTTAGGTTCTAATACAATTTCTTCAAAGCCTAAATCTCTATAAAAACTGCGGCTGACTTCAAAATTTTCTGATCCTATAAATGGTCGGATTGATTTGATTTTCTGTTTCATAATTATTTGTTTTTCCAATTGCTATAAGTCATTTCAAACTTTATTTCTCCTTTTCCATGAATCCCTATTTCTTTCCAACCAGATTTCCTATAAAAAAATTCGGCTCTTGTGTTGGGTGAAGTTCCTAGCCAGATATTTTCTTGAGTTTGCTCAAAATACCAATTGAGCATTATATCATGAAGTTCCCGTCCGATTCCTTTCTTTTCAAAATCAGGATGTAAAAATAACGCCCAAATATTATTCTCCTTTAAATCCACAATGGAAAACCCAACTATGTGATTGTCAATTTCACAAACCCAACCCTTTCCTCTTTCAAATAAAAACTCTTCACAGTCTTTATCAGTTACTAAATTTGGATTTGATAATGTATTTTCTTTCACTGAATTTCTTACAATCTGTATCTGTGGAATGTCTTCTACTCTAGCTTCTCTAATCATCATTTCAAAATGTAAAAGTAAAAAGGCAAATTGTTTATCTACAAATCTGCCTTCTTACATGTATTATTATGGTAAAACCAATTACTTTTTATCTACTACAATTCTTTCTGCTCTATTCGCCAATTCCCAGGCTGTGGCAAAAACCAATTGAGTTCTTTTCGCTAACAAATTGTAATCAATTTTTTCTACATCATCTGTCGGTTTATGGTAATCTTCATGAATTCCATCAAAGAAAAATGCTACAGGAATATTGTTTTTAGCAAAATTATAGTGGTCTGATCTGTAATATAACCTTTGTGGATCATTCGGATCATCATACTTATAATTTAACTCTAGGTTATTGGTTGTTTTGTTGGCAGCTTCATTAATGACCTTTAATTGGGAGCTTAACATATCTGAACCGATAACATACACATATTGTTTTCCTCTGTTCTCAGGATCATCACGACCAATCATATCAATGTTCAGGTCTACAACCGTATTGGCCAAAGGAAACACGGGATTATCCGTATAATATTCTGAACCGAACAAGCCATGTTCTTCTCCAGTTACGTGAAGAAATAAGATTGATCTTTTAGGTCCTTTTCCAGCTTTTTTAGCACTCTGAAAAGCTTTTGCAATTTCCATTACGGCAACAGTTCCACTTCCGTCATCATCTGCACCGTTATAAACGATTCCGTTTCTTGTTCCTACGTGATCGTAATGACCGGAAATAACGACAATCTCATCAGGTTTTTCACTTCCTTCGATAAATGCCAAGATGTTTTCAGAATCGGGAAGATTTCCTCCTCCTCTTTTCTTCATAAAGTCTGCCGGAACCTTCTGGTAATACGATCCTAAAGCTTTAGGATAAGAAATTCCTAAGTTTTTATAATAGTTAATCATGTATTCCCCTGCCTTTTTTTGTCCGGGACTTCCTGTATCTCTCCCTTCCATTTCGTCGGAAGCAATTACATATAAGTTTTTCTTTAGGTCTTCTGCCTTAATCTCTTTGTAAGCAGACTGAAAAGCTTTGTTATATGTTTTAGGAGAAGCAACGGAGGAACCAGCCTTTTCTTTAGAAACTTTTGAAGCTCCACAACTGGTAAGTAAAACGGCAGCGAATAGCGGAATGATTAACTTTTTCATGTAAAATAATTTCCTTAAAAATAGCAAAATATATTTATTCTTTGGTGGAATCTAAAATTTATTATATTTGATTTAAATGCAAAATAGATGCAAGAACTTTACGGGTTTAGCCATTTTTCCTTTTTTACAGAAATGTCCGAGCTTTCTCAAAAGCACGGAAGTTTTGATTTGTCTTTAGGATTACCTGATTTTGAGGTAGACAGTCGATTACGATATTATCTGAAAGAATCTGCAGACAGTATTAGCCACAGCTATGAATCTCTTGAAGGGAATGCTTTACTGATTGATAATATCATTAAATTCAATGCTAAAAGAAAGAATAAAGTTATTATAAAAAAAGAAGAAGTGAACATTGTTCCTTGTTCAACATTTGCTTTATATACTTCTCTAAAATCTATTATTAATCAAGGAGATGAAGTAATTGTTATTCAACCTTCTTATTATACTTATGCTCCTTCAATTGTCATTAATGGCGGTGTTCCGGTGTATTATGATCTGGAAGATAATTTTGAGGTAGATTGGGATAAACTTAAAACTTGTATTTCAACGAAAACAAAGGCGATCATTGTAAATTCTCCCCAAAATCCTACCGGAAAAATCTGGAATCAGCATGATTGGAATCACTTATATGAATTGATTAAAGATCAGGAAATATACCTTATTTCAGAAGAGATTTATGATATTTACTGTTATGATGATATTGAGCATTACAGTTCATTTATTCATCCGGATTTACGAAAAAGAACCTTTTGTATATTTTCTTTTGGAAAAATGTTTCATGCAACAGGCTGGAAAGTAAGCTACTTACTTGCTGCAGAAGATTTATTAAATAATTTCAGAAGCTATCAGCAGTATATTTCTTTCAGTACTAATGCTCCGGCTCAGTATGCAGTTGCCAAATATCTTGAAGTATTTGATCCCGAAGAAAATCGAAAGGCTATGCAAAATAAAAGAGATATTTTTAATGACCTTATTCAGTATACTCCTTTGCAGGTTGAGCAAAAGGCACAGGGAAGTTTTTTCCAGATTGTTAACTTCAGAAATATTTCTAAAACTATGACTGATGTTGAGTTTTCCAAATGGCTGACTATTGAGAAAAAAGTATCCTGTCTTCCGGTTTCTGCATTTTATCATTCAAAATTAAATTCGGATTATATCCGATTTAGTTTTGCAAAAAAAGATGATTTAATTATTGATGCTCTGGAACATTTGAGAAAGAGTCTTTGAAAATTTACAGAATAATCAAAATAAAAAAGCACTGTGATTACAGTGCTTTTTAGTTTGATGTTGTCATTGATTAAAAAGATAGGACTCTTATATCAATTCTCCTGTTTTTTGCTTTACATTCATCCGTATCGTTTGCGGCACAAATAGGATGTTGAGCACCATATCCTTCAGCTTCTACTCTATCTGCAGCAATTCCTAATTCTAACAATTTCAGTTTTGCAGTCTGAGCTCTTAAATTTGAAAGCTTTTGATTGCTTTCATCATTTCCTGAATTATCGGTATAGCCTCCTAATTTTATTTTCAGATCCGGATAAGCAGTCATGATTTCAACCAGATTTAATAATTGAGCTTCTGAACCAGGTTTTAAATCACTTGAACCTGTTTCAAAATAAAGATTCTCGATTGTATACCAATTATTAGGATCTAAAATTCTTTTGTCTTTTTGTTTTAAAGAATTATACAGTTGATACAATTGACTTCCTTCACCGATAGAAATTTTCTTTCCTCCTTTTAAATTAATTTCTTGAATAGTGCCTGTATCATACACAAAGTCACCATTTTCATTTACATATCCTTTAATTTCTTTTGGAGCTAATGCAACTGTTCCACTATGAGTATTTATAGAAGAATTAAGCCCTGAAATACCCGTTAAAGCTTCAATTTTTGCTTTTCGGTTGGCCTCAATTTTATCTTTATGTAATGTAGCCAAAGTTGGAGCAATCACCAAAGAAACGATAGACATTAACTTGATTAGAATATTCATTGAAGGCCCAGAAGTGTCTTTAAATGGATCTCCTACTGTATCTCCTGTTACCGAAGCTTTATGAGGTTCAGAGCCTTTGTAATACGTTTGTCCGTTAATATCAACTCCTTTTTCGAAGGATTTTTTAGCATTATCCCAAGCTCCACCGGCATTATTCTGGAACATCCCCATTAAAACACCACTTACGGTAGCTCCCGCTAAAAATCCGCCTAATACTTCAGGATCAAAAATAAATCCGATTAATAATGGTGAAATAATCGCAATCGCTCCCGGAAGCATCATTTTTCTGATAGAAGCATCGGTAGAAATCGCAACACATTTCTCATATTCGGGTTGTGCTTTTCCTTCCAAAATCCCTGGAATCTCCCTGAACTGTCTACGAACTTCTTCTACCATTGCCATTGCCGCTTGTCCAACCGCTGTAATAGCTAATGAAGAGAAGATAAAAGGAATCATTCCTCCGATAAATAATCCGGCCAACACATCGGCTCTGTAAATATCAATTCCATCGATACCTGCAATTCCTACGAAAGCTGCAAATAAAGCTAAAGCTGTCAATGCTGCTGAAGCAATTGCAAATCCTTTTCCTGTAGCTGCCGTAGTGTTTCCGACAGCATCTAAAATATCTGTTTTTTCGCGTACTTCTTTAGGTAATTCACTCATTTCGGCAATTCCTCCTGCATTGTCCGCAATAGGTCCAAATGCGTCGATTGCTAGCTGCATCGCTGTTGTTGCCATCATTCCCGCAGCTGCAATGGCAACTCCGTATAATCCTGCACATAAATAAGAACCGTAAATTCCACCTGCTAAAACAATAATCGGAAGCAAAGTAGATTCCATTCCCACCGAAAGTCCACCGATAATATTGGTGGCATGACCTGTTGAAGATTGTCTTACAATACTTGAAACCGGTCTTTTTCCCATTGCGGTATAATATTCTGTAATGATACTCATTAATGTACCCACAACCAAACCTACCATAATTGCCCCGAAAACGCCCATTTTAGTGAATTCCTGGCCTCTTAGAACCATTTTATCAGGGAGGATATAAGTTACCAAGAAATACGAAGCTATCGCCGTGATAACAATACTTCCCCAGTTTCCAAGATTTAATGCATTCTGAACACTTGAAGTAGATGAACCTTCATTGTCATTAATTCTCACAAATAAAGTTCCTATAATTGAAAAAATGATTCCCGTTCCTGCAATCAGCATAGGAAGAAGAATCGGTGCGAAACCACCAAAAGAATCTTCGGAAATGGTTTCTCTTCCTAAAACCATTGTTGCTAAAACCGTAGCTACATAAGAACCGAATAAATCGGCACCCATTCCTGCAACGTCTCCAACATTATCTCCAACGTTATCTGCAATTGTTGCCGGATTTCTAGGATCATCTTCCGGGATTCCCGCTTCTACTTTTCCAACCAAATCGGCTCCAACATCTGCAGCTTTTGTATAAATTCCACCACCTACTCTTGCAAAAAGGGCAATAGATTCTGCTCCTAAAGAAAATCCGGTTAAGATTTCAATGGTTCTTTCCATTTCGTGAGAATCTACCGTAGCATCTGGCGCAAAAATCTGTTTTATAATTAAAAATAAAGCTCCTAATCCTAAAACAGCCAATCCGGCAACACCCATTCCCATTACAGAACCTCCTGTAAAAGAAACTTTAAGCGCTTTTGAAAGTGAAGTTCTTGCAGCTTCTGCAGTTCTTACATTCGCTTTAGTAGCGATTTTCATTCCGATAAAACCTGCCGAAGCAGAAAATATAGCTCCTACCGCAAAAGCAACTCCAATACTCCAATGTGAGTTGGCATTGCTCATTCCCATCACCGCTAAAAGAATGGCTACAATTACTACGAAATAAGTTAAAATCTTGTACTCGGCTTTTAGAAAGGCCATTGCACCGTCAGCGATATGTCCGCTGATAACTTTCATTTTGTCATTTCCGGCATCCTGCTTGCTAACCCAGTTACTTTGAATGAAGGTATATAACAAAGCAACGACACCAAAAATTGGTACTAACACAAATAAGTCCATAGTTTAATATTTTTTTGGTAATAGAGAATTAAATATAATAAATAATTCTTAAGGATTTTTCAAAAAATAAGATAACTACCTAAAAACTAAGATTAAACGAATAATCAAAATAGATGTAATGGACAAAATAAAAAAGGACAAATGAAACTTCATTTATCCTTTAATTTTATCTTAACGAAAGATATTATCCTCCGTAGTTATTTGCGTAATCTTCCTGAGAAGCTTTAATTACTTTTTTAGCATGATCTGCTCCGTAAACTTCCTGAATTCTGCATTTTGCAGGCTCATCCGGTAAGTTTTTATACGTTAGGAAGTAGTGCATTAATCTCTTAACTTCAGCTTCAGGTAATTCAGTAATATCTCTGTAATGTCCAAAAGCGTGGTCACCTATCATTACCGCAACGATTTTATCATCAGCTTCTCCTCCATCAATCATTTTAAATCCACCGATTGGAATAGCTTCCATCAATAGTCCTCCTGAATGAATGTTGTGAGAGCTCAAAACACAAATGTCAAGCGGGTCATGATCTCCCATCGTAACGTCATTAGCTCCTCTTTCGATTGCTAAGTTCATTACAGCTGTATCACAGTATGTTCTTGGAACAAAACCATATAATGCAGGAATGATATTTGAGAATTTTTGAGGTCTGTCAACCTTTAAAAACCCTGTTTCTTTATCTACTTCGTATTTAATAGTGTCTGAAGGAACGATCTCCACGAAAACATTTACAACATTTGGCGCATCTTCTCCCGCAGAAATCCCATGCCATGGATGTGCTTTAAAATTTGGAATCATTTTATTTAAAATTTTATTTTTTAGTTAAGCTATTATTAGAATTTCTCGTCTTAAATCTTCAATGGTTGTTGAGATATAGTCTTCATTTTCCATATAATTCATGATGAAAATGGTCTTGAATTCTTCAAGGTTAGCATTTCCGTTCAAGCCATCATATGTTTTGTGAAGCAAATCTATTACAGCATTTTTAGAATCAACAATATTCTGCCATGAATTTTTCGTAACATATAATTGCTGAGAAGAGTTATATTCAAATTCTTCATTGATTGTCTTTTCAGTAAGGAAAATAAATTCGTGACTTGCAAGATCTTTATTGAATCTCTGAACCAAGTTAGAAGGTTTTATTCTTTCCAAAAACAAGGTCATTCTTTCATACGCCTGAGTCTTATTTTCAGAGTTTGATTTTACAGTAAGTAATCTAATTTCCTGCTCTTTAAGCCTAATATAAGTGAATACAAACTGTCTTAGTAAAACCAAGAAAGGGATTGCAATAATTAATGCAAATGCATACGGCAGATATCCTGAAAAATTTGTCATAATTTGAGGTAGCAAAATTACTAATATTTTCTGAATTTACCTTCTAAATAACCAAAGCATTTAAATTTATATAAAGGTAATATTCAATAGTCTTATGAAGAATAACTGATTTCAATATTTTTCTTATTTAAAATATCTTTTTCTGAGAATTGGATATAAATTAAAGCTAAAATTATAAGAAGATAATACCCTAACATCATTCTGTTTACTAAACTAGGAAATATTAAAAATCTTATAAAAACAGAGAGGTAAATACAGGCAAAAAATAAACTGTAAAACTGAAGTTTAGGATTTTTAAAATTGAACTTACTTGCAAGGATGATAATAATGAACAGCAATAAAATTGGAAAATAAGAGCCATTGAACTCAAGTAATATATTACTCTTTATAAAATTATAATAAGAAGAAAAATAAAAAGGATCGGGATTAGAAATTGGGTAAATCTGGACTTTGGTGAATTGATTCATAAATAAGGTCGACCAAGAAATCTGATTAAAATATTGGATCAGAAAAAAAGATAAGCTTAAATACATGCAAGAAAAACCCCAATTACGTAAAGAAACTCCAGTTTTTTTTCTATAAAAAAATAGGAATATTAAAATAAAGGAATAAAAAATATAGTATTCTGGTCTTGTTAAGATGCATAACATCGCAACAATAGTTGCCCAAAGAAAGTTCCGTTTGATAATAAAGCAATAGAAACTTAATAAAAGTAAAAAACATGCTAAATTATCAGGAGAAGCGTGTCTACTGGATTCTAAAAGAGGTTTAAATAATGATAGAATAATTGTAATGAATACCGCAAGACTTTGATTATTTAAAACTTTAGTCAGAAATCTAAAAACTAAAAGTAGAATAAGAACATAGGTAATAATAGATACTAAAAATATGGAAGTTGAAGCTTCAAAACCCAACTTGAAAAATATTGAATTAACGAAATTAAAAAAAGGCTTCACAGAAAAAAGTTGCAGTTCTTCTTCATATGCTCTCGGGTTTTCTGCTAATACTTTATAATAGGTATTTTCTCCTTTTGCAATCTCTTCGTGAGATAAGTCATATAAAAAATGTCCTGGATTTTTCTCCTTTAGTTCAGCATATACTTTTTCATGAATCTCCTTTATTTCCATCTCAGGATACTCTGCTTTATATACCAAACCCATATAAGCTTCTATGTCTACGTTATAATACTGATGCGTATATAAATAGTAAGACATTATACATAAATAGATATAAAGGAAATAAGTAAAAAGAGAATTGGCTTTTTTCAGCATTCTTGATGGTATCTGATAATTTAAAATTCTACTATATATTTTTATATCTCAAAAAGTGCAGGTCGTTGCGTCACTTCATGATAACAAACGCTATTTTCATCAAAATAGTGATACACAAGACTTTTTCTCGTTCTTGATTTATCCAAATGAGGTTCACCACCATGCAAAATATTCGCATGCCAGATTAATAAGTCACCTTTTTTTGCTCTGAATACTTCTTTTTTTAGTCCTAATTCTTTTACTTTCTCTTCAAGAAATTCTTCATAAGCTTTATAACTTTTCTTACCTATTCTGATTCCATCCCCTTCATTATCGTAGTCCGAATTTAAAAAATAGGGTAACTTATGACTTTCCGGAATGTAATGAAGAGCTCCATTATTTTCATCAATATCTTCCAGTGCGATCCAGACTCCCAAAAGTCCACCTAAAGGATAAGTTGTCATGTGAATACTGTCGGAATGTGTCTTTTGCTGACTTCCGTTAATGAAATTAATACTTTGAAATAGTTTGGCTTGTCCATCAATGAGTACAGAAAGGAATTCTAATAATTCTTTATTATCTCCAATATTTTTAATGATTTCAGAATGATGAATAACGAACATTAATTTCCCTCCATATCGGAATTTTATGGTTCCTTCTGCCATCAATTTATCAATTTCTATGTTGATTTGATCAGCAGTTTCAGGACTTAGATAATTCCTTAGGATCAAATATCCTTTATCGTCGAAACTATTTACACTGCTTTTATTTTCTTCTGTAAGGTTTTTGTAGAAAGCAGTTTCTGTTAATTTATGTAAATTTATTTTTCTTTCATTTTCAGGAAGATGGGCAAAGTCTTTGCTTGAAATACTTGAGAAGTAATTTTTGTTGATCCCGTATTTTTTATATAAAGGAATATTATGTTTTAATTTACTCTTATTAAAGAAATTGTAAATAATATAGGGAAGTTTATAATTTCGGATTTGCTTCAACATCAGATTCTATGTAATAATTTACTCTAAAGTTACAAAATAATACGCCAATTAGAATGAATCTAAATAATTAATTGCCTCAATTTTTAAAGAACTTACCATTAAAAATAAGTTTAAAAAGAGTCTTAAAAAGTTCTTTCTTAGAACTCTCTATAATACTATAGGGCTTTAATTCAGGACGAAAACCTCTGAAAAACTCCTCAATATTGGGAAGACTTCCACCTTCAAAATCAAAGATGTGAGTTTCGATATTTTCTTTAATTGCCTTGTCAATTAATACAGAAGCTCCTGATAACTTCACGTATTCTTTATCATTAAAAGTGCCTAAAAGTGCAATAGCATCTTTATCACAAAAAGTTACAATAATATTAATGATTTTAGATTTGTAATAAAAAGCAGAAAATTTTAGAAAATTCATTGCGAAAAATAATTCAAAAATTTTCATAAAACTCAGCTTATCACTTTCGCTTTTGGCTCCAATAAAATTAGTTTTAATAAAGTTTTTTGCTTCATCATAAGTGATTTCTTTTATCTCAGAATATTGCAAAACCTCTTCATCTAATCTTAGTTTTCTTTTTCTTTTTGGTGAATATTTAGCATATACTTTCTCATATACATCAGGAAAAATCAGAAAATTATTTTTTGATTCAATTGTTGAATTAAAATGATTTGCATCATTAAATGTATAAATTCGGACTAAATAATTTTCCTTTAAATAATTGAGAAAATCTTCATTTATTTTAATGTCGTCCTTAGAAGAAAATACTCCTAATTGCTGACAAAGTCTTGGATTGTGTACGATTTTAACACCATATTTTATCACAAAAGGAACAGGCATTACGGCTTCATAATCATTGTAAACTAATGCTTCCCATTGCTTTCCTGAGGTAATATCTAAAAAATCTTTTGTTGCAGAATACTTTCTCTGTTGAGAATTTTCAAGACAATCAGAATATTTTTTAAAATCTATTTCGTGATATTTTAATCTCCTAATCATAATAATCCTTCGTCTGAGAAACTGGCATATGAATTCTGTGTAATCACTAAATGATCCAATAACTGGATGCTCAATAGTTTTCCGGCTTCTTTTATTTTTTGTGTAATATCAATATCTTCTCTGCTTGGTTTTAAATTTCCGGATGGATGATTATGAGCGATAATAATTCCTGTAGAAAAATGCTCTAAGGCTGTTCTAAACAAGACTCTTACATCTACCATCGATTGGTTTATTCCTCCCTGTGTCAATTGCGTAAGATGAATAACCTTATTGCTTTGATTTAAGAATATAGCCCAGAATTCTTCGGTTCTTAAATCTGACAAATGATTTTTCAAAATAAGATAGGCATCATTGCTGTTCGATATAATTGGTTTCTCAGGAATCTCTTGATTAGCCCTTCTTCTTCCAATTTCCAAAGCGGTAATGATGGAAATAGCTTTTACTTCTCCTACTCCTTTAAACTTCATCAAATCTTTTAAGGAAAGTAAACTTAACTGATGCCAATTGTTATTAACTGAAGCTAAGATTTTTCTGGCCAACTCAATTGCTGTTTCATCTTTATTTCCGCTTCCCATAATAATAGCCAATAATTCCGAATCAGAAAGCGAATTTTTACCTTTTGATAAAAACTTTTCGCGTGGTCTGTCATCTTCTGCTAAAAACTTAATAGACATTTTTATGGAATAAAGGAATTAAACTAATAAAAAGCATATAAAATTATAGGCTGCTCTGACTGGTCAATATATTTTGCGGTTTCATTAAATGCATTTTTTGAAAGCATTGGACAACCAAAACTTAAGCAGGCTGAATTTGCTGATTCTTTATCCGGAATACAATAATATGAATGAAGAACGATCGCTCTTGATCTTGCATTACTGTTGGTTTCATCTAAACCATCCAATCGATACGCCTTACCAAACTTTCCGGTATAGCTTTCGTTTATTTCATATTTACCCAGAGATGATTGATGAGAGCCATCAATATTACTGAACTGTAAAGCTTCTGAATTTTTCACCACCGAACCGTCACCATGAGCCACAATTGCTTTTTGTAAGATCTTATTATTTTTCAGATCGTAAACAAAATACCTGTACTTTCCAGAGTGAACTTTAAAGTTGATAAAAACAGCTACATTTTGATTATAATTTTTTCCTTTGATATAATTCTTTATTTCCGAAATTTTTGACTTGGGTAAGTAATCAATTACCTGATTCGCCTGAGATTCAAACTTTGAACAGGAAATAAGGAAAAGAAATAAAAAAATAAGGTGTTTCATCATTTGTCGGAAAGTTTATTCGATAATCATTCCGTCTTTCATTACTAATTTTCGATCGGTAATTTCAGCAAGACCCGGATTATGCGTTACAATCACAAAAGTCTGGTTATATTTATCTCTTAAATCAAAGAAAAGACGGTGAAGATCATCCGCATTTTTTGAATCTAAATTTCCTGTAGGTTCATCTGCAAAAATAATTTTTGGAGAGTTAATTAAAGCTCTTGCTACCGCAACTCTTTGTGCTTCACCACCGGATAATTGATTCGGTTTATGATGTAATCTCTGTTCTATTTTCAGATCTTCAAATAAAGCATAGGCTTTCTCAATCGCTTCTTTTTCGTTAGCTCCTGCAATTTTTGTAGGAAGTAGCACATTTTCTAAAGCGGTAAACTCAGGAAGTAACTGATGAAACTGAAATACAAAACCAATATTTTGATTTCTGAATTTAGAAAGCTGCTTATCGTTCATATTAATGAAAGACTCTCCTGCAATCGTTATTTCAGTATCAAAATTTTTCGAATTTGTAGGAAGATCCAACGTTCCTAAAATCTGCAAAAGTGTAGATTTTCCAGCTCCGGATTCGCCAACAATAGAAACAACTTCTCCTACTTTTATATGAATATCGACTCCTTTTAATACTTCTAAATTCCCATATGATTTATGGATATTTCTTGCTTTAATCATGATTCAAAAATAGTGATTTACTTAGAAATAAAAAACCATTATGTAATGGTTTTCTATACTTTTAAAATTTGTATGTTTACCCGTCTATACAAATATTTAATAAAGTATTTGTAATGACAAACCTCCCACAAATAGGAGGTATGGTTTATTGCTTCGTCAATGTCATTTTAGTTTTTGGTAACAACGGAACAAAAGTTGAATAATTTGGACACTTTACAGGATCAAATGCCCCCTTATCTCTATCAAAACTTAAATACATAATGTTAGGATTATTTTGACTTATTTCTATGAAAACAACACCACTATCATTACAATATTCAACATTTCCAAAAAAATCCATTATATAAGCTCTATGTTGAAAGTTGTATCCTGAAAAAAAAGTATTATTATCAGGTTTATCCATGGAGTTATAAATAATATTTCCAGAACTATCTTTTACTAACATTCTGCCAATAATCCTATCCCATTTTACCGTGCCTTCTCCTACTTGTAACTTTTTTTCAAGTTTTATTTCATATTGTTTACCTCCGAATACACCTTTCCAAGTTCCAACAAACGGATTCAATCTATTATTCGTATCTTTTGCATAGGTAATATTTTCTAAATCTGGACAACCTTCATCATGATTAGGACGACTTGCACATTCCTCAAATTGTTCTAAAGTTCCTACTACCTGTGCTTTGCAAGAAACAATTGTTAAAAATAATATGATGATAAATAATCTGTTTTTCATTGTTGTATGTTTTAGTTATTGAGGACAATCAGTGGATTCTATTTGGTTATTTGAATTTAATGTTTTCTTTTGGATACTAAAGTCATTTTTTATTTTATATAAATCAACCCCTTTTACATTCATTTTATCTTTTAAAAAAGTAAGAAATATCTTTTCAAATGACCAATATGGATTATTTTTTCTATAATTAATATAATCGTCTTTCCATTGTTGAGTATCAAAGCCTACCTTAATATCTGAGGGTGTACCTGTAAACACAATGGTATAATTTCCGTAACTGGAGACCATTGTTCCATATAGTTGACTATAATTCCCATCAGTTACAAAACCAGCCATAGTCATTAATGTATTTACATCTGCTGGAGAGAACATTCTGATAGGTTGTCTTATCTCGGGACTACCATTTCCATCAGTATTTCCTGTCTCATAATCATTCTGATGAGTATGGATATATCCTTTAGTATCCGGAGATACAGGTACTTTAAGACCGTCTGAACTATCCGTAGATGAAGCTTCCTCTAGCTCCGTGAAAATTCCGCTTTTGCTTTCAGAATAACCAGATTCTTTCTTTTGGCTTAAAACAGAATTTTTTTTAAGCTCAGTTATTTTTCTTTGTAGTCAAAACTTAGATTTTTATTTTTTAATATCTCACAAAGATCTTCATCCGTATCCGGAGGGTTGGGATAATTATATCCTCCTGCTCCTCCTGTACCTCCGCCACCACATTCCCCTGTTATAGGATCTACATCTCCCAGACAATCGGAATCCGGCAAGACTACTTCTACAAATTTGCAGATGGTTTTCGTTTATTGTATAGGGTATTGTTCACCACCGACTCCCTCTACATACCCTACTGTGAAAGTAACAATGATACTTTCATATTCCATTTACCAATTAATCTGGAATTTCTGTAGACTACTCCATATAGTTTAAAACATTTTTAAAAATAAACCTCCCACAAATAGGGAGGTCTAGTTATTGTTTAGTTAATGTAATATCCTTAGGAAAATTAATAGGAAAATCACCATACTGATCAACATAAGCATTATGTTGGCAGTTTTCATCAATAATACTTGGAAGATATTCAAAATGTAATGTCATTTGATTGCCTGTAAAACTTGTAATATCAAGAGTTCCTGTTTTCCCGCACATATTTTTAGGGTAAAAATATAATCTTTTCCAATTAGTATTTTTCAAACTTATCCCAATACCGCTAAACTCTGCCCCTTCATTACCAAAATTAGAAATTCTATCTATTTGTACTATTCCATCGGATGCTACTACCTTTCGCTCTCCTAATATTTTATCCGCATAGAAAGGATGACTTCCATTATAGTAATATTTTTCTTTTCTTAACTCTAAATATAAAGTTTTGCCATCCCAAGTTCCTTTCCATAAGCCTACATACTTGTCAAATTCATTGTTTGTATCTTTTATATAAGCGTTATCTGGAATATCACTTGGTGATGTATTTAATGGATAAATCTGAGCATTACATGAAATTGTAACGACTGAAAGTAGTATTAAAAATATCTGTTTCATAATATGTGTTTTGAATAAGTGAAACCTCCAGTTTTGGAGGTTTTGCTTTTTACTGTTTTGTCAACACAATATCTTTAGGAAAGTTTATTGGAAAATCTCCATACTGATCTACATAGGCATTATGCTGACAATTCTCATCATAAATGCTTGGAAGATATTCAAAATGTAATGTCATTTGGTTTCCTGTAAAACTGGTGATATCTAAAGTAGCTTTTTTGTTGCACATATTTTTAGGATTAAAATAAAGTCTTTTCCAATTTCCATTTTTTAAACTAGTCTCAATACCTCTAAATTCCGGTGATTGAATATCAAAATTTGTAATTCTGTCAATCTCAATAGTACCATCGGATGCGATAACCTTTCTTTCACCGAAAATTTTATCTTCATAATATGATTGATTTCCCGTATAATGATATTTAACTTTTCTTAGATCCAAATATAAGGTTTTGCCACTCCATGTGCCTTTCCATGTTCCAACATATTTATCTAATTCATTGTCCAAGTCTTTATAGTAAGCACCGTCGGGAACATCATCCTGATAATTTAAAGGATAAACTTGTGCATTACATGAAATGGTAAAAATTGAAATCAGTATTAATAATATTTGTTTCATAATTTTTTATTTTTTATTGAGGACAATCGTTTTTTTCTCTATTTCCATTTACTAGTTTTAGTTCTGAATTTCCTGTGTCTGTGGTTTTGTATAATTTTATTCCTATCATGTTCATTTCTTTATCCATAAACTTCAAAAATTCTTCTTCTAGTTTTTCCATATTAAAAATTACCTCTCCACTTACATTTGTAATGGTTTTAGCTTTGCTTAATAACTTTATATATTTATCATTCAAATCATCCATTTGTTGTTGTGTATAATTAGGAAAAGCATTTGTAGATGTTCCATCAAAGGTAAATGAATAATTGCCATTACTTGTTACCAAAGTAAATGTAAGGTTATTTAAAGGTATTTTAGGTGTATTTGTCGCTATTGCGTTCCAGTTTTGAGCCCAAACAATCCATTGGTTAAAAAATATAATGTCTCCTGGTGAAAATATAGGATATAATCCATCATAATGAGAATGCATTAAAATAACTGTATTAGAGAATACTTTCATATCTACTTGCTGAGATCCGGGTTTATTTTGTAACAATTGGCTTTGCCCTAAATTACTAATTCTAAAACCACTTTCATAACTCTCTCCCGTTTTTCCTTCAAGCGTTGTAACGTTTTCTTTAAAAATGAAATTGCTAGTCTGTGCTTTCAATTTCTCACAAGGATCTTCATCCGTATCCGGAGGGTCGGGATAATTATATCCTCCTGCTCCTCCTGTACCTCCGCCACCACATTCCCCTGTTATAGGATCTACATCTCCCAGACAATCGGAATCTGGCAAGGCTGTTTCTACAAATTTACAGATAGTTTTAGTTTCTTGTATAGGGTATTGTTCACCACCGGCTCCATCTACATATCCTACTGTAAGGATAAATTTCCTGCATATAGGTGTGCTTATGGTACCCGATTTGGATGTGTATTTTCCTTCTGCAACAGAAGCACTTATCTTATCTCTTTCCGTAAAGACAAGAGTCTGGAAGAAATCGTTTGCATCCGGATCTTTATCTGAAAACTGAAAATATACTTTACCTTTTACCCGGAATACTTCCAATGTCTTTATCACTTTTCCGTCTTTCACTACCGGGGCTATAAGATAGTTTTCATTAAAGGTATCCATTGTCATGGCATATTCCCATAAGATGGTTCCATGGGTGCTGAAAATATAATTTTCATCTGCATATTGGGCATATACTTCCTGTACTTTGCGGATGTAGGTTTCGTCTTCTTTCCAGAGGCTCAGGGAGCTTCCTTCTTTGAGCAAAGCATTTTGGGAAGTTTCTTTTTCGACGGGAGAAATGAGATCTTCGTCATTCCGGCAAGAAAATAATACGAGCATAGAGGCTATTAATAATAGCCGAGGAGTTAAATTTTTCTTCATCAATCATTTGGTTTGTAAGAATTAAAAATATAAAATTTTAATGATCTGGCAAATTTTATTATAAAATTTGAAAAAACATTACGGATTTCCGTAAACAAGAAAAATATACTTTTAAAAAATTAATAATTATAAATAAAAACTATAACTTACGCTTCAATAATATCAACAACTTAAAACTTTAAGCCCTATAAAACTAAAAGCCTCCTGAATTATCAGGAGGCTTTTTATGTACAGTTTAGAAAAATTACAGTAACAAAGTTAATGGATTCTCTAAATATGTTTTTAATGTTTGTAAGAACTGAGCACCTGTAGCTCCGTCTACTACTCTATGATCACAAGCTAATGAAAGCTTCATGATGTTTCCAACTACGATCTGACCGTTTTTAACAATTGGCTTCTCGATAATTGCTCCTACTGAAAGGATTGCAGAGTTTGGCTGGTTGATGATACTTGTAAATGTTTCAATTCCGAACATCCCCAAGTTTGAAATTGAGAATGTAGAACCTTCCATTTCGTTTGCTTTAAGACCTTTAGATTTTGCTCTAGAAGCCATATCTTTCACAGCAGCAGAAATTTGAGTGTAGTTCATTTGGTCTGTATTTTTAAGTACAGGAACTACCAATCCGTCAGGAATTGCAACTGCTACACCAACATTAATATTTCCTCTGTGAATGATCTTATCACCTGCCCAGCTTGAATTTACCTGTGGGTGTTTTCTTAATGCAACAGCAGTTGCCTTAATGATCATATCGTTGAAAGAAATTTTAGTATCCGGTAAAGAATTGATTTCTTTTCTAGCCTCAATTGCTTTATCCATATTGATTTCTACCATTAGATAGTAGTGAGGCGCAGAGAATTTACTTTCAGAAAGACGCTTAGCGATAATGTTTCTTACTTGTGAATTCGGAGTTTCTGTATCTTCACCCTGTACAAAGCTTAATGCAACTTGTGCAGCAGCAGGACTTGCCGTCGGAGCTGAAGCAGCTGGTTTTACAGCTGGCTGATAGTTTTCAATATCTTTTCTAACGATTCTTCCGTTTTCACCTGAACCTTGAATAGAATTAATATCAAGACCTTTATCCTGAGCCATTTTCTTCGCTAACGGAGAAATTGCAATTCTATCTGTAGATGAAGAACTTACAGCAGGAGTAGCTTTTTCTTCTGCTTTAGCCTCAGTTTTTTGCTCAGCAGGCTTTTCTGATGATGAAGCAGCAGGTTTTGCAGCACCCACTCCAGAAACGTCTGTTCCTGCAGGACCGATAATTGCTAAAACGGTATCAACCGGAGCAGCACCACCTTCTTCTACACCTTGTTTCAATAATACACCATTGAATTCAGATTCGAAATCCTGAACCGCTTTATCTGTTTCGATTTCAGCAAGAAGATCTCCTTCTTTTACTGTATCACCAATATTTTTGTGCCATTTAGCCACTTTCCCTTCTGTCATTGTATCAGAAAGTCTCGGCATTGTAATCACTTCTACTCCTGCAGGAACTTCAGCAGATGCTTGTTCCGGAGCAGCAGTTTCTACTTTAGGCTCTTCTTTTTTCTCCTCAGAAGTTGTAGCCGGAGCAGCAGCTCCACCTGTTAATCCTGAAATATCTTCTCCTTCATTACCGATAATTGCCAAAACAGAATCTACAGCTGCTGCATTACCTTCTTCCACACCTACATATAGAAGAGTACCTTCTATTTCAGATTCGAAATCCTGAACTGCTTTATCTGTTTCAATTTCGGCTAAAATATCACCTTCCTTTACCTTATCTCCTACTTTTTTATGCCATTTAGCCACTTTTCCTTCCGTCATAGTATCAGAAAGACGTGGCATTGTAATCACTTCTGCCATAATATATATTGATTTGAGATTCGAGATTCGAGATTTGAGATTAGGGAAACTCAAATTCAAATATCAAATTAATTATTAATTTTAGTTTTCTAATTTATCTAAGAATGGATAATCTTCCTGAGCGTATACGTATTCATATACTTTTTCTGCATCCGGATACGGAGAGTTTTCCATGAACTCGATACATTCTTCTACAAAATCTCTAGATTTGTTATCCATAGTTTCCAATTCTTCTTCTGTAGCCCATCCGTTTGATAAAATTCTTTGTTTTATCAATTCAATTGGGTCATCATTTTTGTGAATGGCAACTTCTTCTTTAGATCTATAAGGTTCTGCATCAGACATTGAGTGACCTCTGAAACGGTAAGTTCTCGCTTCAATGAAAGTTGGCCCGTCTCCTCTTCTTGCTCTTTCGATAGCTTCGTAAGCAGCTTCAGCTACTTTCTCAGGATCCATCGCGTCTACAGCAAGACATGGCATTTCGTATCCTAAACCTAATTTATAGATATCTTCGTGGTTAGCTGTTCTCTTAACAGAAGTACCCATTGCATATTGGTTGTTCTCAACAACGAAAATTACAGGTAACTTCCAGTTCATTGCCATGTTAAACGTTTCATGTAATGACCCTTGTCTAGCTGCTCCGTCTCCGAAGAAACAAATGTTTACAGCTTGTCTGTCGAAAAATTTATCCGCGAAAGCGATACCTGCTCCCAAAGGAATTTGTCCTCCTACAATACCATGACCTCCGTAAAATCTGTGTTCTTTGCTGAAAATGTGCATAGATCCACCCATACCTCCTGACGTACCTGTAGCTTTACCACAAAGTTCTGCCATGATTCTTTTAGGATCTACTCCCATCGCCATAGGATGGATGTGACATCTGTAAGCAGTGATCATACTATCTTTAGTTAAATCCATTGCATGCGTGAAACCAGCAGGGATAGCCTCCTGTCCGTTATACAAATGTAAAAAACCTCTGATTTTTTGTTTTAGATAAAGAGAACGGCATTTGTCTTCAAACCTTCTCCACATAGTCATATCTTCATACCACTTCAGGTATACCTCTTTAGAAAATTCTTTCATGTGTTGAGCTCTTGCTTATTTATTATGAAATAGTTGAGCAAAATTATAAAAAAAACTTTGTTTTTATTGTATACATACCAATTGTTTTTTTACTTATAATATTATATTTACATTATCAAACTAAAATATGGAAGAAAAACAGCCTTCATTTATCCTTAAAGCATCAAAAATAATCTCAGATTTCTTTAATCCTCTCCTTTCTTTGTTCATATTCTTTTTATATATGAGCCTAAAGAATTATTCATTGAAAGATTCTTTATTGTATTTCTTACCCATTTTATTAATTATTATTATCCCAATCATTGTCTGGCTGGTTTGGAATGTTAAAACCGGGAGATATACAAATATGGATGTTTCGAACAGAGTACAGAGAAAGACCTTATATATATTTATAGCAGCATGTATCATCGGATATATCGCCTTTAATTATTTTAAAAACGGATATATTGATTTTGTAATGCTGTTTATTCTCATTCTTCTTTTCGCTTTACAGATCAGTAATTTTTTTATTAAAAGTTCTATGCATACAGCATTCAATATATTTGTCGCTGCACTGTTTTATGCTCTTGATCCAGCTTTTGGGTTTATTTGGTTGGGAATTGCTGTTTTAGTAGGAATTACAAGGATTATTTTGAAGAGGCATAGTCCGAAAGAAGTATTCATGGGAGCCATCATTGCTTTTATTGTATCTTTTATTTACCTATATTGCAATATAGAATTTCAACATTAAGAATCTATTATGAAAATAAATCATCTCACCGCTGCTGAAGAAAACTTAATGAAACTGTTTTGGAAGCTGGAGTCTTTTTATTTAAAAGACGTTATGGAGCAGCATCCAGAGCCTAAACCCCATCAGAATACCGTTTCTACCTACTTAAAAATATTAGTTGAAAAAGGATATTTATCTACCGAAAAAGAAGGTAGAATCTTTAAATATACAGTTCTTGTACCTTTAGAAGAGTATAGAAAATTTTTATTAAGAGAACTTTCTCATAATTTCTTCAATAATTCAGGGAAAGAAATGTTGGAGTTTTTATTTAATGAGAATTTAATTTCTCAGGACGATTTGAGAGGATATTTTGATCTTAAGATAGAATTAAAACCGGCTAAAATAAAAGAACCTAAACTGGAATATGCCGAAGAAATATTAAATCCTAAAAAAGATAAAAAGAACAAGGATAAGAAGAAAAAGAAGAAAAAAGAGTAATTGAAAATTAATTACTTTTAATTAAAATAAAGACATAAAAAAAGCGGCTCCGAAAAGCCGCTTATATTTTTTACCAACGGTTTCCACCGCCGTTACCTCCTCTGTTGTTTCCGTAACCACCACCGTTGTTACCTCCTCTGTTGTTTCCATAACCACCACCTCTGTTGTTATCGAAACTTCTTCTTGGTTTTTCTTCTCTCGGTTTAGCTTCAGATACATTAAGAATCTTTCCGTTAAATTCTTTTTGGTTTAAAGCTTCGATAGCTTGTTTTCCTTCTTCATCACCCATTTCAATAAAACCAAAACCTCTAGAACGGCCAGTTTCTCTGTCTGTAACTATTTTTGCAGATGCAATATCTCCAAATTCAGCAAATAAGTCGTGCAACTCATATTCTTTAGTTGCGTAATTGATGTTTGAAACAAAAATGTTCATTTTAAATAAAATTAAAAAATTAATAAAAATTTGGCATATAAAAGAAAAACAACATAAATTAATGAACAAATATTGATTCCAAATATAAACGATTGCAAGATACAATTAAAAATTACAAATCAAAGCTTTTTTATAATTAATTCTCACTTAATATTGAAGTTTAATTTCTATACAACAATATTTATGAAAATTCCAAGAGCTTAATTGAGAAAACAAATCACTATCTTTCACTAACTAAATATTAATCGAAGGTAAAAACGAGTTTTTAGCCCTAAATTTGTATTTCAAATTATTAAAAACATGAACTATCATACAAGAAAATGGGTAAAACCCGAAGACTTAAATCCTAACCAATCACTTTTTGGAGGAAGATTATTACAATGGATTGATGAAGAGGCTGCATTATATGCTGTTATTCAATTAGAAAATAAAAAAGTCGTAACAAAATTCATTTCAGAGATTAATTTTGTCAGTTCTGCAAAACAAGGTGATATTATTGAAATCGGTATTGAAGTTTCAGCTTTTGGTTCTACTTCTCTTACATTAAGATGTGATGTAAGAAACAAAATGACTCACCAAACCATTATTACCGTTGACAGAATTGTAATGGTAAACCTGGATGAAGATGGAAACCCTGTTCCACACGGAAAAACAAAAGTTGAATTTGTAAAAGACAGATTAAACAATCAGAATCAATCATGAAGATTTTCATAAAGAATATGGTGTGTGGCAGATGCATTTCTGCTGTTACAAATATTTTCAATGATGCTCATGTGAAGATTAAATCCATTAGTCTTGGTGAAGTGGAGACGGAATCTGAAATCTCAGAACATGACCTTCAGTCTATAGAAAAACAATTATTGGAGACAGGTTTTGAAAGAATAAAAGATTCTGCTCATCAACTTGTCGAAAAAATTAAAAATCATATTATTGAAAAGGTCAGCGAATTAGATATTGATGAAAACTTCCTTCTTTCTGAGTTTTTAACTTCAAAGTTTCATAAAGATTACAGTTCTCTTTCAAAAACGTTCTCACAAAACGAAAATATTACACTGGAGCAGTTTTTTATTCTTCAAAAGATTGAAAAAGTAAAAGAATTGCTTTTATATAATGAGTTTACATTAACCGAAATTGCGGGAAAGCTGGGTTATAAAAGTGTTCAGCATTTATCGTCTCAATTCAGAAACAGTTCAGGATTTACACCTACTGAATTCAAGAAATTGAAAGTCCACAACAGAAAACCGCTGGATCTTGTCTGAGAATTAACCTTATTAGAGTTTTGAGTTCGATAGAATTTCAAAACTCTAATCCTTTCTATTTTTTCCACCTAATTCTATAAACTTTATCCTTAAATTTATAACAACCTTCCGATTGCATTTTGGAAATTTGTAGTATAAATAAAAGGATCATGGAAAAACAATATAAAATACTCGGAATGACCTGCTCCGGTTGTCAGAAAAAAATCTCTGAAAAACTGAACAGTATTGAAGGCGTACAAGCCGATGTTAATTTAGAAGCCAATACAGCCACCATTACTTCCGAAAAAGATATTGAATTAAATACATTAAACAAAGCATTGGAAGAGATCGGAAACTATAAATTAGATGATCCGAACAATCCTGAGAAAGCTTTTATCAAGCCACAAGACAGAGTTTCTCCATCATCTGTTTACTATTGCCCAATGGAATGTGAAGGTGATAAAGTCTACTTCCAGCAAGGAAAAAGATGTCCGACCTGCAATATGTATCTGGTTCCTATTGAGGAGAAATTAGCAAAAGATCCCAATCATAAACCAACCTATTCTTCTACGCATTTACCTGGAAATTTTAAAGACAATATTGGAAAATATTACTGTCCAATGTTTTGTGAAGGAGATAAAATCTATGATGAAAAAGGCGATTGCCCGGTTTGTCATATGCATTTAAACGAAATTACAGAGGATTTAGTCAAAAATACAGCAACTCACTCACATCATCATTCTCATAACCACAGTCATCATCATGAAACTCCAAAAGTTACGGATGAAATGGCAGGTAAATATTACTGTCCTATGTATTGTGAAGGTGATAAAGTATATGACAGCAATCTCGGATGTCCGGTTTGCGGAATGGATCTGGTAAAATACCCTGAGAAAAAAGTAGCAAAATACACCTGTCCGATGCACCCTGAAATCGTGAGAGACGAACCGGGAAGCTGCCCTATCTGTGGAATGGATTTAGTAAAAATGCCGGATACAAACGATGATGGAGAAGATGAAACTTATAATATCCTGAAAAGAAAATTCATCATTTCTTTAATCTTCACTATTCCTGTTTTCATTCTATCTATGGGGGGAATGTTTATTAACTTTCCTTTTTCACATCAGATTCAAGGTATTATTGAGCTTATTTTAACGCTTCCTGTTCTTTTCTATTCAGGATGGTTCTTGATAAAGCGAGGCTGGGTTTCCTTTAAAACCTGGAACTTAAATATGTTCAGCTTAATTGCTTTAGGAGTTGCTGCGGCGTTTATTTTCAGTATAGTGGCTTTAGCCTTTCCTAATATGATTCCACATGAAATTCGTGGTCATAATCATGAAATTCCTTTGTATTTTGAAGCAGTCTGTGTGATCTTAACATTGGTAATTTTGGGACAGCTTATGGAAGCTGCTGCGCATAAAAAAACAGGAAATGCCATTCGCGAGCTGATGAATCTTTCACCGGACGAAGCAAACCTTATTATAAATGGTGAAGAAAAGAAAGTCTTGCTTTCTCAGGTGAAAATAGGAGATTTATTGAAAGTAAAACCAGGGGAGAAAATTCCTGTTGACGGTAAAATTACAGAAGGAAGTTCTTATGTTGACGAAAGCATGATTACCGGAGAACCTATTCCTGTTGAGAAAAGCATCAACGACAGAGTTTCTTCAGGAACTATCAACGGAAATCAGGTATTCATTATGAAAGCTGAAAAAGTAGGTGATGAAACCTTACTTTCACAGATCATTAAAATGGTGAATGAAGCCAGCAGAAGTAAAGCTCCGATTCAGAAATTAACAGATAAAGTTTCCAAAATATTTGTACCAACGGTGATCTTACTTGCAGTTTTAACCTTTATTATCTGGCAGTTTTTTGGACCGGAAGGCAAAAGAAGTTTATTTGCTTTTGTAAATGCCGTTGCAGTTTTAATTGTTGCCTGTCCATGTGCGTTAGGATTAGCAACTCCTATGTCTTTAATGGTGGGAATCGGAAAAGGAGCAAAAAACGGAATCCTTATTAAAAATGCCGAAGCTCTTGAACAAATGAATAGAGTAAATGTTCTAGTCACTGATAAAACAGGAACTTTAACAGAAGGTAAGCCTTCTGTAGAATATATTGAAACGCTTCATGGAGATAAAAATTCAATCTTGAAATTAGCTTATTCATTGAATCAGAACTCTGAACATCCTTTATCAAATGCGGTGATAAAAAAAGCAAAAGATGAAAATATTTCCCCTGAAAAAGTAGAAAAATTTGAAAATATTTCAGGAAAAGGAGTGAAAGGAAATATCAACGGAGAAACTGTCTATCTTGGAAACGAAAGCCTTTTAACTTCTCATCAAATATCAATCCCTGAAAATTTAAAACAAAAAGCAATTGAAATTCAGTCAAAGGCACATACTATTTCTTATCTAGCGCAAGGAAATGAGACTTTAGGTTTCATTAGTTTTACAGATAAAATCAAAGAAAGCTCTAAAAAAGCCGTTCAGCAACTCCTCGATGAAGGTGTAGATGTGATAATGATGACCGGAGATAATGAGCATACTGCAAAAGCCGTAGCTGAAGAATTGGGAATTAAACATTTTAAAGCCAATTGTCATCCTGAAGATAAATTAAATGAAGTCAAAAAACTTCAGCAACAAGGAAAAATCGTTGCAATGACCGGAGACGGAATCAATGACTCTCCTGCCCTTGCTCAAGCTAATATCGGGATTGCAATGGGAACAGGAACAGATGTTGCGATTGAAAGCTCGGAGATTACTTTATTAAAAGGCGATATTCTTGGAGTTGCTAAAGCGAAATTGTTAAGTGAAAAACTCTTGAAAAACATTAAAGAGAACTTATTTTTCGCCTTTATTTACAACGTTTTAGGAGTTCCTGTGGCGGCTGGATTACTATATCCGTTTTTTGGAATCCTTTTATCTCCAATGATTGCTGCCGCTGCAATGAGTTTTAGTTCTTTATCGGTAATTTTAAATTCATTACGGTTAAACTCAGTGGATTTAAATAGTAAATAAATCTGACTTCAGAATAAAGAAAATATCGAGAATGTTGATTAAACTCAATTTCTTGATATTTTTTTATGTACCTGCTTGAATTAACATTATCTTTATTATATAAGCTGAAATTAAACCAATCTTCTTTACATATTTATGTAATTTTATAAAATACATAAAACTAAATCGATACAGTTTATATCTAAAGAAATTTCTAGCATAAAATTTATTATTAAAATATCCTTAAAAAGATAATTTCATTACAATTCGGCATACAATTTGTTAAGAATAATTTGTAAAAATTAACATTTTTTAACGATTTAAATTCCCTTACTTTTATGAAAAAAACTTTTGCGGAAAAGTCTAGAAACAAGACTTTTCTTGGGATGTTTGCAGTGATGAGTGCAACGTCAATCTTATTCAACGGTTGTAACCGTAAAAACGATAAAAAAGAATCAGACAGACTGATTCCCCAAAAGCTTCCCGTCGCAAAAGCAATTCCTAAAATAGATGATGAAAATGTAGCCTCAGATAAAAGGGTTATCTACCTTACCTTTGATGATGGCCCCAATCAAGGGACAAAAAATCTCCTGAAAATTTTAAATAAAAGAAATGTCTGTGCAACCGCTTTTATTGTTGGCAAACATGTCTATGGAAGTAGAACACAAAAAAATGATTTCGAACTCTTAAAAAGAGATCCGTTAATAGAACTGGCAAATCATAGTTTTACTCATGCCAATAATAAATACACCGATTTTTATAAAAATTCACAAGCCGTGGTGCATGATTTTGATACGGCAAAAGATAGTCTAAAACTGTACGATAAAATTGCCAGAACCCCGGGTAGAAATATATGGAGACTCAACAATACAACCGTAACCGATCTTAAAAGCTCTACAGAAGCAGCGAATAAACTTAAAGAAGCAGGATACAAAGTGATCGGTTGGGATTTGGAATGGAAACCAGGTCAGAAAATGGTTTTGAAAGGAAACCATGAAGCCATGCTGAAAAAAGTAGATAGCATTTTTTTCAATGATCTTGAAAAAACATCAAGACATCTTGTATTTCTTACTCACGATCAGTATTTAACAGATGCGGATTCTATTAATGAGCTTGATCTCTTTATTGAAAAGCTTCAAAAAAGCAACCGTTTTGTATTCAGAAAAATATCGGAATATCCTAAAATCAATGAAGTTTTAAATTAATTTGAATAATTTAATTTGCCTGTCATTCTGACGAAGGAAGAATCTCTAATTTAATTATTTACCAAAAAGATTCTTCACTCCGCTTCATTTCGTTCAGAATGACAGGCAAACTACTTTTCTGTAAACCCTGAAACAGAATCCAACTTCTAAAATTTATAAATTCATTCGTTTTTTGCTTTTAAAATTCAGAAATTTGCAATTATGAGTATTCAGGAAAATTACAACACGATAAAAAATCAGCTTCCGGACAATGTACAATTGGTGGCTGTATCCAAAACGCATCCGGTTTCAGCAATTCAGGAGGTCTACGATTTAGGTCAGAGAGTCTTTGGTGAGAATAAAGTTCAGGAAGTGATGGAAAAACATCCGCTTCTTCCAAAAGACATTCAATGGCATGTTATCGGACATTTGCAGACCAACAAAGTAAAATACATCGCTGAATTTGTAGATACAATTCAAAGTGTAGATTCTGAAAAATTACTATTAGAAATCAACAAAGAGGCAGCAAAATACGATAGAAAAATTAAAGTTTTACTTCAGGTCAAAATTGCCGAGGAAGAAAGCAAATTCGGATTAGAAACTGAAGAGGCTAAAGCTTTATTTCAAAAATATCTTGAAGGAACTTATTCAAATATAGAAATTACAGGATTGATGGGAATGGCAACATTCACAGACAACGAACAACAAATTAGAAAAGAATTTTCATTATTAAAAAACCTTTTTGATGAGTTGAGTAGTCAAAAATCGTTAAACACCTTATCTATGGGAATGAGCGACGACTTCCCCATTGCCATAGAATGTGGTGCCAATTCCGTAAGAGTAGGTTCTGCAATTTTTGGCAGAAGAGATTATACGAAATAGATCATTTAGGTATGGTTTTTGCTAATAATTCAATCAAAAATTTCTAAATTTGCAACTATGCAAAAAATCCTTATCGTAGAAGACGAAAAAGCAATATCGGGAGTTCTTCACAGTATTCTCTCAGATGAACTTACTGATTATGAATTTGTAATCGCCGAAGATGGCCTAGAAGGCTACAAACAGGTAGAGAAAGAAGACTTTGCATTGGTAATTTCTGATATCAAAATGCCGAAACTTTCAGGAACTGAACTTTTGAAACAAAGTTTGGTTTTAAAACCTGAAACTACTTTTATTATGATTTCGGGACACGCAGATATTGATTCTGCAGTTTCTTGTTTGAAAGAAGGTGCTTATGACTTTATTTCAAAGCCTATTGACATCAACAGACTGATTACAAGCGTGAAAAATGCTTTAACTAAAGAAACACTTAAAAAAGAGAACAAAAATCTTCAAACCGAAAATAAAACGCTGAAGAAAAAAGTCAACAAAAAATATCAGATGATTGGTGAGTCTGCAGGATTGCAGAAAATCCAGGATATGATTGATAAAGTTGCTGTTTCTGATGCTAGAGTTTTAATTACCGGACCCAATGGAGCTGGAAAAGAGCTTGTAGCTCATGCTATTCACAACCAAAGTGAGCGAGCTAGAGGACCAATGATTGAGGTAAACTGTGCGGCTATTCCTTCTGAGCTTATAGAATCTGAACTTTTCGGTCACGTGAAAGGATCGTTTACAGGAGCTATTAAAGATAAGCAGGGAAAATTTGAGCAGGCAAACGGAGGGACTATTTTCTTAGACGAAATCGGAGATATGAGTCTTATTGCTCAGGCAAAGGTTTTAAGAGCTTTACAGGAAAGCAAAGTATCTCCTGTAGGAAGTGATAAGGAAATAAAAGTTGATGTAAGAGTATTGGCGGCAACCAATAAAAATATGCAGACGGAAATTGAAGCCGGAAGATTCAGAGAGGATCTTTATCACAGACTTTCTGTGATCGAAATCTATGTGCCACCATTGGATGAAAGAAAAGATGATATCAAATTGTTGGTAGAGCATTTCTCAGGAATGATTGCCGATGAGCATGGTACCGCTACAAAAAAATTTGATGATAAAGCTATTGAAGCCTTAAAAGCGCTTTCCTGGACAGGAAATATCAGAGAGTTGAGAAACGTGGTGGAAAGATTAATTATTTTAGGAGGAAACACTGTTTCTGCCGAAGATGTTGCAAGTTTTGTGAGGAAATAATGTAAATTATTACTAACTATAAATTATAAAATTGCAGTATCATTTTTTGTTACTGCAATTTTTTTTTGAACTCAAACTATATGAATTGTAAACTATGAATTTTTTAAATAAAAAATACACAAAAGAAACCTTGACCCTTGCCTTACCGGTAATGCTAACGCAGGTAGGACAAGTCTCGGTAAACTTATTTGACAATATTATCGTTGGAAAACTATTAGGTGCAGATGCTTTGGCTTCTGTATCCTTAGGAAACGCGGTTTTTTTCTCTATGTTTGTTTTGGCATTGGGATTCTCATTCGCGATTCCTCCATTGGTTTCCGAAGCCCATTCACAACATGATCATAAAACGATCAATTCGGTTTTCAGCCACGGATTTATTATTAATATGTCTGTAGGGATTATTTTGATGGGAATTTTGTTTTTGGGAATGCCACTACTCTATCATTCGGGACAGCCTGCTAAAATTATTCCTGATACGGTAGATTTTTTAACCATTATGGCGGTAAGTATTGTTCCGTTTATGGCATTTCAGACCTTAAGAGAGGTATCTGAAGGCTTATCTTATACGATTGGAGTAACAAAGGCTACGATTATTGCCAACGTGATTAATATCGTTCTTAATTATGTCTTTATTAAAGGACTTTGGATATTTCCCGAAATGGGAGTAAAAGGATCCGCATTGGCAAGTTTAATTGCCCGTATCTTTATGGTTGTTTTCCTTTATATCGTATTATTAAAAGAGCCTAAAACCAGACAGTATATCAAAGCTTTTTCTTTAAAAGTTGAAGTTTTTTCTAAGAAAATGTTTGATAAAATGGTAAGATTGGGACTTCCTACTGCATTACAGATGTTTTTTGAGGTTACCGCTTTTGCCGGAGCTGCATTTATCTGCGGATTGATTTCTGCCCATGATATTGCCTCTCACCAGATCGCATTGAGTATGGCTTCATTTACCTTCAATTTATGTGTTGGTTTCAGTGTTGCCTCTACTGTAATGATTGGAAGAAAATTAGGTGAACAGAATTATGTGGAGCTAAGAAAAGTCGGAATCAATAACCTGAAAATAGCTTTTATTTTCATGTGTATCTGTGGGATTGTCTTCATTTTAGGAAGAAACATCCTGCCTACTTTCTTTACCAAAAAAGAAGAGATTGAAGTGATTACTCTCGCTTCCAAATTGATGATCATAGCGGCTTTATTTCAGTTATCAGACGGAATTCAGGTGACTGCTTTAGGAACATTGAGAGGACTGCAAGATGTAAAGATTCCATCGATCTATACTTTTATTGCGTATTGGATCATCACCATTCCATTAGGATATTTCCTTTGTGTCACTTTAAAAATGGGTGCTTTTGGAATGTGGATTGCTTTAGGTTTAGGACTTACTATTTCAGCCTTGTTTCTCGTAAAACGATTCCTGAATATGTCTGCAAAAAAGATTAAATTGAATTCATAAAACAGTAAACGATCCTTAAAAGGATCGTTTTTTTTAATCCTATTCATTATCCCATGAAGTAAAGGAAAGATATTTGTATTTTTGCTTCCTTAAAAATTAAAAAAACACGTATAATTCACATGAAAAAAATCTTTCTCCTGTTAGGTATTTGCACATTATCTTTCTACCAATCGCAAACGAATAGATTTATTTATGAACTTCAATTCAAAGCAGATACTGATCAGGAATACCGAAAAGCTTTAATGAACCTTGATATAAGTCCGAAATCGGTCAAATTTTATGATAAGAATTTTGCCGACTATGATTCTATCAATAAAAGTTCATCAATGGGAAATTCTCATTTCAGTACAAGGACAGATCAGGTGATCGAAAGACAGCCTAATTCTTTTAAAAACAACTGGTACAGAGATTTCTTTGAATATTTTGTCATAAAAACGAATGATGAGATGAAATGGAAGCTTTTATCAGATACCCAAACATACAATGGTTACACTTTACAGAAAGCCACTACGGATTTCGGAGGCAGACAATGGACGGCTTGGTTTTCTAAAGAGATCGATATTCAAGAAGGGCCTTATAAATTCAGAGGGCTTCCAGGATTGATTTTCATTATTGAAGATGATAAAAAAGAGTTTATCTATAAGCTGGTTAAAAACATAAAACTTCCAGAAACCTATAATACAAAAGACTTTGTTGAAACCCATTATGGAAAAGCTGCATTGCCAATTTCTAATGAAAAATTCAATAAATATGTTGAGGATACCTATTCTGATCCTGTAAGAATGTTTTCTAATGGCGTAAAAAACGGCGGATCTACTTTTGGAAAGGAAACAGTAGAATCTTTAGAAGAGCTGAATAAAAAGAAAGCTATGCTGCAGAAAGGAATAAAAAGCCGATATATTTATATTGAAAAAGATAAGGCTCCAAAATTTGAAAACAATTAATTATTATTAGATATTTATATATAAGCAGCGATCTTTTAGGATCGCTTTTTTTATTAAATTTGTTTATAGTTAATATTATTGAATGGATTTAACAATACGTGATTTAAGAAGGCATGCCTTATCTTTCGATCCTGAATTTTCAAGATTAGAAACGATTATTGAAGGATTAAATAATGCTCTTAAACATCTTTATGACTCCGAACTATGTATTGATTGGTACGGGTGTATGGATGAAAAATATGAATGTGAAACAATTTATAGATTAGCTATTTTAGCTTTTGAAACTTATATAACTTCAAGTGCTACAAATTTGTGTAATGAATATAAAAATCCACAACATTTTTACAATCTTTCACCAGATATAATTTTGATTCTTACTTTATCAGAGTACATTACATCAAATACTGAGAGTTCAAAAACAAACTTAAACAACCATAACTTAGATATTAATAATTCACCTATTTATCATGGAATTAAAATTTTGAACAAAGAAAGAAATTTAAGTAAAATTACTAAAGTTTTGAAATCTTGGAGGAATCAGTTGGTATATATCCAATATCCTGTTAATACAAATTAAGCGCTAATTAATTCTCTTTCCTAAAATCACTAAAGTACGCTCTACTCCATCCAATACTGCAACATTTGGAAGTACACCCCAATCTTCAAATCCAAAGTGTCTGAATAGTTTCAAACTGGGTTCATTATGCAAGAAAATGAAACCTAACAATGTCTTTACGCCCAGTTTTCCGGCATTGTCTATGCAATATTGCAGTACTTTCTTTCCAAAGCCTTTTCCTCTGCTGTTTTCGCTCATATAAATGCTCATTTCTACGGTTCCGTCATAAGCAGGTCTTCCATAAAATGAAGAGAAACTTACCCAGCCAATGACATTATTTTGCTGGTCTTCAATCATCCATAGAGGTCGGGTCTCCGGATTATGTTCCTGAAACCATTTTAGTCTACTTTCTACAGAGACTTCTTCCATATCTGCAGTTACCATTCTGGAGGCAATGGTTGAGTTATAAATTTCAACTATTTTAGGTAAATCTTCAAGCGTTGCATTTCTGAACGTTAATTCTTCCATTGTCATGATCTTATTTTTGCAAAGATACATGAAGATTTTCGTTCTATGACAGCTGATTATTCATCACGTTCTTTATCTTTCAGTTCTTTAAAAGCCCTGTTAAGACTTCTTACTGTAATTCCGAGATAAGCGGCCATATCTTCTTTTGAAATTTTCATTTCTTTTGATTTTACCTCTAGAAGCTGCGATAAGGTATGCTCTGTCGTGTGAAGCTGTTGATAAGATGCCCTG
The DNA here is from genome assembly GCF_000813825.1 of Chryseobacterium taiwanense. Lineage (GTDB taxonomy): Bacteria > Bacteroidota > Bacteroidia > Flavobacteriales > Weeksellaceae > Chryseobacterium > Chryseobacterium taiwanense. The sequence continues at coordinate 226,361 of NZ_JWTA01000007.1, forward strand.
CTTGATGTATTGAAGATACGGTCTGCAAAAACATCAAGTAACAAATTATTCAAGGTCAGATCATTTTTAATCAAAGACTGAAAATATGGTATCGTCATCGAATACACAGTAACTTCTGTAATGGCTTCAATACTGCACAGACACGGAACATTCTTAATGACCTCAATTTCTCCTACAATTTCTCCTTTCCCTAAGAATTCAACAATATATTCTTTATCATTTTCTTCCACGAAATAGCACTTCGTAATTCCACTTTTGACAAGCATGATCTTGGTGGAAACTTCATTTTGCGTCAAGATCTTTTCTCCTTTTTCAAAAGACTTCAACACAATATTCTCTTTATGATCCTGATTTTCATAAAGCTTTTCTAAATAATCTAAAAATGGTTGATTCGTACGTAACATATTTTACCGGGGACAAATGTCCTTTTCTGTTTTGTTTTTTATCCTGATTTTTGTGAGCGAAAATTACAAAAACTAAAGTAAACTCAATATGAATAATGATATAACTACTATCGCTTTTGATGCAGATGATACTCTTTGGATCAACGAACCTTATTTTCAGGAGGCTGAAAAGGAGTTTTGTGCTTTGTTGGAAGATTATCTTCCGCAACATTCTGTTTCTCAAGAATTATTCAAAACGGAAATGAAAAATCTTCATTTGTACGGATATGGGGTAAAAGGATTTATGCTTTGTATGATCGAAACAGTAAGCAAAGTTTCAAATGATACTGCGCCTTTAACATTAATCAATAAAACCATTGAGATCGGTCATGAACTGCTTCAAAAACCCGTTGAACTTTTAGAAGGCGTTACTGAAACCTTAGAAAATTTAAAAGGAAAATACAAATTGGTTGTTGCTACAAAAGGTGATTTACTGGATCAGGAGCGTAAATTAAAAAAATCAGGATTGCAGGAATATTTTCATCATATTGAAATCATGAGCGATAAAAAAGAAAGTGATTATCAGAAACTTTTAAAGCACTTAGATTGTAAACCTAAGAACTTTTTAATGCTTGGAAATTCGATTAAATCAGATATTTTACCCGTTTTAGAAATTGGAGGATTTGCTGCTCATATTCCATATCATGTAACGTGGTCTCATGAACAGCATGATCTTAATCTGGAGCATTCTAATTTTATGGAGCTGGAAAGAATTAATGATATTTTGAATTATTTATAAAAAAATCATTCAGGTTGGAATGGAATTATTTAATTTTTTGATATAAATTTTCAATTTCAAAATTGTTCTTCCATCCTCCTGAATTATATATTGATATAATTATCATTTTTTCAAATTCTTTAAATGTTCCTGATACTCCTTGTATTATAGCTCCTTCCCAAGGTCTTTCATTTTCTGGAATTATATATTCTATTCTAAATTCATTATAATAATTTGATTGACATGCATTAATAACAATAAAGTAGTCTGAATCTTCCTCATCATTATTAAATAAAAGAAGAGAGGCATGAGAGGTTAATCCATATATTTTCGTTTCATAAAACATTTCATTTAATACTCTCAAAACTTCTAGCATAGGCGTTCCTACGTCTTGGTATACATTCTCGGCTTTAGGTATAAACTCTTTATAAAAATCTTCAAGAGTTTGTCTCTTTTGTTCTGAACGGCGTATTATTGGCATAGTCTAAATCATTTTAATACAAATAAAATAAAAACTCGCTCAAAAAGAACGAGTTTTTTTATCTATTTATTACTTCTTCAAACACTTGTCTAAGAACTGATCCTGTTCCCAAAGCAAATGCAGGATATTTTCTTTAGCAGCATATCCGTGAGCTTCTTTTGGAAGAAGAACCATTTTCACAGGAGCCCCAAGATTTTTCAGTGCCTGAAAATATCGTTCGGTCTGTAGTGTAAATGTTCCAGGGTTATTGTCGGCATCTCCGTGAACCAATAATAATGGAGTTTTCATTTTATCAGCATTCATGAATGGAGACATTGCATTGTAAATTTCCGGAATATCCCAATAATTTCGTTGCTCACTCTGGAAACCAAATGGAGTCAATGTTCTGTTATACGCTCCACTTCTTGCAATTCCGCAGGCGTAATCTTTAGAATGGGTCAAAAGATTGGCGGTCATAAATGCTCCGTAAGAGTGACCTCCTACTGCCACTTTATTTCTGTCGATATAACCTAGTTTATCAACGGCATCAATGGCGGCTCTTCCATTTGCTACCAACTGAGGAATAAATGTATCATTCGGTTCTGTTTTTCCTTCTCCGATAATCGGGAAAGCGGCATCATCCAATACAGCATATCCTTTTGTTGTCCAATATACAAACGATCCGTAATATGGGAAAGTAAAGTCATTCGGGTTTTGTGTGCTTTGTCCTGCTGTATTTTTGTCTTTATATTCTGTAGGATACGCCCAAATCAGCAAAGGAAGTTTTTCTTTTTTTGCTTTTCTGTCATAGTTTGCAGGCAGATAAAGCGTTCCTGTAAGCGTTACACCATCATTTCTTTTATAAGTAATTACCTCTTTGTACACATCTTTTATACTTTCAAAAGGATTGGCAAAATTGGTTACCGATTCTGTTTTATTCGATTTTATATTTCGCTTAAAATAATTCGGATACTGACTTGCTGATTGCTGTACGGTAAGGATTTCGCCTTTGGACGGGTTTAGAATATCAATGATTTCTTCTTTTTCATTTTTTAGATTAGAAGTATATAATCTTTTTTTCTTCAAACTTTTAATATCCATTTCATCAATGAACGGATGTTGCCCGTCTTTTGTAAAACCGGCACCAATTAAATAAGCCTTTCCGCCTTTTATATCAAGAACGGTTCTTCCAAACTGATTTTTTGTGGTATTGAAGTTTCCTGGATCGCTGTAAACATCCTGATAATTTCTGTCGTCAATAACTTTAGATTCATTATTATTGAGATCTACTAAGAAAGATTTTGTATTTCTTGTATCATACCAAGATTCGTGAACAATCGCATAATGATCATTCGTCCAGCTTACATCCTCATACCTTTGTTTTGTTTTGAAAAAAGACTTTGAATTGCTACTGAACGGTGCTTCCCAAGTGAAAATTTCATCTCTGAATTCAGCAGATTTTGACTGATCTCCTCCATCTAAAGCTTCCGCATATACCAAAGTTGCAGGCATATCGCTTCTCCATCCCATATCTCTTTTCCCTACTCTTACAGAAGAAAATCCTTTAGGCATGATTTCGTTCAGAGGAGTTTCATTCACTACTTTTACGACATTCCCGTTACTATCATAAACCGTTGTCGTCATTGGGAACCTACTTAAAGGAACAATATAAGAGAATGGTTTTTTAATGGTCGTTGCCATTAAATAATTTCCATCCGGTGAAAAACTCAATCCGGCATACATATCTTTCTCTTTTACCTTATTTAAGTTTCCATTGAGGTCAACTTTATAAATATCTGAAGACGTAAGGATTTCAAAATTCTTTTCATCCTGAGGATTTTTCAGAAGATCCTGATACGTTCTGTTTTGAGATACTTTTCCATCTGCTGTAGAAACAATAGGTCCTGTAGGTAAGTCTTTACTGGAATCAATTAAAGTTCCTCTATTTTGAGGTAATGTTCTGATCAATACATTCTGAGAGTCCTTATACCAAACATATGGAGAACCTAAATTAGCATTCAGATTATCTGAAGTTATTTTTTTTGCCGTAGCTGTTTCCAAATCAACAATCCAAAGCTCTACTCCTTTGCTTGTGGTATTGGTAAAAGCAAACTTCTTCTCATCCGGAGAAAATGAAGTATACGCGATTTTAGGATTGGAAGGTAGATTTTTCACCTGAGTCTCATTTTTATCGCTTGTTTTTCTCACCTTCAGGTTATTCAGATAAGTAACACTGCTTGAAATATTAGTGACAGGATTAATTCTTAACCCTCCAAGCTTCATTTCCTGCTGACTCAGATCTTCCAGAGTTTTATAAGTCGGACGATAGGTAAAAACAATCCAGTCTTTTTTACTGTTCATTAAAACACTTGGTGGTCTGTCATAATCAGCAAGTTTTAAAATTTCCGGTGAGGGTTTTTGGTACGTAATATTTTCCTGCGCATTATAAAAATTAAGGAACGCAAGAAGACAGATTGTTAGTTTTATCTTCATTATAATTTCATTTTTCACGAATTTAACGAAATTAATGACATAAAAAAAGCAGGAAAATATTTTCCTGCTTTTTAGTATTTCTATCGTAAAAGAATTACCAATCTGAAGCTCTTTTTCTTTTTTCGATCATATAATCTATTGAGAGTTTACCTGCTCCGAAAGAAATGATCAATAAATAGACGGAAAGATATAGTAAACTTAATTCTCTTTTATCAAATAGATCGGCTCCGTGTACAACAAAGGCTGCAATCGCCATGGTAAAGATTAAAAATCCTGTTGCCACTCTTGTAAAAAGTCCTAAAATTAAAAGAATGGAGCAAACAAACTCTGCAAATACCGTTAGAATCAATGAAATCTGTGGTCCAAGTCCTAGAAAATCAAAAAACTTTACTTCGCCTCCTTCCAACAATTGTTGAAGTTTTGGAAATCCATGAGATAACATCGCAAATCCGACAAATATTCTTACAACCAATAAAACTATGTCTATGTAAATAGGATTAGCTTTTGTGTTTGAGTAGCTCATTCAATATTAATTTAAAATTAAAGATAATAAAATATCTTTTAATACAACGATGAATATTGAACTTTTAGTCTATCTGTACCCGAAATTTTTAAGGTCACGGTCATTTTTTCGCCAGTCTTTTTTCACTTTTACAAAAAGATTCAGGTGAATTTTTTTAGCAAAGAATTTTTCAAGATCTAATCTTGCTTCAGTTCCTACTTTTTTGATCGCTTCTCCTTTGTGGCCGATAATAATCCCTTTTTGGGTATCTCTTTCCACATAAATGATAGAATCGATGAAGATAATGCCTTCTTTTTCTTTGAACATTTCTGTTACCACTTCTACAGAGTAAGGAATTTCTTTATCATAATTCAAAAGAATTTTCTCTCTGATAGCTTCATTTACGAAGAAACGTTCAGGTTTATCCGTATACATATCCTTGTCATAATACGCCGGATTTTCCGGTAGCATTGACTTCAATTTCGGAAGAATAACGTCAGTATTAAAGGCATTAAGTGCAGAAATTGGTAAAATTTCAGCTTTAGGGATTCTTTCATGCCAATCTGAAACCAATTTCTCCAATCCTTCCTGATTGGTTTGGTCTACTTTATTTAATAATAATAGAACAGGAACCGGAATTTTATTTAGTTTATCAATTAAAAATTCTGAAGGTTCAGCTTTATCGGTTACATCTACAATAAAAAGAAAAACATCAGCATCCTGTAAAGAATCTTTCACAAAATCCATCATTTTTTCCTGCAACCCATATTTAGGATCTAAAACTCCAGGGGTATCCGAAAATACGATCTGAAGATCTTCTTCATTATAAATTCCAAAAATTCTGTGACGTGTTGTCTGAGCCTTTTGGGTAACAATCGCCAACTTCTCTCCCATCAACTGGTTCAATAAGGTCGATTTTCCGGCATTGGGCTTTCCAACTATATTTACAAATCCTGCTTTGTGCATAAAAATTATATTACGAACTGCAAAGTTACTAAAACAAAATCGGTCTATCCCGATTAATGGGAAACTTCTCTGCAAAAACTGTTAAAATACTTTAGTATAAACAGAATTAAACAAGTTATTGTACAGAATCTTTATGGATCAGTTTGGCTTTAAATGTAACTCTTTCACCATTCTTTTTATAATTGGTGATCTCATCATCAATCAGCTTGATAACCGTTTTTGCCATGTCTGTTAAAGGCTGCTTAACATAAGTAAGCTCTATCGGGAAAAGTTCATAGGCTTCCGCTTCATCAAAGGTAATCATCGAAAGATCTTCCGGAACTTTAATGTTGTACTTAATAAAATAACTCATTCCCGCAATTCCCAGTTTATTACTGGTAAAATAAACGGCAGTTCGCTTAGAAAGATCCAGATGTTTTTCAAGAGCATTATGTATTTCCTCTTTTCTGTTTTCCATTCCTACCAACACTCTTTTGTAGCTGATTCCACTTTCAGGAAAACGCTTTTCAAAGCCGCGCTGTCTATCCAAAAGATGGGGAACTTCAGTATTGTATCCTACATAAATGATTTCTTCAAAGTTTTTAGCTTTCAGAAAATCAAAAATCTGCTCAGAGACTTCAAAATTATTCACCAAAACACCCGGCAACTGAATATCTTTAAGATAACGGTCGATGGTAACTACCGGATATTCTTCTTTAATGAGCTTATTAAGCGTCTCATTAGAGTCTATGATCGGTGCAACAATCATTCCGTCAACCTGATGCTCGGCAAAAAGTTCAGTTAATTTTTTAAACTTTTCGGGATTTTCGTCGGAACTTCCGATCAAAAGGGTATAGCCTAGTTTTATCGCTTCGTCTTCAATACAACGTGCCATTGTAGAATAAAAGCCATTGGAAATATCTGCTAAGATTAATCCTATCAGTTTACTTCTGCTCATTTTCAAGCTTTTGGCAATCTTATTGGGAACGTAATTGATAGAATCTGCAATTTCTAAGATTTTATCTTTCGTTTGCTGGCTTATTCTACTTCCTTCTTTTTTATTAAGGACATAAGAAACTGTTGCTACGGAAACACCTGCGATTCTTGCGATGTCTTTTATGGAAGTTCTTTTCATTATATGGATTAAGAAAAAACAAAAATATTCGATTAAATCATTAATAAACAAGAGGTATTTTCTTTGAGTATTTCAGGAATAATTGTATTTTCGCGAATTTTATAAACCAGCCCTACACAACAATTAAATACTTAATAGACACCTATTTACAAATATAATAAAAAATAACAATCCAGCTCAATAAGTTAGGAACCGTTGTCTCTATTTTTAAAATGTGCAATTCGCATTAAACGTTTATCTTCAATTATTTTGAATATTTTTTTTATCCTTTCTAAAAAACTGATATTTTTGAAGTCATACAAGTCTTCCTTACTATGAGTATTGACGAAATCATAAATAACATCTATCCTATTCCCGATTCTTCCCGACAAAGTTTGAAAGAACACATCACTAGAGTTTCTTATCCTAAAGGAAGTTGCCTGATGGAAGCTGATAAAATTGTGCCTTATATTTATTTTATTAAAAAAGGGATTGTTCGCGCATATGCTTCTACAGAGGAAAACGACATTACGTTTTGGTTTGGAAGTGAAAGTGAAACCGTAATTTCTATGAAAAGTTATGTGGAAAACAAACCCGGATATGAAAATATTGAATCACTAGAAGACTGTGAGTTGTATAAGCTGGAAACCGCTCATTTAAGAGAGCTGTTCAATCAAGATATTCATATTGCCAACTGGGGAAGAAGATTTGCAGAAAAGGAACTCATAAAAACGGAAGAGCTTATTATTTCCAGACAATTTAAAACCGCATTAGAACGCTACAAAGATTTAATGCGAGAGAAGCCCCATCTTCTTAAACGGGTTCAATTAGGTCATATTGCTTCTTATTTGGGAATTACACAGGTAAGTTTAAGCCGAATTCGAGCCGAAATCAAATGAAAAAAATATATTATTTTTTAACAAATGTAAAATAGTAGTTCTTCCAAAATCCTGAACTTTGCTGCAGAAAATAATGAAAAATGAATTGGATTATTTTAATTATCGCAGGATTATTTGAAGTGGCTTTTGCCTCATGTTTAGGAAAAGTAAAAGAAACAACAGGAACTCCCATGTATCTTTGGTTTACAGGCTTTTTGATTACGATGACTATCAGTATGGTTTTATTGATTAAAGCGACACAAACCTTACCTATTGGAACTGCCTATGCAGTATGGACCGGAATTGGCGCTGTAGGAACAGCCTTAATGGGAATTTTCTTTTTTAAAGATCCGGTAAGCTTTTGGAGAATTTTCTTCATTGTTACCTTAATCGGTTCTGTAGTTGGGCTGAAAGCGGTTTCTCATTAATGAGATTTTACATCATATAAAAGGGCTTCAAAATTTGAAGCCCTTTTTGTTTTATCTTTTTATAACTATCGGTAAGATCTCATTATGTCTTAACCCATATTTTTTAATTTCTTCTTCTGAAAATTTCTGAGAATAAAAATTAGGTTCAGTTTCAAAACCTGCTTTTCTCAGACGGTCAAAATAATCCATTCCGTACCAACGTACATGGTCGTACTGCCCGAAATGTTTTTGACGTTCTTTAGGGTCCTTTATAGAGAAATCTTCGTAAGTTTTTTCTAAAGAGTTCTTCATCGGAACCTGTAAAATTCCCCATCCTCCCGGTCTTAATACTCTGTACAATTCACTCATTGCTTTTGCATCATCTTCAATATGTTCTAAAACATGGTTACAGAAGATAATATCAAAGCTTTCATCGGCAAAAGGAAGATCTAAAATATCTGCTTTTACATCGACGATCGGTGAGAACAAATCTGCAGAGATATAATTTAGGTTGATCATTCTCTTGAACTTTCTTAAAAATTCCTGTTCAGGAGCAATATGTAAAACCTTATAGTTTTTAGTAAAGAAATCCGTTTCGTTCTGAAGATACAGCCACATCTGGCGGTGTCTTTCCAAACTCAAGGTTCCCGGAGACAAAGCATTTTCACGCTGTTTTCCGTATCCGTAAGGAAGAAATTTTCGGTAATATTTACCGTCAATAGGATCCTGAAACTTATTTCCTTTAAAAAACTGATAAATAAGCGGACGTGCCCAAATACTCATTTTTATAAGTAAGGGACGCGGGATTTTATTTAATAAAAGCTTAGTTACTTTTTTCATTAAAAATCCAATTGGAATGCCTTTTCTTCATCACTTACAATACCCAAAGCATCATAAATATACTGGAATGTAGAAAGTAATACCGGTTTTCCGTTGATTACTGCTACATCATGTTCAAAATGCGCAGAAGGCTGATTGTCCAATGTCGTTACCGTCCAACCATCATTATGGAATTTTACTTTTTCTGTTCCAAGGTTGATCATCGGCTCAATCGCAATTGTCAAACCGTCTTTAATCACTTTTCCGCTGCCTTGTCTTCCATAATTCGGAACTTGAGGATCTTCATGCATCTGTCTTCCCACTCCGTGTCCTACAAGCTCTCTTACCACACCATATCCTTCTTTTTCACAATGAGCCTGAATCGCGTGAGAAATATCCCCGATTCTTTTTCCTCTTATACATTGCTCAATTCCTTTATAAAGGGATTCTTTAGCAACTTTTAGCAGTTTTTTTGTTTCAGGTTTTACTTCTCCGATTTCGAAAGTATAGGCATGATCTCCTACAAAACCATTTAAAACAGCTCCACAATCTACAGAAAGCACATCACCTTCTTTAATTTCTTCTTTGCTAGGGAAACCATGAACTACCTGTTCGTTTGGCGAAATACATAATGAGTAAGGGAAACCTCCATATCCTAAAAATGCAGGTTCTGCACCGTGATCTTTAATAAAATCGTGCGCTAATTTATCTAAATACAAAGTGGTAATTCCCGGCTTGATTTCTTTTGCCAACATTCCTAATGTTCTTGAAACCAACTGAGCACTTTGCTTCATAAGACGTAATTCGTCTATTGTTTTTAATTGAATCATTTTTATATAAATGTTATATAATAGAAGTTAGAAGCCTAAACTCCCAATTCTAAAATTGTATCCGGATAATAAATTATAAGTGAAATCAGGCTCGATATTAAAAAACTAATATCTAGCTTTTAACTTCTATAATTCTACCAGAATAATCCTTTTTTCTTTTCTTTTTTAAGTTTTGAATACGCCAAAACCTCTTTGCCTTCTACACGAAATTCTATTCTTTCCTGAATAATATTATAAATTTCTCCCCATCCCGGAAAACCTCCTAGATTTCTGTCGTCAATAAACCAATCTGCATCTAATTTTCTGGATTGTGTTTCAGGATCGAAAACTTCTCCTTCAAAGCTTGAATTGATTGCATAGAACTCTATTCCGTTTTTTCTACAAAACTCCACAGCTTCGTCTAAAGCCGGCCCGTGTCTGTACGTCCATAAAATAAGTCTGTACCCTTGAGCCTGAAGTTTTTTTAATGTTTCAAAAGCAAAAATTTTCGGTTTTCCAATTGCCGGATATGCGTCGTCTACAATAGTTCCGTCGAAATCAACCGCAATTTTCTTATTATTCATCATTTCAATTATGATTTAGATTTGCAAAGATAAGAAATAAAAAGAGTGCCAAAATACTTAGCACTCTTAAACTTTATAATTTAATAGATATAGAACTAACTTTTCACCCAATTGAACTGGAATTGTAAATCAGGTGTTGAAATTCTGTCTGTAATTTTCTGAAGTCTTGAAGGAAGTTTCATAAGATATTCCTGAGCTTTTTCAGCTTTTTCATTAAGCCCTTTTACGTGCTCAATTTTCCATTCATCTAATAAGTCTTTCAAGATATTGATATAATCCTGTCCTGTATATACCATACATCTTTGAGCAGCATCTGAGAAATGTCCCCAAAGCTCCCCTGCTTTCTGACCAGACTGTCTCATCATGTGAGCAGGCATAACGATTTTTTTACGCATCATATCTTCAAATGCTAAAATCATTTCAGAAGGATCGATCTCTAGAATTTTTGCTACGAAATGTTTGTATGCTTTAGCGTGTCTTGCTTCATCAGCAGCAATCACCCCACACATTTTTGCCAATTTTCCATTCCCTGATTGTTTTGCTAACGTTCCTACTCTTCTGTGAGAGATATTGGTAGCCGTTTCCTGGAAGCTTGTATAGACAAAGTTTCTGTACGGATCCATGCTTGTTCCCAAATCGAAACCGTCATTAATAAGATATTGAGTGGTCACTTCAACCTCTCTCATATTTACTCTTCCGCAAAGGTAAAGGTATTTGCTTAAAAGATCTCCGTGTCTGTTTTCTTCAGCCGTCCAAGCTCTTACCCAGCTTGCCCAACCTACTTGCTTCTCTTCCTGATCTACCCCTTCTACTCCCATTAACCAAGACTCATACGATGGCAATGCTTCTTCGGTAATACAGTCTCCAATTAATGTTACAAACAAATCGTAAGGCATTTCACGGGCAAAAGTCTGAATTTCTTCTAAATCATGTTTAAAATCTTCACTTGAAGGATCCGGAAGGTAATCTGAGGGTTGCCAGATTTTTTCAATCGGCGTCAAAAATTTATCTAGAAAAGAACCAACTTCCTTTCCCAAAATTCCCATTACTTCTTTCCTTACAAGCGTTTGATACATTATATAAATTTAGATTTTAATTTACAAAGATATGATATTATTTATTATTTACGACATAATATTATGTTAACTCTTTCTGATATTAATCATAAAAAATGCCGTTATTGAAGTAATAACGGCAATTCTTTAACTATATTATTATTTTTAGCTAACTAAAATATCTCCTGTCATAATTTCTGGCGCATCTATTCCCATTACTTTTAAAATGGTTGGAGCAACATCTCCTAATTTTCCTGATTTAAGATTCCAAGTGTGGTCTTTATCCATCACAATAAAAGGAACAAGGTTTGTTGAGTGCTGTGTATTCGGTGTCCCATCGGGATTGATCATCACATCAGAGTTTCCGTGGTCTGCCAAAATGAAAACGACATATCCGTTTTCATACGCTGCTGTAGCTACTTTTTCGATACAAGAATCTACCACTTCTGCGGCTTTTACTGCTGCAGAGAATACTCCTGTATGACCTACCATATCTGTATTTGCAAAATTCAAACATACAAAATCAGCAGTTCCTTTTTCTAATTCAGGAACGATAGCATTGGTAATATCGTAAGCAGACATTTCCGGTTTTAGATCGTAAGTTGGAACGTCTTTCGGACTTGGACAAAGCAATCTTCTTTCGCCTACAAATTCTTCTTCACGACCTCCTGAGAAGAAGAACGTAACGTGAGGATATTTTTCAGTTTCTGCGATTCTGATCTGCGTTTTGTGGTTTCTTTCCAACACTTCTCCCATTGTTTCTTTCAATACTTCTTCATCAAAAACAACATGAACATTTTGGAACGTTTTATCGTAATTCGTTAATGTCACATAATAAAGGTTCAGTTTTTTCATAGAAAAATCCGGGAAATCCTGCTGAGAAAGAACTTCTGTAATCTCTCTTCCTCTATCTGTACGGAAATTGAAACAAATGACCACATCATCATTAATGATTTTAGCAACCGGAACTACATTTCCTGTTTCCGTTGTATGTGTTAAAATAATTGGTTTAATGAATTCGTCTGTTACATTATTATTGTAAGAATCCTGAATTGCGGCTAATGCATCTGTAGTTTCGGTTCCAACACCTTCTACCATTGCATCATAAGCTAATTTCACACGCTCCCATCTTTTGTCTCTGTCCATCGCGTAATATCTTCCGACAATTGTTGCCAATTTTCCTGTCGTAGATGCCATATGATTCTGAAGCTCTTCAATAAAACCTTTTCCGGAAAGCGGATCACAGTCACGACCGTCTGTAAAGGCATGAACGAAAACATTTTCATTCAATCCAAATTCATTAGCTGCAGTTAAAAGACCTTTTAAGTGATTGATATGTGAATGTACTCCTCCGTTTGAAACTAAACCGATGAAGTGTACTTTTTTGTTCTCTTTTTTAGCATATTCAAAGGCATCCTGAATCACTTTCTCCTGTCCAAGAGTTCCGTTTTCAACGGCCATATTTAGCTTTACTAAGTTTTGGTAAACGACTCTTCCCGCTCCCAAATTCATGTGTCCTACTTCTGAGTTCCCCATTTGTCCTGCAGGCAAACCCACCGCCAAACCACTCGCTTCAAGCGTTGTGTGAGGATAATTTTTAAGACAGTTATCTATAAATGGTGTGTTTGCTTTATCTAGTGCTGAAACGTCCGGATTCATTCCCAATCCCCATCCGTCAAGGATTGCCAATATTGCTTTTTTCGACATTATGTAAACTTTTGTAGTACAAATTTATTTATTTTGAAATGAATGGAAGAATTGGCGGACTTAAATTTTGTTTAAAATTTCGTTTTCTGGCGATGATTTTTAAAAATTATAAACCTTCAAGCTTTTTACGTCTTGAAGGCTTTAGTGAAGTCATGTTTATTTTCTCTCGCTGATTTTGCAGATTACGCAGATTTTTTCCTAAATGAGAGTGTTTTTAAGTCATCTCTATATTAATTCGAATTTTTAAACCAATTATTTATAGTGTAAGAGATTTTCTTTGACTTTTGATTTTCTATTTTGATGTTTTGTCCTTTTTCAAGACCTTTTACATTGGCTTCCTGATCCCAATTCCCTTTGGTAAATTTCAATTGAGCAGGTAAATAAATTTTTAAAGTCAAAGTTCTTTCGAAATCGCTTTTTCTCTCCATTTTAACTGATGATGCACTCCAATTCCCCAATCCTTTCTGATTTCCTGCAATATAGACTTCATCATTTTTATCCGGAACATTTACCAGAAAAGTAACTTCAGAAGGCTCGCCCGAAAATTCTTTAAAGAAATCATCATATTTCAGATTCTTCTCTTTGGCATACTGTTGAATATAAGCATCCAGAAAACCACTTTCTTTTAGGAATAAAAAAGGGGCTTCAATATTTAAAATTTCGTAGATGGCTTTATGTTTATCAGTTTGTTTATTAAAATAGGCTTCACAGATTTTGTATCCTATCCAATATCCCAAATCATTCGGTCGGTCATCTTTTTTGGAAGTCCAATAAAACCAGTCTCTTAAATCATCACTTTTATATCGGGTTACAAATTCCTTGTACAGCTTATCAGAATTTGCTTCACCATATTGAAAGGCTTTTACGTTCATAGGTTCACCGGAAATAAATTCACTGACAAAATCCGCTCCTCCTTCTGTTAACGCTTGTTTTAATAGACTTTCCCCTCCTTTATTGTTTTGCTGAAAATGAATCAATTCATGGGCAATAAGCGCGGTAACCCCATCCAAATTTTTAAATAATTCTGTTCCGATTGTAATGCCCTCATTCGCAGAATTCCCTCCTGTATTCATTCTTCCGTACACAAAATAAACTGTTGGAAATTTTGCTTGAGGATACCAATATTTCAAAGCACTGTAAGATGATTTCAGTTTTTTGTCAATTTTGCTTAGTCCAGATAAGGTATTCCTGGTTTTAAGATATTCTTCTTTATTTTTTTTCACTGTTAAATACAGAGAATCTGCATTGACGATTCTATTCTTGATAAAAGATTTTAATCCCGGAGAACCATTGTTGATATAATCTGTAAAAGGATTGGTTGCAGATGTTTCCATTTTATCAAATGCTTTCCAGAAGTTTTGTGCATCTTTTGTTTCTAAAACAGCTTGTAAAGGATCAGTGGAAAATTGAGCATTTGCGGTTCCGAATGTCAATAAAGCAAGTGCTATATAATGACGGGTTAATAGTTTCATATTTGGTGAGAGAAAATTATTTTTACTTAGTAACGGTCAAAAATAGAAAATAGTTATGTAAACTACTCATATTTGTGAATTTTACTGCATCACCGACTTCTCAATTGTTCATTTTTTGACTTCGTATTTTATTTTTTTGATTAAATATTTTATTAATTTTGCTCTATGGATTTAAGAGATCAATTAAAGAACCTTTTTCCTGATCATGAAGAGCAGGATTTTGAGATGCCTGAAGAGCAATTCAAGCAGAAAGAACCTTTGGTATGCAAGTTTGAGAAAAAAGGCAGAAACGGTAAACCTGTAACGATTGTTGAAGGTTGGGAAGGAAGTGAGGAAGAGCTAAAAAATATCTCAAAAAAAATAAAAACCACCCTTGGAATAGGCGGTTCTGAAAAGGATGGAACAATTATCATTCAAGGTGATAATCGTGATAAAATAATGAATATCCTTAAGGAAATGGGATATAAAACCAAAAGAGTCGGCGGGTAAATTTTAGAAATAAATTTGGGTTTCCGGCATCATGGCTTTTAGTTTTTCAATGGTTGTTTTTTCCATTGGATTTCCCGTTAATATTAATGTTTTAAGATTTTTCAATTGTGAAAATTCGGTTGGAAGATCTTTTAAATCATTATTTGCCAGATTCATACTGACTACATTCTTCAAACCTTTTACTTTAGGTGAAATTTCTTTGATTTTGTTCTGACTTACATTTAAAAATTCCAGATTCTTTGACTGAAATAAATCTTCAGGAAGTTTTGAAATGGAGTTTTGCTGTAATTCCAGATATTTTAATTGCTTCGGAAATTCTAAGTTTCCTAAGTCTTTAATTTGATTGGAAGCCAGATTTAATGATCTTAAATTTTTAATATCATCTAAATCTTTAGCAATAAAACTGATTTGATTTCCCTGCAAATTAATTTCCTCCAGACTAGAAATTTTCATTAAAGATTCAGGAAATACATTCAGATTATTGGCATCTAAATGAATGACTTTTAATTTCTGAAGCTTTGCAAGATTCGGATTAATGCTTGTCAGTTCATTTAAATTGATCGAAAAACTTTCTAATTTCTGAAGTGCTGCGATTTCATCAGGAATGAATTTAATGCTATTTTCGTTCAGGTTTAGAATTGTCAGTTCTTTTAATGCGAAAATTGACTCATCCATTTTTTCGAACTTATTTTCCATTAAATTCAGAAAGAAAATTGATTGTAGCTGCTGAATTTCAGTCGGGAGATTAAATATTTTTTTTCCTCTGAAACTCATACTGTAAATGGTTTCCCCACTTTTCAGAGCATCTTCAACATTGGTATACGTAGGATATTTCACAGGATCAATTTGTGCTTTTGCCTGCGAAAGAAGAAGTATAAAAATAGAAAAAAAGATTTTTTTCATAGATAGAAAAAAGCCACCGATAATCAAATTACCGGCAGCTCAGAATTATTAAGATTTATTTTTTCAATAGTTTTACCGTTTTCTGGAATCCTCCATCTGCTTCGATATTTAAAATCAAAACTCTTGAAGATTCAAGTTGTTTGGTAAAATCTAAGTCTAACGCATTGTTTGTCCCTGAGAATTTCTGAGTGAAAACAATTTTACCATCCATACTGTAAGCTGTTACCGCGATGTTTTTTAATCCTTTTGGAGCATTGATCTTCACGATTCCTGAAGTAGGATTTGGAGCAACTGTTACTGTAGCTTCTGCATGGATTTCACCTGTTCCTAAAGATCCTGCAGTTCCTAAATTGTTTTTAAGAGCGACTACAATAGTTGCAGATTTTCCAATATAATTGATTGTGTTTCCAGTAGCATCAATATCTGTAGAGATCGTAGAATCCGGGTGCTGAATAGAGAAGAATCCGAATTTATGATCCGGTGTAAAGGTAAGACCAGTCGGTTCTGAACCTGCAGGCATAGAAGCAAATAGTTTTACTTTTGGATTGGCTTGAGTATGATCCGGAGCAATTACCCAAATGTAGTTTTTACCTCCATCCTGAAGTACCCAAAGATTTCCAAGTTCATCAAATGTAAGGTTATCGTTTCCGTCTCCCCAAGCTTCCGTTTTTGTTCCCTGAGCCGTAGTGAAAGAATAGTTTGTTGTAAGACCTCCTACGAAAGTTTCAACATTTGAAGCCGTAGTTCCGTTATCTTGTAATCTATATACTTTATTCAATCCTTTTGCTGTAAAATAGATTTTACCATCAATTGGACTAATATCAACATCTTCAACTCCGTTGAAAGAAGTACCAAGAGATTGTGCTAAAGATGTTGTATTATTTTGGTCAGCCTTTGTTTTATTAGGAACCTGAACCCAAGTTGCAGTCGTCGTAACAGGATCTCCATTACTTAATCCCTGATCTAATTTTAATACATAAAGATTTCCTGAAGAAAGATTGTTTGGTGTATCCATCACATATTTGTATACCATGTGCGTTCCACCGTCTTCTCCATAATATGCCGTTGTTCCTGCATTATTGATCACTACATTTTCGTGATTCATAATTCCCATCTGCCAAAGTTTTCCTTTAGAACCGTCAGCATTTTGAGAAATCACCTGAGCGGTTGCCGGATCGATTTCTACCAACCATCCGTAATCTTTCATTCCGTCTCCATTTACGTCACTTGAAGTCGTCTGTTCTTCAGCTGTAACTACTGTTCCCCAAGGTGTAACACCTCCTGAACAGTTTCTGATTGTCTGTACCAAACTTGGAGCAGAGAAGCTTACCGCTCTGGATTTTGTCAACTGCCAAAGTTTAGTAGAAGCATTATAATTGATTTCTGCCATGGTTACTCCTCCAGGATTTGTTTCGTGGTTTACAGAAAGATATCCGTTCGTAGCACTTCCGTTTTTCGGAACATAGGCCGTAAAGTCATTCTGCCCTCCTACTAACCCTCCTCCTTCTGTATAATTATCTCCTTCTTTTAGGATCAACTGATAATTATGTTCTGTAGGAATGATTAATTTATTGGTTTGAGCCGTAGGAACGATAGAAGTAAAGCAACTGATATGATTTGCATTACAAGGAACCGGAGTTGTTGTTGTAACAACAGTTTTCAGATAGGCATCCATTCTTAGATCAGAACTTGTTGCTCCTCTGTTATGTAGTTCAATAGAAATTCTGTTGCTTCCGTTTACAAATTTAGTCTTCGGAATAGAGAAAACATTATATACACTTTCAGCTGCTCCATCAATGGTAGTGCTAGACAACGTACTGAAAGTAATGGTACCTGTAGGCATATTGTCTCTTACGACTTCTTCTCCGTTCAGATATACTACGATTCCGTCATCTCTCATCACTCCCAATTCCATAGTAGTAGAAAGATCGTTTAAATTTACCGTAAAATCTTTAGCAAAATAAGCCGTCATAAGACCTGTATTGGTCGTTGTCGTTACCGGATCACCATATCCAAGAGGTCCGTTTCCTTGTGACCATGTAGATACGTCAAAATTGGCATCCTTCCATTGGTCTACCAATGCGGCATTATTGTCATTGTATTTCCATGACGAGTTGGTGTTAAAGACAAATGTCTGCGCATGAAACACAGAGCTTGTCATCAATGCAAGAGCTGCAACGGTTAGTAATTTTCTTTTCATTTTTAAATTTCGATTTTTTAGATGTTGCAAAGCTATTTTATTGCTGTGAACCCTCTATTAATAGGATTTTAAATAAACATTACTCAATATTAATTAATCAAAAACCTAATGTTAATCACGTTAACGGAGTATTAATTAAATCTATAGATCGTGAATTTTAAAAATAAAACAGCCCACATTTCAAATGAAAATGCAGGCTGTTGCTATTATAAAAACTGATAATTTAAGTCTTATTTTTTGCTAACATCCGTTAATGAATTCAGGAAAGCAATAATCTGTTTCATTTCTGTCTGGGTTAAATTCAATTTATCCGGAGCTAAGGTTTGATTCTTCATTTTCAGTCCAAGACCTTCTCCTCCTCCTTCATTATAGAAATCCAAAACTTCTTCCAACGTATTAAAAGCACCGTTATGAAAATAGGGTTTTGTTAAGGCAATATTTCTTACCGTTACTGTTTTGAACGAATTTTCATATATCCATGAATTTTCTTTTTTTACAGGGCTATTTATTCTTCCGTTATCACTATCAAGTTCCAAAGGTTTTTGACTGATCGGCTTCTTGGTGATTCCTAAAACTTCAGATTCATTTTCATTAAAAAACGGTGGAACCAATCCTGAAAAATTAGGAGCGAAATGACAGGTTGCACAGTTGGCTTTTCCCATAAACAGATTATATCCTTTTTTAGCATCGGAAGAAATTTCTTTTTCGTTTCTCATGAATTGATCAAAATCACTTTCATAAGAATATAATGAAGCCACATAAGAACTCAACGCTTTGGAAAAGTTTTCTTTATTTACTTCCCCGTTTTTAAAAGCAGTTTTAAAAGCTTTTTTGTACTCTTTTTTTGTTTTTAATTTCTTAAGAATATTTTCATAGCTTGTATTAAATTCATCTTCATTGTAAATGACGTGTTCTGCCTGTTGTTCCAGATAAAAAGCTCTTAAATCATAGAAAAATCTTTTTGCGAAAACAGCATTATATAAAGACGGTGAATTTCTCAATACGGTTTTCCCTTCTACATTACTTTGAGATTTTGTTTTTAAATCGGTAAATGCATTTTCAGGTAAATGACAGGTTGCACAACTCATTTTCCCGTTATCACTTAAATTCTGATCATAAAAAATCTCTTTTCCTAATGTTTTCAATGCTTCATTGTCCTCATTTTGCTTTAATAAAGTATAGAAATAAGGATTCAAAAAATCGCTGCTAAAAAGGTTTTTATTATTGACATTCCATCCGGAAAATTCTTTCAGATCATCACTTCTTCCATCCCATTTCCCGAATTCTTCATATAAAGGCTGAATGTATTTTTTATAAAACTCTATCCTGTCAAAAGTTTCAAAATCGGTATTCATTGAAAGATATCCGATCCCTTCTGTCAGAATTGAATTTGCTTTCTGAACAGTATAATTTTTAAAATAAGGATCATCATTGATGTATTTTTTCATTCCTAGAAAAGCATGACTTGCTTCTTCAGAAACATTCAAAGAACCGGGAGTATCAAAGCCTGTAATGCCTAAACTGTATATTCTGATCAGTTCAATTCTTAATGGTAACGTTTTATTATTTCCTTTGCTTATGCCATTTTTAACAGCACTTAAATAAAAACTTGCATAACTGTTATATAAAAAATCTGTGATTGATTTAATCTCTTCTTTTTGTTCTGCCGCTTCATCGGAAAAGATTAATTCGTCCAAAACCTGCAATCCTTCCGGCGGAAGTGTATATGCAGTTGTTCCCGCTGCTTCAATATGGAACAACGGTGCTGCATTTAAATGAGTTTTTGTAAATTCTGGATAGTGATAAGCCACATAAAATTCAATTTCCTTGAAAGAATTTCTTGTATTTTTTAGAGATTCCTGAAGTTGTTGTAGAGAAATTTTATCTTCTGAAAATTGGTAAGCATCCTTTTTTAATTGGTCTAATGTATGTTTAAATTCTTCTAACCCATTATTAATCATTGTATTTTCTTTCTCAATCCCTTTATCAACAGGATTAAAAGACATTACAGCAAAACCAACCAACAGAACAAGAATAGCAATAGGATAAAATCTCATCAATTTTTTTGCGCAAAACTATTGACAGAAAGCGAATCGTACGTTACAATAAGTTTAAGTTTGAATTAAATAATGTTTACGTTTAATTTCAAGGATTTTTCACTAATTTTAAATCCCAAAATCAAATTCATTACTCGACGGTCAATTTCTATATTGATCTTGGTTTTAAAATAATGATGAAGGATGTTTGGGGAGGATTTTAAAGATTGATATAATCAAATCACAATTTAAACTATAAAAAACATACGTATGCTAAATAAACTTGCGGCTTCAGAGCTTGTTCTGAACGATGATGGTAGTGTTTATCACTTAAATCTTTTACCTGAAGATATTGCTGAAAAGATCATCCTTGTTGGGGATCCGGATCGTGTAGCAAAGGTTTCAAAATATTTTGACAAAGTAGAGGTTAAAAAAAACAAAAGAGAATTTTACACACACACAGGAACGTTAAGAGGCGAAAGAATCACAGTAATGTCCACCGGAATCGGAACGGAAAATATTGACATCGTGATGAACGAACTGGATGCTTTGGTAAATATTGATCTTAAAAATAAAGAGTTCAAAACGGAACATTCTGCACTTCAGCTATTCAGAATGGGAACTTGCGGAAGTGTAAATCCTGAAGTTCAAGTTGATAATATGCTTGTTACACAAAACGTTGTCGGATTAGATGGCTTGATGCATTTTTATCAGGATTATGAGTTTGAAAATGAGTTTTCAAAGAACTTCTTAGCACAATTCCCTTACCCGAAAATCAAACCAATGTTGTATTTTGCTGATTGGGCGGAAGAATTGGGAGAATTATACAAAGACGCAAAATACCACGGAAATACAGCTACATTCCCAGGATTCTATGCTCCTCAAGGAAGACAGCTTCGTTTAAAAGCCGTTGATGATAAATTTTTGGAAACCTTAAATGATTTGGGCGTTACCAATTTCGAAATGGAAACTTCTGCTATTTATGCTTTATCTAAGCTTTTAGGGCACAAAGCAATCACCGTAAATAACGTAATTGCCAACAGAAGACGTGGCGAATTCTCTGCAGACCACCATACTTCTGAAAAGAATTTGATTGAATGGGTGTTGGAGAGAATTATTAAATAATAAAAAAAGG
>NZ_JWTA01000008.1 GCF_000813825.1 Chryseobacterium taiwanense
ACAGACAGAAGGTAAGATCACACACCTTTTTGCCTGTACTGGAACAGGTGGAACCTTATCCGGATCAGCTAAATTTTTAAAAGAAAAAAATCCTGATATCAAAGTGATCGGTGTAGATGCCGATGGTTCTATTCTTAAAAGCTATCACGAGACAGGTGAGATTCATAAAGAAGATGTTCATCCTTATCAGATTGAGGGAATGGGAAAAAATTTAATTCCTTCTGCCCTACTTTTTGATAAAATTGATGAGTTTGTGAGAGTGAATGACGAAATGTCTGCTTACAGAACCCGCGAAATTGCTTTGAAAGAAGCGATTATGGGAGGTTATACAACCGGAGCGGTTACTCAGGCATTGATGCAGTATGCACAATCTCACGAATTTGCTGAAAACGATATCGTTGTTTTAATCTATCCGGATCATGGGTCAAGATACATTACCAAAGTGTACAGTGACAAATGGATGGCTGAACAGGGATTTGTCAACAACTGTGTTCATAATTATGATGAAGTTTTCAAAACGGAATTCATTAAGTAAAATATAAGATTTCGGATAAGATCATGTAACAGATATTGACGTTTCTGTTGTAACAGTCAAATACAGTATAGATGTTTAGACATAGAGGAAAAAACAGAACTTATTTTCATAATCTTAAATTAGCATCACTTCTTTCATTTGTTGCAGGAACAGTTAATATTGTTGGAGTATTATCAATTAAAATATTAACAACGAATATTACTGGGCATTTTGCTTTTTTTTCTGAAGAAGTAGTGCTGAAAGATTATTACGCCGCTGTTGTCTACCTTTTATTTATTGGATGTTTTTTGCTAGGAGCTTTCTGTTCGAGTCTTCTGGTAGAATTTGTATCCGGGTTCAGAAAAATACGATCTCATCTTATTCCTTTACTGATAGAAATTTGTATTTTAGGCTTCATTGGACTATCAGCTGATTTGAAAATAACAATCAGTCAAAATATAATTGCTTGTCTTTTACTTTTTGCAATGGGATTACAGAATTCTTTAGTAACAAGAGTATCTCAATCAGTGGTAAGAACGACACATCTTACAGGTATTTTCACTGACTTAGGGATTGAAATGTCAAAATTGTTTTTTTATCGCAAGGGAATTGTATACAACCACCTAAAAAAAAGTATCATCTTAAAAATTGTAATTGTACTATGTTTTTTTTCAGGAGGTGTAACAGGAGGTTTTATTTATGAAATCTTATACATAAAAACATTATTATTCTCTGTAGGATTACTTTTTTTCATCATCTGGTATGATAGAATATTATATAAATATTATGTATTGAAAAGAAAGTTAAGATGAAGTAATTTGTTCGACTTAATTGCTGAGTATAGCACGTTGAAAACTAATTCATTTTAATTTTCATATTAAATGAAGTTAATATATTAGTAGTATACTGAGGCTTTTCAGTTTTCTCATTTATCTTACTATTAAGGGCTAAAGATGCATCAAGAATTAGCGATTTAATGATCGTATAAGCTGCAGAAATAAAAAGCTCTTCATTTTTGTTTTGAAAATTATAAAGCCTTTCTACTAAATAGTATTTTATCATGTTTTTGGAAGCATCAACATAAGAAATATGGAAAATATCTGTTCTGGAGTTAAAAAACAGAATGGAATAGAGGTAAGTAGGGTTATTAGAATATTGTTCATAAAACAGAGAAGAAAAAGAGTAAATAAAAATTTCTTTTCTTTTATATTCACGAAAAGAGAGCATTTTATGAGGACCTATAAAAACAAGACTATTACTTTTTATTTCATAAGTTTCTTCTTCAATAGTAATTGTAAGGTCATCAAGTATTAGTAAAATACAAAAGTATTTTAATGTATTGAAATCTGATTTTCCTTGTTTCTTTTTGATAATATGGCTTAACGGGTTAATACTGAATCCCGTTTTTGTAAGTTCTTTTTGCAGATGTACCATTGGTAATAATTCGAGATTAAAATAGTGATAAATTCTTATTAAAGTATGTTATTTTGATTCTCTAAAATTTTGACTTAAATCAAATTTTACAAAAAGATAGATCATGAAAATTTATTGACAAAGGGACTACTTTTGCTCGAAAGTAAAAATCTGATCATAGAAATGAATCATTTAGAAAGTTTAAAGGAAATCGGAATTCTATCCCCAAAAGAGATCTTTTGGAATCTATCAGAAGCCCAGTTAATTTCGCAAACCTTAAGAAAAGGGCAGGGGATTACAACTGAATCAGGGGCATTGGCTTGCGATACCGGTGAGTTCACAGGGCGTTCCCCAAAAGATAAATATGTAGTCTTAGATGAAAATACCCAAAATTCGGTTTGGTGGGGAGACGTAAATCATCCGTTTCTGCCTGAAGATTTCGACAGATTATATAATCGTCTCGTTGATCATCTTTCAGAACGTGAAATTTATGTTAAAGATGTTTATGCCTGTGCAAAATCTGAGTATCGTTTAAATATCAGAGTTATTACTGAAAATCCATGGCAAAGCTTGTTTGCCAACAACTTGTTTTTAAGGCTTAATGAAAAAGAGCTTGAGGTATTTAAACATGAATGGCTCATCCTTGCAATACCAAGTTTCAAAGCTGTTCCTGAAACTGATAAAACCCGTCAGCATAATTTTACGATTATCAACTTCACAAAAAAAATCATTCTTATTGGTGGTAGTGCATACACGGGTGAAATTAAAAAAGGCATTTTTACAGTATTGAATTATATTCTTCCGCATGAGAAGCAAGTCTTATCAATGCACTGTTCTGCCAATGTCGGCAATGACGGAGATACCTCTGTGTTTTTTGGACTTTCCGGAACAGGAAAAACGACACTTTCAGCAGATCCGGCCAGAAAATTAATAGGAGACGATGAGCATGGATGGGATAACGATAATGTTTTTAATTTTGAAGGGGGATGTTATGCTAAATGTGTAAATTTAAGTCAAGAAAAAGAGCCTCAGATTTTCGGTGCGATTCGTTCAGGTACGTTGCTTGAAAACGTACGTTTTTTTGACGGAACAGACATTGTTAATTATGATGATACTTCTGTAACTGAAAACACGAGAGCTGCCTATCCGATCGACTTTATTGATAACGCGATCCATCCTTCTGTTGGGGGGATTCCCAATAATATTTTCTTTTTGACCTGCGATGCTTTTGGCGTACTGCCTCCGATTTCAAAACTAACAACTGGTCAGGCGATGTATCATTTTATTTCAGGATATACCGCAAAAGTAGCTGGAACCGAAGCCGGAATTACTGAACCACAGACCACATTTTCAGCATGCTTTGGAAAACCTTTTCTTCCTTTTCATCCAACAAAAT
The DNA here is from genome assembly GCF_000813825.1 of Chryseobacterium taiwanense. Lineage (GTDB taxonomy): Bacteria > Bacteroidota > Bacteroidia > Flavobacteriales > Weeksellaceae > Chryseobacterium > Chryseobacterium taiwanense. The sequence continues at coordinate 3,324 of NZ_JWTA01000008.1, forward strand.
ATGCTGAACTTTTAGGGAAAAAGCTAAATGAAAATAATGTAAACGTTTGGCTGATTAATACAGGTTGGTCAGGAGGGGCTTACGGAGTAGGAGAACGTATAAAACTGTCATACACAAGAGCTATGATTACTGCAGTATTAGAAAACAAATTCGAAAATGTAGATTTTATAAGTGATACTGTCTTTGGTCTTCAAATGCCTGTACAGTGTGAAGGTGTTCCTTCTGAAATCCTGAATCCTAAAAATACTTGGGCTGATTCATCTCAATATGATAAAAAAGCCCTACATCTAGCTAATCAATTTACTGAGAACTTTAAAGAGTTTGAATCTTTTGCCAGTAATGAAATTATAGAAGGGGGGCCTATTCAAAAAAAATAAATCAATCAAAATAAAGAACAAATAGAAATGGAAATTCCTAAAAATCTTTTGTATACTGAAGACCATGAATGGGTGAAAGTAGAAAATGATATAGCATATATTGGAATAACTGACTTTGCACAACATGAATTGGGGGATATTGTATATGTTGAAATTGAAACTCTTGGGGAGAATCTACAACAGCATGCAGTATTTGGGACTGTTGAAGCAGTGAAAACAGTATCAGATCTTTTCTTGCCGCTTGCAGGTGAAGTATTGGAAATCAATCCAAAATTGGAATCAAATCCTGAATTAGTAAATTCTGACCCTTACGGAGAGGGATGGATGATTAAAATAAAGATTAATAATATATCTGATTCGGAGGAACTCTTGAAAGTTGAATCATATGCTTCTTTAATTGGTTTATAACAGATGGAAACAGTAAAAATTAAGAAAACGGCATTTAATGCAATACATCATTTGCTTGGAGCAAAAATGGTTGATTTTGCAGGCTATGAAATGCCTGTTCAATACAAAGGTATCAATCATGAACATGAAACTGTAAGAAATAGGGTGGGTGTATTTGACGTTTCTCATATGGGAGAAATTCTGATACAAGGAAAAGAAGCCTTATCATTAATTCAGAAGATTACTTCCAATGATGCAGCAAAACTTTTTCCGGGAAAGGTACAATACAGTTGCATGCCTAATGACACAGGAGGAATAATCGATGATCTTTTAGTATATATGATCAGTAAGGACGATTACTTATTGGTCGTTAATGCATCAAATATAGAAAAAGACCTGAACTGGATTCATGAACAGAATTCCTTTGATGCACAGGTTAGCAATATCTCAGATTCGATGTCATTGTTAGCAGTTCAGGGACCAAAAGCCCAACAGGTTTTGCAAAAATTGACGGATGTCAGTTTAAAAGACTTGGAATATTATACTTTTACCATTGGCGAATTAGCCCATATTCCTAATGCTTTACTATCTGCTACGGGATATACAGGAGCAGGAGGATTCGAAATATATGTTGAAAACAGATATGCTGCACATTTATGGGAAGCTATTTTCGAAGCTGGGAAGGAAGAAGGAATAGAGCCCATAGGATTAGGAGCAAGAGATACATTAAGATTGGAAATGGGCTACTGTTTGTATGGAAGCGATATTGATGATTATACTTCTCCTTTAGAAGCTGGGCTAGGCTGGATTACTAAATTTAATAAAGACTTTGTTCATAGTGGATTTTTAAAAATTCAAAAAGAAAAAGGGATATCCAAAAAGTTAGTGGGATTTGAAATGATTGATAAAGGTGTTCCTCGCCATGGTTACGAAGTTTGGAATGAAAATCAAGAAATCTTAGGAACTGTTACCTCCGGAACGATGTCACCAACACTTAAGATACCGATTGGGATGGGATACATTTCTGTTGAAAATTCCGCTGTAGGAAATGAGATTTTTATTAACATTAGAAATAAACCGACTAAAGCAATAATAGTGTCTCTTCCCTTCGTTAATGTAAAATAACTTCCTTCTGATACTACCAATTTTTGCATATTGTTGGATGATGTTTATTTTATTATAATTGATCAAAATAATGAGAGTATAACTGAATGATAGAATGATTTTTGAATACCTTAAATTAAATATAGATATTGATGATAATGCTTTTAATGAAATATATCCCGAACATATAAAAGCGTTATCGCAGCGTCATTGGACTCCAGTTGCAGTTGCTAAGATGGCTGCAAAATACTTGGTTGATGATACCGATAGAAAAGTTTTGGATATTGGATCTGGAGCAGGTAAGTTTTGTCTCGTGGGGGCTGCTTCTACAGATGGTATATTCTACGGAGTTGAGCAAAGAACATCTCTAACTAAAATATCAAAAAAAATAGCTGATAAACACAATATATCAAACGTTGATTTTATTAATTTAAATATAAAAGAAATCTCTTTTTTAGAATATGAAGCGTTCTATTTTTTTAATTCTTTTTATGAGAATATAGATACTTCATGCTCAATTGATGATACAATTATTCATGATAGAGATTTATACTATGATTATTCGGAGTATGTACGGGAACAGCTTGATGCAACACCGGTAGGCACACGTCTGGTTACCTATTGGAGTAAGTGGGATGAAATTCCTAATAGTTTTAATCTAATTGATACTGCTTGTGATAAATTATTGAATTTTTGGGAAAAAGTAAGGTGAAAAACAAAATTCTTCTGAGCGATAATTTGTGTTGTGGAAGAAAAAATAAAATGACAATATTGAGAAATCTTATTTGTCAACAGAATACATAGGTCTGAATATTATGTATTTTTTTTTAGTATTACTACATTTTTGTAGTAATACTTTTCATTATTATAAGTAGTACTATTTTGAAAAATACAGTGTAAAATATTGTACAAATTAGATTATTTAAAATCATTCTTAATGAAATATTTCGTAATTTTGATACAGTGAAAAAGCTGATTTCCATATTGTTGTTATCCCTTTATTTGGTTTCTACAACCGAACTATATCAGCTTTTGAAAATGCCGATTCTCATTGAGCATTATTTTCAGCACAAAAACCTTAATTCTGAAATGTCGTTTACTGCATTTCTGAAAATGCATTATGATCATCCGGTTAAAGATAATGATTATGATCAGGATCAGAAGCTACCTTTTGTTTCACACGCAAGTCCTCTTTCTGTTGCATTTACCGTTAATCCAATTTTAGATCTTCATTGCTTAGAAAAGGTATTTAATCCTATTGGCATAAAACAAATCCTTTATAAAAATATACTTTATAATAAGGAAATTTTAAATTCTATTTGGGAGCCCCCAAGATTTCATCAATCTTAATCTATTTTTCTCAATCATCCTCTGATTGAGGGTATTCTGCTTTGCCATAAATTATCTGCAAAAGATGCAGATGTATTCATCGTGTGCTTCAGAGTGCCTAAAACTTATCTCAATAATTAAGATTAATAATTAATCATTTATGCTTACAAAAATCATTGAGTTTTCTGTAAAGAATAAACTCATTATTGCATTGTTGGTATTAGGGCTTATTGGAATTGGTTCCTATCAGGTCACTAAATTACCGATAGATGCGGTACCCGACATAACCAATAATCAGGTACAGGTTATTACCATTGCACCTTCTTTCGGGGCAACGGATATAGAACGACTTGTTACCTTTCCTATAGAACAGGCTAATAATAATATTTCAGGACTAAAAGAGATCCGAAGTTTTTCCAGATTTGGACTATCTCTTGTTACCATTGTCTTCGAAGATAATGTTGACGTTTATTGGGCCAGACAGCAGGTTGCGGAAAGACTGCAGCAGGTACAGGCTGTCATTCCACAAGGGATAGGAAATCCCCAACTAGGACCTATTTCCACTGGGCTAGGTGAAATTTTTCAGTATGTAATAAGACCTGAAAAAGGATATGAAAAAAAATATAATATTACGGAGCTTCGTACAATTCAGGATTGGATTGTAAGGAGGCAGCTTTTAGGTGTAAAAGGGGTTGCAGAAGTCAGCAGCTTTGGAGGAAAGTTAAAACAATATGAGATTGCAGTCAATCCGGATAGGTTGAATGCTTATGAAATTACCATTAATGATGTTTTCGATGCCCTACAAGCTAATAATCAAAATACAGGAGGCGCTTATATTGAAAAAGGACCTACCGTTTTATACATCAGAAGTGAAGGTCTGGTAGGGAACATTGAAGAAATTAAAAATATTTCTATCGCTACAAAAACAAACGATGTTCCACTGTTTATAAGAGATATTGCAGAAGTAAAGCCGGGTTTTGCTACCCGATACGGAGCCATGACCTTTAATGATGAAGGAGAAGTCTCTGGAGCGGTCGTTATGATGCTTAAAGGTGAAAACAGTAACCAGGTGATTAAAAATGTAAAAGAGAAAATCACTCAGGTTCAGAAGACGCTTCCAAAAGGAGTGGTAATAGAACCTTTCCTGGATCGGACCAAAATGGTGAATAATGCTATTGGTACTGTTGAAAAGAACCTTACAGAAGGAGCATTGATCGTTGTTTTTGTTCTTGTATTATTCCTTGGAAATATAAGAGCCGGTTTACTGGTGGCTTCAGTGATTCCTCTTGCTATGTTATTTGCAATTTGTATGATGAATCTTTTCGGAGTCAGTGGTAATCTGATGAGTCTTGGAGCTCTGGATTTCGGTTTGATTATCGATGGTGCGGTGATTATTGTAGAATCTATATTACATCAGTTCAGTCATAATTCAAAATTCAAAAAGATTTTTTCTGTTGGAGCAGCAGAAATGGATACCGTCGTTATTCACTCTGCAGGAAAAATGATGAACAGTGCGGTTTTCGGACAGATCATTATCCTGATTGTTTATCTACCGATTCTTACCCTACAGGGAATTGAAGGAAAAATGTTCAAACCAATGGCTCAGACCGTTGCTTTTGCATTACTGGGCGCATTTTTATTGTCATTAACGTATATCCCGATGATGAGTGCTGTTTTATTGAAAAAAAGAAGTGAAAAACCTACTTTTTCAGATAGAATTATGAAGAAAGTGGAGAAGATTTATCTTCATACTTTGCTTAAGCTTCTTAGAGTTCCGAAAACGATTTTTGCGATTGTGGCTGTCCTGTTTATAATGGCCGTTTTCATTTTATCCAGAATGGGAGGGGAATTTATCCCATCTCTTGAAGAAGGCGATTTTGCCGTGGACACAAGAGTTTTGCCGGGAAGTAATCTTACAACGACGATTGAAAGTACCCAGAAGGCGGCTCATATTCTTAAATCAAGATTTCCTGAAGTGGAAAAAGTTGTGACAAAGATCGGAAGTGGGGAAGTTCCTACCGACCCAATGCCCATGGATGCTTCAGATATGATGGTTATTTTAAAAGATAAAAAAGAATGGACTTCAGCTTCCTCTTTCCCGGAACTGGCAGATAAAATGGGGAAACAACTTCAGGATGTTCCGGGAATTACCGCCAGTTTCCAGTTCCCTGTTCAGATGCGTTTTAATGAATTAATGACCGGGGCAAGACAGGATGTTGTTATCAAGATTTTTGGAGAAGATCTGGATGTTCTTTCACAATATGCCCAGAAGCTTGGAAAAATTATAGAGACTGTGGATGGAACTCAGAATCTTTATATAGAACCTATTTCCGGAATGCCACAAGTTATTATAGAATATAACCGCCCTTTGATTGCTCAGTATCATTTGTCCATCTCAGACATCAATAGGATTGTCAATACAGCATTTGCAGGACAAAGTACAGGATTGGTTTTTGAAGGTGAAAAACGTTTCGACATGGTAGTACGGCTTGATACCAAGAATCGGAAAAATGTTACCGATATTAAGAATCTCCTGGTTCCTACTCCTTCCGGAAATCAGATCCCGCTCTCTCAGCTTGCCAAAGTAGAAGTGAAAAATGGCCCCAACCAAATTCAGAGGGAAAACGCTCAAAGAAGAATTGTGGTAGGCTTCAATATAAAAGGACGAGATGTACAAAGTATTGTGGAAGAGCTACAGCGCAAAGCCGATCAAAAAATGAAACTTCCCACAGGATATTATATGACCTACGGAGGATCATTTGAAAATCTTAATAATGCCAAACAGCGTCTTATGATTGCTGTTCCGATTGCATTGGCTCTTATTTTCGTTATGCTGTTTCTGGCTTTTAATTCCGTTAAAGAAAGTTTACTTATCTATACTGCAATTCCACTTTCTATTATTGGTGGAGTATTTCTGATGGCATTGCGGGGTATGCCTTTCAGTATCAGTGCCGGAGTAGGATTTATCGCACTTTTTGGAGTGGCGGTTTTAAATGGAATTGTTTTAATCTCAGAGTTTAACCGTCTTCATAAAAGAGGAATTAAAAATATAGTAAGAATTGTTATAGACGGAGGGGAATCAAGACTTCGTCCCGTTCTGATGACGGCTTTTGTGGCTTCATTAGGATTTATTCCAATGGCTGTCAGTAGTGGTGCCGGAGCAGAAGTTCAGCGACCTTTGGCAACTGTTGTTATTGGTGGGTTGATGGTAGCGACTTTTCTTACCCTATTCGTTTTACCATTGCTTTACGTAAATATTGAAAAAGGATTTAAAATGAAAAAAAATAATCATAAAAACTTTGCAGCTGTATTGATTTTGATTTTTAGCGTAATGGGAACCGGTGTTAAATCCCAAACTCCGATCAGCCTGCAAAATGCTATTAATACAGCACTGGAGAATAATAGAAATCTTAAAAATGAAAAACTGAAATCAGAATATTCAAAAGCATTAATCAAATCTGCGAATGATATTCCGCAGACAGGAATTTCAATGGATTACGGGCAGGTCAATAGTGCTTACAACGATATGAAATTCGGAATTTCCCAAAACATTGCGTTTCCAACAGTGTATAAAAAACAGAGAAATGTATATACTGAAGAATGGAAAAGATCTTTGTTAAATGTTTCTCTTAAAGAATATGAGCTGAAGAAAGCCGTGAGTCTTACCTTTTATAATATCCTGTATTGGAAAGACAAGGAGCAGCTTCTTCATGAAACATTAAAACTGTACACCGATTTTCTGAACAAAGCAAGCATTCGTTTAAAAGCAGGTGAGAGTAATATTCTGGAAAAAACAACAGCTTCCAATCAGAAATCAGCGATAGAAATTCAGTTAAAACAATTACAACAGGAACTTTCTGTTCTGAGATATCAGTTGCAGTGGCTCTTGAATACCGAAACAGATTTTTTACCTGAAGATCAGAAATTATTTAATGGAGTTTCTAAAACTGAACTTAGCTTACATCCTGCTATTAAATTGTTACAACAGCAGAAAAATGTTTCTGAGCAGCAGATTGCTCTTGAAAAGGCAAAAATGCTTCCCGGTCTTCAGTTGGCTTATAATCTTAACAGTTTCAGAGGAATGGGAGCTGATGATAAAGTTTATGGATCTGCACCACAGTTTCATTCTGTACAACTGGGCGTTTCGGTTCCTGTCTTTTCAGGAGGTCAGAAGTCAAGAATACAGGCTGCAAAGATTGCAGAATCAGTTGTTGAAAATGATCTGGCGAATACAGAATTTACCCTACAGAATCAGCTTAAAAAAATCACTAATATCTACCAGACTAATCTTGATATTGTTTCCCAATATGAAAGCTCAGAGCTGAAAAATGCCGATGTCATTACTGAAACAGCTAAGAAACAGTTTCTGGCTGGTGAAATTAATTACCTAGAGTTTGTCATATTGGTCAATCAGGCTGTTGCCTTAAAGAATAATTATGCAGATGCCGTCTGGAAACTGAATCAAATTGCTATAGAACTGGAATATCTTACTTTAAACCCTTAACAATGAAACTTAAACTTAAAATTATATCATATTCTCTATCCGTAGGATTGCTGCTGTTTTACCAATGTAAAGACCATGAAAAAACAGAATCGGTTTCTGCCAAGCCGAAAGATGAAAATGTAGTGGTTCTTACGGATGCACAGTTGCGAAATGCTCCGATAGAAACAACAACGCTTTCTTTACAGAAGATTTCTTCAGTTTTAAAGCTTAACGGGATGATTGATGTTCCACCACAAAATTTGGTTTCGGTAAGTATTCCTTTGGGAGGTTATCTCAAATCCAGTAATTTACTTCCTGGCAAACCAGTATCAAAAGGTCAGGTGATTGCAGTTATCGAAAATCCGCAGTTTATTCAGCTTCAACAGGATTATCTGATGGCAAAATCTAAAGTGCATTTTACCCAATTAGATTATAACCGTCAGAAAACATTGAACCAAAGCCAGGCAACCAGTGATAAGGTGATGCAGCAGGCGCAATCTGAAATGAACAGCCAGAAAATCTTAATGAACTCTCTGGCTCAACAGCTTCGTCTTATCAATATCAATCCCGAGTCACTAAGTTCCGGAAACATTACGAAAAGTGTCCCCGTTTACAGCAGTATCAATGGCTTTGTAAGCAAGGTAAATGTGAATATCGGGAAATATGTAAATCCATCCGATGTACTTTTTGAATTAATTAATCCTGATGATATTCACCTTACTCTTAAAGTCTATGAAAAGGATTTGAAAAACCTGAACAAAGGGCAGCGGTTCACAGCATATACCAATACTTCTCCTGATAAAAAATACTACGGAGAAATCTTATTGGTAAGTAAAGATGTTAATCCCGGAGGTTGGGCTGAAGTACATTGCCATTTTGAAAAATACGACCAGAACCTTGTGCCGGGAATGTATATGAATGCAGAAATAGAAACGAGTACTGCTTTCTCCAATGCCGTACCTGAAGAGAGTATTGTCAATTTTGAAGGGAAAGATTTTGTTTTCGTGGAAGATAAAAAACAAACCTACAGATTGACTTCTGTAAAATTAGGTGAAACTGAAAACGGATTCATACAGATCCTTAATTTTAATGATTTTAATAATAAAAAAATAGTAATCAAAAATGCTTATATACTTCTTATGAAGCTTAAAAATACAGAAGGAGAATAACTCATAAATGAATAAGTACTTTAAAAATCAATTAAAATAATGACAACATCATCTTTAATAAAAAACGGGCTTGGATTTATCGCCCTATTAATAATTGTTATCCAATTTTTTGATACGGAGAAAAATATATCAGCTTCTCCTTCGGAAAATGCAATTGAAAAACATTATCAGGTATCCTCTCATGTACAGGGTTTATTAAAAACAAGCTGTTATGATTGTCATTCTAATAATACAGCTTATCCATGGTATAATAATATACAGCCGGTAAAATGGTGGTTGGCTGATCATGTCAATTCTGGAAAAAGGCATTTGAATTTTGATGAATTCAATACCTATTCTCAAGAAAAGAAATTGAAAAAATTAGACGAAATTACTGAAACGGTAAGAAGTGGAGAAATGCCTCTAAGATCGTATACGGTTATCCATCATAATACAAAATTATCTTCTGCAGATCAATCGGAAATAGAAAAATGGGTATCTGAAGTTAAAAAACATATTAGGTAACAGCGAATAAAAACATTAATTAAAAAAACTTTCAGTAAATTTAATACTACATCCATCTCGCATGAATTACAATATACCTGAAGACCTGAAAGGGCTTACAGAAGCTGAGGTTACGGCTTCCAGAAAAAAATATGGTTATAACAGATTAGAAGTGGTGAAGAAGGAAACATGGATAGGTATGCTTATTAGTATCCTGAAAGAACCCATGCTTATTTTATTGATATGTGTTTCCCTCATTTATGTAGTTATAGGCGATTATGGAGAAGCTGTATTTATGTTTGTGGCGATAGTAGGTGTGACTGCTATTTCCTTTTATCAGGATAACCGGAGCAAGAAAGCACTTGAAGAACTCGAAAAGCTTAATGAGCCTTTAAGTAAGGTAATTAGAAATTCAAAGGTGGTGAAAATTCCCACTTTTGAAATCGTTGTCGGTGATCTTTGTATTACGGAGGAAGGAAGTTTAATCAATGCCGATGGGAAGATTGTCCACAGTAATGATTTTTCCGTTAATCAATCCTCACTGACAGGAGAGAGTTTTTCTGTTTTCAAGGATAGTAAATCGGAAGATAATAAAGTATATAGTGGAACCATTACGGTTTCCGGACTTGCAGTTTTTGTAGTTGAAAGTATAGGAAAAGAAACCAAAGTAGGGAAAATAGGGCAATCTATTCTGGGGATAAAGGAAGAAGCTTCGCCTTTACAACTTCAGATCAGGAGTTTTGTAAAAGGTATGGCTATTATCGGGTTGGTTATCTTTATGGCAGTATGTGTTTTCAGCTATATTAAAACGGAAGATTTTGTTACCAGTTTATTAAGTGGTCTTACATTGGCGATGTCTGTACTTCCTGAGGAAATTCCTGTTGCTTTTACAACCTTCATGGCTTTAGGTGCATGGAAGCTGATGCGCGAAGGAATCATTATCAAACGAAGCAGCATTGTTGAGACATTGGGAAGTGTTACAGTAATATGTACAGATAAGACGGGAACGATCACTGAAAATTCCATGCAGTTAAAACATCTTTATGATTATCAATCTGATACCATTTACGAGCAGGAAGAATTTAAAATAAAAGAACTGGATGAACTTATTGATTATGCGATGTGGAGTTGTGAGCCGGTACCTTTTGATCCGATGGAAATAACTTTGCATAAGGTGTACGAACAAACTCAGGATTCAGATAAAAGAAAAGATTACCAGTTATTTCATGAATATCCATTAGAAGGAAAACCTCCGATGATGACGCATCTTTTCGAGAATGAACAAAAAGACAGAATTATTGCTGCTAAAGGAGCCCCTGAAGCCATTCTTAATGTTTCTGACCTTTCAGAAGAAGAAAAAAGCAAAGTACGAGAAGTCATAAAAGAATTCGGAGAACAGGGATATCGTGTTCTTGGCGTAGCTAAATCCCATTTCGAAGGAAATAATTTTCCTGTAAAGCAACAGGATTTTACATTTAAATTTTTAGGATTGACTGTATTTTATGATCCTCCTAAAAAAGGAATAAAAAATGTGTTTCAGCATATTTATGATGCAGGGATTAAGGTAAAAGTAATTACAGGAGATAATGCAGATACGACAAAGGCGATTGCAATGCAGGCAGGAATTATAAATGAAAGTCCGGCAATTAATGGAAGTGAAATAGCTTCAAGTTCTGAAGATGACCTGATGAATCTCTCTGAAAATACAACGTTATTTACAAGAATGTTTCCCGAAGCAAAACTGGAAGTGGTGAATGCTCTGAAAGCACAAGGCAATGTAGTAGCCATGTTGGGAGATGGAGTGAATGACGGACCTGCATTAAAGGCAGCTCACATAGGAGTGGCAATGGGAAATAAAGGGACTGAGATTGCCAAATCGGCTGCAGCTTTGGTAATTACGAATGATGATCTGGAAAAGCTGGTGGTAGGAATTGCTGCCGGACGGAGAATTTATGCCAATATCAAAAAGGCAGTGCAGTATATTATTTCCATTCATATTCCTATTATCCTAACGGTTTCTTTACCATTATTCTTAGGATGGATATTTCCTCACATATTTACCCCGGTTCATGTTATTTTTCTCGAACTGGTAATGGGGCCTACCTGTTCCATTGTATATGAGAATGAGCCTATTGAAAAAAATGCAATGAAGAAACCTCCTAGAGCACTTACAGAAACTTTTTTAAACTGGAGAGAGCTTACGGTAAGTATCATTCAGGGGTTGGTTATTACGGGAGGAATATTATGGATGTACCAGTATTCTGTTGATCTTGGAAATGATGAGGCAAAAACAAGAGCTTTGGTTTTCAGTACCTTGATATTTGCAAATATATTATTAAGTCTGGTGAACCGATCTTTCTATTATAGCATATTTGAAAGCTTTAAAAATCGTAATTTCTTATTGATGGGGATTTCGGCGTTGGTTCTTGTGCTGTTATTTATTATTCTTTATGTGAACCCAGTATCAAGATTCTTTAGTATAACACCTCTTACTGTAAAAGAACTGGGGATAACATTGCTTGTTGCGGCTATTTCAGTGCTATGGTTTGAGGGTTATAAACTTGTAAAAAGGTATACAGGAAAAAAATAAGTATTCTTAATAGAATATTTTATAATTTTGATTTGTGAAAAAGTTGATTTCCATATTGTTGTTATTTTTATATTTGGTTTCCACAACCGAATTATATCAGCTTTTGAAAATCCCGGAACTTGTTGAACATTACATTGAGCATAAAGAGTTGAACCCGGATATGACGCTTACTGCATTTCTGAGAACACATTACGACCATCCTGTGAAAGACGGTGATTACGGAAAAGATCAGAGACTTCCATTTATCATACATTCTGCGCCTTTATCCTTGGTTTTTACAATTAATCAGGGATTCAGTTTTGAAACTGCAACTTATCATTTCAGATTATTGAAATTTCATAAAATTCCTTCAAAAGACGAAAATCTTTTCTGTAAAGGTTTTCTGAATTCCGTTTGGGAGCCGCCAAGGTTTTCTTTTTCATAATTCAGTCCTAATTTGATTTGTATTTACAGATCAACAACATCAATTATTTTATATTATTAATTTCAGAATAATGAAAACAATACTTTCAGCCATTTTAATGGTTGTATTCGCTGTTGGCATTCATGCGCAAAGCCGTTTGGAAAATGCCAAAAAACAAGCTTCAGAAAAGGACGAGCTTATATTATTAAATTTCTCCGGTTCCGACTGGTGTATTCCATGCATCAAGCTTCATAAAAATATCATTGAGACCGCTGAATTTAAAAAGCTGGAAGCAGAAAATGTCGTCGTTTACATCAATGCAGATTTTCCAAGAAATAAAAAAAATCAGCTTTCACCGGAACTGAAAAAAGAAAATGCTTCACTTGCTGATGAGTATAATAAGAAAGGATTATTTCCTTACACATTGCTGCTGAATTCGGAAGGGAAAATCCTGAAAAGCTGGGAAGGTCTTCCTTCTGAAAATGCATTGGCTTTCAGCAGAGAGATAAGAAGTATCAAAGAAAATCAAAAATAAAAATATGTTAAGAGAATTCAAAAGACCTCAGAAATTAATGGGGAACGCTTTTGAAATTACCGTTGTAAGCGATGATGAAAATTCGGCAAATCAGCATATTGATGCAGCAATTAACGAAATCAGAAGAATCGAAAAGCTTTTGACGACTTTCAGTGAGGAAAGCCAGACTAATCTCATCAACAGACATGCCGGAATCAAGCCTGTAAAAGTGGATTGGGAGATTTTTGAGTTGATTGAAAGAAGCCTTAGAATCAGCAGAATAACAGACGGCTATTTCGATATTTCCTATGGGGGAATCGATAAAAGTTTCTGGAATTTTGACAAAGAAATGAAAGAGCTTCCGAATCCTGAACTGATTAAAGATCATCTGAAACTCGTTAATTATCAGAATATCTTCCTTGACCGAGAAAAGCAAACCGTTTTCCTCAAAGAAAAAGGAATGCGAATCGGTTTTGGGGGAATAGGGAAGGGCTACGCTGCTGAAATGGCAAAACAGATGCTTCAAAACAAAGGTGTCACTTCCGGAATTGTAAATGCTTCAGGGGATTTAACGACCTGGGGAAATCAGGCAGACGGAAAGACCTGGACTGTCGGAATTGCCGATCCCGACAATGCCAAACAGCCTTTTTCGTATATGAATATTACCGATATGGCGGTGGCAACTTCAGGAAATTATGAAAAATTCGTCATTATTAACGGTAAAAAATATTCTCATACCATTAATCCCAAAACAGGAATGCCTGTTTCGGGTGTGAAAAGTGTTACGATTTTTTGTCCCAACGCAGAAATTGCTGATGCAATGGCAACTCCCGTAAGTATTATGGGAATCGATGCAGCACTCAATATGATCAATCAGATCAACCATCTGGAATGTATTATTATTGATGATCAGGACAAAATTTATTCATCTCAAAACATTAATTTAAAATGAAAAACCTTATAAAAATATCAGCTTGCTTACTAATCATAGTTACTTCAGTCCAGTCCTGCACAACTGTAAAAGAGTACGAAAAAAATAAATTAAACGATGCCGAAATGGTTCTTGGAAACCGGACGGTTGAAAAAACCGAACTCAGCTTTCAATCCTACAGAGAAGGATCTTCGGGCGCTAATGCAGGAAAAATTGGCGGCGGTTGCGGATGTAATTAAAAAGAGTAATCGTAAAATTTAATTGTGATTCAAAAATGAAAAAATTGATCGTAAGTGTTATTGCTCTTTTCGGAATTTTCAACGCAAAAGCACAGGAGAACACAAACAATGAACAGCCTAAAAAACTGACTTTTGATGAAGCTAATTTAGTTTCAAGCTATTATAAACAAAACGGGAACAACTCTGCAGTTACAGGAGGAATCGGTACGGAAAAACTGACCGATATTTCCAATACCATTGATGTAACTATGGTAAAATACGATAAGAAAGAAAGGAAGAATAAATTCGATTTCAGTGTCGGGATTGATCACTATACTTCTGCTTCATCGGATATGATCGATCTGAAAGCCAATTCATCAGCTTCCCACGCAGACAACAGAATTTATCCTGCATTAAGCTGGAGCCGTGAGAATACGGATAAAGGGACCACTTTAATGGCAGGTGTTTCCACTTCCTTCGAGTTCGATTACACATCGTACGGAGCAAACATTGGAATTTCACAAAAAACCAAGAACAGAATGGGAGAGTTTACGGCGAAATTTCAGGCTTATCTGGATCAGGTAAAACTGATTGCACCGATTGAACTGAGAACCAATGGAAGTACAGGAGGAGAACACGAGAATTACGGGACAAGCGGAAGAAATACTTATGCTTTGTCTCTATCATATTCGCAAATTATCAATCAGAACTTTCAGGTTGAATTGTTGGCGGATGGTGTTCAGCAGACAGGATATTTAAGTTTACCTTTCCATAGGGTTTATTTCAGTGATAAATCCGTACATCAGGAAGCTTTACCGGATAAACGGTTTAAAATTCCTTTGGGAGTAAGAGCGAATTATTTCCTAGGAGACAAAGTGATTCTGCGAGCGTATTATCGTTATTATACCGATGATTGGGGCTTAAAATCGAATACACTCAGTTTAGAAACACCGGTAAAAATTTCACCTTTTATTTCGGTAAGTCCATTTTACAGGTACTATTCTCAGACTGCAGCTAAATATTTTGCACCTTATCAAGAGCACACTGTTTTTGATGACTTTTATACAAGTAATTATGATCTTTCAAAATTCAGCAGTAATTTTTACGGTGCAGGAATCAGAATCAGTCCGAAAAACGGCTTATTTGGTGTTGAAAGGCTGAATATGTTGGAAATCAGATACGGGCATTACACGAAATCTGTGGGAATGAAATCTGATATTATTTCCCTGAATTTGAGATTTAAATAAAATCATTTTTCTTAACTGAATTTTTAAGATTAAATTAATTAAAATAGTGCTATTTGTATTCAATTAGCACTATTTTTCTGTGTTCTAATATTATATATATTCAATACTTCAAAAGAGAATTATGTCGTTTATATTCTTATTAGGTAAGTATTGTAGGTAACTCAATTGCGGTAGCATCAGCTGATTGTATTCTGTGATCAATTTTATGAATAACTTAGCAGCGTTTTTAGGAGTCAATATAGGTTCTAAATCTACAGCGTGGCTAGTTACTTTCAATATAGGTAGTTAGTAGCTTAATTATTTATTGTTTGAAGAACAATAATAAGCTTAATCCAATCTTAAAGGCTATATTTTTATCGATTTTGGGAATATAAATTTAAAAAATATTAAATTTATATCATCTTATTAAAGGGAAAATTTTTCTCAATTTGGTTGATCCTGTTTTGTAAATAACAAAACAGGATTTTTGATATAAATTACTATTTTATTAATTCTTTTGAGTATTGAAAATTATGGTAACTATATATTTGGATGTACCAAATCAAAAATATAAAAATAATATTTGTTTACAATAAATCTAGGCTATATAAATGTAACAGTGAGGGTGATATTTTTGTATAAAGTTGTATCTGGTACATTTACGTATATAGTAACCTAGATTATTGATTTAAACAAAACGTAATTTATTAAACTAGTTAAATGTACAGTATTTCCAGTCGCCATAAATTTGTCGTATCAAAATTAAACAATCAAAAAAATGGAAAATAGAATATTAGGACTGCACCATATTACAGCAATTGCAGACAACACAAAAAGAAATTTAGATTTTTATACAACAGTTTTAGGCGTAAGATTGGTAAAGAAAACAGTCAACTTTGACGATCCTGGAACATATCATTTTTACTTCGGAAATGAGGAAGGAACTCCGGGAACAATTTTAACTTTCTTTCCTTGGGAAGGAATTGGAAAAGGAACAAACGGTTCTGGTTTGGCAACACACATCGGATATTCCGTTCCTAAAGGGAGCTTGGAGTTCTGGAAAAATAGATTACAGCAATTTAATATAAGATTTGAAGAAGGTGAAATTTTCGGTGAAAAACTGATTTCATTCCAAGATCCGGATGGATTACAATTACAGTTCATCGAATCTTCAACACCGGATGACAGAAAAGTTTGGACAACCGATGATATTAAAGATGTAAATGCTTTAAAAGGTTTTCACAACATCACTTTGACTTTGAAAAAAGCAGACCCGACAATTAAAGTGTTAACCGATATTTTCGGATACGATTTGCAAAAACAGGAAGGTGAAAGATACCGTTTTGCAACCGATGCAATTGAAACAGCAAATCTTGTTGATATCATTGAAAATGATAAAATCCCGGCAGGAAGAAATGCAGCAGGAACCAACCATCATGTTGCTTTTAGAGTAAAAGATGACAATGTTTTAATGGAATTCCGTGAAAAAGTAATGTCTGCAGGATTGAATATCACTCCGAAAATTGACAGAGATTATTTCTATTCATTATACTTCCGTGAGCCGGGTGGTGTTTTATTTGAAATTGCAACCGATAATCCGGGATTTACTGTAGATGAACCTTTAAATGAACTGGGAACGAATTTGAAGCTTCCAAAACAGCACGAATCTTTGCGTTCAAGAATCGAAGAAGTGTTGCCGAAGTTATCATAGGTCATCACTCCAATTTTAAAAACAAGATATCTTAGTAATAGGTAAAAAATAGTATGGAAACAACAAAAGTAGTTTTAGGAAATGTTAAAGGAGAAGTTCAGCTTTTCTCAAACGATAAAAAAGCAGGTAAAATGGATATCTCCGTGATCAGAAATAAATTAACGGTTTATCATACCGAGGTTGATGAAGAATACGCAGGAAAAGGTTTTGCAAAATTATTACTCAATCAATTGGTTTCTTACGCCAGAGAAAATGATTTGAAAATCGTTCCGTTGTGTCCGTATGTTCACGCGCAATTCAAACGCAATCCCGAAGAATACAATGATGTTTGGTTAAAAGAAAACTAAACCAATAATTATCAGCAATCAACCAAAAAACAAGAAACAATGTCACTCATTACAGGACTTCATCACGTAACCGCTATCACAGGCGACTCACAAGAAAATATAGACTTTTACACTGGAGTTTTAGGACTCCGGTTGGTAAAAACAACCGTTAACTTTGATTATTCTGAGGTTTATCATTTCTATTTTGGAGATGAATTCGGAACTCCCGGAACCATTATGACGACTTTCCCTTATGGAAAAGGCCTGGTCAACGGAAGACATGGCAAAGGAATGCTGAACACCACAGCTTTTTCGGTTTCGATGGATGCACTGGATTATTGGATAAACCGTTTGGAACAATTTAATATTCCTTTCAAACAGCCTCAGCAAAGATTTTCGGGTGAAGCCTTTATTTATCTTGAAGATTTTGATGGATTGGGTCTGGAACTGGTTTTCAATGAGAAAGACGACAGAAAAGGTTATGATAATAGATTTATTCCGAAAGATTATGCCATCAAAGGAATTCACCATGTTGAAATCTGGCTGGATGCTTACGAACGAACCGCTGCTTTGTTGACCACTCAAATGGATCACAGATTAATTGCCGAAAGTTCAGACCGATTCAGATTCGGAACAGAAGACAAACCCGGAAAATATGTGGATTTATTGTGCACACCGACTGCTCTTAAAGGTTTGGCGGGAAGAGGTACTGTTCATCATGTCGCTTTTGCTACTCCGAATGCCGAAACGCAGCTTGAAATGATTGAAAAATTAAACCGATTTGGCTTGGAACATACCGAAGTGAAAGACAGAAAATACTTCACTTCCGTATATTTCAAAGAACCGGGCGGAGTTTTGTTTGAAATTGCAACTTCAGGTCCCGGCTTCGATGTAGATGAAGAACTGGCTTCTTTGGGAGAACATTTGAGTTTGCCATCACAGTTTGAGGGGCAAAGAGAGCATTTGGTTGAGGTTTTACCAAAATTTACTTATCCAATAGAAAAATACAGATAAAAATGAGTCATATTTTAGATATAAAAACAGGAGGGAAATCATTGAATGAAGCTAAGAAAGTTTTAATCATGATTCATGGAAGAGGCGGAAGCGCACAGGATATTTTGAGTTTATCCCAACATTTGAATGTGGAAGAGTACGCTTTATTGGCACCACAAGCAACTAACGGAACTTGGTATCCGTTTTCATTTATTGCGCCCACAGAACAAAATGAACCTTGGTTGTCATCAGCCATCGAAACTGTTGGAAAAACGGTTCAGGTCGCTTTGGATTCAGGAATCAAAGCTGAAAATATTTATTTTTTCGGATTTTCGCAGGGAGCATGTCTGACTTTGGAATTTCTAGCGCGAAATGCTCAGAGATTTGGTGGGGCAGTAGCTATTATCGGTGGTGTGATTGGTGAAAAAATCAATCGTGAAAATTACAAAGGCGATTTTGTACAAACTCCTATTTTCATAGGAACCAGTAATCCTGATTTCCACGTTCCGGTGGAGAGAGTGTATGCGACAGCCAATATTTTGAAGGAAATGAATGCAGATGTGACGGAAAAAGTCTATGCTAATTTCGGACATTCCATCAATCAGGAGGAAATTGAATTAGCGAATTCGATTGTTTTTAAATAATTTATTCTCTCGCAGATTTTTTTGATTCAGCAAGTTTTATCAAGCATTTGCCAAATCAAAAAAATCTGCGAGAATTAATAATATTTTTAAAATTTAAACATAAAAAAAATGAAAATCACAAGAATATTCAGCGACGAAAACGGAGAATCTCATTTCGAAGACATCGAAATTCCATTAATCAATCAAGGCGAAATCGGATTTTTATCGGAAGATATTAATGTTAAAAAACTTCAATTCAGAAAAGTTTCCGCTGACTATGATTACGATTTTCATCACGCTCCTCAAAAACAGTATATCATATTGTTGGATGGCGGAGTAGAAATTGAAACTTCACTTGGTGATATCCGACAGTTTAAAACCGGAGAAATTCTTTTGGTAGAAGATATTTCAGGTAAAGGCCATAAAACCAAAAACCTAGAAAAGAAGGAAAGAACTTCAATTTTTATTCATTTGTAAAAAGTAAAAAGTAATTTTGTTAAACTTCTAACTTCTAACTTCTAACTTCTAACTTCTAACTCTCAAAAAACTATGCACGAACAACTCCTTTTAATTCTTGGACTACTTATTCTCGTCATGCTTCTGGTGATGTTGGCACAGCGCATCAAAATTGCCTATCCTATATTTTTGGTTTTGGCAGGTTTGGGAATCAGTTTGATTCCGGGAGTTCCTGTTTTACAGCTGGATCCCGAAATTATTTTCCTTATTTTTCTGCCGCCATTATTGTATGAAGCCGCTTGGTACACCTCGTGGAATGACTTCTGGAAATGGAAACGTACCATCGGATTACTGGCTTTCGGATTGGTTTTTTTAACCTCTATTGTGGTAGCGTTTGCGTCACAGGCTTTGATTCCGGGATTTACATTGGCAATGGGATTTTTGTTGGGCGGAATTGTTTCGCCACCCGATGCGATTGCAGCAACGACAGTTTTGAAAGGACTGAAAGTTCCGAAGCGTACCATCGCAATGTTAGAAGGTGAAAGTCTGATTAATGATGCGTCATCACTTATCGTTTTCAGATTTGCTTTGGCAGCGGTAATGACGGGAGTATTTTCGATGCAGGAAGCAACAGGGCAATTCTTTCTGGTCGCAGGAATGGGCGTTGTGGTAGGAATTGCAGGAGCACACATCTTCTATGCTATTCATCGGTTTTTGCCGACAACTCCGGCGATTGATGCAGCAATGACAGTGATTACACCTTACGTTTTGTTTTTAGCTGCGGAACATTTTCACTATTCTGGAGTGATGGCCGTGGTAAGTGGCGGACTGTTTATGTCCTTCCGTGCGCACGAAATTTTTAAAACCGGAATGACAAGAATTAATATGACAGGCGTTTGGAATACTTTGATTTTCGTAATGAATGCTTTAGTTTTCGTATTGATAGGGTTGGAACTTCCGGATATTATCAACGGTTTGGGTGAAACTTCTGTGATGGAAGGCATTAAATATGGATTAATTATAAGTTTAATCGTGATTGTGGTACGTCTTTTATGGATTTATCCTGTAGCACACATTCCGAGATGGCTGAGCAAAAAAGTGCGTAGAGACCCAAGTCCGGGATGGAAAAACCCTTTGATTATCGGTTGGGCGGGGATGCGAGGTGTCGTTTCATTGGCAACTGCTTTGTCGATTCCGGTGATGATGAATAGCGAGACGGCTTTTCCGATGAGAAATCTGATTATTTTTATCACGTTTGTGGTGATTTTTGTGACACTGGTTTTTCAGGGTTTAACGCTGCCGTTGATTATTAAACTGACAAAAATTGGTGAAATTGACCCGATTCTTCCTCCTCACGAGCAACAGGCAAGTATCCAGATACGATTAGATAATCTTGCAGTTAACCGATTGAATGAAAAATACCAGTCTAATCTTGAAAACAACAGTTTGGTTGAAAATTTTAAAAATACCATTGAAAATGATATTGTACAGCAACAAAGTCATCTCGAATCATTGGAAATGTGTACCAACAGAAGAAATGATCTGAATGAATATCACGAAATTATGCTTGATATTTTTGCATTGCAACGAAAAGAATTGTTTAAAATTAAGCGTGAAAAGGAATTCAGTGATGATGAGATCAGAAAAGCAGAATCTCAACTGGATTTGAATGAACTGAAAATTACCGGAAACAAACATCTATAGTACAGACAATTTTCTAGCCCCGATAGTAACGGCATCTTTTTTTGAAATTGAAATTGGGTGGCTGGAAAAAAAGATATAGTGGATAGCGGGAAACAGCTCCAAAAAATAAATTTAATACAACAATTAAAAAATGAAAACATTAAATTTTTTAGTGATTGGAAAAAATCAGGAAATTCTTGAAACCTTAAAAAGAATTATCGAAAACAATGAAGGCTGGAAAGCGGAAATCCGAAGTGATGAAACCGTCTGTCTTGATTATATAAAAGAAAATGAGGTAGATATTGTTTTGCTGAGTTCTGGTTTGGATGAAAAATTTGAAAATGAAATTAAAGTTTTTTGTTCAACTCTCGACAAAGATGTGAAAGTAATTGATCATTATGGCGGAGGAAGTGGGCTGCTGAAGAATGAAGTTTACACACTTTTTCCTAATTTGCAGCCATAAACTGTAAATATGTTCGAAAATATCATCAAAAACGTTACCCGATTCATCAGCCTTAACGAAGACGAAGAAAAAATCTTCACAGATTATTTGACCTTACAAACATTTCCCAAGAAAACGATTTTGTTAAGAGAAGGTGAGATTTGTCAGTTTGAAGGCTTCATT
Source organism: Chryseobacterium taiwanense (assembly GCF_000813825.1). Taxonomy (GTDB): domain Bacteria; phylum Bacteroidota; class Bacteroidia; order Flavobacteriales; family Weeksellaceae; genus Chryseobacterium; species Chryseobacterium taiwanense. Next base: position 24,955 of record NZ_JWTA01000008.1, read on the forward strand.
AAAACAGGCTGTGTACGTGTTTATTATCTTGATGATAATGGTTTTGAAGTGACCATTCTTTTTGCGATCGAGGATTGGTGGATTAGTGATATTGCCTCATTTCAGGAGCAAAAGCCTTCCAAATTATATATAGAAACTTTGGAAGATTCAGAAATTTATATGCTGAATCCGACGTCTAAAGAAGAACTTTTGCAGAAAATTCCGAAGTTTGAAAGAGTATTCAGAATGTTGGTTCAGAGAAATCTTTTTACTTTGCAGAATCGTTTGGTAAATACGATCTCCAAAGCTGCTTCAGACCGATATTTGGAATTTATAAAAGTATATCCGTCAATTCCACAGCGAGTTGCACAATATTACATCGCTTCCTATCTCGGAGTTTCAAAAGAATTTGTGAGTACAATCCGAAAACGTTTAGCGAATAAAAATAAGGAGTAATTTACGCAAAATTTCCTTCCAATGAAGGGGTGGCGAAAATTCAAAAGAATTGTTGACGGGGTAATTTATACATAATGTGTAAACTGCCCCGTCTTTTTATTTCAAAGAAAAGCAATTTATTAAACTAGTTCAATGCACACGATTTTTCATCAGCCTAAATTTGTCCTATCAATAAGGAATAAATAACAAAAAGATATGGACAGAAAAGATTTTTTAAAGAAAGGATTATTAGGAACAGGAATGTTTGTAGCTTCTGCAGCATTGGCCAATACGATGAAAAATGAAATTGATGAAATCGAGCCTTTGGAACCCATCGGATATAATCATTTACCAAATACGGACTCAAAAATTAAAGATAATTCGGTGTTTCATAAAGCAGATTCTAGAGGAAAAGCTGACCACGGTTGGTTGGTAAGTAATCATACCTTCAGTTTTGCTAATTATCACAATCCGGAAAGAATGCATTTCGGTGTTTTGAGAGTTTTGAATGATGATAAAGTAGAAGCGGGAAGAGGTTTTGGGACCCATCCACACGATAATATGGAAATCATCAGTATTCCATTGGAAGGTGATCTGGAACACAAAGACAGCATGGGAAACTCAGCGATTATAAAAAGTGGAGATATTCAGGTAATGAGTGCAGGAACCGGAATTATGCATAGCGAATTCAATAAAAATAATGACAGTCTGGTAAAGTTTCTTCAAATCTGGATATATCCAAACAAAAGAAATGTAACGCCAAGATATGACCAGATTACTTTGGATAAAACAAAAGGAAACAATCAATTCCAGCAGATTCTTTCTCCAAATGCAGATGATGAAGGGGTTTGGATTCATCAGGATGCTTGGTTTCATTTAGGAAATTTTGAAAATACTCTCGAAATCAATTATAAGATTAAGAAAAAAGGAAATGGAGTTTATGTTTTTATTGTAAAAGGAAGCGCAGAAATTGAAGGTCAAAAACTGGAAAAAAGAGATGGTTTCGGAGTTTGGGATATTTCTGATCTGGACATCAAGTCGACTTCAGAAAATACAGAAATTTTATTAATGGAAGTTCCGATGATGATGTAGTTGAAAAAATTAAACAGTCACTTTTTTTAAGTGAAATATTTAAAATAGTTAGGCTTGGGTTTTATTATCTAGGCCTAATTTTTTTGCTTAAAATTTAAATAATTGATTTGTAGTGCTTTGTTTATGATGTTTGTGTTTTTTCTATCAAATGAAAATAATCTGTTTATAATGAAGGATAAAAAGATTAAAATATTTTTTCAGAAATGTAATTTATTAAACTAGTTAAATGTATAAGCTTTCCAGTCACCCTAAATTTGTCATATCAAAATCAAACAAATGAATTACAGAATATCTAAAATTACAGCACTGTAGTTGTGCATATAAAGAAAGGGAATTATAAAACTACGTTATTTCGTAAGTTGAAAGTTATTGCAATTTAGTTTAAAGCCTTAAAAGCTAATGTTTTGAAGTTTTGGGCGGTTTTTTGAAATCACATTCATAGCGACAATGATTCATTAAACTATAACTTACGAATAATAAATAAACTCACTTAACAAAATAAAATTTAAATCAACTTCAAAATTATCTTAAATATTAATCTTCAAAAATAATTACAATGAAAAATATCTATTTAAAAGCAATAACATTAGCTTCATTCGCCATCTTCAATTCTAATGTGATGGCACAATCCAATCCTGCATCTCAAGACCCAAATATCAGCAGAGAAACAAGAGAATTTTTAAAAGCCCTGAACAGCGGAGAAGGAAAACCGTTGGAAACCTTAGCTCCAAAAGACGCAAGATTAGTTTTGGTAGGGGCTCAAAAATCTGTAAACTTCGATTATTCTGACATTGAAGAATCTGAAAGAACCATCACACAAGACGGACAAACGATAAAAATCCATATTGTAAAACCAAAAGGTGCAAAAGCAGGACTTCCTGTATTTATGTTCTTTCATGGTGGTGGTTGGGTGTTAGGAGATTATCCAACTCATAAAAGATTAGTTCGTGATTTAGTTGTAAACAGTGGTGCAGTGGCGGTTTTCCCAGATTATACCCCGTCTCCAGAAGCGAGATTTCCAGTTGCAATCAATCAAGCGTATGCTGCGACCAAATGGGTTTCTGAACATGGAAAAGAAATTGGTGTTGACAGTAGCAGACTTGCCGTTGCAGGAAACAGTGTAGGTGGAAATATGGCAGCTGTTGTCGCATTGATGGCGAAAGACAAAAACGGACCTAAATTAAAACAACAAGTTCTTTTGTGGCCGGTTACAGACTCAGATTTCAGCAGAGCTTCTTATACAAAATATGCTCAGGAAAGATTCTTAACAACCCCATTGATGAAATGGATGTGGGATAACTATTTACCTGATTTAAAAGAGCGAAACAACAAATACGCTTCTCCATTGAAAGCTTCTTTAGACGAATTGAAAGGTCTACCTCCTGCATTGGTTCAGGTTGCTGAAAATGATATTTTGCACGACGAAGGCGTAGCTTACGGAAGAAAACTAGATGATGCAGGAGTTCCTACAACCCTTACAGAATACAAAGGTTTTATCCACGATTACGGAATGTTGAATCCTTTAGCACATATCCCTGCAGTACAAGAATCTGTGTTAGATGCAGCGACTGCTTTGAAAAAAGCGTTATTTGCAAAATAATCTAAATACATATAAAAAGAAAAAAGACTGTTTCAAAAGCGAGACAGTCTTTTTTTATATCAAAAAAAAATTAATTATCAGTCATTGCAGAACTAACTCATTCCTATTTTTGTTTGAATATCGTTTCCAACTGGTTCAACTCATTTTGGTACTATACCAAAGTTGCTGTTTCAAAAATTTTGACGCTTTATCCAGTTGCCCTTTAGCAAGATAACTTTCTAGTTCTTCTGATTTTGTCTTTTTTCATGTGCAGGGGGGGATTCTTAATTTTATAAAAAAAGTAGGGAAAAAAAAAGGTAAAAAAAATAAACCAATTGGTTTATTTTTTTTACCTTTGTACTGTTAGAGTTAGTAGAAAATAATCAATATGAATAAGTCAGAGCGAACAAGACAGGATATTATTGAAAAAACAGCGGTTCTTTTCAATGAGCAGGGCTTTGCAGGAACATCTTATAAGGATCTTGTCAATGCAACCGGATTATCGAAAGGATGTATCTATGGACATTTTGAAAGCAAAGATGAAATTGCATTAGCTGTATTTGATTACAATATAGCCAAATTGACCAATCATTTCGGAGAGAAGATTTCAGGACTACAGAATTCCATTGACCGATTATTAGTTTACCCTACAACACTCAGAAATTTTCTGACATTACCAGCCTGGCAGGGAGGATGTCCGATCGTAAATACTTCAAGCGAGGCAGATGATACACATCCATTGCTTAAGGATAAGGCTTCAAAAGCTTTGATTTCATGGCAAAAAAAAATAGAACATGAAATTGTGCGCGGAATTGAAAGAGGAGAGATAAAATCAACAACTGATGTTACCGAAATGGCTGTGGTTATTGTGCTTATGATTGAAGGTGCGGTTATGCAGACCAAGGTAACCGGTAGACTAGCGGAACTTAACATTACCATGGGCTTCGTGGAAAAATTAATCAGAAATATAGGAGCATAATTTTTTTTAAACAAAAATAAACCAGTTGGTTTATTTTTGAAATTTCAATTTTTATACAAAACAAAAAATCAAGACAAAATGAAAATCGTACTATTAGCGGCAAGCGGACAGGCAGGACGCACCGTATTAAGTGAACTTATCAGCAGAGGACATGACGTTACGGCTGTGTTACGTGATATTGATAAATTACCCGAAAGTATAAAACGTATTCAGGATGATCTGAGCAATATCGATAAGATTGCAGAAATCATAACAGGTGCGGATGCTGTGGTCAGTGCTTTTGGCCCCGCAAAAGACCCTAGATATTTTACAGATGAGAGTTACACCGATATATTGGAGGAAGTGACCAAACGTATTATTTCGGCGGTACAGCAATCGTCTGTGAAAAGATTGATCGTTGTGGGTGGAGCTGGCTCGCTGTGGTTCTCGCCGGGCATTACTGTCCTTGATTCTGGTTATTGGCCTGAAGAATATAAGCCCATCGCCAAATCACATGTCAAAGCTTTTGCAGCCCTGAAAGAATCAGTTATCAATTGGACCTATTTCAGCCCTCCGATGCTGATCCAGCCAGGTGTTAGAACCGGTGTTTTCCGTCTGGCAGATGATAACATCATTATGGATGGAAATGGTAGAAACTGGATTTCATTCGAAGATTATGCAGTGGCTCTTGTCAATGAACTTGAAAGCCCCAAACATGAGAAAGCAAGATTCACAATAGGTTATTAATAAATAAGATCAAGAGTTTCGCTATGACATCACCTTCATAGTGAAGCTTAAGGTCAATTACCATAATAAATAATAAAATCAACAATGAGCAATATTTTAGCAACACCAGCACAAATCGGTGCTTATACATTAAGAAACAGGGTAGTAATGGCTCCTCTGACCAGAATGAGGGCGACCAGCAATTTTGAGCAGCCCGATATAGCAATTGAATATTATGGACAGCGCTCAGGTGCAGGACTTATTATTGCAGAGGCATCACAGATATCTCAGCAGGGGCAGGGGTATCCCAACACTCCAGGAATTTACAGTAGTGGGCAGATCGATGCTTACAAGAAAATAACAGATAAAGTCCATCAACAGGGTGGGACAATTTTTTTACAGTTATGGCATGTAGGAAGACTCTCTTTTAAAGACTATCAGCCCGGTAATACCCTGCCGGTTGCACCTTCGGCTCTAGCAGCGCCAGGTCATGCTTATTTACCTGATTTTTCCAGAGCAGACTACGAAGCGCCCCGAGAACTGACAGTAGCTGAAATCAAAGAGATTGTTGAAGATTACCGTAAGGCGGCAATAAATGCGAAAGCGGCCGGATTTGATGGCGTGGAACTGCACGCTGCCAACGCCTATCTACTTGAGCAATTCTTAAAGACTGTCAGCAACCAGCGAACCGATGAATACGGAGGGTCTGTAGAAAACAGGGCGAGATTATTATTCGAAGTACTTGATGTTATTTTAACGGTATGGGATAATGATAAAGTAGGGCTACGTATTTCACCTTTTAATGTCAGTGGCATTGCTCCTGAGCCTGATCCTTACAATACTTATGATTATGTTGTTAAAAAACTTGTCGATTATAAATTGGCCTACTTACATGTGATCGAAAACAAGGAGATTGACCCGGGTAACGGATCAACATTAAGTTTTGATGCGGAAAAATTATACATTAGGCACATCAGTGATTTTTACCATTTTCCTGTTATTGTTGCTGGAGGTTTCGATAAAAACAAAGCTGAGACTGTCATTGAAAAAGGATATGCCAGTGCAGTAGCTTTTGGAAAAACCTATATATCTACACCTGATCTTGCCTACAGACTCATTAATGATCTTGAGTCGAACGCATTCGACCGGTCCACTTTCTATGGCGGCGGTGCAAAAGGCTATATCGATTATCCATTTTACAAATCATAATCATATCACACTGATTAACTAAAAATACTTAATATGAACGAAATAATAAAAAAATCATCCATCAGAAGCGTCAATCCCTATACAAATGAAATTGTCAGGGAATTTACGGAAATGTCGGCGGAGGTTATCGAAGAGAAAATCATCACGGCGGAAAATACCTTTAAGGTCTGGAAGAAAACTCCTTTAAATGAAAGGGCTAAGCTTCTTCATAAAATTGCGGCCATTATGCGTGAAAAAAGAGAATCCCTTGCCAAATTGGCTACACTGGAAATGGGCAAGCTTTACCGTGAAGCCCTTGGGGAAGTAGAGTTATGCGCTAAAATTTTCGATTACTATGCAGACAACGGTGAGGAATTATTGGCTGACAAGCCGCTGGATCCTAAAATCGGAGAGGGTTATGTCAGTTATGAACCACTTGGAATCCATCTGAGTGTCCAGCCTTGGAATTTCCCATTTTATCAGCTGACCCGATCTGCTGCACCAAGTGTGATGGCAGGAAATACAGTCTTGTTGAAACATGCTTCAAATGTTCCCCAATGTGGACTTGCAATGGAAGAAATATTTCTTGAAGCTGGAGCGCCTGAAGGACTATATACAAACTTGTTTGTTCCTGGCAGAAATATCGAATCAATTGTTGCTGACGACAGAATCAAATTGGTATCCCTTACCGGAAGTGAAGCAGCCGGTGCCAGCATTGCAGCTGCCGCAGGTAAATATATCAAAAGATCAACATTGGAATTGGGCGGAAGCGATCCTCTTATCGTCCTGGATGATGCCAATCTCGATGATGCTGTAAATGCGGCTGTTTATGGAAGAATGCATAATGCCGGTCAGGTATGTATTTCTCCAAAGCGGGTTATCGTACTGCGCGAAATTGCTGAAGAGTTCGAGAAAAGGGCCAAGTCCATCTTTTCATCACTAAAAGTGGGCGATCCAATGGATGCCCAGACGCAGGTTCCTCCTTTAAGTAGTGAAAAGGCAGCTGAAGAAATATTATCACAAGTTGAAAAAGCAGTAGCCGAAGGAGCAACTTTGGTCAGTGGAGGAAAACGTATAGATCGTCCCGGAGCATTTATTGAGCCAACGTTCCTTAAAGATATCAAGCCGGGCAACAGCGCTTACACCGAAGAGATTTTTGGACCTGTGTTTATGCTGTATGTCGTAAAAGATGAAGCGGAAGCAATAGAGGTAGCTAATGCTACACCGTTTGGCCTGGGTGGCAGTATATTTTCAAACGATATTATCAGAGCCAAAAAATTAGCGAAGAGTATCGATTCAGGAATGGTTTTTATTAACAAGGTGACAGAAAGTTTACCGGAACTGCCATTTGGCGGTACGAAGAAATCAGGTTATGGTAAGGAGCTATCACCGGCAGGTATTTATGAAGTAGTCAACTCAAAGCTTGTTTATATATCGGAAAAAGGGCAATAATGAAACATTGATGAATTTGATTTTAAATGTTATTTAATAAAAAAGACTGTACATTAATACAGTCTTTTTTATCTTCAAGTCCTTATAAAGCTATTTTTAGATGTTCTGTCTAGCTAACTTTTTATTCAGGTAATTTTATCTTAAATACAGGATAGGAGAGATCTTCAGCACCTGATCCTGCCCGGTGAATATTTGAATTCGTAAAATATAAGTAGGATCCATAAATACTGAAGGTATCAGCCCATCCTACGGACTCATTCTTAACTAAAGTCTTTAGCTCTCTTTTAGGACTGATATACACGATGGCATGTTTTTCCAGATCTGCCATGTATAAATTACCTCTTTTATCTAGTATCATACCGTCAGGAGAGGGAGTTAAGGCCTCTTTTTTTACTGAACCTTCAATCTCCTGCTCAGAGCCTTCACGTAATGCCTTCGCGCTGACACTATAAAGTGTTTTCCCAGTTAGCGCATGATAGAATAGTTTGTCGCTTGTTTCATCAAGGGCAATCCCATCGGAATGGACGGGTTTGTTACCCCATTTTTTTCCGTCTATCATCAAATGGTCAGTTTCAGCAGATGTTGAATAATGCTGATCCAGAATGCGTCTGCTTGTTCTAGCTTTTCTGTCAAATATAATTATCCCAGGTTCATTGGAATCAGTCATATAAATAAATCCATTTTTATCGTCGACACGTAGGTCATTTGTGTAAGAGTTAGCTTTGAAGGATCCATCGGAAAGCTTAAGCACATCGATTAGGCTGTTTGTCTTGAGATCAAAAACAAAAATACGGGGATTGTCCACAACACCTTTCCATAAAGGATTCCTGGTATCAAGGACATAGAGTTTATTGTTTTTTGCTACTACGGACTGTACGGCAACGAAAAGAGAATCACTGATTGTCTTGCCCGGCTTCCAGCTGTTCCACCTGGCATCTGGATACGGTACAGACATTTTGTTTTCGCTAATTTCCATCACGGAGTATTTTACCGATTCTCGCCAGCGAGGAAAATTGACAAAACTCCGTCCATCTTCATTTACGCTGATTCCTGTTACCTGCTGCCCCTTGTAGTCTGTGACCTTCTCTAATTGCTGGGCATTTACAGTCAGCCCTATCATGAGCATGATAGGGAGCATTAGTCTGCTTATCATTGTGATCCTGTTTTGAGTTAAAGTTATATTTCAAGTTTAGTCTGTGCAGCCTTAATTAAACCTTCCAGCCAGTCCTGATGTCCATTGATCATCGGATTGGGTTTTTGCGCAGCCAGTTCTCTGGCAGGTTTTCCGATCTGTGATTCCTGGGTCAGGATGCGAACTCTGTCTCCGTCAAGGTCTTCGATCAGCCATGCATGGATGACGTCCAGTCTTGTTTCCTCATCACCTTCGGCCCATCCATGCCATGAAATTCTGGCAGGATTGCCATCTGCAGGTGGTACAAATTCAGTTATTTCAGCTTCTATCGGAAAGCCGAATGTTTTAAAGCGGAAACGTGAATCTGAGGTGAATTCGGGTCCTCCATTATTTTCAAATTCAATATCGGATGAATTCGCGTAGTATTTCGGCCAGGCAAAAGGATTGTTTAGATAGGGCCAGACTTCTTCTATGGTCAAACCCTTTACGATTACTTCATTTGAACAATAATTATCTGTTAGACCCGGCAAATATCCCTCAGGCCAGTTTATTGAATTTTGCATATTTTATAATTTTTATTATTAACAGCCTCCTTTAAGGCTTGATTTTTAAATTTATTAGGGGGTAGTAACAGAAGTTATACCATCAGGACGCTCCATAGGTAAACGCTTGATTTCCTTTTGTGTCAACAGGTCAATCACCGAAACATAATTGTTTGGGGTACAGGAAATAAACATCCTGTTGTTACTGTCGATATAGATTCCGGCTCCCTGTCCAACCTGCATTCTTTTTTCTAATTTTAAAGTCTTTCTGTTGTAAAATAGCAGGTCCCCAGTTTTTACACTGACGATACACACCGTTTTACCATCCTGGGTGATCTTTAGACGGGGAAGTCCCTGAACCTCTGTATGGATTTTATGTTTGAACTGTTTTTTTTCGAGGTCAACTATCACAATGGTTCCATCTGGTCTTGCTGTCCATAGCTCTTTTTCATCCCGGGAAACATCGAAGCCCTCAGCTCCAAGACCAACATCCACCAAGGTCTGCCGCCAGTCATTTCTGGGCTTTGCACCAGCAGGCAGTACACCTGTTGGCGGCATGTATGGCGGTATTTCCTTATTCTCATAGATACTCAGTGTGCCGCTTTCAACATTTGTGGTGTAGAAGGTCTTTCCGTTTTTCGTCAGGTATATGAGGTGGGTAAAATCCTGTCCCGTTCCTAAAGCTTTAACAGGTCCGTTCTGTTTGAGGTCATAGACGACTACATTTTTGGATCCCTGGGCCGTATACCAAAGTGAATCATTCCTGAAAACCAGTCCATGCGGTATGGTAAAGGGGCTCGTATTGATCGTTTGCTCAGGTTCAAGTGTTTGAAGATTGATCACGTTGATTTCGTGTCCGCCCGCATTCATAAGCGGAATTGAGTATAGGCTCTGGTACCATCGCTATTGGTTACAATTTCGTGCGGATCATCACCCACTGGAATTTTTTTGATAACCTCCAGGGTGGTATAATCCATGACCACAAGTTTCTTTTCTCCCTTTGACAGAGCCAGTATATACTGCTGCTGCGCAAAGATTGCGGTATTGAAAAAACAAAAAGCCAGTAGCAGTAAATTTTTTATATTGATCATATCTTTGGTCTTACTTTCTATCTATAAAATCACGCCATTATTTTTGAAAAGAGACTGCACATGCAGCAGGTACTCCTGCTTAAATGCTTCGACCAGTTCCGGTGAGCCATTTTTTTCCACATCGTGGAAGTGTATGCTGGGCAGTTGCTTAAGTCCGCAGAATGCGTTCATCCTGTGAAAAGGAAACAGTACACCATCATCGACGCTCCTACCTTGAAAGAATTCCTCGGGAATGGTAAAAGCATCCTCCGGGGCATTCCATGTAGTCGTCACCATATACCGTTTGTCACCAAGCAGCCCACCGGTTCCATAATTACGTGTGGGATTGTCGGCTTTTCTTCCATCACTATAATACATGCCTTTTCGATGTCCCGCAGTAAAAACCTTATCAATATATTCTTTTAATGTAAATGGAATATACATCCACCAGATGGGAAAATGATAGATAATAGTGTCAGCCCAAAGAAACTTTTCTATTTCTTCTTCGATATCATAATCTCCGTCTCCGGTTTCGGTGATTCTTAGCTCAAATCCATTTTTGGCAGTAAAGAATAATCTGTCCCAGACAGTGATCGTCTCATTTAGCTTACCACCGGAATGGGCAAATTTCATTCCTGCGTTTATTACCAGTATCTTTTGCATTACAATATGTTAAAAATCTATAGGCAAAATTATGGACAGTTTTTATTAAATAAAAATAATAGTATTTTTACATAACTATAAAAATATTTATATATGAATGCTAATTTGGAATGGTTCAGGACTTTTAAGGCTATTTATGAAACGGGAACGCTTAGCGGTGCAGCAAAGCAGCTGTTTGTATCACAGCCCGGAGTTGGGATACATCTCAATTCCCTGGAAACTTATACCGGTTATCCTTTATTTGAAAGAAAAGCCCGAAAGATGGTTCCCACGGAAAGAGGGCATTTATTGTATCAGCAGATGCAGCATTCTTTGAATGTTCTTGAAGAAATCCAGGGGCGGTTCAGACGTAAAGCCGGATCTGACCGACCTACGGTAAGTGTCGGGATGTGTGTTGAAACTTTTCAGCAGGCGCTTGAACAGCATATTCCTTATATTGACTTTAACCTGATCATGCAGTTCGGAGAGAACGAGAAGCTGACCGAACTGCTTGAGAATGGCGGCGCGGACCTTATTCTGACCACAAAGCCAAAGGAGGATAATATTTTAGAGTTTGAAGCCTTTACCACTGAAACCCTCATGGTTGTCTGCGGAAAAAATACCGATCTTTCAGGCTGGGAAACGATCGATCCGCATGACAGTGAATCGTTGAAAAACTGGTTCCAGCAGCAGATTTGGTATAACACAGCATCCGACATGAAACTTCTGAATCAGTTCTGGCAGGAAAATTTTGGCATCATGCCGGAATTTGTACCTAATTATATTGTTCCAAATAAGTTTTCGATCATCCGTTGTCTGTCAGTGGGGCAGGGCTTGGCTGTACTGCCTGATTTTATCTGCAGGGAGGCCTTTGCCAAAAACGAGGTCAAGGTTTTGTGGCGGGGGTACAATGATGTCCAAAATACCATGTATTTTGGACAGAGAAAGAATAGTCTATATGGCGATCAGATCAGATTTTTGAAAGAAAAATTAATTGCAGAATATGCGGAAACGTTGGAGCCTATATTATCTACTTATACAGTCTAATTGATAAAATTAGGTAACTACATATTTGGATGTACCAAATCAAAAATATAAAATAATATTTGTCTACAATCAATCTAGGATATATAAATCTAACAGTGAGGGTGATATTTTTAGAGAAAGTTGTATCTGGTACATTTAAGTATATTGTCACCTTTTCAAGGCAACTATATACTTGGATGTACCGAATAAAAAAATATAATATTATTTTTTAATCAATTTTACTATTTATCGAGAAGTATAATTCATTTTTCAGTGTAAAAATAAGACTGGTACCTTTAAGTATATAGTAACCATAATTTAATTAAAGCTTTTTATGAATTTTCTCGTATGGCAGAATTTTCTGAAAGACTCTTTATAAATAGCTAAACACTTTGGTGAAACTAAAGTAGGAACTGTCTTAAAATTAAAAAAGATGTAATTTAAATAATTACATCTTTTTTAATGTATAATCACATTTTCAGAAATGCTGTAAATTAATTGGGATAATCAAAGCAATTGTTTTTACCTAATTAATTCGAACGGTATTCCTAAAAAAAATAATTATGTTAGAAAATAGATGACTCCTTTTTAAGATTTCAAACATTAGATTTACTGAAAAGGTTTTAAGGATTTTCACCAGTTGCGGTTTGTGCCAATTTTGCTTCGTCAGGCATTTCTGCTAATGTTTTATCTAGGGTAAATAATGATTCATCAGAAGCTTGATCACCTCCGGCAATTTTAAGTTTGTCTATAAGATCCATTGCTAAGGTTTCTTCTTCAATTTGTTCTTTCACAAACCATTGTAAAAAGTTCCAGGTTGCCCAATCTTTTTCTGTTAAAGCTAAATCTACCAAGGCGTAAATTTTTTCTGTATTGTCAACTTCATGTTTGAATACTGAATTAAAACAATCGGATAAGCTTTTGGGATCCTTTCCGGGAGATGGAATTGCTTCAACCTTAGGTTTTCCGCCTCGATTTAGAATATATTCCATAAACTTAATAGAATGATTACGTTCTTCCTGCGCATGTCGAAACAAAAAATTTCCAATGCCGTCATAGCCTTGATCGGTTGCCCAGATTCCGTAAGATAAGTATACTCGGGATTGCAAATCTTCCACATTCATTTGCGTGGATAATGCCGTTTCTAGTTGTACTGAAATTCTTTTTGTGTTCATAATGTGGTGTATTTAAGTATATGATCATCAAAAACAAGTCCAACACCCGGTTTCAATACTTTAAAATTATTCTAAATTCCTGTATGTCCTTTATGTAAGGAAGGGTTTTACGTTTTAAGAAATTAAAAAAATAGAATCCTGAGTAAAAATATATTTTTGTGCGTTGGGAAAATAATCTTGGGTATCCAGGCCGGTAAATGTGCTGAAAGCGGGTAAAATTAGCTGATGATCAGTCACAATATAACACGGAAATTTTAATCTTTTGGTTGACGATTGTAACATAACGCCCGGATGAAGATGTCCTGAAATCACAAACTGTGACTCATCTTTCAGATTCTGATGGCTGAAAATAAATTCATTTTCCTTGTAAATCGTATGGATTTCGGAAACTCCTAACTCCAGAATATCCTTTTCTGAAATACGGTCATGATTTCCTTTTACTAAAATAACAGATAGAGTGGGAAACTGCATTTTCCAGTTTGCAAAGAGTTCAAATTCCGAATTTTTTCCTGCGTGAAGAAAATCGCCTACGATAATGATTTTTTCTGCTTTGAAATGATAAATTAAACTTGATAACCTTTTTAAATCCTGATGTATAATATCGGAGGGTAAAGCAATCCCGTTTTTTCTGAAGTGTGCTGTCTTTCCTAAGTGTAAGTCAGATAAAACCAATGCAGAAGATTCTTTCCAAAACAAAGCACGTTGATTGGTTAAAATAAAGTGGTGTTCTTTAATAGAAATAAGCTTTTCGATAATCTTCATTTCTTTCTGTTTTTCTTTTTCAAATTGGCTTCTTGCATCTTATGAATTCTTGAAGTTAAATCTTCACTGGATAAAGATTGTCTAAGGCTGTCAACTTTTATAGGAAAGCTTAAGGGAGTAAAACGGTCAGAATGAATATAAATAATTTTACTTTGATGAATTCTCTCAAATGCAGCAATCAATCGGACTTCTTCCAACTGCTGGTTGAAAACTTCTGTATAAGCTTGGCGAAGCAATAAATTTTCAGGATCATAGTCTTCCAAAACGGAGAAGATAATCCCTGAAGAGGATTGCAATGATTTATTATTGATCTGTCTTCCTGGCATGGTTTGAATAACCATTCCGGAGATCACCGCGATATCCCGGAATTTTCTTCGTGCCATTTCCGTTGAATTTACACTGCTGATCACGTCCTGCATTAAATTTTCTTTGGAAAGAATATGATGAAGCTCTTCTTCTGATAATTTGATTTCTTTATCTGAAAACAATTCAAAGCCATAATCATTCATTGCCATTGAAAAACTTATAGGATATAGTTTTGAGATCCTATAAGCCAATAAAGCAGCCATCACTTCATGTACCAAACGCCCTTCAAAAGGATAAAAGAATAAATGATAACTTTCTCTGGTTTTGATCTGCTCTACCAGAAATTCATTCTCTTTGGGAATGTGTGAATTTTCATTTTGGTTGACGAGTAAAGGATGTAAAAATTTAAGTTCCTTTTCTCTGGAATGGGGAGATAAAGATTCTGCTAATTTTTTTCTTAAAAAGAAACTGAGGTTTGATGAAAGTGGTAGTCTTCCACCCAGCCAGCTCGGGGTGATGGCTTTTCCGCTGGATAATCTGACATAGACCGTCATTTCTTTCAGCATCACATATTCTAAAATACGACCGGCCAACACAAATTTATCTCCTTTATGCAGTTTTGAAATGAAATATTCTTCAATCATTCCTATATAACCACCGGACAGAAATTTTACCCTTAACATAGAATCACTCACGATAACACCAATATTCATCCGATGAAGCATGGCAATTTTTCTTTTTTCAACGACTAGTTTTCCATCCTCTTTCTGAATCACTTTATGAAATTCTTCGTAGTTTTTTCCAGTTTTTCCGCCCTGTGTGATGAAATAAATGCACCATTTCCATTCTTCCTCTTTAAGTTCTGAAAAAGCATAAGTTCCTTTAATCACAGAAAAAAGTTCACCCGCATAAAACCCTCCTCCTAAAGCCAGAGTAACAAGAAACTGAACCAATACATCGTAGGCTAAAATGAAGGGTTCCCGTTTTTCAATCACTTTATTTTTTACGGCTTCTTTCAGTGCGGAAACTTCGATGAGCTCCAACGAATGGGTAGGAACGAAATAAATGGTAGAAGTTTCAAACGGGGAATGTCCGCTTCGTCCTGCACGCTGCATAAACCGGGCGACTCCTTTGCTGGAGCCGACCTGAATGACGGTATCCACAGGTTTAAAATCTACTCCTAAGTCTAAAGATGAGGTGGAAACCACTGCTTTTAATGCTCCGGAATTCAGATTCTCTTCTACCCATTGCCGTAAATGAGCATCAATAGAGCTGTGATGCAAAGCAATTTGTCCCGCAAAATCAGAATAAGCTTCTAATAGCAATTGATACCACATTTCAGCCTGGCTCCGTGTATTTGTAAAAACAAGGGTTGACTTTGATTTGAGAATGACTGGAACAACTTCTTGCACCAGTTTTCCTCCTAAATGTCCTGCCCATGGTAATATTTCAACTTCAGGAGGATAGATTGATAAAATATCTATTTTCTTTTGCTCCTTAGCAATTACTTTAGTTCTTTTCTTAGGATCAGGAATTAACACTTCAAGTGCTTCATCAAGATTTCCTATGGTAGCAGTAATTCCCCAGATTCTGATTTGAGGATTCCTGTATTTGAGAACGGCTAATGCCAATTCTACCATCACACCGCGTTTGGTACTCAACAATTCGTGCCATTCGTCTACTGCTATGCAGTGTACATTTTTAAAAAAACGCTGATTGTCTTTTTGAGCCATCAAAAGATGTAAACTTTCCGGAGTGACGAGCAGAATATCCGGCATGGCTTTGCTCTGACGCTGTTTTTGTTTAGCATCAGTGTCTCCGTTTCTTACTTCCACAATCCAGTCCAGGCCTATTTCATTTATAGCTTCCTGCATGGCTCTTGCCAGATCTTTTGCCAGTGAACGGAGGGGAGTGATCCAAAGCAGCTTCAATCCTGTTTTATAACGTTCAGGATGATTAAAAAAATCGATAAGAACAGCGACAAAGACGGAATAGGTTTTTCCGAATCCTGTAGGCGCAATCACCATTCCCGAATAGCCGTTGGCAAAGCGCTGCCACGTCTCTTTCTGAAAAGAAAAAGGCGACATATCTTTCTCATGCAGCCATTGCTGAATGATGCGAAAACCTTCTGACTGTTCGAATTTTGATGTCACGTAATAAGTTTTTTTATCTCTTCTATATCGTCTATTTCATCTGCTTTTTTATCTTTCCGCCACCGCAATATCCGCGGAAACCGTAAGGCTACTCCCGATTTATGACGGCTGCTGTATCCAATCCCCTCAAAAGCAATTTCAAAAACCAGCTCGGGTTTTACAGTTCGTACAGGACCAAATTTTTCCAGCACATTTTTAGAAATGAATTGGCTGACTTCCTGAATTTCTTTATCCGTTAAGCCGGAATAAGCTTTGGCGATGGTCACAAGCTTCCCTTCTTTTTTTACAGCAAAAGTGTAATCTGTATAATACGCGCTTCTTCTTCCGCTGCCTTTTTGAGCATAGATAAGAACGGCATCAATTGTTAGAGGATCGATTTTCCATTTCCACCAGTCCCCTTTTTTTCTGCCGGTGTGATAAGGGGAAGTGTAATTTTTCAGCATTAGACCCTCGCTGTTGATTTCCCTTGATTTTTCCCTGATTTCGGGAAGGGTATTCCAGTCTTTAAAAGGAATAACAGAGGAGATCATCAGCTTTTCGGAAGAATTATTTTGCAGGAGTTCTTCTAATTTTTTTCGCCTTTCAGCGAGTGGTTTTTCACGATAATCTTCTCCTTCAAACTCCAGAAGATCATAAACAAAAACTACGACAGGAATTTCTTTCATCATTTTTTTTGTTAAAGATTTCCGGTTCAGCCTTTTTTGAAGTTCATTAAAATTAAGAACCGCATTATCTTTAAAAGCCAGAATTTCACCGTCTAATACAAAGTTTCCTTGCCACGTTGAAAGTTCTGCTTCAATTTCAGGAAATTGCTGGGTAACCAATTCTTCACCACGGGACCAAATGAAGATTTCATTATTTCTTCTAATCAGCTGTCCACGGATTCCGTCCCATTTATATTCCGCCTGCCAATCACTTTCCGAACCTAAATCCTGCAGTTTTTTTTCTAATGCATAGGCGAGACAGAAAGGGTAAGGTTTTGACAAATTGGTGTTGGTATATTCCCCTTTGATTAAAGCATCGAAATCCATTTCCTGAGGATTCCAGTCGCCCATAATGCTGTGGGCAACGGCAGCGGCTTCCAAGTGATAATGTTTGGCCAGCGTATTAATAAGGGTTTTTGAAGATACACCGATTCGGAAACTTCCGCCCAGTAATTTGTTGAAAATAAAACGTTCCACCGTATCCAAGCTTTTCCACGTATCTAAAACAAATTCTTTTTTCTGTTCCTCGGAATAATCCTTTAGTGCAATAATTTTATTCATCCATTCAGAAAGTGAATATTCTGTAGTATGTTGAGGTGGTGGAAGCAACAGTGAAATGGTTTCTCCCAGATCTCCTACGGAAGAATAGCTTTCCACAAACAGCCATTCAGGAATATGGGCGGCTTCCATCGCCCATTGTTTCATGATCGTAGAGTTGATGTTCCGTTTAGGCTTTTTACCTGTAAATAATGCTAAAAACCACATTTTATCTTGTGAATCAGCTTCTTCCATAAACCTCAAAATAGCTTCCTGTTTTAGGGAAGCTTTGTTGGTGCTGTCGAGCGCATTGATTAAAGTGGCAAAATCTTTCATTCTGGTTCAAATTCTGTGGTTTCCTCATCGTTTCCATACTCGGTTTTTACTTCATCAGCGGGAATTCCTATTTCAGTTAAATATTTTGAAAAAACAGCGGTTTGTCCGTGGGTGATATGTACTTTTTCCGCTTCGGTAGCTTTAATCGCTGAAATCAAGCCGGGCCAGTCGGCATGATCGCTTATTGCAAAACCTGCATCTGCACTTCTCCAACGTCTGGCTCCACGGATCTGCATCCAGCCGGAACAAATGGCATATGCCAAATTAGGGATTTTCTTCATCGCCGGATTGTCAATAAGAGCGGGTGGAAGGATCACTATTTTGCCGTTGAGGTGTTTTTTATCTTCACGGAGATCTACTGTTTTATAATTGGGTAATTGTATTCCTACACTTTCGTAGGCTTCATTTAGTTTCGCAATAGAGTAGTGGACATGGAGCTCATCCAGTCCTTCCAAAGCTTTCATGATTCTCTGCGATTTTCCTAATGAATAACCTATAAATACAGAGGTTTTACCATTAGATTTATTTTGCTCAACCCAATTCCGCATTTGCTGTTCCTGTTCCTCGACTGGAAGCCAATTGTAGATAGGAAGTCCAAACGTGCTTTCGGAAACGAATTCGTTACATCGTACAGATTCGAAAGGGGTGGAAATTCCGTCATTCTGAATTTTATAATCACCAGAAACAACCGAAACATAACCTTTATATTCCATCCGGATCTGAGCAGAACCAATGATATGACCCGCAGGATGAAGGGATACTTTTACTCCGTTAATAGTAAGGATTTCACCATATTCCAGACTTTGACATTCAATTTCTTTTCCGATTCTGGAATGCAAAATAGGTCTGGTAAAGTGATGACACAGGTATTTTTTCATTCCGCTTCGGGCGTGATCGGCATGGCCATGGGTAATGACCGCTAAATCTACAGGCTTCCAAGGGTCAATATAAAATTTACCCGGAATACAGTAAATGCCTTTAGGAGTGAATTTTAGGAGCATTTAAAATTCTTTCTTAGATTTCTAATTTTCCTTCTATACCCCCATCTTCAATAGATTTTCCTGTAATAGCGGCAAAAATCATTTTGGACATCGCTACCAGCTTATTTTGTTTGGTTTCGTAATAGTATCCGTCATTTGGAGCTACTTTAATAACACTGATACTTGGATCATCTTTTCCGTCAAACCATGCATTGGCAAAATCAGTCCAATATTTTTCAATAAGGGCTTTGTCTTGTGATACGGTAGCTTTTCCTTTAATGAGCATGTATTCATACTTGGAATGATTCATAAAATAGAGTTCTACATCAGAATCGGAGAATATTTCATGATTTTTATCGCTGTTTACATCGCTTAAAAACCAAAGATTTCCTTCAGTATCCACTTCTTGCAAAGCCATAGGACGGCTTTTGGTGTCACCATTTACATGAGTAGAGAAAAAACAGGTTCCTGAACCTTCGGTTATGTGTTTGATTTTTTCAATTGCAACAGAACCGCTCAGATTTTCGTGGGGTGAAATTGAGTGTGACATAATAATAAAATTGTGATTAGTTCTTCCTATAAATCAACTATTATGCCTTTTGATTTTACAGGATATTGCTAAGCGAGAACTTTCTAAGTTTTTAACACATTAAAAAAGCACCGAACTTCAAATAGTCTAATGTTTCTTTTTTGCTTTTATCTTTTAATGGAAAATAGATTTTAAACAAGCGGCTTAAAATTTGCAGTTTTTTTAAAAGTTTAATCAATATAAAACAAATAGTTATGAATGTCAAACGTATTTTTGGAACTATACTAACGGTTCTTGGAATTGTTGGTTTACTTTATACCGGTTATGAATTGATTAATAAAAATTCAGAATATACCACTTTAGGGGTGGTTGGAGTTCTTGGATTGATTTTCTTTTTCTCTGGAATTAGTCTGGTGAAAAACACAAAAGATGAAGATTAATTTAGGAATAGATAAAAAGAAGACTGTAATGATTAATGAGAATATTTTAGGAATTGTTGCCGGAACTCTAACTTCCCTTTCAATGCTTCCCCAGCTTATAAAAGTAATCAGAGAAAAAAATGCCAGTGATCTATCTTGGGTCATGATTCTCGTTCTTATTTTAGGACTTTCCTTATGGGTATGGTATGGATTTCTTAAAAATGAATTACCCATTATTTTTTCAAATGCTTTTGCTGTACTGGTAAATGTGTGTCTTTTTATTTGCTATTTTATGTATAAAAATAAATAATGCGGATAAATAAACGGCAAAGTTTTTAATGGTACAATTTAATTTATTAAATCCAAGCATTTCAGTCGATCTAAAATAATCTTAACAACTGCTGAGGTTCTATTCCTATCATCATGTGATATCCATTCGAATGATTCTATTTCATTGGAAGCAGCGAGTGAACCGGAATAGTCTGCAAAATAGCATGTCATTTTAACCCAAACGTCCGTTTCCTTGCCATCAGCAGGAGCTTCAAATATACCAAAATAGCGTATGGAGTGATCTGAAATTTCGACATTCAATTCTTCCATGATTTCTCTTTTCAGGCATTCTGTATTGGATTCATAGGGTTCTCTTTTACCACCGGGCAAATAAAGATTGGTTTTCGATTTGGAAAGTGCGGTTAAAATCTTTTTTTCTGAAATGCAGATTAATGCTACTTTATCTATTATGGTATTCATGTTACTTTATATTGTTAAAATCGAATTATAAAAGAACAAATTACTTAGGTTCAAAGTAAAGAATGGTAGCACCGCCCTCAAAATTTTTAGTTTTTGTATGTTTAAGAAGCATTCTTTGATTAATGTCCTTAAATAGTGGTAAACCATTACCTGCAATGACGGGATGGATACACAATTGAAGTTCATCGATGAGACCAAGCTGAAGAAGTTGAATGATAATACTTCGGCTACCGACCAAAATATCTTTACCAGGTTGATTTTTTATGGCTACCACAGTCTCTTGAAGGGATGTTTGGGACAGAGTTGCACTATCCCATCCTGTAGTTTCCAACGAATGGGAAAAAACGAATTTCGGAATTTTATCAATGGCAACAGCAAAATCATCCATAGATTTTTCACCGCTAGGATGTTCCAACAATTCTTGCCAGTATTGCATCAGCTGATAGGTGATTCTGCCGTACAAGATTACACCTGCATTCAACAAGAGATTCTCATAATGCTGATGGATTTCTTTATCTGGTGTGATGGCTGTATGATCACAAAATCCATCTATAGTCATATTGATTGCTGCAATTACTTTTCTCATTTTTAATGATGGGCAATCTCCTTATAGGTGTACACATTATAAGGATAGATCTTTTTTGCAAGCATTTTGGAAATAACACTTGCGATTAATAAAGGAAATAATAACAAATGACCGGATGGTACAATACTGGCAATAATGAAAATAGCAGTAAAAGGCGCATGAATAGCAGCTGAAAGCATAGCAGCAGCACCAAATAATGCAAAATTTATAATAATAAGATGAGCACCAAAGTAATGGTTACAAAACTGCGCGAAAACAACTCCTAAAAAGGCTCCCGTCACAATACTGGGAGCAAAAACGCCTCCGTCACCACCGGCTCCAAGAGTGAGTGATGCTGCTAAAGGTTTAATGAAAATAAACAGCAGTAGAGGGAGAAAATAAGCCATATTTACAGAATCATGTAAACTGCTTTCCAGAATTTTGCCAAGTCCGTGATAGCTATCTCCATAAAGAGCGGGAAGGAAAAAGATAAATCCTCCAACCGTTATGGCACCTAAATTAACACGAATAAAATTATTCTTTATTGTTCCAAAAAATGTTTTGGCATAAATGACAATCTTTGTGAAGTAGAGTGCCAGAAATCCACCAATTAATCCTAATACGGCTACAAAGGGGAGAGCTTCCCAGTGCCATTCTTTTACTTCAAAAGGAAGTAGTGAACTGGAGTCAATATAATGAACAAATAGTTGAGCAATAAGCATAGAACAAATTCCACTAATCACCAGACTCTTACTATACTTACGTGCGATAACTTCAAAGGCAAATAGAAAACCACCAAGAGCACTTCCGAATAATAAGGTCACTCCGGCAATTACTCCGGCGCAGATGAGTTCCGTTTTATATGCCCATGCAGAATGCAAATGTTTATAAGCCTGATTTCCGACTGTGGCAGTTGCTACCACTGTAGATACTTCAACACCGGTAGAGCCTCCAAAAATTACAGTCAGAAAACCATTGATGTAATGGGATGGAACTTTAAAAAAGGGTAAATGATCCTTACGGGTTTCCAATGTGGTGTATATTTCTTTAATCCCTTTATTTTTTCTGTTCTGAAAGATATACTTACGTAAGAAATAAATAATCGTTATACCTATACTTGGAAAAATGATTAATAGCCTGTTGTCGAATGTGATCAGTCTTTCAAATAAATGATCCTGCACATAACCAGTTAAATGTTTGAAACTATAGGCTAATAAGCAGCAAACAATACTTACAAGAATCGAGCTTATAATGAGTTTTATATAGCTATATCGAATGATTTTTTTTCTGTGTGTACTATCTTTTTGCATCCCATTTCATTTATAATTGATACAAAGGTACGGGATATTTTAATTAGAGAACATCTGAGTAAATGGAAAAGAATTTCCCCTTTATTTGTACTGAGATTTGTTCATAATGTCTTCGGTGCAGATTTATTTTATTCCTTTTTTTGAAAGAAAGATGTAAAGTTGTTTGTTTCATAGTAGCACATTATTTGTAGCTCTTTTAAAAAAACAACATGCAAAAAGAGACTAAAAAAAAGATTCGACCTTTGCAAAAGCAAAACCGACCCGGTGTAGAAAAAAATATGAATCCCCTTCCTGAAACTGCTCCCTTAGCGTATCCTAAAGAAGGAAAGTTAAAGAATAAAGTAGCTTTAATTACAGGGGGAGATAGTGGAATAGGAAAAGCGGTCGCATTACTATTTGCTAAAGAAGGTGCAGATATTATTATCGCTTATCTGAATGAAACAAAAGAGGCAAAACAGACCCAAATGGAAGTTGAAGCATTTTCCCGGACATGTACTTTGATAAAAGGCGACTTGGGAAAAGAGAACCATTGTAAAAAAGTCATTGAAAACAGTATCAAAATTCATAAGAAAATTGATATTATCATCAACAACGCAGGACTTCATTGGGAAGCCGATTCTATTGAGAAAATTAGTACGGAACAATTGCTGACGACTTTCCAGAACAATTTTTTCTCCTATTTCTGGATTACAAAATATGCAATGCAATACCTTAAAAAAGGTTCCAGTATCATCAATACTTCTTCAGTCACTGCCTATAGAGGGAGTCCAAAACTGATCGATTATTCAGCAACAAAAGGGGCTATAATTTCATTTACGAGAAGTTTATCCGCGAATCTTATGGATAAAGGTATCAGAGTAAACGCGGTGGCTCCAGGTCCGGTTTGGACTCCGTTGATTGCATCTTCATTTAAACCTAAGAAAAACTCGGAATTTGGAAGTGATTCCCCTATGAAGCGTGCAGGAATGCCTAACGAAATTGCGCCGTGTTTTCTTTTTTTGGCGTGTGACGATTCTCAATTCATCAGCGGTCAAGTTCTGCATCCTAACGGAGGAGAGATTGTAAACGGGTAATTATTTCTATGTATACACTTGACAACTATAGCTTGTTGCTATAGAACTTATGATTGTAATCATAAATTTTCGTGAAGTCTTTATCTATTTTTGGGGATCGATTAAGAAACATTATTGTTGAAGTAATCAACGTTTGCAGGATATGTTATGCAATTCTAATGTTTTTGTTTTATATAAATTAATAATAAAACTTTTAGCCTTCAAAAATGATATTTAATGAAGAACTTTTGCTTTCATTAGGAGCAGAAATGCAAACTTATAAAGCAAATGAGGTAATATTCACGGAAGGTGGACAACCTAATTATTTTTATCAAATAAAGCACGGAAGTGTAAAGCTGAATAATTACCATGAAGATGGAAGAGAGTTTATTCACAGTGTTCCCTTTAAAGGACATTGTTTTGGAGAGACATTTTTATTTTCAGAAGTGCCTTACCCTATAAACGCCATTGCGCTGGAAGATTCTGATATTTTAAAACTTCCAAAACTGAAATGCCTTGAGTTTTTGAAAAAATGTCCGAAATCTTTGTGGGATTTGTATACCTATACTGCCGAAAGAATGTATTACAGATACATTATGCTCAATAATCTTTCCGTAAGCAATCCTTTGCTAAGGGTAAGACAGCTAATGGATTGTTTGAAAAATTACCATCAGTATAGTGAACCTTTTTCTTATCAGATTCCCTTTACAAGACAACAGTTAGCTTCTCTTACGGGGTTGAGAATTGAAACTGTCATCCGTGTGGTAAAAAAAATGGAAAAGGAAAAAATGGTCAAAATAGAACTTGGGAAAATTTTCTATTAGATTTGGTGTTGTATTTGTGATAGAAGAATTTTTATTTTTCATTCTCTTTTTATGATTGAAATCATAAGATAAACAGAAAATAATGCATTAAATTTGATAATAACACCACAAAATTTAATATTATGAAATCTACTGTATTATTCTCAGCTCTATTTTTGACTATATTTTGGAGTTGTAAAAAGGAAACTGTGTATAAGAGTACTTCTATTCAGGATACAATTATTACTCCTGATACCCTAATCAAAGATGATACATTAGTGGTTCGGGACACTTTAAAAGCAGGTTCGGATACCGTTAGATATCGTAAAGACAGTATCGTGAAAGTCAAAAAAATAAAGTAAAATTCTTCATGGAGGTTTTTTAAATGTAATCTTCATTTTTGACTTATATTTTTCTGAGTTTTTATATTATCTATGAACTTTTTGAATAGAATTTTGTCTATTTTATTGTTTTACCTACTATTTATTGTTTTTTTTATATTCAAATTTAACTTTAGTTAACAATATGAAGGTGTAATATTTGTATTCAGACTTAAAAGTTCCCTGTATTTATTCTTATAACATTAAAAAAGCTATTATGGTTATTGAAGAAAATCTGTTGTATTCAATGGGAGCAAGTATTACTACATATGCACCTGCAGAGTCTATTTTTACGGAAGGAGACTGGCCTGCATTTTATTTCCAGATTATAAAAGGCGAGGTAAAACTCAATAATTACAATGAGGAAGGGAAGGAGACGATACAAATTATCATCGAAGATGGTCAGAGTATTGGAGAATCTTTATTGTTTATGGAAAAATTTTACCCTATTAACGCCATAGCAATTACAGAATGTCAAATCTTAAAACTTCCCCGAAAAGCATTTCTTGATTTATTAAGGGAAGATGCAGAAGTTTCTTATGAAATGAACAAATGTCTTTCTCAAAGATTGTATTTTAAACTGATCATGACTCAGAATCTCTCTTCTCAAAGTCCTATGGTAAAGTTAATGGCATTGATGGATTATCTTAAAAGTTTTGCGATGGATCAGCAGCAATATTCATTTAAAATTCCATTAACTCGCCAACAAATGGCAGGATTAACAGGGCTTTGTGTGGAAACAACCATACGGACAATAAAAGGAATGGAAAGAGCCAGACTTCTCAAAATAGAAGATCGAAAAATATTATACTAAAATTTTTTATGCTAAAAATAGAGTCTCCTCAATTTTAAATTAAAATACAATGAAAACAAAAAGCTGTATGAACATCGATGAATCGCTTTTGTATTCATGGGGTGGTGAGACGAAAATCTTTAAAAAAGGACAAATGGTTTTTAGCGAGGGAGATCAGGTGTCGTATTATTTCCAGATTACGGAAGGGAAGGTAAAGCTGAATAATTATAATGAAGAAGGTAAAGAGTTTATTCACAACATTCTGGGGAAAAAGCAGAGTTTTGGAGATTCTCTTATTTTTTTAGATAAGCTGTATCCAATGAATGCTGTTTGCCTGGTTCCTACAGAAATCATAAGGCTTCCCAAAAACAATTTTATAGATCTGTTGGAAAAACATCCGGATATTTCAATGGAAATGAACCATTGTTTATCTCAAAGGCTATACTATAAACTGGTGATGATGCAAAATATGGCATCCCTAAACCCTTCTATAAGATTAAAAGGCCTCTTGGATTATCTTAGAAGCTTTCATGATAATGATTGCGAATATTGTTTCCCGGTAGAGCTTACAAGACAGCAAATTGCAAATTTAGTGGGGCTTCGTGTAGAAACAGTAATCAGAGCCTTGAAAAAAATGGAGAAGGAAGGGAAAATCAAAATAGAAAACAGAAAAATTTTATATTAATAATCTATTTTTTTTATGACTGAAATCATAAAATAGTGAATTATTAAGCTGTACATTTAAACTAGCAACAAATCAGAGCTTTAGATAGAGTATTGATACGTTTTTACTTCTAACTAGTTTTTCATATCAATCATACTAAATAATTTTTAGCAGGTAAGATAGCAGAACGATCATCGCTATTACCTTTTAAATAAATTATAATTCTGGAGGAGGGAATTATTATTCAAAGCAAAGTACACAGAGAATACACAATTATGATTTCTCAGAATCTATATACAGGGCTTTGAAAAGAAGACAAAATTCATAATTCTTTTAACAATGATTGCCTCTTTATAGATAAGAAGTAAAGGGGTAGTCGTTTATAAATCTTAGATGATCTTATTAAAATAGAGGGGCTTTTATCAATTTTGATGTAAAAAATAAAATTAATACACCACTTGATATATACTGGAGCCATATAGAATTCTCTATATGGCTTTTTGCTTCCATAACCACGAATACTCAGCACTATGGATACTCATAAAATTATGAACACATTAAAACAAGAATGTTTTCAAAAAATTACAAACAATGGAGACTTGTTTCCTGAGGGAGCCTCGATCTATGCAAAGGAAATTGACGATAATATTTTTTTAGTACTTGTAATGGCGCAAAATGCAGATATTGAAACCATAAAGGCATTTATTGCCCAATTTGATTCTCTCGGAAGCATAGGGAAGAAAGAACCCATAAAAATGATGTTTTATCTGTCTGTAAAAGATAAAGATGATCTCCACTATTTTGAAAAGTTTATACACATATCCGAAAAAACACCTTTAAACTATGATAGAAAATGATACATCAAAATTTATAGACTTATATGAGAAAAAAGAAAAATCTGAAAACGAAACGATCGTTCAGGATGGAGTAAATACCTATGGAGCAACAGCTTTTTTGGTAAAATCGTTGAACAAATTAAAAGCGAATACCCGATCTGAGCTTCTTAAAAAATTAATAGAAAAATATATTAGAGAATATCTTTTTCATATAAAAGACAATCTTCATCATGATATAGTAGAGAACGCAAGTACTCAAACACCTTTTGATGATCCTTCCTTTACTTTATATGCAAAGACGGCCTATAATAAAGTGCTAAAAGAAGAAGAATGTCTCAACGGGTTATTGGATACTCTGAAAAGAAATGATTTTTGAATACATATGATGGGAGGAGTTTCTTTTCTGAAATAATTATAAATGATCAATTCAAAAAATATTGATATGAAAGAAGACACACCATTAAATCAAAAATCTGAGCAGCTAAAATTAGATACAACTTTGAATGAGAATGAAAAGTTAACCACGAATCAAGGGTTGAAGATTAATAACAATCAGGATTCTTTAAAATCTGCCGAAAGAGGGCCAACGTTACTTGAAGATTTCATTCTGAGAGAAAAGATAACGCATTTCGATCATGAAAGAATTCCCGAAAGAGTAGTCCACGCAAGAGGGTCAGGAGCGCATGGCGTTTTTAAACTCAATAAAAGCTTGGCAAAATATACAAAAGCAAGGTTCTTGGCCGAAGAAGGTACAGAAACTCCTGTTTTCGTAAGATTTTCTACCGTAGCAGGAAGTAAGGGAAGTACAGATATGGCAAGGGACGTACGCGGATTTGCGATTAAATTCTACACTGAAGAAGGAAATTATGATCTGGTAGGGAATAATATGCCGGTATTTTTTATTCAGGATGCCATCAAATTCCCAGATCTTGTCCATGCCGTAAAGCCGGAACCTGATAATGAAATGCCGCAGGCGGCTTCTGCACACGATACATTTTGGGACTTTATATCATTAATGCCCGAAAGTATGCACATGATCATGTGGTTGATGAGTGACAGAGCAATTCCCAGAAGTTTCAGCAGAATGGAGGGTTTCGGGGTTCATTCCTTTAAATTCATCAATGAAGAAGGAAAGGTTCATTTCGTTAAATTTCATTTTAAGCCGAAATTAGGAGTTCATTCGGTAGCTTGGGACGAAGCACAGAGAATTTCAGGAGTTGATCCTGACTTTCATAAAAGAGATCTTTGGGAATCCATTGAAAAAGGAATATTTCCTGAATGGGATTTTGGAGTACAGTTGATTCCTGAAGAAGATGAAGATACCTTTGATTTTGACCTTTTGGATCCCACGAAAATTGTACCCGAAGAACTTGTCCCGGTGGAACTTGTCGGAACGTTAACATTAAACAGAAATCCGGATAACTTTTTTGCAGAAACCGAACAGGTGGCATTTCATCCGGGACATCTCGTTCCGGGAATCGATTTTACCAATGATCCTTTGCTGCAGGGAAGATTATTCTCTTATACCGATACCCAATTGTCAAGGCTTGGATCGCCTAATTTCCATGAAATTCCCATCAACAGATCCATCAATACCGTTCATAATAATCAGCGTGATGGTCATATGAGACAGCAGATCGTGAAAGGAAAAGTGAGCTATGAGCCCAATTCTATAGGAGGAGGTTGTCCGTTTCAGGCGATGATGAAGGAAGGAGGTTTTAGTTCACATGAAGAAAGAATTTCCGGAACAAAGATTAGAGAAAGAAGCAAAAGTTTTGTAGATCATTATTCACAGGCTAAATTATTCTATAACAGTCAGTCTACTCCTGAAAAAATACATTTGCAGAATGCGTTGATTTTTGAATTGTCAAAAGTGACGATTCCGGAAATTAGAGAAAGATTGGTTGGGCAGTTGGTTAATATAGATAAATTCTTAGCATGGAGGGTTGCAGAAAAAATTGGAGTTGAGGTCACAGAGCTGGATTTTCCTAATCAAAGTATTCCTGCAGATGGAAACAGGATTGATTTGCAGAGTGAAGAAAAAGAACCTGAAATAAAAATTTCGGAAGCTCTGAGTATGGAGAATACCGTTAAAAATACCATTCAGGGAAGGAAGATTGGGTTTATCATTGCCGCAGGTGTGGATGTAGGAGCGAGTAATGATTTAAAAATGAAACTGGAAGGAAAAGGAGGAACGGTAGAACTGATTGCCCCGAGTTTAGCTCCTGTAAGAACTAATGATGGCTCAACTTTACTTTCGAAACATTCGTTGACAAGTACAGCAAGTGTTTGCTTTGATGCTTTATACATAGCAGGAGGAGAAGATGCAGTCAAAGAATTATTAATCCCGGAAAACAGGCATTTGGTACTGCATTTTATTAATGAAGCTTATAAACATTGTAAAGCTATCTATTTTGATGCAGGAACAGAGCCTTTGTACATGAACAGTAATGTTGGAGCAAGAGCACATGAAGATCCTGCAATCATTACAGGGGAAGATGCAGAAGGCACAGATCGATTCATACAGGCCATTGCTAACCATAGAGTTTGGGATCTGGAGCTCGATAGAAATGCTTAGAACTCTATGATAAAATAGAAAACAATCAATCACTAAAACAATCATTTAAAAATATAATGCGATGGAATTTCACAAAAATCTTCTGGAGTACATTAGTCAGTCATTAATGACGGCAGATGAAACAATTGCGGTTGCAGAATCTGTAACCGCAGGATGTTTACAGCTGGCTTTATCTCAGATGCCTAACGCATCATTGGTGTATAAAGGCGGAATGACAGCATATACTTTACCCATGAAAGTAAAATTACTGAATGTGGATAAAGAAGAAGCGGAAGCATGCGACTGTGTTTCGGAAAATATTGTGGAAACGATGGCTTTGAATGTTGCAAAACTCTACGAAGCAGACTGGTCAATTGCAACAACAGGATATTGTACTCCTATTAGAAATTCATCATACAAAATATTTGCATTCTTTTCATTCTCTTACAAAGGCGAAATTATTTACACAAACACACTTGAACTGCACCCCAAAACACAAGCTCTGAATGCCCAATTATATTACACTGAGTTCATTTTGGGGTGTTTTAAAGCAGAAATGAATAAAAATGCTGAAGCCAGAGCAAATTTAGAATTGAAAAAAAGTAAAGATGAAAGAATTAAAGTTAGCTGAAAAATCAGTTCTCATTACAGGAGCAGATAGTGGGATTGGTAAAGCGGTAGCATTACTTATTGCAAAAGAAGGAGCCGATGTAGCCATCATTTATCACGAAGATGATGAAGGAGCCGAAAAAACGAAAAGCGAGATTGAAGCGTTGGGAAGAAAATGTCTGCTTTTTTCAGGGGATATTAATGATTATGAATTTTGTGAAAATACAGTCAGGGAACTCATATCACAATGGAATAAAATTAACATCCTTATCAATAATGCAGGAACCCAGTTTCCGGCAGAGCAGATTCAGGATTTGGAAGAAGAAAATATCAGGAAAACGTTTGATACCAATATCATTGGAATGATTTTACTGACCAAAGTAGTATTTCCCTATTTAAAAGAAGGTGATTGTATCATCAATACAACTTCCGCCGTCGCTTATCAGGGACATCCCGAATTGTTGGATTATGCAGCAACAAAAGGAGCTATTGTTTCTTTTACCCGTTCCTTAGCATTGCAGGCAAAACCCAAAGGAATAAGAATAAATGCAGTGGCTCCGGGACCAGTAGCAACACCTCTTACAAAAGAAACTTTTGATGAAAAAGAGGAAGACCTCCGAAAACCTCCTTTGGAGAGAAATGCCACACCCGAAGAAGTTGCAGAAAGCTTTTTGTTTCTGGCATCCGAAGCAGCGGCTCAGATTACGGGACAGGTTCTCCATCCCAATGGAGGATTGATTATCAACGGATAAGTTAACCCAAGAACAGAGAAAACTCTAAAGAAGTTAATATATAAGCCTTATCATCAGATTTAAAATTGATCACATGAAACCTAAAGAACTTTTCGGAGTACCGATTCAAAAGAAAGGAAGCTATCATGATACGGAAGCTAAGAAAAACTATGCAAATCCGGCAGATGTACATGAAGGATTTAACACTCTGAAAGAAAGATTCATGTTGATTAATAACTGGAAAAGTTATTGTGGAGAGGGATTTGCGGATTTTAAACTTTTCGATTCGCAAGGGAAAACGGTAGAGCGGTTTCCTGTGATTGGCGATTATATACGAATAGACATTCCTGGGCCGGGAACTGTTGAAGCCAAAGGTTACGATTGGGTAGAAGTAATCGATTTGTTTGAAGAGCAAACCCATGGAATTTGCCTTGATTTTTTGATGATGACCTGCAGACCATCGAAAAATCCTCAGGATAAAACCTCACAACATATTGTACATTTCTATTCTGATCATGCTACTTCTACCTTTGGAATCTTTAAAGGAAGAGACTTTATTGAGGCAGGAATATACGGAAGAAATGAAACCCCGAATATGGATGCAGAGTTCATAGATAAAGCCAGAAACCTGCTAATCGCAGCAGGCGGAATGATTGGGATTTCAAAAATTCAGTGGAAAACACTGGTGAATGGTTTTCTGGATTTTTAACTGGCTCAAAAGATTTGATAGATTCAAAAAATACTGTCCGATTCAATTTGGAAAGGGTTTTGTACTCTAACCTATAAAAATAAAAAATATGAGAGCGATCTGGAATGGAGCCATAGGTTTTGGATTGGTAAACATACCGATCAAGCTGTACTCGGCCAGTGAATCGAGTACTTTAGATCTGGATATGCTGGACAAAAAAGATCTCAGCAATATCAAATACAAAAGGGTAAATGAAAATACCAACAAAGAAGTAGCCTGGGAAAATATTGTAAAAGGCTACAAAATAGAAGACAAATATATTGTTTTGGAGGATGAAGATTTTCAGGCGGTAAGTCCTGAAAAATCAAAAATTCTCAGCATTTTGCAATTTGTAAAAGAAGAGGAAATAGATCCCGCACTTTTTGAAACTCCTTATTTTTTAGAACCTCAAAAAAATGGTGAAGCAGCTTATAAATTACTGCTGAAAGCTCTTATGAAAACCAAAATGGCAGGAATAGGCTCTTTTATTCTAAGAGAAAGAGAAATTCTTTGCATGATCCGCCCTTATCAGGATGAAATTCTCATGGTAAACAGGATGAGGTATCCTGAAGAGATGAGAACGTATGAAGACCTGAAAATTCCGTCAGGAAAGGCTCCGAAAGCGGAAGAGCTCAAAATGGCGGAAACATTGATTAAATCTTTAGCAGAGACTTTTGATCCTTCAAAGTATAAAGATACCTACAATGAAGACCTTCTGAAAATTATAAAGCAGAAGGCAAAAGGTAAAAGAACAAAAACTAAAGAAACAAAAGAACCGGCAGGAAAAGCGACTGATCTTATGGCTATGCTGAAAGCAAGTCTCGAGTCAGGAAAAAGAAAAGCAGGATAAGACTTTCATCAGATAATTTTTTCGTTCCACTTAAAATTTTTGTAAGATGCCATTAGAAGAATATCATAAAAAGAGAGACTTTAAGGCAACTTCCGAACCGGAGGGCAAAGAAAAACAAAGTAAAGCAAAACTGAGATTTGTGATTCAGCGTCATGCGGCAACACGGTTACATTACGATTTTCGTCTGGAAATGGAAGGAGTGCTTAAAAGTTGGGCAGTTCCCAAGGGGCCTTCTCTTAATCCTGTAGATAAAAGACTGGCAATGATGGTAGAAGATCATCCTTATGAATATCGGACTTTTGAAGGAAGCATTCCCAAAGGAAATTACGGAGCTGGAGAAGTTGAGATCTGGGATGAAGGAATCTATGAGCCTTTAGAAAAAATAGAAGGAAAAAGTGATGACCTGATCATGCGTGCGGAACTGCATAAGCAATCTCTTAAATTTATTTTGCATGGTAAAAAACTGAAAGGTGAGTTTGCGTTGGTAAAAATCAAAAACTCGACGGAGGAAAATGCATGGCTTCTTATCAAGCATAAAGACCGTTATGCGGTTGAAGAGGATTATGATGCCGAAGAGCATACCTCAAAAAAATCTAAAGTCACGGCTTATCTTCAGGAGAAAAGCAGTAAAAAAAAAAATGATACCGCCGAAAGCCTAAAACATTATAAAAATTACGCTCCGGCACTTTCCAGAGAGAAAAAATTGTCTGATTTCATCAAACCTATGCTCTGTAAAACAAGCGAAAAACCTTTTGATGACAAAGATTGGGCGTTTGAAATAAAATGGGATGGGTACAGAGCAATCGCCGATACAAGAAACAGTGAAATCCGTCTGTATTCCAGAAACGGACTGGATTTTTCAAAATCATTCAAAAAAGTAGCCGATGCACTCAAAATTCAGGAGCATGAAATGGTTCTGGATGGTGAAATTGTTGCCTATGACGATAAAGGAAAGCCTAATTTTCAGTGGCTACAGAGAATCGCAGAACAAAATACCGACTTGGTTTTGATCTATCAGGTTTTTGATGTGCTCTGGCTGAACGGATATTCTACGGAAAATCTTTCTTATCTACAACGGAAAGAATTGTTGAAAGAGGCTTTGATTGAAAATGAAATCATCAAATATCACGACCATATTCTTCAAAACGGAAAAGATTTCTTTCATGCTGCCCAAGATATGGGGTTAGAAGGAATTATTGCCAAAAAAACAGAAAGCGAATATAAAGAAAATACCAGAAGCTCTGAATGGCTGAAAATAAAGATCCATAAAACTGATGAAGCACTGATGTGTGGATTTACTGCACCGAAAGGATCAAGAAAACAGTTCGGATCGCTTATTTTAGGGAAATACCTGAATGGAGAATTGGTGTTTTGCGGACATACCGGAACAGGATTTACAGATCAAAGTCTTAAAGAAATTCACCAAAAGATGCAGCTACTGATTGTGAAGCAATCCGCATTCAAAATAACCCCGAAAACCAATTCCAAAGCTACATGGATTAAACCAGAATTAGTAGCTGAAATAAAATTTACGGAGCTTACAAAAGATCATATCTACCGACATCCTGTTTTTTTACGACTGAGAGAAGACATAGATGAAACAGATGTGAAATTTGATACTGATTCACTTGAAAAACAGCCGAATATGAAAGCTAAAACCCCTGCAAAAAAAGTCACTGATACAGATAAAGTTAAGAAAATAGGAAAGCAGCAGGTTACGCTTACCAATCAGAATAAGCTGTATTTTCCGGCAGATGGTATTACAAAAGGAGAGGTTGTAGACTATTATCAGAGCATTTCCAAATTTATTTTGCCCCATTTGAAAAACCGTCCGCAATCTCTCAACCGTTTTCCGAATGGGATCGAAGGATTGAACTTTTATCAGAAAGATGCCGATGAGCATACCCCGGACTGGGTGACTTTACAAAAAATCTTTTCTGAAAGTAATGATAAATACATCAATTACATTATTTGTAATGATAAGGAAACCTTAGCATATCTGAACAATTTAGGCTGTATAGAACTGAACGTCTGGACAAGCCGTATCCCTAAAGCCGATTTTCCTGATTATTTGGTATTGGATCTTGATCCTTCTGAGAAAAATACATTTGAAGAAGTGATAGAAACTGCATTAGCGGTTAAGGAGGTTTTAGCTATTGCAAAAATTATGGGATATCCGAAAACATCAGGCAGTTCTGGTATTCATGTGTATATTCCGATGGGAGGAAAATACAGTTATGATCAGGTGAAGGATTTTGGACATGTTCTCATGCAGTTGGTTCATCAGGAATTACCGGAGCTTACCACCCTGGAAAGAAGCCTTCAAAAAAGAGATAAAAATAAAATCTATCTCGATTATTTGCAGAATAGACGAGCACAAACACTGGCAAGTGTATATAGTATACGGCCAAAACCCGGAGCACCGGTTTCTGCACCATTAGAATGGACTGAAGTAAAAAAAGGTCTTCATCCTACTGATTTTACCATCAGGAATATGGCAGAACGTTTGCAGGAAAAAGGAGATTTGTTCAAACCTGTTTTAGGAAAAGGAATTGATCTGATAAAAGCTATAACTGCTTTAGAAAATGTAAAATAAATACTCAATCCTACCAATTGAGAGTATTTTTAGAATTATTGGTTAGTTAATTAACATTGCTGTTCCCTCTGACTTTGTTCATTAATATAAAGTACTATAACTTAAAATTCATTGCCATATGAAAAAGCACATTGTCATAGTAGGTGGAGGGTTTGCAGGGATTAATCTTATAAAATCTTTGGTAAATGACGATAGATTTATAATAACACTCGTAGATAAAAATAATTACCATTTTTTTCCACCATTGATCTACCAGGTTGCCACTTCTTTTATTGAAGCTTCCAATATCAGTTATCCGTTCAGAAAGTTATTTTCAAACTATAAAAATGTAAGGTTTTATATGGGAAGTTTAATTAGGGTGATCCCTGAAAAGAAAACCATAGAAACCGAGAATGGAGAAATTCAGTATGATGAACTTGTTTTGGCGCTGGGTACGGAATCGAACTTCTTTGGAATGGAGAATGTACAGAAATGTGCCCTGCCTATGAAAACAATTGATGAAGCACTCTATGTAAGAAATTATATGCTTTTGACAATGGAAGAAGCGGCAAGAAATGATAAAGTAAAAGAATCTCAAAAATTACAGAATATCGTGATTGCAGGAGGCGGTCCTACAGGAGTGGAACTGGCAGGAATGATTGCCGAAATGGGGCAATATATTGCTGCTAAAGAATATCCTGAAATTAATCGGAGCTTCATGCATATTTATCTTATTGATGCGCTTCCTGCTTTACTCTCCCCAATGAGTAAGATGGCTCAGAAAGCGGCATATACCAAATTGGAAAAACTGGGTGTTAAAATCATTTTAAACGTTGCGGTAAAAGATTATATTGATTCAAAAGTTATCTTGGCAGACGGAAAATCTATTGAAACGGAAACGTTGATCTGGACCTCGGGAGTGATTGGTCGGGAAGTAAAAGGTTTACCGCAGGAAAGTATCGGAAAAGGACGAAGAATTTTGGTTGATGCATATAATAAGGTTCAGGGAATTGATCATGTATATGCATTGGGAGATATTTGTTTGCAAATGACAGAAGAAAAATACCCTAACGGCCACCCTCAATTGGCTCAGGTTGCCATTCAGCAGGGAAGAAATTTAGGAAAGAATTTAAAAAGGATTGAAGATGAGAAAGTCTTAACCCCCTTTATGTATAACGATAAAGGAACGATGGCAATCATTTCAAAATTCAACGCAGTGGTAGATATTCCCGGATTTTCTTTTAAAGGATTTACAGCTTGGCTTACTTGGTTGTTTATTCATATTATTCCCTTGGTGGGCTTTCGAAATAAACTCCGATTGGCTTTGGATTGGTTAAGATTATTTATTACTAATAATCCTTCTATCAGACTAATCCTTCGACCCAAAAAAAATAATGTGTAGAATATAAAACACTAGTATAATAAAAATCCCCTCGAAAGAGGGGAAAATAATAATGATAGACTAGATATGCATGATATTAGTATAAATGTAAAACAAAATATAATCATTACATATGATTCAGATCATAAGATGTAAGATCAAGGATATATACCTTTGAAAAAGATAATTTTTTTTGTTGGAGGAAACTCTGATTAAACAGGGCACTCAGTAGAGTGCTTTTTTCATGTTCTTATTTCAAATATCACTCTAATTATTTGTTGAAAAATATCAGATAAAAAAATACCCCCTCAAAGAGGGGGATAAACAATGCTGGGAATAAATATGAATGATCGTGTTATAAAGATAACCAAATACTGGGCGTTCGTTTATGATTTGAGTCATAAGCAAAAGACTTTTAAAGAGATATCTTTGAGTATATAGAGCTTCCGATTAGTGAAGATCGATAAACTATTTTTTTAATAATAGACAGAAACGATGTCTTTATTTCATTGTATAACTTTAAATTTTTTTGTCATGAGAAGTATATTATGGTTAATAGCAGTTATCTGTATTGCGGTATGGCTTTTAGGAATTTTAGGAATCATACCAGGAATCAGCACGGGATATTTAGTACATGTATTATTAGTAATCGCAATTATTGTGGTTCTCTATAATATTATCACAGGAAAAAAACCGCTTGATTAGGTTGAGGTATTCATAAAAAGCACCAAGATACCTATTCATCTTGGTAAGATTGCTTTACTTCCAAACTTTCGATTACAAGGTTTTAATGGAGAAATTACCTCAATTTTAATGAGTTGAGGTATAAATTAAGACGACCCTAAACACCTAAAATTAAATTATAATATGAAAAATTCAATGGTAACTCTTTTGTCAGTCCTTGCTGTCATGGCCTGCAAAAAAAAGGAAACTATGATTGTGAGTCAATCTACAGACAGTACAGTAGTAACTGTACCTGCCGATTCTGGAATGACGGTTACGGATTCTATTACCGTATCCACTACACGAGACGTTAAAAAAATACTCAGTGAGCAGGACAAGGAATTTGCAGAAAATGCAGCAAGGGGAGGTATTATGGAAGTAATGATGGGAAAATTGGCCTCTGACAATGCAGGAAATACTGCTGTAAAAGCATTAGGAAAAATGATGGTTACTGATCATACTAAAGCAAATGAAGGACTTGCAAAATGGGCTTCAGAAATAGGATATACATTACCCACCACTTTAGATTCGGAAAAACAAAAGAAATATGATGAGCTAAAAGTGAAAAAAGGGGCAGAATTTGATAAAATGTATACCGATTTCATGGTGAGCGATCATAAGGAAGACATAAAAGAATTTAAAAAAGAAGCTTCAGAAGGATCCGAATCTACCTTGAAGTCATTCGCAAGCAAGACGCTTCCTACTTTGGAACATCATTTAATGGAATCTGAAAAAGCAAAAGATATAGTGAAATAAGATCCTTATTAACCTATCATATTATATTGTAAGTCGTATTCGGGGAAAATAGATGTTGTAAAACGGATATTTTTCCCCGAATTTTTTCTTTTTACTTATGTGAGGGGTATCGGCTGAGTACATTAAATTCCATAAGTAAAAAATACTTTTTTTTGTAAAGAATTAACTTACTTAAGAGCAGCAATATTTACATTTTGAATAGTTGTGAAGTCTATGGCAAAATCATGGAATAAACTATTTTAAGATAAAAGAATAGAGGGGTGTAGGTGTTTCCATAGAAGAGGTTCGAATCCCTCACTCTCCAAGGTATGAGAATAAAAAAAATCAAAATGCTGAAGATATTTTGTTCATTTACTAATTCCTAATTCCTGATCAATTAAATTGTTCTCCTCTTTATTTATTTTAAGCATTATTTTTTCGAAGATATTGTAAGTTTCTATTAGATTATCTTAATAGTATTACAGTTTTTTAGCTCAGCAAGTTTTGCCAAGTCTTCAACAAATGTGTTCGAAAACTTTACTGCTTTGGTCACTTAATGAGACAACAATTTATTAGTTGTCTCTTTTTTTTATTCATAAATATCTCTTTATCAGATTTTTAAAATTTGATATTTTGTGTTCGATGTTTTAAACGTAAAATACTTGGTCTGTTTGAAATAAATAGTCTGAAAGTGCAACAATAGGTATGTAATCTGCAACCATCAAGAATAATATTTATTACATTTACAAAAATGCAAAAAATTGAAATTAATTTCTTTTGTTCTAACAATTTTTATTGAATTTTTACTGATCGTAGTGCTGCAATTATTAGATAGTTTCGATTTAATAGTATTCATATTTATATGTTGCGCTATATCCGGAGTTTTAATTACTTTAAAATATCAGGAAAAGTCAAAAATGAAAGAAATAGGATGGGGACTATTATTTGGTTCGTTAACTTCTATAATTCTGGTAATATCTTTTGTAATTTGGCTATCCTATAATTTCCCGCAATAATATTCTAAAAAATATGCTAGAAAGTCTATTATTCATACTGCTACTTTTAATCAGTGGACTATTCATAATCATTGCTTTCATTGTAATGTGTATTGCTTTTATTAAAAAATCTTCTGCATTAAAAAAAACTGCTCTTAAAATTACTGTTATCCCTATTTTGTGTTGGGGATTAATTGCTGTTTGGTATTTTAGAACATTGCCATCAATTAATGAAAGTGAAATGGAAAATTTTGCAGGTACTTATACTTTAAATTCTTCCGGTAATGGCTCGTCTAAATCAAGTAGAAGTAAAATAAATGGATCTAAATTAACTTTATTTGATGATGGAACCTATTTATTTGACGGGCGCGAAAAAATAGGATTAAAAAAGCAGGGAACTTGGAAAACTGGAGGTACTGATGGGCTGTTTGAATTCTATGACGAAAATGGCAATCTGTCTCAATGGGCAAGTCCTTATGATAATGATAACAATTATAGTTTATATTTTGAGGATCAAAATAAGCAAGATTCTGAAACTATACGATTTGTAAAAACTAAATCTGAATAATATATTCTAATTTAATATTAAATTAGAGATCCCTTTAATAACTCCATGAAGCAACTAAAACTAATAACCCGAATTCTACTCATAATACTCGTTATATTATCTTCACTATCATTCTTAGCCATGATTAGCGTGTGCATTGCGATGATGGTTCCCTATTGGGGGAGAACAATGGGTAATGAGGCTTCCGGTTTTTTTAATGTAGCGCTCATGTTTACATTCTTCATTGGAATAATCACCTTTATACTATGGAGCATTTTCCTCAAGCAAAGAAAACAAAAAAACGATACGAAATAACCCAATAAATACCTTAAAATGAAGATTGTTACTTGTTTGATATTTTTGATAATCAGTATTTTATTTTTTCCTGAAAAGAGACTTAATAAAGACATTTCCGGAACTTGGAAGCTGAATCTCTATACGATGGATTCTGATACCATTTATTATGAAAATGTTGAAAAATATACCCTTAATTATTTTGAGAAAACAGTAGGTAATCTTAAAGATTCCGAGGAAAAGAAAAAAATAGGTGAAAAATTGTATAATCAGTTTAAAACCGCTGAACTTCATATTAATAAAAGCACCATTACAACCTATAAGCTTGATGGAGATCAAACAGAAGTTAACTTAAAATATAAACTTGTAGAAGGGAACATAATTCTTGATGAAAAAGCTAATCAGAAATACAAATACGCTGTTAATTATAATCAAGAAGCAGATATTCTGACCATAAAACAAGGGGACTCTAAAATGAATGTGGTGAGTAGGTATTCAAGAATAGAAAAGTAGAAACAGTATTACCATTGTACAATATTTTATAGACTGGTTTTATAGAAAACATATACATTACTTGTAACCAAATTGACCTAAAAAAATGACTGTATTTTCGTATCATCTTGTGAAATTACCAATAATTGATGCTCTCAGAATTATGTTTTTTCCTATTAAATCAAAACAAATAGAAGGATTGATTTATGCCGAAACAATGTCTGCGATGATCCTAGGTTCACCTATTTTCTCTAAGTCCAGATTTTTTAACAGAGAAATTGTATTTTTTGCTCAATGGGAA
This sequence comes from Chryseobacterium taiwanense, assembly GCF_000813825.1. Lineage (GTDB taxonomy): Bacteria > Bacteroidota > Bacteroidia > Flavobacteriales > Weeksellaceae > Chryseobacterium > Chryseobacterium taiwanense. The sequence goes on from NZ_JWTA01000008.1 coordinate 65,347, forward strand.
AATGAAAACAACCTAAATGTTTTTTTACAATCAACCTCAAAAGGCCAACAAATAGCAAAAGGATGGCATGTAAGGTTAGAATTCTTAAGACAATGGGGAAGAATCTCAGGGTTTCAAATTCCGAAAAACGAAGTAGAAATAGAAAACGAAAATACTCCTGTAGTAGCGGTTACTATTGCTCGAATGAAGTATATGGAAATACCAAGATTTCTTCGTTGGGGAAGGCCGGTTGAAAAGCAAGTTCGAGATGATAATCGGACAACTCTGTCTTTGGCTTCCATTCGATATCCTAACATTATTTCTACTTTTTCCATTTGGAAAACACAAAAAGCAATGACAGATATGGTACATGGACATAGTAAAATGCCACAGCCCAAAAGACATATCAATGCGATGAAAGAGCGAGATAGAAAAGATTTTCATTTTGAATTTACAACATTGCGGTTTAGACCATTAGCGGAATATGGTGAATGGAAAAATAAGTCAAATTATATCCTGAGATAAAATTGAACCGTTATAAAATTTTGATAATCAGATTGCAAAAAATATTTTAAATTAGTTAAAGACTTATATCATTCGGATTGAGGCAATGTGCAAATTCAAAAGTTATCTGCCATTTAGGGCGATATATCAAACGAAAAATGATTGGACTTAAAAATATATTGACACTTTTACTTTTAAGCTTGACATTAGTTTCTTGTGAACAGGCAGAAACTAAAAAACGAGTTGATGAAGTAATAACGCACAAGCAAATTGAGAATAAGCATACAAAAGTAATTTCTGATTCAACAAATATCCTGACGGACAAAGTTGAAAATTTAGAACTTGAATATACTGTTTGGGGTTGCGCTTGTCCTCAATGGATTCAATCTAAAGACAATGAAAATAGCGACAAAACAAAAAATTATTTAAAACTACATTTTTACATTGAACCCGCCGACAGTACTATAGAATTACCAATATATTTTGATGCATTTAGACACAGAATTAAAGTTACAGGACAATTTTATGAAAGAGAAGATTATCCTAAAGGAACTCTTGAAACGGAAGAACCAATGCCGAAAGCAAAGGTTTTTAGATATAAAAAGCTTGAAGTTATTGACAATCCAAATTTTAAAATAGACAGTAAAGTTGAACAATTAACTTTAATCTATAATGCAATTTCTTGTACTTGTGCTCAATGGAGTGAAGATCGAAAAAGGGAGGATAATAACAAAAAGCGGTATTATTGGTTAGAACCGGCAAATGAAAAATTAATTGATGCAGACAGACTTTTTAATGGAAAAAATTTGCCAATTATTATCAAAGTGACGGGACGGGTTGTGACTGAAAATGGATTTCCAAAAAGAGAATTGTCAAAAGTTGGACAAGACGAAGCGGGAAAAGTTTTTAGATACACAAAAATAGAAGTTATACAAAATGGACAAAAAAAATGAAAAGTAATAGCAGTTTAGCAAAATAGAGGATTCAGAACTAAATTGAGTGTCGTTTTAGCTGCTTGTAAATCAGTTTTTAATAATTTTTAGATCGTTTGATGCCATCCTAAAAACAAAACGAAAAAAATGAAAAATATTTTAATGATAATTTTTACATTACTATTGTTAACTAGCTGCAATAAATTGCAAAAAGAAACTGTAGGAGAGAGTGAAAGAACTGAATTTGTTCCAGAGCCAGACCAAGCAGAAAGATTAAAATATGAAGCGATTGAAAAACTAAAAAAATCAAATTGCGTTTTTAGCGAATCTGATACATCAATTTCAGGAATAATTTTGAGAAATTCGGAAAGTGCTACAAAAATTGTTGGTTCAGAAAATAGTATTGACAAATTTGACCAATATAGATTTTATTCAAAACTTGGAAACGAAACTTTAACATTAACACAATATCCCGGAGATAGTAAAAACCAGATTTCAATTATTGAAGTTGAGAAATCAGATAAAACAAATGATGGATTTAAAAAGTTAAACTTTGATTCATTTAAAACAGAGAAAGGAATAAAATTAGGTTTGACGAAAAAGCAAATTGTTGAAAAACTTGGGAATTGTTATGCCCCAATTGACAGTACCAAAGATTATATAGAACTTTATTATGTAATTGAACAACCGAAAGACAGTAAATCTAAAATTTTAGAAAATAATAATATGCCCAAATACTTTGCAAGTTATAAATTGAGGAATGACAAATTAGAAAAATTTGAGTTTGGATTTGAATATCCTTGATAAACGGCCTCTAATCCGTTATCAGAAAAAAACAAGACGGATTGTTGGAATAAATTGGAATTGACAGGCAATTAAGAAAGATATTATTAAAGGCATTCTAAAGACGAAAGATCGGAACAAGCGCTTGAATTTATTACGGTAAAAACATTTAAAACAGGATTGGCAAAGCTGAAGTATGAACGAAGAAAATAATTAGTTTTCTAAGGGGAAAATTCCATAGAAGTGTAAACATTTTTAAGAATTTAATATATATTTAAGTATCTAAAATTTTGTATATGCTAAAAGACTTTGAATTTTATCTTTTCTTGGTTTTCTTAATCACGATGCTCATCATGCTGGCCAATAAGATTAAAGTTGCATATCCGGTTTTACTGGTGTTAGCAGGACTTGTCATAAGTTTTATTCCCGGAGTACCCTCCATTAAGATAGAACCCGAATTATTATTTATCATTTTTTTGCCTCCATTACTGTATGAAGCAGCATGGTCAACCTCATGGAAAGAGCTATGGCGATGGCGCAGGATTATCTTCAGCTTTGCTTTCGTAGTCGTTTTCTTTACTGCACTCTCAGTTGCTGTTTTTGCTAATTATTTTATTCCGGGATTTTCTCTGGCTCTTGGTTTTTTGCTGGGTGGTATTGTTTCGCCACCAGATGCAGTGAGCGCCGGAGCAATTTTAAAGTTTGTAAAAGTTCCGAAAAGACTGGCTTCCATCCTGGAAGGCGAAAGTTTACTGAATGACGCTTCTTCTTTGATCATTTTCAGGTTTGCGATGATTGCTGCTGCAACAGGACAGTTTGTCTGGCATGAAGCAGCTGGAAGTTTTGTATGGATGTGCCTTGGCGGTTTAGGAATAGGACTTGGGATTGCGTATGTTTTTTTGAAAATGCATAAAATATTGCCTACTGATCCAAATATAGATATATTACTGACTTTTATTGCGCCATTCTCCATGTATCTTGCGGCTGAACAGCTCCATGCCTCCGGAGTTTTGGCAGTAGTCACTGGTGGACTGTTTCTTTCTTACCGCAGTCATGATTTTTTAAGCAGTGCATCACGAATACGTACGGTAACGGTTTGGGAAAGTTTTTGTTTCCTGTTGAATGGGATTGTTTTCATGCTGATCGGTCTAGATCTGCCGGAAATTGTTTCAGGCTTGGGCGACACAGATATTTATACTGCTATCGGTTATGGAATTGCAGTCACCATAGTGCTGATTATTGTTCGAATTTTAGCGGGATACGGAGCGCTGATTACAACCTTAGTAATGAGAAATTTTATTACTGTTGCCGATCCGCAGTCACCTGGGTGGCAAACGCCATTAATTATTGGCTGGACCGGAATGAGAGGGGTGGTTTCTTTAGCAGCGGCTCTTTCTATTCCCTTGACTTTAGATGATGGCTCTCCGTTTCCCCAAAGAAACATGATTCTTTTTATTACATTTATTGTCATTCTGCTTACGCTGCTTTTACAAGGGCTTACTCTTCCATTTTTATTAAGGAAATTCCCTCCGGTAGACCGGGATTTTATAAGAAGTGTTAAAGAGATTGATTATGACATACGGAACAGTCTGGCAAAAGTAGCCATTGATAAGATACAGAGTGAGTATGCTAACAAAATTGAAAGCTTTCCGGCGTTGAAAGATCAATTGCAGAAATATGAAAATCAATTAAGCAGTTCTGAAATTATTCTTAATTATGAAGAATACAGACGTATTTATATCGACATTCTCGACACTCAAAGGAGTTGGCTTATTAGCAAAAATCGGGAAGAACTCTTACTGGATGAAAATATTATCAGGAAGCATCTGAGACTATTGGATTTGCAGGAGGAAAGACTAAATATGAAAGGTTGATACTGCTGAAATATTATTTTAAGTATTGAATAAAAAGTCCGTCTCACAACTCGTGATGACGGGCTCTTTTTTTATGATTTTTGTGGAATTTAATTTAGGTGTTCGAAATACAGTTTCTTGAAATTTAAGTCTTTGGTCAAAATCGAACATAATACAGAACTTTTTCCATAGGTTTAATAAATTTTTTTAAAGAAGAGGAACGAATAGATATAACTAAGGAAGGACAATTGTAATTGTCGAATTTATTACAATTTTGACTAATACAAAATATAATTCTTTAGTTTATTAAGTTCTGACTATTGGTATATTTAAGTATATTGTTGTCTTTTTTTATTATTATATCTATTATAAACTGTACGGAAAAAGTAAGAAATAGATAGAGTAATACAAGTAATAATACATAATCAATTCCGTGCTCTCTATATCCAAAAATACCTTTTCCCCATGAAATTAGGATCCATTGGATCATATACATGGAAGTTAAATTTTTACTGCAATATTTTAGAATACGTATAAATCCATTTTCTTTGATATTTGCCGTAATTGTATTGATTAGCCATAGAAATAATAAAGTCCAACCTGCAAAGTAAATAACACCTCCAGGTCCCATATGATAGAAACTGTTATAATTGTAATTACCATAGATAAAAACTAGTGGTGCGCCTATAAAAATAAAAGCTATTCCAAAATACAGCATTTTTTCAAAAATCTTTTTGGTATCATAGTTCAATTCCTGAAACCACTTGCCAAAAAACATTCCGATAATAATAAATGCCATCCATGGGAAAACAGGAAAATAAACATAAGCCGGATAATCCGTATTGAAAAGCAGATCTAAAACATAATTGATAACAGGATAATCCAAATTTAGACCACTAACTTCCCTAGATATAAGTGCTACAAATAAGCCTATAGCCAGAATGATGTATTTATTTTTTACATATTTCCTGATAAAACCAATAAATAGTAAGGACATTCCCGCCAATTGTAAAATATCACCCAGCTGTACAAGATATATGTACTGTTGATGAAGAGGGGCATGCCATTCGTATTTCTGGATAAAATTATCAGGTGCAAAATTAAAAATCACCGGAATCATGAACTTCATGAAATTCATGAATAAACCTGCAAAGACTAATAAAATTCCTCTTTTTAACGCACTTTTAAGGCTTTGATGGCGGGATGTCATGAATGTTATTCCCATGCAGATAAGGAATATTGAAGTTCCTCTCCCTAAAAAAACAATAAAACTGCCGATTGTTGTTTCATATTGTGATTTTACATTGGCATAAATCAATACCGTGTGTATGATAATCATTCCGATAACACTCATACCCTTGATCAAGTCCAGAGCAAGAATTCTTTTATTGTGTTGTTCCATGGTTTTATTTTTTACGTTTTAGTATTTTGTATTTTTATAATGGCTTGTAAAGGATTCGTACATCTGAATTCTTTATTATTATTTAGAATAATTAAAAACAAATATATTGATTATTATTAAACGTCAAATTTTTTTAATATAAATTTTACAGAAATTTTAAAAAGAGACCCTAAAAACTCAGGTGAAATTGTTTCCGAAAATGATTGAAATTACTTTATAGAAATGAAAAATGATTAAAGACGCTGCGAATCATCTTCGGAAAAAAAGGCAGGTTATAAAGGTATATTTCCAAGTAAAGAAGAGCTAAAGAAGCAGATTAATTAATGTGCATATTTGAAAAGGTGCTTCTAAAATTCCTGTCAATTCAGCGTTAATTAAAACTGATTTTATTAACAAATGAGTGGCTTTCTACGTTTGGTTTTAAAGAAAGTTACCACTCGTATTTTAGAAGACGTAATGATTTACTCAATTTTTTAAGCTTTTTTTTAAATATAAGGATTTCTATACTTTGGAAGTTATATTCGGTGTTGTCATTCATAGGTAAATATTAAATAGTGAATAATTATAAAACCAAGCTTAAAATCATTTATTTTCTATAGAAAGAGAAATTACAAAATAAGAAGCATTAGTAAAGAGGCATTTTATTAAATTTATATTATGAAAACAACTTCTGGTAAGGAGTAAGTATGCTAACTTTAAATTACAGTTTTATGAAAATAGATCTACTATCTAAGAATGCTCTGGTGGGAGCGGGTACACAGGGTATAGGAGCAGGAATTGCGATAGAACTTGCAAAATGTGGTGCGAATGTTACCGTTATCTCAAGAAATGAGTCAAAACTTAAAGACTTTATATCCTTGCTTCCTGTTATTTCTGACCATCAAAAGCATCAATATCTTGTGGCTGATTTCTTAAAATTTAATGATTATAAAGCTATTATTCATGATTTTTTTAGAACAAATTCAGTAGATATTCTTGTGAATAATACGAATGGTCCAGATGCCGGGATGGCCTTGGAGAAAAATGTAGAGGATTTTCAAGTAGCCTTTGATCTATTATTTAAAACGGTAGTTGAGACAACATCTTTAGCTCTACCTCATATGATCAAGCAGAAAAACGGAAGAATTATTAATGTTTCCTCATTATCCGTTAAAGAACCGATCAGTAATCTAGTATTGTCAAATTCTATACGTTCAGCAGTAGCAGCTTGGGCAAAGTCATTGTCGAGCGAAGTTGCACAGCATAATATAACCATTAATAATATTTTAACGGGATACTTTGATACCGAGAGAATTCAACAGTTAATGGAAGGAGAATCACAAAGAAGTACTATTTCTGTTGAAGAACTCAGAAAAGCCAGGGAAAGTAAAATTCCAATGAAAAGACTAGGAAAACCGGAAGAATATGGACACTTGGTTGCTTTTTTAGCTTCAGAATATGCAGCTTATCTAACAGGAACAAGTATTCCTTTAGATGGAGGTTTGGCGAATGTTTATTAATACGCGGCATTTTTTATTTAGATTCCTAGACTGTTTGAAATAAAAAGCGGAATGGTGTTTTAGTTGAGATTTAATAGGTATTGAAGATCGGTTCGGACTCTCAAGAAGGGTATTATATTTTTTTACTTCTTGGATAAGTAAAATTTTTATGATAGTAAAAGGGCTGTTAGTATTGAATTTTTCACCATTACAAATGACAATTCAATAGATTTTTTTTAATTTTAGAATTAAATATTATAAAAATGAATACAGACCAAATCCAAACATTTGATATTGAAAAAGCTAAAAAAGAAACTTCTTACTGGAGAGAATTTTATAAAGCTAAATTATCTCCTGAATCGACTGAAGAAGATATTTTTAGAGGGTTTAGAATACCGCTTGCCGACTTAGAAGATATTCTTACACGAATTAAAAGTTACAATAGCGTATTAGTAGAAGGAGATAGCAAAGAGAAGGAAATTCATTCTTTAAGAGTTTACTTAGCTAAAAAAGATCAATCCAATACCAAATCGGATGATATACATGTGCTTTTAGTTCCTGTTGCAGGAGGAACTGTATTGGGGGTAAATGAGTCTGAAGAGCCTTTAGTTCAAGAGTACGGACAAGATTTGTTGGAAATGCTTGATCCGGGAAGGTTGGATTTGGAATCGGCAATCTATGATTTTAGCACACCTTGCCCCCAACAATGTGATAAAAGCAGTGAACTGTATAAATAGAAAAATAATATGTCTACATTTTTTATGGGGATTATTGCCCCATCTTTTATATTTTTTCCTGTCACAGTAGCCTTAGTGAAATTGAGATATTGGAAGTTCCCCCAAAAAGTATTTTTTTTTATCTACTCTTTAACTTAGTATTTAATGTTCTAGCTAAGTTTACAGCAAACAAGGGAATCAATAATCTACCGTTGTTACATTTGTACACATTATTGGATTTTTGTTTACTATGTGTAGTTTTTAGTATTTTTTATAATAAAAAAACAAAGACCTATTTGTTTTTTCTTATATCTTTTGTATTTGTTGTATTTGCAATAGGGTACGCTGTAAAATACTCATTATATCAACATAATTCATTACCAAGATTTTTAGAAAGCCTATTTGTTGTGGTGGTCTGTTGTCATTTTTTACTAAAGCAGTTAAATCACAAAAGTAATACACAGCAGGAATTTGAGATTTTTATCATTTCGGGATTGTTCCTGTATTATAGTTGCTGTACTGCCTTGTTTGGCTTTTCAGGAGAGCTATTAAGTCTTTCAAGAAATATGGAGAATATAGTCTGGAATTTTCATGCAGCAATTATGTTGTGTATGTATCTGGTTTTTGGTTATGCCTACATTAAAGTAAAAGAGAAATAATGAATATCTTTTACACAATATTAGTTACAATGTCAGGATTGTTTATGTTGACAACTTTTATTCTTGCCGTCTTCTTTAAATACAGGAAAAATTTAATAGAATTTAAACTTAAGACCCAGGAAATGGAACTTGTACATCAAAAAGACCTTCTCAATACAATTGTTTCGTCTCAGGAAAAAGAAAGACATCGTATCGGGATGGATCTTCATGATGAAATCGGTGCTAATCTATCAGCTATAAAATTATTGCTTACAAATCATTTTGACAGGGCAAATCAGAAAGATTTGAAAGATCTTTCAAAACAGATTATGAGTCTTTTTGATCAATTGATAGATAAAACACGATTGATTTCTCATGATTTGTCTCCTTCAGTAAAGGGAGCTTATGGTTTCTCAGATGCTGTTCTAAATTTTGCAGATCAGATAAATCAATCGGAAAATTCTGTAAAAATTCACATGACTTTTTCTGATGATTTAGCTGAAACTTATTTACAGAATATGAGTGCCCTATTGGTTTATCGTATTGTATTGGAATTGATCAATAACTCTTTTAAGCATGCGCGGGCAAATAATATTTCGGTGATATTTAATTACAGAGAATCATTTTTATTAATAGATTACTATGATGATGGAATTGGTTTGAAAAAATCGGATCTGAAAATAAAGAAAGGGATTGGCTTTAGAAATATTGAAAGCAGATTATTTTATTTAAATGGGACGTACGAAATAATAGATAATTTGAAAGGGACACATGTCCAGATAAAAATTCCGTAATAAATAGTATGAGTAAAATTAGAATAGCGATTGTTGATGATCATAAACTTTTTAGGCAAGGTATAAGATCTATCATAGATACAGCTTCAGATATAGAAATTGTTTTTGAGGCAGATAACGGTGTGGATTGTATGAATAAATTGAAAAGGACTCACAATGGTCCTACAATAATTTTGATGGATCTGGAAATGCCTGAAATGGATGGATTGCAATTACAAGAAATCATATCTCGTGATTTTCCGGATATTAAAGTGATCATTATTTCTCTTCATTCAAATCAGAGGATTATGGCAAGAATGATACAACAGGGCGCATCTGGATATTTGCTTAAAAATTGCGAAAAAGAAGAAATGCTCGAGGCTATTAAAAGCACTTACAATAATGGATTCTATATTAATCAGCAAACACTGTTAGCTCTTAAAGAAAGTCATGCGACAAAAATACCCAAAAGAGATTTATTGGGCTACGAAGTAGAAATTTCCAATAGAGAAGTTGAAGTTTTAAAATTATTGTGCAGTCAGTTTAATACAAATGAAATTGCAGAAAAACTTTTCATAAGTCCTAGAACTGTTGAGGGGCACAGGAATAATCTGTTAATAAAAACCGGAGCCCGGAACACAGCGGGCTTGATTATATTCGCCATTAAAAATAAATATTTTGATATTCTTTAAAATACATAAAAGCAAGTAGAAATACCTGCTTTTTTTTTCGGTTGTTTATGCGCTGTTTTCCCGCTGATAATTCCTCTTACTTTGTTTTATAATCAAATGACAATTTAAATAATGTTTAACAAATCAAAACAAAGATTATGGGACAAGGTGGAAAAATTCTAATCAGTAACAAATCTTCCTATACATGGAAGAGAAGACACATTCATTCTTATCAGATGAATTCTTGGGATCGCAATTTTCCTGAAACAATTTCTCCTGGAGAATCTGTATCAGTATATGTTGAGTGGAATGAAGGAGCATTTAAAAACAAAAAAGATGATAGTGCAGAAGCATTTTATAGCTCAGAGACTGGTGGGATGGAACTTAATTTTTCAGCTCGGGCTAAAGATGGTTTTAATTTATTTCTGCAATGTCAGAACTTTAGTGATCCATGTGCTAAATCCGGCGAAAACAAAAAGTTGGGGTGGAGTCATGACGGAGTGATTGCAGTCACGATTGTTGGAAATCAAAATCGAGCAGGAATCATTGCAAATAATTATTCTCTTGCAAATTGGATGTCTTTTTTAGATGATCATAAGTTCCTGTCACAGTTAACAATTCCAGGAACTCATGATTCGGGTGCTCTTTACGGTGGAGATCTTGTAAAATGTCAAAACTTAAGCTTCAGCGAACAGTTAGATTTAGGAATCCGTTTCCTGGATGTTAGGTGCAGACATATTGATAACTCCTTCGCTATTCATCATGGAATGGTTTATCAAAATCAAAACTTTAATGGAGTTTTGAATGCATGCTATTCTTTTCTGAATAATCACCCAGGGGAAACAATTTTTATGTGCGTAAAACATGAGTATGATGATAAAAATGTCTCTCGATCATTTGAAGAAACTTTTAATGATTATATCGGAAATTCCTTTGATAAATGGTATTTGAAAAATGATATTCCAGTTTTAAAAGATATCAGAGGCAAAATTGTGCTGTTGAGAAGGTTCAATGCAAACTCTCCAATTGGAATTCAAGCACATGGAAATTGGAATGATAACGATACTTTTTCTTGGAATATTCAAGGAACTGACAAAACGGTTTCGGTTCAAGATGCCTATAAGGTGAATACCTTATTTAATATAGGGGATAAGTGGTCAAAAGTAAAAGATTTGCTTGATAAAACTTCTCAAAATAATGGAAAAACATTGTTCATCAATTTTACGAGTGGTGTTTCAGCTGGTGCATATCCTTATTCCGTAGCTTACCAAAATAATGGTATCAACAGAAGGCTTCAACAGTATTTGCTAGAGGCAGAAAGAAAACAGCTAGGGGTATTTGCAATGGATTTTCCAGAGCGACCTACGGGAAGTCTGATTCCTTTGTTAGTTAAAACTAATTTTTAAGTATTTATAAAATCATCAAAATAAATCATATTATGAAAAAACAAGACATTAACAAGTATATAAAAGGTCTTAATTATGATGCAAGATCACTATTAAGCACAATTAGTGAAGATCATCCTGAAACGCTTCCAGGAAAAAGTAAAACTACTACTAACAGTGTAATAATCTGTACAAATAAGAAAAGAGATATTTCGAATAATATTGATGAAATTTCTCTTTTATCACCTTCTAATGGGATTGTTTTTCCGGGAGCAATTGTACGTGCTAACCGCAGTCTAGCGGAAGGCAAACCTCAAGCGGTTGCCATTAATAGAGCCGCTGTTAAAATATTGATCAATTTACCTGGAATGGATGACTCATCTGTGGTCATTGAAAATCCTACTTTCTCAAATGTAGTACAGGGGGTTGATAAGCTTGTAAGAAACTGGATTGAACATATTTTACCTCAAGGATATGACCATTCTGCTCTGGTCACATCGAAGATTACAAAAGCTTATTCTGATAGCCAACTTTCTCTTGATTTAGGATTTAATGCTTCTTGGGCAGATAATTCAATCAAAAGTCAATTTAAATTTGAGAAAACTGCAAATAAATCTACAACGATTGCTATGTTTAAGCAGGTATTCTATACAGTCGCTATTGATCCTATTTCAACACCGGCGGATGCTTTCGACGAAGAAGTTTCACTTGAAGATATAAAATCAGAATTCGACGATACAAATCCTCCTGCCTATGTAGAGTCTGTAGATTATGGAAGGATGATTATGGTAAGAATGGATACTGAATCAAGTGCAACAAAAACAGATCTTGAAGCTACTTTAAAATATGCTACTAAGGGAGGTCTCAACATTTCTTCTGAAGATAGATCAAAGTATGAAAGCCTTGCAAAAAGCTCGAGTTTTTCAATAACAATTATTGGAGGTGGGGCAAAGATAAGCAGTAAGGTTATATATGGTGGAGATTTTGACGAAGTAAGGAAAATTTTAGAAAATGGAATTCAGTTAAATAAAGATAATCCAGGCTTGCCTATTGCTTACAAAGTAAATTTTCTTAAAGATCATCAACTGGCTACAATGCCCGTTACTGCAAGTTATGTAGAGACAGAATGCATTGAACATCCATCAGGTTATATTGAGCTGGCTCAATATGGTTGGTATGTCGGTAAATGGGAAGTTGAGTGGGATGAACATAATGAAAAAGGTGAAATTATACCTCAATCTTTTTCATCAGGAGAGGTTACTTCGCCTTATAAAAAAATAGTCATTCTACCCGGCGATGCTCATAATGTTAGGATAAAAGCATTTTCTGCAACAGGTCTATTTTGGGATCCGTGGAGAGAAGCAATTAATAAGGTAGAAAATGGTCCTACAAATTACACGTATGAAATTTCAGGAACATCCTTGGAGCCAACCAGCACAGTAATCAAAAACTCATAATAATTTATTACAGACAATCTAAAAGATTGTCTGTATATAATCTTAACATTTAAATTAATTTACGATGAGTATAATTAAACAAAAAGGAATATTTTCCTGTGAAAGCGATCCAAAATTGGATGCTGATATTATAATGACATGCGCAATAGTAGGGCATGCTTACGAAAGATTAAAAAGTGGAAAAAACTTTAGAATTGACTTTGAAATTACCAATCCCACAAACATATCGGAGAAAGAAGATTTGAAAACAATCAACGATCATCATTTATGTGTTTCAAAAATCAATAAAGCTCTTCAAAACAGTGATCTTCCAAAAAGTTCTGTGATGCAGCTCGGAATTACTCCCATTTATGATAAAAGTGCAAAGGTTATTATAGGAGGAACCGGTGATATGCCTTTTACCGATGAGGAAAGATATGATCCAGGTGTTTGGAATGAATATGCTGCAAAAGAACTTTATGATCTAACTTTAGGTAACAAAAAAGATGAGCAGGGGAATGTTATCCGGATTGGTTATCAGGGGTTTGGTGCATATACAGGTTTTGTTTCAGGACGATCTGATGGTCAGAGTAATTTGTTCTGTACTTACAGGTTTAAAATCCCGGATGAAGGAAGAAGATGGATTCCAACAGAGATTAAAAATATGAAACTCGGAGCAGAACTGGGGAAATTGGATGAGCAAAGGTTGGCTTGGGGAGTGATAGAGAATAATCAAAAACAATTAAAGGTTCAAAAAGAACAAGGAATGTATTTTATGGACGAAGATAAATCGAAGAAATACCAAGGGAAATTAGACTCTGATTCTATTGTCGGCTATGTACATGGAATGATTCAGGCAGTTTATGATGTTGAAATGCATAAATATATACATCCAGGTAAAGCTTCAGGAGTACCTTATGAGATTGCTATAGGAAAAGTAACATTAAACATCAAAGGTAAAGAAGAGGTATATGAGACCACAAAACTCGGATCTTGTTTTGCCTGTTCAGTGTTTATGGAAGCTAACGGTTATCCGGCATCATCGACTCACCTTGGAAGAGGAGATTCATGGAGCATAGCGCATCATGTCTTAGATCATAGTGATACCTCACAGTCCAAATCTAAAAAGAAATGTAATGAGAAATGGGCAGCTTACTGTAAAACTATTCTAGAAAGTGGTATGAAATGTTTGGTTAGTAAAGATGTACAGTTAATTAATGTTACACATGAAAGAAGCTTTGCAGAATTAAAAGCTTTTGCATACAAAACAAAATCTACAATGGACTTTGGAAATCTAATTCTTGATGCATTGACTGTACATAAGAAGGATTATGATAGAGTTAATGCTTCGATAATATAAAATTTAGGTAATTATCTAGTGGGTTTTATCAAATTTTATTATTTCTAAAAATAAATTAACAATCTATCGACCAAGAAAGGAGATTATAAACTTAAAATTTTTTTAAATTTAATATACTCAAATATTTCACATCTTAAATGATTTTGAAAGTCTTGCATTTTATTTAAATCTTAAATAAAAGCGTTTGAAAACTTTACTTCTGCGGTCACAATGCAAAAAAAAACAACCTGCTGTTTTACAGTAGGTTGTTTTTTGAAGATTTAATAGCTTCTGAAGGTTTATGGAATAAGTTTATAATTCCATGTATTTCCTTTATTAGGTAAATTATTTTTCACCATAAATCACATTCGCACTAAAATCAATCGCTACTTTACCGTTAGGGTAGGTATCATTTATTGTTGTATAAATTTCATCTTTTATTTTTTGCTTCAATGTATCGTCTGCCATACTTAATGAATTGACAACAGGGCCAACGACTTCTGATACGAAACTCCAGTAAACATCTGCGGTACCACAGTTCAGTTTATCTTCAATGTTTTTTTGAGAAATGTTTTTGAACCCTACTTTGGAAAATAAATCAACCATTAAATTTTCTTCAGCACAGCGGAACATTCCCGGAGCACCGGGTAATGGGGGTGGCAATGTCATATTTCTGTTCACACTGGACATCGCTGTGGTGAACCAGAGATTTTTATCGGGGCCATTCCATACCGATGCTGCTATACGTCCTCCGGGTTTCAGTACACGAATCATTTCGGTGGCTGCCATTAGCATATCCGGAAAAAACATAAAGCCCATTCGACAACTGATGACATCGAAGGTGTTGTCCTGAAAAGGAAGTTCACTCACATCACAAACTACGGTTTCAATATTCTTTATTCCTCTTTGAGCTGCATTTTCTCGGGCTACTTCAAGCATACCTTCAGCAAGGTCAGTCATGATAACTTTTCCATTGTTGAGCATGGCTGCAATTGTTAAACCCGGCTCACCTGTTCCGGTTGCAATATCAAGAACATAGTCATCCCCGTGTGGCGCAAGTTTTCGAATAATCTCCTCGCCAACAGGCTTAAGAAAATCCATTGTAAGCTTATCCCATTTTTTCCAGCCGGGAGAAGACTGATTCCAAGTTTTTTTCTGCAAATTGCGGATTTGTTCTAGTTGGGTTTCCATTTGTCATTGTTTTTAATTGTTGCTTACTCTTTCGGGTTTTCAGCTTCTCCCTTTAATATCTTGCGATTAGGTCTAAGTTTTTATGCTGCCAAGAGCATAATGCATTCTGAAAAAGTATTGGCGGAGTGGGGATGAGAGGTAATTGAACGTTCATTCGGACTGGATGAAGCCAATATTTTTTGACAACACTAAGTTACAAAAAAAGAAATTGTAAAGTATTGAAAACTAAATAAATAAAACAGCAACAAAAATATTGTGTTTTTTTAGGGAAATAATGTTTCTACAGGGTTGAGACTTAAAAATTTTTAAGCTGTTTATAAAAAATAAGCTCTCAGAAATGAGAGCTTATTCATTTAAAAAATTATTATTCTTTGATGAATTTCTTCTAAACCGAAGTTGAATCATCTTGAATATCGATTATATACATTCCATTAACAAAATGTAGGAAAGCAGATTCATCAAGATTTAAATAGTTTGTTACTTCTTAATAAACTTGGATTTAAAGAAATCGTTTCCTTTATCTTCAATAGTAATCATATAAGTCCCTTTTGTTAATGCTGAAACATTAATTATTCCACCATTCATATCTCCCTTACTTACTAATTGCCCTGCAACGTTATAAATTTTATATGTTGCTTTATCTGAAACTTTTGTTACGTTTAAGAAATCTGTCGTTGGGTTGGGATAAATATTTATATCATTTTTTGTTCTTACTTCAGATGTTGACAATGAAGAACTAGTGATAGTGACTCTACCGTTACCCGTAGTATCAGGATTAGTAACAAAACCAGAACCACCAAATGCAATGGTAGTACCCGCTGTCACCCCTCCGATATAAGAAGAACCTCCACCACCAGCACCTTGCGATGATGAAGTATTACCAGTAGCACCGCCGCCGCCGCCATAATAGCCGCCGCCGCCACCGCCGCCGCCAGATTTACTAGCTGCTGTACCTCCATTTCCACCAATTCCCAATACTCCAGCCGTTCCGGCTATATTATTGGTAGCTCCATTAGCAGCTCCTCCGGCAGTTTGTGTACCTCCGGCTCCAAAGTAGGTGTTTCCTCCGTTTCCACCTGAAGTTCCACCTCCATTTCCACCTGGATAAGTAGTACTATATACACCGCCGCCGCCGCCGGCAGCAACAATAATTCTGTCCGCATAGGTAGTATTTTGTGTTGTTCTGATATCAGTTCCGCCACCACCACCACCTGCGCGATACGAAGTAGCTGTTGTATAATTATTTTGACCAGAATCTCCTCCGCCATTCCAACCGCCTGAATAAACAGTACCAGCACCGGTACCCGTAGCATCAGTTCCTTTACCACCAACATAAATATAATAAGTTGTAGAAGTAGAAACGTTTAGGGTACCTTTAGAATAACCTCCTTTACCTCCATTGGCTATTAAAGCACTCTGATAGCCACCACCGCCATTTGCACCCCACATTTCTATCTCATATGAACCTGCGGCAAGGGTTACTGATTGTACAGTTCCTGTATAAGAGAAAGTCTGTGCTTGTGCCTGATTAACAGATAAAATAGTACCAAATAACATAAAAAACGAGGCTTTAGTTTTCAGTCCCCATATCTTAAGTTTTGATTGTTGTGTAATTTTTTTCATGATTTTAAATTTAACGTATTAAACATATGATTTAACCCCGTTGCTTCCATTTTCGCCGTTAAATTGGCGATTGGGTTACCGCTAGAGGTTTTCATATAAACAGCCACTATATTTCCTGACGGAGATATAGCAGCAAAATCAGACGGAGAATATATTAATTGTCTGAAATTGGATGTTGGCTCACTTGTAAATAACATCGTATTACTTACACAATGAGCACTACCATCATACTCATACTGCAACCCAAAACTTTGCATTGATAGTAAAATGGCTAGAAAAAAAAGTAGATTTTTTAGATGTATACAATTCTTATTGATTAAACATTAACTTCATTATTTGTTTATTTAAATGAATGTGTTTTTTACTAGATTATAATTTATTTCCTGTGATTGATATTTAGGTTGAATTAAAGAAAAAAGAATTTGTAATGTTGTAAAGATGTTGTTTCATAGGCTATATTATTTAAATGTTAGAATATGGAATTAATAAATTTATTTAAAATATGTAATTAAAAATTAAATATATAAAAAAAATAGTATTAAATATTCAATTAAAATAGTGATTCATATGTGTTTTCCGTTTTTGTAAAATTTCATAAGTTAATATAAATCTTAGCAAATCCGAATTCAGTTTACTATTTTCTAAAAAACGGCTAATTATCTTTTGATATGATAATAATATGTTTGAGAATGATAATAAACGCTCATCATCTTAGTATACCTTTGTTATTAATTAGAATAATTAAAAATAAATTATGTATACGATTGCACATCAATTAATTAAAAAATGGGGAATAGGATTCGGATTACTTGTTTTGGGGAATTTGCATGCTCAACAATGGGAAAATGTCGGAGGAACTGCAGCTGTTTCAGCGGGTGGGAGCAGTTTTAATAATCTTGTGATTGATAATGTAGGAAACTATTATCTGTCTTATTATGATCTGTCGGTTTCAAAAGGTTCAGTTCAGAAGTTTAATGGAACTTCATGGGCATATGTAGGAGGAAGTGCCGGAATTACGACAAGTTATGCTACCTACAACTCATTGTCAATTGATCCTTCAGGAACAAATATATATTATACCAATCAGGGAACAGGTTTTGAGGCAAGACAATTCAATGGGAGTTCATGGGTTGTTTTACCAAAAGTTTCAACGAGTACAACAAACTATCAGGCTTCTGCAGTTTCTGCTTCCAATGTATTAGTTACTTACGGAAGTTATGGAAGCGGGACGGTAAAACGTTATGTAAACGGAGCTTGGGAACAGGTAGGAAATGCAGGATTTTCCAGTGGAGCCGAATTTGCAGAAATGGTGATTGGAACCAATAATATCATTTACACCGCTAATGTTTCCAGTGGTTTAAAAGTGTATCAAAACTCTGTGAATGCTTCAGCATCTGATGCATGGTCTCTTGTAGGCGGAAGTATTGTGGATAACGCTTCTTCAGGAGAGCAATATACGTCAGATCTTGCGATTGATGGGAATAATAATCTTTATGTAGCCTACGTTTCAACGACTTCGGCAGGTAAAAAAGTAAACGTTAAAAAATTTGACGGAACTTCATGGACACAGGTTGGAAATGCCAATTTTTCAAATGGCATAACGCAACATGTTGCATTGGCTGTAACTGCTTCCGGAACCCCTTATGTGGTTGCTAGCAGATGGGAAAATGACAATTTCTTAAGAAATACGGTGTATAAGTTAGATACTGCGACTCAAAACTGGGTAACATTTGGTGGAGATTTCATTTCTGCGGGACAGGCTACATACAATGATCTTACAGTCGATAATATTAATAATTATTTGGTTTTAGCCTATTCTGAGAATAACACGATTGTGAAGAGAATAGCATTATCTACTAATACTAGTCCGGTTTGTAACAATACAGATCCGGGGAATACTCCGGGGGATATTGGTTGCGTAACTTTTAATTATAACGCGCAATCGATTACATATGCTACGGTAAGAGGAGCTGACGGAAAAATCTGGTTACAGCAAAACTTAGGAAGTACAAAAGTGGCTTCTTCACTTACCGATGAAGAGGCTTATGGTGACCTTTTCCAATGGGGAAGATGGGCAGACGGGCATCAAAAAAGAAATTCGGTTCTGAACGGAACGGCGCCTTCACCTAACAATCCTCAAGGAATTACTGCTGGAAGTGCTTCTTTTTATTCTGCAGGTTATAATTCAGGTTCAAACTGGTGGTCAAACGGTCAGACAAGCGATACTTGGGACGGAGAAACTACATCTTCCGCAAACGGTACAACAGGCGTTGATCCTTGTAAAGAAATCGGAACCAACTGGAGACTTCCTTCCATTGGCGAAGTGGAAAATGTTGTAAGTGCAGAAAATATTTCAGATATTAATTCAGCTTTGTCAAGTAATTTAAAACTGGTTCCTGCCGGAATGAGAGATTATAGCGGAATTTTTTCACCAGGTACACGTCTATACCTTTGGTCATCTACTTCATCACCTTATACAGGATCCGGACAGCATTTATATATAAGCCCAAATGTTGCCATTACTAACAGTATGGGAAGAGACGGAGGGCAGTCAGTACGATGTGTTAAAGATTTTACAGCATTGGGAACCACTGAGAATACTCCGAAAATAAACGTAGGAATTTATCCGAATCCGACCAAAGGAATTCTTTATATTAAAGCTGATACCTTAATTGATAATGTAAATGTTTACAATGTGGCAGGTCAGAAATTAAATGTGAAATTCAACAGTAATCAGATTGATCTTGAATCTGTGCCTAAAGGAGTTTACATTGTGGAAATAAAATTAAAAGGCGGAAATACTTTAACTAAAAAAATTATCAAAAATTAAAATACTCTACGCTTGAGTAATAACAAAGGGCTTTTTAAAGTCCTTTTGTTTTGCGTTAAAATAATTTATATCATGAAGAAGTTTTTAGTTACAGGTTTTGTTGCGCTTTTGGCTTTGTGTCATCAAATAAATGCCCAATCTTATCAGCTATCAGGAAATCCGGTGAATACCACTGGGTGGAGCTTAGTTCCTTCTGCTACCGTAAATACAGATTTTATTCAGCTTACAGCAGATCAAATCAGTCAGGTGGGAGGCATAAAACTGGATGATCCTATCAATCTTAAGTATTGTGACAAATGGAAAGTGGAATTTGATTTTAGAATAGACGGAAACGGTACCACCAGCTATGGACGGGGTGATGGTTTTGCTTTTTGGTATTTAGCCAATCCACCGGCATCTTATGTTCAGGGAGCAGGTCTGGGAATTCCGAGCAATGCAAGTGGGTTGATGGTAGCATTTGATATTTTCAACAACAGTTCTGAAGGACAGATGAGCAAAGTGCATGTATTGTATGGAACCAACAATCTTCCGGCCGGAAATAATAATATTGAGTATAATAATACCGCAAACAGTACTTATCATACCCCCGATCTGATTTCGACTATTCCTTTTGTTGGAAGTACTTACAGACACGTTGAGGTAAACGGAGAAATTGATCCGAACAATACTGCCAATTGGATCATTATCATTAAGATTGATAATAATACAGTGGTTAATCAGTCTTTTGTACCTTCCGGCGGCGCGGCAACCATGACACAGGGATATTTCGGATTTTCAGCTTCTACAGGAGCGGCAAGTGCAAGACATTCCATCAAAAACGTAAAAGTATATGTAGATAAAGTTCCTTTGCTTCAGAATACGGTAACGCCTTCAGAAACGTGTCCGAATGCTCTTACGGGAGTTGTGACAACAGATTTAACATCGTTTAATGCTCAATTTGTCAATAATCCTGCCAACTATACTTTTACCTATATAGTGAACGGAACTCAGGTTACCAATCCTTCCAGCTATCAGTTTTCAGTAAACACAACGGTGAATGTAATTGTAAAAGATAACAGCGGAACTTTTTGTGACAATCCCGATGCGAAGATTATTTTAACCCCTAAAGACGTTGAAAAGATGGATGCGACCCTATTCGGTTGCCCGATGAATGGTTTTGCTGTTTTTGATCTTACACAGGCTAATGTAACTCCGCTTACCAATATAACGAAACAATTTTATAGGACACTTGCGGACTTAAACTCCGGAACAAATGAAATTACGAATCCTGCAACTTTTTCATCAGCAGAAGGTGAGGTTTATGTTAAAATTAATACAGCAACAGGATGTACTGCAATTGCTAAAATTTCTTTAAAGTTATATCCTGTTCCGACGGTGAATGAAACTACCCTAAGAAGCTGTTTCAATACAAATAATGTTTCAACAGGAACTTTTAACCTTACTCAGGCACCCGTAACTACGGAAACAGGAATTACCAAAAAGTATTTCATCAATTACAATGATGCTCTTGCAGGAATTAATGAAATTTCTAATCCTCAAGCTTATATTTCTGCGAACGGATCGGTTTACATCAAAGTAATCAACAGTAATGGATGCGGAAGTATCGCTAAAGTAACGTTAAATGTAATCCCTCCTGTCTATTCTGAAACACTGAAAGATCAGATTATTTGTATGGAAGACACAACAACTCTTGATGCAGGCGCGAATTTTTCATCTTATTTATGGAGTACGGGAGCAACGACTCAAAGTATTACCCATGTTGGAGTAGGAACGTATTGGGTGGATCTTAAAAGCGGAGAATGTGTGTTGAGACAGGAAGTAAAAGTAATTCCATCAGAATCTCCCGTCATTAAAGGAATCAATTTGGAAGGTAATACAGCAATTGTTGAGGTGAAAGGAGGAAAAGCTCCGTACCAGTATTCTTTGGACGGTATTCAATGGCAGGAATCTAATGTATTTTCCAATTTAACAAGAGGAGAAAATACGTTTTATGTGAAAGACTTTTACAATTGTGATCCTGTAGTGGTAACCGTTACCGTTCCGAATCTTGTCAATGTAATTACACCAAACGGTGATGGATACAACGATGTAATTAATTATTCTGAATTGGGCTACAAGAAAAATTTAACTTTCGTTATCTACGACAGATATGGAAATAAAGTTTTTGAAGGAAACTCTTTTAATAATTATACCTGGAACGGAACAATTCAGGGCAGAAAAGTACCTACGCAAACGTATTGGTATCATATTTCCTGGGATGAACTATCGAAAGAAAGACCTAAAATTGTTTTTACAGGTTGGGTATTATTAAAGAATAGAGATTAATTCAAATATTGTAAATCGAAGGATTGACGGGAATCGTTCTTTTAAGGAAGTTCTTCAGGTCAGTAACGATAAAATTTCTTTATAAAAACAGCCTCACTTATCTGTAAGTGAGGCTGTTTTTTCTTTTTATATCTTAAAAAATGCTGTTTATTTAATATGATATCAACTTTTGAGAAATGATTGTTAATCTATCTTTATTCGCGCCATTATATCACCAAATTCCTGACCATCGAGGAAAGCTTCCACGTGAGTTATTTTATTGTCCGTAAAGGTCATGTTCCAGGAGTAGGTTGACCGGTAGGGCTTACCGTCAAGAGCCGTAGCCTTTCCATCCCAAATGACAATGACTGTATTTCCATCTTGATAGACGTTTCTCACGGTCGGTTTGATCTTTACGGACAGTTTTTTATTCAGTGGAATGATTACTTCGTCCAAAAATTGCTGTTTGCTATGGTAGGTTTTTGACCATTGGGTACTACCATTGATTCGCCACTCAAGGTTATCTGCAAGCAGGTCAAAAACATCACTCGTTCCTTTTTGTGCCCATGCATCAAATGCGCTACTAACGATTTCTTTTTTCGTCTGGGCATTTACGTTTTGGTTACTTAATCCTGTTAACATGCTAATTACGAGTATTAAAATTGTTGTTTTCATTACTTTAATAATTATTTATGATGGAGATGGAATATCCTATTTATAGAATTGAATTTTCAAATGAAATTAAAATGCTAAAATCAGAAGAATCTTATCATACTTAGTATTGTACATCTTAGATCAATCCATTTTCTTCTTATTGATAAAAAGAATTATTTGAACTTACGCTCTTCCTCTTTTATCTCTGCATCATTAATGCTGGCAAATCTTCTCTGCATTAAACCATTTTCATCATATTCCCAGTTTTCATTTCCATAAGCCCGATACCATTTTCCATCAACTGTTTGGTACTCATATTCAAAGCGTACGGCGATACGGTTATCCGTATGTGCCCAATACTCTTTTTTGAGTTTATAATTCAGTTCCCTTTTCCATTTACCGCTGAGAAATTTTATAATTTCCTCGCGTCCATTGATAAACTGATCACGGTTACGCCATTCGCTGTCAAGAGTATATGCTAAAGCTACTCTTTCCGGATCTTGGCTATTCCAACCGTCTTCTGCCAATTGTATTTTTTCTAATGCGGTCTCCAAGGTAAAAGGAGGCACTGGATATCTCTTTTCCATTTTTTTACGGATTAATGTTTACTAATTTTTTGTTTCTAGACTAACTTGTTCTGCAACGTCATCATGATCTGTTGAAGTAATGGTGTCATACCATTGTCCAATTTCAGTATTGAATTTTTCCATTTTTTGCTGAAAATAATGTAAGGTGTCTTTTCCTACAGGAAGATGTACGGGAGGATGCTCTGACGCTGCAAGTTTTACGATTACTTGCGCGAATTTTTTCGGGTCACCAGGTTGATTGTAGCTTATCTGAGAAGCTGCCTCGCGCATTTTTCCGGAAGTTTCTGCATAATCTTCAATCAGATTTTTTGCAGTGTTTAAAGAAGATCCATCCAAGAAATTGGTGCGGAAATATCCCGGAGCCACAACTGTTGCGTGAATACCAAGGGGGGCAGTTTCAATAGCCAATGCTTCGGTTATTCCTTCTACTGCAAATTTTGTGGCACAATATAAACCCCATCCTGCAGATGCTCTCAGTCCACCAACGGACGATATATTTATGATATGACCTGAGCGCTGAGCTCTCAGATAGGGAAGAACAGAACGTGTTACATTCAAGAGCCCAAATACATTGGTATCATACATTTTGCGGTTTTCAGCAT
Organism: Chryseobacterium taiwanense; assembly: GCF_000813825.1. Taxonomy (GTDB): domain Bacteria; phylum Bacteroidota; class Bacteroidia; order Flavobacteriales; family Weeksellaceae; genus Chryseobacterium; species Chryseobacterium taiwanense. The sequence goes on from NZ_JWTA01000008.1 coordinate 89,027, forward strand.
CACTTCCTTCTTCAATGGCACTCAGAAGACCAAATCCTGCGTTATTGACCAAAACGTCTATTCTTCCGAAATGGGTAAGGGCAGCATCGACAGCTTTCTGTATTTGCTCTTCGTTAGTAACGTCCATGGTTACTGCAAAAAAGTTCTCATTATTAATTTCCTGTGAAAGGTTTTCCGGTTGTTTACGAACCGTTCCTACTACTTTGTCTCCAGCGGCAAGCGCTGCTTTGGTAATTTCTAGACCGAAGCCTCTTGATGCTCCTGTAATCAACCAGACTTTACTGTTTTTTGTGTTACTCATTTTGATAAGATTTTATATTAATTTGATAACACAAATTTCAGGTAAACTCAAAGGCTAATTTATATCAATAGTAAATGAGATGTTATGAATTTCAAAGAAATGGCAAAAAATTAAGCGGTCATGTAGCTTTTTCTGAATTCTCCCGGGGTGATTCCTACGTTCTTTTTAAAAAAAGCACTAAAATTAGGTTGTTCTGCATATCCTACAGCATAAGCGACCTGTTGCAATGACCAATGGGTCTGTAATAACAGCGCTTTACATTCCTCCAATAATCGATTCTTTATATGGGTACTGATATTTACCCCAGTATGTTTTTTTAAAAGACTGTTCAGGTAATTAGGGTGTAGATGCAAACTGTCAGCAAATTCCTTAGCTGTTCTCATACGTAAAGGATTGGAAAAATTTACATCCGACAACTCTTCTTCCAAAAGTCCAAAGAAATGATGGATGTGGCCAAAGTCGTCTGTTACAGTATTAGCCTCTGGAAACGTAGCATTTTTAATGCTCTCAATAATGATAAACTGTAAAAATACCTGTAAAGTATCTTCAGCGTATGCTTCTTTTTCCTTTATTTGAGTATGCATCTGGTCAAATAGATTGTTGACTGTCTTTGTACTCGACTGATCCAATTTAATGATACTTTTATTGGGGTTATTGAAAATTTCGTATTTATCAACGGCTGCCTTTAAGGCTGGGTGCTGTTCAATATACCTTTTTTTAAATAAGCAGTAATGTCCAGCTCCATCATTGTTGGGAGTAAAGTTTTGCCAAGAGATAATTTCATTTGGATGAAGGAACAGGATAGTAGGCTCATTAATTTCGTAACTGTTCATACCATGTGTGAATATCCCACTTCCGGAGCTGATAAAAAGGATTTTGTAAAAATCTCTTCGATTCGGAGAAAGGTAATTGTTACAGGGGATCTGGTTGCGGTTCACGACACGGATATTCCATGTTTCATAATAATCTAATGAAATAGGGAGCTGTGTAGGGATATCATTTAATCGTTGAATATCTGGGTTGGTATTCATAGCCTAAATTTTAAGATATTATCAAATATAAAAAAAACGCCGGCAAGAAACCGGCAGTTTTAATAATTTAAAATCTCGTTTTATTAAATTTTGTTTTCCCAAGCTTGAAGTTGATGGTCTTTAAGCATATCTTCAATCACTTTAGGAACGACATTTCTGAATTTTCCTTCGTCAGCAGGAACGATATCGATCATACGGTCGATCATTTCTGTTGCATCCATTTTTCCTTCTGGGGTAGCAAAGAAATCATCAAAGCCTTTACGCAGGTCAGCTCTTTTTGTGAAGTTTACTTCATCATCTAACCAACGGAACGGATTATCTGCCATTGTTTCGTTGTAACCCGTATAGTATGCTCCCGGATTTATAGTCTGTATCTTGATGCCATAGGCAGCTAGCTCTTGTTGCATTGCCTCAGCTAAAGATTCAAGTGCATGTTTTGTAGATACATAAGTTCCCCAGTTGGCAGGTGTAAATAATCCTCCCATTGAAGAAGTGAATACTACTTTTCCTTTTTTACCTTCTCTTACCCATTTTTGAACTACGCCTTGTGTTAGTACCAATGGCAGAAATACATTTACTTCAAAGTTTTTTCTCACAATATCGACTGGAATTTCCCAAACAGGTCCTGCTTCTCCCATTCCGGCATTATTCCAAAGTATATCAAAATCCCATTTTATCGCTTGTTTAATGTCATAATGGTCTGTAAGATCCAAACGTTCTACTCTGATTTTATCAGATAATCCTAAGGCAGCAACCTCTTCTCTAAGTGGTGTTACCTGTGATGAAACATGTACTGTTGCAATAATATTGTGACCATTTTTAGCCATTCCGATTGCTGCTCCTTTTCCGAATCCTGATCCTGCTCCTGTAATTAAAATTGTTTTTGTTGACATGATAGTTGGTTTAAAAAATTGATAATTGATTTGTTGAATTATACTATGTAATTTTTGTTTTTATAAAATGCTTCCGGCCGTTGCTATCTCCAGATCCTGATCAGGACTTCCACCTGAAACTCCTATATATCCGATGATTTCATCATTTTCTTTGACAGGAAGACCTCCTTTAAAGCCTACGAGCCCTCCGCTTGTATTGATGAGTCCGTGAGCGGCAGCAGCGGGTTCTAAAAATGAGCCGACTTGTTCTGAGCTCATTCTGAAGAGCATTGCGGTTTTAGCTTTTTGCAGGGCAACATCTATAGAGCCTAGAAATGCGTTGTCCATACGTTCGAATAGTTTTAGATAACCATAGTTATCAACGATTGCAACATCAGCAGCAACACCAATTGAGTTTGCCTTTTCCTTTGCCAATGTCATTGCTTTTTGCGCTGAGAGTAATTTGATTTCCATTGTTAGGTTTATTTAAATGTTAAACTTTGTTTTCTAATGAAGATTTAATCATGTTTAAAATCTTGCTCTTAATTCTATTGACAAAGTTCAGATATACAGGCAGATGGTTTAATATGAAGATTAATGCTTTTGTTATGAATTTCAAAGATTTTGTCAAATTTGTACTATCTGAATATTTTTTAACAGTTATTATAGTACGTTAAGGGGTAATCCTGCATCTCGGCGGGGATTTATTACCATATTTTTTGATGTGCTAGATTAACAGAATTGTATTGGAATGAGCTAGATCTAATACTTGATTTTTTTTGTAAAGTGTTGCTATTTAAATGATTGAATTTATTTTCTATTTGAATTGTTAAAAAAAAATGCTATTTTTAGGTGCTTAAGCCTTGAACTTCTAACCTATTGTATCGCCATGAGAATTTCAAATAAGCCATTAATGCCTTTAGTAACGGGCATGACGAAGATAAGAGACTGTATTAGATCTTTGGAATTAACAGTTTCTGATTATCTTGACCATGAAGATTTTTCAATTGTCAAGATAGAAGACCTTGGTTTTCAATTGCCATTTCACTCACACACCTTCAGACCGGATTTCTTTTCCATTGCCATTATAGACTCGGCTGAATGTTATTTTGAAGTTGGAAACGAATCCTATTATCTCACTTCAAATTGGGTACTGTTTACCCAGCCGGATGTTTTTGTGTCCTGTCGTTTTTTATCTTTTGAAAGAGCCTATTACATAACCTTCAGTGCGGATTTTTTACGAGAATATGGTTATATGAGTATCAATAAATTTGCGATATGCTCCAATGCGGTAGCTTTTGATTTAAACTCTCAGATGATGGGTAAAATAAAAGAGACCTGCTCAAATTTATATGCAGAAGCAACCTCTAATTCATTATTTAAGTATGATATCATTGGAAATTTACTGTCGGGATTGTTATTGGAACTTCAGAAAATGGAGGAGAACAAAATCGGTGGATTGACTGCCTTAATAACCAATAGGGAAACGGAAATGGTGAATGGATTTTTTCTGAATCTGGAAAAGAACATATCCGAATTGTTTTTGGGAAAAACAGACCGGGTAAATAGGATCAGTGATTATGCCATGTTACAACATGTTCAATGTAATTATTTGTCTAGTATGGTTTATCGTAATACAGGGAAAACTGCCAGTTTTTGGATACATCAGAAAATAATAGATGATATTATGTATTTACTAAAATACTCCAATAAATCCATAAAAGAAATCTCCTTTATGTATGGATTTTATGAAGTTGCAAACTTTAGTTCATATTTCAGAAAGCACGCCGGAATATCTCCTAACCGATTTCGTCAGCTCTGTAGGATTTATCATTTGAACACCTAATTTTTTTAAATGAAGTATTATGGACGACAGGATTGATCATATTTTTGATGAGGAAGGCAAAAGTTTTTTGGAGTCTGTGTTATCGGCCGAAATTATAAAAGAAGATGTTACTAAGCAGGATCTCTATCAATTGCGTGGTCATTTACCGTATAAAACACTATCATATTGTTCAAATACCTATACTATAATTTTAGTAATAGATGGGCAAGGTCTTTATAAGAGAGACAATACCGCTGTAGAAATCGAGCCTTTCTCTATATTATTGAATAAGCCAAATAGCCAGTGTCAAATTACGTGGTATCGGATTGGCCAAGCTTATTGTTATAAATTTAGTGAACAATTCTTACTTCGATATGCTGGCGTCAGTCTGTACAAAATGTTTCCCTTTCTTTTATTTGAATGTACGGCTCCGTCTATATTAAATAGAGAAATCTATAATAAACTAGTGAATATCTGTGTAAAAATTGATGATGAATTCAGATTGAAATCGATGTACAGGAAATATATGCTTGCCAATTTGTTAGTTCGACTACTGCTGAATATGAAGCAGACCTTTTGGCCTTTTTATCAGTATACAAATATAGAAAATAGGGGCCGAGATATATTAAAGAATTTCACCAAACATTTGGAAGAGCAGTATGAGCAGATCGAAAAAGGAAAGCAATGTAAACAGTTGCGTGTAAAAGATTATGCTGGTAAGCAATCCCTTCACGAAAATTATTTTTCACAGCATATCAAACTGAAATCTGGTAAAACTGCCAAACAGTGGATCGATGAAAAGGCTTGCGTGGTAGCAATCCATATGATTCAAAGTTCGACAAGATCTGTTAAAGAAATTGCGTATTTATTAGGCTTTTCTTATACTTCTCAGTTGACAGCATTTATTAAGAAAATGTCTGGTAATAATCCTACCTTTTACAGGGAAAGCCGATAAGATGTTATTCTTAAACTCTGTAAAATCAATATTAAAGTTGAATTGTTAACATTATTAAGATATAGTGAGTTTTATTTCTGGATAAATCACTTTGTAAGGCGTAAAATCCGTCAATATTTAGATTTTTTAATAAATCATAATTAAATCCTATCCCTAAACGGTTTCGATTCAATTTTTTTTGATTAAAAGAATAGCTTATCTCATTGAAAGCGTATAGCTTCCCATGTCCTGATCCCGCTTGAAACGGAGAATGTAAACGATTACGATTCCTATAAAAATAAAGATCTTCGGTATCTTTTCTGATCCAGTTCCAAATCATGTTCCGGTTTTCAAGGAGGAATCTACCTATAAATAACTGAAAATTGACAGAATGCATAAATGTGTTTTCGCTGCGGCTAATTCCTTCATTGTCAAAAGCCAGCATGAGATAGGAAGGGTTTAAAGTGATATGTTTGTTGATTTTAATAAAGGATTGAATGTAGAGCCCATCTATATCCTGATTATTATTAATCCCATAATGCCCCCAAATACTAAAAGCTGATGAAACCTTATAAGAGACTCCCGAAAAGTACCAAACAGAGGTTGATGAATTTTGCTGTGCGAAGCTTTCTGATTGAATGAATAAAAAGATATAGCCTATTTTTTTAACCAAATTCATACTGAAATATTTAAGCTAAAATTCGTTAAATATGATCAATTTGCTGATTTGAATTGATTACCTTTTGTTATAAAAATCTAATATTTGGAATTGTAGATGAATAATAATGTTTTTGAAGAATGGAAAATATTTATTATCAGTAATTTAAGGGTCTATTTTAATGATGGTACCCCTAATTGTTTTAAAATTTTTGTATATTATTTTCGAAAAACGATAAAATAATCCAAAGATGAAAATTGATTACCAAGATAGTCCTTTTGATGTTAATATTTCCTTTGAAGCTCTCATAAAGGATTTACAGTTAAAAGTAGAACAGAATACTGCGGACGAAAAGGAGCGGTTGCTGTTCATAGAGCTACAAGGTTATCCTGCAATTAAAGATGGTATTATGGATGGTGTAGAGTTTGATACATGTTTCCCAATAATAGATCGTTTATTAAGACCTTTATTTCCTGAATTATTAACCCATAACGAAATAAAGGCGGTCACAATACCTTACACAGATTTTTTCTTTTACCATACCGAAAGATTCAAGTCGATATTGAAACAGGCAGGAGAGACATTTCAATTGGATATAAGAAATTTGGATGTCTATAATTCTTACATTCCGCTTTGCTGTATTATATTAAATGAACATTATAAAGTTCAATTAGACCTTTATAAACCACTATTTTACCGAATACCTGATTCGCATGGTAATTATAAAACCTATAGAATTCTTTATAATGCTGATTTTATAGATGTCATTCCAACCTCGAGAGCGTATAATCTTCAAGATGTCGATATAGCTCGTTTAATTGATAATTATGATGATATTGACCTTTGGAAAAAAATGTTTCCCCCTAAAAGCTATGTTTTATCGGGATTTGCGATTATTAACTTAGTTGATGTTACCGTGGAAAGCGCAGTGTCGACCTTTAAAGAAAGTTTTATTGGCAACAGGACTGAACATTTGATAGAACAGACGGAAACTATAATCAATACTATTTTTAAAGTATCAAATCTTAGATGTGGCTTATTATTGTATAAAAAGGAAGAAAATAAACTTTATGAAGTAAATTTTACGAAGAGTTTCCCAACTTTCATTTCTATAGATCCAATGCAAGGGAATCTAGCCAATGAGGTACTTGCCCCTGAAATCTGTCATTTATTGTTTGAAAAGCTAACTTATTTTGCTACCTCATCCTTGAAAACAATAGTTCCCCAAAAGTTAATTAATTTTAAAAATCTGAGTTTTAGTGGCAGCTTTTTACTTGTTCCGGTTGTTTACGAAAATGAAACGATTGCTGTTTTAGAAGTCTATTGTCCTCAAGAACTTGTGCTTAACAGTATTAGCGCACAAAAGTTAGATATCTTTATGGGATATTTATCTGAAACATTGCATCGTATTATTGTCATGCACCAAAATAAGATACAGGCAATGATTCAGGATCATTATACTTCTATTCATGAAAGTGTTTACTGGAAGTTTCATCAAGTCGTGGAGAAGTATATTCAGAAGAATGATTTGGACAGTTCAGGTTCGTTAGAATCTATTGTTTTTAATAACGTGTACGCCCTTTACGGGCAAGTAGATATCAAAGGGTCTTCTGAAGCAAGAAATAAAAGCGTAGAGCTGGATCTGCTGCTCCAACTTCATGAACTACATGCATTATTATCAACATTTAATGGGGAATTGAAAGAACATCATGAACTATATTTACTTCTCAGAACAATTACTAATCTTTTAACAGAGATCACAAATTCTTTTGATGTAAATACCGAACAAAGAGTAGTGAAATTTCTTGACGAAGAAGCGCATGGGTGGCTTCGGAAGAATCATGTTGATGAATCAATGAATATGGATGTAGTGGAATATTTTAGAGGGACCGAGTTGAATGGAAAGTTTCATCTGAAAAGACAGGCTTACTCAAATACGGTTGATACAATTAATAGTAAACTGAGCAATATTTTGGATGACCATCAGAAGGAAGCCCAGAACATCATTCCCCATTATTTTGAACGATATAAAACTGACGGTGTTGATTTTAATTTATATGTGGGTGCTGAAATAGCCCCTCGTCATACTTTTACGGATGAACAACTATATGAATTACGTTACTGGCAACTTATTACACTCATCGATATGGTCACTGCACTCCAAAATGAAAAGCATGATCTTCCTTATCCATTGGGGGTAACAGGGCTTATACTTGTATATCACTCACCGTTATCTATACGTTTTAGAATGGATGAAAAGAGATTCGATGTTGATGGGTCTTATAATGTAAGATATGAGGTTATTAAAAAAAGGATAGATAAAGCCCGGATAAAAGGAAGTGCCAGGCGAATTGTTGAAGAAGGTAAGATCTCTGTGGTATATTATTCTGATCATGAGAAGGATGAATATCTTAATTATTTGGATAAGCTGAGTAAAGAAAGGAAATTAACTTTTCAGACAGCTAATTATCTTGTAGAGGATCTTCAAAATGTTGTGGGATTAAAGGTTCTTCAAATCTCTTTTTAGTATTTTCTTTTTTTGTTGTTCCTAGGAAGTTTAAGATTTGAAATAGATGTATTTGAAAAAAAATAAGGAAATTAGCATAAAATCTTTCTTTTACAGGATAGCACCATAAAATACATGATACATACAATCTATAGAGAGCAGCAACTATATTGTGATATAGAAAAAGCGTGGAAGTTTTTTTCCTCGGCAAATAATCTTTCAACGATCACACCTCCGGATATGAAATTTACGGTGCTGACTAAAATGGAAGATGATGAAATTTATGAAGGAATGATCATTGATTATTATATTTCGCCGATACTGGGAATAAAAATGAAATGGAAAACAGAAATCACACAGGTTGACTTTCAAAAAAGCTTTACCGATTTTCAGAAAAAAGGACCTTATAAACTTTGGAACCATCATCATGAATTTATAATCAATGACAAAGGAATATTGATGAAAGATTCAGTGAAATACGAACTTCCTTTTGGATTCTTGGGAGAAATTGCCCATAAAATATTTGTAAGAAAAAAGCTTGAACACGTTTTTAATTACAGGTTTAAAGTCTTAGAAAATCTTTTCAATAATAATAAAATCTCATGATTATTTTGACAAAAGGAGATAATGATGTTGAATATATTTTTAGTTCAAAAATCTAATGGAAATGGATAAAATAAATATTTTTTGGTTCAGAAGAGATCTTAGACTAGAAGATAATGCAGGACTGTATCATGCTTTGAAATCTGGGCTCAAAGTAATGCCAGTTTTTATATTTGATACGGAAATTTTAGATCAGCTTCAGGATAAGTCGGATAAAAGAGTAGATTATATTCAGCAGGCTCTTGCTAATCTGCAAAGAGATTTAATTGATTTAAAAAGCGGACTTACCGTATATCACGGGAAGCCTCTGGATATTTTTAAAAGCCTCACCGAAGAATTTGAGATTGATACTGTGTTTTGTAATCGGGATTACGAACCTCAAGCGATCAAGAGAGATCAGCAGGTAAAGGATTTTCTTCATAAAAAAGATATTGCTTTTTCAGATTGTAAAGATCAGGTGATATTTGAAAAAAACGAAATCCTGAAAAGTGATAAGTCTCCATACACTGTTTTTACTCCTTATTCAAAAATATGGAAAGAGGCTTTACAATCTATAGAAACTTTTGCTCCTGACTTTAATAATTTAGTTCATATAAGTAATCCAAAAGATATTCCCAGTCTTGAGGATATTGGATTTAAAAAGACAGAAATTATGTTTACAAAACCATCTCTTGATCTAAAAATTATTAAAACCTATGGACAATATAGAGATTTTCCTTCTTTAGATCATACGAGTCATTTGGGAGTAGCTCTTCGTTTCGGAACTATTTCTGTACGAGAATGTGTACAATTTGCTCTTAAACATAACGAAACATGGCTTAATGAATTGATATGGAGAGAGTTTTTTATGCAGATTCTTTTTCATTTTCCTTATGTGGTTACCCATTGTTTCAAGAAAAAATATGAAAACATCCACTGGAGAAATAATGAAGAAGAGTTCAAAGCATGGTGCGAAGGAAAAACGGGTTATCCTATTGTAGATGCAGGAATGCGTGAACTTAACACAACAGGCTTCATGCACAACAGGGTAAGAATGATTACGGCAAGTTTCCTAACCAAACATCTCTTGATTGACTGGAGATGGGGAGAAGCTTATTTTGCACAAAAACTGTTGGATTATGATCTTTCTGCCAATAATGGAAACTGGCAATGGGTAGCAGGAACGGGATGTGATGCAACGCCTTATTTTAGAATCTTCAATCCCGAGGAACAAACCAAAAAGTTTGACAAAGAGCTTAAGTATATTAAAAAATGGCTTCCCAACTATGATCAACCCAAACCTTTGGTCGATCACAGATTGGCAAGAGAAAGAGCTTTAGAAGCTTATAAAAAAGCATTGGATTAGTTCTATTCAATAAGTGTTATTTCTAAAATAACACTTATTGAATGACTGTACTTTTTGTTCTTACAGTATGAGCAGAAAAATAACCTAATGCTCCATTACTGATGTTACTCGGAGGATTGGTAGGAGTAATTCCTCCTCCGGGACCACCTCCGGAAAGTTGCAGAAGCGCTGAATAAAAAGTGTACACTTTGTCATCAATACACTGCATTTCCACATGAATGGTGTCACCTACAACGACTTTAATATCATCCGCATCACCTTCATCATTAGGAAGGATTAAAGGTCTCTGATTGGGCATTCCATTATTTACATTATCGGAAAACTCTGAGAAAAACTTCTTAGAATTATTATTTACTGTATACACAAAAAGATAACGATTTCCTAAAGGTGATGGATCTGTAAAAACGGGTAAAAGGGTATAACTTGTTTCACCTCCCACCATAAACGAGTCCTGATCCAGTCCGTCAAAAGAAACGGCTGTAGGCATCGTACTTTGTGCAGAATATTCCTGTCCTTCTGCGTTGATCTTTAAAGTATAGGTTCTTCCCGATTGTCCTACAAAAGTTGAGGTTTTATACGTTCCGTTGCCAACATATTGCAAGGTTTCCGTTTGTCCAGTATTATCACTTAAAGTAACCTGTGCATTTTCGATGGCTGGATATTGATTGTTTTCTGTAAAGGCAACAGATTTCGTGATCTTCACATAATAAGGTCCGGCTTGGTCAGTTACATTTGCTTCGATAACGATTTTCCCGCTTTCATCCGCCAAATCAAGATCAATTTCCTTTTCACAAGACGTAACGATAAACAGAGATAATATGATTAAAAATAAATTTTTCATGAATTAAAATTTGAAGTTATAAGTGATATTGGGTACCCAACGGAAAAGAGAGGTCTGCATTGCTCTTGTCGTTCCCGGTTTATCAGGATTGTCTTCAAAAGTAATCGTATAGGCATTTTGTCTTCCATACACATTGTAAACTCCGAATGACCACGAACCTTTGAAACGCTTATTAGAACTCGGTTCATACGTTGCACTCAAATCCATTCTGTGATAAGCAGGCATTCTGTCTGCATTTCTGTTGCTGTACTGGAAAACAGTTTGTCCGTTCAGTTCATATTTTCCGGTAGGGAAGGTCACTGCATTTCCTGTGCTGTAAAGAAACAATCCGGAGAAAGACCATTTCGGATTCAACTGATAAGTAGCTACGACAGAAAGATCGTGGGTTTTATCCTGTCTTGCATTGTACCATTCATTATCATTAATTCCGTTTATTTTTCTTTCGGTTTTAGATAAAGTATAAGAGATCCATCCCGTTAATTTACCGCTTTTCTTCTTAGCAATTAATTCCAGACCATAAGCTCTTCCTTTTCCGAATAACAGCTCACTTTCTACATCTGCAGCGGTATCGAACGTAATTTGTGCTCCATTTTTATAATCAATCTGATTCTGCATAGATTTGTAGTAGATCTCTGCATTCAGTTCATAATTATTGTTGTTAAAATTTCGGCTGTATCCTGCACTGATCTGATCTGCAATTTCAGGTTTTACAGTGTAACTGCTTCCAATCCATTGGTCAGTAGGATTTCCGCTTCCGCTGTTGCTTAATAAATGTAAATTCTGTGTATTTCTTGAATATCCTCCTTTAATACTGCTCACTTCATTAATTCTGTAATTTGCTGTAATTCTAGGCTCCAGGTTCACATATGTTTTACCAAATTTTCCTTTTTCTAGATATTCAGAATCGGTAAGAATTCCATTTTCATACGTGTTGAAGGTATCACCACCCAATACACTGAATACCGAAAGTCTTACCCCATAATTAATCGTCAGCTTTTCTGTCGCTTTAAAATCATCATTGATATAAGCTGCATTTTCCCACGAATATCTCGCATTTCTCGGAAAACTGCTTACACTGGTTCCCGAAGCACTGCTTGGAGTAATGGTATGATAAATTGACTGTAACCCAAATTTTACATTGTGCTTATTTCCTGCAAACCACGAAAAATCCTGTTTTATATTCCAGTCTTCAATCTGAGAATCAAGTCCGAAAGTATTGTTGTTACTGCTTAAACTTACATTATAATTGTAATTGCTGTAAATGAATGATGTATTTGAAAATAACTTGCTGCTTATAATACTGTTCCAGCGCAGCGTAGCCGTTGTGTTTCCCCAATCGGTTGAAAAAGTATCTCCAAGACCTAAAACATCTCTTCCAAAATATCCGGATAAATAAAGTCGGTTATTTTCATTAATCTGATAATTGGCCTTAAGATTTAAATCATAAAAATATAATTTACTGTCTTTAAAATCATCTGTCGCCTTTAAAAATAAATCGGCATACGTTCTTCTTCCTGAAATGATAAATGATGACTTTTCCTTTTGAATAGGTCCTTCAACGCTCAGTCTGCTGCTGATCAAACCAATTCCTCCATTTAAGTTATAATCCTTATTGTTCCCGTCTTTCATTTTCACATCCAGAACGGAGGAAAGACGACCTCCGTATTGAGCAGGACTGTTCCCTTTGATGATACTCACATCTTTCAATGCATCGCTGTTAAAGGTGCTGAAAAACCCAAGTAAATGGGAAGCATTATAAACAGGAGCTTCATCCAGTAAGATCAAGTTCTGATCAGTAGCACCGCCTCGTACAGAAAATCCACTGTTTCCTTCACCGGTGCTTTTTATTCCGGGCAATAGCTGAATGGTTTTCATGACATCCTTTTCACCGAATAAAACCGGAAGTTTTTCAATGTTTTTCATGCTCAGTGTTTCAGTTCCCATTTGAGCCGAAGAAAGATTTTTGTCTTTCTTTACGCCGGAAACGACCACTTCCTCAATTTGTGCGACTTTATCCTGTTCTTCTGAGCTGATCTCAATATTAATCTTCACATTATCTTCTACATTTACAATTTGCTGCAGATCTTTAAAACCTGATTTGGAAAAAAGTAGGGTATAAGAACCTTTTGGCAATGAAAGAGAATAAAATCCGTATTCATTGGCAACAACAGAGATGGTAGGATCTTCGGCAACTTTTATGGAAACGCCTAAGAGCAATTCGCCATTTTTTTTGTCTTTTACCGTGCCACTTACCGAATAGTTTTGCTGTGCAAAAAAGACTGTACTGAAACAAACTGCAGCTATAGTAGTAGCAATTTTCATAGAAGATGTCTGCATCTCAATATTTTATAAGTTTATTGTTGTATAGTAAACGTATTTGACTCTCAAATATACTCTATTTCTAAAGTATTTATCAAAAGAGAGTGATATGTTTACTAATTAGTAATATGAATCCAGTAAATGTTTCAGGCAGTATAAATTTTTATAAAAACTAGAAATCTTTGCGGGAAATAATTAAATCGTATTTTTTGTAAGTTTATTGTGATTTTTAAGGATAAAATTTGAATCTACAGGAAATAAATAGATAACAAAATACAAAAAAGCTAAACAACTGTATTGCCTAGCTTTTTATTTCGATTCTTAAAAAGTCTTCTTTTAATGTCTTTTTCCTATCATCTAAACTATTTTTCAGACGCCGAGAGCCATTTTATAACGTCATTTAGCATGTCCTGATTAACAGTGTGATCTTCCTGATATTGATGAAATTCAGGTTTTAATCCTTTTGATTGTAAATAATCAACGGCATCCAAAGCATATTGAAATTTTAAAACTGAATCTTGTGTTCCATGAGAAACAAATATTTTCAAATTTTTTAATCGGTTTTCTGTGGAAAACAAAGGTTTTACTTCTGGAAGCAGCCTTCCGCTCATAACTGCAATTCCTTTAATTTTTTCAGGTTCCGTCAAAGCTACACTGTAGCTCATAATTCCACCCTGACTGAATCCCATTAGAAAAACTTTATTCTCATCAAAATCCTCAACATTTTTAAGGTCTTCAATAAATTTTAAAATTTCTTTTCTAGAACTTTCCGCCTGTTCTTCATTGATTACTGAACCTTGTGGAGTAAATTTTACCTGAAACCATGCAAAACTGTTCTGTCCCAAAACCAATGGACCTCTTGCAGATACTACCAGAAATTGGTCTGGAAGTGCATGGGCAAAAGAAAACATATTTTGTTCGTTGCTTCCCACACCATGCATCAGAATGATTAATGGTGGTTTTTCAGTTTTTACTTTTGGTGATCTTACCAAATAATGCAATGATGGTTTTTGAGTTGTATCTGTCATTTTGAAACTTAAACTTATTAAAATAACGAATAGCAGTAAAGTTGATATTCGTACATATTTTGATGCTATCATGCCTTATCGATTTTCACGGACATCATATTGAGCGATCCGGCAACAAGAGCATCATTGAAAATGGTAACTTTTTCATCTTTTTCCTGTAAACCTAAAATATAAAGCAGAGGATTATAATGTTCAGGAGTAGGAATTGATAGTTGAATCTCTTTCCCCAGTTTATCATAGCGGATCAAAGACTGATGATCTCCATCTGTAACAAGCTGTTTGATTTTCTCATTGGCGGTAATTGCCCAGTCAAAACCATATCCCGGTGTCATCATTTTATCCCACGCTGCCATTCTTAGATTATGAACCGTATTGCCGCTTCCTATAATCAAAACTCCTTTTCTTCGCAGGGCAGAAAGCTCTTTTCCTAAGGCATAATGATATTCCGGACCTTTTGTATAATCCATACTCATTTCAATCACAGGAATGTCTGCATTGGGATATAAAAATTTAACAACAGTCCAACAGCCGTGATCTAATCCCCATTCATCAGTTAAGCTAATATCAACCGAACGTATCAGTTTTTTGGTTTCCAAAGCAAGCTCTGGACTTCCGGGAGCAGGATATTGTACATCAAACAAAGCTTGAGGAAAACCTCCGAAATCATGAATGGTTTCCGGATGTTCCATTGCAGTGATAAACGTACCCTTCGTTTCCCAATGTGCCGAAATACAAAGAATAGCTCTTGGCTTTGGTAATGTTTTGGCTATTGACTGAAATCCCTGAGTAAACATATTGTCATCAATTGCATTCATAGGATTTCCGTGTCCTAAAAAAAGTACCGGCATTCGTTCTGATGGAGCCATATTGTCGGTAAGAGAGCGCAATTTGCTAAGTTTCATTGCTGCGGCTCCTATAGGTAAAAGTGCCATAACTTTAAGAAAATCTTTTCGCTTCATTCATGTTTATTTATTCATGATTTGATCCATGTAAGATTTATTATCCCAAAATAAATACTCTTCACTCATGGTTCCATCTTCTTTCCAGATTCCGATGGTTACCATGGGAAGCTTAAATTTTTTTCCGGTAGGCTGTATGAAAGTTCCGTCACCAAGAGGCATGGGTTTTGTAAAAGTACCTTCCATGTATCCCATAACGGCAGTTATATTTCCGCTTCCTATTTTTATGGGATGTTCTTTTATTCTTGTATCCGGTGCATAAACAAACATCGCGTCAAGCGTTTTGATGTGTTGTTCCAATCCCTTTTCAGTATGTCCGTCAGGAAAATGGACAAGAATATCTTTAGCATGACTTTCATGAAGCCTTTTCCAGTCTCTGTTACTGAAAACAGTATAATCCAGGGTGTCAAAAGTTTCCAGATTTTTTGCTATAATTTCGTTGGCAGCAGTAAGCTCTTTAATCTGCTTTAATGCATCATCACTTTTTGCTGATCTTTTGCTTTGAGCATCAATCGAAATACTTGATAATACGATTAATGATGCTACTAATACTCCTCTTGTTAAGAATGTCTTTTTCATTTTTATTTGTTTAAAATTATATTACAAATTTCCAAAACAAACGAAAGGAAGAGATAACACTTATCAGAAGAATAGTTGTGTTTTTAGGAAATAATCTTGATCATTTCTTTTCGGTATTCTGAGGGAGTGATTCCTGTTTTTTTCTTAAAAGCATGGGTGAAATAAGTCTTCTCATTAAAACCTAATTCATAACCGATTTCTGCAATCGTCTTATCAGTAGTGATCAGCAGGTTTTTGGCTTCGGTTAATTTTCTGATTTCTATAATTTCCGAAACACTCTGATGAAGAATATCCTGACAGATGATATTGAGGTTTCGGGTGCTCATAAAAAGCTTTTCAGCATAGAAATTGACATCTTTGGCTTCCTTATAATTCTCTTCCAGTAAACGAAGAAAATTTTTAAAAGTCAGACTTTGAATTTTTTTTGACTCATCATAATTGAGGTTGAGTTTTTTACGATCAGATTCTATAATGGTGAAGAGACTGCTCAGTAACTGTCGGATAATGGATAAATCCGCATTGGGTTGAAGATATTCGTCATAGATGATTTGGCAAATACTATCCAATCTCTCAAAGCACGAGTCTGCTTTTAAACATATGTTGGCTTTGTCGTGGTAAGAAGAATAGAGTTGAAAAACAGTTTCAGCAATAAATTCACGCTTAAAACGGATAGTCCAGATATCGCATTTTCCGTCTTTAATAAGAGGTTTTACACGATGTAACTTTCCCTGAGCAATAAAACTGACGAAAGGAGCATCTATCAGCTGAGATTTAAAATCAATGAAATGTTCCAGCTGACCATATTTTCCAATCAGCAACTCTTCATAATCATGGTGATGAGGATCATTTTCTGCTTTGTTAATTCTATCTGACTCTTCAGGATCTATCCTGAACATTTTAAAGATTTCGTTCATCTTCAAGGTATTTTTAGCTCTGTAAAACGTATAGGTGAAGGTAATCAATTAAATGAATTCATTTTTATGAATTGATATTTATTTTTATTTTTAATTTAACGCATTGATTTTTAATTATTTGTATTTTAAAATAAACTTTTAAGTATATTTTGTTTGGATTTAAAATATACTTTTTGGTACATTTGTATTGTGAAATTTGAAAGTCATGTTAACAAAAGCAGAAAAAACAAAACAATTTATTTTAGAAACAGCTAGTCCTCTCTACAATGAGAAGGGGATTTCTGGTGTAAGTATTGATGATGTTTTAGAAGCTACCAAACTGACAAAAGGTTGTATTTACGGACATTTCAATGGAAAAGATGATTTATCCGAACAAGTAATTGACTTTTCCCTAAAAAAAATGTCAGAGAAAGTAGCAACTGTAGTTTCAAAAGGAAAAACACCAAAAGAAAAGATTTTTTTATACCTTGATTTTTATAAAAATCCTATGGATACTTACATTGCAGGTGGTTGTCCTATTTTTAATACCGCCGTAGAAGCAGATGATCATTTTCCATCTATTAAAAAGAAAGTGGCAACCGTTCTTCACGCAGGTCAGGAAGGTCTTTCAAATATTTTAAAAGAAGGTATTGCTAAAGGCGAGTTTTCAAAAAAACTTAATGCTGAGGTTTTTGCGTTTAAAATGTTTTCGGCTATTGAAGGAGGAATCGTTTTAAGCAGAACCATGGGCTCTCGAAAACTAATGCTTGAGCTTATAAAAGATCTAAAGAAAGAATTAGAGCAGTATATGCTGTAATTTTTTTTAAATAAAAATATACTAAAAAGTATATTTCATGAAAGGACTCAAAATTATTTTACTAGAAATAAAAGTGTAAAAACAGACAATATCATTAATTATTAAATAAATGTATTTAAAATGAAAACAACAGGAAATACAATATTCATTAGCGGTGGAAGTGCCGGAATAGGATTGGCAATTGCTAAAAAATTAAGCGATGCAGGGAACAAAATCATTATCAACGGACGTAGTGAAGAACGCCTTCAAAAGGCTCTAGCAGAATTGAAAGATGCTGTAGCGATTCAGGGAGATTTATCAGTAGAAGCAGATAGAATCCGTATTGCAGAAGATCTGAAAACGAATCATGCAGATGTAAATATCATTATCAACAATGCAGGAGCAGCTTTTGGATATTTATTAAGTGAAACAACCAATGCGCACGAAAAAGCTTTGATCGAAATGAATACGAACTATTTTGCAATCATTCATTTTACAGAATTGATGCTTCCTCATTTATTGGCAAAAGAAGAAGCTGCTGTAGTAAATATATCATCTATAGCAGTACATAGAAGTCATAAATTCCTGCCAACTTACAGTGCAAGTAAAGCAGCGCTACACAGCTATACAACTGCTTTAAGACAAACCTATGAAGAACAGAAAAACCTTCAGGTCTATGAAGTTTATCCACCATTGGTAAATACAGAGTTTTCTGCCGAAATTGGCGGAGCGGCAGGTATTCCGGCAAGTGAAGTTGCAGATGAATTATTCATTGGATTGGAAAATAATCTGTTTGATATTCCGGTAGGAGATACAAAGATCTATGCACATGCAATTGGCGAAGCAATGGAAAAATTGCTACATGCATAAAAGTAAAATAACTCAATAATTTACATGATTTGAATGTTAATGATTGGGTTATCTCATTTTAGAAATTAAAAATAAACTCTGCATTTCAAGCATTTAGTTAAATTTTTGACATCGTAATTTTTTAAAATTTAATTAATTGAAAATCAATTTTTTACGGATTGTTTTTGTTTTGATGAATATCGTAAAAAAGAATACTTTTACTGCATTTTCGATATTTTTAAAATCAATATTTTACGAAAAGCTCAATAAAGTTTATACATTTGTATCGTTCAAAACAAGCGAATGAATAACACAACTATTATTATTGTCATTCTTGTCATTATCGGATTCCGGTGGTGAGTGATGGCTTGTGATAATTTTTGAAATTGAAATACAACAGACCATTCTCATCATGAGAGTGGTTTTTTTATTTAAAAAAGATAAGACAAATAATAAACATAAAAATCAACACAAAATGTATTACAATGACGACAGTGTTCTCTTCTTTGATGGGGAATATGTGAAAGCAAAAGAAGCTAAGACCGACTTGTACGGTCAATCATTACACTACGGATATGCTGTTTTCGAAGGAATTAAATCTTACAAAACAGACAACGGAACCAAAATTTTCAAAGCAGAAGAGCATTATGACAGATTGAGAAGATCAGCAGAAACAATGTTGATGCCTTTCGATTATTCTACCGAAGACATGGTAGAGGCAACGTACAAATTATTGGAAATTAATAATCTAAGCAACGCTTATATCCGCCCGATCGTCATTTGTTCACCCAATATGGCTTTGTCAAAAGGTCAAAAAAGTTATCTCGTCATCGAAGCTTGGAATTGGGACAACGGTTATATGGCAAATAAAATGAGAATTATGACGTCGTCATTTGAACGTCCAAATCCAAAAGCATTTAAAGTTGAAGCAAAAGTAAGCGGTCATTATGTTAACTCAATTTTAGCTTGTCAGGAAGCGAAAGATAGAGGTTTTGATGAAGCTTTGGTTTTGGATGCTGAAGGAAATGTAGCAGAAAGTTCAGGTGCGAATATCTTCTTCGAAAAAGATGGAAAACTTTTCACACCAGCAAAAGGAAGCATTCTTCCTGGAATTACCAGAGCTACAGTTTTTGAAATCTGTGATAATCTTGGAATTCCTTACAAAGAAAAATTCTTCAAACCGGAAGAAATGCAGGGTGCAGATGCCGGATTTTTCTGTGGAACAGCGGCCGAAATTGTAGCATTAGATTCTTTGGATAACGTTCCTTTCAAACTGAATTGGGAAGACAGTTTATCATCCAAAATTCAGACAGCTTATCGTCATTTGGTGTTAGAAGAAGATTATTCTTATTTAAAATCAGACTTGCAGTATGTGTAACGTAGAACTTAATAAATATTCCAAAATACTCACGAAAGATCCGACACAACCTGCCACTCAGGCGATGTTTTACGGGATTGGTTTCCAAAAAGAAGATTTCGACAAAGCACAGATCGGAATTGCAAGTATGGGTTACGACGGAAATACTTGTAATATGCATTTGAATGGTTTGGCAGAGATTGTAAAAAAAGGTGTTAAAGAACAGAATTTGGTTGGGTTAATGTTCCACACCATTGGAATCAGCGATGGAATGACCAACGGAACAGATGGAATGCGTTATTCTCTCGTAAGTCGCGATATCATTGCGGATTCCATCGAAGCTGTTTGTGCAGGACAATATTACGACGGATTGATTACAGTTCCTGGTTGCGATAAAAATATGCCGGGTTCTCTGATGGCAATGGCTCGTCTCGACCGTCCTTCGATAATGGTTTATGGAGGAAGTATTGCACCGGGACATTACAAAGGCGAAGATTTGAATATAGTTTCAGCTTTCGAAGCGTTAGGAAATAAAATCGCAGGCAAAATTTCTGAGGAAGATTTTCAAGGTGTGATTCAAAATTCTTGTCCAAGCGCAGGAGCGTGTGGCGGAATGTACACTGCCAATACAATGGCTTCCTCAATTGAAGCTCTCGGAATGAGTTTGCCTTATTCTTCATCTTATCCTGCATTAAGCAAAGAGAAAAAAGAAGAATGCCAGTTTGCCGGACATTATGTTAAAATTCTTCTCGAAAAAGATATTAAACCATCCGATATCATGACGCCGAAAGCTTTCGAAAATGCTTTGAGGTTAATTATGATTTTGGGTGGAAGTACAAATGCAGTTCTTCATTTTATTGCGATTGCAAAATCCATCGGATACGATTTGACTTTGGATGATTTCCAAAAAATCAGTGATGAGACTCCATTTTTGGCTGACCTTAAACCAAGTGGTAAATATCTAATGGAAGACCTTCACAAAGTTGGCGGAGTTCCTGCGGTAATGAAATATCTATTGGATTTAGGCTTGCTTCACGGCGATTGTTTAACGGTTACGGGAAAAACCATTGCTGAAAATTTAGAACACGTGACTTCAATTATCGACAGACAGCAAAATATCATTCACGATATCAAAAATCCAATCAAGGAAACCGGTCACATTAGAATTATGTACGGAAATCTGGCTGAAAAAGGTTCTGTTGCGAAGATTACAGGAAAAGAAGGCGCTTATTTCAAAGGAACTGCAATCGTTTTTGATGGCGAAAAAGAATTCATCAAAGGAATTGAAGATAAAAAAATTCAGGAAGGAAATGTAGTCGTCATTAAAAATGAAGGACCAAAAGGCGCGCCCGGAATGCCGGAAATGTTGAAACCAACTTCAGCTTTGATGGGTTCAGGTTTAGGTAAAAATGTTGCATTGATTACAGACGGAAGATTTTCTGGAGGAACGCACGGTTTTGTGGTTGGTCACATTACACCAGAAGCTTTTTCCGGAGGACTGATTGGCTTGATAAAAGACGGCGATGTGATTGAATTGGATGCAGAAAAAAATACCATTAACGCATTGTTGTCAGATGAAGAAATTACCAAAAGAAAAGCCGAGTTCCAACAGCCCGAATACAAAGTGAAAAGCGGTGTGCTGTACAAATACGCTAAGTCTGTCGCAGATGCGTCACAAGGTTGTGTAACTGATTTATAAATCAATAGGAACGGGCTTTAGCCCGTTTTTACCAGAAAAAATTATAGGCTTTAGCCAAAATTTAAAATATTAAAAATGAATACGACCATTTTACAAATAGAGAATACAGAATTAGAACAGCCCAAACCGGTAGAAATCTCCGGTTCAAAAGCTGTTTTAGAAGCGCTGTTACAGGAAAATGTTGATACAATTTTCGGTTATCCAGGTGGAGCAATTATGCCGATTTATGATTCATTATACGACTATTCCGAAAAACTAAAACATATTTTGGTTCGCCACGAACAAGGTGCGATTCACGCGGCGCAGGGATTTGCGAGAACTTCCGGAAAAACGGGAGTTGTATTTGCAACCAGTGGTCCCGGTGCAACTAATTTGGTGACAGGTTTGGCAGACGCGATGATAGACAGCAATCCGATTGTCTGCTTCACAGGTCAGGTTTTTGCCTCGCTTTTGGGAACAGATGCTTTTCAGGAAACCGATGTTATCAACATCACAACACCTGTTACAAAATGGAATTATCAGGTAACAGATGCAACAGAAATCCCAGAAGCCATTGCCAAAGCTTTTCATATTGCAAGTACAGGTCGTCCCGGTCCGGTTTTAATTGATATTACCAAAAATGCTCAATTACAATTATTTGAATATTTAGGTTATAAAAAATGTAATCATATCAGGAGTTATCGCCCTGAACCTGAAATAAGAAATGAATATATCGAGCAGGCTGCAGAATTGATTAATCAAGCTAAAAAACCTTTTGTTCTGTTTGGACAAGGTGTAATTTTAGGTAAAGCCGAGGAAGAATTCAAAGCTTTTATTGAGAAAATCAATCTTCCTGCAGCAGCAACTGTAATGGGATTGAGCGCACTTCCAACCAATCACAAGTTACACGTCGGAATGTTAGGAATGCACGGAAATTACGCACCAAACGTAATGACCAATGAGTGTGATGTCTTGATTGCAGTCGGAATGCGTTTCGATGACAGAGTTACAGGTCGTTTGGATAAATATGCAAAACAGGCAAAAATCATTCATCTTGATATAGACCCTGCCGAAATCGATAAAAATGTGAAAGCAACAGTTCCCGTTTGGGGAAATTGCAAAAAAACGCTTCCACTTTTAACTGCTTTATTGAAAGACAATGACCATTCAGACTGGTTGGAAAAATTCCGAGAATTGGAAAAAGAAGAAATCAAAGAAGTTATTCAAAACGAACTTAATCCAACCACCGATGTAATGACAATGGGAGAGGTAATCAAAGTTTTGAATGAATTAACAAATGGAGACGCAATCATCACGACAGATGTCGGTCAGCATCAAATGGTTGCTTGTCGATATGCTCAATTCAATAATTCTAAATCCAGCGTAACATCCGGAGGTTTGGGAACAATGGGGTTTGGTTTGCCAGCGGCGATTGGAGCTTGGTACGGTGCACCTGAAAAAACAGTTGTTGCAATCATTGGTGATGGCGGATTCCAAATGACGTTGCAGGAATTGGGAACGATTATGCAGTTTGGAGCTAAAGTTAAAATCTTGATTCTCAATAACGAATTTCTTGGGATGGTAAGACAATGGCAACAGTTGTTCCACGACAGACGTTACTCTTTTGTGAATATCACAAGTCCAGATTTTGTAGCAGTTGCAAAAGGTTATTACATCGACGGACAAAAAATATCTGAAAGAAAATACCTGAAAACAGCTTTGGAAACAATGATTAATCACGACGGCGCTTTTCTTTTGGAAGTAATGGTTGGGAAAGAAAATAACGTTTTTCCAATGGTAGCACAGGGAACTTCGGTTTCAGAAATCAGACTTAAATAAAGAAGAAAATGGAAAAACAAGAATTTACCATCACATTATACACAGAAAATTCGGTTGGATTAATCGGCAGAATTTCAGGAATTTTCTCAAGAAGAAAAATCAATATCGAGAGTTTAAATACATCTCCTTCAGAAGTTGAGGGCATCCATAGATTCACAATTGTCATTAACGAGAATGAAGAAGTTGTTAGAAAACTTTGTCGTCAATTAGAAAAACAAATCGATATTCTGAAAGCTTATTTCAATACCGATGATGAGATTG
Organism: Chryseobacterium taiwanense; assembly: GCF_000813825.1. Lineage (GTDB taxonomy): Bacteria > Bacteroidota > Bacteroidia > Flavobacteriales > Weeksellaceae > Chryseobacterium > Chryseobacterium taiwanense. The sequence continues at coordinate 112,501 of NZ_JWTA01000008.1, forward strand.
TCTGGCAGGAACAGGCACTTTACAAAGTTCCCGCAAATGTCGTGACAGAAAAGGTTTATGTAGAAAGATTGCTTCGTCAATATGGAGCTTCCACGGTTGTGATTCGTCAAGATTATATCGTCTTTGAAACTGCTGGACATCGTGAAGAAATCGACCGATTGACAGAAGAGCTCAACAAGTACGGACTCATCGAATTCGTTCGTGGAGCGAGAATCGCAATCATCAAAAATAGTGCAGGAATTCACGAAAAAGTCCTCGAATTCGAAAAAAGAGAACCTTCTCCTGAGCTTATTGAAAACGAATATCTCGACAAAAGAGACGATGTTTTCACAATGTAATTTTCAAAAATCAAAATTTAAAATCAAAAAAATATTAATCCTAAAAAGTAGCTACGGTAATCTTTTTACTTGATGCTTTTTACATTTTTACTTAAAAATATGGCAAATTATTTCAATACCTTATCACTCAGAGACCAGTTGCATCAGTTAGCACAGGCAGATTTTATGGACAGTTCAGAGTTTTCTGACGGCGTTGTTGCGTTGAAAGGAAAGAAAATCGTGGTTGTAGGATGCGGAGCTCAGGGTCTGAATCAAGGTCTGAATCTTAGAGACAGTGGACTGGACGTTTCTTACGCATTGCGCCAGGAAGCAATCCACCAAAAAAGAGATTCTTGGAAAAACGCAACCGAAAATAATTTCAAAGTCGGAACTTACGAAGAACTCATTCCAAATGCGGATTTGGTTATCAATTTAACGCCCGACAAACAACATACTTCTGTGATTAATGCAGTTCAACCATTAATGAAACAAGGCGCAACTTTGTCCTATTCTCACGGTTTCAACATTGTGGAAGAAGGAATGCAAATCCGTAAAGATTTGACCGTAATTATGGTTGCTCCCAAATGTCCAGGTTCCGAAGTTCGTGCCGAATATCTTCGTGGTTTCGGTGTTCCTACGTTGATTGCTGTTCATCCTGAAAATGACCCTCAAGGAAAAGGTTGGGCAGAAGCAAAAGCATATTGTGTAGGAACTGGCGGTCATAAAGCTGGTGTTTTAAAATCCTCCTTCGTGGCAGAAGTAAAATCTGATTTGATGGGAGAACAAACCATTTTATGTGGACTTTTGCAAACAGGTTCTATCCTTTCATTTGATAAAATGGTAGAAAAAGGCGTTGATGCAGGTTACGCTTCCAAATTGGTTCAATATGGCGTTGAGGTTATTACAGAAGCTTTGAAACACGGAGGTGTTAGCGGAATGTTAGACAGACTTTCAAATCCCGCAAAACTCAAAGCTTTCGAATTGTCAGAAGAACTGAAAGACATTATGCGACCACTTTTCCAGAAACATCAGGACGATATCATTTCGGGAGAATTCTCCAAAACAATGATGGAAGACTGGGCAAATGGAGACGCCAATCTTCTCAAATGGAGAGCAGAAACAGGAGAAACAGCTTTTGAAAAAACACCTGCAGGCGATGTGAAGATCGATGAACAGGAGTATTTTGACAATTATCTTTTGATGGCGGCGTTCATCAGAGCCGGCGTTGAACTGGCTTTTGAAACAATGGTAGAAGCTGGGATTAAGCCAGAATCTGCTTATTATGAATCCCTTCACGAAACACCTTTAATTGCCAATACCATTGCCAGAAAAAAACTCTTCGAGATGAATCGTGTGATTTCCGACACCGCGGAATATGGCTGTTACCTTTTCGACCAGGCTTGTAAACCTTTGTTGGCTGATTTTATGAAATCGGTGGATACGGATTTGGTTGGGAAAAACTTTAATGAAGGCAAAAAAGCTTCAGTTGACAACGCTCAATTGGTTCACGTAAACGACATTTTGAGAAATCACCCAGTAGAAATTGTCGGCAGAAAACTGCGTCAGGCAATGACTGCGATGAAATCTATCAAAACAGTTTAAAATTAGGAGCTAATCCCGCTTTCCGCTATATCTTTTGCTCTTCGTTCCTCATCACAAAAGGATGCCGCTGCAATCGGGGCTAGGGATTTGTCATAAAAATAAAGTTTGTTCCTAAATTCAAATTTTGTCATTCCGTAGAAAGTTAAACAAAAATATTTCAACGGAATGACAAATTGGATATTTATTCTTTGCTGAGCGAAGCGCCTTAGCGAACCTTAAAATATTTTCAATAAGAATATAAAAAAAACTTTGCACCCTTTGCGTTTAAAAATAAAATAATGTCAACTCCAATCATCCAAATTTCAAACCTCAATTTCCAATACGATAAACCCATATTGGAAGATTTAAACTGGCAAATATCAGTCGGAGAATGCTGGATGTTAGGAGGATTAAGCGGAAGCGGGAAAACAACTTTAGCCAAAGTCATTTCTGGAGAAATCAAGAATTTCGAAGGGAAAGTTGAGTTCAATTTTAATGAAAATTCAGAATTGCCAAAAAAGGTTCTTTATGTTTCAAATTGGTTTCAGTTCAGTAATCTAGAAGGTGACCGCAATTTTTATTATCAACAGCGATATAATCAATTTGCTAAAAATGATACATTAACTGTTTTTGCAGAACTCAATCATTTCGGGAAAGAAGAAAATTTGGATTTACGACTATTAGAATTGTATTTAGAACCTTGTGGATTTGAGAATTTCAAAAATCAGCAATTAATAGAATTATCGAGTGGCGAACACAAGAAATTACAATTACTGAAAGCACTTTGGCTAAAACCCCGGGTTTTGATTATAGACCAGCCTTACACGGGGTTAGATGTAAAATCGAGACAGTTTTTGAATCAGGCCTTTGATGATTTAATTCAAGAAAATGTCACTTTGATTTTAATTAATAATGACGACGAATATCCAGAAAGTGTTCAGTATTTTGTAGAGATAGAAAACGGAAAATTAGTTCACCGAAATTCTCCAAAAAACTTTTCAAAAGGTCAAGAAAGAATTCCAAAATCGCTTCCTTTTTTCTTGCAGAATAATCAGGAAAACGAACAGGAAAGTCTAATCAAATTAGAAAATATCAATATTTCTTACGGCGAAAAACAAGTCCTGAAAAATATCGATTGGGAAGTCAATTCAGGAGAACAATGGCTTTTGCAAGGTCATAACGGTTCTGGAAAATCAACCTTGTTGAGTTTATTGAATGGCGACCATCCGCAAGCTTATGCCAACCAAATTCATCTTTTCGGACAAAAGCGGGGAAGTGGCGAAAGTATTTGGGATATCAAAGAAAAAATCGGAATGATTTCTCCCGAGTTGCATTGGTATTTTGATATGAATGCCAACGTTGGACAAACTATTGCTTCTGGCTTTTTTGATTCGATGAGCCTGTATCAGAAACTGAGTTTTGACCAGCAACAACAGTTGGAACAGATTCTCTATTTCTTCGATTTAAAAGATGATAAAAACAAAAAGTTGAGCACATTTCCTTTAGGAAAACAACGTTTGGCTTTGCTTGCCAGAACATTGATTAAAAAACCAAAACTCTTGATTTTGGACGAACCTTGTCAGGGAATGGATAATGAACAGACACAATATTTCAATCAGGTAATTGATGATTTGGCAACTCAAGGGCAATCTTTGATTTATGTGGGACATTTTGAATCTCAATTACCAAAAAAACTCAGTCACAAACTTGTTCTGGAAAATGGAACAACAAAAATAAAACTAAAATCAAAGAATCTGTAATATAAATGAAGATGGATAAAACGATAATATTTCCTACCCTGGAAGCGGTAAAAGAAGCCCGAAAAAGTATAGAAAATGTAGTGAATTACACGCCTTTGCAATACAATGCGAGATTGTCAGAAAAATTTGGAGCGAATATTTTCCTCAAAAGAGAAGATTTACAACCTGTAAGATCTTACAAATTACGAGGTGCTTATAACAAAATAAAAAGTCTTTTCAATGCAGGCAAAATTTCGGAAGGAATTGTCTGTGCCAGTGCTGGAAATCACGCTCAAGGTGTAGCTTTTTCGTGTAAACAACTCCAAATCAAAGGAACGATTTTTATGCCAGTAACAACTCCAAAACAAAAATTGGAACAAGTAGAAATGTTTGGTGGAAAATTTGCCGAAATTAAATTGGTTGGAGATACTTTTGATGCTTCAAAAAATGCTGCCTTGGATTTTGCAAAAACTTCGGGAGCGGCTTTTATTCATCCTTTTGATGATATTCAGATTATCGAAGGTCAGGCAACTTTAGCATTGGAAATTTTAGAACAGCAAAAAGAAAATATTGATTTTATTTTCATTCCGATTGGCGGTGGCGGTTTGGCTTCAGGAATTTCAACAGTTTTTAAAGAATTGTCGAAAGAGACTCAGTTGATTGGAGTTGAGCCAAAAGGTGCGCCTTCTATGAAAACTTCAATCGATAATAATCTTAATACAGAATTACTTGAAGTTGACGGCTTTGTTGACGGTGCAGCGGTGAAAAGAGTTGGAGATTTGACTTTTGAAATTTGCAAAAATGCACTTACAGATTGTATTCCTGTGGATGAAGGCAAAGTTTGTGATACGATTCTTCAACTCTATAATAAAGATGCAATTGTTTTGGAACCGGCTGGAGCTCTTTCTATTTCTGCTTTGGAACAATATCGAAATCAGATTAAAGGTAAAAACGTAGTCTGTATCGTAAGCGGAAGCAACAACGACATTACGAGAATGGAGGAAATCAAAGAACGGGCTTTGCTTTATAATGGTTTAAAGCATTACTTTATGGTTAAGTTTCCACAAAGACCTGGTTCTTTAAAAGATTTTGTTCTGAATGTTTTAGGAAAAAATGATGACATCACGCATTTCGAATACACCAAGAAAAATTCACGAGAAACTGCTTTGGCAATTGTCGGAATCGAACTTTCTAATATTTCAGATTTCAATGGTTTGAAACAAAGAATGCAAAATCTTGGTTATTTCGAGTCTTATTTGAATGATAATCCGGATATGTTAAGTATAATGGTTTAAATTTCAAAAAAATAGAAAACTGATTTCTGAATTTAGGTTTCAAAACTATTTAATTTATCTTTTGAATTCAAGTTAAAATTGAATTTCTTCTTTAAATAAATAGCACCAGACAAATTTTTGTTTGGTGTTTTTTTCTGATGAATATCTCTTGATTTTATATAAATCAAAATAGCGTTTCATAAAATTACGAAATATCGTAATTTTAAAATAGATGTAAATTTAATAAAAGGTTTGTATATCAGTATTTTAATTATTTTGGGTCATTTTTTGGCATTATGCTCACAGGTTTTAATTATTAATTCAAATAAAAAATAGACAACAATGAGCACATTAACATTAAAAGACGGAACAGAAATTTTTTACAAAGATCAGGGACAGGGACCAGTATTGATGTTTCACCACGGTTGGCCTTTATCATCAGACGATTGGGATGCACAGGTGATTTTCTTTTTGCAGAGAGGGTATAGAGTAATCGCTCACGACAGAAGAGGGCATGGTCGTTCGAGCCAGAATATTTATAATCACACCATTGAACAATACGCTTCTGATGCCGCTGAATTGGTGGAATTTCTTGATTTGAAAGATGTCGTTCATATCGGTCATTCAACAGGTGGAGGAGAAGTAATTCGCTATGTAAACAAATACGCTAATGGAAGAGCTAAAAAAGCAGTACTAATCAGTGCAGTTCCTCCAATAATGGTTCAGAATGAAAGCAATCCGGATGGAGTTCCAATGGAAGTTTTCGACAATATCAGAGATCAGACTTTGAATAACAGACAGCAGTTTTATATTGATTTAACAATTCCTTTTTACGGATACAACAGAGAAGGAGCGGTAATTAAAGAAGGTGTACAGAGAAACTGGTGGAGACAGGGTATGATGGGCGGAATCGTTGCTCATTATGACGGAATTAAAGCTTTTTCCGAGACGGATTTCCGAGAAGATTTACAGGCTGTTGAAATTCCTGTTTTATTGCTTCATGGGGAAGATGATCAGATTGTTCCCATCGAAAATGCAGCCATCAAAGCAGCAAAATTATTAAAGAACGGAAAACTGATTACTTATCCTGGTTTCCCTCACGGAATGCCGACTACGGAAGCAGAAACGATCAACAACGATATTTTAGCTTTCATCACAGCATAATCTATAATTTTTAACAAATGAATACACAGCCAGTTTTTGATACGTTGACTGAGGCGGTTCAGTGGTTGAATCAAAAAGGATTTACAGAAGATTTTAACCTGAAAAACGACTGCATTCTCCTCAATAACTTCCTCAATCTCTATCCAAAAGATTTCAGAATTGAATATATGTTCCGCTTTGAAGGAGATACAGATCAGAGTGATGAAGATGTAGTCTACGGGATCGCTTCTGAAAAGCATTCTATCAAAGGAATTATGACGAGTGCTTATGGAATTTATGCTGACGCCACAAGTGCAGAACTTATTAAAAAACTGACTGTAAACTGATGAAATTTAAACCATAAAAGTCACAAAAGCACTTATTGTCTCAATGAAGATTGTATAAAATTTATGTGCTCTTCTTTACGATTCAATAATAAACTTAAAATAACCAAAGTGTTAATCTTTTGTCTCTTTTGTGGTTAAAAATAAAAAATGTAAGTAAAAATCAACATTAAAAATCAAAAAATAAACTTTATGAAACCATCAACAAAACTACTATCTCCCGATAATCATGCTCTTGTCCTTATCGATTTCGAAGGTCAGATGGCATTTGCAACAAAAAGTATCTCTATGAACGAACTGCGTAATAATGTTGCTGTAGTTTGCGGAGCTTCAAAAATATTCAACGTTCCGACTATCGTTACAACTGTTGCTGAAGAAAGTTTCGCGGGACCTGTTTTTCCTGAAATCGAAGAAGCATATCCCATCGCAACTTCAGGATATATTGACAGAACAACGATGAATACCTGGGAAGACGAAAACGCTTATAAAGCCATTACAGGAACTCAGAAGCAGAAACTGGTTTTTGCAGGTTTGTGGACGGGAGTTTGTATCGTAGGACCTGCATTATCTGCATTGGAAGAAGGTTACGATGTGTATGTAATTACTGATGCTTGTGGAGATGTGACAGATGAAGCCCATGAAAGAGCAGTGCAGAGAATGATTCACGCGGGCGTAAAACCTGTGACCTCAATTCAGTATATTTTAGAATTGCAGAGAGATTGGGCACGTCAGGAAACGTATGTTCCGGTAACGAATCTGATGAAAAAATACGGAGGTTCTTATGGATTGGGAATTCACTACGCTCACAATATGTTGAACCACTAATATTTATATACAATTTTCAATGTTGAAATCTGCCCTTTACCTATCGCTTTTATTACCTATCTTTTTTTGTTCTGAAAGTTTATCGGCACAGAGTTTCAAGCTCCTACGTTACGATGAAAACTATGAATATTTAAAAGATTCTTCAGATACTTTTTATAATAAGGTTAAATTTCTCCCATTAAATGCAAAGAAAAATATCTATCTTTCTTTCGGAGGAGAAGCGCGATACGAATATGCAGATTTCAACAACGAAGATTGGGGAAGGCTGAATATTGGACACAACAATTTTTTTCTGCAACGGTATGATCTTCATGCAGATTTGCATTTGGGTGAAAGGGTGAGAGTTTTTTCACAGCTTCGAAGCGCTTTACAAAACGGAAGAAAAAACGGTTCCAGAGGAATTGATGAAGACCAGTTGAGTATCCAAAACCTCTTTATTGATGTAGATCTTGTAAAAAACAAAAACAGAAAACTTACCTCCAGAATCGGGAGACAGGAGCTGGATTATGGCTCAGGAAGACTGATTTCCGTAAGAGAAGGTCCCAACGCGAGGCTTTCTTTTACAGGGGCTAAATTAATGTATTCCCAGAAGAATATTTCAGTCGATGCTTTTGCAATGATGGCAGACAGCATCAATGTTGGAGTTTTCGATAATAAAATGTCAAAACAGCTCAATTTGTGGGGATTATATTCCAAAATCATTTTTCCAAAAGCTGGAAATCTGGATTTATATTACATCGGAATCCGAAGAGATGAATCTCAATTTGAAGCAGGAACAGCTAAAGAAAAACGCCATACTGTCGGTGGAAGATTCTGGAAATACGGAGGCGGATTTATCTACAATCTTGAAGCGGCCTATCAGTTTGGAACTTTTGGAGAAGACCATATCAGTGCGTGGACAGGTTCTGTAGATATCGGATATCTGTTTGAAAACATGAAGTGGAAGCCAAGTATCAACCTTCGAAATGATTATATTTCCGGTGATAAAGGAAAAAACGACGGAAAACTCCAGACTTTCAATCCTTTGTATCCGAAAGGGGGGTATTTTGGATTCAGTCCGCAGATTGGCCCTGTCAATTTAATCGATATTCATCCCTACATCACACTGGATTTGACTTCAAAACTTAAAATGCAGATGGATGCCGTTTTCAACTGGCGATATTCTTTTAACGATGGAGTTTACCGACCAAGCGGAGTGTTGAACCGTCCCGGAAGCAGCTCAGACAAAAAATATATCGGAACAGCCTATTTAACTAATTTCACATACAGTTTTAATAGATATATCTCTTTGGTGAGCGGAATTCAGTACTTCAAAAAAGGATCTTTTATTGAGGATATCATCCCAAATGCGAAAAGCGGGGTCTTCTACAACATTCGATTAGGATTTAAATTTTAACGAGTAAATTTTTTAAGGAGCTTAATCCCGCTTTCCACTATATCTTTTTCGTCAACCTTTTTTTTTAAAGCTAAAGTGTCAGTCAATAAATTCAACACAGAAAAATAACCATAAAGTTTGTCATCCCGTAGGGATCTCAACTTGAATTTTTTAGCAATTATTTCTTCTCCTATGTTTAGATTCCTACGGAATGACAAAGATTGAGAATAAGGATTGTAGATGAAAATTTAGTGAAAAACTTTATAAATAAGCGGATTAAAATTTTATCGCAGATAAAATCCTTGCGTCTTAAAAAGATAACAATGGCAAAAAACTTAGTGCCTTTGCGATTTTCCAACATTAAAACAAAATCATTTATTATGCAAAAATCAATTTCAAAATATCTAAACTGGTCAAAAACAATATTCACGGCATTTGTTTTAGCCACTTCAGCAACCAGTTTCGTTTCCGCACAAACAACGGAAACAAAAACAGCGATCGGAACTACCACAACTTGGGGAACTGTTGACGGAGTTTCAATTATCGGACTTGTTCAGGGACCCTCTGCTGCAACAGCAGATTTACAAATTGCCTGTGTTTTCGAATATACAGACGGCGATATTTTCAATCCACCTGCATTACCGAAAGAACTCAACGGAATGGTTCATTTGGATGATGCTTTAAAAGGAGCAATTACCGATGTCAGAAAAACTGGAAAATTCAAAGGTCATGCTTTGGAAACTTTACTAATTGCGCCTCCAAAAGGAAGCTTATCATCTAAAAAACTATTGTTAATCGGTTTAGGAAACAGAAATTCCTTTGATGCTGAATTAATGAAAGAAGTCGGAAGCGTGGCGATGAGAGAAGCCTTAAAATTAAAAGTAAAAACCGTGTCTTTCGCTAGTGATATCAAAGATGCAGGAATTGATTCTCCAACGGCTTTGGTCGCTGAAAATGTGGTATTGGGAGCTTTTGATGCATATCGCGCTCAATCCTATTTAAATCAAAACCATCTGTCCGAAAAAATGACGGTTCAGAAACTGATTTTATTGGCAGGTCCTGCGTTTTTCAATGTTGCAGGCGGTGGAATTAAAGAGGCAATCGTAAAACTTAACACGAAATAATGACGAAAGCAGATCTTATTTTATACAACGGAAAAATTCATAGTTTCAATCAGGAAACACCCGATATTTCTGCGGTTGCTATTAAAGGCGGAAAAATTATTGCAGTAGGAAACGATGGTTTGGTCGATCAGTTTTCAGATGAATCTACAAAAATTATTGATTTAAAAAAGAAAAGAGTCGTTCCGGGAATCAATGATTCTCATATTCACTTGATTCGTGGTGGATTAAATTATAATCTTGAATTAAGATGGGACGGCGTTCCTTCCTTAGCCGATGCTTTGAGAATGCTGAAAGATCAGGTTGACAGAACACCTTCTCCACAGTGGGTACGTGTGGTTGGTGGTTGGTCAGAATTTCAGTTTGCTGAAAGAAGAATGCCGACTTTGGAAGAAATCAATGCCATTGCTCCCGAAACTCCAGTTTTTATCCTGCATTTGTATGACAGAGCATTGATGAACAGAGCGGCTTTGAAAGCAGTTGGTTTTACCAAGAACACCCCTGCTCCCACTGGTGGGCATATCGAAAGAGATGTAAACGGAGAACCGACAGGATTGATTATCGCCACTCCAAATGCTATGATTTTATATTCAACATTGGCGCAAGGTCCAAAATTGTCGTATGAACATCAAGTGAATTCTACGAGACATTTTATGAAAGAATTGAATCGCTTCGGGATTACCAGTGTGATTGATGCAGGCGGTGGTTTCCAGAATTTCCCGGATGATTATCAGGTGGTGAATGAATTGAATGAGAAAGAACAGCTTACTGTAAGAATCGCCTACAATCTTTTTACCCAAAAACCAAAGCATGAATTTGAAGATTTCAGTGAATGGATTGATACTGTAAAACTGTATCAGGGTGATGATATGTACCGCCACAATGGAGCGGGAGAGATGCTGGTATTTTCGGCGGCTGATTTTGAAGATTTCCTTCAACCAAGACCTGATTTACCTGAAAATATGGAAGCTGACCTAGAAAAAGTTGTTCGTTTGTTGGTGGAAAACCGTTGGCCTTTCCGACTTCATGCCACTTACAATGAAAGCATTACGAGATTTTTAAATGTTTTTGAAAAAGTAAATCAGGACATTCCTTTCAATGGATTAGCGTGGATTTTTGATCATGCCGAAACTATTGATGAAAAAAATATAGAACGAGTAAAAATGCTGGGCGGAGGAATCGCGATTCAAAGCAGAATGGCTTACCAAGGTGAATATTTTACAGATCGTTACGGTTCAGCGGCTGCGGAAAGTACACCACCCATCAAAAAAATGCTGGAAATGGAAGTTCCTGTTGGTGGCGGTTCGGATGCAACAAGAGTAAGCAGTTACAATCCTTGGGTTTCGATGTATTGGTTAACGGTTGGGAAAACGGTGGGTGGACTTCAGTTGTATCACGAAACCAGATTAGACCGAAAAACAGCACTCGAATTATATACCAAAGGAAGCGCTTGGTTTTCTCAGGAACAGCAGAAAAAAGGAGATATTCAGGTAGGAATGTTTGCGGATTTGGCGGTTTTAGATAAAGATTTTTTCACGGTTGAAGATGAAGAAATCAAGAATATTGAATCGGAAATGACAATGGTAGATGGGAAAATTGTCTATGCAAAAGGTGAATTTTCAAGCTTTGCACCGCCATCCATTCCTGTTCTTCCGGATTGGTCGCCTACAAATTTGTATAACGGATATTCTCCTGTCGGCGGACATTTTCAGAAAGAAATTGAAAAAAATGCACAATCTCAGTTGAAAGCACCTTTGATTTCACAGGTTCACAGTTGTTCCGGAAGCTGCGATGTTCATGAGCACAATCACAATGCAGCAAGAATGAGCAATGTTCCTGTTAATAATTACCACTCGTTTTGGGGTGCATTGGGCTGTTCTTGTTTTGCTTTTTAAACGTAAAAATTATGGAAATTTTAAAACAAATTGTAACCTCAGATTTGGGTTCGTCATTTAACGACATTGCCTTTCTGATATTCCGTGTATTATTTGGAATTCAATTATTCAGAGTTCATGGATTAAAGAAATTCAGGCTGGAAAACGGACAGAAAGAAATCATTCCAAATCCGCTCGGACTACCCGATAAAATGAATGCTCTGGTAGCTTCATTTGCTGATTTGGTCGTTCCTTTTTTAATCATCTTAGGATTGGGAACAAGACTGGCAGTTTTACCTACGATCGGAGTAACTGCAATTGGGTATTTCGTGGTTCACAGAAAAGATTCTCTGGAAGTTCGCGATGTCCCATTTATGTACACCTTGTCATTATTACTCATTCTTGCTCTTGGTGCAGGAAAATATTCACTCGATTATTATTTATTAAATCATATTTAAAATGAACACTTCAATTGGAATTAAAAACGAAAATCTAGCAAAAGTTGCTGAAATATTAGTAGAAACTTTAGCAGACGAATTTGTACTGTACACCAAAACAAAAAAAGCCCACTGGAATATAGAAGGGCAGGACTTTTACAACAAACATCTGTTTTTTGAAGCACAATATCAGCAGTTAGACGGAATTATTGATACTATTGCCGAAAGAATCAGAACATTGGGACATTATGCTCCTGCGACACTGAGAGAATATCTTGCATTAACGCACCTTTCAGAACATCATTTGGAATCGAATGACAGTTTAACATACATCAAAGCATTGCTTTCCGATCATGAAAGTATCTTAATTCATCTTCGTGAAAATATAGAAAATTTTGCTGTTGAATTTCGTGATGCCGGAACAAGTGATTTTATCACCGGATTGTTGGAAACTCACGAAAAAATGGCTTGGATGCTCCGTTCTCATTTAAAATAAATCATGGAAGTAAAACATAATATTGGCTATGTAACCTTACTGCTTACGATGATTGCAGGCTATTGTGATACGGTAACCTTTGTATCGGCAGACGCTATTTTTTCGGCACACGTTACAGGAAACTTTATTGTATTTGCCTATCAGTTTGTGAAAGGGTCCGATATTCATGCCTGGGTAAAATTGCTGACTTTCCCTGTATTTATTTTGGCAGTAATTGTTGGCGGAAGGATTGCAGGAAAAGCACTTAATCATTACACGATTTTATGCTGGGAAGGCATTTTATTATTGTTGAGCGGCGTTATTGTTGCGGTTTTACATTACAATAATGCCTTTGAAGAATGGATGATGTATGCAATAACGATGATGGCTGTTTTTGCAATGGGACTTCAGAATGCCTTTGGAAAATTGTATGCAAAGGAAACGCATGGTCCCACTACAATGATGACTGGAAACGTCACTCAGGCTTCTCTGGATTTCGGAACACTGTTGAAAAACGGATTCCATCATCCAGAAGCTTTAGAAAGTTTAAAAAAGCAATTGATTACTATTTTAGGATTTTTGGTCGGCTGTTTTTTAGGCGCGTATGCAGGAAAACAATTTGGTTTGGTAACGCTTGTCTTACCTGGTTTGGCGATGTTGATTTGTTATTTTTATCACCGTAAAATTTAAGAATCAACATTGGTAAATAAAAGCATAATAGATTATCTTTAAACAATGAAATTCACTTTTACCTCTTGGCGTATATTATCTTCAGCAATATTGCTTTTTTCTGCTTTTTTAATGATTCAGGGGCAACCAAAAGAAGACCCAAAACAATTGGAAAGGGAAATCGGTAAAGCCGAAAATAATACGCAGAAAGTTGAATTGATTATCAGGTTAAGTGACTACTATTTAACAAAAGAAGGAGAAATCAAGACAGATATTGACAAGGCTGATCAACTAAGACTGCAGGGTCAGAAACTGAGCAATTCTTTAGGATATAAATTAGGAATGGGAAAGCTGATGCTTCTGGATGCTCAGATTACCCGTGAAAAAGGTGATTCTAAAACCGCACAGAAAAAGACCAATGAGGCACTTTCGTATGCGATGCAAAATAATCTGTCCGTTCTTCCTGATGTTTACAGAGAACTTTGTGCCTATGAAGGCTATGAAGAAGAAGGTTTTAAAAAGAAAATAAAATACCTTGAGCTTGCGATTCCACTTTATAAGAAATATAAATTATTCAAAAAAGAAGGTGACGCTTTAAAAGATCTTGCAGATTATTACAGCATTTTAGGGGAGAACCAAAAATCTTTGGAACTCCTCGAGAATGCGTTGAATATTTATAAATCTATCGGTTTCAAAGAACTTCAGGGTGTTTATACCTTAATGTCTGGAAATTACGGGATATTGCAAAATTCGCAGCTTTCTTTACAATATGCATTGCTGGCGCAAAAAACAGCAGAAGATGTAGACGATAAAAGTTATCAGTGGTGCACAATTTACAATCATTTGGGATTGGCATATTATGATGTGCTGAAGTACGATCTGGCTTTTGCCAATTTTGAAAAATCGTTGGATATCGCTATTAAATACAAAAATATAAGCGATATTAATGTTCTAACATATAATTTAGCCTCCTTATACTGTCAGCAAAAGAATTATCGTGCAGCGTTGCGAACATTGAAGAAAACAGAGAAAGCATATCCTCCAACAGATGAATTGACCAAAATAAGACAGCTTTTTATGTTCACCATCTGTTATTCACTGTTGAAGCAGCCTCATAAAGCAGAACCTTATTATCAGGAATTATTGAAAAAATATAAAGAATCTGAAATAGGTCTGTATTACAAGCTTAACGGAATCATTATTTATCTTCAAAACTCAGGTCACGCAGAAGAAACCTATGCCTATCTTGAGAAATTTAAAGAATTTGCTAAAAAATCCAATCAGCTCATTTTGTATTCACAGATTGAGCTGTTAACCTACCAGTCTGATCATGCCAATAAAAAATACGAATCGGCAATAAAACACTTGAAACAGCATCAGGTTTTTAGAGACTCACTTTTTAATATGGAGAAGCTAAAACATTCTGAGGCTTTGGAGCTTCAGTTTGAAACAGAAAAGAAAGATAAAAACATTAAACTGCTTACCCACCAGCGAAAATTACAGGAAGCAAAAATTCAAAATGAAAAAGTAATTCGGTATGTTTTTATAGGAAGTATTATAGCTCTGCTTCTTTTTGCTGCTTTACTGTACAATCGTTCAAGGCTGAAATCTAATGCAAATAAAAAGTTAGAATCAAAACGAAAACAGATTGACGAGCAAAACGAGCAACTGAAAAAATTACTTGCTGAAAAAGAATGGCTGTTAAAGGAAATTCATCATCGTGTAAAAAATAACTTACAGATTGTCATTAGTTTATTAAATACACAATCTGCTTATTTAGATAATGAAGATGCGTTGTTGGCAATTCAAAACAGTCAGCACAGAATGCATGCGATGTCTTTGATTCATCAGAAATTATATCAGTCAGACAATCTGTCAACGATTGATATGTCGTGGTATATTTATGAGTTGATTGCTTATATCAAAGAATGCTATTCATCAGAAAAGAAGATCAGTTTTACGATGGATACAGAAAAAGTTTTTTTAGATGTTGCGCAGGCGGTTCCGATGGGACTCATTGTGAATGAGGCAATTAATAATACGGTGAAATATGCATTTCCGGACGATCGGAAAGGCGAAGTTAAAATTTCGTTTAAAAGTGTTGAAAATGATTCTTATGAACTGATTATTTCAGATAACGGAATAGGTCTTCCGAAAGACTTTAATATCGACGAAACCGAATCTTTGGGAATGAACTTAATGAGAGGACTGACCGATCAGCTGGACGGAATTTTTTCTCTTGAAAATGAAGTGGGCTTAACCATAAAAATAACATTTAAGAAAAATATAGAAATGGAAGCTTCAAAATAAGAAGCGGAAATTTTAAACAGCAATGAAAGAAAAAATTTTAATTGTAGAAGATGAGTTTATTGTTGCCAATGATCTCAAAATTATGTTAATAAAAGCCGGATATCAGGTAACAGGAATTGCCTCTTCTGTAGTTCAGGCAAGAAAATCCATTGCCGAAAAAAGACCAGATTGGGTACTTCTCGATATCATGCTGAAAGGCGATCTTACAGGAATTGATCTTGCGTGGGAATTACGTGAGATCAATCTTCCGTTTTTATACATTTCTGCAAATACCAATCAGTCAACGTTAGAAGCGGTGAAGGAAACCCAACCTTACGGATTTATGGTAAAGCCTTTCAGAGAACGGGATCTCATCGTTATGCTCGACATCGCCAAATATCGTTTTGATATTGAAAAAGGATGTGAATTCATTAAAAATTCAGACAACGAATCGATTGAAGGAATCATCGGAAAAAGTGCGGAGCTTCAGGATGTTGTTGAAAAAGTAAGAGTGGTGGCTCCAACAGATACTTCTGTTTTGGTAGTCGGAGAAAGTGGTACAGGAAAAGAAAAAATAGCCCATTCTGTTCATGAACTTTCCGAGAGGAAATCTCAGCCGATTGTGATTGTCAATTGTGCGGCATTGCCTTTATCTTTAATTGAATCCGAACTTTTCGGACATGAAAAAGGAAGCTTTACAGGAGCAAATACACAAAGAATCGGGAAGTTTGAACAGGCGAATAACGGAACAATTTTTCTTGACGAAATTGGAGAATTACCATTAGATTCTCAGGTGAAATTATTGAGAGTTTTACAGGAAAAAGAAATCGAAAGACTGGGCGGAAATAAAACCATAAAAGTCAACGTAAGAATCGTTGCAGCAACCAATCGTTCTCTTGAAAAAGAAGTTGCAGAAGGGAGATTCCGACTTGATTTATATTACAGATTAAATGTTTTCCCGATCGAATTACCGCCTTTGAGAGAAAGAAAAGAAGACATCGAATTGTTAGCCAATTTTTTCCTCAATAAATATGCAACAGCTTCCAGAAGAAATATAACTTCCATCAGCAAGAATGCTGTAGAACAATTATTAAATTACAGCTGGCCGGGAAATATCCGTGAACTGGAGCATTTGATTGAAAGAAGCGTTCTTTTGGCAAAAACCAATGAAATTGAAAACTTTGAACTTCCCAAAAATACTTCGGAATCAGTTGAGAATAAAGGTGTCTTGAAATCGATGGAAGAAATGGAAAGAGAACACATTATGAATGCACTTCAGAATTGTGGCGGGAAAGTTTCAGGAATCGGAGGTGCTGCAGAATTATTGAAAATCCAACCTCAGACTTTATATTCTAAAATGAAAAAACTGGGAATTGATAAAGGGTATAAGTAAACATAAATATCCATCGATTTTGTCATTCTGAAAAAAGCAATGCGGAGTGAAGCATCTCTAATATTCTCTCATAAGATTTTTCCTTCGTCAGAAATCAATGATTCAGCGTAGCCAATGGCAAAAAACGTAAACAATCCATTCAATAGGAGCGGACTTTAGTCCGCTTTTCAATAAACGTAAAACATAAAGGCTTTAGCCAAAATTTATTTAAAAATTTCAATAAAAACTAATCTTCAATTTTACCGAAGATAAAATCCTTGCGCTTTTACAATTAACAACAAAATCAAACAAAATAATCAGTCATGGAAAAAGAAACCTTAAGAATAGAAGGCTTCAGTGATGCCGTTTTTGCCATTGCAGTCACACTTTTGGTGTTAGATCTTCACGTTCCGGAAAAAGATGCTATAAAAAACGGGAGTGATCTTTTGGTATATATCGAGAATCAATGGCCGGCTTTTCTGGCTTTCATCCTTTCGTTCTTTAGCATTTTCATCATGTGGGTGAATCATCATAAAATTTTTAAACAGATTTACAGCCGAAATTCTGCGATCATGTTTGCCAATGGATTAATACTGTTCTTGGTTTCTGCGGTTTCATATCCGACTGCTTTACTGGCCCGTTATTTTGACGGAGAAGCATCTTCTGTTGTAGTAGCCCTATATACATGGATTTTTGTTTTTATCAATCTGGCTTACAATCTTCTCTGGTTTTTGGCAAGTCGCGATAAAAAATTACTCCGTCCGGGAATTACAGATGCAGCCATCAGAAAAATTCATAATAATTACCTTTACGGATTACCAATTTACGTAATAGCCCTCATTTTTTCCTTTTGGATTCCTATAGTTTCATTAATGATCATCTTGGGACTTTGGATCTTTTGGGCATTATCTTCCGGGAAAATTGAGATGAGTATGAAAGAATAAGTTTCTTTGAATTATTAAGATGTTATTTAAGATATGTAGAATATTTAAGTATGATTTGAAAAAAATAAATATACATCAGCTTCATAAAATCAATGAAATTGATTCAGTCTTTGCTCTCTTCAATCAAAAAGCCAGAGAAATAATCCTTTGCGTCAAAAAAATTATAAATAAAGCTCTTAATAAACTTAATTTCTTAGATAATATCTTAATGGTTTAAAAGATTAATTTCTTTCTCATTCATAATTTTTAAAAAAATTCTCTTAGCTAAGTGAAACGCTCTTGCGAACCTTAAAAAACAGTTAGTTGTTTAAGAAAACTTTGCGAACCTTGCGTTAAAATTCAACGTTGTAATCAGAAAATCAATCATTTCCTTTAAAATAGTGTTCCTTTTTAATCCCCAACTTCTGCATTTTAGAAATCAATGTTGTAGAAGGCAATCCCAATAAAATAGCAGCTCCATTTTTACCGGAAATTCTTCCATTACATCTTGAAACAGCTTTTAAAATATACTCCCTCTCAATCTCCTGTAATGGTTTGATCTGAAAATCCTGATGATCATTCTGAACAGTTATGACTTTGGGGAGATCTATTTCTTTGATGATGTTATCTTTCGCAGTTAAAATGCTTCGTTCTATTATATTTTCCAGTTCACGAATATTTCCCAACCAGGAATTTTCTATCAACTGATGCATTACTTTTTGTGAGAATCCGGTGATTTTTTTTCCTGTTTTTATGTGCAGTTTTTTCAGAAAATATTCTGCCAATAATGGGATATCTTCTTTTCTTTCTCTTAAAGCGGGTAATTCAATAGGAAAAACATTCAGACGATAGAATAAATCACTTCTGAAGTTTCCTTTAAGTACTTCTTTTTCCAGATTTCTGTTCGTGGCGGTAATGACTCTTGCATTCACTTTTATCCTTTTATTCCCGCCAATTCGTTCAATCTCTTTTTCCTGCAAAACTCTCAACAATCGACCTTGCAATTCTAAGGGTAGTTCACCGATTTCATCCAGAAAAATAGTGCTGTTGTGAGCTTCTTCAAATTTTCCTTTTCTCTGCTCCGTTGCTCCTGTAAAACTTCCTTTTTCATGCCCGAAAAGCTCGGATTCGATGAGGTTCGCCGGAATGGCTGCACAGTTGATTCTGATCATCTTTTTCTGAGAAAAATTAGAAAGCTGATGAATAGCCTGAGCAATCAATTCCTTTCCTGTACCTGTTTCCCCATGAATCAGAACATTAGATTCAGATGGAGCAACTTGTGAAATTTTCTCAAAAATATCCTTCATGATCTCACTTTCTCCGATAATTCCCTGAAATCCGTGTTCCTGTTTTTGAGAAACCTCTGTTTCCATCTCAATTTGTGAATTTCCATTCTGGATTTCAAGATTCTTAAACTTTTCCGTGAGAGAAATATTTCTGATGGTGATGGATAGCTGTGTAGAAATTTGGGTTAAAATTCTTTCATTGATATCAGCTAACGAAACAAAATTCTTATAAAATAGAAAGATGATATTTATGGCTTCTTCAACAGAAGGTAGGCAAAAACCAATGACAGAGCGCATTTCTTTATTCTTGGCTTCAAAAAAGAAGGTTTTTGTTTCTTTAAAATCTTTAAGATCAAAAAGAACAGCTTCAGGAGAAGTGATGCATTGTTGGAGATAGCTTTTCAAAGACTGATTTTGGGTAGACTGAACTTGAAACGTAGAATAAAAAACTTCACTTTCTTTATGTTGCTCATCAATTTGCAACACTACACATTCATGAAATCCCAATTCTTCTTTGAAAGATTGTTGTAAAGCCTGTCCAAAACTTTTTTTATCCAAAACACATGAAAATGAACGGTTCAATGCAGATAGGATAGACCATTCTTTCTGCATTTCCTGAAGACGTTGGGTGATAATGGAATTCTGATCAGGTCTTATATCCATAAAAGAATTAAAAAATAAAAGTTAAAGATAGGGAAATTGGGAGAGACTTCTCTACTGGAACAGGTTTTAAAATAATAAAAAACTTATACCTTTCTGATAGCTAAAATCAAAATTTCCACATGAAAGAGCAGGATACCGTAAGCTTTTAAAATGTATACTTTTATTTTTGTTAATTAGTTTAGTTAAAATAATTCAGGATTCACAGCAAAAAGTTATGAAACTTTCAAAGACATCAGGCGTATTAGGCGCTCTATTTATACTTTTTTTCTCTTCAACGGAAGTTAAAAGTCAGGATAAATTTCCCGACGGAACCGCAATTCCAAAATGGTTTAAAGAAAATAAACCTACAGACATCAATAAATTAGGAAAAAAATACATTCTTACCGATAATGGGTTGAAGAATGACAGTACTGTTCTTCAGACTAAACAATTTCAGGCGGTTATTGATAATGCGGCTAAAAACGGTGGCGGAGTAATCGTCGTACCTAAAGGAACTTTCCTTATCAGCTCTCTGTTTTTTAAACAGGGAACCCATTTATATTTAGAAAACGGAGCAAAATTAAAAGGAAGCGACGACATTAATGATTTTCCTGTAGTCACCACCAGAATGGAAGGTCAAACCGTAAAATATTTTCCGGCTATCATTAATGCAGATGGATTGGATGGCTTTACCATTTCAGGAAAAGGAACCCTTGACGGAAATGGATTGAGATACTGGAAATCATTCTGGAAAAGGCGCGAATGGAATCCTAAATGTACCAATATGGATGAAATGCGACCTAGAATTATCTATGTTTCCAACTCAAAAAATATTCAGATTGAAGGAATTACGGTGAGAAATTCTCCGTTCTGGAGTACACATTACTATAAAAGTGAATTCGTAAAATTATTAAACTTAACGATTTTAGCACCGAAAGAACCTGTAAAAGCACCGAGCACAGATGCGATCGATATCGATGCCTGTACCAATTTTCTGGTGAAAAACTGCTACCTGTCTGTCAATGATGATGCCATTGCTTTAAAAGGCGGAAAAGGTCCGAAAGCCGATAGAGCTCCTGAAAATGGAGAAAACAGAAACATCATTATCGAAGACAATACGTTCGGATTCTGTCATTCTGCATTGACTTGCGGAAGTGAATCAATTCACAATTACAATATTCTTTTCAGAAATTCAACGGTGAAAGATGCATCAAGATTATTACATCTGAAAATGCGTCCTGATACCCCGCAACACTACGAATATATCACGCTTGATAATATCAGAGGAAATGTGAAAACGTTTTTATATGTAAAAGGATGGAGCCAGTTTTTTGACTTAAAAGGGGAAGAAAAACCGAAAAGATCTTTAGCTAATAATGTAGTTTTAAAAAACATTGATATCAGTTGTGAAACCGCTTTTGCAGTTGAGAAATCAGATTTATACGAATTACAGGATTTCACGTTTGAAAATCTTACAATAAAAGCATTAAAGCCTGAAGAACAAAACTTAAGTGCGATTCAAAATTTAAAACAAATCAAAGTAAATGTTACTAAAGTAGCTTCTTTAGGACAGACTTACGATAAAAAAGACGACTCCGACCTTGCTACAAAATAATGAACTTTTCTTCCAAAATATTCGCTCTTTTATGTGTTTGCTCACAGCTTTTATTTTCTCAGTCTAAGGAAATTCAATTCCTGAGTGGGAAAGATGCAGAGCATACCAAAGAATGGGATTTTTGGATCAGCGGAGGCAGGAAATCGGGAAGTTGGGACAAAATTAATGTACCTTCTCATTGGGAGCAGCAGGGTTTCGGTTCTTACAATTACGGCCGCGATTATGTGACATATGGCCGAAACTTTAAATTTAATGATGAAGTAGGTCTCTATAAGCATCATTTTATGATTCTCAATTCATGGAAAGGAAAAGCCATCAATATTGTTTTTGAAGGCTCTATGACCGATACCGAAGTGAAAATCAACGGACAATTGGCTGGAGCAGTTCATCAGGGAGCCTTTTATGAATTTAAATATGATATTTCAGATAAAATTCAGTTTGGGAAAGAAAATATTCTGGAAGTCAAAGTTTCCAAAATGTCGGCTGATAAATCGGTCAACAATGCAGAACGTCTTGCGGATTATTGGATTTTAGGTGGGATCTTTCGCCCAGTGTATTTGGAAGCAAACCCGAAAGAACATATCACATCAACAGCTATTGAGGCCAAAGCAGACGGAACGTTTCGCTCCAATATTCATGTAAAAGGAATCAATGCTGCCAATATTGTAAAAGTAGAATTATTTGATGTTAAAAATAATTTAGTTGGTGAATCGCAGGTTCAGATTCAAAAAGGAGATACTATAAAACAAATCCAGTTTTCAGTAAAAAATCCAAAACTCTGGACCGCGGAAACGCCCAATTTATACAAAGCAAAATTTACTTTACACAAAAATAAAAAGATTCTCAGCCAAGTCGAAGAAAAATTTGGCTTCAGAACCATAGAAATAAGAAAAGGCGACGGTATTTTCATCAATGGAACCAAAGTAAAGATGAAAGGCATCAACCGGCACGTTTGGTGGCCGGAAACAGGTAGAGCTGTTACTGAAAATATAGATTTAATGGATGTTCAGCTCATCAAAGAAATGAATATGAATGCGGTTCGTTGTTCCCATTATCCACCCAACAAATCATTTTTAAAAATTTGTGATTCACTTGGTTTATACGTTTTGGATGAATTGGCTGGCTGGCAAAAAAAATACAGCACGGAAGTTGGGAAAAAACTCGTGAAAGAAATGGTGACAAGAGATGCCAATCATCCTTCCATTATTTTCTGGAGCAACGGAAATGAAGGCGGACATAATTTTGATTTGGATGCAGAATTTGCAAAATATGATCTGTCAAATCGTCCCGTTATTCATGCACACCATAAACCCGGAAATGCGTTCAACGGAATTGACTGTAATCACTACGAAGATTATTACAGCACAAAAAACATCCTTGAAGGCGAAAATATCTATATGCCGACCGAATTTTTGCACGCACAGGATGACGGTGGTGGCGGAACTTCTTTAGCCGATTACTGGGAACTTCACTGGAATTCCAAGAAAGGAGCGGGAGGATTTCTCTGGGCTTTTGTGGATGAAGGGTTGGTAAGAAGTGATTTCAATAATCAAATTGATGTAAACGCAATTAACGCTCCAGACGGAGTGTTGGGTCCACATCGTGAAAAAGAAGGGAGTTTTTATGCGATTCGTGAAATTTATAGTCCGGTAAAAATTAATCTGAAAACAATACCAAACGATTTTAATGGAATAATTTCCGTAGAAAACCGCTATCATTTTACGAATACAAAGGATTGTCATTTCGAATGGAAATTAGTTAAGTTTAAAACACCATTTTCTTCTGAATCCGGATTTGATGTAATAAAAACAGGAAAAGTAGAATCTCCGGCTATTCAGCCAACGGAGAAAGGAAATATCAATTTAAATCTTCCGTCAAATTGGAAAGAAAGTGAAGGATTATTGTTAACGGCAACCGATCCTTTCGGAAAAGAAATTTACACATGGACCTGGAAGATTAATACTAATGAAGACATTTCAAAACAGTTTTCTAAATCGTTACATACAGAATTTCCGGTTTCTGTTGTAGAAAATGATTCCTTGTTTATTCTGAAATCTGATGAAAAAGAATTAGCCATCGGAAAAAAAGACGGCCTGTTAAAATCTGTCACTGTTGATAAAAAAGGCAAAAAAATGACCTTCAGAAACGGCCCTATTTTCGTCAATGGCACAATGGAATTATCATCCATAAAATCTTTTGTAGAAGGACAGAATCAAAATATAGAAGCAACCTATAAAAACGGAAATAAAATTCTTTGGAAGCTCAATCCAAATGGAGTTTTAGAATTAAACTACGAATATTCGCTTTCGGGAGATTACCAGTTTGCCGGAGTAAGCTTTGATTATCCTGAAAACTACGTCATCCATGCAAAATGGTTGGGAAAAGGTCCTTATCACGTTTGGAAAAATAGAACTCAGGGACAGACTTATAATGTCTGGCAGAATTTAAAAAATGCAACACGAACCGGACAATCGCCTTGGATTTATCCTGAATTTAAAGGCTATTTTGATGACATTTCCTGGATGCAGCTGGATACCGCAGAAGGGAAGATTACCATCGGAACAAAAGAAGAAAAAATGTTCGTCAGACTTTTTGATTTTTATGGAATTTACGGAGCAAAAGGATATCCGGAATTACCCACCGGAAATATTTCATTTTTAGATGCTATTCCGCCTTTGGGAACCGTTTTGGCATTTAACATTAATGATAAAACCGAATCTTTAGGATTGGAAAGTGAGCCCAATCATCTGAACGGAACATTTAAAAGAACATTATATTTCTATTTCGGATTGCCGGATCTGGGTAATGAAAACAAGCAATTTACCATGCCAAAAGAAAATATTTTAACCGATTAAATGATGAAAAATAGAGTAGGATTTTTAATGCTTCTTATCTGTTCGTTGATATTCGGTCAGCAAACAACTTTCAAATTTGACTTTGGAGGAAACAGAGTGGAAAATGGATTTATCCCGATTACACCCACTTCAAAATTTGATAAAAAAATCGGTTATGGATTTATGGATGTTTCCGGTTTACAAGCTGTTGACAGAGGAGGAAACTCGTTGACAGGAGATTTTATTACAAGTAATAAACCGTTTTATTTTTCGGTAGCAATTCCTGAAGGCAATTATGATATTACCCTTAATTTAGGCGACACAAAAGGAACTTCTGAAACAACGGTTCGTGTAGAAAACCGTCGGTTGATGTTAAGTGATGTCAAAACAAAACAAGGTGAAATCGTTGAAAAACAAATTTCAGTTCACGTAAAAGACAGCATTATCCGTAATCAGAACGGAGAAAAAATAGGGATTGTCAAATTGAAACCGAGAGAAACAAAATATTTACATTGGGATAATCTGTTGACGATAGAATTTAATGATAAAGCACCTAAAGTCTGCTCAGTAATCATTCAACCCAACACAACAGCAAAAACTATTTATTTAACAGGAGATTCCACCGTTGTTGATGCACAATATGAACCATGGGCTTCATGGGGACAGATGCTGCCGTATTTTTTCGTTCTGAATAAAGTGGTAATTGCCAACTATGCCGAAAGCGGGGAAACCTTAAAAGCTTTTGAAGACCGCCATCGAATCGATAAAATCTGGAACAGAATTAAACCCGGAGATTATCTCTTCATTCAGTTTGGACACAATGACCAAAAAGCGGGAAACAGTACAAAATCCGGCTATAGAAAAAGACTTACAGCATGGATTCACAAAGCAAAACAATTGGGCGCAGTTCCGGTGTTGGTAACCTCTATGAATCGTAGAGTTTTTGATGAAAACAATAAAATCGTCAATACTCTGGATGATTTTCCTGACGCAATGCGCGAAATTTCAAAAGAAGAAAACGTTAGCTTAATAGATTTAAATGCACTTAGCAAAAAATTATTCGAAGCGATGGGACCGGAAGCAGCCAAAAAAGCATTTGTATATTATCCTGCAAACAGTTATCCAAATCAACCAAATGCTTTGGCGGATGATACCCATTTTAATCCTTACGGAGCCTACGAACTGGCAAAATGTGTCGTAAAATCTATTGTTGATCAAAATCTGCCGTTGAAGAAATATGTTTCCAAAAGCTATACAACCTTTGATCCCAATACACCTGATGCAGCAGATAAATTTCACTGGCCGGAAAGTATCTTTATGGAATCTTTAAAACCTGATGGAAATTAAAAACTTTGATTTTTAAGCTAATGTGCTCTTCTAAACAGTCGAATCATTTTCTTAAAATATCTAATGTGTTTAAAAACTTTTGTGTTTTTTGTGGTTAAATTTAAAGTTGAAAAATGAAAATTAAAAATATACTCAAACTAAGCGTTCTCTGTTTTGCTTTCGGAAATCTCTCCGCGCAAAATCCTTGGCCTAAAGCAACCAATACCGCTCAACCGTGGACGCGTTGGTGGTGGATGGGAAGCGCTGTTGATGAAAAAGGGCTGGATAAGCAATTGACCACCCTTTCAAAAGCAGGTTTTGGAGGCGTTGAAATTGTCCCTATTTATGGTGCAAAAGGCTTTGAAAACCGATACCTCAATTATCTTTCTCCGGAATGGATGAAAATGCTTCAGTTTACGACAAATAAAGCAAAAAGCCTGAATATGGGAGTTGATATGGCGATCGGAACAGGCTGGCCAATTGGAGGACCGCAGGTCAATGAGCAGGATGCTGCAACGAAAATGATCGTTCAGACTTACACCATTCAGCCGAATGAAAAATTTTCAGAGAAAATTGTACTGAAAGATGAAAAACAGAAGAATTTAAAAACAATAAAACTTGATATTGTAACCGCATATAATGAAAAAAATGAGGCGGTTGTTGTAACCGATAAAATTTCTGATGACGGTTCACTTAATTGGAAGCCAGGTGCAGGAAAATGGACCATTTATGCTGTTTTTGTGGGTAAAACACTGCAAAAAGTAAAACGTGCCGCTCCGGGTGGAGAAGGTTTCACATTAGATCATTTCTCTCCCGATGCAACGAAGGATTATCTGAAAACTTTCGATACAGCCTTTGGAAATTCGAATTATGGTGTCCGTTCTTTCTTCAATGACAGCTATGAAGTTTATAATGCCGACTGGACTGCCGATTTTAAAGATGAATTTAAAAAGAGAAGAGGATATGATCTGAGTCCGTACATCAAATATCTGGTGAGTGATGAGGAAAATGAGATAACAGGAAGAATAAAATCAGATTACCGTGAAACCATGAGTGAACTGATTTTACATAATTTCACGGATAATTTTACAAACTGGGCACATTCCAAAAATTCAAAAAATACCAATCAGGCACACGGTTCACCGGGGAATTTATTAGATCTGTATGCAGCAGTTGACATTCCGGAATCCGAAACTTTTGGAAGCACAAAATTCGATATTCAGGGGTTGAAAAGAAATGTTGAAGACATCAATACAAAAGAAGTTCCTGATATCAATATGCTGAAATTTGCCTCTTCAGCAGCAAACATTACAGGAAAACCTTTGATTTCCAATGAATCTTTTACATGGTTGACAGAGCATTTCAAAACGTCTTGGTCACAGGTAAAACCTGAAGCAGAACAGATTTTCCTATCAGGAATCAATCATATTTTCTACCACGGAACAACGTATACTCCAGCTGATGTTCAGTTTCCGGGCTGGTTGTTTTATGCCTCGACCAATTTCGTTCCCGAAAACAGTTTATGGCCTAATATCAAAGGGTTGAATTCTTATATTGAACGTACACAAGCCGTTTTACAAAGCGGTAAATCTGATAATGAAATCCTGATGTACTGGCCGGTTTATGACCAATGGGCGAGTCCGAAAGGAAAAGATATGGCTTTCAAAATTCATAATATTGAAAAGTGGCTGCATCCGACCGTATTTTATGAAAACCTTGAAAAATTAGGAAAATCCGGTTATTCTCTGGATATGGTTTCAGATAAAATGATTGATGAGGCGAAGTCTGAAAATCAGACTATTCAGGTTTCAGAAAACGGAGGCTCTTATAAGGTTTTAATTATTCCACAATCTAAATATCTTCCTGAGTCTACTTTAAAAAGTATTCTGAATCTGGCTCAGAACGGAGCTTCAGTGATTTTTCAGTCTGAGCCGAAAGAAGTACCCGGATTTTTTGAGATGGAAAAAAGAAGAAGTGAATCACAATCTTTATGGAATCAAATTTCTTTTCAGCAAAATGGAAATTTAAAAACAGCAGTATTCGGAAAAGGCAAGATTATTTTAAGCTCTGATGTAGAAAAAGGTCTGGAATATTTAAAAATTGAAAGAGAAAAGTTAACCGACACCGGATTGAAATTTGTAAGAAGACAGTTTGATGGAGGAAAATATTATTACGTAGTCAATCACACTTCGAAAGAAATTAATCAGAATATTCCTTTGAATTTCATTGGAAAACAAGTTGCGCTAATGAATCCTGTAAATGGTGAATTTGGAATTGCTGAAATGAAGAGTAATTCAGTTAAAGTTCAACTGAAATCAGGTGAATCTTTAATTATAAAAGCTTCAGAAACCTCTGATAATTCTATTTCAAAATGGAAATATGTTGAAAAGACTGATGTTCCGGTTGTATTCAATCAACCTTGGCAACTGACTTTTAAAGAAGGTGGTCCTGAACTTCCAAAATCCAGAACGCTGAGTGCGCTTCAACCGTGGACAAATTTCACGGAAGATGCTCCAACACAGAGTTTCTCCGGGACCGGAGTGTATACGACTTCATTTAACCTAAAAAGTAATAAAGCAGATGATTTTGTTTTAAAATTTGATAAATTGTACGAAAGTGCAAAAGTAGTAGTCAACGGACAGGATGCTGGAATTGTGTGGAGTCTTCCGTTTGAAATCAACATAGGAAAATATTTGAAAAAAGGAAAAAATACCATTCAGATCGAAGTATCTAATTTGATGGCTAACAGAATCCGTTATATGGACCAGCATAAAATCGAATGGCGGAATTATCATGAAATCAATTTTGTAAATATTGATTATAAACCTTTCGATGCCTCTGACTGGAAAGTACAGCCTTCTGGTTTAGATGGCGAAATTCAATTGATTCCTGTATATTATTCAAAATAACATGTAAAATGAAAAATAAAATAGTAAAAATATTCGCATTAGGAAGCTTACTGGCATTTGGTTTTTCCAACGCGCAGAACAAACCGAAAGTTGTTTTAGACAATTTTTTCAACAATGAAAAAAGAGAAAATAAAGAAACTAAAGCACTGGAATCCTGGCATTATACCTGGAATGATACTACCAACGGAGGGTTTTCTTTGCTAGGTGAGATCTTTCAAAAACAAGGTGCAGAAATCAGTACTTTGACGACCGCTCCATCAAAAAATGATTTAAAAAAAGCCCACATCTACATCATCGTTGATGCGGATATTGATAAGGAAGCGTATGGAGGAAAAGCAAATCTGATCGACGCCAATTCTATCAAAAACCTTGTTAACTGGGTGAAAAAAGGAGGCGTTTTGGTTTTAATGAGCAATGATAACGGTAATTCTGAGTTTGAACATTTCAATAAACTGGCCGGAGAATTTGGGATTCATTTTAATGATGACAGTTACAACCGTGTTCAGAAAAGAGAATTTGAACAGGGAAAAGTGATGGTTCCTGCCGGAAATGAAGTTTTCTCTGAGCAAAAACTATACATGAAAGAAGTAAGCTCAATAAATGTGAAATCACCTGCAAAAGCTATCCTGACTGCAGAAGGTAAAAATATCGGAGCAATCGCAAAAGTGGGCAAAGGAACTGTTTTCGCATTAGGAGATCCTTGGTGCTACAATGAATATATTGACGGTAAAAAACTGCCTGCAGATTTCACCAATTATCAGGGAACTGAAGAATGGGTAAAATGGCTGTTGAAGCAGGTTAAATAAATTACAAATGTGCAATCGATTGAAATTGAATGATTGCAATTCAATTGGTTACATTTTATGATGACATAGGAAACGGAAGCGTTAAAAAATTTTAAGGAAATTCCGTTAAGAAATTTCCAGTGTTTGAGTGGCGGCAAAAAATGGTATTGGACAATCCAATCGTCTTTCCGCCCGAGTTTGGAAATTTTAGGAATTTATTTAAAATTTTAGCTGAGTTTCCAAGTCTTGAATTTTTGGTTCTTTTGTTTCAAGACAAAAAGAACAGATAATAAAAATGAAAAATAAAAGTCATTATGCTCACAAAAATTGAAAATTAGAATTATGAAAGTCAAATATATCTTCATTACCTCTGCCATTTTTCTTTCACAGGCTTTTTCTG
This sequence comes from Chryseobacterium taiwanense, assembly GCF_000813825.1. Taxonomy (GTDB): domain Bacteria; phylum Bacteroidota; class Bacteroidia; order Flavobacteriales; family Weeksellaceae; genus Chryseobacterium; species Chryseobacterium taiwanense. The sequence continues at coordinate 142,056 of NZ_JWTA01000008.1, forward strand.
CCCAAAGACAAATGGAGCATCTGAAAAGAGGAATCGTGGCTGTTCCTGCAAATTCAGGCGTTTTTGTGAGTTGGCGATTGCTGGGTACAGAACCGCAGAATACTCAGTTCGATCTGTACCGTACAGAAAATAATAAGACTAAAAAGCTGAACGAAAAGCCTTTGCTTAATGAAACTAATTTTTTAGATAAAACTGTGGATAAAGGCAAAAGCTATACGTATTTCGTCAAATCAAATACGAATGATCTATGGATAGATCAGGATGTTGCGGAATATGTTGCTAATCAGAAACCTTATTTTTCAATTCCTTTAAAAACACCTGCAGGATATTCACCCAATGATGCTTCCGTGGCGGATCTGGATGGTGATGGAGAATATGAAATCATTATTCATCAGACTGGAATGTCACACGATAACAGCCAAAAAGGAATAACTGATGAGCCGATTATTCAGGCTTATAAAATGAATGGAACATTTTTATGGGAAATTAATTTAGGCAAAAATATAAGAGAAGGAGCCCATTACACCCAGTTTTTAGTCTATGATCTGGATCAGGACGGGAAAGCCGAAATTGTAATGAAAACAGCCGATGGAAGCAAAGATGGAAAAGGAAAATATATAGGAGATCCAACCAAGAACTACGTTAATGAAAACGGGTTTATCCTTTCGGGACCGGAATATCTGACTGTTTTTGATGGGGAAACCGGAGCAGAAATCAATACTGTGAATTATGAAGTTCCGAGATTTGCAGGCAGCTTAAATCCGACTAATGAACAAATGACCGAAACATGGGGTGATGCAAAAGGAAACCGTATCGACCGATTTTTAGGAGCTGTTGCTTATCTGGATGGAAAAACGCCGAGCATTGTGATGTCCAGAGGATATTATACGAGAACGGCTATTGCAGCTTGGGATTATAAAAATAAAAAACTCAGTCTTCGTTGGTTGTTTGATACCGAAAGCTCAGAAGAAAATAAAAAATACAGAGGACAGGGAAATCATAATCTGAGCATTGCAGATGTAGATAATGACGGAAAAGATGAAATTATTTTCGGAGCCATGACAGTTGATGATGGCGGTAAAGTACTGAACAGTACAGGATATGGTCACGGTGATGCATTGCACGTAGGAGATCTTGATCCGTCAAATCCCGGATTGGAAATTTTTGATATTCAGGAAAGATTTGATGATGCAGGAGCGCATTTCAGGGATGCCAAAACAGGAAAAGTGCTGTGGAAATTACCTTCTTTGGAATACAGTTCGAAAAGTAAATTTCAAGGTCCTGGAAGAGGATTATCATTAAATATAGATCCCCGTTACGAAGGTTCTGAATGTTGGGCAGCAGGAGCAGGCGTGAAAGGACTTTACGACGCCAAAGGAAATAAAATCGGAGAAAAAACTCCAGCCTGTAATATGGGAATCTACTGGGACGGAGATTTTTTAAGCGAGATTTTGGACGGAACTGTGGTTTCAAAATGGGACTGGAAAAATGCAAAATCGGATGTTGTATTTGATGCAAAAGATTTTAAATGTGAATCTAATAACGGAACAAAGAAAAACCCGTCTTTAGTGGCAGATCTTTTCGGAGACTGGCGTGAAGAACTAATTTACAGAACAGCCGATAACCAGGAGCTTAGAATTTTCAGTTCTACTATTCCGACCAAACACAGACTGTATACGCTGATGCATAATCCTCAATACAGATTGAGCATTGTATGGCAAAATGTAGGCTATAATCAGCCTCCGCATACAGACTATTATCTGGATGAATCAGTAAAAGAAATTCCAAAGCTAAATATTTATACAGTAAATCCTAAAAAATAACTTATGAAAATTAAAATTATCATTCCGTTTGTGCTGTTGGTTGTATTTTTAGGAGTTTCCTTTCAAAAGCTCCAGGATAAACCAGTGCTGTACATAATCGGAGATTCTACGGTGCAGAACGGTTCCGGAAAAGGGGCGGATTCACTTTGGGGATGGGGAAGTTTTATGGATGTATATTTAAATACCAATAAAATTGAAATCCAAAATCATGCAAAAGGCGGAAGAAGCAGCCGTACTTTTTTAACAGAAGGGAGATGGGATTCCATTATGAAAACCATTAAAAAAGGAGATTATGTTTTGATGCAGTTTGGCCACAATGATGGGGGTGAATTGGCAGATACGTTGAGAGCGAGAGGAACGATTAAAGGAATCGGAGAAGAATCAAAAGATATTTATAATCCGATCCGAAAAGTGAATGAAACCGTGTATACGTATGGCTATTACATGAGAAAATATGCAAATGAGGCCAAAGAAAAAGGAGCAATACCAATCATTGTTTCCCCTATTCCGAGGAATGATTTTGATAAAAATGGTAAAATTCAACAAGACAAATATGGAGTTTGGGCTCATGAAGTTGCAGAGCAGACCGGAGCTTATTTTATCGATCTGAATGAAATGGTTATTGAAAAATATCAGAAAATGGGACCGGAGAAAGTGAAAGTATTCTTTCCAAAAGATCATACCCATACCAATAGAGAAGGAGCAATATTAAATGCAGAATTAGTAACAAAAGGAATCAAACAATTGAAAAATTGTGAACTGAAAAAATATATAAAATAAAATATTATGAGGAAACTATTAACGGCAAGCTTTTTTGCACTGATGATCGGGGGATTTTCTTCCTGTTCAGCACAAAAACAAAAAACAGCTCTTCCCAACAAAAAAGAAGTTCTGGAAGTTGCAGAACGTGCCAATCGTTATTTTATGAACAAATGGCCCGATCCGGGAAAAGAGATTGTAGGAAAAAAAGTATGGCCAAGTAATCTTTGGACACGTGCGGTTTATTATGAAGGTTTAATCGCTTTATACAAAGTAGATCCTAAAAAGGAATACTATAATTACGCGATGGATTGGTCACAGAAACACAACTGGGATTTGATGCGCGGAACGTATACCCGAAATGCAGATCATCAGGCTTGCGGACAGACTTATATTGATCTTTATGAGATTGATGGTAAAAAAAATCCTGAAAGAATTAAAGCGGTAAAAGCTTCGATGGACAGTATGATTGCCACTAAACAGGTTGATGATTGGTGGTGGATTGATGCTTTGCAAATGTCGATGCCTATTTTTACGAAACTGGGAAGAATCACAGGAGATCAGAAGTATTTTGACAGAAACTACGAAATGTATGCCTATACAAAATACAAACATGGCGGAAATGGTCTGTATAATGCAAAAGATAAATTGTGGTGGAGAGATAAGAGCTTTGTTCCTCCTTACAAAGAACCGAATGGGGAAGACTGCTATTGGAGTCGTGGTAACGGTTGGGTAGTGGCAGCTTTAGCACGTACCTTGGATGATACGCCAAAATCTGATCCTCACTACAAAGAATACTTACAGGATTATAAAGATCTGTTATCCACATTGCCTTCTCTTCAGAGAGAAGATGGTTTTTGGAATGTAAGTCTTCATGATCCTACAAATTTCGGTGGAAAAGAAATGACGGGAACCGCTTTGTTTGTATACGGAATGTCTTATGGAATGAACAAAGGGCTAATCGATAAAAAAACATATTTACCCGTTGTGATCAAAGCTTGGAATGCGATTGTAAAAGACTCTGTTCAGCCAAACGGATTTTTAGGATGGGTTCAGGGAACAGGAAAAGAACCGAAAGACGGTCAACCTTTAGCCATTGATAAAGTTCCGGATTTTGAAGATTATGGATTAGGATGTTTATTACTTGCGGCAAGCGAGGTTTATAAATTAAAATAAATTAAACGCTTTCAATTTTAATTATTAACAGGATAAGTTAATTCTAATCTGATTAGTAAATTAGGTCTATTGATAAGGCTTTGACTAAAATTAAACAAAGATTTTGGTTGAAGCCTTATTTTTTGTGTAATGATTTTATTTCTAAAGCTTAATTTTATGAGTCTAAGTCTATAAAATGGTGAAAAAGTTTAATAATATCATCTCCTGAAAAGTGGATGTATTGGACCTTTTTGTTTATTTTAATAAACGTGTATCAAATTGAGAATCTTTATATTAATATATCTGTGAATATTTAAATTCTTCAATGTTTACTTAAAATTAACGGAATTAATAAAAAATCTTAGTTTTATTACCGAAAAGAAAATAATAAAATCTTGTGCATGACACTACAAGATGCGCAATCGATTCCATAGTATTAATTTTCAAATTCAATCATAAGACAAAAGTATGAACGCATTATTAGGAGTTTTTTTCCATTTTTTAGGAGGATTTTCGTCGGGGAGTTTTTATTTACCCTATAAAAAAGTAAAAGGTTGGTCTTGGGAAACCTATTGGTTGATCGGAGGAATTGTTTCCTGGATTATTGTTCCGCCGCTGGCTGCTTTTATGACGATTCCAAACTTTTGGGAAATCATCCAGAATGAAAGCTCTTCAATATTAGGATTAACGTTCTTATTTGGTGCTTTATGGGGAATTGGAGGCTTCACATATGGTTTGGGCGTTCGATATTTGGGCGTTGCCTTGGGAAGCAGCATTATTTTGGGACTTTGCATGATATTTGGCTCGCTCGTTCCTTCTATTTATTACGAATTTTCTCCTCAAGAAGGAAAAGACAATATAGGTTTAATGTTTTCCAATTCATGGGGACAGTTTGTCTTATTAGGACTTTTGGTTTGTGTGGTAGGAATTATCATCAGTGGAAAAGCGGGAATGATGAAAGAAAAAGAATTGCAGACCGATTCTTTAGATCCTCATGGAACGGAAGTAAAAACAGAATATAAATTTGGATTAGGTTTATTAGTTTCCATTATTTCGGGTGTGCTAAGTGCTTGTTTTAATTTTGGACTGGAAGCAGGAAAGCCTATGGCAATTATTGCTAATGATCTATGGAAAGTTGCGAATCCGGGACAGGGTGAATTCCTTTTTCAAAATAACGTTACCTATGTTGTTGTACTTTGGGGCGGAATGGCGACAAACCTGATTGGTTGCCTTTACCTTTCATTTAAAAATAAATCTTACACAGATTATAAGAAAAAGAATGTCCCTGTTTTAGCTAATATTATCTTTTGTGCATTAGCAGGAACCATGTGGTTTTTACAGTTTTTCTTCTACGGAATGGGAGAAAGTAAAATGGGGAATGGTCCAAGTTCATGGATTTTACACATGGCATTTATCATTTTGATTGCTAATTTATGGGGCGTTGTCATCAAAGAATGGAAAGGAGTTTCTAAAAAGACCATTTCCACTATTGTAATTGGGATGATCGTAATGTTTGTTTCTATATTAATTGTAGGATACGGAAACTCTTTGCGATAATATATCATGGAAAGAATTGCATTTAAAATGTTCCTCAATAAAGGTTTTGAAGCCGAATATAAAAAACGGCATGATGAGATATGGCCGGAGCTTACAAATCTTTTGAAAGACTCAGGAATTGCTAATTATTCTATTTTTTTAGATGAAGAAACCTTGGTTTTGTATGGTGTTTTAGATTGCCACAATGAAATAGAGTACCAGAATTTACCATTTCAACCTGTCATGCAAAAATGGTGGGAGTATATGAAAGATATTATGAAAACCAATGAAGATAGTTCTCCTGTAAGTATCCCTTTAAGAGAAGTATTTTACATGAAATAAAAAATCATAGTCAGTTAGTGTTTTTTAGAATTTATATTGACAATTGAAGACGATCATTTTTTTGATCGTCTTTTTTGGATCTTCAGTAACTCTTTTAGTTATTATTTAGTTAAAATATGATTAATATCATACTTTTAGAAAAGTTTAAAATTTTAAAAAATATCTGCTCTTTCAGAATTAAATTGATAATATTTTGAAAATTCAATGATAAAATATATAAAATTTTATGAAAAATTATGAATTTTATAATGCAGGATATTGCAGGATGCTAAAACATGAGCAACAATGTACTTTCGGAATGTAAATAAAAGTAAATAAAAATTAATATATGCTAATCAAAGTTAAACCTAAGAATTTTAAGCCGCTCATTGCACCGCTGTTTTTGTTGGCATCAGGTTTTATGTTCGGACAAAAAACCGTAAATGATACCATAAAAAAAGACAAAACTAAGGATATTGAGGAAGTAGTGTTGATTGGTTATGGAACAGTGAAAAAATCAGACTTAACAGGATCTGCATCGTCAGTATCTGCAAAAGATTTGGCAGCTACACCGGCAATGAATGCTTTACAAGCCTTACAGGGTAGAGCGGCTGGTTTGAATATTGTGACATCAGGTGGAGCCCCAGGAGCTGGAGCAAACGTAACTATTCGTGGTGGTGCTTCTATCACTCAAGGTACAGACCCATTATACATTGTAGATGGTTTTCAATTGGATAATGCTTTGAATATTATCAATCCTAATGATATTGAAAGTATTGATGTATTAAAAGGTGCTTCAGCCATTGCAATTTATGGTTCGCGTGGTTCTAATGGTATTATTGTAATCAAAACTAAAAGCGGTAAAAAAGGAAAAATTACGCTTAATTATAACTCTTTTATGAGTTTCGATATGCTTTCCAAGAAATTAGATATGCTTTCAAACTCAGAAGATTATGTAAAATATCAATATGAGCTAGCGCAACTCGGAGGAAAAACAGCGCAATGGAGTAATGTTTATGATAACAGCTTGGGAACAGATTCTCCGGGATTTTATACAGGGGTATATAGCAGGATTAACAACCGCTATGCATCCGCTCCTTCATTGGATTGGCAGGAAAAGGTATTTGGCGGTACAGGTTTGACCCAAAATCAAAACTTCAATATTTCCATGGGTAGCGAGAAAACCCAGGCATTCATCAGTTATAATTATAACAAGCAACAAGGTATTCTTGCGAATCACGATGAAACCCGTAACTCTTTGCGTGCCAATATAAAATCTGAACTTTATAAAGGAATAAGAGTAGATTTTGGATCAATGTTCACTTCCCAATCTGTAAATGGAGGAGGATCGTACGGTGGAATGAAGAAAGTGCTTCTACAGCCAATCAATGGTGGAACCAAATTTACATTAGATCAGTTATATAATACTCAAACCTATGGTGATTTCTCTGCTTTCGATTCAAATTACGATACGGAAAATCCTTATATAGAAAATAATGCTTCTACAAGTAACGCCCGTTCGCGCTCTTTTGTGGCTAATGTTGGTTTAGAAATAGATTTTCTGAAAAATTTCACACTCAGAACTGCAGGACAATATACTTGGAATAGTAGTAAATCCACTTCATTTTCTGATGCGAATTCCAGAGCATATCTTACAGATCCTGTAAACACAGGTATCAATGGAAGTATTGGAAACAGAGAGTCTTATAGTTATCAAATCACTAATACAGTGACTTATAATAAAACTTTTGCGGAAAAACATAAAATTACTGCTCTTGTCGGTACAGAAGCCACATATGGAACATCTGAAGGTAACAGCATAACACTTATCAAATTTCCATTGTTACCAAATTATGGACTGAATCAAATTGATAATGCTACTGTAAAAGACAAGAGTGTAAGTCCGGCAACGCCCGTAACGATGATTTCATACTTTGGACGTGTAAACTATAATTATGATGACCGTTATCTATTGACAGCTACAATACGTCGTGACGGAACTTCAAAATTTTATCAAGATTACCGATGGGGGAACTTCCCTTCTGTAGCTGCTGCTTGGCGTGTATCTCAAGAAGGATTCTGGAAAGATCATAAGATTAATAATATTGTCAACGATTTGAAATTCCGTATTGAATACGGGGAAACAGGAAATAATGATGTTCCAAGTAATCTGTGGAGAACCAATGTAGTATCTACAGACTATCCTTCGAATAATACAATAGGTAACCCTGCATTAGTAACCAGCACAACTTATGGTAATCAAAGTCTTCAGTGGGAAGCTATGAAAGCTACTAATATTGGAATAGATTTAGCATTTTTCAATAATAGAATAAAACTAACATCAGAATATTATAAAAATGATGTGACCAAAATGTTATTACTAACAGTACTTCCTGCTCATACTGGGTATTCAAACCAATATCAGAATATTGGAACCATGACTAATAAGGGGTATGAATTCACCCTTAACACAGTTAATTTAAAATCAGATAAATTCAGATGGACGACAGATGCTAATATCGGATTCAATAAGTCTAAAGTAACTTCTCTTGATAGCGGAAGGGATTCCAGACAATTCACTGTAGGAAGCAACAGAGGTGGTCAGGTAACTTATTATGCCACTGTAGGACAACAGCTAGGAGATATGTATGGTTATGTTTATCAGGGAATTTACACAACCGATGATTTTACTCAAGCTGCAAATGGTACATTGACGTTAAAACCGGGCGTTGTAAAACCGGCAACAGGAACTCCTAAACCTGGAGATATGAAATTTGCTGCAGATAATGAAGCTGGAGATCAGTTCACTAGAAAATTAGTGAAAATAGGAAATGGTACGCCTGACTTTATTGGGGGTATCAGTAATAATTTTTCTTACAAAGGTTTTGATTTGGCAATATTTATGAAATTCAGCGTTGGTGGAGATGTTTATAATGCTACCAAACAAAGTTTGAGCCCATATGCATTGTATCAGAATACAGCTTCCGAATTTGGAAATAATTATTATCATTTGATTGATCCTAATACAGGACAAGCAACTACCAATTTGACAAGATTAAAAGAACTTAATCCTAATGAAGGTTCAAGCCTTTGGAGCTTAAGCAATACAAATACTGCGAATATTACATATCCTTCATCGTATTATGTGGAAGATGGGTCTTATCTTAGAATTGCTCAGTTAACTCTTGGTTATAGCTTGAACAGAGAATTTTTAAATAAAATTTCAGTAACTAATGCACGTATTTATGTCACAGTTAATAATTTAGCTACGATTACTGGTTATTCTGGTTATGACCCTGAAGTTGCGGCAGCAAGCGGTGTTGCAATAACACCTGGATATGATAGTTCTTCCTATCCACGTTCAAGAAGCTATGTTCTTGGTATCAATTTAACTTTTTAATATTCAGATCATGAAAAATATATTTAATAAACGTACTTCAATAAAAAAAATACTGCTAGTTCCGGCTATTTTAATTACGTTACTTAGTGTTAGCTCATGCAGTAATGATTTTCTAGACCAGCCATCCCCTAATACATCTGATACACAATCGATATTTGAAAGTTTAGATACGGCAGATCTTTTTGTCCAAGGATGTTATAGAGGTATAGTTCCTACAGAAATGTTTTATCAATTAGGAGCGGGTGATACAGTAGTTCACTCTGCGGAAGATGGTACAACGAACAACTCTAAATACAATATTTGTAATTACTTCTATGATGCAAAAACACCTTATACACTTACAGGGGTTTATTCAGTAATGTATGCATCAATAGAGAGAACCAATATAGCAATTAGCGGTTTAAGCAAAATGCCTGTTAGTGCAAGGCGTAATGCATTATTAGCAGAAGTAAAAGCCATCCGTGCATTTTGTTACTATAATTTGATCCGAGTTTATGGAGATGTTCCTGCAGTTTGGATCCCATTAGTAGAGGCAGATCCTAATGATCCTAATACTTTATATCCAAAACGTTCGTCGCGTGATGGTATCTATGATCATATCATTGCTGATATGCAGGAATCAGTAAATGATCTACCAACTACCGGAACAAACGAGCGTTTGAAAAAAGCATCAGGTAATGCTTTGTTAGCAAGAATTGCTTTGTATGCAGCAGGTTACTCTCTAAGATGGGATCTTAATACTGGAGCAGCAGGAACAATGTCTCGTCGTCCGGATAATGCAAGAGTTCAGCAATTGTATCAAATTGCAGATGCAGCAGCTGCGGCTGTAATTAATGGAGGTACAAACAGTTTAGTACAGGCTCAAAGCGGTAAAAGTGGTTTTGAAGCATTATGGTTCAATTTCTGCCAAAGAAAATATGGAGTAAGTGATCCGGAAATACTTTGGCACATAGCGGAATACGGACCTAACACAAATTCATCCTTTGGTGTCTATGCTATGGAAGGGTCTCGTGGAGGTACATATGGTTCACGTAAAGCATTACAGTTTATTTTACCAAGTTATTATCTGTCATTTAATCCTGGTGATACGCGTAGAGATGTTTCTTGTACTTCATACAGTATTTACTTCTTAAACGCTGGTGCAGCAACAGATACTTGGGTGAATGTAGGAACTACATTCTCTTGTATCTTACCAGGTAAATTCAGAATGGGATGGGGTGTTGCTCCACAGGCTGCGGATGCTCGTAATCTAAACATTCCGATTATTAGATATGCAGATGTTTTATTAATGTATGCAGAAACTCAGAATTATTTAAATGGAGCACCTACGGCTCAGGCAACAGCGGCTTTACAACAAGTAAGAACTCGTGCGGGAATAGGCTCATTAGCAATTCCAACTGGTCAACAGGCATTTGAAAATGCTATTGTTCAGGAACGTAAATGGGAATTTGCAGGTGAATTTAATCTTCGTACAGATTTAATCAGAATGAATCGTATTGCCAGCGAAATTGAAGCTACAAAACTGGCAATGAAAAATTTATCAAACAAAACTGGAGCTTATGCAAATACTCCTGCTTTACGTCTGTATAAATTTGAAAAAAATGCACAGGTATATGGAGATCCGTTCTTAGCACTTAAATACATTGAAATAACAAGCCCGGCAGAAATTGCAATTGTTCAAAATGTTCCTACAGCTTCTACAGGTTACGCTGCCTATCAGACCGCTTTGGCAAACATAGTTACTGCACACGGACAAACGGTAGTTGCTGGTGATAAATGGTATCCTACTAAAATGTTTGAAGCTTATACAAGTACTTTTAACGGGAATGCAAGAAAGGCTGTAGGCTTTACAGGAGGTTTCAACGCAATTCAGGTCGGAGCAATTATATATACTAAACCAACAGGTTCTGCAGAAAACGGCGGAACATATCCAAACTGGATCGAAGGAGGAGGAGAAGGTCTTTTCTACGGATTTGTACCTAATAAAACAGAATTACTTCCTTTTGCATCTGCATCTGCAGGACATCCATTGGTGGATAATCCGAATCTGACTCAGCTTCCTGGATATTAATAAACAAACACTTAAAAATAATTTAAACATTAAGAGAAGTAATTTTTCTTAATGTTTAAATTTTTAAAACCACCCAATCATAAAATAAGAATCATAATAATTCCAATAAGATTGATATATAGATGAATTAAGATGTGAAATCAAACGTTAATTTATCTTTAAATTCAGTATTTACCAGTATAGTACGGGATGCTGTAACGGATATTACCATCTAATTTTGGAATACAATTTAGAAATATAAGACAAACAATGGAAAAAGTAAAAACATTCAAATACGTAGACTATCTATGGGATGAAAATAAGGCAGCGGCTTTAGGAGACGATCAGGTTGCTTTATTTTTATATCGTTCAAACATTTTGGGAGCTGATTTAAGAATCACAAATTATGGAGGAGGAAATACAAGTTGCAAGACCATCGAAAAAGACCCGTTAACTAATGAAAATGTTGAGGTAATGTGGGTAAAAGGTTCTGGGGGTGACATCGGAACTTTAACAAGAAAAGGAATCGCTGGTTTGTATACAGAAAGACTACGAAACTTAAAAAATGTTTATCAAGGATTAGCTGACGAAGACAGAATGGTTGGTTTGTTCAATCACTGTATTTTCGATTTAGATAGCAAAGCACCTTCTATTGATACTCCTCTTCACGGACTTCTTCCATTCAAACATATCGATCACCTTCACCCGGATGCTTTAATCGCAGTAGCGGCAGCAAAAGATAGTGAGAAAATCACAAAAGAAATCTGGGGAGACACAATGGGATGGGTTCCTTGGCAACGTCCAGGGTTCGATTTAGGATTACAATTAGAAAAATGTTTAAATGATAATCCGGGAATTCGTGGAATCGTCTTAGGAAGCCACGGTTTGTTTACCTGGGGAGATACTTCTTACGAATGCTATATCAATAGTTTAGAAGTTATTGAAATGGCTTCTGAATATATCGCTAAAAAAATTGAAGAGAACGGACAGGTTTTCGGAGGACAAAAAGTTGAATCTCTTTCTCCGGTTGACCGTAAAATAAAAGCAGCTCAGATTATGCCTTTATTGCGTGGTTTGGCTTCTTCAGAAAGCAGAATGGTAGGTCATTTTACAGACAGCGATACTGTTTTAGAATTCATCAACAGTAATGATTTAGACCGTTTAGCTCCACTTGGAACTTCATGTCCTGATCACTTTTTAAGAACGAAAATTCAGCCGTTGATTCTAAGTCTTTCTCCAAATGAAGATTTAACGGATTCAGCTGCAATTTTAGAAAAACTGACTCCTCTTTTCGAACAATACAGAGAAGAATACAAAGAATATTACGAAACGTGCAAACATCCGAACAGCCCTGCAATGCGTGATCCCAATCCGGTGATCATCATTTATCCGGGAGTAGGAATGTTCAGTTTCTCAAAAGATAAACAAACAACACGTGTTGCAAGTGAGTTTTACGTAAATGCAATCAATGTAATGCGTGGTGCGGAAGCTATTTCTGAATATACGTCTTTACCAAGACAGGAAGCATTCGACATCGAATACTGGTTGTTGGAAGAAGCAAAACTTCAGAGAATGCCAAAAGAAAAACCATTGTCAAGAAAAATCGCTGTGGTAACAGGAGCAGGAGGTGGAATCGGACAGGCAATTGCAGATAAAATGGTTCAGGAAGGTGCAGTTGTAGTGTTCACAGACTTAAATCAGGAAGCTTTGGATTCTGTAACGGCGAAATACAGCAAAGATCAGGCTGTAGGTGTTCCGTGTGATGTAACCAACGAACAGGCAATTGCAAACGCTTTCAAAGAAACGGTTTTAGCTTTTGGTGGAGTAGACATCATCGTTCATTCTGCAGGTTTGGCAATTTCCAAATCATTAGAAGATACTACTACTAAAGATTGGGATTTATTAGAAGATGTTCTGGTAAAAGGACAGTTCCTGATGATTAAAAACGGAGTTGAGATCATTAAAAAACAAGGTTTAGGAGGGGATATCGTAAACATTGCAAGTAAAAACGGTTTAGTTGCAGGACCAAACAACGTAGCGTACGGAACAGCAAAAGCTGCTCAACAGCACATGACAAGATTATTGGCGGCTGAATTGGCGACTGATAAAATTAGAGTGAATGTTGTAAACCCGGACGGAGTTATCGTCGGAAGCAAAATTTGGGAAGGTTCTTGGGCAGAAGGAAGAGCAAAAGCAAACGGAATTTCTGTTGAAGAATTACCTGCATTTTACGCAAAAAGAAACCTATTAAACGAAATTATTCTTCCTGAAGACATCGCAAACGGAGTGTTCGCTTGTGTGGCTATTTTAGATAAAAGTACAGGAAACATCATCAATGTAGATGGTGGAATGGCAAATGCATTCCCAAGATAAATTGTAAAACAGATAATTATTAAATTGCTGATTAATTTAAGCTGAAAATAAATAAAATTAAACCATTAAGAATACTTTAGGAATTAAGTAAGATTAAGGATTTGCTGGCAAATTTAAGTATGGATCTTAAGAAATTTATTTCTCTTAATTCTCCTTAAAAACTTAAAAATCTTAATGGTTTAAATTAATTTTAGTTTGTAATCAATCTTCAGTTTAAAAATTTAAAAAATCAAATCATGATTATAGAAAAAGGAATACTTGAACAGTACAATAAAAATGAAGTTGAAAATTTTAATATAGATTTTGATTTTCTACAAAATAAACTAACAAAAACAGGAGTAAATGTTGCTGAAATCGTTAATAAAATTGCAGATTTTCAGGTAGCCATTCCGAGTTGGGCTTTAGGAGCTGGAGGAACACGTTTCGGAAGATTTTCTTACGGTGGTGAACCTTCTTCTTTAGAACAAAAATTAGATGATGTTGGATTAATTCATGCTTTAACGCATTCTGCAGGTGCAGTTTCTCTGCATATTCCATGGGATATACCGAGTGATGTGAAAGCAATCAAAGAAAAAGCGGCTTCTCACGGACTTGTTTTTGATGCGATGAATTCTAACACATTTCAGGATCAGCCGAATGCAAAACATTCCTATAAATTTGGTTCTTTAAATTCAATAAATGAAGATTCTAGAGCTTATGCTGTGGAACATAATAAAGAAGTGATCAGAATCGGAAAAGAATTAGATTCAAAAAGCTTGACTGTTTGGTTGGCAGATGGAGCTAGTTTCCCAGGTCAATTGAATTTCCAGAACGCTTTGTCAAAAACAGAGCAGAGTTTAAAAGAGATCTACGCAGGAATGCCTGAAGACTGGAAATTATTCATCGAATACAAACCTTACGAACCTAATTTCTATTCAACGACCATCCAGGATTGGGGAACGTCTTTCATGTTGGCTAATGCTTGCGGTGAAAGAGCGTATACATTGGTAGATTTAGGACATCATTTGCCGAATTCAAACATTGAGCAAATTGTTGCAACCTTGATGTATAAAGGAAAATTGGGAGGTTTCCATTTCAATGACAGTAAATATGGAGATGATGATTTGACGGTGGGTTCTATCAAACCTTATGCGTTATTCTTAATTTTCAATGAATTGGTTTACGGAATTGAAAACAATCCTCAAAACCCGTATCCGGCTTGGATGATCGATGCAAGTCACAATATCAAAGATCCTTTGGAAGATTTAATTCAGTCTTTAGAAGCGATTTTAATTGCTTATACACAAGCTCTTTTAGTAGATCAGAAAGCGTTAAAAGATGCTCAATTGAATAATGACGTTGTTCGTGCGCAGGAGATTTTACAAAATGCGTATAGAACAGATGTTCGTCCATTATTGAGAGCTGCAAGATTACAGACAGGCGCTGCCTTGGATCCGATTGCGGCGTACAGAAACTTAAAGGTAAGAGAAAACTTAATTACCGAGAGAGGTCTGAACGTAAAAGCAACAGGATTGTAATCTTATTTAAAATTGATAATTTAAACTTTCAGGTGCAATCGAAAGTTTTTAATTATATGTATCCTTATTTTTTTATCATTAAGGTTGAAAGTGTTTAGATTATTAGAATTTTAAGCAGTGCAGCTTAGGAAATTTATGGATTTTTTCTTTATAGATTTTAATATCTGAACACTCCTTAATGGTTCTTGAATACTATCCAACTTTAAAGACTTTGAGCTTAACACAGGGTTGAGCAAAATGTCTTGAAAATATAAAAAAAACACAAAGTATTCATACAAAATTTTTGCAGGAGATTGTTTTGTTTCCTGTAATATAAAAGAACAGATAAAACCAAACCTGAAAAAAATTATTTCGTTTCATCATATACAATTTAATTCATCGCAAGAATGTCTAAAAAAAAGGTAACCATCGTATTTGATATTGGAAAGACCAATAAAAAATTCTTTTTATTTGATAAAAATTATAAAGAAATCGTTCGTGAGTACACCGAACTGCCCCTCACAACGGATGAAGATGGCTATCCGACAGAAGACCTTGCCGCATTGCAGAACTGGATTAAAGATAATTTTAATGCTATTCTGGATGATGAAAATTTTGAAGTAAAAGCAATCAATTTCTCAACGTATGGAGCGAGTTTCGTGCATTTGGATCAAAAAGGAAATGTTCTGACTCCTTTGTACAACTACACCAAACCGATGGATCAGGAAATTCTGGATCTATTTTACGAAAAACACGGAAGTAAACTGAAAATTGCTCGTGAAACCGCTTCTCCACAGGCAGGAATGCTAAACTCAGGACTACAATTGTTCTGGTTGAAATACAAACATCCGGAAGTATTTAAAAAGATCCGTTACAGTCTTCATTTGCCACAGTATTTATCCTATTTGTTTACCGGAATTTGTGTGTCGGAATTTACTTCCATAGGCTGCCACACCAATTTGTGGGATTACGACAAAGCAGATTATCACGACTGGGTGTATGAAGAAGAGATCGATGCTTTATTACCTCCGATTGTACCCACTTCTGCAAGTATCAATACCTCTTACAGAAACAAAAAAATTAAAATAGGCGTTGGAATTCACGACAGTTCCTCTGCGCTTTTACCTTATATTTTAAGTAAAAAAGAACCGTTTTTATTGCTTTCAACAGGAACATGGAGTATTTCTTTAAATCCGTTTAATGATGAAAGTTTAACCGATGAAGATATCGAAAACAACTGTCTGAATTATATGCGAATCGATGGGAAACGAGTAAAAGCATCTCGTTTTTTCATGGGAAATGAATATAAAATTCAGGTTGAAAAACTGTGTGCTCATTATGGTAAAGAATACGGTTTCCATAGAGAAGTGCAGTTCGATCAGGAGTTGTATCTTCGTTTAATGAAGCACAAAGCTGTGTATTTCCGTTTTGAAGGCATTATTTTAAAAAGAAAAATGATCAGTGAGACAGATTTGAATTCTTTTGCTACTTTTGAAGAAGCCTATCATCAATTAATGATCGAATTAATGGATTTACAGATTCATACCATTAAAAATGCGATTGGAAATTCAGAAATTAAAACCATCTATATTGATGGAGGATTTACCGATAATGATGTATTTATGAAGCTGATGTCTCACCATTTTCAGGATTATCATGTAATGTCAACGCATTCTCCGCTAGGTTCTGCGTTGGGAGCTTCTATGGTGATTTCGAATAAGAAGATCGACGATACTTTTTTACAGCAGCATTATCAGATGAAAGTGCTTCAACCTTTAATTCTTAATTTATAATTATGTCATTTCCATTTGATACCCGTTACGCTTCTCTTGAATTATTGATTGAAAGAGCTCAAAAAAGAATGCCTCGTTTTGCCTTCGAATATCTGGATGGAGGTTGTAACGAAAACATCAACAGAGACAGAAATACAAACGAATTGAGAGATGTTCTGCTTCGTCCTCGTTATTTGAATAATACATATGCAGAAGCCAACATGGAAACCGAATTATTTGGTGTAAAATATTCAGCACCCTTCGGAATTTCCCCTGTTGGTTTGCAAGGTCTGATGTGGCCAAATGCTCCTGAAATTTTAGCAAAAGCAGCTTTTAAACATAACATTCCTTTCATTTTAAGTACCGTTACGACAAGCAGTATCGAAAGGATTGCGGAACTAACTGAAGGAAAAGCTTGGTATCAATTGTATCATCCGAGAGAAGAGTGGTTGAGAGACGATATTCTCGATCGTTGTGAAGCTTCCGGTTATGATGTATTGTGTGTGTTATCTGATGTTCCAACTTTCGGGTATAGAGCAAAAGAAATCCGAAACGGTTTGGCAATGCCTCCCCAATTGAATTTCAGAAATGTTTCTCAGGCTTTGGCAAAACCTCAATGGTGTTTAGAAATGCTGAAACATGGAGTTCCGAGTTTTAAAACCATGGAAAAATACATGGATAAAAACATGAACGTAAAACAATTGGGACAATTCATGAACTCTACATTTTCAGGAAGATTAAATTCAGATCGAATCAAAGCAATCCGTGATAAATGGAAAGGCAAGTTGGTCATTAAAGGAGTTGCTTCCGATGAAGATGCCGAAGAAGCAGTACGTTTAGGCTTCGACGGAATGATAATTTCCAATCATGGGGGAAGACAATTAGATGCTGGAGAATCTACAATTGCCGTTGTAAAAGAAATCAGCGAAAAATATAAAGACAAAATTAAAATTATGATGGACAGTGGCGTAAGAACCGGTCCTGATGTTGCCCGTGCTTTGAGCTGTGGCGCAGAGTTTACCTTTATGGGACGTACTTTTATGTATGCCGTTGGAGCTTTAGGAGACAAAGGGGGAGATCACATCATTGAAATGCTTAAAATGCAGTTCAGACAGGTAATGGAGCAGGTGTGCTGTGAAAAGCCAGAAGAATTACAAAATTTTAGAGTAAAATAATACAGAATAAATATTCAATAGAAACGGGCTTTAGCCCGTTTTTTTCTTAAAACATCTTGAATTGGCTTTAGCCAAAACCTAAAACAAATTTTAAACGCAAAGATTTAATTTTGAAAAAGCTCAATTTAAGTGAGTGAAGTAAAGCAACTTTGTCGCTGAAGAAGCCCGCTTCTTAAAAATCAATTCATTGATTTCATTCTTTGCTCACTCAAAATATTCTGAATGAAATGTAAAATCTTTGCGTCAAAAAAAATAACAATATATTTTTAAACCATTAAGAATATTTCAGTTGTTAAGTGTAATTAAGAAAATCAAATAGATTTTTACAAGTATTTTGCCTAAAGCGAAGCTCATCTTAATATTCTCAACTTCTTAATAAAAATCTTAATGGTTCAAAATTAAATATCTTAACAACAAAAAATTCGCAAAGAAAACCCTGCGAATTTTAATTTATAATAAAATAGAATAACTACTTTTTTTTCTCTGATTTTACAGCCTGTCTCGCCAATAATTTCCAGTCATTTTTCACCTTCGTCCACACCAATAAAATATCCAGTGTTACATCACTCGGAGCTTTTCCCGCATCAGCAGTCGTTGCATAAAAATGATGACGAACAATTGCTGTATTTCCAACAATACTTACATTTTGATTGGTAATATCAATGGTTAAAAAGTCCGATTTTTTACTCACTAATTTTTCTACAAATTCTTTTGCATCATCAATGTGACCTCCGGAATGTCCATAAGTTAATTCCGGTAGAATTAAAGATTCTAGCTCAGATTTTTCTCCACTGATCATGGCTAGCCTTAATTTTTCAGCAACAGCATTCACGGCATCTTTGTCATTGATTTTCTGTGCTGAAATAGTTATTGCCAATATAAAGCTCATGGCAAAAATTAATTTTTTAATCATAATTGAATATATAGTTTTAAAGGTATTGTTGTTAGGGTATTTTAATGCAATCGATTGCGCTTTTAGAATGAATTAAGTAAGAAATTATATTTTAAAGAGAATCCCTCTGAATAAATTTAAATACATTATTTACAGACTCTTTTTTATTTTTTAAAATCATATACGCTGCAGATTCTCCCATCGCTTTGAAATCTGTTGTAATCACAGTAATTCCCAACAATTCTTTTAATGGGGTTTCATTGTAAGAAATAATGCCGATGTCTTCGCCTAATTTCAAATTGTTTTGTCTGACTTGTTTTACCAGATTCACCAGATCACGTTCACGAATTGTGATGAAAATATCCTTTTGCAATTCCATGTCGGGATAGATTTCATCCAGAATTTCATAATCCAGTTTAAAATCTTTACAAAACTTTTCAAAACCACGGACAATACGGAAAGGATAAGGGTGAATTGATTTATTAGGATATACCAAGATAATTTTTTCATATTTCTTGATCTTATCTAAACCTTCTTTCAGAGCATCATAAATATCATGCTCAAAATCCTGGAAAATAGAGCCGTATTCCCCTGAAATATTCGGTTTGGTATTATCCAGTACCAGCAATTTATTTTTAGGAATTTTTTCAATCATATCGATCACTTCCTGTGTAGAACTTGTATGTTTTGACTGTTCATCGCGGAAATGAGGCATGATGACATAATAATCAAAACCACCAAGATTTTTCTTTAAAGAATTAATAAAAAGCGTTTCGTCACAATGGTAAATATACATCTCTACATTGCCTTTGGTACCGATTGCATTGACGAAATAATTATAAATCATCATTTTATAAGTACTTGGCTTATTGATCAAAAAGAAGATATTGATGATGTCGTTTTTATTAACCCGTGAAATATAATATCCTTTGCCTTTTACAGATTCGATGATTTGCCTTTTCCTAAGCTCTTTATAAGCCTTTTCTACTGTATCTCTTGAAAGAAAACAGGACTCACTAAGCTCATTGATGGAAGGGATTTTTTCTCCGATCTGAATCTCTCCGCCATCAATGCCATTCAGAATCGAATCTACAATTTGTTTGTATTTCGGAACTCTGGAATGTTCATTAATATAAATTTCGAATGTTTCTGCCATGGCTTTAAATAAAGGGATATTAGTGTCAAATTAAGAAATAACTCCAAAATTTGACTTACAATCATGGGAGACAAGTTACGAATTTTTTACAAGTTATTCTTTAATTATGTTAAATTAATAAAGATGCTTTTATTCAGCTGAAATTAATGTAAGAATTGAGTATACTGAAGAGAAAATATCTGAAATTTTCCGACCAAATAGGGAGGGAAATTCTGGAAAATCTTTAAGTTGTGCAAATAATTCTAATAAAAAAAGCCTGCCCTTTTCAGAACAGACTTTGAACTATATGAATGTGAAAAAAATTAAGGCATTTTTTTGAAACCTTCGGCTTTTATTTTCCATGAACCATCTTTTGGAAAACCAGGGAATTCACCCGTAGAATTGTCCCAACCTTCTAACATCATCGCAACTGTTGTTAACACTCCGCCATTTCCAGGAAGATAAATTCTCAATCTACCATCCTGATAATTGTGTCCGTTTTTCAAATACGTATTCGTTTGAATATTCATGAAAAGCGCATCCAGCGCTTTGTTAGGAAGACCTAATCTTGCGGCAGTCATCGCAGTCATCGGAAAATCCCAACCCCATGTATGTTCCCAGTTCCATCTTTCCCAGACGATATCCAAGGTGTTTTTCATGATTTTCTTATCCAGTTTTGACGATTCAGGAACCATTCCTAAAGCGCCCAAAACAGAAGGGTGATCAGTCATCCATTTCGGGAATGTGAAAGAATCTTTCGCTGATTCTGTCGATAAATACACATTATCCTGAACCGGAAGCGGTGCCAGTTTTGAAATGACATCATCCCATTTTTTATCTCTTTTCTCTCCTAATCTTTCCTTCCATTGCTGAGCGACTTTCAGTGCCCAATCCCAATACGCAACTTCATAAGTTGGATTGTAGGTATCTTTCGCAGGGAAAACTTCTTGTGCAGGAATGACTCCTTTTCCTAGGTTATAACGGTTTTTCTCTTTATCGTAAGTAGCGAAATCTGCCATAAATTCAGCTGTTGCAAAAATCAGATCTTTGTATTTTTCCAACACTTTTTTATCCTTGTTATTTCGATATAAAAGCTCTGTCATATAAATTAAATGTGGTTGTTCCCAAATCAAAAATGCAGCAACAGAAGAAGGACTTTCGTTTCCGTCATTATCCGACATTTTGATCCAACGAACTCCTTTATAACCTTGTCTTTCAGCTAATTTTTTTGCTTTTTCAAACGATCTGAAATAATAATCCAATTGCTTTTCCAAAATTTCAGGTCTTCCCCACAAAGCGTAGTGAACACCGTGCCACCAATGCATTTCCGTGTGTGGTTTTCCATACCAGCTGTTGAATGTTAATCCGGTTTCTTGTGGCGGATTGCTTCCTCCACATTGAACTTTGGTTAAATATTCTGAAAGTACCACTCTGCGCTCCAGTTCGTTGGCTCTCTTATCGGTACTTCCTTCAAAATCAACGGCTGCACCGCTTTCCCAGAAGCTTTTCCAGTTGGACGTGCTTTCTTTTTCGGCATCTGCAAACAAACTTTTAGAAGTTTTTTGATTTTTAGCTGAAAATTCAACACTTAATTCAACCGTTTTGTTTTTTGTAGATGGCTCGTAAACGAAATGGTGTTTTCCTGCTTCACTTAATTTACCCTCTGTAAAATATAATTGAGTAAAATAATCAGCAGTTTGTAACTTATGTTCAATCAACCCTTGTGTTGCATTAGATGAGATAATTTTTGTTGAATGTTGATTTTCATTTCCGTAAAAAGCTGCGTCATCCAAAAATTGTCCGGTCGGAGAAGGGTAGTGAGCGAATACTTTTAATCTTTTTTGAGAAATTAAATCAGATTCAATTTTTACCCCAATTTTATCTGAATTTTGGAAAGAAGCCGTCCAAACTTTTACAGGAGTTCCTTCCAAAGTAAATTCACTCGTAATAATTCCCGTCCATAAATCAATTTTCTGGTTGATGTTCTGTAAATCTGAAATTTTAGCTTTCTGGCCATCTTTTTTATACAGCTCGATTCCTATGTTTCCTAGTTGCAGACGATGCTGATTCACACGAAAATATTCAACGGCTTTTTTGTTGCGTTCAGGTTCCTTGATTTGAACACTATACAGTGCTTTCCGTCCGTCATTATTAAAATCGTAGGGTTTTAAAGTTTCTTCAAACTTATAACCTTCAGTATTTGGAAAACTGTTCCATCCCCATTCTGACTGAGTTCCCAGAGAAACTCCATTCTTATAATATTCCGGGAAAGACTGCATTCCGGTAATGTCAACGGTGTATGCAAATTTTCCGTTTCCAACCGTTAAAGAAGATAAAGTATCTGCTTTTACATTCACAATATTATGTCGCTGAACGACTTTTTTACGGTCGATTTTCTGAGCATTGAGAGGAGAAAATCCAATGCAAAAAAGGCTCAGGTATATGACTAATTTTTTCATTCTATTTTTTTATTTTAAAACAGTAGCACTCATCATTCCGATAACAACATCGTTGCTTACTGCCGTTAATTGTATTGATTTTAATTCTTTGTTTGGATCAATTGGCAAATCTAAAATGGTTGCAGCTCCGCCTTCTACAGCACGGTCCGAAAATCCTTTGATACCTGAATATTGACGCAAACTTCCGCCTTTATACAATTCCCCTGTTTTCAGTTGAACTCTGTAAGGAATTTTGTCATCCGGAATTTCAAAAGCGAAATTATCATCAAACAAATCCTGCTCAATCGGCCACCAGTTCACCGGATTTTTCAGTTTCAATTCTGAAGTTGAGCCATCAACATATTGAACAGTAATTTTTCCGTTAATGATTTGTGACTGCATCGGATTGGTAGTACCTGTCATCAGGAAATACATTTTCTTTCCTTTACCTGAAACAGGGATTTCAATTGATTTCGGATAATTATCCCACTGACTTGTAAAGACAATATTTTTATCTGCTTTATTATCAATAAGGAAAGGTATTCCAAGGAAATCAACCTTCCCGTTTTTTCTTTTATTCATCAATCCGTTGTCGTCGATTTGAGCGGTAATCAATGGATAGCACCAATTTCCTATTCCCTGCCATGGAAGCTGTAGAGTAGGGACGTTGAGTCTGGGTGAAAGGTATTTCTGATTGAAAATTTCCGTAACTTTTTCATTGTATGTTGAAGCTAATGAAACGATATTGAAATCGCCTTGATTTTCAATTTCCCAATCTGTGATCTCAATATTTTGTTTAATTCCGTTGTATTCAAGCTCAATAGAATTGGTTCCTTTAGTTAAATAGTTTGCAGGAATTTCAATAGAAATATTTTGATTTTTTTGAACTGAAAAAGGTTTATTTAAACCATTAATACTCGGTTTTCCATTGATGGTATTTGTTGATTTTGATTGAATGGTAAGTTTTTTATTTTCCCATTTTGTTTCCAAAGGAAAACGGATATCCACATTCACAGGTTGCCACCAAGTGGTTCCGTTTTGTTCAACTTGTACGAAAAATGTTCCTTTTCTTTCTTGTTGAATTAATTCAAATTGTGGACTGACCACCCCGTCTTCTCCCTTTGGTCGAATCCACCCCTCCAAAGGAGGGGAATTTTTAATTAATCCTTGAGGATCATAAACTTGTTTAATTTTCTTTTTTGAATCTAAATTCAACTGAAGATTTTCGGAAATATAATTGATATAATCAGTTTGCTCATTTTTCAATTCTTCTCCGGAATAAATGATTTCAATGTTAAATTCTTTTCCAGCTGGTGTTTTAAATTGTACAAAAGGTTGCAAAATAGAATTTGGTTTTATTTGCCATTCTACTTTCTTTCCGTTTACTTTTACCGATTTTATATTAGAATGATTCACCGGAATCTGCATTTCCAAAGCAACCGGTTTCGAATAATTTGATTTGAAAAAATATGCTGCTTTCTTTGAATTTCGGTTAAATTTAAATTCCCAATCCGGAAGTTTTAATGCTGCAAAATTCCAGTCTTTTGGAAAGCCTGGTTTTATTTCAATGGTATTGTCTAGTAATTTAGGATAAACTCCGAAAAGTCCTTCCGTTAAGGTTCTTGCAGCAACGCCGATCGGATCTGCAAAATCACGGTACAATTCTCCACGAAATGCATCGTAATGAGATAGCTGCTCAAAATTTCCCGGACTGATTCCATAATACATGCTTTCGACAAGGTTTCCCTTCCACAGTTGGTAAGCATCTTCATTTCTTCCCGATTGCCAATACGCCAAAGCCGTTTGTAAGTTTTCCGCCAAAGCAACATTGTTAATCGACCAGTCATAAGGCTGCCAATTGGTGGTAGAAAGTGTATAATAGTCTTTGTTTACAGCACCTTTCACTGTGACAGGAATCTTCGGAATATGATTGTTGATGTACTGTAAATTTTGATAATCCTCAAATTCATTTAAAATATAGGCATCCGAAACATGGTAAATCGACCAGATTCCGGGGATGTCATGAAGGGTTTGATTTCCCAAAGCGTCTTTATATTCAGCGAAATGTCCTTTGTTTTTAATCCAAAGCTGGGCTTTCATCGCATTTAAAATACTTTCTGCTTCTTTTTCATAAGGTTGAGGATTTTCACCTATAATTTTTGCCAGTTTAGCCATTTCGCGGTTGGCTCTGTAATTATAGGCCGAAGTATGGGTAACTTTTCCACCCGAATATTGTAATGCGTCACTTGCCCAAATGGCTGCATAGGCATCATACAAATCACCACGTTTGAAGTTTCTTTTTTCCCAGTCCATGTGACGAACCATTGTCGGCCACATTTTCTTTAGAAATTCAAGATCTCCGGTGTAGTTGAAATGCGTAAACATTTGGTCAAAAAACACCAGATTCATATCATAATGATGCGGTTTTGTATTATCGTTCGGATTTCTGGAAATATATCCGCTTGAAAATACAGAGTTCCCAATTTTCTCAGCATGTCGAGCCAAATGAAGATTCGTATCCATTTCTACAGGAGCAAAATCGGGCTGTAAAATCTGTGAATTGGCATAACTTTCAAAGTGTTCTTTTGCACGATCGTGCCAACTGAGAACGTCTGCAACATAAGCTCCACGCCACGCATTTAAACGCATTCTCCATGCTACAGCACCGTGAAGATAAGTAGGGCTTTCCCAGATTCCATCGGCTGCAACAGCCAGATTAGCTCCGAAGTTATTTAACTCTGCATCAGGTGTATTTAGTTGAACTTGATTGGTTAATGTTAATCGTGATCTTTCAGCTTCATTAAAAAGCATTTTTAAGTCTTCATCAGAAAAACTTTTATTAGATTTTCCTTTAGAGATTTGAATATAAACAGGTTGCTGTTGTGCTGAATAGGAAGCGTAAATAATCGGAGATTTATCTATTTTATTTTGAGTAAAAGTAGAAAGGTTTTCCAATGTTTTTGCATCGGTCATCTGCAAAAAAGGAACATTTGAAAAGTTCCCATTAACGATTTGAGCTTCTTTTTTCTTGTTTAAATAATTCAATTGAAACTGATTTTTTAATGCCTGAAACTGATTATTCGAACAATATTCAGGCAACAGATAAAATCCAGATTCCGGATCTGCACCAATGTCTCCATTTCTGCTGAAAGTTGTACCACTTGCACCACCGTAAATGGCGTAAATTTTTGTCGAAGAATCTATATTTTCGGTTTCCATTTTTAGAACCAGGCCTTCTTCTTTTGATTGTGCTAAAACGGTCAGTTTTAAAGTTCCAAATCCAAGAATCGGATCTTTAATACTATAAAGCATTGAACCGGGACGATAACGTGTTTCAATTTTTTCTGCATTAATCAGTTTTTTAATGGAATTTCCTTTTTGGATAACAAACTGCAGATTTCCACCCATTCCGGGAAGATATAATGCAAATTCAGGTAGATCTCCGGCTTCTACACGTGAAGCACGACTATCACCGTACAATGCACGGTTGAAACGGTATTTTCCATTTACTAATAAAAAATCACCTTTGTCTTCCTTGTAGTGCAATTCACGTTCTTTATTCTGCCAATGTTTCGATTGGGAATAAGAATGTGAGAATGTTGATAAAACAATAAGTCCGGCCAGAATGGTTTTTCTTCGCATTTTAGTCTTTTAGCTCGGTTAATGGCTTCCCGTTAACAGTTACTTTTTTCAGAGTTACATTTTTCATGTAATCTACTTTATAAGGAATCTGAATTCCATTCATTTTAGCATTGATCATGGTAAAATCTGTGACAGGAGACGTTTCGTAAGCATCAGAAAATACGGCATATTTTCCTCCTTTATCTACGGTAAGATTTTCTACCCAGATATTTCTGATAGTCGGAATATGATTTCCCGGTTTTTCATAGTGCATATTGAAACGAACGGCTGCTTCTTTGTAAGCTCCAACTTTCGTATTATAGAAAAATACGTTTTCGATAATTCCTCCACGGCTTGAACTGGTTTTAATTCTCAATGCTCTGTCAAGGTTTTCGCTGTCCATCACGTTTCCTATCGCATAAATATTTTTTGCTCCTCCAGCAATTTCACTTCCAATTACCACTCCGCCGTGTCCGTCTTTCATTTCACAGTTTTCTATGATGTGGTTTTCGGCAGGTCTTCCGATGTCTCTTCCGTCTTCATCTCTTCCTGATTTTATAGCAATACAATCATCACCTGTGTCGAAATAGCAGTCTTTGATCCATACATTTTTACATGCTTCAGGATCGCAACCGTCATTATTAGGACCGTGACTGATTACTCTCACTCTTTCGATCAAAACATTTTCACAAAGAACAGGGTTTAGATTCCACATAGGAGAATTCTTTACCTCAACATCTGCCATCCAGAAATTTTTGCATCGGTAAGGCTGAACAAAATTTGGTCTTAAGTAATATCCGTCTCCAAAAATTCTTTCTCTTGCCGGTTTTCTCTCAGCCATATATTCGTGAAGTTTTGCACGGGCAGGATTTTGTCTTCCGGGGCGAGAGGTGTTGTATCCATATTTTGTTGCACCGCACCAGAACCACCAGTTATCATTATCTGCATTTCCATCTAAGATTCCCTTTCCGGTAACTGCAATATTTTCTTCTTCGTAAGCGTAAATTAAAGAGGAATAATTCATACATTCCATTCCTTCCCATCTTGTAAACACAATAGGGTAGTCATTACTGTCCTGACTGAATAAAATGGTAGAACCGTCGCTTAAATGTAAATTGACGTTGCTTTTTAAGTAAATAGCACCTGTCAAGAATACTCCTTTAGGAACAATTACCCTTCCACCACCTTCTGCATTACATTTTTCAATGGCTTTTTTGAAAGCTTCCGTATTTTTTGTTTTTCCGTCACCAATAGCCCCAAAATCTGTAATCAAATAGTCCTGTTGACGGAAATTGGGCTTTACAATTTGTTTTTTCAGAGCTTTAATTTCCTGTAAGGGCTGCTTTGATGAAGTCCACGCTTTATATTGGGCAGGAATCTGTATTGATAGTAGTAAAGCCAGAAAGAGTAAAGCACATTTTTTCATAATGATTTGAAATTGTTTAGTTTTTAAAGAATTTTTTGATTATTTCTTTATATATCGCAATCTAAAATTATTGTGATTAAAAATTATCCTGCACTGTCGGGATAATTAAAATAAATTTTTCACTTTATGTAATCGATTGCATAATTTCGAAGATAAACAAAATATTACTATATGAAATCAAGAACGATAATTATAAATTAATACATAAGAATTATGATTTTATCATGTTTTAAATCAAATTTTTAGATTGAAAAATTTCTAAGTTTAAATAGAAATAAAGTCAATCGATGGTTTTACTTAAATCTAACCTCTGATTTCATAAATCAAATAAATTATTATAACTTGCATCTATTATGATGTCCAAACGTTGCAAATATGCTTTAAAAGCGATGGTAAGGTTAGCCAAGAATTATAATCAGGGCTTTCTGTCTACCTCTGTTATTGCGCAAGACGAAAATATTCCTAAAAAATTTTTGGAGCAAATTCTGCTGGAATTAAAAAGAGCAAAATTGGTGAACAGTAAACAGGGAACTGCCGGTGGATATTATTTGTTGAAATCTCCCGATGATGTTTCTTTAGCTGATCTTTACCGTATTTTTGACGGACCTATTGCTCTTACTCCCTGTGTTTCTTTAAACTTTTACGAAGCTTGTGATGATTGTGT
The DNA here is from genome assembly GCF_000813825.1 of Chryseobacterium taiwanense. GTDB lineage: Bacteria > Bacteroidota > Bacteroidia > Flavobacteriales > Weeksellaceae > Chryseobacterium > Chryseobacterium taiwanense. Next base: position 170,092 of record NZ_JWTA01000008.1, read on the forward strand.
AGATGAAGCATCATGTTATCTGAGGAATGAATTAATCAATGTTCGTGAAAAAACCAGAAAAAGCATGATGGAGGCTACTTTAACGGCTTTCATGCAAAAGAAATAAATTTTTTTAGATTTAAATTCTACTAATTTGATAGGAGTTATAGAATTAATATATATATTTGCATCAATTAATTTCAAGATGCAATGGAAAACAGTCTGAAAAAAGAATTTGATGAGCTGCTTGAAGAAACGTCTGATACGGTTTCTCAAGAGGGTTTTCTCCGTTTATTAGCGGAGAGATTTCCTCAGAAACTGATCTTTTCTACCAGTTTCAGTTATGAAGATCAGGTGGTGACCCATTTGATAAAAGATTTAGATATTCAGATTTTTACACTGGATACAGGAAGGCTTTTTGAACAGACCTATGAAACTTGGGCAGCTACAAAAGCATTTTTTAAAAAGAATATCAAAGCTTATTATCCGGATGCTGAAGAGCTGCAACAATTTGTAACAGAAAATGGACCGGATTCATTCTATCAATCGGTAGAGAAAAGAAAAGAGTGCTGTAATGTCCGTAAAGTTCATCCTTTAAAAAAAGCACTCAAAGGTTATAAAGTCTGGATCACGGGATTAAGATCGGAGCATTCTTTAAACAGACAACATATGCCTCAACTGGAATGGGATCACGATAATCAAATTATCAAATACCATCCAATTCTTCACTGGACGACACAAGAGGTTACAGATTATGTTCAAAAAAATCAGCTTCCTTATAATTACCTGCATAAAAAAGGTTTTGCAAGTATTGGATGTGCACCTTGTACGAGAGCAATTCAGGAAGGAGAAGATTTCAGAGCTGGCCGATGGTGGTGGGAAGATGCCAATAAAAAAGAATGCGGTTTACATATTCATCAATAAAAACAAACAAAAATGTCAACATTAAATTATTTAGATCAATTAGAATCTGAGTCTATTTACATATTAAGGGAAGTAGCAGGACAATTTGAACGACCTGCATTACTGTTTAGCGGAGGAAAAGACAGTATTGTTTTGGCTCATTTGGCTTCGAAAGCATTTCGTTACGGAAAAATTCCTTTCACTTTTGTCCATATAGATACGGGACATAATTTTCCTGAAGTTTTGGAATTTCGAGATAAGCTGGTCAGCCAAATAGAGGTGGATTTGGTGGTTCGTAAAGTGGAAGATACGATTAGAAGCCGAAAATTAACAGAGCCTAAAGGTAAATTTCCGAGCAGAAACTGGTTGCAGACTTTTACCTTATTAGATACCATTGAAGAATTTGAATTTGATGCCTGTATTGGAGGGGCGAGAAGGGATGAGGAAAAAGCTAGAGCTAAAGAAAGAATATTTTCGGTGAGAGATGAATTCGGGCAATGGGATCCTAAACTTCAACGTCCTGAATTGTGGAATATTTTCAACGGGAAAATTCATAAAGGGGAAAATGTGAGAGTGTTTCCTATCAGCAACTGGACAGAACTTGATATCTGGAGCTATATCCAAAGAGAAGAAATAGAGCTTCCTTCTATCTACTTCTCTCATGAAAGAGAGGTGATAGATCTTAACGGACAATGGATCGCCCATTCTCAATATGCAACTTTGGAATCTGATGATATTATCACCACAAAAAAGATCCGTTATCGTACCGTGGGAGATATGACCTGCACTGCAGCGGTGGAATCTGAGGCGATTACTATTGATGGAGTGATTGAAGAAATAGTCGCGACCAGAATTTCGGAAAGAGGAGAAACGAGAATCGATGATAGAGTCACCGAAGCCGCGATGGAAGACCGTAAAAAAGGAGGCTATTTTTAATCAATAATCAGCAATTAGTAATGGGCAATAATTCTATGTAGAGCAAATTACTCATTACCTATTACTCATCATTAATGAATTACATATGGATATTTTAAGATTTATAACAGCAGGAAGTGTAGATGACGGGAAAAGTACCCTTATCGGAAGACTGCTTTACGATAGCAAAAGCATTTTGCAGGATCAGTTGGAGGTTCTGGAAAAACATTCAAAAAATAAAAATGAAGACGGAGTTGATCTTGCTCTTTTGACCGACGGTTTACGTGCGGAAAGAGAACAGGGAATTACAATAGATGTTGCTTACCGGTATTTTTCAACGTCTAAAAGAAAATTCATCATTGCAGATGCTCCGGGACACGTTCAGTACACGAGAAATATGATTACGGGAGCCTCTAATTCAGATTTGATGGTGATTCTTATTGATGCCCGTAAAGGAGTTATTGAGCAAACCAGAAGACATTCTATTATTGCATCACTGCTTAAACTGAAAAAAGTGGTGGTTGCAATCAATAAAATGGATATGGTTGATTATTCAGAAGAAGTTTACGAAGCCATAAAAGAAGAATACTCAACCATTGCCGAAAATTTAGGATTAAATAATGTGAGCTATTTCCCTATATCTGCTCTGAAAGGAGATAATATTGTCTCATTGTCCTCAAAAACAGATTGGTATCAAGGAAGTTCACTGTTAGAATATTTGGAAAATGTTGAGTTGAATGAAGAATTTGCAAGTGGAAGTCGTTTTCAGGTTCAGTATGTTATTCGTCCACAAACTGAGGAATTGCACGATTATCGTGGATATGCAGGAAAAGTATTAAGCGGACAATTCAGAAAAGGAGACCAGATTCACATTCTTCCGGCAGGGATTACTACAGAAATCTCTAAAATCGAAATTAATGGAATTGAAAATGATTTTGCTGTGGAAGGGCAACCTGTGGTATTGCATGTTACAGATGATGTAGATATCAGCAGAGGTGATTTTTTTGTCACAGCCGAAGAACTTCCTTTTGTTGAAAAAGATGTAGAAGTTCTATTGTGTTGGCTCGATCAAAAATCACTGCAAGCGGGTAACAAATACGTATTGCAGCATCACAGCAGAGTATTGAAAGCGGTAGTGAAGGAGATTGATTACAAGATTAATGTCAACACTCTCGTAAAGGAAAAAGCTGAAGGAGATATAAAGCTTAATGAGATTGTAAAAGTAACGCTTAGAACGGCTCAACCTCTGGTTTTCGATAGTTTTATCAATAATAAGAGAACGGGATCGGCTATTCTGGTCGATGAAACCTCAAACTCAACGGTTGCGGCATGCATAATTCAATAAGTAATGGAAAAATCAGATGACTTTATTGAAAAAGTTTTCAAAAAGAAACAACAAAATTCTTTAGGATTCTTTGATAAAAATGAAGCAGAAATTTTTGTTGAAGAGCTCTATAAAGTACTTTTTCTTCCACAGTCTGTAAATACTCAGGAGCAGTTAGAAAAAGACTTTACAAGACTCCGCAAGATTCTTTTAAATCTGATCAATAGCATCATTGAAGATAAAACGCTTTCTGAAAAGCATGTTGATCAGTTTTCTGAAGCTTTGCCCAGACTTTATGAGATGCTGACTGTAGATGCAGAAGCTATTTTAGAGTTTGATCCGGCTACAGAATCATTAGAAGAAATTCTTCTTTCCTATCCCGGTTTTTTTGCAACGTATGGATACCGGATTTCCCATCAACTGTGGAATCAGAGAATAAAAATACTGCCGCGTATTATTTCTGAATATACACACAGCAAAACAGGAATAGATATTCATCCCGGAGCAGAGATAGGAGAGCATTTCTTTATCGATCACGGAACGGGAATCGTGATAGGAGAAACGACTGTAATTGGCAATCATGTAAAAATTTATCAGGGAGTAACCCTCGGTGCTTTGCATGTTTCCAAAGAAAAAGCCAACCAAAAAAGACATCCGAATATTGAAGACCATGTCATTATCTATTCCGGAGCTACCATTTTAGGAGGAGATACAACCATTGGCAGAGAAAGTATTATTGGAGGAAATGTATGGATTACACAAGATGTTCCTTCTCATTCTCTGGTCTACCATAAAAGTGAAATAAAAATAAAGGATAATAGCTCGTTGCCGGAATCCTTAACCTTTGTTATATAAAAAAAATAAAAGACAATATAAAATTGAAACGGTATGAAGTTCCAAAACACACTAGAAACAATTGGGAATACGCCCATCGTAAAAATTAATAAGCTGTTCAGTCCTGAACATGAAATCTGGATTAAACTTGAAAAAAGTAACCCGGGAGGAAGTATTAAAGACAGAATTGCATTGGCAATGATTGAAGATGCAGAAGAAAAAGGATTGCTGAATAAAGAAAGCATAATCATAGAGCCTACAAGTGGAAACACAGGAATAGGACTTTCTTTGGTAGCCGCAGTGAAAGGTTACAAGCTTATTTTGGTCATGCCCGAAAGTATGAGTGTGGAACGCCGTAAAATTATGGAAGCATACGGAGCAGAATTTGTGTTGACTCCTAGAGAAAAAGGAATGAAAGGAGCTATTGAAAAAGCGAATGAACTTTCAGCAGAAACCCCTAATTCTTGGATTCCGAGACAGTTTGATAATCCTGCCAATGTAAAAGTTCATACCGAAACCACGGCGCAGGAAATTCTGAATGACTTTCCTGATGGATTAGATTATGTAATTACCGGTGTAGGAACAGGAGGACATATTACAGGAATTGCAAAAGCACTGAAACAAAAATATCCTGATATTAAAGTAATTGCAGTAGAACCTGAGTTGTCTCCTGTTTTAAGTGGAGGAGAACCGGCACCACATCCATTGCAGGGATTAGGAGCAGGATTTGTTCCTTCTATATTAGATACTACCGTATTGGATGGAATCATCAAGATCGGAAAAGATGAAGCTTTTCAGTATGCGATAGATGCAGGGAAAAAAGAAGGACTTTTTGTTGGGATCTCTACAGGTGCGGCTTTAGCAGCAGTAGCTAAACAGCTTCCGGAAATACCGAAAAGTTCAAAAATATTAACAATTAATTACGATACAGGAGAGAGATATCTGTCCGTTGAAGGACTCTTCTAACCTCTAATATCCCTATTTACAATGAAAACGACTATTAAAACACCAAAGGTTTACCTTATTGGTGCAGGACCCGGCGACCCTGATTTGATCACGATGAAAGCAGTTAAAGCGATTGCAGCAGCAGATATTATCCTGTCCGATCGTTTGGTGAGCCCGGAAATTTTAGAGCATTATGCAGATAAAAATGCAGAAATTATATATGTAGGAAAAGAATGCAGTAAAAATGCGTCTACTCCTCAATCTCTTATTAATAAACTGATGGTTAACTATGCCTTTCAGAATAAAAAGGTAGTACGACTGAAAGGAGGAGATGTTTCTATTTTTTCGAATATTCTGGATGAATTGCAAACCTTAAAAGAAAACAAAATTTCCTATGAGATCATCCCCGGAATTACAGCTGCGTTAGGTGCTGCTGCTTATGCAGGAATGCCTTTGACGGCAAGAAACTACGCTACCTCCGTAAGGTTTCTTACTTATTATAAATCTGAAATTCTGGATGAGAACTATTGGAAAGAGCTGGCTGTAACGAATGATACACTTGTATTTTATATGTCCAAAGGAAACCTCTCAAATCTTGTAGAAAAGTTTGTTGAGCTTAATGTTTCAAGAGAGAAAAAAATTGCCATTATTGAACAGGCAACTACGCCTTATCAAAAAGTGTACACTTCCTCTTTTGATGATTTCAAAACAAATTTTGCAGATAAAAACTTTGCTTCCCCATCATTGGTGGTAATCGGAAAAGTAGTTAATCTGCATGAAGAATTTTCCTGGCTGGAAAATGCAGAGCATGAAGGTCTTTATTTTAAATCGGTGGTGAATGGAAGTCTTGTTCCAGCCACACAAAACTTTTTTCAATATGCTGTCTGAAACTAAATTTAATATTCTCAAGCAAATATCCGGAGAGTTTTCAAGAGATGAAACCATCTGGGCAAGCGGTTATTTGGCGGGACTTGCAGGAGCAACCAGTGGAGTCATTCAACATTCCTTGCAACAGACCAATCCGGAAAGCGAAACTTCCGTAAAGAAAATAACACTTGCCTACGGTACAGAAACGGGAAACAGTAAAAAACTGGCAACAGAACTTGCCGGAATCATCAAGAAAAAAGGAATTCAGGTGAAACTGGCAGACCTTTCCCAATATAAACCTAAAGACCTTGTAAAAGAAGAATTTTTCTTTGTAGTGATCAGTACACAAGGAGAAGGAGAACCACCTATTCTGGCTAAGAAATTTTATGATTACATTCATGAAAATGAATTGGTGCTTAATCAGTTGAAATTCGGAGTTCTGGCTTTGGGAGATAGTAGCTATCCTCAATTTTGCAAAACCGGGGAAGAGATTGATTTCCGTTTTGAAATCTTGGGCGCCGAGCGAATTATTCCATTGAAAAGATGCGATATTGATTATGAGGATGAAGCTCGTCATTGGATTGAGCATATCTATGAAGTTCTCACAAAAACTTCAGTAAAAAGTCAATCAACACTTTCTATTCCGAAAAAATCTACGGGTAGAAAAAAATATCAGGGACAAATTTCGGCAGTGATTAACCTTAACGATATTACTTCAGAAAAAGAAACGTACCATATTGAAATAGAAACGGAGGAGCCGATTATGTACAGTCCGGGAGATGCTTTAGGTGTATTGCCTTATAATCCTAGATCTGTAGTGGAAGAAATCATTCAATTGACGGGTATTAATGCTGAAAAACAGATTGAAACCACGAAAATTACTGCCAGTGTAGATGAGCTTTTGTATAAGCATCTAAATATCAGTTATCTTTTAAAAACAACGGTAGCTCAATATGCTGATATTACAGGACACCAGATTCCCGAAGTTCGTTTAAGCCTTCTGGATCTGCTTAAAATATACCCTGTAAAAAATGCAGTTCAATTTGAAGAAGTTATTAACATTTTAACCTATCAAGCGCCGCGTTTATATTCTATTTCTTCTTCTCCTGAAGCCCATGGAAATACTGAAATTCATATTACGGTTGCCAAATCGGAATACCTTATTGATGATAAAAAGCAAAACGGATTATGTAGCGGATTTTTAAGTGAATTTAACGAGGGAGATGCTGTTGAATTTTATATTCAGGAAGCTAAACATTTTAAACTTCCTCAATCAGATAAAGACATTATTATGATTGGTCCCGGAACAGGCATTGCCCCTTTCAGATCTTTTTTATGGGAAAGAGATGCGGTAGGAGGCGAAGGAAGAAATTGGCTGTTTTTCGGAGACCGGAATTTTATTTCTGATTTTCTTTACCAATCTGAAATTCTTGATTTTATGAAAACAGGAACACTTAATAATTTAGATATGGCATTTTCTAGGGACACCGCTCAAAAAGTATATGTTCAGGATAAAATCAGGAAGAAAGGAAATGAAATATTTAATTGGCTGGAAGCTGGAGCCTCTCTCTATGTATGCGGAACCAAAGATCCTATGAGTAAAGATGTTGAAGAAACCCTTTTGAATATTATTCAGGACCAGGGAAAACGCAACAAAGACGAAGCGCGTATTTATCTTGAAGAAATGGAACTCAACGGGCGGTATGCCAAAGACGTGTATTAATGTATTCTGAATAAAAAGTAAAACAAACAATGAACAATAAAGATAACCTTTCACCGGTAGAAAGAATTAAAACCGGAAGTAATGGTCTTAGAGGAACTTTGAAGGAGAGCCTCTCGGATGATTTCACCGGAGCCATACGAGAAGACGATCAAACACTGATTAAGTTTCACGGAATGTATCAGCAGGATGACAGAGACCGAAGAGAAGAACGTGTGGCTAAAAAACTGGAATGGCTGTATTCCTATATGATCAGATTAAGGCTTCCGGGAGGTTTTTTAACTTCTGAGCAATGGATAGGGCTGAATGAAGTCGCAAAAGAACATTCTACGGGAACCATAAAAATTACGACCAGACAAACCATACAATTGCATGGGATTCTGAAATCTCATTTAAGACCAACTATTCAAGAGTTTAATCTGCAACATCTGGATTCGATCGCAGCTTGTGGAGATGTTAACAGAAATGTGACCTGTACCTCAAATCCATCCGAATCACCATTGCATCAGGAAGTCTATGAACTGGCGGGTAAAATAAGTGAAATGTGTCTGCCAAAAACCAAAGCCTATTATGACATCTGGATTGATGATGAATTGCTGATAGACCGAAAAGCGGAGGAAGATCCCTTATATCAGGATCGGTATTTACCCAGAAAATTGAAAATAGGAATCGCCATTCCGCCGAATAATGATGTTGATGTATTCATTAATGATATTGCATTAATCGCGATTATCGAAAACAATAAAGTGATCGGATATAATATTGCTGCAGGAGGAGGTTTGGGAGCTACTCACGGAAATGAAGCCACCTATCCGCGTCTTGCTTCCCTGTTGGGATTTGTAGATACGGAAGAAAAAGCACTAAAAGCGGTCTATGAAATTATAACGGTACAACGTGATTTCGGAAACAGAAGCGACAGAAAACTCTCCAGACTTAAATATACCATCGATAAACTCGGAATCGATTCATATAGAAAAGAAGTAGAAAAAAGAACAGGCTTTGCTTTTGAAGCGGCTAAAGAATTTAAGTTTGAACAGAGAAAAGACCGTTACGGTTGGGTACAAAATCATGAAGGAAAATGGTTTTATACCGTATTTGTTGAGCATGGAAGAGTGTTGGATATAGAAGAATATCCACTGAAATCAGGGTTGTTAAAAATTGCTGAAACCGGAAAAGTGAACTTCCGTTTTACCTGTAATCAAAACCTTCTGCTTGCAGATATTCAGGAAGAAGATAAAGAACATATTGAAAGCCTTTTGAAAGCCTTCGGAATTTCCGATGCGACTGACAACGCGAGTGCTTTGCGTAAAAATTCTGTGGCTTGTGTCGCGTTAAATACCTGTTCGCTGGCTTTGGCAGAAGCACAACGTTATTTACCTTCTTTGGTCACAAAAATAGAACCTGTTTTAGAGAAATATGGTCTTTTACAGGACGATATTACCATTCGTATGACGGGATGTCCAAACGGTTGCGGGAGATCTCCCAATGCGGAAATCGGTTTTGTAGGGACTGCGTATGGTAAATACAATCTTCATATTGGAGGTGATCGATTGGGATTACGCCTTAACACAAAATTCAAAGAAAATATAGGTGAAAGTGAAATTCTAGCTACGTTGGATGAACTTTTTGGAATTTATGTAAAGGAAAAGGAAACCGAAGAAACCTTTGGTGACTTTTCCTATCGTTATCTGCAAACCATAAAATAAATATAATGAACAATAAGTATTACCGTCAGAAGAAATTCAGGCAACTCTATCATCAGTTTTTAGGGATTCGAATGTGTATGTGCTGTTTAGTAATAAATATCGCATCCACATTCCTATTAACCTAAAAATAATCATTAATGAAAAAGAACAAACCCAATAACCTTACTCTCAAAACTAGCATCTTATTATTTACATTTTTATTCTTTACCCTCTTACAGGCACAGCAACAACTTATAGAAGTCAGCGGAACCATTACTCATGTTGATACCCATAAAGGACTTGCAGGAGCAAAAATAAAAGTGGAAAATACAGAAGATTCTGCACTAACGGATCAGGAAGGGCATTTTAACCTGAGAACAAGAGTTAAAATCCCTTTCAGAATTGTGATCAACAAAGAGGGTTTTGCAAGCCAGACCGTAGAAATCCTTTCTTTATCTAATAAAATTGCGATAGAATTAAACCCTCAGAATACGATTATCAATGAAGTGGTAATCTCTGCCTCAAGAGTTCCTGAAAAAGTACTGAGATCACCCATTGCTATTGAAAAAATAGATATTAAAGCCATTCGGGAAAGTCCGGCTTCTTCATTCTACGAAACCTTGGAAAATGTAAAAGGATTACAGCTTTTAACCTCGAGTCTTACTTTAAAAGTTCCTAATTCCAGAGGATTTAATTCACCCAATAACTTCCGTTTTATGCAATTGGTAGACGGAGTAGATGTGCAGTCGGCAACATTGGGAGTTCCCCTAGGAAATGCTATAGGTCCGACAGAACTCGATATTCAATCTATGGAAGTAACTCCCGGTGCGGCTTCTGCATTGTATGGGATGAATGCGATCAACGGATTGGCGAGCCTTCAGACAAAAGATCCTTTTACATCAGAAGGATTGAGCGTGTATTTTCGTGGCGGAGTAAACCATGTCGATAATATGAATCACCAGACGGCTCCTTTGGGAGAAAGTGCCATAAGATTTGCTAAAGCTTTCAATAAAAATCTGGCTGTAAAGATCAATGCATCCTATTTCAATGGGGTCGACTGGATTTCAGATAACCAAACCGATCAAAATCCCAATTCATTAATTACTGCTAATCCTAATTTCTCACTCTCCAATAATCCTGCAGAAGATTTGTGGAATAAATATGGAGATGAAAGAAACAACCGGGTTGCTGTAAAAGTAAACTATAACGGGAAGTCTACCACGTTTAATGTAGCAAGAACAGGGTATCTTGAAAAAGACTTAGTAAATCCGGAAGTGAAGAACATCAAATTTGATGCAGGACTATACTATCGATTCGGAGATCAGTGGAGAACTTCTTATGTATACAGATATGGATTGTTGGATGGAACTTTCCAGAGAGGAAATAAAATCAGATTGCAAAATGCGACCGTTCAGAACCATAAAGTAGAGCTTACCGGAAAAGAATTGACTTTCAGAGCCTATGTTTCTATTGAAAATACAGGAGACTCTTACAATCTTAAACCTTTGGCTGATAATCTGGATCTTTCCAATCTTTCCAATGCAAACTGGCGTAACCTATTTCAGACCGCTTTGCAAAACAGTCTGAATGCAGGAGTTAATCTGAATGATGCTTTTATTTTAGCAAGACAGGAAGCCGATAAAAACAGAGTTGTTCCCGGTACCGCTGCTTTTGAACAGTTAAAAAATACCATTATTGGCATTAACAACTGGGATTCAGCAAACGGAGGCGTTGTAGGAGCTCCGGCAACAGGAGGAGCAAAGTTGGAACAAAAATCCCGTTTTTATCAAGGAGAGCTTACTTATGATTTTAGCAGACTGGTAAAAGTATTCAGTCTTTTGGCAGGAGTTGATTACCGTTTGTACAGCATTACTCCGGATGGAAATAACTTTGTGGATTTTGACAGACCAGTAAGTGAAAGAAATATTCCTTTATCAGACGGGACATTTGGTAACGATGTGACTTACCAGAAATACGGAGTTTTTGCACAAATTACCAAGTTGTTTTTTGAAGATAAATTGAAAGTGAACGTGGCATTGCGAGTTGACCAAAATCCTGAATTTGAGGCTAAATTCAATCCTAGGATAAGTGTGGTCTATTCTCCGGTGAATCAGCACAATTTCAGAGCATCATTTCAAAACGGGTATCGTTTTCCATCATTATTCGAAGCGCTTTCTTTTGTAAATAACGGAAATGTGAGAAGAGTAGGAGGTTTGGCAAAAGTGAACGAAGGATTAGGATATTTAGAAAATTCTTATACTCTTGCTTCTCTCGATCAGTTCACTTCTGCGGTGAATGCAGCAGTAGATGGTGGAGCAACTCAAAATCAGGCAGCTTTGAGCAATAGAAATCTTTTGGTGGTCGCTAATTTGCAAAAATTACAGACTGAAAAGATCAATTCCTTTGAAGTAGGCTATAAATCAGTGTTTTTTAACAGCAGGTTAGTCTTAGATTGGGATTTTTATTACAACATTTATGAAGGTTTTTTGGGGCAGGTAGAAGTATCGGTTCCTAAAAATGGAACAGTAGGAACAGATCAAGCCGTTCTTGATATGCTTGATCGTACCAAACAAGACAGATACAGAGTATACACCAACAGCAACAGTACGTATAAAAGTTATGGAACTTCGTTGGGAATCCGTTATAACCTTGTTAAAAATTATAATGTGAATGCCAATGTTTCTTATAATGACCTTTTAACTTCCAATAGATCAGATCTGTTTATTACCGCTTTCAATACTCCTAAATGGACGATAAATGTAAGTGTAGGCAACAGGGAAATCTTCAAAAATATTGGGTTTACGGTTGTTGCAAGATGGCAGGATAGATTTTTGTGGGAAAGTCCGTTGGCTTCAGGGGAAGTTCCTGCCTATTATACCATCGATGCACAGGCAACCTGGAGAATTCCTGAAATTAAAGTCCAGATAAAAGCAGGGGCAACCAATCTGCTGAATCGTCGCTACTTTCAATATGCGGCAGGTCCTGAAATTGGAGGATTATATTATCTGGCGTTTACCTATGATTTAAAACTGTAATGAAGATGAATAATACGTTGTATCCGGTATTTTTGAAACTTGAAAGACTTTCATTACTGATTGTTGGCGGAGGAAAGATAGCCTTTGAAAAGTTGGAATCGGTTTTAGCAAATTCTCCTGAAACTGCCATAAAACTGGTAGCTAAAGAAATTATCCCTGAAATTAAAGAGTTACAGGAAACGTTTCCTAATTTAATGCTGCATGAAAGAGCCTATCAAAACCATGATTTTGATAATGTAGAACTTGTGATTGCAGCTGTGAATGATATTGCGTTAGCAGAGCAGATTCAAAAGGATGCTCATAATTATAATCTATTGGTCAATATTGCCGATAAACCCGAATTATGCGATTTTTATTTAGGATCAATTGTCAGAAAAGGAAATCTTAAAATTGCCATTTCCACCAATGGAAAATCCCCGACAATCGCTAAAAGAGTCCGTGAAATTTTAACAGAAAGTATTCCTGATGAAATGGATGAGGTATTGGATAATATGCAGGATATTCGCAACCAATTGAAAGGTGATTTTAATTACAAAGTCAAAGAGCTTAATAGATTGACTACAGAATATCTGCATGAAGAAACGAAGAGTAAAGAACCGGATCTGGAAATAGAAAACCTGATCAGGATCACTCAAACCGTACAGAAAAGAGCCAATATTTATCTTGGAATCATCGGTGTTCTAATTCTTTTTGGGATATTGGGAATTATTATTTATCAATTTAATCTTTCAGGAGATATTAAGGTTTTTCTTAATAAAGACGGTCATATTTTCTACTGGATGCTATTGGCTGGGTTTCTGGCAGAAATTGTAGCAGGATCAATGGGAATGGGATATGGCGTAATCTGTACGACGATCTTATTGCTGCTGAATGTACCTCCACCTGTCATTAGTGCGAGTATTCACTCTGCGGAATCCTTTACCACGGCGGCAGGAAGTGTCAGTCATTACAAGCTCGGAAATGTCAATAAAAAAATGGTTTGGGTGTTGTTCCCTTTGGCAATCATAGGTTCTGTCGTGGGAGCATTAACGCTATCTCATTACGGCGAATATTATGCGCATATTGTAAAACCTATTATCGCTTTTTATACGTTATACTTAGGATTGAATATTTTGAGGAATGCTTTTAAAGAAAAAAAAGAAGGTACTGTGAAGTCCAAAAGAAAAACCAATCTCAGAATATTAGGATTTATCGGTGGTTTCATAGATTCCTTTGCAGGAGGAGGATGGGGGCCATTAGTTACCGGGACTTTGATTAAAGAGGGGAGAACCCCAAGATATGTGGTAGGTAGCTCAACGGTGGCTAAGTTTTTATTGACGATAACAAGTGCCATCACTTTTATCTTTACCATTGGGATCCATCATTGGAATATTGTATTGGGACTTCTCTTAGGAGGCGTATTTACTGCTCCGTTTTCTGCAATGCTTACTTCTAAGCTGCCTACGAAAAAAATGTTTTTTGTAGTGGGAGTAGTTGTGGTAGGGATGAGTCTTATTACGATTATCAAATCCTTATTCTAACAATAAAGATGATGCCTTTTAGCAGAAGTAAAAAACGAATAATAATAGATTATTATGAGCAGACTTCAGCCTTATTTCTTTAAGTTTTCATTTTTTCTATGATTTTTTAGAGTTAAATATTAATTTTTTTTAATCAGACTAGGCTACATCCGCCTGAAAGCCTATATTTGCAGCCTAAAATTTTAAATACATGAAAGAACTTATTGAAAAAATCAACGCGGAATTCGAAACTTTTACAACTGAAGCAAACCAACAAGCTGAAAAAGGAAACAAAGCAGCTGGTACAAGAGCTCGTAAAGCAGCTTTGGAATTGAGCAAATTGTTCAAAGATTTCAGAAAAGTTTCTGTTGAAGAATCTAAAAAATAAAAATTTCTTTACCGGCTTATTTAAGCCGGTTTTTTTTGCTTGTTACTAATCTTATAAAAGAAAATAAAAGAGAGATTATTTTATATAATTGCTAATATTAAAACAAATCATAACTAGGCCAAATAATACCCGATTTTTGAATTTCATCAATAAGTGGATACATTCCGCTCCAAGTACATTCGTCATTGCTAGGTCTAGTGTTGATGACAATAGCAATGCTTATTCCATTTTTGAAGTGTACAAGACTGGATAACGTTCCGGGCATACAGCCATTATGCATCCACCAGTCACCATTTACTTTTAGTCCTTTTGCATAATCTCCGGCATTATTTGCTGTTGAAATGGTTCTCATCACGTCTATGGTTCCGGATTTTAGAACATCGGTTCTATTAGGCAATTTATCTATTCCTGCAAAAAACTTTAAAAGATCCATCGGTTTTCCTATCCATCCGCCATTGGCATCCATTCTTGTCAGTTTAAGATTATAAGGATTTCCTCCGTAATAGGTTACTTCATTGGGCTTTTGTGCAGCTTGGGTATCTGCCCCGATATACATATCACCGATGTCACATTTACTTAGGATATTAGATTTTATATAATTCTGATAGGTTTGCCCGCTTTTCTTCTCAATAATTCTTCCCAATAGAAAGTAATCAAAATTCATATACTTAAATTCTGAACCCGGAGTATTGGGTTGAGCGTAATTTTTAGCCGCCCATTTTATAATATCTGCATTGTTGAGCTGGTATTCATTCCAAACTGCATCATCTACCCATCCTGTAGTATGCTCTAAACAATGCTGAACTGTTATTTTTTCTAAATCGGTTTTGTCTATACAAGCATCAGATTGACTACAAATATCTCCTAAAAGACCATTAGGTCCGAAAATTTTATCGCTGAGTTTCAAATTTGTTGTTTCGGTAAGCCTCATAATAGCTGCAGAAGTGATAGGCTTGCTTACACTTGCAATACGGAATAAGCTGTTAGGCGAAACCATTGTACCCTCAGTGGTATTCATAAGGCCAAAACCTTTTGCCCAAACCAGTTTTCCGTCTTTCATGATCGCAATAGAAAGACCCGGAATTGCTGAGTTTTGCATGTAAGTGTTTACTTTATTGTAGATTAGACTGGCATCCTTGAAGCTCAGTGATCCTCCTTTCCATAACGCAGCAAATCGAGGTTTACCTCCTACTGTATATCCAGAAACATGGGTAAGCTGCATTCCCTGATACCAGCCATTATCAAATTCTGCCTGATAATTTTGGTTGGTCATTCTATGTCTTGCGTATACTCCGGTTGTTGATTTTTCCCAAATTGCAGCATAACGGTCTTCTCCAGCCACTTCAAATCCACTTACTCTTACCGGTACATAACCGTTGTTCCATTGCTTATTGAATTCTGACTGATATATTTCTGAGGTCATACCATGGCGTGCAATAAAAGCAGGTCCTGTAGATTTCTCCCAGACAGCAGCATATCGGGTAGAGCCTCCTTTGGTATAGCCACATACTTCTATCAGTCTATATCCTTCTTTATTCCAATTATTGAATTCAGCTTGATATTGATCGGGAGTAAGGTCGTGTCGGGCTACCCAAGCTCCGGAAGGTTTGTAAAATATGCAGGCAAAATAGGGAATCCCATTTACAGAAAAAGCGCTAATTCTATTGGGACGATATCCTTTGTTTTTTAAATCGGTAACGGTAGTTTGGTATTGGGCCTCTGATAATCCGTGGCGGGCAGTCCAATCAGGACCTGTAGTATTGTTGCTCCAGATCGCAGCGTAGTAGGCGGTACCATTTACAGCATAGCCACTTACGTCCATAAGCCGCATTTTTTTGTCACCGGAATATTTGTTAAATTCAGACTGATACTCATTACTGGTCATATTATGTCTCGCAACATAATTGGCAAACAATCCAAGGCTCGATAATAGAGCAAATAAATGAATCAACCTGTGGCTGAAAGTAATTTTTCTGCTAGTTTTCATGGTTAAAGAATTGAAATTTAGACAACAGATGTTGAATTTTTATCGTCTTAGGAAAGGCGCTGAGCTGGTTTTTAAAAAGGCTTAAATCATATTATAGGCACTTTAAAACATAAACCAGTAAAATTCTGAGGAAGAATGTTTTTTAATAGAAAAATATTTATAAGTGGGATTAGTGTTTCTTAAAAATATAATAATAAAGCTGTTGATTTTATAGAGACTAATTTACAAAATGAAAACGAAATATGAGAAAAAATAGATGATATTAATAAAAAACCACTGTTTATCGATTATAACAGTGGTTTTTTGATATTTAGTTTAGAACTCCTTGAGTTGTTGGGTATAATAGTCAGGAAAATTAGTGATTGCAGCTAACAGTTTTTCTTCATTCACCTTTTTTTGGGTGTCATTGGTAGTATAAGAATTATAATTCTTAAAAAGAAAGAAAAACAATAATCTGTTATAATAGTCTAAATTGTTATCTGAAATTGCCGCAAGAATTGTGTTTTCTATTTCTGTTTTATTTTGAGATTCGGAAAGAGCCCTTCCTATCCTTCCGATACTTCCATAATAATGATTGGTTACCGGATTTTCAACTCTGAAAGAAATTCCCATTACAAGCTTTAGAACATTGATATTAAGCTCTTCAAGTTCTCGAATATAGGTGTTTCTTTGTCCCCAAGCGTAGCTTCCGTCTGATACTCTATCAAAGCGATCGTTCATAATGTCCAGATGAGCTTTCAGGAAGATATTCCAATTGTAAGTTTCTGCAGAAAGCAATGCAATGTTTACAGCATGAATTCTGGGTCCCATGTCCTGACTGCATCCTCCAATTACTCTTGTACTTCTCAATTCTTCCAAAAGTTTGCTTTTTTTCTTATCTGAAAAAGACATCCAGTTTTTAGGCATATTCGACGATCCCCTTTTAAGATTATCTTTGAATTTTGTAGTGGTTGTATCAATCAGGCAGTCAGAATATCCAATCATATAGGCATACTTTTCCGGAATTTCTTCGGAGCTGAATGGATTGGGAAAGTAAAATGCTTCTAAGGATTCTTTAGAATATGAAGTTTCCTTATCATGATCAAAAAGCCATTTATTTTGTAAGTTTTGATTATAAAGACTTAGGTTTTCTGAAGTAATACTGAAACCATAATTATCCTTAAGGTTAAATTCCTCAAATTCTACAACTTCTTTATTATCGTAATCCTTATACTTTCTCTTAATAATTAAAGCATTTTTAGCAATCGTAGCATTAGGATATTTTTTTATAAATTCTTCAATAGGCATTTGTTTTTCCATATCCTGTTTGGCTGATTGAATGTCCCCACCTTCCATCTTAACAATATAAGCGTTGGTTTGGCCTTTAGAGTAGAATTTCTTACTGAGATCGCAGGTTTTAAATTTTAAATTTAAAGAATCTACAATATGAGTTAGTTTATCCATTGCTTTTTCACTATAGATTAAGCCGTTTTTGTAAATTTTAAATTCGCTTTCCTGAGCAAAAGCTTTCATTCCAACTATAAGAATGAAAGACAGAATGAGGGATCTTTTCATGGTGTTATTTTGTTTTTATTATTCTCTTAGTCCTAATGTTTTACCATTCCCTCCAAGCTTCTGTGATGTCTTCTTCCATAGTATTATATCCTTTTTTAGCACTTGCATTGATGACAATTTCACAAATTTGCTCACGTTCTATGGTTTCAATGAGCGAACCTTCACATTTTTCATTGAGAATATTTAGCTTTTCGATAGTAGATTTCACTATTTTCATGCCTTCTTCTTTTGAGGCAGACTTTTCTATTTCTGCTAAGTAAAGGTTTAGAATATCTCCGCACGTTACAACATCTTCTTTAGAATAGGAGGGATGAAACTCTTTCTGATAGGCAAACATTTGGTTCTTTAAAATATCAACGGAATTGGTTGTGTTTTTATTTTCCATTATTATTTCATTCTCAGTCTGTTTTTTTTCTTTTTGTGAATTAGTACATGATGAAAATAACAACATTATAATCAGTAGTGAAAATATCGTTTTGTAAGAAAACATGTTGATCATTTTTACTTAACTAGGGTATTGTTACAAAATCATACTGAGTTGAATTCTTTTTCTAGCCTCATCAATTTCCGTCACTCTCACCTGAACGTGCTGATGTAATTTAACAACTTCATTGACATCAGAAACAAAACCGTCTTTCAGTTGAGAAATATGGACTAATCCGCTTTCTTTAATGCCTAGATCTACGAAACATCCGAAAGCCGTAATATTATTCACGATTCCCGGTAAGATCATTCCGGTCTTTAGATCTGTGATCTTTTTTACATTCGGATCAAACTCAAATACTTTGGCAGCTTTTCTCGGATCCAGTCCCGGTTTTTTCAGTTCTTTTAAAATATCTTTAATACCCAGAATTCCGATGTCTTCTGTGATATACTTTTCAGGATGTACTAAGGCAATCTTTTCCTTATTCGCAATAAGCTCATGAGTTTTAATCCCCAAATCTTTAGCCATTTTTTCTACAATTCCGTAGGCTTCAGGATGTACTGCAGAATTATCCAGAGGATTTTTAGCATGATTGATTCTCACGAATGCTGCGGCCTGCTGAAAGGCTTTTTCTCCTAATCTTGGAACCTTTTTCAATTGTTTTCTGTCCTCAAAAGCACCGTTTTCAGCTCGGTAATTCACAATGTTCTCTGCTATTTTCTCTCCGATTCCCGAAACGTAGCTTAATAAAGACTTACTCGCCGTGTTCAGATTAATGCCGACTGAGTTTACGCACTTCATTACCGTAGAATCCAGTTCATTTTTCAATTGGGTCTGATCTACATCATGTTGATATTGCCCCACTCCGATAGACTTTGGATCTATTTTTACAAGCTCTGCTAGTGGATCTGCCAATCGTCTTCCGATAGAAACAGAACCACGAACAGTTACATCATAGGTCGGAAATTCATCCCTTGCAATTTTACTTGCAGAATACACGGATGCTCCGGCTTCAGAAACGACAAAAACTTGCAAAGGCTTATCAAAGGCTATTTTTTTAATGAAAAATTCGGTTTCACGGCTTGCTGTTCCGTTTCCGATGGAGATGGCTTCAATATTATAAGCATTCACCATCGAACGGATCTTTTTCATTGCCATCCCGCTTTCATTTTGAGGAGCGTGAGGATAGATGGTCTCATTATGAAGAAGGTCTCCTTTTTCATCTAGGCACACTACTTTACAGCCGCTTTTATATCCCGGGTCGATCGCCAGAATTCTCTTTTCTCCCAAAGGCGGAGCGAGTAGGAGCTGTGTTAAGTTTTCCGAGAAAATTTCAATTGCTTTTTTATCTGCTTTTTCTTTGGCTTCCTGCAGCGTTTCATTGGAAATGGCCGGTTCCAATAATCTTTTGTAACTGTCTTTTATCGCTAATGAAATCTGTTCTGCCGTTTCATTATTGGATTTAATAATAGCATTTTCAATAAAATCAATCGCTTCTTCCTTTTTGATTCCTACGTTAGTCTTGACGAAACCTTCCGTTTCTGCTCGTAACATGGCTAACAATCGGTGAGACGGGGTTCTGTTGAGGTTTTCTTCCCATTCGAAATACTGGGAGAATTTTTGGGCGTCTTCTTCATCCTTTTTCGCTTTTACGACTTTTGATGTCACAACAGCTTTTCTTTGAAACAGTCGGCGAAGGTTTTTTCTCACATACATATTTTCATTGATCCATTCAGCCATAATATCTCTTGCGCCTTGCAAAGCCTCTTCTTCAGAGGAAACCTGATCATTGAGATATTTTGAAGCCAAAAACAATATATCATTGTTTTTCTGGCTCATAATGATCTTTGCTAAAGGTTCCAGTCCCTTTTCCTTTGCTGCATCCGCTTTAGTCTTCTTCCTTTTCTTGAAAGGTAAATACAAATCTTCAAGTTCCTGTATATCGAAACTTTCTTCAATTCTTTGTTTCAGTTCGGCCGTCAAAGCGTTTTGCTCTTCAATAGACTTTAAAATGGCTTCCTTTCTTTTAATGATCTCATCAAACTGCTTATTCAGCTTTGAAATCTGCTCAATCTGTGTTTCATCCAGATTTCCGGTCTTGTCTTTTCGGTAACGGGAAATAAAAGGAATGGTGCAGTCTTCTGCTAATAATTCTAAAGTGGCATTGATGCTTTTTTCTGATATATTGAGAGTTTGCTGTATATAGCTTGTGGTGTTCATTGAATTTTTTTGAGAGGCTAAAAATACTAAGTTTTAATGGGAATAAAAAGCCTGATCAAATGAGATCAGGCTTTAAAATTATTGTTTCAATACATTGTCATAATAGATAGGGAGAAAACTATTGGTATCATATCCGATAATGATGACACGATAATTTTTTGCTTCATCATTATTATAGAACTCTACCTTTACAGGTTCTTTAGGTTGGACTTCTAGGAACGGATTCCAATACAGTACTGTTCGCGTATCTATTGAAATATTTTTAAAGTTTTCATTGCTATAGTCAGGGTTTGAAAATGCGATTTCCTTATCATAGCCTTTTAAGGTAATTTGCTTCAAATCGGTAGGTTTAGAAGAGTTTTCAATGCTTCCTGAGATACCGCCTCGTTTTGTATAGATTGCAATTGCTCCATTGGTATTACCGCCAGTGCCTCCTGCAAAATAACCTCTTATAACTTTTACCATCGCTACATCTGATGAAGGCAGTGAAGATATCTGGGAAGGTGAGGCAGGCATTTCATCAAGGAAAAGAGAGATAGGAGCACCTCTAAATGTAGCGGTGACATCGAACCCCCGTTTCTGCATCTGTAATCCTGCAACTCTACCCTGAAGGTAGTCAAGGATATTCATATATGAGCCGGCATTGATGTCATTTACAAAATCGAATATTACTTCATTACTGTTTCTAAAGGTTAGACTGCTCAGTTCATCATTGAGTTTTTTAGTCAGATTTTTTTTCTGCTTTATAATTTTAACTTCTTCTATAAGAGTAGCTTTCTCATTGATTACTTTATACATATTCTTGGCTTCCGTATATTTAATTATTTCAGGAGAAGCCTTATCTTCTGGAGTACGGGGTTGTAAAATATAATAAGATTGAGGTAATGATTTTCTTAAAGGAATATAAGAGTAATTGGGCTGAAAGATCACCTGTACTTGTTCCTTAAGGATCTTGGGATCATTCAATTGATAAGAGAATTTGATAGAATCTTCAAACATAAGCCCATTAAGAGAAAAGAATCCACTTTGATCCGTTTTTACCTGAAAAAACTTTGTTCCGTTGTCTGGCATCGAAAATATAAGATTCAGATCGGTATTGGATGAAGGTTTTCCTGAGACTGTAACCTTTCCTTTGTAAGAGATATAGGGCTCCGTTTTATTCTTTATCATTGGATAATTTCCTGCCATGAGCATTTTCCAATCATATCTTTTCCATTTTTCAGAGATTAATATAGCGTCAAGTGCTTCAGAATTAGAGTCTTTTTTGAAATATTGGGCAGGAGAGTCAAGATCGGAAGAGATGTCTCCGGTCAGTAGGAGAGTACTTATAAAGCTGTTCTCGTCTTCAGTACTTTTACTTCCTTCATTTAGAACTAGAACAGTATAATTAGGAGAATCAATAGAGCTTGAAATGTTAAAGGTATTTTGAGATCTAGGAGTCTCTTTAAGAGATATTTTTGATAGTTCAGCTTTTTTTACTTGTAAATTTTTAGGCTGAATAAAACACATTCTTTGTAAAAGCAGATCCTCTTTTTCGTTGAATATACTTAGCTGTAAAATTCCGTTTACCAGCTTTTCAGTAGGGATTGTATAAATTTTATCAGATATGCTCAGTTTTGCTTTATAAACGATCTGATCATTGATGGTCCCTATGATTGTATATTTCGATTCGGGTTCCATATTTTTGGAAACTAAAGAATACTTTATTACTTCAGGATTACTTTCCATTTGAAGATTAATCCCCGACGAAATGACGTCAGGAAGATTTACTGTTTGTTTTTTTCCTTTATCATCTTCAATGGTCAGCTGGTATTTTTTTCCAAGCTCAGGAGCTAGTCTAAAAGACCCTATATTCTCATCAAATCCTTTGAAGGTAGCAAGCTTCGCGTCTGGATGAGAGAGTTCTGTGATATAGCCATTCCAGTTTGATGGTTTTTGTCCTTTCGAATGCAATCTTACTGCAAATTTTGTGTTGATTTGATCAATAAATGTTCCGCTTTCAGGGTGTACAGAAACATTCCATTCTGAAGAATTATCTATTGTCAGCTTTTCTGAAGATGACGGATTATAGATTTCAACGGAACGTATCGCCTGAAACTCTTCACTGAAATTAGTAGACCATGTAGTATAAGCACGAATATAATACACATTTTCTTTCATATTTTCAGGCAATGCAAAACTTCCGTTCCCTTCCCCATTAAGCAAGGGAATCATTTTTTTATCAAGAAGTGTTTTGTTATTGTCATACAGTTCCACAAATAGGCTGGTAGAAATAGAAGTGGGCTCATATCCGGTATAGATAAAAGATTTGAACCATAGGTTTTCTCCAGCAACATAGCTTTTCTTATCAAAAAGTAAGTGAATTTTTTCCTGAGGATATTTTTCTTCAAAGATTTTTAAGGCTTGTTCAGCTTTATCTTGTGCAAAAAGAGTTAAAGACCACATCAAAGAAGATGTGAAGAACATTTTTTTCATCATTTTTTATTTAAGGCGTAAAAATACATTTTTTTAACGTGACTTAAGATGTGTTTTTAACAGATTAAGAAATGATTTAAATAACGATAACTACTTTGATAAGTCCTTATAGACGGTAGATTGTTGATTTTTATTATTTTATTAAGTAGTTCTCTGAGCGGTCTTTACTGGTTTGAGTAACATTAGGTAGTATCAAAATTATAAACGACACGCTTTGTCGTGATGCATAAATATCTTTGTCTCAGAAATATCAATACTGGCTTTAAATGCATCAGAAGGCGATAAAATTCAAAATTATTTTAAAATACATCTTATCTATGTGAAGTAAAAGTGATATTTTTGCAGCGTTAAAAAATTAGTAACAATAAAACTTAAATAAACACGGGATGAAAAAACTCTATATGGGTGCATATTTCTTATGCACTGTTTTGAGCGTTTCGGCTCAGGAAGTTCTATGGCAGAAAGACATCAAATCCAGTACTCAGGATTTCTTAAGTCAGGTGACTCCAACAGTGGACCTTCAGTACTTAATTACAGGAAGTTCCATTCAATCCAAAAAGCTCTCTACAGACAACAAACAGAATAACGGCTACGATTTCCATTTGGTGAAACTCAACCAACAGGGAGAAGAAGTCTGGGAAAAATACTTCGCTGGTAAAAACCACGATTACCTTTCAGCATCCCTTTCTACTCAAGAAGGTGGCTTCGTTCTAGCGGGTACCACTTACTCTGGAAAAGGTCTCGATAAAAAAGAAGATTCCAAAGGAGGCTCAGATATCTGGGTGATTCGAATCAATGAATTCGGGGATGAATTGTGGCAGAAAACCATAGGAAGTACTTCCGATGAAGAAGCCAGAGCCGTAATTCAAACTACCGATTTAGGGTTCTTTGTGGCAGGAAATGTTCAGAATTCCCCACAAGGCTATGGTTCCAAAGATGTCCTTGTCGTTAAACTCGATAAAAATGGAAAAGAACTCTCTCAACTCATTCTGGGCGGAAAAGGCTTAGACGAAGTAGAAAAAATGATTCCTACAAGAGACGGAGGAGTTTTACTCGGAATGTATTCAAGAAGTAATGCAGGAGGATCAAAGAAGACTGAGAATTATGGCGAAGGCGACTACTGGATCATTAAGCTGAACAAAGACGGAAAAGTAGAATGGGAAAAGAACTATGGAGGAACAGGAGATGATCACCTAAGAACACTAGCGATGACGACTTCAGGATTTATCATAGGAGGTGAAAGTCGTTCAGAAAGATCGGGTAATAAAACCGTTGGTATAGAAGAAGGAACCGATCTATGGCTGATCTCCTTAAATGAAAGAGGTGAAGAAATCTGGCAGAAATCCTACAACTTCAAAAATAGAGATGTTCTCATGGGAATGCATGTGATCTTAGGTCATAACGAAAGAGAAAAAAATAAAGATTTAACTAAAGGAGTTTTACTGGGAGGCTACACTCAGGCAGAAGGAAGAGTAGAAACTGATGATGAGACGTTCTGGATGTTTTATGTTGATGAGAACGGAAATGAGCAATGGAGAAAACATGTAAAAGGAGAATCCAGAAAAAGAGAAGAACGGCTGGCAGCCGTGGCAGTTAATAGAGATGGCTCTATTATTCTTGCAGGAACCAGTGCAGAAGAATTAGGAAAAGAGAACTGGAAGATCGTAAAACTGGGAGATCAGCAGGTAGATCAATTGATAGAGAAACAAGATATCAAGATCTACCCGAATCCTGTATCAGACTATGCCTATGTAGAGATTGGCTTTGATTTCAAGGAAGCGGATATTACGATGTATGATATGGCAGGAAGACAGCTTCAGAGTCTGAAAACCAAGAATAAGGTAACCAAGATCAATACTCAGCCATTGATTCAGGGAGCTTACCTGATTACCATAAAAACGGATACGAACAAAACAGAGAATGCTAAACTGATTAAGAAATAAACATGATGAAAAAAATAAATTATATACCATTACTGACCTTCATTTTATGTTCTGGTTCATTGTTTTCTCAGAGTGGAGAAAGTTATATGTCTGCACCTTCGGCAGCTTCAGTCACCAGTTTTGTGAATGCCCCTGTTTCTTTATCTACAGGGATCCCGGATATCAATATCCCATTTTTTTCATTATCGGCTCGCAGTTCTTCGTTAGGGATTAATATCGGAATTTCCTATCATCCCAATAACTCGTTCAAGAAAAACAAAGCTACCGATGTGGGTTCAGGATGGTCTTTATATGGGGGAAGCTGTTTGATATACAGGGAAACCAATCCTTATAACGGTATTCCTACAGAAGCTTATTATTATAACTTTATGGGCAGGAGTGGAAAGTTTTTGCTAAAACCTAATGATGAGGGAGTGAAGACCGTTCTTCCTCTTACGTACGATAAACTCCAGATTACCTATACAGAGAGCAGCAACAGCTTTAAGATCATAGACCCGTCAGGAAATGAGTTTTTATTTGATAAGGCAGATAGAGCTTATTCGGGAAGCCAGTCTCCCCCTACCTATTATACCTCTGCCTATTATTTATCTAAGGTGAAAGATGTGCAGCAGGCTGATATTTTAACATTTGATTATATTGAAGATAATTATCTTCTGAATCCCGCGTCACTAATAAGAGTAAAAAGTCTGAAGCTAAGCAAGATCACTTCGCCGGATTACGGCTCCATTGAATTGACGTACAATCTGGATACCGATTTACGTACGAAGATGTCTGACCCTTTTTGGCTTCAACGTGTTGATCTGAAAAACAAAGCCGGAAAAACCATTCAGAAATATACCCTTCAGAATGATATAGGAACCTATACATACCATGATCTCAGTATTTCTTCCTGCGGTGCGGAGAGCTATGATAACTCATTGTATGATAAAAGAATCCTGCGTTCAGTAAGAAAATATGGTACAGGTGATCTCTTTGAGCAAACCAGTTTCGAATACAACACAAGTTCTTTTAGTCAGAATTATTGGTCCTATCTGGCATGCAATTGCTTACCTAATGAAGATGAAAATCCTAAATATCTGGGGATCGGCCTACTCAGTACCATACAGTATCCTACAGGAGGGAAGACCCGGTATGAATTTGAACCCAATACCTATGGGATGAAGAAGACCAATATCTATGATCCTTTAGAATTTGATTGGAGTACCAATTATATCCCACCTTATACTTTAGGGGATCGCGATGCTCAGATTCTGGAAGATGTAGGAACCTTTAGTTTCGACAGTCATAACGGCTACAGTGGCACGTTCCAGCTGAGTGCCAATCCGGACGATGCACAGGGAGCCAGCTATCTGATGTACTGTGTGAATGTGGATGTCTTGTATACCGATAGCCCCGCATGGGATCCGAGTATGACTCCCACTGCAGATGTAAAATTGGTTTCAGGAATCTATGACAATGCAGGAAACGAGATCTTTATGCCGGGTTCCAATACCTATCAGTTCATAGGAACTGGAGGAGCAGGAACGGTGAACGTGAAAAGAATACGTTATAAATCTCTTCCTTTACCTAATTACAGTACAGGAAACGGAGTCCGTATAAAAAAGATTGAATTTCTGGATCATGATGTGGTGATACCTACCGAAACAAGAAACTACTCTTATCAGCTGTTTGATAATAACAACCTGACAAGCGGAAGGCTCTACAATCTGGAGGGGGACAATCCGATTGTTTATAAAAACGTAACAGAAACGGTAGGAACCAATAAAGGTCGCACACAATATTATTTTAAAAGACTGGAAGACGTTCCTGAAAATGTAGATGCGGACGGTAATTTTACCGGGGATAATCTTGCACATTACAATATCCAAAGGTATGGGCTTTTAGAGAAAAGAGAAGTGTATGATGCAGCCAATACAAAGGTAGCACAGGAAGAAAATACGTTTGAATATTATCCTATAGGAGGCTTTTATCTGCTCAATAATTATTCTTCCACTACACAGGTAAAAAATTCGGTGATCAGAAAACAGGTGAATCTTTCCACTTCATTTACAGGATCAGGTCAGATTTCTACGACCGCAGAATCTACCAGAGATACAAAAGATCTTAATATCATCAACAAAAAGACCACCACTCCCGATGGAGATGTAGTGGAAGAGAATTACACCTACTCCAAAGCAAGTGATCTTCGGCTTTGGATTGCCAATGTAAGAGACAGGATTATTACTTCTGAGACCAAGAAAAACGGTGTGGTGATTGCCAAGGGTAAAACCCTGTATGAAGATACTACCCATTTTTATCCTACCTCTCAGATAAGCTTTTTGCCGGATGATCTTTCGCAGTCGGTGAAAAATATCTCGTATGATCTTTATGATGATAAAGGAAACCCTGTTCAGTATACTGCATTTCCGGAAGTAGGCTCTACAGGAGTACCGACAACCATTATTTATGGGTATAATAAGACATTGCCTATTGCGAAAATAGAAGGCGCTAAGTTTTCAGATATTCCTACGGCACTTATTACCGCTATCGTAAATGCTTCCAACGAAGATGCCGATGCCTTAGTTGCAACAGAAGAAGCAAAAGAGCTGGCTCTCATTGATGCATTGAATACCTTTAAAAATGATACCGCCCTTCAGAATTTTATGGTGACATGTTATACCCATAATCCATTAATAGGAATTACAACGACTATACCGCCTAACGGAATCATGGAGCTTTACAAATATGATGCTTACAACAGACTCCAAAAAACAGTAGATGTCAACGGAAACATCATAAAAGAATATCAGTATAACTACAAACAATAACCATCATCATGAAAAAATTAATTATATTCCTTTTGTTGTTTGTAGCACAAAGCATTTGGGCACAGACACCAACAGCCGGCGAAAATTATGTTTCTACGAAAGTATATCTTTCTGCGGACGGAAGTAAAACAACAGAAACCGTACAGTATTTTGACGGCTTGGGAAGAGCTAAAGAAGTCATTCAGGTAAAAGCAACCCCTCTGGGAAAAGATTTGGTCGTGCCCATAGTGTATGACCATCAGGGAAGGGCTACCAAAACTTTGTTACCCGTTCCAGTGACAACTAGCAATTCCGGTCATGGCACAGATGAAAATACCGTAAACACTTATTACGGAGTAGCTAATGCATTTTCCGACCAGAAGCTGGAAAGCTCTCCCTTAGCAAGAGTACTCGAAGTTGCCGGTCCCGGAACAGAATGGGCGATGTCAACAGGTCATACCAATAAGATGCAGTATCTCACCAATATAACAGGGGATCAGGTAAAGAAATACAACACCTCGATGTCTTGGAGTAATGCTACCCTTACCACCAATATTAATAATATTTCTTATTATAATGCCAATCAGCTTTCTAAGAACAGAGTAACCGATGAAAATGGAAACATCACTACAGACTTTAAGAATGCTGAAGGGAAAACCATCTTATTGAGAAAAGGAGAAGGAGCCGATAAGCTGGATACCTATTACATATATAATAGTTACGGACAGCTTGCTTTTGTGATCTCTCCAAAAGCCGATCAGCAGATCACAGCAAACGGCAATACCGTAACAGGTCAGATTCTGGATGATCTCTGCTACCGATATGTGTATGATAATAAATTCAGGCTCGTAGAAAAGAAACTGCCGGGCAAAGGCTGGGAATATATGGTCTATGACCGTCAGAACCGTTTGGTAGCCTCTCAGGATACCAATATGAGAAATAATCCTGCTCATCCTAACACATGGCTGTTTACCCGTTACGATAAATATGGAAGGGTAGTGTATAGCGGGCAGTTTACAGGAAGTACAAGATTGCAGGAGCAAAGTAATGCCAATGCAAAAGAACTGAATAATGAAAGCAGAAGTACGACTGCTTTTACCCTGAACGGGCAGGAGATCTTTTATACCAATACCGCTTATCCTTCTGCAGTATTTACTCCTTATTCAGTTAATTATTACGATACCTATCCTTTTAACGGGTTGGGAGGTGGTAACTATCCTTTACTTACGGAAGTATTAGCGTTTTATATGAAAAATACTACGCAGTCATTTTCCAGTAATGGAGTCAATAGTATGAGGAACCTGAAATCGATGCCGACTTCATCCTATGTCAAAAATCTGGATGATGACAGCTGGTCTGCTTCCCATATCTGGTATGATGCCTTGCTGAGACCTGTCGGAAGCCGAAATATAAACTATTTGGGAGGCTACACCAATACCGAAAAAGAGCTTGATTTTTCAGGAGCGGTATTGCGTGCCAATACTTTCCATAAAAAAACAAATGCAAGTAATGAAACCGTTATCAAAGAAAGGTTTACCTATGACGATCAGTACAGAGTAAGACAGCACTACCATCAGGTCAACGGAAACAACGAAGAGCTTCTTGCGGAATATACATACAACGAACTTGGGCAGGTTTCCAAAAAATCAGTAGGGAATGGTCTTCAGGATATTGAATATACTTACGACATTAGAGGAACGGTCACCAAGGTTAATGACCCTTCCAATTTGAATGGGAAGCTTTTTGGCTACGAGTTGAAATTTGCTTCTACTTCCGATGCTTCAGTGGCGCCTGCCAATTACAATGGGAATATCACCGAAATGATTTGGAAAAGTACCGGTGATAATACCCTGAAAAAATACAGCTACCGATATGATCAGTACAACAGATTATTAGCAGGATTATACAAGGAACCAGGAATAACGGCTCCTCAAACTGATTTTTTTAATGAAACCATGAATTATGATGCCAATGGAAACATTACTGATCTTCAGCGAAATTATAAAAACGGTAATGGCATTAAAGAGCAGATTGATGATCTCACGTACCTCTATTCAGGAAACAGGCTTCAGAGCGTAACCGACAGTTCCCAGAACTATGCAGGTTATCCCGATATCTCAGGAAATACCATTGCGTATGATGACAACGGAAATATGAAAGATCATATTGATAAAGGAATATTACAGATTGATTATAATCTGTTGAACCTTCCAAAAAATATTACTTTCAATCAAACCTATCTGGTAAGAGACGGTTTTTTCGGATTAGAAGATACCCGAAATATCACCACTCAATATTCCTACCGTGCAGATGGGGTAAAACTGAAAAAGCTTTATACCTACGGAATTGTAAAAAGCTCTACAGAAGCCTATAAGCTTACCGACTACCTCGACGGTTTCCAGTATGAGACAGAAGACTCATTTTTAGTGAACTCAGTTCTGAGGTTCGTTCCAACTTCAGAGGGCTATTATAATTTTGAAAATAATAAGTATATTTACAGCTATACCGACCATTTGGGGAATGTGCGTCTTAGTTACACCCGAAATACAACCAGTGGCAGCGCAGAAGCTCTTGAAGAAAACAGTTACTATCCTTTTGGATTAAAACAGCAAACACCAACAATAGGAGTAAGTAATCCTGCTTATAAATATCAGTACAACGGTAAAGAACTGCAACAAGAAACGGGATGGAATGACTATGGGGCTAGGATGTATATGTCTGACATCGGAAGATGGGGTGTAATAGATCCATTAGCAGAACAATCCAGAAGATTTACGCCGTATCATTATGGCAATAACAACCCGATACGATTTGTAGATCCTGATGGAAGATCAGTGCAAACTTTCACTGGGCAGGAAGCACAAACAGCCTATTGGCAGTTTTATTTTAGCGGGTCTGTATCAAGTGTAACAGGAAATGGGGGTTCAAGGAGTTATGATTTTCATATGTTCCAGAATAGCGACAGCGGAATGATGATTGTAAATACAGGTTTAGGTAATGATGGTCAAGGCGGAGGGGGCGGCGGATTTTCTCCAAATTTTCAGTTTCATAAGGATGCAGAAAAATTTTATAAGGAAAATTATCCTGAATTTTATGATTTTGTGATGAATACTTTACCTAAAATAATAAATGATACAAAGTTTATGAGTGTTCTAAGTGATACTTCAGGATTTTCTATGGAAGAACTCATTAAAATGTTTAAAAGTGATACAGATTTTGCATTAATGGGTTTTAAGGAAGCTACTTCATTTTCAATCGCGGATTATCCTTATGGCTCAAATCCAAGACAACCGATAAATTTAATACGAATGGATATAAATACACTTAATTGGTTTAAAACAGCAAATAAGGATACTACAACCATTGAAGGAATTACCAACATCGTTCAAATGGCAGGTTTTATAGGGCATGAAATTAATCATTGGGGAGTATCTGCTGAAACAAATTCTTCATTTCGTACAAAAAAACTAGGTGGTGATCCTGGTGATTATTTTGAACGCAAACTGACAGGAAGTTGGACACAAAAAATTGGAGATCCTGGCGTTCCCTCAAATGCATTTAATGCTTATATAAAACAAAATTTTAATACTTTATACAAAATTTTTAATAAATAAATTATGAAAAAAGCCATATTAATATTTACGTTATTTTTGTGTTTAGCTCCATTTTCTGTGGCAAAATCACAATATAAGGGTTTGAATTCATTCTTTGAAGGTGATACATTATTTTATTCCTTAAGTAGTTTTATCAATAGTAATAAAATAATAATAGTAGATCAAAATAATAAAATATTTTCTACTGGAAAGGAATTCAAAAATCAATCAAAATCTGGAGTACAAACCATCAAAATTATTAATACTATTCCTAAAGAAAAGAATTATGTACTATTAGGAGATTACATTGTTAATGAAGAGTTAGCTGTTATTTCTTTTGTAAATTCAACAAAAAAGAAATACATGATATATACCTTTAAACGAATTACCGGACATCCAGAATGGTGGAGTATATTAAGTGTATCCGAAGGAGAAATGAATTAATTATTTACTTACTTCTTTTGTTAGTGTTGAAAAAATATATTAATTATTTCTAATAAAATACAAATGAAAGTGGTATTCAATGCTAATACCACTTTTTTTTGAATAGGTTTCAATAGAAACGGCGCAGAAGCTCTTGAAGAAAACAATTACTATCCTTTTGGGTTAAAACAACAAACACCAACAATAGGAGTAAGTAATCCTGCCTATAAATACCAATACAACGGTAAAGAACTGCAACAGGAAACAGGTTGGAATGATTATGGTGCGAGGATGTATATGTCCGACATCGGAAGATGGGGGGTAATAGATCCATTAGCAGAACAATCCAGAAGATTTACACCGTATCATTACGGGAATAATAATCCGATACGATTTGTAGATCCTGATGGAAGATCAACACAAACATTCACTGGGCAGGAAGCACAGACAGCGTATTGGCAGTTTTATAACAGTATGTCTGTATCAAGTGTAACAGGAAATGGAGGTTCAAGGGGTTATGATTTTCATATGTTCCAGAATAGCGACAGCGGAATGATGATTGTAAATACAGGTTTAGGTAATGATGGTCAAGGTGGAGGAGGAGGAGCATCGCTCCCTACTTATGAAGAATTAATGGCATCTATTAATACGTCAGGAGGCGTTGATTTTTCACAGTTTGATTTTGCTCAGTTTAGTTCTGATGACTGGAGGAATACAAATGGGGAGTTAATATATGACCCTAAGGCTAATAGTGGGAAAGGTGGTTTTACAAAATATGCATCTAAAGATGATAAAAAAATTGCTGCTTGGATGTTAAAAACAGCAGAGGGAAGTGCTCAATTTGATAAATTAATTAATTCTATAATTCCAACTACTATTAGCTTATTATCTGGTGAAGGACCATCAGCTGGAACAAGTCAATTTACAATGGGAAATACACAATTAACCAGAGACTCTACAGGAAAAGTCTTATGTGCTGATATTGTAATCTATGAAGGCAGAGTCGACTCTTATAAAGCATTATTAAAATCATATTATTTAGCGGGTAAACAAGGTATGTTAAATAATGTACAACAATTATATCATAAAGCAGATAGAAATGGTGCAATAAGTGCTAATATCGGACATGAGTTAGGACATGCTGCAGATCCAGCCAACTATTTATTATACGGATCACAATCTGAAGTTAAACCTGATCAAATAGAACAAACAATTCTCAACCAATGGAAAAATTAAAAAAGATAATGAAATTATTATTTGTTATAACATTATCATTCATTTATTCGTGTAATCATACAAATTCTTATAAAGATTCTTTAAATGAAAAAATAATTTTATTTTATGACAGTAAAAAAGAAATTAATAATAATCATATAAAAAGCTTGAAAAGTAATTTTAAAGAATTAAGCGAAATTAAAAATATCATAACTAATGCCGATTTTAACAATAATGATGGAATATATGTACTTCGCTTAAATATCTCTCATACAACATGTAATCTTTTATTGGTAAAAAATAATACGTATAAAATTTTACCACTTGAAGGAAATAGAGATCAAGTCATTAATGACTTTACTGTAAATGCTAGAAATATGGATTTATATGAATATAAATATTATAAAAATTACGAAGAAATTATTACTAAGATATTAGAAGACAATAATAAAATGGTTAATTCAATAACATTAAAACCATTGAAGTAGGGTAATTTGTCAGAAGTGTTGATCCCTGCTTCTTGTGATGTTTCAGAGTTCGTGATGAATGTTTTTAAAATTTAAAACATTGATTTTCAGTATCTATTTAAAAATAGTCTTAAGACAAGGGTAGGTATTCACCTACTCTTGTTTATAAACCAATGGCAGCGCAGAAGCTCTTGAAGAAAACAACTACTATCCTTTTGGGTTAAAACAAAGACCTGCCATAGGAGTAGGAAATCCTGCTTATAAATACCAGTACAATGGTAAAGAATTACAGGAAGAAACGGGCTGGAATGATTACGATGCAAGGATGTATATGTCTGACATCGGAAGATGGGGTGTAATAGATCCATTAGCAGAACAATCAAGAAGATTTACTCCCTATCATTACGGGAATAATAATCCGATACGATTTGTAGATCCTGATGGAAGATCAGTGCAAACTTTCACTGGGCAGGAAGCACAAACAGCCTATTGGCAGTTTTATTTTAGTGGGTCTGTATCAAGTGTAACAGGAAATGGAGGTTCAAGGAGTTATGATTTTCATATGTTCCAGAATAGCGACAGTGGAATGATGATTGTAAATACAGGTTTAGGTAATGATGGTCAAGGCGGAGGCGGAGGCTTACGTAGTTTGATGAATTTAGAAAATCCTATGCTGTCTAAAGAGGGAATTATTACAGACTGGCTTGAAAAGGCAGGGGTTGATGAAGAAGGTATACCAGGTAAGGATAAAGAGTCAATTATGAAGTTTATAAAACAAGTGCCTGAACTAGAATATCTTTACAAAACAAGTGGGAGCTTTGAAGTAATTGTTAATTTATTGGAAAAGAACCCTGTGACTGCTCCTTATGAACCTGATTCTAATATTGGAACAATGACTTTTGGAAAAGATTCTTTTACAAGTTATTTGCAGTTAGGTATTGATATTATTCACGAAACATGGCATGCATGGGATATCTCCCAAAGTATACATAGTTCGATAGTTCGTTATGCAGGAGACGACAAAAGATTTAGAGATGCTATCATGGAATACAGGGCTTATATTTTTGAATTACATTATGTTCCCGATAATATTGATACTAAAGGTGTCGAACTTTTACAAAGGAACGGTGATATTCTCCATTTTATGTACAAAACAAATCCTAATTATTTTCTAAACAAATGGTAATTTTATGAAAGTTATATTTTTTTTATGCGTAATAAGTTTTAATTTTTTGTTTTCACAAGAATTAACGAAAGATGAATATTTGATTTATGGGGAGCATTTAGCAGGCCAACAGTTAAACAGTGGTGAATTTTCTTTAGGGATTCCTGATGAATATAAAAATTATATGAATATTGAGCATAAAACTTTAGATGAAAAAATTAGAAAAATATCTTCTGTTAAATCATTAGATCTAAGTAAATTGGAATCTATTGTTACTCAATTAACCAAGGAAAAGTTATCTACTTTTATTTATAAAGATAAAAGTATAGCTATTTTTAAGGAATACTGTAGTCCTATTTATTTTAAAAATAAAAGAGAAGCATATTTTTTTTCAGTAGGTACAGTACAGTTTAAAGATCGTGATTGGGTAAGTGCAGATAAAGGATTTTATAGGGCATTTAAAAAAGATAATGGTTACTGGGATGTAGAAGTTTATATACCTATGTACTAGATATTTTTATATTTCTAATTAAATTTTGTATGAAATAAATAGCGAGTAATCTAAATGATTACTCGTTTATAGTAACATTAAAAGATCAACCCTATCTTTTACAAAGGTATAGCTTATGAAAATTATATTATTTTTATGCGTAATAAGTTTTAATTTTTTGTTTTCACAAGAATTAACGAAAGATGAATATTTGATTTATGGGGAAGTATTAGCTGGTCAACAGTTAAATAGTAGTGAATTTTCTTTAGGGATTCCTGATGAATATAGAAATTATATGAATATTGAGCATAAAACTTTAGATGAGAAAATTAGAAAAATGTCTTCTGTTAAATCGTTTGATTTGACTAAAATGGATTCTATTGTTACTCAATTAACCAAAGAAAAACTATCTACTTTTATTTATAAAGATAAAAGCATGGCTATTTTGAAAAATTATTATAGTCCTATTTATTTTAAAAATAAAAAAGAGGCTTATTTTTTTTCAGTAGGTACAGTACAACTTAGAGATCGTGATTGGGTAAGTGCAAGTAAAGGATTTTATAGGGCATTTAAAAAAGATAATGGTTACTGGGATGTAGAAGTTTATATACCTATGTACTAGATATTTTTATATTGCTAATTAAATTTTGTATGAAATAAATAACGAGTAATCTAAATGATTCTCGTTTATTGATAATATACTAAATAAAAGAGTTTAATAGATGTTTTATTGCACATATAAATATAACAGAACAAAATCCTAAAGGAAATTCGCAGATTGGGGAAGTGAAACCAGTGCATTTTGAGCTTCCTGCAAGTGATGGTAGAGAAGACAGTGTGAGTTCAATATATAGCTATTTACAAATACAGAATTAAGATGTTGCTACTCAATTCTTTGAATTTGCGGCGGAACATACAACAGTAGAATTTGCCCAAGATACATTTAATTTTACCGATGGGTATAGTACTAGTATAATTGGTACTAGCCATTCTGTCAATCAAAGTGTAAGCGCTGGACAAATGTTAGCTCCATACGCTTTTGGAGGTCATGTTTTAAAAGATGGAACACATACTGAAAATGTACATTCTCATCCAAGTATTGGTGATTATGCTCCTTCTGGCTTTGCAGTATTATTTCCAAACGGACAACCAAGTTATGGAATTAATCCTTTTCATGGGAAAGGAGGAGATAAGGGAAACCCACAAACTAATGGTTTGACGAGATATTTGTATAGTCCTAGTTTAGTTAAAAGTGTGGGAAGAGGATATGTTCAGTATGATGATAAAAACGCAATTTATAAAGGGAAAACAAAAAAATGAAAAGAATAATATTATTAATTTTTTTAGCCAACTTCTTATTGAGTTGTAAATCTCAACTTAATAGAAAAGAAGCGGAATATATTTTAGATACAGTTTTAGAAGTTTCTAGTAAAAATAGAATTAAATATAACTTTATAATTTTAACATCTATGAATGTCAGAGATACAGCATTTTATAAAAATGGAAAATTTGGCATTGGTATTACAATTATGGATAGTAAAGCGACAGATGGATTAAATTATGAAAAAATATATTCTTATAAAGGAATTCCTATTGTATCGCAAGATTCTTTAAAGATTTTTAATTCTTTGCTTACTCCTATTTCTTATCAAAATCTTAATGAAAATTCTATAAAAGGCTTAAATTATGATCCATTTAATATCACATTAATTTTTGATAAAAAATCGAAGTTACTATATACCTTTCCAGAAAATTATGAAAATTATTTTAAGAAATTTAATAAAAATTAAATCATTGATTTTTAGAATTCATTAAAAAAGATAATCTTATAACAAGAGTGGGGATCCCACCTACTCC
Organism: Chryseobacterium taiwanense; assembly: GCF_000813825.1. GTDB lineage: Bacteria > Bacteroidota > Bacteroidia > Flavobacteriales > Weeksellaceae > Chryseobacterium > Chryseobacterium taiwanense. The sequence continues at coordinate 206,785 of NZ_JWTA01000008.1, forward strand.
TGTTTATTTTTGAAGAGAAAACATATGCAAATGGCTAAAGAATATTCCTCGTGTATCTGACTTAGTGATAAATTATTCCTAAAAATAATAAGTATATTTACAACTATACGCACAGCATTTGGGAATGTACGCCTTAGCTACACTAAAAATACTCATGTCAGAGTAGAAGCTCTTGAAAAAATAACTATTAGTGATTTGATTAGCGTATAACTGACGGAAATCTTAGCTATAAATAACCATAATAATGAAAAAAATATTATTCCTATTGATTTTAATGCTTTTTTCTTTAAAAAGTTTTGGTCAAAAAATAGATTGTCATGAAAACTTAGAATTTAAAGAAATATTTTTTTACCATATCAAATACGTCGAAAATAGTATTACTCTTTCACAAGACTCGACATTTAGAAAATCAGTAATTTTCATTTCAAATTATGCACCAGTATCGGTCGAAAGTATTATGAATTACGCTAGAACTTATCCTATTGGTATATTTAAAGAAGATTTAAAGAATTGGCTAAAATGGTATGAAGAAAATAAATGTAAAAATATACAATTTAAAAGTTCATATATAATACCAGACGTTTATAAAGCTACAATTAAGTAGAGATAATGTTTTTTCAAGTAGATTATAACAAAAAAACACTACTCTTCTCACCTCTCACCAATAACTCTTACTTAACAGCCTCATTATAATAAACAGGAGCATAATCTCTATCATCAAACCCCATAATAATCACTTTATAGCTCTTAGCATCATCATTATTGAAGAACTGTATTTTTGCAGGTTCTTTAGGATCTGTTTTTAAGGAAGAGTTCCAGTAAAGTGTAGTTCGTACATCCTGCGAAATACTATTGAAATTGTCGTTGCCATATATTGGGCTTACAAAAGGAACTTCTTTGTCGAAGCCGTTCAGGGTGATCTGTTTTAATTTTGAAGGAAGATCAGCATTGTTGGCAGAACCTGAAATTCCTCCTCTGCGGGTATAGATCGCAATAGCTCCGCCACCGCCGCCGGAACCACCTAAGAAATAATCTTTCATCACTTTTACCATAGCAATATCCGCTGTTGAAACCGTGCTTACCTGTGAAGGATCAATCTTCATTTCATCTAAATAGATGTTTACCGTACTGCCTCTTAATTTCGGAACATAATTTCCCATATCCATTTCAAGGGTTAATCCTGCCACTCTTCCCTGTAGCCATTGCAGGATATTCATAGATCCCTGAGCGGTATTGGTATTGTCGTTCACAAAATCAAAAATGGTTTCATTAGCGCTTTGGAATAAAGGACCGCTTAGCTTTTCATTAAGCTCTTTTGTTTTATCTTTTTTTACCGCTTGTAGCTTTACTTCTTCAATGAGGGTTGCTTTTTCGTTAATCGAACTCTGATTATTTTTTGTGGTCACATATCTTTTGACCTGATCGGTAGGTTGATCGTTATTCGTACGCTGTACCAAAGTATAATGACTTCCCGGTAAATTGCCTTTCAAAGAAACAAAAGAATAATCGGGCTGAAAGATGACTTGAACCTGTTCTTTAGGAATTTTAGGATCATTCAGTTGATAAGAAAACTTAATAGAATCTTCAAATATCAAACCTCTTAAAGTAAAGAATCCGTTGGCATCTGTTTTTACCTGATACAGCTTTGTCCCTTTATCCGGCATACTGAACAAGAGATTCATAGCAGTATTTGCTGCAGGTTTCCCCTGAATGCTTACCTTTCCTTTATAAGAAATATAAGGTTGAGGTTGCGAGCTTATGATCGGGTAGGTTCCTGATAATAGAGTTTTCCAATCAAATCTTTTCCAGGTTTCGGTTAGTAAAAGAGCATCAAATGCTTCCGAATTACGGTTGGGAGTAAAATATTGAGAAGGTCTGTAGATTTTTGAACGGATATCACCAGTAAGCCATAAAGTACTCAGTAAACTATTTTCATCTTCTGAACTTTCAGAATTTCCATCGAGCACAAGCACAGTATACCCATCATTTTCAGCATTCTGAGCAATGGTAAACGAATTGGAAGCTCTAGGCGATGGATCGAGAGATAAAGACTGAAGGGTAGGTTTTTTAATATTCAAAAGATCGGGCTGTACAAAACAAAGTCGGTGAGCCAGAACATTTTCCTTATCATCAAATACCGTAAGTTGTAATATTCCATTAATGAGCTGGTTGGCAGGGATAGTATAGGTCTGTTCCAGAATTTTTCCCGACTTCACTTTGAAAACCAACTGATTGTTGATCATAGCAATCACTTTATATACCGTTCCCGGGGCAATATTTTTTGATTGTAAAGAAAATTTTATCGCTTCATTAGTACTTGTCACCTGAAGATGGATTCCGGAATCAGCTACAGGAGGTAAATTTACGGTTTGTTTATTCCCTTTAGAATCGGTGACAATAAGCTGGTATTTTTTTCCTGTTGTTGGAGTTAATGAAAAGGCTCCGACATTCTGATCAAATCCTTTAAAAGAGGTAATTTTCACCTCAGGTTTTTCCATATCCACTACATAGCCGCTCCATTCAGAAGGAGTAATCCCTTTCGACTGCAGTCTAACGGCGAATTTGGTGGCAATTCCGTCTATAAAAGTTCCGCTTTCCGGAAATGCAGCGGCTGTCCATTGAGAATTATCGTTGATGACCAGTTTTTGAGGAGAAGAAGGATTATACACCACAATAGGTCGTAAGGTCTGAAAATCTTCACTGAAATTGGTCATCCATGTTGTATAAGCCCGGACATAATAGATTCCTTCTTTTAAATTGTCAGGGAGCGTAAGATTGCCGTTGCCTTTTCCGTTAATTAAAGGAAGGATTTTTTTGCTGATCTGCGTTTTATTGCTGTCATATAATTCTACAAATAAAGACGTAGAAATTGCCGAAAGTTCATACCCATTAAAAACAAAAGATTTAAACCAAAGATTTTCTCCGGCAACAAAGCTGTTTTTATTAAAAACCAGATGAATCTTTTCCTGAGGATATTTTTCCGAAAATATTTCTAAAGCTTTCTCTGCCTTATCCTGTGCCTGAAAATTACCCAGTGCTAGTAAAATAAACAAAAAAGAGATGAGTTTCTTTGACATATCAACTTCAATATTTGTTGGAAATATTTAAACATAAAAGTACATGATTTAAGACTCGAATACAATGTCAGTACCTTAAAAGTATATTAAAATATTATTAAAAATAGGAGAGGTTTATTAGTAATTTCAGTGATGGATGTTGAAAAATAAAAACAATTGGCTGCATTTATTGATGTATGGTAATAAAACTTACCTTTTTATCTCTTTATCTTTGGATCCTCAAATAGAGAAGAGAATGAAACCCTTTCTGGCTATTTGATTTTGCTTATATTTAGAACAAACTTTTTAAACAATAAAATAATATGAAAAAACTTAGTGTAATTGCATTAGTAGGAGTAGGATTGCTTGCAGCATCTTGTAACAAAGAAAAATCAGCAGAAGCAGCAGCTACGGGAACAGAACAGACAGTAGCAGAAAGCAAAGGAGAAGTATTGGCAGTAGATACAGTAGCTTCTGTAGTAAACTGGAAAGCATTCCACAAAGGAGGAATGGCTCCTCGTTGGGGAACTCTTACCGTAAAATCTGGTGACCTAAGCGTTGAAAACGGTACTGTAGCAGCTGGAAACTTTGTGATCGATATGAACTCTATCAAAGTAGATCCTGCTTCAGTAACTGAAAAAGATAAAAAACCGGCTGACCTTGAAGCGCACTTGAAAAACCCTGACTTCTTCGATACAGCAAAAAATCCAACTTCTGATTTTAAAATCACTAGCGTAACAGATCTTAAAGAAGCACCGAAAGATGCTGTAGCTGGAGCTAACAAAACAGTAAGCGGAAACCTTACTTTATCAGGAAAAACAATGAACGTTACATTCCCGGCTAAAGTAGATGTTGCAGAAGGTACTGCAGCGATTCAGGCTAAATTTACAGTAAACAGAGCAGACTGGGGAATCAAATTCGGAACTTCTGAAGCAGATCCTGCAGAATGGATGATCAGCAAAGACATCGAAATTGCTGTAGATGTAAAGGCTAAAAAATAATATTGTTAGACTATAAAATCTTTGAAGCTGCCTTTTTATAAGGCAGCTTTTTTCTATCTATTTACATTATCTGGACAAAGAATCTGCCTCAATAACAGCATCTGCAAATTCCTTTGGAGCCTCCTGCGGTAAGTTGTGCCCTATTCCTCCTGTTAAAGTATGATGTACATATTTTCCTTTATATTTAGAAGCATAATTTTCAGGAAGCGGAAATGCAGCTCCATTGGCATCACCTTCAAGGGTAACCGTAGGTACCTTGATGTCTGGTGATTTTGCAAGTTGGGCTTCCAGCTCGTCATATTGTTTTTCTCCAGGAGCTAATCCAAGACGCCAACGGTAATTATGAATAACAAGATCCACATGATCAGGATTGTTAAATGCTTTGGCAGAACGTTGGTAGGTTTCTTCATCAAATGACCATTTGGGCGATGCGGTTTTCCAGATCAGCTTGTTAAAAGCTTCTGTATTATTCTTATAACCTTTATATCCCCTTTCCGTTGCAAAATAATATTGATACCACCATAAGAATTCTGCATTGGGCGGAAGCGGATTTTCATTTGCCTTTGGACTTCCGATCAGGTATCCGCTCACGGCTACTAGTGCCGATACACGCTCCGGCCATAGAACAGCCATAATATCAGCGGTTCTTGCCCCCCAGTCAAAACCACCAATAATGGCTTTATCTATTTTTAAGGCATCCATGAAGGCAATAATGTCGAGTGCCACAGCAGATTGTTGACCGTTGCGAATGGTTTTCGGAGATACAAAAGTAGTGGTTCCGTAACCTCTAAGATAGGGAACCAATACCCGATATCCTTTTGCAGCTAGCAGTACGGAAGATTTTTCGAAACTATGGATATCATACGGCCATCCGTGAAGCAATATGACGGGTTTTCCGGTTTTTGGCCCAACCTCTGCATATCCTACATCAAGCAGACCTGCCCTAATCTTTTTTGTATTTTGAAATTGAGAACTGGCTGAAGTATCAATAGGACTCTCTTTCCCTTCTGAAATTTGCTGTGCCTGTAATGACGATACACCTGGTGCTAAAGACATTATTACCGCAAGTGCAATGATTGCTTTTTTGCTAAAATTTGATAGTGTTTTCATTATATTTTTTTAAGTAATTAGGTTACAAACATATTGTATATCTAATGACTGATCATCTATTAAATAGATGAACTGGGCATTTTGGGCGTTGAAATAGACATTGATGTCTTTAATAGAAAGTTTTAGATCTTAAAAAAAGAATAAAGTCAGAACAAACGGAACTACTCTTATTTCATGTCCATTTATATAAGAAGGCTCGTTTTAATATTTTTAGATAGAGTTTTATTACAAAAAATTAGAGGTAGAAAGTGTTTTAATTAGGCTTGTAGTACATCCTACCATACCTAAATTTAGGAGAAAAACCATTTCATATTATGAATCAAGCTTCAGGTATTGACTTTGATCATTCACATCCTTTAGGTTCAAATATTGCCACGAGTAACTTTAATGCAAGTTTTAGAGGTGGGGGCAATCCCTCAGTTTGAGAGAATTGTTGGTGACATAGGAGTAGCTAAATCAAATAGTGGTATCTTTAAAAGTTTTCATGTCTTTTCATCGTGGAAATATCCAAACCAGGAGGTAATGGATACATAAAATATGATGATAAAAAAGCAATGTATGTTGGTCCAAATAAATAATAAAATATGAATAAGTTATGTACAGTTAGTTTTCTTTTGCTTTTCTTATTAGCAATATCCTGTAAAAGTCAGAGTTACAAAGAAACAAAAACTGTTATAATCCCTATGATTGAATGTTATATAAAATATAAAAATGAAAAAAATACAATTGATAGTAAAAAAAACATTATTGTAATAGGTGCGAAAATTCGTGATAATGATAATAAAGATTTAAGTATAAGTTTTTATTTCATAAATCCTCAATTATTGCAAAGTTTCAACTATTCTAATGTATATTCAATTCATGGTTATAAAATGATAGTTGATAAATCATTAAATAAATACGATGTATTAGACTATGCATTTAAAGGTATGGAAGTACCATATGAAAACTTTAATGTAGCAAAAGCTCCTTTTTCTTACAGTACGGATTACTGGAATATTATTTTAAATTCTAAAAACGAAGTTATTGAAATTTTACCAGAAGAGAAATCTAAAAAAATCAAAAGTACATTGGAAGAGAGAAGAGTTAAGTTCTCAAAAGATTATATTGATTACTCCTCTTTATAGTTTCATCCAATAAATATGATTTTGAAGTTTTAGGTAATATTATAGAGTAAACCACCGCGTAATTACGGTGGTTTTATTCAATTTCAATCTTATGGTAAGCCATCCAGCGTTTCAGGTTTCCAACCATTCTTTTTAAATGGTCTTCATTCAAAAATATATTGGTCCAATACTCAAACCTGTCACACTGAACCGCTATATAATAGGTGATGATTGCTAAAGAGACAAAAGGGATATATTCCTTTTCTTCATTACTGAGTTCGGTTACGGATTCATAACCTTTCATAAAGCTTTCTACTTTTATTTGATATTCCTCTTCGTTCAGATGGGTGGCAAGCAACTGGAACAGGAAATAAGAAATATCAAAACATAAATAGCCGTTGCCGCAAAAATCAAAATCAAAAAATGTGATCCCTTCCTTATCGTCAATGTGTAAATTATCAAACCAGGCATCCAGATGCACACTTCCGAATCTTGTTTTTAGAGGATCAATATTTTCGAGTTTTGGAAGTAAATAGGAAGACAGTTTTTCTAAAAATTCAATTTCATCAACATTCGTACTGTAAAATTCTTTTGTTCTCAAAACCGGATTGGTAAGCAGGTTCTGAGTATCGTAGGAGATTCTTTTCAGTTCAAAATTTTCTGTCGACTGATGAACTTTGGCTAATGCCTGACCAATGAGAAAGCTGGTTTCCGGCGAGAACTTTGCTGCCTTTTTACCTTTTGCAAAGGAGAATAACACTCCAAATCTTTTTCCTTCAGGTGCTTGGATTTCCTGAATATACTTGTTGAATAGATCCGCAATGGGATAGGCAACCGGTCTGCCATCTTCTTTTAAGTGGGTTAAAAGCCGTATTTCTTCTTCAATTTCCAATTCAGTACGCCAGTTGTGAGTGTACACTCTGAAAACGTAGCTGGTTTCACCATCTTGTACCCTGTATAAATGATTCATCGCCAATCGAATGATGCTGTATTCTGATATTTCGCTGAGTCCATATTGTTGTTGAACAAGCTTGCAAACTGCATTGGGGGAAATCGTACTGTTGATCGTCGGGAATATCTCTGTCATTGGTTCTTGAAGGTACAGTGAGGAATGTTGCTAATTTTCTTGAAAATGTTGAACTAAATTGTTCACTGATTATTTTAACAAAGGAATAATCTTGTTTTCATACATTTTCTTTGAATTTTTCCAATCCTTATTATAGTCTTTCCAATTGCTTACGTAGACTGTGTTACCGCTTTTATCCATGAGGATAACTTTTGAATAGTCATCGATGTTTTCAAAATTGGGTGGAGTAATTTCGGTAACGAATTTTCTATTTCGTTTTCCTACTTTTGTTCCGTAGAGTTCATCTTTTAAGACCACATATTTTACTTTTTCATCCGTGTACTTAATAAAGTCGATGGCATTGTTGATTCGTTGATCCTGTTCAGCCTCTACCAACAAAACAAATACATCTACCATTCCTGTTTTTTCCAGATCTAAAGTGTCGGGTAAATGCAGTCGGCAAGGTCCGCACCAGGAAGCAAGGGTATAAAAAATGGTATAAGGCTTTTGAGAATTTTTTGCAATACAAATGAGATCTTCTTTGTCTACCGTTGTAGCGGAAATAAATTTGGACTGCTGAAGATTACATTGTTCACTTTGTGCTTGTATACCGAATGAAAGTAAAATTGATAAAGAAACCAGGAGTTTTTTCATGTTATTTTTTAGCGTTTTTAAGGAGCCTCAAAGATATACAATTCCCTTTAAAATGTAGAGTTTTGATAAGTCAAAACGCTTCCAATTTCTGCGATTTGTTTTTCAGTTATAGTTTAATTATTTTAAAGATTTTAATACTGAAGGTTATTACTTTAAAACAAATAATAGCCCCACATTTTGTAAGGCATATTATTTAGAATATAAGCCAAGCACTTACTGATGACATCATTACGGGCACAATTTTCTCACCTTTCCTTTAAGTTCCATACAGGGAAAATGACCTTTCCCTTCAGATCTTTGATTGATCAACGTTGTAATATTCTCTTTTTTTCTCAGTAGGTCAATATGGCTCTTCAAGGCATGAAGTTTAAATTCGTTGAAATATTCAGAGAGACTGAACTTCACATAAGCTTCCTGCTCTTTATAAACCAAACCATCATTACAGATGCGATAAAATTTCCCAAAATGAGCAGTACCATTACGTCCGGCTCTTGGTACATAGTCTTTGTAGTTTACAATATCATAAATAACTGAACCATATTTTTCTCGTAATTCTGTATTCATCTTGCAGGTAACAGCTAATGGTGGTGCAAAATGATAGGCTCCTTTAAAATTTAGCTGGTTATATTGCAGTGGAACAATAAATAATTGTGATAATGCTGCACCTAGAGAATGCCCGGTTAAGTAAATAGGAAAAGTTTTTATATCAGCTTGCGGATTCGCCTCGTTAATTTTCTTTTTTATTTCCTCAACTAAATTTTTCTCTTTCATTAAACGGATTAGAGACTTTCTAAAGCCCCCATGTCCGGCAGGGATATATGATAATTCTTCATCATAACCATCCGCATTTTGATAATTCCAATATTTCGAGTCCGTAAGCCAATCTTTAAGGATGGAAGGTTCGGTGCCCCTAAAAGCAACGATCATAAAGTTTTTATTTGCCCATAATAGCGCTTGATTATGGTGAATCCCATAGGAGTCATCAATTAATTGATAACTTACCGGGCTTTCGGGATACGTTTGATTTACCTGTTGTTTCAGAATTTCGATATTGCGCTCGTCCCAATAAGAAACTTCGGAAATCTGTGCACAGAATAATGCCGTTTCTTGGTTATACTCAGAAAAATCCTGATTAAAATTTGAAGGATTAATATCCGAAAGTAAAATATCCTGTGCAGGATATAGTCCTGCTACAACGAGACAAAGGAACAGTAGTTTTTTCATAGCTTTAGTTTTACACTAAATTACTCTAATACAGCAGATCTTAAAATACCACTTTTGTAGTATATTTTTAAAACTTAAGTTGCCGAGAAATTTTAATAAAAAATAAATGAAGAGATCTAATAATGGGTAAAAATATAACCAACCGGTATTGATTGTTCTGCTGTCGTTTGATAAATGGGAAACAATAATCCGTTGTTTTTGCAAAGTATCAATGATTGTTTCATTTTGTGTTCGGAACTTTGATACAATAAATTTAATTCTCTTTCGTTTGAAATATAACACAAAAACTTGATTCTTTTAATTTTAAAAAACACAATATGAAAAAGAGATCAGGTACATCTATGTATGATGATGAACTGTTGAATACCATTTTAGCAGTCTTTGAAGAAATTTTAAACACCCTAAAGGAGAATCAGACTCACGATTCCCAGTACTATGACAGCGCCGATGTCAAAAGGCTTCTGAACATCAGCGACAGCACCTTATTCCGGATCCGGAAATCTCAGAATATTCCCTACGTTAAAATCGGACGGAAAATATTCTATCCCAAATCGTTTTTCAAAGATATTCTCAAAAAATAAGAGTATTTTTTGGAGCTGAATTTTTTTATTTGAACCACAAAAGGTTCAGACGTTAGAACTGTGTATAAACCAGTAAAAAATATGCAGGATTGAAGATAATTAAGAATATCTTCAGGCAGTATTATGATAATGCAAAAATAGGATTTGTATTTATTTACTCTCTTAATTCTCTTAATGGTTCAAAAGGTTATCTATAAAATTTTTTGGCGACTCTATACAATTTTAAACTCTTGTCATTCTGACGAAGGAAGAATCTTATGATAGCCTAGATTCTTCATTTCACTGCGTTACATTCAGAATGACAGTTTCATAACAATTAAGGCAGCAGAATGAATGTGAAATTGTATATAATGATCATTTTTTTTATTTGAATGATTAAGAGTATACATTTAAAAAGCTTCAAAAATCACTATTAAAAATCTAGAATCCAATCATTTTTTTTCAACAATCCTTCGACTGTTGTTCGGAAGTTCTTCGGAAAAAGTACCATTTTTCCGAAGCCGACCCGAAGGTGATCCGAAGAAGACCCGAAGAAATGCGGTGCAATACCAGTCAAAACTAATCAAAACACGTCAAAGCCGGTCATTATTTTCACAAGGGATTGAAAATGAGAATTTCCGCTCTACCTTCGTCTCAGTTAATCCATAAAACACAAACAAATGGCTAGAATAACAAAAGGAATCCTTGGGGGATTCTCAGGAAAAGTAGGAACGGTGGTAGGAGCCAACTGGCGCGGACAAGATATCATCAGAAGTACGCCCAAACCGAGCAGCAGACCTCCCAGTGACAAACAGCTTCTGCAACAGACAAAGTTCAAACTGGTGATCAGTTTTCTGCAGCCCGTTAAAAATATCCAGACCAAATATTTCGGATCGGGAAGCGGCTCCAAATCGAGAGTGAATATGGCGGTTTCCTACACCATTAATGAGGCAGTACAGATGGTAGGAGATGTTGCCGAGCTGATCTACAACAAGGTACTGATTACCAAAGGCGATCTGGCAGGATTTCAAAATGTAACTGCCGCTCCGCAAGCCGGAAACGGAATCAGCCTGAACTGGGAAGATAATTCGGCACAGGGCAATGCAGATGCCACAGACCTAACCAATGCTGTATGCTACTGCGAAGAACTGGGAAGTTTTGAGATTTTCGAATCGGTGGCGGAAAGGAGTGTGTTAACGGCAAATGTCACACTTCCGGCTTATTATGCAGGAAAGGAAATTCAGCTCTGGGTCTTCTTTCATAACGCGAAAGAAACGCTCGCCTGCAACAGTGCGTATCTCGGAAGTCTGACTTTAATTTAAATGTAATCTCTACTCGAAAGGGTGGAGATTTTTTTAGTTATTAGAATAACTTCATTTTTTATAAAAAAAATAGTGGCAAAATACGGGAAACCATAAAATAAAATTTACCTTTTTGTTATATTTGAATGAGGTAAAACTAATAACTTATCTATGATTATGGGCTAGTGAATTGTCTTTGTCTTTTGCTTAAACCATTTTCGTTATTAAAAATATTGTTTTTGAATATGAAGATTAGCCTGTACAATTTTTAGTCAAAACAGTTTAATTAGGTTTGAAAGTTTAGGTTTTATTATACATAAATTATAAAATATGAATGATTTTAATACACTTATAAAAGAGATCGTGCGCTTTAGAAATGAAAGAGATTGGGAGCAGTTTCATAATTCGAAGGATTTGGCGGTTGCATTATCTATTGAAGCTTCAGAACTTTTAGAGTTGTTTTTGTGGAAAAACAATGAAGATTTTAAGATTGATAAACTTAAAGAAGAATTGGCAGATGTGCTCATGTACGCTTTTCTTTTAGCCGATAAACATGATTTGAATATTATTGAAATTATTCAGGATAAAATCAGAAAAAATGCAGAAAAATATCCGGTTGATAAATCAAAAGGGAACGCAACGAAATATAATGAATTGTAGAATCAATATTTTTTAAATGAGCTTTTCTATACAGCAATATTCTTTTGATCATACTTTAGAATCTACAATCATTGAAAATCATCGGGAATTTCTTAATTGGCCTCTGGTTTATTTTTTAGAGGAAAACAAAACCAAGGAAGCATATGTAGGAGAAACAACGGATGTTCTTACAAGATTAAAAACACATTTCAAAACGAAAAAAAAACAAAGATTAAGTACTGTAAATTTAATTTTAAGTGATAGGTTCAATAAATCTGCAACATTGGATGTTGAATCAAATCTTATCAAATATATTTCTGCAGACGGAGTGTATTCTCTGCAAAACGGAAACTTAGGTATTTCTAACCACCAATTTTATCAGAAAAAAGAAGTGTATTGGGAACAGTTCAAAGATATTTGGACTGAACTAAGGAGCCTGGGTATTGCCAGACATTCTCTTGATTACATAGATAATTCCGATTTATTCAAATATTCACCATATAAGTCATTATCAAGAGAACAAATTTTGGGGCTCAAAATGATTCTCCAATGCCTTCTTGATGATAAAGCAAAAGTGAGTTTGATAGAAGGAGGTGCAGGAACTGGTAAATCAATACTGGCAATTTTTCTGTTCAAGCTTTTAAAAACAGATTTGAATGATTTTAATTACTCTGATTTTGATGAAGAGGATGAAGAGTTGTTTCATCTTTTACAAAATGTCAAAGCAAAATATGGAGATTTGAATATGGCATTGGTGATACCTATGGCTTCTTTCAGAAAAACAATTTCCAATGTGTTTAAGAATATCAAAGGCTTATCTCAAAAGATGGTCATCGGACCTTCAGAGATTACCAAACAGAAATATGATTTACTCATAGTAGATGAGGGGCATCGTCTGAGAAGAAGAGTTAATCTGGGTTCTTATTTTGGAACTTTTGATAAAAACAGTGAGCTTTTAGGATTGGATAAAATGACTACTTCCGAATTGGACTGGATTCAATTACAAAGTGATAAATCAATTATTTTCTACGACCAGTTTCAGTCCATCAAACCATCCGACGCTACTCCGGAGAGTTTTTATGCTTTAAAACATTTACCTAGTACTCGTAATGAAAAACTAATTACCCAATTCAGGGTCAAAGGTGGTAATCAATATGTGAAGTTGGTTCATCAGCTGTTTGATAAAGGAGAGCTGACAGAACTAAATCGACAAAATGTAGGATTTTACGATTTCAAATTATTTGATGATTTAAATGAGATGGTCGAACAGATTCATTTGAAAGAAAAGCAAAAAGGATTATCCAGAATGGTTGCGGGGTTTGCTTGGGAGTGGATTTCTAAAAGTGACAGATCAAAATTTGATATCGTGATCAATGACACCTCATTACAATGGAACAGTACCGTTACTGATTGGGTGAATTCACCAAATGCAATCAATGAGGTAGGGTGCATACATACTACGCAGGGCTACGACTTAAATTATACGGGAGTTATTATTGGTCCTGAATTAGATTATGATTTTGAGACCAATCAATTGGTTGTATACAAGGAACACTATAAGGATAAAAACGGTAAAAACTCAATTAGCAATCCTGAGGATTTATTGGATTATGTAATTAATATCTATAAAACTATTCTTTTGCGAGGAATTGAAGGCACATTTATCTATGTCTGCAATCCTAATTTGAGAAAATATTTTGCACAGATCATTCCGTCATTTAAAAATTCTAAAGATGAGGTGCGAAACTACACTGTAGTTAATATTCCAAATGAATTTACAGTTCCTTATTATGATCTTGAGATTGCAGCAGGACAATTTTCTGATTTGCAGTCAGTAGAAGAAGTAAAATATATCGAATTAAAAAACATCACCAATCACACTGAATACTTTGTCTGCAAAGTAGTAGGAGAGTCTATGAACAAAGTTATTCCCAATGATAGTCTGTGCTTATTTAAAAAATATACAACAGGCAGTCGTAATGGGTTGATCACTTTGGTTGAAGGTACTGATATCTTTGATAGTGAAACTGGTGCAAACTACACCATAAAAGAGTATACAAGCAAAAAAACTATAGATGATGAAGGGTGGCATCATGAGGAAATTACTTTGAAGCCATTATCTACACAATCTTTTGAGCCTATTGTGTTGAGGGATGAGGAGACGATGAATTTTAGGGTGATTGGGGTGTTTGATAAAATAATATGAAGTAAAAAAATAATAAGAAACTAAAACTGATAACTATAAAAACTTATTACTATGATAAATAAAGGGTCTGAATGGAATATTTGGGATTTACATGTGCATACACCAGCTTCAGGATTTGCATCAGATTCTGATTATCCAATTTTAATTGATAATTTGAAAGCTTCCCAAGCTGATGTAATAGGAATTAATGATTATTGTTCTATACAAGGATATAAGAAAATTATGAGTTTGGGAGGGGTTGAAGGGAAAATTCTTTTTCCAGTTGTGGAGTTTAGAATGAATAATAAAATTAATCACAAAAATTCGACAGCTACTGAAGGTGGAGTCAGTATCAATTTTCATATAATTTTTGATAATAATATTGATGTCAATAGTTTAGAAGTAGAATTGAATAGTTTAGAATGTAAATTTGATGGTGGAAATGAATCGAAATTAGGACATATTACCACCGCCGAGGATTTAAGTAAAATATCTTTCGATTATTTCGATACTGTTAAAAAATTAAACTCATCTATTTTAAAAAATAAGTTTTTAGTTTGGGTTCCTTATGATGAATACGGTGGAATTGACGCTATTGATCCAATCAATGATGGATTTTTTAAATTAGGGATTATTAATACAGCTCACATATTAGGCTCAGGAAACAACAGACAGATTTCTTATTTTTTAAGTGATAGATGCGTTACCGATGTTGGGAAAAACATTGCTTGTATTAAAGGTAGTGACGCGCATCAACTAGACTACCCATTCGGAAAATTACGTGATAAAGATTCTAATCCAACAGATAGATATTGCTGGATTAAAGGTGAAAAAAGTTTTAAAGCTTTACAGCATTTAATTGTTGAACCTATAGATAGAGTTGTGATAAATGATAAAAACCCTATCGAAAATAGAGTAACAACAAATCGTACTAAATATATTGAATCTATTAAAATTAATCAGGTTTCGGGATATAATCAATCTACCCATGGCGAATGGTTTAATGAAGTAGATATTCCACTTAATCCTGAATTAGTTGCTATAATTGGTAATAAAGGTAATGGCAAAAGCGCTTTAGCAGATATTATTGGGCTCTGCGGGGACTATAATGGAAATCATGATGATTTTTCATTCTTAAATAAGAAAAAATTTGGTGAAAATAATGGTCGTATCTCACAAAATTTTGAAGCAAAACTAAAATGGTTAAGTGGTGCTGAAAGTATAAAAAATCTAAATGATAAAACGGATAATTCATTTACAGAAAAAGTAAAATATTTACCTCAAGGTTATTTTGAAAGTATTACAAATGAATCCGTAGAAGGATTCAATAAAGAAATAGAGGATGTTGTGTTTACTCACTTGGAAGAAGATGAGAAATTAGGTAAGACAAATTTCAAAGAATTGATTGACTATAAAAATAGTGTGAGTAAAGAAGAAATTACTCAATTGAAAGGTAAATTACATGCTATTAATGAATCAATATTCAATAAGGAAGTTAAGTTAAATCCAATATATAAAAAAAGTATTGAAGATCATATAAAGCAGAAGCAAGATGAACTGAACGCTTTAATTGAGCCTATTGCTGTTTCAAATCCTAATGATAATCCTGAACATGCGGAACAAAATAAAATTATCAATGTTGAGATTGAAGGATTAAATAATAACATCAAGCTTCAAGAAGAGAAAATAAAAGGAATTGAAGAGTTAAAATTGAGTCTTTTAATTGAGATTAATGAGTTAAAATCGCTTAAACAACGAATTGAAAATAAAGTAAAAGAAGTTGTTGACTTTAAAAATAGTCTAGTTCCAGAATTATCTAAATACGATATTCTTAATATTGATGAATTAATTACAATAACGTCAAATCTTGAAAATTTAGACAAACTATTGTCAGAAAAGAGTACGTTATATAATGATTACAAATTAGCATTAGAAGAATCTACTTCTACTGATCCTAATTATAAATCTGAAAAGAACATTTTAAAAGGATATATAGATAGAAAAATAGATATACAAAAATCTTTAGGTGAAGCCGACAAAGTTTATCAACACTATCTTTTAGAAAAGAAAAATTGGGAAGATCTTAAAAGTAAAATAATTGGTAATGCAAATATCCAAGGTACATTGGAGTTTTATAAGAAGGAATTGAATTATTTAAGTTTAAGTCTTACTAGTGAAATAGAAGCTGAAAAAATTGAAAGATTAAAATTGACAAGAGAGATCTTTGAATTAAAAAGTACTGTATTGTCCACATACCAAAATGTAAAACAACGTATTGACAATATTATTAATGAGAATAATGAATTACTTTCTGCATATCCGATAGAAATAGAAGCTTCTTTTACATTTACTTCTAATTTTCAGAAAAAATTTTTAGATTTTATTTCTTTCAATAAGTCAGGGACTTTTTACGGAAAAGAAAATGCTGAAATACAATATAGAAAAATAGTTGAAAATGTAGATATTGATAACTTTGGCGGTGTTGCTGCATTATTAGAAAACTTGATAAGTCCATTTTTTACCGATTTAAGAGATGAGGGAAAACAGACAAATATTGAAAATCAAGTAAATGATGTGGTTGACTTATATGATTATTTATTTTCCTTGGATTTTGTTGATTATAATTATGAATTACGTCAAGGAAGTAAAAACTTAGAGCAACTATCTCCTGGTGAAAAAGGTGCTTTATTATTGATATTTTACCTATTACTTGACAATAATGATATTCCATTAATAATTGATCAACCAGAAGATAATCTCGATAATCACAGTGTTGCAAATATTTTAGTTCCATTTATTAAGAAAGCTAAATCAAAAAGACAAATAATACTAGTTACACATAATCCAAATTTAGCAGTTGTTGCCGATGCCGAACAGGTAATTAATACTGAACTCGACAAAGAAAATAATTATAAATTTTCATTTAAAGCTGGTGCGATCGAAAATCCGGAGATTAACGAATGCATTGTAAAAGTTTTGGAAGGAGCAATGCCTGCATTCAACAAAAGAAAATTAAAATACTACGAGAATATTTAATAATAGTCATTTGGGTTTATTTATGGAAAAAAATTATATAAAAATGTATAAAGGATTTAAATTATTAGCGGTTAGGCCTACGATTGGTTGTGATAAAAAGTTTTTAAAAAACCTTAAAGTAAATCATATTTATAACTTTTATAATGATTTCCAATTTAAAGAAAACAACAAGAGAAATGTCATCGAAATATGTAATGAATCTACAGTTCCAAATGATCTTTTTGGAGAAAACATAAGTGTTTCAGCAATAGTCGGAAAAAATGGTAGTGGGAAAAGTGCTTTAATAGAGCTATTTGTTGCAAGTATAAATCAGTTTAGTTATTATTTAAATAATATAGAGTTAGAAGGCAAAAAGCAAATTATTACAGATGCGGAGTTAGAATCTATTGAATTTGTAGAAGAAAGCAAAGGCATTAATTCAGAATTATTTTTTTTAAATAATAATCAATATTTTGAATTAAGTATTGTTAATAATAAATTTAAATCACTTAGAAATATTTCAAAGAAAATTGAAATTGAGAAAGAAAAATTAAAATCCTTTTTTTATACATTAATAATTAATTATTCTATATATAGTTTTAACCCACATACTTTGGGGAATTCTATTAGTTTTAAAAAATCAAACAATAATTGGATTGATGGTCTCTTTCACAAGAATGATTCTTATCAAATTCCTTTAGTAATAAATCCCAAAAGAGAAAGTGCAAATAGTAAGTTTGGAGGTGTAATAGATATAAATAATGAACAAGATTTATTGCAACAACGATTATTATTTAATATTTTAAAATATTATAATAATAATTATGATGCACATTTAAAGATTACAGAAAATAGAAGAGCAGTAAAAATCTTAATAGAAAATAAAATCTTTCATAATTTAACTGTTTTTATTTCAGTAAATGATTTTGGCATTAAGCAAGAATCAAAAATTATTGATCAAAATGACATTAAATTGTTTTGGAGAGGAAGTGTACATAATCCATTAAGTAATGGCATACAAATAAAAGATTATATTGTACATAAAAAACCTAAAACCTATTGGGATTATGATCAAATATTGTTAAAAACACTCCTAAAATTTAGAATCACAAAAAAAAGAAATCCCTATATTGAGAAGTGCTACGAATATATCGTTTATAAAATATTTTCTATTTGTGAAAAGTATCCTGATTACAAAGTATTTTTAAAGGATGATAAACATATAAATTCAAGAATAAGAGTAGATATTGACAAATTTTTACTCTTTATAAGTGATGTGAAAAATAGAAGTCATATTACCAATAAGTTATTACAGGTAATAAATTTTATAAGATTTTATGATGATATTTGGTATCAATATGCTGACAAAAAAGAATTCGATATTTTAACACTATCTAAAGATCTAAATAATTATGTGAGAAAAGATAGACCTCTTATTGAATTATTACCTCCACCAATATTTTCCATAAAAATTGAAGTTGATGAATTTCTTGAAAATGTCCCTCAAAATAATACAATTACAATTGATAAATTAAGTTCTGGGGAACAACAGTTAATTCACACTACTAGTACTGTGCTATATCATTTGAATAATATTAAATCTGTGAGAAATACTGGATTAATAAAAAAATATGATTGTACAAATTTAATATTTGATGAGATCGAGTTATACTTTCACCCGGAGTATCAAAGACTATTACTGAAAAATATTATTCAAGGATTAATAAATAACCAACTTGATACTTTAAAAATTAATATTCTGTTTGTTACACATTCTCCATTTATTCTTTCAGATATTCCTAGTCAAAATATATTAAGATTAGAGGATGGTAAAATGATTTTTGATGAAGTGTCAGAAAATACTTTTGGAGCAAACATTCACGACTTATTAGCCAATGAGTTTTTTTTAAAAAATGGTTTTATGGGGGAATTTGCCAAAACAGAAATTAACAAAGTGATTGATTTTTTAAATATTCAAAAACTTAAGTTCCGTGTAAATGAATTACAACTATTAATTAAGAATTCAAATAGTAAAGAAGATAAAAATCAGTATTTAAATGAATTAACAAGTAAAAAAATAAAATTAAATAACCTAGAAATTTTTGATTCTAAGTTTAACAAAGAATATTGTAAAAAAATTATAGAATTAATTGGTGAGCCTATGCTATCATCTAGTTTAATAGAGTTATTTACTGAGGCTTACCCCTCAGAAAAGAATGAATATATTGATTCTCAAATTGCCAGACTTGAAAAATTAAGACAATAATGATTGCGATTCATAAAACTAAAGTTAATGATGTTCAGAAAATATTTAAAACTGAAATTGAACAGCAAAGATTAGCCGCAATTTCTAAACTTACTGCTTTAGATACTACAACTACCAGTAAGAAGGATAAAGATTATTTAAAAAGTATAATTAACCTTTTTATAAATAACAATGACTTTCTATTATGGGATTCAAAAAAATTACATAATGAAAAAGATTTAGTAGGAAATGTACCAATGGTTCCTAAAACTGTAAAAGGTGTTAGGAAGATGGTTAAAAGTAAGATTAAAGATAAAATATTAGTTGCTCTTGACTATAAACGTCTAAGAAATACTTTTTATCCGAAATATTTTAAAGAAATAGGTATAAAAGCTTGTGTTTACTGTAATTCTCAGTTAACTATTTCAGCAATTAAAAATTCTAAAAAAGAATATTCAGCTAAATTTGATGTAGATCATTATCATTCAAAGGATGATTATCCTTTTTTAAGTATTTCATTATTTAATTTATATCCTGCTTGTGCTTCGTGTAACAGACTAAAAAGTACCAATCCTATTGAACTAGAGTTATATTCTGATAACGCCTTTAAAACGAAAAATTCTAGTTATAAATTTAAATTAAATTCTAATGCTAAAGCAAAATATTTGACTACAAAAGACTCAAATGAGATAGAATTTAGTTTTGTAGAACCCTCTTATGTTCCTGGAGTGAAGAAATTTAATGAAGTGTTTCATATCGAAGGTGTTTACCAAACACAAGTTGATTTAATTGAAGAATTAATTATTAAGAGTCAAATATATAATAGCTCATATTTAAAAACCTTGGAAGATAATTTTAAAAAATTAAACTTACATCCCGCATTATTCAAACGGACACTAATTGGGAATTATACTGAGGATAAAGACATACATAAAAGACCAATGAGTAAGTTAGTAATGGATATCGCAAAGGAATTGGAATTAATAAAATAATTTAGTCGTAATATTTAATTAATCACATTTTAGTATTTTAAAATATTGTATATTTAACAACTACCGCATCGCAATTTTCAAAGATAACACTACTTGAAGAGTGGAATTTGTTTTGAGAATAAAGAATAGAACATTTTTTTTATATCTTAACAAAAAACTCCATTTTTGAGTGTGCCTATAATCAGTAATATTAAATAGTTGACAAAAGGAATTCTTTCGATGATCAAGGTTTCATCGCTAAAACAGCTCTCATTAAAAATTAATACAAATTTTTCTTACTTTAATTTAAAATCAAATAGTTCCTGTGGATGGACATCTAGTCCTTTCGCTAACTCTTGAATAGTAGAGATTCTGAGATCTACTTCACCTTTTTCTATTTTACTGATATTGCTATGATCTACATCACATTTTTGAGCCAACTCTCTATAACTCAAATTCAGTTTTTTCCTAAACATTTCAATTCTTTTACCAAATGCAGTTCTAAATTCTAATTTATCCATTTCGGTCACTTTGGATAGACAAATTGATGAGATTTTAACAAATTAATGTAGTCGAATTAACCTACGTTAAGAAAAATGTTTTATATTTGCTATATAAGTTACAATAAAGGTAACTTTGCAATACTTCAAAAAATATTCGAAGCTATTGCTTAGATTCTCGACTAGAAAATTGGTAATTTTAATGTGTACGAGAAGATAAGTATCTTAGCTCACGACCGCGGCGTGGGCTCACTTATCGTACACGGGTATACCAGTGCCTTTAGTCAATAAGCTGAGTTCCACGCCTTTTCTTTTGGGCAAAATGTAGTGAGATAGTGTTTTTAAATGGTGTAGAGAATTCATAAGAAATCTAGGCAGTTCCTTCCAGCAATAATTTTGCTTAAAAACATTGCTTATGAAAGAAAATGAATGCTTGCCCCAAAAGTTAACCGATCTTCAGCTGTACGAACTGCTGAAAAAAGGCAATCCTACCTCTCTGGAACATATACATTTACGGTACAAAAGACTTCTTTTCTGGCTTGGAAAACAAAAGCTTGAAGATGATTTTGTGGTGGAAACGCTTGTTCAGGATACGTTTCTTAAACTTTGGCTGCACCGTGATTCTATTGAAACCCCAAATCATATTTTGGGATTTTTACGGTTCGTTCTGAAAAGAGACTGTATAACCTATTTCAATACTCCGAAAAATAAATTCGCACGCTTAACGGCTTCCCTTGAAAGTTTTGAAAATTATCAGGATTATCTTGTCGGTTATGATCCTCTGCAAGACAAAGAACATCTTATTCGTCAGGAATCCAATCAAAAAGATTTTGATGAAGTCAATAAGGTCTTAAAGGTGATAAATCCTAAAAGAAAACACCTGATTGAGCTATGCCTTCAATATGGCTTCCGATACAAACCTATTGCAGAAGCAATGGGAAGTAGTGTTAAAGACATCGGCAATGAGGTAAGCAGAGCCATTGATGATCTAAGGAAAATTCTTAATAAAAGTTCTTTTGAACAGCCACAGGAAAAAACTTCCAGTAATGAAGAATGGTCAGAAAACCTCAGCAGTCAACAAATTGAAATTATGCGTAGAAGATGTGAACAGAAATCTTCATTTGCAGACATTGCACGAGAACTCAAACTTTCTGAAAAGGAAGTGCATCGCGAGTTTCTGTATGCCTATCAATATGTACAGAATCGAAACAACGCTGAAATACCAATTTGATATGGAAAAATCTACAATGACACTGACCCGAAAAATTCAGTTGTTGATCGATGCTCCATTAGATCAAAAAAATGAGATGTGGGAAAAGCTCTACCGATATCAGAACCGCTGTTTCCGGGCAGCTAACTTAATCGCTTCCCATCTGTATGTTCAGGAAATGATCAAGGATTTTTTTTACCTAACAGAAGAAATCCAATATAAACTGGCTGATGCAAGCAAAGATGAAATGGGAATGTTTAACCGTTCGAAAACAAACAGCACAGCAAGGATGGTTTTTGACCGATTCAAAGGGGGAATCCCCACCGATATTTTGGGAAGCCTGAACAATACGATTCAATCAACCTTCTCTAAAAACAAAGCCGATTATTGGCAGGGAACAAAATCACTGAGAAATTTCAAAAAAGACATTCCCATTCCACTTCCTGTCAAATGTATAAGCAAAATGAGATATGATCCCGAAAAGAAAGCGTTTTGCTTCAATATGTTTGCAATTCCGGTTAAAACCTATTTAGGAAAGGACTATTCTGATAAACGACTGATCATGGAACGCCTGCTAAAAAAAGAGATAAAGCTCTGCACATCGCAGGTTCAGCTTAAAGCAGGTAAAATCTTTTGGCTCGCCGTTTTTGAATTTGAAAAAGAAAAGAATCATTTAAAACCTGAAATCATTGCGGAAGCTTCTCTGTCTCTGGAACATCCCATAGTGGCAAAAGCTAACAATGTGCGAATCAATATTGGCTCAAAAGAGGAGTTTTTATACCGCAGGTTGGCCATTCAGGCAGGTCAGAAAAGAGTTCAGGATGGTATCGCTTATTCACGTTCAGGAAATGGAGTCAAACGAAAACAAAAGGCATTGTATAGAACAGAAAATATGGAAAGCAGATATGTAAGTGATCGGCTTCACGTTTACAGTCGGCAGCTGATTGATTTCTGCATCCGGCAGCAAGCGGGTACATTAATTCTTAAAGATCAGGAAGGCAAGATAGGAATTGCCAAAGATCAGGAATTTGTATTGCGCAACTGGAGCTATTATGAATTACAGACAAAAATAAAGTACAAGGCAGAAAAAGCCGGCATTGAATTGATTATTGGATAAAAAAAAATAGCGAGGGTGCTTGTACACCCGTAGGGTGAGGTCTTGAAAGCTCACTAAATACTTTAGTAGTATATACAACGGCGTGGGTTCTTTTTATACTTCAGAAACTTGTGGGGTTAGAGGAGTGCCTGATGGCGAACACAAAAGATTTGTAAGATGGTGCGGCAATAATAGATGAAATTTATGATATAATGTATTGTGATGTTTGATTTAACATAAAATAAATAATTCATCAAAAAATGAAATATTTTTACCAAAACCCTTTTTTCCTGAAAATATTTTTATACATTTATCATTCAAACTAATCAAAAATAGATCATGAAAAAACTAAAAAAAGTTTCACGCAGTGAAATGAAATCAATTCAGGGAGGAATTGCTAAAGGAATGGTAAGATGTAAAGATCCAATCACATGTGTTGTGCAGTGGGGATGGGGAACCGGAGATTCCAGTAGCTGTGGAACCTTTGATATTATTTGTGGTGAAGCGCCACCACAGGATCCATGCGAAGTAATGGCATGTGTATAAATAAAATAAGAAGAGTGTTTTTGTAACACTCTTTTTTTATTTAGATTTGCCGCAATGCTTTATTATCTATTGCTTATTAATTTTTTCAGCTTCGTTATTTTTGGATTAGACAAAAGAAAATCGATTGTACATCGGCGAAGAATACCGGAAACTACCTTATTGGGGATTTCTTTTCTGGGTGGAACCATCGGATCAATTGCCGCTATGCTCATTTTCAGACATAAAATTTCCAAGACTTCATTTTTGCTGAAAATGGGATTGATTGTTTTAATTCAGGCCGCTTTGATTTACTTTTTTGGAAAAAAGTATTGAGATTGGTCATAAAAACTTAATCTCATATTCGTAATTTTTGATAGAAATATATAGATAATGAACTCAATTGTAGAAGCTTAAGAATAGCTTTTCTTTTAACCTTCTCATTATGAATTTGTTAATTAACAAAACTTATTAGTGAGTTTTTCATTAAAAATCACTATTTTTGCACCCGTAAAAATCTTTTATGCAAAACATTAGAAATATTGCGATTATCGCACACGTTGACCACGGTAAGACTACTTTGGTTGATAAAATCATCCACGCTACCAATATTTTCAGAGAAAATCAGGAGAGTGGAGAATTAATTATGGATAACAACGATCTTGAAAGAGAAAGAGGGATCACGATTTTATCTAAGAATATTTCTGTTACTTATAAAGACACGAAAATTAACGTAATCGATACTCCTGGTCACGCCGATTTTGGTGGAGAAGTAGAGAGAGTATTGAAAATGGCTGATGGAGTTATTTTGTTGGTGGATGCGTTCGAAGGACCAATGCCACAGACAAGATTCGTACTTCAGAAAGCGTTGGAATTAGGATTAAGACCATTGGTAGTAATCAACAAAGTTGATAAGCCAAACTGTCGTCCGGATGAGGTTCACGATCAGGTATTTGACCTGTTCTTCAATCTTGAGGCTACTGAAGAGCAGTTGGATTTCCCAACATTCTACGGTTCTTCAAAACAAGGTTGGTTCAACACTTCATTAGAACAAACTGAAGATATTTTACCATTATTGGATGGTATTTTACAATACGTTCCTGCACCGAAAGTAACTGAAGGTAACCTTCAGATGCAGATTACTTCTCTAGATTTCTCTTCTTTCTTAGGAAGAATTGCGATCGGAAAAGTAACAAGAGGGGAGATTAAGGAATCTCAATGGATCGGTCTTGCGCAGGCAGACGGAAAAGTGGTAAAAGGAAAAGTAAAAGAATTATACGTTTTCGAAGGATTAGGAAAGAAAAAAGTAACTGAAGTAAAAGCCGGAGATATCTGTGCGGTAGTAGGTTTCGATGCTTTCCAGATCGGAGATTCTTTCGTAGATCTTGAAAACCCTGAACCATTGGAAAGAACGGCAATTGATGAGCCTACATTGAACATGACGTTCTCGATCAACAACTCACCTTTCTTTGGTAAAGATGGTAAGTATGTAACTTCTAATCACCTGAAAGAAAGATTAACGAAAGAATTAGAGAAAAACTTAGCATTAAGAGTTCAGCAGACTGATGATGCAAACACTTTCCTAGTTTTCGGTAGAGGTATTCTTCACTTGTCAGTTTTGATTGAAACGATGAGAAGAGAAGGGTATGAAATGACAATCGGTCAGCCGCAGGTTATCTTGAGAGAAATCGACGGAGTAAGCTGTGAGCCTTACGAATCTTTGGTAGTTGACGTTCCTGAAGAGTACGCTTCTAGAGTAATCGACTTGGCAACTCAGAGAAAAGGAGATCTTCACATCATGGAAACAAAAGGGGAGATGCAGCACATGGAATTCGAAATTCCTTCAAGAGGTTTGATCGGATTGCGTTCTCAGATGTTGACGGCTACTGCAGGGGAAGCTATTATGGCACACCGTTTCACAGAATACAAGCCTTTCAAAGGTGCTATTCCTGGAAGAAACAATGGAGTATTGATCAGCAAAACGCAAGGTCCTGCAACAGAATATTCTATTGCTAAACTACAGGATAGAGGGAAGTTCTTCGTAGATCCGGGTGAGGAAATCTATGCAGGGATGGTTATCGGTGAACAAAACAAGCCGGGTGACTTGGTAGTAAACATCGTAGAAGCTAAGCAGCTGAACAACATGAGAGCTTCTGGTAAGGATAAAGATACTGGTGTTGCACCAAAAATCTTATTCTCTCTTGAAGAATGTATGGAATATATCCAGGCTGATGAAGCGATCGAGGTAACTCCAAACTTCATCCGTATGAGAAAGAAATTACTTTCTGAAGAAGAAAGAAAAAGAGTGGAAAGATCAGCAAAAGCATAATCTGAAATTCTTATAGATACTAAAGCCTCGATTTTTTCGGGGCTTTTTTAGTAGGGATTAGAAGAAAATGAGTATTTTTCATTTTTAATTGATCGAAATATAATTTAAGGCAGTTTTTCAAACGATGAAAGGGAATAAATTAAAACTAATCTTCTTGCTGGGAGCTTTCGCTTCATGCAGCAGTTCTAAAACTTTAGCGGATACCACAAAACCCGTAAAAAATAAAAATACAGCAAAACCTGTCGCCTCGGTACAAAAAGATTCCGTAGGGGTAGTTAAAACAGCAGTTATCCCGTCTGAAGAAGATTTCAGAACCAATCTTCCTGACATTAAAAGAGAGTTCAGAGGAGCATGGATTGCAAGTGTGGCGAATATCAACTGGCCTTCAAGAAATACCTTAACGGTTGATCAGCAAAAAGCAGAAGCAATCAGCATGTTGGATATGCTGAAAGAGAATAACTTCAATGCCGTTATTTTTCAGGTAAGACCTTCTGCGGATGCTTTATACACAAGTAATCTTGAACCTTGGTCTTATTTTTTAACAGGAGAAACGGGAAAAGCACCTTATCCGAACTATGATCCTTTACAGTTCTGGATTGAAGAAGCGCATAAAAGAGGATTGGAACTTCACGTATGGCTCAATCCTTACCGTGCCCATCACGCCAATGGAGGAACACCCAACAGTTTATCAATGGTTAACAAGCTTTCGGATATTGTCATCAGATTAAAAAACGGAATGTATTGGCTGGATCCTGCCGATCCGAAAACACAGGGGCATGTTTCTAATGTGGTAAAAGATATTGTAAAGCGATACGATATTGATGCAGTGCATTTTGATGATTATTTTTATCCTTATGCTACTTACAACAGGGGAGCCGATTTTCCGGATTATAAAACCTGGAATGCCTATGTAAGCAGTGGCGGAACCTTAACAAGAGCAGACTGGAGAAGAGATAATGTGAATAAGTTTGTTGAAAGGATTTATAAAGAAATTCACGCAGAGAAAAGCTATGTACGATTCGGAATCAGTCCGTTCGGGATCTGGAAACCCGGTTATCCGGAAGGGATTACAGGATCTTCACAATATGACGAGCTGTATGCTGATGCAAAACTTTGGCTGAATAAAGGCTGGGTAGATTATTTCTCGCCTCAGTTATACTGGACCATCGATTCTAAAGGACAGGGATTTGAAGCTTTACTCAATTGGTGGCAGTCTGAAAATACCATGAAACGTCATCTTTGGCCGGGATTAAATACCGTTGAAGTAAGATCTCCTGACCGACCGACGGAAATTAAAAATCAGATTGAGATTTCCAGACAAGTTCTAAAAAATGATGCGGGAGAAATTCACTGGAGCATTGCTGGATTAACAAAAAATGCGAATATGCTGCCTACGTTGAAAAACGGACCCTATAAAGAAAAAGCATTAGTGCCTAAAACACCATGGATTGTATCGGCTCCTTTACAGAAACCTACAATATTCAGTACGGAAAGCGGAAGCATTGTACAGGTAAATTGGAGTACTAAAAATATTGGAGAAGTCTTTCAATGGGTACTTTTTAGCCAATATAACGGAGTTTGGGAAACAGAGATCTTAACCTTAGACCAGCTTTCAAAAGAACTTCCAAAGTTTAAAGACGGTAAAACGCTGACTGCTGTTGCGATAAAAGCAATCGACAGATTAGGGAATGAAAGTGATTATATGGCGAAAAAACTGAAATAGTTTTTCTCATTCAAAAGAAGTGTGGATAAAATACTTTTCTTACCTCATAAAAATCTGTCAAGACCTGACAGATTTTTTTTATTATGAAACTCTCTTAAAATTCACTATCTTTGCACGCTGAAAGTGCAAGGTGCTGAATAGTAAATTTACTATAAAATATCTTGAGCTTTAAACTTAGAATTTTACGATATGAAACTGAAAGGTTCATAACACTATAATTAAAAAATAAAATTTCATTATGAAATGTGGAATCGTAGGCTTACCGAATGTAGGTAAATCAACTCTTTTTAACTGTCTGAGCAACGCAAAAGCACAGTCTGCAAACTATCCTTTCTGTACGATCGAGCCGAACTTAGGAACGGTTTCTGTACCGGATCAAAGATTGTTTGAATTGGAAAAAATCGTAAAACCTGAGAGAGTTTTACCGGCTGTTGTTGAGATTGTTGATATTGCAGGTCTTGTAAAAGGAGCAAGCAAAGGAGAAGGATTAGGAAACCAGTTCTTGGCAAACATTCGTGAGTGTGAAGCTATTATCCACGTTTTAAGATGTTTTGATAACGGGAATATCGTTCACGTAGAAGGTTCGGTAGATCCGCTAAGAGATAAAGAAATTATTGATATTGAGCTTCAGTTAAAAGATTTGGAAACTGTAGGAAAAGCAGTGGAAAAAGCTAAGAAATTCATCAAATCAGGAAAGAAAGAAGATATTTTGACGTATGAAACACTTCAGAATCTTCAGAAACACCTTGAAGATGGTAGAAATGCAAGAGAATTTGCAACGGATGATTTCACAGCATCAGTAATTGGAGAAGTTCAGTTGTTGACAAATAAGCCAGTTCTTTACGTTTGTAATGTAGACGAAAACTCTATTAAAAACGGAAACGAATGGATTGCTAAAATTGAAGAAATGGCGAAAGGAGAAGGCGCTGAAACCGTAGTATTGGCAGCTCAGATCGAAGCAGATATCAATGAACTGGAAACATACGAAGAAAGAGAGATTTTCCTTGATGAATTAGGGCTTACAGAGCCGGGAGTAAACCGTTTGATCAGAAAAGCGTATGATTTATTAAAACTTCAGACGTATTTTACAGCAGGAGTTAAAGAAGTAAGAGCTTGGACTATTGGACAAGGATGGACAGCTCCTCAAGCGGCAGGAGTAATCCATACAGACTTTGAAAAAGGATTCATCCGTGCAGAAGTAATCAAGTATGATGATTATATGCAGTACGGATCTGAAGCGAAGGTAAAAGAAGCCGGAAAACTTTCTGTAGAAGGTAAAGAATATATCGTGAAAGATGGTGACATCATGCACTTTAGATTCAACGTATAAGAAAATATTAAAGTTAGTTATAAATGAAAAGCGCTTCCGATGTATTTTGGGAGCGCTTTTTGCATTTCTACCGGAAACTTGTAATAAATGAAGATTTTATACCTGAGCATTTTTGTTTTGCTGATTTCATGTTCTAAAAGCATTGAGGAAAAATGTTTTTTAAAGGAAAATGATAATTATTTTAAAGGATACGTTGAGAAGGAACCTTATACGGTAAAACAGATTCTCGATCATAAACCAGATTATCTCAGGATTATAGATCTCAAAAAATACAGAAGCTTTCAACAGGATAGTTTAGAATATACTAAGATAAATAGATATTCTGAAGATTACTGGAAACAAATGGAGACCGAGTTTTCAGATTTTAACGAAAAATTTTTAGGACAGTTTTATTATTCATTCAAACAAACAGATGGTAACGTTAAATATGCTTTGGGTGCCAATAATCTTGGATTTTGGTTGTTGAAAATTGAAAAAGACAAACCTTCTGCTTATTTTTTAGGATTAAGTTTCAGTCATTTTTATTTTAATAAATTTCAGCAAAACCCTATTGTAAAAGATGGTTTTCTTCGGCTTGAAGGCAGTTTGGTAAAGATCATTAAAGTTCCGGGGCTTCCCGGTCATGATGATTATTCAGCTATTGAAGACGGGAAATTATTTACAATAGATTTAAAAACTTTAGAACAAGATTCGGATGAAGACGGCTATAATGATATTTTTGAAGAAAGCTTTGGATTAAACCCTCACAATAAGGATACAGACGGAGACGGTATTACTGATTTTAAAGATCATAATCCCCTTTTTAAATCAGAGAAAAACAAGTTTACTGATTTATATGAAAATATGATGTCACAGCATTTAGGGATGGTACAGGAGAAACTTAAGGATATGTCTTATTTTATTTCTGCTTATGAATCCGACTGTGAGTATTTTCAAAAGGTAAATCCAGAATATAAAGTTCTTATTTTTTCTGAGAATAAAGAGAAACAACCTTATTATGTTCGCTCAACAGTAATTTTTGGAACAATTTATTCTTTAATTCAAAAAGATAAAAATGATCCTCAAAAGTTCTACATTCATGAAGCATCAGGAGGTTCTGTAAACGGATATTCGGCAGTATGGAGGAATGGGAAATGGGTTTTCAATTTGATTTCGCAAACGGTAAGTTAATAGATTGAGATTATTTTGTACATTTGATTTTTACAAATCAACATGATGGAAAAGACTGCCCATACTTCATATACTTCGCTGGATGATTTCTATAAGGAAATGACGGCGAAACTCGGAACAGATATAGAAACGATCTTTCCTAAAGGGCTTCATAAAGATATCGGTCATTTTAATGTATTTGATATTGCCCAAACCATTGAAAGGGTAAAGACGACGGCTGAAATGCCTTATAACAGACGGAAATACTATAAGATAAGCCTGATCAGAGGACGTAACCGTGCAGAGTATGCAGATAAAGTTATTCAGATTCAAAAGAATGCTTTGTTGTTTGCTACTCCCAAAGTCCCTTATCACTGGGTTCCTGAAGATCCGCAGCAGTCGGGGAGCTTTTGTGTATTTACAGAAGATTTCTTTATAAAAGACAAATCTCACAGTACCCTTGAAGACTTACCAATTTTTCAGCCGGGAAATATTCCTTTGTTTGAAATTGATGATGAACTGGCAGATGAGATCGAGCTATTGTATGGCAAGATCAAAAAAGAAATCGATTCGGACTATATCTTTAAATATGATCTAATTAGAAACTACGTATTGGAACTGATTCATTATGGACAAAAGTTACAACCAGCTTCTAAACTGTCAACCTCAAATGATGCCTCATTACGTGTGGTTTCATTGTTTATAGAGCTGTTGGAGAGACAGTTTCCGATTGAGAATTCAGATCAGAGATTGCAATTGAAAAGTGCAAAAGATTATGCGGATCGACTGTCGGTTCATGTTAATTATCTCAATAAAAAACTCAAAGAAAGCACCGGAAAAACGACTACTGAAATCATTGCCGAAAGAATCGTGCAGGAAGCCAAAATACTTTTAAAACAGACCAAATGGAACGTTTCAGAAATTGCGTATTCGTTGGGTTTTGAAGAAATAGCCCATTTTTCAAACTTCTTTAAAAAGAAAACATCACTCGCTCCGCTGGAATTTCGTTCGTGATTTGAATTTTGCAAATTTCAGTTTGATTCGAGCAAACACTTCACCATAGAATTGTCAGAACTTTGTCCCATCAAAAACAAACAAAAAATGGAAACAAGAACAAAAATCGCATTAGTTACAGGAGGAAGCCGTGGATTAGGAAGAAATTCAGCTATTAAAATCGCTCAAAAAGGACTTGATGTGATTATTACCTACAGAAGTAATAAAGAAGAAGCTGATCATGTTGTTGAAGAAATTCAGGCGTTGGGAAGAAAGGCGATCGCTTATAAGTTGGATACAAAAGATATCAAAAGCTTTGATGCGTTTATAAAACAGGTCGGAGATCATCTGGAAGCAAATACAGAAAGCCGCAACATTGATTACTTGGTAAATAATGCAGGAACAGCGCTGTATTCGCCAATAACTGAGGTGACTGAAGAACAGCTTGACGATATGGTAGATATTCACTTCAAAGGAGTGTTTTTCCTGACTCAGAAGTTTTTGCCTTTCATCAATAACGGTGGAGGAATTGTAAATGTTTCTTCGGGACTGGCAAGATTTGCTTTACCAGGTTCAGCAGTTTACGGATCAATGAAAGCGGGAGTAGAAATGTTGACGAGATATATGGCGAAGGAATTGGGGGCAAGAAGAATCAAGGCAAATGTAGTGGCTCCGGGAGCAATAGAAACGGATTTCGGAGGCGGAAGAACGAGAGATGATGAACATGTGAATGCATTGGTAGCGTCAAATACTGCTTTAGGAAGAGCAGGGTTGCCGGATGACATCGGAGGTGTAGTTGCTTTTCTATGTACAGATGAAGCGGGATGGATTAATGCACAAAGAATAGAAGTTTCGGGAGGAATGTTCTTTTAAAAATCAAGCGGTAGTTTTCTACCGCTTTTTTTATATCTTTATTAGGCTAATGTAAAAATAGGGGTATCATATTTTGATGATGAAAGAATTTTTAGATCAGTTCCCATATATTTTACTTATTCTGGAAGTAATCTATTTTGCCGCCGTTATTCTTCTGGCGGGGAAGATTATTATGGACACTAAAACCACCAGTAAAACCTTAGCGTATTTATTGTTGATCATTTTCATTCCGGTGGTGGGAATCATTATCTACTTTGTTTTTGGGGTGAACTACAGGAAAAATAAATTTTACAATTTCAAGTTTGAGATCAATGAGAAGATCTACAAGGATATTCAGAATTATATTGAAAAGACCCATTCGGAATCTTTAAAAGTAAGTGGAGATCAGCTGAGAGAATATATTACAACCATCAATTTTCTGTATAATGCAGCGCATTCTCCTTTATCGGCTAAAAATGAAGTAGAAATATTGGTGAACGGAGAAGAAAAGTTTGCCAAGGTTTTTGAATGTATTCGGAAAGCAAAACACCATATCCATTTAGAATATTATATTTATGAAAACGATGGTATTGGTAATCAGTTAGCGGAATTACTTATCCTTAAAGCCAAAGAAGGGATTGTGATCCGTTTTTTGTATGATGCGATGGGAAGTGGAAAAATCGGCAAAAAAATGATTAAAAAGCTACAGGGTGCAGGAATTGAAGTTTCTCCCGTGAATAAAATTACATTCAGGCTTTTGGCAAACAGGGTGAACTATAGGGATCACCGTAAAATCATCATCATCGACGGTAAAGAAGTTTTTACGGGAGGAATTAATGTTTCCGACAAATATATCAATCCTAATTCCAAACAATACTGGCGCGATATTCATTTGTATCTCAAAGGAAATTCGGCTTTTTATTTTCAGTTTCTCTTTCTTACCAACTGGGTTTTTGCTACAGAAAAGATTCCTCATTTATCAAAAGATTATTTCGATTATGATGACCAGTATGAAGGGAATAAATTGGTTCAGGTTGCCGCAAGCGGACCGGATACAAGTCCCGTAATTATGTTGAGCACAAGTTCTGCCATTTTATCTGCAAAAAAAAGAGTATATATCGTTACGCCTTATTTTATTCCTGTAGAAACAATTTTAAATGCCATAAAACAGGTGGCACAGGCAGGATTGGATGTGAGGTTGATGGTTCCTGAAAAAGGAGATTCTGTAATCGTAAACTCAGCTGCTTATTCTTACTATGAAGGACTTTTGGAGAATAAAGTCCGTATATTCTTTTATAAAAAAGGATTTATCCATTCCAAAACCATGATTGTGGATGATGATTTTTCAAGTGTAGGAACAGCGAATATGGATGTGAGAAGCCAGGAGCTTAATTTTGAAGTCAACACACTGATTTTTGATCAGGAGATCAATCAAAAGTTGGAAGCTATTTTCTTTGAAGATATGAAAGACTCTAAAGAACTGTCATTGAATGAATGGAGAAAAAGGCCTAAACATAAAGTCTTTTTTGAACATTTGGCAAGGCTTCTTTCTCCATTGATGTGATAGAATTATATTTTAGATAGATTTTCAAGTGCTTTTTCCAACGTTTCCTGCTTTTTTGCAAAACACAGACGAATGACATGCTCATTCAGTTTATTCTTATAGAAAGAAGAGAACGGAACACTTGCTACTTTATGATTGATGGTAAGTTCACTGGCAAAGTCGAAATCATTCTTATCGGAGATCTTATCGTACTTCAAAGCTTGGAAATACGTTCCTTCACAATCTAAAAGTTCGAAAGAGGTAGTTGCTAAACCTTGTCTTAAAAAATCTCTTTTTTCTTGGAAAAACTGATTGAGTTGAGTGTAATGTTCATCGTTTTTCATGTATTCAGCCAAAGCCATTTGAATCGGTGTGTTGACAGAAAAAACATTGAACTGATGGATTTTTCTGAATTCATCGGTTAAGTTTTTAGGAGCTGCACAATAACCCACTTTCCAGCCTGTAACATGAAATAACTTTCCGAACGAGGCTACCAAAAGGCTTCTTTCTTTTAATTCAGGATATTTACAGATGCTCAGATGTTGCTTTCCATCAAAAACAATATTCTCATAGACCTCATCGCTAAGAATTAAAATAGAAGTTCCTTTTACGATATTTATTAATTCCTGAATGTCTTTTTCCTTTAAAATTCTTCCTGAAGGATTGTTGGGATTGTTCAGGATAATCATCTTGGTTTTATCTGATACCAAATTCTTAACGGCATTCCAGTCAATCTCATAATCAGGAGCTTTCATTTCGAAACGTTTTACAACTCCTCCGAAAAGCTCAACAGTCGGCTCGTAGCAATCATAAGCAGGTTCAAAAATAATCACTTCATCTTCTTTTTTTACAAAAGTGGCAATGGTCGTGAAAATAGCCTGTGTTCCGCCAGAAGTTACCGTTATTTCTGTATCCGGATGGTAAATCGCCTGATGAGAATTTTCAATTTTTCTGGCTATTTCTTCCTTTAAACCGATCATTCCTCCCATGGGAGCATATTGATTAAATCCTTTTTTAATAAAATGATCTACGTAATTCAGTAGTTCAGCATCGGGCATAAAATCAGGAAATCCCTGAGATAAATTGATGGCTTCATTTTCATTGGCAAGCTGCGTCATCTGGCTGAATATAGTAGTTCCGATATTGGAAAGTTTGGATAAAGGAAGTTGAATCATGAACTGAAATTTTTTAATCACATCGAATTTAATTTATTTTTTCAAAACGGAATGTAAAAAATGTTAATATTGTAGCGAATAACTTAAAATTACTTTGAACACTATGATTAATCATGAAATAGATTATAAAATTTACGGGGAAGAAATGCAATGCGTAGAGATTGAGCTGGATCCTAAAGAAAGCGTAATTGCAGAACCGGGAAGTTTTATGATGATGAAAGACGGGATACAGATGGAAACCTTATTCGGAGACGGAACAGAAAAGGGATTAATGGGGAAACTTTTCTCTGCGGGAAAAAGAATGCTTACGGGAGAAAACCTTTTTATGACGGTATTTACGAATACTTCTTCAGATAAAAGGCAAGTGACTTTTGCCGCGCCTTACGCAGGAAAAATTCTTCCTTTTGATTTAAGTAAACTTGGAGGTAAAGTGATCTGTCAGAAAGACAGTTTTCTTTGTGCGGCTAAAGGAGTTACTGTTGGAATTGAATTTCAGAAAAAATTAGGAACAGGTCTTTTTGGTGGAGAAGGATTTATCATGCAAAAATTGGAAGGTGACGGAATGACCTTCGTCCACAGTGGAGGACACGTGATCGAAAAAGATCTTCAGCCGGGAGAAATCCTGAAAATTGACACAGGATGTATCGTTGGTTTTACGCATACGGTAGATTATGATATTCAGTTTGTAGGAGGAATCAAAAATACCATTTTCGGAGGGGAAGGATTGTTTTTTGCCCAATTAAGAGGTCCCGGAAAGGTATGGATTCAGACTTTGCCTATTTCAAGATTAGCTAGTAGAATTTTACAATACGGAACAACTAAAAATAAAGAGCAGGGAAGTATTTTAGGAGGTTTGGGTAATCTCTTGGATGGGGACGGATTTTAATGAGATTAAAGATATAAGAAAAGGCTGTCGAAAGACAGCCTTTTTGTTTCTAAATATCTATTATTTTAAATACTTTTTGTAAGTGATTTTAATATGAGTTTAGTCTAAAGCATCAACCTTTTGAAGGAAATCATTTTTTTTACGAACAGATACATCTAGGATAGAGTTGTCACTCATAACAACCTGTCCACCTTTGCCTTTGATGTATTCCTGTAGATGAGAAAGATTGATCAGGTGCTTGTGATGTATCCTGAAAAAATTATGCTCTGCTAACGTTTCTTCAAACTCATGAAGGGTTTTGGAAACGATGATTTTGGTTTTGTCTGTCAGATAAAAAGTGGTATAACTGGAATCAGCTTCACATCTTACAATATCTGTAATAGTAATCATTTTGAACCCCTGAAGAGTAGGTAAGCTGATCTTATTATTCTGATTGGTCTGAGTCGTATTGGATGAAAACGCTTTGTTTTTTCTGATATTTTCTAAAGCTTTATTAACAGCAATAATGAAATCCATTTTTTTAATAGGCTTTAAAAGATAATCGGTAGCTCCGTTTTTAATAGCCTGAATGGCAAAGTGCTCATAAGCTGTAATGAAAATGATCTGTGAAGAAAGCTCTTTGAAGTTGGACAGCAGATCAAATGCGGTACCGTCATTCAGCTGGATGTCTAAAAATAAAATATCCGGAGTGTTTTTGGTAAGATAAATGAATGCTTCTTCAACACTCGATGCCTGAAAGTCAATTTCTAGCTCCGGAAATTCATTTTCCAGCAGTAAAGCAATGTATTCTCTGCCGTCTTTTTCGTCGTCAATGATGCAGACCTGTGTTTTTGTTTTCATAAGGTGTTATATATAGTTTTATTTGTGTCCCTTGTTGTTGGTATTCTGAAAGATCTTTGATTTCTAAAATAATACTGGTTTCGAAAAGCTGTTTAAAAGTTTCAATTCTTTTTTGGGAAAGCTTTACCCCAAAAGAATCCTCTTTAGCCATAGATTTTGATAAATTTCCGATTCCAACACCATTATCTTCAATAGTTATGCTTAACGTTGAATCTGTATGATCAAAATAAACTTCAATACAACCTTTTCGGTCTTTAAGGCTAGAAATTCCGTGCTTTATGGCATTTTCTACAAAGGGTTGTATCAATAATGAAGGAATAACCCAGTTTTTGTTTACTTTCTCAGAGGTGGATATTTTGTAATCGAACAAATCTTTTAAGCGGAGTTTCTCCATATTTAAGTATAAAGAAAGATATTCTATTTCCTCACGTATCGGCATAAAGGTCTTTTCCGAATAATGAAGCGTTTTTCTGATCATCTGTGAGAAAGTCTCCAGATAATTTTCTGTTTCCAGATAATCTTTTTTATACAGTAAAAATTGAATAGAATTAAGACAATTGTAAATAAAGTGAGGGTTTATTTGGGCTTTAATGGCCTGTAACTCCAATTCCGCAATTTTCTTTTCATAATTAAGAGTTTCCAGTTTTTTATTACGTCTTTTTTGGAAATAGAAGTTGATAACTGTAAAAAGAATACCCAGTGTTACAAGCGTTAATGCTAATTTAAACCACCAAGTCTGCCAGAAATGAGGTTTGATTTCAAAAGCGAGATCAGTAGAAGTCTGAGATTGTTTTCCATTATAGCCTAATCCAAAAACCTTCAGGACATACTTTCCGGGTGGGACAGAATTTAGAATGATTTTCGGGGAATTGCTTACCTGCCATTCATCGCTAAGTCCTGCTACCTTATACTTATAATTAATTTTTCCTTGCGAAGCATAGTCAAGAAAGCTGAGATTGAAAACTACATCATCCGGCGTGGATCCTTCCGGTTTTTTGGTAAGATCAAAATATTCATTGTTCCCAATCTTTACAGAATTGATAATGACTTTTTTATTAATAAATTTCTTTTGTGCAAGAAGTTTTTTAATCGAAAAAATACCTAAACCTTTAGAAGTGCCTATAAAAATTGAATCGTTTTTTATCACAGAACCGGCTACGACATTGGACGGAAGTCCATCTATTTGTGTGAAATTATTGATTTTTAAATCTTTTCCATTCAATTTAATTCTTGAAATTCCGTAGTTTGTGCTTGCCCAAAATGTGGTAGGGGTTTCAATATCTATTCTCTTTACCTGATGACTCAATAAACCATCACTTTCCGAAATTTTTTGTAATATTCTTTTGTTGTTGAAAAGGACAATTCCATTGGTATTGGTAGCTCCTATATAGAGATTGTTGTTGAGTTTTTTAATATCGGTAAAATAATATCCTTTTAGGAATAAAGCAGTCTTCTTTGTTTTTACATCAAGCTTGTATAAATTACTAAAATCACCAACGAATATACTATCCTGGGTATAAGGAAGAGCATTATATGTTCTTTTAGTGAAAAGGTAATCACTTTTTTTACTGTTTAAATTATAAATAAATAGACCGGAAGAGTTACATATGAGTATAGAATTACCAGTGTAAGGAATTATATTTTTAGGACCTCCTCCTATTATGATATCACTTTTGTTTTTGGAGATGTCATAAAGAAAAAGTTTAGAAGAAAGCGCGAAGAGTAATATGTTTTTATCGGCATATACAGCTCTATTTTCTGTTTTATCTGATGGATCAAGTACAATATCTTTTAGTTTCCCATTTTTATAAATGGCACCGGCAGCTCTATCATAACCTATAACAATTTGATCATGATCTTTAGTAATTGTTTTGATATATTCAGAATTACTCTTCAATGGCAGATTAATATAGTTAGCAAAAAATGCTTTACTGATAAAAGAAATACCTTTATTCCTTAAACTGAACCAAACATTATCATCTTTATCTACAAAAACATAATGGATGACCTGGTCTTTTAGTAATGTGATGGGGGGAGCTAAAGTTTTGCTTTCATCAAGTAATGATTGATTGAAGTAGAGCACACC
This sequence comes from Chryseobacterium taiwanense, assembly GCF_000813825.1. Classification (GTDB taxonomy): domain Bacteria; phylum Bacteroidota; class Bacteroidia; order Flavobacteriales; family Weeksellaceae; genus Chryseobacterium; species Chryseobacterium taiwanense. The sequence goes on from NZ_JWTA01000008.1 coordinate 245,152, forward strand.
ACCATTGGCCATACTGAGCCATAATTTATTATTCTTATCAATAATTGAGTTGATGAGTTTTCCGGTTAATGGGTAAGAATGAATTTTTTTTAAGTGGGTTACATCTTGTAATTGATAAACCTCGAGTGTTTTTTCATTATAAAATACAATGAGATTATTCTTTTCATAAATAGGCTCTCCTTTACTGGCTTGGATTATTTCCTGTTTTTTAGTAATGACATTGTAAGCAATAATATAATTGTCTCGGTCTCCTTTTAAATATAGGGTATTGGTAAGGTAATCAAATTTGAAAGCGCGTAAAAACCGATCTTTATAATCAATAAATATAGGATATCTTTTGAGTTGTTCATTTTCATAAATAAAAATATCTTTAGGATCTCGAAGGCTATGTAAATATAATTTATTGCCATTGGGTGTTATAACTGGAACATAGCTGGAAAACGGGTTAGAAAGATATTTATTAAAGTTGGAATTCATGATTTTACCATTTTTCAGGTAGGTAAAATCATTTAGAAAAGGAACTATGAAAATTTCACCGTTGGGTAAAGGTTCACTGGTAATCACTTCAATATTCTTTAATCCCTCTTTTCTGCCATATTGTTTAAATTCTTTCCCGTCAAAACGGAATAAACCATTATCCGTACCTATCCACATAAAGCCATTGTAATCCTGTTTCATACGATAAGTATAAGAACAGATTAATCCGTCACTTTCGTTATAGTTGATTAAACCTGGAATTTGTGAAACATAAAGTGGAGAAAAGAATAAAATAAATAATAGAATATTTATTTTAGTTGAAATCTTTTCTTTCTTTGATGTATTCATGATTATAGGTTAGTTTTTGTGATGATAATTTGTTTTTTGGTGACTCAAATTAAGAAAAAATAAATGATTAATACTTATGTAATTTTATCCAAATTTGTATTTTTGTATGATTGCTGAAATTACATATGTCACAAGAAACAAACCCAATCTATTCCGAAGATAATATCAGAACCCTCGATTGGCAGGAACACATACGTTTACGTCCCGGAATGTATATCGGGAAATTAGGAGACGGATCTTCTGCTGATGACGGTATTTATATTTTACTTAAAGAAATTCTAGATAACTCTATCGATGAGTTCAGAATGAAATCAGGTAAAAGAATTGAAATAAAATTGGACGATGGTAAAGTTACCATTCGTGACTTTGGTCGTGGAATTCCGTTGGGAAAAGTGGTAGATGCAGTTTCCAAAATGAACACGGGAGGAAAGTACGACAGCAAAGCCTTCAAAAAATCAGTTGGTCTGAACGGGGTAGGGACAAAAGCAGTAAATGCTTTGTCTGACTATTTCCGCGTAAGATCTTTCCGAGACGGGAAAATGAAAGTGGCAGAATTTTCGAGAGGATTAATTACGGAAGACTTTGAGGAAAAAGAAACTTCAGATCGCAATGGTACTGAAATTTCCTTCATTCCTGATGCTGAAATTTTCCTACATTTTAAATTTAGAAAAGAGTATATCGAAAGAATGCTCCGCAATTACGCGTATCTGAATCCGGGACTTACGATTCTTTTCAACGGAGAAAAATTTTATTCTGAAAACGGTCTTAAAGACTTATTAGATGAAGAATTGGAAAATGAAACATTATATCCCATTGTTCATTTGAAAGATAGCGATATAGAAGTGGCTATTACGCATACCGATAAATCGCAGACTGAAACCTATTTTTCATTCGTAAACGGACAAAATACAACACAGGGAGGAACGCATTTGAATGCCTTCCGTGAAGCGTATGTAAAAACGATCCGTGAGTTCTTTAATAAAAACTTTGATGCATCAGACGTTAGAAAATCGATTGTTGCAGCAGTTTCCATTAATGTGGAAGAACCTGTCTTTGAATCTCAGACCAAAACAAAACTAGGGTCTAACGATATAGGACCAAACGGACCGACGGTAAGAACTTTTATTATTGATTTCTTAAAAAGTAAATTAGATAATTTTTTACATAAAAATCCGGAAGTTGCTGAAGCAATTCAAAGAAAAATCTTAATTTCAGAAAGAGAAAGAAAGGAACTTTCGGGAATCCAGAAACTGGCAAGAGAAAGAGCCAAAAAAGTATCTCTTCACAATAAAAAACTTCGTGACTGCAGACAGCATTACAATGATCAGAAAGCGGAAAGAAAAGCAGAAACGCAGATATTTATTACCGAGGGAGACTCTGCATCAGGATCGATTACAAAATCCAGAGATGTAGAAACGCAGGCTGTATTTTCGTTAAAAGGGAAACCTTTGAATTGTTATGGTCTTACGAAAAAGGTCGTATACGAAAACGAAGAATTTAATTTACTTCAGGCTGCATTGAATATTGAGGAAAGTCTGGAAGATTTAAGATACAATCAGGTGATTATTGCAACCGATGCCGATGTCGACGGAATGCACATTAGATTGTTGATGATTACCTTCTTCCTGCAGTTTTTCCCAGATATTATTAAAAACGGACACCTTTATATTCTGCAAACCCCTTTATTCAGGGTAAGGAATAAAAAAGAAACCAGATATTGCTACAGTGAGCAGGAAAGAGTGAAAGCTCTGAATGAATTAGGAAAGAATCCTGAAATTACCCGATTTAAAGGATTAGGAGAAATATCTCCGGATGAATTTAAACATTTCATCGGAAAAGATATCAGACTGGAACCTGTTGTGATAGGAAAAGATCAGACGATAGACCAGCTTTTAGAATTTTATATGGGGAAAAACACTCCGGATAGACAGACTTTTATTTTAGAAAATCTGGTAGTGGAAGATCAGGACATTCAAAACAAAGAACTTGTAGAAGAAAATTAGAATAGTAGAAAAAATAGAAAAACTATATGAGAATAAGTAACCGCAGTAAAATTTCAATATATAATTTCATTAATATGATGTTGTTATTGGCATTGGCGGGTGGGATAATTGCATTCTTTTTAGAAGAAAGACTCAATGTATTGGGAGACTTTAGCTTTCTTTTTATTGTAATTCCGGCTGTAATGTTGGGTGTATTTTACTTTATCGGAAGGCAGATTTTTGAGTATGACAGTGATGGAGAAGCATTGAATTTTAGAAACAGGAATATCGTTCCTTTTATCAACAAACCATTAAGTGATGAGTTTCCAAAATATAAACTCATCAGCTATGAAATTATAGATATGTTTCTGATTAAGAGACTGTATGTGAAAGTATCCAGCAAGAGTACAGGCTCTACGATGCTGAAATATGAAATATCATACCTGTCTAAAAAAGAAATAAAAGATTTGAAATTCTCTCTAAATAAAGTAGTAAAAACTAATAACGAGAAAAAAGAGTTAACTAAATGATGACAGAAGAAAACTCGCATGAAGGTGAGAGCCTGAAAAAAGTCTCCGGGCTTTATAAAGATTGGTTTTTGGATTATGCTTCTTATGTAATTTTGGACAGAGCGATCCCATCGGTATTTGATGGTTTCAAACCCGTTCAGAGAAGGATAATGCATTCCATGAGAGAATTGGAAGACGGCCGTTACAACAAAGTTGCCAATATTGTAGGAAATACCATGAAATATCACCCTCACGGTGATGCTTCTATTACCGATGCAATGGTGGGAATCGGGCAAAAAGAATTGTTGATAGATACTCAGGGAAACTGGGGAAATATCTATACGGGTGATTCTGCTGCTGCAGCGAGATATATTGAAGCAAGACTGACTCCTTTTGCGTTAGAAGTTGTCTTCAATCCTAAAACGACTGAATGGACGAAATCTTATGACGGTAGAAATAACGAACCGATAGATTTACCTGTGAAATTTCCGTTGCTTTTGGCACAGGGAGTGGAAGGGATTGGAGTAGGACTTTCTACAAAAATTCTTCCTCATAACTTTAATGAACTTATCAATGCCTCTGTTGCCTATTTAAAAGGTAAAAAGTTTGAATTGTTTCCGGATTTCCTTACCGCAGGTTTTTTAGATGTTTCTGAATATAACGACGGTCATAGAGGAGGAAAAGTAAGAGCCAGAGCCAGAATCAATCAGGTGGATAAACATACTTTGATGATTACTGAGCTTCCTTTTTCTAAAAATACGGGAGACTTAATTGATTCTATCTTAAAAGCCAACGAAAAAGGTAAGATTAAAATCAAAAAAATTGAAGATAATACCTCAGATAAAGTTGAAATTCTGATTCATCTTCCTAATGATTCGTCACCAGATAAAACAATTGATGCGCTATATGCATTTACTGATTGTCAGGTTACCATTTCTCCGAATGCCTGTGTAATTGTTGGTGATAAACCAATGTTCCTGAATGTTTCTGAGATTTTAAGAAGAAATACCGATCATACGGTTTCATTGCTTAAAAAAGAATTGGAAATTGAACTTCACGAGTTGCAGGAAAGTTGGCATTTTTCATCATTAGAAAGAATCTTTATTGAGAATAGGATTTATCACGATATTGAAGAAGTTAAAAGCTGGGAAGACGTTTTGAAGACGATCGATGAAGGCTTAAAGCCTCATACGAAACATCTCTTGAGAGCTGTTACAGAAGAAGATATCTTAAGACTGACGGAAATCAGAATTAAAAGGATTTCCAGATTCGATTTAGATAAATTTAAAGAAAATATTGCCGCTTTAGAAGGAAAAATAGAGCAGGTAAAACATCATTTAGAACATCTGATTACGTATGCTATTGATTATTTCCTGAATATTCAGAAGAAATACGGAAAAGACAGACAAAGAAAAACAGAATTAAGAATTTTCGATACCATTGATGCAACTAAAGTTGCGGTAGCGAACGAAAAATTCTATGCTAATTTCGAAGAAGGTTTCATTGGAACTTCCCTGAAAAAAGATCAATACCTGTTCGATTGTTCAGACATTGACGATATCATTACTTTCAGAAAAGACGGAAGTATGAAAGTTGTAAAAGTAGAAGCCAAAACGTTTATCGGAAAAGATATTCTTCACGTGGCAGTCTGGAAGAAAAATGATAAGAGAACGGTTTACAACATGATCTATCGCGAAGGTAGAGAAGGACCGTATTATATGAAGCGTTTTTCCGTAACAGGAGTAACGCGAAATACAGACTATCCTTTAGCTTCAGATAAAAAAGGTTCAGAAACACTTTATTTCTCTGCTAATCCAAATGGAGAAGCAGAAACAGTATCTGTACTTTTGAAACCAAATCCGAGAATCAGAAAGAATAAGATGGATATCGATTTCTCTGAATTGGCCATTAAAGGACGTGATTCAAAAGGAAATCTGGTTACCAAATACTCGGTGAAGAAAGTAGACATGAAGGAAGAAGGAGTTTCTACTTTAGCCCCAAGAAAAATATGGTTTGATGAAACCGTAAGAAGACTGAATGCAGATGTAAGAGGAACTTTATTGGGAAGCTTTAAAGGAGACGATAAGATCTTAACCATCAATACGAACGGAGAAGCAAAATTGGTAAGCTTTGACCTCGGAAACCGTTTTGATGACGAATATTTAGTTCTTGAAAAATGGAGACCGCAGCAACCGGTAACCTGTATTTATTATGACGGTGAGAAAGAAATTTATTTCATCAAAAGATTCTTACTGGAAAATAATACGAATCCTCAGACGTTCATGCCTTCGGAACATTCTAAGTCTTTTATAGAAAGTATTATTGTGGCCAATAATGCGACTGCAGATATTATTTTTGCAAAAGATAAAGGAAAAGAACGCGATCCTGAAACGATAAATATTGATGAGTTTATTGCTGTAAAAGGTATAAAAGCGATCGGAAATCAGTTTACGAAATTTAAGGTGAAATCTATTAATATCACGATTCCTGAGCCTGAAGAAGAGGAACCGGAAGTTTATGAAGAGCCGGAACGTTTTGAAGGAGATGATGAGGGAGGTACAATCGGAGACCTGTTCCAAAGTGATGAGAATACAGAAAATTAAATGTTGAAAAAGTGAATGTTTTAATAATCATTATAGCAATTACTGCAATTGCAAGCTTTATGGCACCAAGTGGAAGCAGTAATTTTGAAAAATATAAATTTAGTGTTGGTTCTATTTTGAACCGAAAAGAATATATTCGTTTACTTTCTTCCGGTTTTTTGCATGCAGATCTTATGCACTTGGTGTTTAATATGCTGACATTGTATTTCTTTGGTCCAATTGTGGTGCAGGGATTTGGAAATCTAGGATTTTTGATTATTTATTTCGGATCTATTTTATTAGGAAATTTATTTTCATTGTTTATTTATCAGAGACAACCATGGTATTCCGCAATTGGTGCGAGTGGAGGAGTTTCGGGAATTCTTTTTGCTTCTATTGCAATGATTCCAGATTTAGGAATATATCTTTTCTTTATTCCAATTCCCATTCCTGGATATCTTTTTGGACTAGTTTACTTTGGATATTCAGTATATATGATGCTGAATCCTAGACAACATGATAATATTGGTCACGCCGCACACTTAGGAGGAGCGTTTTTCGGATTGGTGTATGCAGTAGCTAATGCGCCTGAAAGAGCAATGGAAAACTCTTTATACATCGGTATAATGGCTCTTCCTCTCATTTATTTGAGTTATGAGATTTTTGTGAAAAAAAGGATAGGTTAAACTCAATCTATTCTTCCTAAATAATATATAACCAATGAGCAGTCATTGGTTATTTTTTTGAAATAAAAACCGCCCTTATCATGACGATAAAGACGGTAACCAAATATTTAAGACTATTATTATTTCTTTATTACTTTTTCCTGTAATAAACCTTGGTTTGTTTTAATTAACAATAAATAAACACCGCTTTCAAAATTGCTGATATCTACTCTTTGTACATTTCCTCTTATTTCTTTCATTACCTTTCCTGTGCTGTTGGTAATTATTACAGATTCAATAACATATGGTGTAGATATACTGAATACGTTCTGAACCGGATTAGGATAAATGATAGCTTTAGGTTGGCTAACTTCTGTTTGTGATAACCTTGAAGTAGTCGTTGTCTGATATTGAGTTTTGATATAATAAAGATTCGCAACACTTCCTTTCGTGATAGAATGAGAACCTGCTGCAATAGTTGGAATGCTAACAATACCGGAACTTGCTGTGTAAGACGTTCCATCTACTTTTATGGTTCCCGTGAATGTAGGATCAAAAACTAAAGTTAAAGATGAAGCTGCACTTGTCGAGTACGAGATATTGGTGGATGATTCTATTTTCAATCTCTTGGTTAAAGTGATTCCGTCATAGCTTGCAGAGCCGTCCGTAGAATTCATATTCGCTGAGGTAAAGCTGTAGAATGAACTGCTTAATCCAGATGCGGTAAAGTTATGAACTTCATTTCCTTGAGGATTCGTTCCGGTGGTTGTTACAGTAATGCTTCCAGTTCCCGAAACTGAAGTTCCCGAAGTACCGGTTGTAGTGATTGTAAAACTAACATTTGAAGTCGGAGTTCCTGAAATCGTTACCGTTTTGTTGGTTGTGTTTTTTACAAAACTTATCCCTGAACTTGGAAGATTGGAAACACTTACATCCGTTGCAGTTCCTCCCCAGGTAAAGATCATCGGGCTGATTGCAGTTCCGGAAGCAACAGTTTGGCTGTTGTTGGAGGCAATAAGCAATGTTTGCCCCGAAGTTGAAGAACTAGACTCTCCCTGTACAAAGACCATTTGAGAAGTATAATTTTGAAGCAAAGACATCAATCCTGTATTTACCGCATCAGAAGTATCATCTGTAGCATTGTTAAATGTCCAACTGATATCCCCTCCGGAAACTCTACCGGAATACTGCATCGCTTTATCTCTCGCTACCGTAGGAGAATCAGGAGTCATAGAATTGATGTAAAGAGAAGAATTGGTATCAAAATTATTGTACGTTCCTGCTCCTTGGAAAGCTTTGATCTGAGCACCTAAAACTTCGTTTCTTGTCGATGCTACATACGCATCAAACTGACTCGCTGCAGTAGAAGAATTATAAGGAATAAAAGCATTTTGACCCGTCATAAAATTATTATAGGCCTTTACAACACCTCCGTTTTCACTTGAAAAAGTTCCTACCGATCCATTGGCGATATCTGTCCCTTGTTTAGAAGTAAGAACTGGATATTTACAATTTCTAAAGTAATTTCCTTCCACAAAAACTGAAGATCCCATAGTAGAACCAACCCCGTACTTTGAATTACCATCATAATAATTGTTGTACACATGAGCAGAATAAAATCGAATCCGCGGATGTCTGGAATCAGAATGGTCAAACCAGTTATGATGATAAGTGATATAAAGACCAGAAGTTGTATCTTCACTTAACCCCAGAAGACAGCTTTTTCCATTATCCCAAAAGTGATTGTAGGAAAATGTAATATAGGTTGATTTCTTGGCATCCAATGCACCGTCACCTTTAGCTTGATCAGCATCACCACCGGGTTTACCGTAGAAAAGATCATTGTTGTGTGCCCAAATGTATGTGTTGTCCTGTTGTAAGCTCAGATTATCTCCTTCACCTGCATCCGTAAGCATAAATCCTAAATTTCGGACTTCAATATTCGTTGCATTTTTAAGTCTGATTCCCCATCCGTTAATCACAGCATCAGATCCGATTCCTTCTAAAGTGATGGAGCTCGAAGCATTTTTGTTGTTTTCCACTACCGCATCCCCATTCAGTAAATAACTTGGATCTGTAATGTTTCCAATAAATCTTACCGCAAGAGGACGGGTGTCATTTCCTTTTTTGAAACCGTCTAATATTGTTTGAAGCCCAACACAAGGATTGGAATTCGCTCCGGTAACATTTAGAGAAACGGTATTTTTTGTATCCGGAGTTATGTAGAGAACGACCGCATTAGCTTTTAAAGTACCGTCTAAATTATAAGCTCCCGGGATTCTACCGTCACTATGGGCAAAACCAGTGCGGTCTTGTGCCAATACAGTGACAGAAGAAGTTGTAGTCCCTGTTCCTTCTGTATTGTTGATGACAGGAACAACTTTGAAGGTGTAATTTCCGGCACTCAATCCCGGAATATCGGCTCTGAAATAAGAACCATAGCTTCTTATAAGCTGACTGTCTATCAATTTATCCGTAATCCCGTTTCCGGAATAATAGACTCTGTAACTTTCTGCGTTACTTACAGGATTCCATTTTAAATAGGCAGATTCTAGCCAGCCTACAGTTTGCGTAATCGTTATTTGTGATTTTACAAATGCCGTACTAGCAGCAAATGCAAAACAAATCAATATTTTTTTCATGATTGATAATTATTGTTCGGTTTTAATTTTTTATTGATAAAATGTAATCGATTACACACAAATATATATAAATAATTAATATAAATCATTTTGTGGTGAAAATTATTGTAAAATTCTCAATAATAGTAGTGTTTAACGAGGTTTTTAATAATTAGATTGTGAATTAATTAATCGTATAATCCGTTTTTTTTGAAAAATATTGTTCCCAAAAAATGATTCAGAAAATGATAATGGGGTATAGGTAAAAAAAATACAATCCAAAAAATGAATTGTATAGTATATGGTAAAAAAGAAAATGGAAAGACTATTTTTTTGCAAAAATAAACCGGTCATTTTCTGATAAATCTTTTATTAACTGTGCTTCAGAAAAGCCTGATGTATATAGTTCCAGAGTTTCAGGGCCTAATTTCTGATTGATTTCTAAAAACAATACTCCATTGTTAGTAAGATACTTTTCAGCATCTTCTGCAATTTTCCGATAAAAGATCAGAGCATCAGAAGTAGGGGAGAAAAGAGCCATTTTAGGTTCAAATTCTTTAACGGAATCCGCAATTTCATGTTCCTCTTCAATCCCGATATAAGGCGGATTGGAAATAATCACATCAAAATTCTGTTTCAACTCAAAATTCAGATAATCTGTATGAATAAAGTTAATGGCAAGCTGATGGAAATCTGCATTCTTTTTAGCCATTTCCAAAGCTTTTTCAGAAAAATCAATAGAAGTGACTTCTGCTTCCGGGAAATGCTTTTTTAGCACCAAAGGAATAATCCCGCTTCCCGTTCCGATATCCAGAATTTTTAAAATATTCTTGTTGTCATTCTGAACTGAATGTGAGGAATCTTTTGTTATTGGATCCTGAGATTCTTCATTTCGCTCCGCTGCATTCAGAATGACAGACTGCTCTTTTATTTTATGTATTGCCAATTCCAGTAATTCTTCCGTTTCAGGTCTTGGGATCAGAACATGCTCATTCACGAAAAACTTCATTCCATAGAATTCAGTTTCTCCTACAATATGTTGATAAGGTTTGTTGGTTTTTAATTCCGAAATAATCTGCAAAAGATCCTGTTCATCCTGAATCAGTAATTCCTGATGGGAGAATCTTCTTTGATGAAAACTGTCAAAACCTACGACCTTCTGAACAAAAACAGAACACAAAAAAGCACTTTCAGATTCTGTATAAAGCTCGGAAAGCTCAGCTTTAAAATATCTTTTAAACTCTAAAATTGTCATTTATCTTGTAAAAACAAGGTTGGTATCTGTTGATTTTTCTTCATCAATTCTGTAGCCTTCATAGTTGAATGCCTTTACATCATCTAGTGTTTTAGCATTAGTTTCTGCGCAGAATCTTACCACCAAACCTCTTGCATGCTTTGTATACACAACAATTGTTTTAAGTTTTCCGTCTTTTAATTCGTAGAAATCAAAATCGATCACTTTATGGTTCAGCTTTTTTCTGTCAATTACTTTTCCATATTCATTACTGCATAAATGAAGCAGAATCTCGTTCTTTTTCATTTCCGTATTCAGTTGCTCTGTTACTTTTTCTTTCCAGAACTCATATAGGTTTTTATACTGATCGAATTCAAAAGGACGTCCCATTTCAAGTCTGTACAGCATTACTTTATCAGAAGGTTTTAAAAGTCCGTATAAACCCGAAAGCATTCTGTAGTTTTTCTGCAAATAGTCTACAGCATCTTTGTCTAAAGTTTTTGCGTCTAATCCTCTGTAAACTTCACCGGTGAAAGCATACATTGCAGGAGCAGACTCTTTAGTTCCCGGTTTTGCTTTCCATTTTTGGTTTCTTTCCCAGTTTTCATCTGCCAGTTTTGGCGAAATTTCCATTAGTTCAGAAAGATATTTTGGAGATTTTTGTTTTAAATAAGATTGTATAAATGTTGCTTCTTCAATGAATTTTGGAGTGGTACTTCTCAACAGATCGGTTGAGTTCTCTACATTCATCAATTTTGCAGGAGATGTTATTATTTTCATAAAAAAAGAAGTTAAATTTTTCAAGTTCAGTATTGAACTTTTGACCTTGGAATTTATAAAATTCCTTTTCCCTGACGAATAAGTTCAGGTTCACCAGAAGTAAGATCCACAATCGTTGAAGCTATATTATCTCCATATCCGGAATCAATGACGATATCTACTAGATGATCATACTTTTCTGCAATCAACTCAGGATCGGTAGAATATTCAATAATCTCATCATCATCTCTGATCGAAGTAGAAGCAATGGGATGCCCAAGTTTTTCAACAATCAGTTGTGGAATAGAGTGGTCAGGAACACGAATCCCGATGGTTTTATGTCCTTTATAAGCCAAAGGCAAACTTTTATTGGCTTCCAGAATAAAGGTAAACGGCCCCGGAAGATGACTTTTCAAAAATCTGAATACCGAAGTATCAATAGGTCTCGTAAAGTCCGAAAGATGGCTTAGATTATTACAAATGATAGAGAACTGAGCCTTTTCTAGTTTGATTTTTTTCAGTTGAGCCAGTTTTTCCATGGCTTTGATGTCAAAAATATTACACCCCAATGCATAAATTGTATCGGAAGGATAAATAATGAGTCCGCCATTATTCAAGGTTTTAATCACCTCATTGATAAGGTTTTCCTGTGGGTTTTCTGGGTAGATTCTTAGTATTTTTGCCATATAACAAAGATACAAATAATAAAATAGTTTCCATAAAAATCCTTTATTTAAAAGAAAAATTAGGATTTTAAAAATATTGTCGTATATTTGCATCACAATATCGCGGGATGGAGCAGTAGGTAGCTCGTCGGGCTCATAACCCGAAGGTCATCGGTTCGAGTCCGGTTCCCGCTACTAAAAATAAAAAGAGAATTACAATTTGTAATTCTCTTTTTTGTTATTGATGAAGTGTAAAACTTTTAGACATAAAAAAATCCCACCGTTTAAAGTGGGATTTTATATTATTGTGCTACCTCAGTATAAGGTCTAAGCTTATAATCATCAGATTTTGGTTGCTCTAAGAATTCTTTTCTTTGAGTTCCTTTCATTCTTTGTGAAGCTTCGCTTGCTACATAATAAGCGTCACCCAGTTTTTTAGTAATCTCTGAAGGAGTGAAATCTTTTTTAATATCACTGTCTACTCCGATATATCCGTTTTTCTTTGTGATGTAGCTAATGTAGTTGTTGTAGTTGATGAATGTATTTCTTAAATACTGCGTGTGGTACTGCATACATTTCTTCGCTTTTTTCGAAGAATTGTTCAGAATACAGTTAGACATATTCCCATTATATAACCAAAATTCAGATTGTAAAATTGCATACTCTTTTCCTAATGCAGTTTTTCCGTTGGTATAAATGCTGTTGTCTCCTTCTTTATCCGCAATAACCTTTAGGTGCTCTAGAACCAAAGGAACCGTATTTTCGATTTTTGTTTTAGCTTCTCCTATCGCGCTGAAGTCTGCTGCAGGAGAATTTTTTTGTGCAGTCGCTACATTAAAAGCAAGTAGTAATAGTACAATCAATAAATTATATCTTTTCATGAGAAATTTTTAAGCCACTAAAATAAATATATTTTCTCAGTTTTGACAACTTCATTTTAATTTTATTTAATAAAATTTAACATGTTTTAAGGATTTTTAGTGTAATAAAGCATTTTTTGTGAAGAATAAATATATCATAATATTTGTTTTTTATAAAATTATTGACTTAAATTGAAATTTATTTAATTGATTTTAAGTAAGTTATATTTTTATCAATCTTTATAACTAGAAAAATAGTTGTTCGAAAAGAATTTAATTCTATATTTGTATAACTAATTTGTTAGTGATATAGAATGATACCTATATAATAATAGTATTAAACATTGGGATATGAAAATTCAAACTCTTACGAAAGCGGAAGAACAGGTAATGCAATATGTATGGAAAATAGAAAAAGGATTTTTAAAAGATATTCTTGATTTATTTCCTGAACCAAAACCTCATACCAATACAGTTTCTACAATATTAAAAGTATTGAAGGATAAAGAATTTGTGGATTATAATGTGATCGGAAGACAACATGAGTATTTTCCTTTAGTAACTAAAGAACAATATTCTGGAAAGACAATGAAAAGTCTTGTGAAAAATTATTTTAAAGGCTCGTATAAAAGTGCAGTTTCTTTTCTGGTAGAAAAAAATGAAATGAGTGTGGAAGACTTGGAAATGTTATTAAATGAGCTTAAAAAGAAAAGCTAACATTTAAAAAGAGGTTGCTCTGTAACATTTTGATGGGTTCAGTTGTCTTTAAAAGACAAGACGTTAACGAAGAAGATACAGAATAGTAACCTCTATAAAAACATAAACAATGACAGCATTTATTATAGAATTATTTTTTCAGCTATGGGATTGGTTGATCTCTATATTTTAGGGAAAACCACCTTTGAAAAGAGCATGACAAGCAATATTATCATTTGATTAAAGCAATTACCCAATCATGGAAGTGTTATTTTACATCCTAAAAGTGATCATTTGTTCAGGCGTTTTGTTGGGATACTATTATCTCTCGCTCAAGGACAAGACTTTTCACCATTACAATAGGTTTTATCTGTTATTTTCGATACTGATTTCGTTATTGCTTCCTTTGATAAAGCTTGAAGATTTTACCATTGAGGTGAATCAGAATATCTATATGCTGATCGATAAAGTGCAGAACTTTAATCCTTCAGAAAACACAAATACCCATGAAAACTTATATTATACAGCCGCTTTTTCAGTTTTAGGAATCGTTTCCGTGTATTTTTTAGGAAAATTCATCTATGGAACCTTCAAAATATATGAACTGAAAACTCAATTTGAAAGAGAAAACATCGAAGGGATCAACTTTTACCGTACAGACCTTACAGATGCTCCTTTTTCTTATTTTAAAAACCTTTTCTGGAAGAATTCCATCACATTGAATTCAGAAATAGGAAAGCAGATTTTAAAGCATGAAATGGTTCATATCGAACAGAAACATACGTTTGATAAGATCATTTTAGAAATTATTACCTCGGTATTTTGGTTCAATCCATTTTACCATCTTATTAAAAGAGAAATTAATTTAATACACGAATATCTGGCTGATAAAAAAGCCGTAAAACAATCGGACACGAAAGCATTTGCGCAGATGCTTTTAGCCAGTCACTTTTCCGGAGTAGAG
>NZ_JWTA01000009.1 GCF_000813825.1 Chryseobacterium taiwanense
CGACCCCCGTCTTCCGCTCAATAAAAATCACGCTATTCAGTGTGATTTTTTTAATTAATGCCGACTTAGCTCAGCGGTAGAGTGCTTCCTTGGTAAGGAAGAGGTCACGGGTTCAAGTCCCGTAGTTGGCTCTCGTTTCAGTCCCGATTTCCTCGGGATATTTTTTTGCCTAAACTTTAAGAAAACTATTTTCGAATTACTCCTATTGTAATAAGAAAGAATATGGAAGTCTACTTCAGTTTATGGTTAAACACTCGTATTAAAAAGTCATCTGAGTGTAGTTCCGATTTTTAAATAATAGCTTTGATAAGGATGTTGATTTTAAATACAAAATCAATTCAAGTATAAAGATAAAATCTATACCTTAAAATTTAATTAAAGTATTCTTCTCTTAGGATAACATCATTTATAATCATAAAAATTTTCGTTACATTCGTATAAAATATAGTTTGATGAATATTCTTTTATTAGAAGACGACCTTATTCTTTCGGCGGAACTTTGCAAATTCTTGGAATCAAATAATTTTACTTGTGATAAAATTTATGATGGAGAAACATTTATCCGTCAGATAAAGAATAATACATACGACTTGTATTTATTGGACATTAATGTTCCTAAAATTAATGGGCTGGATGTTTGTCAGACGATTCGTTCCTTCGATAAGAATACTCCTATCATCATCATTTCGGCGTACGGAGATTTGTCAGATAAAAAAGATGCGTTTACCAGATTGGCAGATGATTATTTGGTGAAGCCTTTCCAATTTGAAGAGCTATTGTTGCGTGTTAATTCATTACTGAGAAGAAAAGCTCCTTCAGAAACAACAGATCAGGATATTATCAGAATAGATGATTTGATTGTGAATAAAACGGAACAAAAAGTTTACCGTGGCGGAAATGAAATCAGTCTTACCTTAAAAGAATTTCAGTTGTTGGTTTATCTTGCCGCAGCGCAGGGAAGAACGGTTTCAAAACAACAGATTACAGAGCACGTTTGGGAACACAATTTCAATACAAATACCAATACGGTTGAAGTATACATTAATTTCTTAAGAAAGAAAATCGATAAAGATTTTAAAGTTAAACTTATTCATACACGTTCCGGCTTCGGATATTATCTAAGTCCATTATAAAATGTCTTTAAAAAGGAAGATAGCGCTCAATCTCAGTATTGCCTTTTCATTGCTTTTCGGTATTGTAATGGCGGTAATTTATATGTCTTTTAATGATTTCCGAAAAGAAGAATTCAAAGAACGATTCAGGCAGAGATTAGAGTTTACTTCTCACTTTATTGCCAAGTCAAAAGATTTTGAAGAAGAAGCCCCTGTGTTTTTTAATGAAAATTCGGATAATATTCTTTTAAACGAAACCATTTTAATTTTTAATGGGAAAAAAGAACTCATTTATAGTACCATCAAAGATCGAAATGTAACCTGGGATAGCGCTTTATTAAAAGAACTTGACGAAAAGAAAATTATCTATTCCGAGAAAACGGTTCCAGAAATTTACGCTGCTCTCAAAACTATCAATGGGGAAAACTATTATATTCTTACAAGCGCTCTCGATACCAACGGAAATTCAAAATTAGCTTATCTTAAATATCTTTTGATAACAGCTTATGTCATGAGTACGTTGCTTATTGGTTTCTTTAGTTATTATTTTATGGGGCAATTCCTGAAACCTTTGGAAGATTTGAATAAAGAAATCTCTGAAGTTACAGCTCATAAACTGACGACACAAATTCCTATCCGTAATTCTAACGATGAGATAGATGTTCTCGCAAAATCTTTTAACACAATGATTGGGAGATTGGATGATGTTTTTCAGTCGCAAAAGGATTTTACAGCGAGTGCTTCCCATGAAATACGGACACCCATTACGAGAATGGCCTTTCAGTTGGAAAATTTAATTAAATTTAATGAACACTCTCCTGAAACTCTAACTTCTTTAAAACAGATCCAAAGAGATGTGTACCAATTATCAGATCTCACCAATTCACTTTTATTACTAACTAAATTTGACAGAGAAAATATCCAGAGTATTTATGAAGAAGTAAGAATTGATGAAGTGATTTTTGAATCCTTTGAAGCTGTGGAAAAAAGTTATCCGAAACTGAAAATGGATTTCCTGATTTCTGAAGATACTTCCGAAGATGCTCTTTTAACGATAAAAGGAGTTCAGTCTTTACTCGATATTGTTTTTATTAATTTATTTAAAAATGCCGCTGTCTATTCCGATGATACGGAAGTAGATGTTCTGATTACAGAAACCCATGAAAACCTGATTGTCGATGTGATTTCTCATGGAGATACGATTCCGGTAGAAGAGCAGTCGAAATTATTTGAAGCATTTATGCGTGGAAACAACTCTCAAAATATTTCAGGCTCAGGATTAGGACTTAGAATTGTTAAACGAATTCTTGATTATCATGGGGCTGAAATAAGCTATTCGTCTCCATCAGATTTGTTAAATAAATTCAGTGTGATTTTTAATAAATAATCCTGACTATTTTAGCTTCTTAAGGGTTCATGAAATACTCCAAGAACCTTTTTTTGGCCAAATTTAATTTTTTTTTAAGCCATCTTTAAGAGCATTTTAATCCCATAAAGGCAAATTTGTATCATAAAATCAATAAAATGAACAAATTTGCAGGGCTGTTCATCGTCATTTCCTCATTCATGACGGCACAACAGCAAATGTCTCTTTTGGACTGTGAAGAAGCTTTCCAGAAGAACAATTTACAACTGCTCGCCGAACAGTACAACATCAATATGGCCGATGCAGATGTTTTGCAGGCTAAAATCTGGGAACTTCCGCAATTGAGCGGACAAATCAATGCATACAATCCTGATGACAGAAAGGTTTTTGATGTAGGACATGCTAAAGGCGCACAAGTAACGCAGTTAATTTACATGGGAGGCAAAAAGAAAAACGAAATTGCCTTCGCGAAATCCAACAAAGAACTGGCTCAGCTTCAGTTTGCTCAGCTCCTCGTGGATTTGAGAGCCCAGCTTCGTACGACGTATTTTGATCTTTATTACGAACAACTAAAACTTGAAAATACCAATAAGCAGTTGGGGTATATGAATGACCTTCTCGCTGCTTATAAAGTGCAGTCTGCAAAAGGAAATGTTTCTCTAAAGGATGAAGTGAGGCTGCAAAGTATCGTGATTCAGTTGAATAACGATAAAATAGGTATTAATAAAAATATTCTTGAATTCGAACAGAATTTAAAAGTCTTAACAGGGACTACAGAGGATATCAATCCACAACTTTCCGATTCTGAGGCTAAAGATATTCTGGCTGCACAGCCTTTCGGTGACGAATCCGAATTGCAGAAAAAGGCATTGGAAAATAACTCGGATTATCAATATAATTTAAAATTAATAGACAACAGTAAGTTGTATACTCAATGGCAAAAATCGTTAAATGTTCCTGATTTAAATCTTGGAGCAGGATGGGATCAAAACGGAGGAACTTTTAAAAATGAAGTGAATCTGATGGTAGGAATTCCGTTACCATTGTGGAAATCGAATAAAGGAAATGTAGATAAAGCCAATTTCGCGATTCAGCAAAATCAGAAAAATGCAGATTTTCAGAAATTAAATCTTGAAACTAAAGTTCAAGCTGCCTACAGAACGTGGAAAAGTCAATATGATCAGCTAGCAGAAATCAAAACAAACGATCTGAATAATATGGAACTGGTATACAACGGAATGCTGAATAATTTCAGAAAAGGGAATGTCAGTCTTATAGAATTTGCAGATTTCATGGACAGCTACAGAGAAACGGCTCTTCAGATTTACGATATGAAAAACGAAATCATGCAATCCGCAGAACAATTGAATCAACTAGTACAAACGAAAATCTTCTATTAAACATGAAAAAATATATAATTCCGGTAATGGTGGCTTTGTCCGTTTTATCGTGCTCAAAAAAAGTGGATGAGACAAAACCACAGGCGAAAAAAGGTTTTGAACTGAGCAATACCATGCTTCAATCAATTTCTTTAGCGAAAGTTGAAAAAAAATATATAGAAGACGATTACAATTTCTATGGAAAGATTTCTGCAGATAAAAACAGCTATATCGATGTTTATCCGTTGGTTGGGGGAAATGTTTTGAGCGTGAATGTAGAGTTGGGAGATCATGTGACGAAAGGTCAGGTATTAGCAACGATCAGAAGTACGGAGTTGGCGGAAATACAGAAAGATGTAAGCGATGCAAAAACGGATATGGTAGTAGCTCAGAATAATCTTCGTGTTGCCAAAGAAATGTACGAAGGAAAACTGAATACAGAAAGAGATGTGTTGGAAGCAAAAAGCCAGTTGCAGAAAGCGCAGGATCAGTTACAGAGAGCAAGCGCGGTGAGTACGGTGTACAATGTGAAGAAAGGAAATATTTACAGTGTTGTGGCGCCAATCAGCGGATATATTGTTCAGAAGAATATCAATAAAGATATGCAGTTGAGAAGTGACAGAAGTGAAAATATTTTTGATGTTGCGAATACAACCAATGTCTGGGCAATTATGAATGTGAATGAATCGGATATCGATAAAATAAGTCTGGGAATGAAAGCTCAGGTTTCCACATTGTCTTATCCTGATAAAGTTTTTGATGGAAAAATCGATAAAATCTTTAAAATCATCGATCCGGAAACCAATGCAATGCAGGCTAGAGTAGTATTGGACAACCAAAACGGATTGTTGATACCAGAAAGTAAAGCGACAATAAAAGTGACCAGTTCAGAAAATAATATGGCACTTACCATTCCGTCGAAGGCTGTCATTTTTGATGATAACAGAAGTTTTGTGGTGATTTATAAATCCAGAACAGATGTAAAAGTGAAAGAAATAAAGGTTTTAAAACAAGTCGGTGAAACAACCTATGTTTCCGAAGGTTTGTCAGATGGAGAACAGGTAATCACCAACAATCAATTGTTGATTTACCGCTCTTTGAATAGTTAAAATCGAAAAATTCTTTCAACGACTTTTTAAGTCATCAAAAAATCTATCATGAATAAATTCATAAAAAATATAATTGCTTTTTCATTAAAAAATAAAGCATTTACCTTTATTTGGGTAGCGATTTTGGCGATTTCGGGATTCATCAGTTTCAAAAATATGCCCATTGAAGCTTTTCCCGACGTTACCAATACCCAAATTGTCATTATTACCCAATGGAACGGGCGAAGCGCAGAAGAGGTTGAACGTTTTGTAACGACCCCGATTGAATTGGCGATGAGCCCCGTTCAAAAGAAAACCAGTGTGAGAAGTACCACAATGTTTGGACTTTCCATTGTTAAAATTCTTTTTGACGACGGAGTAGACGATACTTTTGCTAGAAATCAGGTCAATAATCAATTGCGAACAGTGAGTCTTCCTGATGAGGTAGATCCTGAAGTTCAGCCGCCTTATGGACCGACTGGTGAGATTTTCAGATATACTTTACAAAGTAAAACAAAAGATTCCCGTGAACTATTAACCTTACAAAATTGGGTAATCGACCGAGCGTTAAGAGGGGTGCCCGGAGTTGCGGATATCAATGTTTTCGGAGGTCAGGATAAAGTTTTTGAATTAAGTATTGATCCTAGAGCATTAGATAAATACAATTTAACTCCGCTTCAGGTATACGATGCGGTAACGAAAAGTAACTTAAATGTTGGGGGAGATGTGATTGAAAAAAACGGTCAGGCTTATGTTGTTCGAGGAATTGGGTTGGTAAAATCTATTTCAGATATCGGAAATATTACGATAGAAAATGATCATGGAAACCCTGTGTTGGTTAAAAATGTCGCAGATGTACATGAAGGTTCTTTGCCAAGAGTAGGACAGGCCGGACTGAACAATCAGGAAGATACGGTGGAAGGAATTGTGGTGATGAGAAAAGGGGAGAATCCTCGTGAAGTTTTGGTAGGTGTAAAAGCTAAAATCAAAGAACTGAATGAAAAGATTCTTCCGAAAGATGTGGAAATGGTCACTTTCTACGATCGAGATAATCTGATGGATTTCACTACTGAAACGGTAATGCATAATTTATTGGAAGGAATCATTCTGGTAACGGTGATTGTATTAATTTTCATGGCCGACTGGAGAACAACTTTAATTGTCTCTATCATCATTCCGTTATCCTTATTGTTTGCTTTTTTATGCTTAAAATTAGCAGGAATGAGTGCCAACTTGTTGTCATTAGGAGCGGTTGACTTTGGGATTATTATCGATGGAGCCGTCGTCATGGTGGAAGGACTTTTTGTAATGCTCGACCATAAAGCCATGAAATATGGACAGGAAAAGTTCAATAAAATGGCAAAAGGAGGATGGATTAAGCAAACTGGAACCGGTTTAGGAAAGGCAATTTTCTTTTCGAAATTAATTATCATCACCTCATTAATCCCGATTTTCTCATTCCAGAAAGTAGAAGGGAAAATGTTTTCACCATTAGCATTCACACTCGGTTTTGCTTTAATGGGAGCGTTGATCTTTACATTGACCTTGGTTCCTGTTCTTTCACATATTCTTTTGAATAAAAATGTAAAGGAAAAGAACAATCCTTTTGTGAACTTCTGGGATAGAATTGTATTAAAAGGTTTCAATTTTACTTTTAAACATAAAAGATTAAGTTTAATTGTTTCCCTTTCTTTTCTTGCACTTACCTTATTTTCCGGGAAGTTTTTGGGAACAGAGTTTTTACCACAATTAAATGAAGGTTCATTATGGATCACAGCTGAAATGCCGATGAGTTCCTCCTTAAAAGAATCCTTAAAAACAGCGGATCTCTTGAAGAAAGATATTATGAGCTTTTCCGAAGTGACCGATGTTTTGGCTCAGACGGGACGAAGTAACGACGGAACCGATCCGAACGGATTCGGATTTGTACAGTTTGCCGTAAATCTTAAACCTAAAGCAGACTGGAAAAGAAAGATCACCTATGAAGAATTAATAGAAGAAATTGACAAAAAACTAAGAACCTATCAAGGAATTACCTTCAATTATTCTCAGCCGATTTCCGATAACGTAGCAGAAGCTGTCGCTGGATTTAAAGCTGAAAATGGAATTAAAATTTATGGTGACAATCTTCAGACGTTGGATGTGCTTGCTGAAAAAGTTTTAAAAGAGGTGAAAGACATTCAAGGAGTAAAAGATGCCGGAATTATCAAAAATATTGGTCAGCCGGAAGTAAGTGTTGTCTTGGATAGAGATAAAATGGCTGCTTACGGAGTGATGCCCGATGATGCACAATCTGTTTTAGAAATGGCTTTTGGAGGTAAAACAGCTTCCGAAATGTTTGATGGCGAAAGAAAATTCCCCATTCGTCTTCGCTACTCTCAGGAATACAGAAAAGATGAAAATGATATTGCTGCTTTGATGGTTCCGACACAGGATGGTGCAAAAATTCCTTTAAAAGAAATCAGTACGATTGAAAAAGATAACGGAGCGGCATTTATTTACCGTGATGATATTAAAAGATACATCGGAATAAAATTTTCAATCCGTGATCGAGATTTAGGAAGTACCATTGCGGATGCACAAAAAGCTGTTGCTAAGATTGATCTTCCAGATGGATATACTGTCGGGTGGACCGGTCAGTTTGAAAATCAGCAGAGAGCATCAAAACGATTGACACAGGTGGTTCCGATCAGTATTTTAGGGATTTTCTTTCTATTATTTATCCTTTTCGGAAACATGAAAGACTCTCTTTTGGTGTTGGCGAATGTTCCATTTGCTTTGATCGGAGGTATTATTGCTTTGCATGTCACAGGAATCAACTTTGGGATTTCTGCCGGAGTAGGGATGATCGCTCTCCTTGGAATCTGTATTCAGAATGGGGTAATTCTTATCACTGAATTTCATCAGAATGTCAAGAATGGGCTAAGTCTGGATGAATCTATTTTAAATGGAGTAAAATCGAGAACGCGCCCTGTCATCATGACGGCTTTAATGGCTTCTATCGGATTAATGCCTGCAGCATTGTCAACAGGAATCGGTTCCGAGTCTCAAAAACCTTTGGCAATTGTGATTATCGGAGGATTAATTACAGCCACAGTTTTAACATTATTAATTTTCCCGATTATCTTTTGGATCTTCAATAGAACTAAAAAATCACAACAGATTTAGTCAATCTTTCATTTATTTTATATTAATTGAAGCGCGGAAAACTTTGTTTTCCGCGCTTCTCCATTCTATCAAAATAAGATTATGAGTTAAAATCCTAATCCCACTGTAAAAGCTTTTACAGTATTTGGATAATCTGAAACCGCCGTTGCAGCTCCTGTACTTGTATTAATCGTATAAATTTTTGTTGTTGAACCCACTGAAGCCATTAGATAAGCTTTTTGGCTCATGCTTCCGATATCAAAACCATTGGTATTGGTAATATTGATGCCTAAAGAACCTGCTTCTACCAAGGTACCATTGTTAGGCGGGTTTTGTTGATATAATTTGTCGGTATTATGATCAATCACAAATAGAGTAGTCGTAGTTGCCCCTGCAAAATTATTCGTATATGCTGCTGCACTTATCATTGGGTTTCCCGGATTAAGAGTAAGATCCGTTGCTGCGATAGTTCCGTCATTTGGGTTGAGGCGAAGATTCTGTCCGGTATTACTTACTACACGTATTCTGTCAACGGTCGGATTAAAATCAAATCCAAAGTCGGTTCCTGAAAGTAAGGTCGCAAAAGGAGAGCTTCCAACAGCAGTGGCTGCACCTGTACCTAAATTAATCGTATATATTCTGCTGGAACTTCCCAATGCATATAACTGTCCGTTTAAAGGACGAAAATCAATTCCTAAAATATTTTCACCACTTTGTAATCCTGCAATGCTTTTTGAAACAGGCATGGGACTGTTGGGATTAAATATTTGCAGATTGTTTGAATTATCAACAGCATAAGCAACGGGCTCTGTAGGTATTGCCAGATCAATAATTGCTTGTTGAAGTGATCCTATACTGGTAGCTTTACCACTATTTAAATCCAAAAGATGTAATTTGTCATTTAAAGCTAATAAAGCGGTATTATTATCATATTTAATATCAAAAGCAGCTTGTCCGGTAAATGTTGTTCCTAAACTTCCGACTTCTACCAAAGTTCCGTTATTAGGAGGATCTTGTTTAAATAATTTTCCTGCTGCAGGATCTATATCATATAAAATGGTAGAAGAAGCTCCGGATTTACTGTTGGTATAAGCTACGCCTGTTACAGAAGCACTAGAACCTCCATTGATATTCATATCAGTTGCTGCTGAAGCCCCTGTTTCAGGATGTAAACGAAGATTTTGTCCTGTATTGCTTACCAATCGAATTCTATCAACGGTCGGGTTAAAATCAATCGAAGCAATGGTTCCTGAAATTGCAGGTGTAAATGCTGTAGAACCTACAACTCTTGCAAAAGCATTTGCTGTATTAATGATGTATAATTTACTGGCATTTGATAATGCATACAATTCTCCTGTTGCAGGTCTGAAATCTATACTCAATAGCTTTTCTCCTGTTGGAACTCCCATGACAGAAGTTTTTGAAACAAAAGCTTTAGGATTATTTGAATTAAAAGACACCAGTTCGTTCATTGATGTTATTCCATACACCATAAGATCTGGACCTTGCATCATGTTGTTTTCAGGCATAATAGAATCATCAGAATCATTGCATGAAAATAAAATAATACAAACAGCAGATACGGCCATAAAGGAGTGTAATAATTTTCTCATAATATTATTTTTTAATGGTTGTATTTTTATGTACGAGAAACGGGTTACTTTGGTTTTTTCAATAACAATTAATTTTTTTTATGGATATTTTGTTTTTATATAATATTCATAATTAATGAGATAGTTTTGATTTTTAATAAAACATTTATCAAGATTTTTTCAATCAAGAAATTTGTGTAAATTTGCAGTCTCAAT
Organism: Chryseobacterium taiwanense; assembly: GCF_000813825.1. Taxonomy (GTDB): domain Bacteria; phylum Bacteroidota; class Bacteroidia; order Flavobacteriales; family Weeksellaceae; genus Chryseobacterium; species Chryseobacterium taiwanense. The sequence goes on from NZ_JWTA01000009.1 coordinate 9,901, forward strand.
ACTTTGAAATATACGGTTTGTACTTCATTGGATTTGAATATTGAAACTTTTTTTAATAAAAAGGTTTTAGTATTTAAAAATTCATTATATTTGCACACCGAAAATTTGAAAAACAATAAATAAATAATTACAAATCATGGCAAAGGAAACGTTTAATCGTAACAAACCACACTTGAACATTGGTACTATTGGTCACGTTGACCATGGTAAAACTACTCTTACAGCTGCTATTTCTGCTGTATTAGCTAGCAAAGGTCTTGCTGAGAAAAAAGACTTCTCTGCAATTGACTCTGCTCCAGAAGAAAAAGAAAGAGGTATTACTATCAATACTGCTCACATCGAATACGAAACTGAAAAAAGACACTATGCTCACGTTGACTGTCCAGGTCACGCGGATTACGTAAAGAACATGGTAACTGGTGCTGCTCAGATGGATGGAGCTATCGTAGTATGTGCTGCAACTGACGGACCAATGCCTCAGACTAGAGAACATATCCTACTTTGCCGTCAGGTAAACGTACCTAAAATCGTTGTTTTCATGAACAAAGTTGACATGGTGGATGATCCAGAATTGTTAGAGCTTGTTGAAATGGAACTTAGAGATTTATTAGCTACTTATGATTTCGACGGAGATAACTCTCCAGTAATCCAAGGTTCTGCTCTAGGTGCACTTACTGCTGCAACTAACGGTGATTCTGAAGATAAGTGGTTCAAAACTGTTGAAGCTCTAATGGATGCAGTTGATGAGTGGATCGACGAGCCAGTAAGAGATACTGAAAAGCCATTCTTGATGCCAATCGAAGACGTATTCTCTATTACAGGTAGAGGTACTGTAGCAACTGGTAGAATCGAGGCTGGTATTATCAACACTGGTGACCCAGTTGATATCGTAGGTATGGGTGATGAAAAATTAACTTCTACAATTACAGGAGTTGAGATGTTCAGGAAAATCCTAGACAGAGGAGAAGCTGGTGATAACGTAGGTCTATTGTTGAGAGGTATTGAAAAAACTGACATCAAGAGAGGTATGGTAATCGCTAAGAAAGATTCTGTTAAGCCTCACAAAAAATTCAAGGCTTCAGTTTATATCCTTTCTAAAGAAGAAGGTGGACGTCACACTCCATTCCACAACAAATACCGTCCTCAGTTCTACGTAAGAACTACTGACGTTACAGGTGAGATCTTCTTACCAGAAGGTGTAGAAATGGTAATGCCTGGTGATAACTTAGAGATCACTGTAGAATTGTTACAACCAATCGCTCTTAACGAGGGTCTTAGATTCGCTATCAGAGAAGGAGGTAGAACAGTTGGTTCAGGTCAGGTTACTGAAATCTTAGACTAATCATCTTAATATAATTAAAGTTCCGTAAGGAAACTTACGGAACTTTTAATCTACGGGCATCGTCCAATGGTAGGATACCGGTCTCCAAAACCGTTGATCAGGGTTCGAATCCTTGTGCCCGTGCAAATAACAATTATGAGTTCATTTATCGATTTTTTAAAAGGTTCTTATAACGAATTCAGACATAAAGTTGAATGGCCGAAGTGGGCTGATCTGCAATCATCTACAATTGTAGTGACTATTGCAACAGTTATTTTGGCGTTATTTACCTTTGGGGTTGACGAATTGTTTTCTAAAGCAATCAGCAACATAATAGGAATGCTAATCAACTTGTTCAATTAATAATAAAAGTATTTTCCCACAATGAGCGAATTGAAATGGTATGTGCTGAAAGCTATCAGCGGACAGGAAAATAAAGTGAAAAACTATATTGAGACAGAAATCAAACGTTTAGGGTTTGAGCAGTACGTTACTCAAGTGGTTATTCCTATGGAAAAGGTTATTCAAATTAGAAACGGTAAAAAAGTTCCTAAAGAAAGACCTTACTATCCTGGATACTTAATGATTGAAGCTGAATTAATGGGAGAGATTCCTCACGTTATTAAGAACATTCCTGGAGTTATTTCTTTCTTAAGCTTAACAAAAGGAGGTGATCCAGTTCCAATGAGAAAGTCTGAAGTTAACAGAATGCTTGGAAGAATGGATGAGTTGTCAGAATTTGCAAGTGATGTTGAAATTCCTTACATCGTTGGAGAAAACGTTAAAGTAATTGACGGACCATTCAATGGATTCAATGGAACAGTAGAGAAAATTCTTGAAGATAAAAAGAAAATTGAAGTATCAGTTCTTATCTTCGGAAGAAAAACTCCAATGGAGCTTAGCTATATGCAGGTTGAAAAAGTATAATCATTATACTTACAAAATATTCGAAACCCACTTATTGAAAAATGAGTGGGTTTTTATTTTTAGATTAAATTTTTAATAAAAAATAAGATATCAATTTGCTATTTCAAAAATATTTTATAATTTTGCAGTCCGAAAAGTAGGATTATCTAAGGTGAGATATGGATAACCTGCTGAATAATAAATGCTTCCAAACTCATTAATTATTCAAACTTAAAAAACAAAAAATGGCTAAGAAAGTCTTTAAAATGGTAAAGCTTCAGGTGAAAGGTGGCGCTGCTAACCCTTCTCCACCAGTAGGTCCAGCATTGGGTTCTGCAGGTGTGAACATCATGGAGTTTTGTAAGCAATTTAACGGAAGAACTCAAGATAAGCCAGGACAAGTTTTACCTGTAGTAATTACAGTATACGAAGACAAATCTTTTGAATTCGTAATCAAAACTCCTCCTGCAGCAATCCAGTTGATGGATGCGGCTAAAATCAAGGGTGGTTCTGGAGAACCGAACAGAAACAAAGTAGGTGCTGTAACTTGGGCTCAAGTTCAAAAAATCGCTGAAGATAAAATGACTGACCTTAACTGCTTTACAATGGATTCTGCAGTTTCTATGGTTGCAGGTACTGCTAGATCTATGGGATTAAGAGTAACAGGAACTAAACCAACTTTTAACGCTTAAAACTAATAGAAATGGCAAAATTAACTAAAAAGCAAAAGGAAGCTTTAAGCAAAGTAGAAAAAGGAAGAATCTATAACCTTGAAGAAGGTTCAGCTCTTGTAAAAGAAGTGAACTCTGCAAAGTTTGATGCTTCTGTAGATATCGCTGTAAGATTGGGTGTAGATCCAAGAAAAGCAAACCAAATGGTAAGAGGTGTTGTATCTCTTCCTCACGGAACTGGTAAAGATGTTAAAGTTTTGGCTTTAGTAACTCCAGATAAAGAAGCAGAAGCTAAAGAAGCTGGTGCTGATTACGTAGGTCTTGATGAATATTTACAAAAAATCAAAGATGGTTGGACTGATGTTGACGTTATCGTTACTATGCCGGCTGTTATGGGTAAATTAGGACCATTAGGTAGAGTATTAGGACCAAGAGGTTTGATGCCTAACCCTAAATCAGGTACTGTAACAATGGAAATTGGTAAAGCAGTAACTGAAGTAAAAGCTGGTAAAATTGACTTTAAAGTAGACAAATACGGTATTATCCACGCAGGTATTGGTAAAGTATCTTTCGATGCTGCTAAAATCAAGGAAAATGCTCAGGAATTGATCTCTACTTTGATCAAAATGAAGCCAACTGCTGCTAAAGGTACTTATGTGAAGTCTATCTATTTGTCTTCTACAATGAGTCCTGGTATTGCAATCGATACTAAATCTGTTAACTAATAATAAATCCTAAGACAATGACAAAAGACCAAAAAGTTGTAGCAATACAAGAGATCAAAGATTTGCTTCAGGATGCAAAAGTAGTTTACGTAGCAGATCTAGAAGGTTTGAACGCTGGTAAAGCTTCTGATTTCAGAAGACAGGCTTTCAAGCAAAATATTAAAGTAAAAGTTGTAAAAAATACACTTTTACAAAAAGCAATGGAGCAAATCGAAGGAGTAGATTACTCTGAGATGTTCCAGTCTTTCAAAGGAAACTCAGCGATCATGATTTCTGAGACAGCTAACGCTCCTGCGAAATTAATCAAAGACTTCAGAAAGAAGGATGAGAAGCCGGCATTAAAGTCTGCTTTTGTTCAGGAAACTTTCTATGTTGGTGACGAAAACTTAGATACTTTAGTAAGCATCAAGTCTAGAGAAGAAATGATCGGTGAAATCATCGGATTACTTCAGTCTCCAATCCAGAGAGTTGTTTCTGCTCTTCAAAACAAATCTGAAGCTGGAGAAGCTACAACTGAAGAAGTTGCTGCTCCTGCAGTTGAAGAAACTCCTGCTGAGGCGGCTCCAGAAGCTCCTGCTGCAGAAAGCACTGACGAAACGCCAGCTGCTGAATAATTACACTCAAAAAATAATCAATAATCAACAAAAAACATTACAACAATGTCAGATTTAAAAAATTTAGCTGAAACGCTAGTAAACTTAACAGTAAAAGACGTAAACGAATTAGCTGCTATCCTTAAGGATGAGTACGGAATTGAGCCAGCTGCTGCTGCTGTAGTAGTTGCTGCAGGTGGTGCAGGTGAAGCTGCTGAAGAAAAGACTGAATTCGACGTAATTCTTAAGTCTGCAGGTGCTTCTAAATTAGCTATCGTTAAATTAGTAAAAGATTTAACTGGTGCTGGTCTTAAAGAAGCTAAAGATATCGTAGATGGTGCTCCTGCTCCAATCAAAGAAGGTATTTCTAAAGACGAAGCTGAAGCTCTTAAGAAGCAATTAGAAGAAGCTGGTGCTGAAGTAGAATTGAAATAATCAATCTTACTATAAATAATAAGCTCGGGTATTTTACCCGGGCTTTTTTTGTGGAATAAAATTGAGTTTTAGAAACTTTTTTTGAAATTGATAAGTCAGCTATTGTTACTGATATTAGACAATTAATTATATCTAGATTCTCTGAATTGTATAAGTATGAAATAAGTATAAAAGAACTGACGAGCATATAACACAATAAAATATTGTGAATGTGGATAAGTTTTTGTAAATTTGCAGTCTCTTTTGGCGCGAATAATTGTTTGTAAATCTATAAAATATTGAATATCACCTCTTTCATGAAAATGAAGGGGATTTCTTGTATATAGATATTGCGGCGAATCTGCCTCAAAAGTAATAAAAATATTTTGCATTACGCTGTGAAAAGATATACCAGCGTTGCAGTTAGAAGTTAGATTAAGACTTAAAGGATTGAGAATAAAGAACAAAGACTTGATAATTGCGCCAAAATTTTCTTACTTTTTCTTTTCTTCCACCTATTTTTCTCTACTTTCTTCTGATATTTTTGTAATAAATCAAAATATTTTTTAACCTTTCTTAAAAGTTTTATGAGTAAAACAACACCTACAATTAGGGGAAATCAGAGAGTTAATTTCTCTTCAGCGAAAGGGAAGATCATCACTCCAGACTTCTTGGATATCCAAATCGAGTCTTTCAGTGAGTTTTTCCAGCTTGATACGCTTCCTGAAGACAGAACAGACGAAGGTTTGTACAAAACCTTCCAGGAAAATTTCCCGATTACCGATTCTAGAAACCAATTCGTATTGGAATTCTTAGATTATTTGGTAGATTCTCCACGTTATTCAATCGATGAGTGTGTGGAAAGAGGATTGACGTATTCAGTGCCTCTTAAAGCAAGACTTAAATTGTATTGTACAGACCCTGAGCACGAGGATTTCCAAACTGTGGTTCAGGATGTATATTTAGGCCCGGTTCCTTACATGACGCCTAGTGGTTCTTTCATCATCAATGGTGCAGAGAGAGTTATTGTTACGCAGCTTCACCGTTCACCTGGTGTATTCTTCGGACAGACTTACCACGCAAACGGAACTAAGTTGTATTATTCAAGAATTATCCCTTTCAAAGGATCTTGGATGGAATTTACGACAGATATCAACAGCGTAATGTACGCGTATATCGACCGTAAGAAAAAGTTACCATTAACAACTTTATTAAGAGCTATCGGTTACGAATCTGATAAGGATATCCTTCAGATCTTCGACCTTGCTGAAGAAGTTAAAGTTTCTAAAGCTGCCCTTAAAAAAGTAGAAGGAAGAACATTGGCTGCGAGAGTATTGAACACTTGGTTCGAAGATTTCGTAGACGAAGATACCGGTGAAGTAGTTTCTATCGAAAGAAACGAAATCATCTTGGATAGAGAAACTATTCTTGAAAAAGAACATTTAGATCTTATTTTGGATGCTGGTGTGAAATCTATCTTGATTCACAAAGAAAACAGCAATGAATTCTCTATTATCCAGAATACATTACAAAAAGACCCTACTAACTCTGAAAAAGAGGCAGTAGAGTATATCTACCGTCAGTTGAGAAATGCAGATCCACCAGATGAGGAAACTGCAAGAGGAATTATTGAAAAATTATTCTTCTCTGAGCAAAGATATTCATTAGGTGAAGTTGGACGTTACAGACTAAACAAAAAATTAGGTCTTAATATTCCTACGACAACCGAGGTTCTTACAAAAGAAGATATCATTGCGATCGTAAGACACTTGATCGAGTTGGTAAACTCTAAAGCAGAGGTTGATGATATCGATCACTTATCAAACAGAAGAATTAAAACTGTTGGTGAGCAATTAGCAGGTCAGTTCGGTGTAGGTCTTTCAAGAATTGCAAGAACGATCAAGGAAAGAATGAACGTTAGAGATAACGAAATCTTTACTCCTCTAGATCTTGTGAATGCTAAGACTTTAACGTCTGTAATCAACTCATTCTTCGGAACGAACCAGCTTTCTCAGTTTATGGACCAAACCAACCCGCTTTCAGAAATCACGCACAAGCGTAGACTTTCTGCACTAGGGCCTGGAGGTTTATCAAGAGAAAGAGCAGGTTTCGAGGTTCGAGACGTTCACCATACTCACTACGGAAGAATTTGTCCGATTGAAACTCCGGAAGGACCAAACATCGGTTTGATTTCATCTTTAGGTATTTATGCTAAGATCAACAGACTAGGTTTCATCGAAACTCCATATAGAAAAGTAGAAGACAGTAAGATTGATCTTGCTGCTGATCCTATCTATCTGAATGCAGAAGACGAAGAAGACAAAGTAATTGCTCAGGCAAACGTTGAGTTGAATGATAACGGTGAATTCTTAACAGACAGAATTATTGCAAGACTTGATGGTGACTACCCTGTAGTTGAGCCTTCTCAGGTAAACCTTATCGACGTTGCACCAAACCAGATTTCTGGTATTTCAGCTTCATTGATTCCTTTCTTGGAGCATGATGATGCGAACCGTGCGTTGATGGGATCTAACATGATGCGTCAGGCAGTTCCTCTATTGAAGCCACAAGCTCCAATCGTAGGTACAGGGCTTGAGCAACAAGTTGCAAGAGATTCTAGAATTTTGATCAATGCTGAAGGTACAGGTACTGTAGAGTACGTAGATGCTGATAAGATCACTATTAAATATGAAAGAAGCGAAGACGAAGATTTAGTACAATTCGAGTCTGCTACTAAAACATATAACCTTACTAAGTTTAGAAAAACTAACCAGAGTACAACGATTACCCTAAGACCAAACGTAAGAGTAGGTGATGTAGTGGAAAAAGGACAGGTACTTTGCGACGGTTATGCTACTGAAGACGGAGAATTAGCTCTTGGTAGAAACTTAGTGGTTGCCTTCATGCCTTGGAAAGGGTACAACTTCGAGGATGCGATTGTAATCAACGAAAAAGTTGTACGTGAAGACTGGTTTACTTCAATTCACGTAGATGAATATTCTCTTGAAGTTCGTGATACCAAATTAGGTATGGAAGAGCTTACAGCAGATATTCCAAACGTTTCTGAAGAAGCGACTAAAGATCTTGACGAAAACGGTATGATCAGAATCGGTGCTGAAGTGAAGCCTGGAGATATCATGATTGGTAAAATTACTCCAAAAGGTGAATCTGACCCGACTCCTGAAGAAAAACTATTGAGAGCAATCTTTGGTGACAAAGCTGGTGATGTAAAAGATGCTTCATTGAAAGCTGACTCTTCACTAAGAGGGGTTGTTATCAACAAAAAATTGTTCTCAAGAAACATTAAAGACAAAAAGAAAAGAACTGAAGAAAAACTTAAACTTGAAGAGATTGAAAACACTTACAAGGCTAAGTTTGATGAGTTGAGAAATACTTTAATTGAAAAATTAAATACACTGGTAAGCGGTAAAACTTCTCAAGGGGTTACAAATGACCTAGACGAAGAAATCATCGGTAAAGGTGTGAAGTTCACTCACAAATTATTGACTTCAGTTGAAGATTATGTAAACGTTAGCGGTTCAGACTGGACGGTAGATCACGATAAAAATGAATTAATCAAACAATTAATTCATAATTACAAAATCAAATATAACGATATCCAAGGGGTTAAAAACCGTGAGAAATTTGCAATTTCAATCGGAGATGAGCTTCCAGCAGGTATCATGAAATTGGCAAAAGTTTACATCGCTAAGAAACGTAAACTGAATGTAGGAGATAAAATGGCGGGACGTCACGGTAACAAAGGTATCGTTTCTAGAATCGTTCGTGAAGAAGATATGCCATTCCTAGAAGATGGAACACCGGTAGATATCGTATTGAATCCACTTGGGGTACCTTCTCGTATGAACATCGGTCAGATTTACGAAACAGTTCTTGGATGGGCTGGTAGAAAATTAGGATTGAAGTTCGCTACACCAATCTTCGATGGGGCTACATTAGATCAAATTACTGAGTATACTGAGAAAGCAGGTCTTCCTAAATTCGGTCACACTCACCTTTATGATGGGGGGACTGGAGAAAGATTTACACAGGCTGCAACGGTAGGTATCATTTATATGTTGAAATTAGGACACATGGTAGATGATAAGATGCACGCACGTTCTATCGGTCCTTACTCATTGATTACTCAGCAGCCGTTAGGAGGTAAAGCTCAGTTCGGAGGTCAGAGATTCGGAGAGATGGAGGTTTGGGCTCTTGAAGCATTCGGAGCATCAAATATCTTGAGAGAAATCTTGACTGTGAAGTCGGATGACGTGATTGGTAGAGCAAAAACTTATGAAGCAATTGCAAAAGGTGAATCTATGCCTGAACCAGGTATTCCAGAATCATTCAACGTATTACTTCACGAGTTACAAGGTCTTGGACTTGATGTAAGACTAGAGGAATAATTTTAAATTTTAAATTATAAATGTTGAATGGCGACATTCAAAAATTAATCTAAAATCTAAAATCTAAAATTTAAAATCTAACAAATGTCAAATAAAAATAAATCAAGTAGATTTAATAAAATAACCATCGGTTTAGCTTCACCGGAGTCTATTTTACAAGACTCAAGAGGGGAGGTTCTTAAGCCGGAAACTATTAACTACAGAACACACAAGCCTGAAAGAGACGGTTTGTTCTGTGAAAAAATCTTCGGTCCTGTAAAGGATTACGAATGTGCTTGTGGTAAATACAAGAGAATTCGTTACAAAGGGATCGTTTGTGACCGTTGTGGTGTAGAGGTTACGGAGAAGAAAGTACGTAGAGAGAGAATCGGACATATCGGTTTGGTTGTTCCTATTGCTCATATCTGGTATTTCCGTTCTTTACCAAACAAAATCGGTTACCTTTTAGGTATTCCTTCAAAGAAATTGGATATGATTATCTACTACGAGAGATATGTAGTTATCCAACAAGGTATCGCTAAGAAATTAGACGGTTCCGACTTTGAAAAAATGGAGTTCCTTACAGAAGAAGAATACCTTGATATCATGGAAACTCTTCCTGTAGAAAACCAATATCTTGACGATTCTGATCCAAACAAATTCATCGCTAAAATGGGTGCTGAAGCTGTTGAAGAATTATTAAAAAGAATCGATCTTGATGCATTGTCTTTCGACTTGAGACACAAAGCTCACAACGAAGGTTCAAAACAAAGAAGAACAGAAGCTCTGAAAAGATTGAACGTTGTAGAAGCATTGAGAGGTGCGAATACAAGAATGATCAACAGACCAGAGTGGATGATTATGCGTGTACTTCCAGTTATCCCACCAGAACTAAGACCATTGGTTCCGTTGGATGGTGGACGTTTCGCTACTTCCGATTTGAATGACCTTTACAGAAGAGTTATTATCAGAAACAACCGTTTGAAGAGATTATTGGAGATCAAAGCTCCTGAAGTAATCTTGAGAAACGAGAAGCGTATGCTTCAGGAATCAGTAGATTCATTATTCGATAATACAAGAAAATCTTCAGCTGTAAAATCTGAATCAAACAGACCATTGAAATCACTTTCAGATTCATTGAAAGGTAAGCAAGGTCGTTTCCGTCAGAACTTACTAGGGAAAAGGGTAGATTACTCTGCGCGTTCGGTAATTGTTGTAGGTCCAAACTTACAGCTTCACGAGTGTGGTATTCCTAAAGATATGGCTGCGGAACTTTACAAACCATTCATCATTAGAAAACTAATTGAAAGAGGTATTGTAAAAACAGTAAAATCTGCAAAGAGAATTATTGATAGAAAAGAACCGGTAGTTTATGATATTCTAGAAAACGTGATGAAAGGTCACCCTGTTCTATTGAACAGAGCACCTACGCTTCACAGACTAGGTATTCAGGCTTTCCAACCTAAGATGATTGAAGGTAAGGCAATCCAACTACACCCGTTAGTAACAACAGCCTTCAACGCCGATTTCGACGGTGACCAGATGGCGGTACACTTACCGTTAGGTCCTGAAGCGATCCTTGAAGCTCAGTTATTGATGTTAGGTTCTCAAAACATCTTGAACCCTGCAAACGGTTCTCCAATTACAGTACCATCTCAGGACATGGTTCTTGGTCTTTATTTCATGACTAAAGAATTGAGCTCTACAGATACTATGAAAGTAAAAGGAGAAGGTCTTGCATTCTATTCTCCTGAAGAAGCGGAAATCGCTTATGCTGAAGGTAGAGTATCTTTAAATGCTAAAGTAAGATGTAGACTTCCTGTTAAAGAAGATGGAGTAATCGTTACAAGATTGATCGAAACTTCTGTAGGTAGAATTTTATTCAACCAGATTGTACCTAAACAGTCAGGGTATATTAATGAACTTCTTACTAAGAAATCATTAAGAAATGTTATCGGTAAGATCCTTGCTGATACAGATTTCCCTACAACTGTGAAGTTCTTGGATGCAATGAAAGACTTAGGGTATTCAAACGCATTCAAAGGAGGTCTTTCTTTCTCATTAGGAGACATCGTAGTTCCTGTTGAGAAAAAGCAGATGATTGCACAATCAATCGAAACTGTAGACGAAATTAGAGCTAACTATAACATGGGTCTAATTACCGATACAGAACGTTATAACCAGGTAATCGACGTTTGGACAAACACAAACGCTGGATTAACTGAAATGATCATGAGCAGAATGAAAACTGACCAAGGTGGTTTCAACTCTGTATATATGATGCTTGACTCTGGAGCGAGGGGTTCTAAGGAACAGATCCGTCAGTTATCAGGGATGAGAGGTTTGATGGCGAAACCACAAAAAGCTGGTTCTACCGGTGCAGAGATCATCGAAAACCCGATCCTTGCAAACTTTAAAGAAGGTCTTTCCATCCTAGAATACTTTATCTCTACCCACGGTGCTCGTAAAGGTCTTGCGGATACCGCTCTTAAGACTGCCGATGCAGGTTACTTAACGAGAAGATTGGTAGACGTTGCACAGGACGTTATCGTTACAGAAGACGACTGTGGAACTTTAAGAGGTACAGAAGTTACTGCACTTAAGAAAAATGATGAGATTGTTGAAAAAATCTCTGAAAGAATCTTAGGTAGAGTTTCTTTACATAATATTTATGATCCGGAAAGTGATGAAATTATCGCTGAAGCTGATCAAATTATTACTGAGCAATTAGCGAAGAGAATTGAAGAAGCAGGATTAGAAGCTGTTGAAGTACGTTCACCATTAACTTGTGAAGCTAAAAAAGGTATCTGTGCGAAATGTTACGGTAGAAACTTAGCAACAGGTAAAATGATTCACATGGGTGAAGCTGTAGGGGTTATCGGAGCACAGTCAATTGGGGAACCAGGTACTCAGCTTACGTTGAGAACTTTCCACCAAGGGGGTACTGCAGGTAACGTTTCAGAAAATCCTTCAATCGTTGCAAGAAGAGATGGTATCGTTGAAATGGACGAAGTAAGAACCATTACTTCTGAAGATGAAAACGGTAATACAGCTGAGGTTGTAGTATCTCGTTCAACGGAATTTAGATTGGTTGCTGATAATGAGTCTAGAACTCCATTAATGGTAGCTAACGTACCTTACGGATCTATATTATCTGTAAAACCAGGTGATAAAGTGAAGAAAGGGGATACAATCTGTAGATGGGATCCGTATAACGCGGTTATCATTGCAGAAACTTCAGGTAAGGTAGAATACGAGGATATCATCCAAGGTATTTCATTCCAACTTGAAATTGACGAACAAACAGGATTCGAAGAGAAAGTAATCTCTGAATCTAGAAATAAGAAAGCCGTACCTACTTTGAAAGTGGTAGATTCTAAAGGAGTTGAGCAGAAAGCATACAACTTACCGGTAGGAGCCCACTTAATGGTAAACGATGGTGAAAAAATTAAGGCGGGTAAAGTCCTAATCAAGATCCCAAGAAAATCTGCAAAAGCAGGGGATATCACCGGAGGTCTTCCGAGAGTTACCGAATTATTCGAAGCAAGAAATCCTTCAAACCCGGCGGTTGTTACAGAAATCGATGGGGTAGTTTCTTACGGAAAAATCAAGAGAGGTAACCGTGAATTGATCGTTGAAGCTAAAACTGGAGAAAGAAAAATTTACTTAGTTAAATTATCAAACCAGATCTTAGTACAGGAGAATGACTTCGTAAGAGCTGGTTCGCCACTTTCTGACGGTTCAATTACTCCAGACGATATCTTAAGAATTAAAGGTCCAACTGCAGTTCAGGAATATTTGGTAAACGAAATTCAGGAAGTTTACCGTCTACAAGGGGTGAAAATCGACGACAAGCACTTCGAAATTATCGTAAGACAGATGATGACGAAAGTATCTATCGTTGACGGAGGTGATACTCAATTCCTTGAAGGAGCTCTTGAACATAAGTATGACTTCTTAGAAGAAAACAACAGAGTATTCGGTCTTAAAGTAGTAGTTGATGCTGGGGATTCTAAAGCATTCCAACCAGGTCAGATGATTACTGCAAGAGAATTAAGAGACGAAAACTCTAAATTGAAGCGTGAAGATCAGGCTTTAGTTGAAGTAAGAGAAGCTTTACCAGCTACAGCAACACCTGTATTGCAAGGTATTACAAGAGCAGCTCTTCAAACTAAATCATTCATGTCTGCGGCATCGTTCCAGGAAACTACTAAAGTTCTAAACGAAGCGGCTGTAGCAGGTAAGATCGATGATCTGAACGGTCTTAAAGAAAATGTAATTGTAGGACACAGAATTCCTGCAGGTACAGGTCTTAAAGAATATCAGAATGTAATTGTAGGTTCTAGAAAAGAATTCGAAGACCTTAACTAAAATTAATGATTTGGAATTTGAGGTTTGAAATTATTTTTATATTTTCACAACCTCAAATTTCGAATTAAAAAAAATAATTTATAACAATGGACAACAATCAAAATCCACAAGACGGAAACATCAACATCGAATTAAACGAAATGGTAGCAGCGGGAATCTATGCTAATTTAGCTTTAGTAAACCACTCTCCATCTGAATTCGTTGTAGATTTCATCCAATTAATGCCGGGGGTACAACAAGCGAAAGTAAGATCAAGAGTTATCCTTGCTCCACTTCACGCAAAAAGAGTATTATCTGCTCTTCAACAAAACATTGCTAACTACGAACAACAATTTGGTGAAATCAAAGAAGTTGAGCCTTTCGTATTAGGTGCTAACAACGTACAAGCTTAAGATTTTTCTTAACATACATAGAAATGCTTCAATGAAAATTGAGGCATTTTTTTATGCTCATAATTATATATCTGTATTAAATATCTTTAATAGATAAAAATATTTTTCTATGAATTCTGCAATTTTATATATTTGTTTCTAGATATGATTTAATAGATATGATAAATAACCAATTTATTCTTAATAAGTTTGGGTTTTTGGGGAACGATTTTTCAATTGAACTTCAGAAACACGCATTTATTACAGATATTAAAGCAAAAACAGAAATTATTACCGAGGGGCAAAAAGTAAGATATGTTCCGTTCCTGATAAAAGGTTCCATTAAAGTCTATTCCTTAAATGACGGGAGAGAATTGATCTATTATTATGTGCGTCCCAATGATAGCTGCTTAATGACGTTTTCATCCATTTTTAGTGATTATACAAGTAAGATCTATGCTCTTGCGGAAGAAGACTCTGAAGTGATGCTGGTTCCTGTTTCTGTACTGCATGAATGGTTAATTAAATTTCCGGAAATCAACAGACTTTTTTATAACGAATACGACAAAAGGTTCACCGATGTAATGAACATGGTAAATGATGCCGTTTTTCACCGACTTGATAAAAGAATCCTGAATTATATTAAACAACAGATTGTAATCACAGGAAACAACCCTATAAAGCTTACTCATAGAGAAATTGCCAGTAATTTAGGAACTTCCAGAGAAGTCGTAAGCCGTGTGTTGAAAAAAGTTGAAAATGAAGGTGAAATCATTCAGACCAAAGAAGGAATAAGAATGGCTGTAAATGAGAATGTTAGATAAATCTAATAAATGTTATTTAATTATTTTAACAATTTAATTGATAAAAACAATTTTGTCGGTGACTTTTATCACCAAATTTTGAAAGCATAAGTCTATAAGTTTGTTATACTAATATTTTAATCAGATAAATGTATGACAAAAACTCTCTTTTTTTTGTCAATGTTGGCTTCAAGTCTCGCTTTTGCACAAGAAGACTTGTTGAAGGATATTGATACTATTCAAACAAACACCGAAATTTCACAGCCTGCATTCAAGGCATTACAAGTCGTCACAGGACAATCTACAAAACTCGCTACAAAGAACGAATGGTATATCGTAGTAGCACACCGTTTCGGAGATGTAAGCAAAGGATTCAAAGATTTCTTTGGGTTAGATGATGCTTCAACCAAACTAGGGGTAATCTATGGTGTTACTGATGGACTTTCATTAAGTCTTTCCAGAGAAACCAATATGAAAACT
The DNA here is from genome assembly GCF_000813825.1 of Chryseobacterium taiwanense. Taxonomy (GTDB): domain Bacteria; phylum Bacteroidota; class Bacteroidia; order Flavobacteriales; family Weeksellaceae; genus Chryseobacterium; species Chryseobacterium taiwanense. Next base: position 24,944 of record NZ_JWTA01000009.1, read on the forward strand.
TTTGAAGGTGGGGCAAAGTATAAACTGGTAAAACAAAGTGAAAACTTTCCGGTTGATATTGTAGGCTATAATGTGTTGGCTGTAAATACAGACCTTAGCAAAGATAATTATCCGGATCTTCAGTTCGGAGATAGATTATCCTATCTTACTCAGGCACTTATTTCAAGAAGATTTAGCGATAAATTTTCGCTGCAATTAACACCTTCTTATGTTCACAAAAACCTTTACGAACCTAGTATTGAAGACAAAAACCAGTTTCTTACAGGATTAGGAGGACGTTATAAAATTTCGAAAAGAATTTCTATTAACGCAGAATACTTTGTGAATTTTGATAATCACAGTTTTTATAAAAATCCTTTATCATTGGGGATGGATATAGAAACCGGAGGACATGTTTTCCAGCTGTTGTTTACCAACTCTCAACTCAATTCAGACATCGGTTATCTCACCAATGCAGCCGGAGATTGGGGAAAAGGGCATATTTTCTTTGGGTTTAACCTTTATAGAGTTTTTTAAATATGAAAAAAATAGCATACTTATTTTCATCGGCGATTATTCTGATAGCCTGTGAAAGTAGAACCTATGAAGAAATCTCAGCATCAACTCCTATTGTAGAAAAGGTAACCTATACTAAAGATGTAAAACCTATTGTAGATGCTAATTGTATTGTTTGCCATTCTGCGGGAGGAGCAGCTTCGTTCCAGCCTTGGACGAGCTATACTCAGGTGAAAAATCATATCGATAATATCATAAACAGAATCCAGAAACCGGTTGGAGATCCTCAGAAAATGCCTCAAGGTGGAGCATTATCGCCTTCGCAGATCAGTATTTTCATTCAATGGAAAGCAGACGGACTTATTGAAAATTAAACTGAATTAATATGAAAAAGTTAATAATACTAACCGTTTCGTTACTTTTTACAAACCTTGCTTTTGCTCAGAAATATAGCTCAAAGACAGGGAAAGTAACATTTGAAGCTTCAGTACCTTTATTTGAAGATGTTTTTGCTCAGGATGATAATAATATTGTTGTCTTGAATGCAGATACAGGAGAAATTGCTTCAGTTTCCGCTGTCAAAAACTTTCATTTCAAAACTAAGTTAATGGAAGAGCATTTCAATGAGAGCTATGCTGAAACAGCAAAATATCCGAAAACAACTTTCAAAGGAAAGATCCTGAATTTTGATAAAACGAAACTTTCAGCAACAGAACAGAAATATGTCATCCAGGGAACATTAAATTTTCATGGAGTAGATAAAGCTTATACGTCAAACGCGACGATTTCTGCTAAGGACGGGAAGATTTATATCGAAGGAGGCTTTGTTGCAAAATCAGCAGATCATAAAGTAACCATTCCTAAAGTGGTCACTAAAAAGATTGCTGAAAATGTAAATGTTCAATATAAATATATCTTATCGAAATAATGAAAAATTTAATTCTCATCATAGGTATTTTTCTGAGCGTTACATTAATGAATGCTCAGGAAAAGGCAAAATCTATTTTTGATATTGCCAGAAGCGGAACTGTAACAGAGGTACAAGAGCTGATGAAACAGAATCCAGATGTTATTAATCAGACTAACGATCATGGTTTTTCGCCTCTTATTTTAGCATGTTACAGAGGGAATAATGAAGTGGCTAAGTTTTTGATAGATAATGTAAAGAATGTTAATTATAAAAGTCAGGAAGGAACTGCTTTGGCAGGGCTTTCTGTAAAATATAATAAAGATCTGGTAGAGCGTTTACTTCATAAAAACGCCGATCCTAATATCGCGGATGCTACAGGAGCTACTCCTTTATTCTGGGCTGTGAAATTTGGAAATAAAGAACTCATAGAATTGCTATTACAACATAAAGCAGACAAATCTATCAAAGATTCTCAGGGAATGACTCCATTCGAATATGCCCTTCAAACCAACAATAAAGACATTATCAACCTCTTAAAAAATTAAAAAATGAAAAAAACTTTACTAATATTGGGAATGCTTCTGGCGAATTTTGCCTGGGCTCAGTTTACGACAGGAACAGTCTCATTACCAACTGCGGGTATGACTGTAAAAATAGATACTACACCTACAACAGTTACTTTAACATTAACTGGAGACAGTAATTCAATGCTTGGAATTGGTTTTGGTTCCAGTGGAATGGCAAACGGAGCAGACGGATTTATTTATAATTCTGCTACAAGTAGAGATTACACCTTTGGTGGGATAGGAGTTACACCTACTGCAGATGCTGCACAGGATTGGACTGTTGGGACTAATTCGGTATCAGGAACTACAAGAACAATCGTTGCAACAAGAACTTTAGCTGGTGGAACCGGAGATTTTGCGATTTCAAATGCCAATACAAGTCTTAGTATTTTCTATTCGAGAAGAGATGGAAATACAGTTTTAGGATATCATAATGCATTGAGAGATTATGCAACACTCTCAAGATCTGCGAGTCTTGCAACGAGTGATTTGACACTTAAGAGCAAAGCAACAAGTATTTATCCAAATCCTGCTAAAGAAACAGTGAATTTCGAAAATGCCGATAATATTAAATCTGTTGATATTTACGAAACAACAGGACGAAAAGTAAAATCGGTGAAAGTTGAAGGGGGAAATATCAGTGTTTCTGATTTAAGATCCGGAAGCTATTATTTAGAAATTACCCAAAAAGACGGTACATTATCCTACGAAAAATTAATTAAAGAATAAATTGAAAGCCACTGAAAAGTGGCTTTTTTGTTTACAATGATTCTAAAAAGTGCTTTTAATGTTTTTTTAACTCAGGAAACTTTTATGTCAAATTTTCCAGAAGTAACTTTGTGAAAAATTTATAATGAAGCGAGGATTACAATTTTTACTGTTGATTTTTTCATTGACAGTTTTTGGACAAAAAGAAACGGTTGATACTGCACAGGTCGTTATTCCAAACAGATACAATAGCACTGAAGCTCAGACAAAGCCTTATGTGATTATGATCTCAACAGATGGTTTTAGATATGACTATGCTAAAAAATACAATGCAGAAAATCTTTTGAAATACTCACAGAATGGAGTTCAGGCAAAAGCAATGATTCCCAGCTATCCGAGTATTACATTTCCCAATCACTGGACGTTAATTACAGGACTTTATCCTTCTCATCATGGTTTGATTGATAATTATTTCTACGATTATAAGAGACAAGAACCGTACGCGATGAGTAATAAAAAAAATGCAGAAGATGGAAGTTGGTACGGTGGAACTCCGCTTTGGAGCTTAGCTGAAAAACAGGGAATGGTTTCTGCTTCTTTGCAATGGGTAGGTTCTGCAAGTGAGGCAGGAGGAAAAAGACCCACATACTATTATCCGTATCATGAGAAATTTACCCCTTCAGAAAAAGTGGATAAAGTGATTGGATGGTTGAAATTACCAATGGATAAAAGACCGCATTTTATCTCATTGTATTTCCCTGAAGTGGATGGAAGCGGTCATCATTTCGGACCCGATACAAAGGAAACTGAAGACGCTGTTCATTTGATCGATAATGCCATTGGAGAATTGGTTCAGAAAGTAAATGATTTAGGATTAAAAAATGTAAACTTTGTTTTCGTATCGGATCACGGAATGATAAAAGTAGATGGTGGGAATCCGTTGGAAATTCCTGCTATGCTTTTAGATAAAAATAAATTTGATATTTATAATTCTCAGACGTTGTTGAGAGTTTACGTTAAAAACTCTGATGAGGTTAAAAAAACGTATAAAGAATTAAGAGCCAATAAAACGGAAGATTATGAAGTATATCTGGATAAAAAACTCCCAAAATATCTTCATTTCGGAACAAAAGATGATCAATATAACAGAATAGGACAGATTCTACTAATTCCCAAAGCTCCAAAAGTTTTCTTGGAAAAAGGGAAAAAAACATCGATTGGAAAACATGGTTATAACCCGAGAATTGTTACTGAGATGAAAGCAACTTTCTTTGCTTGGGGCTCAGAATTCAAAAATAATCTGGTGATTGATGAATTTGCCAATATCAATGTATATCCTTTGGTTGCAGAAATTTTAGGATTAAAAATTGATGAGCCTATTGATGGAAAATGGAAAGTGTTGAAAGGAACATTAAAAGAGAAATAAAACAATTGGTTTTAATTTCAGTATAAAAAAATCTAATAAGATACAGTTTCGGCGAGCCTTTAGCTCGCCGAAACTGTAGATAAAACAGCCTATTCAAACTGACCTGGAATCAAAAGAAAATTAAGCGTTAAACTTACCTGCAAATTCTTTTGCAAACTCCTCCAGTTTAATGTCTCCATCCACTACAGCATCATGGTCAATAAAATCTTTTTGTACAACTCTCGTTCTGATTCCTCTTCCCATTTCCGTATATAGTTCTGCAATTTCCTGAGGAAGTCCAGCCTGTAGCATTCCGTTCAATGATTCTTCGTCTTTGAACTCAACCCATGGAAGTTCTGGTTTTCCGATGGCACTTCCGAAAATTTTGGCAAAATCAGAGGCTATTCGAACATCACTTACGATATATTTTACGTTTTTACCTTCTGAGTTGTTGACTAATTCTTTTGCAGCAGCTTTAGCAATATCTTTCGGGTGAACCAATGGGACTTCTGTATTGATTGGATAATTTCCACCAATAATTCCTGCATTTTTAATCAATGGAATATCATTGAAGAAATTGATATAGAAATATCCAGCTCTTAAGAAAGTCACTGAAGTATTTTCCAGCTCATTGTAGAATTTTTCAATAAAATGAAGACCTTTTATCGGTCCGTTTTCAACAGGAGATTCCGCTCCGATACTACTTAGCATAACCACTTTTTTTATGCCTGTCTGTTTGATAGCTTCTGCATAATTTTTTCCTGCATTGATGGTGTTTTCAACAATATTTTCAAATCCCATATTAGGTGGTGTCATCAAAAATGCGGCATCATTTCCTTTAAAAGTTTCAATTAAAAAATCTAAATCTGTGATTGAACCAATCGCTGCTTTTGCCCCTAAATTTTCGATTTCAGTTTTTTTAGAATCATTACTGCTGATGATTGTGATATCGTGTCCTTCTGCAATTAATTGTTCTGCAAGAGGTTTTGCTACATTTCCCAATGAACCTGTGATGATAATTTTCATATGTAAATTTTTTTATTTGCTGATACAAAGGTATATTTGTACTTACTTTTATACAAGTACTTACCCTAAAGTATGTATTATGGCAGCAATTAAAGAAAGCTCAACGATTCAGCAGAACAAGAAATATGCATTAGATTCTTGTCCGGTAACGTATGTGATGGAAAAGATCGGTGGATTCTGGAAACCTATTATTTTATACCACCTTTCGAACGGTGATAAAAGATACAGTGAATTGAAACGAGCAATTCCAGCAGTCACAGAAAAAATGTTGATTCAGCATTTGAAACAATTAGAAAGTGACGGATTGGTGATAAGAACGGCAAAACCAGTCGTTCCTCCTCATGTAACCTATGAATTGAGCGAAGCCGGAAAAGGATTAATTCCGGTAATCAATTCCATGGCAGAATGGGCGTTTAAAGATATGGAAGGAAAGTATAGCAATTAATGATCAATAAAAAGGCCCTCCGAAGAGAGCCTTTCAGTTAAAATATACGACAAGAATTATAAAGATTGCATGTCAATGACAAAACGATATTTCACATCGCTTTTCAGCATTCTTTCATAAGCATGGTTGATGTCCTGAATTTTAATTAATTCAATATCAGAAACAATATTGTGTTTTCCGCAGAAATCAAGCATTTCCTGAGTTTCCGCAATACCGCCGATTAATGAACCAGCTACAGAACGACGTTGGAAAATCATAGGCACTGTACTAGGTTTTGCTTCTTCAAACTGACCTACAAAACCTACCAAAACAAGAGTTCCGTTCAGTGCAACAGTCTGCATATAGGGATTAATATCGTGCTCGTAAGGAACAGTGTCAATAATTAAATCGAATTTTCCTGCTACCTCTTTCATTTGAGAATCATCCGTAGAAATTACTACGTGATCAGCTCCCAATTTTTTAGCATCTTCAGTTTTTCCCGGAGTTCTTGAGAATAACGTCACTTCAGCTCCTAAGCCTTTTGCCAGTTTAATCGCCATGTGTCCCAAACCTCCTAAACCTACCACAGCAACTTTAGAGTTCGGACCAACGTTCCAGTGTCTCAAAGGTGACCAAGTAGTGATTCCTGCACAAAGAAGTGGTGCAACTGCAGCTAGATCAAGATTTTCAGGAACGCTAAGAACAAAATGTTCATCCACAACAACTTTCTGAGAATATCCTCCGAAAGTATGCCCTCCCAAATGTTTATCTTTTCCGTTGTAAGTTCCGGTGAATCCGTTTTGACAATATTGTTCCAGATCGTGTTTACAGCTTTCACAATGTCCGCAAGAATCTACCATACAACCTACTGCAGCTAGGTCTCCAACTTTAAATTTAGAAACTTCGCTTCCTACGCTTGTGATTCTTCCTACGATTTCATGTCCCGGAACAACAGGATACATAGATCCGCCCCAGTCATTTCTCGCAGTGTGAAGATCTGAGTGGCAAACTCCACAATATAGAATCTCAATTTCTATATCTTTTGCTGTTACTTCTCTTCTTTCAATATTAAGTTCTGCTAAATCTGCAGTTTTAGATTCTGCTCCGTACGCTTTTACAGTGAGTGTGCTCATTTATTTTTAGTTTAAGTGTTAATTGAGTTGAGTTTAAAATTTGTGTTGAGGTATTATTAAAAAAATAGAATGTTTTAATTTACGACTAAAATATATTCCTCCGGATTAAATATTCTTATTACGGATACAAAAGTCGAAACTTTTAGATAAACTCTACTTATATAAATTACGGAAAGACGTACCAATTTTACCGACCCTGTAAAATATCAACAGAGAAAGTGGTAATTTTGAATTGTAATAAAAATGGAGTTCATGGAAAATCAGGAGGTTGAAATCTATAACAGTGTTTCGGAGTACAATAAAATGACCAATCAGGAAACCTTACATCCTTTAGTAAGTGTCATTGATTTTTCCAAATCTGATCCTGTAGGTCAGAATATCAGAAAATTTGGTTTTTATACGGTTTTTCTGAAAGATGTAATGTGCGGAGATATGATCTATGGAAAGCACAGTTATGATTATCAGGAAGGAACTTTGGTTTTCATTGCTCCCGGACAAACCTATGGAATTTACAATAAAGATAAATATGTTCAGCCTGCAGGATATGCGCTCATTTTCCATCCCGATTTGTTGAAAGGAACCAATCTTGGGAAGAATATCAAAGAGTACAACTTCTTCTCTTACGACGTACATGAAGCATTGCATCTTTCGGAAAAAGAGAGAGAAATCATTTTAGAATGTTTTAAAAATATAAAACACGAACTTGGGCAGGCAATCGATAAGCACAGCAAATCTTTAATCGTAAATAATATTGAATTGTTTTTAAATTACTGTATGCGTTTCTATGACCGTCAGTTTATTACAAGAGATCATGTAAATCAGGGCGTTATTGGAAAATTTGAAACGTTGGTAAATGAGTATTTAAAATCTGATAAACCTAAAAACTTAGGTTTTCCTATGGTAAATTATTTTGCTGAGCAGCTCAACCTTTCTGCAAACTACTTTGGAGATCTGATAAAAAAAGAACTCGGAATTTCTGCTCAGGAATACATTCACAATAAACTGATAGATGTTGCCAAAGATCAAATTTTTGACTCATCAAAATCCATTAGCGAAATTTCTTATGATCTGGGATTCAAATATCCACAGCATTTTACACGGCTGTTCAAAAGTAAAGTTGGAGTTTCTCCAAGTGAATATAAAACGTTGAATTAACTTTTCATAACTATTGAAAAATATTCGTATTGTTTGTCATTCTGAAAGAATCTAAGCAGGAATTTTTCCATACTATTTTCTAAGACTATATTTAGATCCCTACGGAGATGACAAACTCTGAAAATAGATTTTCAGAAAACTTATGTGTTCTTATTTGAGGTTTAATAATAAACTTAATATAACGAAAGTTTAATCTTTTGTGACTTTTGTGGTTGAAAAAATATGCAAAAATTAGTATCTAAAACTTTGCTGAGTGAAACGTTTTTGCTGTCTTAGAAACGGGCTGAAATTTAAAAGAGATCTTTGTGTTTAAAAATAAAAAAGTCGTAAATTGAAGTTGAAAAAACTGAAGCCTATTGCTTAAAGCTTGAAGCCCAATGACATCACAACAGAATTTTAGAACTCATACTTTTCAGACGCCTTTCGGAAAAATTTTAGCTTTAAAAGAAAATGGAGTTATTAAAGCTAAAAGCATCCGTTATGCAACATCAGAAAGGTATCAAAGACCTGCTCCGGTAGAATACTCATCTTTGGAAATTACTTTTCCGGATAAAACTCCGGTGTGTCCACAGAAAATAAGTCCGCTTTTAGAAAGACTGATAGGTAAAACAGAAGTTGAGAAATTTCAAGTTGATGAATCTACTCAATATTTAACAATCACCCGTCCTGAAGTAATTGATGAAAATGAAAATCTTCCTGTCGTAGTATGGATTCATGGCGGCTCATATGAAGTCGGTTGCGGAGATCTTCCTACTTCGGATCCCTCAGTTTGGGTGAAAGAACAAAATATTATTGTCGTTGCGGTGTCTTATCGGCTCGGACTTTTTGGTTTTTTAGGCGGTGATGAAAAAAGACCTCCGAATTTGGGACTTTTTGATATCATTGAAGCTTTAAAATGGATCAAAAACAATATTGAAAGCTTTGGCGGAAATTCAGAAAATATTACTCTTTTCGGACAATCTTCCGGTGGTGATGCGATTGCTCATTTAATAATTTCCGAAGGCGTTGAAAATTTATTTCAAAGAGTAATTATTCAAAGTGCACCGCTTGGTTTCCGCCTAAAAAGAGGCAAAATGTCTCATGAATTTTTTCAGAAAACAGAATTCTTAAAAGACGAAGAAGACCCGTTAAAAATGACAGAAAGTTATACGGAATTTCTACCGTCATTGATGAAATATGGCTTAAAAACCTCCATGCCTTTTTGTACCCAATACGACTATCCTCCTTTATGTCGGGAAGAAGAAAGTTTTCAAAAATGGAAAGAAAATGCTGAAAAATATGATGTACTAATAGGTTTAAATCATGATGAAACCGCTTTTTATGTAAAAACTGCTGAAGAGGGATTATACACTTATTTACACGAAAAAATTCTCAATAGAATCGTTCGGAAAACTACAGAATCTATTTATGAAAAACCGGCCAATATTTTTGCCCAAAATTATGCAGAAGGAGGCGGAAATATTTATCAGTTTACCATTCATTCCAACATAAAAAATAATTACATCGGAGCTTCTCATTGTGTTGATCTTCCGCTGATCTTTGAAAACGAAATTGCATGGAAAGATTCAGGATTATTAAAAGATGTACCTTGGAAACATGTTCAGGAAAATGGTAAAAAACTCCGTTCCTTATGGGCGGAATTTGCCAGAACCGGAAAAATTTCTGAAGACTCTGAAAGACCTGAAATCCTCGAGATCCGAAAAGTTTAGTCTGATTTTAATTAAAAAAAATATTTGTAACGTTTGTCATTCCGTAGGAATCTAAGCTTATATTTTTAGAATTGTATTTCTAATATTGTAGCCCAGATTCCTACGGAATGACAAGTATTGTAAATAGAAATAGATTCATGTTTCATATAAATTATTCAACGATCCAAACACTTACATTTCCGGCAGGAACCGGAAAATTTCCCCATCCTTTTTCATCAATAGTCACTTTTTCTTCAGATCTTCCTAATAGATCATAAAAAGTTTTCCCGATATACTTTTCACCCATTTCCATAGGTTTCTCGTAAGCATCTTTATTACTTACCACGACTGCACAACCTGAATGCTCATCATCCCCATCACGAGTCCAGCCAATGCAGTTGGTATCTTCAAAATAATCTCTTTCTTCGCCGTAAGCGTGATCTTTTCTGGCTTTCAGAAGCTCTTCGATACCATCAATTTTATTTAAAAATATTTCCTGATCATTACCTTCTTTGTCTTTATCTACATAATGAGCTCCGAACAGATCTGGATAAAATATACAAGGATAACCGTCTTTTCGTAATAAGATCAAAGCATAAGCAATTGGTTTAAACCATTCTTCTACAGGGGCTTCCAGATCCTGTAAAGGCTGTGTATCATGATTATCTACCAAGCTTACAGAATGAAGTGGATCTGCCTGTGTAAGACTTCCGTCAAAAATTTTACTGAGATCATAAGAAGATCCTTCTTTGGAAGCATTATGGAAATTGTTCTGCAACGAACTGTCAAACAGACTCATGCAACCTTCAGTTACTTCAATATATCGTTGAAGCAAATTCAAATATCCGGGAGCCCAATATTCGCCGACAGCAAAAATATTTTTCCCAGAATTGGAACGGAGTAGAGTGATCCATTCTTTATAAAAATCAAAAGAAATATGTTTTAAGGCATCAAGACGTACCCCGTCAAAATCCGTCTGCTCAAAATACCATTTTGCCCAGTAATTCAATTCTTCACGTACGTGCGGATTTCGATGTTCTACATCATTAAACATCAGATAATCATAATTTCCCTTTTCATCATCAATCATTTCCTCCCAGTCATTCCCATATTCTGACTGAATTTTATAGATATGTTTATCCATTCCTTCCGCATAGTCGGTTCCGCTGAAGCAGGCAAAATTCCATTCAAAATCTGAATATTTCTTTCCTCTTCCTCCAAATGTAAATTTAGTATAGGACTGTATTTCGAAAACATCTGAAATTACTTTTTCACGATTATTTTCATCCACTTTTACCACTTTAAAAGTTTCCAGCTCGTCACCGCCTCCTTTGTGTCCCAATACAATATCAACAATGATTTGGATATTATTTTTCTTAAGTGCTTTGATGGCTTTTAAATACTGATCTTTCGTACCGTATCTTGTGGGGATGGTTCCTTTTTGGTCAAACTCTCCGAGATCATAGAGGTCGTAAGTATCATATCCGATAGAATATCCTCCGTTTGCCCCTTTATAGGCCGGAGGAAACCAAACTGAAGTGATTCCTAATTCTGCTAAATATTCTGCTTGTTTTTCAGCGTCTTGCCAAAGTTTTCCATCTCCTTCCGAGTACCAGTGGAAGAACTGAATCATAGTCTGGTTCATACTTTGTAAAATTTGGTATCTACAAGGTAGTGAAAATTTATAAACTATTGATCCTCAAATTCTTTAAACGGGATTTTTAGTTGAACAGAAACCAGTTTTTTATCTTCCGTATTGAGATGGGAGAGTGATAAGCCTAATAATCGTACAGGCTTGTCGAATGGACGAAGCTCCCACAGCTTTTTTCCCGTATTGAAGTATTGTTCTGCCGAAGAAAAATATTCTTCTTTGGTAATACTTCTCGTAAAAAGTGAGAAATCTTTGTATTTGATTTTTAAAGTTAAAGTTCGCCCAAGGATATTATTTTTTTCTAACCTTGAATGAAGCTCCGTACTTAAACTTTCCAGTTTTTCATTAATTTGTTGCTCATCAAAAAGATCCTCAAAAAAAGTTCTTTCTACCGCGACACTTTTTTGAATACGATGAGGTTTTACCTCTGAGTGATGAATTCCGCGAACAACATTGTAATAATAACCACCGGATTTACCGAACATTCTCGTTAAATCTTCAATGGATCTTTTCTTTAAATCTTTTCCTTTAAAAATCCCTAAACTAAACATTTTATTGGCGGTAACTTTTCCCACACCATAAAATTTTTCGACAGGAAGCTCTTCTAAAAATGTTTCGATTTTATCAGGATGAATCGTTTTTTGTCCGTTTGGCTTGTTGATATCAGAAGCTACTTTAGCTAGAAATTTATTGATAGAAATTCCGGCAGAAGCAGTCAGTCCCGTTGCATCAAATATTTTCTGACGGATTTCTTTCGCAATCTGATTGGCCGATTCTATATCTTTTTTATTTTCGGTTACATCAAGATAAGCTTCATCTAAAGAAAGAGGTTCTACAAGATCGGTATATTCGTAAAATATTTCCCTGATCTTTCTTGAAATTTCTTTATAACGGGCAAAACGTGGCGGAACGAAAATGAGATGTGGGCATTTTTCTTTGGCTGTTTTACTGGGCATTGCAGAACGGACTCCATATTTTCTGGCTTCATAGCTGGCTGCAGAAACCACACCGCGATGTCCACCACCTACAGCAATCGGTTTTCCTCTCAGTGCAGGGTTATCATGCTGCTCTACAGAAGCATAAAATGCGTCCATATCAACATGAATTATTTTGCGTATCGGAAAAGGAAAATCCATATCACAAAGATATGGATTCCTGTTTTTTTATTGATTTCTTTTGTCTTAAAACAAAAGAAACAAAAATTCAAGACTTGGAAACTCCAACTAAAAATAAATTCTGTTCTCTAAAAATTCTAAACTCGCGCGAATTCAAGATTTGTTATTCGATTCTGAATTGGTCCCGCGCTCAAACAGAAGAATTTTTTTAACGTTCACAGATTTTATTTTCTTAACGTCTCCATTTCCTATGTCGATTATTTATTTTAATAGCTTATCAATCGTAGTTTGAATTTCCGGATCTTCAGGAGAAATGGCGTAATACTTTGCAATAGCAGATTTTTGATCAATCACCATATATCTCGGAATCCAGTTGAGGTCAATATAATTATTGAAATCATTTTCCCAGCCGGAAGCAAACCAGTAATTTTCTTTGTCCTTCATTTCAAATCTTTCCAGACTTTTATTAAAACCTTCTTTTGAACGGTCTAATGAAAGGAATACAAAATCAATATTTTTATTGTTTTCTTCCAATTCTTTAGCTTTAGGAAGCGCTTTCAGACAGTCTCTGCACCAACCGGCCCAGAAATCAATCACGAGTATTTTTCCTTTATGCTGATCTAAAATTTGTTTAATGGTAATACTTTTCCCTTCTTCATTCTCCAGCTTCTGGTTTAATGCTTCTTTGGAAAAACCGGTTTTAAGTACTTTGGGTATTTCCTGAGAATAACCCAGCCCAAAAATACTTAATGCAAAAATTAATACTAATTTTCTCATTGTTTCAATTTCATTTTATGCAAATCTAAACAATGAAATGCAATTTGAGATCGGTTTCTTATGAATTAGGAAAAATTTATAGATCGAGATTGTCTATTGGTGGTTTTTCACCAAACCTTTCACCAGAGTAATGACATTAGGCATGGCTTTATTAGCTGCATTTAAAACTTCTTCGTGAGAAACGGTGAAGGCAATATCCGGTCCTCCCAAATCGGTAATCACGGAAACGCAAAAAACATCCATATTCATATGTTTGGCAACAATCACTTCGGGGACAGTGCTCATTCCCACCATATCACCGCCGATTGCTTTTATCATTCCGTATTCTGCAGGAGTTTCAAAAGTAGGACCCTGTAAAGCAACGTAGATTCCTTGATGAACTTTAATGTTGCTTTCTTTGGCAGATTGTTCTGCAATGGCAATCATTTTTCTGTTGTAAGGTTCGCTCATATCAACAAAACGAGGTCCCAGTTCATCAATGTTTCTTCCACGAAGCGGATGCTCAGGCATCATATTGATGTGGTCTTTTAAAATGACAATATCAGCAATGTTATAATTAGGATTTACTCCACCACAAGCGTTAGAAAGAATTAAGTTTTGGATGCCTAATAAGTGAAAGACTCTCACCGGAAAAGTCACGGTTTCCATAGAATGCCCTTCATAGTAATGAAAACGGCCGCTCATCATTAATACTTTTTTGCCTTCCAGAATACCGTAGATAAGTTTTCCGCTGTGACCTACAACAGTGGTTTGCGGAAAATTAGGAATGTCTTTATATTCAAGAACATGGATCGCTTCCACTTCCTCCTGAAGTTTTCCCAATCCGGAACCTAAAACGATGGCAAAATCCGGAACTTCCTGAATGATGTTTTTAATAAACTTGGCAGTTTGCTTAATTTTTTCTAACATAATCTAAGATGATTTGATTGAATTCTTCCTTCTTATCAATGATCACATTAATAGGCCAGTAGTAAACAATATCTCTAAGATAGTCAAAAGTTTTAAGACGTACGTAATCTTTTTCTGTGGTTAAGATTAATTTATATTCACCTAGTTTTTTGTATTCGGCAATAATTTTTTTGATGTCATCATCCGTAAAGTTATGATGATCTCTGAATTTTAAATGTTTTACCCTTTGTGAAAATTTGGCTAAGTGCTGCAACAAAGGTTTTGGATTGGCAATTCCTGTAATTAATAAAATATCATAATAATTCAGGTTGTTGTCCGGAAGCATTTTTTCTTTTCCGTACACATTTTCGTCATAGCCAATCGATGAAAAGAATACTTTTTGGGTACGATCCGGTCGTATTCTCGAGATATAATATTGCTTGGTTTCTTCGGTAAGTTCATCAGGACATTTGCTGACCATAATGATATCCGCTCTTCTGGAACCGGCTCTGGATTCTCTCAAATCTCCGGCAGGAAGCAAATGATCTTTAAAATAAGGATCATTAAAATCGGTCATTAGAATATTGAAACCTGCTTTTATGGCTCTGTGCTGCATGGCATCATCCAGTACAAGTACATCAAGATCCATATCTGCAATTACTTTCTTGGCTCCCGGAACTCTTTCTTCAGAAACGGCAATGACAAAACGGTTTTTGAAACGCTCAAATAACTGCATCGCTTCATCACCCACCATTTTATAATTGCTGTCGTAGTTCGTTACTTCATAGCCTTTTGTAACTCTTCCGTAACCACGGGAAAGCACTCCTGTTCTGTAGTGTTTTGATAAAAACTGGGCAAGATACATCACCATGGGTGACTTTCCGCTACCGCCCACAGAAAGATTCCCGACACAAACAATCGGAGTTTTGAATTTTGTAGATTTAAAAATCCCTACATCATACATTGTGTTTCGGATACCCGTTACCAAATGATAACCGAGGGAAAAAGGATAAAGGTACCATCTTTTCATACGTATGCAAAAATAGGAATTTCAACATCATTTTGTCTCATATTCAGAACGAGTTTTCAATAAATATTTTATTAAATTAAAGTATTTTTGTAAAATTAAACTATTACATTGAGGTATTTTATTGAATTTTCCTACAACGGTAAAAATTATTTCGGTTATCAGATTCAGCCGAATGCGATTTCTGTGCAGGAAGAATTGGAAAAAGCACTTTCCACTATTTTAAGAGAGGAAATTAAAACTACAGGAGCAGGAAGAACAGATACCGGAGTTCATGCAAAGAAGATTTTCGCCCATTTTGATACTGAAAAAGTGTTGGATAATGAGCTTTCCCGCAGATTGAATAGTTTTTTGCCTGCTGATATTTCTATTAAAAGAATTTTTCAGGTGAAAGATGATTTTCATGCCAGATTTGATGCTACGTTCAGAACCTATGAATATTATATTTCATTAGAGAAAAATCCGTTTACGGAAGAACTGGCTTGGCAACATTGGAGAAAACCTTTGGATATTAATAAGATGAATGAAGCCTGTAAAATTTTATTTGAATATGAAGATTTTACAAGCTTCGCAAAATTGCATACCGACAACAAAACCAATCTTTGCAAGATGTACAAAGCAGAGTGGGAGCAAAATGGGAATGAACTGAAATTTACCGTGTCGGCAAATCGTTTTCTTAGAAATATGGTGAGAGCAATTGTCGGAACGATGGTTGAGATTGGTTCAGGGAAATTACAACCTGAAGATTTACGAAAAGTGATTGAAGATAAGCATCGTAATTCTGCAGGAACTTCTGCACCCGCTCACGGATTGTATCTGGTGGATGTGGGCTATGAATTTGATTAACATTTACTTAAAAGTAAAACCGTATTTTTGTTATTCCTTAGAAATCTAGGGAAATGTATTAAAGATTAAATTATAAAAGGTTTGCTAAGATTCCTACGGAATGACAAACTAGATGATTATTTTTGA
The DNA here is from genome assembly GCF_000813825.1 of Chryseobacterium taiwanense. Classification (GTDB taxonomy): domain Bacteria; phylum Bacteroidota; class Bacteroidia; order Flavobacteriales; family Weeksellaceae; genus Chryseobacterium; species Chryseobacterium taiwanense. The sequence continues at coordinate 40,884 of NZ_JWTA01000009.1, forward strand.
AGTCATATAAAAACTAAAAAACTAATAACATTATGATGTCAATTTTTATTTTAATTGGAGCCTATAGGTATTATGCAGGACTCGCCGATAGATTCGGGAAAACAAAATGGCAGCTTGGAGTATTGGCAATTGCTATTTACTTAGGATTTCAAGTAGGATTTCTTTTTTGCTATGGATTTTATCAGGGAATTACCAATTCATATAATGAGAATGATTATAGAGGTTTTTCTTTAATTAACATAATAAGCTGGTTGATTGCTATTGCAGCTGTTTATGGTGCTCATAGAATTTTAGAGAATAAATTCAAAAAAGAAATTCGTCAAAAGCCTTCTGTGGAAATAGAAGAAATTGGCAGAACAGAATTATAATAGATAGTGGTGACTTGATGTTTCAAAGTCACCATTTTTAATTGTATATAAAAACTAACAACCATGGACGAAATTGAAAGACTTGCTTTTGCTTTGAATCATTTTGCCGGACTTACCGAAGATGATTTTAAATTATCTGAAGATTTCTGGCTTCCCAAAGATTATAGGAAAGGGGACTTTTACAATCTTCACGGAACTGTCTGTACTTATTTAGGCTTTATTGTTGATGGTGTTTTCCGTTCTTATACCATCGATGAAAAGACCGGGGAAGAAAAAAATGTTTTTTTATATTCTGCCAATGGTTTTGTGGTGTCTTTTAAAAGCTTTATTAATCAGATTCCGTGTGATTATCATACTCAGGCTTTAACGGATGCTTCTATTATTTATATCCGATATACTGATTTACTTTCATTATACCAGAAATCGCATCGATGGGAGAAGTTTGGCAGGCTTCTGGCGCAGGAAGCGTTTAATGTTACCATGAGCCGTATTGAGGGGTTTATTTTAAAATCTCCTGAAGAGCGGTATTTAGATCTTATTAAACAACATCCTGATATTTTCAACAATGTTCCGTTATATCATATTTCCTCGTATTTAGGAATACAGGGACCGTCTTTAAGCAGAATCCGAAAAAGAATTTCGGGCAAGTAATACGATTTTAACCAAGGTTAAAATTATCCTCATTTTATTCGCGGAACTTTGTCTCATAATTTAAAACCAATAAAAAATAAAAGTTATGAAAACAAAAACTATCGTATTGATTCATGGGTTATTTGTGAATAATACAAGCTGGAAAGAATGGAAAACTTATTTCGAAGGACAAGGGTATACTGTACATACTCCTGCCAATCCGGGACATCAAGGTGATCCTAAAGAATTGAAAAAGAACTTTCCGGCAGATTTGAAAGATGTAGGATTTGATGATGTAGTAAATCATTTATCAAGATTTATTGATACCCTTCCTGAAAAGCCGATTATTATAGGGCATTCATTCGGAGGATTGATGGTTCAGAAGCTGATCGATATGGGAAAAGCGGTTGCCGGAGTAAGTATCGATGGCGCTCCTCCCAAAAATGTGATGGCTCCTTTTTCTACCGTGAAAATAGTTTGGCCTGTGGTGAATTTTTTTAAAGGGAACACTGTGTTTATGGGATCAAAAGAATGGTATCACAAAGCATTTTTCAATAATTATTCTAAAGAAGAAAGTGATAAATTATATGAAACGGTAGCAGCCCCAGAAAGCAGAAAATTAGCCAGAGATCCGCTTTTCAAATCTTCTGCAAAATTAGATTTAAATAAACCTCACGAACCGCTATTGTTTATTGCAGGGGAAAGTGATCATATTTTTCCGGCAGATTTTTCAAAAAAGATTGCAGGAGCGTATAAAGATAAAAACAGCATCGTAGACTTTAAAGCATTTCCTGGAAGAAGTCACTTTATTGCAGGGGAGAAAAACTGGGAGGAAGTAGCAGGATATGTGCTAAACTGGTTGGGAAAAGTGAACTAACAAACGGCTGAAGAACAACAGATTCTTCTTCAATATGCCTCTACAACACTTCAATGACGTCCTGAACTCCATTTTTGGGGTTCCTGACGTCATTTTTTTGGTCAGGAACCTGAAATTTGGCGTCCATCTACCCCGAAAATGGGGTGAATAACCCCAAAATTGGCGTTGACCAACCCCGTTTTTTAGGTCAATAACGTCAAATTTGACGTCACGAACCCCAAAAGAGCACTTCTGGACGTCAAAACCGGGAATGATTTTCTTGTTGAAAAGGTCATACCCCATCTATACCATAAATAGCACCGATCTGAATTTTTCATCAGGAATTCATGAACTTGTAAAGCTTGTCAATTTATAAAGTCTTATTTTTGCAGAGAATTTTATTTTAATTCTTTTCTTCAATTCGTACAATGAAAAAACAAGATACCTGGGGAATTATCAAGAGGCTGTTCTTTATCGGGATGAAGTTTCGTTCTTGGTTCATCATGACGCTGATTATCTCCATTTTACTGGCAATGGTTTCCACGTATAGGCCTTATCTTACAATGGAAGTTGTAGATAATGATATCACGAAGCTACAAGACAAAGCACTTATGATGAAACATATCTACTTATTGGTAGGTCTTGTTTTTGCCGAAACGATCTTAAACTTTTTCTTAGTTTATTTCTCCAACTATATTTCACAAAATGTAATCAGAGATATCAGAGAAAGGCTTTACAGTAAGCTGATCTATTTTAAAACATCATTTTTTGATAAAACTCCAATCGGGCAACTGGTAACAAGAGCTGTAGGTGATGTTGAGACTATTGCAACAGTTTATACAGACGGATTCCTGATGGTGTTCGGAGACGTGTTGAGGATCATTTTCGTGTTGGTGATGATGTTTAGTACGAATGTTCACCTGAGTTATATTACATTGGCCATTTTGCCATTAATGCTCGTTATCACAAGGTTTTTCCAGAAAAGACTGAAGAAAGCTTTTGGTGATGAAAGAAACTGGACAGCGAACCAGAACTCATTTGTTCAGGAAAGACTGGCGGGAATGTCTATTATTCAGGTATTCAACAGACAGGAATCTGAGTTTAAGAAATTTGATGATATTAACATTACTTTGAAAGGAGCATTGTTGAGAACGGTTTTCATTTTCTCTTTGTTCTTTCCTGTAGTTGAATTAATCTCTTCACTTTTTATCGGATTTATTCTTTTCTATGGCGGGTATATTACCATTAGTGCTGGAGTTGTAATTGCATTCATTCAATATATTTCTATGTTGATTCGTCCGTTGAGACAGATTGCAGACCGATTTAATAATATTCAGCGAGGGATTGTAGGAGCAGAAAGAGTATTGGGATTAATGGATGAAGATTATGCAATGCCGAATACAGGAAAGGTGGTAAAAGACCATTTCGACGGGAAAATAGAATTTCAGGAAGTTCGTTTTGCCTATGATGAAAAGCAGGAAGTTTTAAAAGGAATCGATTTTAAAGTCAATCCGGGAGAAACTGTAGCGATTGTAGGAGCAACCGGAGCCGGAAAATCTACCATTATCAGTTTGATTACAAGATTATATGATATCAATTCAGGGAATATTTTAATTGATGATGTAAACCTTAAAGATTACGAATTATATAACCTGAGAAGTCATATTGGAGTGGTGTTGCAGGATGTGTTTCTATTCCATGGAAGTATTTTTGAAAACCTTGCGTTTGGTGACGAAGCCATCACGTTGGATAAAATAAAAGCAGGGGCAAAAGAAATTGAGGTGGATCAGTTTATTGAACAGCTTCCGGGAGGTTACGATTATGTGGTAAGCGAAAGAGGTTCATCAATTTCATTAGGACAAAGACAGTTGTTATCGTTTTTAAGAGCTTACCTGTCTGATCCGAAGATTTTAATTCTGGATGAAGCGACTTCTTCTATCGACCACGAAAGTGAGAAATTAATCCAGAGAGCGACGGAAAAGATTACGAAAAACAGAACATCCATTATTATTGCGCACCGACTTTCAACCATTGAAAAAGCAGATAAAATTATTGTGATGGAACACGGGAAGATTGTTGAAGAAGGAAAACATCTGGAACTTTTAGATAAAAACGGATATTATGCCACGTTGTATAAAGCTCAGTTGAGACATGAAGTGGAAATGGAAGAGGAGGAATCTAAATAAATGATAATGTATAAACATAAAAAGAGGATAAAATCAATGTTGATTTTATCCTCTTTCTTTATTGTTGATTAGAACCTCCCGTAAAAAATACTTACATCGAAATATAACCCGGGAACTTTATACTTGTCTTTTTCGAATTCCAAATAATCACATTTTCCGGAGTAGCTCTGGGTTTTGGTTTCCATTTGAAACATATTGAGAAGAACATATTCATCCGGTACCGCAATCACGTGAAATCCTGTTTCACATTTCAGTCCGTCGCCGGAAGAGAGAATAGCATCCAGCAATCCGTGAAAATTTTTTGACATTTTTTTGGCTGTAGCCTCATCTTTGTTGAGGTGATACAGATAGGCTAAATAGTTGGTTGCGCGAAGATCAACCGGATTTTCTTCCAGTGCTTCTGTGAAGAACTTAATTCCCCTCGGAAAATCTTTTTCGGTAATGCCTTCACCCAGATAAAATTGTTTCAGTTCGTCACTTTTTTTACTGACTTTATAAGGTTTGTAGTTTTTCTGAAATGTAAAGCCAAAATAAAGATGTCTGTAATGCTCGTTCGTAAGAAGAGTATCATTCACTTTCAGCCTTTTAAGAATGCGCGGATAATAAAATTCTGAACTTTTATCTTCTACATTCTTTTTGATTAGGGCGTAGTCAGGAGCCTGAAATTCCGGCTTCTGGGCTTGCAGTACTAAAGACAGACTTAAGATCAATAGGGTGAAAAACGCTTTCATATTCATGGTTTCCAAAGATTTCTTTCGGGAGTAAATATAAGAAATGTGTAGGGATATAAAGAAAAAGGTTTTTATTTTTCATTTATTTGTGTTATTTGTTAACAAAATCTTATGATTATTTGGATAAATTTATTAACTTTAATGAAAAATTAAACGGGCCCCCTCAAAAATGGCAGGGTGTTTGAACTAAATTGATCATTTTTTAATTAAAACCAAAATATATATAGATGAAGAATATACAGGATGAATTTCAAGTTTTTAAAGATGAACTTAGAAAATTGAATATCGATGTGCAGAAAGTAGTAAAAGTAGGAAACGGGAGTATGGATTTCCATGAAGTTTTTTATAAGTCACCGAGGTACGAAGATGTGAAGAGTGTGTATGTACAGAGGCATAATTTAGACAATATTTTAGAAAAGTTTAAACAAGCTTATCATTAAACATAAAAAATTTGCGGCTCAGAGAATCTGAGCCGCAAATTTTTTATATCTATTCATTACAATTAATCTTTATCCAAAGTAGAAGTTTCTTTCGTGTCTTTCATTCTTGCGTAGACTACAAAAGAGAAGAAGATACAGATAGTAATATACCAGTAAAAGTAATGTTCTACATTGGCCTGTTTGAACCAAAGTGCAATATATTCTGCTGTTCCGCCAAAAATAGCGACCGTTAAAGCATAAGGCAGTCCAACTCCTAAGGCTCTCACTTCGGAAGGAAAGAGTTCCGCTTTCACCACGGCATTAATCGAGGTGTAGCCACTTACAATAATTAGCGCTGACATAATTAAGAAAAACGCACCCCACATTGAAGTGGTATGGCTTAAAGCATTCAGAAGAGGGTAGGTGAAAACGGTTCCTAAAATTCCGAAACTTAATAATAGCGGTCTTCTTCCAATTTTATCAGATAAAGCTCCAAAAACAGGTTGTAAGCAGGCAAAGATAAAGAGGGAGATAAAAGAAATAAGTGTAGATTCTTCTTTTGTGAGATGTACCGTATTCACCAAGAATTTCTGCATATAGGTGGTGTAAGTATAGAAAGCCAACGTTCCGCCTAAAGTTAGTCCTACAACGGTTAATAACGCTTTTGGATGCTTTAATAATTCTTTGATGGTTCCCTTTTTCTTTTCACCGACGTCTTTTTTGTTTTCAAACGCTTCGGTTTCATGAAGGTTTGATCTTAAATATAAAGCGATCACAGAAAGTAAAGCTCCGATCACAAAAGGAATTCTCCATCCCCAATCTTCCAGTTGAGCTTCTGTAAGTAATAATTTTTGTAAAATCAATTGAATTCCCAGTGCGATCAATTGTCCGCCAATTAATGTGACGTACTGAAAGCTGGAATAAAAACCTCTTCGGTCATTAGTTGCCATTTCGCTGAGGTAGGTTGCGGAAACGCCGTATTCTCCGCCGACACTCAGACCTTGTAATAATCTTGCGATCAATAATAGGAGTGGAGCTAAAACACCGATTGTTTTATAAGTGGGAGTCAACGCAATTAATAAAGAACCAAAAGACATCAATAAAACCGATAATGTCATTGCTTTTTTTCTTCCAACCCTATCTGCAATACTTCCGAAAAGCCAGCCTCCGACAGGTCTCATCAGAAAACCGACTGCAAAAATTCCTGCGGTATTTAAAAGTTGTGCCGTAAGATCCGAATCCGGAAAAAATGAGTTTGAAAAATAAATGGCAAATGCTGCATAGGCATACCAATCGTACCATTCTACCAAGTTTCCTATCGATCCGCCTACGATAGCTTTAATTCTTTGTGTGGTGGTGATTTGTGATGAATTCATGGAGGAAAGATATAAATTTTAAATAATTTTAATGGAGGTCAACATGATACCAAGAAATATTGAATAATCCTTTTTTTAAGTCTACATTTATTTCTCTGTCATTATATAATCTATCATATTCATCTTTGGAAACACTTATTTCCTCTTCATTATGATTTCCCCAAGGTGTAATTTTTATATAATAACTATCAGAACGCCTACCTTCTACAATTCTTTTGTCAACAACTTTTACAAGGTATTTTTGAGGTTGGGAATTATCAAAAGTACAATTTGCAGCATAAGTTCCTGCGTAACTATAAATACAAACATTAAAAATAATTGAAGTGTAAATCCACCATTTATTTTTTGTTGATTGAGCAATAAGTTTATGAGTAGAAAATAAAATAATGAGAACAATAATGAACGCTATTGTTCCTGGAATTATCATACTGTAAAAACTTTCAAATTCATAATCTAATAAAACTCTAATTAAAATTACCCATGCTGTAATATCGATGAAATCAAGAACGTCATATTTTTTATATCCACTTTCATCTTTTGTTATTTCAACTAAAGAAACTAAGCTAGGTTTCTCAATTCCATTGATTACTATTCCTAAAAGAGGGATAAGCAATAATATCCCGAGAAGAATTTCATAAGGGTGAGGATAAAACAAAAACCATAAACAAAAACCGATAGCAACAAATTCAAGCCATGAAAGTTTATGTGTTATTAAATCTGAGAAAAAGGATTTGGATTTCCTATTTTTAGTTTTTTTTGACATTAAATTATCTTACGCGTCAAAAATAAGTATTCCAATACTATCATAAAAATAACCGTTCTTTTTAAAGAACGGTTTCAAAAAATATTCAAATAAAATTTTTCTAAAATCTAAATCCTAAAGACAATCCACTTCTAAAACCAATCCATGGACCATCTACTTTTATTCTGGCTCCGTTGGCGTCTGTTTCCACGGTGTATTTTACATAAGGAATGTCAAGATCTTCTATTTCTTTTTTCAGCTGAGCCTGCATATCGGGAGTCAAAACAACATCGCTCGTCATGGTGAAGTCTCCTTTTCCGGCTCCGTAATGTGCTCCTGCAATCCAGAAATCTAACACTAGGTTCTGATTTTTTGTAAGAAAAAATTGTACACCGACCATTAAACCACCGCTGTTTCCATTCGTGTTTCCGAAACCTTTTAGCGGAATTTGTAAGGTGTTCCCGCTAAATCTGTAATCATAATAAAAGTCAAAAGTGTTGGAAGTTACTTTTGAATAGCGGTAATAAGGGGCAAAATAAAATCCTTTCCCATATCCGTGTCCGATATAGAAACGGGGTTCTATGGTGAAATTAAAGGCTTTTACTTCAAGATTCTGAAATCTTTTTTCGTCTTCGTCATTTAAAAATGAATTGATAAATGGAACTTTTCCTTCAGGCATCGTTCCAAATCCCATATTGACTGAAAACCAATTGTTAAAAGCTCTTTCATAAGAAAGATTAATGTTTCTGAACGCATAGGCTGTAACATTCGTTTTGACGATATTCATCTTTTCTGAAGATACAGCTCCTGATTCTTCTTGTGCTTTTATTCCCGAAAAAATAAAACAAAGAAGGATGATGAGATATTTTTTCATGATTGTATATTTTAAGATGGTTGTAATAAAAGGGAATGCAAAAAACGGGCAAATTTTTAACAGGTATCTGATTTTACCCATTATGATAAGCTTCCAGAAAGGGAATTTCTGAAAAATATTTTTTGTTGGATGAGGTTTTTACTTTTTGATCAGTTTCGTTGTTTCTGTTGGAACATCTTTACCTGAAACTTCAATGAAATAAGCTGCAGATGGTAATTCAGAAATTTGAATTTTTCCAGATTGAATATCAGATGTTTTTACCAATTTCCCATCTAAGCTGTATATTCTCGCAGTTGAATAATTTCTTGAATCTCCTGAAAATTCAATAAAATCCTGCGCCGGATTAGGATAGATTTTAAAGTTTTGTTTTTTAGATACAGTATCATTTACTGCTAAAAAGACTTCGTTTAGAACTTGTGCTCCGCTTGTAGACTGATTGATGCTAAGTAACGGTACGCTAAGAGTTCCGCTGGTAGAACTTAGTAACGGAAATTTATGCGTGCTGTCAAAATAAGTATAGGCTGTATTTATCACACTTCCGATTGGGAAAAGGTAATTGGTATCTGTAGATTGATATAAATTAAAATTCTGTACAGATTTTATTCTTAAAACATTATTATATGTTTTCGGTCCCACAATCAGCGTTCCCGAAGCATCTGCTGTAGTAACAATTGTTCCTTTAAATAATCCGGAAGCTGTTGTTGAAGTGAAAGTACCTTTTGCGGTATCCGAATTTGAGTATCCGAAACTTGCAGGATAGGTAATAAATGTTCCGTTATCGGCTGCAAAATTTAAAGTAGCCGCAGAAGTGATCACTCCTGTAATTTCTAATTGAGTTGCGGTAGCTTTATATAAAACAGAATTCCCTGTATCAATCATTTTAATGGTAGAACCCGGGTACGTTGTAATCTCAGATGAGGTAGGAGCGATGTAAGTAACCTGTGAAGCTGCTCCTTGTGTCAAAGATGCGTTGTTGAAGGTCGTATTGGCTCCTGTTGCGGAATTATCAACCGTTCCGTTAACTACAAAGTTATTCACAATGTCACCAACAAGAGGATCGTTAAATGCTTTGGTAATGGTAGTTTGCGCTGAACACAATCCTGAAAACGCAAGCATAAAAAGTAGAGTTCTTTTCATAATTAGAAATTTTGTTAAATATAATTAAAAACTGAGATTTGAAAATGTATTTTCTTTAATCATAATTGTAAAATTTATGATAAGTCATAAAATAAAGCCGTCCAAAACAATTGAACGGCTCTTTCTGTGCGCTAAAGCTTCTATTTTTTAATTCTGGCTGACAATCATTTTACGATAATGATAAATATCTTCAATCGTTACCACAGTCATTTCTCTTTTCTCTGCGAAATCTACAATTTCAGGAAGTCTTGCCATCGTTCCGTCCTCGTTGGTCAATTCACAAAGTACGGCATCATTACCAAGATTGGCAAGTTGAACCAAGTCTACACTTCCTTCTGTATGACCGCGTCTTTCAAAGACTCCATTTTTTCTGGCGATTAAAGGAAACACATGTCCCGGACTGGCAATATGCTCTGCTAAGGCATTTTCTGCAATGGCTGTTTTAATAGTTGTCACTCTATCTTTTGCTGAAACTCCGGATTCTACGCCTTCTTTAGCTTCGATAGAAATGGTAAATGCGGTTTGATTTTTAGAATTGTTGGTTTCGACCATCGGACGAAGATTCAGGTGTTTACTTTTCTCTTCAGAAATGCATAAGCAGACGATTCCGCTACATTCGCGGATCAAAAGTGCCATGTCTTTTTCTGTGATGGTAGAGGCAGGGAAGATGATATCGCCTTCGTTTTCACGGTTTTCATCATCTACTAAAAGGATTCCTTTGCCTTGTTGTAAGGTAAGAAGTGCTTTTTCTACACGTTCTTTCGGACTAGCTCCGAATTTTTCTAATAATTTTTCCATGTTATTTTACTTTTAAAAGTTAAAATACACTTCGGTACATGGAAATGAAATACAATACAATGAGTCCATCGAAATAGCCTCACTGATTGTTCCATTTTCTTCTCCCATCCAGACTCTAACTGTCGGTTTTGGAATTTCACCAAATCAGTCCTCTCAAAAGAAAGGAGTCGCGGACTGTAACCGCCGGTAGGGAATTTCACCCTGCCCCGAAGAAAACTTATACTAAGTTTTACTGTATGTCTTGTTTAAATTTTTTAATTCATTAATTTTTTGTTTAACGCACAGACTGCTAATTTCGGGAAGTTTTTTGGAATGAAGAAGAGATGAATATAAAATTTATCAATAGTAAAATTCTGTTATTTTTCTCTGCATGCACATTCATGATGTTCATTTATATGTGTAATCGTCATTTTACAGAGTTTTTCTAAGATGTCAATATTAATGTCAGATAGTCTTTTGATATAAATGCAGGCTTTACCCATCTTAAATTTTCCTAGATGATCTAATAAAGGTTTACTTTCTTCAGTTGGCGAATAAACATATAAGGAGAATTCTGCTTTGCGAGGTGAAAAACCAATGATAGGTGCATCACCTTCATGCCCACTTGCATATTTGTAATGATAACTGCCAAATCCGATGATTGTTGGTCCCCACATTTTAGGTTCAAACCCAGACCAGCTACTCATGAGTTTAATTAATTGGAAGCTGTCCGATTTCTTCTCATCTTTTTCAACGTATGAATTAATAAAATCAATTACATTGACGGTTGTTTCGTTGGTTTTGTTTGCTTTCGCCATGATAATTTACTTTATATCATTGAAATTATTTTCTCAAGATTTTTTCCATTGTTTTTCCTTTTGCCAATTCATCGATCAGTTTATCGAGATAACGGATGTTTCTCATAAGCTCTTCTTCAATTTCTTCCACGCGATAGCCACAGATGACTCCTGTTATTAAAGATGAATTAGGATTAATTTGAGGGGCTTCTTCAAAGAATGTTCTGAAATCGGTTTTGTTCTCCAGAATTTCCTGAAAGCTTTTTTCATCATAACCTGTTAGCCAGAAAATAATTTCATGAACTTCTTCTTTGGTTCGCCCTTTCTTTTCTGCCTTTTCAATATAGTGTGGATAAACTCCAGCAAAGGACATTTTATAGACTCTTTCGTTGTTTTTCATTGGTGAAAATTTAATAGATAAAGATAAAAAAACGCTCTGATTTTTCAGAGCGATAATTCTTAAGAGATCTTTGCAAGAGAGTTTTGTTCTTCCAGTTCTTTCATCAGATTTAAAAGTTCCTTTTTCTTGTGGAAATATTTTCTATGAAGAAAATAGGGAAGATGATTGATAGCCTTGATCAGAAGCTGAATATTATGTTCCATATATTCATTATTGTTAAAATAAAGATGATCTTTCTCAGTGTAGAACTTCAAATCTTTTATATCTTGTTCATTCAAATCTTTGGTAAGAAATTCATTCTGATGAAAAATAGTAAGCTGATATTTTAGTTTTTCCTCTAAAGGTTTCAGGGTATTGAAGTTTTTTCTGATCTGATCAAATGGCGTTTTTGTATTCATAAATGCTGTGGCATTCATCAATTCTATGTATAGTTTATATTTTTCGTCATACTCTGTGTCGTATTCTCCGAAGTTTTTATAAAGCTGTATAAAATTCTGTTTTTCATTTTGTATTTCGGATGCTTTTACGAAATAATTGTAAATGTCAGAATCATTTTGGTGGATTTTCTCTTTGATTTCGTTAATGGCTTCCTGAATTTTAGGAACCAATATTTTTGCTTCTCCTTGTTTGTATTTTTTGCCATCATAATCAAAGGTTTTGATGCTATATTCTTTTTTTGCGATGGCTTCCACAGTATTGCGATCACTTTCAAGGGCAATTAAAGTATATACCCATTCTACTTTTTCTTTACTGAAAAGTTCATCAAAAGAAGTTTCTTTTTCAAACCCAGATTCTTTTACTGTAAAGTCAGGGTTTTTGTTGTCGTAGTAGGCGTTGAAAATTTTGTCAAATGAATCTTTTTGGTATTGTTTTTCAAATTCGGATTGGAATTCATTAAGATCAAGGTCGATTTTTTGCTTTCCATATTTTACCTGTGAAAATAGTTTAGCCGTAATCTTTTCTTCGGTTTCTAGAAAATCTTTGAAAATGCTTTTTGCAGGATAATTGTCTTGTTCTTTTATGATATTGAGAGTTCTCAATCTTGCAATTCTATCTTCATGAGAAGGGTGGGAAGCCCACTGATTTTCAATATTGAGTTTTGATTTATTAAATAAACCTGATTCCGAAAGTTGAATATTGGGAAGTCCGTTTTTAGATTCCACTTCACTTTGTTCGGCAAGAAAATTCATGACAAAAAACTGTTCACGGTAGATATTTTTACTCGATTCGTTTTTAGAAAATCGGTTATCATAAAAGCTTAAAACATTTTGATAAGAATTACTGGCAAGCTCCAGTCTTAAAAGGGATTCTTCTAACGCAATGGAACCTGCAATATTTGCAGCGACTTCATCAGCATGAAATTCCATTTCTCTGGAAAGAGCCATATGACGGATATTGACAAAATTGTACATTTTCACCAAGACCCATTTAATTTTTCCGGTAAAGAAAAATGCCAATGCCGCAAATATGGAAAAATAACCACTGATATTGGCAAACTTTTCTACAGAATTACGGTAAGATTCATCGTCGTTTACCAGATTGAAAATAATTTGATTTACATTATATACGTAACTTCCGACCTTCATAGAACGTTGGGAAAAATGTCCGAATTCATGGGAAAGAATGGCTTTCAGTTCCTGTTTTGTCGTAGTATTGATCAGTCCCATTCCGATGGTCAGGTTTTTCTGAATAGGTAAGAACATACTCCAGAAACTTGAATCATAAAAAACACTTGCATTCACATCATAGGAAAGATAAACTTTTTTTGGAGCATTAGTTCCTGCTTCATTTACGATTTCGTCAATCATTTTGAAGAGTTCGGGTTCGTCACTTCTTCTGATTTCAGTAAGATCGCTCCTGTCGTTGATGTGTTTTTTAAATAAAAATTTAATGATAAAAAAGAATACGAAAAGTCCGGTTCCAGCCAAACCTGCTCCTAACATAAGGGTAAGAAACATTGGTTTTGCTGCAATGATTGCTATTCCACCGGCAATGCATCCAAGTGCTAAGGCTATTGTAAACAAAAATAGAAGGATATAAACGAAGATGAAAATTGCAATAGAAAATATGGCTGCGTTAGTTTTCTTCTTGAAATCCTGAGAAACTTCAATGTACATGGAAATAATTTTTTACAATAATACGTACAACGGTTTAATGAGGCAAGAAAATCCCTTTAAATTGGATGAGGTTATTTTAGATTAAAGTAATTAATATTAAGGAGTCCTTGTTTAAAATGTAAGGTGATGGTATCTCCGGGTTTTAATTTTGAAGCGTCTTTCACCCCGAAATATTTATAATAATCGACTTCATTAATAAAGTTGTTCGGGCGACGGATATTTCCGGCTGTAAAATATTTTTTATCGGTTATCTGAAATGTTTCATAAGTCTCGAAGATTTCTTTCTTTGTGCTTAATCTGTTTATAAATAAACAAAAACTTACAGCAGTGTTTTCCATTAAAAAAAAGATAGAAAAACAAATAAAAGAAATGAAAACTATTGAATTTAAAATTTGATTGATTTTAAATTTTTTCAAAAAGGCTATTGTTAGCATTAGGCACATCAATATTCCACTGCCAATTATAGCTATTGTAAGGTAATCCCCCTCTTTGAAAGTCTGAATGTCTTTTGCTAAATAATGTTCTTTCTGCTTCGGATTGAATATAAAGGAGATGAATGCAAAGAAAATAATGAAGATTAGATAGTATTTATATTTAAGGATAAAATTTAAAAATTTGTTTTTCATGGTTTGTTTATGCTGATCTATTAATTCCATCTTTTATTGCTGCTTCAAGTGTTTGGATATGAATGTCTGTAAGCTTTTTAAACTTAATACAATATCCAGTCACATTCGCTTTCCCTATTTTTTCTCCATAGGTTTGGGGTAAAAATTTTTTATCTTCAATTCCCATGATATAAACAGAAATTCCGGTTGTATTTGCACTGAGACCGATCTGATAAAATTCTTTTGAAGTTCCATCTTTGTATTGTATTGAATAAACTCCATAGCCAATATTTGGATTGGAAACAATTTTACCTTCTTCATTTTTACCATCTAAAAACCAAAGTTTACATTCCGGCATGAGTTTGAGAATGATATTGTGCAGTTCCTGCATATCGCTGCTTTTAGGTGCAGATTGGCTGGCTATATATTCTTGAATTTGATCTTGAACAGTCATATGAAATATTGTTAGTGTTTTCGGTAATAATTTTTTCCGAATATAATAAAACCCTTCTTGAAATAGAAAGGTTTATTACATTTTTAATGGGTAGTGAATTAATTACTATTTACAACATTTGCATCTTTATAAATATTCCAGAAGTTGTAATCTGTCATTGGAGCATCGGTAATTCCTACGTTTCTTCCCATCGTTACAATTTGTCCTCTGTGATACGTTCCATGTAAAACGATATGTTGAATGTATTCATATTTTGAGAAATCACATTGAAACCACTGAGAATCGATTTTTACATTTTTGGCAAGATCTTCTTCTGATAAGCTTTCAACATACTCCATCAGTTTTTGAGAATTGTCTCGGATACCGTTGAAAATTCCTTTTCTATCGATGGTTGCTGAAGTGCCTTCAAAATCGAAATCATGAGTTTCTGAAATTTGGCTCCACCAATATTCCTGAGATTGCCAGATGTGATGCAGTGTTTTCAGTATCGTCGGAAAACTTGAAATCACTTCCTGATTAAGCTGTTCGTCTGATTTGGCAGAAAGCCAGTCGAGATACTTGTTAACCACCCAGTTGTTATACTGGACGGTATGGGTGAGTAGGGTTTTGAGATTCATGATATTAAATTTTTTTGATGATTTAGTGTGCTATAAAAATAAATAAAATAGTAACAGATTTATACAAAGTAGAAAATTCTTAAAAACAGTTTTCTTTATATTTTAAAATAAAGTTTCACCGTTTAGATCCGTAGTAAGTACTTCGCTCATATAATCAAAAAAAGGACGCATGGCTAATAAAGTGAGAACAGCTTCTTTCTGAAAACCATCAGACTGCACTTCCTTATCCGTAAATTTTCTCATCACTATATATTGTTTTTTTCTGATTAGGTCTATGGAGGGATGATCCTTATCAAATCCTCTTGGAGCGGTTTTTACGGAATCACCTTTAATTTCTTCAAAATATTTTACAAATGTCTTGTCTGAAGTGATCTTCTCAATTTCTGCGGTATTGATTTCAAATTCTTTACGGATACGAAGCAGATCTTTGGCATCGGGTGCCCAGAATCCACCTCCTACAAAGCTGTTGCTGGGTTCCAGTTGTATATAATATCCTCCTCTCAGCATCGGTTTTGAGCGAGAATATCCAACTCCAAAATTAGTTTTGTATGGAGTTTGGTCTTTGGAAAAACGAACATCTCTGTAAATTCTGAAAATATGAATTCCTTTTACATTATCATACTCTTGAAGCTCAGTATAAATCTGATTGAAAAAGATTTTGTTTTCTTTTACCACCGAATCATATTCGGCTTTATGCTGAGCAAACCATTCACGATTATTATTTTTTTCTAACTGTTTAAGGAATTCAAAGGTCTTTTTCATCTGTAATATGAATTTTTAATAAAGTTAGAGTATGTTTTACTTAGTATAGTTTCCTGAAACAATAGATCTCTCCATTCCCTTCACAATCTCAGAAACAGGTATGCTAAATACTCCTGCATTTCCATTGTCAAACTCTTTTTTCCAATAAGAATATCCATCCATTTCGGTGGAGTCGGGCATTTTTTTTGTCTCGTTTTGTACTTTGGTGATACTTTTGTTCAATGCTTCCTCAGAGATCGGTATGTGACTTAATGTTTGTGAAAATCCTTCGGGACTGGCAGGGTTCTTCATCCTTAATCTGTTCACTGAGATATGGATTACTTTCCCTGTTTCAGGATACTCTTCAATCTTCAAAATTTTAAGAGTAGAATTTTCTTCTCCTTTACGGGTTTTGTAATTCCATTCCTGACCAACAGTATATTTCGTGGTTCCTGAATTGTCTTTACAGTTAATAACAAATAGAGCCGTAATTGTTAAAATAAGAAAGCGAATCATAGAATTGGATTGTTTATTTTAAACATCAAGTTTTGTATGTTATTATGATTTTTAATGCTAATTAATAATTTCAGCGTTCGGATTTTCCCTGAGCTTTGCAATTCTTTCCCGCCAGTTTTGGAGCTCTTCATCGGTTAACCTGATCCAGTCTGTTATTTCTCCGACAATTCTTAAAGGCTTTGTACTTCGGTAGGAGCGGGTAGGGTTCCCCGGAAATTTTTTATCGGTTACATTAGGGTCATTTTCAAATTCTCCTGTCGGTTCTATAATATAAATACGTTCTCTATTATTTCCTCCTGCCAACGCTGCAGCTAATCCTGCTCCGTTTTGTAAAGCTGTAAAGTAGATATGATTCATGATAATTTCAGGATAGTAATTCGATTCAAATCCTGCATTGAGCAAATCACCAACCTGTAAATCGGCTTTTGTACCATGATAAAATGGACCGTTATCCAGAATTTTTTCCTCTTTTTCGTTTTCCATTGTAAGAGTGTTTTTGAAATTGGAAGAACCTGTAAACTTAGGTATTTGTTTTGAAATGAAAAAACCGCTATGGGAATTGAGCGGTGTTATGTTTGTGAGCATAAGTGAGGCAATCGAAACAGTAAAGTGTGATCTTTATTATTGTAGTTTTGTTTCAACACCTTTTTTTAGAGCTTTTAATTCAGGTTCTGTTAATTTTCGGTGATTGATTTCTTCCCATAATAATTGAGCTTTTTCAAAATCTTTTATTCCAGTTTGATTTACTGCAGCTCCCCACATCAAAATTGTAAAATCTTTTTTGTTGTATAAAACTTTATCGAAAGCTACGAAAGCTCCATCATATTTTTCTACTATATTTTTAAAGTAGAATTTTCCGCCTTCTTTTGATTCGGTTTTAATAAATTCTTCCAAATCGGTGTTCATATTCTTAACGATTTGCGAAGATAATTTGGTGCTTACCAAAAAAAGTAAAATTGTAATTGTTGATAAAATTCTTTTCATGATTGTTTTTATTAATATTCTTATCTAATCACCCTAACTTTCTGCAAAACCCCTTTTTCATTTTTATACGTAAAAATATACGTTCCGCGGGGTACTTTTGATAAATCTATATTTTTATTGTAATACGCAAAACCTTTTCCGGCTTCTTTTCCATCCAATGTATAGACAGTGTATTCAAACTGGTTGCTGTTATTTTTATTACTGATGCTAAAACCGTCTCTCTGTGCATTGGTATAAACTTTTGATTTAAGCACATCTTCATTGGTTTCTTTAGCGGAAAGTACTTCTTCGCTGATATCCGCAACTTGAATGCTTTTAATGGCTGATTTGGTTGAAGAGGTTGTACTTCCACCTATGATGTATAATTTATTGTTATAAATTTCCGCAGCAGCATGTCTTCGCGGGATCATGTTGGAAGATAATTGATGCAGTTTATTAGTTTCTGTATCAAAATAGGCTAAAAAAGTCTGATTATTATAACCGCCTGCAATAAAAATCTTATTACCGGATACCGCTAATGAATGACCGGATATCCCGGAAGGCATAGTATATTGCTCAGTCCAAAGATTTTTGTTGAGATCGTAAACATCGATCAGACGGGATGAGGTACCGTTAAAACCTCCAATAACATAAAGCTTATCATTCACAATTTTGCCTTTTGTTTCTCTGGCTTTGGGCATATCCGGTAATGGATGCCATGTATCTGAAGCGATATCATAGTATTGGAATCTGTTAGAAAATACTGTGGTGGCGGCATTGTTTAGTCCGCTTCCTCCGAATGTATATATTTTTCCATTATGAATGGCAGAACCTGCATTTCCTGTATAGGAATGATTAACAGCTCCCTTCGTTACTTTATGAGTTGCAAGATCTACAATTTCAAGATGGCTGTTTCCCCAGCCGTTAAAAATATAAATTTTATTATCATAGGTCTCCGAATTGGCGAATCTTTTAGGAAGCAGGGTAGAGTTGATCACACTCCAGCGGTTATCTTTTATACTGTATTTCTCAATAAAGTTGGCATTGCCATCAGTGTCTTTATACCCATTGCTTACATAAATATTATCGTCTACAATAACGCTGCTTATAGCTCCTCTGCGCACGGACATATCCGAAAGATGTTTAAAATTTAAGGTTTGTGCATTCGCGAAGAATAAGCCGAAAATTGAAAGGAAAAATAATTTTGTTTTCAATGTTGGTGGGATTTGGTTTTAAAGATAGGGAAAAGTCATGGATTGGAAATTATTCATTTCGAGTTTATTATGTAGGAAATTTATAATTCATATATTTACAACTTTGTGAGAAAATGAAAGAAACGATGTTCCTTCTCTTCAAGAATTTGATTAAGTATATTTTTATCAAATCCTAATTCAATCAAAAAAGCTGATACTAATATTATTTTTAATTTTTGTGTTAAATAAAATAACTCACTACCTTTTATTGCCTTCTTTTTTAAGCTTAAAGAATAATGAGTATAATAATTTCGTGAATTTTTGACATTTTTTATGAACTCATTTTTATTTCCAATTATTTTATCAATCATATCACACGAGCAAAAGGTTAACAATTCTTCTAGACGAGTTTGTAGATTTAAATGATTTCCAAAATTAAATTGATCTTTTAACCAAGTATGATATTTACTATCAACCTTAGATAAAATTTCATTTTTCATTTCTGTATACTCTTCTTTGGGCATTTTAGGTCGATCTTTAGTATGTGCATGAAATGATTCAGCTGCTTGTGCTAGATTCAAAAAAGTATTTTCAGAAAAGCGTTTTTCATTGTAAAATTGCTCAATTAATAACTTAAAACAAGATTCAAGTTTGTTATATTTTTTAAACCAATTTTGTATTAGTTCAGGAAATTTATCTTCAATATTTCCATACGAAAATAACATATCTCTAAATGTTTTTTGTTTTTCAATTTTTTGATCAGAAATATGAAAATAAAGTTTGACTTCTCTTTTTACAATATTATCATTACCATAATTTTTTTTATTTTTTTCATTATAAAAAGTGATACTTTTAGGATGACTTTTTTCATATAAACCTAAAATTAAAAAACTTTGAAATATAAATAAATCGTTAAGTATGTCCTCAATATTCTTTTCTTCTTTATATTTCAAAATTAATTCAGTTCTTTGTGTTATTAAAAATTGTTTTTGATAATGAATTGCTTCGGAAGATGGGATCATAACAAAATTAAATTGTCCATCCAGATTTTCTGATAAAGGGAAATTAATAGTTGAAGGAAGTTTATAATCTAATTTAAATTCATGATTTTTTTGCATTTCGATTTTTTTAATAAAATCAAAATCTTTTATGAACCCACTTATACCTACCCATTCTTCCAAATCACTGATTTCGGTAACTAACTGATCAAATTTAATATCTTCTTGAGTATTAAAGTGTGCTCCTCGAAAGATATAATTAACAATGTATTCACTTGAAGGTGTTCCTACTTCTTGATTTTGAACTAATCTTATACCTTCACTAAAGGATAAAAAAATGTTGTATAAAGTAATTTCTTCACTTTTACTAGTTAAACCGAGGATTATGTCATATTGATTATCTGATTTATCACTAAGGTTTGGGAAGTCATTAAAATTGCCATGTAATTTTAAAGTAATTCCTTTATCAATATCATAAATAAGGCTTCCGCTAATTCTCTTTGTTTTATTTGATGGTAAAAACCATTCTCCCTTAAGTTCAAAATTCTTTGTCATAGTATGTAGTTTTTTTAATAAATTGTTTCCTAATTTTAAATAAAAACCGCCCCACAAAAGCAGAACGGTTTATATATTAAATTGTCTCAGCGGCTGGCTGTTAAATCATTCCTGGCATTCCACCACCCATTGGCATAACTGGTTCAGCGCTCTTCACTTTAGCTATTTTTAGTGATAACTTTTAAATAATTCCTGTAGCAATTAAAGCACATAATGGTAGAGGGATACTACCATCAATATTAAAGATAACACTGCCCATTGAAGAGCTCCCTTGTCTTATATTTTTTCCATCAATATTATATAATGTTGTTCCCATAGATGAACTTCCACTTCTTATATTTTTCCCATCAAAATTTACAACAACAGTCCCCATTGAAGAGCTTCCTTGTCTTAAATTTTTACGATCCCAGTTAAATAAGACAGTTCCCATAGAAGAACTTCCATTTCTGATTTTTCCACTCATAATAATTGTTTTGTTAGATTTTTATGTTAAAAGTGATTTACTAAATTAAAAAAATGTGAAAGAAGTACCTTACGGGAAACCGTATCTAAATAAAAAACCGCTCTACAAAAGTAGAGCGGTTAGTATTAGTATATTAATTTGCCTCGGTCGCTGACCGTTACATCATTCCTGGCATTCCACCACCCATTGGCATAGCTGGTTCAGCGCTCTTCACTTCAGTGATTACACATTCAGTTGTAAGAAGCATTCCAGAAACAGAAGCTGCGTTTTCAAGAGCAACTCTTGTTACTTTTGTTGGGTCGATGATACCTGCTTCAAGCATGTTTACATACTCGTCAGTTTTAGCGTTGTAACCGAAATCTGCAGTTCCTTCTGCAACTTTAGCAACGATTACAGAACCTTCACCACCTGCGTTAGCAACGATTTGTCTCAATGGCTCTTCGATCGCTCTTTTCACGATTTTGATACCCGTATTTTCGTCAGCGTTTGATCCGGAAAGGTTTTCAAGAGAAGCGATAGATCTTACCAAAGCAACACCACCACCTGCAACGATACCTTCTTCAACAGCTGCTCTTGTAGCGTGAAGTGCATCATCTACTCTGTCTTTTTTCTCCTTCATTTCAACTTCAGAAGCAGCACCTACGTAAAGAACTGCAACACCTCCGGCTAATTTAGCCAATCTCTCCTGCAATTTTTCTTTATCGTAATCAGAAGTAGAAGTTTCCATCTGAGCTTTGATCTGAGCAACTCTACCTTTGATTTTGCTTTCTTCGCCACCACCGTTTACAACCGTTGTGTTGTCTTTATCGATAGATACTTTCTCAGCAGTTCCCAACATATCCATAGTAATGTTTTCCATTGTGAACCCTTGCTCTTCAGAAATCACTGTTCCTCCTGTAAGGATTGCGATATCTTCCAACATTGCTTTTCTTCTGTCTCCGAATCCCGGAGCTTTTACAGCAGCAATTTTAAGAGAACCTCTCAATTTGTTTACTACCAAAGTTGCCAAAGCTTCACCTTCAACTTCTTCAGAGATAATTAATAAAGATTTACCACCTTGAGCGATTGGTTCAAGAACTGGAAGCAATTCTTTCATAGAAGAGATTTTTTTCTCAACTAAAAGGATATATGGATTTTCTAGTTCAGCTAACATTTTCTCAGGGTTTGTCACAAAATATGGTGACTGGTAACCTCTGTCAAACTGCATCCCTTCTACAACGTCTACTGTAGTATCGATACCTTTAGCTTCTTCTACCGTGATAACACCTTCTTTACCAACTTTTCCGAAAGCTTCAGCGATCAAAGCACCGATTGTTTCGTCGTTGTTAGCAGAAACTGAAGCAACTTGCTTCACCATTTCTGTAGAATCTCCAACAGTTTTAGATTGAGATTTTAAGTTTTCAACAACAGCAGTTACCGCTTTGTCGATCCCTCTTTTCAAATCCATTGGGTTTGCACCTGCAGCTACGTTCTTAAGACCTTCTCTTACGATAGCCTGCGCCAAAACAGTAGCGGTAGTAGTACCGTCTCCTGCGATATCATTAGTTTTGGAAGCAACTTCTTTTACCATTTGCGCTCCCATGTTTTCTACTCTGTCTTCAAGTTCGATTTCTTTTGCTACAGAAACACCGTCTTTAGTTACGTGAGGTGCACCGAAAGATTTTTCGATTACTACGTTTCTCCCTTTTGGTCCCAACGTTACTTTTACTGCATTAGCCAATGCATCAACACCTCTTTTTAAAGCGTCTCTTGATTCAATATCGAATTTTATTTCTTTTGCCATAATTTTTTGATTGTATTAATGTACTTTGTACAATGTATTAATGAATGTTTATATTCATGAAGTCATTTTACATGAATACATTTTACTTTTTACGAATTAACCGATGATTCCTAAAAGATCTCCTTCTTTAACGATTAAATAATCTTTCCCTTCCAATTTCAATTCAGAACCTGAATATTTTCCATAAAGAACTTTGTCACCTACTTTCACAGTTGTTGGCTCGTCTTTTTTACCTGGACCTACTGCTACTACAGTACCTTCCTGTGGTTTTTCTTTTGCTGTGTCCGGAATAATAATACCTGAAGCTGTCTTAGTTTCTGCAGCGATTGGCTCTACTAAAACTCTATCTGCTAATGGTTTAAAGTTTACTGACATAATATATTTATATTTTTAATTATTTCTGTGTTGAAATTCTCTAAATGTGTGCCATAGGGTTGAGATGGCTGAAATGGCAGAGTTTTTTTTTTGATGTGAAATTTTGGCAGAAAAATACGGAAGAAAAAAATGGTTTTTTCACGAATAAAATAGGGTGTATTTACTATGCTTAACATAATTGTTGTGATGTAATTTTACATTGTTAAACGATAACAGATTATCGATGAAACAGCATAACCCGAAATGCTAAAAAGAGTAGGGGAAATATAAAAAAACTAAAATTATGCCTGATTTAAATGAAAAACAATTGTTAGTAGCCAGAAATGAATCTCATCTGTTTATGGCGAATATAGCAGCGAAAGGAAATTTGAAATTAACAACTCCTTTAGCCTTTTTTGAGAAAAATTTTAATGTGTCTTATGAAGAGTTAGGATGCATAGGATACAATCCAAATTCAGAAGAACTTACTGCAATCATCAAAATCAAAAGATCTTCCGGTTACAATGGGAATCTTTGTAATGCAGGTTCTCATGAATATGTGAGGTTTTATGTAGATTTTGGCGGTGGTTACAAAGACCAAGGATATGTAGGAGTGAATGTTCATGATATTGCGGATACTTTTGACTGTGATAAAAATTTGGAAAAACCCATTGAATTTGCAGTACGAATGAAATTGAACACTTCGCACCAACTTTGTTCAAAACCATTATTGCCAAAAGTAAAAGCTGTGTTGAGCTGGAATTCAATTCCGCCGGCAAATGATCCTAATTTGATGCAGCCGGGGTATGTTTGGGGAAATGTAAAAGAAGCACAAATACAGATAAAACCCTTGAAATTGCAGGTGATACTTCCTAATTTTGGACATATTCTTGAAACATCTATTTTAAACCCGAACCTTTCCCTGAATAATATTATTCTTAATAACCCTGTTGCTGAAAAACAACTTGCTGATGCTAAAAAACAGCTGACTGCCAATAAAGTTGCATTTTCGGAGCTGATTGCCGATTACAAAAAAGTAAAAGCGAATGTAGAGCCTCAAAGATCAGGGTTTAATTTTCTTGCAGAAGCAATTAATATAAAAGATAATAATGCAGCCATCAACGCAGCTAAGGTTTTTGAAGAAAACAAACTAGATTTTTCAAGTGCATTGGCAAATCTTATTGCTTCCAAAGGCAATGTGTCTTATGAAGAGCTGGGATGTGTGGCTTTAGATTATCATCATGAAGCTTTGGTTGCAACATTCACTGCTAAAAAGAATTACGGATATGGTGGAAATCTTTGTTCAGCAGGAAGTAAGGAATATGTAACTTTTTGGATACAAGATGAATCTACCAATTGCCAATGGGTGAAAGTAGGAACTTCAATCGTAAATCTGCATGATATTCCGGGGCATTCAGGGCTTTCTTATTCTGCTATTCTGCCGTATGATTTTTCTAAATTCAAACTTCCTTGCGGTACACCAAGAGTGTTGAAAGTAAGAGCGGTATTGTCCTGGAATGTGGAGCCAACCGGGCTCGATACTCCATATTGGGGAAATGCAAAAGAATCTTACATTCAGCTTGCTCCTAAAAACTGGATAGGAAGCTCTCCTAAGATTCTAGTAATTGGTGGTGTTTCAGCAGACTTTATCGATGGTGCTTTAGGCTTAACTTTGAATAATGCAAAATTTGATGATAATCAAAATCCTGTCATAGTAGGAAGCCGATTTATGGGTAAAATCAGCATTTATGGGGTTTCAGCACCTTACGCAGGAATGAAGTACAGAATTAAAGTTGTGAATATGGATTCCGGAGCTTCGTCCTACGTGAATGAACCTTTGGTTGTAACAGGTTATGATTCTTCATTCAATATTGTACAAACGACCATTACTCCAGATGCAGCCAATTATTACACGTATCAATCTTATCAACTGAACACGAAAAGTAAATTAGGCCTGTTCAGTCCAGGAACTAATAATAAACTGAATGTGATTATTGAACATGAAGATGGTTCTACAGATTCTCAGGTTATCCAAATGGATAATACGTTGCCATACGTTTCCATGAGAATTAATGATGAAGGAGAATGTGTACATTTCAAAAAAGGAGATGTCATTCTAGGAAAATTCTCGGCAACAGATAATTTTATCTATAAATTTAATTTAGCGGTAAATGGCGGAAAATTCACCGAACTGAAATTTGAAGGTGTTCCGCAGGTAATTGGAATTGGCGAGGCTAATAGTCTAGTAAGAACCGTCAATGTCGTAAATGGTGATTTTAAAGTAACTACGGCTTTAGATAAAAACTGTGGAAACATTACTCTGGTAATGGAACAGAAAACGATTGTAGATAGTGCCTCTATGGCGTCACCAGTGTACACTAACCAGGCATTCTGTTTAAAAGACTAATACCCATAACATAACTTTTATAAAAGAAGAACGTCCCGTAAATAGGGACGTTCTTATTATATTATTTAGTACATTTTTGATTGTAGTCGTTTACCAGTTTTAGATAAGGTTCCATTCCGTATTCAGCATCGACTTTCATTTGTAAAAACTCTTCTTCAGCTTTATCTTTTGTAGCTTTTCGAATCTGTTTCTTTTTTTCTTCTTTATCGTAATACATTTGCTTCATTTCCTTTTTCATAGGCTTTTCAAAGACCTTCATCGTTTCATCTATATTTGCCTGAAATTCCGGGCAGGGTTTTGTTGCTTCTTGTAAGGCTATTTTGAATTTTCCTTCAAGCTTTCCCAGATTAAAAAGATTCATACGGTTAATGTCAAACGGAAGGTAAGCGTATTCACTGTCTGAATGTTTAAGATAAGGAATAAATAGGGTAGTTCCATAGCCTCCTTTTATTGAAGTTCCGAATTGAGTAGAGATTGTGCTGTATAACATCAAAGTAATACCGTATAGATTAAGCTTTCCTTCCTGCTCTAAAGGAAGAATAACAGTTTTATTTAAATCAACCACTTCATGTTTTGAATTGATTGTTTTTAGTTTCATTTTGTCATAAACAAGTCTTTCAGAACCGTCTGTATTTAAAATGACAATTCTCTTTACATCTTCAATATTGATCTTCTGAATTGGCGAATTAACATTTTCTTTGAATTTGAATTCTTTGGTATCGTAATCTAATCTTTTCTCAATGCTGGTTATAGATTGCAAATCAGAATTCAAATATCTTGCAATTTTGAAATCTTGTAAAAAACCGGTTTTGATGTCGCCATTTTCTAAGATAATTTCGGCTCCTACCAGTGGTTTTTTTCCAAAATATACATCGGATTGTCCAAAGAATAAACAAGATGTAATGATAAAAAGAAATACGAGTAAATTTTTCATTAATGTTATAAGATAATATTAATTTTTCTTTCCTGCTGCCTGCAT
Organism: Chryseobacterium taiwanense; assembly: GCF_000813825.1. Classification (GTDB taxonomy): domain Bacteria; phylum Bacteroidota; class Bacteroidia; order Flavobacteriales; family Weeksellaceae; genus Chryseobacterium; species Chryseobacterium taiwanense. Next base: position 66,922 of record NZ_JWTA01000009.1, read on the forward strand.
CGGATTTACTTTTCCGTTAGATGCTCCTCTCGCATTGCCACCTTCTTTTTGTTTAAATAACTGGAATTTGGAAACTTCAGAAGTTCCATTATCGTTGCTCCAGAAATTGTTTGAAGTATCAATATCAGCCGTTTCTCTCATTGGATCTAATTGAACTGACTTTAATTTTTTGTCAAAATAATACGTTTTAGAAACTTTCTGCTCGTTTTGTCTCCAGATCTGTGCAGAAGATTTGTCAGTTAACTTTGTTCCGTCTTCAAAAGTAAATTCAAGAATAATTGGCATTACCAAACCTCCTTTGTTGACGAAATCGATTTGATAACCCGTCAGATTTTTAAATTTCTCTTTGTCTTTTGCAGTTAAAGGCTCTGTTGCGTCAGTTTTAGAAACATATTCTTTTTGAGTATCTACTTTTTCCTGACCTCTGTCGTATCTGTAATAGAAATCCTGAGTTTCTTTATCCTTATCTACATAAAAAGTGATATTTTTATCCTCTCTGTTTCTGACCTTTGAAATATCTTCAAACTCATTTTGCAAAGGTTTGTCAACTTTATATTTCGTTTCCGAAGCCTGTTTTGGAGCTGTTTCCAAGTCAGGAGTCGCAATGGTTACTTTGTCGATTGCAATATCTACAGGATCTGTTCCGTAGAACCAGCCTCTCCAGAACCAGTCCAGATCTTCACCGCTCGCATCTTCCATAGTACGGAAAAAGTCTGCAGGTTCAGGATGTTTAAATGCCCATCTTTTTGCGTATGTTTTAAAAGCTTTATCAAAAAGTTCTCTTCCCATAATGGTTTCACGAAGAATATTCAATCCTGTTGCTGGTTTTGAATATGCATTCGGACCAAACTGAATAATGTTTTCAGAGTTACTCATGATAGGTTCCAGCTGATCTTTCGGAAGTTTCATGTAATCAACGATCGTCCAAGCTGGTCCTCTTTTGGATGGGAATTTGTTGTCCCATTTTTCTTCCGTAAGATATTCTGTGAAGGTATTCAATCCTTCATCCATCCAGCTCCATTGTCTTTCGTCTGAATTAATGATCATTGGGAAAAAGTTGTGTCCAACCTCATGAATAATTACTCCCAACATTCCGTTTTTGATTCCCTCTGAATATGTTCCGTCTTTTTCTGTTCTTCCGTAATTGAAACAGATCATAGGATATTCCATTCCGTTGGAAGCTTCCACGGATTGTGCAACAGGATACGGATAAGGAATCGTAAATTCAGAATAGGTTTTAATCGTATGTGCAACGGCTTTTGTAGAGAATTTTCTGTACAATCCATAAGCTTCTTTCGGATAGAAACTCATCGCCATTACTTTATTATTGTTTTCAGGAATGGTAACGCCCATTCCGTCCCAAACAAATTTTCTAGAAGAAGTCCATGCGAAATCTCTTACGTCATGTGCTTCAAAATTCCATGTTTTTCTTTGTTTTGAATGATTTTTCTCTGCTTTTTTAGCTTCATCAAGTGTTACAATTTCTACAGGTTCAGTTGAGGTTTTAGATTTGTTGTATCTCGCCAACTGATCCGATGTTAACACCTGATCGTAGTTTTTACACTCACCGGTTCCTCCTACAACATGATCTGCAGGAACATTCATCGAAACTTTAAAATTTCCAAAAACTAACGCAAATTCTCCTCTTCCTGTAAACTGGTGATTCTGCCATCCGTGGAAATCGCTGTAAACGCACATTCTCGGATACCATTGTGTCATGGTGTACAAATCATTTCCATCTTCTGCGAAATTTTCATAACCGCCACGACCGCCCATTTTCATTCGATTAGGAATATTATAATTCCAGTCGACTTTAAAAACCAGTTTTTCTCCTTTTTTCAGGACTTTAGGTAAATCAATACGCATCATGGTTTTGTTTACCGTATATTTTAATGGATTTCCTGATGCATCGGTTACTTTTTCAAGATTTACCCCATATCCGTTGTCTTTTACAGGTAGTTCAGAAGCTTTAAGCTGCTGGTCGTTTGCTGCTTTCGGAAGGGTAGAAGAGAAAGGGAAATCTGCTTTTTTTACAGTGGATTGTTGATTTTCATCCAGCTGGAGCCAGATATAATCAAGATCATCCGGAGAATTGTTGTAATAGGTAATGGTTTCCGATCCTTTCAGATTTCTTTTGTCTTCATCCAAAAAAGCAGTGATGTCATAATCTGCTTTGTTTTGCCAATAAGCATGACCCGGAGCTCCGGAAGCCGTTCTGTACACATTGGGAGTTGGTAAAATGGTTCCCAATTGTTCAAATCTGTTTCCGTGATTGCTTCCCGGATTATTCTGAATGTTTTGAGCAAAAGCACCGATGTAAAAAAGAACTGAAAGTGCTGAAACTTTAAATTTCATAACCGAAATGATTTAATTAATTTTCAAATATAATGATAAGTAGCTGAAAACTTGAAAATGTTTCAAGGCTAAAAAGGAATTCTTTCTAAAGTCATTTTTAATGATAATGCGAAAACTCCAGATGAAACAAACAGGATCCAGTCTTTTTTATTGACTTTAAAGAGATTCAAAAGAATAAAAAGCAGGATAAGGATTCCGAAAACAATGGCAATCTGCCCAACTTCCAGCCCCACATTAAATCCTAAAAGAGGTAATGCAATGCTCTGACTTTTAGCGATCATGACTCTTGCAGTATTGGCAAATCCCATTCCATGAATAAGTCCGAAAAATAAAGCTAAATAATAATTGAGTTTAGTCTGAGATTGCTTTTTATTTTTCATGAGAATATTCCCCAAGGCTGTTAAAACAATCGTAAGCGGAATTAAAAATTCTACCCAATCTGAAGGAACTCTTACAATATCTAAAATACTTAACGCCAAAGTCACTGAATGACCAATCGTAAATGCGGTGACCAAAACCAATATTTTTTTCCAGTCGCTGTAAGAATAAACGGCGATAAGAGCTAAAACAAAAAGTTGATGATCTAATGCATCTAATGAAATAATATGTTCCCAACCAAGGTTTAAGTAAAATAGAAAATCCTGCATCATAAGTTTACATAATAAAGGTTACGAAAATAATGATTAATTTCGGAACAGATTTTAGCAATGGATTGATATTATGAAAAAGCTTTTGTTGTTTTTGTGCTGTATGTTTTTTCTTTTCTCTTTTAAAGAAGAGAAACATCCTTACCATGTAGGTTCGGTAGAAATTAATTACAATTCTAAATCAAAGACTTTTGAAATTACAGGGAGGTTTTTTCTGGATGATCTGGAAAATGGATTGTCGCAAAAATACGGAAAGTCATTTCATTTTAATGATTCGAAATACAAAACTCAGCTTAATGAAGCCTTAAAGAATTACAGCGCTGAATATTTTAAACTGAAAACCGATAATAAGTTTTTAAAAGTAAATTATGTTGGGTATGAAGAAGATAATGAATCTGTAAATCTTTATCTGGAATCTGAAACTGTCGCTGCTCCTAAAAAAGTTGAAACTGCCGTGAGTTTCCTGTATAATTTATTTGAAGATCAGATTAATATCGTTCACATTATAATCAATGGAAACCGAAAAAGTGAAAAACTGACGTATCCGAATCGATATTTGTATCAGCAATTTTAGAATCAATTATCTATCCAATTGTAACAATGCATTTTCTGCTTTTGCATGAGCGAGAAGATTAGGAAAGAAATCGTCATAGCATTTCTGTAGGGTTTCTTTGTTGTCAAGAAATGCCTGAAAGACCGGAATGTCTTTTTCCAGATATTTAGCTTTATTCAAAACGTTTTGAATGCTGAATTTGATTCCCAAATCTTCACGATAATTGTACAGCCAGTCGTCATGCTCCATTTTTACAAGCATTCTTTTGAAATTTTCGGGCAAAAACTGACTGTTTTCATTTAAAACCTTATAAACTTTCAGAGAATGATCTTTCCATCCTTTTTCTGAATGTAAGCTTAAATCGTTGGCTAAAAAATAATCCATAGCAACATCTACGAAAGCTCCTGCATATAGTCTTACCAACGGACTGAATGCTTTTTTTGCTTCATGAATCGCGGGATGGGAATCGGTAAAAGTGTCAATCGCTCTGTGCATCGTAATCCCATCCTGAATTTCTTTAGGAAAAGAAAAACGCTCTTTGTTTCGGATAAAGTCTTCCAGAAACTGACCGACGATTTGTCCGTCTGAAAAAGAGAGAAAAGAATGCGCCAGATAATTCATAAACGAATATAAAAAAATCTCCAATCATTAAAAAATAAAAGGAGACTTTAATTGGGGGGAAGATTATTTTAATTTTTCAGGAATTTTTTGCTTCCTACAAGTGTGCTTTTCCCGGAATAGATATTGATGAAATATTCTCCTCTAGGATACTTACTAATGCTTATTTCTTTTGAAGTTGTTTTCAGAAGAGCCTGTCCTGCTGCATTAATGATTTCGAAACTGTAATTTTCTTTTTCATCTGTTGTAACATTGATTACATCTTTTGCAGGATTAGGATAAATGGCAAACTCTTTCGTTTTAGTTCCTCTTTCTTCAATCGCCAGAACATCTCCGGTTGCAGTCGGTGTAAATCCTGCAACAACGCAAACAAAACGTGCAAAACCATAAGCTTCATTGGCAGGATTTGTACTTCCGATAGCTACTCCTGTCGGATACGTATTATAATTTACAGCCGGATTTGCCCATCTGTTGATTCTGGTACAGCTTATTCCTACACTGGTACATTCGTCATTATAAGCCATAATGGTTCTCCATTTTTGAGCAGAAGTTGCAGAAGTTCCGTTGGTGATGGCAATCGCGTTAGTATATCCGTGATGATTACTACAAGGTGTTGTACTTGTATCAACATACCAGTCGTGACGTAATCCCATATTGTGTCCCATTTCGTGAGCTAATGAATAATTGGAAACGGCACAATTATATAAAACGGCAGAAAAGCCTGCTGTAGCTACATAATTGGTTGATGAGGTATTTACATATCCTAGTCCGCAAGTGCTTGTCGGAGTAGAAGTAACTAATGAAACAAGGTCTGCTCCGTAAGTCGTTCTCAGAGTATGAACATTGTCCATGTATCCGTCTGCGGTAGCTCTTAATCGGGATAAATCAGTGCTTAGATTTCCTGACTCAGTATAAGTAATCACTCCGGAATATACCAGATTAATGGTCGCATTGGTAACCCCGGAATTGGTAAGGGCAGTGTTGAAATTGGTAATTGCGGTTGCAATGTAAGAGTTGCTTTGTGAAGTTCCTCCCCATGCTGTGCTTGCTGCGCTGGTGTAAACAACCATCACATCAACTGTTGATGCGCTACAAGCTGCCGTACTTGAAGAGCATATGTCGCTGTTGGTTTTAGCGTTTATTAAATTGTCTATCGAAGATTTGTCGAGAATAGTATCATCAGGGGAATCCTGGTCTATCAATAACTTCTCTGCAACTTGTGAGACTGCAAATGTATTTTCATTGACCTGATGATACATGATCTTTTCTCCGGATCCGGAAACGTACATTCCGGTGATAATATTATCATATTTGGAAAGAACAAGTTCGGCAGAAGGATCGTTGACAACTTTATAAGTATAAGATTCACTTTTGTTGGTGTACCTGTACACTTTATCAAGTTTTGCAATGATTATCTGATCTTTTAATGCGGGGATTATTATATCCTGATTAAGATCAAATGAGGTCTGATTATAATATTGAGTATTATAATATGTCGTAGCGAGATCTTTTGAAATTTTTTGAGACTCTTTTACGCTTCCAATCGGTATTTTGTTTTGAAAAAAGGCCTTCTGGGCAAAAGTTACCGAAGAAATAGCCAATGCTAAAATTGAAATTTTTGTTTTCATAGAAATAAATATTTAAATATATGGGTTGTGTTTGATTAGTTTTTTATATAAAATTAATAATTTATTTCTAATGGTTGTGAATTTTTATTATGTTTTTCATAAAAAGACTCAGGCGTTTTTCCTTTAGGAAAAACGCCTGAGTCTTAGAAAGTTTATTTTAAAAAAGTCTTTCGTGAAAATCCTCTATTTTACTCACTTCTTCGATCTTGATCCCGAATTTTTTCTTTGGAATTTTGTTGAGATTGGAAACGAAAATTTTCTCATAACCTAGTTTTTCAGCTTCAGAGATTCTCTGTTCAGCCTGTGCAATCGGACGAATTTCTCCACTTAATCCTATTTCTCCTGCAAAACAATAATGTTCCGAAATCGGAATGTCTTCATTGGATGAAAGAATGGAAGCTACGACTGCTAAATCTAAAGCAGGATCGTCGGTTTTTATTCCTCCTGTAATATTCAGGAAAACATCTTTAGCTCCCAATTGAAAACCTGCTCTTTTTTCCAGTACTGCCAATAGCATATTTAATCTTTTAGAATCAAATCCTGTACAGCTTCTTTGTGGAGTTCCATAGACCGCAGAACTTACTAATGCCTGAATTTCCAATAACATCGGTCTGTTTCCTTCTATCGTTACGGCAACGGAATTTCCGGAAAGTTCCTCAGATTTTTTTGTGATTAATATTTCTGAAGGATTTTTAATTTCTTTTAAACCTTGTGAAATCATTTCGTAAATTCCGATCTCGGCAGTCGATCCGAAACGGTTTTTGTTGGCTCTCAACAATCTGAAAAGATGATTTCTGTCTCCATCGAAATTCAAGACAACATCTACCATGTGTTCCAAAACTTTTGGTCCGGCAATCTGTCCGTCTTTTGTGATATGTCCCACTAAAAATACAGGAACGTTATTTTCTTTAGCATATTTAATAATCTCATTAGAACATTCTCTGATCTGAGAAACTGTTCCTGGTGAACTTTCAATTAGTTGAGACTGTAGTGTTTGTATAGAATCAATAATGACAAAATCTGGTTCTAATTTTTTGGCTTCATGAAGGATTTTCTCCAAAGAAGTTTCCGTGTAAAGAAAACAATTTGGATTTTTTACGTCTGCTAAACGGTCTGCTCTCATTTTTATCTGAGAAGCACTTTCCTCCCCGGAAACATAAAAGACTTTTTTCTTCATTTTCAGGGCAAGCTGAAGAAGCAGGGTAGATTTCCCGATTCCTGGTTCTCCACCAATTAGAGTCACAGATCCTAAGACAATTCCGCCTCCCAAAACTCTGTTAAGTTCGTCAGAAGGAGTTTTTATTCTTGGCTCTTCGATGGCTTCAACTTCAATAATGTTGATGACATGTTGTTTCGTTTTTGAAAAAGGAGGTGTTTTGTGTGAAGACGTTTTTTCCACCACTTCTTCTACCAAAGTATTCCATTCTCCGCAATTTTTGCATTGTCCGGCCCACTGAGGATATTGTGAACCACAGTTTTGACAGAAATATGCTGTTTTGAGTTTTGCCATGCCGCGAAGTTCAAAATTTTTTTTGAATTTTTCTTTTGATTTTTAATTAATTTTCGGGTATGAAAAATATTTTGCTGAAAAGTCTAGTGGTATTTGTGGTAATGAGCATTCTTAATTTTTTATTTAGCATGTTAGTTTTATCATATATGGTAAAACTTTCTGCAGAGAGTTGGGGAATGGCACCTTTTATAATATGGATTTTATGTTTAGTTATATCATTCGTAGGTTTAATTACTGTAATAATTTTCAAAAAACACTATCAATCATTACTAAGATCTGCTATTTTATTTGAAATTCTTTATTTATTCTTTTTAATTATTTCGGGAACAAATCCTTTTTTATACTTTTTTGAAAAAGATGATGAAAATTTTTTCTACTCTTCACTCTATGTAAACTCTTTTATTGTTTTTCTTATTATCTATTTTTTTATTTCAGTCTACTCGAAAATAATTTTACCAAAATCAAAAAACTAACATAGATCAATGTTACAATTCGCAATTAAAGAATAACTTTGTTAGTATAATAAATAAAGAAATGAGAAAACTATTTTTAACTTTTGTATTTGCGTTAATAAGTATTGCAGGTTTTGCACAAACAGATTGGGTAGTAGATCCGATGCACTCTTCCGTTAATTTCAATATTAAACATATGGGAATTAGTTTTATACAGGGGAAGTTTGATAAGTTTGATGGGAAAGTTTCCACTGCCGGAAATAATTTAGATAAAGGAGCATTTGATTTTGTCGTATTTCCTGCAACAATCAATACAGGAGTAGAGAAGAGAGATAAACATCTTATGAGTGCAGACTTTTTTGATGTAGAAAAGTTTAGTGAAATAAAATTTGAAGGATTTACTGCAACAAAAGGAAAAGATAATACCTATACTTTGAGAGGAAAACTTACTATTAAAGATGTTACAAAGGAAATCAGTGTTCCAGCTACTCTTGGAGGGGTTGCAAAAAATCAGCAAGGAAAAGAAGTATTAGGATTTCAATCTAAATTTACCATTAACCGTTTAGATTATAATATCAAATATGATCCTACAGGAGCCGGAGTTGCTAAAGATGTTGAGATCACGGTATATTTTGAATTAATAAAACAATAATTACTATATAATTGGTTTGGGTGAAGGCTTTCAATGTATATTGAGAGCCTTTCTTATGTCGTTTTTTAATGAATCTAAAATTTAAACGTGCAACAAAATTGCTTTGTATTTCTTTTTCCCCTAACTTTGCACAAACCTAATCTAATGAGTAAAAAGAATACAAAGTACATCTTTGTGACAGGAGGTGTAACTTCATCTTTGGGAAAGGGAATCGTTTCAGCTTCTCTTGGACTTCTACTAAAATCACGTGGCTTCAACGTAACAATTCAAAAACTAGACCCTTATATTAATATTGATCCGGGTACTTTGAATCCTTATGAACACGGAGAATGCTATGTAACCGAAGATGGCGCGGAGACGGATCTGGATTTAGGACACTATGAGCGTTATCTTGATGCTCCAACATCCCAAAACAACAACGTTACGACAGGGAAAATCTACCAGACTGTCATTGAAAAAGAAAGAAAAGGAGACTTCCTTGGAAAAACAGTTCAGGTAATTCCTCATATTACGAACGAAATCAAGCGTAGAATTAAAATTTTATCTAAACAGAACTACGATATCATTATTACTGAGATCGGAGGAACTGTTGGTGATATTGAATCTTTACCTTACATCGAAACTGTTCGTCAGTTGAAATGGGAGCTAGGTGAAAAAAATTCTATGGTGATTCACTTGACTTTATTGCCGTATTTGGCTTCAAGTGGAGAATTAAAAACAAAACCTTCTCAGCATTCTGTTCGCCAGTTAATGGAGAGCGGAATTATGGCGGATGTTTTGGTTTGCCGTACAGAACATAAAATTCCAAAAGATCAGAGAGCGAAATTGGCTCAATTCTGTAACGTTCCTTTAGATAATGTTATTGAATGTAAAGATTTGGAAACGATTTATGAAGTTCCAATGTACCTTCAAAAACAAAACTTTGATGATGTAGTTCTTAAGGAATTAGATCTTAAAAGTGATAAAGAAGCAGATCTTAAAGATTGGAAATCTTTCCTGAAGAAATTCCAAAACCCTAAAAAATCTGTAGAAATTGCATTGGTTGGAAAATATGTGTCTCTTCAGGATTCATACATTTCAATTGCTGAAGCTTTCAAACATGCAGGTGCAGATCTGGAAACTGAAGTAAAAGTAAGATGGGTGTACAGTGGAGATTTAACTGCTGAAAACATTAAAGAAACTTTAAAAGATGTAGACGGAATTCTTGTCGCTCCAGGTTTTGGCGACAGAGGAATTGAAGGAAAAGTTTTGACTGCTCAATATGCAAGAGAAAATAAAGTTCCGATGTTGGGAATTTGTTTAGGAATGCAGATCATGACTGTAGAATTTGCGAGAAATGTTTTAGGGTATGCTAAAGCAAACTCTATGGAATTCGATACTTCTACAGAACATCCTGTGATTTCATTAATGGAAGAGCAGAAAAATGTTGTAGATAAAGGAGGGACAATGCGTCTTGGAGCATGGAAATGTTCTTTGAAAAACGGTTCTAAACTTAATGATATCTACGGAGCTAAAAATATTACGGAAAGACACCGTCACAGATATGAATTCAACAGTGATTATATTGGTGAATTTGAGAAAAATGGTTTTTTAGCAACAGGTACAAACCCGGAAACAGGATTGGTAGAAGCATTAGAAATGCCGGATCACCCATTCTATGTTGGAGTACAGTATCACCCTGAATATAAGAGTACGGTTGCAACGCCGCATCCATTATTCAGAGCGTTCATTAAAGCTTGTACATCGAAATAAAGTAATTTGTTAATTACAAACGTCATAAATAAACTCAGACTGATTATTCTCAGCCTGAGTTTATTATATAGTAATATATTAAAGGCTAGAGTTTTGATAAAAAAACAGTATTTTTGTCGACTCGAAAAAGTTATCAATATGATTACTTTTTAAATTTGAAAAATTTTAATTAAAAATAAAATGCAACAGAACAACGGACTCGATAAAAGTCAGATTATTAGTTTTGCGGTTTTATGTTTGGTTCTTTTCGGTTTCATGTTTTATTTCCAAAACAAACAATCGAAAGAGGATGAAGTAAAAGCTCAGCAACAAAAGACCGAACAGGCGAAAAGTGCTGTAAAACAAACTCAGGCAAGTAATATCAATCCAAATGTAACTCCAAACGCGATTCAAACCGCTAATCTTTCCAACAAAGAATTAAATATTGAATTCAATAGTTTAGGAGGGCAGGTTTCTAAAGTGGAGCTTGCAGAATACAAAGCATATGATCATAAATCAGATAAAGCTGATCTTCCGCTTTACCTGATCACAAAAAATAATTCAAACTACGGTTTCCAGTTCAAAGATAAAACAGGAAAAGTTATTAATACTAAAGACTTAGTGTTTGCTCCTGCTGTGAATGGAAATGCTGTAACAATGACGGCTAATTATAACGGGGCTGTTATCCAGTTTATTTATACACTTCTTCCAAAGTATACACTAGATTTTAAAGTAAGAACTCAAGGTCTTTCAAAAATCACTGCTGATAACAAAGCGGATTTCCTTTGGAACTATAGTGTAAGAAATTTAGAAAAGGGTAGAGCGCAGGAACAATCTCACTCAGAATTCTCATATGCTTTCAATAATTATAAAGATTATGATTATGATGGAAGAACGACGATGACCGAAGATAAAGAAACTCTTAACTGGATTGGAGTAAAACAACAGTTCTTTGCTTCTGTAATTGAAGCTAAAAATGGATTTACACAAAGTAAAGGAAATCAGGAAACTGTTGAAGAAGGAGAGTATTTGAAAAAACTAGATTATGAAGGTTTTGTTCAAATGACAGGAAGTGAACTGAACCAAGACTTTACTTGGTACTTTATGCCGTTAGATTTACCTTTATTAAAATCTTACGATAAAAACTTCGACGAAATTCTTCCTTTGGGATGGTCTTTCATCGGATGGATGAACAGAGGATTCTTTATTCCTATTTATAACTTTATTGCATCTTGGGGATTAACTGCAGGTTGGGCAATTTTCGTATTGACAATCTTGGTTAAATTAATCTTGTCGCCAATTATGTATAAGCAGCATAAGCTAAGTGCAATGATGAGAGTGATTCGTCCGGAAATTGATGAGGCGAATGCTAAATTCAAGGATGCAGATCCAATGAAAAAGCAACAGGCTACAATGGAGATCTATCGAAAAGCGGGAGTGAATCAGATGGCGGGATGTTTACCTGCATTAGTTCAGATTCCAATTTTCTATGCGTTATTCCGTTTCTTCCCGAACTTTATTGATTTAAGAGGTCAAGGTTTCTGGTTTGCGAAAGACTTAACGGCATATGATGACTTAATTAAATTACCATTTAAGATTCCTTTCTTAGGAGATCACTTGAGTATTTTTGCTTTGGCGTGTACCATTGTAATTTTAATTTACACCGTAATGACTTCAGGGAATATGCAGCAGCCACAACAGGAAGGAATGCCAAATATGAAAGTGTTAATGTATATTTTCCCAATCACATTCCTATTCTTCCTGAATACTTCTGCATCTGGTCTTTCTTGGTATTATTTTGTATCGAATGCGATTAACATCTTAATTATCCTTGTTATTAAATATGTAATCTTGGATGAAAAGAAAATCCATGCACAGATTCAGGCGAATAAAGAAAAGCCAAAAGCAGAAGGTAAGTTCCAGAAACGTATGAGAGAAATGATGGAAAAGGCTCAGGAACAGCAGAAAGCACAAGAGCAACAAAGAAAAAAGTAAAATAACTTATTATAACAGAAAGAGAAGCAATTTATTGCTTCTCTTTTTTATTTAGAATGGATTTAAATTTCAAACAATAGTGATAAAAAAAAGATAATTCACTTTTTTTATTTTAAACTCAATCATATTTTAACCTAAATGATTGGCGATGGTGTTTGGTCGGTCCATGTTTAATTAAAGCTTCTTGGTGTTTTTTTGTAGCGTAACCAAAGTTGGTATTCCATCCATATTCAGGGAACTCTTCGTGCAATTCTATCATTAATCTATCCCTGTAATTCTTAGCCAAGATAGAGGCTGCCGCAATAGATAATACTTTTGAATCTCCTTTGATAATACATTCATGAGGAATGTAATTATAAGCATGAAATTTATTTCCATCTACTAATATCAGCTCCGGTTTTATGTGAAGCTGATCAAGCGCTTGGTGCATCGCGTGTATGCTGGCATTGAGTATATTATGTTGATCTATAAAGGAAGGAGAAAGTTCCGCAATCGCATAACTTTTTACATTGTCTTTAATATATTGATCAAGCTCCATTCTTATTTTGAAATTCAATTTTTTGGAGTCATTGATTAGGTTTTGCTCAAAGCTATCATCTAAAATTACAGCTGCAGCGACTACAGGTCCGCATAAGCAACCCCTCCCTACCTCATCACATCCTGCTTCAATATAATTATTTGTCCATTTTTTTAGTAATTCCATAAAAATGATTTTTTTTTAAAGGGTAAATTAGATAATTTTATAAAAATTATGGTAAAAATAACATTTTTTTAGGGTTTTGTTTTGTTCTTTTAAGAAAGTTTCACAAATTTGTCTTTACAAAATTAATTTGATATGAAGAAACTAACAGCGGGTGTTCTAATACTTGTATTGTCTTCTTCTTTAGCTGTAGCAAATGCTCAGCAGAAGAAGGATACTGTAAGAACACAAGAGATTGAAGGTGTTGTCGTAACGGCACTTGGTATTAAAAGAGAAAAAAAGGCTCTTGGATATGCTTCTCAAGAAATTAAAGGAGACATTATTTCTGAAGCAGGGCAAACAAATGCCGTAAGTGCGTTGTCTGGGAATGTTGCAGGGGTGCAAATTACAGCTCCATCTTCTATGGGGGGGTCAACAAGAATTACTATGAGAGGTATTAGTTCTGTTACTGGAGAAAACCGCCCTTTAATTGTTGTAGATGGGGTGCCATTAGATAATTCTAATGTTAACAGTGTGGATACTCAAAGAGGTGCTGGAGGGCGAGATTATGGTGATGCGACCTTTGATATTAATCCAGATGATATTGAAAGTGTAACTGTTTTAAAGGGAGGTCCCGCTGCTGCTCTTTACGGGTATAGAGCAGGAAATGGTGCTATTATCTATACTACAAAATCGGCAAAAAAAGGTAGAACCGAAATTCAGTTTAATACTGGGATTTCTTTTGAGTCTATTTATATTAGACCAAAATTACAAAATCAGTACGGAGGTGGTTTAGAGTCTACTTTACCTACAGCAACAATTAATGGACAAACGTATAATATTACAGATTTTGGAACTGATGAGAGTTGGGGACCAAAATATGATCCTAATTTATATTATTTAGGGTGGAATTCTTTTGATCCAGAATTCCCAAATGAATATATGAAGTTGAAGCAATGGGTAGCTCCTAAAAAAGATGTAGATGATTTTTTTAGGGTTGGGACTACTTTTACAAATAACTTTGCCGTTTCTAAATCTTTTGAAAATACAAATGTAAGGTTATCTTATACCAATACTAAAATTAATGGTATTGTTCCTAATTCAGAAATTAAAAAAGATAATCTTAGTTTAAATGTAGCATCTTCTCTTTCTGATCGTTTAAAAGCAGATGCTGTTTTTAATTATGTTCATACTGCAGGGTTTAACAGACCAGAGCAAGGGTACGGGGATAATTCAGTTGCTCAAAAATTTTATCAGTGGGGTCAAAGACAATTGGATTTTGAAGAAATGAAAAATTATAAATTGGCAAGTGGTATGCAGAGGTCTTGGAATAGAACGTCATGGGAGGACGGTACTCCAAACTTTTCTGATAACCCTTACTGGACAATTTATGAAAATACATCAGAAGATAGTAGACATAGGTTTTTTGGAAATGTAGGTTTGACATATAATTTCTCGAAGAAGGTTTATTTATCTGGAAAGGCATATGGCGATACTTATTCTCAAACAATTACTTCTAGAGTTGCTGTTGGTTCGGCTGCTTTGCCAGAATATAATATACAAAAAAGAAATAATTCCGAATTTAACTACGAAGGGCGACTACATTATAATGATAATTTCGGGGATTTTAGTTTAAATACATTTGCTGGTTTTAATATTATGAATCGTAAATGGGATATTTTAAATGGGAATTCTGTAGGGGGATTAATTATTCCTGGTTTATACAATTTAGCAAATAGTGTTGAACCTGCTCAGTCGTCAAATGCTGCTTATCATTTGGGAGTAAATAGTTTATTTGCTTCTGTTTCAGTAGGCTATAAGAATATGTTGTTTTTAGAAGCTACTGGTAGAAATGACTGGTTTTCTATGTTAAATGATGATCAGTTCTATCCTTCAGTTACAGGAAGTTTTGTTTTCTCTAACGTATTGAAAACTAACTGGCTTTCATTTGGTAAACTAAGAGCCGGTTGGTCTCAAATTGCTGGAGGTTCTGCTGATCCGTTTATTAGAGGAACATATGCTTCTATTGATACACCATATCTAGGAGATCCAATGTACTCATTACCAACTACAAAAGGAGAACCACAGATTCGTCCTGAAATGAAAACTACTAAAGAAATTGGTTTAGAAGCAAGTTTCTTAAAAAATAGATTAGGATTTGATGTAACTTATTATGATGTAAAAACTAACGATTTAATTATTCCTTTACCAATTGATCCTGCTACAGGATATGGATTTAAAAGAATCAATGCCGGAGAAATGACTAATAAGGGTATTGAGGCTATGGTGAATATTACTCCAATCAAATCAAGTAATTTTTCGTGGGATATTACTTGGAACTTTGCTAAAAACAAAAACAGATTGGTTGAACTACAAGGAAACCTTCAAAATTATATCTTAACGAATGCACCTTTTAGAGCTCAGCTTGCTGCACAAGTAGGATACTCGTATGGTGCAATTTTAGGAACAGATTTCGTATATGATGCCAATGGGAATAAAGTGGTTGATGAGAATGGATTCTATAAAGCATCAGAAATAAAACCATTAGGATCTATCCTTCCTGATTATAATATGGGTTTCAGAAACTCATTCAAATATAAAAATATGAGTTTATCATTCCTAATTGATATTCAACAAGGAGGTAAATACTTTTCAACTACTCATATGTGGGGAATGTATTCTGGTATGTTAGAAGAAAGTGCTTTAGGAGGAAATAGAGAAGCTGGAGTAATACTTCCTGGCGTTAAGGAAGATGGAACTCCAAATGATATATGGTTAGATGCACCAACATGGGGAGGTACATATTATAATACTGTTGATGCACAGAATGTATTTGATGCAAGTTATATAAAGTTAAGAGATATCACATTATCTTATGATTTACCAAAATCTATGATTGGAAATGCTTTACAAGGGGTGAGGATATCAGCCTTTGCGAGAAACTTATTTGCATGGAATCTAGACTTTAAAGGGATTGACCCTGAAAATACCTCATATGGTTCTGGTAACTTCCAAGGATTAGAAGGTGGATCTTTACCATCTACAAGAATGTATGGTATTAATTTAAACTTTAAATTTTAATCGACAATGAAAAAAATACTTTCAATATTAACAATAGCTGGTTTATCATTTGGACTTAATAGTTGTTCTGATAAATTTGACGAAATAGATATTAATCCTAATTCAACTGAAAATCCTTTGCCTACAGGATTATTTAATAATGCTAATAAGGAGTATATGGATTATACAAGAGATGGTTGGGTTTCAGGAAGAATGATGTTACCTTGGGTACAATATTCTGCTCAAAGACAATATACTGAGGAAGATAGATATCAATATAGACTTACGACTGATACTCAGCTTTGGACTAGATCTTATTATGTAGCTAATGACTATAAAAAAATAATAGATTTAAATACAGATCCTGCTACAGCTGCACAAATGTCAGTATATGGTGCAAATGTTAATCAAATTGCAGCTGCTAGAGTAATGCTTTCTTATGTGTTTTTAAACTTGGCAGATGCTTTTGGAGATGTTCCATATTGGTCTTATGGTAATAAAGATGCTGATTTTCAAGCTCTAAATGTTGATGCTAATTTGCAGCCAAAATTTGCAAGTCAGCAAAAAATTTATACGGATATTCTAAAGGAGCTTAAAGAAGCTTCAGAAATGATTGATGAAACAAAGGATGTTCTAACTAGTGGAGATCATTTATTTGATAATGACCCTGAAAAGCTTAAGAAATTTGCAAATTCATTAAGATTGAGGGTTGCTACAAGAGTAAAAGGAGTAATTCCAGGAGCAGCAGCACATATTACGGATGCTATTGCTTCAGGTGTAATGACATCTAATGATGACACAGTAGGATTGACTTATGAAAATAACTTAATTAATCCTTCTCCTTTTTTCTTGACTTATCAAACGAGATCAGATTTTGCAATATCAAAAACCTTTGTACAGTTACTTAAAGGGCAAAGCGGTAATTTTGGAGAAGATCCGAGAATATTTAAATACGCATCACCTGTAGCTGTTAAAATTGGTAACATTAGAAATCAAACAATGTTTGAAGCGGCGAATGCTTCTGAAATTAGTGGGATGCCATATGGAGTACCAAGTACATTAGCTGCAAGCCAGGCTGCTTCATCTAGTTTTTTTGGAGCAAGTGTATTAAAACCTGCATATACAGAAATATTTATGGAATATGCTGAGGTTGAATTCTTGTTGGCAGAAGCTAATGGATGGTCTCAAAGCAATTATGAAAAAGGGGTAACTGCTTCTATGGAAAGATGGGGAGTTCCAACTGCCAAAATTAGTACATTTGTTGCTTCTCTTCCAGCAGCAAATAAGGCAAATGTATTAACTCAGAAATATGTTTCATTATTTATGCAGCCTAATGAAGCGTGGGCGGAATATAGAAGAACAGGCTATCCTAATCATTTATTATTACCGGGACAAAGTGCTAGTTTAAATGTTCCATCAGCAAGTGGTGCAACTACTTATACATTCACTTCTTTAATTGCAGGATTAACTGATTTACCTACTAGGATTTTCTATCCTACAACAGTTCAAACTTTGAACACTGCTAATTATCAAGCTGCAGCAAGTGCTATTGGAGGTGATGAAATGGATACTAAATTAATTTGGGATACTAATTAATTTTTTATAAAGAACACTTTTTAATATTTTAACATTCATATTTAAACCGCCTTCGGGCGGTTTTTTTATTTCCGTATATTTGTACTTCAAAATTGAATAATGAATATTAAAGATATAATAGAACAAAAATTGGCAGATGTTATCCTTAATGTCTATCAACTTAAAGATATTAAACTGGAAATTCAGGAGAATAAAACTGAATTTGAAGGAGATTTTACGATCGTAACTTTTCCGTTGGTGAAGCAGCTGAAAAAAAATCCGGAGAGTATTGGAGTTGAATTAGGGGAGGCCTTAACAGAGCAGACTGAGTTATTGGAAAGCTTCAATGTTGTTAAAGGGTTTCTTAATGTTAAAGTTAAAAATCAGTTTTTTGTAGATAATTTTAGATCAGTAGTCAATCAGTTTACTACTGTTGAAAAGAAAAATTCTACAGTAATGGTGGAATACTCTTCTCCGAATACGAATAAACCTCTTCACTTGGGGCATATCAGAAATAATTTATTAGGATTTTCTGTAGCTCAGATTCTTAATGAAGCGGGTTATGATGTGATCAAAACTCAAATTATTAATGATAGAGGAATTCACATTTGTAAGTCGATGTTGGCTTGGGAAAAATATGGACAAGGAGAAACTCCTGATGCAACAAATACTAAAGGAGATAAGTTTGTCGGAAATTATTATGTAAAGTTCGATCAAGAATATAAGAAGGAAATTGCTGACCTTGTAGCGCAGGGAATGAGTGAAGGCCAAGCAAAAAAAGAAGCTCCTTTAATGAAAGAAGCTCAAAAAATGTTGTTGGATTGGGAAAATGGAGATGAAAAAGTAAGAAATCTTTGGAATGAAATGAATTCTTGGGTATATAAAGGATTCAATGAAACGTATAAAAGATTAGGCGTAGAGTTCGATCAGGTACAATACGAAAGCAACACTTATATTCTTGGAAAAGATCTTATTCAGGAAGGGTTGGATAAAGGAGTTTTGTACCAAAAAGAAGATGGTTCTGTTTGGTGTGATCTTACAGATGAAGGATTGGATCAAAAACTTTTGTTGCGTTCAGACGGTACCTCTGTATATATGACTCAGGATTTGGGTACTGCAGTAGAACGTTTTAAACAAAATGATATTCAGAAGCTGATTTATACGGTAGGAAACGAACAGGATTATCATTTCCAGGTATTATTTAAGATTTTAGGAAAACTAGGGTATTCTTGGGCAGATCAGTTGTACCATTTGTCTTATGGTATGGTAGAACTTCCAAACGGTAAAATGAAATCCCGTGAAGGAACTGTAGTAGATGCTGACGATTTGATGCAGGAAATGTATGCTATTGCAAAAACTAAAGCTGAAGAATTAGGGAAATTAGAAAACCTGACGGAAGAAGAAAAAGATGCAAACTATGAAAATGTAGGAATCGGGGCGTTGAAATACTTTATGTTAAAAGTTGATCCAAAGAAAAAAATGCTTTTCAATCCTGAAGAAAGTATTGATTTTAATGGAAATACAGGTCCTTTCATTCAATATACTTTTGCACGTATTCAGTCTTTGTTAGCGAAAGCAAATTTTGAGCAAAAAGAAATTGCTGCGGTTGAATTAAACCAGTCCGAAAAAGAATTGATTATGCAGTTGGCAAATTATAAAATTGTTGTTGAAAAAGCGGCAGAGGTTTTAAGTCCTGCTTTAGTGGCAAACTACGTATATGATTTGGTAAAAACATATAATTCTTTCTATCAGAGTAATCCGATTATGAATCAGGAAGATGAGAATGTGAAACAATTCCGTCTGAGTGTCTCAGATCTTACGGCAAAAACGATAAAAAAATCGTTACACCTTTTAGGAATAGAAACAGTAAACAGAATGTAAATATAAAGGCTTTTGAATTTCAAAAGCCTTTTTTCTTATACTATAATCAACATCATTGATAAAGCTTAAGTTATATTTTCTACAAATTTCGGAAGGTTTTATACAATTTTTGATATCAGTGAGATGATAATTTTGGCAAAAATAAATTATGATAATGAATATAGTAAAGAAACTTTTTTATGTGGCTTCAATTTTTGTTTTTGCAGCTGCAATTATATCGTGTAGTTCAGATAATGATGAGGCTGAAATTATATTTATGCCTTCTCAATTATTATCATCTACACCTTGGGAAACAACGGGAGCAAAGGATAAAAATGGAAATTCGGTTGCTTTGAACGATCCAAGTGTAAGTGGTTTTGTCGGATTTTCTTATTTCAGAGAAAATGGAAACTTTGCCATTTATGGATTAAATGATGTACTAAGATCGAGAGGAACATGGTCTGTATCTGCAGATGGAAAAACCAGAACCATTACAGCTTTAAATCCTGACGGAACCACTATTTTTACTCGTATTGTTGATATTCTTGTATTAAATCAAAACGAATTTACTTATAGAATTCATACCAATCCTAATGATTCTTCAGTGTATTATGATATTAAACATACAAAAGTAAGCCACACAGAAACCAATTTAGGACAGCTTACATTAGCTTCAACACCTTGGGAAACAACGGGAGCAAAAGATAAAAATGGAAATCCAGTTACTTTAACAGATCCTAAAGTAAGTGGATTTGTAGGATATTCTTATTTCAGAGCCAACGGAACATATGCGATCTATGGATTGAATGATGTACTGAGATCACAGGGAACCTGGTCTATATCTCCGGATGGAAAAACCAGAACGATTACCGCCTTAGATGCTAATGGAAATGTAATCTTTACAAGAATCGTTGATATTCTTACGTTAAATAATACAGAATTTACCTACAGAATAATTCCTGATGCAACCAACAATCCTACAGAATTCTATGATATCATCCATAATCCCGTGAATCATCTGGAACCTTAAATAATTGCCATGTGAAAAAGAAACTCCAAGGAGTTTCTTTTTTTATGTGTGTGCCTTTGTACTGTCCTCATACAGTTTTGCATTGCTCCATTTGGCGTGTTTGGAAGGAACAATTTTGTATCCTTTCTTATAGGTATAAATTTTTGTAAACTCTGCCCCGAAAAAAATAAGCATACAGGAATAATTGATCCACATCATAATTAAAATGACGGTACCTGCAGTTCCAAATGCAGAAGTGGGTTTTGCGGTTCCGAAATAGAGACTTAATAAAAATTTTCCAAGCGTAAAAAGGATGGTAGTAAGCAATGCTCCTGTCCAAACCGATTTCCAGCTGATTTCAACATCCGGAAGTACTTTGAATAGTAAGGCAAATAAAAGCATCACCACTCCGAAACCAATCGCAAAATTGATTAATTCTACCAACATATAGGTTTCCAATCCAAAATATTGGGTAATGAATTTGTTGAAAATACTGATTAAAGAAGACAAAATCATAGTTACCATGAGTAAGAAACCCAAAATTAAAATCATTCCTAATGAATTGGCTCTGTCCAGCAGAAACTTCACAATCGCTTTTTTAGGAGCTGCTTCTACATCCCAAAGTGTATTTAATGAATGTTGAAGTTGAAAAAATAGGGTAGTAGAACCAAAAACGAGCGAACCTATTCCAATGATTTTCATGAAAATATTTTGCTTATCGATCAAAGCTCCTGCAATCATGTTTTCTATACTTTTGGCTGCGTCAGTTCCCATTAAACCGCTGATCTGATTGCTTATTTCACCACGTATGGCTTCTTCTCCCAAAAAATATCCTGCAATCCAAATAATGATAATTAATAATCCGGGAATAGAAAAGATAGCGTAATAAGCAAGGCTCGCTGAATCTTTGGAAGCAGAAGAACTGTTCCACGCAGAAAAGGTTTCCTTTACAACCTCCCAGAAAAATTTTATATTTTTTATCATACGAGTATCTGGATTTATTAAACATAAAAACTAGAAAGGATATCCGATGGCGATATTCAAAATCAAATTGTCTTTTCTCCAATTAGAATCTCCAAAATTGATTCGATCAAACGTCCATCTGTCTTTTTTCTCATAATAAGGCACTCTCAATGGCATAGCAAGATCTAATCTTAAAATTAATATGGAGAAATCTAACCTCAAACCAACTCCGGCTCCTACAGCAACTTCGCTCAAGAATTCTTTTGAAAATTTAGCTCCCGGTCTGTCCGCATCTTCATTAATTAACCAAACGTTTCCGGCATCGGCAAAAACGGCAACATTTAAAAACTTATAAAGATTGGCGCGATATTCAGCATTCAATTCTAATTTAATATCACCTGATTGATCAAAATAATAACCTGCTTCAATAGTTCTCGGATCAAAACTTCCCGGCCCTAAAGTTCTTGCACGGAATGCTCTCACACTGTTGCTTCCTCCCGAGAAAAACTGTTTGGAAAAAGGAATATGTTCAGAATTTCCGTATGGATAGGCCAATCCTGCAATAAACCTTGTGGCTAAAGACGTTTTTTCGGTAAATTTATGATACAGTCTGAAATCATTTTCAATCTTTGCATATTGACTGAAAGGAACCCCGAAAATAGTTTTCTCTTTACCATCTCTTACATTGGCTCCAGTGACTAAACCTGTGATGTTTCCGGCTAAATCCAAAGTCCCCTTATAATAAATAGTTGTTGGCTTAGACAACATGGTATTTGTGTAAGTATAAGAATAGGTAGGGCCGAAAATCAATTGTTTATCCACAACTCTCTGCATAGCTTCACTTTTTGCAGATATTTCTTTGTACAGTTCTGTCACTTTTGCAGGAGAAACATACGTTACATCAAGAATTTTTAGATCATGTTCTTTTCTTGCATTCTCTTTCCAGACGTATCCAAACGATCCTGTGAAAGTATTTAAAGTATAATATTCCGTACGGTTTTGGAATTCGTACCCTAATGTAATATTCGTTCTCGGAACAAAAGCACTCGAAGAATTGAATCTGAACGGTGCCACAATTCTAGGAATTGAAAGTTGAACATTCGTTCCGGCTCTGAAAAGGTTTTTTGCATTTTCAGGACCTCCCATCTGGAAGTCGAAGGCTCCATACACTGCAGCTTTAAATTGTTCTGCGCCTCGGAAGAAATTTCGATGCGTCCAGTTTAGGTTGAGTTCACTTCCTGCATAATTTGCCGAATTGGTTCTTCCCAATGCTTCCAGGCGAAGAGATTGTATTTCTCTAGGGGTTAAAAGATAATAGGTATCAAATTTATGTTGCAGAGAATCTGAAGTGATAAACTCATTTTTTACAAATTTAAAAACCCCTAAACTGATTAAACGGTTTAAAGTAAGATTGTGATTGGTACGGTTGTAAAGATCTCCCTTTTTAAAATACAAAGCTCTGTCAAAGATTTTAGGTTTGAATTTGTGCTGCGGATCGATGACATAAATATCTTTGTAAGCATATTTTGAGAGCGAATCGGCATCCATCGGTATCTTATATTTTCCGTTTCTTACATCCTGAATATTATAGGTAGGAAATACAATTACCTTATCAATGCTGAATTGTTGTGTTGAAAGATCCGGAGTATCATCTTTTAATTTTACATTAAGCTCTACCTTGTGATTTTTACTTACGGTACTGTCTGCCTGAACAATGATATTATCCGGATGGAAATAATAAAAACCTCTTTCCTTAAGCCCATTGTCAATTCTTTCTCTTTCATTTTTAATCACATCCAAATCGAACGGATCATTATTTTTAAGAAACGTTTTATCCGTTAAGTTTTGAATTTCTTTATTTACTAATGAAGAATCTTTCTGAAATTTAACGTTACTGATTAAATATCTCGATCCGGGTCTTAAAGTATAAATTACCTGTGCTTTCTTATTTTTAGAAACCGTATCATACGTCGCTCTTGCATTGAAGTAGCCTTTGTTTTCAGAGTAATTCTGAATAATATCTTTATTAAACTCTCTGTCTACATCACTTAATAAGACAGGTTTTTCTCCCATCTTGTATTTCAGCCAGTAATTAAACCCTTTTTCTTTTTTGGGTTCTTTGGCAATATTATAGAAATACAATTTAGGTCTCAGTCCTAGAAACGTAGAATTCGGTTTGGGAGTAAGGTTGGCTTCCAAAGCCGTTTGAAGATCTTTTCTTTCTTTTTTTGAAAGAGTATCATTTTCAATTTTTACTTCCGCACCGGTGTAAAGCATCTGTCCTTCTTTCAGAAATTTTGTATTGCTGCAGGAAAGACTCGTCGCTGCAAAACCTGAAGCGCATAAATACCTGAAATATATGGAGAGTTTATTTTTCATTCTTTAAGTGTGTTTATTTGAATTCTACCGCCTTATCCTTTTTATTTTCTCTGACTCTTTTTTCTTTAGATTTTTTGAAAATATCGCGGAATTTATCGTAGTCTAACGTGATGATAAATCCAACTCCGGTTTCTACAATCTGCCCCTGAAGAGCGACCTGATATTCATCTTTACGATAGGCACGAAGCATATATCTTCCATCTTTGGAAAGGCTATAATCCAAAGTTACATTTCCTGCAATATTGGTCATGTTCTCGTTTTCACGGGCATCACCTTCCAATGCGAAATTACTTCCTACAGAAACTTTCAGACGGTCATTCAACAGTTTTTTGCTGACTCCGACATTCAGATCGGTTCTTGTATTTTTTGCACCGGTTGAATAATCTTCAGAAGATTCAAGATCAAAATTCAGATCCACTCCTTTTATCAAATCAGAAGCAAGATTGTTAAGCTGTTGAGAAAGCAGTTTACTCACACTCTGTCTTGCAATCATTTCACCGGACATTCCTGCTCCGGATTCAAAAGGATTCTCCCCAATAAATCGGTTTAAAAGCAATAAGGCAAATACCTGTTTGTTCATTTCCGATTCCTGAGTTCTCAACTGGGCAAGTTTCTGGTCTACTGTTTCGATGACACTAGACGACACCGCATTGTTCTTTTTATCAGTGGTAATATCAAACGTGATTTCCGGTTTCAAGAGTTCTCCTTTCATTTTCAGTAATGTATTGAAAGGGATTCTTTGTTTGTATTGGTTGAGTTCTGATGGCGAATCTGTAGTTAATTGCTGCTCCACCAGATCAATAGGGGCGGTTTCGGTCTTATAAATGGCGGTAATGTCCATTATGGCTGTGGTAGGTTCTCCCGTCCAGGTAATGGTACTTCCTTTTTGAATGTCGAATTTACGTTTCAGTAAGCTCACAGACATTTCATAAGCTCCCGATTCTACCTGATAAACTCCTACAAGTGTCGTTTTTCCGGAAGGATCTACTCCTCCTGTTAACTCAGCTTCTCCCTGAAGTTTTACGAAATCCCCGTTTGCTTTATCAATAATAATAGACAGCTTAGCTTCTTTGCTTACTTCTATATTTACACTTACATCCATTCCTTTGATGCGGCTTTGTGCATTCAGAGAATCGGCTTTAATGGTTTTATTAAGAACTACCTGATCCTGATCTATAAACTCTACAATTCCGTCTCTTTCCTGTAATGACGGACTGGATTGTGGTAGGACAAATGAAAAATCGGTATTGTCAGAAACATTAAGCCTTCCGTCAACTTTTGGCAAATCAAGATCCCCACGAATGTGAAGATTAGCATCAATCGCTAAAATTCCATACATCATGGCATCGTGTGATTTCTCTGAGTTGACGACTTTAAAATCTTTTGCATTCACATCTAAGTTGAAAGCAAAATCACGATAAGTCTGTGTTAAAACTTCTCCGTTAATTTTCAGAGAATTTCCGTCTTTATCATTGATTTTAAAATTGTCAAACTCAATTCCACGGCTGGTAAACTCAATCTCATCGTTCAGCTTTCTGAAATCACTTCCTGTTTTGGCAATTTCCAATCCTACATCATTGAATTTTACTTTTCCTAAAATATTGGGTTTATCAGTTGTTCCTGTAATTTTCAGATTTCCTGAAATATAGCCTTCCGTATTGGTGACCGCATTCATAGAGAATCCCTGAACAGACTTCATCTGTAATTGATTGATGGTCATATTCAGATCAAATGTGCTGGAAGAAATGTTATAATCTCCCAGGATTTTCACATCATTATTATTTCCTGAAAGAGCAATATCAGCGTTTAAAAGATTCGGTGAAGCATTGTTGACTTTCACCGCAAGATTTCCGACAGGATTTCCATACACGATTAAATCTGAAATATTTAGATCAGAAGTAAAAGACATTTTTTTCGTTATATCTCTTAACTGAGCGGTTCCGTTGATGGTTCCTTTCGCTAAAACAGTATCTTTTTTAATTAACTCGGTAATGGTTTCAATTTTAAAATCTTTTAACGAAACATTTAGAGGAGAATTCGGAGACTGAGATTCCGATTGTAATAAAATCTCACTTCCTTCATTTGAAAGCCTGAAATTATCTGCAAAAATTCCTTTATTGCTGATCTGGATTTTATTACCTTCACCTACTGTCCAATCCGTATAATTTAATTTTAAACCATTTGGATTTAATGATATTTCTGTGATGTCATTCAGTGATTTTGCATTTCCGGCAATCAGGAATTGGGTTATTTCTTTCTCGTCCTTTGTTGTAATATTGTAATTGATAATGTTGTTTGAAACATCCCCGTCAATATTGACTCTGTTTAAAGCAAAACTTGAGCTTTTCAAAGCCTGAACGTTCAAATTATACTGTAAAGCCTGATTTTCATTCGTGACTTTTAAAGTCGCATTTTCAATGGAATTTTCACCGTACAGAAGCTGCGGAATCTGTCCGTCGATTTCAATTTTCTGAGAATCGGCATCATAATTTCCAGTCAGATTAATGGTTTCAAAGCTTTTAAGATCCGGAACAAATTTTCTGATCAGGTCGTCGTTTTTAATTTTTGCATTAAAGGTGAAAAACTGTCCTTCCTGTATTTTCTGAGTTTTTCCGGGCTTTTGGAATTGGTAATATTGATTAATAGTATTCGATAAAGAACCAAAAATCTGCGTCAGTTTATATTTTCCTTTTAGTTCAACATCTGCAATCTGCGAATTAAAAATAATATTGGTAGAATCTGTAGTGGAAGAAGCCTTTAAGTTGACTTCCTGTACAGGATATACTTCTTTGGTATTGGAGAAGGCGAAATCTTTTAAATTTAAATACCCATTCAGATTATCCGGATCTAAGTTGGTGAAATCTCCATCAATTTTCCCTGCAAGAATCATGGGGTCTTTATAAAATCCTAATTTATTAAGATCTAATTTTATAACTTCTCCATTTACTTTTACCGTAGGATTTTTTTCGTTGTATACTCCGGAAGCAGTTAGTAGGAGATTAGCATTCGGATCTTTTGAGTTTAAAACAATATTATATGCTCCGCGGTTGATTTTTCCGATAAGGTTCATGTTTTGATAACGGTAGCCTTTGTAAACCGCCGATGAAACATGTCCTTTTAAATCTGCTTTTGCATTTTTGAAATCAAAGCTTTCTCCTTTAGCATAAATCTGTGCTGAAATTGCTCCGATATCTTTATTCTGAATGATTTTTCCGATCTGTAAACCTTGAAGATTAGCTTTTACATCATACAACTCATGATTTTTTCTGCGCATATCAACTTTAGCAACCACAGCGGCATTTCCGAGACTGGAGTAGAGGTTCAGATTGGCATCCACTACTTTGGTGGTTCCTTTTGCCGTTCCTTTGATGCTCATCGTTGAAGGAAGAGAAATATTGGAAGGAATCGTATTTTTCGGAACTAAATTAAAGATCGTTTTTGCGTTTGAAGATAATTCTGTAATCTTTAGATCATAATAGAGTTGATCAGGATTCATTGCATTTCTGATTCTTCCTGATGCTGCAACTCTCAATTGATCTAAGCCTGAAACTTTAAGATTATTGATCAATAAATCGTTGACGTTTCCTTTTACATTTGCATTAACATTTAAAACAGCATTTGGATATTTATTGAAAGGAACAGTATTCTTTAAAGCAGGAACCAAATTCAAAATATCTGCAAAACCAATTCTGGAATCTTTGATGTTGGCAGAAATCTTTACGGCTCCTAAATTGGAACTGAACTGTTCGATCGAATTATAATTTAAAATGACCTCATCTCGTAACAACGTTTTTGGCGTTTGCAGGTAAAGATCTTTTAAATAAGCTTCTTTCTCATTATAGACAAAATCTGTATTGAATTTTTGAATATCCAGTCCTCTTGCTTCCTGAATTTTTGCCGAGCTTACCGTTCCTGCAAAGGTATTGTCCTGCATTTTGAAACTTCTCACCTCAACATTCATTTTCGAGAAATTCATGTGATTGAAATCCATTCCTTGTTTTGTTGGTGCGACTGCAGTATTGTTGTAAACCACTTTTACGTCGTTTAAAACCAGTTTTCCAAGCAAAAGACTCATTGCTTTTTCTTTATCCGTTACTTTAGAAATTTCAGGTTCTTTATTATTTTTAGGATTGGCATTCTGAGCCGGAAGATAAAGATTGGCATTGATATCTGCTCCGGAAAGGAATATATTATCTACACTGTAAGCATTGTTTTCCAGATCAAGTTTGTTGACTTTGGTGCTGAGTTCTTTGAACAGGACTTTTGCAAAAGTTTTAGTATTGTCGTCGCCATAATCAATATCGAAATTGGTCAGTTTTATACCTCTTAATCCAATCTCCATCGGCTTTTTATTGTTCAGAGAATCGACCTTCTTCTCAACTTTTTTGGAAACTTCTTCTACGAGATCCTGCTTTAGTTTCAGTTTTAACCCATCAAGATTGATATCGTTAACAGCATATTTGTTGTTATTTAAATCAAAGGTTTTTACTCTTGTATCAAAAGATTTAAAGTAAATTTTTATATCATTTTTAGATTGCTGGTCGTTGAAGGTAACGCCAATATCTTTTAATTTAATTTTATCTAAAGAAATAATGAATGGTTTCGACGAACTTTCTTCTTTATCACTGGTTGCAAAAGCATCAATAATATAATCGAAGTTGAATTTTCCGTCAGGTTTTCTCACTACATTCGCTCTTGTTCCCTCCAAATCTACTGAAGTAATATCTGCTGTGGAATTGATGAGTTTAAGCATATTTAGTCCAACATCAAGTTTCCGTACAGCCAAAAGCGTGTCGACATCCTGTCCTTTTAAATACAAATTTTCCATAACAAGATTGTTTGGAAATCCTATGTAAACCCTTTCCAGGCTTACTTTTGTTTTGATTTTCTTTTCAAGATAGACGACTAATTTATCCTTAATAAAGTTTTGAACAGCCGGAAGCCTTAAACTAAAAATAAGCAGGATAAGAAAAACCAATATGGAAATAATGGTTATGAGGAATCGCCTTAAGAGCTTTCTTTTATTGATTTTCAGTTTCAAGAGTGATTCGGTTTTAGACAAATATAATAATACGAATTTATTATTTATCTGTGGTGATACTCTTTTGTGAATACAAAAATCCTGCCTTGGCTGCCCATTTATGGAATTTAAGTTTAGTTGTCGTCAAGTGAATTAGTTGATGAAGACAGCCAAGGCGCGGATTTTGTGTTTTTAAAAAGCCCCCTTTTGTATCATTTTTTCTGTTGAAAAGGTTAGCAAAAATGAAAATTCAAATGTTGGTTTAGTTAGTGCAAGGGGGCTTTGGCATGGTTTATAGATTGAGATAAAAAATTCTAGTCATTTCCGTTTTCCCAGTGCGTTTCTTCACCTTGTGGTGTTGCACCTCCTTGAGCAGGAGTAATAGGAGCGGTTTCTTGATTGATATGGTAGATGTAAGCGGCAATTTTCTCGGCATCTCTTCCGGTAATGGTTCCTTCTTTAATAAAAGGTCGCATCGTAGGATTGTTGGGTGAGCCGTTTTCCAGCATCCAGATTACATTTTTGAATAAACTTTTTTGTTTTACATTGATCCAGTGCGTATCTGTTAAATTGGGACCGATTCCTCCTTTACCGTTATCGCCATGGCAGGTCACGCAATTGGTTTTAAATAATTCCTGACCTTCTGCGATATTATCTGCGCTGTATTTTGCAGTTTCTAGCGTTACCTGTGGAGCTGTTTTTTCATATTCTTCAATGGAAGCAAGCATTGTTTTTGTTTCATGATTTAACTCTGCTTCCGGATGAGCGTAGTCTGTAAAGGCAAAAGCTGTAAGGTAAACGACGCAGAAAATACATCCGAAATAAAATAAGCCAATCCACCATTTTGGAAGTGAGTTGTCGAGTTCTGTAATTCCGTCAAACCCATGATCGATCAGAATATCTTTTTCTTCTGTAGCAGATTGTTTTTTGAATGCAGAGTTCCAAAGTTTCTGAAAATAAGGGGTGTTTTTATCTTTTAAATATTCGGCTTTTTCTTCTGCTGATAATTTGGTGAAATTTTGATTTTCAATTAAATCTCCAATTGAATTCATGATCAAAAGAAGAACAATCACGATCAATATTAATCCCCAGAAAAAAGGTGAAGAAAAATATCCTGAATCGGAAGCGAACATTTCGAACGCCATGATCGTTAAACCTAGTGTGACAAGGATATAGATGGAAATTGGAGTTCTTGTTTTCATTTTCTTGATAATTTAAATTATTCTGCACTTGCAGTTTGAATCTGAGTCGTTTTTATATCTGTACCTAATCTTTGCAGATAAGCGATCATTGCGACAATTTCTCTTTGCTCAAGCGGAACGAATGTTGCCCCTTTTGCAGCTCTGTCTTTTTCAATCTGTTCTTTCACATCGGTAGCTTCGGAATAAATTCTTTTTACAATTCCTGCGGCCTGATTGTTTGCCCATTGGTTGGCGGAATCTATTTCTGCTTTTGTATAAGGAACATCGAAATAGTTTTTCATCAATTTCATTTTGTCCACCATTTGTGTTTTGTCTAGTTTGTTTGTAATTAACCAAGGAAAACGAGGCATAATAGATCCTGCTGAAGTAATTCTTGGGTTATACATATGTTTGAAGTGCCATGAATCTGGATTTCTTCCACCTTCTCTATGTAAATCCGGTCCTGTTCTTTTTGATCCCCAAAGGAATGGTCTGTCATAAATAAATTCTCCTGCTTTAGAATACTGCCCGTTTTTTCCTTCAAATCTTACGATTTCGTCTCTGAACGGTCGTATCATCTGTGAGTGACAGGCATTACAACCTTCGCGGATATATAGATCTCTTCCTTCCAGTTCTAATGGAGAATAAGGTTTTACAGCAGTAATTGTTGGAACACTTTGTTTTAAAGTTAATGTTGGAATAATTTCTACCAAACCACCAATCGCAATCGTGATGAACGCTAATATTGATAATAATTTCGGAGTTCTTTCCAACCATAAATGGAGTCCTTCACCTTTTTTTCTTGTCGTTCCGATATTGGCTAATGCAGGTGCTTCTGCAGGGACATTTTTCTGGAATGATCCTTTTCTTACGGTGGCAATAACGTTTACAACCATTAAGATCGCTCCTGAAAGATAAAATAAGCCACCTAAGAATCTCATTTTATAGTATGGAATAATTGCAGTAACAGTATCCAACCAGTTTTTCCACAATAAAGTTCCATCAGGATTAAATTGTTTCCACATTAATCCCTGAGTGAATCCTGAGATATACATAGGTACGGCATAGAATATAATTCCTAAGGTTCCTAACCAGAAATGCCAGTTAGCCAGTTTTTTAGACCATAATTCGGTTCTCCACATTACTGGAATCAGATAATAGATGATCCCAAAAGCCATAAAGCCATTCCATCCAAGTGCGCCGATGTGTACGTGACCAATAACCCAGTCTGTAAAGTGCCCGATTTTATTTAAAGATTTGGTTGCTAAAAGCGGTCCTTCAAAAGTTGCCATCCCATAACAAGTTACAGCGACTACGAAAAATTTAAGAATAGGATTCTCTCTTACTTTATCCCAAGCTCCTCTTAAGGTAAGAAGACCGTTCAACATTCCTCCCCAAGAGGGTGCAATCAGCATGATGGAGAAACCTGTTCCCACCGCTTGAGCCCAAGCCGGAAGTGCGGTATATTGCAAGTGGTGTGGTCCCGCCCAAAGGTAAACAAAGATCAATGACCAGAAGTGGATAATAGATAATTTATAAGAGAAAACTGGTCTGTCCGCAGCTTTTGGTAAGAAATAATACATCAAACCTAAAACCGGAGTTGTTAATACGAATGCTACTGCATTGTGACCGTACCACCACTGTACCAAAGCATCTTTTGCTCCTGAATAGATTGAGTATGATTTCCAGCTTGTGAATGATATTGGAACTTCAAGGTTGTTGAAGATGTGAAGCATGGCTACAGCAATCCACGTTCCGATGAAAAACCATATCGCCACATATAAATGTCTTACCCTTCTTTTTGCAATGGTTCCGAACATGTTGATCCCGAAAACCACCCAAGAAACAGTAATTAAAATATCAATTGGCCATTCGTGCTCTGCATATTCTTTAGAAGTGTTGATTCCCATTAGGAAAGTAATTACTACGCTGATAATCATGATTTGCCATGTCCAGAAATGAACCCAAGATAATGTATCGCTGTACATTCTTGTTTTAAGCAATCTCTGCATGCTGTAATAAGCACCACAGAAAAAGGAATTACAGACGAAAGCAAAAATTACAGCGCTCGTATGCAACATTCTGATCCTTCCGAAGCCTAAGGCTCCTTGTGTATTAATCAGTCCCTGAATATTCCCAGATGCTAAACTTTTAATGGTGGTGTCATCTGTTCCGAATAAAAATTCGGGAAGTTCAGGATAAAAAAGCATCAGTGCAGCGGTAAGCCCGAGTAAAAAACCGACCAAACCGAATGCAATTGTAGCATAGAGGAATGCTCTGACAATATTATTGTCATAATTAAATTTTTGCGTCTCCATAATTCCTATGTGTTGTACTGAGGTGATATTTTGCTTTAAAACGGAAGCTTTTTTGAGCAAATTTTCGGCTTACGTTTTAAATATCATGTAATGTGATAATGTTTTGCCAAAGGTATTTACTAACTTTGTGTAAGTCTAATAGATATACTTCTAAAATATACCGAAATCTACTAAAATACGGGTCATGAAAATATGTGGACAAAATATTAGGAAAATCAGAAGAAGTAAGGATTTTACTCAGGAATATATGGCTTTTGAGATGGGTATTTCTCAAAAAGCATATTCGGATATTGAGAACGCTAGGGTAAAGATCAACTTTGAAACTCTTACTAAAATCTCTGATATTTTAGAGATTAAACCTTCAGATGTTTGTAGTGTTTCCCATAAATGCGGAAATGATTTTGAAGGAAAGTATAATGATCTTGTAGAGTATATGAAAAAGAGTGGAATGGAAATTCCGAAAGAATTTTTATAAATTTTCGTTAAAAAAATAAAAAGGCTGCTTCATTTGAAGCAGCCTTTTATTGTATGTTGAAATTGTTATTTGGTCAGTAATCCCGGATAAAGAATTCCGTCTGTTTTTAAATTCAGATTTAATAAATAAGCAATTAACGGAGCAATATCTTCCTGTCCTATCAAAGGAAGTACAGTTCCTTGTTTAATCCCTTTTCCAAAAGCTACAAATCCTGTCTGGATTTCTTTGAAATCGGTTGGAAGGTAACCGTGTGTTCCTCCGTCTGCCGCTTTTAACAATTCTCCTGTTGCAGTAGCTCCAAAACTTATTCCCTGATAAGCAGCTAAAGCCAATGATGCTGTAGGATCTCCTTTTGCTTCTGCAACCTGTTCTTTATTCAGTACATGGAACATTTTTTTGTATCCTTCAGGAAGATTGTTTAAAAGTTCATTGACTTTGTTTAGGGTAGCTTTATCATTAGGGTTTTTCAGGTGTAAAAATGCAGAACCTCCACTTGCCTGAAAATAAGCTTTCCAGTCTTCCTTTTTATCACTGTTATATAATCCTGCTTTTGCCAACATCACGTTAGGATTGAATTGAGTGTGAATGTCTACAAAACCGTGATCTCCCGTTATAATGAATGTGGTATTTTCTCCTATTCCAGCCGCTGTTGCAGCATCAATTAAAGTTTTAATGGCAACATCTGCTCCTGCTACGGCAGAACGAACTTTATCCCCTTCTCTGCCTTCTTCGTGCTCAAAATGATCGGTTGCAGCAATGTGAAGCGCTAAAAATGAAGGTTTGTATTTCTTTAAAATATAAGCAGCCATTCTTGCTTTATTCTGATCGCTTACCGCGTAATCTAAACTCGCTCCATACTCTCCAAATTTACCCACTGCATAATCCTGAACTTCCTGAAAAAGCTCTTTTGGAGTAGATTCCATGCTCATTGCTTTTACTTCATCTTTTTTCTCTCCTTTATTTTTTGGTAGATAAACGTATTCCGGCAAGTTATAGGTGATTGGTGCTCCAACAGTTACCGGCCAGCTTACACCGGCAGTAGTTAATCCTGCTTCTTTAGCTACGCTGAAAATTGTTGGAACTTTAATATCCTTATAAAACCAAAACCATTCTCCCGTTATTCCCAAAGGCTGAACCGGAGTGTTGTAATAAATTCCATGTTTTGAAGGTAAAACGCCACTTACAATCGTTGTGTGTGAAGGATAGGTAACGGTAGGGAAGGAACCTCGAACACCATTAGCATAAGCTCCTTTTTTCATCATTTGTCTCAGATTTACCATCGACCATTCAGGATTTAAATAAAATTCTGGTCGCAGACCATCTACGCTGATCAGAACAACGTGGTTGGTATTGGTTTGGGCTTTTGCTAATCCCGCTGTCAATGCCAGAAAAAGGAATATTTTTTTCATTGTAAAAATTTTTGCAAGATTAGGATATTAGTGTTAATCAAGTATGAATAGACTATTAAGTTTACTTTCTTTTACTGATTTGTGATTAAATCAAAATCATATGATGAAAATAGAATCATTTTATGAGTACCCTTAGCTAGCCTCTGAGAGAAAGTTTTTATATATTTAGCCCCATATTTTTCATTATGAACAACGAAAATAAAGAGGGACAAAAAGATTCTCTGGTTAGAGGACTTACTAACCGTCATATTCAATTAATTGCTCTTGGAGGAGCTATTGGTACAGGACTTTTCTTAGGAATTGGTCCCGCAGCGGTATTGGCAGGTCCGTCAGTTATTTTAGGCTATGCTTTGGCAGGTATTATTGCTTTCTTTATCATGCGACAACTGGGCGAAATGGTCGTTCAGGAGCCGGTTTCAGGAAGTTTTAGTTATTTCGCTTATAAATATTGGGGGAGTTTTCCCGGTTTTGCTTCCGGCTGGAATTACTGGATTCTTTATATTTTGGTAAGTATGGCAGAGCTTACGGCTATTGGTCATTACGTTCACTTTTGGTGGCCCGAAATTCCGCTGTGGGTTTCGAGTTTATTCTTTTTTATTGTGATCAATGCTTTAAACCTTGCTTCGGTAAAAGTATATGGAGAAACGGAATTTTGGTTTTCTATCATAAAAGTGGTGGCAATTGTTGCCATGATTGTCTTTGGTATTTATTTATTGGTAAGCGGAACAGGAGGCGAAAAGGCAAGTATTTCCAATTTATGGAATGATGGGGGATTTTTCCCGAAAGGATTTTTTAATAAAGACGGCAATGGCTATTCCGGGCTTTTCTCTGCTATGGCGATGATCATGTTCTCATTTGGAGGGTTGGAATTGATAGGAATTACTGCTGCAGAAGCTAAAAATCCTGAAAAAACAATTCCTAAGGCAACCAACCAAGTTATTTACAGAATTTTGATTTTCTATGTGGGAGCATTGGTTATTTTATTTTCATTAAGCCCATGGAGAGAAATTACAGAAGGAACGAGCCCGTTTGTAATGGTTTTCCAAAACTTAAATGGATTAGAATTGACGGTATTTGGAAAAGTAATTCAGTTTAATGTATTGATTGCTAATGTGCTTAATTTAATTGTATTAACAGCTGCTTTGTCAGTGTATAACAGCAGTGTGTATAGCAATAGCCGAATGCTTTTCGGATTGGCACAACAAGGCAACGCTCCGAAATTTTTAACGAAATTAAATAAAAGCAGTGTTCCTACAAATGCGATTCTCGTCTCATCTTGTTTTGCCGGAATTTGTATTATCATCAATAAGCTGGTTCCTGAAAAAGCTTTTGAATATCTGATGGCTTTGGTGGTTTCTACTTTGATTATCAACTGGCTGATGATTTGTTATACCCATTTGAAATTTAAGAAACAGAATATTAAATTGGGTGTTGATTTGAAATTTCCATCTATATTTTATCCCATATCCAATTATATTTGTATTGCTTTTTTGTTATTAATTTTAGTATTAATGAGCATTACAGGTATGGAAATTCAGGTGATTTTGATTCCGATATGGTTGGCTTTTTTATTTTTAATGTATCGATTATATAAACCGAAATCAAATTAAAAAAAATTTCAAGGATGGTTTTTTATCTATCCTTTTTTATTGGCTAAAAATCAAAAAAAACCATCCTTGAAAAGGATGGTTTTTCGTAGACTCACAGGGATTCGAACCCCAGATGACTGAACCAAAATCAGTAGTGTTACCGCTACACCATGAGTCTCTGTTTGTTTTAGTGGTGCAAATTTACAGCTTTTTTCATTACATGCAAGAACTTTTTAAACTTTTTTTTAAATTTACTGTACTTTTTATTCCCACTAATTATGCTGATAGACTTCAATAATCTCAATATTAACCAATTATCTATTGAAACCGAATTTGAAATTAAAATTAAAAACTTTTTAGAAGAATGGTTTTCAGATTCTGAAACGGTAAAAGTGCAGACTTCGGGTTCTACAGGAGTTCCAAAGATCTTTGATATTGAGAAAAAGAAAATGATTAATTCTGCAGAAATGACCTGCAATTTTTTAGGATTACAAGAAGGAGATACTGCTTTAATCTGCTTGCCTGTTGAATACATTTCAGGAAAAATGATGGTTGTTCGGTCTATCGTTAGAAAATTAAAATTAATAGTTGTCGATCTTTCTACAAAACCGGTTGAAAACTTGAATGAGGAAATTGATTTTTGCGCGATGACACCACTTCAGGTAGAAAATTCTTTGGAGAAATTACATTTAATTAAAAATTTAATCATTGGTGGAGCTGCAGTTTCAGAAAGTTTAAAAACAAAAATTATTCAAACACTTAGTCTTTCAAATTCCCAAACCAAAATATTTGAAACGTATGGAATGTCAGAAACACTTTCTCATATCGGGTTGAAACAGGTTGCCCCAAATTCGGAAGATTTCTTTACCGTTTTTGAAAATGTAGAGATTTCTAAAGATGAAAGAGGCTGCCTGAAAATTTTTGCTCCTAAAGTCAATGCTGAAATATTACAAACTAATGATTTAGTTGAAATTAAGGATAGAAATCAATTTAGATTTTTAGGGAGAATTGATAATGTAATCAATTCGGGAGGAGCAAAGATTTTTCCTGAAGAACTGGAAGCTCTAGTTAAAAAAGAAATTTCGAACGAGGTAGTTTTTTTAGGAATTGAGGATGAAAGTTTAGGACAAAAATTGATTTTGGTTGTTGAAGGAGAACAATCAGAAGTTTTAATAGAAAAAATTTCAAATATTCCGTTTGAGAAAAATTTTCATAAACCTAAAGAATTTATTTTCCTTGAAAAAATTCCGAGAACGCCCAACGGAAAGGTAAATAGAATGGAATTAAAAAGTATATTGTAACGCTTATCTTTACACCTATCAATTTTAAATTAGAATGAAAGATTTTTCAAAAGAACTTAGTTTCAAAACTTCCCGAAGCAGTGGAACTGGAGGTCAGAATGTGAATAAAGTCGAGACCTCTGTTACGGTTCTTTGGAAAGTTGCTGCCTCAGAATTTTTTACTGATGAACAGAAAGATTTAATTCAAAATAAACTGAAAAACAGAATCAACACAGATGGTTTTTTATTCTTAACGGTTTCTGAAAGCAGGACACAGCTTATGAATAAAAATAAAGCGATTGAAAAGATCCTGGAAATTGTTGACAAATCTTTATGGATTCCTAAAAAACGAATAGCCACAAAACCATCTAAAGCTAAGAAACAGAAAAGATTAGATACCAAAAAGATGCTTTCAGAGAAAAAGGAAAACAGAAGGTTTAAGTTTTAAGAATTCTTATAACTTCCGGTTTCCATCTTACAACCCAAAATTCTTATCTTTGCAAAAATTAAAAAAATGAGCAAACCGATTACTGAATTCATAGAAAAATATTACCTTCACTTTAATGCAGCTGCATTGGTGGATGCTTCTAAAGGATATGTTGCACACCTTAAAGATGGCGGAAAAATGATGATTACTTTGGCTGGAGCAATGTCTACTGCTGAGTTGGGGAAAATTCTTGCTGAAATGATTCGCCAAGGTAAAGTAGATTTTATCTCTTGTACAGGGGCAAACCTTGAAGAGGATCTTATGAATCTTGTAGCGCATTCTCATTATGAAAGAGTTCCTCATTACAGAGATTTGACAGCTCAGGATGAGTGGGATCTTTTGGAAAGAGGGCTGAACAGAGTTACAGATACGTGTATTCCTGAAGAAGAAGCTTTCAGAAGATTACAGAAACATATCGTTGAGATCTGGAAAGATGCTGAAGCAAAAGGGGAAAGATATTTTCCGCATGAATTCATGTATAAAATGATTCTTTCAGGAGTATTGGAGCAGTATTATGAAATTCCTAGAGAAAACTCTTGGATGATTGCTGCCGCTGAGAAAAACTTGCCAATCGTAGTTCCGGGATGGGAAGATTCTACAATGGGTAATATTTTCGCTTCTTACTGTATCAAAGGTGAGCTGAAGGCTACGACAATGAAATCAGGGATCGAATATATGACGTATTTGGCAGATTGGTATACTAAAAATTCAGGTGGAAAAGGAGTTGGATTCTTCCAGATTGGTGGAGGTATCGCAGGAGATTTCCCAATTTGTGTAGTACCGATGCTGTATCAGGATATGGAAATGCATGATATTCCGTTCTGGTCTTATTTCTGCCAGATTTCAGATTCTACAACTTCTTATGGATCATATTCAGGAGCAGTTCCGAACGAGAAAATTACTTGGGGTAAACTAGATATTACGACACCGAAATTTATCGTTGAAAGTGATGCTACGATCTGTGCACCATTGATGTTCTCTTATATTTTAGAGAATTAATTCTTAACAGAAATAATAATAAATTATAGATAAAAGGCTTATCAAATAAGCCTTTTATTTTTTTAAGTATTTTGGAGAATCTAAAGAAAAATACATTCGAAGCTCTCACAGGAATGCGAGCCATTGCAGCGATTATGGTATTTGTGTATCATAACCGTAAATATTGGCGTGATGATTTACCTTTTCCGATTATGCGCTTCATTAGTGAATGGCATATCGGAGTGACAGTTTTCTTTGTTCTGAGTGGTTTTTTATTAGCATATCGTTATGAAGATTCACCTTTAGAATCCAAAAAGTCTTATTTAAAATATATTCTGCTCCGTATCGCGAGAATTTTTCCGCTGTATTGGATTTTGCTGAGTTTTTTCTTTCTAGATACTGCATATTCTCGCAATGTAGATACTTATTTCCTGCAGTATTCTCTTTTGTATTCTTTATTTGAAAAGTATTCGGTTTCAGGAATTGTACAGGCTTGGTCGCTTCAAGTAGAATTCTTTTTTTACTTATTATCGCCTCTTTTATTTTTATTACTGAAAAAAAGCTGGAAATACTGTATTTCATTTTTATTGGGGCTTTTTCTCCTGAGTTTTGCAATAGGATATGGTTTACATGGGTACAATAATAATCCTGAAGGCTTTTTATATCCGTTAAAGTTTATGATGGGAAATACTTTTTTCGCAAGAAGTTTAGAGTTCTTTTCCGGAATGTTACTGGCTTCTCTGATGAAAAAGGAAAAGGGATTGGAAGTTTTAAAACGATTAAAAAATCCAACTTTATACGGAGGAATTGGAATTATTATTTTTACAATTTCGATTGCACTTTTTGCCAGAAATAACTTCGTACATGGAGTAGAACGATGGGAGGGAAGATTAATTCACGAATTGTTTTTACCGGTTGCTATTGGTGTTTTTTTCTGGGGATTGATGTCAGAAAAAACAATCGTATCCAAAGTACTTTCTACAAAATTTTTGATTCTTTTGGGGAACGCTTCTTTTGTTTTTTATCTTGTCCATATCAGTTATTTCAATCTAAAGTTAAAGGAATACATCTATTTACCTGACCGTAATTTTGTACTGCTATGGATTTGTTCCATCATCATTTATTTACTGATTGAGAAACCGCTGTATGAACTCAGCAGAAAATTAATTGCTAAAATTAAATAAGAAATATTTCTCTTGTCTAATCTAAAGAATTCACCAGTATAAAATAACGATACGCCAGAATTCCTTTCTGGATCTTTGTCAGAGTATTGGGATCCTTATTACTCAGTTTAGGAAGAATCGCTTTATTGATTCTGTTCAAAAATTTGAAAAATGATTTTTTCATGACAAAATATTTTAGTGTTGTTAATAACATTCAAAAAGTATGCGGTTTTGTTTAAAATAAAAACTGCCCATCATTTTGACAGGCAATTTTCTCACTAACATATTAAATTTATTTATTGCATTATCCTTCTATGGATTTCCATACATATTCGATTCTCCTCCGTCAATAGCAATTACCTGTCCGGAAACATATCCGTTTTCATCACTTAATAAATAAGCAACCAAGTGTCCTACATCCATTGGATCTCCCAATCTTCTTGTAGGATTTCGCGATGCATATTCTTTTTCAGCAGCTTTCGGATCATTCGGATTCACCTGCTTGAAAGCTTCTGCTACCATTGGCGTTAAAATAGCTCCGGGAGCAATAGCATTGGTTAAAATATTATCTTTTCCATATTCCAAAGCCGCATTTTTTGTCATTCCGGCTACGGCGTGCTTTGTTGCAACATAAGCGGTTTGATTTGAAACTCCTCTGATTCCACCTACAGAAGCTACGTTTACAATTCTTCCGCCTCCGCTTTTCTGTAATTCAGGAATCACATATTTCATTCCGTAATAGACGCCTAAAAGATTTATATCGATTACTTTTTTGAAAATATTAATATCATAATCGATTAAAGGAGCTTGTTTTCCTTCAATTCCGGCATTATTGTATAATCCGTCTACTTTTCCAAATGTTTTAACAGTCTCATCAACATAATTTTTTACATTTTCTTCCACAGAGACATCCGCGGTTACTGTTAAGAATTTACTTTCCGGATACTTTGACTGTAGATCTGCCTTCGTTTTATCTAAAGCTTCGGCATTATAATCTACCAATGTCAAATCGGCTCCTTTAGAAGCTAATACATCTGCTGCAGCCAGACCAAGTCCCATTGCTGCTCCTGTTACAATGATTACTTTTCCTTTTAAATTTGCCATAATTTTTTTAGAATTAGTTATATCTAAATGTACGGATTATAAAAATTTTACATCTTGATCTATGGTAAGAAACCGATTGCAATACAGAAAATTCACAATATTTGAAAACAAATTTTTTGGTCTTGAAATTATGTTTACCTTTATTCTATCAGCTATTTTTATGGACGAGATATTTAAACAACAGGTTTGGGAAATTACAAAATTAGTTCCCAAAGGTAGAGTAACAAGCTACGGAGCTATCGCAAAAGCAGTTGGTTATCCCAATCATTCACGTCACGTAGGAAAAGCAATGGGAGGTTGTCCGAAAGATGTTCCTGCCCATCGCGTGATTTCGAGTTCGGGAACATTGTCTGTTCCTGAATTTCAGGTGAAATTGAAAGCGGAAGGAATTGTGGTGGAAAACTTTAGAATTAAAAATTTTAAAAAGCTGTTCTGGGATCCGTTGAATGAATTGTAAAATAAAGGTTTCGGCGCGGCAAAGCCGCGCCGAAACCAATAAATTTCCTTGATATAAAATCTCTTATTTCAATAGAGATTCAATACTTTTCACGACTTCAGCAGGTTTCTCTTTTGCTGCTTCCAAGTGATCTGCTGTAAATTCTAAGAACTGTTTAGGTTCAGAAGCGTTAGCGTAAATTTCCTGACCTTGAGAAAAAGGAACCGTCTTATCATTTTTACTGTAAATAAAAAGTGATGGAAGTCCTTTTGTGTATTGAATATCTTCTTTGGCAGAATATACAGAAGCCAGCATTTGTTGAAGCATAGCTTTGTAATCAGGAGCGAAAACAGCTGCGATATCTGCAAAGGAAGACATTCCGCCATCGATGATTAATCCTGAGGTTTTATCTTTATTAGCTCTTGCCAAATGTGTGGCGATCTGAGAACCTAAAGAAGCTCCATATAACAAGATTTTTGTGTTTTTCACATCGTTTCTTTGAGTAATAACATCGAAAAACTTTTGTCCGTCTTCAGCAACATTTTGATGGGTGGGTTTTCCTGTTGATTTTCCATATCCTCTGAAATCGACCATTACTACCTGGAATCCGTTGTCAACTAAAGGCTTAGTCATAAAAGTATACGTTGTTACATTTCCGCCTGCTCCATGAAAAAACAAAATTGTAGCTTTTGGTTTTGCGGCTTTAGGCTTAAGGAAAATTGCTGTGATCGTATCTTGAGTTACCGGTAAACTGATTTCTTCAAATTTCAGGTTTTCAATCGGCTTTAATTCTTTTTTAGGCTGATAAAATTTATCGTCAAGCTGAGCGTTGCAAAATTGAAGAGCCAGTACAAAGAAAAATGTGATAATTGCTTTAGTTTTCATAGTAATTGTTTTAATGATGAAGCAAAGATATTGTGCATGTATATCTTTTGAAAAAAATCATGACCGAACCGTTATTTTTGACGACTAAAACGTATTTTCTTAGGATTAAAGATTAGAATTACATGAAAATAAAAAATCGGAACCACTTTCGCAGTCCCGATTTCTCAATATAAAATAGTCAATTTATTTGTTCAGATGCTGATAGCTTTTTTGGATGAAGTCCGTCAGATCTTTTCCTTTCAATAAATTCTGAGAAAGTTTTGCCAAGTCTAAAGCATACTTAATCAAACCTTCTTTTTCTTCCGTATTTTCTGTTTGTAACACCTGATTAGCAAATTCGCTGTTGGAATTTACTACCAGATTGTACATTTCAGGGAACCCTCCCATTCCAAACATTCCGCCACCACCGGTTGCCTGCATATCTTTCATTCTTCTCATGAATTCTGGCTGGGTAATCGTAAACGGAGCATCATTGCTGTCTAAATCTTCCAACTGAACCGTGAATTTTGTATCATTGATTGCTTCTTCAACATTTTTCTTCAATGATTCTTTTTCCGTTTCATTCAATTTAGAAATGATAGGTTCGTCTTTTTTAATCAGATTATTGATGTGATCTGAATCTACTCTTACAAAAGAAATTTTCTCTTTTGAAGTTTCCAGCTTTTGGATAACGTGAGGAATAATTGGTGAGTCTAATAATAGAACTTCATATCCTTTATCTTTTGCAGACTGAATATAGCTATGTTGTTCGTCGGCATTGGAAGCATAAAGAACCACTACATTTCCATTCTTATCCGTTTGGTTCAATTTAATTTTTTCTTCCAGTTCATTCCACAAGAAATATTTCCCATCAGTTGTCGGATATAATGTGAACTTATCTGCTTTCTCAGCAAACTTTTCTTCCGTTACAATTCCGTATTCGATAACAACTTTGATGTCATTCCATTTTTTCTCATAATCTTCACGGTTTTCGTTGATTAAAGAAGACATTTTGTCGGCAACTTTTTTCGTGATGTATGAAGAGATTTTCTTCACCGCACCATCTGCTTGTAGATACGAACGAGAAACATTCAAAGGAATATCCGGAGAATCGATTACTCCACGAAGAAGCATTAAGAAATCCGGAACGATCCCTTTTACTTCATCCGTTACAAATACCTGATTTTGATATAACTGGATTTTATCTTTTTCAATATTTAAATTATTGCTCAGTTTCGGGAAGAATAAAACCCCGGTTAAATTGAACGGATAATCAACATTCAAATGAATATTAAATAAAGGCTCCTCAAACTGCATCGGGTACAATTCGTGGTAGAATTTCATGTAATCTTCATTCGTTAGTTCACTTGGAGCAATCGTCCAAGCCGGAGTTGGATTGTTGATGATATTGTCAACTTCCTCAGTTTCTGCAACCGCATCTTCCGGAGCGTCTTCCGGTAAAGGTAATGTATGGGTTTTTGTTCCAAATTTAATCGGAACAGGCATGAACTTGTTATATTTCAATAACAATTCACGGATTTTTCCTTCTTCTAAAAACTCTACTGAATCTTCTGCAATGTGAAGAATAATTTCAGTTCCTCTGTCGGTTTTATCAGTGGTTTCTTCTAAAGTAAATTCCGGACTTCCGTCACAGATCCAACGAACAGCAGGTTCATCTTTATAAGATTTAGTTAAGATCTCAACTTTCTCAGCCACCATGAACGCTGAGTAAAATCCAAGTCCGAAATGTCCGATAATTCCTGAATCTTTTGCAGTGTCTTTGTATTTTTCCAAAAACTCTTCAGCTCCTGAAAAAGCAACCTGATTGATGTATTTTTCAACTTCTTCACCCGTCATCCCGATTCCCTGGTCGATGATGCGAAGCGTTTTATTTTCTTTATCGATTTTAACTTCCAGTTTCGGATTTCCGTACTCCACTTTTGCTTCCCCAATGCTTGTTAAATGCTTTAATTTTAAAGTAGCATCTGTTGCATTGGAAATCAATTCTCTTAAAAAGATTTCATGGTCGCTGTACAAGAATTTTTTGATCAACGGGAAAATATTTTCCACGGATACATTGATATTTCCTTTCGTCATAATATTTTTAGTTTTAATTTTTTCTTTCAAATCTTTCTCAAAAAAAATACCGTTTGCTGAAAAGTGACATTTTGACACTCTTATAATGAAGTGATGCACTGAAAAAGGTTTTATCAAAGAAATATCTTACTTTTAAACTTTAAAAAGTATTTAAAAATGAAGTTGAGAAGTACAGTTTTTATTCTGTTCCTCATGAGTTATTTCGTGTATGGACAGAAAAAGCCTTTAGATCATTCAGTCTATGATAACTGGCAAAGTATCGGAGCAAGAAAAATTTCCAATGACGGAAAATGGATTTCCTATTCTGTGGATGCGCAGGAAGGAAATTCCAACCTTTTTCTATATTCCCCTAAAAATAAAATTTCAAAACAGTTTGCAAGAGCAACCAAATCTGATTTTACAAATGATTCTAAGTTTGCTGTTTTCCAGATCCGTCCATTATATAAGGATATAAAAGCGGTAAAAGACAAAAAACTGAAACAGGATAAATTGGTAAAAGACAGTCTTGCAATAGTTAATCTTTCGAATATTACAGTAGAAAAAATTCCGAATGTAAAAGGGTTTAAAATTCCTGAAAAAGGAGGTTCGTATGTTGCTTATCTGTTGGAAAATATGAAAGATAAATCGAACGGTACTTCGGATAAAGAAGATGGGGATGAAAAGAAAGATGAGGATAACAATGCAAAACCTTTGCAGTTGGTCGTTCGAAATCTTTTGGATGGGAAAAGTACAACGTATGATAATGTAATCCGCTATGAATTCAGTAAAAACGGAAAGCAGCTAGTTTTTGTAACCAAAAAATCGGAAGAGAAGAAAAGCAAGGATAAGAAAGAGGAGAAGGATTCCGGAGATGAAAAGGTTGCAGAGAAAAAGGATAATGATAA
Organism: Chryseobacterium taiwanense; assembly: GCF_000813825.1. Taxonomy (GTDB): domain Bacteria; phylum Bacteroidota; class Bacteroidia; order Flavobacteriales; family Weeksellaceae; genus Chryseobacterium; species Chryseobacterium taiwanense. The sequence continues at coordinate 111,873 of NZ_JWTA01000009.1, forward strand.
ATCAAAACCTAAGAAATATGCACTTGAAACTGTACAGGTTGTTGATCTTCAAAAAAGATCTGTAACTAAGATTTCTGAAATGGAAGGCGATTTTTCACAATTGTCATTTGATGAAGATGGAAATCAGTTAGCATTTGTGGGAACTTCCTCTGCGCAGAATGATCTAGTGAAATTGTATCAATTGTATTATTTTAATTTTAAAACGAATAAAAAGGAAATCGTAACCAATGAAAATGCCCAAATGAAAAAGAATTGGGTAGTCTCCGAAAACCGTTTCCCGATTTTCAGTAAGAACGGAAAGCAATTGTATTTCGGTGTTGCTCCGAAACCTGTTGCCAAAGATACTGCCATGATCGCGAATGATCATGCTGTTGTAGATATCTGGAACTATAAAGATGATTATCTGCAAACAGTACAGCTCAAGGAATTGAAAAATGATTTGAAAAAATCTTATGCTGCAGTCATGCAAACGGAAAAGCCCGATTTTTTTAGAAATATTGATGGAGAGGATTTGGATACGCTACGATTGGTAAACGATGGAAATGCTGATTTTGTCATCGGTATGACAAGTTTAAATAGCCGTATTTCTTCTCAATGGGAAGGTGCAACAAAGAAAACGTATTTCCTGATTGACAATAAAACCGGAAACAGAACGGAAATTATTCGAGATTTGAATGGCTCGGTTGCCGTTTCTCCACTTGGTAAGTTTATTGTGATTTTTGACAGAGAAAAAGGAGCTTGGCTAAGCTATAATGTTAAAACAAAACAAACGCTTCCATTGAATAGCGGATTGCCAGTTTCTTTTGTAGATGAAGAATTTGATATGCCGGATTTTCCAAATGCTTATGGTATTGCTTCGTGGACAGATAATGATGAGTCGGTGATTATCAAAGACCGTTTTGATCTTTGGGAATTTTTCCTGAACGGTTCTAAAAAGCCAAGAAATATGACGAATGGTTTTGGACGCAAAAATAAAATAACGTTTGATACCTACGATTTGGATAAAGATATTAAAAGTTTAAATCGTAAAGCTTCTATTTATTTATCAGCATTTGATAATACATCCAAAGCAAACGGAATTTTTAAAACAGCTGTTCAATCGAATTCTGATCCGGTGAAAATCCAAATGGAAAATGTCTGGGGATACAGAAGTCTTCAAAAAGCAAAAAATGCAGACGAGTATATTTTGGTAAAAGAATCGTATACAGATTCTCCAAATATTTTTGTTACATCCAATTTCTCTGAACAACAAGAATTAAGTAACACCAACCCACAACAAAGTACTTATAATTGGGGAACAAGTGAACTTGTAAACTGGACAACTCCAAAAGGAAATTCATCTACAGGAGTATTGTATAAGCCGGAAAATTTCGATCCGAGTAAAAAATACCCAATGATTGTCTATTTCTATGAAAAACTCACAGACAACCTGAATCGTTATGTAGCGCCTGCTCCAACACCTTCAAGATTGAATATTTCTTATTTCGTAAGCAATGGATATTTGGTTTTTACTCCTGATATTTCCTATGTTGATGGTCTTCCCGGAGAATCAGCAATGGAATATATCAATTCCGGAGTAGAAAAACTGAAACAGAATTCATGGGTTGATGGAACTAAAATAGGAATTCAGGGACAAAGCTGGGGAGGTTATCAGGTGGCTTATCTTATTGCGCATACGGATATGTATGCAGCAGCGTGGAGTGGTGCTCCGGTTGTTAATATGACTTCCGCATATGGCGGAATCCGATGGTCTTCAGGAATGAACCGTCAGTTCCAATATGAGAAATCGCAGAGTAGATTAGGAAAAAATCTATGGGAAGCACCGGAATTGTACATTAAGAATTCACCATTGTTTACGATTGATCAGGTGAAAACTCCGGTGGTGATCATGAGTAATGATAAAGATGGAGCTGTGCCTTGGTATCAGGGAATTGAAATGTTTACGGCGTTGAGACGTTTGGGAAAACCGGTATGGCTTCTGAATTATAACGGAGACGATCATAATTTGATAAAACGTCAGAACAGAAAGGATATTCAAATCCGTGAACAGCAGTTTTTTGATTATTATCTGAAAGGGGCTAAAGCTCCGGTTTGGATGACAAAAGGTGTTCCTGCCACCCAAAAAGGGAAAGATTGGGGATTTGAACTAACGGAGGATAAACCTTAATTGAATTTTATTTTCGGCGGCTTTGCTGCCGAAAATAAAAATGGATAAAAAAAGCTCGGCGGGA